>NZ_CP096980.1:0-2416250 GCF_002006355.2 Clostridium felsineum DSM 794 | reverse complement strand
ACTATTTAATGTACTTTCAGCTATTTTATTTTGCTTCATTTTCTTTACTTTTCTACTTCTTGGCAAATATATCACCTCTAACATAATATGTACTGTATTATTAATTTTATAGTAACCATAGGTAAGATTTACCTATGGCGTACTGTCATCTATAAGTTCTTTAAGTTTATTTAAAGCTTCCTTTATACCTCCGACACTGTCTATTAAACCATACTTTACTGCTTGTTTTCCTATCAAAATTGTCCCCATATCATTTAAAAGATCATCTGTTTTAAGCATAAGTTCTGTTAAATTTTCTTTTTTTATTTTTGAAGTTCTAATTATAAATTCAGATATTCTTTCCTGCATTTTATTAAAATATTGAAAAGTCTGAGGGACACCTATAATAAGTCCATTCATTCTTATTGGGTGAATTATCATAGTTGCTGTTGGTGATATGAAAGAATAATTTGATGCTGTAGCAAGCGGAACCCCAATTGAATGTCCCCCGCCTATAACAAGAGATACTGTTGGCTTACTTAGGCTTCTTATCATTTCAGCTATAGCAAGACCTGCCTCCACATCACCACCAATTGTATTCAATATTATAAGAACTCCTTTTATATCTGGGTTATATTCTACATTCATAAGTTGAGGAATAATTTCTTCATACTTTGTAGTTTTTGTCTGAGAAGATAGTATTCCATGCCCCTCAACTTGACCAATGATCTGTATAAATTCTATTTCATCATTTTTTTTATCTTTTTCATTATTATTTGAAGTTTGTTCATCGTTGTTCATTTAAATCCCTCCTGCACTAAAATTATTGTGTGCAGGTTTTACTAAAGTATACTTCATTTATTATTTAAATTGAACTCACGATGAAGAGCCTTTATTACTTGACTCTCAAAATCAGATTTTACAAGACACCATATTGTTGAGTGAGAATCAGCGGTTTGAAGTACTTCTATACCTTCTTTAGTAATAGCTTTTAAAATTCTTGCCATTACACCAGGAACACCACAAATTCTACTGCCTATGATAGCAATTTTACTGCAATTATCCTCTAAAGAATAATTGAGATCAGTTTTACTTAGTATACTGTTAAGTTTATTTAAGTCTTTATTATCAATTGTAAATATATTTTCTTTAGGAAATACATTTATTAAGTCAATATTTATATTTTTTAAAGCTAACATATTCAGAAAATCTGATGATTTTATTTTAGCATTTTTAAATTTAGTTATAACTTGAACTCGTCCACTTAAAGAGGTTATACCAGTAATAAGACTTTTATTTAAAATACTTCCTTCTCTATTTATTAAAGTCCCTGGGCAATCACTTAAAGTATTTTTAATTAAGAGAGGGACATTACCATTCATTGCCACCTCAACTGCTCTCGGATGAATTACTTTTGCTCCCTGCTCTGCAAATTCAAAAACTTCATTATAACTTATATTTTCTATTAAAGCTGCATCTTTAACTATTCTTGGATCCGCGGTCATAATACCGTCTACATCAGTATATATTTCTATTTTTTCAGCTTTAACTGCACAGCCAATAAGCGATGCAGTTACATCACTTCCACCTCTACCTAGTGTGGTAAAAAAACCATTTTCACTTTTACCTTGAAAGCCCGCAACTACAGGAATTTCATTATCAGACAAAAGTTTTAAAAGATTTTCTGGTTTTACATATTTTACAGCTGCATTACTATAGTTATCATCTGTTATTATTCCAGCTTGACCACCGGTAACAGGAACAGCAGCGATTTTTGATTTTTTAAGTTCGTTACTCATTATTACTGTACTTATAATTTCACCACAGCACATTAATAAATCAGAAGCACGCTTATTTGTTTCTTTAAAATCTTTATCAATAAGAGATAATAGAGTATCTGTAGCATAAGGCTCTCCAGATCTCCCCATTGCAGATACCACCACAATAGGTTTATATCCTTCATTTATTGCTGACATTACCTTTTGTACAACAAGTTTTCTTCTTTCTTGTGTAGATACAGATGTTCCTCCAAACTTTTGTACTATGATTTTCATAATATTCCTCCAAATTATAAACGATTTTTTTTCATTACAGAATTGTCTACGTCCATAATTATGGTTTTGGCACCTATCTTTTTTATATATTGCCATTCAACTTCAAAAAACTCATGTTTGCTGAACAAAGAAAAGCCTGTATTGTTATTTCCAATTATCAAGGAAATCATTTTACCACTATCATCAATAATTATATCATTATTGCCAACAGTAGCATATTTTTCACCATCATTTATATTAATAATCTCATATTTTTCAATTTCGCTGTAATATTTAATGTTATCGATCATAATAAACACCCCCATATTTAAAAAAGTATTATTAAAATATTATGTTTTGATACATATATTTATAACCTTTCTTTAAATATGATAAAAATAAAAAGGCAATTAAGCCCTTCTATTAGTGGTAGATTATTTTTCTTTAGCGTTATCTTCTTCTTGTTGTTTCAAAACATCTTTTCTTGATAAATTTACTCTTCCTTGATTATCTATATCAGTAACTTTAACTAATATTTCATCACCTACAGAAACTACGTCCTCTACCTTATTTACCTTAGCTATATCCAGCTTAGATATATGGACAAGACCTTCTTTACCTGGGAGAACTTCAACAAATGCTCCAAAGTTAGTAGTCTTAGTTACTTTACCCAAATAAATTTCTCCTACCTTAACATCTTTAGTAAGGTTATCTATCATTTTTAAAGCTCTATTTGCTGAATCAGCATCACTTGATAGAACAAATACAGTTCCATCTTCTCTGATATCTATTTTAACACCAGTTTCTTCAATTATTTTATTAATTGTTTTTCCACCAGTTCCAATGAGAGTTCTTATTTTATCTGTATCTATATTTATAGTATACGCTCTTGGAGCATATAGTGATAATTCTTTTTTAGGTTCCGGTATGCATGCAGTCATTTTTTCAAGTATGAATAATCTTGCTTTTCTCGCATCAATTATAGCATCTCTTATGCAAGTTTTTGATAATCCATGAATTTTAGTATCTACTTGAATTGCTGTTATACCTTTTTCTGTACCAGCTACCTTAAAATCCATATCACCAAAGAAATCTTCTAAACCTTGTATATCAGTAATAACAGCTTCTTCAGAAAGATCTTCACTAGTTATAAGTCCCATAGCTATACCAGCAGCTGGTCTTTTTATTGGTACACCCGCATCCATTAATGCTAAAGTGCTTCCACACACGCTGGCTTGTGAAGTAGATCCATTAGAACTCAAAACCTCTGATACAAGTCTTATTGTATAAGGGAATTCCTCTTCAGATGGTATAAGTGGTACCAACGCTTTTTCCGCAAGAGCTCCATGACCAATCTCTCTTCTATTTGGTCCTCTTAGTGGTTTAACTTCACCTGTAGAATATGGAGGAAAATTATAGTGGTGCATATACCTTTTAGATTCTTCTACTCCTAATCCATCTATTACTTGAGCATCTCCTATTGGACCTAGAGTTGTAACTGTCATAACTTGTGTTAAACCTCTTGTAAATAACCCACTTCCATGAGTTCTAGGCAATATATCAACATCACAACTTATATTTCTTATCTGATCAAATTTTCTTCCATCCGGTCTTCTACGCTCTTTTAAAAGCATATTTCTAACAACCTTTTTCTGAAGTCTATAAACAATTTCATCTATATCCGCTGCATCATCAGGATACTTCTCAGCAAATTCATCAGATATTTTTTGTTTTATTTCCTTTAATTTTAAATTTCTCTCATCCCTATCCGTTATGTACATAATTTCCTTAATATCATCAAAAGCAAATTCAGTAACATCTTTTTCAATTTCTTCTTTAGGATGATATAACTCAGGGGTAACCTTTTGTTTACCAAACTCCTTCATTGCCTTTTCTTGAAAAGCAACTATATCTTGACAAGCCTCAAATCCAAAATTTATAGCAGATATCATAACATCTTCTGGAATTTCTTCTGCTCCTGCCTCTAGCATCATTACTCTTTCTTTTGTTGCACAAACAGTCAAATCAAGAGAACTTTTTGTTCTTTCTTCTAATGTAGGATTCAAAATAAAATTGCCATCAATTAATCCTACAGATACTGTAGCAACAGGAATTGTAAATGGAATATCAGATAAGCATAAAGCTAAAGATGCTCCATTCATAGCAAGTATTTCTGGCAAATTGTCCTGTTCAACAGACATAACAGTACATACTACCTGAACATCATTTCTATATCCCTTAGGAAATAATGGTCTTAGAGGTCTATCTATTGCTCTTGCATGTAAAATAGACTTTTCAGAAGGACGACCTTCCCTTTTTACAAACCCTCCTGGTATTTTTCCTACAGAATATTGTCTTTCTTCATATTCAATACTTAAAGGAAAAAAATCGATACCATCTCTTGGTTTTTCTGAGGCATTAACATTAACCATTACAACAGTATCGCCATAACTTATAAACATGGCACAATTTGAAAGCATACCAGTTTTGCCACTTTCCACTTTTAATTTTCTGCCAGCAATATCTGTTTCTAAAACATGTGACATATAATTTACCTCCCTATATAAATTTACATTATTATTATAAAAAATTTTTTTTAATTTATGTATATAGTTCAAAATTAAAATTTTGAGTATTTGATAAAAAATCAAACAACTCATATATTTAAATTTGTGTTCTAAAATAATGGAGCGGTATTAACCGCTCCATTTTTTCTGATTCTTACTTTCTTAAACCTAATTTTTTTATTATATCACGATATCTTTCAATATCAACAGATTCAAGATAGTTTAAAAGACCTCTTCTTTTACCAACCATCATTAAAAGACCTCTTCTTGAGTGGTGATCTTTCTTATGATCTTTTAAATGCTCATTTAAATGATTAATTCTTTCTGTTAATAATGCAATTTGAACTTCAGGAGAACCTGTATCTCCTTCTTTTCTACTATATGTTGCAATTAACTCTTGTTTTTTAGCTTTATCCAATGTAAAACACCTCCAAATTATTATCCCCTTATTCCAAGAGTATCGTCGGAGTCTCGATAGTCTTCGCATAAGGTTCCTTATAATATTATATCAAAACTTTTTATAAATGTAAATTACTATTTAGATAATATTATTGCATATATGCAAATTTTTTATCTTTTTCCAATTGCAGCTTCAAATGCTCTATACTACCAAATTTAATTTGATCACGTATTTTTTTTATAAAATTCAATTTGATTTCTTTATCATATATGTCTTCATGGAAATCTAAAATATAAGTTTCAATAGTAAGAGCGTTACCATTTACTGTTGGATTAGTTCCAACATTTGTTATTCCCTTATACTTTGAATTATTATACTCTACAGCAGTATAGTATACTCCTATTTGAGGCAGTACAAATTTATCATCATAATTTAAGTTAGCAGTAGGAAAACCTAATTTTCTACCAATTTGTTTTCCGTAAATAACCTTTCCTTTAAGAGAAAAAGGAGTTAAAAGCATTTTATTTGCATCCTCGATGTTTCCATTTGCAATACAATCTCTTATACGTGTGCTACTAACTACATCATCTTTAAAAAATACTGGTGGCAAAACATAAAGTTCAAAATTATATTTTTCACTTAATTTTTTTAGTAAGTTTATATCACCTGAATTTTTATATCCAAATTTATGATTAAATCCAGTTATTATTCCTTTTATATTATAATGTTCTATCATATTTAATATAAAATCTTCTGGCATCATTTTCATAATATCTTCGTTAAAGTCAAAAAAATTCAAAATATCCATACCTAAATTTTTTAATATATCTATTTTAGTCTCATTACTCATTAATATTTTAGGAGCAATAGCTTTATTTACTATATTTAAAGGATGTGATTTAAACGTACTAAGCATACTCATAGAACCATTATTTTTACTAAGAGCCAGTGTCTTATTTATTAAACTCAAATGTCCCATATGAAGTCCATCAAAACTTCCTATGGTAACATATGTTTTACAATTAAGTTTAATTTTAAAACTATCATTTAGAACTTCCATATAAATTTCTCCTAAGTTAGTAATTTAATCATTTTAAATCCATTTTCATTTAAACGTGCAAGACCCAAAAATTTCTTTTCTATGTTATAGACTCTATATATTTTTTTGTCCAAAATTTTTGAAACTAATCTTTTATCGGAGATATTCACTCCATTTATTAACAATTTTTCAAACTTTTCATCCACTATAAATTTCTCATAATTTATTAGGCATTTATCAATTGGAATTATATTCTCTGAAAAGTTTGCCTCATTAAGATTATCTAAATGTATACTTTTAGATTCATTAAAAATTCCTGAAGATATTCTTGTAAGATTGTACATCATTGCTCCGCAACCTAAAGCTTCTCCTATATCATAACATAAACTTCTTATGTAGGTTCCCTTTGAACATTCAACACGAAACTTAACAAAAGGTATGTCTATATTTAAAATATTCATGTCATATATAGTTACATTTCTTGAGGTTCTTTCGATTTCGATACCTTTTCTAGCTAAATCATAGAGTTTTACACCATTTACTTTAAGGGCTGAATACATTGGTGGCACTTGAGAAATTTCACCTTTAAAACTCATAACTGCATCGATTATTTCTTTATTTGTCAAGTTTACCTTGGCTTCTCTTAAAACTTTTCCTTCTCTGTCATAAGTATCAGTTATTTCTCCAAGTTTCATCTCTGCATCATATACTTTTTTTCCTGCCATAACTAAGTCTACAATTTTAGTAGACTTTCCAATACAAACAGGCAAAACACCTGATGCCAATGGATCAAGTGTCCCTGTATGCCCTACTTTCTTTTCTTTTGAAATTTTTTTTACTTTTCTCACTACATCAAAAGATGTAACTCCTGTTGGCTTAAATATATTTATTATACCATCCATAACTACAACTCACCTTTAATTTCATCAATAAGCATTTTTTCAACATCTGAAATATTGGAATCTATGGACAAACCAGCTGCTCTTATATGCCCACCGCCTCCAAATTTTTCAGCAATTTTTCTAACATCAACATAAGACTTTGATCTCAAACTAACTTTAATGCAATTATCTTTTTCTTTTAATAGCATACAAACTTCAGCTGTATTTACTTTAAGGCCTATTGATACTAAATCTCCAGTGTCAATATCCCCTGCATTTGCTTTTTCTATAAAGTCGTGAGTCACTCTCATGATACACAATTTATTATCAAAAGTTAAATACATATCATTTAAAACAAGAGCTTGAAGCTTTAATGCTTCAAATTTCTTGTTATCAAATATTTTTCTATGTATCTCACTAAAATCGAGTCCTGTATTAATTAAATTTCCAGCTACTTCATGAGTATGAAGTGTTGTGTTAGAAAATCTAAAAGACCCTGTATCTGTTAATATTGATGTATAAAGACAAGCTGCTATATCTTTATTAATTATAATATTCATTTTACACAATATATCGTATATTATTTCTCCAACAGAAGCTGCTTTTGTATTTATATAATTTAAATCTCCAAAGAAATCATTTGTAATATGATGATCTATATTAATAATAGAATATTTATTGCTTTTTAATAAAATATCTGAAGTATCAAAATTTAACCTTTCAATATTACCACAATCTAACGTTATCAATAAGTCTGTATTATCTTCTACCTTAAAATGATTTCCATCAATTTCTTCAGCAAAATTTAAAAACTCAAAAGATTCTGGGACAATCTCTTTACTTAGAATATATGCATCTTTATTAACATTTCTTAATGCATTTAAAAGTCCCAAACTAGAACCGATAGAATCACCATCGGGTGACATATGAAAACTTATAGCAATTTTATTACTACTTTTAATTTTATCAATGACATCATCTATTATCATCTTTGTCAGACCCCTTAATCTTTTCTAAAAGAGCATCAATATGCATACCCTTTTCTATTGAAGTATCAAGTTCTATTATAACTTCAGGTGTATATCTTAGTTTAACCGCATATCCTAATTCTTTTCTTATAAAAGATTCACTCTTTTTAAGTATATCCATAGTTTCTTTTTTCTTAGCATCATCACCAAGTATACTTACATAAACTTTAGCATATCTCAAGTCTTTAGTTACATCAACTTTTATTACACTAATCATGGATGTAAGGCGTGGATCCCTTATATCATTTTGTATTATACTGCTTATTGCTTTTTTTACTTCTTCATTAATTCTTCCTGCTCTATATTTAGCCATAGAATATCTCTCCTTTATAGGTAGATTGTTTTCTTTTAGCCTTCTTGCTTAACTTTTACCATTTGGAATGCCTCAATGACATCTCCCTCTTTTATATCATTAAATTTATCTATAGTTAAACCACATTCAAAACCACGAGCTACCTCTTTAGCATCATCTTTAAATCTTTTAAGTGAAGCTAATTCGCCCTCAAGTATTACTATACCATCTCTTATTACTCTTATACTACTATTTCTAACTATTTTTCCAGAAGTTACGTAACATCCTGCAACAGTTCCAATACTTGATATTTTATAAATATGTCTAACTTCAACATTACCTATAATTTCTTCTTTAAACTCAGGATCAAGCATACCAACCATGGCTGATTTTATATCATCTATAGCAGTATATATTACCCTATAAGTTTTTATATCTACATTTTCTTTTTCAGCTAAAGCAGATGCATTATTATCGGGTCTTACATTAAATCCTATTATTATGGCATTAGAAGCACTAGCTAATATAACATCTGTTTCTGTAATAGCACCAACTGCACCATGAATAACTCTTACCTTTACTGTATCAGTAGAAAGTTTTTCAAAAGATTGTTTTACAGCTTCTACAGATCCCTGTACATCAGCCTTTACTATTATACCAAGCTCTTTAACTTTTCCCTCTTGTATTTGACTATATAAGTCCTCTAATGAAACCTTATGTTTTGAAGCTAAATTTGCACTTCTTAATTTTTCAACTCTTACTTTAGCCATATTTCTTGCTGTTTTTTCATCTCTTACCACATTAAATTTATCTCCAGCTTCAGGAACATCAGAAAGTCCTAAAACTTCAACAGGAACAGATGGGCCAGCAGATTTGATTTTTTTGCCCTTATCATCAAACATAGCTCTTATTCTTCCATAAGTTGAACCAACTATTATTGAACTTCCAACTTTTAAAGTACCATTTTCTACAAGTAAAGATGCAACTGGACCTCTTCCTTTATCGAGTTTTCCTTCTATTACAGTTCCTCTTGCATGTCTTTTAGGATCTGCTTTTAATTCCATAACATCAGCAGTCAATATAGTCATTTCAATTAAGGTATCTAATCCCTGCTTTGTCTTTGCAGAAACAGGAACGCATATAGTATCGCCACCCCAATCTTCAGGGATTAATCCATGCTCTGTAAGTTCTTGCTTAACCCTATCTATATTGGCACCTGGTTTATCTATCTTATTTATAGCAACTACTATTGGTACCTTAGCAGCTTTACAGTGATTTATTGCTTCTTTTGTTTGAGGCATTATTCCATCATCAGCAGCCACAACTAGTATTACAACATCTGTAATTTCAGCACCTCTAGCTCTCATTGCTGTAAAAGCTTCGTGACCAGGAGTATCTAAGAATGTTACTTTTCCATCATTCATTTTTACAGTATAAGCTCCGATGTGTTGTGTTATTCCACCTGCTTCTGTCTCAGTTACACTTGATTTTCTTATAGCATCAAGAAGTGATGTTTTACCATGATCAACGTGACCCATTACAGTTACAACAGGAGGTCTTTTAATCCAATTACCTTCATCTTCTTCTTCTTCGAATTCATTTTCAAATTCGTTTTTTAATTCCTTTTTATCAGCTTCTTCTGCCTTTTGAATTACATCTACATTAAATTTAGCTGCAACTTTAGTTGCTGTTTTAAAATCAATTTCTTGATTTATTGCAGCCATTACACCCATAAACATTAATTCTTTTATTACTTCTGTAATAGGTTTTTTTAATTTTTCAGACAAATCTTTTACTGTTATTGTATTTTCAATTTCTATAACATCTTCAAACTCTTGAGACTCACTATCTTCATCATCTTCTTGTTTGTCTTTATCTTTTCCTTTGATTTTTTTGTTTTTTCTAACCTTTATGCTGTCTGATATCATATCTTCATATTCTTCAACTAAATCTGATTTTTTATCCTTATCATTTTCACTATCAGATAACATTTCTTTAATAAGATCTGCATCCTCTTCATCTATAACACTCATATGATTTTTAACAACAATACCAAATTCATCATGAAGTATGGTAATAAGTTCTTTACTTGATCTACCTAATTCTTTTGATAATTCATAAATTCTTACTTTTGGCACATTATACACCCCCATTTAATTATTTTCAGGTAATAGACTTTTTAATTTTTCGCTAATTTTTTTATCTACAATGCATATAACTTTTATGCTTTCACTACCAAGTATATTTCCGAGTTCACTGCTTGAAAACTCATTTACAACATCTATATTACGTTGTAAAGCGTAATTTTCAAACTTTTTTTTACTGTTTTCCGAAATATCAGTAGCAAGAAGTATGAGGTAAGCTCGCTTTTTTGAAAGAAGTTCTTCACATTTATTGTAGCCTTCTACTATTTTACCTGCTTTTTTAGCAATGCCTAAAAATTGAAGAAATTTGTTATTCATTTGTAACCTCATTTCTTAATTTATTATAAAGCTCTTCATTAATTTTAATTTCTAAATTTTTTTCAAGCCTTTTTTGCTTCACTGCTTTTTCAAGACATTCAACGCTTTTACATATGTAAGCGCCTCTTCCAGGTTTCTTACCTGAAGTATCTACTGATACCTCACCTTCTTTATTTTTTACAATTCTTATAAGCTCTTTTTTTGGCTTCATTTCCATGCATCCTGTGCACATTCTTTGAGGTATTTTCTTTTTTTTCACTATAATACACCGTCCTTTACCAAAAATTTAGCATTATAAATTATTGATTTAATTCACTTTCATATTGAGATTTACTTTTTATATCAATTTTCCATTCTGTAAGCTTTGCTGCAAGACGTACATTTTGACCTTCTTTTCCTATAGCTAAAGACAATTGATTATCATCAACTATTGCTTTTGCTGATTTTGTATCTTCATCAATAAATACATCAAGTACTTTTGCAGGACTAAGTGAATTTGATATAAATTCTTCAGGAAGCTTACTCCACTTTATTATATCTATTTTTTCATTTTTAAGTTCATTTACTATATTTTGAACTCTCATACCCTTTGGACCTACACAAGCACCCATAGCATCTACATTTTCATCGTGAGAGTAAACAGCTATCTTAGTTCTAGAACCCGCTTCTCTTGATATACCCTTAATTTCCACAATACCACTGTATATTTCAGGTACTTCTAATTCAAACAATCTTTTGACAAGACCAGGATGAGTTCTTGAAATCACAACTTGTGCTCCCTTAGTAGTGTTTTTAACTTCAACAATATATAATTTTATTCTTGAGTTATATACATAATCTTCTCCTGGAATTTGCTCTGATGGTCCAAGAATTGCTTCAATTCTCCCTAAATCTATTAAAATATTTCCTTTATCTTTTCTTAACACAGTTCCTGTTATTATATCAAATTCTTTTTCTGAGAATTCATCATATAGAAGGCTTCTTTCAGCTTCTTTTATTCTTTGAATAACAACCTGCTTTGCAGCTTGAGCTGCAACTCTTCCAAAACTTTTAGGTGTTATTTCTAAATCTACTATATCATCTAATTGATATTTTGCATCTAAATTTTTTGCATCTTCTAATGAAATCTCACATATATTATCTTCTACTTCTTCAACTACTTTCTTTTGTGAGTAAACATGTATTTCTCCATTTCCCCTATTCATACTTACTCTCACGTTGTGAACATTTTCTGTAAGCTTAGCGTAATTCTTTTTATATGCTGCGACTAATGCATCCTCAATTGTTGAAAAAAGAAGTTCCTCGCTTATACCTTTTTGTTCCACAATTTCCTTAAGTGCCTGGATGAACTCTTGATTCATTTCATTAACCTCCTTAAAATTCCCCACTCAAACAAATTTTTTTGATTTTTTTTCTTGGAATTTTTAAATTCCTATCTTCTGAGATAGTTACTATAATATCTTCTTCATTAAAATCAATTAGTTTACCTGAATAATTTGTTGATTTTTCAAGACTACTTTTTAGTTTAATATCTACAATACTTCCAATGTATTTTTTTAAATGATTATCTGTAAATAAAGTTCTATTTATTCCAGGTGACGATACTTCAAGATAATAACTGTAAGGAATAGGATCTTTATCATCCAGCAAATCACTTATAGCCCTACTTACAATTTCACAATCACTAAGGGATATTCCACTTTCTTTGTCTATGTATACTCTTAAATATCTTTCACCATCTTCTTTAACTATTTCAATATGATAAAATTCATAGCCCAAATTTTCAACTACAGGTTGTATGAGTTCAATTAATTTATCTATCATTTAATCCCCTCCTCACAATATATAATTTGCTACTTAAAGTTTTTTAATTCTTTAAAATAAAAAATACAAAATGAAAGAGCGGGCAACAAACCCACTCTCTTGGCACAAATCTATCAGTAAACTCTAACATCTCATGTTATTGTAACATATTAAAATTTATATTTCAAGGATAAATTAACATATAAACTGTTAGTATCAATAATTAGCCATGTATTCCATCGAATATACAATTAATTACATGAGCCTACATGTTAGATATTTCCTTTATAAGCTCTTCAACTAAATCTTCTTCCTTGACCTTTTTTATTATTTCGCCCTTTTTAAATATAAGGCCTTCTCCTTTTCCACCAGCTATACCTATATCAGCCTCTCTTGCTTCACCTGGACCATTTACAACACAACCCATTACAGCTACCTTTATGTTTTTATTAGAATTTTCAAGTCTTTTTTCAACTTCATTTGCAATTTTTATAAGATCAATAGATGTTCTTCCACAAGTTGGACATGAAACAAACTCTACTCCATTCTTAATATAACCAAAGGTTTTTAAAATTTCTTTTCCTACTTTAACTTCTTCAACTGGATCCCCTGTAAGAGATACTCTTATAGTATCGCCTATACCCTCACTTAAAAGTGCACCTATACCTATAGAAGATTTTATTGTTCCTCTCCATATTGTTCCAGCCTCTGTAACACCAAGATGCAAGGGATAATTTACTTTCTTCGATATCAATCTGTAACTGTCTATCATCATTTGTACATTTGAAGATTTTATAGATATTACTATATCATTAAAATCTACATCTTCTAATATTTTCACATGCCTTAAAGCACTTTCTACTAAGGCTTCACTACAAACTTTTTTATATTTGCTCAAAATATCTTTTTCAAGAGAACCGGAATTCACACCAATCCTAATAGGTATATTTTTCGCTTTAGCGCTTTTAGCAACAAGTTCAACTCTATCTTTACTTCCTATGTTTCCAGGATTAATTCTTAATGCTGAAACGCCGTTTTTTATAGCTTCAAGTGCTAATCTATAATCGAAATGTATATCCGCAACTACAGGAAGTGTTACATTTTTTGTTATTTCATTTAAAGCAGCAGCAGCTTCAAGATCAGGTACAGCACAGCGTACTATATCACAACCATAACTTTCTAATTTTTTTATTTGAGCTATGGTTTCTTTTGCATTTCTAGTATCAGTATTTGTCATAGATTGTACTGTTACCCTTGAATCTCCTCCTACATACACATTTCCGACTTTAATTTTTCTAGTCTCCACTCTCTGCATTGTTTAATTACCATCCCTTCAAAATTAAAAATTAATAGGATATACTAAATCTTTAATAGTAACTACAACCATTAATAGCATAAGTAAGGCAAAACCTATTGTATTAATAAATCCTACTTTATCATCATCAACCTTTTTACCAGTTATCATTTGAAATAAGAATAACAAAACATATCCACCATCAAGGGCAGGGATAGGTAAAAGGTTCATAACTCCAAGCTGTGCACTTATAAATGCAATGAAATTAATGAGTTTTATAAAACCTGCATTAGCGGCAGCACCTGTTACTTTTATTATACTTACAGGACCAGAAACATCTTTTGCAGATGCTTTACCTGTAACCATCATCTTAAGACTTAAATATACGGTTTTTATCATTGTTACAGTTTCAGATGCACCATATTTAGCTCCTTGCATTATTGTAGGTTTTTCTATGATCTTGGGATATATCCCCATAATATAAAGCTTTTCTTTTTTATTATACTCAGGTTTAAGTGTTAACTTTTTTAGTACGCCATCTCTTTTTAAAGCTACATTTATACTTTCACCTTTATTGAGTGCCATGTTAAAGGAAATATCTTCCCAGGTATGTACTGAATAATTATTTATTTTAACTATTGTATCTCCAGCCTTTATACCAATTTTTTGCGCTGGAGAATTAGCAGTTGGCTTTGCTACAGTAGGAAGTGGTATTCCCTGCACAGTTCCAACTATACAAAATAAAACCGCAGCTAAAACCAAATTCATAATAGGACCAGCAACAACTATACTAAGCCTTCTACCTGATGATTTATTGTTAAAAGCACGTGGATCCTCACTTTTTGTTTCATCTCCAAGCATTTTTACGTAACCACCTATAGGTAAAACCCTAATTGAGTATTGCGTTTCTTTTCCTTGTATCCCCAAAAGCTTAGGTCCCATGCCAATTGAAAATTCTTCCACCTTAACGTCATTTAGTTTTGCTAATATGAAATGGCCTAATTCATGTATTAATATAAGTACACCGAAAGCCAATATAGCAATAACTATATTTAAAAAACTCAAATTCATCACCCCTAGAATATATTTTTACCTTTTAGATATTCTGTAACCTCATTACTTTTATTTATTATAGTATGAGCATTTATATTGTTTACATTCTCAAAATGATTCAATGCATCTTCAATTAATTCTTGAATTTTCGTAAACTTAATCTTACTGTTTAAAAATAAATCTACAGCATATTCATTTGCACTATTTAAAACAGCTGGCATTATACCACCAGACTTTCCGGCCTCATAAGCAAATTTCAAACATTTAAAAGTTTCCATATCAGGTTTCTCAAATTGCAAATTAGGAATAGAAAAAAAGTCAATAGGCGTAGCTATGGCTTCCTTTCTTACCGGATAGTTTAACGCATATTGTATAGGCAGACGCATATCAGTAGGACCTAGTTGTGCTATAACGCTTCCATCTTTATACTGAACCATTGAATGAACTATACTTTGAGGATGTACTAATACCTGTATTTTTTCATAGTTGACTTTAAAAAGCCAATGAGCTTCTATAACTTCAAGTCCTTTGTTCATGAGCGTAGCAGAATCAATTGTTATCTTTTTTCCCATATTCCATTTCGGATGATTTAAAGCATCACTTAAAGTTACATTATTAAGTTCATCAAAATTCTTATCTCTAAAAGGTCCACCAGAGGCTGTTAAAAGTATTTTATTTATATCCTCATATTTATTTCCTTGAAGGCATTGAAATATAGCTCCATGCTCTGAATCAACAGGGAGTATGTTCACACCATATTTTTCAGCTTCCTTTGTTACTATTTCACCAGCTACAACAAGTGTTTCTTTATTTGCAAGTGCTATATCCTTTCCGCTCTCTATTGCTTTTAAGGTAGGAATAAGCCCTATCATTCCAACTACAGATGTAACTACAATATCAGTTTCATTATAAGTTGCCACTTCATTAAGAGCGTCGTATCCAAGCTTCACCTCTGTTGTTATATTGTTTTCTTTGCAATATTCAAGAACTTTATTATAAGCAGATTCATCTATCATAACAACAAGCTCTGGTTTAAACTCATTTATTATTTCTATTATTTTTTCAAAATTTCTATAGGCACTAATGGCTAATAATTTAAAAGATTCACTATCATGCCTTATTACATCAAGAGTTTGGGTTCCAATAGACCCAGTAGCCCCTAATATAGATATGTTTTTCATTGTATCACTCCTAGTTTAAGACAATATTATTTCTTTTGCAGTTATAACATAGATTGGTGCTATAAATAAACCTATTATTCCAAAAATTTTAATCCCTATGTATACAGATATTATTATTATAAGTGGATGAAGTTTTAAAGTATTGCTCATGAACTTAGCCTCCATAATTTGCCTTGATATTTGCAAAAAAACATAGAGAGCTATTAATCCCAAAATAACAATATAATTTCTAGTATATAATCTATATAATATTAATGGAATAAAAACTATTATAGTACCTACATAAGGCAATATATCCAAAAGCCCACAGATTATTCCAAGCATAAAATAATCATTTATTCCTAATACAAAGAAACCCACTATAGTTTCTATTGTTGTAATAAGTACCAAAAATGTTTCAACTTTTATTAACTTTTTTATATCTTCAAACTTTCGTATAATCATATGTACCTTATTTTTAGTGAATAATTTTTCAGTTAAATTAACTATATCATATTTATCTACCAAAATAAAGTAAACCGATATAGTAGCAACAAAATATGTTAATATGCTATCTGTAGTATAAAGAGCGCCTTTGGTAAAAAAATCAGCATTAAACAACTTGTCTACAAACATATTAACTTTATTTAATAAAATATTTACATTAAGTTCACCTATAATTGGTATTTTACTAATATTATCTATATCATAAAAATTAGCTATATATATATTTAGTTTTTTTGCAACAAAATTTCCGATAGATAGCATAGAAAAAAATATTATTATATTTACAATAGTTATACTTACTATAGCATTGATTTGTGTGTTAAAAAGCTTATGATTATTAAGAAATTCATGTATTGGTCCACACAATATGATCAAAAGCACTATAGCAAGAAATGGCTTAAAGTAATACTTTATAAAAAAAGCTAAAAGTATAAAAACAAATAGAAGAATTATACACTCAATTAATTTCTTATAAATTTTCAATATGATTACCTCACAAAATAAAATAACTATAAGGTTTTTCCCTTATAGTTATTAATATTCAATGAATGCATCTTATATTATTTTTTTAGTTGATTTTTAGTATACCTACTGCAATTCCAATTAGCATTACTTGCTCATCTTCAGTTACTTTTATTGGTGAATATAGTTCGTTTTCTGGCATAAAAGTAACACCACTTTTATCTATCCTAAGTCTTTTGAGTGTTGCACTACCATCAATATTAACTGCTACAATATCTCTATCTTCAGCAGTACCTGTCTTTTTAATAACAACATAATCACCATCATTAATATCAGCATTTATCATACTGTCACCTTTTATTTTTAGTATAAAGCAATCTTTAGCACCTCTAACCCAATATTTTGGCAAATAGAATTTATCCTCTATTTGAGAATTTATAAATATTGGTTCACCAGCAGCTATTTCATTATAAACCGGTAATTTTGCTATTTCATTTTCAGCATACTCGATATTTTCAGAACTACCTGTTAAAATTATTTTTGAAGCTTCATAATTATCACGTTCAAAATTAAATATAGTCTTATGTTTAATGTCCTTATAAATAAATTTTTCTAGTGAATCTGTTATATTATCATTATAGTAACTACTCTTTAAATTATAGTTCTTTATTTTATTTTTATTTATCAATTTTATATTTTTCTTATTTATAAACCAAGAACTACTATTTTCTATCGAATCACTATTATATGTACAGAGCATAGTTGAATACTTTTCTTTTTTTCTTAAGGAATTAACAAAATCTATTTCAAGCTTCGTGAAATTTTCAATACCATTAACTATTATATGTGTAAATTTATACGAATTTTTATTACCAATATTTTTAATAGCAAGCTTAATCTTATCACAGCTATCAAATCTATTGTACTTAG
This sequence comes from Clostridium felsineum DSM 794, assembly GCF_002006355.2. Taxonomy (NCBI): domain Bacteria; kingdom Bacillati; phylum Bacillota; class Clostridia; order Eubacteriales; family Clostridiaceae; genus Clostridium; species Clostridium felsineum. The sequence goes on along the minus strand of NZ_CP096980.1, from coordinate 2,398,360 downwards.
TTAATTTATCGTTGTACAACAGCATAATTTTAAAAATACACTCTCTTAATAGTGAATTCCTATTGAGTCTAATATTTATGCTATTTCTAGAGGAATTACGTCCAGTACGTATTATATTTTGATAAACATTTATATCGTCATATCTAGAACTTTTAATCCACTCAATTTCTTCCTTAAGAAAATCAATGTATTTATTATTTAATATTTTGCTATCAGGATAAATATTTTTCAATTCATTTATACATTGTTCTATTATAGATCTTGACTCCTTTTCAGTTATAACTTTTATATTTGAAAAAAAATCAATAACGTCATCTAAAGTAGATATTTTTATAACATCTCCTTCAGGCTCAAGTAATGTTGTATATTTAAAGTTAGCATTTTCGTATATTGCCGAATATACATTTTTAAATTCATTTAAAGATTTTTTTGAACTATTAATTATTAGGATTTTATCTTCTCTTGATATACAATAATTATTTTTAAGGAAAATACTCCTACATGCAGCTACAGTGTTTTTTCCAGTATTTTTTTTACCTTTAACTAATATAAAAGAATTTTTTGTATCCTCTGCAATATTATTTTGAATACTAGTAAGTTTCAAAGTATTTTCCTCCTTAATAATTTTTAAAGTATATTTGAATTTACATTACAAAGCTTAAGTAGTAATACACTATTACTGATGTAAAAAGTATGCTGTCAAACCTATCCAATATTCCACCATGACCAGGTATTAAATTGCTGTAATCTTTAACCTTTGCATGACGTTTTATTGAAGATGCTGCTAAATCTCCGAATTGAGAGAAAACTCCACATAATAGTCCGATAATTATGTAGTGATATAAATTTAAACTAATTCCATATTTTGAAATTGCAAAGCCGTAAACAGTACAACCTATAATACTACCAAGAACACCACCGATAGAACCTTCTATAGTCTTTTTAGGACTTACTTTAGGACATAACTTTGTTTTTCCTAAAAATCTTCCAGCATAGTACGCTGAGGTATCACAAACCCAAGAAGCTATAAATATAATCCAAATAAAATAATTTCCATGTTTCAAATCATCTGTTAAAACGATAAAGCTAAAGAAAACTGCTACATATATAAAACCTAATATTGTAACTGATATATCTATATAATTATATTTAGTATTTAAAGTTGGTATACAGAGCATAAGAAATATTCCCATTACGATTATAAAAAGTACAAATTTATAATCAAGCTTATAATTTATTAAAACATAATAAGCTATACAAAGCAAATATCCTACAAGTGAAATAGGTTTAATATTTGCTTCTTTTGATACTTTATAATATTCATATAATCCAATCATAGATAAAGCAAAAACAAATAGTTTAAGCCATATACCACCCAAAAATAAAAATATTAGAAGAGGAGCTAAAAAAACTGCGCCCAAATATCTTTTGTTAAAACTCATTATTTTACGCCTCCAAATCGTCTATTCCTATTTTGATAATCTCTAATTGCATTATGAAGATCCTCCTTGGAAAAATCTGGCCAATTTATATTAGAGTACCAAAATTCAGAATATGCACATTGCCAAAGTAAAAAATTACTCAATCGCTTTTCACCACTTGGACGTATTATTATATCTGGATCAGGCATATCCCCAGTGTATAAATAGGATGAAAATACATCTTCATTTAAATTAAGTATATCATCTTTGGATAGCTTATTATTTTCATAATCCTTAAATATATTCTTAATTGCATTTAATATTTCATTACGACCACCATAATTAAGTGCTAAATTAAGCATAATGCCGGTATTATTTTTAGTCTTTTCTTTTGCATCATTTAATGCTGTAATGCACGATTCTGGAAGCTTTGATATATCGCCTACAGTATTTAAAATAACATTATTTTTATGGAGTTCGTTAAATTCTCTCTTTAAAAATTCAACAATAAGCCTCATTATTGCACTAACTTCTTCTTTAGGTCTTATCCAATTTTCAGTTGAAAAAGCATATACAGTTAAGTATTTTACACCTAAATCGCTACATTCTCTAACTATTCTTTTTAAAGCTTCACCACCAGCCTTATGTCCCATTGTTCTAGGCAAATTTTTCTTTTTTGCCCATCTTCCATTACCATCCATTATTATTGCAATATGTTTTGGTATATTAGAAAAATTAATATCTTCACTATCGTATTTGTTGTTTTTATCTGATTTTATAAAATTTAGCATTTTATTCTCTCCATTCAATATATAAATACATTGATATTTTAACATATATTTAATATAAAAAAAACCTGCACAAACAAGCAGGTTTTAAATAATATATATATATTGAGCTATATAGACATGATTTCTTTTTCTTTTGCGTCAACTACATTATCTACTTCTTTAACATAAGCATCTGTTTTTTTCTGAATATCATTTTCTGAACTTTTAACTTCATCTTCAGTTATAGAATTGTCTTTTTTTAAGTTCTTTACTTTATCATTTGCATCCCTACGAATAGATCTTAGAGCTACTTTACTATCTTCTCCAGCTTTTTTTATATTTTTCACTAGATTTTTTCTTGTTTCCTCTGTAAGTTCAGGAATAACAAGTCTCATTGATGTACCGTCATTAGATGGATTTAAACCCAAATCAGAAACTAATATTGCTTTTTCAATACTTTTCATAGCTGATTTATCCCAAGGTTGAATCATAAGTATTCTTGATTCAGGCACTGATATGTTAGCTAACTGATTTAATGGAGTCATAGTTCCATAATAATCAACTTCAATTCTATCAAGCATAGCTGGAGTAGCTCTGCCAGCTTTCATAGATGCCAATTCTTTTTTTAAGGATGAAATGGTTTTTTTCATTTTTTCTTCTAATTCTTTAATTATATCATTTACCATAGAAATAAATCCTCCAAATCTATTTTGATACAATAGTACCTATTTTTTCACCTAAAACTGCTTTTCTTATGTTTCCAGAAACATCAAGTCCAAATACTATTATTGGTATATTGTTATCCATGCATAAGGAAGTAGCTGTTGAATCCATAACTTGAAGATTCTTTTCAAGAACTTCCATATAATTTAAATTATCGAACTTAATAGCATCGTCGTATTTATGTGGATCTTTATCGTAAACTCCATCTACTTTTTTAGCAAGAAGTATTACATCAGCTTCTATTTCAGCAGCCCTTAATGCAGCCGTAGTATCAGTAGAAAAATAAGGATTACCTGTTCCACCTGCAAATATAACAACTCTTCCTTTTTCAAGATGTCTCATTGCTCTTCTTCTGATAAAAGGTTCTGCTACTTGCTTCATTTCTATAGCGGTTTGGACTCTAGTATCCACATCCATGTTTTCAAGTGAATCTTGAAGAGCTAGAGCATTTATACATGTTGCAAGCATTCCCATATAGTCTGCAGTAGTTCTGTCCATTCCTTTACCGTTTCTTCCACGCCATATATTTCCACCGCCTACAACGGCTCCAACTTCTATTCCTAAATCAACAATTTCTTTAATTTCTTTAGCAATTCTATTTGCTACTTCAAAATCAATACCGTAGCCATTAGTTCCCGCTAATGCTTCACCTGAAATTTTTAACATTACTCTTTTATATTTTATTGATTGCATACTGTACCTCCAATGCTACTATACATCATTTTATTTTAAAAAAAGAGAACACGCAGTGTTCTCCTATATGTTATTTACTCTGCTGCATTTGTTTTTGTACTTCTTCAGCAAAATTTTCTTCTTTCTTTTCGATTCCTTCGCCTCTTTCGAATCTTACGAAACTAGCTATTGAAAGGGCAGCACCTAATTCTTTTGACTTTTTGTCTATTAACTTTGAAATTGTTAAGTCAGAATCTCTAACCCATAATTGATCAAGTAAACATACTTCTTTTAAGTATTTTTTTATTCTGCCTTCAACCATTTTTTCAACGATTTTTTCTGGTTTTCCTTCATTTAATGCTTGAACTTTATAGATTTCTCTTTCTTTGTTCAATGCTTCATGATCAACAGAACTTTCATCTAAGTATAATGGATTTGCTGCAGCAATTTGCATACAAATGTCTTTAGCTAACGTATTAACTTCTTCTGAAACTTTATCAGCATTTAGGTTAACAAGAACTCCTATTCTTCCATCACCATGGATGTAGTTCTTTATTACTCCACTTTCATTTGCAAACTTAGTAAATCTTCTTAAATTTATGTTTTCACCTAATTTAGCTATTAACGCAGTGATAACATCTTTTAATTTAGCACTTCCATCTACATAAGTTTCTTCTAATAACTCTTCTACAGTATTTGCACTACTTTTTGCTGCTAATTTAACGATATTTTCTGCTAAAGCTTTGAAATCTTCATTTGCTGAAACAAAATCTGTTTCACAATTTACTTCAGCGATAGCACCGCTTTTTCCATCTTCATTTACATAAGCAACAACTAATCCTTCTGACGCTACTCTACCTGCTTTTTTAGCAGCTGCTGCTAATCCTTTTTCTCTTAGTATTTCTACTGCCTTCTCAGAATCTCCATTAGCCTCACTTAATGCTTTTTTACAAGCCATCATTCCGGCTCCAGTTCTTTCTCTTAACTCTTTAACTGCACTTGCAGAAATCATGTTTCATACCTCCGTTTTATGCTTTAATTCACATAAACAAATGAAGAAGAAATCTTCTTCATTTGTTCATTAAAGTATTTATATTATATACAAATTCTTATTTTTTTACTACTCAGCTAATTGTTCGCCTTGTCTTCCTTCAATTATTGCATCTGCAATTTTTGAAGTTATAAGTCTTACTGCTCTTATAGCATCATCATTTCCAGGAATTACATAATCAACTTCATCAGGATCACAATTTGTATCAACTATTGCAACAACAGGAATTCCCAATATTTTTGCTTCAGATATAGCATTCTTTTCTTTTCTTGGATCTACTACAAATAAAGCTCCTATATTAGATTGAGACATATTTACTATTCCGCCTAAATTTTTAACAAGTTTCTCTTCTTCACTCTTTAAAAGAATAACTTCTTTTTTAGGTAAAACTTCAAATGTTCCGTCTTCTTCCATTTTCTTCAAGCCATTTAATTTAGCAATTCTAGTTTTTATTGTATTGAAGTTTGTTAACATACCACCTAACCATCTATTGTTAACAAAATGCATTCCAGATCTTACTGATTCTTCAGCAATTGCTTCTTGTGCTTGTTTTTTTGTTCCTACAAAAAGTATATCCTTACCTTGTTCTGATACTTCTCTTATGAAGTTATAAGCTTCATCAATCTTTTTTACAGTTTTTTGAAGGTCTATTATATAGATACCATTTCTTTCTGTAAATATGTATGGAGCCATTTTTGGATTCCATCTTCTTGTTTGATGTCCGAAGTGAACACCAGCTTCTAATAATTGTTTCATTGAAATAACTGACATGATTTTTCCTCCTAAATTTTGTTATTACCTCCACTACCTTTTATTTAAAACCACTATAATTATATATAGCACAGATTTCAAATTGGATAGTGTGTGTATTTTTACCTATGTAAGTATATCACATACATAATATCTGTTCAAGAAGTTTCTTGAATTATTTTATTTTCTGTAAACCCTCTAACAATTTATCATTTAAAATCTTTATATGAGTTCCCTTCATTCCAAGAGATCTAGATTCTATAACTCCAGCACTTTCGAATTTTCTAAGGGCATTAACAATAACTGATCTAGTTATACCAACTTTATCTGCTATTTTAGAAGCTATAAGTAATCCCTCAGTTCCATCAAGTTCATTAAATATATGCTCAACTGCTTCGAGTTCAGAATAAGATAAAGTTCCTATAGCTAGTTGAACAACTGCTTTTTTTCTAGCTTCTGTTTCTATTTCATCATTTTTAGATCTTAATATTTCTAATCCCACAATAGTTGCACTATATTCAGCTAAAACTAAATCGTCATCAGTAAATTTTTTAGTAAACCTAGCTAAAACTAAGGTACCCAATCTTTCTCTATTTCCTATAATTGGAACTATAGTTGATACCTTGTCTTCAAATTCACATTTCTCATCACCATAAAATGTGCAAAATTCAGTATGTTTTAAATTAGCATTAGTTTCTGAACACTCTAAAAGTTTTAAATTATATGAATCAGGAAATTTCTTATTAGGAATTATTTCTTTCTTTAGCTTGTCACATTCAAATCCGCTTGAAAAATTATTACCTAGTATTTTCCCTTTTCTACTTACAACATATACATTACATTCTAGTACTTCACTTAATAAATTGCATATATCATCAAAGACAACTGGTTCTGTTCCCGATTTTTGGAGTATTGTATTTAGCTTACGTGTTTTATTTAATAGTATAGACATTACTATTCCTCCCGATTTCCTTATCATTTAGTAAATAAAATATTATAATTTTTCTCAACATTTAGAATTATCAATTCATCTATTAAAGATAATATCATATATGTTTTTTTTATTCAACCGTATTATTTACAATTACGACAATTATAACTATAATAATACAATTATTTTTTATCTGGGGTAGGATTTGTCTTTTCATATTTACATTCTGTATTAGAACATTGTAAATAATCACCCTTAGATTTACTTGATTTTTTAACCATAAAGCTTCCACATTCAGGACATTTATCCTCTACCGGTTCAAACCAGCTTACAAAGTCACACTTTGGATAGTTACTACAACCAAAAAATTTTCTTCCCTTTTTGCTTCTTCGTATAATTACATCTCCACCACATTTAGGACATTTTACTTCTAATTTTTCTACAATAGGTTTTGTATTTTTGCAATCAGGATACCCTGGACATGCCAAAAAGTCCCCAAACCTACCGTGTTTAATAACCATATTTCTTCCGCATTTATCACATTTTATATCTGTGACTTCATCTTCAATGGTTATTTTAGCCACTTCTTTTTCGGCAATTTCAATTGCCTCTTTTAGCGGTTTAAAGTACTCATCAACTATTTCTTTCCAATTTTCTTTGCCTTCTTCAACGTTGTCTAGTTTATTTTCCATATCAGCAGTAAATTCAACGTCTATAATTTGTTTAAAATAATCACTCAATATATTATCAACTATACTTCCCAACTCAGTCAAATATATAGCTTTCTTTTCCTTTTTAACATACTTTCTGTCAATAAGTGTTGAAATTATAGGAGCATACGTACTAGGTCTTCCTATTCCATTTTCCTCTAATGTTTTTACTAAGGATGCTTCAGTAAATCTTGCTGGTGGCTGAGTAAAATGCTGTTTACCATCAACATTATCTACATTTAATAAGTCCCCCTTTTGTAATACAGGTATCTTTTCGTTATCTTCTTCTTCTTCAATATTATATTTGTATATTTTCATAAAACCTTCAAATTTAATATTACTTCCAGAAGCTCTAAAAGTATAGTCACCATTTGTTATTTCAATAGAAAGGGTGTTTAAAATGCAATTTGCCATTTGGCTTGCCATAAATCTTGACCATATTAAATTGTATAGTTTAAATTGATCATCCTTTAGGCTGGCTTTAACCATACTTGGAGTAAGCTCTATATATGTTGGTCTGATTGCTTCATGAGCATCTTGAATATTTTTTTTACTTTTATATTGTTTTGGGTTTGCTGGCAAGTATTCCTTACCATATTCTTTAGTTATGAAATCAGCAGCAGCATCTTGTGCTTCTTTTGAAATCCTAACAGAATCAGTTCTCATGTACGTAATAAGACCTATTGTACCATGTCCTTTAACATCTACTCCTTCATACAATTGTTGAGCTACTGACATTGTCTTTTTAGTTGAAAAATTTAGTTTTTTATTTGCATCTTGTTGAAGTGTACTTGTTGTAAATGGTGGCAAAGTATTTTTATTCTTTGTACCTTCCTTTACATTTTCAACTTTAAATTTATTTTTCTTTATAGCACTTATTATTTGTTCATTTTCTTCCTTATTGCCTATTTTTAACTTTTTACCTTTAAATGAAGTTAATTTTATTGTAAATTTATCCTTCTTAGAATCTTTATATACTGAAGCATCTATACTCCAATACTCTTCAGGTTTAAAATCATTTATAAGTTTTTCTTTATTGCATATCATTTTAAGCGCAACAGATTGAACTCTACCGGCACTTAATCCCCACTTTACTTTTCGCCATAGAATTGGACTTATTTTATAGCCAACTAATCTATCTAAAACCCTTCTTGCTTGTTGAGCATCTACAAGATTAACATTTATTTCTCTTGGAGTTTTTATGGCACTTTTTATAGCATTTTTAGTTATTTCATTGAATTCTATTCTACACTTTTCATTTTCATCTATTTTAAGGACCTTTGAAAGATGCCAAGAAATAGCTTCGCCTTCCCTATCAGGGTCAGTAGCAAGATATACTTTATCGCATTTTTTAGCTGCTTTTTTTAGTTTATCTAAAAGCTCACCCTTTCCTCTAATTGTTATATATTTAGGATTATAATTATCATCTATATCTACTCCTAAAGTACTTTTAGGAAGATCTCTAACGTGCCCCATTGATGCTTCCACAATGTAATTTTTCCCCAGATATTTACCTATAGTCTTGGCTTTAGCTGGAGATTCCACTATTACTAGTTTATGTCCCATCTTATCCCCTCCAAAATAAAGTTTATATATTTACAAATAGCTATTTACTCTTACATAATAACTTCCACTTAAGCATAATATTTTATTTTTCAACTGCATTTCAAATAATAACTCATAAAGTTCCTGAATGTCAATATTAAGAACTTGTTTTATATCATCAACATGAACAGGCTTATCACTAATAATATTGTAGACTTTCCTTTGATTTTCAGACATTAAGTCATATGATGAATTATTGTGAATTTTTTTAAAATTAATTTTTTTAAAATTTAGAATTCCATATACATCATCAGCATTCTTTATTACATGTGCACCATCCTCAATGAGTTTATTAGTTCCCCTACTCATTTTAGAGAAAACAGATCCTGGAACAGCCCCAACATCCTTCCCTTGTTCTAACGCTGCTGTTGCTGTTATTAATGAACCACTTTTAACATCTGCTTCAGTAACTAAAATCAAGTTACTTAGTCCACTTATAATTTTATTTCTAACTGGGAAATTATATGGCATAGGTTTTGTATTTGGTTTATATTGAGAAATTATACACCCTTTTCTAATAATTTGGCAATATAAATCTTTATTTTCTTTCGGATAAATAACATTTGCTCCACAACCAAGAACAGCACAAGTATATCCTTTATTTTCTACACATGTTTTATGAGCGTATGTATCAACTCCCCGTGCCATACCACTTATAATTCCAATTCCATTTAAGGATAAATCACGAGAAATTATCTCAGTAACATCTTTTCCATATTGTGTACATTTTCTTGAACCAACCATAGCAACAGTATATGTAAGCTCATTCAATTTTTTAATATTCCCTTTATAAAATAACCCGTAAGGCATATCATCATAGTTCTTTAGTATATTAGGATAGTTTTCATCATTAAAAAAAACTATTTCTATTTCTTCTTTTGACATCATATCCTTTATATAATTTATCTTTTCCATATCAAATTTATACTTTTTAATTATATCTGAATTCTTAAAATTATATAAAATTTCATCTGAGTTTTTATAGATTTTCAGAAGTTCTAATTTTTGTTTATAAGGCAACTCCAATATTGTAAACCACAAATCATTATCGTACATTTAATTGTTCTCCTAATACAATTTTTATAAATATTTATTTTTTATACAAATTCTTTATGCATAATTATGTTCACAAAAAATATTTTTATTCAAAAAATTTTATTAGCTAGAACTAATTTGTACATATTATAAATATAAAATTTAATATCTATAATTTGTCCATCTCTAATTTCAAATATCACTTACTTGATTAGATATCTTACACTAACATCTATACCACCCACTAATTTTAGATTCCTCAAAGCAATCTTTTAGTTCTATATTCACATTAATATAAGAAGGATTTTATTAATAGTACTGGTTATTCCTATTTTTATATACATTATTATAGGAAGCATATAAATTTAAAGTTTCTTTGAATACTTACACTATTGATTTTTAGAAAAAAAAGTGATTGTGTATTCTTTTTAATTAATATCTATCAACTACGAGCTTTAATACGATTTTAACTACCTTTGAAATCATGTTTATTACCCAAACAAATCCAACTCCAAACATAATATCGTAGGATAAGTTAAGTAAAAAAAGATGCTTTTCAAAATCACCGTGCCCCGCTCCTATAACAGGAAGAATAAATTGAGATGATCCTAAAACTAATATAAAAATTAGCATTAAATTTAGAAGTCTAACAAAAATATCTCTACCTTTTACTAAATATAATAAACATATTGCAAAATACATTAATGAAAAAGCAATAAATATATATATATTTCTATGTATTGCAGGGAATTTTTCTATTAAAATACTTCTAAAAGCATTAAATTTCTTATTAGGTGCATATTCACCTTTAACAAAATTACATGCGCCTGGTACGTCCATTACTTCATATGCAGAATTAGCAGCATCAACAATCTTTTGCCACATTCTAGTAGGATGATTCAAATAAAAAAAGAGTATTTTAAAATTAGATACATAAGGATAAAAATTTGTAAGCATATCTTTACTTGTAGGATTTAGTCCATCAGTTTTTTTGTAGAAGGAATGCCCTTTAAATACCTTAAATCTCGCTTCAATACCTAACTCTTTCAAATCTCTTTTAGGATTATTTGAACCACGAAGAACTCCTGAAAAAACTGATTGATATATATTGTTTTCATTAATAAACTTTGTCAATGAAAAATAAGAAATACAACACATAAAAATTACTATTATAGAGCTTATAAATATTGTTTTTCTTATCTCAATATTTTTATATGAAATAAATAACACCGTGTAAATTATCAGCATAAAGAGAAGCATTGGTATATTTTGAGATTTAGCTGTTAAAAAACATGCTGAAGCAATAAAAAAGTATATGAAATGTCTTTTTTTCACCTCAGATTTACTTATTAAATTCAAATAAGTTCCTAAAGTTAAAATTAAAAAAGCAAAGGTTCCGGCTTCGCCAAAAAATGAGTTGAAATATTCAATATAGCAGGTACTTGTAAAGAATAAAATTATGTATACACCTAAAAGAATTCTTGAAAATTTATTAAACTTTTTACAATTAACTATAAAAAATATTCCAATTAAAAATATACAACTATAAACAAAAGCAATATATCTTATATCAAATAAATTTGATTCAAAACCATTAACTATAAAGAAAATAATAGAAGATATTTTTAAAACTAAAGAACAGGAAACCCAATCTTTATAAAATATCAAAGGAAGTCCTAAGGGTGATATTGAATAATTTATGTGTAAAAAATAGTCATAAATTTTTTTATAATTATCTGATAGGTTATCTATATCTCCATATATCATCAATCTTCCAAAATCTCCATTATCGCATTTACCAATAATAGGATTTATAAAAAGTGTATTTATTAATATTATTAAAACTATACTTATTATCAATAGTTCAATAGTATAATTTTCTATAGCATTTTTAAGTATGTTTATAATTTTTTTATGCATATAATCCTTCCTTTTACGAATATTGACTTGTACTACTTCATTTCATATGACAAAAATGAGAAATATTAGTATACACATGTTAAAATTATATTAAAACCTATATGGCTTGAACAATAACACTGGTTTATTATTCAAGCCATATAGGTTTACTATAATTTTACTACACTATTTCTTTCAATTAAATCTGTATCAATTTCTATTTTTATAGGAACTAATCTCTCAGCTTCATCTATTTTATTTATAAGTCTTCTAACTGCAAGCACCCCCATTTCAGTGGTGTAAACCTTTATAGTTGTCATACTTGGAGAAATTACTGAACTTATTTCAATATCATCAAAACCGATTATAGAAACATCCTCTGGTATTTTAATTCCATGCTCTATTATAGCTTTAATCGCACCTAAAGCTATAATATCATTAAAAGCAAAAAAAGCTGTTGGTAAGTCTTTTTTGTTATGTACTTCTAAATACTTTTTCATATCTAAATACGAACCATTTAAGGTAGGCTCAAGTAATATATTGTCTTCCTTTTTTAGTAATATTCCTGATTCATTAATAGCCTTCTCAAATCCCATTTTACGATGTTTGAAATTATTTATATCAATAGAACTACCCAGCATTCCAATTCTTTTATGACAATTTTCTATCAAATATTTAGTAGCCCTAAAAGCCCCTGTTATGTTATTAATCAATATATAATCGTTGCTCTTATTATCAAAATAATTATCTAAAACAACCATAGGAATATCTAAATTATTAAACTTTTCGAAATCCATTTCATCCATCTCTGTTGCCAAAAGTAACACTCCATCTACTTTTCTTTGATCTATTATACTAGTAATATCATCTTTACTATGCTCCCCATCAATCACTTGGGATATTAATAATTCATATCCATTTTGCCTACACTGATCTTCACACGCCCCTATTAAAGAAGTGAAAAATTGGGTATCAGAAACAACATAGCCATGTTTTTTAAAAATAATTAATCTAATTACTTTTTCCTCGCTTTTTCTTCTTGTACTGAAATATCCCAATTCCTCAGCTATTTTAATAATTTTTGCTTTAGTCTCTTGTCCTACTCCCTTTCTATTATTTAAAGCATTTGATACAGTTCCTGGAGATACACCAGCTAATTTTGCAATATCTTGCATAATAGTTTTCATTTCAATTCTCCTCATCTATATTAACATCTTATACTTCTATTACTATAATGACTTTACAATATAACTAAATATTTATTAAATTATTACAGTACTAATTATAACCAAAAAATATATTATAGTCAAAATAGCAATTGTAAAATTTGAATAAAATTACAATAAAGCTCAGTTAATTTTATACCTAACTGAGCTTTGATAAATTTTTTACTACCTCTTACTCTCCACGAAGCCAAGCTTTAACTTTCTCTTCAACATCATCATAAAAATCAGGATTTAAATGAGGAATGTATTTACACGCTTCATATACAACTGGTAATATATCTTTATGAATACCAGTACAGTGATGAACATATGGACCTGTAACCAATTTATCTTCAAGTCTTGATAAATTTTCAACTTCAACCCATAAATACGCACCTTGTATGTATGGTCCTTCTACTCCCTTTGCACCTCCAAGTAATATTGAATATTCTCCATTATCTCCATCAAATCTTAAAAGAGATATATCTCCACCCTCAATTTCTGCAAAAGAAGCTCCTGTACACCCACTTTCAAGTGCAAATGGAACTGAGATTTTAGCTTTTTCATTTTTTTTAGTCAATGAAATAGGAAAACATCCACAATGCTGAAGTAGTTCTCCATTTTTATTAGTTGGATGAGCAACAGTCCAGTCAGCAAAAAATGGTGCTGTTTGTCCCATTGCTGCAGCTTGAGCTATTACAGATGTGACAGCTCCATGTATATCAGTCTCGCATACAACTGGAATTCCTTCATCTGTTAATAATGCGTTTGCCATGCATGGCATTATTTTAAGTTCATCCTGAAGTGCTGTCCAACATTGTATTGCTACAGCACTGCATCCAAATTCACTAGTCAATTCACTATAGGCAACCTTTAACGCTGCAACATTTTCAACAATATCATCTGAAACAGTTATGTCTAACACTTTTTTCATATATGTTATCGTTTCTTGAACTTTTTCTTTTTCATCTACTTTAACCTTTTTAACCTTAGCTACAAATTCCGTCATTGATATTGGATAAATTTGTATCCCGAATTTCTCTAATAATTCTCCCTCATTACACATCATAGTCCAGAATGATGATGGGCGGGTTGAGATTTGAAGAATTCTTAAATTTGCTAGCTCTTTAACAACATTACTAGCAGCAATAAAGTTTTTTAATCCTCTTTTAAATGCTATACTATCCAAGGTAGAATTAGGAATATATGTAAATGGTATTTTAAAACGTCTTAATATTTTTCCTGTGGCAAAAAGTCCACATTGAGTATCCCTAAGTCTTGTCCCATCAGATAGTGGTGCATCATCACGAGGTCCCCATAATAATACTGGTAATTGCATTTTTGAAGCAACCTTTGCTACTAAATCTTCCGATCCAAAATTACAATGTGGAAAGAATATAGCATCTACCTTTTCTTTTTTAAACTTTTCTACTACTTTCTCCACATGTTCCTCCAAAAACAATAAGCCTTCTTCATTTATATCATCTATATTTACAAAATCCACATCTAATTTTTTTAATTTTTCACAAGTTAAGTCTTTATATTTTATAGCATCTTCTTTACTAAATATAGATCTACGTGTTGATGCTACTCCTAATTTTATTTTAAATTCTTTCATTATTAATTCCTCCTAAATTTGTATACATAATTTATTTTCCAAATGCTTCAGACCAATCATTTTTGAATTTTTTCAGACCTTCCTCTGTTAAAGGATGTTTTATCATCTGAGTAATTAATGAATATGGAACCGTTGCTATATGTGCTCCCGCCTTCGCTGAATCTATAACATGTATTGGGTTTCGTACACTTGCAGCTATTATTTTTGTTTGTATTTTATGAACTCCAAAAATTTCTGCTATATCACGTACTAAATCCATTCCACTCATTGAAATATCATCCATTCTACCAATAAACGGGCTTACATAGGTAGCACCTGCATTTGCAGCAAGAAGTGCTTGAGCTGCTGAAAATATTAAGGTTACATTAGTCTTTATACCTTCATCTGCTAAAACCTTAGTTGCTTTAAGGCCTTCACTTGTCATAGGAATTTTTACCACCATATTTTTATGGATTTTAGCTATATTTAGCCCTTCTTCAATCATTTCTTTTGAAGCTTCACTTATAACCTCACCACTTATAGGTCCATCTACTATATCTGTTATTTCTTTTATAACTTCATTAAAATCTCTTCCCTCTTTTGCTATTAGGGATGGATTAGTTGTTACCCCACTTATTACTCCCATTTCATATGCTTCTTTAATATAATTTACATTGGCTGTATCTAAGAAAAATTTCATTTTATCACTCTCTTCTAATCTTTAATCATTTTCTAATTCAGTTAAATACAAAACGCTTTTAACGGCATTTTTCCATCCTTTATATAATTTTTCTCTTTCTTCAACTTGTATTTCATTTTTATAACTTTCTACCTTATTGCACATGCTTTTTATGTTGTCCATACTATGCCACATTCCAATACCTAATCCACCAAGCATTGCAGCTCCTAATGAGGATAATTCTTCATTAATATTTTTTTCTATATTACAATCTAGTATGTTAGCTAAAAATTGATTATAAATTTTATTAGTAGTTACACCACCATCAATATTTAAATTATTTATCTTTATTTTGGTTTCGTTTTCAATTACGTCAATTGCATCCTTTACTTGATACGCAATACTCTCTAAAGCAGCTCTCATAATATGTTTCTTATTAGTATTTCTTGATATTCCGACAATTGATGCTCTTGCAGATCCTTTCCAATGAGGTATGCCAAGCCCTAAAAAGGCTGGAACTAAATATACACCTTCATTATTTTTAACTTCATCAACTGCCTTATTGAATTCATCAAAATTTTCAAATAAACCGAGCTCTTTATGAATCCAATTTATGGTATCACCACTTGAATTTATAATGCCTTCAATACCGTAATTAATATGCTTTTTAGTAACATACGCTATAGTTGAAACTAAGCCATTCTTAGATTCAATATAATCATGTCCTACATTTACCATAATTGAATTTCCTGTACCAAAGGTTGACTTTGCAGAGCCTACTTCAAAACATCTTTGACCAAATAAAGCCCCCTGTGAATCTCCTATTACACCGCATACTTTCAAGGATTTTTTTAGATTTCCTTGTAGATTGGTCTCCCCAAAAATTTCGTCAGAAGGGTGAATTTTAGGAAGTATAGAATATGGAATATTAAAAACCTGCAATAATTCTTGATCCCATTTCAAAGTTTTTATATTAAGAAGTAGTGTTCTGCTAGCATTGGTATAATCAGTTACATGAAATTTGCCATTAGTTAAATTCCATATTAACCAACTATCTATAGTTCCAAATAACAAGTCCCCTTTTTCTGCTTTTCCTCTTGCTCCTTTAACGTTATCCAGTATCCACTTGATTTTTGTACCAGAAAAATATGGATCTAACCTTAATCCTGTCTTTTCTATAATCATTTCTTCATATTCTTCAAGTTCATTGCAAATACTATCCGTTCTTCTGCATTGCCAAACTATAGCATTATATACGGGCTGACCTGTGTGCTTATCCCACACAACAACCGTTTCTCTTTGATTAGTAATTGATAAACATGCTATCTCTTCTTCTTTTATTTGATTTACTTTTATAATTTCATTTATTACGCATTTTAAATTTTCATATATTTCTGTTGGATTATGCTCAACCCATCCCCTATGAGGATATATCTGCTTATGACTTTTAGATATTTTATACTTAACAGTTCCAGTATCATCTACTATTAATGCCTTTGTAGATGATGTACTTTGATCAATGGTCAATATATATTTTTTCATAAGCCTTACCCTACTTTTCTAGTAATTCTTTCGCTATTTTTATTAAATTATCAGCAGTCAATCCGTAATAATCAAATACTTCTTTTGAGTTTCCTGTTATAGGGGCTTCATCAGGAATTGCAACAATTTTCATTTTTGTAGGTTCATTTTGGCAAACCACTTCTGAAACAGCAGCTCCAAGTCCACCATAAATACTGTGTTCTTCTACTGTAATAATAGCTTTTGTTTCTTTAGCCGCCTTTAAAATCACTTCTTCATCTATTGGTTTTATTGTATGCATACTCAAAACCCTACAAGTTACTCCAATGTCTTCTAATCTTTTACTTGCATCCAATGCTATCTTAACAGTTTCCCCTGTTGCAATTATTGTAATATCATTACCTTCATGCAAAATATTTGCTTTACCAATTTCAAATTCAAAATCCTCATTTTCGTACACATCTTCTACTGGATTTCTCCCAATACGAATGTATGCAGGTTTATTATATTCTTGAAGCGCTTTAATCATTTTTTTAGTTTCAAATCTATCAGCTGGAAGTAGTACTGCAATGCCAGGAATAGCCCTAATAACTGCAATATCTTGAAGAGAATGATGTGTCATTCCAAGTGCTCCATAGCTTACTCCCCCACTAATACCAATTAATTTAACATTTGTCTTTGAATAAGCAATATCAACCTTTATTTGCTCCACACTTCTCATTGATAAAAAGCAAGCTGGAGATGCAACATAAGGTTTTTTTCCACAAGTTGCAAGTCCTGCAGCAATTCCAACACAATCTTGCTCTGCAATACCAACCTCAACAAACTGTTCTGGATATTGTTTTGCAAACTCACCCATAGATGCTGACCCTCTGGAATCACAGGTTAAAACCATAATATTTTTATCTTCCTTTGATAGTTCCATTAGTGTATCACATATAACTTGACGATTAGAAACCTTATTCATTTAAGTGTCCTCCTTCTAATTCTTTAGTAGCTTTTTTATATTCCTCCTCTGTTAACACCCCATGATGCCATTTAGCCTTATTTTCCATAAAAGAAATTCCCTTTCCCTTTACAGTGTTAGCTATTATCATTGTGGGTTTATCCTTTTTTATAGGAATTTTACTAAATATTTTTACTAATTCTTCAATGTTATTTCCATCTACTTCTACTACTTCCCAGCCAAAACTTATCCATTTATCCTTTAAGCTACCTAACGCCATTACTTCTTCAGTAGTTCCTGATATTTGAAGTCTATTTCTATCGATTATACCTATAAGATTATCTAATTTATAATTATGTGCAGCCATAGCTCCTTCCCAAATAGAACCTTCTGCTTGCTCGCCATCTCCCATCAATGTATAAACCCTATAATCCTTATTATCTCGTTTACCTGCTAATGCCATACCCACAGCTATTGGTAAACCGTGTCCTAAAGACCCTGTATTTACTTCTACACCATTATTTTTATTATTAGGATGTCCAATTAATGTAGAACCATATTTACTATAAGTTTTTAGTTTTTCTTTATCAAAAAAACCTCTGTCCGCTAGTATATAATATAAAGCTTCTGCAATATGTCCTTTACTTAATATAAATCTATCTCTGCCTAAATCACTAAATTTTTTAGAATCAATATTTAGTATATTATAATAAAGTGTTGTTAATATATCTATACTTGACATTGAACCACCAATATGTCCTGCTTTAGACCTATAGACCATATCCAAAACACCGCGTCTTACTTCAGTTGCTTTAACCTCCAAGTCTTTTACTCCTAGATTCATAACTTTTCCTCCTAAATATTTAATTTTCCAAAGTACAAAAGTTAATATTTTGATATCAAAAACAAGTTTTGTATTACGTTTACATTATATCACCGCAAAACAATTTAGTAAATATTTATTTTATTTTATAAAAATATTTACTAAATTGTTTTGCGGCTTTATTCAAAAATAGGACGTATGCATTAGCGATTATAATCTAATACATACGTCTTATTAAGCTTAATATTTTTTATATTTTATCAATATCTAATTTATTTATTGTCTTTAATAATTCTTTTTTGCTCTGAGAAATATACAAACCGGTTACCGTTAAACTATGACCTAAAAGCTGTGCTATAGTTATAGGATTAATTCCAAGGTCCGTAAGACTTTTTGCATATAAGTGTCTGAATGCATGAGCATGAGCTATGCTTTTGTCAATGCCCCTTGCTAAGCCAGTATATTTTTTTATATCATTATGTATTGTTTGCCTAGTGATACTCCCTCTTTGTCCTGTAAAAAGAAATTCGCTTGTGTTTTCTCTACATTCTAAATATTTTTGCCATTGAACTTGAAGCTTTTTAGGAATTAACAATTCTCTATACTTATTTCCTTTCCCTAAAATCGTAATGCTATTTTTGTCTATATCCTTTACTTTAATTTGAAGCATTTCACTTACCCTTGCTCCCGTATAGAATAATGTATAAAAAACAGTTACTGCCCTCACATCGTTTTTTTTAATTGCAGCTTTTATTATTCTTTTAAGATCATTGATTTCCATCATATCATTGATAAAATATTGTTTTTCTGTTTTCAGTTGTTTTATTTTCACTGCTATATTTAAATTCAACATTTCATTAGAGAATATGATTAGCTGATTTAATGCAACTAATTTTCTCTGCATTGTGCTTATTTTTAGCCCTTCGTTTTTGAGCTTTTGCGTATACTTTTTTATATCCAATTTGTTCAAATCTTTTATATCCTTCTTATAAAATAAAAAAAACTGCTTTATATCGCTTAAATAACTTTCAATTGTATTTGTATTCTTATCGTTTTCTATTAGATAATCAGTAAATTGTTCTAGAACATTTGAGTTTTCCATTAGTATATCATCCTTTGAATTATAGAATAGTTTAATTTCGATAAATTCTCCTAAAAGAACCTATTTAACTATACTATAGCTCGCACCAAAACTCAATACATAAGTTACATTATGTATTGAGTTTTTGTACGATTATCCATTTATCATTAAGTAGTTCTTAATGAATAACTTTAGGTTCTAAATATAAATATAAAATTACTTTTACTTTAATAAAGGAAATCTACATTCAATCAATTCTATTTATAATTTTTATCAACAGAATTGATTTGGTATTAATATACATATATAAGAAATGAACACAATTAATTACTTTTGTCACTATATGAAGAATAAAATGTATGATAATATATATAAATACAATTTATCCTATATAAGTACAAAAGGAGTGAAATATTAAAATGAAAATTAAAAAATATTTAATCACATGCTCATTATTTATATTAATAACCACAAGTTCAATACCTGTTTTTGCAAAAGCTTCAAATAACACAATTATGTCAAATTTTTCACCTCAAACAATTGATAACTTTTCAAACAAAACTATAACCCGAAAACAGACTACCAAAAACAATAATCAAATAAAAAGTGTTTCAGAAAATAGTTATAATGAAACAAAAGCAGTAGCTGATCAAAAAGCTTCAGCTCTGTTAAATTGTGGAGATACAAGTGTACAGTATGCTTTAATTGATAACGGTAAAATTGTACTATCTGGTAATGCAGGTGTATATTCAAAGGACAGTAACAAGGCATTAACAGCTGATACTATGTATGGTATCGGTTCTACAAGTAAAATGTTTTTAACAACTGCAGTAATGAAACTAGTAGATGAAGGAAAGGTAAATCTTGATGCTCCCGTAACAAAATATATTAAAGAATTTACAATGGCTGATAGTAGATATAAAAAAATCACTGTTAGAATGTTATTAAATCATTCTTCTGGTTTAATGGGTTCTACTACTTTAAATGCTTCTCTTTTTGGTGATAACGATACCTATAATCACGATAATTTCCTAAAAGAATTAAAAACTCAACGTTTAAAAGCAAATCCGGGAGCTTATTCAGTATATTGCAATGATGGCTTTACTCTTGCCGAAATATTAGTAGAGCATGTCACTGGTACAACTTTTACTAATTATATAAAGGATAATATTACAAACAGTTTAAAAATGAATAACACCAAAACTCCTGCTAGTGAATTTGACAGAAACAATTTAGCTAAGACATATTGTAATGGAGTATCTACTTCGTTGCCTACTGAAAATATAAATAGCATAGCTGCTGGTGGAATTTATTCAACAGCAGAAGATTTATGTACTTTTGCAACTACCTTTACTAAAAATTCAAATGGAATACTTTCAAATAAATCATTAAAAGCAATGGAAAACAAAGAGTATTTGAGAGGCCTTTGGCCAAAAGATGCTGATAGTAATTTAAATTATGGATTGGGTTGGGATAGTGTAAACCTATACCCCTTTAATCAATATAATATAAAAGCCTTATCAAAAGGCGGTGACACTCCCTTTTATCACAGCAATTTAATTGTACTTCCAGAAAAAAATATGGCAATGGCAGTAGTAACCTCTGGTGGACACAGTGGTGAGGATGAATTAGCAGCTCAAGAAGTTCTACTCTCTGCATTAAAGGAAAAAGGTGAAATTAATAAGATTATACCAGACAAGACTTTTTCAGAACCACAAAAAGCAGCTGTTCCACAGGAAATAAAAAACTATGAAGGAATGTATTTATCTGGCTCTGAAATTTTCAATATTAAAATTGACGAATCAGGGACATTAACTTTATCAGATCCTCAAAGACCACAATATGGTTCACAAACAGCTGTTTATACTAAAGACGGAAATTTTGTATCAACTGATGGTTCTATGACTTTAAGTTTTGTAAAAGAATCTAATGGGAAAATTTATGCAAAGCAAACTGGGTATGAAACCATGCCAGCTTTAGGTCAAGGTGCTGTTAATTTATATTTTGCCCAAAAAATAGATGATAACAACTTACCTAAAAATGTTTCTGATACTTGGAATAAAAGAACTGGGAAAAAATATTACTTATTAAATGAAAAATATTCTTCTATAGACTATCTTCTTTCAAGTCAATATTTAAAAGTTGATTTTATAAAAGGGTTAGAAGGATACTTTGAAGTAGATAAAATAACAGGTAAAAATTCAGCATCATCTATACTTGATGGACCAGGTATGTTGTCACGTGATCAAAGCGACTTTACATTTTATAAAAAAAATAATTTTGAATACTTAACTGGTGATGGTTATATTTATGAAGAAGAAGCTTCAATAAATACTTTGCCAACAGATAATGAGTTTAATTGTACAATTGATAAAAATGGTTATGGAAAATGGTACAAGATTGATAATTCAGAGGCCAATAAAGAAATCACTGTAGATATACCTAATAACGCAGCTTTTATAGTTTATGATAGCAACGAAAACTTAGTAAATGATTCTTTAATAACAGATAATAAAACAGTTAAATTACCTCAAAACGGTAAAATAGTATTTTTAGGTAGCCCTAAAGCTACCTTTACAGTTAAGTATAACTAATTGCTGAAAAATAATACCATTAACTAATTATCCTTGCACAGATTAGTTTCGTAAGGATAATTAGTTAATACCTACAAGGAAGGTAATCATAGTTATGAAAATCAGCACTTTTAAATGGCTTTTCAAACAAGCATTATTAAATATATATAGAAATACAACAAGTAGTGTCTCATCAGTTGTTACATTTTTATTAGCATTATTTATTTTAGAATTATCTTTTATATTATTGTGGAATATAAAAGATAATTCTATTGACTTTAAACCAGAAGTACAAGTATTTTTACAAGATAATATAAGAACTGAAAATAAGACAAAAATATATGATGATATAAAAAAATTGAATGGTGTAACTAATGTTTCTTTTCAAAATAAAAAATACGTTTTAGCTTATTTAAAAAGGCATTTAGGAAATGACTTTAAAAGCACCTCCTTCAAAGAATCATATATAGTTAAAATAAAGGAAACTAATCACATATCACTTATAACTTCTAAAATTAAAATCATTAAAGGCATAGCTGAAGTTGATGAAAACAGAGATATAAAAAGTGAACTTTCTTCAATTATTAGATTGCTTCAATACCTAGGTACACCTATTTTTATTATATTTTCAGCTATATCTCTATTTTTAATTAACAATACAATAAAACTTTCTATATATTTAAGACTTGAAGAAATTAAAACAATGAAACTTATTGGAGCAACAGAATTTTTTATTATTTATCCCCTTGTTTTACAAGGAATACTACTAGGTCTTTTAGGGTCCTCCCTATCATTATTAATAAGCTTTTTATTATATAATTTTATCTATAAAAAAATTGCATATTATTCTGTAGATATATTTTTAAAATTAATATCACCATACTCAATTATTGCAGATATTTCTTTTAAATTTATACTTTGTGGAATAATTATAGGAGCTGTAACCAGTATTTTTTCTGCCAAAAACCTTATTAAATAATTTAACTTATTAATATTTTTCTAAAATTCTTTTAAAGTTTTTTTCAATATTTTGCTTAATATATCCACACAAAGGTTTAGCACAATTAAATAAAGTTCCATACAAATTGTAAGGCATAGTGGGACATCCTCCACCACATAAGTATCTGTATTCACAAGAAGAACAATTTTCTATGTTATCAACTTTACGCTTCAAAAACATATTAGTTACATCAGAATTTTTCAATTCTTGCATCCAATTAGTTTTAAAGATATTACTCACCTTTAATTCAGGGCGTATAAGTGCTTGACAAGGATATATGTCACCATTAGAGTCAATGGCAATTTCGTTGTAACAAGCTCCACAGGAACTAGCTTTCAATAAACAATCTTCTGCGTCAGGTTCAATTACGTCTATACTAGGAATCAAATTGATATCCGAAGATTTGTTTGGAATAAACACAGCTTGCAAAAAATTAAAACCATTTAAAGAAGCGAAAGACTTTATATCTTTAAAACTAACTTCATCTAAATGAGTTACTACTGACCTTAAAGTAATTTTATATTTTTGACTACTATCTATCCTGAGTAAATCTTCTTTTAATTTCAATACATCGAGACCATTTCTAGCATTCTTTGTTTGATCAAAGGTATCAATACTAATAATAACTTTATCTAATAAGTCTAATATTTCTTGTTTTATTGAAAGCATTGTACCATTTGTTAATAATTGTAGCTTAAAATCAAAGTTTTTTAATATTTTACAAACTTCAATTATATCATCCCTTAATAGTGCTTCACCACCTGTAAGAACAATTGTTTCTACTCCTACATTTTTTAATATATTTGCAATAAAACTAATATCATTTGTATTTATGCCATCGGGTTTATTTAAATTTCTATGATTGTAACAGTAGCTGCATGATAAATTACAATGCTGAGTTATATGTAAATACACAAGTTTTAAATCTAACACCATTTTTTAATAGTAATTCATAATCCTTTTCTGTTATATTTTTCTTAAAACCAGATATATCGTTATTTTTGAAAAAATCATATACATTTTTATTTATTATACAAGCCTTATTAAGTTTATAATTATAAACTAATATTTTTCCTGCTTCTATAAAAATAAGTTCTTTTGAGAATTCCAATTAGTTAGCCCCCTCTTATATATTTAAATAAGATATTGCATATATTTTAATGCAATATCTTATTTTGTTCTAAATTCTTAACTAACTACGCCTTCACCTATATGCCAACGTCCACAATAGCAACCATAAACAGCATCTACTGATTCCATTTGCTCAGTTACTTCTATAGGAAGCTCCTGTACTTGTCCTTCTGGATTGCTCATAATATCGACTCCTTTCTTATTAAATTTTTATATTATGATTATAATTAATTAATAATCAAGTTTTAAAATAAATATTTCATTAATAATTTTAATTCTTTATAGTATTGGTAACTAAAGAAGCATTTCATTATTACTTTATATATTCTTCTATTTCTTAAAAAATCCTCCTTAATTATAAAATAATTACAAAATTATTTTATGGTTTACTTTTGCTGTTTGTTTACATAATATTTGTTATGTAACTAATATACATGATTTTACATTATAAAATGTACCCTATAGGGTATTTTTGTTATAATAAAACAAATGAAGATTGGAGTAGATTGAATGAGCATAAAGTTATTCACAAATGAAGAAATAGAAATATTATCTAAAAACAAATATGTTAAACACGTCAGCGCTAAGGGAATAACCTATACTGAGGAATTTAAGCGCATTTTTATAAGTGAGAATGAAAATGGAAAACTTCCAAGAATAATATTCGAAGAATGTGGTTTTAGTATAAGTATCTTAGGAAAGAAACGAATGCAATCATCTGCTGATAGATGGCGTTTAGCCTATAGAACCCAAGGAGTGCTTGGATTACAAGATACAAGAAAGCAAAATTCAGGAAGACCTAGTGAAAAAGAACTTTCTATAGAAGAAAAATATGAGCGTATTAAAGCACAAAATAATTTATTGAAAGCTGAGAATGAACTGTTAAAAAAGTTAGATATGTTAGAAAGAAGGATGATAAAAAAGAAATAAGCCTACCAGTTGAAAATAAGTTTAATATTATTAACTTAGTAGTTACAAAATATAAATCAAAAAATATGATCAGTTATTTGTGTAAAATAGCTGCTATATCACGTTCTGGATACTATAACTATTTCTCGTCAAAGTCACAAGGAAGGAGAAAAGAACGTAATAATAAGGCTGAGATAACGAGAGATATCATTTTAAAAGCATATAACTTCAAAGGACGTAAAAAGGGAGCTAGGCAAATAAAAGTGACATTAGAAGGTCAATTTGGAATCGTATATAATCTAAAACGTATGCGAAGGATAATGAAAAAATATGAAATTATTTGTCCTATTAGAAAAGCCAATCCATATAGAAGAATGACAAAAGCTACTAAAGAACATACTACCCTACCTAATTTATCAAACAGAAATTTCAAACAAAATATGCCTGAAAAAGTACTACTTACTGATATAACTTACTTATTTTATGGCACTGGTAAGAAGGCATATCTATCAACAATTAAAGATGGATCTACCAACGAAATTCTTGCGTACAATATTTCGGAGAAATTAACACTTAATATAGCTACAGATACGATAGACAAACTAATGAATGAAGGAGAAATCAAACTTACCGAAAATGCTTTTATCCATTCTGATCAAGGGTTCCACTATACAAGCCCTAAATTTCAAAGCTTAGTGAAAAGCTATAGTCTACTAGGACAATCCATGTCGAGGCGTGGTAACTGTTGGGATAATGCTCCGCAAGAATCTTTTTTTGGGCACCTTAAAGATGAAGCTTATATTAAAACATGTGAAACTCTAAATGAACTTAAGGATGAAATTAAAGACTACATGGTCTACTATAATAACTATAGGCATCAATGGGGACTAAAAAAGATGACTCCTGTTCAATACAGAAATCATCTTCTTGTCTTACAATGACCCTTTTTATTAATGTCCTTGACAAAGGGTACATTTTACTAATGCATGCCCTTTTTTTTATACTTATTTCCAAATACATCAACAGGTCCTATAGTTACAAGTGCATCTTCATCATGTTCATTTACTATTTTTTTTACCTCTGCTATCTCTAAACGTGATACCACAAGGTATATTACATTAGTTTCCATTCCTTTGTAAGCACCTTTTCCATCTAATAAAGTTAATCCTCTCCCTAACCTATTCATTATCTCTTCAGATATATCCTCGTGTCTTTCTGAAATAATCATTATTGCTTTGGATTCATCTATTCCTTCAACAATAATGTCTATAACTTTTACTGCTATAAAATATGCTATAAGAGAATACATAGCTCTATCCCATCCAAATATAAAACCGGCAAAAAGTAATATAAAAAAGTTAAAAAACATTACAATCTGACCAACAGAAAAACTTACCTTTTTGTCAATAATTATAGCAATTACTTCTGATCCATCTGTTGATCCTCCATTTCTAATTATTAAGCCTATGCCAAAACCTACTATTATTCCACCAAATACTGATGCTAATAGAATGTCTTTTGTTATTCCTGGAATAGGATTAAAGAAATTAACTCCTATTGAATAACAAATTACTGAAAATATAGTTGATAAAGCAAAACTTTTTCCTATTTGTTTATATCCAAATACAAAAAATGGAACATTAAGAATAAACGTAAGTATACCTAGTGGTAATTTTATAAAATGATTTGTTATTATTGAAATTCCAACGATTCCTCCATCAATTACATTATTGGGTATTAAAAATATCTCAAGTCCTATTGAATATAAAATTGATCCTATTGTCATAAATACAACTTTTGCGATAAATGAGTAAATTTGTTTTTTGGTCCACTTCATGTGTTTCTTATTAGATTTATTTTTCAAATACATATCCTCCATTACTAAACATTTTAAATTTTCACATATAAAATATAATATATTTTGTATTAGTTTATTAGAAAATCGTCATATAATTAATCTACTTATCATTAATATTAATAATATTAGCCATATCAATACAATAGGTATTGCAAAGTACCACTTTTTAGGCTTTTCCATACTCCATAAGTTTTCTGCAGCAATTCTACATTGATTAAATATTTCTTCAGGTATAAGTTTTATTGTTAATACAACAAATATTGGAAGTATTATTAGGTCATCTAATAAACCTATAACTGGTATGAAATCTGGTATAAAATCAATAGGTGATAACGCATATCCAATTGTAATACCAGCAAAAATTTTTGCAATTATTGGTGTTTCTCTCTTTTTCAAAGCAACAAATAAAGCGGGTATATCTGATTTTAATTTTTTCGCTCTTCTTTTAAATTCATTGATAAAATGGTCCAATTACAGTAACCCTCTCCTTAAAAATTCTTTTGAATCTTCTGTATTTACATTAAATACCTTTATCATTCATTTGCACCCCCAAATTATCTACAAGTAGTTTTAAATGTTGCCATTTAACCATATTACTTTATATTGTACAACATACCATAAAATAAATACTATGTCTAACCTGTTTACTAAATATACAAAATATGTTATATTATAGATGTAAATAATAATATTAGAGGCGATTTAAAATGTGATTATAAAGTATATTATGTAAAATTAAAAATTTTATTAACTTTATAGAGGCGATTTTTATGTTAAAAGATGAAGTAATTAAGCAGTTTAGTACACCATTAAATTCACCAGCATTTCCTAGAGGTCCTTATAAATTTCACAATCGTGAATATTTTAATATTATATATCTTACTAATAAGGATGCACTACGTAAAATTGTTCCAGAACCTTTAGAAATTGATAAACCATTAGTTAGGTTTGAAATCATGGCAATGCATGATACCAGCGGCCTAGGTTGTTATACAGAAAGCGGACAGGCTATTCCAGTAAGTTTTAATGGAATCAAAGGGGATTATCTTCACATGATGTATTTAGATAATGAACCTGCTATTGCTGTTGGAAGAGAGGTTAGCGCTTATCCAAAAAAGTTAGGTTATCCAAAACTTTTTGTGGATTCTGATACACTAGTAGGCACACTTGATTACGGAAAACTACGCGTAGCAACAGCTACCATGGGATACAAGCATAAAGAATTAGATATTAAAACAGCCAAAGATGACATTTGTAGACCTAATTATATGCTTAAAATAGTACCTAATTATGATGGAAACCCAAGAATATGTGAACTTATAAGTGCCACAGTTACTGATGTAACAGTACATGAGGCATGGACAGGTCCAGCACGTTTACAATTGTTTGATCACGCTATGGCACCACTTAATGATTTACCTGTGATAGAAATTGTTTCCAGCTCACATATTGTAGCAGATATAACTCTTCCTCAGGCTAAGGTTATATATAACTATTTGTAATAAACCTAATATTTAATTAAAAAGAGCACCTTATTAACTTTCTAAAATTATTAATAAGGTGCTCTTTTTATAACTTTTAAAACTAGATTAATTTTTAGCCTTCCATAACTTTAATCTTATTTGAAATTATTAAATCTGCTTCTGTAAATCTTTTAATCTCATCTATATTTGTATTACTACTAATCTCTGTTAAAACTAGACCTTCAGGAACAACTTTCATAACTCCAAGTTCTGTAATTATTAAGTTTGCCTCTGCTTTTGCCGTAAGTGGTAATGTACATCTCTTTAAAATTTTAGGTTTACCTTTGTTTGTATGAGTCATAGCTATAATTACTTTTTTAGCTCCATTAACTAAGTCCATAGCTCCCCCCATACCTGCAAGCATTTTTCCTGGTATAATCCAATTGGCTATATTACCTTCTTCATCAACTTGAAGTGCACCTAACACACTAACGTCTACATGTCCACCTCTAATTAAAGAAAAAGATACAGAACTATCGGTGAAAATACCATCTTTAGATACTGTTGTATACTGTCCTCCTGCATTTACAACATCTTTATCTTCATTTCCTGGATTAGGTTTTGAGCCCATGCCTATTATTCCATTTTCCGATTGAAAAGTAATTTTAAAATTCTTAGGAATATAATTTGCAACCATAGAAGGAATACCTATACCTAAATTAACAAGTTGTCCTTCTTTTAATTCTTTGCTAACTCTTTTAGCTATAAGTTTTTTCGCTATGCTTTTATCCTTAATCATTTATGCCGCCCCCTTTACTATATAATTTACAATAACCCCTGGAGTCGTAGTTTCTTCTTTTTCTAATTCGCTACATTTAACTAAATTTTCTGCTTCAACTATTACTATTTTAGCTGCCATTGCCATATACGGATTGAAATTTTTTGTAGTTCCTTTATAGAATATATTTCCTTCCTCATCCACGATGCTGCCTTTAACCAAAGCTAAATCAGCCTTTAACGGAAGTTCTAATAAATATTCTTTCCCATCTATAAAAATTTTCTTTTTTCCTTTCTCAACCAAAGTCCCCACTCCTGTTTGAGTAAGAACTCCACCTAAACCTGATCCACCTGCACGTATTCTCTCTATTAACGTTCCTTGAGGTGATAATTCTAATTCAAGTTGCTTATCAAAAAATTTTCTTCCTGTTTCAGGATTAGTGCCTATGTGAGATGCAATAACCTTTTTCACTTGATTATTTACTATTAATTTACCTACTCCTTTATCTGGATAACCAGTATCGTTGCTAATTATTGTTAAATCTTTCACATTCAAACTTACTAATAAGTCAATTAACCTATCTGGAGTACCACAATCACAGAATCCACCAATCATAATTGTCATACCATCCTTAAAAAGCGATTTTATTTTTTTAAATTCAACTATCTTGTTGTTCATTTTAATGCACTTCCCTTTATATTTTATAAAAACAATATTAATAAAAATATAGATAAATTATAAAATACTAACCTTTAAAACAATGTAAATACATATCTTTTATTTCGCTTGTAAGAGGAAATCTAGGATTAGTTCCTGTACACTGATCATCTAGAGCTAGTTCTGATATCTTATCCAAGGAATTATAAAAACTTTCCTCTGAGACACCTGCATCATTTATTGATTTTGGTATATTCAGTTGTCTTTTTAATTCATGTATTTTATTTATTAAGAGCTCAACTTTTTCATCATCAGTGTCTCCACCTAAGTTTATATAATCTGCAATTCTAGCATATCTAAATATTGTGTTTGGATACTTGTATTGTGGACAAGGAGTTTGTTTTACAGGATTGTTAACTGCATTAAATTTTATTACTTCTTCAATTAAAAGAGCATTAGCAACACCCCTAGCTATATTGTGCTCTGAGCTTAATTTTATTGCCATAGAATGACATAAACCTAAAAATGCATTAGCAGATGCCATACCTGCCATAGTAGATGCATGTGCCATTTTTTCTCTTGCCTTTTCATTTAACCTTCCATTATGATAAGCTTGTGGCAAATACTTAAATATTAATCTTATAGCTTCTAAAGCTAGTCCATTTGTGTATTCTGAAGCGTATACTGATGTGTATGCCTCTATAGCATTTACCAGTGCATCCATACCTGAATAAGCAGTTAAATTTTGTGGCATATTCATCATCAGTTCTGCATCTATAATTGCCATAGTTGGTGTCATTTCATAATCTGCTAGAGTATACTTGTTTCCTGTTTTATCATCAGTTACTATTGCAAATGGAGTAACCTCAGATCCACTTCCTGCTGAAGTCGTAACCGCAACTAACATAGCCTTTTCTCCAAGCTTTGGGAAACTATATATTCTTTTTCTTATATCCATGAATTTAATTGCAAGATCTTCAAACTTTACTTCAGGATGTTCGTACATTACCCACATTAACTTGGCTGCACTCATCTCAGATGCCCCACCTAGTGCTATTATAGTGTCTGGCATAAAAGATAACATTTCAGAAGTACCCTTTTTAATAGCTTTTAGACTTGCTTCTTTTTCTAACTGATTAAATACTTTAAATTCTACTCCTATACTCTCAAGTATTCTTATTATTGGCTCAACATAATTTTGATTATAAGGATCCTTGTCTGTAACTATATATGCCCTTTTTTTATTTAACTCTTTTAAGTCCCTTAAAGCAAATTGAAGACATCCGAATTTAAAATATATTTTTCCTGGCACCCTAAACCAAAGCATATTTTCTCTCCTTTCAGCTACGGTTTTAATATTTAAAAGATGTTTAGGTCCAACATTTTCAGATATTGAATTTCCACCCCAAAATCCGCAACCTAAAGTAAACGAAGGCGGTACCTTAAAGTTATACAAGTCTCCACTTGCACCTTGAGCAGTAGGAACATTAACAAAGGTTCTTACTGTTTTCATTGCATCGCTAAACTTATCTATTTTATCTCGTGCTTTTATTACATCTGCATATATACCTGACGTATGACCAAGACCCCCTAGATTTACAAGAGTCACTGCTTTTCTTAAAGCACCGTCAAAATTTTCTGCCTCATACATAGCTAGTACAGGTGATAATTTTTCATGAGCAAATGGCTCTTCTTCACCTAATGAGGTAACCTCACCTATTAATATTCTTGTAGTTTTAGGGACTGTTAAACCTGCCATTGAAGCTATTGTGTATGCTGATTGTCCAACTATTTTAGGATTTACTCTTCCATCCTTAAATATCACCTTACGCATACTATCCATTTCATCTTGCTTAATTATATAAGCACCTCTTTTTTCAAATTCATTTCTTACTTGATTGTATATGGATTTTAAAACTATTACTGATTGTTCTGAGGCACATATAACTCCATTATCATAGGTTTTAGATAAAATTATAGAACTTACAGCCATTTTTATGTGAGCTGATTCGTCTATTATTACAGGGGTATTCCCAGGACCAACACCTATGGCTGGTTTTCCTGATGAATAAGCAGATTTAACCAGTGAAGGGCCACCAGTTGCAAGAGTTATATCTGCTTTTTTCATCAAGTCTTGTGTTAATTCGATTGTGGGTTCATCGATCCATCCTATTATGTTTTCTGGCGCTCCACTTTTGACTGCTGCATCAAGTATTATTTTAGCTGCTAGTATTGTGGATTTTTTTGCTCGTGGATGTGGTGAAAACAAAATTCCATTTCTTGTTTTTAATGCTATTAAAGATTTAAATATTGTTGTGGATGTGGGATTAGTTACAGGTATTATAGCAGCTACAACACCTATGGGTTCTGCTATTTTGGTTATTCCATAAGGTTCATTTTCTTCTATAACTCCACAGGTTTTTTCGTCTTTATATCTATTGTAGATATATTCTCCTGCAAAGTGATTTTTAATTACCTTATCCTCAACCAGCCCCATACCTGTTTCTTTGACAGCTGCTTTTGCTAATTCTATTCTTGCATCAATAGCTGCCATGGCTGCATTTCTAAAGATTTCATCAACCTTTTCTTGAGAGTAGCATGAAAATTTTTTTTGAGCTTCTTTAATTAATTTGAGTCTTTCATCTAAATCTTTTGTTGTTGAGACCTTCATACATATACACTTCTTTCTAAAATATTTATTATATTTTAAAAATAATGTCTATATTAAAAATTATCAGTATAGATATTATTCTTGAAAGCCTATTAAAAGATAATTAAAGATAATAATATATAAATACACATCGTTTATTACTAATAACTATAAACTTGTGATAATAATTTAATTTGTTGCTTACTTATATTACAATTTAATTATAGTTCAGCAGAATCTTGATGTCAAAATTTTAACATATATGTATTTTAAAGTAAATGAAATTTTTTACGAATACCTTCTTGAGTATTTCACGCTAGTGCAATATATCCGCCATTTTTCAATATATTTAGAAAAATAGCAATATTTAATATTTTCTTAACATTTTATTTCGTTGGACTTTTCTAATTCATCTAACCATAATTCATATGACGCATCACTTGGCATACGTAAATCCCCTCTTGGCGATAATGAAACAGACCCAACTTTTACACCATCAGGCATACAATTTCTTTTAAATTGCTGTGTAAAGAATCTCTTATAAAAATTTTTTAATGATGAATGTATAACATTTTCTGAATATCTACCCTTAAATGCTATACTTGCTAAATATAATATTTTTAAGGGTTCATAACCTGTGCGAAGCATATTATATAAGAAAAAATCATTTAATTCATATGACCCAATTGAATCTTCAGTTTTTTGCTTTATATTACCTTTTTTATCTGGAGGTAGTAATTCGGGACTTACAGGCGTGTCATAAATATCTACTAATATATTTTTAACTTCTTTGTCCTCTGCCCACTTCGCATACCACATAACTAAATATCTAACCAGTGTTTTCGGGATACTTCCATTTATACTATACATTGACATTTGATCTCCATTATAAGTACACCAACCAAGTGCTAACTCAGACAAATCACCTGTACCAACAACTATCCCTCCCTCTTTATTGGCTAAATCCATAAGTATTTGTGTTCTTTCTCTTGCCTGAGAATTTTCATAAGTAATATCCTTAACATTTAAATCTTGTCCTATATCTTTAAAATGCCTAATACATGCCTCTTTTATTGATATTTCTTTTATTGTAATACCTAATTTTTTCATAAGCGTTATGGCATTATTATAAGTACGATTAGTAGTGCCAAAGCCCGGCATTGTAACACCTATAATATTTGTCATTGGAGCTTTAAGCTTTTTAAAAGTCTCTACTATAACAAGTAAAGCTAAGGTACTATCTAAGCCTCCGGACACCCCGATAACTACCTTGTTTATCCCTATTTTTTTTAATCTTTGATATAAACCTAATGCTTGAAGATTTATTATCTCACTACATCTAATATTCCTTTTATTTTTATCTAATGGAACAAATGGCATAGCTTCAACATGTCTTTTCAAGGATACCTCCTCACTATAACCTAAATTAAAGTTAATTGTTCTATATTCTCTTTTCTCTATTCTTCCCATATAACTATTAAATTTAATTCTGTCATTCATTAATTTTTCTATATCAATATCTTGATATTCAACATAAGAAGCATCATTAAACTTCATTTCCTTTAATACTTTCCCATTATCAGCTATAATGGAATGTCCTGAAAATACAAGATCCGAGGTACTTTCAGTTTGTCCTGCTGAAGCATAAGCATAAGCTGTAATACATTTTGCTGATTGAAGCCTTACAATATCTCTCCTATAATCTGACTTTGATACATTTTCGTCACTTGCAGATAGATTTAGTATTAAATTAGCACCATTAAGTGTGTGGTAAGAACTTGGTGGTATATTCACCCATAAATCTTCACAAACCTCTATACCAATACAAAGCTTAGAATTTATATCTTTAAAAAGCAAGTTTTCTCCAAAGGGCACCTTCTTTCCACACAATAAAGCCTCATCACTTATTCTTGAAACAGCTGATGCAAAATTCCTTTTTTCGTAAAATTCATTGTAGTTAGGTATAAAGGTTTTTGGTACTACTCCTAATATATTTCCTCTATTAATTACCACTGCGCAATTAAATAGCTGGTTGTCTACTCTAACAGGCATTCCAACAGCTGTTACCATATTTATATCGGAAGTTAATACCAATAAATTCTTAAGTGCTTCCTCTGCTTTATTTATTAAAAGACTTTGATTAAATAAATCTCCACAGGTGTATGCTGTAATACAAAGTTCAGGAAATACTAAAACTTTTATATTTTCTTTATAGGATTTTTTCATAATAGTAAATATATTTTTTACATTATAATTGGGATTTGCTATTTTTAATTCAGGTACGGCAGTCCCAACTCTTACATATCCAAAATCTTTTTTCATTTGCATCTCTATCACCTTTCAATATTCATACAACTTATTTTTATTTATATATTCAATTATTTTTTGTGCTGTTAAGTGTTTTATAGCTTTCTTTTGTTTTATATTATTTCTTATTAGGCTAGAGCTTATATCATTTACCAGCAGCCCCTTTATATGAATAAGGTTATCTTTATAATTCTCCAAAACGGGAATATCATAAAAAATTTTGTCTAAAGTATCCTCTCCTCTTTCCATAACAATTAATTTATACTCAGTTAAAATTCTTTCATAGCCTTTCCAATTAACAATATCTTTAAGGTTATCTGTACCCAAAATAAAACATATATCTTTATTTTTATTTTGTTTTTTTATAATATCCAAGGTTTCTACTGTATATAATCTTTTTTTAGCATCTACTTCAATAGTACTTACTTCCAATCTATGATTATCTTCACACGTAATTTTAAGCATATTAACTCTATGATAAGCAGGTATTAATTCTCTTTTTTTATAATTGTCTCCTACTGGTAGAAATATCAACTTTTCTGCGTCAGTAAAATTAAGTAATTGTTTTGCTAAAGTAATATGTGAAATAGATGGAGGATTAAAAGCACCTCCATAAACTAATACAGTATTTTTTTTAATCATTAACTCTATATTTTTGAATTAATTCCTGCTTTACATGCCACAATTCCATTGATATATCTACATAATATTTATGAGAATTGGTAAATCTCTTGACTTCATCCCACAAAGTATCTACTTGCTGTTTGCAGTAATCTCTAGATTCTTTAAGCGTTGGAGTTTTATATACACATTTTCCATCAATGAATACCGGAACCTGAAGCTTTTTAGCAACAAAATTTGTCAACTTTTTCTTTTTCCAAATATGTTCTTGATCAAATATAGTGTATGGCTTACTATCATCTATTTCTTCGTGTGCTAAGGTAATTACATCTGCTATAGCCTTACCTGTTTCTCTATCATACAATCTCCATGGAATTTTATAACCTGGATTTGTTATTTTCTCAGTATTTTCAGAGAGTTTGATTCTTGGAGTTATTTCTCCCTCTTCTTCTACTGCAACAAGTTTATAGACTCCGCCAAATACAGGGTCAGATTTGGCAGTTATCATTCTTTCTCCAACACCAAATACATCTATTTCAGCTCCTTGTAAAAGAAGATCTTCAATTATGTATTCATCTAAGCTATTAGATACAACTATTTTACAATCATAAAGTCCTGCCTCATTAAGCATACTTCTAACTTTTTTAGATAAATAAGAAAGATCTCCACTATCTAGCCTTATTCCCTTAAGTCTCTTTCCCATAGGTTCTAAAACTTCTTTTGCTACCCTAATAGCATTTGGGACACCACTTTTTAATACGTTATATGTATCTACTAGTAATGTACATGCATCAGGATATGTTTCTGCATAAGTCTTAAAGGCTTCGAATTCATCCTTAAAAAACTGAATCCAAGAATGTGCCATTGTTCCTGAAGCTTTTATATTAAACATTTGTTCAGCAAGTGTAGTTGCCGTTCCCTCTGCTCCTGCAATATAAGCGGCCCTTGCTCCATATATTGCCCCATCATAACCCTGAGCTCTTCTTGCTCCAAACTCTAAAACAGGTTTGCCATTAGCTGCTCTAACGATTCTATTGGTTTTAGTAGCAATTAGACATTGATGATTTATTGTTATAAGTAGCATTGTCTCTATTAGCTGAGCTTCAATAACTTTTGCTTTTACTGTTATAAGTGCTTCATTTGGAAATACTGGAGTTCCTTCTTCAATAGCATATATGCTTCCAGAAAATTTAAAGTTTTTAAGATACTCAAGAAATTCTTCTGAAAACATTTCTTTTCCTCTTAAATATTCAATATCTTGTTTTGAAAATTTAAGATTTTTTATATAATCTACTATCTGATTTAATCCTGCTGCTATAGCAAAACCAGCTCCATCTGGATTCTTTCTATAAAATACATCAAAATATACTATTTTATCTCCAAGACCATTTATTAAATATCCATTAGACATTGTAAGTTCATAAAAATCCATTAGCATAGATAGGTTTCTTTCGTATTTAACATCAAATTTTTCTATTGTATTCATAATTTTATCTCTCCTAGCATTATCTATTATTATTTCAAAAATTAGTACTTTGTATTATATTGGTACAAAGTCTTTGTAAAAAAATTAGGGCCTATTTTATTATATATACTACCCTAATAAATTATTTTTTAAGACAATATATTTATATTATTTTATCAACAATCTCTATTCCATTTGACTTCATTTCCCATAAAGAAATAATTTTCATCAAATCACCATCGTGTGTTCCAAAATCAAAGGTTTCAACTGCATTACTAGGCACAATTACCCTTTTGTTACTATCCTTTTGATTAAAGTAAGTTTTTAATGTATTAGCAAAATTAGAAACACAAATATCAACCTCACAGCCACATATAATATAATTTTCTACCTCAGCTTCATTTTCTTCAAGCCATAATTTAAAACCTGGAGCGTGAAAACCATTAACACTATTTTTAGGTATCATTGCTATATTGCTATTAACCTCTTTTTCTTCTTTTAGTTCATCAATAAGCTCTGCTTCTTCAGTATCTTTTAAACAATGCTTCTCGTAACTCTTAAGTTCTGTTGAACCTGATGTATGTTCATCTAAGAAAAAAATCTTTTTACTTCCTAAAGTCTTATAATTAAGCTCTACAATTTCCTTAATTATTCCTTGAACCCTTGGTGACGACAATGCTCCTTTGTGAACAAAGCCCTTTACCATATCCACTACAACTAAAGCTGTTTTATTCTTATCTAAATCATTTATTTTAAGTGTGTTTCCCTTTATTTCTTTTTCCATTTGTAGTATTTTTTCTTCAAATTTACTCATAATTATTTATCTCCTTTAATTATTCATCTAGAAAAGAATGCTGCCAATCTTCATTGAATTTATAACAAGTTGCAGGTCTCCCAGATGTTATTTTTTCTTTTTCAGTTTTAACTACCATCTTTTTAATTTTTCTTCTGAAATTAGCTCTTGTTAAAGGCTTCTCAACATTAAGAATAGCTTCAAAAACCTTTTGGGCTTCTCTTAATGTAAAGTATTCAGGTAGTAGAGAAAAAGCAATTGGTGTATATTCTATTTTATTTTTTAGTCTTTCTAGTGCACAATCTATCTCTTCTATATGATCAAAGGCAAGCTCTTCTTTGCTCCAATCTAATACCTTATAGGACGGAACCTTTACTGTAACAACTCCATTCTTTTCAAAGCTTTCAGTTACACTGTATCCAATTTTAATTTCACCATCATCAGAGGTTAATAAAATATTATAAGTATCACTTCTTTGAGTCCCTGTTCCCTTTGAGTCTATAAACATTTTTTTTACTGTAAACCACTTGGCATCATCGGCGTCATCTCCTGCTTTGGGTTTTATATTTGATTTATCTGAAAGCGCCATATAAGCTACGGAGATAACTCTCATACGCGGATCACGGTTTACATCATCACCAAAGGTTTTTAGCTGTTCAAAATAAACATTCTCTACATTTGTCTCTTCCTTAAGCTCTCTATAACAAGCTGCACTTACACCTTCTTCAATATTTACAAATCCTCCTGGAACAGCCCAACAACCAATATAAGGATGATCTCCTCTTTTAATTAAAAGTATTTTTAAAGCTTTATTAGGATCTTTACCTTCAACTGGTAGATCATCTACAGTAAATAACAACATATCTACAGTATTTGATGGCCTTTCATAATCTCCCGGTACGTATCTATTTAAAAATTCCTTTTCAGTTAGTCCCTTTTTGTTTTTCTTATTACTGTCCCTCATTTATGTATCTCTCCCCATTAGAAATGTTTGCTTTGTATCATCTTGATACTATATTAGCATCATTTTGATACAAAGTCAATAGCTAATATAAAAATAAGGGGTTATTAAATTACTTTCCCCTTATTTGAAGGTATTTGCTGCATTAACTAAATTACCACCTTGCATTTATTATTGATTACAGTTACTTAGCCTTTCCCTTTTTAATAAATCTATTAATAAATCTTATTATTACAAATCCAAATATAATTCCTAAAATACTCATATCCATATTCCCCCTTATTATTTTTTTTATCTATCACTCCGTATTATTACTCCATATTATTAGTTTATACTAATTGGGCGAAATTTTTCGTTACGTAATTTGTGGTAAATAGACTCATATACTTGTATTGGTATTTTTCATACTTTTAATAAAAATAAAAAAAATGATTCTTGTTCAATACAAAAATCATCTTCCTAATGCTTTCTATCCTTTTAATAGTAAAAAATTAAACCTTAAAAATATATCAACAATTAAAATACAAAAATTGTTAGTATGTCTCTCTACTGTATTATTAATAACTAAGTGTGTTAATATTTTTTTCTATTTTACTATTATCAATGATAATTATTTCTATTGATAGTAATTCATTATTGGGAAAATATTCAGATTATGGATTATATATTCCAAAGTTAACATTTCCAATTCAATTGTTAACAACTTTAATGGTTTTGGCTCTTCCATTTGAAGGGATATTTGTATTTTTAAAACACTATAATTTATTGAATTATTCCTGTGTAATCGTTCTTACATATATAATTTTAATATTTATAACAGTAATGATTATCATGAAATTTTTTAAGAGAAACCGATAGTTTTAAATATATAACTATAAAAAAATTTATAAACTTACT
Source organism: Clostridium felsineum DSM 794 (assembly GCF_002006355.2). Lineage (NCBI taxonomy): Bacteria > Bacillati > Bacillota > Clostridia > Eubacteriales > Clostridiaceae > Clostridium > Clostridium felsineum. The sequence goes on along the minus strand of NZ_CP096980.1, from coordinate 2,358,878 downwards.
TAATTCAAAAGTATTTATATTAGCTTATATAAATTCAAGGTTAAACCTATCAACTTTTAATCTTACATACTTATTATCACAATAACCATGTTCAACTAAATCCCATTCATCTAATTTAATTTCTATTGAAGATTTTATAACACACTTATCTATATCAACTTTTCCATAAATATAATGAGAAAATGTTTCACCTATACATTCTATCTTTTTTATATCTTCTTGTATAATTTCTAATTCTATATCATCACAAAACTGGGCTTCTATTTCAGCACTATATTTATCACCTAAATTTATATCTTTTTCTATTCCATATGGCGTAAAACATCTTAATTCTTGTCCATCAACATTAACTATAATTTCTTCTTCCACTAGCTCATTAAATGATTCTATTGTAACTAGGTATTTCATAAACTTTGACTCCTTAATTCACTGGATTTATTCTGTTCATACTATCAAATTCATCTAGAACCAATTTAAATATAAAAATATTTTTGTTTTACATCATACCCTTTTTTCTTTATGTCAGAGGAAATAATATCTACTCTTTCAAGTTTAACCTTAATGACATGAAGCATTACATTAATTGAATTTATAGCTTCAACATTTAATTTTTTCATAGTTATAACACTTTTATATTCTTCAGAATTATCTTCTAAAATCGAAGCCACTCCAAAAAATTGATATCCATTAAGCTTATTAAAACCTTTATAATCCTCATAAACTGAAATAATCACCTTATTATTTCTTATAATATTAAAAAACTTTCTTCCACCCTCAGTTATAAAATACATATATCCACTTTTATACATGTACTCTATAGGAGTACCAATGGGTCTACTGCCACTGCAGCTGCACAATGTACATGTTGTATGCGAATAAAGGAAATCCCCAATTTGTTTTATAAGAAGATTATCAGGACACTTTTTATAATCAGTATCAATTAAATCTTTAATTTCCATAGCAAAATTTAAATATTCATCTTCTGTACCCTGTTTTATAATAAATTCTTTTTCCAATACATCATTAAAAGTACTAAATATTTTTTTAGCCTTTAATTTTACATTTTCATAATCAAAATATATTAGTATAATCTTTTTACTTCTAATCCATCCATTATTTTCTGTTACAAACTTCTCTATACTTTCATCCAATTTTCCTATTATAAAACATATATAATCAAATTTTTTATATTCTTCTTTAATTTTATTAGCAGTAGAGTACCTTGAATTTCCAGTTATAAGTGCTGAAGCAAAAGCAATTTTTTTTCCCTTTTCACAATCATCATATATAAATATAATATTTTTAATAGTACCATCCCCCAATCTTCACTTGATTAAAATGTTATTAGACATAGGTATTGATTTTTCAGAAACAACATCATATCCCTTAATCAATATATGAAGCCTCAGTTGATATAATTAATAAATATTTTATTATCTATCATAGTGAGCTTATTTTTGAATACATTCATTGTAATTTCTTTAATTTTCATATTAATTTCGTCTTTTAAATTTTAAAATTAAATATAAACAAACTGCATATAAGCACATAATTGTACTGACATACAGTTTGTTAGTCAATTTGACCTAAAATAATTTGTTGCAAAAAAATCGCAAAGACTTAAATTTGCCTCTACTATTTGATAACTTACTATTTTATATAAATATTTTCCATTCATACCTTAATAATATTATGCAACTATAATCTATAATAATAAAATTTTTTATCTACTTTCATAATTGGAAAATTTATAGGCAGATCTTCTTTATTAATTTCTTTAAATCCGTTTTTTTTATAGAACTTATGTGCCGCTAAAAATTCAGACGTTGTCCCTAAAAATATTCTGTTGAATTTTTTTTGACTTGCCCAATCTATTAGTATCGAAAGAAGTTTTTTGGATAATCCTATGTCACTTCCCCTATATTCATATTTAACAAACATTTTTCTAAGCATTGCATTACCATCACCAATACTTTTTATAGCAATAGTTCCCACAACTACCCCATTATCAATACCTACCCAAAAGTTTCCGTTATTCTGCCGATAAAAGGTTTCTATATTTGTTAAATCTGGTTGGTCATTTGCTGTTATTGGTAAATTGTATTCTTCTTGCTGAATCTTCAAAATCATTTTCATAATATTGTTTTTAAACTCATCTTTATATTCATATATTTTTACCATATAATGTCCCTCCAATATATCTTATTAAGCTAAATTTACTTAATAAGTTGGTTATCATTCTATTTTTTAATTATTTTTAATATTCCATCTTATTTTTCGATAATTTACCAATTATTCCTCCTAACCTATAATAAAATTATTTTAAAAAGCTCAATATTTCCTCTTATAAAATTAAATATAAGCCTAATAAACTTTTATAGCACTCATCTTCGCTATTATTTTATCTAGTAATTGTTTTTCAAAACTCATGGACCAAAAGAATTTTAGTATTTTACCTAAAGCTTCAATTTGCTCTTCTATATTTTCATCATCATAATTAGTATTTATATAAAAAAATTTCCTAACTTCATACACATTCATAACTTTTTCTATTGCTTTTTATTATTTTTTTATTATTTTTCAAAAATGTCTTCCATCCATTGTATCGTTCTAAAGAAAAATTATCCTTTAGAAAAATACATCCATCGTGTTCTATTAGCTTTCCATAAAAAAAGCTTCCAACTGCTAATAAAGGTGTTATATCAGCTTTCATGTTTACATAACTCCACCATGTAAAATTATCCATCCAGATTTGCTTACCCTTTCAATCAGTATTTCTTTTTCTTAATTTAATTCAGTATCCAAAGAATAAACTTGATATATTTGTCAATAATCTATGCTATAAGGTGAGGAGGTATAAAAATGTCTACTGTAATATTAAATTCAGCAGCTTTGTCTGGCATAAACGGTTTTGTTGTTTCAGTTGAAGTTGATGTATCAAAAGGTTTACCTAATTTTAATATAGTTGGTTTAGCTGATGCTGCTGTGAGGGAATCTAAAGAAAGAGTCAGAGCTGCTATTACAAACTCCGGTTTCAAATTTCCTATATCAAGAATAACCATAAATTTAGCCCCCGCTAGTCTAAAAAAAGAAGGTTCTTCCTTTGATCTTCCTATAGCTATAGGTATTCTTCTCTCCACAAAACAAATTTATTTTGATGACATAAAAGACTTTTTAATTATAGGTGAATTATCTCTAACTGGAAAATTGAAAGGAATACGTGGTGCACTCCCCTCTTTACTTGAAGGCGTAAATATAGATATAAACAAATTTATAATCCCCTCAGAAAATTTAACAGAATGCTCTATTATAAAAAATATAAAGTTATTTCCCTTTAATAATTTAATTCAAGTTATTAATTTTATCAAACATAGAGATGTACTACCTTACACTAGAAATACCTCAGTAGATTCCGATTTTTCTTATGGAGTAGATTTTTCAGATGTTGCTGGGCAATCTAGTTCTGTGAGAGCCCTTGAAGTTGCAGCTTCTGGAGGACATAATGTAATCTTATATGGCCCTCCAGGTTCAGGAAAGACTATGCTTGCCAAAAGACTTCCAACCATATTACCTCCTTTAAGTTATAATGAAGCCCTTGAAGTAACTAAAATATACAGCATAACTGGAAATTTAGATACTAAGAGTTTAGTTTTTAAAAGACCATTTAGATCACCTCACCATACTAGTTCAAAATTATCATTAGTTGGTGGTGGAATAAAGCTTATTCCCGGTGAAATCTCCCTTGCACATAATGGAGTCTTATTTTTAGATGAATTGTTAGAATTCAAAAGAAATTCCATTGAAGTACTTCGTCAACCCCTTGAAGATAAAGTCATACGATTTTCTAAAGCCTCTGGCAATGTTACTTACCCTGCCAACTTTATGTTTATATCTGCCATGAATCCGTGTCCTTGTGGCAACTATGGTTCTAATCGCGAATGTACCTGCACAGAATATCAAAGGAAAAGATATATTTCAAAACTATCAGGAGCAATAATGGATAGAATAGATATTTTTTCTTCCGTTAACTATTTAAATTATGATGAAATTAAAAAAAGAGACACTTCAAAAAGTTCTAAAGAACTACGCACGAAAGTAATTGCTGCGAGAAAAATACAAGAAAATAGATTTAGACACGATAATATATTCTGTAACTCACAAATGAATAAAAAACATATAGATAAATACTGCACGTTAGATTATGAAGGCTCAAAGATAATGAAAGAATTATTATCAAAATTTGAGGTTAGCACAAGAGCCTATACAAGAATATTAAAAGTAGCAAGAACAATTGCTGACATTAATGAAAATTCAAAAATAGGCTCAAAAGACGTCATTGAAGCTATTCAATATAGAAAATTTATAGATGGAAAAATAGTATAATTTATTTATTCTCCCTTTTGAACTTACTTGACTCTAATACAAAGGCCTCAAATAATCTTAAAAACTCAGGGTATATAGCTGATAAATATTCAGGATGCCATTGAACACCAATTACAAAAGATTTCTTTATATGTTCAATTCCTTCTACTATACCATCTGGTGATTTCGCAGATATTATGAATTCATCACTTAATCTATTTATTGCTTGATGATGAAAGGAATTTACTTTAATCTCTTCTTCACCAAATACATTAAAAAGTTTTGATTTCCTAAGTATATTAACAGTATGATATAAATTACATTTAGGATTTCCCCTTGGATTATGACCATTAGCTTTATCACACTGAACATTTATATCCTGATATAAAGTTCCTCCAGATACTGAATTCATAAACTGAATACCTCTACATATACCTAACACAGGCATGTCCTTTTCCAATGCTTTACTGTATAGTTTTTTTTCATATTCGTCTCTTGCAGGTGATGTATACATAACTTTACTTATTGGGTTTTCTCCATAGAAAAGAGGATTTATATCCTCACCACCAGATAATAATAATCCATCAATTATATCTATGTAATTTTTGATATCATCCTCCTCTCCTCCAAGAGGAATTAATATTGGAGTTCCCCCTGCAAGCACCACAGACTTGGAATAATTATAATTTAAAAAAGTAAATAAGTCAGCATTTTCGTTTTTACATACTGTTGTAATTCCAATAATTGGTCTCATTTGTTCACTTCCTAAACTTTATTAATTTAAACATTTTTCTATAGATTTCCTATTAAATCTATAAGAATAATATACTATTTTTCAATCAATTATAATAATTTTAAACTTAGATGTCAATAGGCTATAATGCATACAATACTATCATTCTGACATATAAAACATTCCTGCCTCAAAAGCTTACTTTAGAATTTTTTATGTAGCAGAATGTACTAGTATTGTAGCATTATAGCTCTGGCTTAACCCATACAATACTATCATTCTGACATATAAAACATTCCTGCCTCAAAAGCTTACTTTAGAATTTTTTATGTGGCAGAATGTACTAGTATTGTAGCATTATAGCTCTGGCTTAACCCATACAATACTATCATTCTGACATATAAAACATTCTTACCTCAAAAGCTTACTTTAGAATTTTTTATGTGGAAGAATGTACTAGTATTGCACTATATAGCTCTGGCTTAACCCATACAATACTATCATTCTGACATATAAAACATTCCTGCCTCAAAAGCTTACTTTAGAATTTTTTATGTGGCAGAATGTACTAATATTGCACTATATAGCTCTGGCTTAACTCATACAATGTTCAAAGAGGTGAAAATTATGCATAAATTAAATAAAACTGTTGGTAATTATGGTGAAGATTTAGCTGAAAAACACTTAAAGAACCTTGGATATACAATACTTTATAGAAATTTCAAGTGTTACTTAGGTGAACTAGATATAATAGCAAAAAATAAGGATTTTATCACTTTTGTAGAAGTAAAAGCTCGTTGGAATGATGCCTTTGGATCTCCTTGTGAGGCTGTAAACTACAAGAAAAAATTCAAACTGTACAATACTGCTAAATACTACATATGGAGTAGAAATTTATTAGATTATAATTTTAGATTTGATGTTATAGAAATAGTTTTAAATCATAATAATGATTCTTATGATTTAAGATTAATAGAAAATGCTTTTCAATAGCAAAAACACACAACTTATTTTTTAGTTGTGTGTTTTCATTATAATATATTTTTCAGAAAACTCATACGATGTATTGGGGTTGTTCCAAATTTTTTTATAGCGTCAATATGATCTTTAGAACCATAACCTACATTGCTTTCAAAGCCATATCCTTGGTAATTTTTAGCATATTCACACATCAAATTATCTCTATATACTTTTGCTATTATAGAAGCACATGCTATACTTGCACTTTGTGCATCTCCTTTTACAATATAGTGATTTTTTATTCCAAGTCCTTTAACCGCATAACCATCAGAAATTACAAGCTCTGGTTTTACTTTAAGCTTACTCACTGCAATTTTAAATATTTCATTATTACACCAAGAAATCCCTTTAGAGTCAATTTCATTATTATCTAAAGCTGCAATTTCAAAAGCTAGAGCTTTTTCCTTTATAATTTTAGATAATTCTTCTCTTTTTTTATGAGTTAATTTCTTTGAATCATTTATACCTAATATAAGATCTAAATCATCCTTTATATTTAACTCTAAAACCACAGCTGCACCAACTATGGGACCAGCAAGGGGGCCACGACCCACTTCATCTACTCCTGCAATTATAATATTGCCAAATTGTTTGTCAAACTCGTATAATTTTTTTACTCTTGCAATCTCATTTAATTTTTTTTCGTGAGCATTTATAATCTTCTTGCACAATGCTTTTACGTTCTTCCTACTGTCGTCCATAATATCATGTGCAGATGAAAGCCTACTTTGCTCATCCATATTATCTAAAGTACTTTTAATCTCCTTAAAGCTCATTTCTAGAAAATCCAAGATTTAATCACGGCCTTTCAAGTGATATTTTTCCTATTTTTCCTGATCTAAATTCATCCATTAACATAGTGGCTACTCTAGTGTAATCTATTTCTCCACCTTTTAAAATAGCACCTCTTTTAAGAGCTATATTATTCATATTAGTAAGCGGATCTTCTTCTATGTCCTTTAATTTATATCTTTCCATAAGCTTATTAGAATAATTTTCTTGTAAAAATCCTACCAATTTTAAAGCAAGCTCTTCTATGTCCATTATTTCATCTTTGATTGCACCTGTAAATGCAAGATTAAGTCCAACCTTTTGTTCTTGAAATTTAGGCCATAATACTCCTGGTGTATCCATAAGTTCTATTCCCATACTAGTTTTTATCCACTGTTTAGCTTTAGTTACTCCTGGCTTATTTCCTACCTTAGCAATCTTATTTTTAGCCATTTTATTTATAAAAGAAGATTTTCCTACATTAGGTATACCCACTACCATTGCTCTAATAATATAATTTTGAATACCTTTTGATGCCATATTATCTAGCTTCTTTTTTAAAAGTTCATTTAAAGCAGGTTTTATATTGTTTAATCCTATGCCTTCAAGTGCATTAACTGGAATAGCTTTTATACTTTCATTTGAGAGCGCTTTCACCCAATTGTCTGTAACAGCTTTTTCTGCCAAATCAAATTTATTTAAAAGAATAATTCTAGGTTTATCTTTGCAAATGCTATTTATATCTGGATTACTACTGGAATAAGCTATTCTAGCATCTCGTATTTCAATTACTGCATCAACTAACTTTAAGTTTTCCTTTATCTCTCTTCTGGTCTTAGCCATGTGTCCAGGAAACCAGTTTATTGATTCTATCATCATCGTCTATCGTACCTTTCCTATTTTATTAAAAGGATATACCCTTAAAATTTCTCTACCTATAATAAGTTTCTTATTTACAAATCCAACCTCATCTTGAAACCTACTATCCAAACTATTATATCTGTTATCTCCAAGAACAAAAACTGTATCTTTAGGAACAGTTTTTAATGCATAATCGTGAACTCTAGGATCATCTGTAACTTCTTTGTTCATATAATATGCATACTTTTCGTTTAATTTGACCCCATTTACATATACTTTATCATTTTCAATTTTAACCTTATCGCCTTCTACGGCTATAACTCTCTTTACAAATTTTTTAGTTGTATCACTAGGATATTTAAACACTATTATGTCGCCTCTTTTAGGAAAACTAAAATGATAAGAAACTTTTTCGATTACTAATCTATCATTGTTTTGAAGTGTACTATACATTGATGTGCCGTCAACGCTAACCGTCTCAAAAACGAATAAAATCATAACTATAGCAATGATTATTGCTATGATTATTGACTTACCAAATTCAATTAAACTTTTTACCAATTTATCACCACCATGATAAGAAAACAGGGACCATAGGCCCCTGTTTTTTTTATCTTATTTCTTTAACCTTAGCAGCCTTACCAACTCTATCTCTTAAGTAGTATAGCTTAGCTCTTCTAACTTTACCTCTTCTTACAACTTTAAGGCTAGCAATTGAAGGCGAGTTTAAAGGGAATGTTCTTTCAACTCCAACTCCGTAAGCTACTCTTCTCATTGTGAAAGTCTCTCTAAGACCTCCGTTTTGTCTTTTGATTACAGTTCCTTCAAAGGCTTGAAGTCTTTCTTTTTCGCCTTCTTTGATTCTAACTTCGATTTTAACTGTATCTCCAACATTGAAGTTTGGAAGATCTTTTCTGATTTGTTCTGCTTCGATTTCTCTTATAACATCTAACATGTGCACTTACCTCCTAAATAATATTTGACGTTCATGCCAGAATATCTGACAGAGGACCGCCTGCACAATAACATTTAAATTTTATCACAAATTAAGCTTCTAATCAATGATTTATTTGTTTAAAAATCACAATTGGTCATCTTTTAGTAATTTTTTATCTTCTTTTGTCATAGTTAATTTATCAAACAAATCTTTTCGCCTAACTTTTGTTATTTTTAGTGCTTGTTTTCTTCTCCATTTTCTTATATTCTCATGATGACCTGAGAGAAGTACTTCTGGTACTTTTTCATTTTCAAATTCCTCTGGTCTTGTATATTGGGGATATTCTAAAAGACCACTATAAAAGGATTCTTCTTCATAACTCTCACTTTTTGATAAAACACCTGGTATCATTCTGCATATGCTATCTACCATAGGTATACATGCCATTTCGCCACCAGTAAGTACAAAATCACCAAGAGAATATTCCTCATCTATGTACTTATATACTCTTTCATCTATTCCTTCATAATGTCCACATACTATTATTATCTCTTCTCTAGTTGAAAGTTCTTTTGCAGTTTCCTGATCAAACGTTTTACCTCTAGGTCCTAAAAAAATAACTTTTCCTTTGTTCCTCTTTTTTATGTCCCTAATTGAATCCACAAGTGGTTGTGGTGTCATAACCATACCAGCACCACCACCATATGGATAATCATCCGTTTTTTTATGTTTATCTATAGTGTAATCTCTTATATTATGAGTATTAATTTCTATTATGCCATTCTTTTTTGCTCTTCCTATTATACTTAAATTAAACAGTTCAAACATCTCTGGAAACAGTGTTAATATATCTATTTTTAATCTTCCAGCCACTTTTCAACAGCCTTTATTATTATTTTCTTATTTTCCATTTCAATTTTAAGAACAATTTCTTTAAGTGCTGGCACCAAAAGGTCTTGCTTTCCATCTCTTTTTATGCAGTAAACATCGTTATTTTTAGTATTTATAACATCGTATACTTCACCTAAAAGATTATCATTTTCATCAAAAACCTTGCAGCCTATAATATCCTTAATAAAATATTGACCTTCTTTTAATTCAACTGCATCTTCTCTTAAAACCTTAATGTATTTATTCTTATATTTAACAGCCTCATCCAGAGTATCTATTCCTTCAATTTTTAATATAAGTTTATTGGGTTGTTTCTTTACTGAGATTACTTTTCTTACTTCATTATCAATGTAAACACTATCTAAAGCATCAAAACGATTAACATCATCTGTCAGAGGATATATCTTAAGTTCTCCACGAACTCCATGAGTATTTATAATTTGCCCTATACTAAAAAAATCTTCCATAAAATTCCCTCCGAGCACATATATAATTTATCTAAGAACAAAATTTATAGGAATATTAAGATTATACCCTATAGATTCCATTTTTATACAATAAATAAAAATATAAGAGTTAGAAAATCCTAACTCTTATATTATCTCTACAACAACTCTTTTATTTTCTTTAACAGCTGCTGCCTTTATTACAGTTCTTATAGCCTTAGCTATCCTTCCCTGTTTTCCTATAACTTTTCCCATATCTTCAGGTGCAACCTTTAATTCAAGTATTATGGACTGCTCTCCAGTAACTTCACTAACTTGAACTTCATCAGGACAATCAACTAATGACTTTGCAATAGTCTCTAGTAATTGCTTCATGTTAAACACCCCCAAATTTACTATTTAGTTGTTACTCCACTTTTATCAAAAAGCTTTTTAACAGTTTCAGTTGGTTGAGCTCCATTTTTAACCCAAGCATTAACTTTATCAGCATCAACTTTAAAAGTAACAGGATCTGTAGTTGGATTGTAGTATCCTAACTCTTCTATAAACTTTCCATCTCTAGGGCTTCTAGAATCAGCTACAACTATTCTGTAGAAAGGAGCTTTCTTAGCACCCATTCTCTTTAATCTAATCTTTACCATTATATTCACCTCCTTCAAATGCTACTAAATTATCTATATACTAAAAGGGCATTTTTCCACCAAATAAACCCTTTTTAGAAAGCTTATTTCCTTTAAATTGCTTCATCATTTTCTTCATTTGCTCAAAGTTCTTAAGAAGTTTATTTACCTCTTGAACTGTAGTTCCTGAACCAATAGCTATTCTCCTTTTTCTAGAAGCTGTTGATGTTATAAGTGAAGGTGTTTTTCTTTCTTTCGAAGTCATCGAATGAATTATAGCCTCATATTTCTTCATTTCACCTTCATTTTTATTCAAATCAACGCCCTTAAGCATGCTGCTATTAAAGCCTGGTACCATTTCTAGAAGTTTACCTATAGGTCCCAATTTTTTCATTTGCTCAAAAGCTTGAAGAAAATCATCAAAATTGAATTCTTGATTTAACATTCTGTCACCAAGCTCTTTTGCCTTCTTTTCATCTATAGCTGATTGAGCTTTCTCTATAAGTGTTAAAACATCGCCCATACCAAGTATTCTTGATGCCATTCTATCTGGATGAAAAACTTCAATGTCATTCATCTTTTCACCTAGTCCTACATACTTTATAGGCTTTCCTGTCATCTCTCTTATTGAAAGGGCAGCACCACCCCTTGTATCTCCATCAAGCTTTGTAAGAACAACACCTGTAAGTTCAAGCTTATTGTTAAAGCTTTCAGCAACATTTACAGCATCTTGACCTGTCATAGAATCTACAACAAGTAGAATTTCCTTTGGCTTAACTTCAGTCTTTATATTTTCAAGCTCATTCATAAGCTCATCATCAATGTGAAGTCTTCCAGCTGTATCTATTATAACTACATTTAGTCCATTTCCCTTAGCATGCTCCATTGCAGCCTTTGATATATCAACAGGGTTAACCTTATCTCCCATTGAAAATACAGGAATATCAATTGATTTACCTACCACTTGAAGCTGCTTTATTGCTGCTGGTCTATATATATCGCAGGCAACCAAAAGAGGTTTTTTGTTTTTCTTCTTTAAACTTAAAGCAAGTTTTCCACACATGGTAGTTTTTCCTGCACCTTGAAGACCAACTGCCATTATAACTGTAATTCCATTTTCCTCAAACTCTAGCTTACTTTCTTCTTTACCCATTAAGTTCGTAAGCTCTTCATTAACTATTTTTATAACTTGCTGAGCAGGAGTAAGACTTTCCATAACTTCATTACCTAGACATTTTTCCCCTACTACTTTAACAAAGTTTTTAACTATCTTGTAGTTAACATCTGCCTCTAAAAGAGCTAATTTAACTTCCCTCATAGCATCTTTTATATCTTTTTCAGAAAGCTTACCTTTTCCTCTGAGTTTCTTCATTGCAGCCTGCAATTTTGTAGATAATCCTTCGAAAGCCATGTAATACCCCTCCTCGTTTTATAAAGAATTTATATTTTTTTCAATATCATCTATTAATTTCGCATTATTTTCATCTGAAATTTTACTTCTTAAAATACAAAGTTTGTCCTTAAGATTTTTCTTTATATTTTCATTTCTATTATACTTATCTACAAGTTTCAGTTTGTCTTCATAGCCTAAAAGCATTTTATGACATCTTTTTATTAAATCATGTATAGCTTGCCTTGTAGTATTATTTATTTCTGCTATTTCCGGCATGGATAAATCATCGTCATAATAAAGCTTCATGACATTTACTTGTTTTTCTGTAAGCAAACTGCCATATGTACTTAAAAGCATTGACAAATATATTCTTTCTTCCATTTAAATCACCGACCAATGAGAATATAATATCAAAAAAAATTAATGGTGTCAAGTATTTTTACTTAACACCATTAATCTTAAAATAAAGCTTCTACAAAATCTGATGGATTGAATTCTTGAAGATCATCAATTCCCTCTCCAACCCCAACAAATTCAACGGGTATATTTAATTGATGCTTTATAGAAATAACAATTCCACCTTTAGCTGTACCATCTAATTTTGTAAGTATTATTCCGTCTACTTTACAAACTTCCATAAATTGTTTTGCTTGAATTACTGCATTTTGACCAGTTGTAGCATCTAGTGCAAGTAACGTTCTTCTACCACTTTGACTAAACTCTCTATCAATAATTCTATTTATTTTCTCAAGTTCATTCATAAGGTTCTTTTTATTATGAAGTCTTCCAGCAGTATCACATATTAATACATCCGCATTTCTTGCTTTTGCAGCTTCAATTGCATCAAAAACTACTGCTGCTGGATCAGAGCCTTCTTGATGCTTTATTAAATCCACATCTGCCCTTTTACTCCACACTTCAAGCTGATCTATAGCTGCTGCCCTAAAGGTATCTGCCGCTGCTATTATAACCTTTAATTTTTGTTCCTTTAATCTTGAAGAAATTTTACCTATAGATGTTGTCTTTCCTACACCATTTACTCCTACAACCAAGATTGTTTCTGGCACTTCTTTAGGCATTAAATTTCCTTTTTCATCTCCTAAAATATCTTTTATTACTTCCTTTAAGCAATCTTTTACAAGAGAAGGATCTTTAACTTTATTCTCTTTTATTTTTTCTTTGAGTTTCTCTATTATGTACAGAGATGTTTCTACCCCTATATCTGAAGTTATAAGAATTTCCTCTAATTCATCATATAAATCATCATCTATAGTCACTGTAGATGTTAAAATATCACTTATTTTGTTTGTAAGATTACTTTTTGTCTTTGAAAGACCATTTTTAAGTTTATCGAAAAAATTACCTAACATATTTTCACCTTCCTGTATTTTAAACTATATTTTCTCTATCACTATCTAAATCTAATGATATTACCTTTGACACACCTTTTTCCTCCATAGTAACACCATAAAGTACATCACTTGCTTCCATGGTACCTTTTCTGTGTGTAATTACAATAAACTGAGTGTTCTCTGAAAATCTCCTTAAAAATTCTGCATAACGTGCTACATTTGCATCATCGAGAGCCGCTTCAATTTCATCAAGTATACAAAAAGGAGTTGGCTTCATTTTTAATATAGCAAATAAAAGTGCTATAGCTGAAAGTCCCTTTTCCCCTCCGGACATAAGATTAATATTTTGAAGCTTTTTGCCTGGAGGTTCAACGTTTATTTCGATATTACTTGTTAATTCATCTTCTCCACTAAGGATGAGGTTGGCACTTCCACCTTTAAAAAGATCTTTAAATGTAATCTTAAAATTTTCATTTAACTTCTTAAAATTCTCATTAAACACAGTTCTCATTTTAGAGGTCATTTCTTGTATAACCCCCATAAGCTCACTTTTAGCATTATCTAGGTCTTCTTTTTGAGAATTCATAAATGTATACTTTTCTTTAACCTCTTTATATTCTTCAATGCTAGCTACATTTACTACACCCATTTTGTTAATTTCCATTTTAAGCTCATCTATTTTTCTCTTGTAAGAACTTAAATCTTCTATTTCCTCTTTAAATTCAGTGGCCTCAGAATAGGTTAACTTAAAGTCGCTGTTCAATCTTTCATATAAATTTTCACTTTCAGTTTCACTTTTAGCTAAATTTATTTCGTATCTATGATTTTCAGTCTCTAATTTTTCCAAGACTAAATTTATTTCTTGAAGATTGTTCCTCTTATTTTCTATATCCTTCTTAAGCTTTCCTCTCTCAAATTCGCTATCTTTAAATGACTCTTCCAGCTTATCAATTATTCTCTTTATATCTATAACTTTATTATTATTTTCTTCAATCTTATTTTTTAAGGTTTTAACTTGATTTTCAAAATTATCTATTTCTATTTTAAGATTGATCTTTTTATTTTCTATACTCTTCATTTCAGCAGTATATCTATCTATTTCTCTAGTTAAAGACATAATAACTTCATCATTTTTTGCTTTATCTAATTTCATAGCCATAGTTTCTTCATTTAAAACTATAACTTTAGAATTTTCATCTTGAAGCTTTTTCTCTAATTCATCTATGAGGTTATTATTATTATTTTCTTTTAATTTTAAATTTTTATTTTCAACTTCTTTTAATTCAAGATTTTTAAAGTAATCATCTATTTTTTCTTTAATGAAACTAATTTCCCCAATAGATGTTTTGTAACTTTTATTAAGTTTTTCACTTTCACTAGCTATTGAATTTAATCTTTCTCTTATTTTAGTAAGTTCTATTTTTTCCCCATGAATTGAATCTGTTAAATCAAGACAAATATTATCTAATTTTTTAACTTGTTCTCTATTGTCTCTTATTTTAATTGAAGACTCATCTATCTTTACTGTAGTAGTCTTAATTTCTAAATTTAGTTCTTCAATTTCTCTCTTTCGCCCTATTATACTAGCTACCTTTGAATATGTACTTCCACCTGTAAGCGAACCTCCTGGGTTTACAACTTCTCCAGTCAAGGTTACTATTTTAAAAGAATATGAATTTGTTTTGGCAACTTTTAGTGCGTTATCCATGTTGTCTACTATAACAGTTCTTCCAAGCACATAATTAACCGCGGGAGAAAACTTATTATCATAATCTATAAGTTCACTTGCTACTCCAATAAATCCCTCTTGTTTCTTTGTTCCCTCAGATATATTTAACTTCCTATCTTTAATTATGTTAAGAGGTAGAAAAGTAGCTCTTCCAAGACTTTTTGATTTCAGATAA
Organism: Clostridium felsineum DSM 794; assembly: GCF_002006355.2. Taxonomy (NCBI): domain Bacteria; kingdom Bacillati; phylum Bacillota; class Clostridia; order Eubacteriales; family Clostridiaceae; genus Clostridium; species Clostridium felsineum. Next base: position 2,343,588 of record NZ_CP096980.1, on the reverse strand, counting down.
TTTATAAGTTTTTTTGCAATATTATCATCTACAGTTATGATATCAGAAATAGCTGCCCCTAAAGATATTTCAATAGCAACTTCATATTCCTTCTTTACCTTTATAACTTCTCCAAGTACAAATGAACTTTCAGGCTTTACTTCTACAAATCCCTTATTAACGTGCTGCATAAGGTTTTTAACAGATCTATTATATCCTTCATATTGCTTATCAAGATTAGTAAGCATATTTTTATTAGCTTCTAATTTATTGAATTTTGAATTCAACTCTCTGTTTAATTTTTCCTCAATAGTTATAATTCTATTCAATTTTGATATTTTATTTTTGTTTTCTTTTATTTGTTCTTCATAAACATTTATTTTATCATTGATCTTAACTAGTTCGTAAGTAAGATTTCTCTTTGTCTCTTCATTTATCTTTAAGGACTTAGAATATCCTTCACCAGCTTTTTTTATACCCTCTAATTTTGCTTCATTATTTTCAATCTCTTTTTTTAAGATAACAATATCATTATTATTTTGGGCTATGCTGCTTAATATTTCTATAGCATCATTTTTATACTTCTTTATTGATTTTTCATAATTTTCAATAAGACTATCATTACTTTTTTTCTTCTTTTCACTTTCATTAATTTTATTTAATAACTCTTTATTGTGTTCTTTATTTTTTACTAACTTATCTTTTTCTATTTCATACTTACTCTTTAAGTCCAAAAAGCTTTTATCTAAGCTTTCAATTTCTCTATAGAGTTTTTCCTTTGAAACATCTGAATTACTTGTTTTTTCTTTTAGCAATTCTATCTCTGAAACTATTTTCTGATGCTTCTCTTTACTTTCATAATACTTTGTTTTATTGCTAGAATATTTCATATCGAAATCATCAAGCTTTTCACTAGCTGCTTTTAACTCTAAAGAAAATTTATCCCTATCTCTGATATTTTCATCAATAGATAATTTTAAATTACTCATTTTTTCTTTTAATTCATTAATTTTGCCTTTTATATTATCAATTGAATAAACAATGGTATTTACTTCTTTTGTTTTAAGTTCCTCAGATAATTCCACAAATTTTTTAGCTTTTTCACTTTCTATTCTAAGTGGTTCTAATCTATCTTCATAAGTATTTAAAATATCATTTATTCTAACTAAATTTTGATTAGTATTATCTAGTTTTTTTTCAGCATCTATCTTTCTAGTCTTAAATTTGACTATACCTGCTGCTTCTTCTAAGAGAGCTCTTCTCTCCTCTGGTTTTCCGCTCAAAACAGCTTCAATTTTACCTTGTCCTATTATTGAATACCCTTCTTTACCAATACCGGTATCCATAAATAATTCTTGTATATCCTTAAGTCTACACTTCGTATTATTTATATAATATTCACTGTCGCCAGAACGATATAAACGTCTACTAACAGTAACTTCTGTATAATCAAGATTAAGATTTTTATCCGAATTATCTAAAACTAATGATACCTGAGCTAGTCCAACTGATTTCCTGTACTGAGTTCCTGCAAATATTACATCTTCCATTTTACCGCCTCTTAAATTCTTAACACTTTGCTCTCCAAGAACCCAAAGTACAGCATCAGAAATATTACTTTTTCCACTACCATTCGGACCAACAACAGCAGTTATACCATTTTTAAAAATTAAATCTGTTTTATCGGCAAAAGACTTAAAGCCTCGTATTTCAATGGATTTAAGAAACATAAACGCACTCCTTTTTTAATTTCGCAAAATAAATCCTTCAAATAATCCAATAACCATCATAAGTACTATTATACAAGCAAGAATTTTAGTTGCTTTGTCTCTAGTTGCTTTTCTCATAATCTAATCTTCCTTTCATATCACAAAATTTAAAAATGTAAACAATATAAGTTTATATTAATTTATAAAAAATGTCTAGATATCTCTCTGTACTCCATAAAATATTACTACTTAACAAGCTCCACCTTAGAATCTTTTAGTATGTAAATATAATAATTTAATAAAAAACCGTGCTAACACGGTTTTTTTCTATCTTGATTCAACTATAAACTTTATTGCCGTTCTATCTTGACCCTCGATAGATATCTCGGCAAATGCAGGAACAACAACAAGATCAATTCCATTAGGAGCTACAAATCCTCTAGTTATTGCTATGGCCTTTACTGCTTGATTTATAGCTCCAGCTCCTACTGCTTGTACTTCAGCAGAATTATTACTTCTAAGCACTGCTGCTAATGCACCTGCTACAGATTTAGGTTGAGATTTAGCTGACACCTTTAATACTTCCATAAAATATATACCCCCCAATAAAATTAGTAACAAGGTTATATATTCTATAAAATACTTTATTTTCCTTCTTTGTATTTTGCTTTTAAATAATCATTTTTAGATATTAAACTACATTCTTCATTAATACATAATTTCATAGTCTCTTTTTTTACTGATAAATCTTGTATAACATCGATTTTAATATTATCCAATTTGCTTCTCATATCATTAAAAAAAGATTTCTTATTTGAATATAATTTTGATATATCCTTAGGGTTTATACTTAACTCCACCTTAGTGTTATTTTTATTCTTTAAATTTTGAAAAACCATTTCATTCATAATGCTTCCCTCAACAAGTTCTCTGAATGCTGGATGAAATGGCCCTGCTACAAGTTCACCATCAGTATTTATTTCTTCTGTTGGCTGTAACCCAATTCTTATAACTTCTATACTATTGACAGATAGCATACCGAAAATAACTTTACTTATTTCTACACACTCATTAAGCTCATAAGGTTTGTACATACCTTTCCTATACATCTTTTCCATAGGTGTATCATTTATAACAAGTGCAGGATATATCCTACATATATCTGGTTTAAGGCTAATTACTTTTCTTGCTGTCTCTATATCCTTTTCAAAATTATCTCCTGGAAGGCCAAGCATTATTTGATGTCCTAAGGTAAAATCATATTCTTTTATAAGTTTTGAAGCCATAATTACATCAGCTTCACTATGTCCTCTCCCTGATTTTAAAAGTACTTCACTGTCTAGAGACTGCACTCCAAGTTCTATTATATCAACTCGATAATTCTTTAGGTTGGTAAGTATTTCATTATCTATATAATCAGGTCTAGTAGACAATCTTATATATTTAATTTTACCTATATCTTTATAATGTTTTGCTACTGAAAGAAGTTCTCTTTGCTTTTCCATGTTTATTGCAGTAAAAGTACCTCCAAAAAAAGACACCTCTATTACAGCATTTTTATTAGGTATAGTTTCTAAATATTCTTCTATAGTAGCTTCTACATATTGTTTATTAACTTTGTTTTCTGTTCCTGTTATTGTATTCTGATTACAAAATACACAATCGTGTGGACATCCTTCATGTGGAACAAATATAGGTATTATATAATGAGATTTTCCCATTTACTTATCAATTCCTTTCAATGCTTTACCAGCTGCATCTTGTTCTGCATCTTTCTTAGTATATCCTTCACCTGTGCTTTTTGAATCATTATTAAAACTCAAATTAACAAAAAACTTTCTTCTGTGAGGTGGTCCTTCATATCGTATAAGCGTATATTTTATATCCGTTATTCCTTTAGATTGAAGAATTTCTTGAAGCCTTGTTTTATAATCAAGTATTATTTTATCTTCTACTGCATCCTTTATTATATCTTCAAAAACTTCAAGGACAAAATTTTTAGCTACTTCAAAGCCCTTATCTAAATATATAGCTGCAATTACCGCCTCAACACAGTCAGCTATAATAGAAACTCTTGTACGTCCCCCAGTAAGTTCTTCGCCACGACTCATTCTTATATATTGTCCAATTCCCCACTTCTCACCTATTGAATGAAGAGAAATACCACAAACAACTAATGCTCTCTTTTTAGTAAGCTCTCCTTCCGATATAAGGGGATACTTCCTAAAGAAATACCCTGATATTGAAAGTTGAAGAACTGCGTCTCCCAAAAATTCAAGTCTTTCATTATACTCAGTATTTTTATTTTCATTGGCATAAGAACTATGAGTAACGGCAGTAATAAGTAAGTCCTTATTTTCAAATTTTATTCCTAATTTTTCTTCAAGTTCTTCTACTAATTTTTCTTCTTTCATTGAAAATCACTCCCTATAAGTGCATTCTTCAAATTATAGACAGGATATTTTATAATTTCAAGAATAAACTTTATTTTAAATATAAAGTCCCGCATAAACGGGACTTCTCTTACTCTTCTGTATGAGCCTTTATGTAATTAACTACGTCTCCTACACTTGAAACTTTTTCAGCTTCTTCATCAGGCATCTCTATATCAAATTCTTCTTCTAAAGCCATTATTAATTCGACTATATCAAGAGAATCTGCTCCTAAATCATCAATAAAAGAGGATTCCATTTTAATTTCAGATGCGTCTATTCCAAGTTGATCTGCTATCACGTCTTTAACTTTTTCAAATATCATTTTTTCACCTCCTAAACTCTATTATGATAATATTACATATAATTGCTGTCGTCAATATTTATATACTAAATTTTATTACTTTATACCGTGAAAATATTCTTAATTTTTAATTTATCTCCTTTAATTGGCTGGAAATCTTATCTATTATTTTATTTTCACTACAAATTGCGGCTTGCTTTATTGCATTTTTAAAAGCCTTAGAATTGGAACTTCCATGTGCCTTTATGACTATACCTTTTGAACCCAAAAAAGGTGAACCTCCGTATTCACTGTAATCAAATTTTTTTGCAAAACTTTTTAACGTAGGTTTCAACATCAGTGCTCCAAGTTTTGATCTTGTAGATGACATAAGCTCACTCTTAAGCATTTTAAAAAGATTGGAAGCTACACCCTCATACATCTTTAAAAGTGTATTGCCCACAAATCCATCACACACTAATATATCAGTGTCACCACTTGACACATCTCTCGGTTCTACATTGCCAACAAAATTGAATCCAGATTCCTTTAAAAGCTTATGGGCACTTTTTGTTAGTTCATTTCCCTTCTCTTCTTCTGCACCTATATTAACAAGTCCTATAGTTGGATTTTTGACGTTTAATACACTTTCAAAGTATATTTTGCCCATAAGTGCAAATTGGAGAAGATACTGTGGCTTACAATCAACATTAGCTCCTGCATCTGTTACCATAAAAGGCGCATTTTTTCCAGGCATTATAGGTGACAGTGCCACTCTATCGATACCTTGTATTCTTCCTACCATTAATGTAGCACCTGCCATTAGAGCGCCTGTACTTCCAGCAGAAATGACAGCTTCAGCCTTCCCCTCTTTTACAAGGTTTAAAGCTTTATAAAGAGAAGATTCTTTTTTCCTTCTTATTGCCATAACTGGATGCTCATTATTTGTTATAACATCTTTAGCATCAACTAATTCTATACTTTCTTTATTAAAAGTATATTTTTTTAGTTCAGCATTAATTTTATCACTGGGACCAGTAATTATAATGTGCAAATTACTATTTTCATTTATGGCATCTACACATCCTTTAACTACAGCTTCAGGAGCATTATCTCCACCCATTCCATCAATAGATATTATCATAATTCACACCTCACCAACATGTTTTACAGACTTAAAAAAAAGAAAGCCACGAGACTTTCTTTTAATTATTTTTCTACAGCAACTATTTCCTTACCTTTATAGTAACCGCATTTCTTGCAAACTCTATGTGCAAGTTTCATTTCATGACAATTTGGACATTCAACCATTCCAGGTAAACTTAATTTAAAAGTTTGAGCTCTTCTTGAATCTCTTCTAGCTTTTGAAAATTTTCTAGCTGGATTTCCCATGTGTATACACCTCCTTAATGATTCGAAAACAAATCCTTAAGCTTTGCAAATCTTGGGTCAATATTTTCCTCATGACAATTACACTTAGATATATTTAAATCCGTGCCACACATAGGGCACAACCCTTTGCAATCCTCTCTACATAATTTTTTCATAGGTAGAGATAGTATAATATTGTTTTCAACAATTTCATTTACATCTACTTCATAGTTATTTATAAAGATGACTTCATCATCTTTATTTTCTGGATTGTCGGTGAATTTTTCCTCTATCTCCAAATTTATATTATATGGAAACTTTTTAAGACAGCGCGAACATGTAAGTTCAACAGTACCTTTAACTTCAGCACTTAATGTCACAATACTGCCATCCATCAACAATTGACCTTTTAGGGTTAATGGCTCCAAGATTTTATATTCCTCAGAGTCAAATTTAAAATTCGTCAATTCAAGTTTCATATCGACAAATTTTTTGCTGACTTTTTTTGTTATTAAATCAGAAACATCTAACATATTATTATAGCTCCTAAATCAATAAGTTATTATTAAAATTTACAAAATAAACTGTTTAATGTTAAATCATTAACGCAGCCATAACTTATTATATAAGCATGCAAAATAAATGTCAAGTTTTATTTTAACTTGCTTACTATGTCCTTTGTGTCTCTTGCAATCATAAGTTCTTCGTTAGTAGGAATTACAAGGACTCTAACCTTCGAACTTTCTGCACTTATATCCATTGGTACTCCCATAGTTGCATCATTTTTAGCATCATCAATTTTTATGCCAAGATACTCCATGTTCTTGCAGATTTCTCTTCTATTTTCAAAGGAATTTTCACCTATTCCGCCTGTAAATACAAGACAATCTAATCCATTCATTATTGCTGTATATGAACCTATAAATTGTTTTACTTTATAGTTAAATACACTATAAGCTAAAATGGCTTTAGGATCTTTATCTACATAATTACCTTTTTTGATATCACGCATATCACTGCTTATTTCACTTAAGCCTTCAATACCTGATTTTTTATTTAATATAGTGTTTACTTCAGAAGCACTTATATTTAACTTTTCCATAAGGAATGTTACTACTGCTGGATCCATGTCACCACTTCTAGTTCCCATAACAAGACCTCCAAGAGGTGTGAAGCCCATACTAGTATCTACAGATTCACCATTTTGTACAGCTGTTATACTTGCTCCATTACCCATATGGCATACTACCATTTTTAAATCTTCTACATTTCTACCTACAAATTCTGCAGCTGTTCTTGAAACATATTTATGTGAAGTTCCGTGGAAACCGTATTTTCTTATCTTATATTTTTTATAATATTCATTTGGAATAGCATACATATAAGCATAATCAGGCATAGTTTGATGGAAAGCTGTATCGAATACTGCAACCATTGGAGCCTTTGGCATTAATTCTCTGCATGCATTTATTCCTATAATATGAGCTGGATTATGAAGTGGAGCTAAACTAACACACTCTTCTATTGACTTCATAACATCATCATCTATTAAAGCAGAACTAGAATATTTTTCTCCACCATGAACTATTCTATGTCCCACTGCTGATATTTCATCAATATTTTTTATAACACCATATTCATCATTTAAAAGAGCATCTAAAACAAGTTTTATAGCTTTTTTATGATCTTCCATTGGTGTTTCTGTAACATACTTTTTTCCATTTACCTTGTGAGTTATTACAGAACCCTTTATTCCAATTCTTTCAACTAAACCCTTAGCAAGTACGGATTCATCTGCCATATCAATAAATTGATATTTTATTGATGAACTACCGCAATTAATAACTAAATTTTTCATAAAAATCCTCCTTATATTCCTCTTTGTGCTTGAACTACAGTTACTGCAACAACATTTACGATATCATCTGCACTACATCCTCTTGATAAATCGTTAATAGGTTTTGCAAATCCTTGACATATAGGTCCTATTGCTTTTGCTTTTGCAAATCTTTGAACAAGCTTGTACCCAATGTTTCCTGTTTGAAGATCAGGGAATACAAGAACATTTGCCTTTCCTGCAACATTGCTAGAAGGTGCTTTTAACGCTGCTACTTCTTTTTCTATTGCTGCATCAAGTTGAAGTTCTCCATCAATAGCAAGATCAGGTCTAAATTTCTTAGTAGTTTCAACTGCATTTCTAACCTTATCAACCATTTCTCCTTTTGCACTTCCCATAGTTGAGAATGAAAGCATTGCAACTTTAGGTTCAAGTTTACATAATTTTCTAGCTGTTTCAGCTGTAGTTATTGCTATGTCTGCAAGTTCATCTGATGATGGATTAGGATTTACAGCACAATCTGCAAATAAAAGAAGTCCCTCTTCACCATAATCGCAATCAGGTATTATCATGACAAAAAAACCAGAAACTATTTTTACTCCTGGTGCAGTTTTTATTATTTGAAGACCTGGTCTTAATAAATCTCCTGTTGTATGAACAGCTCCTGAAACCATTCCATCAACATAGTCATTTTTCAAAGCCATAGTTGCGAAATATAGAGGATCTCTTACCATTTTTTCAGCTTTTTCAATAGTCATTCCCTTATGTTTTCTAAGTTCATAAAAATCTCTAGCATATTTTTCTGTTTTATTAGATTTCTCTGGGTCCATTATTTCAGCTTTTGATATATCAAGGTTTAATGCACTTGCATTTGCTTTTATATTTTCTTCATTACCTACAAGAACAATCTCTGCTAAACCTTCTTTAATTATTTTATCTGCAGCAATTAGGTTTCTTTTTTCTTCACCTTCTGCTAATACTATTCTTTTTTTATCTCCTTTAGCACACTCCCATATGCTTTCCATTAAATCCATTGTATTTTCTCCCTTCGTAATGCCAATAATATATTGACTTAAAAAATTAAATCGAATACATTTTACTATACATACTTTATAACACAACTTTTATTATTTTTGCAACATCTTTTTTTTTTATATTGATTTTAAAACAATGATAATTTTGGAATTTTATACTTTAAAACTCAATATCCTCTTTATTTTTTAAGATTACATCTAGGTTTGCATTTATTAAGCATTGAAAATACTGTATAATCGTTTTGAGGTGGTAAGTTTGAATATTACTGGAATAATTGCTGAATACAATCCAATGCATAGTGGACACATCCATCATTTGACTAAAACTAGAGAAATTTGCAACAGCGATGTTGTCGTTTGTGTTATGAGCGGAAATTTTGTTCAAAGGGGTGAACCAGCAATAATAGATAAGTGGTCTAGAGCTAAAAGTGCTCTTCAGTCAGGTGTGGATCTTATAATAGAACTTCCCTGCATATATGCTGTATCTTCAGCTGAATTTTTTGCCTTCGGAGCTGTAAGCCTTCTTAATTCCTTAGGCTGCATTTCAAATATTTGCTTTGGAAGTGAAAGTGGCGAAATAGAAGATATAAATTTAATTTCTAAAATACTTAATGATGAGCCAAATGAGTATAAAACCTTTTTAAAAACATATTTAGACAAAGGACTTTCTTTTCCTCTAGCAAGAACAAACGCATTAAGGGAATATTTGTCTTTATCAGGTAAAGAAACAAAACACAATGTTTTATCATCAGCTAATAACATATTAGGAGTTGAATATTGTAAAAGTTTAATAAAACTTAAAAGCAATATAGTGCCCTATACTATACAGCGACTAGGAAATGATTACAACGATTTAGAGCTTAAAGCTGTTTCCAGCGCCTCTGCAATACGAAATTCACTTAAGAGTAAAGAAAATATTGAATTTATAAAAGATACGCTGCCAGAAAAGTCTTTTGAAATGATAATTGAAAATATAGATAATCTTACTTATGTGGATTACATTTTTGATTATATAAAATATAAAGCTTTAACAAGTAAGGACTCTTTTAGGCATTTACCTGATGTGTCAGAAGGTATTGAAAATAAGATCTATAATTCTATGCTAAACTCTTATGATATGGGCTCTTTGATGAGATTGATAAAAAATAAACGATATACCTATTCTCGCATATCAAGGATACTCACTCAGTACTTCATTGGCTTCGACTGTTATAATACAGAAGTTTTAAGAAAATCGCCTCCAAAGTATGCTAGAATTTTAGGCTTTAATGATAAAGGTAGAGATATCTTAAAATTATTAAAAAAGACTAGCTCAATTCCCCTAGTTACTAAAGTTAATAACTATGACTTTGAAGAATTGTCATTAGATATAAAAGCAACTAAGGCATATAGTTTAATAAACAAAAAAGTAGGTCCTTTAGATGATTATTATAAGAAAATTATCATAGTTTAAATCACAGCTAATATATTATTTATATAAACATTTATTAAAGGAGTTTTTTACTTGATAATTTTTTTTCTACTAATTATTATAGCTTTAATAGCAGTTCTTTTATTTTTACTTATAAAAGAGCTGCATTTAAAAAGCACTTCAAATTACATAATGACTTTTTTTCTTTCATTAATTATATTATTTATAATTTTAAAACCAGAAGTTTGCATCGCATCCTCTATATCTGGTGCTAAATTATTCTTTTTCAATGTCTTCCCTTACGTATTTCCTTTTTTAGTTATATCAAATTTAATAATATGTTATGATGGTATAGAAATTTACTCTAAATTCTTAGGGCCAATTCTTTGCAGTTTTCAAAGACTTCCTAAAAAAGCATCTATTGTTCTTATCATAAGTATTTTATGTGGTTATCCTCTAGGAGCCAAGTATGCCTCGGACTTATATGAAGATAACATAATTGATTTTTCTACATTTAGAAGACTTGTAAATATAGCTTCAAATCCAGGACCTTTATTTATTATAGGCGCTATTGGGACATCCATGTTAAAAAATAAACATTTAGGCTACATACTTCTTATTTCTTGTTATTTATCTTGCATAGTTATGGGATTAATACTCCCTAATAAAAAAGTTATTTCCTCTACAAAAAAAATAAAAAGGAATGTTAGCGAAAAACATTCCTTTGGTATAGCTCTTAAAATAAGCACAGAAAATGCAGTAAAAGTAATTTTACAAATAATGAGCTTTATAATAATTTTTTCAGTTATAATTGGTCTTTTAAAACAAAGCATAATCTTTAAGGGCAGTGAAACCAGCTTTATCAAAACCTTTATGCTTGGAATAATAGAAATGACCAATGGTGCTAATATGTTATGTTCTTACAATTTTCCAATTGATTTAAAAATGATCACTCTTAGCTTTTTTGCATCCTTTGGCGGTCTATGTATTATAGCTCAAATTTATTCTTTTATCGGAAAATACAAAATATCTTATATAAGATTTACCTTACTAAAAGTAGTTCAAGGTATAATAAGCAGCATTATATGTTTTATACTTATGAAGTTATTTTATGTAGATAAATCAATAAGCACCTTTAACTTACATTATAATACTCCAATTCCTTCTTTACTTTTCATTGCTGTAGTAATTATAATATTGTTACCACTGTTGATCTATAAACTAAAAAAGATTATTTAACCTCTCTAAGTTCTGTTATGTTATTTTTTATAATTTCCTTGATACTATCGAAATCATTCCTAACATTAACCGAAAGATCCTGGGCTTCTTTTTGAAGCTTTTCATTAAATTCTTGTTGTCTCTCTTCTATTTGCTCATCTACTTGGCGCAGTAAATCATCAACATATTGAAGTGCAGACAACTTAATTTCCCTAGCTTCCATCTTCGCTTCTTCAACTAAACTTCTAGCCTTATTTTCCGCTTCTAAGGTTACATTATGCCTATCTATCTGCATTTTAACAGTTTCAATTTCTTGCCTTTTAAGTTTGTCCGCTTCTTTAACAGCATCATTTAAAATCTTATCTTTTTCATTGAGTATCCATTGAGATTTTTTGAGTTCTTCTGGAAGTTCGCTCATTATTTTAGTAATAATATCTAACACTTCTTTTTTGCTTACCATTACTTTATTGGAAAGTGGCACTTTGCTAGAAGTATCAATAATATCACCTAAGTATTCTAATAACTTAACCACATTCATAATTATCTCTCCCTATAAATTAAAAAACATTAACCTCTACAAATTTAACTAGCCTCGTCTAATATAATAATTAAATTATCTCGCTTTTTTTAGTACATCCTCTATAATTTCATCTGGTACTAGTCCTTTAATACATCCTCCAAAAACAGCAACTTGTTTAATAGCTGAAGAGCTTAAAAATGAAAATTCTAAACTAGTCATCATAAATACAGTCTCAACATTAGGATCAAGCTTTTTATTCATTAACGAGGTTTGAAGTTCGTATTCAAAGTCTCCTACACTTCTTAGTCCTCTTACCATAACATTTGAATCGTTGTTTTTCATAAAATTAACGAGAAGACCACTAAAACTTTGAACACTTACATTTTCAAAAGGTTTTGTAACTCTACTTATAAGTTCTACTCTTTCATCAACAGTAAACATACCTTTTTTATCTGGATTTATAAGTACCCCTACGATAACCTTATCAAATACTTTGGAAGCCCTACTTATTATGTCTAAATGTCCATTAGTTATGGGATCAAAGCTTCCGGGGTATACTGCTACTTTCATTTTTTATCCTCCTTGTGTCTATAAAAACATACAATAGTCTTTCCATACTTTCTATGGTCAACTAAAGTTATATCATCGTTTCCTTCGTAAATAGTTTCATCAGAATCTATTTTAGTAACTATAAGACCTTCCTTGGTAAGAAGCTCATTCTTAGATATTTCTTCTATAGCTGGAGGTATCATTTCTTTAGCGTATGGTGGATCTATAAATATTAGTGTAAATTCTTTTCCTTTTGATTTAAAGTAGTTTAAAGCTTCATAAGAATCCATATTTAAAGTCTTACATTCTTTATCAAATTTTAAATTTTCAACATTTTGTTTAAGTATTGGATATGTAACGGAGCTTTTGTCAATTAAATAACATTCTTTTGCTCCTCTACTGGCAGCCTCAAGTCCTAAACTTCCTGTACCAGAAAACATATCAAGCACAACAGCTTCGGGAACGTCCAGTTGAATTATATTAAACATTGCCTCTTTTACCCTATCTAATGTTGGTCTAGTTGTTCCCATTCCAACAGGTGGTAAAATCTTTCTTCCCCTAGCTTTGCCAGATATTATTCTCATATTTATCCTCCTAACATAAAAAATACATTAGTCTATATTTTATCATACATAAACACATTATACAAAATATTTTAGTATTAATTAAAGCAAATATATTTCGATGTACTTTTTAAACTTTTAATTATTGACTTTTTTATAACAATGTCACTTTCTACTGTACTTTTTATTAATTTTTTAGCAGCACTATTAGCCTCTTTTAGTATACCTATATCCTGTATTATATCAGATAGAATAAGTCCATCATCACCACTTTGTCTTATTCCAAAAACTTCTCCACTCCCTCTTAGTTTAAAGTCTTCTTCTGATATATAGAAACCATCATTACTTGAACACATTATTTCCATTCTCTTTTCAGCAATCTTACTCTTAATATCACAAACTAGCATACAATAGGATTGATACTCTCCTCTTCCAACTCTTCCTCTAAGTTGGTGAAGCTGGGCAAGCCCAAAACGCTGTGCATCTTCTATTATCATTACACTTGCATTAGGAACATTAACACCTACTTCTATAACTGTAGTTGAAACTAACACCGTAGTCTCTTTATTTTTAAATCTTTCCATAATAACATTCTTTTCTTTAGGCGGCATTTTTCCATGAAGCATTTCTACAGATATATCCTTAAAATATTCTTTTTTTAATTCATTATAGAGTTTTTCAACTGATGTGAGTTCAAGCTTTTCATTTTCCTCTACTAAGGGGCACACTACATACACTTGTCTTCCACTTTTTATTTCCTTTAAAGCAAAATTATATGCCTTATCTTTATTACTCTTTTTTATACTTAGAGTTTTTACTTCTTTTCTTCCTGGCGGCAAAGTATCAATTATAGACACATCTAAATCTCCATAAAGATATAAAGCCAGAGTTCTCGGTATAGGCGTTGCTGTCATTACAAGAACATCTATGTTATTTCCTTTATTAAATAGCCTGTTTCTTTGCATAACACCAAATCTATGAAGCTCATCTGTTACTACTATACCTAAATTTTTAAATTCAACATTATCTTCTATTAAGGCATGAGTTCCTATTATAAGGTCTATTTCTCCCTCTTTTAATTTTTCTTTTATTATTTTTTTATTCTTTTCTGTTACACTTCCAGTTAATAGACCTATCTTTATATCAAAATTTTTAAATAAAGCTGATGCTGATTCTAGATGCTGCTTTGCAAGTATTTCTGTGGGCGCCATTAAGACTGCCTGAAAACCATTTTTTATAACATTAAAAATAGCTATTAATGCAACAATGGTTTTTCCAGAACCAACATCTCCTTGAACTAATCTATTCATTGCTTGAGGTCTTTTTTCATCCTTAAGAATATCTCTTATGACTAAATTTTGTGCTTCCGTTAATTTAAAAGGAAGACTTTCTTTTAAACTTACAAGTTCTTTAGCTATTTTAAAAGGGAATCCCCTATTATTCTTTTTAAGGTATTCTTTTAAAATCAAAACTTTAAGGGAGTATGTAAATAATTCTTGGAATTTAAGTCTTTTAGTGCTTTCTCTAAGCTCCACTAAATTATTAGGACTATGTATTTCTCTTAGTGCCATATCAAGACTATGAAAAGCATACTTTTTTATAACCCACTCTGGCATATTTTCTTCAATTTTAATACTTTGAAGAAGCTCAAAGATTAATCTTATAAAAAACGTATTTTTTAAAGTTCCTGAAAGAGCATACTTTGGAACTATTTTTTCATCACTTAAACCTTCATCCTTCGTTTGTATAGGATTATTTATAGTAATTTCACTTTTTGTTTTTTTTACTTTTCCCATGATTGTATAGGTTTCATTAAAGTTAAATTTGTTTTTTATGTATGGCTGGTTAAACCATATGCCATAAAAATTATTTTCTCCATCTGAAAATAAAATTTTAGTAACAATCTTACCACTCTTAGATCTAAATTGACTCATAAGTCTTAAAGGCTTGCATTTTACAACTACCTTTTGCCCATCCTCTACCTTCGAAATATCCGATAAAAGTGAGAGGTTTTCATAATCTCTTGGAAAGTATAGAAGCAAATCCAATATAGTGAATATACCACATTTATTTAATTTTAACGCAGTCTTAGGTCCAACACCTTTAAGCTTACCTATATCTTCATTAATATTCATAAAAATCCTCCCTTTATAATAAAAGTGACAAGTTTAATAAATAAGCTATTTAGCAAGCCTATTCATCCTAACTTGTCACTTATACAAATTTTAAAGTAAATCAAACAGGAGTTTACTTTAAAATTATATAAAACATTATAAAAAACATATGTACAGCGTTTTTTATACGTTATCTATTCTACAGACACTATGAAATAATATAGCGGCTGTTTTCCTTCACTTAATTGTACATCAAAATCAGAATATTTATCTTCAAGCTTTTCAGCTAATTCTTTTGCTTTTATCTCACTACAATCTTTTCCATAATATATAGAAATAAGCTCACTATCTTCATCTATCATACTATCTATTACTTTTTCACAAACTTCATATATATTTTTTCCTGTTTCTTTAATTTTATCTTCAACAATACCTAATATGTCGTTTGCATTTACAATTTTTCCATCTACTTCTGTATCTCTAACCGCATAAGTAATAGAGCCTGTTTTAACTTTTTTGATAGCATTATTTAATTTTTCTTTATTATTTTCAGCATTTCCATCATACTCAAATTCAGTCATACAAGTTATTCCCTGTGGTATTGTTTTTGTTGGTATTACTATAACATTTTTCTCACTTAATTCGCTTGCCTGATTAGCCGCCATAATAATATTTTTATTGTTAGGGAATACAAATACATTTCTTGCATTAACAGAGTTTATACTTGAAAGTATATCTTGAGTACTTGGATTCATAGTTTGACCGCCTTCTATTACAAAGTCCACTCCAAGATCTTTAAATATTTTAGAAATTCCTTCTCCTGAAGCCACAGCTATAAATCCAAAATCCTTTTCTTCTTCTACTTCGTTTTTTGAATCATTTAAATTTTCTTCAACCCTTGAACCTTCTGTTTTAAGTCCAAGAACTTCTCTATGTTCTTCTCTCATGTTATCTATCTTTATTCTAGAGAGTTCTCCTAACTTAACTGCCTCAGATAATACAAGTCCCGGGTCATTAGTATGCACATGTACTTTCGTTATCTCATCTACATTTACAACAATCATTGAATCTCCTAATTTAGATATATAGTCTCTAAATTTTGATACATCAGAATCTCCAGAATGTATTATAAACTCAGTACAATAACCAAACTTTATTTCTTCTTCAATAACGTTACTACTCTCTTTAGGCGCTATTGATACAGTTTGCTTAACACCGTTTAAAGAAGCCTTAATATCGTTTTCTAAAGCTTCTAGCATTCCTTTTAGAATTATTAAAAGACCCATTCCACCTGAATCTACAACCTTTGCCTTCTTCAAAACAGGAAGCATATCTGGTGTTTTATTAAGCATTTTTTCACTGGCATCACATACTTCTCTCATAAGTTTTGTTATATCCGTCTCTTTGCTCTTCTCAGCGCTTTCACCAGCACTTCTTATGATTGTGAGTATTGTACCTTCAGTTGGTCTCATTACCGCTTTATACGCAAATTTTGAGCCTTCCATTATACTTTTTGCAAACTCTACGCTGTTAACTTCATTTAAATTATCAAGACCGTTTGCTATACCTCTTAATATTTGAGAAAGTATAACACCAGAGTTTCCTCTGGCTCCCATAAGTGCACCCTTTGATAGCTTTTTTGCTATAACTCCTATGCCTTCATTTTTAACAGTCTCTATCTCTATTACAGCATTTCTAAAAGTCATGGACATATTTGTTCCTGTATCACCGTCTGGTACCGGAAATACATTTAAAGAATTTACAAAATCCTTTTGTTCATCTAATTTATTACATGCATTTACAACCATATTATAAAAATTATGTCCATCTATAGTTAAGTGTTCCAATTCTTGTACCTCCTTAGACTCTTACGCCTTGAACATTTACCACCAAGCTCGATACTTTAAGTCCTGTATAATTTTCAACATTATATCTTACCTTTTGAATTATGTTATTCGCTATTACTGATATTTTTGTTCCATATTCAACTATTATATATAGTTCTATACTTAATTTATTTTCTTTAGAATTTATTTTAACACCTCTGCTTAAATTTCCACCTTTTTTTATAAGTTCCCAAAATCCATCAGAAGCATTTTTAGAAGCCATTCCAACAACTCCGTAGCACTCCATGGTAGATATGCCTACGATATTGGCGAGAGTTTCTACAGAAAAATTTATAGAACCTTTTTCATTGGAAATTTGCATCATAATATATTCCTCCTCACATAAATACATAACACATTACCATTTTATATTAAAACAGATAATTATTCAATGATTTTAAACACTTATCGTAAATTTATTCTATAGTTAATTTTTACTTGCATATTTTATACAATATATGATAAAATATAACTTGTTTGCGAAAAGTTAATTTCGCGCATCTAAGGGAGGTGTAGACTATGTCAAGAAAATGTGATATATGCGGAAAAGGTCTTGTTGCTGGTGTTCAATACAGTCATTCACACCGTCAATCAAAAAGAACATGGCTTCCTAATATAAGAAAAATCAAAGCCGTCGTAGATGGAACTCCTAGAACTATACATGTATGTACTAGATGTTTACGTTCTGGAAAAGTACAACGTGCTGTATAAGAATAAAAAATGCAGTTGGTAACCCCAATTGCATTTTTTATTTTTTTACATATATACATTTTAAGATTTTTTTCTGAAAAAAAACTTAATTATATTAGATAAGAACTTTGGAAGTTTTATAGCTACAATCTTCATTAATAATCCCCCACACAAAATTATTTCTTTTTATTACAATTATTAATAAGAAACCAACCTACAAATATAAGTCCTCCCCCTGCTGCAATAATCCAACCCCATATTGGTAAAATAACTGCTATTATTATACCAGCTCCAACAGAGGCTATTATAATTCCTAACCCATACTTATTCATCCCACAACTCTTAAATCTCTTTTTAGACATAAGTATAACCTCCATTAATAATACGTTATATTATATGCAGGTTATTTTTAATTATTTCCTTAATCTGTACATTTCATTACAATTACAATTCCATTTTCAAATCTAATTGTAACAGGTTCATCTAAAAACTCGTTAGAAACAGTTCTTGAATCGCCAAAATTCAAATTATAATTTTTTAGTGGATATTTAGCATTTTCTATATATAATGCTTTTACTTCATCTCTAAACCCCTGAATAGAAAAAATTTCTCCCTTTTTACCTTGTATTTTTGTGGTCTTATCTATCATAAATAAGGTATTATTATCATCTTTTATGGAGGCTTTTATACCACTTTTAATACACTTGTATAAAAGGCCCAAATTACCAAATATGTGGTCAAGCCTAGTGCCTGTACAGCCTAAAAATGATATTTCATCTGGAGATAACTTTAGAGCCTCATTAAAGGCAAGCTCTGTATCTGTAAAGTCCTTCTCACAGGGAACTTCCACTATGCTTGTATTGTTTTTAAAATAGCTAAAGATTTCATCATCTATTGAATCAAAATCTCCCACTAATATATTTGGTGAAATTTTATATTTGTACAGACAGTTAGCCCCACTATCTGCACAAATAATATACTCACATTTTTCTATTTCATCATATAGTAATTTTTCAGAGGGCATTTTTCCTCCTGAAATTACAACTACCTTCATACTTACATACTTCCTTTTAATAGTTCTATATTTTTCTTTATATCACCGTTTTTAAATACTGCCGAACCTGCTACTATAATATTAGCTCCAGCGTCTTTTACCTTTTTTATATTATCCTTATCCACTCCACCATCTACCTCAATTAAAATATCTCTTCCTAGCTTGTCAGCGTAACTTCTTATTTCCCTTATTTTATCATAGGAATAATCTATATATTTCTGTCCCCCAAAGCCAGGATTTACAGACATTATAACAACCATGTCAGCTATATTCATTAAATCTCTTAAGACAGTTGTCGGTGTTCCTGGATTTATTGCTACAGCCGCTTTTACTCCTAATGATTTTATATAATTTAAGGTTCTATCTATATGTTTATCTGCTTCGTAATGTATGCTTATTATATCTGCTCCGATTTTAGCGAACTGTTCTACATATTTAGATGGTTCCTCTATCATTAGGTGAACATCGAAGGGAAGTTTTGTATACTTTCTTATATCTCTTACTACCGGAAGACCAAAGCTTATATTAGGCACAAAATTTCCGTCCATTATATCTATATGTATTACATCTGCTCCAGCTTCATCTAATTTTTTTATTTCTTCTCCAAGCTTTGAAAAGTCTGCTGCTAAAATTGAGGGTGCTAATTTTATCATTTATAATTCCTCCTAGTACTTAGTTTGTTCAATGTATCAATATAAAAGTCATATCGTTCTTTGTTTATAACTCCTTCTTCAAGGGCTCTTTTAACTGCACAACCTGGTTCCTTATCATGAACACATGTGGAGTATTTACAGGTTCCATTATAA
The DNA here is from genome assembly GCF_002006355.2 of Clostridium felsineum DSM 794. Lineage (NCBI taxonomy): Bacteria > Bacillati > Bacillota > Clostridia > Eubacteriales > Clostridiaceae > Clostridium > Clostridium felsineum. Next base: position 2,324,132 of record NZ_CP096980.1, on the reverse strand, counting down.
TCATAAAACTCAGGAAAAAGCTCTCTAAGCTCGTTTTTGTCTATAAAGTTTAAATCCAATGAAGAAAATCCCGGTGTATCAACTAAAAAGCCTCCCACTACTTCTACAAGTTCACTATGCCTTGTAGTATTCTTTCCTCTTTTTAATTTATCACTTATTTCTCCAGTTTGCATAACACTACGTCCAGCTATTGAGTTCATCATAGTGGATTTTCCAACACCAGAGGGACCACAAACAACTGTTATATTATCCTTTAAGGATTTTTTCAATTCTTCAATTCCCACGTTATTTTTTGCATTTAAAAGTTTAATTTCATATCCTGTATTTTTTAGCATATCTTTTATTGATTCTAATAGCCCTTGTGAAGCTAAATCTATTTTATTTATACAAATCTTCACCTTTATATTGTTATATTCGCATAGTACTAAAAATTTGTTTAATAGGTCACTGCTAAATTCAGGATTTATAACTGAAAATACTATAAATGCCTGTGTTACATTTGAAACAGGTGGTCTTATAAGTTTATTTAGTCTTGGATGTATTTCTTCTATAACACCTTTTTCATTTTTAACTGCTATAGTAACCTTGTCACCTACAAGTGGGGAAAGTTCACCCAGTCTGAACTTTCCCCTTGCTTTACATTCATATACTTTTTCTTCAACTTTTACATAATAGAAACCTGCTATTCCCTTTATTATAATTCCTTGCATATCTCCTCCATATATTGATTATTTTTGGACATTACCATTATTTATTGTGTTGGTGCTTTACCACCATTATTATTACTATCCGGAGTATTATTATTAGTATTATTAGTATTAGTATTATTAGTATTAGCATTATTAGTATTATTAGTATTATTATTATTGTTGTTTTGTTGTGGCTGCGGTTGTGGCTGCTGTTGTGGCTGCTGTTGTGGTTGAGTGTATTTACCAATAACTATAGTTATAGTTGCTCCTGCATTTACATAACCATTTGGATATTCCTTTATTACAATTCCATCTTGACTAGCATCTTTAACCGCTTCTGTTGCAACATTTACACCAAAACCTGCATTTTGAAGTATAGATGATGCAGTATCTGAGCTTTTACCATAAACACTAGGAACAGTTGCTTTTTTCACTTCTGGTCCACTGCTTACTACAAGATCAATTGTCATTCCTTTAGTTAAATCAGAACCTTCGCTTGGCGATTGCCTTATTACATTTCCTTCTGCAACATCACTGCTGTGTTCAGTAGTAACACTTCCAACATTACAACCGTACTGCTTTATTTGTTCTTTTGCAGCGCTTTCTGTTAAGCCTACAAATGATGGTGTTTTTTGTTCTGTTTCTCCAGCACTTATATCAACTCTAACAACAGACCCAGTACTTACCTCTGTATCTTCGTCTGGATAACAGGTTACAACAGTTCCCTTTGGTTGACTGCTCTTTACTTTATCTACAACTTGGAATTTTAATTTTGCATCTTCAACCTTTTTCTTTGCATCGCTTTCCTTTAAGCCTCTTATTTTAGGTACTTTAACCTTTGTTTGTGCATTAGAAGAAGAATTAAATATTCCTGAACCCATTGAAAAAGCCAGTGCAGACCCAGCAACAATTATAACTAAAACAATAGATACAACTAATATTTTTTTAACTTTACCATTTAAAGCTATACTCTTCTTTGGACCTTTTTTAACAGCCTCTTCTTCTTCCTCTTCATTATCCGCATTATAAGGTTCACCATCGTAGTAAGTATCATCATTGTCTAAATCTTTATTTGCATTATTCTTTTCATTTTGAAGCTGCATAGGATCCATTACTCTTGTGAACTCTTCATCATCTACAAAATTATTCCTTACTCTACTCAATTCATCTAATATTTCGGTTGCATTTTGATATCTATTTTCTGGTTTCTTCTCAATACACTTTAAAATCATCTTATTAAGTGCAGGAGGTACATCCTTATTTAATTCATTAGGTGGTACAGCATCATCTTGTATGTGCTTTAAAGCTATTGAAATAGGTGTATCCGCATCATATGGAACCTTTCCAGTTGCCATTTCATAAAGAACTATTCCAAAAGAATATATATCCGACCTACAATCCACAGGAATTCCCTGAGCTTGCTCTGGTGATAAATAGTGCGCAGAACCTACAACCTTATTAGTAGTTGTTATAGTTGTTTCATTTGAAGCCTTTGCTATACCAAAATCAGTAACTTTAATTATACCATCTTCTGTAACCATTATGTTATGAGGCTTTATATCTCTATGAACAATACCGTTTTTATGGGCAAAATTTAATGCCTTTGCTATTTGAGTAGAATAATCAATTATCTTTTCAAAATCAATTTTTCCACTTTCCTTTATTACTTTCTTGAGAGTTTTTCCCGCTACATATTCCATTACAATATAATTAGTATTTCCATCAGCACCTACATCATATATGTTTACAATATTTGCATTTGCAATTCTAGCTGCAGCGGATGCTTCTCTTTTAAATTTAAATACAAACTCTTCATCTTCTGTGAATTCACGTTTAAGAACTTTTACAGCCACATGACGATTTAAAAGAGTATCCATAGCCTTATATACAACTGCTGTTCCACCTATGCCTATTTCTTCCTCTATTTTGTACCTATTACTCAGCACAGTCCCTATCATCTTTACACTCTCCTTCAAATACAATAACTGATATATTATCACGGCTGCCTTTTTCCTTGCTAAGTTCAATTAACTTATGACACGCCATTTCCTTATCATTTTCTAAAACTATATTATATATCTCTTGGGTATCAACTACATTTGTTAGACCATCCGTTGCAAGTATTCCTTTAGAAATATTATTCATCTCTACTTCAAATATATCTACCTCTACATTTTCTCCTGTCCCAAGAGCCCTTGTAATAATGTTTTTGTTGGGATGTGAAAGAGCTTCCTCTTCTGTGATTGTTCCATTATCTACAAGTTGCTGCACAAGGGAGTGATCCTTTGTTATCTTAATAATATCATCTCTTTTTATGAAATAGCAACTACTATCACCAACATTTGCTACAACTGCATCATTACCCTTAATTAAGCATGCTGTAACAGTTGTTCCCATCCCACTTAAACCTTCTTTTTTCATGGATTCCTTATAGATTTCTTCATTAGCAAATTTTATTGCTCTCGAAAGTATATCTCCAAGTTTATCTGAATCTATGACATTCATTTCCTTTATGTATTTTACTGCAGAATCAACAGCGATTTTACTTGCAACTTCACCAGCATTATGTCCACCCATTCCGTCTGCAACAACATAAAATCTTATTTCTTCATTTTCATAAAAACCAACATAGTCTTCATTAAGTTTTCTAACTGTGCCAATATCAGATAGCATTCCTACCATTTTCATATTATTTCCCTTCACTTTCCTCAATATAATTTCTTCTAAGCTGTCCACAAGCGGCATTTATATCTGCTCCCATTTCTTTTCTTATAGTACTTTCTATTTTATATTTTAAAAGTGTGTCACAGAACTTTTTAACTTTGAAACTCTCAGGTTTTTCATAAGAAGTTTCATTAACCGTATTAACAGGAATCAAATTAACATGACAAAGCATACCCGAAAGAAGTTCACCTAACTTTTTTGCACTTTCTTTATCATCGTTTACCCCTTTAACAAGAGAATATTCAAAGGTAATTCTTCTACCTGTTACATCAGAATATTTTCTGCAGGCCTCAAGAATTTCAGATATAGAATATTTATTCGCTACAGGCATTATCTTTTTTCTAGTTTCATCATCTGATGCATGAAGCGATATTGCCAATGTTATTTGAAGATCTTCCCTCATCAAATCGTATATCTTAGGAACTATTCCACATGTGGATAATGTTATATGCCTTTGACCTATATTAAGTCCTTTTTCAGAGTTAACTACCCTTATAAATTTTATAACATTATGATAATTATCTAGAGGCTCCCCACTGCCCATAAGAACTATATTTGATATTCTTTCTCCTATTTCATCCTGAGCCTTTAATATTTGAGCTAAAATTTCTCCAGATGTTAAATCTCTAACTCTTCCTCCTATAGTTGAAGCGCAAAAGCTGCACCCCATTCTACATCCAACTTGCGTAGAAATACATATGGAATTACCATAATCATATTTCATAACAACACATTCTATTATATTGCCATCATTGTAGCTAAAAAGAAACTTTACAGTATCACCTTTTTTTGAATTAAGTTTTCTAACTACACTAGGTATACCAATATAAAAGTTCTTTTTTAACTTTTCCATTGTTTTTTGAGATAAGTTTTTCATATCATCAAAATCAAAAACACCTTTATATATCCAATCATAAAATTGTTTGGCTCTAAAAGGCTTTTCTCCGTTTTCATCCATCCACTGCTTAAGTTCAGCTTCATCATAATTTAAAATATTTTCCAAATTGTATTTCACCTACTTAATTTTTTTGAGTTTACACATAAAGAATCCATCCATATACTCATTAGGAAGTATTGTTACTCCATAAGGGGAATAGATTAAATTGGAGAAATTTCCAAACTCTATAGACTGCACTTTGAAATTAGGATTATCTTTCAAAAACTCAATTATATTTTTTTCATTTTCATCTTTATTCAAAGTACAAGTTGAATAAAGAAGTATACCACCTTCTTTTAAATATAGTGAAGCATTATGTAGTATATTCTTTTGAATATCAGAAAGCTTCTTTAAATCATTTAAGCTTTTATTCCATTTTATCTCAGGTTTTTTCCTTATTATGCCAAGACCGGAGCATGGTGCGTCTACAAGTATTCTATCAGCTTTATTTAAAAATTCGCCTTTATATGTAGTAGCATCTAAAACTGATGACTTTATGTTTTCTACTCCTAATCTTTTTGCATTTTCATTTATTAATTTTATCTTATTCTCATGTAAATCAAAAGCATAAATAACACCTGTATTTTTCATTAACTCTCCAATATGGGTGGTTTTACCACCTGGAGCACTGCACAAATCAAGCACTGTTTGGTTTTCATTGATTTCCATACATTCTGATACCAACATGGCACTTTCATCTTGAACAGTAAAGTATCCCTTTGAAAAAAGAGGATTGTTTTCTATTCCATGACCTCTATTTATCCTTATGGCTTTTTTAAGAATGTACCCTTCCTCTACATTATATTCTAACTCTTTAAGTTTATTAAAAAGTTCTTCATGAGAAGTTTTTAGGGTATTCACCCTTATTGTTATAGATGGACTTTCATTTAATCCTTTTAAAATTTTTTCTGTACTTTCCTTATACTGCTTTAAAAAGAATTTTACTAACCATGGTTCAAACGAATATTTAAAGCATAGGCTTTCCACGTTATTGTTTTTGTTGTAAAAATTCATTTCAGGATTTCTAATATAGTTTCTAAGTACTGCATTTACAAACTTTGAAGACTTCATAGAAACCTGTTTTTTAGCTATATTTACAGCTTCGTTTACAACTGCAAAGTCCGGAACCTTATCAAGATATCTCATTTGATAAATTGACATTCTTAGAATATTAAGAACCTTCTTATCAACCTTATTTATTTTAGTTTTTATAAATTTACTGATTATAATATCAATACTATATTTATATTTTATAGTACCATATACTATTTCTGTTATAAAGCCCTTATCTTTAGAAGATATCTCACTATTTTTTAAAGCTTTGTTTAAAACTATATTGGAAAATCCATCATTTGAGAAAACTTTATTTAAAACATCAAGAACAATTTTTCTTGTATTATTCATATTTTCATTCCTTTTTAATCTCTATCTCTGCTAATTATTATTAATCTTATGAGTTCTGAAATCGCCATAAGAGCTGCAGCTACGTATGTCATTGCTGCTGCATTTAAAACATTACGTGCCCCTTTAATTTCTTCATGATAAAGTATAGCTTTATTTTCCAGTAGGTTAAGTGCTCTTTTAGAAGCATCTAATTCAACTGGAAGCGTTACAAGATTAAACAGTACTACTGCGGCAAAAAAAGCTATCCCAACTTTAACCAAAGCCGGAATACTGAATACTACTCCTATAAAAAACAAAACCCATGAAGCATTAGAACTTATATTAACTACAGGTACTATAGTATTTCTAATTTCAAGAGGTGCATAATGTTTTTGATGCTGAAGTGCGTGACCAGTTTCGTGTGCTGCCACACCAATAGCTGCAACGGATACTCCATAATATACATCTTCTGAAAGCCTCATAATTCTATTTTTAGGATCATAATGGTCCGTTAGCTTTCCCTGAACTAATTCTACAGGAATATCATTGAGACCATTTGCGTTTAAAAGCATTCGAGCTGTATCTGCTCCAGTATAACCATTTACGCTTCTAATTTTTGAATACTTATTAAATGTAGAACTTATTTTTGCTTGTGCTGCAAAAGATATTATAAGAGCTGGTATAAGTATTATAAAACTAGAATCAAAATATAACGGCATAATAAAGCCTCCTCAGTTTTTTATTTTAAAACAACTCCCTTATCTATATTGTTTCCCTTTATATATTCTCCAACTTTCATAGATTTTTTACCTGGAAACTGAATTTTTGTAATTAAAATTCTGCCATTCTTAGAATTAACCTGTATACCTTCTTTATCTACATTGGTTATAAGACCTGGTTCTCCTTCTGGCAAACTATCTAAAACCTTTGCTTCATGAATTTTCATAACTTTATCATTATAGCTAGAATATGCAAGAGGCCATGGGTTTAAACCTCGTATAAGGTTACATATGGTCTCACTTTTTTCATTCCAGTTTATCTTTCCTGTTTCTTTAGATAGCATAGCTGCATATTCAGTCTTTGGCGTGCCCTGCTTTTCCGGTTTTATGTTTCCCTTAACGAACTCATCTATAGTTTTTACTAAAAGATCTGCTCCTCTATTCATTAAGATGTCATGTAATTCTCCCGCTGTCATGTTTTCTTCTATATCAACTTCATCCTTAAGAAGCATATCTCCTGTGTCTAGTCCTTCTGCCATAAACATAGTTGTGTTTCCTGTTTTCTTTTCTCCATTTATTATTGCCCAATTTATAGGTGCAGCACCTCTATAACTTGGTAAAAGAGACGCATGTAGATTTATGCAGGCATATTTAGGTATATCGAGAACCTCTTTTGATAAAATCTGACCAAAAGCCACTACAATTATAAAATCAGGTGCTATTTCCTTTAACTTATTTATAACCTCTGTATCATTTTTTAATTTGATTGGTTGAAACACTGGAATATTATTTTCTATGGCCACTTCTTTAACTTCGGACATAGATAGCTTTTTACCACGACCTTTTGGTTTATCCGGCTGAGTTAAGACCGCCTTTACATCATATTTTTCTATAAGCTTTTTTAGTGATGGCACTGAAAATTCCGGTGTCCCCATAAAAACAATTTTCAATTACTCTTCCTCACTTTCAATTACTTTATCTACAAATAAAACTCCATTTAAATGATCTGTTTCATGACATATAGCTCTTGCAAACAAATCTTCAGCTTCTATTATAATTTCCTCACCCTTTTCATTTAATGCCTTTGCTTTGACATATGTGGGTCTCTCAACTTCACCTTGTCTTTCTGGAATACTTAAGCAGCCTTCAAAATCTACATATGATCCTTTTTGTTCTATTATTTCAGGATTTATTAAAACTACTGGACCTTCTCCTACATCTATTACTACAAGTCTTTTAAGTATTCCAACCTGTGGTGCAGCAAGTCCAACTCCATCTGCATTATACATTGTCTCAAACATATCATCTATAAGAGTTAATAATCTTTTATCTATCTTCTCTATTTTTCTACTTTTTTTTCTTAATAAATCATCACCATATTTTCTTATATTACGTATAGCCATTTATATTACCTCCAAAACATTATAATAAACTCAAAGGGTTTATATCTAATGATATTCTTATATTATTATAAACTTTTTTCAACAATTCATAAATAGATTTTTTTATAAAGCTTGCTAATTCATAATCTATGTCACCTTTTACTACTATTTGCCATCTGTAAGCTTCATTAATTTTAGAGATTGGTGATGGACAAGGTCCCAATATATAGATATTACTATATTCTTTAGCCTTATTTTTTAAGAAATCACCAACTATTTGTATATTTTTTATTAATAATTTTTCATCTTTAGAACTAAAATTTAATAAAAGCAGCTTATTGAATGGTGGATAATCCATATCATGCCGCAATTTAATTTCTTCTTTAAAAAAGCTTTTGTAGTCATTTTTAGCTGAGTATTCTATGGCATAGCTTTCAGGAGAATAGGTTTGTATTATAACTTTACCCTTTTTACTTCCTCTTCCTGATCTTCCACTCACCTGGCACAAAAGTTGAAATGTTCTTTCCGATGCTTTATAATCTGGCAAATTCAAAGTCAAATCAGCTGCTACTACTCCAACTAATGTAACATCTTTAAAATCCAATCCCTTTGCTATCATTTGAGTTCCAATTAAGATATCAAATTCTTTATTTTTAAAGGCATTGTATATTCTCTCATAGGAATCTTTTCTTACAGTTGTATCTCTGTCCATTCTTACAGTTCTTGCATCTGGAAAAAGCTTTTTTATTTCTCTTTCTATTCTCTCCGTCCCCGCTCCAAAATATTTTACATATTTACTTCCGCATTTAGGACATGTTCTTGGAATTCTCTGAGTACTACCGCAATAATGGCATATAAGATATCCCTTATTATTATGATAGGTCATGGAAACATCACAATTTTTGCATTTAAAAACATATCCACATTTTCTACAAGAAACAAAGGTTGAATAACCTCTTCTATTTAGAAAAAGTATTATTTGCTCATTTTTTTCTAGTGTTTCATAAATAGCTTCATATAAACTTTTACTAAACACAGACTTGTTATTTTGCCTTAGCTCTTCTCTCATATCTACAACCGAAACCTCTGGCATCACTGCTCCATCTGCTCGACGATCAAGAGTAATTAAGTAATACTCTTCTTTTAATGCCTTATAATAAGTTTCAATTGCTGGGGTAGCGGAACCCAAAACAAGTGTGCAATCCTCTATCTTGCTTTTCATTTCTGCCACTTCTATAGCACTATATTTAGGATCACTTTCTGATTTGTAGCTTCCTTCGTGTTCCTCATCTATTACAATTAATCCCAAATTATTAAAAGGCAAAAAAAGTGCAGATCTTGCTCCAACTGCTACTTTAACTTCTCCATTTTTTACTCTAGTCCATTCATCGTATCTTTCCCCATCAGAAAGCTTACTGTGAAAAACCGCTACATTTAGTCCAAACCTTCCCTTAAACCTTTCTATCATTTGAGGTGTAAGGGATATTTCGGGAACTAATATTATAGATTGTTTACCTTCTTCAATCATATTTTTTACTAAATGCATGTATATTTCTGTTTTTCCACTACCAGTAACTCCATGAATTAAAAACTTTTTTTTGTTAGAATAAAGTATCCTGTTTACTGCTTCTTCTTGATATTCGTTGAGTTTTTTTTCATCGTAAGAGTCATAGACTCTATTATCATATCTTGTTAAAGTTTTTTCTGATATTTTAAGTACCCCATGCTTTATCATTGTATTAATAGATGACAATGAAATATTAAATTTCTTACTCAATTGACTTCTATTGTAGACTCCATTGTTTTCTTCTACTTTTTTGTATATTGTCTCGTAAATATCTTTTCTTAAGCTGCCTTTAAGACCGCTGCCACTTAAAAATACCACATCAGTAGTTTTAGGCTTCATACCTTTCATAATTCCAGTAGGTATTATAAGCCTTATACATTCTATATATGTACATAGATACTTTTTTTTCATATAACTAATAAGCCTTAAATCTTTATCTGTTATAACCGGCTCTTTACTCTCTATTGATGATATGTTTTTCAGTTTTATATTCTCTTCGTTTTCTTCCTTAAGATTAATTATGAAACCATATAGTTTTTTGTTAGCATTTCCAAAGGGTACCTTAACAAGTTGACCTATTTTTATACTCTCTTTTAACTCTTCTGGAATTTTATAAGTAAATACTCTATCTAGAGATGTAACTTCATTATTTATTATAATACCTGCAAAATTATACACTATATCACCCTTTAACAAGAAAAAGCGCAATTAGCGCTTTTTACTTAATAAATCGAATAAATTCTCTGCAACTTTTCTTTTGGACATTTTGTTTAGCTCAAATTTGCTTCCGTCTTTTCCTAGTATTATAACCTTGTTTTCATCACTAGCAAATCCTGCATCTTTTTCTAATATATTATTAGCTACTATGTAATCCAAATTCTTTTTAGTTAGCTTAGCTTTAGCATTTTCAATTAAATCATTGCTTTCTGCTGCGAAACCAACCAAAATTTGATTTTTCTTTATTTCACCTAGTTTTTTTAGTATGTCATTATCTTTTATAAATTCTATGTTTAAATTATCGCTAGCTTTTTTTATTTTTAATTCACTATAGCTTTTAGCTTTATAATCTGCTACTGCTGCCGATTTTATAACTATATCACTATGTTCAAATTCATCTAGAACCTTTTTCATCATTTCTTCATTAGTGGATACTTTGATGAAGTCCACTCCAAACGGTGGTTTTAAACTAGTTTCTCCACTTATAAGTGTGACCTTAGCTCCCCTATCCCTTGCTTCTTCTGCAATGGCATAGCCCATTTTACCCGTGGAATGATTAGTTATATATCTTACAGGATCAATTGGTGCTATAGTAGGCCCAGCTGTAACCACAACTTTTTTATTAGCTAAATCCTTTTTACTATATAGAATGCTTTTGATATTCTCATAGATAAGCTCAGTATCAGCTAGTTTTCCCTCGCCAACATCTCCACAAGCTAATCTTCCTTTATCAGGTTCTATAAAAATATATCCATATTCCTTTAGAATCTTTATATTCCTCTGTACAATAGGATTTTTATACATGTTTGTATTCATTGCTGGTGCAAACACTATTGGACATCTTCCGTAGGCTGCCATTATGGTTGTTGAAAGCATATCATCAGCTATTCCATTTGCCACTTTACCAATTATATTTGCTGTAGCTGGTACTACTACTAATATATCAGCCTTCTTTGCTAAGGATATATGTTGAATTTCCCAAGATTTTGGTTCTTCAAACATATCACTTATAACTTTATTTCCACTTAGGCTTTGAAAACTAAGTGGTGTTACAAACTTACAAGCGGACTCTGTCATTATAACATCAACACCAAAGCTTAACTTTTTTAAGCGGCTTATAACATCGAGTGCTTTATATACTGCTATGCCTCCACTTACACCAATAACTACATTTTTAGATTCCATTTTATTTTATACCTTCGTTTACCAAATTAAAATTCACTTTGTCTTGATCTAGTTCGTTTATTGCAATTGTAAGTGCTTTATTACTATCAATGTCCACAAGAGGTTTATCTCCAGCAATTATTTGTCTTGCTCTTTTAGATGTTATAACTACAAGAGAATATCTATCTCCTGTTTTTTTCTTTAAGTCTACTACTGATGGATTAATCATAGAATTGTTCATGAATTTTTCCCTCCTTAGAATCAATTATATTATCTTTTATTCTATCCACTCTACATTTTTCTGCTATTATGATGCTGTTTATTTTTTGTACAGCACTGTCTACAGTATCATTTATAACCGCATAATTATATTTTGATACATAATTTATTTCTTTATACGCAGATTTAAATCTTGTCATAAGCGATTTTTCTGTTTCGCTTCCTCTTCCTATTATCCTCTTTTTAAGCTCCTCCATAGAAGGCGGAAGTATAAATATAAATACTCCTTCAGGATAATTTTCCTTGACTTTAAGCGCACCTTGAATGTCTATTTCAAGTATTACATTTTCACCCTTATCAATCTTTTCACATACATTTTTCTTAGGTGTTCCATAGTAATTATCATACACCTGTGCATACTCTAAAAAGCCATCTTTAGCTATTTTACTCTTAAAATCATCTACTGTCAAAAAATAATAGCTTTTACCTTCAACTTCACCCTTTCTAGGTGATCTTGTTGTTGCTGAAACTGACAGCCAAAATTGTTGTTCTTTCATAAGAGCCTTGCAAATGGTTCCTTTGCCTGCGCCTGAAGGACCCGAAATAACAATCAACAATCCTTTTTTTGACATTATTCTTCTACCTCTTCTACTGTGTTACTTCCATCATCTTTTGTTGATAGTCTATGTGCTACAGTTTCAGGTTGAACTGCTGATAATATTACATGATCACTGTCTGTTATTATTACAGCTCTTGTTCTTCTTCCATAAGTAGCATCAATTAACATTCCTCTATCTCTTGCTTCTTGTATTATTCTCTTTATCGGTGCTGATTCTGGACTAACTATTGCAACTAACCTATTTGCTGAAACTATATTTCCAAAACCTATGTTTATTAATTTTATATCCATAATTTTTTCCTCCTAAAATTACTCTATATTTTGAATTTGTTCTCTTATTTTTTCTATTTCGTTTTTTATATCAAGAACACAGTGAACTATATCGATATCGTTTGATTTTGAATTTATCGTATTAGCTTCCCTATTCATTTCTTGAACTATGAAGTCTAACTTCCTTCCGACTGGTTCATCTTTTAAAAGCGTACTTTTAAACTGTACCATGTGACTTTTAAGTCTTACTATCTCTTCGTCTATGCAGGATTTATCTGCAAAAATTGTCACCTCCATTGCAAGTCTAGCTTCATCTACTTGATTATCAGTGAGTAAATCTTTTACTCTTTCCTCAAGCCTGCTTTTATAATTTTCTACTGTATAAGGAGCCCTAGCCTCTACCTTTGAAACCAATTCTTCAATATTAGAACACTTACGCTCTATATCCTCTTTAAGTTTCATTCCTTCTTTTTCTCTCATAACTAACATTTTTTCAAGAGCTTCATTAAGAGGAGTTAGAAGTATTTCAGAAATTTCATCTAAATTTTCCTCATCTTGAGCTATGTTAATTACATCAGGAAACTTTGATATAAGTGAGACAGATATATCATCTAACACATTAAACTCTTCTTTTATCTGTTTTAAACATTTAAAGTAACTGTTAGCAAGAGATTTATTAAAACTTACATTTGAACAGCTACTGTCATAAATATTTTGGGTTATAAATATATCTACCTTACCTCTTTTTATCTTATTTCCTACTTCTTTTCTTATTTTTTGTTCAAGAGAAATAAGATTTCTAGGCAACTTTATATTTAAATCAAAATACCTATGATTTACACTTTTAATTTCAACATTAAATCCAAGTTTACCATTATCATTAGAAGCTCTACCAAATCCCGTCATGCTTCTTATCATTGTCCTCATCCTTCCATAAGTAAAAAACATGTATAATACTATATTAACAATTATACACGATATAGCAAGTAAAAACAGGTTCTTTTTATAACAAACTCAATTATACCACATTTTTTATTGTTTTATAGTATTTTTTCCTTTAAAAGTTGCAATTTCATTTAAAATCTTCAAATTTGCTCAATGCTGTTTCAATATTTTCAATATTAGTGGTAAGGGCAATTCTAAAAAAATTATATCCTAAATTTCCAAAACAATATCCAGGTGTTACCACAACCCCATAATCAGTAAGAAGTTTATCACAAAATTCATCTGTAGAGTATCCTTTTGGAACACTGCACCAAACATAAAAGGTTGCATTTGCATCAAAATACTTTATTCCTTTTTGTTTTAGTATTTTTTTTGCAATGTTTCTTCTATTATCGTATATTTCTCGTGATTTATTTATTTCATCTCTATCTAAACTAATAGCTTTTGCTGCTGCATATTGTATAGGTACAAATTGTCCTGAGTCTATATTACTTTTAACCTTTAGAAGAGCTTTTATTACATGTCTATTTCCTACCACATATCCTATCCTAAAACCTGTCATATTATAAGTTTTTGATATACTCCCAATTTCTATCATGCTTTTATTTTTATCACTTTGAAGCAAACTAATAGGTGTGGATTCTTTCTTTATTATTTCGTTATAGGCTGAATCATTAACTAAAAGTATATTTCTTCTTTCACAAAAGTTTATTATATCTTTATAAAAATCTTCGCCTGCCTCTGCTCCTGTAGGGTTATTGGGATAATTAATAAAGAAAATTTTACTTTTTCTAGCTACGCTCTCTGGTATTTCTTTTAATTTAGGAAGATAATTGTTTTTTTCTGTAAGTGGAATTTTATAAGGTACTGCCCCCCATAAATTTGATGCAGCAGTATACACCTGATAGCCTGGATTTGGAACTATTACATAATCACCAATATCAGAAATAGAAGGTAATAGACTACTTATACCTTCCTTTGAACCTATTGTAATTATTACTTCATCTAAATCTAATTTTATACTAAAAACGTCTTCATAATATTTTATAACTTGTAATTTAAGCTTTTCTATTCCACTATAAGGTGGGTATTTATTAACATCTTTAATATCTAAAGCCTTTACCAATTCCTTTTTTATATCTTCATTAAGTACTAAATCAGGATCTCCAATACCTAAATCTATTATCCTCATCCCATTTTTTATGAGCTTTCTTTTCTTATCTTCTATCTTTTTAAAATGATATTCATCTATGGTTTTAAGTCTATTATTTACTTTAATCATTGAAAAAACCTCCATAAATACACTCATATATATTTTTTCTATATATAGTGTATTCATGGAAAATATTATTGTTACTTATATATTCTATAAAAATCCTCTTCAAATATTTCTCTTATTTCATTGATTTTCTTTGTCCTTCCAAGTGCAACCATAAGCTTTATTCTTGCCTTTTGTCCAGGAAGATTATCTCCAAAAATAACTCCCATATTTCTAAGTTCTTTTCCTCCACCATGGTATCCATAGGAATCTAGAACCCTTCCTTTATAGCAGCGTGACACAAGAACTACTGGTATATCTTTATCTATGGCTCTTTTAATACCATCTACCATATTAGGTGGTACATTACCCCTGCCCATTGCTTCAATTACAATTCCTTTATATCCTTTTTCAATTGCAAAATCTATAAAATCAGAATCCATTCCCACTGCTGCTTTTATTAATGCAACTTTAGATTCCACTTTATCTGTCTCTATGTAATCATTATATACAGTATCTCTGTAAAATATAGGCTTATTAGTATCCACTATACCAAGAGGCCCAAAATCAGGGCTTTCAAAGGCATTAAGATGCATAGAATGTACTTTTGTAACTTCTGATGCACTATTAAGCTCGTCACTAAAGCAAACTAAGACTCCTTTGTTTTTAGCACCTTTAGATATGGCTGTACATATAGAAGCAGAAAGATTAGCCGGACCATCATAACCAAGTTCAGAACTATTTCTCATTGAACCAGTTACAACTACAGGCTTTTCACTTTTTATTGTAAGATCTAGAAAATATGCAGTTTCTTCTAATGAATCTGTACCATGTGTAACTACTGCTCCAACAATATCTTCTCTTTCTAGGATATTTTTAACAAACTTTGATAGTTCCATCATTTTTTCTGGAGTCATATGTGGTCCTGGAAATTCAGAAAAATTAAAGGATTCAATCTCGGCAAAGTTTTCTATACCTGTTACCATAGACATTATTTCCTCTCCTGTAAGGGCAGGGACCGCTGCCTTCACCTTTTTATCAAATTTCATTGATATTGTGCCTCCATTGAATATTACTGCAACCTTTTTCATATGCTTCTCCCTTTCTATGTTAGTTTTTTAGTACATAAGTTGTGTGACTCTATATATTCTGACTTTTAAAATATTCTAGATCGGAAGATATGTTAAGCAGTGATATTTTAAAAGTCACAATAAAAAAGATTTAACCAACGTATATATATAAGTATAAGAGGATTCCCTTTTTAAAGAAATCCCCTTTTTAATTAAATAAAATCAAAGTATAATACAGATTAACCCGCCATTACCTTCATTGATTATTTTCTCAAGTGTTTTTTGTATTTTAGCTTGAACATCATCAGGCATTTTATAAAGCTTCTTTTGGAGTCCCTCTTTAACAAGTACCTCTAATGATTTTCCAAACATGTTGCTTTCCCATATTTCAGATGGATCATTTTCAAATTGCTCAAGCAGAGATTTTACAAGCTCTTCGCTTTCTCTTTCACTTCCCATTATTGGCGAAACCTCTGTTTCTATATCAGCTCGTATAAAATGGAAGCTTGGAGCACTTGCCTTAAGTTTAACTTCATATCTCGCTCCGCTTTTTACTATTTTAGGCTCTTCTAATTTCATTTCAGTAAGCTGTGGTGCAACAAGCCCATAACCTTTTTCTCTTACATCCTTTAAAGCCTCAGACACCCTATCGTATTGAACCTTTGCTTCATGCATTTCTTTCATTATAGACAAGAGTTTATTTTCTCCATCTATGTCACACTCACATTCTTCACTTAAAACTTTATAGAACATGTCTTTTTTAGGTGTGAAAATTATCCTTCCTACACCACTACCCATATTCATTTCTGTCATATCCACTTTATCTAAATAATCCATACCTGAATACGAGTCTATAATTTTTGAAATGTCCCTTACTTTGTTTACCTTGATGCATATTTCTTTAATAATGTTCATAAAGTTGTCTTTAAGCCAGTGTTTTGTACTTAACTTTTCAATCCATTCTGGCATATCTATGTTTATTTCTTTTACAGGAAACTCTTTTAATACCTTGCTAAAAACTTTTATTATATCTTCTTCAACCATATTTTGAACATCTAAAACTTGTACAGAAACATCATATTTTTTTTCTAATTCGTCTCTAAGTTCAAGAGTTTTAGGGTCTTTAGCATGTGCTGAATTCAATATAACCATAAATGGTTTTTTTATTTCCTTAAGTTCTTTTACTACTCTCTCTTCTGCTTCTATATAATCTTCTCTTGGTATATCTGTTATCGATCCATCCGTTGTTACCACAATGCCTATTGTAGAATGTTCATCGATAACTTTTTTAGTTCCTATCTCTGCCGCCTTTTCAAAAGATATTTCATGATCAAACCAAGGCGTTGATACCATTTTGGGTTTATCAGCTTCTGCGTATCCTTGTGCACTTTTCACTATATACCCAACACAGTCAACTAACCTTACTTTGCAATTTATACCTTCACTTAAACTTATGTCTACTGCCTCATTAGGAACAAACTTAGGTTCCGTTGTATGAATTGTTTTACCGGATGAACTTTGAGGGAGTTCGTCTTTTGCTCTCTCCTTCTTATGAGGATTATCTATATTGGGTATTACCATAATATCCATAAATCTTTTAATAAATGTAGATTTACCCGTTCTAACAGGTCCTACAACCCCCACATAGATATCCCCATCCGTTCTTTCGGTAATGTCCTTATATATATTAAAGTTTTCCACGCTGCTTCCTCCCACACCTTAATATTAACAATATATATATATTAGGACAGCCTCTTATTTATTCCTAATTGTGCAAATCTCTTAAAAATAGTACTCGTATTTTTTATCTCTTCTCATAAGTTCAGACACTTCTTTTTTAGGTATACCATTTTCAAACAAAACCTTGTATATAGAATTTGTAATTGGCATAGACACACCCAAAGAATTCTTAAGTTCATAAAAAGTATGACATGCTTTAACACCTTCTACAACCATCCCTATTTTTTTACATGCTTCATCACAGGACATACCTCTTCCTATTAGTATGCCAGCTTTTCTATTTCTACTATGCATACTAGTGCAAGTAACTATAAGATCCCCTATTCCTGTAAGTCCAAAGAAGGTTTCAGGTTTTCCACCAAGCTTTATACCTATTCGCATTATTTCGCTCATACCACGTGTCATAAGTGCTGCCTTTGTATTATCGCCATAACCAATTCCGTCACATATGCCTGATGCTAAAGCTATTATATTTTTAACAGCTCCACCAATTTCAACTCCAACAATATCACTATTAGTGTATACTCTAAAGCTGTTGGTCATAAAAACATCTTGAACCTGTTCTGCATATTTCATATCTGTAGATGTAACTACTACAGTTGTTGGAATATCATTTGCAACCTCTTCTGCATGACTGGGCCCAGATAAAACTACAACAGGATTTTTATAAAGTTCTTCTTTGATTACCTCTGATAATCTTTTTTTACTTTCTTCTTCCATGCCTTTAGCTATGGTAACAATTATTTGATTTTCTTTTAAAGAGCCCTTTATTTTTTTGCATACATCTCTAATTGCAAAAGATGGTACTGCGAGAACAATATATTTACTTTCCTTAGTAGCTTTTTCAATATCCCCGGAGGCTTTAACATTACAAGGTATTATGCTGTTAGGAAGATATCTTGTATTTGATCTTAGTGTGTTTATATCATCAAGTATATCTTTGTTTCTATCCCAAATTACAATATCATAGCCCTTTTTAGCTAATATTATTGCAAGTGCTGTTCCGAAACTTCCCCCACCTATGAATGTCACATCACTCATATTAGTTCTTCCTTTCCTTAAATATCAGCTTAATTCCTGTACCTTCAAAATCAAAGCTCTGTCTTAATTTATTTTCTAAATATCTTCTATAAGAAAAATGAAGAAGCTCAGGATTATTTACAAAAAATATAAAGGTAGGTGGTTTTACGTCTGTTTGTGTAACATAAAATATCTTAAGTCTTTTAAATGCAACTACTGGCGGTTCCTTCATTAAAACAGCATTGCTTATAACATCATTTAAAACTCCAGTGGCAATTCTCTTATTATAGTTATCATAACATTTCTTTATTTCTGAAAGAACTTTATGTACTCTTTGACCTGTTTTGGCTGATATAAACAAAAATGGAGCATATGCCATAAAGGAGAATTTAACTTCTAAATTCTTTTTAAAGTTATCCATAGTTTTGTCATCTTTCTCTATAAGATCCCATTTATTAACAATAACTAAAATTGCTTTATTATTCTCATGTGCATAACCTATTATTCTTTCATCCTGCTCACTTATAGGCTCTGTAGCATCTAGTATAAGAGTGCATACGTCACATCTTTCTATAGCTGCCATAGTTCTTACAGCACTGTATCTTTCTATTTCTTCTTTTATCCTACTTTTTCTTCTAAGTCCAGCTGTATCTATAAGAATTAATTTTCCAAATTCTGTTTCCAAAAAGCTGTCAATAGCATCTCTAGTAGTTCCAGGTATGTCACTTACTATAACTCTTTCCTCTCCTAGAATTCTGTTAGTAAGAGATGATTTTCCTACGTTAGGCTTTCCAACAAAGGCAACTTTTATATATTCTTCTTCCTCTTCATCTTCTTCAGAGGCCTTAAATCTTTCTACAACTTCGTCTAACATATCGCCTATTCCAAGTCCTTGAGATGATGATATTGAAACAGGATCACCTATTCCAAGGTTGTAGAATTCATATATATTATTTTCTTCAACATTTTTATCGATTTTATTTACAACTAAAACTATTGGCTTCTTACTTCTTCTAAGCATAACAGCAACTTCGTTATCGGTATCTGTAAGACCCTGCTTACCATCCACCATAAAGACAATAACATCTGACATTTCAATTGCTATTTGCGCCTGTCTTCTCATTTGTGTAAGTATTATATCGTTGTTTTCAGGTTCAATTCCACCTGTATCTATTATAGTAAATTTCTTTCCTACCCACTCGGATTCGGCATATATTCTATCTCTTGTAACTCCTGGAGTATCCTCAACAATTGAGACCCTTCTTCCAGCAAGCTTATTAAATAAAGTTGATTTTCCTACATTAGGTCTTCCAACTATCGAAACTATTGGTTTAGACATTTTTTATTCCTCCCTGCCATATTTGTTTATTATATCTACTAAATCCTCTCCTGAATAATCGCACACAAGAACCTTTTTATTTAGTTCTCGCTCAATATCAGTAACTCTAACGTCATCCAAAAATATATCTTCATCACTTTTTAACATATTAGCTGGCAATATTATATAATCGCTAGACTCACTTTCCTTTAAACACTTTAAAATATCACTACCTGTTAAAAGACCAGCTACAGTTATTTTTTCACCAAAGAACTTATTTATTACTTTAATCACATTTATTTTAAGCCCAGAGCTTTTTTCCATTAGTACTTTTGCTGCCTTATATATTTCCTCATATGCTAAAACACCTGTAACCATAGTGAAGGATTTATGTATATTCTCGTCTAATTTGTTTAAGGACATATCTATATTATCTCTAAAAGTACGTATCATACCTATACCATCTTCAAATTGTTCAAATTCCCCATAAAATTCTGTCTTGGGGATTGGTATACCTGACAATACATAAAATTCATCAGAAAGCCTTACAAAAGGTGCACCTATTTCTTTTATAAACTTATCTTGAAGAGGTTTAATATTTTCAATTTCTATCTTTGCACTTTCAGCATCATAGGCTTTCATTTCAAAAAGACCTTCTCTAAAAGAAGTTATTCCAACAGGAACACCTGCTATGTTTTTAACATATGGATAAAACTCATATAGATCCTCTACTGTTTTTGAAAAGACTTTTTCATTATTTATACCCGGGCATAATACTACTTGACAATTCATTATTATACCTGCCTCAGAAAGCTTTTTCATTCTCTCAATTAGGTTTCCTGCAAATCTATTGTTTAACATCTTTTTTCTTAGCTCAAGATCCGTAGTTTGAACAGATACGTTAATTGGACTTATTCTATATTTTATTATTCTATCTATGTCGTCATCACTCATATTTGTAAGTGTTACAAAATTACCTTGAAGGAAGGAAAGTCTTGAGTCATCATCCTTGAAATAAAGTGTTTCTCTCATTCCTTTAGGAAGTTGATCTATGAAACAAAATATACACTTATTACTACAACTTTTAGCTGAATCTAAAATTCCACTTTCAAATTCTACTCCCAGCTTTTCATCGTATTCTTTTTCTATTTCAAGCTCCCATACTTCACCGTTTTGCTTTTGTATTTTCACAACGACATAATCGTCCGCCATTAAGAATCTATAGTCTATTATATCCTTAACCTCTTTATCATTTATACTTAAAAGACTATCACCAACCTCAATATCCATTTCTTCGGCTATACTTTGAGGCTCGATTTTAATAATTTTATTTTTCATAATTACTCCCTACAATATAATGTTACATATTTAAACTCTTTAGTTATATTACATTATTAAATGTTTTAAGTCAAGAATACAAGCTTTCTCCCTAAAATAAAAAATAACTGTTCTTTGTTTTAGGTTTTAAAAAGCATCCTAAAATACAATTAGAACAGTTACACTATCTTTAGTTTTAATCGTTAAGATCTACTTGCTTACCTGTTATAAGATATATGGTACTTTCACACACATTTGTAGTTCTGTCACCTATTCTCTCAAGGTACTTACATACAAATAAAAATTGTGTAAGCTGATTTATTTTGCTCTTGTCTTCACTCATTATATCCAAAAGTTCATTAAAAATTCTCTTATATAAAGCATCTACTTCATCATCTCTTTTACAAACCTCATAAGCTTTATCTAAGTTTCTTTCAACATATGCATCTAATGAATCTTTTATCATTGATTTAACTTTACTGCCCATATTCCATATTTCTTTTACGATTTCATGATGCTTCTCACCATTCAATCTTTTTATAGCTTTTGCTATATCTACAGCATGATCTCCTAGCCTTTCTAAATCAGTTATTATTTTTACCGTAGTAAATATATTCCTCAAATCTTCTGCAACTATTGGCTGCTGCATTGCAATAAGTCTTATAACCTTATTTTCTATTTCCTTTTGCATATCATCTATTATGTCATCTTTTTTTATAATTGTTTCAGCCATAGTTTCATCCTGCTTTTCTAAAGCTTCCATACAATCGTATATCTGCTTTTCTGCCATACTGCCCATTCTCAAAAGCTCAGAGTGAAGCTCCTCTAAATCAGATTCAAAAATTTTTCTTGTCATATTTCACACCCCACAAATAAATTTTCAAAACCTTATCCAAATCTTCCCGTTATATAATCCTCAGTTCTCTTGTCCTTTGGTTTATAAAAAATATCCTCTGTTTTGCCGTTTTCTATAACTTCACCGTTTAAAAAGAATGCTGTGTTATCAGAGATTCTTCCCGCCTGCTGCATATTATGAGTTACTATAATTACAGTATACTTATGTTTTAATTCATCCATTAATTCTTCTATTTTTAGTGTTGATATAGGGTCAAGTGCAGAAGTGGGTTCATCCATCAAAAGAACTTCAGGTTCAACTGCAAGAGTTCTTGCTATACAAAGTCTTTGCTGTTGTCCTCCCGATAAACCAAGCGCACTCTTTTTTAATCGATCCTTAACTTCATCCCAAAGTGCAGATCCTTTTAAACTTTTTTCCACAAGTTCATCTAGTTTACTTTTATTCTTTATACCGTGTATTCTAGGTCCATACGCCACATTATCGTATATGGACATAGGAAATGGATTTGGTTTTTGAAACACCATACCTACCCTTTTTCTAAGTTCTATTTCATCATAATCTTTGTATACGTCCTTCCCCTCAAACAAAACCTGCCCATCTATTTTAACAGTACTTATTAAATCATTCATCCTATTTATAGTTCTTAGAAAAGTTGATTTTCCGCAGCCTGATGGTCCTATAAGTGCTGTTACTGTATTTTTAGTAAAATCAAGATCTATTTTTTTTAAAGCCTGAGCGCTTCCATAATATAAATTTAGGTCTTTAGTTTGTATTATGCCCATTTTTCTCCTCCTTACTTACCGCTGTATAAACTATATATTTTTCTTCCTATGATCCTTGCTATAAAGTTAAATACTAAAACCATGAGTACTAGTACAGCAGAAGAACCATTGGCAATTTTTGTTGCATCTGGAATCATACCTTCAGAATTAAGCTTCCATATATGAACAGCCAAAGTTTCAGCTGGTCTGAATAAACTAAAGGCTGAAGCTTTGTCTACCAAACTTATGCTCTTAAAATTAAGCTCTGGTGCACTCATTCCAGCAGTATATAGAAGTGCAGCTGCTTCTCCAAAAATTCTGCCTGACGCTAAAATTATCCCCGTTAAAATTTCCGGCATTGCAGATGGAAGTACTATATTTTTTATGGTTTGCCACTGTGTAGCTCCAAGACCTAAACTCGCTTCCTTAACTTTACTAGAAGAAGCTTTTATAGCATTTTCCGATACTCTTGTCATAGAAGGTAGATTTAAAATAGTTATGACAAGCGCTCCTGATAATATCGTATATCCCCAATGTGTCATTGTTACAAATACTAATAATCCAAATAAACCAACAACTATTGATGGCAGTGATGCCATAGTTTCTATGCATAGTCTTATAAAGCTTAATATTTTCCCCTCTTTTGCATATTCAGCCATATATATACCTGCACCTACCCCAATAGGTATTGTTATAATAAGTGATACTATAAGCATGTAAAAAGAATTAAAAAGTTCTGGCCCTATTCCGCCGCCGCTTTCCGCTATTTTAGGTTTACCAAATAAAAAACTCAAATTTAAGGAATCATGTCCTCTATAAACTATATAAATTATAAATGCTGCCAGTAGTAAAACAACAAATACGGAAATCAAGTATAAAATTATTGTAGCTATTTTGTCGTATAGTTTAGATTTCATTAAACTTCACCTTTTCTCCCTATGAATCTTATAATCAATATAAATACAAAAGAAATTACAAGAAGTAAAAATGCAAGAGACCAAAGTGCATCATTCCATGCAGTACCATTTGGAGTATTAGCCATGTCCATTGTTAATACACTGGTAAGCGTTGTAGTAGGCGAAAAAAGCCCATGAACTGATTTCACAGTATTTCCTATTACCATCTGAACAGCTAACGCCTCTCCAAAAGCCCTTGCAAGTCCTAAGACAACTCCTGTAAGTATACCATTCTTGCTTGATGGTATTATTATTTTATATATTGTTTGCCATCTTGTGGCACCTAGTCCGTATGAGCCTTCGATATATTCGTTGTGTACATTTTTTATAGCATCCGAAGAAAGACTAGCAATAGTTGGTAATATCATTATGCTGAGTACCAAAATTCCTGCCGCCAAACTAAAACCAACACCACCAAAATTTCTTTTTATAAGTGGAACCAGTACAGTTACTCCAATCCAACCATAAACAACCGATGGAATTCCAACAAAGAGTTCTAAAGCTGGCTTTAATACTCTTTCTCCTAATTTAGGTGATATCATATTCATAAACACAGCTAAAGCAATTGCCATTGGTGTACTTATAATTACCGCTCCTATTGAAACCGCTGTTGAGCCTTCTAAAAATATAAATGCCCCAAGGTTGGGATTTTTAGCGTCTGGCTTCCATGTACTTGACATTAAAAAATTCAAAATAGAATAATGCCTTTTAGTGAATATTGTTAATCCTTTAGATGCAATAAAAAAAATTATTGAAAGGGTTAAAACAACTATAAAAAGCCCACAAATGGTAGCAAAACCTCTTCCAATATATTCCGTTTTAAGTTTTTTTAGAAAACTTCTTTTTTCCATAGCGTTACCTCAATTTAAGTTTTATATTATATTATTTAGTTTAAAATGATAATTGCGCCATAATACCTTTTTAGTATTTTGGCACAATTATGTATCTTATTTATTTCTTTATATCAGATGATGATATATATCCCATTTTTTCTATTAAAGCTTTATTGTCACTGCTCATCATGTAATCAATGAATGCTTTAGCTACATCATTTCCTTTTCCTTTTGTATACATGTGCTCATATGACCAGAAAGGATATTTTCCGCTTTCAACATTTTTTGAAGTAGGTTCTACTCCATCTAATGAAACCATGTTTATATCTTTTTTACCTTCATCTGTTACAAGATAAGAGAATGCCAAATAACTTATAGAACCTTTAGTGCTTGTCATTGATGTTTTAACTGATCCGCTTGCATCTTGTGTAGTTCCTATATCATCCTTTTCATCTTTTCCATCCATAACTGTTTTAGTGAATGTTGCTCTTGTTCCTGATGATTTAGGTCTATGAACTATATTTATTGCTTCGTCAGGTCCACCAACGCCGCTCCAATTTGTTACTTTACCTGTAAATATATCTTGAACTTGCTGTTTTGTTAAATTCTTTACAGTTACATCACTGCTAGTAACTACAGCAAAGCCTATTGCACAAACTTTGTGATCTGTTAATTTTTTTGCATCATCTGCATTTAATTTTTCTTCTGCAAAAATATCAGAATTTCCAATTTCAACTGCTCCTTGAAGAACTTGATTCAATCCAGTACCGCTTCCTCCTCCTTGAACATTTACACTTACATCAGGATTTTTTTCTTTAAATCCATCCACAGATTTTTCTGCTAATGGTTGAAGTGCAGTAGATCCAGAGAGTGTTATTGAACCAGATATCTTCTTTGCATCTTTCTTAGTGCTTGAGTCAGTTTGGTTAGAACTTGAACTACAGCCTACAAATAAACTAGCCATAATTGTCATCGTTACCGCTGCAGCCATTAATTTGATTTTTTTACTTTTCATTCAACCTACCTCCAAAGTATAGATATATAGATTATTTTAATAACTAATTTTTTCAAACCTTATAATAGGTTTTTTCTCCTCTTTACAGTTAACATGTTACAATTTGTATGTTAATTGAGTATTATACTAATGTTAATTAAATTTAACATTGAATATTTTTTATAAATTGAATTTACTCATGTTCTCTTTAAGTTCCATTGATGCTACATCCATTTTACTTATCATGCTGTTAATATTTTTTGTTGAGTTATATTGTTTATTCATGATTATTCTTATCTCTTCTATAGACTTATTGAATTCATTATAAAATTCACTTATATTTTTAAATTCATCATATACGTTTTGGTTTTTAAGACTTACATAATTAGCATTTTCATCTATAGTCTTTATATTATTATTTATTTCCTCTACCATAGAAAATACATTTGTATAGTTTTCTTTAGCAGTTTTAATTGCCTCTATTTGTTCTTTATATTCATCATTAAGTGAATCCATTTTCCCTTGCATATCTGATATCTTGTTATTTATTTTAGAGGCTATAGAATCAATACCTGTAATTTGAGTTTCTACATTATAAGATAGCTTTTTAATATTGGCGGCTACTACATCAAAGCCTTTTCCAGCATCTCCTAATCTTGAAGCTTCTATGGATGCATTTAATGCCAGCATTTTTGTACTGTTCGATATACCCTTCACTAAATTTATTATATCTTTTATATTTGCTGTATTATCTTGAAGCTCTTTAAAGGTTATATTTACTTCTTTTATACTTTGCCTAAAAAATTCATTAATACTTATAAGAGTTTTAATGCTTTCAATACCCATAGTGTTAAATTCTTTTATATCCTTTGATAAATCACTCATTTTACCAGAAGATTTTCTTATATTTTCAACCCTAAGACTTATATTTTCATAAGTTTCAAACCAATTTTCCAAATCATAAAAGATTTTAGTAGAGTTTTTTGAACTTAGCTGCATGCTATTATTTATAACTTCCATATTACTATTAGTATTATCATAAGAAGCCTTTACTACTAAATTTATATCTATAAGCTCCTTAGAAACCCGTTTTACCCTTTCTAATAGTCCGCTAACATTACTAACCATTGAATAAAAGGATTTTGATAATATTCCGACCTCATCACCCCTATTTATGCAATTTTTCACTCTTAAATTACCTTTAGATATTTCCTGTGTATCTCTCATGAGTTTCTTCATAGGTTTAAAAATTAGTTTGATTATAAATACTAAAATAGGTATGGTAATTAAAATAGATAGAAGTGTTATAATAACTATAATATAACCTGTTTGCTTCGGTATACTTTGAAAAGAGTTTTCAGTACTGGTTAACACAAAAACTAATTTCATATCAGGAATACTGACTACAGACGCAAAATATCTTGTATCATTAAAACTGTAATTTATAGTCTCATAATCTTCTTTATTAAAAAAATTCTTTTTACCTTCAACTTTTTTTATTTCACTAATTGTATTCTCTTTATTTATGTAATATTTTTGTGGGTGATACACTACTTTATTATTTGAATCTACTATAAAAATATACCCATTTCCCATATATTTAAACTTATCAAATCTTTTTGAAAAATAGTCGATATATATGGTTTTACCAGCTACACCAAGTACAGTTCCATTTTGGTCTTTAACGGGACTTACAAAGGTTATAACCGGTTTACTTGTCATAACGGATATATAAACAGAGCTCATAGACGCCTTACCATTAAGTGCTTTCTTTATGTAATCAAAGTGAGAATTATCATATCCAAAGTAGTCACTATTACTTGCTATTAAAGTTATTCCATCCTTTCCTGCAAAAAATACATTTTCCACCTCTTCATTATTCTTCTCTTCTGTGTTAATTTTATTTTTAAAATGTTCTATTTCAGAAGCATCTTTGGGATTTACCGCTATATTTTTCAAATCAGAATCATTTGAGAGATTTTTCACTTCATTACTTTGAAGCAATACTAAGGTCTTAAAATTATTGTATATTTCAGAAGAAACTACTTTCATGTTGCTTTTATTTATTCCGTATATATTGGTATAGGTTTCATAATAAATAATGCCATCTGCAATCATCATAATAGAAATTATTAATATTCCTACTATAAGTGCTATTTTGTACGCTATTGATATTTTCCTTTCTTTCTTTATCTTTTTCATCAATGTAAAATTCATATAATATCCCCTTTACAACAGATTTATACTTATATAATAAGTAAAGAAAGTTATGTGCATTTTACATTGTTTTAATTCTTTGTTAAAAAATAAGAGCTTTCTCAAATATAGAGAAAACTCTTACTTAAAATTAAGATTTATATGGTATTGTAATTATAAACTTACTGCCTACATTTACCTTACTTTCAATGTTTATATTTCCATTAAAATTCATGACTATATGCTTCACTATAGCGAGACCAAGACCTGTTCCTCCATTAGCTCTTGAACGTGCCTTATCAACTCTGTAAAACCTTTCAAATATCCTTTCAAGATGATTTTCCGGTATACCTACTCCACTATCCTTAATAGATATAACAAGCTTATCTTCAATGCATTTTTTAGATACAACTACTTCTCCGCCTTTTTCGGTATACTTTATAGCATTGTCCACCAAATTTATAATCATCTGCTTAAACTTATCATTATCTCCTATTAAATTTGGAACCATGTCACCCTCTAATTTTATGTCTATATTTTTAACCTTAGCTGATTTTTTTAATAATTCATATACTGCATTTATTACTATATTGACATTTACCTCTTCCTTTTTAAATGATTGTCTAATTTCTATGTCTGAAAGAGTTAATATATCACTTATAAGTCTAGTAAGCCTATCTACTTCATCATCAATTATATCAAGGAATTCTCCCTTTTGTTTTTGATCATCTACATATCTTAAGGTTTCAGAAAATCCTTTTATTGACGTAAGTGGTGTTTTTAATTCATGGGATACATTTGCTACAAATTGAGTTCTCATATTTTCAAGCTTTCTTATATCCGTTATATCTTGAACTACTGCAACAGTTCCAATACATTCATATCCATTTATTATATCCGCTGTTTTTATTCTTAGATTTCTTTCTTTGGGCCAAGAAGTTTTTATTTCTGCATAGCCATCTGTCCTTTTATTAAATATGTCTTCAAATTCATAATTCCTTATGCAGTCCATAAGATTTAGTCCTATTATATTTTTATCTATACCAAATATTTTTTCTGCATATGGATTTATCATTATTATTTTATGCTTTTTATCTACTGCAATAACTCCACTATCCATACTCTCTAATATGGCTTCTAATTTTTTTTGTTTTTCAATAGACTCCTTTATTGTATCTTGAAGCCTAGATGCCATATTGTTGAAGGTTTTACCAAGCTGTCCTATCTCATCTTTTGTATCAACATTAACTCTTGTTTCTAATTCCCCTCTTGCTATTCTAGAACTGGTATTTTGAAGATCCCTTATAGGATTTAAAATAACATAAGAAAGTTTAAAAGATAAAAATATTGCTGCTGCAACACTTAGTCCTATAACATAAATATAAAATTTCAGATATCTTTGTTCAAATCTTTCCACAGATGAAAGTTCAATGGCTGTCCTAATTACAGTATTGTCCTTTCTGACTTTAGCATAATAGATTATATTGTTTTTTAAAGAATTACTAAATCTTATACTAGTTCCATAGCCATTTTTTCTTGCAGATATAACCTCTACCCGTTTATTATGATTATCAAGTTTTTTTGCATCTATTTCATTATCATATAAAACTACTCCATTTTTATTTATGTATGTAATCCTCATATTTGAATTTTTGAAGGTATCTTTAAGCACTCTATCTATATCTTTATTTTTATTTGCATCAATAACGTTAGATACTATCCTACTACTTTCTTCAAGCTGCTGTTCTACATTTTGTCTGTACTCATAATCCTCAATTTTTATGAATAAGACGGTTATCATTATTAAAGTTACTATTAAAATTCCCAAATTGTATAGTACAAGTTTTTTCTTCACTTTAATCACCACTATAGTTAAATCTATACCCTATTCCTCTTATAGTTTCTATATACTTAGGTCTTTTATCATCATCTTCAATTTTTTGTCTCAGATGTCTTACATGCACATCTACTGTTCTAGTTTCTCCAATATATTCGTAGCCCCATATTTTGTCCAGTAAAAAATCCCTTGTCATAACTCTACCTTTATTTTTTATAAGCACTTGTAGAAGTTCAAATTCCTTAAGAGTTAGCTCTATCTTTTCACCTTCTTTTGTAACATTATGTCTTTGAAAATCTATTTGAATATTTCCAAATTTAAAGCTTTTATCTATATACTCTACCTTAGTTCTTCTTAGTACAGCTTTTACTCTAGCCACTAATTCCCTTACTGAAAATGGCTTAGTTATATAATCATCGGCTCCAAGCTCTAGTCCTAGTATCTTATCTAATTCTTCTCCCTTTGCCGTTATCATTATTACTGGCATGTTAGAAATGGATTGATCTTTTCTTATTTCTCTACAAACATCATAGCCATCCATAACCGGAAGCATTAAATCTAAAAGAACCAACTGAGGAACCTCAACCTTTGCCTTTTCCAGAGCTTCCCCTCCATCTTCCGCTGTAATAACCTTGTATCCATTGTTCTCCAAATTGAACTTTATGAGCTTCACTATATGAGCTTCATCATCAACAACAAGTATTTTTTCTCCCGCCATAATATTCCTCCAGCTATATTATTTTTTAATTATAAACGAAAACATTCTTCCTGCATTTTTTGAATCGCGTCTATATGAATGCATTTTGTGGGTACTTGAGCACATTGTGCATATATCTAGACATTTTATATTATGAACATTTTCACTTTCGCACTGCTTTATTATACATTTCTGCAAATCCAACTTACCATTTTTATAAATTTCGTTTATGTTATACATACCACTGTTTTCAAATTGGCTTAAGCTTTCAGCTCCAAACTCGTAACAGCATGACTTATTATGTGGTCCAATATAAACAACTATATCTGAATCAATAGATGAAAATTCTTTTTTCATTT
The DNA here is from genome assembly GCF_002006355.2 of Clostridium felsineum DSM 794. Taxonomy (NCBI): domain Bacteria; kingdom Bacillati; phylum Bacillota; class Clostridia; order Eubacteriales; family Clostridiaceae; genus Clostridium; species Clostridium felsineum. The sequence goes on along the minus strand of NZ_CP096980.1, from coordinate 2,293,585 downwards.
TGCATATTGTTTTCTTTACTATTAAATCACACGTTCCTTTCCAGCCGCTATGAACAGCCCCTATAACTTTTTTAACCTTATCATATAAAAGAACAGGAACACAATCAGCTGTAAACACTCCAATAGCAATGTTATTTTTATCTGTAATTAATGCATCACCTTCTAGACCCTTCTTATCCTCCTCATAGTTTAAAATGATATCACTGTGAGTTTGCTTTAAGTAACCTACATCATCTAGGTTAAACCATTTTTTTAAATTACGAAGATTTTCTATACCTATTGTTGTATTTATATTAAAATTCAAGTTATTTTCAGCTGTAGAAAAGTACAACTCAAAATTATCATCCTTAAATTCTAAAAAACTATATTTGTCCTCTTTTTTTGTATACATAAATATTACCCCTATATTATATTATTTTTTTAAATCTTTGTATTGAATTTATTATTATTTTAACCTAGTTTTAACAATTAGGCAGCTAAAATTATAGTCATTTTAGTGTTAATACATACAGATAGGGAAACCATGTAATACTTTAATCTGCATGTGTTTTAGACTTTCACCTATACTTATATAACACCTACCAATTAAGTTTTACTATGATTTCCCTATATAAAGACATACACTAATAAAAAATTAAACTTGCAAATTACTATGTAATAAAAAATCAAATTAATGTTACCTATTTAAACACTACTTTTTATTTACAAGATTTAGAATTTCCTCCATAAATGTGTTTATATCTTTAAATTGCCTATAAACGGATGCAAATCTTACATAAGCAATTTCATCTATTTCTTTAAGTTTTTCCATTACCATCTCACCAATAGTATCTGATTTTATTTCTGTAAGCATTTGATTACTTATAGATTTTTCTATTTCAGAAGCTATATTTTCTATTTGTTGCCTAGACACTGGTCTCTTTTCACAAGACTTTATAAGCCCATTTATTACTTTAGATTTATCAAAAAATTCTCTACTTGAGTCTTTCTTGATAACTAATATAGGTATATCTTCTACTTTCTCATAAGTTGTATATCTTTTACTGCATTCAAGACATTCACGCCTTCTTCTTATAGCCATGTTGTCCTCGGTAGATCTAGAATCAACTACCTTACTCTCACCATATCCACAAAATGGGCATTTCAAATCTTTCACATCCCTTATTAAAGAATATATTTAGTTTAATTATACACTTTTTAGGGCTAATTGTTCAATCCTTATTTTCAAATAAATTGTCACCATTCACAAGTATTACATCCACGCCTATTTTCTGTATATCCGACCATTCGATTTCTATATATTTTTCTTTAGAAAACCATCCTCCTACTTTTACTCCTGGAAGTATTATTGATATTATTTTACACTCCTCAATATCAATTTTTAAATCTTTGATGAGTCCGAGCTTTGTTCCAGTATTAATATCTATAACCTCCATAGACTTCATTGCACTTATAGAATGCGCAGGTATATCCATATATTATCACCTCTTTATAGTATAACGCTTATAATTAATTTTGATATACTATAAAAATATGATTAAAGTACTCAAAAAATTCAAAACATCATAAAATTTGTTTTAGCATATATGTATATGAGGGGCTTTTTAATTAAGTGCTTCCCCCCTCTAGAGCATTATTAATTTAATATTAAATACAAAATTAAATTAATTATTATACTTAAACGTACTTTTTCATGTGTTTAAGTGCCGTTTTTTCAAGCCTAGATACTTGAGCTTGTGAAATTCCTATTTCATCTGCAACTTCCATTTGCGTTCTACCATCAAAAAATCTCATATTAAGTATCATTTTTTCCCTGTCACTTAGCTTTTTCATAGCTTCTTTAATAGAAATATTCTGAAGCCAACTATCATCTAGATTTTTATTATCACTTATTTGATCCATTACAAATATCGCATCACCATCATCATGATATATAGGTTCAAACAGAGATATTGGATCTTGTATTGCATCTAGAGCAAAAATCACTTCCTCACGAGGTATTTTTAGTTCTTTAGCGATTTGCGAAACAGTAGGTTCTTTATTATCTTTACTTATGAGTCTATCCCGAACTTGAAGTGCTCTATATGCTATATCTCTAAGAGATCTACTAACCCTAATAGAATTATTATCCCTCAAGTATCTCCTTATCTCTCCTATAATCATTGGAACCGCATAAGTAGAAAATTTTACATTTTGGCTCAAATCGAAATTGTCTATAGACTTTATAAGTCCTATGCATCCAACTTGAAATAAGTCATCTGCGTTTTCCCCCCTATTATTAAATCTTTGGATGACACTAAGTACTAACCTTAAGTTTCCTTTTATAAATTTTTCCCTATCAGTAATATTACCATTTCTCATACTGATCAATAATTCTCGCATTTCTTTTTCTTTTAGAACTGGAAGTTTAGACGTATTGACGCCGCAAATCTCAACCTTATTTATAACCACTTTATCAGCCCCTTTGAAATAATAGCATTAAGAATTATTCCCTCAGGAAAACTATTTTATACTAAAGACAAACCTACAACATTTTATTTATTTCTTTTTTGAGTCTTTTAATTATTCTTTTTTCAAGCCTTGAAATATAGGATTGGGATATACCAAGCATATCCGCAACTTCCTTTTGTGTTTTTTCTCCAACACCTGTAAGCCCGTATCTTAATTCAACTATTCTTTTTTCTCTATCATTTAATTTTTTTAAGGCTACTAAAAGAAGCTGCTTATCCACTTCTCCTTCTATAAGATTGTATACGCAATCATTATCAGTTCCTAATATGTCGGATAAAAGAAGTTTATTTCCGTCCCAATCTATGTTAAGTGGTTCATAAAATGAAATTTCAGCTTTTACTTTACTGTTTCTTCTTAAATACATAAGTATTTCATTTTCGATACATCTAGAACCATATGTTGCTAGCTTTATTTTCTTTGTTGGGTCAAAGGTATTTACTGCTTTAATAAGTCCTATAGTTCCAACAGAAATTAGGTCTTCAACACTTACACCTGTATTTTCAAATTTTCTTGCAATATATACTACAAGCCTTAAGTTTCTTTCTATAAGTATTGATCTAATACTTTCATCGCCACCTACAAGCTTATTTACTAAATCATCTTCCTCATCCTTAGTAAGCGGTGGTGGAAGCGCATCATTTCCACCTATATAATACAGTCTACCCGAAAACATTTTTATTCTACACAATATTTTGCTTAAAAGCTGTAATAAAAACTTCATAAAATCCCTCCATTTTAGATACTGCCTCTAGAAAGAAGCGCATTGTAATCATTAAATTCACTTAATTTATTATCTATTAAAGCTATGATTATATTTTTTACCACAACTTCATTACCAATATATATCTTTACACAAGATGGTTTGAAGGCTTCTAATTTACCCATATTACCATCAAACAATCTAAATGGAACATAAAATTTGGCATAATCATCTAATTTAATATTGCCAAACAAATTTTTTTCAGCAACAATAACAGGTAAATTTGTAATTGGTTCTCTAAGCTCATTTCCTGTATCTAAAAAAGCTTTTATTACTTTCTCGTTATCCTTAAACACTACTTCTATTTTATAAATTAATTTTTGAGTTAATTTTCTATCATTTATAAACCATATAATTCTATTTACAAACATATATATAATCATAATAGCTATTAAAATCCATTTATAGGATATGCCACCAATAAATACATTCAAGAGACTGTCACTTTCATAATTAAGCTCTATAAAAAAGCACAAACCTGCTGTAAGCATCGAATACATTATAAATATAGCTAATGCCTTCACATTAAATATGAAATTTTTTTTTCTAAATGACATAATAATCATAAGTACAGCAGCTAAAATTTTAAATATTAAACAGGAAAATATCTTAAGTGATGGGATTATTAAAACTATTACGTATAACCCACCCAAAATCCCTGCTAAAATTAAATATCTCATTTTAACTTTTATTCTTAATGTTTGAGCTGTTATGTATAATAAAAAAGTATTTACTATTGAATTTTCAAAAATTAAAACATCTAAATAGACAACCATTTCCTCCCACCTTTCTTAAATAATTATATTACTTAATGATTTAAAATTTTGTCATTTTATACCAGTAATACCAACTTTTTAATTTTATTTTTTTGATAATTTATCTATGTATTTCACAGTTAATATCATTTTTTTTAGAAAAACATAAAAAATACCGAACAAAAAAACAAACCATAAAATTGCCTGATATAATCAGAAACATTTTATGGTTTGTTTTAAATCATTATATGAAAAACATATACGAATTTAATATTTATTTTTATTTTGTCTTCTTAAAAATGCGGGTATATTAAGATCTTTTTCAGGTGATTCAAAGCTGCCTGTGTTATCAAGTGCACTTGCTGCTTCCTGTTGAGGTTTAGATTCTTGAGTTTCAGCCTTTACCTCTCTTCTTATAATCTCTCCATTTTCTCCGTCATTTTCGAAGCCTGTTGCTATAACAGTTATTCTTATTTCATCTTTTAAATTTTCATCTATAACAGCTCCAAATATAATATTTGCATCTGGATCTGCTGCTTCTTGTACAACTCTTGCTGCTTCATTTATTTCAAGAAGACCTAAATCTTCTCCACCTGTTACATTTAAAAGCACTCCTGTAGCACCAACTATAGATGTTTCTAAAAGCGGGCTAGATATTGCTTGTTTAGCAGCATCGCTAGCTCTTGTATCTCCAGCACCTCTTCCAGTACCCATGTGAGCAAGTCCTTTATTTATCATAACAGTTCTTACATCAGCAAAGTCAAGATTTACAAGACCAGGAATAGTGATTAAATCAGATATACCTTGTACACCTTGTCTTAAAACATCATCTGCTGATTTAAAAGCTTCTACAAGTGTTGTTTTTTTATCTACAATTGCAAGCAATCTTTCGTTTGGAATTGTAACTAAAGTATCCACTCTTTCTTTTAGTGTCTTTATTCCTGATTCAGCATGAAGCATCCTCTTTCTTCCTTCAAATGGGAATGGCTTTGTAACAACTCCAACAGTAAGGATACCCATGGATTTTGCTATCTCAGCAACAACTGGAGCCGCACCAGTTCCTGTTCCACCACCCATACCAGCAGTTATAAATACCATATCAGCACCCTTTATGGCTTGTGATATTTCATCCTTGCTTTCTTCTGCAGCCTTTTGACCAATCTCAGGATTAGCACCTGCTCCTAAACCTTTAGTAAGCTTATCACCTATTTGAATCTTTTGTGATGCTTGTGAAAGAGCCAATGCCTGCTTATCTGTGTTTATGGCAATAAATTCCACATTTTTAAGTCCTTCTAAAATCATTCTGTTAACGGCATTGTTACCTCCACCGCCACAGCCTATTACCTTTATTTGAGCAAACTGTTGAACATCAACATCAAAATCAAGCACAATACTACCTCCCTCATTAAAAGAGATCTGTAATAAAACTCTTTACTTTAGAAAAGATATTTTTTTCTTCGTCTCTCTTAATATTTTTATTCCATGAATCTTCGTTTTCATTTTTTAAATCTTCTTCATCATAACTAAACAAACTACTACTTTTCATATTATAACCTATATCGCTAACAATTCCAACCGCCGAAGCGTATATTGGATTAGATGCTCCTACAAAATTTGGAGAACCTATTCTTACATTTTTATCTAAGACTCTTCTCCCAACACTTATTGAACCTTTTACTAAAGCAATACCACCACCCACAATTACAACATTTGTTATTTCATTATAATAATTCTTTCTTATTAATTTCTTTCTTATAAGCTCATATAATTCTTCAATTCTAGATTGTACAATTAATTTAAAAAAGCTATAATCAATTTTTAAGTTTTGCCCATCAGATAATTTAACATTAAGATCAACATTATTAGATTTGATATTAGCATCAATATCAGAATAATCCAGCTTTAATTTTTCTGCCTCATCAAAAGGTATTTTTAATCCAAGTGCTATATCTTGTGTTATGCTGCTTCCACCTAACGGTATATTATCAATATACACTATATTATCATTTTTAATTATAGAAATACTGATATTTTCTTTACCTGCATCTACAAGAACACAGCCACTTTCTCTCTCATGTTTGCTTAAAGTCACATTTGAAACAATCTTTGGTTCAAAACATAAACCCTTTACTTGATATCCAGCCTTATTTACACTCTTAATAAGATTATCAACAACATTAGAATTTACTGTAATAACATGCACATCTGCTTCTAACTTTGTCCCACTCATTCCAACAGGGTCTTTTATATTATCGTAACCATCTACAATAAACTGTTGTGGTTCAACTCCAATAATTTCTCTATCAGATGGTACAGAGATAAACCTAGTTGATTCAATAACTCTCTTAACATCACTGCTAGCTATTGCTCTGTCATCTGAGGATACAGCCACTACACCTTTATTATGTATAAGCTCGCTTATGCTTCCATGGAGTGCAACGTATACATCGCTTAAATCAAATTCCACCATCTTTTTTAATTTAGCCATACAATTTTTTATAGATTCAGCTGTACTATCTATGTTAACAACAATAGATTTTTTCACTCCTTCGCATTTTGAAGATGTAATACCAATTATTTGCACTTCGCCTTTTTTGGTTAACTTCCCTAATGCTATACATATTTTGGATGAACCCACATCTATTCCTATAATATAATTATTCATACAATTAATTCCCCCCTCACAGAGAAGCACAATTATATATTCAACATAAAAATAAAATTCCCTTTTATTTATAAAAAAAATATATTTAAATTGTATTTTATTATAAATAGAAAGAGGATATCAAGGATACCCTCTTTCTATTATAAGTTTTCTCTAGTTAGCTTTTTCCAAATCAGATATATCAACACTTCTTGTGTGTTTTGTATGATTCCAATCTTTATTATTTTTCTTTAGGATACCTATTATTGTAATAGGAAGCCATGTTATAAGATATATAGGATAAATTATAACATAATACCATATCATTCTTATATCCAATTTTTTATCCAATGCTAATAAAAATGGTGTATACGCATATTGAAATACCGCTGCTATAAATAAAAATACTTTTAATGGTGTTATTTCAAAAATTCTTGCTGTATTAAACATAGATGGCATATTATGTATAGTCGCTACTGATGTATCTATAAATCCCAAAATCATCGATATGCTAAACAAAATTGTCATAAACGGATTAATACTATATATAGCACAATCAAATGCAGTAAAACTCTTATTAACTATTGAACTTTTTAAGAGTTTGAAAAAATACCTACTTGCTACATCTGAGAATCCCTGCATCCATCTTATTCTTTGATGCCAAGATTGAACAAGTGTAAGAGGCTTTTCATCATAAATAACTGCATCATGTGCCCAACCTACCTTGTAACCATTAAGCACAAGTTTGCAGGTGAATTCTAAGTCCTCTGTAAGACAAGTTGCTCCCCAGCCCAATTTCTTTAGAATTTCAGTTTCAAAACAACATCCAGTACCACCTAATTGATTTGAAAGTCCTAGATTACTTCTAGATAATTGAAACATTCTGTCAGTAGACCAAAAGGCTATTGAATAACTTCCTGTTATCCATGAATCCCTAGGATTTTTACTATCTAAATATCCTTGAACAACCTTATAACCCTCACATAACTTCTTATTCATTTCTTTAAGAAAATTTTTAGAGGCTAAATTGTCAGCATCAAATATTACTACAGCATCATATTTTTTATCCATTTTGAATAGTTTGCTGAACATCCATTCAAGAGCATAACCTTTACCCTTTTTCTCTTTGTTTATTCTTTCATAAACTTTTGCGCCCTTCTCGCGTGCCTTTTTAGCAGTGTTATCACTACAGTTATCTGCAATTACAAATATGTCATACATATCATCGGGATAATCCAATTTATTTAAACTCACAACCATATCACTTATTACTGCCTCTTCATCATGTGCAGCTACAACAAGCGCAAAGGTTTTTTCTGGTTTAAATTCTTTACCATCCTTTTTTCTAATAATTCCAAAGAATGATATACATAGATAATACATTGATATGATAAAAACCGTATTTGTGAAGACACGTGAAATCACATGTAGTATGGACTTTACTTCATTCACTATGTATCCCCCCTAAACAAAGTTATTTTATCACAAAAATTTATCAAATACCATAGTATTTTATGAAATTGTAAATTTATTAACTTTTAATGCATTTTTTTTAAAACAAGCTTCTCCTACTTTATTTTTTCACCTTAAGTCTATAATATCAGCATTTTTGTTACGAACTCTTTATCTACACTTGATTGTACAGCTGTCTCATAAGATATTATTCCCTTTTTATATAAATCTATTATACATTTATCCATTGTTATCATTCCATATTTATTTCCGGTTTGAATAAGAGATTGTATTTGATGTGTTTTTCCTTCTCTAATCAAATTTTGAATTGCAGGAGTTACAGTCATTACTTCAAAAGCAGGCAGCCTTCCTGAATTATCTTTTTTCTTTAAAAGTTGCTGTGATAATACTCCTCTAAGAACAGATGCAAGTTGAATTTTTATTTGCTGCTTATTACGCTCTTCAAATACATCAATTATTCTATCTATTGTTTTATCCGCACCAATAGTATGTAGTGTTGAAAGCACAAGATGTCCTGTTTCTGCTGCCATAATAGCGGTAGAAATAGTCTCTGCATCTCTCATTTCGCCCACTAGTATTACATCTGGATCTTCCCTTAATGCAGACTTTAACGCAGACACATATGATTTACTATCTCTACCTATTTCTCTCTGATTAATTATACTTTTATTATTTTTATGTACATATTCTATGGGATCTTCAAGTGTAATTATATGACGTGTAGTCTTTAAATTGAACTCATTTATAATTGATGCAAGTGTTGTACTTTTTCCACTTCCTGTAGGTCCTGTAATTAAAACGAGTCCTCTTTTAGCATTTATTAAATCATCAAAAACATCTGGAAATCCTAATTCCTTAAGATTAGGAATTTTTAATGGAATATTTCGGATTGCTATAGCATCATTTCCATTGCCTTTATATACATTAATTCTAAAACTGCCAACTCCATTAAGAGTATATGATGTATCAAATTCTCCAATTTCCAAATATTTATCGTAGTTTTCCTTAAGTAATTCTTTAGCATACCCTGTTATCTCATCTTTAGTTAATTTTTTTTTATCACTTACCACATTAAGCTCACCATTCACCCTAATTACTGGCGGCATATCAATAGTAATATGCAGATCTGAAGCACCTTCTTCAACAAGTATTTTAAGTAAGTCTTTTAAGTTTTTCATTTATAAATATTCCTCCCTATTCAATAACCCCTGAATATCACTAGTATTAAGTTTTCTATTTATTTTTTTCTTATTCACTCTATGTTTTAGCATAAGCTTAATTCTATTATATTCGAGTTATCTTTTCTTAACCACAGTTAAAATAAATATTTTACTACTACTAGCTGTTTTTTAATATATATTCTTCAGTATTATTAAGATAACATTTTAATTATAAAATAAATTTGACATAAATACAATTATATTGCTATATTACATTCTTTTATATTTTACAGCTTCCATTCAGTTGCCTAAAAAGTTTTTTCAAAGCCCTTTTTTCTATCCTAGAAACGTAGGATCTAGATATACCTAAAATTTGAGCTATCTCTCTTTGATTTCTCGGCTTACCATCACCAAGCCCATATCGCATTTTAATTATAGCTTTTTCACGTCCCTTTAATACTCTATTTATTTCTACATATAATTTTCCTATTTGAATTCTATTTTCAACTATTTCAATTACAGAATCATCATCACTGCTCAATATATCAATTAGTGATATTTCATTACCTTCCTTGTCTACACCAATTGGATCTTGAAGGTATACCTCATTTTTACTCTTTTTATTATTTCTTATAAGCATTAGTATCTCATTTTCTATTCTCACACTTCGGAAACATTTTAAGTTCAGGATATTTCACTTCCCAATAATAGCATATCAATTTTTTTACCATCCCATAAAATTTTATCTACCACACTCTTTATTAGGTTTCTTTTATCCTCTACATTCATAAGCTCCCAGGAACTATCATTAAAACTACATAAGCTCTTATAAATAAATTCCATATTTATGGAGTTAGACTTAGAATTTTTACCTACACTATTTGCTTGTGACAACCTTTTATTTAAATCCTTCTTTTCTTTGTCAAGCTTCTCCATACGTTTATACATTATTTCTAAAACACTTTCTGGCTGACCTTTTTCAATTGAACTCATTATATTCATAATAGATAAATCAATTTCAGATATTTTCTTTTCTATTAATTCATTTTCCAAACTCATATAATTACATTCTATTAATGTTTTTTTAAAATTCATATCCTGAAATAAGGGGAATTTTTCTTTGATGATTTTTTTCAATTCGTTAATTATTAATTTATCTAAAACATTTCCATTAATATTTGAAACATTACAGCGAGTTTTTTTGCTTTTTTCTTTCATTTCACACAAATAATAAAAAACCTGTTCACCATCAGAATTTTTTCTTTGTACTGCCTTTGGTCTCATATAACTTCCACAATATGCACACCTTAAAACACCAGATAAAATAGATTGATTACTTTTAACTTTCCTATAGGCCTTTGATTTATTTTGTTCTAATAAATTCTGTGCCTCAATCCAAATATCACTTGGAATAACCCCCTGATGCTTTCCAACAGCTATAATCCATTCGCTTGAATTTCTAAATCTATTTATACTTTGTTCTTTATTTTGACAGGTTTTATTGTAGGCTATGAGTCCATGTATTCCATTAAAATCTTTTAATTCTGAATAAACCTCATAATTTTTACTAATTAAATACTCATACATATTTTTATCAGCTACAGCGTATACAGGGTTTCCAAGTAAAAACTTCAATGAATATCTTTGAAAATCTAGTCCATTTTTAGTATTGATCTTATTAATTATTAAATATTTTTCAACTTTAGTTATTGATTTCAACTCAACATATTTATTATAAATTAGTTTAACTACATTAATTTCTTCCTCAACAACAGATAATTTAAACATTTTTTTTTCTTTACCACCTGAATCCACCTTTATTATAGCTTCCGATTGAAAACCAGTAGGTGTAATTCCTCCAAGCCATCTTCCGGTCTTAGCAAGCTCTATCATATTATCTCTTATTCTTTCAGCAATAGTTTCTCTCTCCAATTGAGAAAAAACAGATGCTATATACATCATAGCTCTCCCCATTGGCGTAGTAGTATCAAACTGTTCTCTGATAGACACAAAATCCACACTATATCTATTTAAATCATTGATCAAATTAGAAAAATCCGATACATTTCTGCTTATTCTATCTAATCTATAGCATATCAATATATTAAACTTTCTCTCTTTAGCATCCTTTAGCATTTTCTGAAATTGAGGTCTTTTAGTATTTCCACCTGAAAACCCCTCATCTTCGTATACAATAAAATCCTCTTTGGACATTTCTAAATACTTCAATCCATATTCTTTGCATAACTGAATTTGATTTTCAATGCTTTCGCCCTTGCCAGTATATTTGCTTTTACGAGAATATATAGCTGCCTTCATTCTGATCCCTACCTTAATAATTATATAATTCACAAACAAAATAGAATTTACAGTTAAGAATTTGCATTTTTATCTATTTTCAGTTTTTCTATTACATTAAAGTAAAGTTCATTCTTCTTATTATCATCTATAGGCAAGGTCTTAATGTAATCTTGTATGAATTTAACATAAGCCTTTCCAATTCCTTTTCTTAGTTGAACTAAAGCTGATTTATCACTAGGATAGTGTACATTTATACTATATACATTGTTCGATCTAGGCAAAATTGCCATCCTCCCTAATACTTTTACCATTACCTATGTATATTTTTAACATTTACAATTATTAATCATTTTACAGCTCTAAAACTTATATAAAAATTCTTTAGACAAAAAAAGTTACACGAAAAATCGTATAACCTTTTTTGTGATTATTCCTTTGTGGTTTGTAAAAATCCCCCATCTAATATTATGTTGCTTCCACTTTTAAATATTTTAGGATTTTCAATGATGTAAGATATAAAATCTGCAATCTCCTCAGGTTTAGCATATCTCCCTAAAGGTATTCTTTTAATTGATTTTTTATCATTATACCACTTAGAGGTTTTAATTAATTCTGTTTCTACAGGACCTGGGGATACAGCATAATATCTTATATTTTCATTGCATTTCGCCATACTTTTTGTCCATTCAATTAACATTGCTTTTGATACACCATAGGCTAGTTGTCCAGTTCTTGGTCTAACACCTGATATACTGCACATATTAATTACCACTGGAGCTTCTGATTTTTCTAGCCTACTAAGTACAGCATCATACATATCTAAACATGCTATAAAGTTGGTTTTAAAAACCAAATCATAATCTTCCATCTTCATATTATAAATAATATTATCTCTTAACACCCCTGCATTATTTACAAGAATATCAATTTTACTAAATTTAATTTTATTTATTCCTTCTATCAGTGATTCTTTAGAGTTAAGATCAAAGGCTAAAACCTCTCCTTCTCCTCCTAATGCTATTATCTCATCTAATAGTTTCTTTGCCTTATCTTCATTTCTACAGTTTATATAAACATAGTATTTATTTTCAGCTAATTTACTGCATATTTTAGCCCCTATGCCTCCACTGCCACCTGTTATTAACGCAATTTTTTTATCCATATCATTCATCTCACACAATTAAATTCTGCATATCTAAATATATTGATTTATCCGATACCAAATCAATAAAATCACTTATTTTCTCAAAATTATCAATATCATTTAATTTTATATAATTTACTATTGTACTTTTTCTAGCCAACTCCATACCAAAGGTTTTTGAAATAGCATTTACTCCAGCACTAAAAGATTTTGTTAATACATAATTTTCATTATTAGCTACATTAGAATCTAAAAACCATACTTTAATTCCTTTATTTCTCATAGCAGTTGGATAAATTCCCTTTGAAAATATAACTAGTTTTCTAAGTACCCTATCCACATCCAATAACAATTCATCGTATTTTAATTCATTGTTAATACTCGGACATACTACTATACTTTTTATGCCCTCAATGTCTTCAAATATTTTTTCTATTGATTGAGAATCGTTTAAATTTATGTAGTTAACTTTTGTTTGATAATCAGCTTCAACATCAGTTAAAGAGTCTTTATCCACAAAACAAATCCCATCCGTTTTGAAGCTTTTTCTTATAATATTATTATCTAATGCACTACCTATAAAAACATATACTGTACTGCAATTCATGAAACCAGACCTCCAATTTTATAACTCAAAAGGTTCTACTTTATAAGCCTTTATATTATTTTCAAAGGCTTGTCTATCCATTAATTTGTGATAGGGTGATTTTCTTACAATAAAATTCTTAGCATGAAATATAACACCCTTAGAGTCATAGGAATAGATATTACATTTCATATCATTATCTATTTCTACCTTCTCTACAAAAACATTAACTTTTCCTGATCTTACATGATCCCTATAAAAGTAGAGTTCCTCTCCCCCTATTGGTAGTCTGCCAATCAGATTAATAATTCTTGAAAAGAATACAGCTGCTTGAAGACATGAATCATTGCCAAGAGGAGATGTTACAAAACTAGATTTCTGACCTTCAATGAACCTTTCTTCATTGTTATTACAATCATATTCTGCTACATAAAATGTTCTACTATCATCTATTGCAAATTTTGCACACGAGGTTTGAAACAAGGGTCCAAGTGACGGAAAATAATCCTTATAGAATTGATTTTTAGGTAATTTATAATAATTATAGTGGCATTTAGGTATGTTCACTTTTATTGGTTCGTAGGCTTTATCAGATAATACAACCTTTGAAGTTACATTAATCTTTCTTCCTACAACTTTATTTTCAGTATTTACTCTATTTGAAGCTATAGTTATTTCCATATAGATTTCATTTTCATTTTTTACTAATTTATTAAATTGTATATCTACGTCTATTGAATTTCCTGGTTTCATTTTTAACGCTCTAAGTATTCTAAGTTGCTCCATTTTACTTGGCTTTAACTTTGATACATCAATATTCAAATGGTATTCACAATAATACAGCGCTGATTCAAATAATATTTCAATAATCATTGTAGCTGGCACGAAGGCTTCTACACCAAATACATGATCCTTTAAATAACTTTGTATTTGTGAATCTATTCTTATACTCAATGAATTATTTTTAAAACTTAATATAGAGTTTCTTAAATGAGCGTATTTATCCTCAGGTAATTTGGCGCTTAATATATCTTCATTTACTTTACTCTCCATTTATATCATCCTCTTTTCAACAAAATTTAGAAAGTACAATTGATGAATTTTGTCCTCCAAATCCAAAACTATTTGAAAGAGCGTAATTAATAGCTACTTTTCTCGGTCCTTCTTTGACGTAATCCAAATCTAATTCTGGATCTCTCTTTCTAAAATTTCTTGTTTGATGAACAATTCCATCATTAATACTTTTTATACATACTATAGCTTCGATTGCCGCTGCTGCCATTACTGAATGTCCAATCATTGATTTTGTTGATGATATAGGTAATTTATATGCATAATCTCCAAATACATTTTTAACCGCAATTGTTTCCATATAATCATTCATCTTAGTTGATGTACCATGTGCATTTATATAGTCTATCTCACTAGGCATTAGCTTTGCCATTTGCAAACTTTGTTTCATTGTTGCAATTGCTGCTCTTGCCTCTGGATCTGGGTCTGTGGATCTATAGGCATCAGTCACACTTCCATAACCAATCACCTCTGCAAATATCTTAGCATTTCTTTTTAATGCAGATTCTAAGCTTTCCAGTATTAATATTCCACATCCACTTGACATAACAAAGCCATCACGATTAGCATCAAAAGGTCTGCATGCAATTTCAGGATCTTCATTAGGTGTTAATGCGCCTATACGAGTAAACCCAATCATACTTTTCAAATCCAAACTATATGCTCCTCCAGCAATAGCTATATCTATGTATCCACTTTTAATCTTTAAAAAAGCTTCACCTATAGCGTTATTTCCTGATGCACAAGCTGTAGCTACACTCAACTGCGGTCCAGTTATTTTGTAATTTCTTGCAGCATAATGATTAATACTTTCTCTATCATTGAATTCTTCTTTTTTATTGTTATCTAACAAATTTAGAAGCTTATAATATTTGTTTTTATCATACACATCTTCTGTTTTTGAATCTCTCATTAAAGGTGAATACCTGTCAACATACTCCATCATTTCAGAATCACGATCTGCTATAAGCATTCCTATATTATCAGTTGAACCCATTTTTCTTGGATCTAAATTTGCCTGTTTTAATGCCTCATATACAGCCATAAAAAAACTTTTATTACTTTTATTTTGTGGAATATATGAAAATAATTCTTTGTCTTCACTTAAATAATCATTGTAATCAACCTCAGGCAAACATCCTCCTATACCAATAATGTCACCCTTAATATTGTCAAGTTCCAGCTTTGTAATTCCATTCTTGTTTTTTAGTAGTGATTGCCATAAAGTATCCACTCCTAATCCAAATGGTGTCACTGCTCCCATTCCTGTTATAACAACTCTGTTCATATTGTCACTTCTTTCTCAAGACTAAAGTACATAACTCTCCTAAATAGCTAAATGAATTAACTATACATATTTTATTATCATTGTCAATATATTTACCTTTTACATAATTTAGTTCATCATCCAAAAACAAATCATCATTTTCTGAAATTGGAGCAATAAAATTATTTTTGAGATGTAAACAGGCAAATGCTACTGATACTGCCCCAGAAGCCGATAAAGTATTTCCAACGTAAGATTGTGTTTCTGTAATGTAAACATCCTTTGAAAACACTTCTTTTATAGCAATTGATTCAGCATGATCTAACATTACTAGTCCACCTGCACTGGCTTGTATAAAATCCACATCCTCTTCAGCTATATCTGCCATCTTTATAGCATTTCTCATAGACTTCTCCATATGAACAGCCATTTCTTCCTCACTTTTTATCTCTCTTAAATTTGGTATATAATAATTACTATACCCAATTATTTCTCCATAAATATTAGCATTTCTTTTCAGTGCTTCTCTCTCTTTCTCTACTACAAATAAAGATGAACCTTCTGCGCATAAATATCCCTTACTTTTCTTACCAAATACTTTATTATCATCAGCACAATCTGCTATCAAATTATCCTTTTTCAACTCATAAACAAAATCTGGAAAGACTTCATCTTCAGCTCCACCACATATAATTCTTACTTGACGGTTCTGCTTCACAGCAAGAAAAGCTTCTCCAATAGAAACAATTCCGCTATTTACACCATTTACTACAGTATAATTTAGTCCTTTTATTCCATTTTCTATAGTTACTTGTCCAGCTGATGTATTAGGCAGCCTGCTGAGTATCCAAAGTGGTGATAAGTTCCTATATCCTTCTTGTCCAACTTTGCTATAATTTAAAGTATTATCATCCTTATCAACGCATGAAACAAGAGCATCTGCCATAGGAATTAAACTTTTAGAATGTGCGCCTCCTAGAATTAATCCGTTCATTCTCTCATCTTTTTTTATATCTTCCTCTGTTAACTTAGCGTCTTCAATAGCTATTTTAGCACTGCTGCAAGCAAGCTTAGTCTGTTTGTTAAAAAACCTTATTGATTTTTTATTTTTAACGTATTTCTTTACATTAATATTATCTATTATACCTGTAATATCTTCAAAATTTGAACCTATACCCTCTTTCATCTTAACCTTTTCTGATTTTAATGCCACCATATGAGGTTCAATTCCTAATCCTAAAACACTTATAATTCCAATTCCACTAATTACAATACTTTCCTTCATATACCCTCCATACTGTTTCATATTTTCTGAAAAATTAATGATGAATTATATCCACCTAGACCACTTGTATTACAAATACAATATTTCATATCAACATCAACAGCATTATTTCTCAAATAATTTAAATCACAATAATCATCGCCAGTATCGTAATTTCTATTAATATGAACTTTTTGATCTTGCAGACTCTTAATACATATAAAACTTTGAATGGCACCACATGCTGCAAATGTATGTCCAATTAGGGACTTTGTACTACTAATAGGAATATTATATGCATCTTCTCCAAATACTTTTTTTATAGCTATACTTTCTTCTTTATCATTTATCCTTGTAGACGTGCCATGAGCATTAATATATCCTATATCTTTTGCATTTAAATTTGCATCAGCTAAGGCTTGTGTCATTGCTCTTGCTTTTCCATCACTAGATGTATCTGAAATACTAGTAGCATCCATAGAATTTCCATAGCCAACTATTTTGCCCTTAATCTTAGCTCCTCTTTTTTTAGCATGACTTAATGATTCAAGCACCAATATACATGCCCCTTGTCCTATCACAAAACCATCTCTTTTACAGTCGAAGGGTCTAATTGCTGACTCAGGATCAGTATTATTTGAGGACATATTTAATCTACTAAAACCTGATGCGTAAATTTTTGATAATTTATCATCAACGCCTCCTGCTAACATTAACTGTTCCTCATTATTTTGAATCTTTTTAAATGCTTCTCCTATAGCCTGAGTTCCTCCAACACATGCATTTACTATAGTTGTTCCATATCCCTTTAGTGATGCTGCTATAGATAAATATCCAAGCATCATGTTTGGATAAGTTTCCAAAAACCACTTAGGGTTTCTTTCATCTACTTCTACATCATCGTATAAACTGTCAAGAGCTGTCCCAGTTCCTACAATTGCCCCTATGTTGTACCTTTCTGAATCAACATTAATATCCAAATCCGCATCCTCTAAGGCACTTAATCCACTATATACCAACATTTTTGTTGATTTATTTAGTTTTTTTAATTTGAGCTTCTTTCGCTTGTCCAATCCTTTAAATTTATCAAAGGAAACCTCCGGACTAACCCCTCCAACGTGAATTCCATATTTCATAAGAGCTTCATAAGATTTTTCTAATTTTATAACTCCATTATTTCCTGACAAACTAAGCTCCCAAACTTTTTCATAATCACACCCTAATGGTGTAACCAATCCAATTCCAGTTACTACAACTTGTTCTTTACTTTGCATTTTGTAGTCTCCACTCTACAAACTTACAAATAGCTTTAACAGTTAATATGGCTGTATAATTCTTTTTACTTTTCATTTCTTCTACCAATTCTCCTTGTAAATAAGGATACTGCTTAACAACTTCATCTAATACTTCTTCATCATAATCAGCATCACTTCTTAACTTTTCAGGGAATATATCCTTTGATACTACTTTTCCAATTTTAAAACCCTTTTCTAATTGAAAACATATATCAATAAAATCTATAGACTCTGCACCTAAATCATCCACTAGATTAGACTCAAGTGAGATATTTTCCTCAGGATCATCAATACCTAATATTTCTCCCAACATATTTATTAATTCTTCATTGTTTTTATCCATTTTAAGTTTCCTCCTATTAATTAACTATATCTTATATAATAACACATTTTATTAATTTATTACAATTAATTCTATATTTCTTATATTCTTAAACTATATATATATACTTGATATTAAGTAAATATATTTAAAAAAATTCCAAAATATTCATTTACACTCTTTTATGTACAATTAACTAAATATGTTATAATAAATAAATTATAACATATTTTGTATAACTACTTTTAATGGACTAAAAGCAAAAAAATAATCTTACCTATTTTTATAAAATAATTTAAATAAATTGAAAAACAATACATGCATATAATGCAAAAGTAAACGTATTCAATTATTGGATTAAAAAATTTGGAGTAATTAATAGGATAGTTCTCCGTACATAAATAGAATTTGTTTTTAGATTTTTATCTTAAAAATTCTTAGAACGTCCATAACTTTACAAATTAAATTATTTATTAAAAATCATCCTCCACATTATTAGTAAAATTATACGATAAAAGTAGGCATTAGTTTTACCACTAATTGCCTACTTTTCTAATACTGTTTTCTAAAAAAATTTTCCATCAATTTATTTATTTCTCTATACTTTTCAATATATGATGAATGTCCACATGCTTTTATATTATGATATTCAGTGATTTCTATGTTATCTACTAGTTCATCCTGATATTTATGATCAAATATTTTATCTTCATCAGCTCCTATTATTAAGGTTGGAATTTTTATTTTCTTAAATGATTCTCTTAAATTTGGTCTATTTCTAATAGATTTTAAAAATTTACCAAGAGCTATTCTATCTTTGTTATACTTAACATATGCTTCAATTATTTTATTTTCCATATCTTTTACTTTCTCTAAATACTCACTTGAATGATGTAATGGATATACTGATTTAAAAATACTTTCTAAAGATTCTTCACATGTTAGTAATCTCTTTGTAATATCATATATTTTATTAGCTATAACTTCATCTACATCTGCACCTGTATTTAATAAAACCAACTTTTGAATACAATCTGGAAATCTATACATAAATCTCAAGGAAATCATTCCACCTACTGAATATCCAATTAGATTGCATTCTTCAAATCCGTCTCTCTCCATATCCAAAATATTCCTTATTATATCTACAACATCATCCATTCCATAATTATCAGCAGTTTTTTCAATTGATTCTCCCACTCCTGGATAATCCATAAAAATAATTTTATAATTATCCCTAAAATATTTATATCTTTTTTGTTTAATCCAGGATGTGTTACCTACATACAGACCATTTAAAAATAGCAATATTTTATGAGAACACTTAGTTCCGTCTATATAATATGCTATACTCCTATGCTTATTTTCAAGCTTTTTAGTTTCCATAAAGCACCTCACAAATCTACCTAATATTCATTGCATATTATTAACATAATACAAATTAGCCATTAATCCACAGTTATGAATTAATGGCAACTAAGTTATCTACTTTAAGTGGAAATCCATTTTTTGAATAATCTAACAAGTTACCCTTATATGGAATAATAATACTTTTTGATCTAATTGTAAATTGTTTGAATTTTCAAGCACATTATATTATTAAAGTAAATTTATTATCAGTGATAGAGCTAGCTCATTTGAAGGTTTTCAATAATTATATGAGGTCACAAATAAGTAATATATAAATAATTAAAACTTTCAGAACTTATTCACTGAAAGTTTTAATTATTTATATATGTAACCCTATGTTGCCTTAGTGCGTATATTACATTTTCTATACATCTGGCAGCATAAGTTGCAAGCCTAGTACCCTTTGATGAATTATATGAATCTATAGCCTTTATAAGTCCTATAGTCCCTATTGATATTAAATCATCAACTTCTTTTCCTGAATAAGAATACTTCTTTACTATATGAGCTACTAACCTTAAATTCCTCTCTATAAGTACATTCTTTGCAAGGGGATCACCTTCCTTTAACTTTTCCAGATAATATTTTTCGTCACTTTCTGAAAGTGGTTGAGGAAATGATGCACCATTGCCAATATAAGCCACAAAAAATGTGATACTCCCCACTATATTAAATAAACAATACATTACAAACACAGGTAATCCTCCTAATAATGCTTATGAAAATAACTATTTACCAATATATCGCTATCATTAAAGTCTAAAAGAGAAACACTATCAATTTATACTATTCATTAAAAGTAATTTTTGTTCCTTTTAAATAAATAAATTTCTAAAGCTACTTATTTAGTTCAGTTACAATTTGTTTAAATATAGGTGCTGCATCCATACCTCCACTAGAATTCTCATTTATTTCAGGTACAAATACAACTACTGAATAGTTTATTCCCTTTAAATCAAAAAATCCAACAAACCATCCATCTACACTCTTGTTATTATTAGAATTTATTCTTTGAGCAGTTCCTGTCTTACCACCTATACATTTATTATTAGTATAAGCTAGTTTACCCGTTCCATTTTTATCTGTAAGTACTTTTTGAAATTGATCTTTCATTATATTTGCTGTACTTTCCTTCATTACCCTTGAACTGTAAATCGGACTCTCTTTTAAGGTATTGTTTATAACATAGGAATCAATAATATGGGGCTTTACATATATTCCCCTATTAATTATAGTATTAGGTATTGATATCGCTTCTATCGGCGTTACCCTTATGCTTTGCCCATAGGAAAGTAAGCTTAAATTACCCTCACTATTAGAATCATTATTATCTAGTCTTCCAGATGATTCCAAATCAAAATCCAAAACTTTGTTAAACATACCTTGTCTTTTACTCATCTCATATATGTTATCAAATCCAGCCAGATGACCTATGTTTATAAAAACATCATTTGATGATATTATAAATGCTTGTTCTGGAGTACAATAATCATAAATTTTATCCTCACTAAACTTTCCCGTATTTTTAATAGGTTTATTTAAGTCTAAATTACCTGTTTCTATAGCAGCTTCTTCTACTATTGCTTTAAAAATAGAACCAGGGTAGTATATTCCTCCCCCTCCTAGATTTATGTTAGGGGCATATTTATCCTTTTGTGCCATAGCCCTTATAGCTCCATTATCACTTTGCATAACAATTGCTGACACTTGTTTTAAATTGCTGCCATCAAGTATATTTTGAACTTTGTTATTAATTTCTGTATCAATGGTTAACTTAACCTGGGATTTGTCTTTAGTATCATCTCCATTAACTGAAATTAAATTTCCATTAGAGTCACTTACAAAATTTTTCTCTGGAAATGGATACTTTTTAAATTCATTATATATAGCTTTTTCAATAGAATTATTAGATTTAAATTTTTTATTGTCTTTGTCCATAGGATTAGTTAATATATTACATATGTCTGAAGCCTTATCTCTATTAACTTCATCAACATAGTAAGCATACACTCCATTTACACTCTTGAACTTTAATATATCTTTATATAGTGTCTCATTTATACTCCAATAAATCTTACTGGACTTATTTTTAATATCTATGTTTGCTAAATCATATTTATTATCATAATTTTTTAATATATATGATAAGGCATAAAGCTCCCTTTTATTGGTATCACTATTATTTCTAGTAAAAGTATATGGATTTACAACTGCATAATACTTTCTATTAAAGGTAAGCATACTTTTACTATTACAATCTACAACATCATAATTTATATTCTTAACTATTTCCTTAGAGGAATTCGGATTATTGTAATTAGTCTCCAAATCTTCGCTATAAACATTCATAATCATATATAATCTTGTACACAGAAACGAAAATCCTAAAAATATTATAAAAAAAATGACTATACACCTTTTACCTTCATTATTAAAAATCGCTCTACATCTTTTACTTCTCTTATTCATAAAAAAACACCTCACTTTAATCAATTCTAGACTAAAATAAGGTGTTTTATTCAATAAAAGTATTTATTTTTTAGCTTTAATGAGCATATTTCCACTTTCAAGTTCATATTCTGTTTTAATTGTATATATCATTTGAGCCGTTGGTGCATTTTCAATTGGCTCTCCTTTTTTGTTTCTCATATCATTAAGCTCTATTTCAAAATTATCTCCATGTGGTCTTAAAACTTCTACTTTATCGCCAGTGTAGCACTTATTTCTTTGTTCTACCACTGCCACGCCTGTTTCTTTATCATAACCTCTAACAATACCTACTATATCATAGTCTCTTACATATGCTGAAGAATCATAGTATTGTCTATCCTTTTCTCCATAGTAAAAGCCTGTAGTATATCCTCTATGACTTGGTTTAGTAAGATATTCCATCCACTTTTCATTGAATTTATACTCCTCTGGGTTTTCAAAGTAAGTATCAATTGCTTCTCTATATGCCTTTACTACCGATGCCACATAATAAGCGCTCTTCATTCTTCCTTCAATTTTCAAGGAGTTAATACCAGCTTCTACCAAATCTGGTATATGCTCTATCATACATAGATCCTTAGAATTCATTATGTATGTTCCTTTTTCATCCTCATAAACTGGGAAGTATTCATTTGGTCTCTTTTCTTCAACCAAAGAGTATTTATATCTGCAAGGTTGAGCACAAGCTCCTCTATTTGAATCTCTTCCTGTCATATAGTTTGAAAGGAGACATCTTCCTGAATATGATATACACATAGCACCATGTATAAATGCCTCTATTTCACAAGTTTCAGGTATCTTAGCTTTAAAATTCTTTATTTCTTTTAAAGATAATTCTCTTGCAACAACTATTCTTTTAACTCCCTGCTTATGCCAAAATATAGCTGTTTTATAATTTACGCTATTGGCTTGTGTACTAAGATGAAGCTCTAAATTCGGTACAACTTCTCTAGCTGTCATAATTATCCCTGGATCGGATACTATAATAGCATCTGCCCCAATTTCATAAAGTTCTTTTAAATATTCCTCAAGACCGTTTAAATCCTCATTGTGAGGAAAAACATTTAATGTAATATAAACTTTTTTGTTTTTACTATGTGCAAACTCTATTCCTTCTTTTAACTGCTCTACAGAAAAGTTATCTGCAAAAGCTCTTAAATTAAGCTTGCTACCACCTAAATATACAGCATCAGCACCAAATTCAATAGCTGTTTTTAACTTTTCCAAATTACCAGCTGGTGCTAAAAGTTCAGGTTTATTCATTATTTTGCCTCCTTGTTGTAATTGCAATTCCATCGCTCATTGGAATTACTGTTGTAGTTAAATCTTCTCTATTTGAAACCATATCAAGGTATTTTCTCATTCTTTTAACTATTGTAATCTTTCTTCTCTTTAAAAGTTCATCTGTTGCAACCATTCCTCTAAATAATACATTATCGGCGATTATTATACCATCATCCTTTAGAATTCTAAGACTCTCATTAAAAAAGTCCTCATAATGCCCTTTTCCTGCATCTATAAAAATAATATCATACTGTTCGTTTAGACTTCTAATTACATCTATACATTCTCCATTTAAAACTTTAATTCTATTCTCTAATCCGAATTTTTTTATATTTTCTTTGGCTATTTGAACCATTTCTTCGCTTCTATCTACAGTAGTAATATTTGCATTGGAATTTAATGCCATTAAAGTTGCAGAATACCCTATAGCTGTTCCTAGTTCTAGTATTCTCTTAGGTCTTTTCATCTGCATCATGAATTCAAGAAATTTTGCCATTTCCTTGTGTACTATAGGTACATGATTTTCCTTTGCATATTCTTCTAGTTCTTTTAATATGCCGTCATGCTCAGGAATCAGGTTTCTAATATAGTCACTTATGTAGTCATGCATTATCTTGCCCATAAATTTTCCTCCAAATTAAAATCCTTGAGTTTTCTTCTTTATCTTCAAAAATTCCTGATAATTGTTTGTAAATGAGTGTGTTCTATCATTGTTAGAAACAAAATAAATATAATTTGTATTAGCAGGATTTAGCGCTGCCTCAATTGATGCCTTCCCTGGAGAACATATAGGTCCTTCTGGCATTCCATCCACTAAATAAGTATTATAATTAGATTTAATCTTCAAATCCTCATTAGATAGTTTATTTTTATGATGCCCAAGTGCATACTCTACTGTGGCACAAGATTGGAGCTTCATTTTAATTTTAAGTCTATTAAAAAATACGGAAGCAATTACTGGTCTATCCTTATCTATTTCCGCTTCTCTTTCAATAATAGACGCCATTATAATAGTTTGATCTATGTCACTTGCACTTTTATTTGTATTTTTTTCTGCTTCTTTTATTACTTCATTAAATCTCTTAATCATAGTATTAATTAAATCTTCTCCCTTTGTACCCTTTTTAAATTCATATGTATCTGGGAAAAGATAGCCTTCAACCTTATATTTTCTAGCATTATCATTTTTTATATAGCTAGGAATATTATAATTTTTACATGCATTAATAAAATCATCTTTTTTTATTAATCCTTTTTTGTCAAATAAACTAGCTATTTCATCTACATCGTATCCTTCTGGTATTGTAACCTTTACATAATCATTTGAGAAATTCCCTTGTGCTATATCTTGAAGGAACTTTTTCATGGATTCACCTTTTTTTATTGAATAAAGTCCCGGCTTTATATCACCGGGAACTTTATTATATTTAATGTAAGCTTTTAAAAACACTTTACTTTTAATTATATTATTTGATGCTAATCTATTTGTAACCGAATTAAGATTATCTCCATTCTTTACATAAAAACTAACATCATTTTTAACTTTAAAAGGATAATCCATGGAATGTTTAAAATATATAGCTGCTGTGCCAATTAATACTATAACCAAAAACAAAGATATATAAATTTTATTTTTCAAAATAGTTTTTAACTTCATATATTATCCATTCCTTTAAAAGCTATTTACTTTCTTTTTTTCTTACGTAAGTTTGTATCTAGTATTTGTTTTCTCATTCTTATGCTCTTTGGAGTAATCTCAACTAATTCATCTGATGCTATGAACTCAAGACATTTCTCTAAAGACATATCTGGAATAGGTACTAGTTTTAATGCATCGTCAGCTCCTGAAGATCTAGTATTAGAAAGATGTTTTTTCTTACAAACATTAACATCTATATCTTCAGCTCTTGAACATTCTCCAACTACCATTCCCTCGTAAACGTCAACTCCAGCACCAACAAATAATCTACCTCTTTCTTGAGCACTGTATAATCCGTAAACAACTGAAACTCCTGTCTCAAATACAACTATTGATCCTCTTGATCTTTCAGGAATATCTCCTCTAAATGGTTCATAGTCTACAAGTGTAGAGTTCATTATTCCATTTCCCTTTGTATCTGTCATGAATTCATTTCTAAATCCAATTAAACCTCTTGAAGGTATTTTGAATTCTAATCTTGTATAACCATTGACTGCTGAAGTCATGTTAACAAGTTCAGCTTTTCTAGGTCCAAGCTTTTCCATTACAACGCCCATGAATTCTTCAGGTACATCAATTGTAAGCTCTTCGATTGGCTCAAGCTTCTTGCCGTTTTCTTCTTTATATATTACAGATGGCTTAGATACTTGGAACTCGTATCCTTCTCTTCTCATAGTTTCGATTAGAATTGAAAGATGAAGTTCTCCTCTTCCACTTACCTTAAATTTATCTGCTGAATCTGTTTGTTCAACTTTTAAACTTACATTTGTTTCTAATTCTTTTTCAAGTCTATCTTTTAAATGTCTTGAAGTAACGAAATCACCTTCTCTACCTGCAAAAGGAGAATCATTTACCATGAAGAACATGCTTAATGTAGGCTCATCAATATCAACAAAAGGTAATGCTTCTGGATTTGATGAATCTGCAATAGTTTCTCCTATATTAACATCAGGAATTCCTGAAACTACAGCAATATCTCCAAATTTAACTTCATCAGCTTCTACTCTTTTAAGTCCTTCATAAGTAAATAAGCTTGATATTTTTACATTTTCTTTTGCTCCATCACGTCTGATTAAAACAGCTTGTTGGTTTTTCTTTATAGATCCTCTTTCTACTCTTCCAATTGCAATTCTACCAACATATTCATTTGAATCTATTGTAGAAACAAGCATTTGAAGTGGCTCATCAAGATATCCTTCTGGTGCTTTAACGTATTTAACGATTGTTTCAAAAAGTGGCTCCATTGAATCACTTTCATCTTCAACTTCAAGTTTAGCAATACCTGCCTTAGCAGAAGCATATACTACTGGAAAATCTAATTGATTTTCGTCTGCACCTAAATCTATAAATAAATCCAAAACTTCATCTACAACTTCTAAAGGTCTAGCATTTGGTTTATCTATTTTGTTTATTACAACTATTGGTTTAAGTTTAAGCTCTAATGCCTTTTTAAGTACGAATTTAGTTTGAGGCATAGGACCTTCAAATGCATCTACTAAAAGAAGTACACTATCTACCATTTTAAGTACACGTTCAACTTCTCCACCGAAATCAGCATGTCCTGGAGTATCTACTATATTTATTTTGATACCATCATGCATTAAAGATGTATTTTTAGAAAGTATAGTTATTCCTCTTTCTTTTTCTAAGTCATTAGAATCCATTACTCTTTCTTCTACTTTTTCATTTGCTCTAAAAACGTGGCTTTGTCTAAGTAAAGCGTCAACTAATGTAGTCTTACCATGGTCAACGTGGGCTATTATAGCAATATTTCTTAAGTCTTTTCTACTAATTTTTTCCATTTCTCTTCCTCCGTATATTTCACATCTGCGTGAAATCATAAATAAAAATTGGACACGTAAAGCATCCAATTTTCTAGTAACAATTAATATTTTAATATTAAGTATTTAAAAAGTCAATGTACTTAATCTTAAGTAAACTATTTCATAAAAAATATTTATATAAAATTCCTATGACTTTTTAAAAAACTCAATTTATACTTCCATTATTATAGGGAGTATCATAGGCTTCCTCTTTGTTCTCTCATAAAGGAATATCCTTAATACATCCTTTATGTTTGATTTTATAGTTGCCCATTCAGTAATATGCTTCTCTTCACATTCTAGAAGCGCTGTTTTCACAATTTCCTTTGACTCTTCCATTAAGTCTTCTGATTCTCTTACATATACGAAACCTCTTGAAATTATGTCAGGTCCTGCGATAACAGTACCGCTTACTTTTTCTATAGTAACAACTACTGTTACTATTCCATCCTGTGAAAGATGCTTTCTATCTCTTAAAACTATATTACCTACATCACCTACACCAAGACCATCTACAAATACTTTTCCAGCAACAACTGTATCGGTTTTTCTTATGCTATTTCTTGTTAATTCTATAACACCACCGATTTCTGGAATTACAACATTTGATTTTGACATTCCAAGATTGGTTGCCAATTCTTTATGCTGCTTTAAGTGTCTGTATTCACCATGAACTGGAATAAAAAATCTAGGTTTAATAAGCGTATGCATTAATTTTAATTCTTCTTGACATGCATGACCTGATACATGTACATCTGCCAACGCTTCATAAATAACTTCTGCACCCTTTTTAAATAATTGATTTATAACTCGTGAAACTAATTTTTCATTTCCAGGAATAGGGTTAGCTGATATTACTACCATATCACCTTCCTGTATTTTTACTTTTTTATGTTCCTGAGCTGCCATCCTTGTAAGTGCAGACATTGGCTCTCCTTGGCTTCCTGTAGTTATTATAACTATCTTGTTGTCAGCATACCTATTTATAGCATCAATGCCTATAAGTACACCCTCCTTAACCTTTAAATAGCCAAGTTCAATAGCAACAGCTACTATATTTTCCATACTTCTACCTGAAACAGCCACTTTTCTATTATAGCGTTCTGCTGCCTCAACTATTTGTTGTATTCTGTGAATATTAGATGCAAAAGTTGCAACTATAATTCTTCCTTTGGCTTTTGTAAATACAGTGTTAAATGTTTCTCCCACTGTAGTCTCTGACATAGTATATCCTGCTCTTTCTACGTTTGTGCTATCGCACATCATAGCAAGAACTCCTCTTTTTCCAAGCTCTGCAAATCTTGCAAAATCAGCTACACATCCATCTATAGGAGTATAATCCACCTTAAAATCTCCTGTGTGAAGAACAACTCCCATCGGTGTATGTATTGCTATAGCTACAGAATCAGCAATGCTGTGACTTTGTCTTATGAACTCAATAGACATACTAGTGAGTTTTATAATATCTCTAGGTTTCACTACCTTTAAATCAACCTTACTTAGCAAATTATGCTCTTTAAGTTTAGTTTCAACAATTCCAATAGTAAGTTTAGTACCATATACTGGAACATTTAACTCTTTTAAAACATAAGGAAGCGCTCCAATATGATCTTCATGTCCATGAGTCAAAAATATTCCCTTTACCTTTTCCCTATTTTTTATTAAATAAGTTACATCAGGTATTACTAAATCTATACCGAACATTTCTTCATCTGGAAAACTAAGACCGCAATCTATAACAGCTATCTCATCTCTATATTCTATAACTGTAAGATTTTTTCCTATTTCATCCACCCCACCTAGAGGTATTATTTTAATTTTATCCTTTTCTCTTCGCATTATATACTACCCTCCTTCTTTCCCTAAATTAATTTAATTTTATATTTAAACTACAAATATTTATTTATAGTTTTTTTCTACATTCACTGCATATTCCATAAAATTTAACGCTGTGATTTTTTATTAAGAAATGGTACTTTCCCTCTATAGATTCTTCAAGTTCATCAAGTAAATCACCTTCAACTTCTATTACTTTACCACAAGAAGTACATATAAGATGGTGATGTTGATGATGCTCGTTTTCGTGTACCAATTCATATCTACTTAAACCATCATTTAAATCTAGCTTACTTATAACTCCCAGTTCATCTAAAAGTTGAACTGTTCTATAAACAGTTGCTAAACCAATTTCAGGACACTCTACTTTTACTAAATCATACAGTTCTTCAACCGTAAGGTGTTTTCCCTCATTATTAATTATGATATCCAAAACGGCTCTCCTTTGAGGAGTAAGCTTATATCCTTTATCTTTAAGATTATTTTTCAACTTTTCTATTTCTAAAGGAGATAATTTTGCCATCTTACATACCTCCCATTCCTATAAAATTTTAATTAGTATCATCTTCTGAAAATAACGTTTCATAAGCTTCACTTACCATGTTAAATTCATCATCATCCTCTACTGACACTAATACGTCTTCATCATTATCATCTTTATCTATTCTAAGAATTATTGCTTCAGAATCCTCTGCTTCTTCTGGAACAACAACTACATATTCTTTGTTCTCTATATCCATTTTAGTTACTACTTGAAATTTTCTTTCTATGCCATCTTCATCTATAAGTGTTATTTCTGTTACATCATTATCCATGAAACTAAACCTCCAGTACATTTTAGAGTTACCTTTTAATTTTGTCAATATGCATAATGTAATAAATTCCTAGTATTGTGATTTATAAAATATTCTATCTTTTTGATTTTCCTAGAATACTTTACAAATCACAATGCACTAATATTTTACATTATACACAGCCTAAATACTATCTAAATATCCTTGAAGTATGTATGTAGCTGCAATCTTATCAACTAATTTTTTTCTTTTTTTTCTTGAAAGATCAGCCTCAAGCATTGCCCTATTTGCTGCTACCGTCGTAAGTCTTTCATCCCACATTTTTATTGGCAAATCTATATTTTCTTTAATAACTTCACAAAACTGAAGTACTTTCTCGCTTTGAAATCCAATAGTACCATTCATATTTTTAGGAAGACCACATACTATAGTATCTACTTCATACTTTTGACATATTTCTTTTAAATCTTTTATATCTTGCTCTTCATTTTTTCTACGTATAGTAGTTATACCTTGAGCTGTATATCCAAGCGGATCGCTAACAGCAACTCCTATTGTCTTGTTTCCAACATCAATGCCCAGTATCCTCATACAAATCTCCTTTTGTTTATTAAATACACTTAAATTAAAATAAAAATGCTCCTAAGAGCACTTTTATTTTATACCAAGATATGATTTTAATACTTCTTCTAGTATTTCATCTCTCTCTAGCTTTCTTACCAAAGCACGTGCACCATTATAGTTGGTTATGTAAGTAGGATCTCCTGATATTAAATATCCAACCAATTGATTAATAGGATTGTAACCTTTTTCCTTTAATGAATTATAGACTTCATTTAATATTTCTTTTGTTAGATCTTCTTTATTTTTTAAAACATCAAATTCAATTGTATTATCGTTACTTTCACTCCCCAATTTACAATCACCCCTTTTTATTTAGTGAAAATATTTTACTAAAATATACTATATATTATAAAGCATATTATAATAATTGTATACTACTTTACTAATTTTTCCATAATTTTTTCTACTTCTTTTAATGCAGTTTCTACTTTTTCTACATCTTTTCCTCCGGCTTGAGCCATGTCTGGTCTTCCTCCGCCGTTTCCACCACAAATAGAAGCAACCTCTTTTACTATTTTACCACAGTGAACACCTTTTTTCACTGCTTCTTTTGAAGCCATAGCTACAAACTGTACTTTTTCTCCTTCTGTACTTGCTAAGAGAACAATG
The DNA here is from genome assembly GCF_002006355.2 of Clostridium felsineum DSM 794. Classification (NCBI taxonomy): domain Bacteria; kingdom Bacillati; phylum Bacillota; class Clostridia; order Eubacteriales; family Clostridiaceae; genus Clostridium; species Clostridium felsineum. The sequence goes on along the minus strand of NZ_CP096980.1, from coordinate 2,262,463 downwards.
CCATCTCCAATTTTACTTCTAACCTTATCACATAACTCTCTTAAGGTATCTCCACTTACTCCTTTAACTTCCGAAGCAACATATTTAACACCTTTAATTTCAGCTGCAGAATCTATTATACTATCTTCGAAGCCTGAAGCCAATTTTCCTTTAAGAGTATTTATTTCTTTTTCTTTTTCTTTTAATTCACTATGACATTGATTTATTTTATTTAGTATATCCTTTTTAGAACATTTTAGTTCTTGTTCTATACTTTTTATAAGCTTATCATTTTCTTCAGTAAATCTTATAGCTGCTCTTCCTGTTATAGCCTCTATTCTTCTTACTCCAGCTGCTACTCCAGCCTCTGATATTATCTTAAATAGACCTATTTCACCAGAGTTACCTACATGAGTACCTCCACACAATTCTTTACTGAAATCGCCAACAGATACTACTCTTACTTCATCTCCATATTTTTCATCGAATAAAGCCATAGCTCCTGTTTCTTTTGCTTTAGATGCAGACATTACATCTGTTCTAACATCATAAGCTTCCATTATTTCATTATTTACCATAGCTTCAACTTTTAGAATTTCCTCATCTGTAAGCGCTGTAAAATGAGTAAAGTCAAATCTCAATCTTTCATCATCTACATATGAACCAGATTGATTTATATGTGATCCCACAACTTTTTTAAGTGCTGCTTGAAGCATATGTGTAGCTGTATGGTTTTTACATATATCTTTTCTCTTTCTTGAATTAACCTCAAGAGTAACATTTTCATTCTTTTCTATAGAACCTTTTATAACTTTAACTATATGTAAAGTCTTACCTGATATATTATTCTTACAGTCTACAACTTTAGCTTCTCCATTTTTGCCAATAATTATACCTTTATCACCTATCTGTCCACCCATCTCTGCATAGAATGGAGTTTTACCTGTTAAAATGATTCCACTTTCACCTTCTTTAATTGCGGAAACAAATTCATCATCTTTAACTAAAATCTCAATTTGTGAATCAACTTTTGTTGAAGTATATCCTACAAATTCAGTTGTGATTTCTTCAGGTAATTTATCAACTATTTTTATATCTTTTCCCATATAGTTTGATTCTTCTCTAGCATCTCTTGCTCTATTTTTTTGCTTTTCCATTTCACTATGGAAGTCATCCATATCAATTTCAATGCCTTTTTCCTCTAAAATTTCCTCTGTAAGCTCTATAGGGAAACCATAAGTATCATATAATCTAAAGGCTTTTTCGCCTGACATTATCTTTTTATTTTGAAGCGACAATTCATCTATATAATTCTTTAATATTTCCATGCCACTGTCAAGTGTTTCATCAAACCTTTTTTCCTCTATTTCTATAACATTCTTAATGTAATCTTGTTTTTCCTCCAATTCTTTATAAGCACCTTTAGAATTTTTTATAACAACATCACACAAGCTACATAAAAAAGTTTTGTCTATGCCTAAAGTCTTACCATGTCTAGCTGCTCTTCTAAGTAATCTTCTAAGTACATATCCTCTTCCCTCATTGGATGGCAATATTCCATCACTTATCATAAATGTAACACTTCTTACATGGTCAGTTATAATTCTAAGGGAAATATCCTTTTTATGGTCCTCTCCGTATTTTACATTGCAAATTTTGCATACAGAGTTTAGTACTTCTTTTATAGTATCAATTTCAAATATACTATCTGTATTTTGCATTATAGTTGCAATTCTTTCAAGACCCATACCTGTATCTATATTAGGATTTTTAAGTTTATTATAGTTTCCAGCATCATCTCTGTCAAATTGAGTGAAAACTAAATTCCAAAATTCAATTACTTCGTCTTTATCCTGAAGCTCTATAAATTTTTCTTTGGTTGTTATAAGTTCAGGTTTTTCTCTTCTATCAAAATGCATTTCTGAACATGGGCCACATGGACCTGAACCGTGCTCCCAGAAATTATCCTCTTTTCCCAATCTAAATATTCTGTTTGCATCAACACCTGCTTTTTCAGTCCAAATCTTAAATGCTTCATCATCATCAAGATAAATTGTTATATATATTCTATCCTTAGGGAATTTTAGAACCTCAGTTATGTATTCAAACGCCCATGGAATTACTTCATTTTTAAAGTAGTCTCCAAAAGAAAAATTTCCAAGCATCTCAAAAAAAGTACCATGTCTTGAAGTCTTTCCGATATTCTCAATATCTCCAGTTCTTATACATTTTTGACATGTTGTAACTCTTGTTTTAGGTGGAGTTTGAAGTCCAGTAAAGTAAGGTTTAAGCGGTGCCATACCCGCATTTATAAGTAAAAGACTCTTATCATTCTTCGGTATTAACGAAAAACTTGGAAGTCTTAAATGTCCTTTTTTCTCAAAAAAGCTTAAATAGCTTTCTCTAATTTCATTTAATCCCATGTGTTCCATAATCAAATCTCCTCCAGTTTAATAGTTTATCAAACAAAAAAAGCCCTCTTCCCCAAAAATAAAGGGACGAAAGCTGTTATTCCGCGGTACCACCCTAATTACACTAAAATAAAGTGCCTCTCTTAAAAAAAGCTCAAAGACAGCTTCAAATCATAACATAGGAAGTTTTCACCGACCACTTCTTCTCTAAATATGTACTCTGATTCTACTAATTCTTATCATCACTTTTGTATAAACCAATATAAATATTATAATTAATAGTTGTATGGATGTCAAGTAGTGTAATGCATAAAGTACTTACATTATGCGGCATAAAATATTCCTACCTTATAGGTTCGACCTTAGAATCTTTTATGCCTCAGAATGTCTAGTACTTTTGCATTACACAGGTCTCTACATAAGTACTTACATTATGTGGCATAAAATATTCCTACCCTATAGGTTCGACCTTAGAATCTTTTATGCCTCAAAATGTTTAGTACTTTCCAATTACACAGGTCTCTACATAAGTACTTACATTATGTGGCATAAAATATTCCTACCCTATAGGTTCGACCTTAGAATCTTTTATGCCTCAAAATGTTTAGTACTTTCCAATTACACAGGTCTCTACATAAACACTTACACCATATATCTTAAAATATTCCTGCCCATAGGTTTAAAAAAGATAATAATTCAAATCCTCATAAACCACTTTTATTATTACACCCAAAGGTATAGCAAGTATCATTCCCCAAAAGCCAGCAATTTTTTCTCCTGCTATAAGCAATATAATTACAATTAATGGATGTATATCAATAGAATCACTAGTTATTTTAGGCGCTATTATGTTACCCTCTATTATTTGAACTACATATAGACATACTGTGGTATATATACCTACCTTAGTTGATTTTAAAAATGCTATTATAACTGCTGGAAGGGCTCCAAATATAGGTCCAAAATAAGGTACTATATTAAGTAAACCATTTATAATTGATAATATTATTGGGTAATCCACATCAAAAACTATGAGAATAATAAATGTAAGAATTCCAACAAATGTACTTAAGATTATCTGCGTTACATTATATTTACTTAAAACATTATCTACATCATTCATTATTTTCTTAACGAGTTTTCTATAGTTCAGCGGAAATATTACAAGTATTTTGTTGCTTATATTGTCTCCATCAGCTAAGAAATAATATGCTATTATAGGTACTATAGCAATATCCACTATGTTTTTTCCAAAGCTTACAACAAAATTAAATAATTTAGAAACTATTTCTCTCAGTTCATTATTAAATTTTGAATATATTGTAACTATAAGTGTTTCTCCTGCTACTCCCTTAAGTGTATACTTTAATTTCTTGTTCAAGAAGTCTATATAGTACTGTATTTCATGTTTAGTTATATTAATATTAAGTGTTTCTTTGACTATGGACGGAACTAAAAAAAACATAAACACTATACAAACTAATGTTAAGCTTCCTAGTAAAAAAGCTGCTGATTTTCTACTGCTTACTCCCTTTCTCACAATATATCTATGAAAAGGCTTAATTGTATAAGCTATCAAAAATGAAACTATGATAATATACATAATCTCACTTAAAATTTTTACCTTTTTAAACAAAAAATAAATTAAAACATATGCCAAAATAAAAGCAATAACTAAAATAATGTATTTATATATTTTTTTCATCTTCATCATCTTCCATTGAAATTGAATGAAACAATCTCACAAAATTAAGTTTTTTATCCTCAGTAAAACAAAATAAAGTTTCCTTACCGAGCATATAATTTCCTTCCAATATGACTTTCTTACCTGAAACTAAATTAGCAAAAAATCCCCTTGATACAATGATTCCTTTTATCTTAAAATTTTTTTCATCAAATATTATTTCTTCAACCATTCCTAAAATAGTTCCATCATTATTTACAACATCCATGTTTCTTATATTATTAAACTCTATATAGGTACCCTTATATTCTTCAAATTTTACAATCATCTTAGAATTAAAGCTCACTAAATTTTCTCTTGAAATACAACATTTCTTATTGAATAATTTTCCTTTATTAATTTTAAAACCAATTACAAACCCAGAATTAAAATTTAATATAATATCATCAACTATTCCTATTTTTTTCCCTTCTGTAGAATATACGTCTGCATTGATAAATTTTTTACTTCTAATCATATAACATCACCATAAGGTTATTATGCATATTTTTCTTTTTAATATACTTAAATATATACAAAAAAACAAAATACCCCTATGTTTAACTCATGTACAACTGTTAAACATAGGGGAAAACTCACTACTCATTGATCTCATTTTTAATAGAATTATAATCATCCACCATATCCTTTAATGTTATGGTCTTAGTTACATTATCTATACTTTCCTTTATCTTAACCCATAAAAGACGTGTAACACAGTAATCACTATTATTACAGTTATCACTCTCTACGCAGTCTGAAATCTCTATAGGACCTTCAAGAACATCAAAAATATTTGATATATAAATATCCTTAGGCTCTTTTGACAAAACATATCCACCTTGAGAACCTCTTATACTTTTAATTAAATTAGCTTTTCTAAGTGGAACAAATAACTGCTCTAAATATGATTCCGATATTTTTTGTCTCTCTGATATGCTTTTTATTGAAACTGGATCTTCGCCGTAATGAATAGCTAAATCTACCATTGCTTTAACGCCATATCGACCTTTAGTAGATAATTTCATTAACTCACTTCCTTAATTCCGACTATTTTACTCTACTTTGTAATATTATAATATCAAATGCTGGTTGTCTTGTCAATTGAGCACGTAACAATAAAGGTACCAGTTCACTAAAACTGATACCTTTATTTTATCTACCCTCTAAGAGATGTTTCTCCCATAAGATATTCATCTATTGCCTTTGCTGCCCCTCTTCCCTCATGCATAGCCCATACCACAAGAGATTGTCCCTTTCTCATATCACCTGCCGCAAAAACATTATCATGGCTTGTCATAAAGTTTTCATCTGTAAAAACATTTCCTCTTTGATCTAATTTTAGATTTAAATCTTCAACTATACCTTTATGCTGTGGATGCAAAAATCCCATAGCTATAAGAATCAAATCTACTTTTTGTTCAAATTCAGAACCTTCTACCTCTTTCATAGACATTCTTCCATTTTCGTCTTTTTCCCACTTAACTTTAACTCCCTTAAGAGACTCTAATTTACCGTCCTTTCCCTTAAGCTCTTTAGTGGATACGCAAAATAATCTTTCACAACCTTCTTCATGAGATGTAGTTGTCTTAAACACTCTAGGAAATAGTGGCCAAGGCATAGTATCGTCTCTTTCAGTAGGAGGCTTAGGCATTATTTCATATTGATACACTGCCTTAGCTCCCTGCCTTATTGCTGTACCTATACAATCAGAACCGGTATCTCCACCACCTACTACTACAACAATTTTATCCTTTGCAGTTATTTCTTCTTCCTCTATTTTAGTTTCTGAGTTTCTCATATTTTGCTGCTTTAAATAGTCAACTGCAAAATAAACTCCCTTATAATCATCTCTTCCTTTAACCTTAAGATCTCTAGGAATAGTAGACCCTCCTGTAAGCAGAACTACATCAAATTCTTTCACTACCTCTTGTGTACTTACATTAAAGCCAACGTTACTTGAAGTCTTAAACTGTATTCCTGACTTTTCCATAACATCAATTCTTCTATCTATTACATGCTTTTCAAGCTTAAAGTCTGGAATACCGTATCTTAAAAGGCCTCCAACTTTATCTGCTCTTTCAAAAACAACAACACTATGTCCTACAGAATTAAGTTCAATAGCTGCTGCAAGTCCTGAAGGTCCTGAACCTATAACCGCAACTCTTTTACCTGTTCTAACCTTTGGAATATTAGGCTTTACCCATCCCTTTTCAAACGCTTCTTCAATAATTCCAAGCTCTATTTCTTTTATTGATACAGCATCCGAATTATCTCCTAAAGTACATGAACCTTCACATAAAGCTGGGCAAACTCTTCCCGTAAATTCAGGTAAGCTGCTTGTTAATGATATTCTTTCATAAGCTTTTTTCCATTCATCCCTGTAGACCATATCATTAAAATCAGGCATTAAATTTCCAAGAGGACATCCCCATGAACAAAATGGAGTTCCACATTCCATACATCTTGCACCCTGCACCTTTAATTTATCATTACTTAATCTTACATGAACATCTTTATAATCCTTTATTCTTTCTTCTATAGGACGAGAGGCAGAAACCTCTCTATTGTATTCTTTAAATCCGGTTACCTTTCCCATGTTAAAGCCCCCTTACATATTAACTTCAGCAGATTTTTGTTTTGCTTTTTCTATTATAAGCTTATATGCTGTTGGAATAACCTTTTTAAATTTCTTCTTGTATTCGCCCCAATTATCCAATATAGCTTTAGCCTTAACACTATCAGTGTACTCATAATGTTCTTTTATTAAGCCATATAAAACTTTCTCGTCATAAGCATCATAATCATTAGTAATTTCAAGCATTTCTCCCTTGCACTTTTCTTCAAAATCACCTTTTGTATCAAGAACAAATGCTGTACCACCGCTCATACCAGCTCCAAAGTTTCTACCTGTTTCTCCAATAACTACGATAGTTCCTCCAGTCATGTATTCACAACAGTGATCTCCTGTACCCTCTGCTACTGCATATGCTCCACTGTTTCTTACTGCAAAACGTTCTCCAACCATTCCATTTATGAATAATTTTCCACTTGTTGCTCCATATAAAACAGTATTTCCTGCTATAACATTCTCATCCTGTTTGTAGCTTGCCTTTTTAGGTGTTTTTATGGCTATTTTAGCTCCTGATAAGCTCTTTCCAACATAATCATTAGCTTCACCTTCAAGCATCAGTGTAATACCTTTCATTCCAAAGGCTCCAAAACTTTGACCTGCTGAACCATAGAAATTCAAGCATATAGTATCCTCTGAAAGTCCTTTTTCACCATAAAGCTTTGCTACTTTACCACTTAGCATAGCACCCACAGATCTATCTACATTCTTAATTTCAAAGTTAGCAACCACTTTCTTTCCTTCGTTTAAGGCATCCTTTGATATTTGAATTAATTTATAATCCATTATTTTATCTAAACCATGCTCCTGTGCTACTGTGCAATATGGTTTTATTCTTTTTGGCATATCTGGCTTGTATAATATTTTAGAAAGATCGATTCCTTTAGCCTTCCAGTGACTTACTGCATCTTTTTCTTCTATTTTATCTACTCTTCCAACCATTTCATTTATCGTTCTAAATCCAAGCTGTGCCATATATTCTCTTACTTCCTGAGCAATAAATGTAAGGAAGTTTATAACATATTCTGGTTTTCCTTTAAATCTCTTTCTAAGCTCAGGATCTTGAGTTGCAATTCCCATTTCACAAGTATTTAAATGGCAATTTCTAAGCATAACACAGCCTAAAGATACAAGTATTGTTGATGCAAATACAAATTCCTCTGCTCCAAGAAGTGCTGCTATTACAACATCTCTACCTGTTTTTAATTGTCCATCTGTTTGAAGCACTACTCTACTTCTTAAGTTATTTAAAAGTAATACCTGTTGAGCTTCAGATAATCCAAGCTCCCATGGAATTCCTGCATGCTTTATTGATGATACTGGTGATGCTCCAGTACCCCCATCATGTCCACTTATAAGTATTGAATCTGCATGTGCCTTTGCAACACCTGCTGCTACAGTTCCAACGCCAACCTCAGAAACAAGCTTAACACTTATTCTAGATGAAGGATTTACACATTTCAAATCAAATATAAGTTGAGCTAAATCTTCAATTGAGTATATATCATGGTGTGGTGGTGGTGAAATAAGATCGATTCCTGGCGTAGAATGTCTTACTTTTGCTATATTTACGTCTACCTTTCTTCCTGGAAGCTGACCACCTTCACCTGGTTTTGCTCCTTGTGCCATTTTTATTTGAAGCTCATCAGCGTTTACTAAATATTCCGCAGTTACTCCAAATCTAGCAGAAGCTATTTGCTTTATAGCACTTCTTCTTAAATCTCCATTAGCGTCCGCCTTATACCTTTCGTTGTCTTCCCCACCTTCTCCACTGTTGCTTTTTCCGCCTATTCTATTCATAGCTATGGCTATAGTTTCATGGGCTTCTTTACTTATGGAACCAAAAGACATTGCCCCTGATGAAAATCTTTTTAATATTTCACTTACAGGTTCTACCTCATCTAATGGTATAGGCTTAAGGTTCTTAAATTTAAATAAGCCTCTTATAGTACAAAGATTTTTATCCTGATTATTTATGATATCAGAATACTCTTTAAATATTTTGTAATTGCCAGTTCTAGCGGAAGCTTGAAGTCTATATATAGTATCTGGATTAAATAAATGGTACTCTCCATTTTTTCTCCATGCATATTGTCCTCCACTACTTAAAACTGATACTGGTTTTCTTATTTTATTAAAGGCATTCTTATATCTATTTAATGTTTCCTTTGCTACTTCTTCTAATCCTATTCCTTCAATTCTAGAGGGAGTTCCTTCAAAATATTTATTTACAAGCTTACTGTTAAGCCCCACTGCTTCAAAAATCTCAGCACCATGATAGCTTCTTATAGTTGATATTCCCATTTTGGATAATATCTTTAATATTCCATGATTTATAGCATAAATATAGTTATCTATAGCTTTATCTACACTACAAACCTCTATATCTTTTTCTTTTATTAATTGTTTTATAGAATCAAAAGCAATATAAGGATTAACTGCTGTTGCACCATAACCAACTAAAAGTGCAAAATGCATAGTTTCTCTTGCTTCTCCAGTTTCAACTATAATAGATACTTTTGTACGGGTTTTTTCTTTTATTAAATGATGCTGAACAGCACTTAATGCAAGCAAACTAGGTATAGCTGCCTCATAAGAATCTATGTGCTTATCACTTAATACAATTATATTAAAGCCTTCTTTAATTCTCTTCGATGCTCTTTCACAAATTTTATCAAGAGCTTCTTTAAACCCATCAATACCCGTGTCATACTTAAAGGTAATAGGTATGGTTGTTGTTTTAAAATCTTTATTTCTAAGATTCTTAACCTTTTCCATCTGAATATCTGTTAAAATAGGAGAATCTATCTCTATAAAAGGAACATTTTCTGCATTCTTATTTAATATATTTCCTTGAGAACCTATATAGTTTACAAGAGATGTTACCATTTCCTCACGTATAGGGTCTATTGGTGGATTAGTTACCTGTGCAAATAATTGTTTGAAATACGCAAAAAGCAGTTGTGATTTATTTGAAAGAACCGCTAAAGGTGCGTCATTTCCCATTGATCCTATAGGTTCCTTTGCGTCTTTTGCCATAGGTGCAAGTATTACTTTTAAATCTTCAAGAGTATATCCAAAGGCTTGTTGTTTTTCCTTAAGCACCTCATCGTTTATTGTCTCGTCTAGAGCTACTCCCTCAAAGTCATCTAAAGTAAACTTATTTTCCTTTACTATTTTTTCATAATCCTTATTTAAACAAATTGACTTTTTTACTTCCTCATCATCAATTATTCTTCCTTCTTTTGTATCTATAAGGAACATCTTCCCTGGCTGAAGTCTTCCTTTATAAGCTATTTCTTCTGGTTCGAATTTTAATACTCCTGCCTCTGATGCCAAAACTGCTATATTATTTTTAGTAATAAAGTATCTTGCAGGTCTAAGTCCGTTTCTATCTAAAACCGCTCCAACTTGTACACCATCTGTAAACGCAACAGCAGCTGGACCGTCCCAAGGTTCAATTAAAGTTCCCTGATATTCGTAAAAAGCTCTTTTCCACTTCTCCATATCTTCATTGTTTTCCCAAGCTTCAGGAATTAGCATCATAAGCGCTTCAGAAAGTGGTCTTCCATCTGCAACTAACAATTCAAAGGTATTATCTAAAGAAGTTGAATCGCTGCCCTTTGGATTAACTACTGGGAACAAATCGGAAATATTATTTTCAAAAACTTCTGACTTTAATACACCCTCACGAGCGTTCATCCAATTTCTGTTTCCTCTTATAGTATTTATTTCACCATTGTGAGCCAAAAACCTAAATGGTTGTGCTAAATCCCAAGTAGGAAAAGTATTAGTACTATATCTTTGATGAACTAAAGCAATAGCACTTTTAAAATTTATATCATTTAAATCCATATAAAAGCTCTTTATTTGATCTGCTAATAAAAGGCCCTTATAAACTATTGTTCTACTTGAAAGACTACATATATAAAAATATTCCGATCCTCTCTCTACAAGTCTCTTAACTTCACTTTCAGCTCTTTTTCTTATTATATAAAGCTTTCTTTCAAAATCGATTTGATTTTCAGCTGTGCTTCCTATAAATATTTGCTTTATAACAGGCTCACTGCCTTTAGCAGTTTCCCCAATAGACCTGTTATCTCTTGGTACAACTCTCCATCCTAAAACCTTTTGCCCCTGTTCTTCTACTGCCCTTTCAAATATCCCTTCACATTGATATGATAATGCTGTTTCCTTAGGTAAAAAAACCATTCCTACTGCATATTTACCATCCTCTGGAAGCTCTATTCCTAAATTGTCGCAGTTAATTTTAAAAAACTCATGTGGTATTTGAAGCATAATTCCCGCTCCATCACCTGTTTTAGTATCCGCACCAACAGCACCTCTGTGTGTCAAGTTCACAAGAATTTCTATACCTTTTTTTACTATATCATGACTTTTTTCACCTTTGATGCTGGCAATAAAGCCAATTCCACAATTATCCTTTTCAAAAGCAGGATCATATAATCCTTGCTTTTCAGGATACCCAACTTTTCTTGTCATTTTTTAGCCCCCAATTCCATCATTATTGATAAATTTATATTGTAAAAAAAACTAATTTTTCAACAAATTACAATATAAATTATATAATCTTTTAAAAATTACTGTTATTAAATATTATAATGATAAAATGAAATTTTTCAATACTAAACTTGCATTTTTAGCAATCTGCCCAAAATTTTTCTAATTTTTTTTCAATTTCTAAATTTTCCTTACTTATTATGGCCTTTTCCCACTCACATGGCATAAGCTTTCTATAATTATAGGTTGCAAATCTTTCATCCAAAAGCATAATTGCCCCCTTGTCATTTTCGGAGCGTATTACCCTCCCTGCAGCTTGAAGGACTTTATTCATTCCTGGATACATATATGAATATTCATAACCTAAATTATTCTTAGAATTAAAATATTTCTTTATCATGTCTCTTTCTAAACAAATCATAGGTAGTCCAACACCAACTACCACAGCTCCTATGAGTTTTTCACCCTTAAGATCAATTCCTTCTGAAAATATACCACCCAGTACACAAAAGCCTATAACTCCTTCATCTTCTACTTTATCAAAGCTAGCTAAAAATTCATTTTTTTCTATTTCATTCATATTGCTTTCTTGTATTATAGTATTATAGCCTTTTATATCACTAAATCTATCGTATATATCTCTCATATATTTATATGAAGGAAAAAACACCATATAATTACCCCTTTTTCCTTTTACAAAAGATTTTATATACTGTACTACTGAATCGTAGTTCTTTTCCCTATACTGATATTTAGTAGAAATATTTCTTGCAATAAATATCACTCTATTGTCTTCTGAAAAAGGAGAATTAAAGGTAACGTTATAATCCCCTTCCTCTGCTCCAAGTATTTCCCTAAAATAATTCATAGGACTAAGGGTAGCCGAAAAGAACACAGCGCTTATACCTTTTTCAGCTATTCCCTTAATAAACTTAGAAGGATCTAGGCAAAACAGTTTTATTTTAAAATCTTTAGACACCTTTTCTCCATAAAAAATATAATTGTCACCATATAATTCATAGGTTTTTATAAATTTAAACGCCTCAAGATAAAACTCCTGAATCTCTTTATAAATTTCATGGTCTTTATTTTCAGCAATCCATTTTTCACATTTATTTAAAAACTTATAAACTGCCTTAGCTGCCTCTTCGTATTCCAATTCTTCATCAACAAAAAAACCTTTATCTTCACTCAACTTTTTCATTTTTACAAAGAATGTATTTATACTGTTTATACTTTTATATATGTAGTCTTTTTTTGATAAATTCTTTTTTATATACATAACCTTGCTCTTATAAAGCTCAGAAGAATACATTTCTCTAGCTCTATCCGGAAGATTATGCGCCTCATCTATTAAAAACACATAATTTCCCTTTGCGTCAGAAAAAAAGCTCTTTAAATATACAGAAGGATCAAACACATAATTATAATCACATATTATAAGATCACACAATGAAGTTATATCTAAAGATAATTCAAAAGGGCATACATTATATTTCTTTGCATAAAGCTCCACCTCTTCTTTTGTATAGGTATCTTCATTTTGGAGAATATCTTTAAGTGCAGCGTTTACCCTATCATAATGACCTTTTGCATAAACACATTCATCAGGATTACAATTAACTTCATCATTAAAGCATATTTTTTCCTTTGAAGTTAAAATTAAGGTTCTAAGTCTAAGTCCCTTCTCAGCCATAAGCTTTACTGCTGAAGCTGCCGATATTGCCGTAGTTCCCTTTGCCGTAAGATAAAATATTTTTTCAATTTCTTCTTCCTCTAATACTTTTATGGCAGGAAAAAGAGTTGAAATTGTTTTTCCTATTCCTGTGGGTGCCTTCACAAAAAGCTTTTTCTTCTGCCTAATGGTTCTATACACAGAAACTGCCAGCTCTCTTTGACCTTTTCTATAATTTTCAAAAGGAAATTCACATTTTTTTATAGCTTCTTTTCTTATTTCTTTCCATCCTATAGAATCCTTTGCCCAATAAACATACTTTTTAAGGTATGAAAAAAATTCCTTTTCAAGATAATCTACGGAAGCCTCTTTTTGAAGCACCTTAGTATCTTCATCTTCTATATTAAAATAAGTAAGGCTTACAGTTAACTCTTTAATATTATTCTCATTTGCATAAATATATCCGTAACATATTACCTGTGCCCAGTGAACCATGTTAAAGTTTTCATCAATGAGCTTAAGTTCTCTTCCTGTGCTTTTTATTTCATTTATAGTAACCTTATTTTCTTCTATAAAAAGTTCATCTGCTCTTCCTTCTATTACAAACTCCACATCTTCATATGATACTTCATATTTTAAAAATACCTCTGAGTCATAGGTATAGTTTTCCTTTTCCTTAGCTATTTTTTTGTTTTTGGCCTGAAGCTTTGAATGAATTTTAGTACCTTCCACTGCTCTAGAATTTCCACCTGTAAATCTATTATCTAAATCACCACATCTTAAAACAAACTCAACTAAATTTCTTACAGATATTTTTACTTTAACCTTTGAAGTTTCTTCCATTAACCCTTTATCCTCTCCCAATATTCTCTGCATTTTTCTTCTAGCTTATTTTTTCCATACTGATAATACCTTTTATTTTCAACATTCTTAGGTAGATATTTTTGCTCTACATAGTGATTTTCATAGTTATGGGGATACTTATAATCCTGCATCCTTCCTAATTTTTTTGCTCCTTCGTAATGTCCATCCTTTAAATAATCCGGTATACTTCCTATATTTACACTATCAAGATCACTTAAAGCACTATCAATAGCAGTAATTGCCGAATTAGACTTTGGAGAGGTTGCAAGAAGTATTACCGCCTCAGCTAGTGGAATTCTTGCCTCTGGAAGTCCCAGTTCTAAAGCAGCATCTGTACAAGCCTTCACTATTTGTATCGCTTGTGGGTAGGCTAAACCAATATCCTCCGCTGCTATTACAAGAAGCCTTCTTACTATAGATTTTAAATCTCCACCCTTTATAAGCATAGCAAGATAAAGTATCGCCGCATCAGCATCACTACCCCTTATGGATTTTTGAAAAGCACTTAAAATGTCATAATGATTATCACCATCTTTATCAAAATTTAATATATTCTTTTGGGTGCACTCCTTCATGGTATCTAAATCTATATATATCTCTCCGTTTTCATTTCTAGTTGTAGAATAAATAGCTATTTCAATTGAATTTAAGGTCTTTCTTACATCTCCGCCGCTGACGCTTACTGCATACTCTTTTGCCTCATCAGTTATATCAATCTTTACACTGGTAAGCTCTTCACTTATTAAACTGACAGCTCTATTAACTGCCCTTATTAGTTCTGAATTTTCAACAGGCTTAAACTCGAATATAGTAGAACGACTTAATATGGCATTGTACACATAAAAATATGGATTTTCAGTTGTACTAGCAATTAAAGTAATACTTCCATTTTCCATAAATTCAAGAAGTGATTGCTGCTGCTTTTTATTAAAGTTTTGTATTTCATCTAAATAAAGAAGCACCCCAGAGCGTCCCATAAGTGTATTTGTACTCTCCGTAATTTCTCTTACATCCTTAACTGATGCTGTAGTTGCATTTAATTTATAAAAGGTTTTATTGGTTCTTTTAGCTATTATATTGGCTACTGTAGTTTTTCCTGTACCTGGTGGTCCATAGAATATCATATTAGGTACTAGACTGCTTTTTAATATTCTATCCAATATTTTTCCTTCTCCAATTATATGCTTTTGCCCAAACACCTCTTTAAAATTTTGGGGTCTAATCCTATCTGCTAATGGTTTCAAAACATTCTCTCCTTTATATATTTATCATTTCTTTAAGTTTTCTAACATTTCCACGACTAACTGGAACTTCTGATTTTGTGTAATCCTTCATAACAAGCTTATATGTACCATTAAACCAGGAATAAATCTCAAAAACCTTATCAACATTCACAAGATAACTTCTATGTGCTCTAAAAAATCTTGTCTTTTTCTCTATCTCACTTAAATTATTACTGGTTGTATATATATTATCATTTAGCTTAATATAAGTTTTTTCATTCTTTATATAGCAAAAATATATATCATTTATATCTACAAGTACAATTTTCCCTTCATTCTCGCAGGGTATTTTATTCACAAAATAATTTTTACTTACTTTCTTAAATCCATTTAATAGTTCTAACACTCTATTCTCTATTGGTCTCATAATACTTACATATTCTTTAAGTCTTTCTATAGTTTTTCTCATTCTTATATCATCAAAAGGTTTTAATATATAATCAAGCACTTTGGCTTCAAAAGCCGACACAGCATATTTATCGTAAGCGGTTATAAAAACCACTGCAATAGCACCATCAATTTTTTTTATCTCCTTTGCCACATCTATACAGTTAGAGTCATAATTATTTATATCAAAAAACACAGCCTGTGGTTCTAATTTTTTCATAAACTCCATCGCAAAGTGATCATTCTTAGCTGCCCCTATTATTTCAATATCATCATATTCTTTTAATATGAATTTCAACTCACCTAAGTTTTTAATCTCATCCCCTAATAAAACACACTTTATTTTACTCATTAAGCCTCACTCCCAAAACTAGTATTGTTGAAAAAGTAATGTTTATTATGTAAAACAATATTAAATGTAGAATTTTTTTCGTATATTTAGTATATCATGTTTTAATTTAGTTTCTTTAGTCATATAACGATTAATTAAATTACATTTTTTATAATATTATACATATGTTTATATTATTTCATTCTTTTATGCTAATCAACCCTTATTTTTTGCATTTTAGAACGACTTTTTGCTTATTTGGGTTTTTTGTGTTTTTTTTCCAAAATATAAGTTGTACTATAACATTATATATAAACATCAAAGGGGGATTTTTTATGAATTCAATAGTTTTAGTAATTATAGCAGCTCTAGTACTTATTATAGGTTATAGGGTTTATGGATACTTTTTAGCTGCTAAAGTTCTAGTTTTAGACGAAACAAGAACAGTTCCATCTACCGTACATAATGATGGCCGTGATTATGTTCCTACCAACAAGTGGGTTCTTTTAGGTCATCATTTTGCAGCCATTGCTGGTGCTGGTCCTTTAATAGGTCCTGTACTTGCTGCACAATTTGGATACCTTCCTGGAACACTTTGGATATTACTAGGCGGTGTTCTTGCTGGTGGTGTTCACGATATGATTCTTTTGTTTTCATCCGTAAGACACGATGGACAATCTATTGCAGAAATAGCAAAGGATGTTCTCGGTAAAAAAATGGGCTTTATAACATCTATATCCGTAATATTTATACTCATAATAACTATGGCAGGGTTAGGGCTTCCAATTGTAAATTCTCTTTTCAATAGTCCTTGGGGAACCTTTACTGTTGGTTTTACAATTCCAGTTGCCTTTTTAGTTGGAATATATCTAAAATTTATTAGACCTGGTAAGATCGGAGAGGCCACTGTTATTGGAATGGTTTTAATTTTGCTTGGTGTTTATTTAGGTCCATCTATTCAACATACTTTCCTAGGTAATCTTTTAACTTTTAACGCAAAACAGTTATCACTTATACTTGCTATATATGGATTTTTAGCTGCTGTTCTTCCTGTGTGGCTGCTTCTTTTACCAAGAGACTATTTAAGTACTTATATGAAATTAGGAGTTATAGGCGCTCTTGTAATTGGAATAATCTTTGTACGTCCTACTATACAAATGCCTGCTGTAACAAAATTTGTATCCGGCGGCGGTCCTATTATTCCTGGTAAAGTATTTCCGTTCTTGTTTATAACTATAGCCTGCGGTGCACTTTCAGGCTTTCATGCTCTAATAAGTACAGGTACTACTCCTAAGCTTATTAGAAATGAAAAGGATATACTACCAATCGGATACGGTTCAATGGTTATAGAATCCTTTATAGCTCTTATGGCCCTTATAGCTGCAACTGTACTACCAACTTCAGATTATTTTGCAATAAATTCAGCTCCCGCATTATTTGCAAAGCTTCACATGCTTCCAAAAGAACTTCCTATGCTTTCACATTTAGTTGGTGAAAAGCTTGCAGGTAGAACTGGTGGTTCTGTATCTCTTGCTGTGGGAATGTCTTATGTATTCTATAAAATTCCACATTTAAAATCACTTATGTCCTATTGGTATCACTTTTGTATAATGTTTGAAGCTCTTTTCATACTCACAACTATAGATTCTGGTACAAGAATAGGACGATACCTAATTCAAGACCTACTTGGCAAAATATATAAGCCATTTTCCAATAAGGATTCTTGGTTTAATGTAATTTTATTTAGTGCTATTATGTCCTTCACCTGGGGATATTTATTGTATACAGGCAATATATCCACCATATGGCCGCTGTTTGGTACTGCAAATCAAATGCTTGCTACTATAGCCTTTGCTGTTGGAACCTCTGTACTTTTAAAAATGGGAAAGAAAAAGTACATTCCAATAACCATAATACCTATGGCATTTGTGGGTATAAATACTGTTTGGGCAGCTATTGAAAATATAATATCCTATATACCTCAGCATAAAATTCTTTTAAGTGTAATGTCATTTATATTAATTATAATGATAGTGATAATCGTAGGTGAAAGTATACGAATTTGGCTCAGGGACTATAGAACAAAATCCACTTCTAAAAATTTAGAAGCATAAAAAAGAGCTTTAGGGAAAATATGAAGCTATATTTTCTCTAAAACTCTTTTTTTAACTAAACATCGTAATAAGTTCATTAAAGGTACTATCCGAAATCTCTTCTTCATTTTCCTGCATTATAAACTGCACAGAAGTTCCATATAAAGCTCCAAGAAGTATTTTAGAAAGCTCACTTGGAGAATAAAACTTAAATTTTTCTCTTTTTATAAGTCTATCCATAACATTATTTTGTATAAGTTCAGATGCTCTACTATAAAAATTACTTAAAAGCTTTTTTATAGGCTTTGACCAAATAGACATGCTTGTTAAATCATAAAGGACTCTAAAAAGCTGGGGGTTATTCTTTAAGGTTTCCTGAAAATATTTTATAAGTCCAAATATTTTTTCCTCTTCACTCTTACCTTTTTTTAAAATAATATCAATTTCACCTAAATACTTTTCTGTAATATTTTTGGCAATCTCTCTAAATAGCCCCTCTTTATTTCTGTAATAATAACTTAACTGACTCAAAACAACTCCCGCCTCATCTGCGATATCTCTCATAGATACATTGGCATATCCCTTAACTGATATGCACTTAAATGCTGCTTCAAGTATTTTTTTAGACTGATTAGAATCTTTAATTCTCAAAGTATCCATTATTCTCACCCTCTTAAAATTTAAACTGACGAAAATTCTCTAACGGTGCTGCATATTTTGTTTTTACTTCCAATTTTAAAAATCTCCAAAATGGCACAGTATTTATCTGCAAAAACCACCACAAAACTCTCCTTATATTTGGGAAGCTTTAAAGTTAGTGGCCACATATGTTTTACTATGATATCCTGCTCTTTTTCACTTAAATCAAAAAAATTATTTGCATTTCTAAGGGCAGTATATGGATGAGTAAATCCGTGAAGACCGTCCTTAGATTTGGTTTTATGCCAATCATATAAAAAGAAATCATGCAAAAGAGCACCTCTTGCTGCTGCACGATAATCTAATTTTAATTTTTTACATATAGAATAGCTTATATATGAAACATAAATACAATGATCAAGACAGCTTACATTACTATGTTGTATAAATTTATCCATAGAAAGTACAATATCTTCACTTATAAGGTCAGAAATACATTTATTAAACTCCCTATAAGAATCCTTGTATTTTGTTTTTGATTTCAAGTTTAATTTTATAGAACCTATCATTTAAATTTCTCCTTATATCACGATTTAAAATAATCAGCCGTGGAAACGCAAGAATCAATCTTTTATATTTTACTATCTTTTCGTAATATTTGTTAATAGAAATATTGGAATAATTTATAATAACATTCCTTAATTCAAGAGCATCTATTACAGATTTTATGGTATCAAGCATAAAATACATCAATAAAAAAATAGAAATCTTTTCTTTTGTAGTAGCAGATATATTAAAGACTATACTTGAAATAATGGGATGTATACTCTCTACTAAAACAAATGCCAAAACACCCCATAAAATAGAATATTTAAGACAAATATATCCATGGACATTTGCAGCATCATCGCTATAATCCCACCATTTACAATCGAAAATTGCCTCCAAAATAAATCCCGTTATATACTCCAGTACAGTAACTATAAAAATAGAGAATATAACACTTAATCCTATATTTATTATTGGATTTTCAAAAGAAAACTTTATAAAACTTGATATCATAACGGTTAAAATAGCACCAAAACCATAAATAGGGCAAAAAAAGCCTGTTAAAAATCCCCTATTCACTATTTTCCTTTCATTAAAACTAGCGTAAATAGTTTCAAGCATCCATCCTAAAAAAGAATAAATTCCAAAAAATATTATAAATTCTGAATAAGTCCACATAATAAACGCCTCCTAAAAGCATACATTAAAATAATTCGGACGTATGACCTGATTACAATATTATCATATAATCTTAAAACATGCCATTTATTTGTATTAAAATACCTATCTTTTCATAAAAAATTCACAATAAAGCTTTTCTCTTCTATCTTTTTTATACCTAAATTTATCTCTACATTCTTTTACTACATTTAAATCTAAATCAGCTATTAGAAGCTTTTCGTTAATGCTTTCACTAATTATGGTTTCTCCATATGGACTAACTATCATAGAGCAACCTGAATAATATATTTTTTCACCTGTGCCAACTCTATTTACGGCTGCAATATAACTTTGAGTTTCTACTGCTCTAGCTTTTAAAAGGGTTTCCCACTGACCTATTCTCTCATGGGGCCAATTAGCAATAACTACTATACACTCTGCCTTTCTAGATGCTTCTAAAAATATTTCTGGAAACCTCAAATCATAGCAAATAAATGTTGAAAGTGTAAACTCTTTTATATTACAATACTTGATTGTATTTCCACTGCTATAATATTTATCTTCGCCAGCATATGAAAATGGATGAATTTTAGTATATCTTAAAATCTCATTTCCTGAAAAAGAGGTTATAGAAAAATTATTTTTTCCCTTTCCATCATTAGAAGCTTCTACAAAGCCAAACCCTGAACAAATATCAAATTCTAGAGACATTTTTTTAAACCATTCTACAGTATCAAAACTTTTTTCTCCTATCTTAACTACATTCATAGAAAACCCTGTAAGCGTCATTTCCGGAAAAACAATTAAATCCACTTCATTTTTTTTTGCTTCTTCTATAAATTTAAGGCATTTATTTTTTGTTTTTTCTTTATTTTCAAAAAAAACATCAATTTGAGCTAAAGCTATTCTCATAAAGACTCCTCCAATATTAATAGTATTCTATTTTGAAGATTTGTTACTAGTATTTATAAATAAGAATATCATAAAGATTAATATTATAGAATATATCTTCATAAATTTAATCTAAGAGGTAATAATATATATAATAATAATACTATTATTTATATTTTTTAGCTATCCACTTAATATTATCCAAATTGCAATATTGAGTAATGCTTTTTAACTCTTAAACGAAAATAATATTAAATCATATAACAAATACTAAATCTAGGAGGACCCTTAAATGCTTGTTGATAAAAAAACCTTTAAAAATGATTTCAAAAAAAAGCTTATGACGCTATATGCTGAGGATATAGATAACTCATCAAAGCTTCATCAATATTTGGCTCTTGGGAGTTTAATAAAAGAATATTCTGCTCAGAAATGGATGAACACAAATAATCAATACGCAAAAGAATCTCGAAAGCAAGTTTATTATTTTTCAATGGAATTCTTAATCGGAAGACTACTTGGAAGTAACATTTTAAATTTAGATATATACGATATATGCGAAGAAGGCCTTAGTGAATTAGGCATAAACTTAGAAGAACTGCAAGAAGTAGAAAATGATGCAGGACTTGGTAATGGTGGTCTTGGAAGACTTGCTGCTTGTTTTTTAGATTCAATGGCATCTCTTGGCATTCCAGGACACGGATGTGGTATACGATATGATTACGGTCTTTTTGAACAAAAAATAGTTGATGGTTATCAAGTAGAAATACCTGATAATTGGTTAAGAGACGGTAATGTTTGGGAAGTAAGACGTGAAGATAAAGCTATTGTTGTAAAATTTGGAGGAGAAGTTATTCAAACTGAAAAAGATGGCAAACTCTCCTTTGAGCATATAAATTATGAGTCAGTACTCGCTGTTCCTTATGATACTCCAATAATAGGATATAAAAATAATACCGTTAATACAATGAGACTGTGGCGTGCTGAAACCATTGATAAAGATTTTGACTTAGAATCTTTTAGTAAAGGACAATATTCAAAGGCTGTTGAACACAAATATTCCATTGAATCCATTTCCCAAGTTCTTTACCCTGATGACACTAGAATTGATGGTAAAATTTTAAGATTAAAACAACAATACTTTTTCGTATCTGCTGGTCTTAAAAGCATAATTAGAAGTTATAAAAAAACAGGACGTCCGATAGAAGAAATTCATAACTATATACAAGTACACATAAATGATACTCATCCTTCTATAGCAGTAGCTGAATTTATGAGAATATTAATTGATGAAGAAAATTTACCTTGGGATGAAGCTTGGAAAATGACTACGGAGGTTATGGCATATACAAATCATACAATACTGGCTGAAGCCCTTGAAAAATGGTCTATAGAACTATTTAAAAAGCTTCTTCCTAG
This sequence comes from Clostridium felsineum DSM 794, assembly GCF_002006355.2. Taxonomy (NCBI): domain Bacteria; kingdom Bacillati; phylum Bacillota; class Clostridia; order Eubacteriales; family Clostridiaceae; genus Clostridium; species Clostridium felsineum. The sequence continues at coordinate 2,240,406 of NZ_CP096980.1, read as the reverse complement.
AGTTTTTATGATTATAGATGAAATAAATGAGAGATTTTGCAAGGAAGTCTTTGAAAAGTACAATGATTTAGAAAAGGTCCATAAAATGGCTATTATAGCTGATGGTTCTATAAACATGGCATATTTAGCTATCGTTGGAAGCCACTCTGTAAACGGTGTTGCAAAACTGCATACTGAAATATTAAAATCAAGAGAGCTTCATAATTTCTACGAGTTTTACCCCGAAAAGTTCAACAATAAAACAAATGGTATAACCCATAGAAGATGGCTTATGAAATCAAATCCTAGACTTTGTGAATTAATAACTGATACAATAGGTACTAAATGGATTGAAGCCCCTGAGAAGCTTATAGATATAATTGTTTACTCTGAGGATGAAAATTTCAAAAATAAACTTCATGAGATTAAGCAAAACAATAAAATTAGATTTGCTGAAATGGTTAAAGCAAAATACGGTATATCAATAGACCCTAATTCAATATTTGATGTACAGGTAAAAAGACTTCATGCATACAAAAGACAGCTTTTAAATGTATTTAATATCCTTAACCTATACTATAAACTAAAGGATGATCCAAATTTAGATATAGTTCCACGAACCTTCTTCTTTGGAGCAAAAGCAGCACCTGGATATTATTTAGCTAAACGTACAATAAAGCTAATAAATACAGTAGCGAATCTAGTAAACAACGATACTACTATAAATGGGAAAATCAAAGTTCTATTTTTAGAAAATTACTCTGTTTCTTTAGCTGAAAAAATCATTCCTTGCGCTGATGTAAGCGAACAAATTTCAACAACCACAAAAGAAGCTTCTGGAACTGGAAACATGAAATTTATGATGAATGGTGCTATAACTATAGCTACTTTAGATGGTGCCAATGTTGAAATTCATGAAAAAGTTGGAGACAAAAATATAGTTATATTTGGAATGAAAAAAGATGAGGTTATGAATTACGAAAAGAATAAAAACTATAACGCTGCTTATTATTATAACAATGATCCTAGAATTAAAAGAATAGTTGATAGCTTAATAGATGGTTCCTTAGGTGTTCCAAAATCTGAATTCGAGGACATATACAAATATCTATTAGCAAATAACGATGAGTTCTTTGTATTAAAAGACTTTGATGATTATGTAGAGGCTCAAAATAGAATAAATCTATTGTATAAAAATCAAAGTAAATGGCTTGAAATGTCTGCAGTTAATATTGCACATTCTGGAGATTTTTCTAGTGACAATACCATTAAAAACTATGCAAAGGAAATATGGCACGTTAACCCTGTCAATATAAAGTTAAAAAAAAATTAAAGCTTTTTAATTTTCTGTGGTTTTAAGGTAAAGAGAGCAAATAGCCCCCTTTACCTTTATTTAACTAACAGAGTAAAACAAAACTGCCACACTAATACTTAGTATGACAGCTTAAATTTATGCAGTTTTTTCTTCATCTTCTTTTTCGGATAAGCTTTTTTCTGGAAGAACAAGATTTAATATTATTCCAACAAGAGTTGCAAGTGCAACACCTGATATTTCTATAGGTGAACCCTTGAATTGAAATTTGATTGATGCTCCACCAATTCCAAGAACTATTATTACTGATGTTATTATAAGATTTCTCTTAAGTGAAAAATCTATCTTATCATCTACGAACATCCTATAACCAGAGGATGCTATTATACCAAATAGAAGTATACTAACTCCACCAATTACTGGTTTAGGCATATTTGCTATTATAGCAGCAACTGGTCCTATAAAGGATAATATTATTGCTATTACAGCAGCTACTCCTATTACCCAAACACTGTATATCTTAGTTATCGCCATAACTCCTATATTTTCACCATAAGTTGTATTTGGAGGTCCTCCTACAAAACCAGCAAACATAGTAGCTAATCCATCACCAAGCATTGATCTATGAAGTCCAGGATCTTTTGTAAAATCTCTTCCTACCACATTATTGGTTACATACACATGTCCTATATGTTCTGCTATTGTTACAAATGAAACAGGCGCCATAATTATCATTGCATTTATATTAAATTTAGGTGCCATAAATGGCGGAATTTCTATTAAACTAGCTGATAGTATAGCATGAATTGTTTTTTCTGGTACAACTCCTAATACTAGGGCAAGTGCATATCCACATATTATTGACACAAGTATTGGAATAACTCCTAAAAATCCTTTAAAATACATGCTTCCTATAACACCTACTGCAAGTGTAAATAAGGCTACTGCTATCCATGCAGTTCTTGATACTCCTGGATCTATAGCTTGCTTAGGATCAAGCCCTGCCCAGCCAATAGCACTTGATGCTAAACCAAGTCCTATTACTATTACAACTGAACCAACTACTACTGGTGAAAGTATTCTATTAAGCCACTTAACCCCAGCAAATCTTATTATTGTTGATACTATTATGTATACCATACCTGCTGCAATAACTCCTGAAAGCATAGAATTTACTCCATAGTTTTGAGCTGCAACAGCCATTGGTCCTATAAAAGCGAAAGATGATCCTATGTATGCTGGAAGTTTAGCTTTTGTACATAAAATATAGAGAAGTGTTCCAATTCCACTACAGAATAAACCTATAGCAGGACTCATATGTGTTAAAATCGGTACTAAAATTGTTGATCCTACCATTGCAAATAAATGTTGAAAACTAAGTGGTATTGTCTTTCCTATTGGTAATTTTTCTTCTACGTCTATAAAGTTCTTCAAAAAAACTCCTCCTTTGTAGCCTCTCTGGACTATATTAAAAGTTTATTTATAATTCATAAATATTTACTGAATCATCTTCATCTATTTCTTTTACATTAACTGATATCAATTCACTTTTTGATGTAGGCACATTTTTTCCAACAAAATCTGCTCTTATAGGAAGTTCTCTATGACCTCTATCTATAAGAACTGCAAGCTGTATCATTTTAGGTCTTCCTATATGCATAATAGCTTCTATTGCTGCTCTACATGTCCTTCCTGTATATAACACATCATCAACAAGTATAACTATTTTATCTTTAACATCCTCATATACTTCCTCACCTTTTACTATTGGTTGAGAACTTACAGTTGTCAAATCATCTCTATATAGTGTTATATCTACTTTCCCAACCCTAACCTTTTTTCCTTCTATTTCTTCGATTATGTCTGCTATTCTATCAGCTATAGGAATACCTCTTCTTTTTATTCCCACCAAAATTATATCGTCTATACCTCTATTTTTTTCTATGATTTCATGTGCTATTCTAGTTAGAGTTCTTTTCATAGCTTTATCATCTAAAATTCTTGCTTTCAAATTCATATACTCATCCCCAATCTGAAATATTTTTTTATTTATATAGTAAAAAAGCCTAACCAAAAAGGTCAGGTTTATCTCCAAATAAATATTTTTTCAAACCTTAAGACCTCACAGGATCACTTTAAAGGGGTTTTTACTACCACATATGTTAACACATATTTCACATCATTTCAATTCATTTTTTAAAATACTTATTATTTTTTTAAAATAAGGTGGCAACTCACTTTCAAATTCTATGTAATTTCCCTTAGTGGGATGAATAAATCCTAATTTTTGCGCATGAAGCATCTGACCATTAAGGTTAAATCTTTGCTTTTTATATCCGTACACAGGGTCACCTACTAAAGGATGCAGTATATGTGCCATATGCACTCTTATCTGATGTGTTCTACCTGTTTCAAGCTTACATTCTACTAGAGTATTATTTTTATATCTTTCAATGGTTTTATAGTGTGTAACAGCATTTCTACCGTCTTTAAATACTCCTATTTTTATTCTTTCTACAGGATGCCTCTTTAACGGCTTATCAATAGTTCCAGCATCTTCTTTTATAACACCTTCAACAAGCGCTTTATATATTCTATTCATAGAATGTTCTTTAAGCTGATATGCAAGATTTTTATGTGCCACATCATTTTTAGCTACAACAAGTATTCCTGAAGTATCCTTGTCTATCCTATGTACAATTCCTGGCCTTAATACACCATTTATGCCTGATAAATCTTTACAATGATGTAGTAGTGCATTTACAAGTGTTCCAGTATAATTTCCGGGTGCGGGATGTACTACCATTCCCTGGACCTTATTTACCACAACTATGTCTTTATCTTCATAAACTATATCTAAGGGTATATTTTCAGGTTCAATTTCAAGCTCTTCATTATCAGGAATTTCAAACTCAACGATTTCTTCAGCCTTTAACTTGTAATTACTTTTTACAGTCTTACCATTTACAAAAGCCTTTCCCTTTTTTATAAGCTCCTGAATATGTGATCTAGACATATCTTGAAATTCCTCTGCCAAGTATAAATCTATCCTCTTATTTTCATTTTCTTCTTCAACCGTAAAATTATATTTTTTCATTTTTTTTATCGTCCTTTAATATAATAAAAATTGCAAGTATTATAGTACCTAATACAACACATATATCTGCAACATTAAACACTGGATAATAATAAACATCTTTATAGTGAAATGAAATAAAATCAACAACGTATTTATAGACAACTCTATCGTATAGATTTCCAACAGCTCCTGAAATTATTAAACTTAATGAAATTCTTACTAATTTACTCTTGGGTCTATATTTTATTATATAAACTACAATAGCTATAAGTACAATAAAAGTAACTAATGAAAGTATTGTTGTTTTTCCACTAAAAGTTCCCCAAGCAGCTCCCCTATTTTCAACATAAGTTAAATCAAAAAAATTTTTTATAATTGGTATTTGTTGAACTTTTTTCAGCTGCGTTAGCGTCCAAACTTTACTTAACCTATCTAACAAAATACCAGCTACTACTATAAGTATTTCCACAAATGCTCCTCCTGCCTATAAATTAATTTAAGAGTGGCAAGACCCTCTTAAACTTATATAGTCTTGCCGCTCTCCTTTTTAATCAGGAAGTTGATCTTTGTATTGAGAATTACTTATCTTTTCTATAGATTCAACATATCCTTCGTCTTCACTATCATCATCATTAAAATCTTCATATTTCTCTATTTTATCAAATTCCTGAACTTTTTCATAACTATCTTCTAAATCAAATGCATTCCTAGTATTGCCATCATAAAATGGGTATGAAATTACATCTTCTTCTGGCGGCCTATTATTTTTATCTCTTGGCATTGAATCATTTAACTTGTTTTGACACTCTATACAATTTTCTGCATATGGTACAAATTCAAGCCTTTCTTCACCTATTGGCTTACCACAAGAGGAACATATTCCATAATTACCTTCTTTAATCTGCTCCATAGATTTTTCGATTTTTTTTAGTAAGGCCTCTTCATTCTTTTTAGATGCTTTTCCTCTCTCAATATCATTAAATTCAGCTGCTAAATCAGAAGGATGATTGTCATAGTAAGACAATTCTGAAGCTATTTCAACATTAGCATCTACAGTTTGATTTTTTTTCATATCTCTAATGATTTTTATGAGGTTTTCTTTTTCAACTGTAAGTTTATTATTAAAGTACTCAAGCTTTTTCTTATCCATAATAATTCTTCCTCCATTATGATGTATAGAAGACTTAGGGATATAAATTTTATTTCCCTATGAATTATTATTTGAAAATAACGAAATATTATAACAAACTTATCATATTGTTTAATATTGTAGAAGAATTTTTTATAGCTATCGGTAAAAATTTCTCATAATCCATATGCGCACCATTATTAGCATTATCAGAAATTGACCTAATTACCACAAATGGAATTTTATTTAAATATGCAGTATGTGCTATACTACCGCCTTCCATTTCGCATGCATACGCATCAAATTCGCTGCTTAGCCATTTTATTTTTTCTATATCAGCAACAAATTGATCTCCAGTTGCTATTCTTCCTATGTGTGCTTTTTGATTTTCAAAGCTTTTACATACCTTATTAGCAATTTCAACTAATTTAGTATCACATTTAAAATCAAAAGTATCCATTCTAGGAATTTGTCCTACCTTATCACCAAAAGCTGTAGCATCCATGTCATGTTCTACGAGGCTATCTGCTATTACAATATCTCCTGGAAGTACATCTTTTCCAATTCCACCTGCTACTCCTACATTTATTATAGCATCTACCTTGAAATCGTCTACTAAAATTTGTGTACAAATTGCAGCATTTACTTTTCCTATGCCGCATCTTACTATAACTACATTTTTGTCGTTAAGGCTTCCCAAATTAAATACCATTTGAGCCTTATTTTCTTTTCTTTCCATTTTCATTTCCTTTAAAAGGATCTCTAACTCTTCATCCATGGCTCCAATAATTCCAATTGTCATTTTCATTTCCTCCTGCTTTTTAAATATATTCGTAAAAAAATCTCACATAAAAGTGAGATTCTAAAAACTAAGCTTATAATTCATATAAAGCTTAATTTATTAATGCTTCTATAAATCCTATTTCACAAAAAACTTCTTAACTTCCTCTAAGTCATCAGCAAAGCTTTTATCTACATCTTCAAGTCTATTGTCAACTTCTACTGATGATACTTTTTCGTCTACAGCTTCAATTTCTTTTTCACTTAACTTTTCAGTACTTGAAACATTATAATTGTTTTCAAAGTCATTTTCAAGCGAATTAAACATATCCAGCTGAGAATTCATGAAATTTCTATATTTAGCTCTAAATCTCATAAATTGCTGTTTTACATTATCATAGTCATCATTTATTTTTATAACGTCTTGATTTGCTTTGTCAATTATTCTTTGAGCTGTATCATTAGCATTCTTAAGTATCAAATCGCTCTCTGTTTTTGCTGACTCTTTTGCTTGTTCTGCAGCATTTTGAGCTAAAATCAAAGTGTTTTGAATTGTATCTTCGATTTTTTCATAATGAGCTAATTTTTCTTTTAATATAGTAGTTTTTTCTCTAAGCTCAGAGTTTTCTTTATAAAGCTGTTCATAGTTTTCTGAAACTTGATCTAAAAACTGATCAACTTCTTCAGTATCAAATCCTCTTAACGCTCTCCTAAATTCTTTAGTATTTATATCCATTGGTGTTAATCTAACATCCACAGTATCACCTCAGTTTCTTAATTTCCTCATTGTCTAAATAAATTTTATAAAAATACTAATAATAACCCTTTGAATTAAACTGAGTACAGCAAAGGCAGCTATTGGTGAAAAATCGACCATTAATCCCGGCATGATTCTTTCCTGTAACCTCCTAAACGGCATCAAAAGCGGTGTAGTTACCTTGCCTAAAAGTTCTTTTATATCATATAAAGAATTATTTGGTATAAAAGATAGTATAGCATCAAATATTATAATCCATCTTAAAATTGTAAATATGCTATTAATAGCCATAATGAGCATAGGCATTGTACTTACCCTCCACTATTATTTTCTATTATTTTGACCAGTTAAAAATACTTTTACTCGCCAAGTCATTTTTTAAATCTCTAGATATATCAACATTTGAAGGTGACAATAAGTAAACTCCCTTATCAACCTCTAAAAGTTCACCGTTTAAAACATAACTTGCTCCTCCCATAAAATCAAGGAGTCTTTGAGCTGTTTTAGGTTCCAATTCTGTAACATTAACCACAACTATTTTTCTATTTTTTAAATCATCACATATTTGGGTAGCTTCATCATAATCTTTAGGCTTAACAATAACGACCTTCACTGAAGAAGCTGTATGTATATTTACTACTTTATTGTTATTAGACTTATTATTTACTTTTTCATCATAGTCGTAATTATTTTCCTTTACAGCTGCTTCTTGTTCTATTACTTCATCTTCATACTCATCAAAGTCCTCATCATTAAGACCTATTATTCCCATCACTTTGTTTAAAACTTTATTTGCCATTTTTTAACCTCCTAATTAATATTATTCTTTGTTGTAATTTCTTTTGCCAAATATGCCTTCTCCTACTCTGACAATATTAGCACCCTCTGATATAGCAATCTCATAATCATGAGTCATCCCCATAGACAAATACTTCATTTCAATATTTTTTATATTTTTATGTTTTAAATCATCAAAAATATCTTTCATCTTTCTAAAATAAAATCTATTGCTAGTTTCATCACCTATAGGTATTACTGCCATCAATCCCTTTACATTTACACTACTACATTTCTCACATTCATCTAATAAGAATTTTAAATCTTCTTCTAAAATTCCGGTTTTATTTTCCTCTCTTCCTATATTTATTTCTATAAGAACATCGGCTTTTAGACCTTCATTGGTATAACGTTTTTCTATTTCCTTTAAAAGTTTTATACTATCAAGAGAATGTATTAAAAAAACCTTTCCCACTATGTACTTAACTTTATTAACTTGAAGATGACCTATTAAGTGCCATCGTACATCATTTGCAATTTCATCATACTTTTTTACAAGTTCTTGAACCTTATTTTCTCCAAAATCTCTGACACCTTCATTATATGCCTCTTTGACATCTTCAATGGGTTTAGTTTTTGATACAGCCACAAGAGTAACCTCTTTTGGAATCTTTTCTCTTACGTTCTTTAGATTAGAAGTTATACCCAATTTTATCGTCTCCCTTAATAATATATTCTCCATAAAAACAAAAAAACCTTCATACTTAACAAAATTTTAATATAATTTAATAAAATTCTTAAGAAAAAATTTTATTGGGTCATTTTCATTTGATTTTAGAATGTCTTAGCTCACCTTTAAATGCCGGAATTTTAATATCTTTGGAAGTTTTTAGCTTTACATAAATACTTCTTCTTTTTAAATTCTGCATATGATTTTCACTAGATAACATATAAGTTTTTAATTTATCTATATTACCTATAGCCTTTATATTAAACGGTGTGCTAATCTTAACACCATTTATAAGTAAAAACTCAGCATTACAATATATTTCAGTATTAGCTACAATTCTCTGTCCATTTATAGAAATAGCCTCTGCGCCAGCACATTTAAGATCATTAATTACACCTCTCATATCAAAATCATGAATAACCTGATATATAGTTCTTACTTCTCTAAAATTAGCATCCTCACTACTAGCTGAAATTTGATTTCCACTATCATCTAGTGTTATGTCTACTCCACGACCTATTACATCTACTGTACCAAGTTGTATCTTATTTAAAATAAGTTCATTTTGCATTTGATTCCTTGTGCTATTAAAGTCTTCACTTGCCTTATCATAATCTTTTATGTTATTTTTTAAATCAACATATTGTTTATTTATATCATTTATCTCATTTAAAAGTGCACTTTTTTTTCTATACGCATCCTCATACTGTTTTGAACTTAAGTAAACTACCTTCTTTGATTTATTTGCAAAACTCATATTTGATGATATAAGAACACCTAAAAAAACTGAAGCAATAAATATAAAAACTGAAGCTTCATTGTTTTTCATACAAACACCTCGTTAACGATTTTTAGCTAGTTCTATGAGTTTCCTTCTTATTTCTGCAAAATTGTTAAAAATTCTAGTACCAAATACAATTACTGCTGCCAAATATATTGGAAGTCCTAATTTATCACCTAAATACACTAATGCCACAGATAAAACTGCATTTCCAAAAAATCCAGATATAAATATATCAGCCTTAAACTGTTTACCTAGACCAGCTCTTATTGCACCAAATACTGAATCTAGACAAGCAAAAATAGCTACCGAAATGTATGGCGAAAATTTATCAGGAATTGGTACATTCCATACAACTCCTATTATTATACCAACTAATAATCCAAAAACTGCAATCACAAAATCACCCCACTATTTACTTACAGGTTTAGCATAATCGAATTTTATAACTTTGTTCGATTTGCTTATCTTAATACTTTGATATTTATTATAGTCGGCTTTATAACCGGAGGGTACACTTGAAAGTACTCCTGGATAAGAAAGAGCAGAATAAAGAAGTTTACTATCACCTATAGCCTTAATTGTTATTTTTTCATAGGGGGATATCCTATCATCTCCTACAAATATATCTGATCCTCCACTTGAACTTCTTATTCCAGTCATTGAAGTTATTCTAATATCGTTTATAGATATTGCTTCTGCCTGTGAAAAATTAAGTTCGTTAATAAGATACAATAGATTTTCTCCTGTTATAACATCAGTTTGACCTTGATTATTATTAGTAGAAGATGATATCTTTTGAGGAGTTATTTCAAGTATTATTCCAGGACCTGTAACATCAACACTCCCAGTAAGCATATTACTTATATTAAGTTCATCCACTATTTGTTTGTTCATAGAACTGCTACTAGCTGCCGCATTTTGATATCCCTTTACTTTACTTTGAAGCTCATTCACTTTTTTGGTTAGGTCTTCCTTTTCTTTACTAAGCTTATTTACCTCTTCTGAGATTTCTGTACTTTCCATACCTGTATTCTGTTTTGTCTCTTGAAAGCTTACAATTTTAAGTTGATGGGCTATCATAAATCCCAAAATACAACATACAAAAGCAACTCCAATCTGAGCTCCAAATTTTTTCATAACAACTTCCTCCCTACTGCTGGACAGAATATACGGGATTTCCTTTAAAACTCACATCAACATATCCCTTTTTATCATTTAATTTTTGAGAACTAATCACATTAACAGCTTCATTTATTTTATTATATATATCGTCAGGAGTTCCAATAACTACACACATATCTTTAAAATATACCTTTAAATTCAAAATATTGGACATGTCCACATCTGTAATTTTCAATTTACTGTCGTTTATGGATATACTTGTTATCTTATTTATTACATCTAGTCTTCGTGAGTCACAGGGAATTTTATTTCCTAGTTTATTACTTTTTAAATTAACTCCATCTAATTTTATCAAATTCATTCCTGATATATTATTCCTTATTTCCAATAATACACCATTTTTATCGATAATAAAATAGTTTGAGTCCTTGTTTATATAAAAAACCGATTGCCTTTCTTTTACAATAATATCAATAGTATTTGGCAATTTTTGCTTTACTGAAACATCTTTAATATATGGATTTTGCAAAATATTATCCTTATATTTATTTAAATTCAAATAAAAAATATTGTTACCCTTTGTTAGTCCAGAATTTTCTATAATATTATCGGATTTAATTATTTTATTTCCTTCTACAGTTATATATTTTATATTAAAATACGGCAACTTTAAACACAATGTTACAAGTACGCATATTAGTATAAGAAAAAATATTACCATTCTTTTTCTTCTTCTTCTCTTTCTTCTTTTAACTATGTACTCATTTACCTCTTTCATACGTTCACCTTTTTCTCACTATAATAATAGATATTTTATATTTAAAATTGACTTATACAAGTACCTAACAGGCTATGTATAAGTCAATTTTTGTTTTAAAAACATATAGATATAAACTAGTTACTATTAAATTAAATTATTTTTTTCATCAAGTAACTATATAATTTTAAAATAAATCAAATGGTAGATTTACTTTAAAATTTGTAAAATTACTTATTTCCTTGAGATGATATATTAAGTAGTATCCCCATAGCTATTAGATTAAAAAGAAGTGAGGATCCACCATAACTTATAAACGGAAGCGGTACTCCTGTAACAGGCATTGATCCTGTTACAACTGCTATATTTATTATTGCCTGTACAGCTATTACGGATGTTATTCCAACTGCCAGTAGCATACCATAAGTATCTTTTGCATTCATTGCAATTTTAATACCCCTTTGTATTAAAACAATAAACAATATTATAATAAAAATACAGCCTATAAGACCCAATTCTTCTCCTATTATAGAAAATATAAAGTCATTATATGGTTCTGGTATGTAATAACACTTTTGTCTTGACTGTCCAAACCCTAATCCTTTAAGTCCTCCTGAGCCTAGTGCCAAAAGAGACTGACAAAGCTGATATCCAACTCCTTGAGAATCTTTCCAAGGATTTCTGAAGGTCATAAACCTTTTATATCTGTAACTTTCAGCTGTTATAAAGAACAAACCCGCCGGCACCATTGCAACAAATATTGAAACAATATGCCTTAGTTTAGCTCCTCCTACAAACATAACTATCAAACTAACAACCATTATTACAGTTGCTATACTAAGATTCTTTTCAACATAAACAAGTCCTGCAAACATAATAGCAATAAAAAGATATGCTACAAAATTAGGAACGAATTTTTTAATTTTATCGCCATTTTTTTCAATAGCCTTTGCAAGTACAAGTACTATAACATATTTTGCTATTTCAGATGGTTGAAGATTTCCAAAAGGTCCTATCCTTATCCATCTATATGCTCCATTTATAGGAGGAAACGCTAAAACTACTAAAAGAAGAATTATAGTTATTACAATTAACTTTGATGTTATTTTTTTTAGTAGATGATAATCTATTTTTTCTACTATTAAAAGTATTATTATACTTCCTATAGCCCATACACCCTGCTTCTTTAAAAAAAACATATCATCATAATTATACATTGAACTATTGAGTGCACTATATGAACTAGCACTATAGATCATAATTACACCAATTGCTACAAGTAAAAGCACAGTTGCAAAAAGCACAAAATCAACTTCAACCTTTTGAAGTAGTTTTGGTTTTGACATATATAAACCTCCTAAATCAATACTTAAATTAACGATAGAAAAGCTATGAGACACAATATAACTGTCACAATTGAAAATACCGAAACAACTTTTGTTTCATGCCATCCAAGTTTTTCAAAGTGATGATGTATTGGTGCCATTTTAAATACTCTTTTTCCTGTAAGTTTATAACAGCTTACTTGAATTATATCCGATAGTACTTCAATAACATATATTCCACCTACAATTATAACCAACAATGGTAATTTTAATACCAAAGCAATTGCTGCAACAGCTCCGCCTAGCCCTAATGAACCAGTATCACCCATAAAAATTTGTGCAGGATATGAGTTATATTTTAAAAAGCCTAAAAGTATACCTACAATAATTCCACAGAATACTGATAATTCATATTGATGCCAAGAATAACTTACTACTGTAAAGAAAGTTACAACTAATATTGTTATTGATGATGCAAGTCCATCTAAACCATCAGTAAGATTTACAGCATTTGTAACAGCAACAAAGTAAAATACAACAGCTGCCATATATACTATAGGCGGCATTGTCCATGTTATTTTAAAGAATGGTATAAAAGTGTCACTTCCAAAACGTATATATGCATAATATGCAATACCTGCAGAAAATATAATTTGAAGGAGGAACTTTTGATTTGAAGTAAGTCCTTCATTTTTTTTATGAATAATTTTAAGTAAATCATCTACAAGACCTATCATTGCAAATGCAAAAAAACATATAAACGCAAATACGGCATTACTATTAAGATTTTTTCTCATTATAACCATAGCAATAACAGCTGTAGTTATAAATATAATTCCACCCATAGTAGGTGTTCCAGCTTTTTTCATATGGCTTTTAGGACCATCATCACGTATTGGTTGACCAAATTTCAATCTGTGTAGTATGGGTATTAAAAGTGGTCCTTGAAGTATTGAAAATAGAAATGAAATTAGTACTGAATAAATGATAACTCCCATTTTATATCTCCTTATCTAGTTCTTTAAGTTTTGCAACTATATTTTCAAATTTCATAAGTCTAGATGCTTTTACTAAAAATACATCTCCCTTTTTTATGTCATTCTTAACAAACTTCAAAAGTTCTTCGTTAGTTTCAAATCCCTTAAAGTTTTTTTCATTTTCATACCCAGCCAAATAAGCTTCTTTAAATTCCCCCACTATTAAGAGTTCATCTATATTATTTTCTTTTGCAAAGCTTCCAACCTCTTTATGTGCTTCATATGATTTTTCTCCGAGCTCTCTCATAGTTCCAAGCACTGCTATTTTTCTAGTACCTTTAAGATTCTTTGTAACTTCAATAGCTGCTTTCATAGAATCAGGACTTGCATTATATGAATCATCAACAATTGTTATATTATCACCATTTACAATATCAAGTCTCATAGAAGTAAGCTCAAGCTTTTTTAATCCCTTTCTAATTTCATCAAAACTCATTCCAAGCTTTAGTGCCGCAGCAATAGCTAACATGGCATTTTCAATATTGTGTTTTCCTGGCATATTTAGCGTTAAGCTTTCATCTCTTACTTTAAATGCTGAAGATTCTTCACCAAGCTTTACATCTTCAGCATTTAAATCACCTAAGCAATTTAAAGATGTTTTAACTGTATTAATATTATCAAAGCTATGTTTTCCTAAAAGGTCATTATCTGAGTTTACAATAAGTGTACTATCTTTTGTAAAGAAATCTGTTATTTCAAGCTTTGCCTTAAGTATATTTTCTCTACTTTTAAGATTTTCAATATGGGATATTCCTATATTAGTTATAAGGGCTATATCCGGTCTTGCAGCCTTTGCCATATTGTGTATTTCTTCAAAATGATTCATTCCCATTTCAAGTACAGCAACTTCATAACTTTTATCTAGGTTAAATATCATAAGTGGAAGTCCTATTTCGTTATTGAAGTTTCCTGATGTTTTAAATACTTTAAATTTACTTTTAAGAACTGACGCAGTAATATCTTTTGTTGAAGTTTTTCCAGTAGATCCTGTTATTGCAACTATCTTAATTTCAAGAGTACTTCTATAGAATTCAGCTAAGTCTAAAAGAGCTTTTTTTGTGTCCTCAACCAATAAAACGGATACATCCTTATTAAAAGAATCCTTTTCAAAATGAATTTCATCAACAATACAAAGTGCCGCTCCTTTTTCTACTGCATTATGTACAAACTTATTTCCGTTAAAGTTTTCACCATTAATTGCAATAAAAACAGAGCCTTCCACTAACTTTCTAGTATCTATACTTATATTATTAAATATATCCTTATTTCCTTTTAAAATGATCTTTCCATTTATCGCCTTTGCAATTTCATCAAACGTCAAATTCTCCACTTAAAACAGCTCCTTTATAAATTCTGAAACAATCTCTTTTTCATCAAAATGGATAGTTTTATCACCTAGTATTTGATAGTTTTCATGTCCTTTACCTGCTAATACTATTACATCATCCTTCTTAGCCATAAGCATAGCTTTTTTTATTGCTTCTTTTCTATTCTCTACTATAACATAATTATTGCCTTTAATGCCACCTACTATATCTTTTATTATTTCTTCTGGTTTTTCACTTCTAGGATTATCCGATGTTATAACTGCAATATCACTAAGTTCTGCGCCTATCTTGCCCATAATTGGTCTTTTAGTTTTATCTCTGTCACCACCACAACCAAATACAGAAATGAGTCTACCTTTTGTAAATTCTCTTGAAGCCTTAAGTACTTTTTCAAGTCCATCTGGAGTATGAGCATAATCCAAAACCACGTCAAAATTAACATTAGTATTATGTGTAACTATTTCACATCTTCCTGGAACAGATGATAAATTTTTAAGACCTTCCTTTACCTTTTCCATACTTATTCCTTCATTAAGTAAAGCAGCTACACTTCCTAAAGCATTATATACATTATACTTTCCTGGTATATTTATTTTAACATGCTCCTTTAAGTCCTTATAACATAAATCAAATTCTGTTCCTCTAGAGGTCATCTTTAAGTTTTCAGCTCTTAAATCAGCTTCATTTGTAAGACCATATGTTATTTTATTATTGTTTACATCATCAAAAACTCTTTTACCATAAGTATCATCAATATTTATTATTGAATTTTTACTGTTTTCAAATAGTATCATCTTCGCCTTATAATAATTTTCAAAAGTCTTATGAAAATCTAAATGATCCTGTGTTAAATTTGTGAATATACCCTGATTAAAAGAAATTCCATATACCCTAGATAGATATAAAGAGTGTGATGAAACCTCCATAACACAATATTCTATTCCTTCATTCACCATATCTCTAAACAATTCCTGAAGTTCAAGAGACTCAGGTGTTGTTCTATGACTTTCTATTTTTTTATCTCCTATGTAATTTGCAATAGTTCCTATAAGCCCAACCTTATAACCAGAACTTTCAAGCATGGACTTCATCATATATGTAGAAGTAGTTTTTCCATTGGTTCCTGTAATTCCTATAAGCTTTAATTTAAGCGCTGGATTACCATAGAAAGCAGCACCCAATAAAGCCATAGCTTTTCTTCCATCCTTAACTTTAATAACAGTACAATTAGGAAGTTTTTCAGGAACTTTAGTACACACTATAGCCCCTGCACCATTTTTTACAGCTTTTTCTATAAATGCATGACCGTCACTTGTGTACCCCTCAATGCAAAAAAACAATCCTTTTTCCTTAACTTTTCTAGAATCATAATTTACATTATCAATGTCTACGTTCAAATCTCCACATATAAGTTCATATTCTACATCACCAAGTATTTGTTTTAATTTCATAAAATCACTCCTCAATAGGTACATAGTTTAACTGTTCATTATAATGTAATATAATTTTCACATCATATAATTTAAAATTGTTTACGCACAGCATTTAATATGGATAAATAACTTAAAGCTTCTTAAGTCATTTATCCAAATCAATTAATCACTTATATCTTCTAAATCAAGTGTTATACTTGTGCCTTTATTGACCTGCTTTCCTGCGTCAATACTCTGGGTTTCTACAACACCGTCTCCTGAAATTTTAAAATCAAGTCCAAGACTTTTTAATACTTCCTCTGCTTCTTTTTTGCTATATCCCGTCAAATTTGGAACTATAACATCATTACTATTATAATTAGGAGTGTCGCTTGTGTAAAGTACTACTTTTGTTCCTTCCTTTACTGTTATACCTGGAGTAGGTGTAATATTGGCTATATAAGCACCTCCTCCATCAACCTCTGAATCTATATTTAAATCCTTAAGCGTCTTCATAGCGTCTTCCTTCTTCATTCCACGAACATTCGGAATAACAACATCCTTAAGCATACTTTTAGCTGCATCAGAAGTTGATACATCTGGCTTTATACCTAAATAATTAAATATATCATTAAAAACCTTTTGACCTACCGGCGCAGAAATTTGACCTGCATAATAATTTGATGGATCTGGTTCATCTATTGAAACCATAACCGTAACTTTAGGGTCATTTGCTGGTGCCATTCCAACAAAGGATGCTAGATACTTCCCACGCTCATACCCTCCACCATTAGGATTTGGTTTTTGAGCTGTACCTGTTTTTCCTGCAATATGGTATCCATCAATAAATGCCTTCTTACCTCCACCCTCTGATACTACCTTTTCAAGGTATCCTCTTAAGGTGGCTGTCATACCTTCATCCAAAATCCTTTTCTTATTATAATCGGTATATTCCTTATCTACAACTTCCTTATTGTTCTCTACGTGACTTATTTCTTTCATTACATGTGGTGTTATTAAATAACCTCCATTTGCTACGGAATTAAAGGCCTGCATATATTGAACCATGGATACAGTGTTAGATTGTCCAAAAGCTATTGTAGCCAAATCTACAGGTCCTATTTTATTTGTTGGTCTAATTATGCCTCTTGCTTCTCCTGGAAGATCTATACCCGTCTTTTTTCCAAAACCAAATTTATTTATATAGTCATTAAGATTCTTGGCTCCAAGCCTTTCTCCTAATTCAGCAAAGCCTACATTACATGAGTTCTTTAAGATATCAACGAAGGTCTCATCGCCATGGCCAGTTCTTTTCCAACAGTGAATAGTCTTTTTAGCTACCGTAATACTTCCACCGCAATGAAATTTATCATCCTCATGAACCACTCCTAAACTCATAGCTGCACTTGATGTTATAACCTTAAATATAGATCCAGGTTCAAAAGCATCACTTACAGCTCTATTTCTCCAGCTTTTTTGAAGTTCATCATAGCTCTTACTTTTATCCCAAGGATTATTCAAATCATAATCTGGATTGTTAGCCATAGCAAGTATTTCGCCATTTTTAGGATTCATTATAATTATTGAAACAGCCTTTGCCTTATTATTTACTAAAGCCTCCTGAGCATACTTTTCAGCGAAATATTGCATGTTCTTATCTATAGTAAGGACAACATCTCTGCCATCCAACGGTTTTGAATATTCAGATATTGTGTATGGTAAATTTGCACTATTTTTATCTATTTCTGCTTTTCTTACCCCTGGTTTACCTTTTAAGTAACTGTTATATTTAAGCTCTACTCCAGTTAATCCATCTCCATCAGAGTTAGTATGTCCAATTACCTGTGATAAAAAGTTACTATTGGGATAATATCTTTTAGTATCAGGAGATACCATTACTCCTTTTACGTTTATCGCTAATACCTTGTTAGCCTTAGCTTTATCTATTCTTCTTGTTAAAATAGCTGATCCCATTGGTCTTCCATCTTTAAATCTTTTATTAAGCTGCTTTAAAACATCCTTTTTATCCATCTCTAGTGCACTGGCAAGTTTATCTCCAAGTTCGTCCATTTTCATTTTTTTCTCTTCAAGGGAATTCTTTATAGTATTTAAATCCAAATCTACTCTATAGACATTACCACTTATAGCTAGCTCTTCTTCATTCCTATCTAATATCCTTCCCCTTTTAGCTGAAATCTTAACCTCACTTGTCCACTGTTCTTGTGCCATTTTTTTATACTTTACAGATTTTGCAACCATAACATTAAAAAGACTATAACACAAAAGCAGTATTAAACAAGTTAAAATTAGAAACACAACAAAAATTCTGTTTCTAATAGTAGCCTTATCAACTAATATTCTTTTTGGCAACCGATACCTCCTTAAAAAAACTTGCTTTCTATGATCTCTAAAATACCTTTACTTTTTGAAGCTTCAGTATCCTTATCTATAGTTATACTTTTCTTTTGCAGGTTAGTATATGTCGCATGATTTTTATCTGGATTAACCATATGTAAATCTCCTGTTGCCTTCTCAGCTACATTGTCAATACTTTCATTTTTAAAGAGCTCAAGCTTTAAATCATCATTTTCTCCCGATATATTATTAGAGTCATTTTGAACCATCTCAAGCTTATTTTGAAGTGAATAAATCTCAGAGTACCTATATAAAACGGTAAAACCCAATATAAAAACAGCAACTATGGCTAATATAACTCTAGCCTGCTTTTTCATCTGAATATGTTTTTTTATAAGCTTCATTCTTTTTTCTTTTTTTCTTCTTTCTCTGTAATTTTTAAGCGCTCTTTCATTAGCGTCTGTATTATTTTTCTGTGGTGCTAATGCATTACTACCTTTAACCTGAAATTCTTTATCCGTTATTATCAATATTATTCACCCCATTCCAATATTATAACTTACAAATTTATTTTTTTGGCTACTCTGAGTTTAGCACTTCTACTTCTAGGATTATATTCAAGTTCAGCACTAGAAGCTTCTATTGGTTTTCGTGTGATTATTTTTATCTTAGGTTTTTTTCCACACACACACATAGGTATATCTTTGGGGCATATACATGGATCTTGAAGTTCTCTATACTTATTTTTAATAATTCTATCTTCAAGAGAATGAAATGTTATTATACAAATTCTTCCACCATCCTCTAATTTATCTACTGCATCTTCTATTGTCTTGTTTAAAATTTGAAGCTCATGATTTACCTCTATTCTTATGGCTTGAAAAGTTCTCTTTGCTGGATGTGGTCCCTGCCTTCTAAATTTTGCTGGAATTGCTGCTTTTATTATTTCCACAAGCTCGAAGGTTGTATTTATTGGTCCTTCACTTCTTTTTTCTACAATAAATCTAGCTATTCTCTTTGCAAACTTTTCCTCTCCATAATTTCTTATTACAGAATAAAGCTTCTCCTCGTCATATACATTAACAACATCATAAGCTGAAAATTCATTGTCCCTATTCATTCTCATATCAAGAGGAGCATCATTCATATAACTAAAGCCTCTTTCTGCCTCATCAAGCTGATACGAGGAAACTCCTAAATCCGCTAATATACCATCAACTTTATCTATTCTAAGTTCCTCTAATATGCTTTTTATATTAGAAAAATTATCGTGTACAAATGTAAAATTCTTATAATCTTTAAGTCTTTCACTTGCAGCCTTAAGTGCGTCTTTATCCTGGTCTATTCCTATTAATCTTCCTTTATCTGAAAGTCTTTTTAAAATTTCAGAAGAATGACCAGCTCCTCCAAGAGTACAATCCACATAAATTCCATCTTCTTTTATGTCTAAATTTTCTATAGTTTCTTCCAATAATACTGGAACATGATTAAATTCCATAACAAAATCTCCTTTTATATCCCAAGTTCGCTCATTTTTTCTGCTATCTCATTCATATCCACACTTGCTTCATTGTATTCTACCCATTTTTCTTTGCTCCATATCTCTATTCTTGTGGATACTCCAATACTTATAATTTCCTTATTTATTGAAGCATATTCTATTAAATTTTGTGGTACAAGTACTCTTCCCTGCTTATCTAAAGTAACTTCATTTGCTCCTGAAAAGAAAAACCTAACAAAAGCCCTTGCATTATGATTAGTCAGGGGAAGTTTCTTTAACTTTTCCTCAAGAATTTTCCATTCATTTATAGGATATACATAAAGACATCCATCTAACCCTTTAGTTAAAATAAAGTTATCGCCAAGCTCTTCCCTAAACTTAGAGGGTATAATTATTCTATTTTTTGAATCCAAAGCATGATTATATTCTCCTATAAACACACTTTCTACCCCCTTATGTGTTTTTTCACCCACTTTACACCACTTTAAACCACTTTCTATATTATTCTATATGAATCTTAGAATTCCTTCTTTTAAAGTTAAATTTTTAAATCTCTTAAACTTTTTTATGAAAACTTCTATTCTTGAATAAATGCACCTCTTAGAGTATAATTTATAAGATGAATTTATTTTAGAAGGGATGTACACATAAATGAGATTGGGAATTGTAGGTTTACCAAACGTAGGTAAAAGTACTTTATTTAATGCCATAACAAAAGCAGGAGCAGAATCTGCAAATTATCCTTTTTGTACTATAGAACCTAATGTAGGAGTTGTATCTGTTCCAGACAGACGACTTGATGTTCTTGAAAAAATGTATAATTCAAAAAAGAAAGTACACACAAGTATAGAATTTTATGATATAGCGGGTCTTGTTAAAGGTGCTAGTAAAGGAGAAGGACTTGGAAATAAGTTTTTATCTCATATAAGAGAGTCTGCCGCAATAGTTCATGTTGTAAGATGTTTTAAAGATGATAATATAGTTCATGTAGATGGCAGCATTGACCCTATACGTGATATTGAAACTATTAATTTTGAACTCATATTTTCAGATCTTGAGGTTCTTGAAAAAAGAATAGAAAAGACTGTAAAGACAGCTCGCTCTGGTGATAAAAAATCCAAAGCAGAACTTGTTACATTAGAAAAATTAAAAAAACATCTTGAAGATGGAAAATCTGTAAGAACTCTTGAATTCACTGATGATGAAGAAGAATTTGTAAAAGGACTTTTCCTTTTAACTTCAAAACCAGTTCTATATGCAGCTAATGTATCAGAAGATGATGTACTATCTGGAAATATAGAAAATGATATGGTTAAAGCTGTTCAAAATTATGCAAAGAGTGAAAACTCAGAAGTAATTCCTATTTGTGCTGGTCTTGAAGAGCAACTTTCTTCACTTGAAGAGGATGAACAAAAAGAAATGCTTTCAGAATACGGACTTGAAGACTCTGGTTTAAATAGACTTATAGAAAGCAGTTATAAATTATTAGGACTTATGAGCTTTTTAACTGCTGGTCCTGAGGAAGTAAGAGCATGGACTATAAAGCAAGGAACAAAAGCTCCTGCTGCTGCTGGTAAAATACATACAGATATTGAAAGAGGCTTTATACGTGCTGAAATAGTATCTTATGATGATTTAGTTAATTGTGGTTCTGAATCTGCTGCAAAAGAAAAAGGACTTTATAGACTTGAAGGAAAAGAATATATCATGCAGGAAGGCGATGTAGTATTCTTCAGATTCAATGTATAGTTTTACTAAAATGAGACGAAATTTTAAAGTTTCGTCTCATTTTAGTAATTTAATGTCTTCTTTCTCTCTTGATTTCATACTTTTTCATTTCTAATTTTGCTTTCTTATTTACCTCTTCCCAGTTAGAATCCATTAAAATTTCTACTGCATCTTTAATATTTTCCGCTGTAAATATATTAAACCTTTTTTCAATAACCGCTTTTTCAACCTCATAATTAAGAACTATTGAATCCATATTACTTTGAGGTATTATAACGGAATATGCCTCATTTCTTCTATATAAATTAGCAATCTTATAAAATCCTTCAATTTTATCCTTTACACCACCTACTGGCTGAATTTCTCCAAATTGATTTATAGATCCTGTAACCCCTACATTTTGCTTTATAGGGACTTTGGACAGTGCTGAAAGCATACATACAGTTTCTGCTACTGATGCACTATCTCCCTCAAGTTTTCCATATACTTGCTCAAAAGATAGATAAAAATCCACTGGAAGCCTATCGTATCCTCCAAATATTTCTCCTAAAAGTCCTTTTAATATGCTTATTGATTTTGAATGAATATTTCCACTCATAGAATTTTCTTTTTGAATATCAATTATATTTCCATTTCCCTTTTGGCAAGTACAAGTTACTCTAATGGGTTTTCCCATATCCTTATATCCAAAACTAATTACTGACAATGCATTTATCTGTCCTATTTTCTCACCAAAAAAATCCATAAGTATCTTATTATCTTTATAATTTTTAATAATCTCTTCTTCTATAATTTCTTCTTTATAAATTACCTTTCTTACATTCTCATCATTTATATACTTATCAGAATCCTTGTCAGCATTATTACAGGTCAATGTTAATATTCTTTTTATTTCTTTAGGCAAAATATGAAGCCTGTTTCTATCATCAGCTATTCTAGATAAATGCTTACATATCTCCTTAAAGGCAGATGTAGATATTTCTTTATTATTTTTGCAGTGTAAAAATGTATCAACCATTTTTTCAACACATCTTATAGAATTCTCATCAATATCAACTACAGGATTAAATTCAGCCTTTATTCTAAAAAGTTCCCTAAAATCTTCATCTAAATTATATAAAATATTGTAGGTTTCATAATCCCCAATTAATATAACTTTAACATTTATTTTTACGGGTTTAGGAAGTAAACCTTTCAATGATATAATCTCAAAATGATCTTTATTATAATCAAATCTTACCTTTTCATTTAACAGCACCTTTTTTAGATAATAATAGGAATGTGTTTTTTCAATTAAATCTCTAACTCTTATTATAATACAGCCCTCATTTGCCTTTAAAATACTTCCTGCCTTTATTAAACTCAAATCTGTAACATAATTTCCATTTAAATTTTTATATTCAACATTTCCTAAAAGATTTGATAATTTAGGATCATCCTCAAAAATAACTACAGGTTTATCATTACTACTATTGTCAACAATGACATTAACATAATATTTTAAAAGTAGGCTAAATATCCTTTCAGAATCCTTTTCGTAATTTGAAGTATAATTTTTTATGACCTCTTCCTTTATATCATCAAATACTTTATAGATATATACTACTGCCTCAGGTATAGTTTCAAATTCACTCATATGAGCATACTTTTTTCCTTCAATATTATTTTCTATATAGTCTTTAAAACACTCTTTTAAATCTTCCAATTCCTTTTCTTCTATAGTCTTTAATTTTTCAAATACCACTTTAGTACTATTTTTTAACTTTTTCATATTACTCAATATATTTTCTTTTTCCTCTTCATTAAGCGCCTCATATTCATCTTCTGTAATAGTCTTTCCTTCTTTTAATGGTATAAAATTAAATCCAGCCTCTGAGGTTTTAAGTTCGAATCCCGCTTCTTCTGCTTCCTCTAATATTTTATTTATTACATTTTTTTTATTACTTCTTGCCTCTTCTATTACCAAATCTCTTTCTTCAATATCTAGTGAATTATAAAATTTATATATTATATCCTTATATACTTTCTTGATATCTTCAATACATTTATAAAGTTTTTGCCCAAATCCATTATTTAAAATCATACTTTCTGGTTCATTCTCATCTTCTCCTGTAACATAACATATATCTTTAGGTCTATCCCTCTTACTCAAAATGTAATTAACATAACTTTTTATATTGTTTAACATCTCGTCACTAAAGTTATCTACAAGATAAATATTATATCCTTTATCCTTTATATCAATTCCTCTTTTTATATCAACATATAATTTATCATAAATATTAAATTTAGATGTCCCTTTATTTCTAAAGTTAATGTTATAAATAACTTCCTCAGGAGTAAGCTTTCTAATCATTCTCCAATCCCCCCTCTATAATGCATTAAAATACTTATATTGTGCTTTAAAATATTTCTATTCAAAAGGTTCAGTTAAAGTATTTTCCCATTATATTATATATTAATATTCTTAAAGTTTTATTTTAGGAACATTTTTTTGGTAAGCTTAAGATTTACATTCACAAATATTTCAACCTATGCTATAATAAACGAGAATAACATATGCACTTTTAAAACCAACATAAAGGAGTTATCGATATGAGTTTTAAAGATAAATTAATAGAATCTTCAAGAGACAATTTTTTCAGAAAATATGGTGATAGATTTACCAACGTTCAAGGGAATGTACTTTCAGTTAAAGTTGAAAGAAAAAGTATTTTATGGATTTTCAATAAATTAATCGCTACAATTATCATAAAACCAGATAGAAGCAAAACAGTACTAAAGTGTGTATATAAAACACATAAATTTTTTAAAAAACCAACTTTCATGAACATATTTCAAGGTAATCTAGTAATTGTTCAAGGTTTAAAACCTAAAAAGAACTCAAAGAAACCTAATGAGGCTTTTTCTGTCATGAATATAAGAAATTTAAGTACAAAGTCTGATTTAGTTAAAGTTGATGATGGTGGAGTAAAAACCACAAAAAAAGTCCAAAGGATAAAATAAAATTAACACTTAAGCTATATAAACAAAAGCTTAAGTGTTTTTATTTATATGTTTTTAATTTTTATTACGATATAAGTATAGGCTGTTTATTAAAGCTATAAAACCCGAGAAAAACAAAACTATAATCCATTGAGGAAGATCCAAGGCTGCAGTATGAAAAAGTGTCTCCATAAATGGAATATATACTACACCCACAAGCATTATTATAGAAACACTAACTGCTCCCAAAAGATATAAATTGGTAAACAATTTTATCTCGAATATGGAATGTTTTTCAGAACGACACTCAAATACATGTATTAATTGAGACATAATTAATGTACCAAGAGCCATAGTTCTGCTTGTTTTTAATCCAAATCCTAGATATAATCCCACTAAAAATGATAGAACAGTACATATTCCTATAAGACATCCTCTTATAATAATTTTTTCACTAAGTCCTCTAGAAAAAATACCTTCATTCTTTTCCCTTGGCCTATCCTGCATAATGTCTTTATCTGGTGGATCAACTCCAAGAGCCAATGCAGGCAAACCATCTGTAGCCAAATTTACAAGCAAGATTTGTATTGGCAAAAGAGGAGTTTGAAGATTAAACACTGATGACAAAAACATAGTTAGTACTTCTCCTAAGTTGCAAGATAGCAAATATCGTATAAACTTTCTTATATTATTATATATAACTCTTCCTTCTTCTACTGCCGCTACAATTGTAGCAAAGTTATCATCTAAAAGGATCATAGAAGAGGCTTCTTTTGTTACATCTGTACCTGATATTCCCATAGATATTCCTATGTCTGCTTCCTTAATTGCAGGAGCATCATTTACTCCATCACCAGTCATAGCAACTACTTTATTTTTCTTTTTAAATGCCTTTACAATTTTAAGTTTATGTTCGGGACTTACTCTTGCAAAAACTCTTATTTTATCTGTTTTGTTATAGAGCTCTTTTTCACTTATTTTATCAAGTTCTTCACCACTCATAACTTCTGACACATCAGAGCATATATTTAATTCCTTTGCTATTGCAAAAGCTGTATTTTTATGATCTCCTGTTATCATAACTGGAGTTATACCAGCAACTCTACACTCTAAAACAGCATCCTTCACCTCTACTCTTGGAGGATCAATCATTCCTGCTATTCCCAAAAAAATCATGTCATAATCTTTATTTATGTTCTCCTTTTTATATGCCGAGGCAATACACCTTAATGCTTTCCTTGACATATTTTCGAGTACTGAGTTTACCTTTGCTTTATATGTTGAAGTAAACAACTCAACCTTATTATTTATATAAATATATTTACACTTTTCTATTACTCTTTCAGGAGCTCCTTTTAAGTATAAGCTAGTTCCACTTTTTCCCTTACTTATTACATTCATCATTTTTGTCTTAGAATCAAAAGGTACTTCTTTTATTCTTTTTTCCTCTAAAATAAATTTATTTAACTTTGATGTATCTTTAAAAAACGCTCTGATAAGTGCAGTTTCAGTAGGATCACCGAAAAGACATTTATCAATACTTTTTTCCTTAAAATTGTAATCACAATCATTACAATAAATGAAAGTTTTTTTAAGTAAGTCAAACTTGTCCTCTGAATAAAAATCTTTTTCATAAAGTTCATTATTAAAATACATAGCCTTTACTGTCATTTTATTTTGAGTTAAGGTTCCTGTTTTATCACTACAAATTATAGATGTACATCCTAAGGTTTCTACTGCCGGAAGCTTTCTTACAAGAGCTTTCCTTTTAAGCATTCTAGACACACCTATAGCTAAAGCTACTGTTACTATTGCTGGAAGCCCTTCTGGTATTGCAGCAACTGCTAAGCTTACACCTAGAAGAAACATTTCATACTTGTCCTCACCTCTTATTATTCCAAGTACTGTAACAAGTACACATATAACTATACAAAGTATTACTAGTACTTTACCTAAGGATGCTAACTTTTCTTTAAGAGGTGTTTTCTCTTGGTCTATACTTTCAAGCATATTTGCAATTTTGCCCATCTCCGTTGTCATTCCTATTTTTATTACTCTTCCCTTACATTTTCCTGTAAGCACTGTAGTCCCCATATAAAGATCACTATTTTTATTATCTTTTGAAACTCCAACAGATTCTCCCGTAAGTAGGGATTCATCCACCATAACATTTGAACCTTCCATTAAAATGCAATCTGCAGGAATTCTATCTCCTGTATCTAAAAGCACCAAATCTCCAGGAACTAGATTAGCTGCATCAATTACCTTTATACTTCCATTTCTTATTACCTTTGTTGTTGGTGCGGTGAGCTTTTTCAGTGCTTCCAATGATTTTTCTGTCTTAAATTCTTGTATGAATCCTATAATTGCATTCATGATTATAATCACAATTATAGTTACTGCATCTGCTTTTTCACCCATAAGTCCTGAAATGATAGTTGCAGCTATAAGTACCCATATCATAACATCATTAAATTGAGATAGAAATATTTTTACGGTGGAAACTTTCTTCTTCTTTTGTATTGTATTATATCCATATTTTTTCTGTAGTTTTTTTGCTTCTTCTTCTGATAAACCACTTGCTGCCCTATTTTCATTAATCAATTTATCACCCCTCATTGTAAACTATATAATTTATATACTACCTACTTTTACACTTTATGCTTAAACGCACAGAAATTATTACGCATTTTATTCCATTATTAATACTTTACAATTTACGATTAAAATTATAAAATATAGAAAGACTAAGGTTTATACGTATGTTTAGTAGTTTCAATATATTAACGTGTGCTTTGGTTTTTCTATATTACACCAAGAGAAGGGATGTTTAAAAATGGAAAATATCATTTACATATCTGGACATAAGAATCCAGACACAGATTCAATATGTTCAGCAATAGCATATTCAGAATTAAAAAACAAACTAGGCTTTAACACTGTTCCAGCAAGACTTGGAAATGTAAGCCGTGAAACACAATTTGCACTTGACTACTTTAAAGTTGATGCACCTAAATTAGTAGAAAATTTATCTGAAAATCAAGACTTAATATTGGTAGATCATAATGAAAGATCTCAATCTATAGATAATCTAGAAGCTTTACACTTACTTGAGATAATAGATCATCATAGAATAGCAGACATTCAAACAAGCTATCCTATATTCTTCAGAAATGAACCCGTAGGTTGTTCAAGTACAATAATAGGCTCAATGTATTTCGAAAAGGGAATTACCCCTTCAAAAGAAGCAGCTGGACTTATGTGCTCTGCTATAATATCAGATACGCTTTTATTTAGATCTCCTACTACTACAGATAGAGATAAAGAGGTTTTAAAAAAGCTAGCTGAAATAGCAGATATAGATCCTGAAAAATATGCTTCAGAAATGTTCAAAGCAGGTACTTCCCTAAAGGGTAAAACAGTTGAAGAAATATTTAATAGTGATTATAAAGTGTTTAATCTTGGAGATAAGAAAGTAGGCGTTTCTCAAGTTACAACTATGGATATAGAAGGCTTTGATGAATACAAAAAAGATATGTTAGCTTATATGGATAAAAAAGTTAAGGATGAAAGCTTTAATGTAGTACTTTTACTTCTTACAGATATTATAAAAGAAGGCTCACTTTTAATAGCTACTGGAGAAGATACTGCTATTGTAAATAAAGCTTTTAATGTTGAACTTAAAGATAATTCAGTATATGTTCCTGGTATATTATCAAGAAAAAAACAAGTAATACCACCACTAACTTCTGCAATAGAAGCAAAATAAAAAAAAGCACATAAGTGCTTTTTTTTATCTTTTCATATTATTTACAATACTCCACATATTATCGCCTGTCTCTAAGCTCTTTGAGTTTAACTGATATGCTCTCTGCGCAGTTATCATATCTGTCATTTCTGTTCCCAAATCAACATTTGAGTTTTCCAAATAGTTTTGATATATTGATGCCTTATTATTTTGGAATACCTGTACTCCAGGTTTAGGTACAAACAAACTGTTTCCAGCAGACATCATAGAATCACTGCCCGTAACATCATATATATTTATTTTTCCAACATTTGTTGTACTTTGTCCATTATCAATGCCTACAGTACCATCTTGAGTCACAACAACATTATCTGAAGTAAACTTAAAGGTATTAGGATCCACACTATAATCAATATCTAAATAATTTCCATTTGGATCAACTATTTTTCCATTAGGATTTACACTAAAGCTTCCTGCTCTTTCATATGCTTTACTTCCATTTGGCATGGTAACTCTAAAATATCCACTTCCATCAATAGCTAATGCTGTTTTAGAATCACTTGGAGCTAATGATCCTTGAGATCCATCTCTAATCCACTCATCAGCCTTAACTCCTGCTCCAGTATATCGATTATTATCGTTCTCAACTCTTGGATAACCATTTCTGTTTAATGTTTCATATAATAAATCACTAAATCCAACAGTCTCACTTTTATATCCTGTAGTGGTCATATTGGCTAAGTTATTGGATATAGCATCAAGCTTCTCTTGCTCTGCTGCCATACCACTTACACCATTCCACATAATTCTAAACATAATTCTTACACCCCTTTAAACTTCCATTAAACCTTTCCTACTTCATTTACAGCTTTTCCAACAGTCTCATCAATAGATTGGACTGTTTTTTGATTACTTTCAAACACCCTCATTGTAGTCATCATGTCAGTTATTCCCTTCATGACATTTACATTGGATGATTCCAAAGCTTTATTTTCTACACTAGCATTAAAATTTTGAGTAGGGTTATCTCCCTGAAAAAGATTATCACCAATTTTCTTTAATTTCGTATAATCGTTAAAGTCAACAAAATTAAATTTATATTTAGCCTGTCCGTTAACGCTTACATTACCATATGGATCGCAATCAACACTTCCCTTACCTAGATTCATTGGTTCAGTAGTATTAGTTGCTAAATTAGTTCCCATTATATAATCACCATTATCATCAAGAAGATATCCCCCTGAGTTTACATGAAAATGTCCATTTCTTGTATAATAATTTTGATCTGAGCCATTATTTTTTCTAACAGTAAAAAATCCTCTTCCCTCTATTGCAAAATCTGTATCACTATTGGTTGTTTGTATATTTCCACCTGAAAAATTTGTAGCTGTATCATTTATTTTAGATCCTAAATTAAGATTTCCTAAAATTGTTCTAGTTGGAGTACCATTCTCCCTCTTAGAATAATTTTGAATAAGTACATCTTCAAATGATTGAGATGACAAACTATCACTTTTAAAACCAACCGTATTTGTATTTGCAAGGTTATTACTTATTACATCCTGCTTTGCTTCTTGAACTACCATTCCGGTTACAGCAGTATAAAGCCCTCTTACCAT
Source organism: Clostridium felsineum DSM 794 (assembly GCF_002006355.2). Taxonomy (NCBI): domain Bacteria; kingdom Bacillati; phylum Bacillota; class Clostridia; order Eubacteriales; family Clostridiaceae; genus Clostridium; species Clostridium felsineum. The sequence goes on along the minus strand of NZ_CP096980.1, from coordinate 2,210,162 downwards.
ATAACCACTTCCTTTATTATTTACTTACCTTCATATCTGTTGGATATTTCATCCCATAAGAATATGCTTTTTGTTCTATTTGACCTTTGGACATAGAGTTACCAATTTTAACAGTGTACATGAAGAATGTAGATATAATCATTCCTACACCTATACCAAAAAGTATTTTTCTATCACATATAATTGCAAAAGCTGATTTTAGTTTGTGTACAATTTTTGAATTAATAATACCTCACCCTTTCCCAAATCTAGCTTTTCTGATATCTCATCCACTGTATTTCCTTCCTTAAAAAGCTTTCTTACATTTCCTATTTTTTCATTCTCATTTTCTTCTATAACATTTTGTTTATCATCGATTACAACATTTATGCTTGTATTCTGAGCCTTACGTTCATTATCGTCTATTTTTTCATTATTTTTATACTTATTTGAATCATCATTATTAAGTCTATCTATTTCTTGCTGCATTTCTAAAATTGTCTCTGCAAATTCTTGTCTCAGTTTTCCTATTTCTAAATCATATTTGTCTGTGTTCTTAATCTGATTGTCAAAACTTGCTTCAAAAGAAGTATCATTTTTTATTGCCTTTATATTTATACCAATAAGAATAATCCCTATAAATATCAAAATAATTCCTGCCATTAAATCAACTCCAAATTATTCATATTTTAATTTTTTAAGCGCTTTTTTAAGGTGCATTATAGCCCTAGTATGAAGCTGACAAACTCTTGATTCTGATACACTTAGAATATTTCCTATTTGCTTTAAAGTTAATTCTTCATAATAATATAATGATAAAACCATTCTATCTTTCTCATTAAGAAGCTCTATACCCTTTGCAAGATACTCAATCTCTTCTTTTTCCTCTAAGTTTTTCTCAGGACTTGGACTTTTTTCATCTTCTATAGTTCCTATTAAAGGCATATCATCATCCTCTGAAAATATTAAATCTTCTAGAGATACAACTGATATATAGTTAATGTACCCTTCAATTTCACCAACTTCTTTTCTTTCAATACCAAGACCACTTGCAATTTCTAACTCTGTTGGTTCTCTACATAATTCTTTTTCTAATCTTTCAACTACTAAATTATACTTATTTAGCTTGTCCATAGCTCCCTTAGAGATAGGACTATTCTTTCTTAATTCGTCTATCATAGCTCCCTTTATTCTTATAGATGAATATGTTGAAAACTTCATTCCTTTACTATGATCAAACTTCTTTAAGGCATCCATAAGTCCTATCATGCCATAACCTACCAAATCTTCATACTCTATATACTTACTCTTACCAATTATTACCCTTGAAGCAATATACTTAACAAGTGGTATATATTTTTTTATTACAGCCTCTCTATCATCTACAATCCCATCTATTGCCATATAAAAAATCCTCCCTATCCTTTTTTCATGTGCTTTCTCATTATATTGAAAGTATAATTTATTATGTGTTCTCTTACTTTTTCATCTACATCATCATCAAATTCAAGTCCACATAAATATTCACCATTTAATTCTCTAATTGCCCTAACGCATGTACTTATTAAAAACACTTTTTCATCACCAACAGGTAAATTTACAAAAATACTATCTCCTATATTGGGCTTTTCCTTTATACGTATTTTTAATCCTCCACCGCTTAAATCAACCATGTATCCATTTGAGAGTTCTTGCACGGAACCATTTTTTAGTTCCTTAGCTTCCTCTTCTGCTACACTTTTATTTAATATTTTATACCTTATATTTTCAATCAATTCAACTCTAAAATTTCTTCTTCTCTGTACCCTTTTTACATCTTTAGAATTTGGTTTTGATATTAATACTAATTTTATTTTATCTTCTTTTTTTCTATCTATAACAGTAGATGTAAAAGAATAAACTTGCTTATTGTGGTAACACCAAACTTCTGCTATATCCCCCTTATGCATAATGGCATAAGTACCGTTATTTATTGGCATACTTATAGCAATATATTTATCTTCAATTCCCTGTATATTACTTTTATAAATTTCGTCATCTACTACAATTTCACATTTGTCATTAATAGCTATAAAACCAAGGTCACTCATAACCACAACTCCTTATGAAAAAATCTTAAACATTTTCTTAAATAAACCGTCAAGACCAAGTCTATCTTTTTCGGTAGTAGTTCCAATGAGCTTACTCGCTATATGATTTATATCTCTAGCAGCATCACAATTAGGATTTTCAACAACAAAGGGTATTTGCTTCCTAACAGCTCTAATAAGCCTTGAGTCCTCAGAAACACTCCCCAAAAATTCTATATTTGTCTTTAAAAATTTATTTACTACACTTTCAAATTTTTTATATGTCTCTATACCTTCTTTGTTATCAACTACTCTATTTATAATTACTTTTGCATATGATTTTATATTAAAATGAACAACTGCTTTAAAAAGACTATATGCGTCCGTGAGTGAAGTTGGTTCAGGTGTTGTTAAAATTATTAATTCTTCACAACAAGATATGAATCCTAAAACACTTCTATTTACCCCAGCACCTGTATCCATTATTATATAATCAAAATCTTCAATGCTAGACAGTTTTTCAACAAAGGCATTAATTTGATTTTCTGTCAAGTCCTTAAATCTAGTAATTCCAGATCCCCCAGGCAAGAGTTTTACGCCTAATGGTCCTTCTACCATTACATCTTCTATTTTCATATCATTATATATTACATCAAACACACTATATTTGGCTATACAACCTAGTAAAATATCATCATTACCCATTCCAACATCAGCATCAAAAATCAAAACTCTCTTGTTCATTTTTTGAAGAGTTATGGATAGGTTAACTACAAAATTACTTTTTCCTACTCCGCCTTTACCAGATGTAACTGTAATTATTACAGGCTTTTTTTTGATATTTTCATGGTTTTTTGAAAGAGCCATATTTCTAAGTCTTTCAGCCTGATCTAACATACATTATCCTCTCCTAGCACCAAGCTTATAATTTCACCTTTTGATATTCTTCTTATGTCATCTGGAACATTTTGCCCTGTAGTAACATAACTTATAGGCTTATGAGCATAATTTAATATATTAACTATAGCTCCATAGGTAGTAGTTTCATCAAGTTTAGTAATTATAACATTTTGAAAATCAAGTTGTCTGTAACCATCAACGATAGCCTCTAAATCTCTATTTTTGGTAGTAGCACTTATTACTAAATTTATGTTAGAACTATTTGTCTTATTAACAAAAGCTCTAAGTTCTGAAATTTGCATTTTATTTTTACTGCTTCTACCTGTAGTATCTACTAAAATTATATCACAATTCTGCATGCTTTTTATAGCCTCATCCATTTCCTTTAATGTTAAAACTACTTTAAAAGGAAGATTCATGATATCAGCATAGGTCTTAAGTTGTTCTACTGCACCAATCCTATAGGTATCAACAGTTATAAGCCCAACTTTTTTTTTCTCAATTAACGAAAATTTACCAGCAAGTTTTGCAATTGTTGTAGTTTTCCCAACACCTGTCGGCCCTACAAAAGTAATTATACCTTTTTCCTCTGTATTGGAAATTTCTACATTTTTCTCCAAAGCATTTTTAAGTTTTAAAGTTTCGTCGATATTGGATTTATCCTCCATCACACTTTTGACAATCTCATTTATGTATCTTTTATTTACGTCCGCCTCTTCCAGTTTCAACTCCATTTGAGATTTTTCTTCTTCATCAACCTTGGAGGAAGAAATGTTACCTATAAGCTTTTTCATTTCTTCCATTTCCCTCAGAATTCTATTTTCACTGTTTTTATCTTCTACTTCATTTAAAACTTTTCTTTTTTCAACTCTTGAAGTCTCTTCATGTTTTTGCATTGCTCTTTTTAAGGCTTCTACACTTTCGTTTAAATCAGAACTGTCTTCAGCATACTGAGGCTTAGCATATACTTTTTCCCTTTTTTGCGCACTTCTAGAATTGTCAACTGCTGCTGTTACTTCTATTAGTTTCGGTGAAAAAAATCCAAAAATTCCTTGCTTTTTTACTTTTCTCTGACTTATTATAACAGCGTCACTTCCAAGGTCATACTTTATTTTGCTCATAGCCTCGTTCATACTTTTAACAATATATTTCTTTACCACCATTACAAGCTCACAACTCCTTCAGTCCTTATCTGTATATCATTTGGAATTTCATTAAGTGAAAGAACCGCTACCCCTGGGAAAACCATCTCAATAAGCTTTCTAAAAGCAGGTCTTATCTTAGGTGAAACCAAAATAGCTGGTTGCCCATCATTAAAATTAACAGTATTTACAACTTGTTTTATAGAATTCAAAAGATTAGTTGTTACATCAGGACTAATTGCAGGAAATGATCCCTGTACTGATGATTTTTGAATATTATTAGAAATTAAATTTTCCACTTCCGGTGATAGAGTTGCAACTATTATGCTATTATTTTCATCTACAAGATTACCGCAAATAGTTCTTCCTAATGACATTCTAACATACTCAGTTAAAAGTTCAATATCTTTTGTGTTCCTAGAATTATCTGCAAGACATTCCATTATAGTAACCATATCTTTAACAGGTATCTTCTCTCTTAAAAGATTTTGCAGAATTTTTTGAAGTTCTCCTATAGTTAATAAATCTGGTATAAGCTCTTCAACTACAGCAGAATACTTTTCTTTCATTGACTCCACAATCTCTTTTACTTCCTGTCTTCCTATAAGCTCGAAAGAATGATCTTTTACAGTCTCTGTTAAATGTGTAATCATTACTGTTGTAGGATCTACTACCGTAAGTCCCCTTATTTCTGCGTCTTCTCTTTGATCTTTATTAATCCACATAGCTGGAAGTCCAAATGTAGGTTCAACAGTTCGTATTCCTTTTATATCAGCATTTTCGTTAGCAGGATCCATGCATAAAAGCATATTAGGCATCAATTCACCCTTTGATACTATTGTACCTCTTATTTTAACAACATATTCATTTGTTTTAAGTTGAAGATTATCTCTTATTCTTATAGGTTGAACAACTATTCCCATCTCAATGGCACATTGCCTTCTTACTGATGCAATTCTTTGTAGTAAATCTCCTCCGGAATTCTCATCTGCAAGAGGAATTAATCCATAACCTATTTCTATTTCCATTGGTTCAACTGAAATAAGTTTCATTACGTTCTCAGGTTCTCTCTTTTCTTGCTCCATAACCTGCATATTTTCATGCTGCTTTTCTATAATCTTTTGAGACATTTCATCTCTAAAAAGAAGATAAGCTGAAACTCCCATTGCAACAGCAAGAATCAAAAATACTAAATGCGGAAAACCTGGAATGATAGCAAGGGTTATAAGTACTACACAAGCAAGTGCTAAAACTTTTGGAAAAGCTGTTATTTGTCCTAAAATTTCATTACCAAGATTTTCATTGTTTTTACTTCTTGTAACAAGTATACCTGTTGCTACAGATATTAACAGAGCTGGTATTTGGCTTACAAGACCGTCACCAATTGTTAGTATTACATACTGCTGGGCTGCCTGACCAATACTTAAGTTTCTCATAAGCACTCCCATTATAATTCCACCTATAATATTTATTGAACATATTATAAGTGATGAAACTGCATCTCCCTTTACAAACTTAGAAGCACCATCCATAGCTCCAAAGAAGTCTGCTTCAAGCTGAAGATTCTTTCTTTTAGTTTTAGCCTCATCTTCAGTAATAAGCCCTGCATTAAGATCTGCATCTATTGTCATCTGTTTACCAGGCATTGCATCAAGAGTAAATCTAGCTGCAACTTCTGCTACTCTACCTGAACCATTGGTTATTACAACAAACTGTACTATTATAATTATCAAAAATATAATTACACCAACAACATAGTTTCCCCCAACAACAAAGCTTCCAAAAGCATTTATTATGTCTCCCGCATATCCATTTAAGAGAATAAGTCTTGTAGAGGATATATTAAGAGAAATTCTAAAGAGCGTTGTTATAAGTAATAATGTTGGAAACACTGAAAATTGAAGTGCTTCTGTAATAAACATAGTTAGAAGTATTATGATTACTGACATAGAAATGTTAAAGGCTATAAAAAAGTCAAGTACCTTCGCTGGCAGCGGAACAATCATCATAATAACTATTCCTACAATAGCTAGTGAAACTATAATATCTTTACTGTCTTTAACATTAAATTTTAATCTCCTACTCTCTTCCACAATTATCACCCTTGTTTCTTATTTAATTTATATACCAAAGCTAAAATCTCAGCTACTGCTTGATATAAATCAGCAGGTATTTGTTCATTTACTTCCACTTGTTTAAACATTAACCTTGCAAGTGGCTTATCTTCCATAATAGGCACATTATTTTCTTTTGCAATTTCTTTTATTCTAAGTGCCGTTCTATCTGCTCCCTTAGCGACTACTGTAGGAGCTCTATCAACACCTCGCTCATATTTAATAGCTACGGAAATATGAGTAGGATTTGTAATTACAACTGTGGCATCTGGAACCTTACTAAGCATTGTCCTTGTTAAAAGTTCACGCATTTTTTGTTTTCTTTTTCCTTTTATTTCAGGATCTCCTTCTGCTTGCTTAGCTTCCTCTTTAACTTCATGTTTGGTCATTTTCATATCTTTTTTATATTTATATTTATTATATACAAAATCAAATCCTGCAATAACAATCATAACAACTGCTACTATTCTAAAAATACTTATTATATATGTTAAGTATGCACTTGGAATATAATCAATCATTAAATTGTTTAAGTTAGCTATATCCCCGTAGTTAGCCATAAGAAATTTGTAACCTATAACTCCAAGTACAGTAATTACCACCAAATCCTTCAAAAGATTTACTACTGTAGTTATAGAAAATATTCTTTTGAAGCCAGATATAGGATTTAACTTTTTAAAATCTGGTTTTATTGGTTCTGTTGTTACTAACCATCCACTTTGAGCTATATTAGCTACAATTCCAACTACCATTATTGGCAGCCCAAACATAAATATAAATTTTCCAGCATTTAAAATTACGAATATTATAATATCTCTTAAACCTAGTTCTGTAAGGTTTTTAGTCATATATGATTGAAAAAAAGTTTGCATCATTACTCTAAGACCCGTAAAGAAATTGTCCCCAAAGAGCGATATAATAAATGTAATGGTAACAAGTGTTGCTGCAAGAGGGACCTCCTTACTTCTAGCTACTTGACCCTTTTTTCTCGCTTCACCTTTCTTTTTAGGCGTTGCCTCTTCTGTTTTTTCGGAATCGGCAAAAACAATAAGTCCTACAGGAACTAATTTGTAAAACTCTTTATATATATCTGGCAGCGATGAAAATGATGTAATTAAAATATTAGCTATAAGTGGTAAAATAATCATTAGACAAGTAAGCCCAAGTAATATTTTTATTGGTAGACCAAGTATCATTACATTTAGCTGCGGCACAGTTCTCGACATGAGTCCCATAACTATATCTGTAATAAGCAGTACTAATACCACAGGTAGTGCTATTTTAAAGCCTATAGTAAAAAATTTGACAAACACATCAAATGCAGCCATAACACTCTGATCATTTATAACAAATGTACCTAATTTAACCGTCTTAAAACTATTCACAATTTCATGTATAACTACTTCATTTCCACCTACGGAAAAGAACAGTACTACTGAAAACATATTCAAAAATCTTTCAATTAAAGATGCACTACTTCCACTTGTTGGATCATATGCTGTCATCATGCTGTATCCAATTTGGAAATCTAAAAATTGACCGCCAATTCTTACACATAGGAACATCAAGTTAGCAAAGAAGCCCAATATAAGTCCAGTTAAAATTTCGCATATACACTGCCAAGTATACAAAAGTCCATTATTTAGCGCACTAACCTGCGATAAATCTATATATGGCATTACGAAAAATGCTACACACACTGATAACATTACTTTAACCGTCTTTGGAAACGATTGAGGAAAAATAATTTGAAATGCTATAAAAAATGCAAATACCCTTAACATAACCATAAAAAGCGAAGTAAAATATGCAATACTCATATTCTATCACACCTAACGCGTTATATTTGCAATAATATCAAACATTCTACTAGTTAATCCCATCATCATATGAAGCATCCAACTGCCAGCTGCAAAACCAACTACAGCTACAGCTAAAAGTTTTGGAAGAAAAGTAAGAGTTTGTTCCTGAATTTGCGTTGTTGCTTGAAATATACTTATAATAAGACCTATTATTATCGATACTATAAGCATAGGCGCAGCTACAAGAAGTCCAGTAGTTATTGCATCCTTCATTATCGTAATTATCATATTCTCACTCATTTTAATCACCCTCCAAAACTTAATACAAGGGATTTAACTATAAGATACCATCCATCTACCATTATAAATAAAAGCAATTTAAATGGCATAGATACCATAACCGGTGGTAACATCATCATACCCATTGACATAAGTATACTTGCAACTACCAAATCTATTATAAGAAATGGTATATATAATAAAAATCCTATTGTAAATGCAGTTTTAAGCTCACTTATAATAAATGCTGGAACTATATCATGAAAAGGAACAGTATCCTTTGTAACCTTACCTGTTTTATTATCTAAATCAATAAATAATTTCAAATCTTTTTGATAGGTCTGTTTGTACATAAATGTTCTAAGTGGCTTTTCCATTTCTACAAGAGCTTGCTGCTGACTTATTGTTTTATTTAAATAGGGTTGTATAGCATTTTTATTTATTTGATTATATGTTGGATACATTATAAACATAGTTAAAAATAACGCTAACCCTATAAGTACTTGATTAGGTGGTGACTGCTGCGTACCCATAGAAGTTCTTAAAAATCCCAATACTACTATTATCCTTGTAAAACTTGTCATCATCATTATTATTGAAGGAAGTAGAGTAATAACAGTAAGTATTAAAAGAAGTTTTATATTATCTACAAAATCCTTAGGATTATTCGAATTTGCATTGTCAACTGAAATATTGACTTTAGGTAACTGTATAGCATTTGCAGTATCAATTGGTGCCGCATGAACTTTAGCTCCAAGAACTGCAAGGAATACTACTAAAACAGCAATCATAATAAAACTTTTCTTTTTCATATTATTCTTCCTTTTTATTCTTGAGTTTGTTTTGAATCTTTACAATAAGTTCGTTTAAATTTTTATATTCAGGAATGTTTTTATTTTCCTTTAGCATTAAAAGCTCATTCTCTGTAAGTTCTTTAAGAATTTCGATCTTACCCTGAGTACTAGAAAGTACATAAGCCTTTTCTCCCATTTGAGCTACTATAATACTATTTTCTTTTGAAATTGGCGTCTTCTCAATTATCTTCAAGAACCTACCGTTTTGTATATTTTGAAGTTTACTTCCACCGTATTTCAACGATAAATATATTAAGAGTATAACTATTGGTAAAAATATTATTATTTTTATTAGCATAAAGAAAATTTCCATTACAATCCCGTCCTAATTTATATTAAATTATTGCTGAATAACTAAATTTGAAAAATACACACTACTAATTTGACCATTTTTAAGGTGTGGATTTATTCCCGACTTTATTTCTTTTTTCATTTCTTCAATTCCACTAGGGGTAAAGTCTGCTGCTTTTTTGCTTCTTAAAACATTTACTATGACATCTCTCATAATAGGTGTTTTAATATCTTTTTCTTTAGCTTCAATTTCTTCTTTAAGCTTTGAATTCTTAGCATCAAAACCGATAGCAACTGTTATTTTTACATATTTAGCTGAATCAGTATCTGCAAGATTAGTTATAATTTCATCAAAACTGTAAGTATCTTCTTCAACACTTTCTTGCTGCGTTGCAGTATTTGATTCTTGTAATTTTGTTGTTGCAGGTTTTTTAGATAATACAAAGAAATACAATAGTGCACCAACTAAAAATGCTACAATAATTGCTACTAATACTATTATTATTAATTTTGACTTTCCTCCACCTTTTTCTGCTTTATCTTTTTTCTTCTCACTCATTAATTTCTCATTCCCTTCTATAGTATATACGATTTTTTTATCTTATCCTATATTTATTTAAAGGTTCCATTACATATTTTTCTCTTAAATTCTACAATTTTATTTATAACCTCATCCACATCTTCTTCAACAATGTACTTATTTCCGTTTATAAACGTTATAACTGTCTCTGGTACTCTTTCTATTTTTTCTATTTTTTCTTCATTAAGTATCAATTCTTTTCCATTCATTCCAGTAAGTTTTATCATTAACTCACCTCTCTACTTTTTTAAACTGGAAACTTGGTAAAAAATCTTCATCAAGTTTCCAGTAATTAAATGCTTTAACTATCTCTTAAGATTTACCAAATCTTGAAGTATTTCATCACTTGTTGTTATTATCTTACCATTTGCTTGATAAGCTCTGCTTGCAACTATCATATCTGAAAATTGCTGTGCTAAATCAACATTTGACATTTCAAGTGCTCCATTATAAATATTTCCATATCCACCACTGTTATCTTCACCCTTTGCGGAAGTAAGAAATCCACCAGGAATTTTAGTACTATATGCACCACTTCTTATCATTGGTTCTCCTGAACTTGCTGAAGGTTTAACATAGTTTCCACCTGTCTTTTCAAGACCACCTGCATTCGTAAATGATGCCATTGCTACTTGTCCTATAGCTGCTGCTGATCCATCATCAAGATTTGCCGTAATAACTCCATCCTGTCCTATAGAAAAACCTTTTACCTTTAACTCTTGTGTCTTATATACAGGATTTCCAGTTACTGCATCACGAGTAGCTGTAACCTTTGTAACTGTAGCTGGTATTTTTAGAGTATGAAGATATCTATTATCAGCTCTTAAATCTGTATCATTGGAATCAACAAAAGCAACTGTACCTTTATTTACTAATATAGTATCTCCTGCTGCTGGAGATGAATCAACAGCTTTTGCAATAGATGTATTTATATCATTATTTCCTTTTGCGGCATTTGTTATATAAGCAGTTCCGTTTTCTGCATCTGCGTCTAAAGTTGTAGCTGATTGATCTCCTGTTAAGCTAACAACATTTCCATATATATTTTTAGTTGTATCAGTACTATCTGTATAAAGAGTATTTCTTCCAATCATAGAATATCCTAAAACTTTTCTACCATCTGCTGTAACTAAATTTCCTTGATTATCTAAATTAAAAGAACCATCTCTTGTATAGGAAATATCAACACCTGCTGGTGATGAAGTTATACTATGTTCTTGAGGGGATACCTGAATACAATCTGTTTCATCAGACATTTCAGAACCAGCTGCTGTCATAAAATATCCATCTCCACCTGTTACTGCAACATCTAAGTTTCTACCTGTTGTATTAACACTTCCACCTGTTGTATTTGTAATTATTGCAGAAACTTTGGCTCCCAGTGTAATTTGCTCTGGGTTTACACCACCAAAATTTGCAGTTGCACCAGATGCTCCTTTTATAGTTTCACTCATTGCATCTGAGAAATTAATTGATTGACTCTTGTAAGCTGTTGTACTTGAGTTGGCTATATTACTACCTATTATATCAAATTTATTTTGGTTAACTTTAAGACCACTTATACCTGACGTCATTGCTCTTAACATAAATTCTACCTCCTAATTTTTATAACATACTAAGCATAGTCTTATGTTTTGCTTCCTTCTTTCCACAAAACAAGCTTCCTAAAAGGTCCAGCTATAATAAAACCACACTATCTATATTAGTAAATACATTCCCTTTGCTGCTGCTTTTATCTACAGCAGTAACTATAGTTCTATTTTTTATACTGGCAACTAATGCCACATCTTTGTAAAAAATCAAACAGTCCTTTGCTCCTTTATCGTGAGCTTTATTAATTCCTTCATTTATTTTTTTCATATCGCTTTCACTAAAATCAATATTTCGAGATTTTAATCTTTCAGCTGCATGATTTGAAATAGTAAACTCATTCTGATTTTTAATTCTATTGTTTAGAATATTTTCAAAATCATTCGAAGGATTATTTAATTTTCTCATAGCAGAAGTATTATTAATATAATAATCAGCTATATCTTGAGTTTGAAATAACTTACCATTTACAACTCTATAACCCATACTTTCTCACCTACACTTAAATTCTTCACACACTTTAATTTTAACTTGTTTTAGTAGATGGAGTAGTATCAGATGAACTTGTAGTGGTAGATGAACTATCACTTTTTGATGCTATTTGATCATCTATTTGCTTTTGCGTTGTATCGTATATATTATCCTTAATAACAGAAACACCATTAACTTGACTGTAATCAAAAGCCTCTACTTTATATACATCTTGAGTTTTATAAACTATATTTCCATTTGAATCCTTAACCACATTTCCATTTGAATCTGTTTGTGGCACTTGTTCTGTTTCATATTCAATATTTCCTTTTGCATCTCTAACTATATTCCCATTTGCATCAACTTTCTCCTGCTTAACAAAATTTCCATCACTGTCAATCAATTTGACATATACCTGAATGTTGTCACCATCTTTAGTTACCTTCTCAACTTCTCCTCTATATGGAACACCATTATCATCATATTGCTTTAAGGTAACGGTTCCTCCCATAAGCGAAGATGCACCACTAAAGGTCATGGTTCTATTAAGGTTAGTCATTTGCTCTAGACTTGAAAACTGAGCTAATTGGGCTATATATTGTGTTGAATCCTGCTGACTTGTAGGATCTTGATGAGACATTTCAGCTATAAGTATTTTCAAAAAAGCATCTTGTCCCAATGTATTACCTGTATCACGAACTATTTTGGTTCCATCTGCTGTTTTACTGTTATCAGTAATTTTAACTGTGCTCAATCCATTAAGTGGATTAGTAGTATCAGCCATACAAATACCTCCTATGCAAGCATATTTAACCTACCTATTAAACCATCTTCCGAAGCATTTGATGTATCATCTTCTTCAGAATCTAGCATTACACTATTTTCTTTAGCATTCTTTTGGTTTTCTTTATTACTATCCTTTGAGTCATTTCCCTGCCCTGAGAAAAATGTAGTGTCATCGTTATATACATTTAAGGAAAAAGCTTGTATTTTTAAATCCTGATTATTTAAGCTACTATTCATATCTTTCAGGTTAGCATTTAAAAGATTATAAGCGTCTTTATTAGCTGTTGTAAGTTCTGCCTTCATAACCCCTGCCTCAGAGGTTACTCTTATAATAACTTCTCCGAGCTCCTTAGGATTAATTTTTACAGTTAATTCTTTGATGTTGTTGTTTTCCATGAACTTAACTGATTTTATTATATCTTCTACAAAAGTAACCTTATTTGCAGTCATTACCTTTGAATCTCCTTGAACCTCTGCAGCCCCTGAAGTACTATTAAATTGATTCATAAAAGCAGTAACCTTTGAAAATTGAGTTTCTGATTTATCATCTTTGGATATAAGATTTTTTAGAAAATCCTTTGAATCTCCACTCTTAGTTTGATTTTCAGTATTCTCTGAAGTTTTAGTATTACCTTCATTTTTAGTTGAATTCATTAGAATATTACTAATTCCTTCATTAGAACTTTCATTATCTTCAACATTTACTTTATTAGAATTCACCAAATTATTTTCAGTAGTACCATCATTCCTTAACTTCTTTTTTAATACATCAACTATATCACTTACTAATTTTTTCTGATCTGATGAGTCTGAACTTAAAGCTGCACCTACTGTATCTTGAAGAGTTTTTATAAAATCAAGTCCAGGATTATTTTTTACCATTTCCTTAACATCATGAACTACCTTCATGATTTTCTCTTGTACTTCATCTGATATTCCAAGCATTTTCATGGCACTCTTAAATTTATCATCACTAACTTCGCCATTTCCCTGGTCTACCATTTGTAGCATTTGTTTAATAAGCGCTAAAGTACCATTATCCCCTTTAACATCATTTAATAAATCCTCTAAATCATGTTTTAGTTTAACAGTTTTATCGTCCTCAGTACTTTCATCCTTATTAATCTTTTTAGATACGTTGGTATCTTTATTTGAAGTAGTTTTAGACTTATCAGCTTCTACATTCTTACTATCATTAGATTCCTTGTCTGAATATTTATCAATTTTAGACTTTGTTTCAGAATCTGAATCATCTTGTTTGTATTTATTTACTGCATCATTTTGTGAAGATTTAACCTTTAGAACATCCTCAAAAGATGTATTTTTTGAATTGTTACTATTATTTGATTTGAATTCGTATGAATCCTTTTCTGAAATCCCAATACCTTTAACATTAACCATAACCATTCTCTATTCTCACCCCCTTTCAATGTTCCTAATAAAACTGTATAAAGCTAGTTCATCATTAACTCTTTGTTCTTTTAAATTCTCATTCTTCTCAAATTCTAGCTTTTGTTTATCCTTTAAAACTTCTACAGTTTTTCTTTCAACCTGCTTTTTTATAAGAACATTTCTCTTCTCTTCAACCACTTTTTTTTGTTTTTCGAGATTAATATTAGTCTCATCAATAAGAACATTTAATGCATTTAAATAATTTTGTGTAATCTTTTGTTCTATTACTGTTCCTGATAATCTCTTAAGGGAATATTCGTGATAATTTTCAGTCATATTGACTAAGTTTTTCTCAATTTTCAATTTCACATCTTGTGATTTTTTAAACTCTACTTTACTCTCTTCTTCCTTTTGAACTCTTAAATCCAAAAGTTTTTGAAGTCTAAAATCAAATCCAGCCATAATTCACTTCCTTTACTGTGTTATATTAAACATACCTTTTAGTGAATTTATACTTTCATCAAAAGATGATTTTTCTTCTATACCTTGTTTTAAATAACTAATTATTCTATCATTATAATTTATTGCTGCATCAACTTTATTATTAGTGCCTTTTACATATGCTCCTATATTTATAAGATCTTCATTTTTCTTATATTCTGCAAGAAGATCTCTAGCAAGTCCTGCTGCCTTTTTGTGGTCATTATCTGCAATTTCTGACATAAGTCTACTAACACTACTTAAAACATCTATTGCAGGATAATGGTTTTGTGCAGCTAGACTTCTTGAAAGAACAATATGTCCATCAAGTATACTTCTTACAGCATCTGCTATAGGTTCATTAAAATCATCCCCATCAACAAGAACAGTATAAAATGCTGTTATGGAACCTTTTTCAGCCATACCTGAACGTTCCATTAATCTTGGTAACTTGGCAAAAACAGAAGGTGTATATCCCTTTGTTGCAGGAGGTTCTCCAGTAGCCAGTCCTACTTCTCTTTGCGCCATAGCAAATCTTGTAACAGAATCCATCATTAATATTACTTTTTTACCCTTATCTCTGAAATATTCAGCAATTGCTGTGGCTGTAAAGGCTCCCTTAAGTCTTACAAGAGCTGGCTTATCTGATGTAGCACATACTATTACTGATCTTTTCATTCCTTCTTCTCCAAGATCTTTTTCTATAAAATCAAGTACTTCTCTTCCTCTTTCTCCTATAAGTGCTATTACATTTATATCAGCCTTTGCTTCTCTTGCAATCATACCCAAAGTCGTACTTTTACCAACACCACTACCTGCAAATATTCCAACCCTTTGTCCTTCTCCACAGGTTAAAAAGCCATCTATTGCCCTTACCCCTGTTTCAATTGAATTTTTAATTCTACGTCTTTTGAGAGGATCTGGAGGTTCTCTGTCAAGTGCATAAAGTACTCCACCTTCTATTTCTTCTCCTCGTAAAGGCATACCTAAACCATCTAAAACTTTGCCTAAAAGATTTTCTGAGCATTTAACTGAAAGTGGAATTCCTGTTTGAACAACTCTACATCCAGGAGATATTCCTTCAAGTTCACCAAGCGGCATTAATATTACATGTCCTTCATTGAAGCCTACAACCTCACATTGTATGGGTCTATTTCTTTCATTATATATTGTACAAACTTCACCAACAAAAGCTTTTATTCCATCAACTTCAATTGTAAGACCCACAACCTTATTTACAATTCCTTCTACATATTCAGTCTTACACTCTCTTACTTCTTCTATGACTTTATCGAAATTAATATCTATCATATAATCACCTGAATTATTCAGTTTTAAATACAACTTCTTTTATTTTTTCAAGAGCATCATCAATACTAACTTTAACTTTTCCACTGTCACTTTCTATAACAGCTGATTCTTCATCTACATATCCATCTTCAATTACAAAGAAATCTCCTCTATATGGAAGAGTACTTTTCCAGTTATCAAGAGACTCTTTAACACCTTTAGCATGATTACTGCTGCATTTAATTATTATAGACTTACTTTTTTTACATATATCTAAGGCTTCATATATCATATTATCTATGCCATCCACATCTTTAGCTCTTTCCTTCATTATGTGACTAGCAATTTCAATAGAAAGACTTTTTATTTTTCTTTCCATATCTTTAAAATATTCTTCCACCTCAAATTTAGCACTTCTAACCATATTGGCCACATTTTGTTCCGCAAGAGATTTCAGATTCTCTATTTCATTTTTTCCTTTAACTACAGTTTCATTATAAGCATCTTCATAGCCTCTTTTTTTACCATCTTCAAGTCCTTCATCATAAGCTTTTTTGTAAAATTCTCTTGATTCTTCAAGTGCCTTATTTTTAATACACTCAGCTTCATATCTAGCCTTCTTTATGATAGCATCACCAATAGAACTATAACTTTCTATTTCTGAATCTTCTGAAGAAACTTTTTCTGCGATAAAAGGCTTAATATCAGCAACTGTAATCACATGTTTTTTCTTTTCATCAAGTACTCTATTGTTATTTATAATATTAGAGGATAATTGCATCTTCTCCACCTCTTGAAATTACAATTTCACCAGCATCGTCAAGTCTTCTTATAACAGAAACTATCTTCTGTTGTGACTTTTCAACATCTACAAGTCTTACAGGTCCTAAGAATTCTATATCTTCTTTAAGTGCTGCTGAAGCCCTCTTAGATTGATTTCTATAAATAGCCTCTGCAACCTCTTCTGAACAGCCTTTAAGTGCCATTCCAAGATCCTTGTTATCAACTTCTCTAAGAACTCTTTGAATTGCTGCATCGTCAAGCGTAATAATATCTTCGAATACAAACATAGATTCTTTGACTTTCTCTGCAAGTTCTGGATTTTCCTTTTCCAAGCCCTCTGTAATATTCTTTTCTGTTGTTCTATCAACTTGATTTAATATATCAACAAGTGTAGTAACTCCTCCAATAACAGTAAGATCTGATCTTACAACCGAGGATAATTTAGTATTAAGAACTTTTTCTATTTCCTTTATAACCATAGGAGAAGTATTACTCATATTTGCAATCCTATATGCTACATCGTTTTGAACTTCTTCTGGAAGAGAAGACAAAATCTGTGCAGCTTTATCAGCTTGAAGATAACATAATATTAGAGAAATTGTTTGAGGATGCTCATTCATTATAACATTTAAAAGTTGATGAGCATCTGCCTTTCTAGCAATTGCAAATGGTCTATATTGTTCAGTTTCTTCCGCAACCTTTTCTAGTATTTCCCTTGCTCTTTGATTACCCAAAGCTTTAGAAAGAAGTTCTCTTGCATAATCTACTCCACCCTCTAGGATATAGTCCTTAGCTTTATTCATTTCTATAAATTCTGTAAGAACTTCTTGCTTATATTGATTTTTAACAGAAGAAATATTTGCTATTTCATAAGTTATTCTTTGAATTTCTCTTTCTGGTAATTTTTTTATTATACTAGCTGAAGCTTCTGGACCAAGAGTAATAAATAGTATGGCCGCCTTTTGAACTCCTGTTAGTGTTTGATCTTTAGCCATACTTTATCTCCCCTCTTCATTCGTCAACCAAGCTTTTACAATATCAACTACTTGTTCTGGCTTAGTTGAAGCATATTTTTTGATTTCATTTTCTATATGACTTTGTTCATTTTCTTCGCCTTCAAAATCAATTGGTTCAAATTTAGTTTTAGTTCTCTTAATATCGTCACCAACTACAGCTTCAAAATTTTGAGTACCATCTAAATCTTCATCTATTTCATCTTCTCTATTTGCTCTTCTTCTAATCATTACTATAATGAATATAATTAAAGCTAATCCTAAAACTCCTGCAGCTATTCCAATTTCTGTATAAAGCTTAGTCTTATTAGCTGCATTCTGAGCATCTTGCATGTCTTTAAGGGCCTTTTTAGCCTCAGCTTCTGCTGTATTATCAAAAGGTAACCCTTCTACACTTATAGTATCTCCTCTTTGTTGATCAAAACCAACAGCATTACTAACTATATTACTAAGCGTAGATTGAGTATCTCCACTAATTTTACCATCCACAATAACTGAAACCGTAAGTCTTTTTACATCTCCAGGGGATTTAACTATTTTGTTTGTCTCACTACTTACATCATAGTTAGTTGTAACATCCTTGCTAGTAGAAGTAGAATTTCCAGTGTTATTTGTAATAGTGTTTGAATTAGTATTATTATCTACAGGACTAGAAGCACTATTTTGTGGTTCTGAATTGGAACTTTCTTGACTATGCTGACTAACTATAGTAGGGTTCTTAGGATCATTAGGATTTCCTTTATTATCATAATAGGTTTGACTATTTGTTTCTTGAGCATCAAAATTCAAATCAGCATTAATCTTAACTTTAACTTTTCCTTTACCATAAATGCTTTCCAAAGAGTCAAGTGCCTTTTTTTCTAAGTCATTTTCCACCTTAGTTTCCATTTTATTTCTGTTTTCGGCTGAATCGGTACCGCTATCATCAGTATCCTTACCATTGCTATTATACAAATCCTTGCTAAGAAGTGTCATCTTATCATCAACTACTTGTACATTTTCTTTAGGTAAATTTTTAACACTTCCGGAAACTAAAGATATTATTGCTTTTACTTGTTCTTTACTTAAAGTCTTTCCAGCTCTCATTTTAACAGTTACTGACGCAGTTGCTGAAGTTGAATCTTTAACAAAAGCAGAATCCTGTGCCATAACTAAATGAACTCTAGCATCTTCAATCTCGCCAAAACTTTTTATTGTTCTTTCAAGCTCACCTTGAAGAGCTCTTTGATATTCAACATTGAACTCAGCATCCGTTGTTCCGAATTTATTACTACTATTATCAAAAAGTTCAAAGCCTGTGCTTCCACCTTTTAAATTAGTAGCATATTCAAGTCTAAGTTTATCAACATCTGCTGCTGGAACATAAATAGTATTAGTGGCGGAATCTTCCTTATGCTGTATTTTATCACTATCAAGTTTGCTAATAACTGTTGCTGCATCATTTGAATCTAATTTTGAGAATAAAACTGCGTATTTAGTTTTAGTTGTAGACATTAAAAAGACTACTAATGACAATATAACAGCTGCAACAATTACCACAAAAACTATTTTTTTCCTTTTACTAAGTTCGCTCCATTTATTCCGCAAGTTTTTTAAACCTTCCAATAGTTTTTTCATCACCAGCACTCCCAACTATAACTGCGTTCTATTTAACTCCTGATACGCATCAACTAGCTTATTTCGCATCTGGACTGCAAGTTCTAAAGATAACTTAGCTTCTTCTGTTGACAACATTACTTTGTGCACATCAACATCGTCACCTTTAACAAAATCATTGGTAGTGTTATCTGCATCTATTTGCTTGTCATTAACTTGTTGTAACTTTTCATTTAATATACTTCCAAAATCCACACTGCCTGTACTATTTTGGTCTTCATTTGCCTTGTTACCACCAATCACATTATTACTAGGCAGGCTTCCCGCCAATATATTTTTCATATTATCTGGTATAAATTCATCAACTCTCATAAATATTTACTCCTTATTTACCAATTTCTAAAGCCTTAGTATACATTCCCTTTTCATCATTCATTGCAGTTACATTAGCCTCATACGCTCTTGTAGATGCCATCATATCTGCCATTTCATTTAAAATATTAACATTAGGCATTGCAACATAACCATCTGCATTTGCATCTGGATTTCCAGGATCATAATCCATTCTAAAAGGTGATTGATCCTCGCTAATTTTTACTGCTCTAACACCTAACGGTTTTTTATCATATTTACCTGTAACCTCATTAAACGTATTTTCAAAATTATCTTGGAAAACTGCTATCTTTCTTCTATAGGGGCCTCCATCAGCTGTTTTTGTAGTAGAAATGTTGGCTATATTAGAAGATATAGTATCCATCCTTAATCTTTCTGCCGAAAGACCACTTGAACTTATATTAAGAGAACTAAAAGAACTCATAAATTACTACCTCCCATTTATAACACTTCTTTCCATACTTATTCTACTGCTTATTTGATTTATAAGTGTATAATACTCTAATGTATTTTGAGCTTCATTTGACATTTCTGAATCTACGTCTACATTATTTCCATCTTCATTTACACTACTTGCTGTATCTTTTTTTAATTGAATATCACCAAATGATGCCCCATCATTTATATGCCTAGAATCTGTTCTTTCCATTGCAAGATTATCCATTGAACTTTTCAAATTATCTTCAAAATTAACATAGTATCTTTTATAGCCTTTAGTATTTACATTTGCTATATTGTTAGATATTGCTTTTCCTCTTTCTGAGGTTGCATCAAGTCCTTTTCCAAGTAAATTATACGTGTATTGGCTACTTGATATGCCGTTTATTGCCATTATTTTCCTCTCCTCCCTTTGATAAACTTTAATACCCTTTATTATTTAATTGGACAAAAATTTTAAAATTCCTCTTAAAATTTAAAAATTAAGTCGTTTTATAAAAACGTACAAATATAATTTTAACACACAAAAATATTATACTATATTTCAGAACATTCTAAAAGGTTTTATATAAATTTTTAGACAAATTAAACACTCCATTTAATTCCACATTCTATTTCACCCTTAACGCAAGCCACGCCTTGGTTTCAGCTATACCTTCCTCTAGTGTGTAATGCGGATTCCAACCCATTAATTTCTTTGCTTTTAAGTAATTACATTTTAGTTTCATAATTTCACTTTGAGGGTGAATATGCTCTACATGGTTTACGGGAACTTTATTTCCAGCTATAAGCTTTGCTAGGTCATTTATGGTTATATCATTTCCTGTTCCTGCATTTATTATTTGCCCATCCACTTTACTTTTGTATCCAGAAGTAACAACAAAATCAGCACAATCTTTTACAAATAAAAGATCTCTAGTTTGATTACCTGACCCATAAATGTTTATAGGCTTATTATCAATAAAATTCTTTAAAAATATAGATACAACTCCGCCCTCACCATTAGATTTTTGAAATGGACCATATGTATTAAATGGTCTTATAACAACAACTGGAAGCTTATAAGCATTAAAATATGAAAGCACCATATTTTCAGCAGCTATTTTGCTGCCACCATAAGGGGATACTGGTTTTACATTATGATTTTCATCTATCCCCTCTTCTCCCGAAATATCATAGACCATACAAGTACTCATAAAAACAACTTTACATGGATGAATATCATCATTTTCATCTATTTCCCATGTGCTTCCATTCATCTTTCCATTTTCACCAAACATTTGCTTTTTTGCTCTTTCAAGAATATTAAAAGTACCTACTGTATCATTAAAAAAAGTTTTTTCTGGTTCATCTATACTTTCTTGAACTACAATAGATGCAGCAAGATGGTAGATTATATCATACTTTTCTTCAAAAACTTTATCCAGATCATTTTTACTTTTTATATCTCCTTCTATGAATCTAAATTTTTCATCTTTAAACTCATTTATATTTTCAAGACTTCCGTTTGATAGATTATCTAATGCAGTAACACTATTGCCGTCCTCTAAAAGCTTTTTTACAACCCATCTTCCAATAAATCCAGCTCCTCCAGTTACAAGTATATTCAATCTATTTCATCTCCTATCTCAATTTATTATTCGGTATTTTTATACATAAATAGAAAATAATTAAAAGTATCCTTCATAAACATAATCTGATCAAACCGTTAAGCCTAATCAGATTATTTTAATTTCTCTATTTAACATTACTTAATATATTTAGAATGTCCCTTGGAAATTGATTTGCTTGAGCTAACATTGCATCACCTGCCTGCATAAGTACACCTGTCTTGGTATATGTAATCATTTCCTCAGCTACATCCGAATCTCTAATATCACTTTCAGCTTGCTGAACTCCTTCTACTGATGTATTTAAATCATTATAAGTATCATTAAACCTATTTTCAATAGCACCATACTGAGCTCTTGCATCTAAAACTGTTGATAATGCTGTATCAATTGTATCAAGATTTTGATTTAAGGAATTTGTTTCAAGATTTAAATCATTTATACTATTAGTTACTTTTCCACTTGCATCTTTTTGTCCTAAACTTGCTGAACTTAAATCATAAAAAGAAAACTTCACTTTATCCCCTACATTATTTCCTATAGTAATTTCGCTCTCTTCATCAGATGCTATAAGAGGCTTACCATTAAAATTTGTATTTTTTGTGATATCGTCTATTCCTTTTTTTATTTGATCAATTTCAAGCTGTATATTTTTTTTATCTGAGTCTGTTTTACTAGAATCTCCGGATTCAAGAACAAGATCTCTCATCCTTTCTAGCATTTCTGATACATTATTCATTCCACCTTCTGCTGTCTGAAACATACTAACACCATCTTGAACGTTTCTTGCTGCCATCTGCATTCCCCTAATTTGCATTCTCATCTTTTCACTTTTTTCTAAAGCTGAGGGGCCATCTTTTGCGCTATTTATTTTCAATCCTGAACTTATTCTTTCAAGAGCACCTGATTGCTCTGTTTCAACATTCTTTTGTTCATAGAAAAGCGATAATGCCGCTATATTATGATTTATTCTCACTATATATCAACTCCCAAAATTTTTATAAAATCTTGAAAAAAATTCCTAAAGGTTATTTTATTAATATTATTATCGTTATTTTTTTTTAATGCTTTATAAAATATAACTTAATATTTCATAAACTCTTTAACTGATTCTATAATATTATTATAAAATATTATATTTCTCTTAAGTTGTATTTTAATTCTATCTTCTTCCATCATATCTTGTTTTTCTTTAAAATTTGGATTACCAAGTATATTTATTATTGCTGGAGATAAAAGTATATTTAGAAATTTAAGACTTCCCATCATACTAAATATACATTCATTTGTAATATTAAAATTGTAAGCTACAAAATCCCTTTCTTGTATATCATCCTTATTAGCCATAATATAACTATTATAATCTTCTACAGCTGAAATACACATTTCATTTACTATTGTAAGATTTTGTTTTATCTTTTCCATTTTTAAATCTACATTCTCTTTACTCATAAGTTCAGTATTATCTTTTATTATATTTTCTATAACATTTCTATCCTTAACTTTATGTCTATAATTTTCAAGAACATTTTTTAGTATATCCGCCGGAGCTCCTTCTATACTTGCTCCTCCCTCTGTACTGTTTATAAATTTTATATCTCTTTTTGCCTTTATAAATTCTTCCATAGATTTTTTGTAAAAATAAAGGGTTCTATCTGTCTTTACTTTTTCACCATATATGTCTTGTACATAGAAAAAATTCTTTATATCACCACTTCCACCAACACTTAAATCATAGGTTATATCATTAGTATAAGCAAAGTCTTGACCTATAAAAATTATTGTATTGCATCCAATATACTCTGCCAAAGAGGTACATACATGAGCTACTGAACCTCCCTCATATAAATTATCTATATCTTTTTCAAAAAAATCTCTAGATGCATTTTCGGCACCTATATCTGTAAAGAATATCTTATGTCCTTTATACTCTTCTACTACCTTATAGTTTGTAAATTCAGAATATACTAACGGGACTTTAGAATCCATAGCATTCTTCATTATTTCAAATGCCGGCTCATCCGGATCTATTACACATACAAAATCAGGTATAATTCCTTTATCTATTAAGATTTCAAGTGTTCTTCCACCTGTTATAATAATAAATTCATCTTGAAATTCCTTTAGCAAATCCACATTTTTAGATAAAGAGGGCCCCGCTGAGACAACAACTGCAGGCATACCTTCATAAATATTTTTAAAATAATTTATCATTGTACTATTTTGTATGCTCTTTAAATTATTCATATATGAATTAAAAAAATGTTTTGAATGAACCATATGTGTACCCATATTTACAAGCACACTATTTTGAATTTCTAAATAATTGCTATATAAGTTAGCTATTTCTTTATAATATATATCACTATAATTTGCAAAAACGCTGCATTTTGTATTAGCTATATTGAACTCATCTAAAAACAAGTTAAGAACCCCACTTAAATCTTCTTCATTATAAAGATATAAGAACACTCTATCATCATTTATTATTTTATCTGCATAACTAGTATTTAGAAAGCTTGATACAACATCAACTCTTGGCTCAATAACTAAAATTCTTATTTTATTTAACCTCATATTTATGAGCTCTATTATATGTTCTCCACTTCCAAGTCCAAATATTACAAAATCACTTTCTGCATTTTCTATATTAAGACTATTTATAAATCTTTCTATGTCTTTTTTCACATTCTCTTTACTTCCAATATATTTACCATCTAACAGAAGTATATTTCTATTATCTAAACTTTTTTCTATAGCTGCTTCTTTTAGAGTATTCTCACACTCCTTAACAGTATTGAATGTCACTATATTCAAAATACCCCTCCATACCCAATTTAAAAAAAGCAGGAAATTCCCACTTTAATTTTTTTCTTTTATTCTGTCAACAAGCTTTATAGCCTCATCTACTACTACATCCATATTCATATATCTGTACTGTCCAAGTCTTCCTAAGAAATAAACATTTTCTAAAGCTTCTGACTCTTTTTTATATTTAAGATAAAGTTTTTCATTTTCCTTTCGTGGCACTGGATAATATGGTTCACCTTCAGCGGAGGAATACTCCCTTACTATAGTCGTACTTAAAGACTTTTGACCTGTTAAGTATTTAAATTCTGTTATTCTAGTAAAATCATAATCATTTGGATAATTTATTGTTCCAACTCTTTGATAACATTCTTCATTTAAAGTTTCAAACTCAAAGTTTATTGATCTATACGGAAGTTTACCAAATTTATAATCAAAAAACTCATCTGCACAGCCAGTATAAATCAAATTTTTATAACTAATTTCATTTTTTATAAATCTATAGTCAGAGTTAAGCATTATATGTATATTTTCATGCTCTAACATATTTTCAAACATATTTGTGTATCCATAGAGTGGAAGCCCCTGATATACATTAGTAAAATATCTGTCATCTCTATTAGTTCTTATAGGTATTCTTGCAGTAACTTCCTTTTCAAGTTCTTCAGGCATAATTCCCCACTGTTTTTTAGTATATCCTTCAAAGAATTTTTTATAAAGTTCCTCTCCTACTTTGGTAATTACCATATCTTTAGCATTATTCACTTCAATATTCTTGTTCCTTACTTTATCGAAAAAATCAATAATAGTATCACTTGTATAATTTGTACCATAAAGTTCATTTACAGTGTCTACATTTATAGGCATTGGTACAAGTTTTCCATCAACATATGATAATACTTTATGCTGATAAAGATACCACTTAGTAAATCTAGATAAGAATTCCCATACTTTTTTACTATTAGTATGGAAAATGTGAGGCCCATATTTATGTACTAGTATTCCTTTTTTATCATAATAATCATAAGAATTTCCACCTATATGATTTCTCTTATCCACAACTAAAACTTTTTTTCCTTCCTCTGCCAAAAGCCTTGCTGAAACAGCACCAGAAAATCCACAACCAACTATTAAATAATCGAACATAGTTTCCTCCTACAAATTTATTTATATCTTTATTTTTTTCTAACTGATTTAAATTTCCAAAGCAAAACTGGTGTTAATATAACTCCTAAAACCCCTGTAATAAGAAACGCTACTATCCTAAATATAAAATTTGATATTCTCATAACATATAATGAAGACACACTTACATCCTTTAATTCAGAAACAACATTACACATTACAATTTTATCACCATTAATGGACAGTGCATATTTAAAAACATTAAAAAAACCTGCACCCGATATATTAGTGACTGGAACAATTATAACATCAAATTTTATATTTTCAATCTCTTTCACACTATTTCCTTTTTTAAAAGATTCTTTATAACGATACACATATATATTTTTTATATCATTATACTTTTCGGCTAATTTCACTCCATGTTCATGAGTTAACATACTTATTTCGTATCCTTTATATTTTTCTTCTATAGCCTTTAAATTTAAATCCAATTGCTGAAAACTCGCTGAGCGAACTATAAGTAATTTTTTCATACTGTACCTTCTTTACTTAAAGTTATTTATAAAACGTAAATGAAACATTAAGTGGAATCCTTAAATTTTCCTCAATGTATTTATTAACAACTTTTCTTTTTCCCTTTATTTTATTAAAATTGATAAAAGCATTCCACATGGCCTTTAAATATATACTAGTCTTTTGTTCCATTGAAAAATAGAAACAACTATATATAAGCTCCATAGTCTTTTTTAAAGCAAATTTTGTAGAATAATTCTTCCACACAAGAAAAAAGGCATTTCGTGTATAATAAAAAGGTGCCCTTAGGGATGTTCTGTTTTGTGGTGAATATTTATGATATGCTATAACATCGGCAAAAAACTTTATCTTATAACCCATATCTAATATCCTAAAAGCAGTATCTTGTTCATTCCAATATAAAAAGAATTCTTCTGGATAAAAACCAGCTTCTTTGAGTACATTTGTTCTAACTCCTGCTCCTGCCCCATTAAATGCCATGATATAATCATCAGCTTCCGCTGCTTCGCCATCAAAATTTTCCTCTAAATTCATTTTTTTAACTTCATCATAATTATAGTAATTTCTAACATCAAAAGCTACCATACCAAGTTCATCATCTTTTTGAAATTTTTCCACCATTCTTTTAATAGAATTTTTTTCTGGAAAGGAATCATCGTCAAGAATTACTATATACTCTCCTTTTGCTTCTTTAAAGCCCACATTATATGCTTCTATCCCCAAATTTTTAGTCATTTTTACGAGTTTTACTTCTTTAAAATCTTTTTCTATCTTTTCTATAGTTCCATCAGTAGATGCATTATCTACAACTATAATTTCTAAAGATTCATAATCTATTTTTTTTATATTGTAAAGACTCTCGCATATTTCAGCTTTTCTATTCCAACAAATAGTTACAATACTTACTAATGGAGTTTTCATATGCTCCCTCCTGCTATTAAATATACTATATTATTTTATCGTATAAGTAAAATAAAAATTAATACTAATACTTATTTATGTTGCATCATAATGAAACCTTTACCATTTTTAAAAAGGAAGTATCATATTACATCATATATAATACAACACTTCCTAATATCAATTTAATTATTTAATTTCTTATTAAGTCTTCTCATACCATCTACTAAATTAGGATACCATATATTTTTCATCATACAATATATATTTTCATAATTTTCTATATATTTTCTATCTTCCTGTGTAATTATAGTATTAAAATATCCATCAATATAGATTATATTATTGCAAAGTTCATTTCTCATATCAAATATATGATTACATAGTTTGATTACTATTTCACTCTCTTTTGATTTATAGTCATTTGATTTTAAAATTTTGCATTCTTTGAATCGTTCAATATCAAGTTTGTTATTGGAAAGTATTCTCAATTCTACTTTATTATTAATAGTTTTAATTTTATTTATAACATTCATAAGTATATCTACATTATTATAACTTATAATGGTTATAGACTTTTTTCCTCTTAATATCTCTTTAAGCCTATCTTCAATTTTCTCGACCTTAAATATCTTATCATCGCTAACTTTTCCTCTTACATTATGAATTGCATCTTCTAAAGCTAAGCTTATAGTTTTTGCACTATTGTATTTTCCCACATAATTACATGCATATACCGCATCAAAAATATCATCAAAAAGTTTAGCTGCAACCTTTTCTATTTTACTTTCTTCGCTATACTTTATAAAAAAATGTATTCTATTTCTCCAAAAATAGTAGGTACCAAAAGTATTACGCCTTACATTTCCCCCTCCTTTATGCCACACCTTTGAATCGTTAATAGCCCAAATTTCATATCCCTGAAGTTTTAATCTATGGCATAAATCTATATCATCCCAGTATACAAAATACTCTTTGTCAATGTTTCCAACTTCTTTTAACGCATCAACTCTAAGAAGCGCTGAACAAGCAGGTACATAATCACTTTTCATATCACTGAAACCTAAATCAATACTTCCTTTATTCATTAATTTCATATTAAAATCATCCCAATCAACAAAAGATCCAAATTCCTGTATTACTTTGGGATTATCGAGATAATATATCTTGGAACCAGTAGCCCCCACATTTAAATTTTTCTCCATATAGTCAACAAGCTTTTCGAGGGAATTTTCATGAATTACTACATCATTATCAAGAAGATATATATACTTATAGCCTTTATTTATTACAAATTTAATTCCTGTATAAAAACCGCCTGATCCACCTATGTTTTCCTCATTTTCAATAATTTTTAATTCGTTACAAAATCGTTCTTTAACTGCCTGAACCGAACCATCTGTAGAGGCATTATCTACTAAGTATATATCAAAATCTTTATACGATGAATTTAGAACTGAATCTATACACTTTAGCACATATTCTTTCTTATTATAATTACAAATTATTATACCTACCTTAATCATAAAATCATCCTTTTACTATAGTTATACAATTATTACTTAAAATAAAAGATTTCTATATTACTTTCACCTATATCTTTTGCTTTATCTAATATGGTCTTTCTAATTTCTTCTATAAAAGAAAAAGAAGCTACAATATAATTTTTATATCCTAATTTTAAAGAATCCTTTAAAGATATTATCTTAATATCCTCTATACTCTTTCCCCAAAGACTTTCGTTCCTATCTACAATATTTAATATCTTAACACTATAAAATGAACACGCTTTTATTACAGCTTCTCCTACTTTTCCAGCTCCATATACAACAACCTCATCCAGACCATAATTTTTAACTTTTTCAATAACTTTTCTTGCTGCATTAAAATATTCATCATTACTTTTATCTTCCAAATACTTTTTTACATAGTAATTTGGATTTGCTTTCGTTATAACTCCCTCATACCAAAGAATATTGAATTCATCAAATCCTTTAAAGCCATTTTTATCTATATAATCTTCACCATACTTTTTCACTAAATCTACATCTTTATCTGTGCAGATTTTTCTTTCTACATTAAGTCCAAATTTATCTTCAAAGGTTAGATTTCCTATGACTTCTACTTCTACAGGGGTAGGCATATTAACCAATCTACTAATTATTTGTAATATTTCTCTTTTGTTTTCTATTATATTCTTACACAAAAGTGGCTTTTTACTCACTAAATCCATCCACCTTTTTTGAAATATAATAACGCCTTTCCACCATTTCTTCTCTTTTTCACTTATATTAAAATTAGTATCTTTAAGTACTGGAAGAACTTTATTTTCTGTAAGTTTATAATCTAATGTTGTTCCCACTGAATCCAATATTAGCTGTTCTAAAATAAAAGTATTCCTCTTAATATTTTTTATTAAATCTTCATTTTCTTTAAATGAACTACAAAATCCTAATATATTTATCTTATCGAACAATTTATTTTTCACATTTTCATCTGACATTGCCAAAAAATGATAAAGTTTAAATTGTATATTTTCACCCTTTAAGCTATTTTCAATAGCACTTTGAATTGTTCCAGAAAAGCCCACATCTATTGTTGCTACTTCCTCAAATCCCTCCATTTCTTGTCTCAAATACATATTAAGTGCTTTTCTTTTTTTACTAATATATTTATTAACTTCAGTTCTAATATCTTCACTAAGTAAAAATTTCTTTAAAGCATCGTATAAAGAACCTTCTTTAAAATTCACCTCAGAAGCTTTTTTCAAATAAACCTCTGAAAATTGTCCAAAAACTTCAAGAAGGCTGTTTAAATTAAAGTTTCTTGCCAAATCACAAAGCTTCCAATTAGTTAAAAATAGTTTTTCTACCTCTTCCTCATTGTATTCTAAAATAGATGGAATGTAGGTTGACTTTCTCGAAACATATATTGGATTAACTTTAATTTTTAGTTTTCTCCTCTCAATTTCATTTTTTAAAAGCTTCGCTAATAAGGTTCCTTCTCTCATAAGTGGATATATAGCTTTAATATTATATTTCTGGAGCTTATTAACTACCCAATCTATGTACACAGTTAAAAATGGTCCCAATACTAAAATTCCTATTTGAAGTTCATAATCTTGTTTAAAATCATAGCAGGCTAATTTTCTAAGTGAATCTAAAGCTTTAAGTGGATAATTGTATAAAATTTTTTCATACTCAAATACTTTGTTTCCATTCTCATGAACTACATCATAAAAAAACGAATCCATTCCTAACTTATGTGGAACAGTAACATCCGAAATCCTATTATCGCCTATATGTAACATTTCATTTCTTTCAATGTTCTTATACTCATTAAAAATAATTTTAAATAGTCCTTCATTTCTTTTAGATACTCCGTATTCACTGGACATAAATATATTATCTATTTTCTTTAAGCTAAACTCATTTTTATAGAATATGTATCTTAAATCTTCTTCTTTTAAGTACATGTCTGAGGTTAAAATTATATTTATTTTGTTATCATAAGCATAATCTATTAATTTAATTATTTCTGAATTTACATAACAGTACTTTGTTTCAATCTCTACTTCTGTCCTTACAGCTTCTTTTTTGTTTTTAATAATAGAATCAGGAAATTCGTTGTAAATTTCCTCTAAAAACACTTCATCTGTATCTAAAATTTTCTTTTTTTTAATCCTAGCATTTTTTTCTGCTTCAATTCTCATAATTTTAAACTCTTCTTCGCTCAATTCAAAATCCAAATTTTCATTTTTCAAAAGCTCTTTTGCTGTAATTGTAAAAATTTCACAAGGATTTTTAACGGCCCTAAACAAAAGTGTATCAAATACATCCAAGCTTAAAAGTTTTTTGTTTTTTAATCTAGATATAAGTTTTTCAACCATCTAATCACCATCTCTTCAATTATTGTCCATACCCATATAAATAATTTTCTAAAACCTTAAGGTTAAGCTCTTTTAATTTAGCGCAAGCATCTTTTCTTCCAGGTGTCGTACATATAAATACATAATTAAAATCTATATATTTAATTTGCTCTATATTGTATATTGGTGTTTCCCCTATAATGCTTGTTTTAAACCTATCAACATAACCTACTAAATAAAAGTTTTTAAGTTTATTTGTAATAAGCTTTTCCGTCATTTCACCAGAATAACTTGCTCCCCATATTAAATAATTTATTCTTTTATTTTTGAATTTTTTCCTTAAATAATTCAGCTTTATATCAAATGCATAATAAAAATCTTCTTTTATATCAAAAGGAATTCTTTTATCAATATTTTTACCTAAAAATTCATCATGTATGTATTTAAAACTATATTTTGATTCTATATGATTATCTATTTTAATTGGCTGTTTATTATTTATTTTATTATAAATATCAATATATGAATTCACTTCATTATAAATATTTCTATTAGAAATATTTATGTTGGATTTTAAATAATTTAAAATTCTAGGATTATTGGATATCATCCTGACTAACCTTGAAAGTTGCCCAGAATCCCCTACATCAAAAGTGAATCCATTTATTCCACTCTTAACAAATTCAGCCATAGCACCTATATTACTTGCTATAACAGGAATTTTCCTCTGAAATGCTTCATTTATAACAAAAGAATAACTTTCATAGCATATTGAAGGACAAATAAGTACATCCATGGAATTATAAACTTCATTTATATTATCATTACTATATTCACCATACATATTAACATTGGAATTTTCATTCAAAATAGCTAATAAATCCTCATTTCCTCCACCATAGATATTAAGCTTTATATTTTCATTTTTTTTAAGTCTATTAAAAGCACTTATAAGTACAAAAATACCTTTTATATACGATGCAGCGCTAGCAAATCCAAAATTTATTTTGCTTTTATTATCATAAACTGTGTTGTTTATATCAATATTTTCAAATTTCATACCATGATTTATTACAGTTATTTTTATAGATATATCTTTAAATTCCCTTATATATAATTCTTTCAAAAATATAGATGGAGTAATAATTATTTTTGCATTTTCCAATATTTCTTGAGCCTTAATATATCTACTATTATAATTTAATTTTAAATCATCACACTGTCTTTCACATTCTTTTCCCCTATTTGCACCTGAACAGATCTCATTTTTCTTATTTATCAAAAACAATTTTGGACATATTAAAAAACAATCCGTAAGAGTAATTATGTATGGTATTTTCATTTCTTTTACCAATTCTATAATTCCACCTACTCTTCTTGGATGACAAATATGAACCATATCTGCCTTTTCTTCCATTATAATTTTCTTTAAATTAAACAACTTTCTATTTTGAAGTTGAAATTCAAAATCAGCATTTTTATTTAAACACTTAATTGCAATAACATTAATTTTTCTATATGTAAATCTCTTAACTAAAATATCATCTATCTTTTCACTATATTCTTCATCTGGATATGAACTATAGGTTATTAATGAAGCTTCAATGCCTCTATTTAAAATATTACTAACTACATTGTAAATAAACTTTGTCGTACCTGTTGAAGCCTCTGGCAAAAATTGATCTGCTAGGTACAGTATTTTCATAATTATCACTTCCTAAATCTACTAGTACTATATTTTAATTAAAAAATGGCTTATCATCTTCTTCATATATTTTGGTAATTTTTACACCATGGTTTTTATAAATTTTAACTTTATTATATATATCCTCTTGATAGGTAAAACTAGAAATAATAATGTTATTAAGCTTTAATTGAGATATATCTTCTGGCGTATATATGGTGAAATCCATTATTTTTTTACCCTTTAAATTATTATTTGAATCGATTATAAATATATTTCTGTGTATATCCCCTTTTATTTCCTTATACAATTCAAGTAAATATTTCGTATGACTTCCTGCTCCATATATGCCTATGTTATCTGATGTATTTTTCCCAAATAACCTATCTATAAATTTTTCCATTTTATTGTGCCAATATTTATAGTCTTTTTCTTTCATATATCTATTTGAAACAGCCTCAGGTTCTATATTATACTTTTTTATCACCTCATAAATTTCCCTTGAAAAATTATGATTTTCAGAAACAGTTTTAGATTCATTATGCAATCTAAATTTAGCAAGTAACTTATCTATAAATTTTATATCCCCTAAGGTAAGTAGTTTTATAAAAAGATCATAATCCATAACATAATTTAACTTTTCATCTAAATAGCCTACTTTTTGAACTAATTTATGAGAATAAAAGCTACCTGGTTGAATAATATCTGGATTTTTATGGAGCAACTTATTTCTTGTAATTATTGGTTTTCTCTCAAGCTTTACATCAGTCTTTGCTAATCCATTTTCGTCTATATACATTATATTTCCATACGTTATAGCCAGCTTATCATTTTTAGCAAATTCATCTACACTCCATTTAACTGCTTCACTTTCTAAAACATCATCAGAGTTTATCCACCCTACTATTTCTCCTTTTGCCATTTTGAAGCCCTTATTAATTGCATCTGTTTGCCCTTTGTCTTTTTCTGAAAAAAACTTTATTCTTCCTTCATATTTTCTTAAAATTTCTATAGTATTATCTGTTGACCCACCATCCATAACAATATATTCAATATTATCATAGGTTTGATTCAAAACAGATTTTATTGTTTCTTCTATATATTTTCCTTGATTAAATGATGGTGTTATTACTGTAACTAAAGGCTCTTTATTCATACAATCACTCTTTCATAATTAATTAATTGACTTTATTACCCTCGCTGGATTTCCTGCTGCTATTGTATATGGTGGTATATCACCCGTTACAACACTCCTAGCACCTATTACAGCACCTTCCCCTATAGTAACTCCCTTTAAAATAGTAACTCCAAAACCAATCCAAACCTTATCTTCTATAATAATTGGTTTACTTTTCACATTCCTCCACTGTTTATTGCTATTTACCTCTCCTGTAGTACTAAGACTTTCAAGCATGTTAAGTACATCATTTTTTCTATATTTAAATTCAATGCCATGAGAATCATTGTCGTATATTGTACAATCCCAAGATATCAAAACATCATTTCCAATATGTATTTTATCTACACAAATTAGATTAGTATTACTAGCTATGTAACTTCTGTCACCTATTTCAACTAAACCAGTATTTCTTTGATAAGAAATTTTGCAATAAAGCAGTGAATTTTTACCTATAACCAAATGAACCTTCTCTTCAAGTTCACCACGTACAATTTCAAAATCTCCCATAAGCACACTACTGCTATCTATCTGAGCATAAGAACTATTTTTTTCAATAATATCCGCTAATTTATTATAAGAATTACAAATGTTTTTGATATAAAACACATTTTCTAAATACCCTAGTTCTACAAGCTGTTCAGCTATTTCATTGTAATACATACTAGTGATGAGTATAATATAATTACTTCCTTCATTTTTATGCGGCATTACCACTTTTACATTTTCCACAAATTTGTTATTTTTATTAGAATCATTATCAAAAATAAAATTAACTTCTATATTCCTTTGTTTTAGTATTTTTAGTGCGGTTTCTCCCATTTTAGAAGCTCCAAATACAATAAGCTTTTTATTTTTATTAATGCTTAAAATATTTATAAATTCTTCAAGTGAACAATTTTTTAGCATCTTTTTCACCTCTTAATTACATTGTCTAATACATCAAATTGAAATAAATCAAGCCAAGAATCTCTTGATAAATTCACTATACTTATGCCTTTGTTTGCTATCATTTCTTTATAAAACTTATATTGAAGGAACATTTTCTTTGTAGCTTCAAGATACTCAATTATTCCAAACCACGCCTTATTATCTGTGGAGTTTTTTCTCATATCTTCATTCTTTCCATAAAAGTTTTGGGTTACTTTTCCATAGTCTCTTAAAACCGTATGATCACAGCCTAGCAAATATATTTTTTCATATCCCATATATATAAGCATAGCTAAAACCATTATAGGTGAGGTTTGAGGCCCTAAGATATTCAAAGTTAAATCAACATCTTCTTTAATGGGTTTATCTGTAAATTTAACATAATTGACCTTTCTATCTTTAAAAATTTTAAAATCCTCTACAAATCTTCTATTACTTATTTCTATACATATATTTGTAGTCTTAGGTAGTTTACTATCCGAAACCTTTAGCCATTCTATGTAATTTTCTAATATTAGCGGTTTATGATATGGTGCAAAAAAATGTATTTTAGGACAAATTGCTTCTATATCCTTGTGTAAAAAAAAGTTACTAACACTATAGCAATCTTCACCTTCAAGCTTTTTTAAATCTTCAAGCTTTATACTTGGTCCTGTGGCTAATAAAAAAGCTCTTTTATTAATTTCACTATTTTTATAAACTAAATTTTTATTCAAAAGTTTCTGGTTTTCATTAAAATCATAATATTCAATAAGTGTATACTCTCTTCCATCTTCAGAAAGTACTTCTAAAGTCTTCAAAGAAAAAATATTAAATTTATGGGGCTTTGAAATTTGATTATATATCTCATCCGTATAGCTGCTGGTTATTATAACAGTAGTATTTATTGGCATCTCCCACAGTTCTTTAACTGAAATAATTTTAATACCTTGAAAATCTTCTCCCCATTTTTTAGAATCATTATCACAAAAAAAATCCACCTGGAGTTTTATTTTTTTAAATTCTTTTAAAGTCGTTATTCCAAGATTTGATGCACCAAAAAACACAACAGGACTATTGTTAATTTTATTTTTTAGAATCTCTAAGGATTTAAAATTAAACTCATCACAATACATTACATAAAAACCTCACACTTAATATATTTTTATAATATCTATTCCCTTTTTTTGATAATGCTTTATTCTTTCATATATAATTTCTTGATATACATCTGAAGAAATTATTATGGCCTCTACCTTTGACTCTATTTTTTCCATATCCATCAATTTATATCCATAAAGTTCAGTATTGAACTGTGATTTATTGTTATCTAAAAGCCCTAAAATTTTATTACTATAATTAAGCTCATCTAATAAAAGTTTTGTATGATTACCAGTTCCATATATCATTACACTTTTATCACTATACTTTTCTAAAAACTCCTTAACCTTTTTAAATTTAAAGTTTCTTTCCTTCTCAGCTTGAGTACTTTGAAATTTTTTGTATTCTTCTAAATACTCTTCTCTATTTGTTTCTAAATCCATAAGATATTCCTTTATTTCCTCATAAAAATTCATTATTCTCTTATCTATTTTATCTTCTGAAACTTTAAATATACTCTTAATAGATTCATCTCCATTGAGATATGAAAAACCATTAAGTTCCATAACCTGTTTTAAAGTCCCCAATGTGAAATAATATGTATGTGCATTTTGCAGCGATTTAAGAAAATCACAGTCATAGGAATAATGCATATTAAAAACCCCTGGCAATTCAATATATAAAATTCCAGCTTTCTTTAGTAGCTTTTTTATTATATTCAACTCTCTATTTATATCCAAAAAATGCTCCATAACATGGCTGAGTATTATTAAATCAAATTCACCTTCGTAATCCTTTAATAGTTCACTAGCTTCACAATTAACTAAATTAATCCCCTTTGTTTTTCCAAATTCAATATACTCCTTGCCCAAATCCACTCCTAAAACCTCATACCCATCATCTTTAAATGCTTTTAAAATTCCTCCTGCACCTGTACCTATTTCTAAAACCTTTTTTATGTTTTTTACACCATTAACCTTTAAATACTCATCTATAATTCCCCCTCTTTTAAACTGTTCATTAAAAAATTCCTCCGTAGGACTCTCCTTCCCTACGTATAATTTTCTGTATTCTGTATCATAAAAAGTATTATAACTTTGCTGAGTCATTCTAGGATTAGTCATTATTAAACCACATTTTCTGCAAATAGCTGTACTTACAGGCAAACCGTACCTATCTTTTTTCGCTAAAATCTCAAAATCCTCACTACCACAAATGCATTTAACACTTTCACAGCTATATATGCCTTTTTCAAGCTCTTTTTTTACATTATCCCTAATAAAACTTTGTACCTTATTTAAACTAAGTACTTCTTTTCCATCATCTTTAAATCTATTACTTATCATTTTCTTCACCACCAATTGAATTTCTTAGCTTCCTAATGAATTCATTTTTATCTCTGAATAAAAGTACATTTTCTTTTATCTTCTTATCTTCCCATTCCCACCATTTAGAAGCATTTAATATTTTAATTTCTTCTCTATTAAATCTATACTTAATTACTTTAGTCGGAACTCCAACTGCTACTGCATAATCAGGAATATCCTTATTCACAACTGCTCCCGCTCCAATAACCGCTCCATTTCCTATCTTTACATTTGGAAGAATAGTTACATTACTTCCTATCCAAACATCATTACCTATTTCAATCTTTTTATTGTCATCATTAGAAACTACCTCATCTAAATCTTCTTTAATAAAACTTCTATTTGATAAATACAAAAATGGATGAGTTGATATAAAGTTTAATGGATGATTAAAATTAGCTATTGTTATTTTAGGAGCTAATGAACAAAAGGCTCCTATACTTTTTATATTGTTTTCTTTATACATAAACTGCTCATATCCATAGGTATGCTTTCCAACTGTAAACCCATATTCTTCATTAGGCTCAAATTTTTCTAATAAATTTATGTAATGTTTTTCTTTATTAAATTCCATACTATCTAACTGTTTAATAATTTCCTTATAGTATGTGCTAGCTATAAGTATAATATATTCACAATTCATTTCTTTTAAGATTTCTATAGTTTCAATTCTAGTACCTAATATATTTTTGCCTTTTTTACCCTTATCATTATCTATAAAGCAGATGACCTCTACTGATAAACCTTTTAAAATATATTTAGTGAACTTTCCAGCATTTCCAGCTCCAAAAATAATAACTTTTTTATTTTCTAAAAATTCCAAATTACTAAATATAGTATCTATTATATAATCATAAATCATAATTTTCTCTTAAAATAACCTCCGCCACCTCTCTAACTGCACCTTTTCCACCATCAAGTTTAGTTATATAATCAGCTTCATTTTTTATAATTTCCATAGAATCTTTTACAGCACATCCAAAACCAACCTTTTTTATAACTTCTAAATCATTTATATCATCACCAATGTAAGCAATTTCTTCATAAGTAAGCTCATACTTTTCAATTAAACTATCAATAACGCTTAATTTATCCTTAATTCCCATATGAAGCTCATCTATTTTAAGTTTTTCACATCGTTTTCTAACTATTTCTCGTTTCTCCCCAGTTATAATTCCAGTTATAATTCCCTTGTTTTTCAATAATTCAATTCCCATTCCATCCTTGGTATTAAACTTTTTAAGTTCATCTCCATTTTCAGAATAATACATTCCACCATCTGTAAGAACGCCATCACAATCCATAAAAAGAGCCTTTATTTTTCCTATTTTCTTAGTAGTTCTTATTTTTAATAGATTTTCTACTATAATCCAATCCAAAGGCTCATCTATTTCATAATAGGATTCTTCCGGCATTTCAACCGCTCCTACTTTTCCTGATATTCTACATCCTTCTTTCATAAAGCTTTCCCTACTTGTAATATAAAAAGCTCCATTTTCAATTAAAAAGCCATTAAAATCTTGTCTTCTTGGTCTGTTCATAGGATCGTAATTTTGTGGTAAAATCGTGTTTTTCTCTTCTTGCCAAATAAATCTCTTTTGTCTAACTACAGAAATAACACTATCAATATCTTCTTTTAAAAATTTTTCAAAGCCATCATTTAAATTCTTAAATGTAAGTAATGGTGAAGTTGCTTGGATAAGAACCATATTTTCAAAATCATATTCTTTGGCAAATTCAAACATAGTAGATTCTGTACTAGCTGTGTCTGTGGATACCTTCTTTGATCTATCAATAACCTTAATTTTTTCATTTTTATAATCTTCAACAGTACTTTTTATTTCATCGCTATCTGTAGATACAAAAATTTTATCTATGTACTTACACTCTGCTGCTGCATCTAAAACCCAATATACTAAAGGTCTACCATTTATAAGTTTTATATTCTTTTTTTTTATAGAAGTACTTCCACCTCTTACTGGTATAAAGGCAACATTTTTATATCTTTCTTTCATGAAATCATCTTACTCCTTCTTTAAACTTTAGCTTATCCCTTTGAACTTTCTCTATATCTAATATTTCTTCTTTTTTATAAGTAAGTGATTTGTAAGCAGCATCTAAATTACGAACTAATTTTCTCATACCATCTGGCTCTAATGAAGCTGCATGGTCAGTACCTTTAAAGGTTCTATCTAATGTAAAGTGTCTTTCTACTGTTACAGCTCCAAGGGTATAAGCCGCTATATCAATAGCTATTCCTTTGTGGTGACCTGAAAATCCAATTTCTTTTACAATATCTCCATAGGATTTTTTGAGCCTTTTTATTTCCATAAGACATACATCTTCAAAAGGTACGGGATATCCTGAAGTACAGCTATACAAAATTAAATCTTTATTTCTATCCCTATCTTCAAATAGTTTTATAAGCTTTTCTTCTTCCTCTCTAGTGGTCATTCCTAATGAAACATGTATTTCACCTCCATAATTGTCACATAACCACCTTAGTATTTCATAATTATTATTACAAGCAGAAGGTATTTTTATCATTTTAGGCTTTAGGGATGCTATTTCTTTTGTGGAGGTCATATCCCAAACTGATGAACTGTAAACAGTGCCCATCTCTTCACAAAATTCTTTTAATTCCCTATGCTGATCTATTGTGAACTCTAAGAATTCTCTATGCTCCCCATAGGTTTTTCCATATGAATTTTGAGGGTTTGGATGAGGTGCATAATATTGTTCTTTTGTAAGACTTTCTTTGGGATTTCTTTTTTGAAACTTGATAATATCTGCTTTGCAAAAAATAGCATTTACCTTTATAAGCTCCTTTGCTAAATTCATCTCTCCCATATGATTACAGCCTACTTCTGCTATAACTCTTGGTTTTGAATACATTTATATCATCCTCTCTCTATAACGAAAGTATATTGTTCTTTAATATATACTCAACTACGTTTTTTATTCCCTGTTCCAGTTTAATCTTATATTTCCACCCAAGACCTTCAAGTTTCTTAACCTCAAGAAGCTTTCTCATTGTTCCATCTGGTTTACCTTTGTCAAATCTCACTTCACCTTCATATGAAATAATATCTTTAATCATATAAGCTAAATCACTTATACTTATTTCTTTTCCTGTGCCAATATTAACATGTTCTTCTCCTTCATAATTTTCCATTAAAAACGTGCAGGCATCTGCCATATCATCCACATGCAAAAATTCTCTTAATGGTTTACCCGTTCCCCAAACCTCTACAAAAGGGAGCTTTTTAACCTTAGCTTCATAAAACTTTCTTATAAGCGCTGGCATAACATGAGAGGTTTGTAAATTAAAATTATCATTAGGTCCATATAAATTTGTTGGCATACAGCTTATAAAATTATCTTTATATTGCCTCTTGAAAAATTGACACATTTTTAGCCCTGCTATTTTTGCAATGGCATAAGCTTCATTTGTACTTTCAAGATAACCTGAAAGTAAATATTCTTCCTTTATTGGCTGTTTACATTCCTTAGGATATATACATGAACTTCCCAAAAACAAAAGCTTTTTAACTTTAAAATCATGAGCTGTCTTTATAATGTTGTTTTGTATTTCTAAATTTTCATATATAAAATCAGCTGGATAGGTATTATTAGCATTTATTCCTCCAACACGAGCAGCGGCTAAAAACACATACTCTGGCTTCTCTTCTTTAAAAAATTTTCTAACTTCTAGTTGATTAGTCAAATCCAATTCTTTATGTGTTTTACCAATTATATTTGTATATCCTTTATCTTTTAAATTTCTAACTATAGCAGAACCTACAAGTCCTCTATGTCCTGCAACATAAATTTTGCTCGCTTTATTCAATTTATGTCATCTCCTCAAAAGTTTGTTCTCTTTTTATGTATTCTTCTAAGCTAATACCGCATATTTCATTAAAATCAGCGGCTACCATCATACGAATAAGCTTATCGAAGCTAGTTTTTCTCCTCCAGCCAAGCTCTCTTTCTGCTTTTGAAGCATCTCCTAAAAGCACCTCAACCTCGGTTGGTCTAAAATATCTTGGGTTTATATCCACAAGAACTTTTCCTGTAGCTTTATCAATTCCTATTTCATCTATTCCAGTACCTCTCCAAACTATTTCCATTCCTATAACCTTAAATGCTTTTTCTACAAATTCACGAACTGTATGAGTCTCTCCTGTTGCAATTACATAATCCTGTGGTTTATCCTGTTGAAGCATTAACCACATAGCTTCAACGTAGTCCCCAGAATATCCCCAATCACGTTTAGCATTTAAATTTCCCAGTGAAACTTTATCCTGTTTGCCATCTGCAATACTTGCAATTGCTCTTGTAATTTTCCTTGTTACAAAGGTCTCTCCTCTCCTTGGCGATTCATGATTAAAAAGAATACCATTGCAAGCGAAAATACCATATGCTTCTCTATAGTTCACAGTAATCCAGTAGGCATAAAGTTTTGCAGCTCCGTATGGACTTCTTGGATAAAAGGGAGTTTTTTCATTTTGAGGTGCTGTTTCCTTCATTCCCCCGAAAAGCTCAGAGGTAGAAGCTTGATAAAATTTACACTTGATTCCTGATTCCTTTATAGCATCTAAAAATCTTAAGGTTCCAACAGCATCAGTTTCTACTGTATACTCAGGTACCTCAAAAGAAACTTGAACATGACTTTGAGCTGCTAAATTATATATCTCATCAGGCTGTACCTTCTCTAATATTCTGTTTATATTACTAGAATCTGTCAAATCACCATGATGAAGAAACAGTGTCTTATTACCTATTTTAGGATCTTCAAATAAATGATCTATTCTTTTCGTATTAAAAGAACTGGCACGCCGTATTATTCCATGTACTTCATAGCCTTTTTTTAGTAAAAATTCTGTTAAGTACGATCCATCCTGTCCTGTTATTCCAGTTATAATAGCTTTTTTCACTGCGATTCCTCCTTTAACTACTATCTCAATAAATATATTATTTCCCAAACTATGCTTTATTAATTCTAAAAATATATTTCAAGCAATAATAAACATTTTTCTATTTTTTTATACTTTTTTCTTGTTTATGTGACATTTACATATATTATCGTTCTATATATTTGTTTATTTATACTTTATTTTATAGATTTTTTACATAACAAAAAAAGATACTAATTATAGCAAATTTCGCTATAACTAGTATCTTTAAAATTTTTAACCCCTATATATTATTTCGAACTTAACTCTTTATTCAATTTTCTTATTTTACTTTCTAATATAGGATACCATGTATTTTTCATTAAATTATATGTATAATCATAGTTAGCTACATAACCTTTATCTCTTTCAGACTCTATTACATTAAAAAATCTATCAACATAAACTAAATTATTTTCTATTTTATATCTTACATCAAATATATGATTACATAATTTAATTACCAATTCATGCTTACTCAAGTTAGTATTTTTTAAATTCTGTACATCACACTCTTTAAATTGATTTTTTATTTTATCTATATCTTTTTCTACAGCTATATTTAATTTTCCTCTGTAATTTAAGCTTTTGAGTTTTTCTATAACATTTCTCAAAATCTCTATACTTAAATCATTTACTATAAGTATGTCTTTCTTATTTTTAATTATATTAGAAAATCTATCCTCTATATTTTCAATATGTAGTATTTTTTCTTCATCTGCTTTTTTTCGTACATTGTTCACAGCATCATCTACTGCTGTAAGTATTGTTCTAGCACTGTTGTATTTTCCAATATAATTACAAGAATATACTGCCTGCATAACTTCATCAAATAACTTCAAAGAAAATTTCTCAACTTTGCTTTTTTCAATATATTTAGAAAAGAAATGTATTCTATTACGCCAAAAGTAATATGTTCCAAAAGTATTTGTTCTTTGAGCTACGCCCATCTTATGCCAAACTATTGATTTTGAATAAACAGAAACCTTATATCCTTCTTTTTTAAACCTATATCCAAAGTCAATATCGTCCCAATATATAAAATTCCCTTCATCCATCATACCAACTTTTTTTAAAGCTTCAACTCTTATTAACATAGCACATGCAGGAACATAATCACATTGAACTACTTCTGGTAAATCAGCGCTATCAGTATATCCTTTATATAGTGGCTCTATATAAAAATTTTGAAAATCAATTTTTGCTCCCATTTCCTGAATCTTATTTTTATTATCCATTGAATATATCTTTGAACCAACTACAGCAGTATCTATATTCTTCTCTATATAATCAACTGAATTTTCTATTGCATTTTTATCTAAAATAACATCATTATCTAAAAGCATAATATATTTATATTGGTGCTTTAAGGCTTCTTTTATTCCTGTGTTAAAGCCACCAGATCCACCCAAATTTTGCTTATTTTCAATCAAATTCACTTTACTTAAGAATTCATTTTTAATAGCTTCTATAGATTCATCATTAGATGCATTATCTATAACATAAATATCCAAATCTTTATATGAGGATTTAAGAACTGAAGCTATACATTTCAGTACATAATCCTTTTTATTA
Organism: Clostridium felsineum DSM 794; assembly: GCF_002006355.2. Lineage (NCBI taxonomy): Bacteria > Bacillati > Bacillota > Clostridia > Eubacteriales > Clostridiaceae > Clostridium > Clostridium felsineum. The sequence goes on along the minus strand of NZ_CP096980.1, from coordinate 2,166,304 downwards.
TAATTGCAAATTACCACTGCTAACTTTTTCATTTTATTACCCCTGTTCTTAAAATATCAGACGGTGCAAAAAAAGTCGTCTATACTTTTTAAACCTATTTCTTTTAACTTTCCAATAGCTTCTTCTTTTCCTGGTTCTGTCGCAATAAAAACATAATCGAATTCAATATTCTCAACACTTTCTGGACTAAAAATTCTTCTATTCAAAAATTCTCCAGCTTTAAACTTATCGATAAATCCAACACATTTAGACTTTTTAAAATATTTATCTACAACTTCCTTTGTAGTTTTACCACCATTACTTGCACCCCATATTATGTATTTAAAATCATCTTCAATTTTATTTTCAAAAACGTCCATTAGCTTTATTTTAATTCCATCCTTTAGTCCTTCATTATTCTTATTATCCACCTTAGTTTTGGAATCATCATGAAGTCTAAAATAAATAAGTTTTTCATTAAGCTTGTATATATTTAGCTTTGCTTTTATTGCTCTTAACCATAAATCAAGATCCTCTGATTTAAAGTTTCTATATCCTTTTAATTTATTAAGTATAGATTTTTTTAACATTATAGATGGATGAGCCAAACAATACCAATAATTTATTATTGTTTCTCTATTGCTCTTACCTATATCAAAGGTTCTATTTAATTTATTTTCATCTCTTATTTTTATCTCAGGTGACACATCTCCAAAAGTCTTGACTTCAGTACCTAATATATCTATATCTTTATGTTCTTTAAAGAAATTAATTTGCTTTTCTAATCTTTCAGGAATACAAATATCATCCGCATCCATTCTTACTATGTACTCACCTTTTGCTAAATTTATCGCTTCGTTTAATGTATATACCAGCCCTCTATTTTTCCTTGAAACAACAATAATTCTATCATCTAATTTAGCATATTCATTTATTATATTAATAGAATTATCGGTAGAACCATCGTTGATTATTATAAATTCAAAGTTTTTATAGGTCTGACTAAGTACACTTTCAATAGCATTTCTTAAATATTTTTCTGAATTATATACTGGCATAATAACGCTTATACTATTCACAATTATCACCCCCTATAAACTTTTTCCTTTATACTACAAAATCTATATAATCTTCAACTTTTTTCAATCCAATATTTATCAGAAAATCATTAGCTTCTTTTTTTCCTGGTGCTGTAGCTATGAAGATATAATCAGCTTTTATTTTAGCTATTTCTTCAGGCTTGTATATTTTATATCCGCACAAATCTCCTGTTTTAAATTTATCAACAAATCCCATAAAATTAAAATTATCTGTCTCTTTATCAACAACCTCTTTTGCAAATTTTCCTGCTGTTCCTGCACCCCAGATTATATAGTTAACTTTATCATCATTCTTAAAATCTTTAATATAATTTAATTTTGCTTTCATGCTAAACTTTAATGTTTTATAACTTGACCATTCTCTAGCCGTTTTAGACTTATTATGAATTCTATACCTAACTAATCTCTCATCTAATCTTGATATTTTATATCCACCTTTTATTGCTCTTAACCACAAATCATAGTCTTCTGCAGTATCATATTCTTCGTTATATCCCCCCAACTTTGTAAATACTTCTTTCTTAAACATTACTGATGGATGTGATATTGCACATGATGTCAAAAATATTTCTTCTATATTATTATCATTAAATTTTGCAGCTAATTCTTCGTAATAAGCAGCTTTTTGTTTTTCTGTTACATTACCAAAAACATATAGGTTTGTACCTAATATATCAATGTCCCTATTTGCCTCTAGAAAATTAAACTGTTTTTCAATTCTATCATGGATTGATATATCATCTGAATCCATTCTAGCAATATATTTACCTATTGCTAAACTTATTCCTTCATTTAATGAAAAAACAAGTCCTTTATTTTCCCTTGAAATAACTACAATTCTATCATCCATCTCTTTATATTCATTAATTAAATCTAGTGAACCATCAGTAGATCCATCATCTATAATTATAAATTGAAAATCTCTGTAAGTTTGATTTAATATGCTCTCAATTGCCTCTTTCAAATATTCCTTTGAATTATACACTGGCATAACAATTGAGATTTTACATTTATCCATATTAAGCACCTCCCTATTAGATAAGTTATTAGTTAAAACAATACATTAACTCCTAATATTTCTTCTAATGAAACAATTTTCGCCCCAGTTATTTTCTCTAAGTTTTCTTTTATCTTATAAAATTCATATGTTACTGTAACAATTATACAATCAATATTTTCAATTTCATTTTTATGAGACTTAGCAATATTGACTCCATCATAAATATTAGTTATTGAATTATTATCTATAAACAATTCTACTTTAATATTATTATTTTTTAGTTGACTATAAAACATTTTTCCTATATTACCAATACCGTATATTGCCATATGATTTGAATTTAATTTTTTAATTTGTTCTACATATGAATTCTCATTACTTAGATAAGCATTAGTAAGTTCTGATAACAAAATATAATTCTTCTTGTATTTCATTTTTTCATCTTTCAACTCTTCATTTGGCAACCATGAACCATTAAAATGATGTATAGCATAATTATCCTTTTGTATACTTTTTATACAGAAAGTAGTTCTAGGATATATATATATTTCATCCTTTAGTATTTGTTCTCCATCAATCTTCTTTAATTCATATCCATTAATTAAATTTTCAGTTAATATCTTAGGTATTACTATACTACCAAGTTTATCTTTAAAATACTCAAAGCTTAAATTTTCATAGTATTTAAGTACCTTACTTAAAAATGAGTGTTTGGGTTTACTACCAATAACTCCAGTGCCTATAAATTCCTCTGTTTCAAATCCGGCAAAAAAACCACCATTCAAAAATTTATCTAAATTATTCGTTATCTCAACATCCGTATCTAGATATATTCCTCCCTGATTATATAAAGCATATAGTCTCACATAATCACTAACAAATGCCCATTTTTTATTTTTATAAGCTTCTTTTACAAATTTAACAGAATTAATATTAAAATTATTTTCACTCCATTCTACAAAAGTATAATCAGGTAAATATTTCTTCCATGATTTCATGCATTTTTCAATAATACTGTTTTTCGGATTTCCACCAAACCAACAATAATGTATTATTTTAGGTATTTCGTTCACCTTCATTTCCCCTTCCCTTTGTCTAACAATATTTTTTATATTATCATACTAAAATATCAAAATAGAACTCTTCATCGCTTGTATATAATTTCATGATTTTACTATCGTCTATCAACTCTTTCAAAGTTTTATATATTTCTTCTTGATATGTATAACTACAAATTACAACCTTATCAATATTCATTTTTTTTATAAGTTCGGGATTGTTAATAGTATATTCTTCAATCTTAGTTCCCCACTTGTTTTTATCTGAATCAAAGAAATAAATATTATAATCTTTAATATCACATATATACTCTATTAGTTTTAACACTACCTTACCATGAGTATTTGCTCCATAAATACCTATATTGTTATTTGTGCATATTTTATTTACAGCTTTAATTACCTTTTTCAATTTTTTTTCATACTCATCTACTCTAAGTTTATAACCTAATATATTTTCAGATAACTTGGCTATTTCAAATATATTAGTAGCTTCAAAGTTTTTTGCATCTATAACTAAGTATTTATCGTTAAAATCAGGAAAAAACTTTTCGTTAAAGTCATAGTATTCTATAGGCTTTAATTTTTTCAATATTTCGTTCTCAAAAAATACTTTTATATCATCATCAAATTTACTTTTAATAACATCATATACATATGTTAACGTTTCTTTAAAAATTTTTTCTCCATCCTCTGAATAATATCCACAGCAGTGTCTGACATCCTCTACTAACCTTGATATTAAAGCCTTATAATCTATATTGAATTTATTATTACGTGGTAAGAAATTAGACAGGGCATGATTCATTGAATCCTCAACAGCTAATGTTTCAGAAAATCTTATTTTATCAAAACTAGAATAATATCTAATTCCGAATTTTTCGTTTAGCATGCTAAATTCTTTAGTAACGCTATTTCCTTCTATTAAAGTTATACTTCCCATGCCATTGCTTTTTTTACTTGATCCCGCAATGCTTACAGGGAATCCCAAATAAAAAAAGTATTTCGCATAATATGCAATTACTAATCCAGAATATACATCAGGTGCACAAGAATCAAATACTTTTACATTCTTTTTTTCTATTCCTCTTATAAAATCCACTTTAATGGCAGAATTCATATAAAGCATTGGCAATACATCATATCTTTCCTCAAAGTTAAGAACTTTCTTTATTTTTTCCTCCCCACAAAAGAATTCACTTTTTTTGATTTTTTTTAGTTGTAAATAATTTGCCAAATTGTTGAGCAAATAATTTGGCCATGAATAATAGTTTAAATCCCAGTGTATTACTGGTGCCTTTACTAATTTTATTACTTTATTTAATAACTCTAGTGCATGAAAATGTAATCCATCATCATCTCCTAGACATATAACATATTCTCCTTTAACTTTTTCTAACGCAAATTGATAATTCTTAGTCATTGGTAATAGCTCTTTTGTTTTATAATACTTTATTTTATTACAGTTTAAACTTTCTATAACTTCCCTTGTATTATCAGAACTACAGTTATCTGAAACTATTATTTCATAATTATCATAATTTTGATTTATACATGTCATCAAACAATACTTTAAAGTTTCTGCTCTATTTCTAGTTGGTATCAATATAGTAAATTTAACATTATCCATAATATTACTTCCTTTCAACTATCTAATACTATAAGATGTAACTAATTAAATGATTTATAGTTTTATATTTTCATAATTTTAGTTTTTCTATTATGATTAAAATTTTATAGCATATAATTTCTTATTGTACTTATTTTCTATAAAATTCAATTCCTTAATTAGATACACCCAATAGAATCAAAATTTTACATTTGTTTGTTATATCTCCTTTAATTTTATTGTAATAAAACTATTTCCTTTTTAACCATGCATTTGGCCATTCAGTTATATTTTGATCTAAATTACTCTCATTAAACTTCCAGTTTGGCTGTTCTAAAATAAAATCACTATGTTTTTTCAAAAAGTTGATAGCTGCTACTGAAGGGTTGTCCTTTTTCCAAGAAATATTCCCTCTAGGAACATCATCTAAGTCTTTCATTATACCATCTTGAACAATAATGTATGATTCCTTTGTTACAAACTTAGAATATAACTCTAATTCACTAGTAACATGCTCTTCTGTATGGCATGAATCTAATATAACTAATACTGTCTCATCTTCCTTTATAAGATTTTTGACATTATTAATAACTTCGTCACTAGTTGAATTTCCCTCTATTAATGTTATTAATGGATATAGCTCATGTTCCTCGATTGCTTTTCTATTATGAGGTCTTATTTCAATATCTACCCCAATAACTCTTCCTTTTCCCATTGCTTTACATAAACTTGCATAATACACTAAAGAGCCTCCATGGGCTACTCCTGTTTCAATAATACAGTCAGGTTTCAAATCATATATAACCTCTTGAATCCTCACCATATCTTCAGGCAATTGAATTATAGGTCTTGTCAAACCAGCTAAATGTATATGTATATTTTTCATTCCAACCTACTTTTTACCCACTGATTTGATATTATTTCAAATGCTTCTTTAGAATACAACTCTATTTGTTTATTGATTCCATTTTCTTCAATTGACATCTTATTATTATCTGTATCCATTAATATTTTCATGCTAATCATCTCCTAAAATTCGATAATTTATTTATTTTTTTATACACTTTTATCTTAAATAGCAAGCATATTTTTTATAAAAATCACATCATAAAAACACACTTAATTATATTAACAAAACACACCTATTCTAAATCGTTATATTCTTTATCCTTTACTGAAATTATTTTTTCTTTTATAGGCCATTGAATATTAATATTCTTACTATCCCACTTAATTCCAGAGGCACATTCAGGATGATAAAACTCAGACATTTGATAAAATACTTCTGTGTTATCTTCAAGTGTTTGAAATCCATGTGCAAACCCTTTAGGTATATATATCATCTTTCTGTTTTTATCAGATAATTCAACAGAAATACATTTCATGTATGTTTCTGAATCTTTTCTTATGTCAACAACTACATCATAAATTGAACCTTTAGTACATCTTACAATTTTCACTTCTTCATGAGGTTTTTTTTGAAAATGCATTCCTCTAAGCGTTCCTTTTTTTTTGTTAAAGGATATATTACATTGAACTAAATTAGAATCCAAATTATATTTATCAAGTTCTTCTTTACACCACGAACGTGCAAAAAAACCCCTTTCATCTTCAACTGGTTCTATTTCAATTATATATACACCTCTTAATTTTGTTTCTTTAAATATCAATTAAAACACCTCTACACTAGGAATCAATGTTACAAATTTTCCATTCCAATCTCTAATAAACTCCATTTGTTTTACTATTTCACTTTTTAAATTCCAAGGAAGAATTATTACATAATCAGGTTTAGTATCTCGTATTCTATCTGGTGAATAAATTGGAACATGACTTCCTGGAAGGTATAAACCTTGCTTATGTGGACTTATATCTACTGTATAATCCAAAAAATCATTAGCTATTCCACAGTAATTAAGGAGTGTATTTCCCTTTGCAGGAGCTCCATACCCAACAATACTTTTTCCATTATTTTTAGCATCTATAAAAAAGCTTAATATATTTCTTTTAGTTTTCTTTATTTTTTCTGAAAACTCCCTATAACTCTCCACTTTATTTAATCCACTTTTTAGTTCTTCATTTAAGATCTTTTGTACATTTTCACTTACTGTTAAACTAATATTCTCTTTATGTCTTGCGTATATTCTTAAAGAACCACCATGTGTTTTTAATTCTTCAACATCAAATATTTCAAGTCCATGAGTCTCAAATATTTTTTTTACTGAAATAAGTGATAAATAAGAAAAGTGTTCGTGGTATATTGTATCAAATTGATTTTCATTTATTAATCTTAATAAATGAGGAAATTCCATAGTTATTATACCTTTATTATTAAGTATTATTTTCATTCCTTCTACAAAATCATTAATATCGGGGACATGCGCAAGAACATTGTTTCCTATGAGAACATCTGCCTTATGTTTATTTTTCAATACACCTGCTAATTTAGTTCCAAAAAACTCTGAGATTGTTTTTATACCTTTTTCATTAGCTATTTCTGCAATATTTTGTGCTGGTTCTATTCCAAGTACATTATTGTAATGTTTTTCTTTAAAATTTTTCAGAAGATACCCATCATTACTTGCTATTTCTACAATGCACTCACTTGTATCAATATTAAATCTTCCAATCATCATTTCTGTATATTCTTTAGCATGCATAAGCCAACTTTCTGAATAAGAACTAAAATATGCATAATCAGAAAATATATTTTGAGGTGATTCAAATTCCTCAAGTTGAACTAAAAAACACTTTTCACATACATAAGCATGAAGTGGATAAAATTCTTCTTTAATATTAAGTTGATCTTTTTTTAAGTAAGAATTTGACAAAGGCGACATACCTAAATCGGCAAAAGTATGCATTAGTTCAGTTCCACAAAATCTACATTTTGACATCCTTACTCCTCCTTAAAATTCATATTTTATTAATAAAAAATGCAACACAGTTCCTATAAGCTTTTCCTTGATAGTTCACGTATATTTTTATAAAATAAATTTCTTATTTAACCTTATAGTATCAAAAGTTTTCTGTTACATTATGTCCTTAAATCTTCTTGTTTTCATATATTTTACATTTATAATTAATACCACAATAAATCGTTTTTTTTAGCATCTTGTTCATATTTATATATTTGCCTTAATGTATACTGATACATATTTCCATCTTGGTTTTCATAAAATTCCTTATACCATTTCATTGTCATATCAACTGATTGTTTTACGTTCCATATAGGATACCACTTCAAATAATATTTGGCTTTGCTTATATCCAACTTCAATAAATTGGCCTCATGTAATTGTTGATAATTATCTATCTCTATATTCCCATCACCATAGCTATCTATACATAAATTTAGAATTTCTTCAACATCTAAAACATCCGTGTCATTAGGTCCAAAATTCCATCCACTACTATATTTCTTACTATCCTTTAACATTAAAGCTCCCAACCATAAATAACCAGATAAGGGTTCAAGCACATGTTGCCATGGCCTCGTAGCATACGGATTTCTTACTAATACTTTTCTATTTTTTAAAGTTGCTCTTATAAAATCTGGTATTAATCTATCTTGTGCCCAATCTCCTCCACCTATTACATTTCCTGCTCTGACAGATGCCAAGCCTATATTATTTGAATCGTAAAAACTATTTCTATATGCAGATACAACCAACTCTGCACATCCTTTACTAGAACTATATGGATCATATCCTCCCATAGGATCATTCTCCCTATATCCATAGATATACTCCTTATTTTCATAGCACTTGTCTGTTGTAATTATAATAACTGCTTTTACACTTTTACAATCTTTAGCTGCCTCAAGCACATTTACTGTTCCCATAACATTTGTTTCATAAGTTTCGATGGGATTTTTATATGATACCCTTACAAGTGGCTGAGCTGCAAGATGAAATACTATTTCTGGTTTATAATCATTAAAAACTTGCTTTAATTTTTTCAAGTTTCTTACATCACCAATTATATTTGTAACTTTATTTTCTAAATTACATATTCTAAACATTGATGGTTCTTTATCTGAAGATTCAAGAGAATATCCTGTAACCTTTGCACCAAGTTTATTTAACCATATAGATAACCATGATCCTTTAAAACCTGTGTTTCCTGTTAAAAGAACTTTACTATCTTTGTATGCTCCAGCAAATAATTCATCCATTATTTATATCACCTACATCATTCAAATTATTTGTTTCATCCATATACTTCAATCCAGTTTTTAAATCAATTTCAGCATTCCATTTAGGTAAAGGACTTATTAAAGTAGCTGGATTCATGACTTCTCTTTTTCTATATGGCCTTGCTCCCCATTCAACTAGTACTTTTCTACCTGTTATCTCTTCATACATAGATACTATATCTTTTAATTTATATCTCTTAATACCGTACAAACCATATTTTTCATGAAAACACTGCTTTTTTATTTCATCTAAGCTAAATAACGCTGTATAAAACCCTTTAACAATATCATCAATATATGTTAAATCTAGTAATTGTTCTCCTTTTGACATTTTAAGTGTATCCCCATTTTTAGAGTACTTTTCCAAAAGGTTTATTATTTTACCCCTATTATCCTTAGGTCCATATGTATCAAATAATTTTAATGTAATAACCTTAAATTTATTTGCTTGAACATAATAATCTATTATTTTTTCAAATGCTTCCTTAGTCGCTGCATACAAACATACTGGATTATAACTTTCATCATTGTAGTGTTGCCAAGCTGTTCCAACATTTATTAACTTATCTACTTTTGCTTTGCTCATGGATTCTAAAATCTCGGTAGAAAATTTAATATTACTATCAATTAAATCATTAATATCCCCACTACTATGTTCTGAAATAAATAATGATGCCAAGTGGCAAACCGCATCAGGTTTAATTTGCTTAAAATGCTCTATCAATTTAAACACATTACCATCATAAATAAATACATTAACTTTGTCTAAAACTTCACTCAACATATCAAACTTAGAAGTACTTCTCGCAATTACATATACTTCTTTTTTATCCTCTATTAACTTTTTAGTAAGATTAGAACCAATATATCCTGTAGCACCTGTTAAAACTATTTTTTCCATACTATTCACCACAAATCTTTAAATTCTTTTAATAAATCAAATGGTTTATCTCCATCTGATATTATGGGCTCATATATCTTCCATTCCTAAAGAACTATTCTCTCTAACACCAAAATCTAAATTATAATCAGATTAATTGTAAAAACTTGATAGATAACTATAATTTAATCAGATTACTAACTATACTATCTCCATATTTTCCATGGTGCCTTTCCTGTTTTCCATAATAATTCAAGTTCATTTTTATCTCTTAAAGTATCCATAGGTTTCCAAAAACCTTCATGTTTAAATGCACAGAGCTTGTCCTCTTTTGCAATATTTTCAAGTGGTTCACTTTCAAATGTCGTATTATCACCTTCTATGTAATCAAATATATCAGGTTCAAGCACAAAATATCCTCCATTAATCCATGCACCATCTCCATTAGGTTTTTCCATAAATTTATTAACATTATAACTATCATCTATATTAAGCGCTCCAAATCTCCCTGATGGTTGAACAGCCGTAACTGTAGCTATTTTCTTATGTTCCCTATGAAATTCTAAGAGAGCTTTTATATCAACATTTGAAACACCATCTCCATATGTAAGCATAAATGTCTCACTACCAATATAGTCCTTAACTCTTTTAATTCTACCACCTGTCAAAGTATTTAAGCCTGTATCAATAAGAGTTATTTTCCACGGCTCTGCCTTACAATTATAATAACTTATATTTCCCGAGCTTAAATCTACCTTAAGATCACTCATATGCATATAATAATTAGCGAAATACTCCTTAATCACATATCCCTTATAACCACAACATATTATAAAATCATTTATTCCATAATAAGAATATGTCTTCATTATATGCCATAAGATTGGATATCCGCCTATTTCAACCATTGGTTTAGGTTTTACAACTGTTTCTTCGCTTAATCTTGTCCCTAAACCACCTGCAAGTATAACTGCCTTCAAAAAAACACCTCCAAAAATTAATACTTATTAAAATAATTTCAAAATAAAACTACATTTTACATCATTGCTCACGTTCTTGTATTTATTTAAAATTTTTCAGTATATATTTTATTAATACATACTATGAATATTATGGTAATAAGTATATATAATATACTACTATGTAATCTATTTCAATACAATTATTTTTTATGTATTAAAGTTATGAAATAACATTAACCTCAAGTTACCACATGAAACTTAAATATAGCATGTTAATAAAAAATTTTTTTATTAACACACTATAACAACATGTCCTTGTTTAAACTCTGACGTCAATATTCTTTCCTAAATTAGGGTCCATGGCTTCTATCATTTCTGCTGTATTTTCACCAGTTTGCTTACAATTGTTCATAGCCATTTTAAAAACGTCAAGATTTGCTGCATCACTCACTTTCTGATTGCTATTAATAGTTGCTAAAAGTGCTATATCCATAAAATCCCTCCTTTTATACTTTAATTATCGTTATAACCTAATTTATCTTTACAATTAACCTCCTTTATTGTATTCCATAAAGTTAATTTATTATGAATACTAACTATTTGAGGAATTTATTCAATAATAATACTAATTTTATTAACAGATCCAATAAAATGTATAACTACTCGATTTTGGGAACAAGTGACGAATATAATTTAGTACATGATAAAATACTATTTGAAACATTAACAGGAAATTTATCAATTGAAGCACTAATATCATGAGACAAATATTCTAGTTATATTGATGAAAAAAAATTAATAGACAAAACTAAAATATCCAACTATCAATTTGATTACATAATAGTATTCAACAAAGAGCGATTTTCAAATATTAAAAACGAAGCTATTGAATTACGTATACCTGAAGATAAAATAATAAATGGAAAAGTTTTTTTACTCCTAATTTTGATTTTAAAAGATATTGTAAATTAATTGAGAACCCTATTACTATTATTTCTGATGATTGCTGGGATGGTAAAGTAAGTAAATATTTATCATTAAAATTTACTTCTTCTTTTATTAATTTCTATTTATATAATGATGATTATATGAAATCCTCGGAAAACATGGATTATTATTTAGAAGAAGATTTACAAATGTACGATAAATGAGATATTTATTCCTGTAAATCACCTAAGGGTTCATTAGGTATAGGTGATAACAAAATTATATTTAATTTTAACCATCATTCATCATTTGAAGATGCTAAAAATGATTGGGATAGAAGAAAATCAAAAATAAACAAAGAAAATTTATTTATAAAGATGGTAATAACAAATGATAATGAAAAACTTATAAAAAGATTTGATAACTTACCCTATAAAAATAAAGTTTGTTTTCATCCTAGACCACTAAAACATAAATCTATTGCTTTTATTCCTCGTTATATTTGGCAATGTACAAATAATCCTAAAGAATATTCAAATTGCGATTTAAATGGTTATGTAAGATGGATAGATGAATTTTTAAAGTCATGTAATCTTTTAAAAATGCTTTGTGGTGAAGATGACTTTATTTGTGAGAAATAAAGCATTTTGCATTAATTAAGTTATGTTTTATATTAAATAAGAAATTTAAAAAATCCACTGCCTCGCCAGTGGATTTTATATTTAAATTCTTACATTCTATTATTTTTTCAAACCATATCTAATATTTTCTCAACTATTCTTTGAGTTCCCATTCCATCAATGATTGCCTGCGCTGTCAATGAAATATTTTTTCTTTTGTTATAGTCACTACTTAGGGTATGTATTTCTTCTAAAACCTTTTCCCTATTTAATTCATTGTGCCACCCAAGATTTTTTATTATTTTAAGACTATCAAATTTCTCTGCTGATTTTTTTTGATTTTCAGCTACTGTAATAGAAAGAGATGGAACACCCACGCTGCAAAGCTCGTATAGGGTACTTCCTGCTGCTGATATGCATATATCACATTTTTTCATTAGTTCGCACATATCTGCATTATAATAAAAGCTTAAGTTTTTTGATTTTTCATATATTTTTAGTTTATCTATATAGGCTTCATCAAAGGATGCTCCAACAACTACATGAAAATTATAATTCTCATCTCTTAAATAGTAAAGCAGTTTAAGCGTTAATAAAAATGGATCTGCTCCACCTGCCGTAATCATTACATCCCGAGCTTTTCTTCTTATAATTTTATCCTCTAGATTTTTAAACTCATCTCTGAGCATCACATAATTACAGCCTAAAAGAAGAGTTTTATCAAAAGTTTCATTATACTTTAAATCGCTTGCATTTATATTTTGATTTATTATCATATCAAGCCCTTTAAAATCATAACGACACATGTCATCAATATATATAGTTCTATGAAATACTGCACTTGTAACCTTAAAATACATGTCATCCACATCATAACTATCTGTTATTAGCATATCACCTTTTATTCTTTTCAAATCTTCAAGTACATCATTTTCATGTACCATTTCCACCTTAAACCCACTTGATAGAACCTTATGAATACCTTTAGAATATTTTCCATTAGTTATATTTCTCTTATTTCCCTCTTCTGTTTTACAAACATATATAACCTCAAAATACTTATTAAGTTCTCTTGCTAAGGTAAGTGTCCTCATTATATGACCCATACCTATATCCCTGCCTCCATCGGCTCTGATTAAAATCCTCAATTATACCACACCTTTTTAATTTTATTCTAGTAAACTCCAGTCCAAAGGTGTACCCTTTTTAATATCCCTTCTTGCTTTCTTTCCAATTACATCCTTTGTATATTTTGTCTTTAACCCAAATGCTGGTCTTATGCTTTTAACATTTTCATTTGTAAATATTTCTCCCCTCCCTATGTCCTTAACCACAAATAATGATCTTGAATGTTGTCTGCTATTTTTTTGTTTTTCTGTAAGTTCGTATGTTACCTTTCCTAAAGCCTTTTCAACTTCTCTTATACTTTTAACCATAGCTTTAAATTCTTCTGGCTCCATTGAAAACGCCGAATCAGGCCCACCATCACTTCTTTTAAGCGTAAAATGCTTTTCAATTACAGTTGCTCCTAAAGCAATAGCTGCTGTAGCTACTGAATATCCCATAGTATGATCAGATAGCCCAACACTGCAATTAAAGGTATCTCTCATATTAGGAATAGTCTTAAGATTAATATCTTCTAGCGGTGATGGATATGAACTACTACATTTTAAAAGCATAACATTTTCATTTCCTTGCCTTTTGCATGCTTCTACAGCTTCATAAATCTCCCCTATTTCTGCAATACCTGTTGACATTATAACAGGCTTACCTTTTGAAGCTATGTATTCTATAAATGGTATGTCTGTAAGTTCAAATGAAGCTACTTTATAAGCTGGCACATTCATTTCTTCTAAAAAATCAACAGCAGTATTGTCAAATGGAGATGAAAAGCATATAAGCCCTTCTTTTTCTGCAATCTTTTTTAATTCTGGTTGCCACTGCCATGGTGTGTAAGCTTCTTCGTACAATTTATGGAGCGTTGTACCATCCCATATGGTGCCTTGCTTTATTTGAAAATACTCATTATCTGAGTTAAAGGTTATTGTGTCAGGTGTATAGGTTTGAAGTTTTATAGCATCTGCTCCTGCCTCTTTTGCTGCCTTTATTATTTGAGCAGCTCTATTAAAGTCTTGATTATGATTGGCAGACATCTCTGCTATTATAAAGGTTCTTTGTCCTTCACCTATTTTTCTTCCTCCAATGTCCACGATCTTATTCATTTCTTACCCCCTCACTTCAAAAACATTTTGTTTTTCTACATTTTTAATCTTTTTTCAAACTCTTTTCTGTATTTAAAAGTATACTTGCCTTCCCTTTTGCCTTTTTTAGACATGACTTTATAATATTTTCTATCACTTATTAATTTTACTAAATTATCGGACATTTTTTTAAAACTTGAAGAGCAAAATTCTTCTACTACACATAATACTTGAGTATTTATATACCTTTATTATTAATTAATAAAACTGTTTTATTCATGTATTTAATTAAAGAAAACATTATATTCAAAGCCTCTGCAAATTTTCACTTTACAATGTTTTCTAAACATATATTGCCTCATCATACCTAAGCATAGTTAACTCTTTAAAGTCATCTATAGTCTCTATATTTATATTATTTTTTATATCCTTGAAACACTTTCCATAATCTCCTCCTGCTTCAAATGAGAGTGGCACTCCGCCACCGAAACGAGGATTTATTTCTATAAAATATACTTTTCCTCTATTATCTACAATACACTGAATAGTGAGAGGACCTACTACATTATCACCATTTTTTGAGGCTTCCTTTTGGAGTTTTTCGCATAAGTTTTTCACTGACTTTGTGATATTTTCATCTTTTACAGTTCTGCTTTTTGTAACTTCTCCTGAACGAACCTCTAGCCTTTCTCTTGGTATTGCAAATATAACTCTTCCCTTAAGATCACATAATGTATCTATAGTATATTCTTTTCCTTCTATAAATTGCTGCAATATTGGATTTTTAACATACTGAGAAAAAAAATTCAATTCTTTTTCATTATTTATTTTAAACACACTGCTGCTCCCCATACCATCAAGTGGTTTTATAATTAGTGGATAAATAATATCTTTATTAATTTTGTCTTTCATGTACGTAATTGGACAACTTATATTATTTTCCTTAAAGAATTCATAGGTTTTCCATTTATCATTGCAAATTTCAATTATACTCTTTCCACTTAAAAGAAGTTCTGTACCAAGGTTTTTAAGCTCTTCTCTATATTGGCAAAGGCTTAAAAATTCTCTTTCAAAAAGTGGAATTAAAAAATCTATCTTTTCTTTTTTACATATATTAAAAATATCTTCAATGTAGCCCTCTTCATTATATTTTTTCACCTTAAAAAAACCATCTACAAACTTGGCTGCAGGTGCTAAACCTGAAATATCGCATCCAAATACCTTTGCATTCCTTTGTAAGCACTTTATAAGTTGCACTCTTTTACCTACTGCTGTTAAAAGTATGTTCATCTTAAACTCTCCTACTTAAACTTCTTTTTGTTTTATATTGTTATTAATTTGTGCTATTTCAGAATTTTTATCAAGATACTCTATTACAGTTTTTGCAGAAACAAATTCATCATTAAAATATTTGTATATATTCTCTACTAGCTTGAAATCTTCTTCTGTATCAACACAAAGCCTGTAAGGTCTTAAATAAATCTCATCACCACGTACATAACCTATTTTAAATTCTTTAGGGTGCTTATACATATAAAGAGTTACATGTTCCTTATACATATCCATTTCTTCACCTATATTATTTAATAAACTATTTATTTTTTTAAGTGCTTTCATTGAAAAAATCTCCACATCAAAACCTCTTACAAAAGTATCTGGAACATCCAATCTCACATAATCATAAGTATTACTTAAAAATTTCGTTATAACATTATCTACTATTATAGGATCGACCAGTGGACAATCTCCTGTAACTCTTATTATTACATCATTTTCAGAAGCCCCAAAGCTTTCTGCTGCATCTATATATCTTTTTAATACATTGCTCTCAGAACCTCTAAAAACCTTGTAGCCATATTGCTCACATACTTTAACAAGGGGAAGTTCTCTTTCCATTAAAGATGTTGCTAGAATCATTTCATCTATGTATTTTGACTTTGTTAATCTATCTAAAGTATATATAACCATTGGCTTATTTAGAATTGGTTTTAGAACCTTTCCTTGAAGTCTTTCTGATCCCATCCTTGCTTGTACTATACAAAAAACTTTTCCCATACTATCCACCCTTTATATGTTTTTAATTATGCTTGAAAGTTCCATTAAATTATTAATACTGTTATGTGCTTCATATCCATGTTCTGCCTCTAAGCACATGTTGTCTCCCTGCTCCCTTATTATTCTTACAGTATATAGGCCTACTTTTCTTGCACCAATAAAATCTTTCCTTGGATTATCTCCTACGTACACAGCTTCGCAAGCCTTACATCCTAAAAACTTTATCATTTCTATAAAAGCAAATTCACTTGGTTTCCAAAACTTCTCACCAAAATCATCTGTTACAATTATTTTTTCGAAATATTTTTCTATTCCTAAATTATTTATTTTATTCCACTGTACTGAGGCTTTTCCATCTGTTATTACACCCATTTTATATTTACCATTGAAACTCTCTAAAACCTCTTTTGCATCGTCATAAATTTGAAGTGGTGAGTTTGTTTTCCTATATATCTCAACTAAAGTTTTTATATCTTCTTTAATATTATATTTCTTACATAGGGTATCAAAGATTTTTCCTCTTCCCTTTAACCTTAATATTTCTAATATATCATCAAATAATTTTTTCTCATCAAAATTATATTTACTAGAAAGAAAAGATGCAACACATTTAAAACCCTCTTTTACAAAATCCATTTCATTATATAAGGTATCATCCAAATCAAATATAACTGCTTTTATTATTTTAATCACCCTACTTCTCTAATAATTCTACTAAACCTATATCTCTTGAAAATAAAAAAGCAACCTTACGATTATCTATTGCTGGTGCTATCTGTACCTCTTTAAAAAGGGTATATCCTATCTTTGACATTTCTTCAATAGATGTATATATATCATCAACCTCATAACAAATATGATAGGGTGTACTCCCCTTTTTTATAGTCTTATTAATTGGCGAATTTTCTCCACTGGGTGCTATAAGTTCAATTCTATAGCCATCATTTATTATGAACTTTATATAAACTTCCCGTATGTCATCTTTTACAACTTCTGTCTCTTCAGTGTATCCAAGCTGTTTAAATTTCTCTAAAGCTTTATCTATGCATTTTACTGCATAACCTATATGATGTACCTTCATTTTATCCTCCTACACGATTTTTCCTTCTAAAACTTCCATCATTTCTTTAAGTCTTACCTCATAAGTGTGATACCTTTTTACTTTTTCATAGCCATTTTTAGCTATTATTTTTCTTTCTTCTTCATGACATATATAATATTTAATTATCTCAGTAAGCTCTTTAAAATCTCTATAAAGCACAAAATCTTTGCCTTCTACAAAAAATTTTTCCAAATCTTTTTTGTAATTGCTTGCCATAAAACCACCGCTTCCCATAATATCAAAAACTCTCATAGGAAGCCCTGCTTTAAAACTCGATCTTATTAGATTTATATTAACTTTTGAAAATTTAAATACAAGCGGCATTTCTAAATAATGTTCAGCATTTCCACTGTAAACTTTAGTATCACAAAATACTTTTTTCCAATTTGAATCTCCATAAACTTTAAAATTAAAGTTTTCTGAAATTGTCTTTGCCATATTTATTCTTTGAAGTTCATCGAATTTTCTAGATAATATAAAGTACATGAATTTCCTGTTTGAAATAAGTGGCATCTTCTCCTTACTAAAAAACCGCTTAAGACTCAACACTAACCCACTATCTAACTTTTCATTTATTATATCCTTAGATAAAAATTTTTCTTGAACTCTAAAAATGGCATCTATCTTATTTAATTCATCATCATTAAGATCATTTTCTATAGAATTAAATTCGTTTTTCATTATAGTATTTCCAACAAAACTTGTATCACAAAAATACTTTTCTTTCAAAACATCATTTACCTTTATTCTATCTATTCTAGAAACGTTTACCGCTTGTGGAAGATAATATACCTTTAAGGCTCCGAGTTTCTTTATCTCAGAAACCATTTCTTCATCAAAATGAAACATGTAATTTACACTATTAAAGACTTCTTCTTTATAAAAACTGTAATCTGGAATATCTACTGTCCAAGATATGTATTTCACTCCTATACTACTACAAACATTGGACATAGCTGCTATAAAGTTTATTGTAAACACATAATCCGGAAGATATTTTTTTATCATGTTGAAAATATCCTCCACATTATATTCGTTAGTACTTTTCGCTCTAATAACCTCATATCCAATGTTCTCAAAAGCATCCATACAATCTCTTGCTATAGTGACATGATCAAAAACCATTATTTTTTTCTTTCTTATTCCCTCAGTTTTATTTTGTAAAAAACTATAGGCCTCATAATAAAATTCTCTGTATAAATCAGTTATCTTTTCATTATTAAAAATAACTTTACTATCTAGGTTCGGAATATTCTTATACTCTTTACCTATATACAAATGTACATTTGACCTATTTAAAAGATTTTCTGTAAATTTATTCTTTTGAGTTTCTTCTACAAATTTTTCCTCACATTCTAAGATGAACACATCTCCAGAAAATGTATTCATAATTTCTTTCAATTCATATCCGAGTCCTAAACCTAAAAATATAAGATTATTACACTGAAATTTTTCATTAATATTTATTCTTTCAGGTGAGTACTTAGAATAAATATATTTTACTTTATTATTTTCTTCAATTTTACATGTAGTGTTGCCATTTTTAGCTTTTTCAAAAATAATATTCACAGATTACCTCCTCTAAATAAGTCCACAGTTTTTCAAAAGCTTTCTTACCTCATCTAAAGTTATTGGTTCTATATTAGATGAATTATAGCTTCCAATCTCTGCTTTTTTATACTTATTATATCTAGCTGTATAATCTCCCATATAGAAGCTTGATGGAATTACAGCATAAGAGTGTCCCATATCATAGGCATTAACAGATTCCTCTTGTGTCATAAGCTCTTCATAACACCTTTCACCTGCCCTTAAGCCTATTTCTTTCACTTTTATCCTTTCAGGGCTTCTATCTAGTTTTCTAGAGGTTTCCTCAATTACAACCTTCGCAAGATCAATAAGCTTTATAACTGGCATTTTAAGTATAAACACTTCTCCACCAATAGACTCCTCTGCCGCCGTCATTATAAGTCTCACTGCTTGATTTAAAGTCATCATGAATCTGCTCATATTAGGATCTGTTACAGTTATAGTTAAATTATCCTCAATTTGCTTTTTAAATAGCGGTATTACTGAACCACGTGAACCCATTACATTACCAAATCTAACTGCTACAAATTTTGTTCTTGCATTTCCTTTACTATAATTAGCCGCCTGTACTAATTTTTCAGCAAGAAGCTTTGTTGCACCATATGAATTAGTGGGATTTATTGCCTTATCCGAACTTGTAAAAACAACACATTCCACATTATAATATGTAGCTGCCTTTATAACATTTTGCATACCTGTTATATTAGTTTTTATGGCTTCCCCTGGATTGTATTCACATGCTGGCACATGCTTCATAGCAGCAAGATTAAACACAATATCTATTCCATTCATTGCTCTCTCTACCCTATCATAATCCCTAACATCACCTATTAAAAATCTAAATCTATCTAAAATCCCTCTAAATTCATCCTGCATTAAAAACTGCTTATATTCGTCCCTACTAAATATCCTTATTACTTTTGGATTTTCTCTTAAAAGCTCATTAATAAGTCCATGACCTATAGTACCTGTTCCACCAATTATCAATATGTTTTTCCCTGTAAAGTAACCCATTTTGAGTACCTCCCTTATCTTTATACCATTTTAAGAAGTCCTACCTTATAAAGTGTATCTGCTGCATATTTTATCCTTTTAAAATCCATATTTGATTTGTAAGCTATGTCTAAAAGCGAGTGCTTACCATCACTCATGTTTAATACCCAAAACATTGCAAATTCATCGAAAGGATAATCACTCCCTCCTCCAATCATTCTGTAAACTCCTCTTTTACCAAGCTGTGGCTCACATTTTGGATTCAAGTTTAAATAAGTTTTATTATTTTCAATAGTATAAATTACTTCAAGATATGTCTTATATGAATCGGAAAGTCCTTCTATGCTCATATAAGACAGATTATCTGCTGATGTATGATAACCATTAAACCCATAACATGATCTCATTAGTGAACCGACTGGCAAATTTATTCCAGGTGATGCAAATTGCCTTTCATCACTACCCCAAGGGAAAAAATCTGCTATAAAATATTTATCATTACAATGCATTAAAACTTTTTCTACTATTCTATCTATTTCGGCATCATGAAATTTCGTTCTTTTATAATTTTTCATTCCTCCATCGCCAACACAAGTAGCAACCAATCCCATTTTTATATTTTTTAGTTTATCTTCATTTCTACTAAGCCAAGTTATAGACCCAATAGTTTCAGGTGCAAATAAAAATCTATAAGAATATCTAGTTTTTATTTTGCTAAGAGCTTCAGCTATAAAAGTAATTAATGCCACACCGCTCAAATTATCATTACACATAGATGGATGACATGTATATGTGGAAAATAATATTTCATCCTCAAGTTCACCTTTTATATAATATTCGCCATATGTAAGGCTGCCATCTTCAAGAGATGAATCTATTACTACCTCATATTTATCCTCTATGAGTTCCTCAAATTTATTTTCTGACATGCAAAATCCCCAATTTTCACTGTAATATGAGGTTAGATAGGGTATTCTGTCTTTATGATCTTTAATAGTGTGCAAATACGGCTTAAGCTCTTCTAATGTCATGCTTTTATGAACTGGAACACTATAGTTCATAACATGAAGATTATTTTCTTTAAAGTCTACTACTCTTTCGCCCTTAGAATTTTTGATATATGCATCTTTTATATTCCACTCTTTAGGTATAGTCCAATCAAATACTTTAGTTCCAGACTTCACTTCATGTAGTTCTAATGGTATATGATTTTTTATCATACCCATAGTTTCTCTTACACCATTTCCAGTTATACTTCTACATATTGGAAAAAGTTCTTCTATAAATGCAAATATTTTTTTTCCAACTTCATTGCTATTTTTGATAAACTCATTTATCTCTTCCATGTTATTCCACTCCTGGTCCTTTTATATATTCCATAGTTTCTTTTATAAGCTTTAAGTTTTCTATCAATTCATTACATAATTTACTACTATCTAAATTATTTTTATCTAAAGCTTCACTCATATGATTCAAAAGAAAATGCTTTTCAATATAATTAACTATTTTTTCATACTTTCCATCTTCTATAGTAGAATTGTTTATATCTTCAATTATTCTTTCGCCTTCTAAAAGCGTATTCTTTAATTCTTTTATTACATTATTTACTTTTATTTTATTATTTTTTGAAAAAACACTAGAAATATTCTTATTCAAATCCACCTTACAGTGGTTATAAAGAGATTTTTCAAATTCCTCCACTGTTGCACCTTCTATGTATGCTCCACCTTCTGTACAATTTATGTACTTTCTATCATTATAAATTTTTATCATTTCCTCCATAGTTTTTCTATACATATTTAAAAGTGCATCAGTTCTAACCTTCCCCCCAAATACGTCTTTAACATAAATATTATCTTCTATATCATTTAAATTTCCTATTTCACCTTTTGAACTAGCAATATCAGCATGGGCTTTATCATCTGTATAGGCAAAGTCCTGTCCTATCATCATTATAGGATTACAGCCTAATTTAACAGCAAGACCTAAACAATTATGTGCAACTGAACCACCATGATCAAGTGCTCCTACATCTGTTTTAAGTAATCTCTTTAAGTTTTCATCATAAGAATTTATTATCTTGTTTCCTTTATGATTTTGGACTACCTTCCAATTGGTTTTTTCAAAATATACAAGCGGTATTCTACTATAGTCATAAGATTTAACTTGATCGTATGCAATATCTGCTGGATCTATAATACACAAAAAGTCTGGTACTATTCCTGTCTCCAAAAGTGACTTTAAGGTTCTTCCTCCAGAAATTATTACGCATTTATTCTGATAAGTCTTTAAATAAGATAGATTCTTTTCAAGAGATGGACCTGCAGATACAATAACCGCTGGTAAACTTCTGAATAAATTATCGAAATAATATACAGGAGTACTTTTTACTATATATCTTAAATTTTTTACATAACACTTAAACCATAATTTTGAAAATTTATTATTTGTACCACTATTACTTAAAGCTATATCTATGTAATGTTGAAGAACTTCAGTACAATATTTAAGTTCATCATTATATACTCTATTGTAATTATGAAATACTATGTAATTTATTTCACCTACCTCGTTTTCCTTTAACATACTGGACAGGTTAACAAAGAACTCATCTTTCAATAAAAGACATAAATAAACCCTTCTATCCTCTACTATTTCTTTAAAGTATTCTGTAAACATAAACGCCTTTATTGTATTTAACTCTGGTTCAATCACTATAATTTTCCTTATTTCTTTATAACTCTGTAGAATATCTTTTATATACTCTCCCGAACCAAGTCCAAAGATAATTACTATACTTTTATTCTTCTCTAATATTTTATTTGATATATCTACTATGTCCCTGGAAGAATTATATTTACTCCCCATATATATGCTTTTCCCATCCTTAAAGATTTTTAATACACTTCTATTATCCTTGCTCTTCTCAATAACATAGTTAATTTCAAAATGATTTTCTTTAGATTTTTCTATAGAATTTTTTGTAATTTCATTCATTGCCATCCCCCCTAAGGTCTTAGAGAAAAGAATATATAGTCTATATCTTCACTGGTTCCTTTAACAAATAAAATATGTCTTTTTTTAGCAGTTCAAATACTTCATTATAAAGATCTTTTGAACCTATAAGTAAAATGCTTCCCGCTCCAATTTTAGTTTGTTTCATAATATTTTTTCCCAAAAGATGATTTTTTAATCTTTCTGTTTCAAGAATTACATTTTTATCTAAATACCTAACATAAAATTTACACTCTGCTAAGTAATCTTTTTCTCCGTTCTTTATTGTTCCCTTAAAAACTTTTAAGTATCTGTATGGAATTTTAAAACTTTGTTCTATATAATGAAGATACGTGCATGCATGGAAATCTGCACCTAGAAACAAAAGTTTCCCTCTACTTTTAAAAAGCTTATCAAATATTGAATCTTTACCAAAGGAATCAAGAGAAACCTCCCTAAATTCATTTTTACCCTTTCCCCATATAGAACAAGAAAATATAGGCTGAACTGTTCTTACCGTATCATCACTTTTTCTAAAGAACTCATTTAATGCTCCAACTGTTCCCTTAGTCTTTTGTACATCAAAAATTTCTCCTTTACAAAAACTATAAGAAAAGCTTGGCATTATAATAGTTCCATTTTCTCCAACTACTTCTTTTACAGAGGAGATAATACTATTAAAAAATTCTTTTCTATTGGATAATATAAGCTTTCCAAATACGGTTATGTCGCTATGAAGAAATACAATATCTCCTTCTTTAACTCCTAAATTAAAAAGAGCTTCTTTAAAATCATAATTGCTTATCTTTTTATTCTCAAATTCATAAAGAAAATTCATACTTAATACCTTCTAACATTTTTGGCTTACAACATTTTTAAGATCTTTAAAAGTTCTAATACTTTCAACTTGATCCATGGTAAATTTTATTTGGAGTCTATTTTCAATTTCATTTATAAGCATTAAATGACTAAAAGAATCCCATTCATCTATTACATCTCTCTCTAAACCATCCTCTACTTTATCAGGCTCTATATCTAATACTTCTGCAAATATTAATTTTAATTTATCCATAATCTACACCCTTTCGTTTAAACTATATCTATAAATTCAGGCTTCTTAACTGCATTTTCTGTACTTTTTTCGTAAAATTTAATTTTTTCTTCTTCCTTTACGCATTTAAAGCCCATATCCTCATACAAAGATTTTACAGGAATATTTTTCTTTGTAGGTATATATACTGCTTTTATAGTTTTTACACTTTTTTTATATGCGCTCTTTTCAATATAGTTCATTATGGCATATTCTATTTTTCTTCCCATTACTCTACAACTTAAAAGCAAAGTATCAATATACCATACGTCATGTTCTTTTTTTATTATACAAACTCCAGCGATTCCATTATCACCAAACTTATCCTTAACAGCTATAGCTAATACTGAATATTTATCCTCCAGCATGAACTTTTTAATATCCTCTTCAAAATACCTCTTAGTGGTCATATTAAATTGATTTGTCTTTTGTGTTAATTGAGCTATTCTTGCAATATTAAACTCATCATCCACCTTTATTTCAACACACATATTTAAAGCCTTAAGATATTCATCTATACTTTGAATTTCTTCTTTTAGTTCCTGCCTTTTTC
This sequence comes from Clostridium felsineum DSM 794, assembly GCF_002006355.2. Lineage (NCBI taxonomy): Bacteria > Bacillati > Bacillota > Clostridia > Eubacteriales > Clostridiaceae > Clostridium > Clostridium felsineum. Next base: position 2,141,393 of record NZ_CP096980.1, on the reverse strand, counting down.
TATTCTCAGCATACATAAGTCCTTTTTTTCTATCCTCATCTGTAAGATATAAAACATTAAATTCAGAACTTATATCTATAATGGTTTTTAAATATAAAGATGGATCTTTAGGCATATTTACAACCTTAACTTCCTTTAGACTTTCTTTAACTATTTCACAATTTAGCTTATCATCATCAAGAAAAACTATACTATCGGTGCCTATATTTAATTTCTTTGCTATTGTTCTAATGTTTGATGCTTTATCATTCCAATTTATTTCAAGATCCGCAAAGTTTTCTTCACCAAGAAGCATATAAGGGTGATTTCTTATAACTTCTATGGCATCCTCATAATTATTTTTACTATTTACAGCCAAAATTACCCCTTTTTCAAAAAGTAATTTTATGAATTTTTGGAATTCATAAAAAGGTTTTCCTTGACCTGTAGGACCTAATTTTATTCCTTCTATGCCGTCTTCTCCTACAACTCCACCCCAAAGAGTATCATCCAAATCTAAAACCAAACATTTTTTTATTATGGACAAAGTTGGCTTTATGTAATTCATATATTCTATGCACAAATCCGGAACATACTTCATGTCTAACTTCATATCTCCAAGATAGTACATCTTATAGTCTCTTTCACTATTTTTACCCAGTTTACTTAAGAATTTGTCATAATCAAAAACATAAACTCTATCAACCGCTTTAAATTCTTTTCTTAAGTTATGATTAATTTCCTCAACCATTTCTAAAAATCCAAATTCTTGCTTGCTCTCTAATATTCCCATAGGAGAATAATAGGGCACTTCAAAATTATGAAGAATAATGCTGCAATTCAAACTTGTTCTTATTATATTTACAAAGTTTTTTACTTCCTTTAAAATCTTGTCTTTTAGTTTTTGCCTTTGAAAACCTTCCATTGTAAAACTTCTAAAATAATCATCACCAAGCACAGTTTCTAAATCAATCGCAATAATCACCATATCAGGCTTTATTTTATATAATTCACTACTGCTATCTAATATTTGTTGAGTATACTGATTATATTCACTTACATAAATTTCACTTTTTACTCCTATAGAATCGCACATAACCCCAAGAGTTTCCTTTACTCCTCTAAGGGTTGAGCTTGGTAAATATGCAATTTTTATATTTTTATTATAAACATTATTCTTAAGCTTTTTGTATTCCTTAATATACTCTGCTGTAGTCATGTTTTACCTCCATAAAATTAGTTAACAGCATCAATAAGACTACTTACCTTTGTTCCTTCTATATGTGCCCCTCTGCTGCAATTTATGAATTCAATTCCACTTGATTTACGTATTTTCTCTTCAATCCAACTTTTAAAATATAAAAATCCTTCATTTGTTTCAATATATTTTCCATCAACAGACTTCACTATTTTACCGCCTTTGCTTTTTCCATCCCCGTAATTATCATGATGAGATTTACCATTTAAATAGCCCAAATCTTGTCCAATAAGGATTACTTTATGAGGTTTACTAAGTACTGCTATACTTAATGCTGCAGTTGCTACGGATTTTCCCGTTTCAATTAAAATATCATTATGTTCGCTAGCTAGTTTATAATCATTAAAAAACATAAATTTTTCGTAATTCCATTCAGAAACTACCCTACTACATGCCGAAGCTAAAAAACAAAGTGGTACATTTTCATTTAGAACAAATTTAAGTTGATTATAAACTATATCTTGAGGATCTATTATACATATCATATCTGGTATAATGCCCTCTTTAGCTAAAAATTCAGCTGAACTGCCAACACAAAATATCTTGATTTTATCTCTTACTCTTTTTAAAGCATCTATATTAAAGTCTAGAGATGGACCTGAAGAAACAATTACTATATCCTTTTTATTTAAGCTAGAAGCATTTAAAAAATCTTTAATTTTCTTATAATCTCCACTTAAGTTAACACAATAATTATTCTCTGCAATTTTTCCATGCTTTTCTATTTCAATTTTAGCAAGTTCATATCCATGAAGTAATCTATTTATATCTTTAAATTTTTCTGGCAGTACTTTAAGAGATGGTCTATATATAATAATCGAATTAACTAAACTAAGTGCTTTTGAAAATTCACTTAAAAACTTATCATCGTAATTAAAAAAACATTTAAGCCTAGAATCCTTAATTAATCTTTTATATAAAGCTCCACTTTTAGCTATATTTACAATGTCTTTATCCGCATCAAATACAATAAGTGAACTTTCTTCATCCATAGATTTTAAAACAGTATCAATATGATATCCTAATGCGAATCCGTAAATAACCACATACTTTTCACCTTTTATTTGTTCTATGTTGCTATTAACAAACGTTTTTGCTTCCTTTAAAGGATTGTATTTACTATGAATGAATACACCGTCTACTTTTAACGTATAATTATCAACCATTGTTTTTACAATTTCAAGCTTCCTATTCATTATAATCCTATCCCTAATTTAAAATACTTTTACTTATTACTCTTTCATAATTTTCAATTATAGGGTAAACTTCATACTGAAATAAATCACCCACAAGTATATAATCTTCATTTTCCATTGCCTCTATGACCTCAGAAAATTTTTGTGTAAGCTCTGTTTCATCTAAACTTTCACTCAATACATCCTTAGTGACTGCTATAAGATTTATTATCCATCCAAATCCTTCTGAAGCCTCCGTTATTATTTCTGCTCCTTTTTCATATTCTCCCTTTTCATAATATTCATATATATCCTTTATTCCTTTTTTTAATTTAGGTATATATTCAGCTGCTGTTTTTAAAGCCTCTATTTTTTCACTCATGATTATCCTCCTAAAGTTAGCATTTTATATATTTTATATCGTATTTATTTGAATTTTCTTTAATTCATATACCTTCTAAACTTTTTATACATGCTTCGACATCAGGTATTGCATCTACTATGGAGCCTATAATTCCATTATATAACAATAAGTTCTTTTTATAAATACGTTTTATCTTATCTTTTTCAATTTCGTTATATTTTTCCTTGTATTTTTTATCCATACTAACTTCATAAATGTTAGGAATCATTAAATTTCTCATAAATTCCATTTCCTTTATACTGCTATTTATAAGTTTATCAATTTTAGACAGTTTTTTATTCAAACTATTTATTGATGTTTTATTCCAATTCTTTTCATTTTCAAGGAAACTATTGCATAAATCAATATACTTCTCTAATTCCTTTTTTAAAATCTGCATTTTCATCTTTGCATGAACTAGTTTATTTATAACTTCATTTTTACTTATTCTATCACTTATTTTCCAATCTACCCAAGTGGATTGTTTTTCTTTTGAACAATATTTTTCTAAAGCTTTTTTAAGTGGAATTACTTTTGTTCCCTTTATATTAGCTCCACCTTCTGTGGAATTTATAAAATTATTTTGTTTATAAAATATTATCATTTCCTCAATCTTAAGCCTGTAATGATTCAAAACAGAATCTGTCTTTACCATTCCCCCATCTATATTTTCTACATAAATTATTTTTTTATTTCCTATAACTGTGTCGCCTGCAGAGGAAGAATGGGCTTTGTCATTTGTATATGCAAGATCCTGCCCTATAAAAATAATTGGGTCACATCCAATATAAACACCTAACCCTGCACAAACATGTGCAACTGAACCACCTTCATATATATTATCCACGTCATAATTCAAAAATTCTTTCTGTATACCAAGCATTCCTATATCATTAAAAAATACTTTTTCACCCTTATAATCCCTAAGAATATCACTATAAGTATATTCACAAAATACTAGTGGCGAATTACAATTAAAAGTTCCTTGCATCACATTATAAGCAGGAATATCTGGATCTATGACACATACATAATCGGGATTTATACCTAGATCAAGAAGAGTTTTTAAAGTTCTTCCTCCTGTTATAATTACACACTTATCCTTATACTCTTTTAAAAAGTGAATATTTTTTTCAAGAGAAGGACCTGCTGAAACAACTACTGCTGGCATATTTTTGTTGAATTTTTCCTTAAAATTATTTACGGGTACACTATCCAATATGTATTTTAGATTTTTCATAAAGGATTCATAAAAATGCTCCGAATGAACTATCATTGTATTTATTTCAATTAGTGCTCCATTTAAGAAGTTAGCATAAATTTTATAAGTTTCTATAGCTTCTTTTTCATATACTCTTTTATAATTGGCAAAAAACGCAAAATTCGTATTATTAACTTCATCCTTAGGAATCATTACCTGAAATGCTCTTATCATATCAGTTCCACAAAAATTAGTTAAAATAACTCTATCCCTTCTTAACAATTCTAAATTTTCTTCCTTACTAACAAAAGCATTTATGACCTTATTATCATGTTCAATTATAATTATCAGATTATTTTCTGTTATATTAAGAAGCTCTTTAATATGTTCTCCTGCTCCAAGTCCAAAACATATAAAAACACTTTCCTTATTATATTCCCCTATATCCTTTAAAAAATTTTCTATATCCCTTTGAACATTATATTTGCTTCCAAGATATATACTTTTACCGTTTTTAAAACATTTCATAATATTTTTATCGTCTTTACTTTTTTCTATACAGTACCCTGATTCTTCTTTAGATATATTATTTAAAGTAATCTCTGTTATAGTATTCATATTCTTTTCACCTATATCATTATTTTTATATCAATCTTCATGAATATTCTTCGTTTTATTTTATACAAGAATGTTTTATAAGATTAATGTTAGTATTTTCACATTTTATATATTTATCGAAAAAAAATAAAATTTCTTTAAAAAAATAAAAGGATGCCTTAGGCATCCTTTTAAAAAATAGACTATCTTAATAACTGAAGAACGTTGTTTGGTGTTTGATTTGCTTGTGAAAGCATTGCTTGAGCAGCTTGAACTAATACGTTACTCTTAGTGTAGTTCATCATTTCACTAGCCATATCAACATCTCTTACTCTTGATTCAGCTGATTGTAAGTTTTCTGCATCTGTGTTTAAGTTGTTAATAGTATGTTCAAGTCTGTTTTGAACTGATCCTAATTTAGCTCTTTCACTTGAAACTGAATCAATAGCTTTTTGAACTGAAGTTATAGCTTTTTGAGCACCTGATTGTGATGCTATTGAAGCAGATGAAGTGTTAACTCCTAATGAAGTTGCACTCATATTGCTGATTGCAAGAGATATAGTCTGTCCACTATTAGCTCCAATTTGGAATACCATTTCTTTACCAGTTCCGCTAAGGCTTCCATCTATTAACTTTTTAGTGTTGAACTCTGATTGAACAGCTATTCTTGTAACTTCACTTTGCAATTGTTTGAACTCAAGTTCAAGGTTAGCTCTATCAGTACTTGTGTTAGTACCAGTTGATGATTGAACTGCAAGCTCTCTCATTCTTTGAAGTATAGCTTGAGTTTCATTTAAATTTCCTTCAGCAGTTTGTACTAAAGAAATACCGTCTTGAGCGTTTCTTGTAGATTGATTAAGACCATTTATTTGAGCTCTCATCTTTTCAGATATTGCAAGTCCTGCTGCGTCATCTCCTGCCTTGTTGATTCTGTATCCTGAAGATAACTTTTGAATAGATTGTGCTGATTGATCATTGTTGATGTTCATTTGTCTTAATGCATCCATTGCATTTAAATTGTGATTGATAACCATAATAAAATTCCTCCCTGATTTTGAATTTAGGCATCCTTGCCTTCATTTTTTTTTATTTAATTAACTTACAATAGATATATCGGTTCATTTTATCATCACTTTATATATTTATTTATTTTTATTTATATTTTTTTACTCATATAAAATGATCCTACACTGAAGCCCTTGCCATAGGTGTTTCTAGCATTTTTTCCTACTCTAAGTTTGGCCATAGCTCTTTGGACTTCAGACTTTTTTAAACTTAAAACATCCTCTAATTTCTTTTCCTCTTCTAGTACTCTTAAAGCCTTAACAGTAGTCCTAAGCTCTTCTCCTGTGTAATTTTTATCTCTAATTTCCTCTATTATAATTTTTCTTTTATCAAAAAAAGTATCTACTTCTTCATCATATTCATCTTTATTCACTTTATCATATATCTTTACCGTTAACTCTTTATATTTTGTTAAAAGCTCCGTTAAGTTCTTCATAATCCACTGCCCCTAATTTTTATTTTATCAAATATAAATTACTTATAAATTAATATATACACAATCCATTTTATATTTAAATATGTAGAAAATCCTCCTACAAAATGAATTGTGTATATTACTATAGTTTTGATAATTGTGATTGAAGAGTTTGCTGCTGACTTTGAGCCTGAGCCAAATAAGTTTCAAGTTGAGAATATTGCTTATAATATTCTTCTTGTTTCTCTGCTAAAGTATCATCATAATTAGATATAGCTTGAAGCTTATCTTTTATTTGTTTAGTTAAAGTACTTGTAGTATCTGTACCAGTAGCCGAACCAGCAAGCTGAACTAAAGTACCTGGTGGTACATCACTTACTCTTGTATAATCCTGCAAAACATCATTTATCCTCTGAAAAATTCCTTCTTGAGAATATCTTTTTTCTCTTCTAGCCATTGTAGCTGCTATTTGCTGAGATGATTGATTTATATCATTATTTTTTATATATGATGGTTCATCAGTAGATTTTTGAGCAAATAAATTGTATATACTACTTCCATATTTCTTTATGGCGGTTTTTAACTCATCTGGCTTATATTGCATTTGTCCTGCTTTATTTACAGCATCCCCAACACCAGAAGAGGAGTGTATACCCAAATCTGTCAAAGTAAAACCTGATCCATCAACAGGGGTATAAAATGCTTTTCTTAAATCTGTAATCATATTACCTAAATAAGAGTCATTAGCAACTATTCCCTGCTTAGCTTGAGTCTCCCACTTAGTTATTTCATCAGTAGTCATTGCCTTTTTCTGTGCATCTGTAAGTGGTTTATAGCTATAGGTTTTAGTTTCGTTTATTTTATCATTAATCTGCTGAACGTAAGTATTATACTTATCTATAAAATCCGTTACCTTTTTATAAATCTTGTCCACATTAAGAGTCATTTGAATATTTGCTGTATGTGGTGTGTATGTACTTCCAGATTGAGATAATTGAATCTTACTTACATCATATTCTACACCATCCATCATAAAATCATTATTCATAGTTTCAACAGTACCTTTTGAACCATTTGGCTCTATTATAGTAACATTTGCATTAACACCATCAACCATGCTTATACCTGTTACATTGTTTAGAGTTGTACTTACACTATTTGCATTTGTAGCAGTAACACTAGCTGCTGAATTAACTGAACCTGCTCCAAATATATTGGTAAAAAAGTTTTGCCCTGCACTATAATCTACTGCTCCAAGAGAACCAGTGCCTCCAGTTACTCCTCCTACACCTACTACAACATCAGCTGGGGCACTAGTATCTACAGCGGCTCCTGGAGTTATTTTACCTGTAGTTCCTGTTTGAAAAATCTTTCCACCTGTGCTGTTATTTGCACTTATGTGGTACTGACCATCAAGATTACTACTAGTTATATTAAGATTGAAATAACTAGCTACACTTTTAAGTGTATCATTTACTGACATATTTCCTAATTTAAAATCTTGTGTTTTACCATTGAAAACAACAGTAAGCGTATCTTTTCCACCATTAGCTGCAACCGCTGAACCAGAAGCACCAAGATTATAGGTTTTTCCATTACTATCAGTAACTGTTTTGCCTGTAAGTGTTGTAGCATTTTTTGCTACTGTACCAACTCTATTAACAACTACTGTATATTTTCCTTCTGCCGCACCTTCATGTCCTGATGCACTTACTCCAGTATCCTTACTGGTATCTGCTGTTGTATTAGTATTATCATCACTTACTCCAGTATAGTCAGCATAAGCATTTGGAGTTAACATATACGTATCTTGATTTAACTGATCAAAATATGTGCTTGAAAGTGTCGCTGAACTTGTTGTTACTGTCCTATATGCATCCCTTTTCCATTCTAAATATGTCTCATCTTGCTTCATAGTATCTCTTTTTACTTCATAAGCCTGCATAAGCTTACTTACTATACTATCAACATCTAAACCTGAAGCTAGACCTGTCATCCTCATCGGTGAATTGTAAGATGAGGATGTACCACTTGTACTACTCATACCATATTCCTCCCTACTAAACTATCTTTTAGATAATTTATATGCTTCATGCCACATATCTCTTATTTCTACTATAAGTGGCATAGTTTCATCTAAAATACTAATATCCTTTTTTAAATTTGCTTTAACAAGTTGAGCATTTATAAAACTGTATAAGTTGAATAAGTCCTCCCCCCATTCTCCTGCCTTTGACAAGTCTAAGCACGCCATTAACTCTGTAAAAATATCTTCTACCCTTATAAGATATTCATGAGTGTTCTTAATATCATTGTTTTCCATAGAATTTCGTGCCATTTTACTAAACTTTACTGCACCATCCACAAGCATTAACAATAATTGCTCTTTAGAAGCATAAGTTACACTGTTATTTTTATATGTCTTATATGCATTACTACCATACATAATAAAACCTCCCTATTCTTTTACATCTAGAAATTTCCCAAGTGTTTGTGTTTCGTTAGTATTTACTGCGTCTACTTCTATTTTTTCTTCCTTTACGGCTTCTACTAAAATTTTTTTCTTTTTATCAGAAGATCTATAACTATTTTTTTCTTTATTATTTTCATTTTGGGAATCGACTCTAAACTCATGCTTCGTCTTATCATGTACTTTTCCTTCTTTCGTTATTTCGTTTACTCTTTTTCGAACCTCAGGTTCAATTTTATTTAAACGAAATTCCATGCTATCCTCCCCCTAAACCTTTTTATCTAGCAAAACCCCATCTGCTTCACAAAGCTTTGCAACCATATCAAGAATTTTTTCAGGAGGTATTTCCTGTACAACTTTTTGGGTATCATTATCAACTATTTTTATTATTAAATCTCCAAATACCTTGTGTACTGAATACTCCACATGAGTGTTTTCTCTTCTAAGGAGTTTATCGATATTTTTCCCTGTATTTTTAGCCTCTTTTTCACTATCACTTTTACAATTTTCTGTCTCTTGATCTACTTTTACAGCATTAACCTCTATTCTTTGAGGCTGACCAATTTCATTATTTACAGGTGTAGTTTCTAATATCTGTCCTCCTTGACAATATAAACTAATATCCATATTATTTACACCTCTTTAATATTTTATTTCTTTAAATTTAATTCTTTTACCTTAATAAGATCACTATCTTTAACCAATGCTTCCTTATTCTCTTCTTTAATTTTATTATATAGTTCTTTCCTAAGAATAGTTACTTCTCTTGGTGCATTAATAGCTATTTTAACAGAACTTTCGTCTACATTCACAATAGTTATTTCTATGTCATCACCTATTAGAATAGACTCACCTTTTTTTCTTCCCATAACTAACATTTAAGTCACTCCTTTATATACCTAGTATACAAAAGTTTTAACCATGTATCATAGGATATTTTATCATTTTTTCATCATCACTTATAATTATTTGTTTTCCTAAACGTTTATTTATATTTATAATGATAGGAGCACCCAAATTAGTTGTCATTTTTTTTATATCCTTAGAAAGATTTACTGTATTTACAATAAGAACATCTTTCTCATCATTTATTTGAAGTTCCTTAACAAGTTCATCACTTAGGTTAACTTCATAATCTGCTTTGACATAAAATGGTGATGCTACTATAAAAGCAACTTCTGTATCTTCCATAGAGTGAAATAAACTAAATACTTCATTACTCTCAATGCCAACCAATATAAATTTCTTTAAATTTTCAAATCCAGACATTCCCTTTACAAGGGTTATTACATTATTTTCATTATACTCTATAATACCATGGTATTGAGTCTCAAGCTTCATAATATAGCCTCCAAATTTATGACATATAATCCATAAGTGTTGGTTTAATTATTTTTGCACTTGTCTGAAGAGAGGCAAGATAAACGGTCTGAAGTGCTGCATAATTCATTGTAGACTCAGTAATATCCGTGTCTTCAGTATTGGATAATATTAATGTCATGTTATAATTATTCTCTTGATTGTTTTGTTGTGCACTGTCCATTCTGTTTTGACTTGCACCAACTGTCGCTCTAATTGAAAGTATATTTTCGAGTAATCCATCTAGAGCATCTGAATCTTTAGTATTTAAATTTGCTACTCCTGATGTACTGCTTAAATCATTTACTATATCAGAAAATACCTGCCTTAAATCATAACTTTTTTCAACACCACTAGCCGTTGCTGCTTTGTAATTCATTATATCAGTAGCACTTACACTATACTGAGATAAAACTCCCTGAGATATCTCCACAGAAAGGCTTTTTGATATTTTATCGATTTTATCTACACCAATATATTTATTTTTAAAACTACTTAAAGCTGGTATATTAGTACCATTTGTTATAGTTATATCTTTATTATTGCTAGCTTTTATTCTTATGTATGTTTGATTACCTTTAACATAAGATACCGCGGAAACTTTTCCCTTTAAGCTTGAACTAGAAGCAATTTGGTTATTTATCCCATCAACTATACTTTGTATTGAAGCCCCACTGGTTATTTGAAGCTTTACAGTAGATCCACTTCCAAGCTGAACATCTAGTTCACCGCAACTATTGGCTATAGAAGCTGTAGTACCTGATGCTGATGCTATTGGTAAATCAACACTTTCATTGTTATACATTAAATAAGTATTTTTTGAGGAATTAGACATAATGTCAAGAGGTTTTTCATCTCCCCTAGTCCCTCCAAAAAGATATTGACCACTAAAACTACTATTTATTACATTTGAAAACTCATAAATTCTCTGATTAATTTCAGCTCTTATTGAATCTCTCTGTTCTTGATTGTATGCTCCATTTCCAGCTGATATTAAGAGTTCCTTCATTCTTTGAACTATATCTCCTGCTTGATTTAATGCTGTATCTGTTTGATTTAACCAGTATATTGTATTCTTAATATTTGTATTATACTGACTATTTATACTTATATCTGTATTAAGCTGCATAGATTTTGTAGCTATATACGGATTATCTGATGGTTTATTTATCTTTTTGCCTGATGTAAGCTGACTTTGAATATCTCTCATATTTTGAAGATTGGTATTCATATCAGTTAAAAAAGTATCTGTAAGCATTCTATTTGTTACACGCATTTTATCACCCTACCTCTTAAGATTATTTACAACAACATCTAAAAGTTGATCTACTGTTGAAATTATCTTAGCACTTGCTTGATATCCATGAGAAAATTGTATTAGATTTGTCATTTCTTCATCAAGTGAAACTCCAGATGTTGATTCTCTTGTCTGCTTTACTTGATTTAAAACATTATTTGAAGATATGGCACTTTGCTTTGCTGCTTGATTATCAGTTCCAAGAGTGTTTATAAAGCTCTTTAAATAATCATCTACTGTAATACCACCTGCATCACTTTGTATTGTATTAACGCCAGTATCAGAATCCTTAGCAAGAGTTTTTGCAAAAGCACTTCTAGTGTAAACATCAGGATTTACATCTTGAATCTTAAACGCAACCTTTTGAAGTTTTCCAAGCTCAATAGCTCTCTGTTGGTCTGTACTACCATCTTTAATATTTTCACTTGGAAGTCCATATTGATCATCATCAGTTTTTACTTTTAATATTGGAGTATCTCCTAAAAGTTCTGGATTTATAGATATATTGCCTGCATTTATATAATCTTCCCAGTTTTTACCTGAATTTGTTGTATCATTAAAATATTTACTTGCACTAAAAGTAGTATTTGAAGTATCTTTTGTAAAATCATGATTTACAAATATAGGTAGTTCATCTAAGTTTGGAGTTGAACCTTTACCATCTGATGCTATTTGTGATTTATTAGGATCAACCATACCACTACTTACAGTATTTATTGCTAATGCAATTGATTTTGCCACCCTATTCATTTGATCTACATATCCATCTATTTTATTCTGAACTGTTTGTTCTCCATTTATATCTCCATTTACAGGCTTAAATAAGCCCAAATCAGTAAAGTTATAAGAAGCGGCACTTCCATCTAATTTAGTTGTACCATCAGCACTCGATAATGCAACTCCATCTTTGTTTGCCATAAGAACTCTACTTTGCTGAAGTTCTTTAGCTTGAGATTCTGTCATATTTATATTTAATTTAACTCTATTATCACTGGTTGCTTTATTACCCAATTTATAATAATCAACTTCATAAGAATATATTGTTTCACCTGCAGCATTTTTGGTGCCCGTGTCTGCTCCTTTAGTTACAGTATCAATATAAGAGAATCTATTTACTTGATCATTACCTACTGATTTAACAAGTGTAGGATTTATGTTTCCTATTTTATCTATAACAGATACATCATGTCCATCAAACTCAGGACTGCTATCTACATTTATTCCAAACTTTTCACTAAGTTGATCTAGTAGTAAATCTCTACTATCCTCTAAGTCATTAGGTTCTTTTCCTGACTGTTTTACTGTTATTATCTGTTGATTCAATAAATCTATTTTATCAATCATACTATTCATTGAAACTACATCATCTTTAATTGCTAGTTGAACATCGCTTTTTAACGATGTGAGTTGTGAGTACACGTGGTTTAATTCATTAGTCATAGTTTGTGCATTACTTATAATACTTTTCATACTAGTTGGAGTTGCTGAACTAGCATTAGTATAGTTTTGAATTGCTGAAAAGAAAGTTGTTATAGATCCTGAAATTCCTGAACTAGAGGATTCATCAAACATACTTTCTACTTCACTTAAATAGTTGTTTGTAGTCTTGTATGCACCATTTTTGCTAGTTAAATCTCTTATCTGATAATCTAAGAAACTATCTCTTACTCTTTCAACATTGTATACCTCTGCTCCAGTACCAAAAAGACCTGGTCCAGCTGCACTATCCATACTTGGCATACCATATGGTATTCTTGTTCTTATATCAACCCTTTGTCTTGAGTATCCATCTGTTGAAGCATTAGAAATATTATGTCCTGTAACATCTATTGCCTGTTGATTTACTGTAAGTCCACTGACTCCTACATTTAAAGTTCCAAATAATCCTGGCATAATTTCACCTCATCTTACCTTGTTTTGCCATAACAATTATATGTTTTGGCTGTATTACCATTTGGATTAATAGCATTTAACACTTTTGTTGTAAAAACAAGTCCTTGCTTAATTAACAATTCATTGGAATCCTTTTGAAATTTTATCTTTTCAAGTAAACCTCTCATATTTAAATATATTTTATTTAAAGATTCATCACTTATTTCTCTAAGCAAATCCTTCATTGTCTTGTCTCCTACCAATTTAAGCCTACTCATTTCACTTGAAGCTACTTCCTTATTAACTTTTTGAATCTCTACGACCATTTTATCAAGTCCAAAAACATCTTTTTTAATAAGAAACTGCTGCTGAGTTAAAAGTAAATCAAGTAACCTCTCAAGAGAATTAAACTCATCACTCATAACTTTTTTTAGCTCTTCTTTCATAACTAAACTTCTCTCCCTTTTACATGATCTAAAATTTTCTTTGCAAGTGAATTTGTATCTACTTTATAACTTCCTTGTTCAATTTGCTTTTTTATCTCTTCTACCCTTTTAGTACCAGCTTTTTGTATAGATTCATCTTGGGAAAAAGTACTGAGGTATCTACCTTTAGTAGATATTTCAATAACGTCTTTTTCTTTAGGAGTATTATTTTTTATGTCATTAACATTTTTATTGAAATTATACAACTCAATCTTGTTTCCTGCACCTACATTATTTATTTTCATAATTCTACACTCCTTAAAGCTAGTAACTTCATTTTTAAAGTTTTAAAGCCATGTTTTTATCTATAGTTTATTATCGTAATTACCATTTTAAAGTTTATATTAGTACTTGTAAAATTTATTATAACAGATATATATAAAAATAACCGGGTACGATAAACCGGTTATTTAAAATAGTCTATTTTTTTAAGCTCTTTATTCTTTCTTCATTATCAACAATGCTTGTAATTCTAACACCAAAATTTTCATCAACTACTACAACTTCTCCATAAGCAACTTTTTTACCATTTACTAATATTTCAACTGGTTCTTCTGCAAGTTTATCCAGTTCTACAAGCGAACCAGTACCTAAGTTTAATATATCTTTTATACTTTTCTTAGCTCTACCTAGTACAACTGAAATCTCGAGAGGAACATCCAAAATAAGATCTATGTTTTTAGGCGCGCCATATATTTCCGAAGCTTGAAGTGGTTGGAATGACGCTCTATTGACCTCCACCTGTGGTTGCCCGTATACTTGACCCTGAGGCATCATCTGTGGTTGAGGTGTTTGATACATTGGTTGCCCCATCATTTGTGGTGATTGCTGCATTGGCTGACCTTGAGGCATCATCTGTGGTTGCTGCGCTTGCTGCATTGGCGGCGCTGATGTATTTGTTTGTGTAGTAGTATTTACAGTTGGTTCTGGAGTTCTATTTTCTGATGCTTTTGGCTCACTTTCTTTAGGTTCTGATTGTTCTTTTGAGCCACTATTTCCACCCATCATTATATCAATCATTTTTCTAGATGTATCTATAGGAAGTATTTGCATTATCTGGCTATCAACTAAATCTCCAATTGTTAGCTTAAATGCAACTTGAACTATATTTTCATCTTCCTTGATATTTTCTGTTAATACATCTGTTTTAGAATCCCAAATTTTAGATACAGGTGGTGATATATTTACTTCACGTAATAGCATAGTTGCCATTGATGTTGCAGAGGATCCAATCATTTGATTCATAGCCTCTGAAACTGCACTCAATTCAATTTCTGATAAGGCCTTACTCTCAACCTTACCATCTCCACCCATCATCAAATTAGCAATTACTGCAGCATCTGTAACTTTCATTACAAGCAGATTTTCTCCCGAAATTCCGCTTACATATTTTACATCCAGAGCAACATTTGGAACCTCAAAGCTTTTCTTTAAATTCTCAAGTGTTGTTACACTTACTATTGGCGTAGTTATATTTACTTTTTGACCAATTATGGTTGAAAGTGCTGTAGATGCCGAACCCATAGAGATATTTCCTATCTCTCCTAGTAAATCTTTTTCTATATCATTTAAATCATTATCACTGGCGGTATTTTCGTTTTGTTGTTCTGATGAACTCGAACTACTACTGTCTCCTCCATTCAAAAGAGAATCTATTTCCTCCTGTGAAAGAAATCCATCACTCATATTTTCCCACATCCTTATCAATTTTATCTAATATCTTGATTCCCATATTCTTGCCCAAGATTCCAGGCGCAGCCAAAAAATGTAAATTGTCGTAAATATATACAGGAACCGGATCGCTACACTTACTATTTAGAGTTACTACATCTCCAATAGATAATCTTAAAAAATCCTCCACAGTTATTTCTGTATTCCCCAGTTTAGCTATTACAGGAACTTCTACTACATCTAATCTTTTTCTTAATTCAACCCTTGATTCTTTAACTATTTCTTCGTCGTTTTCTTGATACCAATATTGTACAACAAGCTTATCTAGTATTTTTTCTATGCTAAGGTAAGGTATACAAATATTAATATAAGTGTGACTATTTCCGACATCTACCGAAAAAGTTATAAGTGCAACCGGCTCATGAGGGGCCAATGTTTGATTAAGTGCTGGATTTGTTTCGAGAGATTCTATCTCTGGCTCAACATTAATAACTTCCCCCCATGCTAACTTTAGATTATCAATTAAACCTTGGTTTATTTTCATAATAATATTCTTATCTATATCAGTTATGTCTCTTGGTTTATACTTTCCTTCACCATTACCACCAAGAAGTATATCAATAGCCTGATATATAAACTGAGGATTTGTTTCATACAAAATAGATCCTTTAAGAGGTGGCATTCTAAATATTGTTAAAATTGTTGGATTTGGAACCGAATGAATAAACTCCTCATAGGTTATTTGTTCAACTGTTTCTATTTTTACTTTTACATTATCCCTAAGTTGTGCTGTTAAATAATTGGACATTATTCTTGAATAATTATCATGAATAAGCTCAAGGGTTCTTATATGCTCCTTTGCAAACTTCTGCGGACTCGTAAAATCATACACTTTTACTTTTTGCTTTTCCTCTTCTTTTGGAAGTTCATCAGGTTGAAGTTCGCCGGAGGATAAGGCAGATAATAGGGCATCTATTTCACTTTGTGATAAAACGTCTGCCATAATTTTCCCTCATTTCTTTTTCATTTCTTCATTTTCAATTTTTCACTAATTTATCTATGTCAATAAGAGTGACTATTCTATCCTTAAAATTAATAACGCCTTTTACATAATCTTTTTTATCGTCATCTACTTTTTCTATTAAATTCTCTTCTATATCTAATACTTCATCTACTTGGTTAACTGATATTCCAACTAGTTCTTCTTCTAATTTTAATATTATTATGCTCTCATCTTCACATTCAGATTCATATATATCAAGTAAAAGATTTATATCTAACAATGAAAGCACATTACCTCTTATATTTATCAGTCCCTTAACGTAATCAGGTGCTTTAGGTACTTTGGTTACAGTCATACTCTCAACAATAGTTTGAACTCTTGATGTTTCAACTGCAAACTGCTCATCGTTTAATTTAAAAACAACAACCTGCATTATCTCACCCCTATTTACTTTAAAATCACTTCTACTTAAACATTATGAAGTGTTAATAAATGTTCTCCTATACCTTATCCTAACGCTTTCTTTATAGCTTCAAGAACTCTATCTGCTTGAAAAGGCTTTACTATAAAGTCCCTTGCTCCTGCTCTTATAGCATCCATAACCATAGTTTGTTGACCCATTGCAGAACACATTATAACTCTTGCAGCAGGATCAAATGCCTTTATAGCCTTAACAGCTTCTATACCATCCATGTCTGGCATAGTTATATCCATCGTTACTACATCTGGTTTTTCTTTTTTATAAATTTCTACAGCTTTTAAACCGTTACTTGCTTCACCTACTATTTCAAAACCGTTTTTTTCCAGTATATCCTTTATCATCATTCTCATAAAAGCAGCATCATCAACAATTAAAACTTTAGCCATTTTTTTCAACCTCCATATTAATTTACTCCTAAAATATTTAATATTTTTTCTAACGAGCCAGGCATTGGTATATAATAAAAGTGCCCGCTTATATTTTTGGTTTTATCTTGAAGAAAAACTGTTTCTAAATCAAGGACATTGTCATCATATTGACCAGCCTCAATAAAACTAGTTGTAAGAATAGCTCCTAACATATCATAGCTAAAAGCTGGTACTGATGGTGTTATAACCAAATTTGTAAATCTAGCTATAGCATTCATATATGAACTTGATATTATATTTCCTATTTCACATAATACTGAAGAGCTCAAATCTGTTAACTCATCATCTTTAGTACCAGTTAATCTTTCAACTATTTCAACAGCTGTTTCCTTTTCAAATACAAATAAAATATTTCCAGGAGTATCTCCAAGTACCCTAACCACAACTCCAACTACTATCTTTTCCTCACCAAGTTCAGAAAAGAGAGTTTCAAATGGAACTATATTAACATCTGGTACTGTCATATCTATTTTTTTATTAAGTAGTTGTGACAATGCTGTTGCAGCATTGCCAGAACCAATGTTTACAACTTCCTTTATTGCATCTAGTTGTATAGGCGTTAATTGTGAATAATTCATAATCTTCCTCCTTTTAAACTAGAGAAGCAACATCTAGTATTAAAGTTACGAGACCATCTCCCAATATGGTTGCACCAATGTATTCTTTTAGACCTTTTAAAGTCTTTCCAAGTGGCTTTATTACAATATCCTGTTGTCCAATAAGTGAATCTACACATAATCCTGCCATCTTGTCTCCAACTTTCACTATTACTATATAAACCTTGTCAGTATTTACTTTCTCAAGTCCTAATTTTTCATTGATCCTAATTATTGGAAGAACCTTACCTCTGTATATTATAACCTCTTTATTATTAGTTTTCTTTATTTCTGTCTCCTTATAATCAATTACACTATCAATAGCATTTAATGAAATAGCTAGGTTCTCTTCTCCTACCTTTACTAATAATGCTGTAATAATTTGAAGTGTTAACGGTAATTTTATAGTAAATGTACTACCTTTACCTTTTTCTGTTGTCATATCAACAGTTCCACCAAGAGATTGTATTTTTGTCTTTACAACATCCATACCAACTCCTCTTCCTGATATGTCTGTTACTTTATCGTTTGTGCTAAACCCTTGATCGAATATTAAATTTATTATTTGATCTTCTGTTAAATTTTCTGTGCTTATTCCCCTTTCTTCGGCTTTTTCTCTTACTTTATCTACATCAATTCCATATCCATCATCTTGAACCTTTATTACTGCCTTAGTTCCCTCTTGATATGCTATGAGTCTTATTTTGCCTACAGGGTCTTTATTAGCCTTGAGTCTATCTACTTTTGATTCTATACCATGATCAGCTGCATTTCTAATAAGATGTATAAGTGGTTCTCCAATTTCATCTATAACTGTTCTATCAAGTTCAGTATCCTGCCCTTCAATAATAAGTTCCATTTCTTTATCAAGTTCTACTGATAAGTCTCTTATCATTCTTGGGAATCTATTAAATACAGTATCAAGTGGAAGCATTCTTATTTTCATAACTAATTCTTGAAGATCATTTGTAGTTCTAGCTACCTGCTCTAAGGTTTCATTAAGTTCAACAAGTTTGTAGTTTTGGCTTATCTGCTCAAGTCTTGTTCTATTTATAACAAGTTCTGACACCATATTTAAAAACTTATCAAGTTTTTCTAAATCAACTCTTACTGATTGATGACCTTTTTTATGATTTTGAGCTTGATTAGTCTTTTTAGCAACTGGCTTAGCACTAGTATTAGCCTTGGCTTTTGAATTACTCTCTGCCTTGACTTTAACCTCTTCAACCTTAGCTTTTTGTTCTTCTTCTATTTTTTGTTTGCTAATTTTATATTTAGCCTTAAGTTTATCTTCTGTAAGCTGTTCTACTTTTATACTTTCTACTTCTGAAATTTCCTTTAATATTTCAGTTACATCTTTTTCTTCTTTATTAGTTAAGTATATAAGCTGAATTTCAAATTCAAAATTTTCTGCTTCTAAATCTTCAGTAGCTGGAACAGATTTTGTTATCTCGCCCCATTCTTCCAGACTCTTGAATATCAAAAATGCCCTGGCTGATTTAAGTAAAGTAGCCTTACTTAAATTAATATCTATATAAAAGGCATTATATCCCTTTTCAATAGCTTGTTTTATAACATTTAAATCATACTCATTAAGTGATATTTTACTTTCACTAATATTACTATTTTTTTCTTCACTTTCTTTATCGTTGGTATTTTCTACATTTTTAGTCTGTTCTTCATTTTCATCAGAATTAACCATACTAGCTATAGATTCAAGTTTTGTTATAATATCATCTACAGGTATTTCTTCTTCCTCTCCATTTTGAATATTATCAACCATTTGTTCAAGTGTATCCAAACATTTAAACAAAACAGTTACAACCTCCTGAGTAACTTTAAGTTCACCATCTCTAAACTCAGAAAGAACATCCTCCATTTTATGAGTTAAAGCCGCCATAGTGTTATATCCCATAGTAGCTGCCATACCTTTTATGGTATGAGCAACCCTAAATATTTCATTTAATTTATCTACATTATCTGGCTCCTGCTCTAATTGAAGGAGTGCTTCATTTAAAGTTTGTAAATTATCCATAGATTCTTCTAAAAATATCGACAAATATTGAGATGTATCCATAAATTCCCCTCCTTACAGCTTCTTATAAATAAAGGTTGATGCTTTTTCAAACCCATATTCTTTGTAATTGTATATGCTTTCAGTAGCTCCTACGAAAAGCAAACCCCCTTTTTTTAATGATTGACTAAATTTCTTGTAGATTTTTTCCTTAACATCCTGATTGAAATATATAACTACATTTCTACATACTATCAAGTCAAAATTGTTATCATAAGAATCTAATATTAAATCATGCTTTTTAAATGTTATCATTCTTTTTATTTTATTATCTATAATATATTTATCGCCCACTATTTTAAAATATTTATCTAAATCTTTCTTTTCTACATTTTTTATTTCATTTTCTGTGTACTCTCCAAGTTTTGCTTTACTTAATATGGTAGAATCAATATCAGTTGCTGTTATATTACTTTTTCTTGAAGAGTCTAATTTATCTAATATAATAGCCAAGGAATATGGTTCTGCTCCTATTGAGCATGCTGCACTCCATACCTTAAGTGGTTCTTTACTAGAAAGCATTATATTTCTTATTTCTTTTTCAACTTCTTTAAATATTTCAGGATTTCTAAAAAATTCAGTAACATTAATAGTTATAAAATCTAAAAATCTTTGTCTTTGATCTTGATCTTTCTTTAAAATTGTAACATATTCATCAATAGATGAAGCCCCTACTCTTGATATTAGACTGAGAATTCTTCTATGAAGCTGATTTTCCTTATAAGCAAATAAATCTAATCCAAAATCCTTTAATACCCACTTCTTAAATTCCCCAATATCCATTTTTCTACCTCCTATACCCTTGTACGATCTTTGTTATTTCATCTGCTACATTCTCTATTGGAAGGACAATATCTACTTTTCCAGTTTCAAATGCTGCTTTAGGCATTCCATATATAACACAGGTTGTTTCAGACTCTGAAATAGTTACTCCACCATTATTTTTAATAATTTCTGTACCATTTGATCCATCCTTACCCATTCCAGTTAAAACTGCACTAACTATATGAGATTTATAAATTTTAGATGCAGATATAAATAGCTTATCAACTGCTGGTCTTACTCCCCATATAGGTGGTTCTGTTGTAAGCTTTATTCTCGAACTAGAATCCAATTCCATATGATATCCACCAGGTGCTACATAAACAACTCCTCTTCTGTAAACTTCTCCATCCGTTGCTTCTCTAACTTCCATTTCACTATTTTCATTTAATCTATCTGCAAAGGCTTTAGTAAATCCAACCGGCATGTGTTGTACTACAAAAACAGGAACATTCATATTCTTAGGAAATTTTGTTATAACTTTGTACAATGCTTTAGGTCCTCCTGTTGATGCTCCTATTACAACAGCCTCAATATTATCGTTGTTAACACGTTTTATCTCATGTTTTATAACCGGGTTAACTTTTATAGCATTTCTATTTTTATTTTGACTATATGCTACTTTTATTCTTTCTATGAGGCCATCTTTCATTTTCGAAATTTCAAACATTTTTTCAGGTTTTGGAATAAAATCAAAGGCTCCTAAATAAAGACATTCCATAGTATATTTCATACCTTTTTGAGAAATACTACTAAAAACTATTATTGGTATGTTTATTTGCATTTTTTTTATAGCTTTAAGAGTATCTATACCATTCATAACAGGCATTTCTATATCTAAGGTTATAATATCCGGTCTCATTACTTTTAATTTATTTAATAAATCCTCACCATTTACTGCTGTAGCAATAACCTCAATACCTTCATTACTCTCTAACATATCAGATATTAATTTTCTCATAAGTGCTGAATCATCTACCACTATAACTTTTATTTTTTCCAATGTTATCACTCCATCTAAATTTTCTTAATACCCACACCTACTGTTCTTATGTCAACACTTCCATCAAGAGTATTAAAAATCATTGTTCTTCCTTTATTTCCTCCGATATCTTCACTTAATAATGGCACCTTTAAGTCCTTAAGAACTTTTTTAACTGAAATCCCATTTCTGTTTCCTATATCCATGTTCATACTTTTATCTGAAAAGTTAAACATTGATGCTCCACCTGCTATCTTTGCTTGCATATTTCTAATATTTCCACCCATTCCCTCCAATTTCTTTATAAGTATAGGGATTGCTAAATCTGCGAACTTATATGGATTTGTAACTTTACTAAATTGCGTACTATCGGGAAGCATTATGTGTGATAAACCTCCCACTTTATTCCTGCCATCATAAATAGCTATTCCAATACATGAGCCCAACCCAACAGTTATTATCCTATTCGGAGAAAATGCAGTATTAAGATCTGCTATTCCTACCCTTATCTCTTTTATTTGCCCTTTTTCTTCCATCACAATACCCGAACTACCTATAGCAGTTCTTTTTCCTCATCTGTTAATATTTTGGATATATCAAGAAAAATAACTATTTTACCATCAACTTTTATAAGTCCTTTAATATAACGTTTTGATATACCTGATATAACATTGGGTTGCTCCTCTATATCTTTGGACTCTATATCTCTAACTTCTGATACTAGATCAACAATTATTCCAATTTTCCCTTTTTGAATTTTAGAAACTATAACTTTTGTTTCGTCACTTATTTCTTTTTCTTTAAGAGAAAATCTTTTTGCTAATGAAATTACCGGAAGTATTCCACCTTCATAGTTTATTACTCCATTAACAAAGTCAGGAACATCTGGCAATTTTGTTGACATTTCATGTCCCAGAATTCTTTCAACTTGGACAATATCTGCTGCATAATATTCTTCACCTACAACAAATATAAGTATCTTTACACCGTCACTCATACCTTACCTCCTATAATAATAATTTATCAACTATAAGTTCATCATCCTTATTTATATATACATGGACACCTTTACATGGATTTTCTACGACATGTTCCTTATTTCCAATAACAAATCTAGTATTTTGGTATGCTATTTCAGCATATATATTTCCATGTCTTTCTACTTGTATTTTCGTAGAGACACCCGCTATACTACCTATCACACCACATTTTATTTCATTTTTTGCCTTTATAGTTCCACCTCTAGCTACAGAATTATCATTAGTAAATATAATATTATTTCTAGCTGTTAAATTGGAAATGTACTCACCCTTTCCTGTGATAAATATGTTGCCTGAACTTTCTATCTTAGAATTTTGACAATATCCTACACTTACGTCTACGGGCACAGAAAGCATATTCTTTAAGTTAGTGACTTTTTGCTCACAAAGCAAAGCTAAATCGTCCAATTCATTTAAATTTTCAACATTGAGTGGTCCCATACCTATTATCTTAGACTTAAAAAAGTTTACAATATCAGCATTTGCCTCCATGTCACATATTTCTATAAATTTTTCACACAATCTAGGTAATAGTCTAAACTTTCCCTCTAACAATGCCTTCAAAATTTGTCCATCTGTAGACCCCTTTCCATGTATATTATAATGTTTTACCTGCCCTACAGCTTCTATAATATTTTTTATATTTAAATCTATCGTATTAAGAAATTCAAGTTGTTTTAATACAAAAACATCTTGGCCGCCGCCAAAAATATTAGAAAAAATAGCGTTTTTTTCTATAATAATATTTCCATTAGCTGAAACTGTTGCATTTTGGACATTCTTATCTATTTTTATATTATGTTCAGATTCAACTTTCATACTTTCGCTTACATTTCCATGTATAAAAACATCTCCAACAAACTTTATATTTCCTGTTTTTAAATCAACGTCTGAATTAACTTCATGTATGGCTATAACAGATATTTTATTTCCGGTATATATAGGTTCTCCTTTTCTAACTGCAACAACTACATTTTCATTTTTAAATTCACAGCCTTCACCTATATTAATTTTCACTATTTTACCACTTTTCTTTTTTATAACATTTCCATATATATCTCTTCCATCATGCCCTTCTTTTCCTGCATGCCTTTCAGCAAGTATGGTTCCTTCCTCTACTGCATTTATGAAACCTATACTTTTAAAATCTATTTTACCATTTTGGTTTTCTTGAAATTTATTATTCTTTTTAATACTAAATTTGAATTCTATCTTGTCATCTTCATCGTTTTCAACCTTTACCCCCTGAGCAATTGGCAAATCTATAATTTCTTCGCCAGAAGTACATTTAAGTAAGTTATCTGATATTATTCCATAATTTATATTACTGGCTTTTAATATTTCTAAAATTTCTTCTTTTGTATACATTGGGGGCTTTTCTGTTCTTAAAATTTCACTTTCTAAAACAACTTTATTTGAAGCTAGTGCATCTTTTAGTTTGTACACATTTTTATTAACATAGTTTATACTTATGTAAGCATTCATCTTATCTGGTGAGGTGTTTATAGCAACTTTTCTTTCTGGTTTTTCAATTTCATGAAAATATATTTCTATATCACTAGAATTATATATTTCACCAGTTCCTTTAACCTCTTTTCCATTAATTTGAACACCTATATTTGAGGGAACTACAATTTTAGCACATTCCCCACCTTCTTCAGGATCCTTGACATTAATTTTGCCATTTAAAATTTCAACATTACCATCTTTTTTATTATCTTCCTCATTACTATTATCTACAATCTCAACTTCTATTGATGCTCTTTTTTTAAATAGCCCATTTTTTACTTCTATTACTTCATATTTTATATTATTTTTTGATAAATTATACTTACTGCAAGCTTTCTCTAGGCACTCTTCAACTGTGGTGCCACTAATTATTTCTTTATCCATATAAACAATCTCCCCCGCACAAAATAATTATTACATTAAGTAAAATATAACACCAATCTCATATTTTTTACTTAATTTATCGTAAGTTTTTGTAAAACCTTTATAATTATAAGTATATAATTAATTTTCGTAAGTTTTTAAGTCTATATAATATTTTGTTTATTAATATATTATATTATTTTTTTAACTTTTACTATCAAAGTTTTTTATATAATTGCTGATATAATTGTCATAAGTTTTCCTTATATTCCTTATAGTTTCATTGTTTTGAGAATTAATTTCTATATTATCCACTTGAGATATTGGCAGCACCTTAGGTGACGTACCAGAAATAAACAAACCTTGAAGTTTACTTATTTCTTTACAACTTATCCTTCTGTCTTCTACTGTATATCCACATTGTTTACAGATTTCAACTATTACTTCTCTTGTTATACCAGGAAGCACATCTTCTTTGGGTGCCGTATAAACTATATTATCTTGTACCATAAATATATTTGATTTACTTCCTTCTGTTATATTGCCATTTCTGTCAACAAGTATGGCCTCAAATACCCCCTTCTCTTTTATTTCTTTATCTACCATCTGTCTAAAGTTCAAATTTATAACTTTAGCATTTGGATTTTCTCTTTCTCCATTATATAGAATTGTTTTGACACCATTTTCATAATCCAATTTATCTGGATATTTATGTTTAATAAAATATAAATAAGTACTATACTCTCCATCCAAATAATTAAAAACTATTTTTATATTTCCTTCTTTAGCTTTATTAGCTTTAATAAGAGTGAATATATCTCTCTTTACATGTTTTATATCTGTAGACATTTTTAATTGTTCTAGTCCAAATGATCTTTCTAACCTTGCAATATGTTTATCTAAAAAAAGAGGAACACCGTCAATAATTCTTATAACTTCATATATGGATTTTCCTCTATTTACAAAATTTCCATCAAAAACTTCTACATTTTCTACTTTACCGTTAAGAACAAAATATTCTTGAACACACTTTTCCATGTAATACACTTCCTTCCAATACAGTTTAAATTATAAGGCATGCTTATAATTTACTGGAGACTAAATATGTTTTATCTGCATCTAAAACATTATGCCAGCTTAAAATACCATGCCATATATGCTGCATATATTATTATTTATACATTTACTACTTCCATTTTAACGCTTTAATATTATTATCTTTTTTTCTTGGGTTTACGAGGTATGGATGACCAACTAACTTAAAAAGCGGCATATCAGATAATGAGTCTGAAAACATATATGAATTTTTAAAATCCACTTCGATTTTTTCCTTATTAAGCACTTCCTTTAACCTTCTTACCTTTTCTTCGCCTTTACAATTTTCACCAACTATTTTTCTGTTAAATATACCGTTTTCATTGGTAAATCTAGTTCCAATAATCCTATCAACCTCCTTTATATTATAAAGTTCATTCAAATAAAATTCTGCTGAGGCTGATATCAAAACCACTTCATAACCTTCACTTTTAAGCTTTTTCATTGTGTTAATGGCGTCAACATAAAGTATCTTGCTTAATTTAACATCATAAAATTCCTTAACCTGTTTTTTCATATCTTCTTCTTTTACTCCATCTATAAAAGAAATAAACATCTCTTTTGCTGTTCCTGCATCAAGTACCTTTATAAAAAATAAAATCCCGGCTACCAATATCTTAGGAAGCTTTATTATCATTTTAGGATTTTTTTTAACCATAAATTTATAAAATTCAAATAAGGTTTCTTTTTTAGTTAGAGTATAATCAACATCAAATATAGCTAACTTTTTCATTAAATTTGCTCCTTTTAGTACAAATACTTCTTATGTATACATAAAAAGAGGATCATGCAAAATGCATGACCCCTTTTAATACATAGATAAGAATCTATTACATTTCACCATAATGTCAATTTTTACAAAATAAGCATTATAAAATTCTCAGCTTAACTATGTAAATTTTATATGAGGTTTTTAAGTTAAACCTTTGATTATAAACGCAATGTAAAATTTTACATATTTTTAAAATCAAGTTTAACCTTAAACCCAATATAGTTGTAAGCTAGAAATTAAAATATTAAGATTTATAATTAATTCATTAAATGTACATAAATAACAACATTTATTATGTACAAATTTATATTAATCACTAAAATCCTATATAGACTTCTATTTCTTAAATATTTAATTTTATATAAATGAACTCAAAATAGCATACTAACTTTTTAGAATACATTTATTTTAAAACAGAAAAATTAGTTTGAACTATTTTGATTCATAACACTCTCATAGTATTTTGTAGCTGCTTCAAATTCTTTATCATCAGGTACTACTAATTCTCCTTCTTCACCTTCTCCAATAACTTTAAAAAGGTATACAGAACCATTTTCCGGATTTTGAACTAAAGCATATTCATTATCATTGTAAACAAATCCATCTACAACCTCACATGATACTAATTGGCCATTTTCATCCTCTAATTCAACAACCATAGCTTCTCCTGAACCGCAACCACCATCGCAGCCACAATCACAACCGTGATCATGCTCATGATCATGTCCTTCAGCGCCACATCCGCAGCCACCTTCACAAGAATTCTTTATTTCATCTTCTTTCATTAAAACTTCACTCCTTTTTTACATCATGTTATAATTCTACCCTTATTTCAAGGATTTTAAAAGACCTTTTTTAAAAAAATTAAAAAATATTATCTATTCACTAAATATATTTTTCATGTTTTTTACATAGTGTTTAAGAAAAAATAAAGAGCCGTACGGCTCTCTATTTTTATCTATCAGCTAATCTTTTATAAGATTCAAGTCTTTCCATTGCATCTTTTTCAGTCTTAGCATATAATTCTTCAGCTTTATCAGGGAATACTTTCTTTAATGAAGCATATCTAACTTCACCAAGTAAGAATTCTTTAAAGTTTCCTGTTGGCTCTTTTGAATCTAAGCTAAATGGATTCTTTCCTTCTTCTTTAAGAAGTGGATTAAATCTATAAAGTGCCCAGTATCCACACTCAACAGCTTTCTTTTGTTCTAATTGGCTACATCCCATACCAGCTTTTAAACCATGATTGATACATGGAGAATAAGCTATGATAAGTGATGGACCATGATAGTTTTCTGCTTCTTTTATAGCTTTTAATGTTTGATTTTTATCAGCACCCATAGCTATTTGAGCAACATAAACATATCCATAGCTCATTGCCATCATTCCAAGATCTTTCTTCTTAGTTGTCTTACCTGCAGCAGCAAATTGAGCTATTGCTGAAGCTGGTGTTGATTTTGAAGATTGACCACCTGTATTTGAGTAAACTTCTGTATCAAATACAAATATGTTTATATCTTCTCCACTTGCAAGAACATGATCAACTCCACCATATCCGATGTCATAAGCCCATCCGTCTCCACCGAATATCCATTGTGATCTCTTAGCTAAGTAATCTTTGTTAGTGTACATTTCAGTAAGAGCTGCATTGGCATTTCTTTCTTTCTCAAGTAATGGTAATAACTTGTCTACTATTGCTCTTGAAGTTTCACCATTATCGATATTTTCAAGCCAATCTTGAAGAACTGCTTTAAGCTCTGCGCTTATTTCACTATTGATTGCTTCCTTAGCAAGATCTGCTAATCTTTCTCTTAATTGAGTTGTTCCAAGAAGCATACCCATTCCATATTCTGCATTATCTTCAAATAATGAGTTAGCCCATGCTGGTCCTTGTCCTTTTGCATTAGTTGTATATGGCATTGAAGGAGCACTACATCCCCAAATTGATGTACAACCTGTTGCATTTGAAACCATCATTCTATCACCGAATAATTGAGTTATAAGCTTAGCGTATGAAGCTTCTCCACAACCTGCGCAAGCACCATTGAACTCAAGAAGAGGTTTAGAGAATTGGCTTCCCTTAACTGTATATTTGTTAGCAACTTCTTTTCTTTCTTTAAGAGTTGTTGCATAATCAAAATATTTTTCTACTCCATATTCACTTGCTGCTGGTTTCATAACTAAAGCTTTTTCTTTAGCAGGGCAAACCTCTGCACAGTTTCCACAGCCAGTACAATCAAGAGGACTTATAACTATTGAGAAGTTTAATTCTTCATCAGACTTAACTCCCATAGCCTTCTTATATTTCATTCCTTCTGGAGCATTTTTAGTTTCTTCAGCATTCATTAAAGCTGGTCTAATTACTGCATGAGGACAAACAAATGAACATTGATTACATTGAATACATTTGTCTACATCCCATTCAGGAACGTTAATTGCAATTCCTCTCTTTTCATAAGCAGCTGTTCCAAGAGGATATGTTCCATCTTCTTTACCTTCGAACGCACTTACAGGAAGCTTGTCTCCTTCTTGTCTGTTTATTGGCTCAAGAAGATCAGTTATAAACTTAGGTTTTGCTACCTCTTCTTTAGGTGCATCTTTTGCATCAGTCCATGCTGCTGGAACATCTATTTTAACAATAGCTCCAACACCTTGATCTATTGCAGCGTTGTTCATATCAACAACTTTTTGGCCTTTTTTACCGTAATTTGTTACAACTGCATCTTTTAAGTATTTAACAGCATCTTCTACTGGGATGATGTTTGCTATTTTAAAGAAAGCAGCTTGACAAATCATGTTTACTCTTCCGCCAAGTCCTATTGCTTGAGCTATTTTAACAGCATTTAATGTATAGAAGTTTATATCATTTTTAGCTATATATCTCTTCATTTCAGCAGGAAGTTTTTCTTCTATTTCTTCTGGAGTCCAGATTGTGTTAAGTAAGAAGTTTCCACCTTTTTTAAGTCCTGCAAGAACATCATACTTATAAACATAGCTTTGATTATGACAAGCTATGAAATCTGCTTTATCTATTAAGTATGGTGATTTAATTTCTTTCTTACCAAATCTTAAATGTGATACTGTTATACCACCTGATTTTTTAGAATCATATGCAAAATATCCTTGAGCATACATTGAAGTATGGTCTCCGATAATTTTTATAGCACTCTTGTTTGCTCCAACAGTACCATCTGATCCAAGTCCCCAGAACTTACATGTTTTAGTTCCTTCTGGTGTTGTATCTATTTCAATTTCTGGAACTGGAAGTGATGTATGAGTAACATCATCATTTATTCCTATAGTAAATCCATCTTTTGGTGCATCTGCTTTTAAGTTTTCATATACTGAGTATATATGAACTGGTAATGTATCTTTTAATCCAAGACCAAATCTTCCACCAACTATAACAGGTCTTACATCTGAGTTGTAGAATGCTTTAACAACATCAAGATATAATGGTTCAGCTTGAGAACCAGCTTCTTTTGTTCTATCAAGAACAGCTATTTTCTTAGCGGTCTTTGGTATATATTTTAAGAAGTGCTCAACTGAGAAAGGTCTGTAAAGATGTACTTTTAATACTCCGACTTTTTCTCCTTTAGCTCTTAAATAATCTATTGTTTCTTCGATTGTATCACAGATTGATCCCATTGCTATGATAACTCTATCTGCATCTTCAGCACCATAGTAATTGAATAAGTGATATTCTCTTCCTGTTATTTTACTTATTTCTCCCATGTAATGTTCTACCATTTCAGGAAGTGCATTATAAAATTTGTTTTGAGCTTCTTTTCCTTGGAAGTAGATATCTGAACCTTCGTTACTTCCTCTTTGAACTGGATGATCTGGATTTAATGCGTTTCTTCTAAATGCATTAACAGCATCCATATCAAGTAAACCTCTTAAATCTTCATAATCCATTACTTCAACTTTTTGTATTTCATGTGAAGTTCTGAATCCATCAAAGAAGTTTATGAAAGGAACTCTTCCCTTTATAGCAACTAAATGAGCTACTGCGGATAAATCCATTACTTCTTGAACGCTTCCTTCTGCAAGAAGTGCACATCCAGTTTGTCTAGCAGCCATTACGTCTTGATGATCTCCATATATATTCAATGAATGAGTAGCTAATGCTCTAGCACTTACATGGAATACTCCAGGTAAAAGTTCTCCTGCTATCTTGTACATATTTGGAACCATAAGAAGCATTCCTTGTGAAGCTGTATATGTAGTAGTTAGAGCTCCTGCCTGTAATGATCCATGAACTGCACCAGCAGCACCTGCCTCCGATTGCATTTCCATAATCTTAACTTTTTGTCCGAAAAGATTTTTTCTTCCTTGTGTTGCCCACTCATCTACATGTTCTGCCATTGGTGATGATGGAGTAATAGGATAGATAGCTGCAACGTCTGTGAACGCATAAGAAATATGAGCAGCAGCTGTGTTACCATCCATAGTTTTCATTTTTTTCATGTTGTATACCCCTTCCTACAAATTTTTTATTAGGAATTATAGGCAAAAGTCTAAGTTTTGCCTATAAAAGCTTAAGAGCTTGTTACGTTTTTAACTATACTATAAAAAATTTTCTAACGCAAAACTTCTTTTTTTGCGATTATCCTTGCATTAAATGAAAAATGCTTAACATTTCTTCATAAATTACAATTTTTCATTTAATTACTCTTTTTTGCTTATTTATTTTTTTGTACACTGCTTTGCATTTTTATTTATGGGATTGAATTTTTTCCCTGTTCCATCTTAACTAAAATTATCTTTTTATAAAAACTTGAGTCCAATATATCTTTCCACTACTAGATTTTACAGCTCCAACGCCTATCTCTCTATAGGATTTTCCAAGTATATTAGCTCTATGTCCCGGTGAATTCATCCATCCATTCATAACGCTTCCAGCATTTGTATAGCCGTATGCTATATTTTCACCTGCTGCAGCATATGATAGCCCATACCTTGTTAAAAGTGAAAAGGTTGAACCAAAGGTAGGTGACATATGTGAAAAATAATTTTTTGTAAGCATATCTCTAGATTTTATTCTTGCAACATTCATTAATTGAATATTTGTCTTTAAAGGCGCAAGACCATATTTTGCTCTCTGAATATTTACAAGTTTTATCACTTGGTTCTCTTCATTCTGTAAATTGCTTATCGCCATACTAAAGTTTTGATTACTATATGCTGTAGTCTCTGCCTTCATTCTGACATTTCCACTAAACATCAATACACTTATAAAAATAGCTACTAAAACCAACCACTTTTTTTTCATTTACTTTATCCTCCTAAAATAATTTTTTATTATTTTTAGGAGTTTATAAAATACTATTCATTAAATTGTTATATAACAATTGTCTAAAAAATAACATTGTTAATATATTCTTTTATATTTATCAATAATATTTATTATATTTTCAACACCATTTTGGGCAGGGCTTGAATTCATTGCTTCTTTATACTTTTCTTGATCTTTTTCTAATTCTGTAATTTTATTAAAAATTACTCCACTAGTTATCTCTTCCTCCTGAATAACCATACTGTACCCATTTTTTTCAAAAGACTGGGCGTTTAAAATCTGATCTCCTCTACTAGACTTTTTAGATAATGGAATTAATAGATTAGGTTTTTTTAGTGCTAAAAGTTCAAAAATAACATTAGCTCCAGCTCTTGAAATAACTAAATCAGCCGCGTTCATAACATGCGGAAGCTCTGTTGATATATATTCAAATTGCTTATATCCCTTAACTTTTAATAAATCTTTATCTAAGTTTCCTTTTCCACAAATATGCACTACATTATATCTTTTTAAAAGTTCATTTAACTCCTCACGTACAGCATCATTTATAACTTTTGAACCTAAACTACCACCTATAATCATTAGTACTGGTTTGTCACCATTAAAACCGCATATTTCAAGCCCCTTAATTCTACTACCTTGAAATAATTCATCTCTTATAGGAGTGCCTGTAAGCATTCCTTTATTGTTTTTTATATTTTTAAGAGACTCTGGAAACGTTACACAAACCTTTGTGCAATATGGTACTGATATTCTATTTGCAAGCCCTGGAGTTATATCCGATTCATGAGCTATTACAGGTATTCTACAAAAATGAGCTGCCATAACCACAGGAACTGATACGAACCCCCCTTTAGAAAAAACTATATTGGGCTTTTTCTTCCTTAATATATTAATAGCTTGAAATATTCCTAAAACAACTTTAAAAGGGTCCGAAAAATTTTTAATATCAATATATCTTCTAAGTTTACCACTGGCTATAATGTTATATTTTATTTTTTCTTTTTCTATTATACTTCTCTCTATGCCATTTTTTGTTCCTATATATTCTATCTCATACCCCAGCCCTTTTAGTTTCGGTACAAGTGCCAAATTAGGCGTAACATGTCCCGCAGAGCCTCCGCCTGTCATTACTATTTTTAGCTTATTCATAAACCTGCTCCTTTTTAATCTTTCTTTATTTATTTCATTTTTCACAAAATACAATCTGGTATATAACAGATACATATATTTTATTAATAAAATTCATTTAAATAAATTGCAAAATTCAAGTTGAAATGTAATAAAATATGATATTATTTATCTTATACTAGAGCTACCTAAAATATTGTACTACTATTTGAACACTTACATTTCCATTATATTCATTTATATCTGGATAAAATGCTATATCCAAATTAACATTATTTTCAATACCACTATACATTTTATTTAATTCTGCAGTACCATACCTATCTATTACTAATCTTTGAAACTCCTCTATATCTCCAAAAAATATTCCATCTATATATCTTCTGTTTTTAGAAAAAAATTTTATTTTTAAGACATTATGATTTTGTCCTATTACTTTTGCACTAACTATATTTGCTTTTTTTTCTCCAAAAATAGGTTTGGGATTAGCTTTTCCAAAAGGTTCTAGTATACTTAAATCCTTAACAAAATCGTAACTTATATGTTCAAGTGGCATTCCCATATCAAGTGTTATTTTAGGTATTAAGTCCTCATCAGTCAATTTAGTATTAAAGTTTAACTGTTCTCTTAAATTATTTATGTTATTTTCTTCAAGGGATAGTCCGGCAGCCATAGGATGTCCTCCAAAATTTAATAATATGTCCTTACATTTCATTAATTCTTCAAACATATTATATCCCTCTATAGATCTTCCTGATCCCTTTGCACCATTCTCAGTTTTTGTAAGCACTATAGTTGGTACATTATATTTTTCTCTTATCCTACCAGCAACTATTCCAACTATACTTTCATGGACTTCAGGTACATAAACCACAAAAACTTTATCTTTTGTCATGTTTGTGTTTTCAATTATATTTATAGCACTTTCTACACCCTTTTGTGTCATTTCTTTTCTCTCATTGTTAAAATCAAATAATTCTTTTGAAAGCCTTACCGCCTCATTTTCATTTTCAGTTACTAATAATTGAAGACCTCTTTTAGCTGTATCAAGTCTACCTGTAGCATTTATACATGGACCTATTACAAATCCAAGATGATATGTAGAGATCTTTTTATCATCTATGGCTGTTTGTCTTATAAGTGCTCTCAGGCCTATATTTCTAGTATTATTAAGTAGTTCTAATCCATTTTTAACAAAAATTCTATTTTCATCTACTAAATCAACAACATCGCATACTGTAGCAATTGCTACAAATTGTGATAAATTATAACACTCTTCTTTATGTATTTTAAATTCAGCATACAAAATTTCTATAAGTTTAAAAACAACCCCTGCTCCACATAGGCTTTTAAATGGATATGCACATTCAATTTGTTTAGGATTTACTATAGCATCTGCATTTGAACTTACAAAGGTTCTTTCACCCTTCTCATTTTCTACAAAAGGTATATCATGATGATCAGTAACTATAACTGTAATATTAGCTTCCTTTGCATAATTTATTGGTTCTATTGCTGAAATTCCGTTATCACAAGTTATTATAGTATTAACCGAATCCATTATACATTTATCTATTATATTTTTATTTATTCCATAACCATCCTTGACTCTATCTGGTATATCGTAATCAACATCTGCACCACATCTTTTTAAAGCTGTAAAAAGTAAATATGTACTTATAACTCCATCTACATCATAATCTCCTATAATTCTTATTTTTCTTTTTTTCTCTATTTTATCCTTTAAAATTAAGCTAGCTTTTTCAGCATCCTTCATTTTTTTTGAATCATGCATTTTTTCAAACTTAGGATTCAAAAAACTTCTTATTAATGTATTATCTATAATTCCCCTATTAACAAGAAGCTTTCCTATTACTTCATTTATTCCAAAACTTTTAGAAATTGCTTTATAGTCTGCTCTTATGTTTTTTATAAACCATTTTTCCAACTACCCAAACACTTCCTTTTTCTCTACAAAATAAAAAGCGATGGCTACTTAATAATGCCACCGCCAACTAAAAGATCACCTTCATAAAACACAACAGACTGTCCTTTTGTTATTGCTCTCTGCGGTTTTTCAAATTTAACTTTTATATTATAATCATCTATAGGATATATGGTTGCCTTTGAAGCCTTCGCATTATACCTTATTTTGGCATCTACTTCAATTGGTTTTGTAAGCTTATCAAAAGGTATAAAATTATTATTAAAGGATATTAATTCATCCTTAAATACCTCTTCCTCTTCTCCTATAACAACTTGATTTTTCATTGCATCTATATTAGTTACAAAAACTCTCTTTCCTGTTGCTATACCAAGACCTTTTCTTTGTCCGATAGTGTAATAAACTATTCCTTTATGTTTTCCTAATATTTTACCTTCCTTATTTACAAAATCTCCACCCTTAACAGCCTTAGGGCACTCTCTTTTTATAAAGCCACCATGATCATTATCTGGTATAAAACATATCTCTTCGCTATCCTTTTTATCAAAAACATTTAGCCCGATTTCCTTTGCTATTTCACGTATATGTTCTTTTTTATAATCTCCACATGGCATTAAAGTATGTTTCAATTGTTCTTGTGTCATATTGTACATAACATACGTCTGATCCTTTTTATCATCTTCTGATTTCTTTATTACATATCTTCCATTATCCTGAATAATTCTACAATAATGACCTGTAGCAATATAATCTGCTCCAAGACTCTCTGCTTTTTTTAGAAGTGCATCAAATTTAATATACTTATTACAAGCAATACATGGATTAGGAGTCTTTCCCTTTAAATATTCATCTGTAAAATAATCTATAACCTTTTCCTTGAATATCTCTGTAAAATTAACTACATAAAAAGGTATGCCTATTCTGTATGCAACCCTTCTAGCATCTTCTACTGCTGAAAGCGAGCAACATCCTCCCTCCATTTCAGTATAGAATGCATCATCCGGTGTAAGCTTCATAGTCACCCCTATTACATCATATCCTTGCTGTTTTAAAAGGTAGGCAGCAACAGAGCTATCAACTCCTCCACTCATACCTATAACTACCTTTTTATTCATTTATATCACCATTCCTTTAGCTAGTCAATTCCTTTAGTTTATTTACTACATATAAAATTTCTTCTTCTGTGGTGAATTTCCCTATAGTAAATCTTATTGAACTTCTTGCTTCTTCTTTTGAAAGACCAATTGCTGTAAGAACATGCGAAGCATCCATAGCTCCCGCTTGACAAGCACTTCCTGCTGACGCACATATTCCTTCCATATCAAGCTTAAATAAAATACCTTCACCATCTTTTTCATTAAAACATAAATTTATATTATTTGAAAGTCTTTTTTCATTTAAAATACCATTTAACTTCACATTAGGTATTTCTAGTGACTTTTCTATAAATAAATTTCTTAAAACAGTCTCTCTTTCATTTTCCTTTTCAAGTTCATCATTAACTATTTTAAGTGCTTTAGCTATTCCAACTATCCCAGGAACATTTTCGGTTCCACCACGCCTTCCTCTTTGCTGCTGCCCTCCATATATAATGTTGTCAATCTTTGTTCCTTTTCTTATATATAATATTCCTACTCCCTTAGGTCCATAAAATTTATGTGCAGCTAAACTTAATAAATCCACATTTATTTCTTCAACATCTATTTTTATATGCCCTGCTGCTTGAACTGCGTCTGTATGAAAAGCTATATTTTTTTCTTTTAAAAAAGCTCCTATTTCTTTTACTGGCTCTATTGTTCCAATTTCATTATTTGCCATCATTATAGATACAAGTATAGTATCTTTTCTTATACTTTTCTTAAGATCATCTATAGAAACAAATCCATTTGAATCAACTTTAAGATATGTTATTTCGAAGCCTTCCTTTTCTAAAAACTTACAACAATTAAGTACTGCATGATGTTCTATTTCTGTAGTAATTATGTGTTTTCCTTTATTCCTATTTGCAAAGGCACTACCAATTATAGACCAACTATCACCTTCACTGCCTCCACTTGTAAAAAAAACTTCCTGAGGTTTACAATTAATGATTTTAGCTATGGTAATTTTAGCATCATCAATTGCCATTTTACTTTCATTGGACAATGTATATATAGACGCTGGATTACCATAAAATTCAGTAAAATAAGGCATCATTTCAGCTGCTACCTCCTTTAAAACAGGTGTTGTAGCTGAATAATCCATATAAATTGTTTTTTTCATTGCAATTATCATCCTTTACCTTATAAACATATAGAGCTGTCTCAAAACATGAATTGAAACAGCTCTCACAATTTTATTATATTATATTATAATCAATTAATCAAATACAGACATTGATAAATATCTTTGACCACTATCTGGAAGAATTACAACTACATTCTTACCTTTGAATTCTGGTCTTGAAGCAACTTCTTTTGCTGCAAATAATGCTGCTCCTGAAGATATTCCAGCAAGTATTCCTTCCGTTCTTGCAAGTTCCTTCGCAGAGGCAAATGCATCTTCATTTTTAATTTGAATTATTTCATCTATTAATTCTGCTTCATAAACCTCTGGAACAAATCCTGCTCCTATTCCTTGTATTTTATGAGGACCAGATTTTCCACCTGAAAGTACTGGTGATGTTGCTGGCTCTACAGCTATTATCTTTATATCCTTGTTTTTCTTTTTAAGAGTTTTAGCAATTCCTGTTATAGTACCGCCTGTTCCAACTCCTGCAACAACTGCATCTACTTTTCCGTCAGTATCTTCCCAAATTTCAACTGCAGTTGTAACTTCATGTATTGCTGGATTTGATGGATTATTAAATTGTTGTGGTATAAAAGAGTTAGGATTTTCACTTGCAAGCTCATTAGCCTTTTTAATAGCTCCTGTCATTCCTTCAACTCCTGAAGTAAGAACAATCTCAGCTCCATATGCTGTTAAAAGCTTTCTTCTTTCAACACTCATAGTTTCAGGCATTGTTAATACAAGTTTATATCCTTTTGCAGCAGCAATAAATGCAAGACCAACTCCAGTATTTCCACTTGTAGGCTCAATTATAACTGTATCCTTATTTATTAAACCTTGTTCTTCTGCATTTTTTATCATTGAATATGCTATTCTATCTTTTATACTTCCTGACGGATTAAAATATTCTACCTTTCCCAAAATATTTCCATTCACCTTATTTTTTTCTTTGTAATTTGAAAGTTCAACCAATGGAGTTCTTCCAATAGTATCAATTAAGCTTTTATAGATTTTACCCATAATAAATCACCTCGTATATTTATTAAACACATTTGTTTACTAGGAAAAAATATTTTTAAAATTATCTATATCCCCTCATATAGATAATTTAATTAACTCTAAATATAATACATGTAACTTGAATTTAATACGTTATTATAATTGATAACTAAATCCTCCAAAGTAATTGATACGACTACCTCTTCAATCGCTGTATTGATTTTCGTCCACACATTACCTCTTATAAAATTATCAAGTTTGTCTTCTTTTAATATTTCATTTTCGTCCCTTTCAACTACAGAAAGATCACCCTCTAGCGCATTTAATATATCTGCTACAGTTATATCTTTCATGCTTTTCCCAAGTACATATCCACCTTGTGAACCTTTTCTACCCTTAACAAGTCCTTTTTTCCTAAGTGAAGAAAAAATTTGTTCAAGATATCCTTCTGAAATATTCTCTCTTTGAGATATACTTTTTAATGTAACAATATCATTTACTGAATTGACAGCTAAATCAATCATAGCCTTTAATCCATAACGTCCTTTTGTAGATATTTTCATATGCATTTCACCTATTTATAGTTTTTTTATTGAATTACTATGTTTTTATAGTACGACTAAAAAATTTACTTGTCAAGTAATTTTTTTCAAACTTAACTTCATAAAAAATAAGATTAGAAAATCGAGTACTACATTTAATTTTGGGCATACTAGTATTGTAATTTATGTATGTATAATTGGAAAGATATTATATTTTAAATATAGATGTATATTTGTAAAGATTTTTTATTAATTTACTAGTATATAGGGTGGATTTTTAATACATAATGCAAATAAATTTCTATTAAAATTTCATATTGTTTTTAATGTATAATTTATGAATCAATATCAAAATATAATACCAGTTATTTAATCGTAATCTTTAGAATTTAATTATTTATTTTTTTTTCAAGAATTTAATAATAATACTCCTTAAAGCTTAATAATATTATTTATATAAAACATTCTTTTATTAGAAATAACGAAAATCAAAAAAATGTTTATTTATTTATATTTATAATTAATGCTTTTACTATATTGGATTCGAGGAGGGTTTATTTTGTCAAAAAAAGAAATTATAGCCATGATACTTGCTGGTGGTCAAGGAAGTAGGCTTGGTATACTTACTAGAAGAACAGCAAAACCAGCAGTACCATTTGGAGGTAAATATAGAATTATTGACTTTACTTTAAGTAATTGTTCTAATTCCGGAATAGATACTGTAGGAGTTTTAACTCAATATAAACCACTAGCACTAAATTCTCACATAGGTATTGGAAGTCCTTGGGATTTAGATAGAAGTAGTGGCGGTGTAAGTGTTCTTCCTCCTTATATGCAAGAAACTGGTGGAAATTGGTATAAAGGAACTGCCGATGCTATTTTTCAAAATAGACATTTTATAGAAAATTATGATCCTAAATATGTTGTTGTATTATCTGGAGACCATATATATAAAATGAACTATCTAAAGATGCTTGACTTTCATAAGAAAAAAAATGCCGATGCAACAATTGCTGTATTTGAAGTTCCATTAAATGAAGCTAGTAGATTTGGCATTATGAATACTGACAAAGATGATAGAATAAATGAATTTGAAGAGAAACCAAAGAAACCAAAAAACAATCTTGCTTCTATGGGTATATATATTTTTAACTGGAAATTTCTCAAAAGGTTTTTGGAAGAAGACGCAAAGGATGAATCCTCCAGTAACGATTTTGGTAAAAACGTAATACCAAACATGCTTAATAGAAAAAGAAAATTATACGCTTACAGATTCAATGGTTATTGGAAGGATGTTGGAACTATTGAAAGTCTATGGGAAGCCAATATGGATCTACTAGATGACAATAATAGCTTAAATATATATGATCCTAAATGGAGAATTTATTCTGTTAACCCTACTATGCCTCCTCAATACATAGCCTTCGACGCAGATATAAAGAGATCTTTGATTGTTGAAGGATGTATAGTTTTAGGAAAAGTATACAATTCTGTACTATTTCCTGGTGTTTATGTTGGAAGAGATTCAATAATAACTGATTCTGTAATCATGCCAAATGTAACTATAGGTGATAACGTAATTATGAAAAAATCAATAATTGGAAGTAATGCAAAAATAGATGACAATGTTATTATAGGCACTAACGATAATATCTCCGTAGTAGGCGCATCAAGTAAAGTAAAACAAAGCATTACACAATAACACATTTGGAGGTAATTAAAATGCTAAATAACTATATGTCAATATTAAGTTTAAATGAGAACGACAACGATATTAAAAGTCTTACAAAAACAAGACCATTAGCCTCTATACCTATTGGCGGAAGATATAGAATTATAGA
Organism: Clostridium felsineum DSM 794; assembly: GCF_002006355.2. Taxonomy (NCBI): domain Bacteria; kingdom Bacillati; phylum Bacillota; class Clostridia; order Eubacteriales; family Clostridiaceae; genus Clostridium; species Clostridium felsineum. Next base: position 2,100,956 of record NZ_CP096980.1, on the reverse strand, counting down.
CTTTATACTTTCTAATCTTGTAAATTCAGGTATTAGAAATATTGGTATATTAACTCAATGTAAATCAAGATCATTAATAGATCATCTTGGTTCAGGTAAACCTTGGGATCTAGATAGAAAGTTAAATGGATTATTCGTCTTTAATTTTAGTGGTATGACTTCTACTTTAAGTGATATAGAAATGTTAAAGAATAACATGGAATATTTATATAGAAGCAAACAAGAGAAAGTTATTCTCGCTTCTTCTTCTGTAATATGTAACATAGATTTTCAAAAAGCAGCAAAGTTTCATGAGGAATCTGGTAAAGATATAACCGTTATATATAAAAGAACTAGTAATGGTAAAAAAAAGTTCTTGAACTGTAACATATTAAACCTTGATGAAAATAATAATATTTTAAGTATTGGTAAAAATAATGGTCTTGATGAACTTCAAAATATATCATTGGGAATGTTAATTATGAATAAAAAACTTCTAATAAGCATATTGAATAATTGTATAAAAACCGGATTTTCTCTTGGTTTAAGGCAGTGGATTATGAAAAACATAGAAAAATTCAACACTAATGCTTATGAATTTAGTGGATATGCAGAATATGTAGATTCCGTTAAATCCTATTACAAAGTCAATATGGATATGTTAAATCTTGATATAAATAGAGAACTATTTTTCAAAAACGGTCTTATATACACTAAAGTAAAAGACGAAGCACCTACGAAATATTTTAATGATTCAGAAGTATACAATTCACTTATTGCAAATGGTTCATTAATTCATGGTCAAATCGAAAACAGTATAATAGGAAGAAGAACTACAATTTTAAAAGGAGCTAGATTAAAAAACTGCATTATAATGCAAAACTGCATTATAAAGGAAAATGTAGATTTAACAAATGTCATTGTTGATAAAAATGTAATTATAGATGAGAATACGATTTTAAAAGGAGGAAAAGAATTTCCTCTTGTTATAGAAAAGAAATCTATTTATTCAGAGGTCTAATATCTTTAATCAAAGGGGGGGAAGACTAATTTGAAAATTTTATTTGTTGCTTCTGAAAGCTATCCATTTATAAAGACCGGAGGCCTAGGTGACGTCTCTTATGCATTGCCTAAAGCACTTAGAAAAATAGGTATAGATGCAAGAGTAATAATACCAAAATACTCAGACATACCAGAACATTTTAGATACAATACCCATCATATTGCAAGCTTTGGAGTTCCAGTTGGTTGGAGAAGTCAATACGGTGGTCTTGAATATTACGAATATAACGGTGTGCCTTTTTATTTTATAGACAATGATTACTATTTTAAAAGACCTGGCCTTTACGGTTATTACGATGATGGGGAACGCTTTTCCTATTTTTCTAGGAGCGTACTTCAATCTATAACCTACATGAATGATTTTAATCCTGATATTATACACTGTAATGATTGGCAAACTGCTATTATACCTGCACTACTAAAGGATCACTATAGAGACTATGAAAACTACAATCATATAAAAACAATTTTTACAATTCACAATCTAAAGTATCAAGGTGTTTTTGGAAAATCTGTTCTTGGAGAACTTCTATGTTTAAATGAAGGTTATTATAATGAAAATGCCCTTAAATTTTATGATGGTGTTTCTTTTATGAAAGGCGGAATTTTATTTTCTGATAAGCTTTCAACTGTTAGCAGAAGTTACGCAGAAGAAATTAAAGATCCTTATTATGGTGAGCATCTTGATGATATACTAAGGCAGCGTTCCAGTGACTTATGGGGAATTGTAAACGGAATTGACTATGACATAATAAATCCAGAAACAGACAAAAGTCTATTTTATAATTTTAATAAATCGACCCTATATAATAAAACAAGAAACAAAACAGAACTTCAAAAAATGCTTAATTTGCCTGTTTGTGAGGATGTCCCTATGATAGGAATTATATCAAGACTTGTAAGTCAAAAAGGATTTGATTTAATTTCAACCATTTTGGAAGAACTTCTTCAAGATGGAATACAGCTTGTAGTACTTGGTACTGGCGAACGTAAATATGAGGATATGTTTAAATATTTTGCATGGAAATATCCAAATAAGTTATCCGCTAATATCCAATTTAACAATGATTTAGCTCAAAAAATATATGCTGCATCTGACATGTTTTTAATGCCATCTAAATTTGAGCCTTGTGGAATAGGTCAGTTAATAGCCTTAAGATATGGTAGTCTTCCTATTGTAAGAGAAACAGGAGGCCTTAGGGATACAGTTATTCCGTTTAATCCAGTAACTGGCCTAGGAAATGGATTTTCTTTCTCAAACTACAATGCACATGATATGCTTCATGTTATAAGAAATGCAGAATATTTTTATTATAATGAAAAACATAATTGGAATAATATTGTTAAAACTGCAATGAATGAAGATAACAGTTGGAATAAATCAGCTGAAATCTATAAAAACTTATATATGTCTGTACTTTAAAATTAATAATAAGAATTTGGAAAGGAGATTATATTATGTCAAAAACATTATCTAACAAACAAATTAATAAAGATTCATCTAAAACAGTAGCTTCTTATATTACTGAAGTCAGTAAAAATTCTGAAATCGAGGCTCCTAAATTAGAATCTATAAAAAGAGGTACTACAACTAGTAAGAAGACTGCTAAGCCAAAAACTACTAAAACTAAAACCGTAACTAGTGACTCAAAAATAAAAAAAGTTCTAGCTGAAAAATCCGATTCATTAATCGATGTTACTTTTGTTTTAAATAATACTTCAACTTCTATTGGAGAAAACATATTTATTTCTGGTAACATTGAAGATTTAGGAAATTGGGATGTATCTAAAGCTGTAAAACTTAAAACTAACGAGGATATATATCCAACATGGAAAATACAATTGAGACTTCCAGAAAACACAGAAGTAGAATTTAAATTTTTATCCTTAAAAGAAGGAGAAGATGAAAATTCTGCAGTTTGGGAAAACTCAGATAATAGAACTTTAACTGTTAGTGAAAATAATAAAGTATATGAATGTGAGTGGTCATAATCATTACACATTAAAAGAGCATGTGAAGAAAAGTCTGTAAATAAAAATAATAAGGCTTTCTATGGTAAAATAAAATCATAGGAGGCCTTTTATTATGGCAAGAAAAAAAGATATTTATAAGGTAAAACCAATGAATGAAGGAAAAAGAAATATTATATCAGCTCTTATAGACGAGTATGATATTCAGTCAGCTGAGGATATTCAGGAAGCTTTAAAAGATCTATTAGGTGGAACTATTCAATCTATGCTTGAAGGTGAAATGGACGAGCATTTAGGCTATGAACCATATGAACGAGCCGAAACTACAAACTCAAGAAATGGGAAAAAACAAAAAAGAATTCGAAGCAAATATGGTGAGATGAATATAGATGTACCACAGGATAGAGAAAGTTCTTTTGAACCTAAAATAGTACAAAAACACCAGAAAGATATTTCTGGTATAGAAGAAAAAATTATTTCTATGTATGCTAAAGGATTAAGTACCAGACAAATTTCAGAACAAATTGAAGATATATATGGGTTTGAAGTTAGTGAAGGAATGGTTTCAAATATAACCAATAAACTTCTTCCTGAAATAGAAGCATGGCAACATAGACCTTTATCTACAGTATATCCAATTGTTTTCATTGATGCAGTTCATTTTTCCGTAAGGGAAAATAACGTTATACGTAAGCTTGCAGCTTACATTATTCTTGGTATAAATAATGAAGGCAGAAAAGAAGTACTTTCTATAAATATTGGAGAAAATGAAAGCAGTAAATATTGGCTTAGTGCTCTCAATGAATTAAAAAATAGAGGTGTTCAAGATATCCTTATCCTTTGTGCAGATGGTCTTACAGGGATAAAGGAATCTATATCAGTAGCTTTTCCAAATACTGAATATCAACGTTGTATAGTTCATCAAGTAAGAAATACATTAAAGTATGTTTCTGATAAAGATAAAAAAGAATTTGCAAAAGATTTAAAAACTATATATCATGCACCTTCTGAGGAAATTGCATATAAGCAATTAGAAGAAATCACTGGAAAATGGGAAAAACATTATCCTAACTCAATGAAAAGCTGGAAATCAAATTGGGATGCTATTAGCCCTATTTTTAAGTTCTCTGCTGATGTAAGAAAAGTTATTTATACTACAAATGCAATCGAAAGTCTCAACAGCACATATCGTAGATTAAATAGACAAAGAACTGTATTTCCAAGCGATACATCACTTTTAAAAGCTTTATACCTTGCTACTTTTGAAGCTACAAAAAAATGGCGTTTGCCACTAAGAAATTGGGGTAAAGTGTACGGTGAATTATCCATTATGTATGAAGGACGACTTACTGAATAAAAAGCTTAATATGCCAAAAACGCCTGTTTTTAAAGGCGTTCTTGACATACATATTTTTAGAATGTATATTTAAAACAAGATAGAAAGTCACTTTTGACAATCTTGTCTTTTAAAACTTACCATAGAAAGTTATTTTACAGAAAGAATTTTACACTCTCCATTAAAAAGCAGAGATTATTCCTCTGCTTTTCTTTAATATTGTTTTTATATAAATCTCTTGTATCTACTTTTCTTTTATGTGCATAAATCCCATGTTAAATATCTCTTTTATATGTTCATCATCAAGAGAATAATACACTGTTTTTCCCGCTCTTCTATACTTCACTAATTTTGATTGTCTAAGTATTTTTAATTGATGTGATATTGCTGATTGTTTCATTTGAAGTAAATATGCTATGTCACATACACACATCTCTTCTTTAAACAGAGCGCAAATTATTTTTATTCTTGTACTATCTCCAAATACCTTAAATAAATCAGAAAGCTCATATAAATCTTCATCTTCCGGCATATCAAGTTTTACTCTTTCTACTGTATCTACATGTATTACATTAGCTTCACATATCTCATTACTATTTTCATTTTGAGACATAAAACTCATCTCCTTTTATAGTACTCACATGAATGAATTTTTATATGATTATGTTATCATTATAACCTCATCTATTCAATACACCGTATAAAAATTTCTTTATTTATATTATATAAGATTTATTATAATATGTAGCAATTAAATTTCTATAAGCATAATATAACTTTATAGAGTTTATTAAATCTATAGAAGAATGGTGATAATATGTGTGGAATAGCTGGATTTGTTAATTTTAAAAAAAGCTTAATTGACAAAAAAAATGTTATAGAAAATATGACTAATACTCTTATAAAAAGAGGCCCAAATGAAAAAGGATATTATGTTTCTAAAAATGTTCTTTTAGGACATAGACGTCTTGTTGTTGTAGACCCTACTGGTGGAAGCCAACCAATGATAAAAATACAAAATGGGAAAAAATACATTATCGTATATAATGGTGAATTGTATAATACAGAAGATTTAAGAAAAGAGCTTTTAAGTGCAGGTTATGAGTTTTCATCTTATTCTGATACGGAGGTTCTTTTAACTTCATATATTCATTGGAAAGAAGAATGTGTCAATCATATTAATGGAATTTTTTCGTTTGCTGTATACTCTGAAAATGATAAAAAAATCTTTCTAGCAAGAGATCCTCTAGGTGTAAAACCCTTATTTTATACAATAAAAAATAACAATTTAATATTTGGTTCTGAAATAAAGACGCTACTTGCTAATCCCCTTGTAGAGCCTATTTTGACTAAAGAAGGCTTAACTGAAATTTTTGCACTTGGCCCTGCTAGAAATCTTGGAAGTGGAATTTTTAAGGATATTTATGAAGTACCACCTGCAAATTTCCTAGAATTTACTGAGCACTCATTTAAACTTTATGAATATTGGAAATTAGAATGCAAACCTCATACAGAAACTGCTAAAGAAACGGCGGATCATATAAACTACCTACTTACAGATGCTATAAAACGCCAACTCTATGCCGATGTACCTGTATGTACTTTTCTTTCGGGAGGACTTGACTCTAGTATAATATCAGCTGTTGCTGCAAAAGAATTTAAAAAACAAGGTAAAACACTAAATACTTATTCCATTGATTATAAGGATAATAACTTATACTTTAAAAATGATAACTTTGTAATAACTCCCGATAGTGTATGGGCTGAAAAAATGCACAACTTTATAGGTAGCAATCATCACAATGTTATAAATGATAATTTAAATTTGGCTTCCGCCTTATATGATGCTGTAAAAGCAAACGATCTTCCTGGTATGGCAGATATCGATTCTTCACTTTTTTTATTCTGCAAAGGTGTTGTTAAAGATAATGTTGTTTCACTATCAGGTGAAAGCGCAATACAAGTGATAAAAAAACATACCCCCATAAAATGAAGGTATAAAACTTTAACTTTATATAATGTTATAATGCTTTAAAGCATACTCAATTCCATCTTCCATTATATCTTTAGTAACAAAATCCACCAAATCAAATAATCCCTTGCAGCTATTTCCCATAGCTATACTGTTAGGTACATGCTGAAGCATTGGTAAATCATTTAGACTATCTCCAATTGCATAACAATTTTTAAGATCAATATTAAAATAATCTCTCAAAAATTCAATTCCTGTTGCCTTTGAATATCCCTTAAGTACTATTTCACCAAACTCTCCTTCCTCATCTTCCCTATCAATATAATCGAAATTACTAATAACATAGTTTTTAAAAGCTTCAAGATTGCTTTCTTCTCTTGTCCATATAACTAACTTATCAAAAACAATGTTAGGATCATCCCAAGACTTTGTAACATCATAGCCACGTTTCTCAAATTTATTCTTCAATTGTTTCGTTTTAGATGAAATAGGCTCTCTTTGTTCAAAATAAAAATCATTCTGACCTTCTAAAAGAGCATCAATTTTATATTCACGAAGTTTTTCTATAATTTGTATACATTTTTCTTTAGGAATAGATTTATCTAAAAGAGATTGTCCATCAACATTTATGTAAGTTCCACATCCACAAATATATCCATCAAATCCAATTTCACGAATAACCTTTGGCACATTAAAAAACGTTCTTCCCGTATTTATGAATACAAGATGTCCATTTTTTCTAGCTCTCTTTATAGCTTCTATAGCACTTTTAGGAATCTCATGTGTCTTTTCATCTACTATAGTTCCATCAATATCAAAAAAAATCATTTTTTTCATGCAGTATTTCTCCTCTATTTTCTTTAGTTTTATTACTATTTCTACTGATTATTATTAAAGAAAGCAAACACTTTATTAAAATATGGAATCATTATATTATCTTTTTCCCTATATATTTCGTGTTTTGAATCTTTGACCACTATTAGTTTACACTTTTTAGCTGCATTTGCAAATTTATTTTCACCCTCTGGCCTTACAGTATCATCATTTTCTGCTTGAAACAACAGTATTGGAATATTTACTTTCGAGGCATTTTTGCTATCAGTTACTTCACGTGTTGCTTCTAATGCTGCTTTAACCCATTTAAATGCTGCTCCTCCATTTTTAAGATCATCTATCCTATTAGTTTTATCTAAATAATAGTCATATCTTGATTTACTGGTTGTACAAGAAGTTTCAAAATCACTTTCCTCTGAATATTCATGATGACCAGGAGCATAATTATCTCCTAAACCAACAAAGTTAAACACATTGGCAACTGCTTTTGAAAAAAATTCAGGATATCTTCCAGTATTTACTTCGAACATTGGAGCGCTCAACACAGCTGCTTTAAAGTATTTAGGATACCTTTCCAAGAATAATCCACCAATTGCTCCTCCCATTGAATGTGCATATAGAAATAATTTTTTACCTTTATTCTCTGGTTTTACTATGGTATCTACGTATTCCTTCAAATCCTCTACATAATAATCAAAATTATCAATGCTTGTTTGACTTGAATCCTTACCTAATCTAGCTGATCGTGCATGTCCCCTGTATTCAATTCCGTAAACAGAATATCCGTTTTTCAAGAAATAATATATAACTTCATTATATTTTTCTAGGCTTTCTCTAAAACCATGAGATATTACAATTGTATTTTTAGAATTAGGATTAACATATTTTTCATAATAGATATTTATATTTTCTTTTCCTTTAAAATATCCTGATTTACGTTTAGAATTAAGATATTGTTCTACCTTACTCATTTCATTTTCATAGTTATCTTCACTTATATAATAGTTTTTATACTCGCTTTCTTCCATACTTGCCTTTTCTTCAGCTGCTGCTATTTTATCACAAGATGAATTTCCAAGAATAAAAACTGTTGCCATAACAAATGTTAATAACACTCTTTTACCTATTTTTTTCATATAAACCTCCTTCTCATACACTATTCTTATCATAAAATAAAATTATAAATTATTAATTGAATTGTTGCAACTGGGTCCTTTTATTTTTATAATTCATCCTTGATATCATATTTATATAAAATTTCATCAATACTCACTTTTAACTTAAACTCCAAACTCCTATCTTTGTATACTATTATTCTATCGATAATTCTCTCTACTTCTTCACGTTTTAAGCTCTTCTCTTTAATTATATTATCAAATATTTGTAATGCACTTTTTAAATTATTGTTAAACTTATTCTTATTTTCTTCATTAAATTCATCAATATCTCGTATTAGCTTTAAAATTTTTTCTTTTTTTTCATTTTCTATTTTTTTGTAACATTCCTCGATTATATTTTTATATTCATTGCTGATTTCTTTATTTATATCTCTTATTTTTTTGGATAAAATAAGCTTGAGCTCTTCTTTTTCTAAATATAACCTTTTTCTCATTTTTGCTAAACATTTATTTTCATCATCCTCTACCTTAACTAATTTAATTTTATTGATGTATTCCTTATAGTCTTCTCTAACATCTTTTAAAAACTCTTTAAAAATAAAGATAAGCTTATCCTCACTTATAGAATGATTACAACACAGTTTATTACCATATTTCCTATAACTTCTACAATTATAACCTCTTTCAATCTTAGGGTAATTCTTTAAATTGCATCCCACAATGGCATATCCACATTCACCACACTCTATAAGACCTCTAAAAATGTAATCATATTTTGCTTTGCCACTAAATTTTATTTTATTTCTTCTCTCATTTATTTCCTTAGCTAAAAAAAAATCTTCTTTTGATATAATCGCTTCATGATGATTTTGAAAAACATATTGATCTTCTAGGGGTACCCTTTCTTCTTTTCCTTTAATCATCCTAACCTGTCTTTTTTTTGTTCTAAGTGTTCCTATATAAATATCATTTTTAATTATTCTATTTATCATGTGGGTCTGCCAATTATGTGCTACATTATTCTTAAATACTTTTCCCCCCTCTTCCTTCATTTTTTTTATATATTCACTAGGAGTTGGATATCCTTTTTCATCAAGTAAATTACATATTTTTTTATATCCTAGTCCTTTTATATAACTTTTAAAAATCATTTGAACTACAGGCTTTATTTCTTCATCTACTACAAGTTTGAACCCCTCATTAACTTTAACTTTTTTGTAGCCATAAAAATTTCCCATTATTAATTGGCCTTTTTTTTGCTTCATATGCATACTCGATCTTATCTTTCTTGAAATATCTTTAACATACATCTCATTGTACCAGGTCTTAATTCCTAATATATCATAATTATCTTTCAATAAATCTAGCCCACCATTTGCTTCTTCCACTAATATAAGCCTTATGCCTAGTTCTTTTAATTTGTCTACAAATACCAATACTTTACCATTATTTCTACCAATACGTGATAAATCCTTAGCTATAATTATGTCAATATTTTTATTGTTAATCCCTTCTAGCATCTTACCAAATTCAGGTCTATCAAAGGTATATCCGGAACAATTATCATCAACATATATAATATTTATTTCCCATTTTCTTAGTTTTGCATATTCTTCAATGATGTTTTTTTGTGAAATTATTGAACTATAGTTTTCTCTATCCTCGTCCCTACTTAACCTTACATACCCCACTACTTTCATACTATGCACCACCTAGAATGGAATAAAAAATAAAGACTTAACGTTTATTTAAATTTTTCTTGAACAATCGCCTCTATAACATCTTCCATATTTTTGCCACCACTTATGAATACAGCTATACTCGAATACATTTCTTTATATTTTATTATTTTTGTTTTTATAATATTATCCTTACTTTCATCTTTAGTTACATAAATAATTAAAGCTTTTTCGCCTTTATAAGTTACTTGTTTTACCTTCACTTTTGCCTCCCAAATATTAATTACTGTATTTTACTATTGAAAATAAATTTTCTTAGACGCATAATTCTAGAACTTATTATGTAAAATAATGTATTTACTTGATATTTTTACAATAACTAAAGTATCGTCTGCTAACTCGGCTTAATCCATAAAATACATGATTACTTAATTTTACATATAAGTAACTTAATTGTATAATTTCTTTATAAATAATTTTCAAGGAGGATTTTTAAATGAAAAAACTTAAAATTAAAACATTATGTTTAGGAATTTTATCAACACTTATTTTCACTTCTACAGCTATGGCTAAAACTAACAATGTTAATCCTAACAATGTTAATCCTAACCGTATTTTAGGTTACACTGCACCCTTTGTTAAATCTTATGCTATCAGAGGTTATTCTGACGACACTCGCTTCACTGCATATACCAATACATATTCTGACTTATATGTAAAAAATAATGGTTATAACAAAGTATATTATTTCTCTAACGACGATTATGCCACCGTATTTTTAGGAACTGAGGTTAGCAGTTATGGAACCTTAGGCGGAAATCCTTATATAACACTTGATGGTAATGAAGTACAAGAAGATTCAGTTTATAGCCAAATTTTTTCCGGCTCTCTTAACATAGTATCTGGTGGTGTAGATGTATATAGATTCCGTGGTATTCCTCAAGGATATCATACAATGAAATCTGTTCTTGCATCGTATGGTTTTTCAGATTCAATAGATTTAAAGGTTAATAAGGTAAGTGCTTATAACGTTAATGATCCAGTAGCTATGAATACTGAACTAAAATTCACATTACCTAACAAAGTTGATCCAAGCATTAATTTAAACAATTATGTTCAGATTTTCGATACTACAACTGGCAATCAAATTCAAACAAATGCAACCTTAGACTCAGATGGACAAACTATAATTGTACAATCTGCAACACATCAATTTTCAGCAAACACAAAGTATGAATTAGATATTTTAGATGGTATGAAATATACTGATAGTACTGAATCCTTTGATGATACAATTATTTTCTTCACCACTAATAATACCGTTACACCTCCAACTTCCTTTACAAATAACTCCGCTTCTAAAGCTTTAAAATCAATTACTATCGATGCTAAGAATCCTACTAAAACCAAGAACATCAAGGCAAAAACTAACATCAATAAAAATAGTATCTTAACTCACTTGAAAAGATAGTTTAGCTTTATCATCCGCTTTGCACTATCAGGTGAATGTGCAGATGAAATATTTGGTGGCTACCCTTGGTTCATGAGAAAAGAAATGATATATGCAAATACCTTCCCTTGGTCTAGGTTTGTAAATGATAGAATTAGCCTTTTATCTCATGATTTAAAATCTATAAACCTTCAGGAATATGTAGATGCAAAATATAAAGAAAATTTAAATAATGTTCCTGTTTCTGATGAGGATACTCCTTACGCAAAAAGAATGAGAGAGTTATTCTATCTTAATATAAAATGGTTTATGATAACACTTTTAACTAGAAAAGATAGAATGAGTATGGCAAATAGTCTTGAAGTGAGAGTTCCTTTTGCTGATTATAGATTAGTTGAATATGCCTTTAATATACCACCTGAAATCAAGTTTTTAAATGGACGAGAAAAAGGAGTTTTAAGAAAAGCCTTTGAAGGTGTACTTCCAAAGGATGTAATAGAAAGAAAGAAAAGTCCTTATCCAAAAACCTTTGATCCTAGATATACAGCCCTAGTTCAAAAATGGCTAAAACAAGTAGTTGCTGATAAAACTTCTCCTCTTTTAGATATAGTAGATTTAAAAACAGTAAATGAACTTATAGATACCGGAGGAGCTTCTTACAAAACACCTTGGTTTGGTCAACTTATGAAAGGTCCTCAATTAATAGCATATCTGCTTCAAGTTAATTTTTGGCTTAAGGAATATAAAGTAAAACTTGTATAATCCATAAATTTTCTTTTAATAATTGTATAAAAATAAAGTGAAGAATTACTTTTTTAAGTTTTTCTTCACTTTATTCTTATAATTTTATTTTATACTTAACAAGTATTCTTTAAGACCACTCTTTAATTTATCATTCTTAAGTGCAAATTCAATATTTGCTTTTATAAACCCAAGCTTATCTCCAATATCGTATCTTTTTCCCTCAAAACAGTAAGAATATATTGCTTCTTTTTTTAGTAATTCTTCTAAAGCATCTGTTAGCTGTATTTCTCCACCCTTTCCTGGCTTTGTATTTTCTAGTATCTCGAATATACTAGGCGTTATTATATATCTTCCAAGTATTGCTATGTTAGATGGTGACTCCTCTACATTTGGTTTTTCAACTAGTTTTTTCACCTTACATACCTTATTCTCAACATCTATACCATCCACAATACCATATTTTGATACATCCTTAGCATTTACTTCTTGAACTCCTAATACGGAGGTATTATATTTATCATAACAATTCATAAGCTGCTTTAAACAAGGCACCCTACTGTCAACTATATCATCCCCAAGCATAACTGCAAAAGCTTCATTTCTAGCAAAACCTCTTGCCAAACTTATAGCATGACCTAATCCCATGGGTTCCTTTTGCCTAACATAGTATATATTAACCATGTTACTTACTTTTCTAACTACGCTAAGAAGTTCATCCTTATTGTTATTTTTTAATTCTTCTTCAAGCTCTGCCGATTTATCAAAATGATCCTCTATTGATTTTTTGTTTCTTCCTATTATTATTAGTATTTCTTCTATTCCTGAGGCTACTGCTTCTTCAACTATATACTGAATTGTGGGTTTATCAACTATAGGTAACATTTCTTTAGGCTGAGCTTTTGTAGCTGGAAGGAACCTAGTCCCTAATCCAGCTGCTGGAATAACTGCTTTTCTTATACTCATAATATTACCACCTAACTAAAATTTATTTACTAAAGCTATCTGTATAAGCTTTTAAATCATATAATTGTTCTGATCCCATTGAACCACCAAAGTTCTTAGACTTGATATTTGAGTTTTTGCTATTATTTGTATTTGTTTTTTGATTTGTACTACTTAAAGTTTTGCTTTCTCCAATATTTTGTGTTTTATTACTGCTATATTCAGTGGTAGCTACAGCTTTTCCTACCTTCTTTACCCAATTCATTATTTCACTGCTGGAGTTTCCTCCGCCCATTCCGCCAGTCATTACATATCTTATTTCACCTTTTTTTGCTAATTCTTTAAACTGAGCTAGTGTAAGTATCTTGTCATTTCCCATGAATCCACCTAGAGACATTACTGATTCACCGGTACTTACTATTATTTCTGATGCAGAATTAGAATTTTGAACTACTAACAAATATTTTTGATTAGCAGTTTTATTCTTTTCTAAGAATTTAATTAGCTTTGAATTTTGAGAGTTTTCGCCTTGTTGTCCTCCACCTGGTCCTCTCATTTTTGAACCATTACTCTTAAGCAGAAGTTCTAAACCTGCTACTGGGAATGAATTATTGACTTTATTTTGAATAACTGCAGCAGAACCTACAAAAGGTGTTATTACTGTTCCAAGCAATGCAAATAGCGCTAATTTCCTCCTAATATTTATATTCTTTAAATCCTCAATTTTTTTGCCCATTAAATTCAATACAAAAAGCATTATTGCTGATACTATGCTTAATACAGCAACCAATACAATTAATATCTTGGCAATATTTATAGAATTAACAAAATATGAAAGCATAAGTATTTGAGCCGCTCCATTTGCTAAAAATGCTAATGGCAATAAATAAGCTTTTAATCCACCTTCTTTATAGAGTTCCCATAGAGAAGTGATACCTATTCCTGCTAGTGCTGCTGTTGGAGGCGCAAACATAGTCAAATAATATGGATGCCATGTACCTGTATTAAAGCTGAAATATAAAAATTCAGGAAAAAACCACATAAACCACATTACTATAGCCTGTTTCCTCTTGTTATCTAAACGTAATCTTAATTTTTCTTTTAAGACAGACGCTATAAATCCAAATATAGCTAGTGGTATAAACCACACTACTTGATCCGCTAATGTATTTTTACTAAATAATCTTGTTACACCAGCTGTAACAGTTCCGCCAAACATAGAAGTTTGAAATTGTGCTGAGTTACTATTCTGTCCACCAGGTCCTCCTGGACCTCCTTGCATACTGCCACCTTGTCCTCCTGGTCCCCCTTGCATACTACCACTTGGTCCTCCTGAACCTCTTTGCTTATTTCCGCTTTGACCTCCTGGTACTCCTTGCATTTTTCTGCTTTGACCACTAGGTTTTGAACCACCTCCTGGTCCTGTTTTTGTTCCAAAGGATAGTCTCTCCGTGCCATTATGTCCAAATATTAGTTCCATTACTGTATTATTTGAACTACTATCTACATAAGGTCTACTGGACTTTGGAACTAAATCAACAACAATTGCCCAAGATAAAGAAACAAATACTAATATAACAGTTCCGCAAGTTAAATGTATAAGCCTCTTCTTAATTGATGTAGCTGTTGTAAGAAGATATGTTATGTAAATAGCTGGAACTACTAAATAAGCCTCAACCATTTTCACATTAAAACCAACACCAACAAGTGCTAAACTTATTATTAAATATTTCATTTTTCCTTTTTCGGCAGCAATCGTAAGTGCCCACATAGCAAATAATAAAAACATTACAAGAATATTATCTATAGTATTGTTTCTACTTACCGCCACAAAAACTGGAGTTATAGCAAGAAATAGTGCAGATAATAATCCCGCTATACTTCCAAATTGTCTTTTAACAATTATATATATTAATATTACAGAAACTACACCTGCTAGTGCTGAAGGTAATAATATACTTACTCCACTAAATCCAAATATTTTTGCTGAAATTGCCTGAAGCCAAAACCCTAATGGTGGCTTGTCAATTGTCACAAAACCTGATGGATCAAAGGATACAAAAAAGAAATTTTTAAAACTCATGGTCATGCTCTTCACAGCTGATGCATAATATGAGTTTCCATATCCCTCTATACTGAGATTAACAAAATTTAATATTATAGATATTAGTACAATTATACTTAAGGCTATTCTTTCCTTAGTAAATTTAAGTTTCTTCATTTAATATTCCCTCCCTCTATAGAATTTCTAATTTAAATAACTTAGATACCCCTATAGTTGTTCTCTTAAAATAATTATTTTATGTAAGGATTATAACTTAAATTTACTGTACAAATATCAAAACTTTATGTGAAACTTATGTGATAAAACTTTCATAAATAGATAACCTTAAGATATAAAAAGATCGGCCTTACTTTTCGTAAGACCGATTATATTGTATTTTATAAATATATTTATGCTGGAAGTAATCTTAATGTAACATTATCAACCAAAGCTTTTACATCATTACCCATAACCTTTTCTTTGCTACTAACCTTTAAGGCAGATTTTAATGATGCTGAGTCAGGATTATTCTTATACCATGTACCGTTTTCATACCACTCTTCTCCTGTAACATCATATCCTGGTTGATTTTTTCCTGGTGTCTGATTATTGCCATCAGTAAATAATACCTTTGCACTTGTCCAGTTTTGAATAGTATATGAGTACCATCCGTTCCCTTCATTATTCATTTTAGTTCCTGGCCATGATGAACCTATTTGTCCAGAAGCATTATAGTAATATACATATGGTGCTCCCCATCCACTTAGATTTTTGAAGTGTACTGTTACAGAATTCCCTGCTTTGTTTATGTTGTATACTTCAGTATATACATCAGATTGATTACCTTGTGAACCTACTGCAATAAATTTAAGTGTGGTAGTTGAATTTATTGTAATTGGTCCTGTATATTTTGCACTACTTGTTGTTGGGGTAGACCCATCTAGTGTGTAGTATATTGTTGCATCATTCATTGAGGATGTAAGACTTACAGTTTGTGAAGTACTATAAGTTCCACCTTTAACACTAGCACTAACATTTAGTTCTGGATTAGATTGATATAATTTACCATCCTTATACCATTCTTCTCCCGTAACATCAATTCCTGGCTGATTTGCACCTGGAGTTTGATTTTTGCCATCATCAAATAATACCTTTGCATTTGCCCAACTTTGAATAGTGTATGAATACCATCCATTTCCTTCACTATTCATTTTAACTCCTGGCCATGATGGACCTGTTAATGTTCCAGTAGGATCATAATAATATATGTTTGGTGCTCCCCATCCATTTGGATTTTTAAAATGTAATGTTATACCATCTGAAGCTTTACGTATATTGTATACTTCAGTATATACTTGGGACTCATTTCCTGAAGAATCTACAGCTATAAAATTAAGCTTTTGATTTAAACCTTGATTTAATGTGATTGGTGCTGTATATTTTGTGCTATTTGTTGTTGGTGTTGTTCCATCTAGTGTATAGTATATTGCTGCATCCTTTTTAGATGATGTAAGTGAAACTGATTGTGAACCATAATAAGTTCCGCCTTTTGGATTTGCAGCAGCTGTCATAACTACAGGATTTACTTTGCAAGGTACACTTATACTCTTAGCATCACCAGACTTAACTTTTACATATACTACGTTTCCGTAAGTATCAGTTCCTAAAGCATATCCTTCTCCTGAAGCATTTTTCAACTCATCATAGCTTGAATATTGAGTTAATGCTTGTCCGTTAACAGTAACAGGTCCATTACCTTGTACATGCATCTTTACTATATAGCTTTTTAAATCAGAAGTATAGCTTCCTTTATTGGCTGCTATATTAAATTGTGCTGATTTTGAACTAGCATCAGTTTTGAGAGTCATCTTTTGATCGAAATAAGATCCATTTTCATAATTATAAGTAGATCCATCATCGTCATAATAGTCAAAGCTTGTAGTCTCATCGCTTGGGAAAGCATCTACATATAAATTAGTTACTGCTTTTTCACCTACATAATTTTCAAAATCTTGTGTAGGTATGATTGCACCACTCTTTATGAATAATGGTATATCATTGTAATTAGTTGAATCCACAGCATAATTTATAGTTTGGCCGCCTGTGTATTGTTTTCCTGTACTATAATCTGTCCAATTTCCTTCTGGTAGATATATATTCTTTGATGTTTGTCCTTGATCTACTACTGGAGATACAAGCATATAATCTCCAAACATCCATGCTTCTTTATCATTTGCAGTGTTAGGATCGTTAGGATATTCCATCATAAGTGATCTTACTAGTCCTAATCCACTTTGTGACAAGCTTCTATCATATGAATATATATATGGTATTAAGCTATATCTCAACTGCATAGCCTTTTTGGCAGCTGCTTCTGCTGTTGAACCAAAAGCCCATGGATAACGAACTTTATTATCTTGTCCATGTACTCTAAATATAGGTGTAAATGCACTAAATTCCATCCATCTTGCATAGTTTTCAGGTGTTGGGTCTCCATCATTAAATCCACCTGTGTCCATGCCCCATCTAGCTTCTCCTAAATTAACTGCTGAAAGCATTCTTTCACGCTGATTTGCCATGTTATTAAAGCCTGTTGATATATCACCAGACCACATTCCATAAGAATATCTCTGTGCTCCAGTGTAGTAGTTTCTATTAAGTGACCATACTCTTTGATTAGTATGCGCCCTTTGCCCATCGTATATAGATCTTTCCATGTTCATGTTTCCAAAGTTTCCGAAGTTAGGATTTTCATCACATTCGTCATTCCAGAAACCAGAAATTCCTTTGTCAAAAGCATCCTGAACATTTTTCCAATTCCAAGCTCTAACCTCTGGTAATGCAAAATTCAAGCTTTCCATAATCTTCTTTGAACAATAGTCTTGTGCTGGACTATCACCTGGAAGCCACCAACCGTTAGCTGCAACTTCTCTACCTTGTACAGAATCCACAAGTATTCTTGGTTTCATTATTCCTGTCATTTTAAGTCCTTTGGAATCCATATAAGCCTTTAACTGACCACTTTCAGCATCAGGGAAATTATCTGTGTTCCATTTATATTCACCATAATTATCTTGTCCCCATTTCTTCCAATCAAAATCAAGACAGAAATTATCTATTGGTAACTGCTTAGAACGATAGGTATTTAATACATTTTTAAGCTTATCTTCATCAGTTCCAGTTCCTGATAAAGGGTTGTCCCATCCCCATTGAGTATTGGTAAAACCGGTTGCCCATTTAGGAAACATTGGTGCTTTACCAGATACATCTGATTCTTCCGAAATAACATCTTTAGGATTTCCAAGCATCAAATAGTATTCTGTATCCGCTTTAGAACTATTATTATATTGAAGTGAAGTATCTCCTATTGAGAAATTTCCTCCATCTGAATCTACAAGTACACCGTATCCGTCATTACTCCATACAAATGGAGCTCCACAATGGCCCTGATTACCTGCATAAACCTGTGTATTTCCATTTCTAAGCATTCCTTGGCTTGAATCATCCCAAACCCTGTAACCATTTACTCCATAAAATCTATCTCCTGAATTATGAGTAAAGCTTACACTTTTCTGAGCAATAGATTGTTGAGTTATAATTGACTTTCCATTGGAATCGTATACACTCATGGTCAAGTCAGATTTATTTATTTTAATCGTCATCTTCTGTGTTTTTATTACCATTGGATCTGAATTTAAATCGCTAGATACTATATTTCCTGTATTCCAAGTTTTATTAGGATCAACTACTAAAGTATCATCACTAGATTTACCCGCTGGTTTGTAGTCAACTTTTACAACTTGAGGTTCACATACTTGAATATCTGTCTCATCTGAACCATTTATAATTTGTAAAGTATCACTATTTAATTTTACTGATAAACCAGATGCCGCTGTATTCGCTTTAATTTCCTTTGTTTTAGATATCGTTTTCATATTTGGCACAGCTTTTACACTCACTGGCCTTATTACCTCAGGTATAGTATTTAATGTCAATGCCATAGCCATAAAACAATATAAGGTTTTCTTTAATACACTTTTTTTACCACTACACATTTGAATTTACCCCCCTTAACAATTCTTTAAATCTAAATGGTAGTATTTTTAGTTTGTCTTGTAATTGCAACCGATTGCACAAATGTACAAAATAATTATTATAGTATTTATTTTTTTACATAAGTGCTAACTCATTTCACCTCCTTAAATGTGATTTAAAGTTAAGTTTATTGATTTTTTTTACATTTTTATTTTGATAATCCTTAACTTCAAGTTAATTATACCTCTTGTTACACAAATTGTAAATACTTTTTTTAATATTTATTACAAATAATTGTACGTTTAAGTCTTGTTCTATTATACCGGTTTCACTCATTTATATAATTATGCATTATACTTTGCATAATCCCCTCTTCTTTATTGTAAAAAATTTTAATGTATTGTAGAATTAACTTATTCTTATATCTCCAAGAATTATTCTTAACAAGGCAATATGAATCTTATAAAAGAAAGGATAGCTTAAATATATGAATAAACTTATTTTTTTATGGGATATCATCAAATCCAAATTTAGATATGCTCTTTTAATCTTTACTATATTAACCATTTATATAAATTCTAAAGTAGTTATTGTTAATTATTTTCTCTTAATTTTACTTAGTATTTTTCTAATTGCCTATAATGTTAAAAGCAAAAAAAACACTACACTATTTATAAGTATCTCTATTATAATTTATGCATTTATATGGCTTTTTGGAAGTTGTGATAATGTCTATTATTTTGTTATATTGGATGATATATTTGAAATAAAAAATGTATTATTCAAAAGATTTCTTATTATTTTGCATTCTATAACCTATATGATCGTAATTATTCCTAGAATATTATTTTTTACAAAATATCCTGTGCATGAAAAAATCAACTCAATTACGTATTCAATTATTTTATATTTAATCGTTCTGTTTGTTTTTACTCTTGTACACAAATTCAAAGATGAAAGAGATAAAATTAAAATAATTAATGCTGATCTCATAGAATACTCCTTCAATGAAAGGGAATTTTTATTATATGAGGAAAGAAATAGAATTTCTCAAGAACTACACGATTCCATAGGTCATTCCCTCATGGCTCTTTCAATGAATATAAAATATTTGAAGGCTATAAAAGATAAAGCTGATATAAATAAAGAATTAGATGATATAGATGCTGTTATAAAAGAAAGTGTAGTTACTTTAAGATCTACTGTTTACAATATAAAGAAATTAGATGAGTATTGTGATTTCAAAAAAGAAATTAATACTATAATCGAAAAATTCAACAAGCTAAACATAGTGAAAATCAACTTTAATTATGATAATAATATAGACAAGTCCCCTATGGAAATAAAAAATAATATTATAAAAATAATAAAAGAAGGCATCACAAATAGTTTGAAACATGGTAATTCCACTGAAATTAATATAGATTTAAGTTTCATCAATTCAGATATAGAACTAATTATACAAGATAATGGTAATGGCTGCTGTGAAATCAACTCATCAAATGGTCTTAATGGAATAAAAAAAAGGACAGAGACTTTAAATGGAGAGGTAACCTTCCAAAGTTCAAATAAAAAAGGATTTACAATAAACCTTAAAATACCAGGGGGTGTTTCAAATGATTAGGGTTATGATTGCAGACGATCAAACTATTGTAAGAGAGGGATTAAAAAAAATATTAAGTCTTGATGATAGTATAGAAGTACTTTGTGAAGCAGAAAATGGATATGAAGTTATAGAAAACTTAAACAAACACATTGTTGATGTTATACTAATGGATGTTAGAATGCCTAAGCTAGACGGTATAAAAACAACTAAACTTGTAAAAAAACAATATCCAAAGGTAAAAATAATCATACTTACAACTTTTGATGAAGATAATTACATATTTGATGGAATAAAAAATGGCATAAGCGGCTACCTTTTAAAGGATAGTGAAATAGATTATATACTTAAAAGTATCAAAGAGGCTTATGAGGATAAAATGATGTTTGATCCTGTAGTAACCTCAAAACTTGTAAATGCACTGAATTTATCTAATAAAACTAATAAAAAAGAAAATATTCTTCTAGACTCTCTTACTGAAAGAGAAAAAGAAATAACAAAACTCGTTGTCAATGGTAATAGTAATAAACAAATATCTGAGATTCTATTTATTTCAGAAGGTACCGTAAAAAATTGTATCTCTAAAATATTAAAAAAGTTAAATCTTGAAAGAAGAACTCAACTTTCAGCTCTGTATATAGAATCTTTAAAATAATAACACAAATTTGAAGTATATATGTTACTAAAGTAATGTATATACTTATTTTTTTATTTTACTTGTTACTTATGGCATCTTTAAACCTATATCATAAATTCATAAAATAGTAATTACTAAAGGAAATAATTTGTGAGATGGAGTGATATTCTTGGATATTTTCGATGCTTCAAAAATTAATAATACATTCGAACATAATGTATTTCTTTATTCAATAGGATTTATGTTTTTATGTGAATTTTTAATATGGATATTTACTGCAAAGGGAGGGAGAAACGGCAATAAAAAATCTGATAAAGGCTCAATTTGGCTAATAATTTTAGGATATTTTTTAAGCCTTTATGTAGGTTTTTACTTTACAGATTTTAATATAATAAGATTAACTATTCCTCATGTATTCTACTATATAGGAATTTTATTAATAATAGCCGGTACAATAATCCGCTCCTATTCTGTATGGACATTAAAAAAGGCTTTTACATTATCAGTACAAACTACATCTGACCAGCATCTAATACAAAAAGGCTTTTACCGATATGTAAGAAATCCAGCTTATACGGGAAGTATACTTAGTCTTGTAGGTATAGCATGTTCATTTAGAAATTTTTTTGCACCTATTGTGGTATTAATCATTTGTATATTCTGCTATGGAATTAGAATAAAGATTGAAGAAAAAGCTTTAAAGGAACATTTTAAACAAGAATTTGATGATTATAAAAAAAGGACCTACTGCCTATTTCCTTTTATATGGTAAGATGAAACTTCATGCTTTTATTAACCAACTATTAAGGTTTTAAATATACTATTAATGTACCAATAATAGTATGAGGTTATATATGGATGATTCAGAGGTTTTAAATTTTAACGAACAGTACTTTAGACCTTCTAAATTAGTTGCTATAAATATAAAGGACTTTGATTATAAATTTTTTGATAAATACTTTGGGAATTATAATGATATAAAGTTGCCAAATTATTTGTTCAATTCCGAGGAGAACACAATAATAAACTATTTCAGCCTTTTAAGAGAAGCATCCTCAATAACAACAGGTGGTTGTGGAAGTATTGGAAATAGTAAAGCACCCTATCCTATATCCTACAACTTTTTTAATGATGATTTTAAAAAAAGAGTTGATTACAACAATTACCTTAGTGTTTTTAACGAGGTTGGTCATATAAATTTAATAAAACTTCATAGACTTTACAATACTAACTCTCCGGATATTTATAGATATTTTTTTGAAATAGAAACCATAGAGCCTTCTGTAAAAGGAAACACTAGCTTTGCCTATTATTATGGCTTTATATACCTAATCTATGAAAATGGTAATTATAAAATTTCTGATATTGATTTACGTGGAGAGGATTTTCTATGTGCACCTTATCATGGTTGGATGCATAATGCAGAATTTTATGTAGATACAACCTATGGTGATTGGTGTCATCTAATAAAAGAAAGACACCCTACAGAAAAGGATGGATATATAAAAAATATTTATGTTACAGGTACAGATGGAAATGATTACAAATTTCAATTTATTCAATTAACTAATGGTACAGATGTACAGGTCAATCAATTCATAAAAAATAAAACTGGAGTTTTTATACCTACAGTAATAGATGTAAATAAGTGTATACCAAGATTTAGAGGACTTTCTAGACATAGACATTGTCCTTTTAAATCAAAATAAAAGCAAATTTTAGCGGCATCTCTGCCGCTAAAATTTATAATAATTCAATTATTTTATTCTTATATTCTAGTAATTCCTTGGAAAATTCCCTTTTTATTTTATCTTCTTTTAAAAATTCTATATTAAATTCCTCTTTTATCTTTCCCGGCTTTGACCCCAGTACATATATTCTATCTGATAAAAGCACAGCTTCTTCAATATCATGAGTTATAAAAAGTATAGTTCTCTTAAGCACATCTTTCATTTTAAGAATCCATTTCTGCATATTACCTTTTGTTATTGAATCAAGTGCACCAAAAGGTTCATCGAGAAGCATTATTTCACTTGAGGATAGAAAGGTTCTAAGAAAACTCGCCCTTTGTTTCATCCCTCCAGAAAGCTCATAAGGATATTTATTTTCATAACCTTTAAGGCCCATAATTTCAATATACTTTTTAGCCTCTAATCTAGATTGCTTTTTATTTTCACCCTTTAAGTCAAGTGGCAGTACAACATTATTTAAAACTGTTTTCCAAGGCATTAATAAATCCTTTTGCTGCATATAACCTATATCTGAAGAAACTTTAACTTCTCCCTTATCAACTTCTATAAGTGACGCTATTATATTAAATAAAGTACTTTTACCCGAGCCACTAGGTCCTACAATCGAAACAAATTCTCCTTTATTTACGCAAAGTGAAACATCCTTTAGTATAATTTCTTTATCAAAGCTTTTAGTTATATTTTTGATTTCTATAACCTTTACTCTATTATTATTTTGATAAGAATTGATTTGTGAATGCATCTTTAACATTTAGCTCCTTCTTTATAAGCCCCTTGCTCTTTAGGAAATCAGCATAATTTTTCCAAACACTAGGCTTCATTTCTCCCCATTTTGACATATCATCTGCATAATGAGTTGCCATGTATTTTTGACTTTCTACTGCTAATTTTTCATCTATTTCAGGTGCATATTTTCTTAGTATTTTTGCACTTTCTTCTGGATGTTTAGCTGCATACTGATATCCTTCTTTTGTAGCACGCATAAATTTCTTAGCTTTATCTGGATTCTCTTTTAATATCTTATTATTTGTTATTATAACTGGGGTATAATAATCAAGTGCTGGATCTAAATCTTTAACTGCTACATAATCTAAATCAATACCCTTTAATTTGGCTTCAATTCCTGTCCAGCCCTCAAATATCCAAGCAAAATCCACGTTCTTTTTCGTAGCTGCAAAGTAATCATCATTTCCTATATTAACTATTTTAAGCTTACTAAAATCCGCTCCATTTTTCTCCATTATAGCCTTTATGACTGCTTCCTCTGAAGGTGAACCCCAGCCACCATAAACTTTTCCTTCTGCATCCTTAATAGATTTAATATTTTTACTTTTAGGTGCTGCAAATCCAGAGGTATTGTGCTGTAAAACTGCTGCAATTGCCTTAATAGGAAGTGGCGTTTTACTTGTTAAAGCATAAGTTACATCTTCCTGATAGCTTACACCAAAATCTCCTTTATTAGTAGCAATTAGATTAGTAACACTGCCACTTGAAGGCTGTTGAATTTTTACATCTAAACCCTCTTCTTTATAGTAACCTTTATCTAAAGCTACATACATTCCAGTATGATTTGTATTCGGTGTCCAATCTAGTATTACAGTCGTTTTATCTAATTTAGTACTTGAACTGCTACTAGATGCACACCCTGTAATAGCAATTGCTGTCATAACAACTGCAGATATTAATGATAATATTCTTTTCTTTTTCACTTTAATCGCTCTCCTTATTTCCAATGAATTATCTTCTTTTGGATAAAATCTACAATATAAATTAACACTATACTTATAACCACAATGACGACAATTGCTGCAAAAACCTTGTCTAGCGCATAGGCATTTTTTGCTCTTACCATATAAACACCTATGCCTCCATCTCCACCTAACCATTCACCTATAACTGCTGCCATAATCATATAGGTACATGCTATTTTAATTCCAGAAAATAAATTTACCATAGCGGATGGAAGCTTTAAATGATAGAAAATTTGAAGTTTAGATGCTTTCATACTTTTAAATAGATTTATATAGTCTTTATCAATTTTTTCAAAACCATCCACAAGACTTATTGCTATAGGAAAAAAACAAGTTATTACAACCACTATTATCTTAGGCAGCGGACCAAAGCCAAACCATATTATAAAAAGTGGTGCAATTGCTATGGTTGGTATAGTTTGTGAGATAACAACTATAGGATAAATGGCCTTTCTAATAACCTTAAAACTATCCATTATTATAGCAAGTATAAAAGCAAAAATTATAGAAATAAGAAATCCCACAAGTGCTTCATAAATTGTAACTTTCGTGTTGTCAATTATCACATTGAACTCACTAATTAATGTTAGGTATATATCCTTAGGTGATGGAATTATATACCCTGGTATTTTTCTAAAATCCACTATAAACTGCCACATTGCTATTACAATTATTATAGCGGCTACTGGATATAATTTATTCTTTATATTTTCCCACTTTTTCATTCATAGTCACGCCTTCAGCCTTATAATCTATTTTTACAACAGATGCAACTCTCTCTGAGCCTTCCTTAATGCATATTTCCTGAGCCTTTTTTACTATTTCCATGAGTGTATCTAAATCACCTTCCATAGTAGTTTCCATAGGTCCAACTATATACTTTACACCTGAAGCTTTTATGTATTCTATTACCTTATCAACTACCTCATATAGTCTTTTTTCCTCAACAACTGGAAGTACCTGCAAGCTTACATTTACAACTGGTTTCATAATACAAATCCTTCTTTCTTAAATTAATGATTTAAAATTATTCAATATGCTTTTTTCAACTTCACCTTCTTTAACCTTTTTTATTTTAGCTATTTCCTTTACTATGTCTTTAATTACACTTGGATAACCATATCTTCCATTGACCCACTGAAGAGAAGTTGGTCCATCTGTTTCTGTTAGTATTTTATCAAGAGGAAGGAATTGAACAATTTCCTTAGAAAGCTTAGAATATTCAATATCAACACTTATAGTAAAATAGCAGCCATATTCTAAAAGCTTTCTTAAAGTGTCTTTATCACCGCTGTACCAGTGAATTATAGGTGTTTTAAGCTTATACTTTTTTATATAATTATATATTTCTCCTTCTGCACCCTTTGTATGTATATTAGTTATTTTATTGTATCTTCTGGCTTGCTCTAAGAAATATATAAAAACTTTTTTCATATAAGGATATTTTTCCTTTTCCTTAACCCATACATAATCAAGCCCTATTTCTCCTATTATTCTGCTCTCCTTTATATATTCATGAAATTTATCAAGTTTTTTATAATTTTCATGAGCTTTAGAAGGATGAATACCAAAGCAAGGAATAATATTTTTATTTTTCACGGCTAGTTTTTTCGTAAATTCATAACTTTTACAATCCATGGAACATCCAAGTGTAAGTATTTCTTCATTTCTTATAATGCCTAATGCCTTGTCTAGTTTTTCTTTACTCTCAAAAAAGTCCAAATGATTATGTGCATCTACAAACATTTTTTTCTCCCTAATAAAAAAATAAAAGCACTATAAACATAGTGCTTTAAGTTAACGTTATAAAAGCTTTCCTTCGTCAGAATTAACCGAATCAGGTTCAAAGGGTTAAAGTTTTTATAACTTCTCTCAGCCAAAAGGCACCCCTAGCACTAATTTACATATTAAATTTTGTCAGCATCTTTATGCTACCACTTATTTTTTCAAATGTAAATAGCTATATTCCCTATTTTGCTCTTCCAATATCTTTTCTATAGTAAATTCCGTCAAATTTAATTTTTTCTATATCCCTATAAGCTCTTTCTATAGCTTCGTCTAAAGTAGTTCCTTTAGCAGTTGCGCACAAAACTCTTCCCCCTGAGGTTTTATACACTCCATCCTCTAACTTAACACCTGCACAAAATACTTTATCCCCTGCATCATCTATTCCACTTATTTCATAACCCGTATTATATTTTTTAGGATATCCCTTTGAAGAAGCAACTACACAGCAAGCATTTCCTTCATGCCACTTTAAATCAAAATCACTAAGTTTTTTGTCTATTGCAGCATTTATTAAATCAACAAAATCACTTTTCATTAAGTATAAAACTACTTGTGTTTCTGGATCTCCAAGTCTAACATTGTATTCAAGAAGATATACTCCTTTTTTTGTTATCATAAGTCCAAAGAAAATTATTCCAACAAAATCCATTCTTTCTTCTTGAATACCTACCAAAGTAGGCTTTAAAATTTCTTCATTAAAACTTTTAAGTACAGCTTCTGTGCAGTAGGGATTTGGAGAAATAGCTCCCATTCCACCTGTATTGGGTCCTTTATTGTCATCAAAAATTTGTTTATGATCCTTTGAAGACACAAAAGGAATTATAGTTTTTCCATC
The DNA here is from genome assembly GCF_002006355.2 of Clostridium felsineum DSM 794. NCBI lineage: Bacteria > Bacillati > Bacillota > Clostridia > Eubacteriales > Clostridiaceae > Clostridium > Clostridium felsineum. The sequence goes on along the minus strand of NZ_CP096980.1, from coordinate 2,073,425 downwards.
TGTAATTGATAGAATTGAAGCCTCTACACCTTCTAAGTATTCTTCAATTACAACTTTTTTTCCAGAACCTTTGAAAACATCTTCAACCATAAAGGATTTAATAGTTTCTTCTGCTAAAGTGTAATCCTCACAAATTACAACTCCCTTGCCTGCTGCCAAACCATCTGCCTTTATAACTATAGGATATGAACAGCTTTTTAAATAGGAAAGAGATTTACTAGCATCTTCAAAGACTGCATATTCAGCTGTTTTAACATTGTATTTTTTCATAAAGTCCTTAGAAAAAGACTTACTTCCTTCAAGCTTAGCTCCTAAACTACCTGGTCCAAATATTTTAAGTCCTGCCTTTTTAAATTCATCAACTATTCCCTCAACAAGAGGAGCTTCAGGTCCGACTACCGTTAAATCTATATTATTTTCCTTTGCAAACTTTATAAGTTCTTCTGTTTTTTCTAAGTTTACATTTTCACATTTATTTTCTTTTGCACTTCCGCCATTTCCCGGTGCACAATATATTTTTTCAACAGTGCTATTTTGTGCCATTTTCCATGCCATAGCATGTTCACGTCCTCCTGAACCTATAAGCAAAATCTTCATACATTAACCTCCAAATATAAACTAGTGCTTAAAATGTCTTGTTCCTGTCATAACCATTGAAATTCCGTATTTGTTGCAGCCATCAATGGATTCCTTATCTCTTATAGATCCACCTGGTTGAATTATAGCTTTAATTCCATTTTTATGTGCTTCTTCTACTATATCACCAAATGGGAAGAAAGCATCTGATGCAAGAACAGTAGCACCACTTCCTCTTTCCATTGCATCTTTAGCTGGCCAAATTCTATTAACCTGACCTCCACCAATTCCAACAGCTGCACCATTTTTTACAACAACAATAGCATTGGATTTTACATACTTTACTACTTTCATTCCAAAAATCATATCTCTCATTTCATCATCCGTTGGCTTCTTATCTGTAACTACTTCTATTTTTTCAGTAAGTTTATCATCTGCACTTTGAACAAGCATTGCGCCATCAACCTTTGCAAGTTCAAAATTATCAGAAGGCTTTTTATTAGCTTTTATAACTCTTAAATTTTTCTTGGACTTTAGTACCTCTAGTGCATCACTTGTAAAATCAGGAGCTATAACTATTTCCAAAAATATTTTAACCATTTCTTCTGCAGCAGCCTTATCTACTGTCTTATTTAAGGCAACAATTCCACCAAAAATTGAAGTATCATCACATTCAAAAGCCTTTATGTAAGCATCCACAGGTGTATCTCCCATAGCCACACCACATGGACTATTATGTTTTAAAGCACAGCATACTGTTTCTTCAAATTCATTAACAACCTTCCAAGCTATATCCATATCCTTTATATTATTATAAGAAAGTTCTTTTCCATTAAGCTGGTCAAATCCTTTCATTGCTCCATTTCCAAAAGCCGCCTCATAAAAAGCTGCTGATTGATGAGGGTTTTCTCCATACCTTAAATCCATTTTCTTCTTGTAAGGTACAGCTAAATATTCAGGATATTCATCTTCAAGTAAAAATCTACTGATTGCACCATCATAAGCGCACATTAAATTAAATACTTTTCCTGCCAATCTTTTCTTTGTATTATAGCAAACTTCACCAGTTTCTTCTATCTGATTAATTACATCATCATAATCATTTACATCTGTTAAAACTACAACATCCTGGAAGTTTTTAGCTGCTGCTCTTATCATCGTTGGTCCACCAATGTCTATGAATTCAACCTTCTCTTCAAAGCTTATGTCTGAAGCAACCTTATCAAAGAATGGATATAAATTAACAACTACCATATCAATAGGTGTTATTCCCTTTTCTTTAATAGTTTCCATATGTTCTTTATTATCTCTTATAGCTAGAATTCCGCCATGTATTTTAGGATGAAGTGTTTTTACTCTTCCATCAAGTATTTCATCAAAGCCTGTAACATCTGAAACCTCTACTACTGGAATACCATTTTCCTTAAGATGTTTAAAGGTTCCGCCAGTTGATAGTATTTCTACACCTTTTTCATTTAAAAATCTTGCTAATTTCAAAACTCCATCCTTATTAAATACGCTTATAAGTGCTCTTTTTATCATACTTAGTATTTTAACTTTCAATGAAAAGTTAAAATATCTTCACTTCCTTTCCTTATTTAATAATTTTAACATGTCTTCCTTCTATGTGAACTTTTCCTTCAGCCAATAATTTTACTGCCTCTGGGAGAAGCTTGTGTTCCACTTCTAAAACTCTCTTTTGAAGTGTTTCTGCTGTATCAGTATCTAAAACCTCTACTGCTTTTTGAAGTATAATAGGACCACTATCTGTTCCCTCATCTACAAAATGGACTGTACAACCTGAAAGCTTAACCCCATATTCTATAGCTTTCTCATGTACCTTCATTCCATACATACCATTTCCACAAAAGGCCGGTATAAGAGATGGATGTATATTTATTATCCTATTTTTAAATTTATTTAGTAAGTCCCCTTTAAGTATTGAAAGGAAACCTGCGAGAACTATTAAATCAACCTTGCCCCCAAGAAGTTTTAATACTTCATCGCATACAGCTCCTTTAAATTCTTTTCTATCAAAAACATAATTTTTGATAGAATGTTTTTCTGCTCTTTCTATTGCAAAAGCCCCTTTTTTATCGCTTATGACAGCTTCGATTACACAATTTTTTATATATCCATTTTCTATAGCATCGATTATGGATTGAAGATCTGTTCCGCCCCCAGAAACGAGAACAGCTATTTTATACATACTCCATTACCTCCAGCTTTTACGTATCCAATTTCATATGCATTTTCTCCAGCCTCTTTAAGCATTTTAATTATTCCGTCTTTATTTTCCTTAGCTGCACAAATCACAAAACCAATTCCCATATTAAAGGTATTAAACATGTGATTTTCATCAACTCCAAGTGACATTATATGTTTAAATATTTCTGGAATTTCTAAGCTTTCCTTGTTTATTACAGCTGTAAAATCTCCTTTGAACATTCTTGGTATATTCTCATAAAAACCGCCCCCAGTTACATGAGCCATACCTTTTACATCAAAGTTTTCTAAAACCTTTAAAACAGGCTTTACATATATTTTTGTAGGAGTTAATAATTCCTCTCCCATTGTCTTTCCATTAAATTCTTCGTCAAAATTAGTTATTAACTTTCTTACAAGTGAATATCCATTACTATGTATTCCAGAAGATGCTATACCTATAAGTACATTTCCATCTTCAATTTTACTGCCATCAATTATTTTATCCTTATCTACAAGCCCCACAGCAAATCCAGCCAAATCATATTCTCCTTCTTTATAAAAACCCGGCATTTCAGCTGTTTCTCCACCAATTAAAGCACATCCAGCTTGACTACATCCATCTGAAACTCCTTTAACTAAGTCTGAGGCAACTTCTGCTTCAAGCTTACCACAAGCTATATAATCTAAGAAAAATACTGGTTTTGCTCCATGGCAAAGAATATCATTGACACACATAGCTGTGCAATCTATTCCAACAGTATCATATTTTTTAGTAGCAAATGCAACCGCAAGCTTTGTGCCAACACCATCTGTTCCTGATACCAAAACTGGATTTTTATATCCGCTTCCTATTTCAAACATACCAGCAAAACTTCCAAGATTGTTTATTACACCAGGAATAAAAGTTTTAGCTGCATAATCCTTCATGAGTTTTACAGATTTATATCCTTCTTCAATATTTACTCCACTATCCTTATATGTTACCATTTGTACACAACCTTTCAAAAATTTTATACTTCAAGTCTATCCTTATCAGCTTCAACTGGTGCTGACACTGGATATATACCACTAAAACATCCAAGACAGAATTTTTTATTTTCTCCAAGAGTTTTTAAAAGAGCTTCCATACTTAAATACCCCAAACTATCTGCTCCTATAAATTCCCTTATTTCCTCAACCTTTCTGTGTGCACCAATAAGCTCTTTCCTATAAGGAGTGTCTATTCCAAAGTAGCATGGAAATTTTACTATAGGTGAAGATACTCTAAAATGTACCTCTTTAGCTCCGGCTTTACGTATAAGATCAACAAGTTTTTTACTTGTAGTTCCCCTAACTATAGAATCATCTATTAAAACAACTTTTTTTCCTTCTATTATTGATTTTACAGGATTTAATTTAACAGATACCGCTTTTTCTCTAAGCTCTTGAGTAGGAGTTATAAAGGTTCTTCCTATGTATTTATTCTTTATAAGTCCTAAAGTGTATGGTATCCCAGAAGCTCTAGCATAGCCAATAGCCGCTGGTATTCCTGAATCAGGTACTCCAATAACTATATCAGCATCAACCGGTGAAGCTTTAAACAATTCTTCTCCCGCAAGTTCTCTTGACTTATTTACATCTATTCCATCTATTACACTATCAGGTCTAGCAAAATAAATGTATTCAAAAGCACAAGTTTCACACTTTGTTTTCTCTGCAAAGTTTATACTTTTAAGTCCATCCTTATCTACTATTACTATTTCTCCTGGATTTACATCCCTTACAAACTCAGCACCTACAGTATCTAGTGCACAACTTTCAGAACAAATTATGTAACTATCATCAATTTTTCCAATACAAAGTGGTCTTATACCATTAGGATCTCTTACACCTATTAACTTATCATTTGTAAGTATTACGATTCCATAAGAACCTTTAACTGCTTGAATTGCATCTACAACTGCTTTTTCTATTCCTTTTTTAGCACCTCTAGCTATAAGATTTAAGATTACTTCTGTATCAATAGAGGTTTGAAACATAGTGCCCCCATCTTGAAGTAGTTCTCTTATAACATCGGCATTAACTAGGTTTCCATTATGAGCAATAGCTATAGAACCTAATTTAAAATTACTCATTATAGGCTGAGCGTTATTTACATTACTTCCTCCTGTTGTTGAATATCTTACATGACCTATAGCTGAATTTCCAACTAAAGAATTTATGATTTCAGGATTAAATACATCTGCCACAAGCCCCATATTTTTATAAATAGAAAGTTCTTTACCATTAGATACCGCAATACCAGCACTTTCTTGTCCTCTATGTTGAAGTGCATATAAACCATAGTAAGTTAGTCTAGATGCATCTATATCTTTGTTTGAAAAAATCCCGAATACACCACATTCTTCTTTAAATTTATCTAAATCTTCTCTTTCAGTTGTGCACTGTTCTTCTATCATACCTATCTCCTTCTCTTTTATATAAAGATAAATAATTAAATTGCAGTAGGTTAAATATAGGCTATAGTACTATATTTATTAGCACAATAGCCCATACACTTATTATGTCTATTTTCCTGTTATTCTATTAAGTATTTCAACATAAGCTTCTTTCACATTGCCCATGTCTCTTCTAAATCTATCTTTATCTAACTTTTCATTTGTTTTTTCATCCCATAATCTACAAGTATCTGGTGATATTTCATCTGCAAGTACTATTTCATCATGGAATCTTCCGAACTCTATTTTAAAATCAATTAATTTTATTCCTTGTTTATGGAAAAAGTCTTTAAGTACATCATTTACTGTTTTAGTCATAGCATAGATTTTATGTAATTCTTCAAAAGTAGTTGCTCCTATAGCAACGGCATGAGTATCATTTATAAGTGGATCGCCTAAATCATCATCCTTATATGATAATTCAAAAACTGTTGTTTTAAGCTCATATCCCTCTTCAAGGCCAAGTCTTTTTGCCATACTTCCTGCTGCTACATTTCTAACTATTACTTCAAGTGGTACTATTTCAACCTTTTTGCAAAGTTGTTCTCTATCATTTAATTTTTCTTCAAAATGAGTTTTAACACCATGTTTTTCTAATAATTCGAAAAGCATTGAAGTTATATTATTGTTAAGAACTCCTTTATCTTCGATTTGACCTTTTTTTTCTCCATTAAATGCTGTTGCATCATCTTTATAATATATAACAACCTTATCTGAATCCTCTGTAGCATATACCTTTTTAGCTTTTCCTTCATATAACATTTCTTTTTTTTCCATTTTAAAATTGCACTCCTTCTTCATTATCCTTTATAAAGTTTTCTTTCATTTCCTGTCTGAATTTCACAAGTTTCTCTTTGATTTCAGGATATTTAATCGAAAGTATTTGTACTGCAAGCATTCCTGCATTATAGCTATTGTTAATACCCACAGTCGCAACTGGTATATTTTTAGGCATTTGAACTATTGAAAATAAAGAATCAAGACCATCAAGTGCCGCATTTATAGGAACTCCTATAACTGGAAGTGTAGTTTGAGAAGCTATAACTCCTGGAAGATGAGCTGCTAAGCCTGCCCCTGCAATTATGCACTCAAAATTATCTTCTTCAAGATTTTTAATAACTTCGCTTAATTTTTCTGGTACTCTATGAGCTGATAATACATAAGCTTTATAATCAATTCCAAATTCTTTAAGTGCATTAGCTGCACCCTTCATTTTTTCAGTATCTGATTTGCTTCCAAATATAATAGCAACCTTCATTGAAATGCCTCCTACTTAGAATTTCATTTGTGAATTTTCTTCGTCAACATGATTTTATGTTAGCATAATATTTTTCATAAGTCAATAACATTATGACATTTTAATTTTATATTGTTCGTATTGTGACTGTTAAATATTCATTTTAAAACTTTAATGTTCGTGTTATTCTGTTTATTCCTGGATTTATTTTAATTTGATGTAAAAAATAAATTGCATTTAACAAAAAACTAAAGGGATATGAGTGTATAATAATGTACTCATATCCCTTTAGTTTTTTGTTATTTATTCATGCATAAAATATACAAAAGGATCGAATTGTTCTGTTTCTACTAAGCTTCTTATATGAACACTACTACTTTGATTGTCTGCAATGTATGCTAGTGTATGATCATCTGGATTTACCCAATCCAAAAACACATAAGTATGCGTAGGACAAGTATAGTCACCATCATATGTGAAACATATACTTCCTGGAGTTAAAAAGTCTCGATCCAGCTGTTTTGACCATCCAAGAGACGCTAAGAAATTAGTATATACACCTGTATTACACATATCTGTTGGAACATTTATACCTACACTCCTTAAGGCTGTACTTGAAAAATACACACAATTATTACTGTTTACTCCCCCATGAAGCTTTATTGCTGTTTGATTAGTTTCTTGTATATTAGCTGAAGAACGTAAATATTCAGACAATTTATAGTTTGTTGAGGTTAAAAGTGCTGCTGTTGGATTTTCTGATGGAGTTGTTGCCATTGATTTATCCGTACCATTATCAAAATACACCTCTGCTCTTATGCCTTGTATTCTAAGTCCTACCCCAGTTGTGCCTGCAATCTCATCATTACTAACCCAATTTGTCCATCCTATTCCTTGTATATCCACTTGATACCTTATACTAAAATTAGGAGCATTTATAAGTTTCATTTTCAAAGCTTCTATTCTTAATCCTTGTCCTTCCATCCCAGCAGCAGCTCCATCATAAACTGGATCCATCCACCCTACATTTTCAACATGAGCCTGATATTCAACTCTTGCACCACTAGGTGCATTTTGAAGATTAACTTTAAGTGCCTCCATTTTTAATGCTTGTCCTGATGTATCTATTACTGCCCCATCACTAGCAGAGGTATTCGTCCATCCAGTGCTCTCAAATTGTGCTTTGTACTGTACATCAAATTTTTTTACAATTCTAATCCTTAAAGCTTCAAGTCTTAAACCTTTATCAAGAGTTCCTGCTATTTGTCCATCACTTACCCAAGTCTGCCAACCTATATTTTGTATTTGAGCTTGATACTCAACATGGTATCCTTGCATATTCAAAAGAGAAACTGTTATTGCTTCAATATTTGCATAAGGCTCATCTACATTTGACTCTTTTCCATCTCTAACAAGATATGTCCATCCACTATTTGCTACTTTTGTACTATAAGCAATACCTGCACCTTCTGGAGCATTTAAAAGTTCTATTTTAAACCCATGTGTATTCAAGCTTTCATTAACCGTCCCTGAAATTTCTCCGTCACTCACTGAATTTTGCCATCCTCTACTATCTACATTTGCACTATACGAAACGGATACGCCATCATTTTCAGTACTTTTAACTTCAATGTTACAAACCCCTGTTTTATTTCCATCAATTGTAGTTGCAGTTACTGACGCTTCTCCTGCACTCACTGCTGTTATTTTACCTGTAATATTATCTACAGAAACAATTGAATTATTAGAGGATGTCCACCTTACAGCTTTGTTGGTTGCATTTGTAGGTAATATATTTGCACTTAAATTATCTGTTTGCCCCACATTAAGTGCTTCACTGCTTTTATTTAAGCTAACACTTGAAACATTAGTAACACTAGTAACCGTGTAATTGCAAGAAGCAGTCTTCCCACCATCAGCTGTAGTAGCTGTTATTGTAACATCGCCTTCAGATATAGCTGTTACTTTTCCAGTATTATCAACAGATGCAACAGCTGGATTTGATGACGTCCAATTTATATTTTGTATTACAGCATTTTTAGGTGATATTATTGCCGTTAACTTATCTGTATTTCCTACAAATAAATTATCTAAAGTTTTATTTAAAACTATGGCCTGAGCATTAGGCTTTTTTACTATCCTTACCTGAAATGCCTCAAGCCTTAGTCCTTGTCCAACTGTTCCCGCCACTTCACCATCATTTGTCCAATCTTGCCAACCTATATTTTGAATATACGCTCTATATTGGACAGAATATTCAGGCATATTTATAAGTGAAATTTTTATAGCTTCAAGTCTTAAGCTTTGCCCCACTGTTCCAGCAATATTTGAACCAGAAACTGCATTCATCCAACCTATATTTTGAACATGTGCCTCATACTGAATTTGAGCATCACTAGGTGCATTTAAAAGATTTATTTTAAACGACTCATCTCTCAATGCCTGTCCCATGGTTCCTGACGTTTGTTCTTGTTCAACATTATTCTGCCATCCTATATTTTCAACCTGTGATTGATATGTAACTTTTGGTAATGAATTTGTATCTGCGAGTACTCTTTGATTAAAAGATAGAACTATAAGAAATAAACTAGTAATAAGCATGGTGTTTAAAATTTTTTTCACTTTATATTCCCCCTTAAAACTATTGTCCTATTATCTCTATGTGTAATTTTGGTTAATATTAATACACAATTTTACTTATTATCAATATATATCTATCTATTAATATAGTCAATACTTTTTTGCTATTTTAGCAATTTTATACGGCTTTTAATATCTTTTTTATATATATTTTTTTCTTTTTCATCAAATTGATTTATAAGATTTGAGATATCTAATAACAATAATTCAAGAATATAAAATTTTATTTATTAGGTTCTGAACTCCAATTTTTAATACTATCTTTTTTATTAAAAACTAGATTTTTATCTTTTATATATACAATTTCTTCATCAGGATAAGTTATAATATCATCTTTTTCTCGAGTTCCTATGTCAAGTATTTTAAGTATTTCCTCTCCATTATTTATAAATTGGTGCGCTATGCCCTTCCCAGCTGGTTTTGATATTATATCTCCTTTTTTTACTATAATTTTTTTTTCATTTATTCTGAGTATACCACTACCTTCTATTACTAAAAAAAATTCTTCTTGTTTTGAATGTGAATGATATTTTGTACTTTCTGCGCCAGGTTTTATAAAATCTATATTTACATAAAATCCTTCTGTCTTAACAGCATCACCTAGTAATTCGGTCTTAAGCCTAGAATTAAAATCCTTGTCATAAATATATTCTTCTGGTATATTGTTTGTATTTACTAACTTCATATTTTCCTCCTATATTTCTATAATTTCTTCATTAATGTTTAAAGCTTTTCCTCCCACCCTAACTTCTAAAATGTTTTTTTCTTTTATTGTCAAAGTGGAAAGAATTTCAGAAGGCTTTTTCATTGAATAACCTTGCTCAAATAACATCTTTTTAGTTTCATTTTCTGATACCACACCATACTTATATAAATAACAGCTCAATGCCCCATTTGATGTTCCCGTGGCAGATTCTTCTTTAATGCCATACAGTGGAGCAAAATTCCTACAGTTTGCATTAGCTATTCCTTCTGTTTCTAAAGAGAAAACATGATATCCTACAACCCTATGTTCTTTCGATAATTTTAAAACTTTATGAAAATCTGGTTTTATATTATACAAGATATCTAAGGACTTAATAGGAATCAAAATATCCCTTAGTCCTGTAGATACTATCTTAACAGGAAGACTCTCTATTAAATCTTCTTTACTTATATTTAGTGAACATAATATTTCATTTTTATTAGCCACTTCATCAAACATAGGCTTATTTTGCTGCATAAAGATTGTACCATCTTTTTCACACTGAATTTTTAGAGTGCCCACCTTGGTATGAATTGTATATTCTCCAGCTTTAATTGATCCATTATTCAGCATCAAAGAAAATGAAGCAATAGTTGCATGTCCACATAAATCAACTTCACTATTTGGTGTATAGAACCTAACCTTAAAATTTGTACTATTTATCTTTGTTATAAAAGCCGTTTCAGAAAGCCCAACTTTTGCTGAAATTTTTTGCATTTCATCTATTGAAAGTTCATCTGCATTTAAAACTACACCCGCTGGATTACCACCTCCCTCTAATTTTGCAAAAGAATTTAATATATAAACTTTTACCTCCATAATATAGCCTCTTTCCATTATTTTATAGTTATTATATCATGTCATATAATTAATTTTAAAACTTTATTCTTGCATATATTTACTTAAATCGTAAAACCTAAAAAAAAGGAGATGATTATAAATGTCTAGAAATCATAGGGTATTAGTGCCTGGAGCTAGAGATGGACTTCAAAAACTTAAGACAGAAGCCTCAAATGAATTGGCAGAAAACAACAAAAATAATCCAAATAATCAGCAATATAATGTTGGTGGTCAAATGGTAAAAGATATGATTAAAAAGGTTGAAAAAAATATGAAATAATTCAACAAAAAATGTTCGCAAAAATTCAAAATTTTTGCGAACATTCTACAAATTTAATATTATGAAATCTTAAATTTAAGCACTACCTCATTAAGTTTTTCAGCAAGCTCAGCTTGACTCTGAGCTGTTAATGCCACTTGCTCTGTTGCCTTTGCCACTTCATCAACACTATATTTTATTCCTTCTGCATGCTCTGAAGATTTTTGTTGAGTTGTAGCCATTCCCTCTGATGCATCGCTTACTTGTCCTATTGTTGCTGCAAGTTCTTCCGTCATTGCAGCTATTTCTTCTGTTACATTGCTTATAAAATCAGCATCTTTATAGTATCCCTTACCCATATCTTCAAAAACCTCAAACTGCTTATTTACATCTTCTCTTATAAATTTCAGTATTTCATTACTATTTGATGAAAGATTATTAAACGCGTCTTGAACTTTAACAATAGTATCATTAATTCCTGTAACTGACTCTGCTGATTGTTCTGCCAGTTCTTTAACTTCATCTGCTACTACTGCAAATCCTTTCCCTGCTTCACCTGCTCTAGCAGCTTCTATTGCTGCATTAAGTGCTAATAAATTTGTTTGCTCTGCAATGTTTGCAATAGTATCCGCCATTATTTTTATATTTCCTACTACTTTTCCTTTTTCAATGGCTTCCATTATATTTTTTTCCTTCTCATCGTATAGTTTTCTACTTTGAACTACAGCTCTCTTTACATGTTCACTAACCTTATTAGCCTTTTCTTTGGAATTGCTAGAACTATTGCTCCCATCCATTGCCTTCTGAGCTAATTGATTTATGTTTGAATTAATCTCCTCAATAGATGCACTTATTTCCTCTGATGATGCACTGCTATCCTGTATTCCTGATACTATATTATTTACAGCTTCATCTATAGAATTTGATTTTGAAGACAATTCTTCTGAAGTAGCTGAAAGTTCCTCACTAGCAGCACTCATATCTTCAGAATTACTCATGATAATTTTAATTAAATCCTTAACATTTTCCTGAGCATCATTAAGGGATTTTCCGACTTTACCAAACTCATCACCACGTGTTATTTTAATAGGTATTGAAAAATCAAATTTTGATAATCTCTCTGCTAATTCTTTTATTTTTTTCAAAGGAGTATTTATATGTTTTGCCATAATTAATCCTAATATGATTGATCCAAATACACTTATAATAACTACAATGGTTGAAATAACAAACGCATTTCTATATGCAACTTTACTATTATTGTAATCATTTTTTGCAAGTTTAGTGTTAAGATCAATTTCCTTATTTAAATCTCCAGACATAGCAATTCTATAATTCGATACTTTAGTAAAATAAATATCCGCCTTATCGTAATCACCTTGTTTTACAGCATCAATGAAGTTGCTTCCAGCATCCTCCCATTTTTCTAGTCCACTATTTACTCGATTAAACATTTCTCTATCTTTTTCCGTTATAATTGTATCTTTATATTTATTAATTATTTTACCATTTTCCACTTTTAATTCATCAATCTGCTTAACTAGACTATCAACACTATCTTTATTATTTCTATCTTTAAGTTTTAGCATATCAGCTCTTGTTTCCATAAAATTAGCTTTTAATTCCATAAGTTCATTAGTTCCCTTGAGGTCCACATTGTATATATTTTCCAAGTTACTATCTATATTTTTAAGACTAGTAACTCCAACCACACCTGCAATAATCGTAAGTATAGACACCAATCCAAACGATAAGATTAGTTTTTGAAAAATTTTCATGTTTTTTAAAATTCTCATTTTTCTCTCCACCTTTTACCTTTTGTACATATATGTGCTTAATATTTAATGTTTTAAGCAATCTACAAATATATGCCTCATTTTACCCATAGTATTATATCACAATTTCGACATTTTACATAACAGCGATCCAATACATTTCTTACAAAAATGTGCATATTTTCTATAATTATTAACTTTTTTTACTCTTTACTCTTTAATGTGTCATTATACAAACATTTTCATAATATAATGTAGTAATTTTTATAAAAAAAATATAGACACACTTTACTCAGTATGTCTATATTATTACTTATTAAAATATGTATTAGGATATTTTAAACTTAAATACTACCTCATTAAGTTTTTGAGCAAGTTCAGCTTGATTCTGTGCTGTTAATGCAACCTGTTCTGTAGCTTCTGCCACTCCACCAATACTAGACTTTATTTCTGCTGCATATTCATAGGATTTCTTTTGAGTTTCTACCATATTCTCTGAGGCATCGCTCACCTGTCCTACTGCTCCTGCAAGTTGCTCTGTCATAGCTGCTATTTCTTCTGACATATTACTTATAAAGTTAGCATCACCATAATAGCTTTTTCTCATATCTTGAAAAACGTCAAACTGCTTACTTAGATTTTCCTTCATAAATTTTAATATTTCATTACTATTTAGTGAAATATTATTAAAAGCCTCTTGAACCTTAAGTATAGTATCATTAATCCCCGCTACCGACTCTGATGACTGCTCCGCAAGTTCTTTAACTTCTTCTGCTACTACTGAAAACCCTTTTCCTGCTTCACCTGCCCTAGCAGCCTCTATCGCTGCATTAAGTGCTAACAAATTTGTTTGTTCTGCTATACTTGCAATAGTATCGGCCATTATTTTTATATCTTCTACTACCTTTCCTTTTTCAATTGCCTCCAGTATCTTTTCCTCTTTTTCCATGTATAATTCTCTGCTTCCAATTATGGCTTCCTCTACATATTTACTAACTTTATTCGCTTTATTTTTTGAATTGTTAGAATTATTACTTCCATTCATAGCTTTTTCTGCTAATTCATTTATATTTGTATTCATTTCTTCAATTGATGCACCAACCTCTTCTGATGAAGCACTACTACATTGTATGCCTGATACTATAGTATTTACAGAGGCATCTATATCATTGGATTTTGAGGATAACTCTTCTGATATAGCCGAAAGTTCTTCACTAGCAGTACTCATCTTATCAGAATCACTCATAATAACCTTAATTAAATCACTGACATTTCTTTGAGCCTTGTTAAGGGATTTGCCTACTTTACCAAATTCATCACCTCTTGTTAATTCAATAGATGTTGAAAAATCAAATTCAGCTAATCTATCTGCTAGGTCTTTTATTTTTTTCAAAGGAGTATTTATATGCTTTGCCATAATTAATCCCAATATAACCGAAGTAATTACACTTATAATAATTACAATTCTTGAAATAATAATAGCATTTCTATACTCTATTTTACTACTATCATAATTAACTTTAGCAAGCTTAGTATTGTAGTCAATTTCTCTATTTATATCTTTAAGAATAATATTTGTAGAGTTTGATGCTTTATTAAAGTATATATATGCTTTATCATAATCCTCTTGTTTTACAGCATCGATAAATTGATTTTTTTCATTTGAGTATTTTCCAAATTCAATATTTACACTATTAAATATTCCATTATCTTTTTCTTTTACAATTGCATTACTGCACTTATTGATAATTTCATTATTTTTTTCTTTTAAATTATTAATTTCTTTAATTAAGTCATCCATATTATTCTTATTATTTTTATCTTTTAGGTTAACCATATCAAGCCTTGTGACCATAAGATTGGCTTTTAACTCTGTAAGTTCATTTGTTCCATTAAGATTCATTTTGTATATACTGTCCAAATTGTCCTCTACAATGCTTAAATAAGTCAATCCAATTACTCCTGTAATTGTAGTAAGTATTGAAACTAATATAAATGCTAAAATTAACTTTTTAAAAATTTTCATATCTTTAAAAATCCACATTTTTCCCCCACCTTTTGTCTTTTCTGCATATATTTCTTTTAGATCAACTGTAAATTCATAAATTTAGGCAAATTACAAAATATATACTTTATTTATGTATAGTATTATACCATATTTTTCGACATATTACATATTTTTTATTTATTTTATTTATTAGGAAAATATGTTTTTAATGTATAGTTATCATACTTTACCATTTTCCCTTATAATGCAAAAAAATATAGACATACTAAGTAAGTATGTCTATAAAAATTATCCTTATTTAATTTATTTTTCTGCTAAATTCTTAATATTTTCATTTATATTATTACGTACTAATCCACCATGATAACATATAGCAGTCTTCATATCATAATCTGTAAGCTTCTTTAAAGACTTTTTACTAAGATCTGAATCAAAATTAAGGAATGAAGGTAATAAACTAAGTTCACCCTTCTCAACCCCTAGAGCATCTCCAGCTATAATAGTTTTACTTGCCTCAAGATAAAGGCAAATATGTCCTAATGTATGTCCTGGAGTATGAATTACTGTAATTCCACCACAAAACGGAAGCCTCTGACCATCTTTTAAGCTCTTGTCTACATTTGCTATACATCCCTCAAAACCAGCTTTAAACTTTTCAAACATAACCTTAGCTTCCTGTGAAACTTTAGCTTGCCTTTCCTGATTTAATAGCTTAAGTGGTGTTTTTTCTCCATTTATATATTCTATTTCTTCCTCATGAGCAAATACTTCTATTTTTTCCTTTGAATCTTTTAAAATGTTTGCAAGATTTCCAATATGGTCAATATCATGATGAGTCAAAATAATTTTATTTATTTTTTCAAAATCAATCCCTGCTTCTTCTACAGCTTTACGAATACCTGGCAGTTGTCCTGGAAAACCTGTATCAACCAAAATCACATTATCTTTATCATAAATAAGTGTTAGATGAACAACAGACGGATTCCCCATAACATCTCCTTTTATCTCAAGCATTTCTACTCCATTGGCTATTTTCATATATTATCCCCTTTCAAAATTTATTTATTTAATGCTCTGAGAACAGCATAACCCTTCGTAATGTCTATTACTGTTATACCACAATTATCAATAGAAAAATGCCACGCTTTCTCTTCTTCCATATTAAGTAAATAAGCTATAATACTTCTTATTATACCACTATGTGTAACAACTAAAATAGACCCTTCCTTAGTTTTTATCTTATCTACAAAGTTTTGCACTCTTGTATACATTCTTGAAAAGCTCTCTCCATGGGGGAAAGTAAAATCATTGTTATTAATCCATTTTTCACATTCCTCCGGATATTGTGCTCTTATTTCTTTATAAGAAAGATTATCAAACAATCCAAAATTTATTTCCTTTAAATTATCTTCATAAATTATATTTGTATTTCCTATTATTTCAGCTGTCGCTTTTGCTCTTTTAAGTGGACTTGATATTATTAAATCAAATTTTTCTTCACTTAATTTATCCCTTACTATTTTAGCTTGAAGAATACCTTTTTCATTTAACTCAATATCTGTCCAGCCTAAATATTTTTTCTCTTTATTACCGTCTGTTTCACCATGCCTTACTAATGTTATTTTAAGCATACAACATCACCCTCTAAAATTTAAAACTGCATATACCGCCAGTAAATAAAAAGTTTGATTCAACTCACAAACTGCACCAAGAACGTCTCCTGTTGCACCATCTATTTTTCTTGTAAAATATTTTATAAGCAATACTGCTGTTATTATAGGGAAAATCATTATAATATAACCTCTACTTAATCCAACTAATAAAAATATTGCGACATATAAAATCATTCCTACAATAAGTTCTTTAATTGTACAGCAATCTATAAAGGATTTTCCCATTCCCTCTCCCTTTCTAGCATATGTAGATAAACTTGCACCTACTATAGAACCAAGCCTTCCTGCTACTGGAAAAAGAATAATAACCTTGAGCATGTAGTGCTTATCAATTTCAGTTAAAATAGTATAATTTAGAAGCATAACTGCTATAACTGCAAGTACAGCATTTGTTCCTACTCTACTATCTCTCATTATTTCAAGAATTCTTTCTTTAGATCTATATGAAAATAATCCATCAAAGGTATCCCCTAAACCATCTAAATGAATTCCTCCTGTTAAAAATATGTACTCCACTAAAATTATAACCGCTGAAATCTTGTAAGAAAATATATGAATCAAAAGCATATAAGTTATTCCCATTATGCCTCCAAGTACAAGACCTACTATAGGAACTAACGCAAGAGCTTTTCCAAAATCCTCTGTTGTAATATCACTTTCATATTTAATTGGTATTCTGGTCAAAAATTGAAGCATTAAAATAAGTCTTCTGAAAAATACCATCTCACCATCTCCAATATTATTTAATTTTCATAGGTATTCCTGAAACGCAAAAATAAACTTCATCTGCTTTTTTTGCAAGTATTTGATTTACAAAACCTGCTACATCTCTAAACAATCTACCTAATGGGTATTCTGGAACTAATGACATTCCAACTTCATTAGTAACTAAAATAACTGGTACCTTTAATTTTTCTATTGTTTTTATTAATTTTTTTATTTCTTCTTCCACATATTTTTGTACTTTGTCGGCGTCCTTTGTGTTTATATTGTTCTCATCCTTAAGCTTTTCAAAGATTAAATTTGACACCATATTAGTTATGCAGTCTAAAAGCACCCCATTTTTCTCTCTTGCCTCATCTAAAAGCTTTAAATCAAAATCCTTATAGCCTTCTAAGGTACTCCAATTTGATGGTCTCCTCTGTCTGTGCTTTTTTACCCTTTCCTTCATTTCTGCATCAAAAGGTGTTGAGGTTGCTACATATAATATATCTCCCCCTACATTCAATGCTAATTTTTCTGCATAAGAACTTTTTCCGCTCCTAGCCCCACCAGTTACCAAAATAAGCTTTTCCATTTTACCCTCCTAAAATTAAAGTTTGTATCCTCTTGGAGTTATCATCATATTTCCTTTGATAAAGGTATTACTATTTCCGATTATAACCATGGACATCATATCTACCTTTGTTTCATCAAAATTTTGAAGGGTAGTTATACTTACTTCTTCTCCCTGTCTCATAGCATTTTTAACTATACCTACAGGAGTTGTATCTTCTCTATATTCCCTTATAATATCAATACACTCTCTTAAATAATTAGGTCTGCCCTTACTTCTAGGATTATAAAAAGAAATTACAAAATCACCTTCTGCTGCAAGTAAAACTCTCTTTTTTATCAAATCATAAGGAGTCATTAAATCGCTTAAACTTATTAAACAGTTATCATGCATTAGAGGTGAGCCTAAACATGCCGCTGCTGCTATTGAAGATGTAACTCCTGGAATAACTTCAACTATTTCGTCCTTTTTCATTTCAAGAATAAGTCCTGCCATTCCATATATCCCAGCATCACCTGTGCTTATTATTGAAACTACTTTATTTTGTGATAGTTCTAATGCCTTTTTGCATCTATCTACTTCCTGCTTCATACCAGTTTGAAATACTTCTTTTCCTAAAATCAATTCCTCAATCATACTAATATATTTTGTATAACCTACTATAATTTCACTTTCCTCTATAGCTTTTTTAGCTTTTAATGTCATATCATTAAGTCCACCTGGTCCTATTCCAACTACATATAATTTACCCAAAACATAGCCTCCTAATAAAGTTTATTGATTTTTATATAATTAACTAAGGCTTCTATACTAAAAAACAGATTTTTATAATCCTTTTTTTCTCTTTCAATTATAAAACTATATATATCCTTATCCAAGGCAGCCTTTATTTTTTCTTCCGTTCCTCCGAGTGTTCCACTATCTTTAAGCACAATTGCATCTGCTCTATACTGCTCTATAAAACCTTTATTTAACTCGAAACCGATAGGTCCTTTTATTGCAATTATATCCTCTACCTTAACTCCAAGTAAAAATAACTTTTCTAAAACCTTAAGGGAAGGTAGTACTCTATGAATAACTCTACTCTTTATATCTGACTTTATAAATTTTTCTACATTATTACTGCCTGTAGTATTTAAAATGGCTGCTTCTCTTTTATTTAAATTTCCTATAACTTTTATTTTATCTATCAGTTCTTCATAATCCTTAACAAAAATAACTTTTTCATTATTTCTATACTTTTCGCAAACTGATGGTCTTTCATATCTTAAATACTTAAGTTTAAGTTCTTTTGCAAGACTTATGCAATTATCAGATATTTTAGATGCATAAGGATGAGAAGCATCTATTAAAATTGATATATTATTTTCCATTAACACTTCTTTAAGTTCATCCTTTAAAAGTGGCTTTGTATTTAACGTTTTATATTTATAATCCTTTAAAAGCTCTCCACCATAATTAGTTGTAGTAGACACTAAAATATCTGAGGTAAATAAATTAAGTTCTTTTAGTAAGCTTTTCCCCTCAGAGGTTCCTAGAATTAATGCTATCATTTTTTCTTTCCTTCTCTAAACATATGAGTAAAGTTTTTATCATAAAGAAGACTTTTTGAATAGCTTGAATCTATAAAGTCTCCTACAAGTATTTGAGCACATTTTGTTATACCCATTTTTTTAACCTTATCTCCTATATCTTCTAGCGTTCCCATTACAATTCTCTCATCTTCCCAAGAGGCCCTTTCAACTACTGCTACTGGTACATTTCTTTTATAACCCCTTTTAAGCTTTTCTACAACCTTATTTATCATTCCCACAGACAAAAATATTGCCATAGACGCTCCAAGTGCTGCCAATTTTTCTATATCTTCATTTTCTGGTACGGGTGTTCTTCCTTCAATTCTAGTTAAAATAACAGTTTGACTTACACCTGGAAGGGTGAACTCTCTTTTTATAGCTGAAGCTGCTGCTGTAAAAGAACTAACTCCTGGTATAACTTCAAACTCTATATTCTTTTTGTAGAGTTCATCCATTTGCTCTTTTATAGCTCCATATATAGATGGATCTCCTGTGTGAAGACGCACTGTTACTTTTCCCTCCTTTTCTGCCTTTTCAATAACTGAAAGAACTTCCTCTAGTGTCATATGAGCCGAATTATAAAGTTCTACACCAACTTTACAGAATTCCATATGTTCTTTACTTACAAGAGAACCTGCATATATAACGACATCTGCTTTCTCTATTATTTTTCTTCCCTTTACTGTTATTAAATCAACATCGCCTGGCCCTGCACCTATAAAATAAACCATAAAATCCCTCCTATTTTCTATGTGCTATTATTAATGACATATATTCTTTTTCATTTATTATTTCTTCTCTGTCTCTTGTAATTTTTTGTCCTTCTCTTCCTGCTCTTTTTACACATACGTAAGTAAAACCTTTTTCTTCAAGTGCATCTAATATTTCTTCTTCTTTTTTATATACCTTCATTATAACAACATTTTTTTCGTCTTTTATGCAGTTAAGCCTATTACCAGGTATTATTAAAAGAGGCTCATCTCCTATAACTAAGGCTTCTTCTGCAAGACTAGCACAAGCTGAAAAAGAAGTTATTCCTGGAATTGTTTCTGCATCATATCCAGCTTTTTTTACATGCTCTAATAAATATATATAAGTACTATATACAAAGGGATCTCCTATGGTTAAAAAGCCCACATTTTTTCCTTCCCTAAGCTTTTCTTCAACTGCTTTAAATGCCTCATATATTTTTGTATCCTGCTCCATACCTCCCATTGGAAAATGAAGTAACAGAACCTCTGCATCCTCTTTAATATATTCTTTTGCAATATTAAGAGCTATACTTCTTTTTCCCTTCATAGCTACTGGTGCTACTATAACTTCACACTTTTCAATTGTCTTTACTGCCTTTATCGTAAGAAGCTCGCTATCTCCAGGTCCAACTCCTATTCCATAAATCTTAGCCATTTTTATACCTCCATTAATTTTCCTGTTACTATGAAAATAGGATTATTTGAAAGCATCATATAACTTTTTCCTTTCATTCTGCTAACTCCTACTTCAATACATTCTGTCTCAAAATTTATTTCTTTTAAAGTCTCTAGTGCTTTATAAAGATTATTTATGGTTATAAAATTTAAAACCATTATTCCATCCTTTTTTAACTTTTTAGCATATATTTTTATTATTTTATCTATACTTCCTTTACTGCCACCAATAAAAATGCC
Organism: Clostridium felsineum DSM 794; assembly: GCF_002006355.2. Classification (NCBI taxonomy): domain Bacteria; kingdom Bacillati; phylum Bacillota; class Clostridia; order Eubacteriales; family Clostridiaceae; genus Clostridium; species Clostridium felsineum. The sequence goes on along the minus strand of NZ_CP096980.1, from coordinate 2,052,470 downwards.
ATTAAAGCTTTCCTTTAAATCAAGTTCAGAAGCATCTCTCTCAATAATTTCTAAATTATCCGCTTTAAACTTTTCTTTATTTTGCTTTAGTACTTTAAGTGCCTTATCCTCTTTTTCTATTGCTATAACTCTTCCCTTAGCTGCACATTTACACATCTGTATACTAATAGAACCTGTTCCCGCTCCCACATCTAAAAGAGTATCACCATCACCTATCTCAAGCTTTGCTATACTAAGTATTCTAACCTCTTCCTTAGTCATAGGACAATCACCACGTATAAACTCTTCATCTTTTATATATCTCACTTTAAATCACTCCTCTGGAATCCCACAGTGTTCCTTTATCCATTGAATACAAAACAATCTCTGCCTCTACCCTACCATAAGTGAATTCTTTTATTTTTTCCTTAATTTTTATTCCAAGCCTTCTATATATGTCTTTATACTCTTCACCTATTATTTTAACTGCTCCCTCTGTGGTTTTCTCCTTATATATTCTTTCAACGAAGCCTCTATCAGCTCCCATTAAGGCAAGTTCAAGGGCTAAAACCTCAAGTCTTATTCCGCAAACTCTACTGTGAGTGTTAAAACATCCTGCTGCTATCTTACACATTTTGCCTATATGCCCTACCATTAAAATCTTCTTTATATCCTTCTCCATGCAGCAATTTAATGCAAAATCCACATAGTTAGACATTATAACAAAATTTTCAGAATGAAGTCCTATGGCTTTAGCCTTATCCTCTCCCATATTTCCAAACAAGAATGTAAAATCTCTAATTCCACTTTCAAACTTTTGGTTTATTTCAAGCTTTATAGATTCACGAAGAGCTTCCTCTGACATTGGAACCACAATACCAGTAGTTCCTAAAATTGATATGCCACCTATTATATTAAGTCTTGGATTGAAAGTTTTTTTTGCTATTTCTTCACCCTCTGGAACAAATATTGTTATTAAAACGCCTTTACCCTCTGGCAAAACTTCCTTTACTTCTTTTTCAATCATACGTCTTGGAACAGGATTTATTGCATAGTCACCCTTTCTTATGTAAAGTCCTTCACTTTTTACTATGCCTACTCCAATTCCACCCTTTAATTCATAGCCTTCCTTTTTTTCTTCCGCTCTTGCCCATATTTCAATGCCATGTGTTATATCTGGGTCATCTCCTCCATCTTTAACAATAGAACACTCTACAAATCCATCACCTTTTTTAATATTCTCAATTGGAAGCTTAAGTTCTATTCCCTTAGGTGTATCTATTTTTATAAAGTCTAAATTCTTATCTTCATACAGCATATATGTGGCTGCTTTTGCCGCAGCTGCTGCACAAGAACCAGTAGTATAACCACATCTTAATTTTTTTCCATCACAATTCACATACATTTCAATCATGTTTAAATTTTCCCTTCATAAATTTAATTAAAGCATATACAAAAGTGCATTTACAATAGCTGTAGTAACAGTGCTTCCACCTTTTCTTCCTCTTACCGTAATCATTGGAATATCTATTTTTTCAAAATCCTCTTTAGATTGAGCTGCCCCAACGAAACCAACTGGTGCTGCCACAACAAATTTAGGACATGCTTTTCTTTCCTCTATAAGTTCTTTAAGCTTATAAAGTGCTGTAGGAGCATTTCCAAACAAGAAAATTTCTACTCCTTCACTAGCTGCCTTCTCTATGCCTGCCATAGATCTAGTTATCCCTTTTTCTTTTGCTATTTTTGCTATTTCTTCATCTCGTACATAGGAAACTACCTTACAATTTAAAGCTTCAAGTACTTTCTTGCTTATTCCTGCTGTAATCATATTTGTATCTGCATAAATTGTAATTCCACCTTTTTGAAACAAGCTTAAAGCCGCATCAATAGCCCCTTCTCTTATATAAAGTAAGTCCTTGTATTCAAAATCAGCAGTAGTATGTATAACTCTTTTTACTATCTTAAGTTCTCTTTCTGTAAAGCTATGCTGACCCATTTCACTTTCTATTATTCTAAAACTTTCTTCTTCAATTTTTTTTGGGTTCTTTATATAATCCATATTTCACCTTTACCTTATCAAATATTTTAAAAAATCTAGATTATGAAAAAAATGTACATGTGGATATGCTGCTAAAGTGTTTTTTTTAACATAACCACAGTTCCAAATCTTCTGTTCACCTAAAAAATTATCTTTTATAACTGAATATACCTTCTCCTCTTCTGTTTCCACGAAAGATTTATGAAATTCATGACAATTGATTTGAGCTTCAAGAGGAAGCATTGTATTTTCTTTTTCTATAATTACCTTAGCATACCCAAAGTTTTGAAGTCTTTTAGTCATGTATGCATTTCCCTTAAAAAAGCCTACCATAGGACTCTCCTCTATGTTTTCCATAAGATACATTAAGCCCCCACACTCGGCATAACATTTTAGTCCACTTTCAAGTCTTTCCTTTATACTTAACAACATACTTTTATTCTTACTTAATTCCTCTTTAAAAACTTCTGGATATCCTCCTCCTATGTAAAGAAAGTCCAAATCCTTTGGAAGAATTTTATCTCTTAGAGGGCTGAAATAAGTTACCTCACCTAATTCATTTAAAAGTTCCAAATTTTCTTTGTAATAAAAATTAAATGCCTCGTCCTTTGCCACAGCTATTTTTAGATTTCTATTTTTCAAATGATACTCATCTTGGAATGTAGGCATACTCTTAGTACACTTAAGAATTTCATCTATATCAACATGTTTTTCTAAAAGACTACTGCACTCATGGAGTTTTTCATTGAGAGATGCTACTTCAACACTTTGTACCAATCCTAAATGTCTGCTTTTAAGCTGAAGTTTTTCTTCCTTAGGTAGATATCCAAACACCTTTATTTTTCCTTTAAGATTTTTTTCAATAGCAGCTTTTAGAAGTTTATAGTAGCCTTCAGTTATATTATTTAAAATAACTCCTACTATATTTACATCTGGATCAAAGGCCAATATACCTGATATTTCAGCACACAAGGTTACACTCTGCGCCTTAGGTGTTAGAACTAAAACCACTGGAAGCTTTAAAACTTTACTTAAATGTGCTGTAGAATATTCTGAGGTTATACCACGTCCATCATAAAGTCCCATTACCCCTTCTACTATACCATAATCTCCTTCACCTCTTGAAAAAGAAGCCTTAACACCATTTTTCCCCATCAAAAATAAATCTAAATTTCTTGATGGTTTCTTAGTAACTCTTTCATGAAAAGCCGTATCGATATAATCTGGACCAACCTTAAAGCCTTGAACCTTAAGTCCTCTATTTATGAGTGCTTGCATAAGTCCAAGAGTCACTGTAGTCTTTCCGCCCCCACTGCTATTTGAGGCTACAATTATGCTCTTCATACTTTTTCCTCAATTCCAATGATTTCATATATTTTATTCATATCAAGGCTATCTCTAACAATATCTGCAAGTTTATCTATTTCAGCATTTCTAATATCCTCATATACTACTGATTTTTTTCTCTTAATACCTTTTTTTTCTCTTAAAGAATTAATAATATACTCTCTAAATTCACGCCCATCAAATATTCCATGAATGTACGTTCCCATAACGTTCTTTTCTTCATTTATTGCTCCATCTTCTATTAAAACCTCTTCACCATTTTTATTAATAATTTCTATAAGTGGCTTAACTTTTTCACCAAATTTAGAAACTCCCATGTGTATTTCATAACCATAAACTGGAATTTTAGGATTTATTACATTTCCTTTAACTCTTGTAGTAACTTTACTGTCTAAGAAAGTAGTATCTATATTAAGAAGCCCTATACCTTTCACACTTAAAAACTCAGTTTCCATCTTAAAAGGATCTTCAATTAAATCTCCGAGCATTTGATATCCACCACATATACCAAAAATAAATCCATGATTTTCTGCGTACTCTTTTATTTTTTTCTCTATTCCATTTTCTCTTATATATAGTAGATCACCTATAGTATTCTTACTACCAGGAATGATGAGTAAATCAGGATTACCAAAATTCTCACTTGAAGTTATATACCTTAAAGAAACATCTTCTTCTATTTTTAACGCATCAATATCTGTAAAATTAGATATGTGAGGCAGCTTAATTACTGCTATGTCTATATTAGAATTGACTTCTGTATTAAACTCTACAGCCCCATCCTCATCCTCTAAATTTAAATTAAAATATGGTACAACTCCTAAGCAAGGAATGTTTATTCTTTCTTCAAGCATTGAAAGTCCGGGTTTTAGTATGTCCACGTCTCCCCTAAATTTATTTATTATAGTCCCTTTTATTCTCTTTTTCTCATTTTCCTCTAAAAGCATTACTGTTCCAAAAAGAGAAGCAAAAACTCCTCCTTTGTCTATATCTCCAGCTAAAATTACTGGTGCATCTACAAGCTCTGCCAAACCCATATTTACAATATCATTTTCTCTTAAATTTATTTCAGCAGGACTTCCTGCTCCCTCTATTACAACTATATCAAATTTATTTTCTAACTCTTCAAAATCCTTTTTGAGCATAGGGGCAAATTCTTTTTTCATGCTGTAGTAGTCTTTAGCACTACAATTTTTATAAACCTCACCTTTTACAATAACCTGACAGCTTTTATCTGTTGTAGGCTTTAAAAGTATTGGATTCATATAAACCTCAGGTTCAAGTTTAGACGCATAGGCTTGAAGTACTTGAGCTCTTCCCATTTCTTTACCTTCAAGTGTTATATATGAATTTAAGGACATGTTTTGAGACTTATATGGACAAACAGAATAACCATCCTGCTTAAAAATTCTGCAAAGCGCTGCAACTAATATACTCTTTCCTACAGAAGATGCAGTTCCCTGAATCATTATTTTTGCCATTTACTTTTCCCCCTTTAATTCTCCCTCATACCTCTCTTTTATAGTATCTTTTATATGCTCTATATATATTTGTTGAAACTTTTCAATTTCCCCAAGTCCGTGCATATAAGGCGTTACTTCAAAACCATGCTTTATGAGTACATTTTTAAAGGAATCTTCATCTTCTCCTGCCATATCTATAAGTGCATGATTTCCCGCTACTAACATAAGTGGAATCAAAGTAACCTCCTTACTCGAATAATCTTTAATATATCCTAGTACATCATCAATATTAGGATAGCCTTCTACATTTGCTATAAAGGCATTATGAAATCCTCTATCTCTTAATACAAGTTGAAGACAGGAATAACATGCATTAGAACTATGATTGCTTCCATGTCCCATAAGTATTACTAATTTTTCTTTAGGAATTATATCCTTTATAGAATCTATCATAATAGCATAATCATCCGGGAAATTTTCTGGCATACCTTTATAATATAAAACAGGTCTGCCAAGTTTTATTTTCTTAAATTCCTCCGAATATTTTTCCACTATTCTTTTCACAAATTCGTACTCAGAACCAGGTATAATATGAAGAGGTTGAATAATTATTTCTTCATAACCATCTTGTTTTAATTTTTCTAGCGCGGTATCTGGAGTATCTACAATTATGTTATCTCTCTTTTTTAGAACTTCTATTATTTTGTAAGAAGTGAATGCTCTTCTAATTTCATAATCTTTAAATTCATTCCTAATTTTTTCTTCTATTTTATCTATTGTTAGTTTTCTCGTATTTTCATAAGTTGTACCAAAACTTATTACTAAAATTGCTTTTTTCATAAAAAATCACTCCATATATTATTTTAATGGTTTGTATGGTTCTATCTCAGCTTTTTGAAAGGTTCCCATTTCGACATAAGAAAAAACCGCCATATCTATTAATTGAAAAGCCAACGCTGCACCTGTACCTTCACCTAATCTCATTTTTAAGTTTAACATTGGCTCTAATTTCAGCTCTTCCATAATCCATGTACTTCCCGGTTCTGCTGACCCGTGAGATGGAATTAAAAACTCTCTAACCACAGGATTTATTTTAACTGCTAAAAGTGCCGCAGCTGCTGATATAAAACCATCAATAACTATAGGCAGTCTATATATTGCTGCTCCTAAAAAGCATCCTGCAAGCCCCGCTATATCAAAGCCACCAACTTTTCTTAAAACATCAATAGGATCGTCTTTATCAGGTTTATTTATTTCTATGGACCTTTTTACAATTTCAATTTTATTTTTAAAGGCTTCTTTTGTAAGTCCTGAGCCTATACCAACCATTTTCTCCACATCTGAGCCAGTTAATACTGATGCTACTGCGCTACTGGTTGTGGTATTTCCTATTCCCATTTCTCCTGTTCCAAGTAAATTCACACCTTTATCCTTAAGTTCTTTCACTGTTTCAATTCCTATTGTGAGCCCCTTTAACGCCTCTTCTCTAGTCATTGCAGGTCCTTTTGCCATATTACTTGTACCTTTTCTTATCTTTTTATTTATTACTCCATCTATATCTATGTCTGCATCTACACCTATATCTATAACCTTTATATCTGCACCAACATGCCTTGTAAACACATTTATTCCCGTAAAGCCCTTTGTAAAATTCTCTGTAACTGTGGCTGTAACACTTTTAGGACAAGAACTCACCTTTTCATCTGTAACACCATTATCAGCACACATTATAATAACTGTTTTATTTTTAACTGAAGGAAATTCATCTCCTGTTATACCTCCAAGTCTTTTTACTATATCCTCTAAAGTCCCTAGACTTCCTAGCGGCTTAGTTAAGTTATTTAACCTTTTTTGAATTATGTCCATAGCCTCAGTATTTAATCCATGAATTTTATTTATTAATTCCATAGTATTCATTACTTATCCCCCAATTCATTTCATGTTTTAATAATGTTTCAAGTTTGTATATTTTATAGCCCCTTATATTAAAAACTTTTTCCATTGCTTTTTCTCTTGCCTTTTTACTATCATAAATTATTCCAAGAGCGTCTCCACTATGAGCTCCCAAAATTCCAAGCCCAAAAGTATTATCCTTAAGCCTAAGAATTTCGTCTAAAATTTCATAATTAAGTCTAGCTTTATTTCTAATAATACTTTCAGTTGAAGCTAAAGCAATATCTTCTATATTATTTACCTTAAGAGAAGCCTTTACCTTATCAATCAAATCTCCAACTTCTTCAGCTTTTTTCAATTTTCTCTTATTAAAGCTTATAGTATCAATTATTTTTCTGCCTTCAAAGGCCAAAATGTAAAGCTTAGGATACTCTCCAAGAGCTCTCTTATAAGTACCTTTTTTATAATCAAATACAGTTAATTTATCAAATATTATACTATCTGTAGGCTCTATTTTTATACATTCTTCAATCAATTCTTTTTCATTAAATTGTCTTCCATAAAAGTCCAAAAGCGCATAATATAGAGCACTCAAATCTGCAGTACTGCTAGCAAAGCCCTTTCCTCTTGGAATATTTGAATTCACTATAATATCTAAATCATCTATGTATTCTTCTAATCCCCATCTAGTTAAAATGTTATGTAAAAACTTAATACTTTTAAAATTATTTTGCTGCCTTTTTTCTTTACTTTCAAACAAGGTTACTTCAGTAAATAAGTTAACAGGACATGAAATTAGTATATCCATTCCCTGATTTCTTCCTTGTACTAATTCTCCAAAACTCGCTGGATATCTTGCTCGTGCTTTCATAACTTTTCCTCTAATTTTCCTATGCACAAAGTCATACCATTTATCTTCATCTTAGGGAAAAGTATTTCTCCACCTGAAAGCTTTACTGAAGGTTCACATACAGATTTTACTCCAACATTTTTTTGTACAAATTCGCTGCCTTCATACATATCTTCTACTGTTTTTATATCTTCTTTAGTAAATGTTACAAATTGAGCATTTAGATAATCACTTAGAGAAATAATCGCCTTTTCTTCTGCTTTAACATCTATTGAAGCTACAATTCTAACAGCCCTTTTATCTATATAAAACTCCTTTAATTTTTCTAAAACTATATTTCGCATATTATCTACATCATAATTTTTCCTACATCCTATACCTAAAACAATATTTTTTCGTATAAGCTTTAGTTCATTATTCTTCAAAGTCATCAATTTATTTGTGACATAGACCTTACCCTCTGCATTTAAATCACTTGTGTAGCCTTCTTGTATATCAATCAAATTTTCTTCATCTATAAAAGCAACCTTTTTAGATGCCACTAAAAGAACTGATATGTCTTTCATTTTTTTTAGATTATCTATTATAAGTCCATTCTCTTTTGCAATAATATCTGGAGCTTTTATTTTAAGGTTATCTGTAGCTGTTGTTATTACTGGAGTTGAAGCTAATATTGTTGATACTTTTAAGGTTAAAGCATTTGCTCCACCTATATGACCACTTAAAAGACTTATTGTAAATTTTGAGAGTACATCCACTACAATTACAGCTGGATCTTCAGTTTTACTTTTTATAAAAGGAGCAATAGCTCTAACTGCTATTCCTGTAGATGCCGCAAAAATCAGAGCATCGTATTCCTTCATAAGCCTACCTGTAAGATCCTTTATTTTAAAATTTTCAATATGATTTTTTGAATATATGTCAATTGCCATAGCCTTCTTTAACTTTTCTCCAATTTGGTCTCCATAACTATTTAAACTTATAAGTGCTGTTCTCATATTTTACCTTCCACACCCTTAAGAACTTTTATAAAGCTTTCATTTAACCTATCATCCTTTATAGCAAATCTGACAAAGCTATCATCAAGTCCCTTAAAATTTTCTGCTCGTCTTATTACAAAGCCCTCTTGTAATAAAAGTTCATAAAGCGTTTCCCCTGTTATTTTTTTAAGCTTTATGAGTACAAAATTTGCATGTGGATAAAATACCTTTTCTATAAAACTTATATCATGAAGCTCATTTATAAAATTTCCCCTTGCACTCTTAATCCATAAAAGAGATTCTTCAATATATTTTTTATCACTTAAGCATTTAATTGCTGCTATTTCAGCAAAACAATTTATATTCCAAGGATTTTGTTTTTCCTTTATTTTATTTATGATTTCCTTGTTTTTCGTTATTCCATATCCAAATCTTATTCCAGGCATTGCAAAAAATTTTGTCATAGCTCTTATTATAAACAAACAGTTATATTGTTCTGCTTCCTGTGTAAAACTGAAATTCGTGTTTCCTGTAAATTCAACAAAAGCTTCATCTATAATAATTGTCTTCTTATTTTTCTCCGCAAAATTCAATATGTATTTAAATTTATCTTTATTTATTATTCCACCATTAGGGTTATTTGGATTTCCTATTATAATGGCCTCTACATCTTTAAGTTTAGACATTATATCTTCATAATCAATATCCATATCATTATTTAAATAAGAATATATAATATCTACATTATGTCTTCTAGCATTAATTTCGTATTCTATATAGGATGGAACTACTATTAAAATTCTTTTAAAAAGACTTACTGAGAGTTCAATTATCTCTGAAGCCCCGTTTCCAAGTACTATACCCATATTTTTTATTTTTAGATAATTTTCTATGCTTTTATTTATTTTCCTATAACTCACATCTGGGTATACTTCTAGATTTTTTACTGCCTCATTTATATTACTTAAAAAAGTTTTAGGAACACCTAATGGATTTATATTAGAGCTATAATCTATGAGCTCTTTTCCTTTAAAAACACCTTCTGTGTAAATATCTCCACCGTGAATCATCTAATCCCTCCTAAAATTTTTAATTTCTCCCCTTACAGCACCTAGAGTAAGCGGTAATTTTTCAAACTCAAGATAGCCATCCTTCTGCAAAATTTCACTTAGATGTGCCGCTCTTGGAAGCCTTAAATTTATATTTCTAAGTATATTTTTATTGTTGAATACCTCATTTGTACTTCCACCTAAAATTACTCTTCCTTCATCTAATACATATATTTTGTCTGCTAAAAGCGGTACAATATCCATATCATGTGTGGAAAATATAATTGTGATTCCCATTTCTTTATTTATTTCATTAAGAAGTTTTACAAGCTTTATTGTTCCCCTTGGGTCTAGTGATACTGTAGGTTCATCCAATACTAAAACTTGTGGTCTCATAGATAAAACACTAGCAAGAGCTATTTTCTTTTTTTGCCCTCCACTCAAGTTGTGAGGACTTCTCTTTTCAGTACCTTCCATATCTACAATTTTAAGCGCCCACTTTGTTCTTTCTTCAATTTCTTTTTCCTGAAGTTTCATGTTCATCAAACCATAAGCTATTTCTTGCATTACACTTGAATTAAATAGTTGGTCATCTGAATCTTGAAATACCATTCCAACTGTTTCACGTACTAAGTTCAAATTTTTCTTATTCAAAGTACTAAGCCCATTTATTTCAACTATTCCACAAGATGGAGTTATTATTCCATTAAGCATATTAAACAAGGTGGATTTTCCTGCTCCATTAGGCCCTAAAATAGCTACTCTTTCCCCTTTTTCTATATCTATATTAATGTTATTAAGCGCTTTAAAACCGTCACTATAAATGTAGCTTACATCTTTAATACTTATTTGCATTGTTTTAACCACCTTAAATTTAAATATGGGTACAGCTTATTTCACATCTTATTGACACTAGTTAAGTCAAGTTCAACTTTAAGCTATCTTTGTCCAATTATAGTTGGTGCTTTCTATAATCTGTACAAATATAGCTTTAGTTTCACATTTGATTGACACTAGCTAACTCAAGTTCAACTTTAAGCTATCTTTGTCCAATTATAGTTGGTGCTTTCTATAATCTGTACAAATATAGCTTTAGTTTCACATTTGATTAGCTATAATTTCTATGGCTATAAATGCTATGGCTAATATTATAAAAACTTTATCCTGAAACCTTATCTTTTCACGAAAAAAAGTAAAGTGCGTCGTCTCTGCATTGTAGCCTCTTGAAATCATTGCTTTATATATGGATGTACTCTTATCTAATGATTTAATTAGTACGTAGGCTGCGGTTTTTCCTGAATCTATTAGTCTTTTATAAGGAGAAGCATTTTTGCCCATTCGGCATATTTGAGCTCTATTCATGTTATCTCTTACTTCTTCTATTATAAAAAGATATCTATACATCATATTAGCTATATCTATAATGGTAGTAGGCACTTTTAATATCCTTAAAGTTTCAAGAATTTCTGTCATAGGAGTAGTATAAATAAGTAAATATCCTAGAGTAACTGCTGCAATTACTCTAAGAAAGACTATACTACCAAACTGTAATCCTTCTAAATAAATATTAAGCTTAAATCCAAGGTTTAAGGTATAAATGCAGTGACTTCCATTAGTAAAACTTACATTTACAAAAACAATGACTGCCATTAAAGCTGGCATAGATAATCTATGGATAAGTTTTTTCATATTAATTCCTGCACTAAAAAACAATAATAATGAAAAAATCCAGAAACTTAAAATGACATACCATTTTGAAAGCATTACTACTGTTATTATACCTATAAAGAATATAATAGTTTTCACTCTTCCATCAAACCTATGAACGAAACTTTCTACTTCAGCTGTATTTTTAAATTCCAAAAGACTCATTTAAGCTTTCTCCTGAACATTTTCTTCTTTTGATTTTCCAAATAACTTTTCCCAGTGATGTCCTATAATAATTCCTGCAAAAAAATTAACAACTGAAAAAGCTCCTACTTCTGCATCCCCTGGAAGTTCTATAAATGGATGATGCTTTCCTGATGCCATAGAATTAACCTTATCATCAGTACCAGATGCCTCCATTTTATGCATATCCATATATTTACCAGATATAAAAATAAATATAAGAATTACAAGCATTATTCCTAATAGGGTTTTTGTAAAACTATCTAGCCACTTAACTTGATTTTTACTATTCATCTTTACTCCTCCCTATTATGTTACTCATAGAACTGTTTAAAATATCTGGTCTTCTTTTAAGCATTATCTTTATTATTGCTGCAGTGAAAATTCCTTCTGCAATGGCTAGTGGAATTTGTGTTGGACCGTATCCCATAAAAAATATCATCCACTGCTTGAATATAGATGTATGTCCATGCAAACTTATTGCTAGTTCTAATGCACTTACTAAATATGTGACAATATCTCCAACAAAACCTGCCATTCCAGCTGCTAACCACAAAGGTGCATTAAATTTCTTTAAAAGCTTGAACATAGCATATCCAGATAACCCTCCTGCTATTCCCATTGAAATATTGTTTGCTCCAATAGTTGTTATACCTCCATGTCCCAAAAACAGAGCTTGAAACAGCAGAGCTATTGCTGTTATAACAGTAGTAGCTAAAGGTCCTATTAATATAGCTGCCAGCGGTGTTCCACAGGGATGAGAACAGGATCCTGTCACAGGAACAGGTATATGCATGCAGGATATTACAAAAACCCCCACGCCAACCATTGATAAAAATGGTTTATAGTATAAATTTTTCTCTGATCTTTTCTTTATTTCTCTTACACCTGGAATAACAAATAAAGCTGATGCAGCATACCAGGTTCCCCATGCTGCTGATGATAATATACCGTCTTCTATATGCATATAAAACACTCCCTTTAATTTATGTAAAATAAAAAAAACCCTCAACTAAACGTTAAAAGGTCATATGCATATAGTAATTATATAATTACATTTCATGACTATTCCTCCTATCGCTCGTAGAAAAAATATAATAGAATATGGCAAGTCTCCTGGCTTGAAAATCATAATTTAAGTACGTCTTCCCAGTTTCCCAGTGACCTATTGTACTTAAACTCCTTTCTTACAGTGGCGGGACCGCTCAGGATTTTAACCTGATTCCTTTTTAATCAACTAAAAAATTTAGTTGAACCCACAAATTCTAGCAGTACACTAAAATTTTTATATTCTTTTTCTATTAAATTTTAATATAATCTTAATACTTTATATGCTACCATATAAACCATAGAAATACAATTGTATATAAATAACAAAACAAAAGCTGATATATAATACCAGCCCCTATAATCATTTTAATTAATAACTTTTAAAACCTAAAACATTTTTTAATAACTAATGCTTTATTATTTATGCATAAAAGCTTGTTTGTAATATATTTTATTTCTTACTTATGCTAATTCGTCCAGCAAAGAAACCAATACCAAAACAAACTACTGCTGCAAAAATAAACCCAAATGCCTTCATTGTATCGTATATAACATATTCATAGTACGCTCTAATTATATAAATAACATAGCTAATACTAAAATCAGCTCCACCTTCAAATAGACAAGCTGAAATAATTGCTATGGGAATCTGCATTAAACAAACTATTCCAACTACAAACCTTACTATTAAACTAAAAGCTTTCTCTAAATAATATTTATTAAAAACAGCTATTATAACTGCACTACCAAACATAGGTATTGCTATGTAGTTTTTCTTAGAATTACATATAAGAAATCCATAAATAACTCCTAAAACAAGAGTAACCATAATGGATACTATGACTGCCTTAAGTATGTTATTTTTATTCTCCTTATAATCATTGTCCTCTATTATATTTTCCTCTATTATATTAGGATCAAAATTTTCTTTTCTCTTTATTTCTATTGTTGTTATAAATTTTTTTAAATCTATATCTTCAAAAAACGATAATGATATTTGAAAAGAATATGGGTTAATTCCATATAATTGATTAAAATTATTAAATACTGTTCTCTTCCTCGCCTTGCCTATGTCTTTCTTTAATAAAATAGATACAGCTGTATTATTATTTATCCTATATATTTCTACGCTATAAATTTCATTCCAGTATGCTTTTCTAGTCTTAAATGGCATGGACACTTCTAAATACTGATCTGTCATTTTAATATAGAACTTCTTTAGTAGCCCAGCATATATAAACAAATATCCCATAAATAATCCAATAGCTGCCATGAAAACTCCAAATAAAAATCCAAAAATAAAGCTACTTTGCATGATTAATGTGAAAAATACTGCTGCCATTGCTAACATAAAAATTGTTAAAACTATGTACGTGATTTTACTTTTTAATTTTAAATTTGATTTTTGTAAAAATGGTATGTCGTACTTCATAGTCTTCCTCCTTAAAATATGTAAATCATATTATACTATATTTTCTTTCTAAAACACAACATTAAAAGGAGCCTTACATTATTAATAAGAAGACTCCTTTATAGAATTTCTATTATAATGCTCTAATAACACCACATGCTATTTTTCTACCAGATGCTCCTGCTGGCTGAGTTCTATAATCATCTGGACTTTCATGAATCACCACAGATTTCCCTATAATTTGAGGAACTCTAAACTTGTTTGTAAAAAATGTCATACGGGCATAACCGTTATTCGAAAAAATTACAGGGAAATCTCCCGCATGATTGCCATGTGGTTGATTAGTTGGATTCCAGTGTTCTCCAGTGTTTGGAAATGGTTTAAGCGCTGTTCCTTTTGTGCAATCTCCAATTCCATGTATATGAAAACCATGAGGACCAACCTGAGGTCTTCCACCCATTGCAGGTCTATATGGTGGAAGTCCATTAAGTACAACAGAAACTTCTGTTCCGTTAGCTACAGCTGTAAAAATAACAACTCCCCTAATATTAGGTGCTATTGCTCCTCCTACTATATTAGCTTGTGCTCTCCTTACAGGTCTCATATATAGTTCATCCTCAGACCTGTAATCAAAGTAATAATCATCATTTAGAAATGGACATTTATATTGGTCAAAATACATATGTGCCTCCAATTTAAATATTACACTTTATTCTATGCATTAATTTATTAAGAGTTACTACTTTATTTATAATCAGAAACACTTATTATTTTTCAATAATTTTGTTTACAATGTAGCAAATATATATCCTCTATCTCTTAAATATTGAATTATCTGTGGGAGAACTGCTACTGTAGTTGTTTTAGGAGTAGTATCATGCATTAATAACACAACTGTATCATAATTTGTATATTTTTTTAGATTTGATAAAAGTACTGCTTCCGGTAAATTTTTCCCTCGCGCATCTCCAATTTCATCATTCCAATCTACAAATCTATAGCCTGCTTTAGTAACAGCTTCTCTAGTTGCATTCAAATTATTGCCAAATGATCCTCCTGGAAATCTAGCAAGCCTAGAATCATAATTTTTACCCAATATGTTTTTTAGTACCTCATCACATTTGTTTAAATCCTCTAAAAACTTCTCTGGATTCAACTTGTTGCTTAATATATGACTATATGTGTGATTACCTATAACCTCTCCATTTTTGAATTCTTCTCTTACTAAGTCAGGAAAATTTTCGGCATTACTTCCTATTAAAAAAAAGGTTGCTTTTATATTATTTTGATTTAGTATGTCTATTATTTTAGCAGTATTGGGTGATGGTCCATCATCAAAAGTTAAATATGCAATTTTCTTACCATCTTCTCTTTTAACTGTCCAAGGTGTAAATTGTCCTGGCGTTTCTTCTTTGCGTTCTTTCGCCTTTTTTTCTTCAAGCTTTTTCTTTTCCTTTTTATGTCTTTTAGCTATTTCATTTTGTTTTTCAACTTCTTGCTTTCTCAAATTATTTTTATGCATATTATTTAATAATATAGCAGAAAAAAAGCCAAAAGAAATCAACACTAAACCCAATGTTATAATAATATTTTTCTTTTTTAATCTATTGCCATTTTTCATACGTCAAATCTCCCCCAATAAAACTTTTTGTATACTTACTTCTAATATTAGTTATTCCTTCACAACATATCATTTATGTACATTTTCAATTTACAAGTTGTAGCTTAAAGTGAATTTATAACCAAAAGAAACAGCTTAATTAAAACTAAGCTGTTTCTTCTGTAAATTAGTAATATTTTTTTAGTTTAAATAATGCTTGTCGTCCTCTTCTTTCCCTACAAATATTATCTTTTCACCTTTATAAGCTTTAAGATTTGGTCTATTTAAGCTTGTAATAACATTAGTAACTATAGTAAAGTCAGAATATACTTCTACTGCATAAGATATATTTCTTTTAAAATCTCTTATAACAGCCTTCTCATTATTCTTTAAATATAAAATTTCATTATTCTCTACTTCTAAAAGTGACTCTAATATGTTCCTTTTATCCACTCCTCTTTGTCTACTTCTTTTATGTTGATGTTTCGTAAAATTAACAACCACATCAACTTTTTCTCCCTCATCTTCTATTACAATATGATAATCCTTATAGTCTAAAAAAAGTTTAATTTTCATTTTTTCTTCCCCCTTAATTCAAATCGTTTTGTAAAAAAATTATCTTTGCCTCTTCCCCCCTTAATTTAAAATAAAAAAACTCCACACAGACAAAATTTGTCTACATGAAGTTTGTTAGTATTTTAATATGCTTTATAGCTAAAACTGATTAACTATAAAAATATACCCAAAAAAATTAGTCGCCTGTTAATATAATGCATTTACTACTTACATTGTGTTCTTTAAAAGATTAATACATCATATAGTAATTCGGCAAAAATAAATTGTTTATATTAATGTTATATGTTATTTTTAAATTTTTTCTAGAAATATTATATTAAATTCTACAATAGTAATAAGTATACAGATCTTATCCATGTTGCATATAATTTCACTTTCTATAGTATTGTGATATAATATATCGTATTGGTATAGTATCTGCGATTTAGCACTTCTTGTTACTTCCTAGAACTTACCATGCTTATAAAAAAGTATCGTACTGAATGAATGAGGGTTAGTCCTAAATTAGAAGGCGAGAGAATAGTTATTTTAGTATAGCTTAAACTGTTTATACTTCAGAATATATTTCTTATTTTATTCTAATGTATTTATAGTTTTCTGTTTAGCTTTATTACTATCCTTGTTCCTTTTTAGGTTCAAGGATTTTATTATTATAAACGCTAATTTATATTACTCAAATCATTTTATATCAGTCTATAAACTAAATAAAATTGGAGGTTTTTCAATGTATAATATTAAATCTAAGGTTGCAACTGAATTTATCAATGATGAAGAGATTCTTGATACTCTTGAATATGCTAAAAAAAATAAGAGTAATGCTCCTCTTATCGAAAGCATTATAGAAAAAGCAAAAAACTGTAAGGGTATATCGCACAGAGAAGCTGCAGTACTTTTAGAATGTGACTTAGATAATCAAAACGAAAAAATATATAAGCTTGCAAAGGAAATCAAACAGAAATTTTATGGTAATCGTATTGTAATGTTTGCTCCACTTTACCTTTCAAATTATTGTGTTAATGGCTGTGTATATTGTCCATATCATCATAAGAACAAGCATATAGCAAGAAAACAATTGTCACAAGAAGAAATAAAAAAGGAAACAATTGCACTTCAAGATATGGGTCACAAGCGTTTAGCTTTAGAAGCCGGTGAAGATCCTGTAAAAAATACTATGGAATACTATTTAGACTGTATAAAAACTATATATAGTATAAAACATAAAAATGGTGCAATAAGACGTGTTAACATAAATATCGCTGCCACTACTGTAGAAAACTACAAAAAATTAAAAGAGGCAGGTATTGGAACTTATATACTTTTCCAAGAAACCTATAACAAGAAAAGCTATGAAGAGCTTCATCCTACAGGTCCAAAAAGTAACTATGCATATCATACTGAAGCTATGGACCGTGCTATGGAAGGCGGAATTGATGATGTAGGTATAGGAGTTTTGTTTGGTCTTAATATGTACAAGTATGATCTTGTTGGTTTACTTATGCATGCTGAACACTTAGAAGCTGCTATGGGTGTAGGTCCTCATACTATAAGTGTTCCACGTATACGCCCTGCTGACGATATTGATCCTGAAAATTTCTCAAATGCAATATCAGATGAAATATTTGAAAAAATTGTGGCAATTATTCGTATTTCTGTTCCATATACAGGTATGATTGTATCTACACGTGAATCTAAAAAAACTCGTGAAAGAGTACTTGAACTTGGTATATCACAAATAAGTGGCGGTTCTAGAACAAGTGTTGGTGGTTATGTTGAACCTGAAAAGGAAGATGAAAACTCTTCACAATTTGATGTTAATGATAATCGTACTCTTGATGAAATAGTGGATTGGCTTTTAAAGATGAAGTATATTCCAAGTTTCTGTACTGCTTGCTATCGTGAAGGAAGAACTGGAGACCGCTTTATGAGCCTTGTTAAATCAGGACAAATAGCAAACTGCTGTGGTCCAAATGCATTAATGACGCTTAAAGAATACTTAGAAGATTATGCTTCTTCTGATACAAAAAAAGATGGAGAGGCGCTTATCGCTGAAGATATTGATAAAATACCTAATGAAAAAGTAAGAGAAATAGTAAGAGAACGTCTTACAAAAATTGAAGAAGGAAAAAGAGATTTTAGATTCTAGTTTATTTAAAAATCCAGCCATACCCGGTTGGATTTTTTCTTTATACATTTAATATTTTTATTTTGTTGGATTCAATATAATGCTATGTCCTCCCTCTATTGAATTTCCCTTATAACCCTTTAATTTTAAATATTGAACTTTAGTCGATGTATTTTCTCTAGTAGCCGATTTGTGCTTTGCAGGATATCTCTCAATGGATTTTAATGCTTGCTTTGGATTTTTGTAATACAATGTACTAATAATGCTAAAAATTATTATAGTTAAAATACCAGTAAAAATCGCCTTATTCATATTTATTTCCTTTCATTAAAAATATTACCACAATAATTTTATATCTCTAATAAAAATTTATCAACTCCACAATGATTTATTTTTGATATTGTCTCTCTATTTATTGCACTATTTTTATAATTTAATAAAACAAATGCAAAAAATATAGTATTATGCCACATTTGTAAACGTTACTAATGTGCTTTTTATACACAACGTTACCTTTTAACCATTATATTGACATTTTTCTTTTTAATGCTATAATATTATCTATAAGCGTGCTTGACATGGCAAAAGCTTAAGAAAGGATAGTCTTTTTTGAGCTTTTTTTAGTGCGCCAAATTTGACTTAATAATATTTGCATTAATAAATTTATTTTATCTATATTTTAAGGAGGACTCTAATTTTGAACGAAAAAAACACACTACTAGCATATTGTCAAAAACTCGGAAAATCACTAATGACTCCTATTGCAATTTTACCTGTTGCAGGCTTACTTTTAAGATTGGGACAACCTGATGTTCTTAATATATCTTGGATGTTAGCTGCCGGAATAGCTATCTTTAATAACCTACCAATACTATTTGCTATTGGAATTGCTATAGGTTTTGCTGAAGATAATAACGGTGTGGCTGGACTTTCTGCTGCAGCTGGATATTATATTTTAACAAGTGTTGCTACATCCTTTAATAAAAACATTAATATGGAAATACTTGGTGGTATTATAATAGGTATTTTAGCAGGTGCTCTATATAACAAATTTAAGGACACTAAGCTTCCAGATTATTTAAGCTTTTTTGGTGGAAAACGTGTTGTTCCAATAATAACATCTTTATGTTCTTTAGTTTTAGGTATAATCTCAGGAATCGTTTGGCCTGCTATTCAACATGTTATAAATACTTTTGGTAACTCTGTAGCTCACGCAGGCCCTATTGGATCTTTTATTTACGGATTTTTAAATAGATTATTTATACCAATGGGACTTCATAATGTTTTAAATACATTATTCTGGTTTCAATTCGGAACCTTTAAAACTGCTTCAGGTAAAATAGTTACTGGAGATTTAAACAGATTCTTTGCTTTAGATAAAACAGCCGGAACATATATGACTGGTTTCTTCCCTATAATGATGTTTGCACTTCCAGCAGCATGTTTTGCCATGATTGCAGCTGCTAAAAAGGAAAACAGAAAACAAGTTACAGGAATGCTTCTAGGAATAGCTTTTACAACATTTCTTACAGGTATAACTGAACCAGTTGAATTTCTTTTTATGTTCTTAGCACCAGTATTATATGTTATACATGCTTTCTTAACAGGGCTTTCCATGGCGATAACTTCTGCACTTGGAATACATTCAGGTTTTACATATTCTGCTGGGTTTATAGACTATGCATTAAATTTCGGAATATCAACAAAACCAATACTTCTTATTGTAATTGGTATAATATATGCAGTAATCTATTACGTAATATTCTATTTTGTAATAACTAAATTCAATTTACCAACTCCAGGTAGAATGGATGAATTAGAAGATGACGATGAAGACGAAGAATAAATAAAATTCATATACAATTTTGCAAAAGAAAACCTATGCTTTAACAACAGTTTTAGCATAGGTTTTTAAATTTGGGCTATACTTTAAATCAATGTTTAAAAATGAATATTTAATAGAAAAATGGGTTGTAATCTAGATAGTTAACTCATTCGTATATCAAAATTAAAGATTTGGAAAATAAAGAACCAATGTATATATAGTATGTGTGCTGTTTTGTAAATTATGTTATAATAAGTGTTATTAAAAACTATCTATAATCTAATGAATAATGATATATTCTGGGATAATTCATTAAATTCATTTGAAATTAAAGTGGATGCAAAAACAAGGGAAAGGAATATTCTTATTTTGAGAATTTAGATAGACAATCACACCTATAATTTTTATTAGACTATATTTCAACACTGTATTAAAACATAGCCTAAATTTATTTATGAACAATATACGAAAGCTGTGAAACAACATAATATTAGTGCTTTTTTATTTTGGTGAGCGTGTAAAATTCTTTCTGTAAAATAACTTTCTATGGTAAGTTTTAAAAGACAAGATTGTCAGAAAAGTTACTTTCTATCTTGTTTTAAATATACATTCTAAAAATATGTATGTCAAGAACGCCTTTAAAAACAGGCGTTTTGGGCATATTAAGCTTTTTATTCAGTAAGTCGTCCTTCATACATAATGGATAATTCACCGTACACTTTACCCCAATTTCTTAGTGGCAAACGCCATTTTTTTGTAGCTTCAAAAGTAGCAAGGTATAAAGCTTTTAAAAGTGATGTATCGCTTGGAAATACAGTTCTTTGTCTATTTAATCTACGGTATGTGCTGTTGAGACTTTCGATTGCATTTGTAGTATAAATAACTTTTCTTACATCAGCAGAGAACTTAAAAATAGGGCTAATAGCATCCCAATTTGATTTCCAGCTTTTCATTGAGTTAGGATAATGTTTTTCCCATTTTTCAGTGATTTCTTCTAATTGCTTATATGCAATTTCCTCAGAAGGTGCATGATATATAGTTTTTAAATCTTTTGCAAATTCTTTTTTATCTTTATCAGCAACATACTTTAATGTATTTCTTACTTGATGAACTATACAACGTTGATATTCAGTATTGGGAAAAGCTACTGATATAGATTCCTTTATCCCTGTAAGACCGTCTGCACAAAGGATAAGGATATCTCGAACACCTCTATTTTTTAATTCATTGAGAGCACTAAGCCAATATTTACTGCTTTCATTTTCTCCAATATTTATAGAAAGTACTTCCTTTCTGCCTTCATTATTTATACCAAGAATAATGTAAGCTGCAAGCTTACGTATAACGTTATTTTCCCTTACGGAAAAATGAACTGCATCAATGAAAACAATTGGATATACTGTAGATAAAGGTCTATGTTGCCATGCTTCTATTTCAGGAAGAAGTTTATTGGTTATATTTGAAACCATTCCTTCACTAACTTCAAACCCATATATATCTTCAATTTGTTCTGAAATTTGTCTGGTACTTAATCCTTTAGCATACATAGAAATAATTTTTTCTTCTATACCAGAAATATCTTTCTGGTGTTTTTGTACTATTTTAGGTTCAAAAGAACTTTCTCTATCCTGTGGTACATCTATATTCATCTCACCATATTTGCTTCGAATCCTTTTTTGTTTTTTCCCATTTCTTGAGTTTGTAGTTTCGGCTCGTTCATATGGTTCATAACCTAAATGCTCGTCCATTTCACCTTCAAGCATAGATTGAATAGTTCCACCTAATAGATCTTTTAAAGCTTCCTGAATATCCTCAGCTGACTGAATATCATATTCGTCTATAAGAGCTGATATAATATTTCTTTTTCCTTCATTCATTGGTTTTACCTTATAAATATCTTTTTTTCTTGCCATAATAAAAGGCCTCCTATGATTTTATTTTACCATAGAAAGCCTTGTTATTTTTATTTACAGACTTTTCTTCACACGATCTTTTGAGAATTTAGATAGACAATCACACCTATAATTTTTATTAGACTATATTTCAACACTGTATTAAAACATAGCCTAAATTTATTTATGAACAATATACGAAAGCTGTGAAACAACATAATATTAGTGCTTTTTTATTTTGGTTTTGAGCATTATATAACTTTCCCATATGTACATTGCAGCGATATAAAAACAAGAGAATTCCCCTGGATAGTCAGATTTCTCCATCTCATATTTAATACTGCACTTTAATAAAAAATAATTAGAACGTCTTACATGCCAAGGAGAAGTAACTACCATTGCTGATAACCAATTTCTCTGTTCCATTATCTTTATTGAATTTTTTATATTTTCATATGTGTTTCTTGATTTGCTTTCTTTAATCAAACAACTATTTGGAATACCTAATGATTCTGCAAAATTAGCCATAATATCTGCTTCAATATATTTATTATATACTCCTCCACCTGAACATATAATGTTACTCGCGTATCCCTTATTAAATAATTCAACTGCTTTTATAACTCTTTCCCTCATTATAGGAGAAGGCTTCCCATCCTGTAACGCAGGAAAGCCTAAAATAATTATTACATCAAACATATCCATTTTATCCTATACTCCATTCACTGCGTATAATCTATCTATACATCTTTCGCAATTATTTACTATTGTATATATTATAAACTAATATAGTTATAGCCTGAAGTATATTTTGAATTTATGTGCAAGCATCATCTATTTAAATAAAAATAAAGAGTGCAAAAATTAACATAACTTTGCACTCAAAAATAAACAGTTTTTGCTCCTATTTAGAAGTCATCTTTTTATTCATTATATATTTTTTATTAATAAAGGAATTTTTCAGGAAGCTCAACCTTAAAATCTTTTGCTAGCTCTCTAAAATTGTTAGCTGTTATTGTCTGCCTCTTCCCACCCATGGATAAAACTTTTACTAAAATTTCTGCTGATTTTTCTGCTGTATCCATAAGTCCAAAAGCTAAATCTAAGCTTTCACCAGAAACGAAAGTTCCGTGATGAGCCCAAATTACTACATCAAATTCCTTCATTAAATTGCTTGTCTCTTTAGCTATTGCAGCTCCACCTGGTACCATCCAAGGCACAATTCCAACTCCACTTGGGAATACAACTGGACATTCTGTCGCCATTTCCCATAATTCTCTTGTAAATACTTTGCTATCTAAAGGCAATACAAAAGTTAAAGCTATAATATTTGTAGTATGTGAATGAAGTATAACTCTATTTTTTCCATCTGTTACTTCTTTTTTAACAGAATGGCTCATAAGATGTGATGGAAATTCGCTTGTTGGTCTTGCTTCATTTATAAGTCCCCAAACAATTTTATAATTTTCACCCTTTTCATCTATTTTAGCTATACCAATATTTGCTTCTGGATCTAAAATTACATTTCTTAAAAATTTACCACTTCCTGTAACTAAGAAATATTCATTACTAAGATTAGGAACAGATACACCAATTGGAGTATACTCACTATTTTCATTGATTAGTCCGTTTAACTCTTTTACTTCTTCATCTGTTATTCTATATGAAAAGTTTCCACCATTACGTTCATGCCATCCCTTAAGCCATGCATCTTGAGTAATTCTAATATAATTTTTAACAAAATCTAATTCTTCAACCTTCATATTTAATACCTACTTTCTTTTTGATAATACTTCTTCTTCATATTTTTTTACTTCTCTTAGCCAGTTTTCTTTAACTGGTACGTTGTTTATCTCACAATAGTAATTCCATATATCACCCATTGGGTAAGTTTTGAATTCTTCCATAAGCGCTAATCTTTCAGTGAAGTTTCCTTCATCCTGCAGATCTTTTAACTTTTTATTTGGCATTAACATAGCAAATAATAATGCTTTTATCATGTTCCTTGTTCCTATAGTCCAAGCTGCCACTCTATTAATGCTTGCATCAAAGAAATCTAAGCCTATTATAACCCTATCTAATGCATCATTTCTTACTATTTCCTTAGCAATTTCTTTAAGTTCATCATCAAAGACTATAACGTGATCACTATCCCAACGAACAGGTCTGCTAACATGAAGTGCTACCTTCTCATCAAATAATAACATTGCTGAAATTTTATCTGATACTACTTCTGTTGGATGATAATGTCCTGTATCAAGTAAAGATAATATGTTGTTTTTAGCTGCATAATTTATATAAAATTCGCTTGAACCTACAGTATAAGCTTCAGCTCCCAAACCAAAAACCTTTGATTCTACACAATCCAAATTATATTTCTTATCTATATCTTCCTTTAATATTTCATCTAAAGAATCCTTTAATCTTTGTCTTGGTCCTAATCTATCTGCTGGAATATCTTTATAACCATCTGGAATCCAAATATTTGTTAAACAAGTTTGTCCAAGTTCCTTACCAAAATACTCTCCAATTTTTCTTGAAGCTTTGCAATGTCTTATCCAAAAATCTCTAATTTCTTTATTGGGATTAGAAAGTGTTAAACCATCTGAAGCTTTTGGATGAGAAAATATTGTTGGATTAAAATCTAGTCCAAGTCCTCTTTCTTTTGCCCATTCTACCCAATTTTTAAAGTGTTCTGGTTTTATCTCATCTCTTTCAACAACTTCTCCATTAGTTTCCGCATATATTGCATGTAAATTTACTTTGTGTTTTCCTGGAATTAAGCTAAGTGCCTTATCTAAATCTGACCTTAATTCTTCTGGAGTTCTTGCTTTTCCTGGGTAATTTCCTGTTGCTGCAATACCACCAGAGAGTGCCTCTTTATTTTTTTCAAAACCTGTAACATCATCACCTTGCCAGCAATGTACAGATATTTTTACTTTCTTAAGTTCCTCTAATACTTTGTCTACATCTATTCCCCATTTTGCATATTCACTTTTAGCTGATTCATACTTTTCTTTTATATTCATATCTCTAACCTCCTAATTTCCTGGTTCAAATTTTTTTATATTAAAAGACTCTTTTATAACTTGTCTTGCTTCACTTAAATCTTTAAAAATGCCTAAGCTTATAAGTTGCGCCACTAAATTTCCTATAGCTGTTGCCTCATCTGGCCCTGCTAATATTTCTTTTTCTGTTACCTTTGAAACTATTTCATTCAAAAGTTCATTTTTACATCCACCACCAAAGATATTTATTCTCTTAAATTTCTTTTCAAATATCTCTTCTAGAGAATCCACTGCTTTTTTATAACAATGTGCTAAACTATTGTATACACAAACAGCTATTTCACCAATCTCATTAGGAACTTTCTGCTTAGTTTCCCTACAATAATTTTTAATTTCTTCTATCATATTATCTGGTTTTAGAAATCTATCATCATCAACATCAACAATAGAATTAAAATCCATATACTGTTTTGCTAATACTACTAATTCTGCAAAGGAATATTTATTATCCAAATTCCTTCTAACCTCTTGTATTACCCAAAGTCCCATAATGTTCTTTAAAAATCTGTATCTATAATCTATTCCACCTTCATTTGTGAAATTGTAATCCATTGCCTTAGGAATGCATATTGGAAATCGATTTTCAACTCCTATTAAGGACCAGGTTCCAGAGCTTAAATAAATACTGTCACTATCATTACAAACCGAAGCTATAAATGCTGAACCTGTATCATGGGTTGCTGCAAGTATTACCTCCATATCAAAACCAAATTCTTCTCCTAACTCTTTTCTTAATCCACCTATATTAGTCTTAGGAAGCTTTATCTCTTGGAACATGTCCTTATTTATGCCATATTCCTCTAGTATTTTTTCATCCCAAGTTCTATCAAAAGAATTAACAAGCTGAGTTGTTGAGGCATTCGTGTATTCATTTACCTTTTTTCCCGTAAGTAAAAAATTCAAATAATCCGGTATCATTAAAAAAGTTTTTGCCTTATCTAAAGTCTCTTTATTTTTATTCTTTATTGCAAGTAGTTGATATAACGTATTAAATCTTTGAAATTGAATTCCCGTATACAAATAGAGCATATCCTGAGGAATTTTTTCAAATGCTTTTTCCATCATTCCCTCTGTTCTATCATCTCTATATGCCACTGAGTTTCCAAGCATATCATTATTTTCATCTAATAAGACAAAATCCACTCCCCAAGTATCAATTGCTATACTCTCTGGTATCTTTCCTATTTCTTTGCACTTTTTTATTCCATTTTTTACTTCCTTAAATAAACCTTTGATGTCCCAACAGTATTCGTCTCCTATTTTACTTATTCCATTTTCAAATCTATATATTTCTTCTATTTCAAGCTTTCCATTTTCCATATATCCAAGTATATGTCTACCGCTTGAAGCACCTATATCAACGGCCAAATGGTATTTCATAATAATTTTCACCCCTTGGTTTAATCGATTTCACTTATGCCTAAATTATAGTTCATCCTTTTAGTATTTTTAATATCCAAATAAATTATATTTTTTATCCTTATTTGCACTTTCTCATTTTTATATATTTTAAAATAGCTAAAATATTATTTACTTTAAACTGCATTACCATAACGTTCTTTCTCAATTTCCTCAAGTGACCTACCTTGAGTATTTGGTGCAAATATAACTCCAATAGCTGCACTAATTATAAGAAAACCTACCATACATACTGCTGCTAATTGAAAGCCAAATTTACTCATAATTGTTGGAATTACAAAGCTCCATATTCCGAGTGCTACACGAACAATAAAGAACATCACCCCTTGAGCACTACCTCTATATTTTGTTGGGAAAAGCTCACTGGACCATAATTGATAAAATGGCTGTTGACCAAATCCACAAGAAAATCCATATACAACAACAAATATAACAAGCATAAAGGGTTTCATACTGGACTGAGGTAAAATAAATATTGACCATGCTATTATTGCCATTATAGAGGATACTGCATAAATACCTCTACGGCTTACTTTATCTCCCAACTTCATAAAAATAAAGTATGTTCCACCTGCTGTAAGTGCAAATAAAGCTGCTTGAAGCAAATTGGCTGTTTTAGAGGATACATTTCCAACTGTTTGATATATTAATGGCATAAAGAAGCCCATTGTTCCTGCTGCTAAATTCCAAAATAAATAAACTCCCACTAGAAATAATAATGTTCTTAAATTTATTTTCACAAATAAATTTTTTAATTTAGCCTTTTCTACTACTTGTCCTTTTGCTCTGAGTTCCTTTTCTCTTTCTCTTTCAGCCTTCCAAGATGCTGATTCTGGAACTCTTCTTCTTAATATCCAAGTAAATAATGCCACGAAAAATAAATGTGCGAAAACTATACGACTGCCAAGAAGTCCATATCTATCAAGTACAACTGAAAGTACATACACTATAACTGGACCTGCTGACCATGCAAGCTGTGCTGATCCACAATGCTTAGCTCTATTTTTAGCTGGCGCACCTTCTGCAATGGTTGTCCAAGATGCTGGAATATCAAAACCAACCGATAAACCTATGATTACATATCCAATGAAAAAGGCTGGAAAACTATGTGCAAAGACAATTAGCGCTACGCCTATCATATAAAATATCATAGAACAATTATATATAAACTTACGTCCATATTTATCGCACAGCTTACCACCTATTAATGCACCAATAGCAGCTGAAATAGCATTTGAACTAAAAGCACTCAAGGCTCCCAGCTGTAAATCAGTCATATGAAGATACGCTGTCCAAAATGATAAACCTGCTGCACCAGCAACAATAGAACCTGCATCAATATAGTTTGCCATGGATGCTGCAACCGTCGGTAACCAAGATGATTTTTTTTCTTCACTATTATTCATTATTCATCGCTCCTATCTAAACCTTTACATTTAATCTAAATGAAACACTTCTCTCAATTCAATTGACACAGGACTATTATCCTTATTGGTTTCCATAATATCTTTCATATATTTCCACCATTTTTTACAAATTTCCGTTTCACCTGTTTTATTCCATCTTTCTTCATTTTCTATTTCTACATATGCAAATAAATTATTACTTTCTTTATCTAAGAATATAGAATAATTTTTCG
This sequence comes from Clostridium felsineum DSM 794, assembly GCF_002006355.2. Taxonomy (NCBI): domain Bacteria; kingdom Bacillati; phylum Bacillota; class Clostridia; order Eubacteriales; family Clostridiaceae; genus Clostridium; species Clostridium felsineum. The sequence goes on along the minus strand of NZ_CP096980.1, from coordinate 2,024,379 downwards.
CACCATACTTATGTAACATTTGTACCATTTCAGGCCATATTTTACTGTGACGCAGCTCATATTCTTTCTCAAATCCATTAAATAGTTTCATTACAGTTCCTTTTCGAATCATTTTATTCTCCTCCCTAAACGATAAAATTAATATATCGCTCATAAAAAATTAATATTTTTTAATAATAGATTTTTGTTAAAACGTTTACTGATGTTTACATTATAAACTTCGTTTCTGCATTTTTTAATATCCAAATAATTTATTTTTTTTATCCTTATTTGCACTTATTATACTTTTTATACATTAAAAGTTTGAGTGTATTTTTACCTTATTACGTAAAAAAGCTGTATTACTAACTTATAGCAATACAGCTTCTATCCTTATTTTTTTATTTAATTTTATGCAAATTAAAAATTAATCACATTTCATCCCTATATTTTTTAGGAGTAACTCCATATTTTTGTTCAAATATTTTATAGAAATATGTTGGATTTTCATATCCTATGGCATCAATAATATCCAATATTGAATAATTACTGAATTCAAGAAATTCTACAGCTTTAGTTAATCTTTTTTCCTGTAAAAGTTCTTTAAAGGTCATGCCTGTATATCTTTTTATTAGTCTACTTAATTTGTAATGAGGCTGTTTAAACTTTTCACAAATATCACTCAATACAGCGTCCTTATAATTTTCTTCTATATATTTAAAAATATCTATCATAATCTTTTTTTCATAATTATTGGAAGAATAGCTATCCATATATTGAGAATTTCGCATAAGTTCAATTAAAAGTAGACCAACCATAAGCTTTATAGCCGATTTACTCATAACCGATGGTGAATACAATTCTATTATGATTTTTTCTAAAAGCTTTTGAATTTCTTCTTGATCTGCTACTTTAAAATACAGGTATTCCCCCTTGTTATATTCTTTATATAAGGTTGTAACCAAAAACTTACTTATTACATTTTCATTATCTAAAAAAGTTAATACATAATCAAAAAACTCAGGTTTAATTATAAAATTGATTATTATATCCTCTTCTTTTGCCGCCTCAATTCTATGGGTTATAAATTGATTTAAAAAAATAATTTCTCCCCTTTTAAGAGTAATACTTTTTCCATCTATGCTTTCTCTTAGTTCTCCCTGATACACATAGCTAACTTCTATGTAATTATGATTATGTTCTGGAAAATCAATAAATCTAGTATGCTTTCTAATATCAATTAATTCGCCTTTAGGAAGAAGCATATTACTATCAATGATAAACTTATTCTCATTTGTATAAATACTCTTATCTACTTTAAAAACTTTCTCATCTAAAATTTTTCTTTCTTCCTCTGTTATCTCTAAAAGTTTATCATGTATACTCTTTTTCATTACACTCCTCCTGTATTCTTTTACCTAAATTTATATTATAACATTTGAATAAATTCTACAACATATTAATTAATTTATATCATTAGTAGTGTATTTTATGTATACAATAGCAGAACTGATCTGCCATAATTTGTGTCGTTAAATCTATTATGTATATTACGATAAACCTGTTAGTAACTTTTATATTATTTAATGCTTGTAATTATAAAATAATCAATTTTATTCCAGGAGGATTGAATTATGCATAAAAATATTCAGGGCAATATACGTAATCGAAGCTTAAGAGTAAAGCTAATTACTATTCTTGCAGGTATTATTATTCCTATGACCTTTCTCAGTATAGGAACCTTTGCAATCATGAAAAATTTAATGAACAGATTAGATACCATGATTGAAGTAACCGTAAAATCCAATGAGATTTTTTCATTAGTTGATACTTCAACCAGTGAAGTTAATAACGTTGTATTGAATAAAGATGATAAGTCCAACAATGCCGCCTTAAAAACTTTAAGGACTGTAAAAAACAACATTAACTTCATTAAAGAAAATACTACAAGCCTAAATAGTATGAAATCAGTAGATGTTATTGAAAGAATTATGTCTACTTACGAAGAAAATCTCAATAAATTAATTGAGGCTAATAAATCCGGAAATGCAGAACAAGCTATGAAAAGCTTTAAAGTAATTTCTTTAACTTTAAACTCCTCAAATGATAGTATACAGGATTTAGTTACAAATCAACTTACAGATCAAAGAACCGAAAAAATAGCTCTACTTAAAACTGCAAGCGTTATTGGTATCGTAATTATACTTCTTATAATATCAATAAGTATATTAAGCTTTACTGTAGCCACTTACTTAATAAATACCATAGTTAGCACTATTAAAAAATTAGTTAATTATGCAACCTCTATAGCCGAAAATGATCTAGCATTAGCTGATATAGATATAAAATCTTCTGACGAATTAGGTGTACTTGCAGAGGCTTTTAATAAGATGAAAGGTAATCTTAGACATTTAATAAACAGAATTAATAATGAGAGCAGTAACGTAACAGATGCTGCATATAATCTTCAAACAAATACAGAGCAAAGTTCAAAAGCACTTGAACAAATTGCAGTATCAGTTCAAGAATTGTCTGAAGGAGCATTAATCCAAGCAGATCAAGCTGAGAAAACCGTTTCTGTAGTAAATGATCTATTTAAGGCTAATAAAAGAATTAGTGAAAATGCCTATAAAGTTTTAAGTACTTCTGATGCCGCAACAAATGCAGCTGTACTCGGAAATGAAAAATTAAAGAAGGTAATCGAACAAATAAAAATTGTAGAAAGTAAAATAGTCCCTGTGCAATCTATTGCAGAACTTTTAAATCAACGATCTAATGAAATCAAGACAGTAGTTGATACCATCACAGAAATAGCCTCACAAACTAATTTATTAGCTTTAAACTCTGCTATTGAAGCAGCTCGTGCTGGAGAAAATGGTAAAGGCTTTGCAGTTGTAGCTGATGAAGTTAAGAAACTGGCTGAAGATTCACAAAATGCTACTGTAGAAATAACAAATATGTTACTAGAAATACAAGAAAAATCAAATACATTATCAAAAAATATGATCTCTGGTGTACAAGAAATAAAAGAAAGTACTTCAATCGCAGAAACTGCAAAACAAGCATTTAATGATATACTAAACACTAGCAGTGATGTGGACAAACAAATGAAGGAAATATCAATGGAAATCGAAGGTATTGTAAAGGAAATTTCTAATGTAGAAAGAATGAGCCTTGATATAGAAAAAATTGCCAAAAGTTCTTCTGAATCAAATCATGATGTTGCTGCTGCTGTAGAAGAACAAACTGCTAGTGTTGAGGAAATTTTCTCTACTACCACTGTTTTATCCAAAATGTCTAATGAATTAAAAACTTTGATAAATGAGTTTAAAGTTTAGGAGGATTTTCCATGAAAAAGACTAGCCATATTTTAATTTTACTTATGATAGCTACATGCTTTTTGTTTACAGCATGCTCCTCAAAACAGGCAATAGTTTATAAAAGTAAAAAATATAGAATAGGACTCTCCATTCCTGCTTCAGATGATAATTTTAGAAATAGAGTAATAAGTGCTATAAAAAAAGATGCCCAAAGCTTAACTGATACTGATTTAGTTATTGTAAATGCTAAAGGTGATCCTGCAAGACAAAAGGCTCAAATCTCCAATTTGGTAGCTCAAAAATGTAATGCCATAATAGTTTTGCCTGTTGACACTGAACAATCTGGTGACTACACTCAAATAGCAAAGGATTCAGGTGTTCCAATAATAAGTGCCAATACCTTTTTAAAAAATCAAAATGATGCTGAAGCATATGTAGGTTCTGATTCCATAACTTCTGGTATTATGGAAGCTGAATATGCCGCAAAACAGCTTAATGGCAAGGGTAACGTAGTTATTTTAAAAGGAGAAGCAACTCACGAAGCTGCTATCAAAAGAACAGAAGGAATCAAACAAGTTTTACAAAATTACCCTAATATAAAGATAGTAGCTGAAGAAAATGGTGACTGGAAAAGAACCCTCGGAATGCAAATTACAGAGAACTGGATTAAAAACAGCACTAAATTTGATGCTGTCTTAGCTAATAATGATGAAATGGCAATTGGTGCAATAATGGCATTAAAAAATCATAACTTAATAAATAATGTTTTTGTTGGAGGTGTTGATGCTACACCTGATGCTTTAAAGTTTCTTAAGGAAGGTAGTCTTAAGGTTACAGTATTTCAAAATGCATCAGGACAAGGTTCAGAAGCTTTAAAAGCTGCTTATAAATTAGTTAAGGGAGAGAAAATAGATAAAAATATTTTCGTACCTTATGAACTTGTAGTACCTAGTGATGCAGATAAATATTTAAAAATGCAAGGTACAAAATAAAATTTAGTTTTTATAAAAAAGAAAGTACTACAATTTAAAAATAGTGCTTTCTTTTTGACATATTATGAGACTTTTTTAACCTCTTTGTTATTATTTCTTTTTAAATTCTTGTTATCAGAGAAAATACTAAATAAAATGCCACTTATAATTAATACTGATCCAATTATAAATCTTCTATTTATAATCTCATCTAAGAAAACAAAGCCTAAAAATGCAGCTACAACTGGCTGCAAAGGATAAAAAAGAGAGCACTTTCCCGCTTCAATCATTGAAAGACTTTTATTCCATAATAAATGAGGAATAGCTGTACAAATGATTCCCATATAAAAAAGACATACTATATTAATAGCTGTAAAAGCAATATGCTTAGTAGTACTAAGTTCAACTATTGATGCTGGCAGTGAGAATATCATTGCAATTATAATAGCATAGGTAGTAATTGTTACCGCATCATATTTCTGTGTTACTCTACGTACAAGTACTGACATTAAAGACCACATAATTACTGATATAACTGAAAATAAAATTCCAAGTAATGCTCCACCTTTTCCTCCTCCAACAATTATATATGCACCTACAATTGATGCTGCTACTGCAATAACCTTATTAATTGTAACCTTTTCCTTTAGTATTGGCACTGCGAACATAATTATAAATACAGGATTCATTGCATTTATAATTGAAGCAGTAGATGCATTAGCAAGCTTTGTTCCTATCATTTGAGCTGCAATAGAAACAAAATATCCTATAAAACCAATACAAAAAATATACTTGTAATCTTCCTTTGCAATTTTATCTTTTTTCCTTCTTTTAAGTATTATAAAAAGTACTATGGCAGCTATAACATACCTAAAAAATAAAACCGTAATTGGCGGCATAGTGTTTAGCACAAATTTACTTACTACATATAAGCTTCCCCATGCACTAGTAGTAATAACTAAAAACAAATAAGCTAATTTTTTATTATCCATCCTTATATCCTTCCTTCTAATTGTCATAAATTGTATTCTAGTATTAGTCCTTTTTTATTATATCACTATTTTACTAAATAGGAAGTTATAACTATAAATACGTAAAAACAGCTTTTCACTATACTTTAATAACATATAATGAAAAGCTGTTTTTTAAATTACTGAAAAATGATATTTTATATTATAAGTTTTTCTTTCATCCTTAAGAAGCAATATATCACCAAAATTACTATGATTAATTGCATCTGGGAGAGTTTGTGGTTCTAGTGCTACTGCACCGTATTTAGGTATATTCTTACCATTTAGCTTAAGATCTTCGCATGGAAAATTCAAAGTATATAGAATCAACGCATTACGATCTGATTCTATAGAAAGCTCTATTCCTGTATCAACACTACTTAAAGTTGCTGCTTTTTCAGACTTAAGTTTAAAAGGATGATCTATTCCTTCTAAATTATATTCTTTCTTAACCTTATCTATGGAATCCATTAAATCTCTAGCTTCTAAAAAATCAAATTCTGTTGCCTTAACTTTTTTAAGTTTTCCTGTTGGTACATTATCTTGTCTAGTTTCTGCAACATAATCTGCATTAATTTTAAGCCTATGGTTTTTAAGTAAATTATCTAAATTTCCACTTAAATTAAAATAGGAATGCACTGTTGGATTAAAGAGAGTATCTTCATCTGATAATCCACTAAAATAAATATTCAAATCATTGTTATCATTTAAAGAATATGTTATTTCAGCCTTAAGTTCTCCTGAAAATCCACCTTTTCCTTCATTAATTGTTTTATAAAAAGTCACACTGTTTTTCTCTTCAGAAACTTTACTTTCCCATATATATGAGTTAAAACCGTATTTACCCCCATGAAGAACATTTTTTCCTTCATTAGCTTCAAGTGCATATTTCTTGTTCTTTATTTCAAATTGTCCATTATCAATACGTCCTGCTACTCTTCCAATTGCTGCACCTGAAAACATTTTTGTGTCTTTAACATAGGAATCTAAATCATCAAGCTTAACTAAAACATTTACTGGCTTTTTGTTTTTATCCAAAGCCAATATTTCTGTTAAAGTCGCACCATGAGAAATACAGGAGAACTTCATGCCATTTTTATTACTTATAGTATACTTATAAATTTCTTTTCCTTCTAGGTTTCCATAAACACTCTTTTCAATCATATTTACTACCACCTTTTATTTTAAACTTTCCAAAACTTTTTTAACTTTTCCAACTACATTTTCTATAGTAAAACCAAATTCCTTAAATAAAATCTCTGCTTTTCCTGATGCACCAAAGCTTTCCATACCAATTACTTCACCATCAAGTCCAACATATTTATGCCAACCAAAAGTTGATGCTGCTTCTACTGCAACTCTTGCTCTAACCTTACTTGGAAGTATAGATTTCTTATACTCTTCACTTTGCTTCTCAAACACTTCAAAGGAAGGCATACTAATAACCCTTGCATCTATATTTTCATCCTCAAGTTCTTTTGCTGCCTTTAAAATAAGTTCAACCTCTGAACCGGAAGCCATAAGTATTACATCTGGATTTTCTTTATTTTTAGAATGCTTTAAAATGTAGCCACCCTTTAATGCATTTTTTCCTGAAGTCTTATACAAAGGAAGAGTTTGTCTTGTTAAAACTAAAGCCGTTGGACCAGTTTTAGAATTTAATGCACTATACCAAGCTGCTGCCGTCTCATTTGAATCCGCTGGTCTAAATACAGTCATGTTAGGCATAGCTCTTAAGGCTGCTAATTGTTCAATTGGTTCATGAGTTGGTCCATCTTCCCCTACACCAATACTGTCATGAGTCAAAACATAAGTTATTGGAAGTTTCATTACAGCTGAAAGTCTCATAGCTCCCTTCATATAATCGCTAAACACAAAGAAAGTTCCTACAAAAACTTTAAGTCCACCGTGCAAATACATTCCGTTTGCTATAGCTGCCATTGCATGCTCTCTAACTCCAAAATGCATGTTAGCTCCACTTCTATTTTCAGCCGAAAAATCTCCTCTGCCCTCCATGTAAGTCTTATTGGATGGCGATAGATCAGCAGAACCTCCTATTAAGTTTGGAATAAGCTTTCCTAGTCTATTTATTATAACTCCAGAAGATTGTCTTGTTGCCATAGCCTTATCAAACTTCCAAAAATCCTCATTATTCAAAAGTTCAGTTGGTGTTTTTTCACTAAACCAAACTTTCCACTCCTTATAAAGCTCTGGATATTCCTTTTTGTACTCTTCGAACATACTATTCCATTTATCTTCTTCCTTTTGAGCTCTTTCTTTAAACTCTTCAGTATATGCTCTCACCTCTTCTGGAACAGTAAAAGGCTCATAATTCCAATTCAATGCTTTTTTTGTAAGCTTTAAATTTTCATCACCTAAAGGCTCTCCATGAGCAGATGATTTTCCTTGCTTTGATGGGCATCCATATCCTATAATATTTTTAACTATTATTATGGTAGGTTTATTTTTTTCTGTCTTAGCTTCCTTTACTGCCAAGTCTATCTTTTCTATGTTTGTTCCATCCTCTACCTTAAGAACCTGCCAGCCATAAGCCTCATATCTTAAAGCTACATTTTCTCTAAAGGCTATATCTGTGCTTCCCTCTATTGATATATTATTTGAATCATATAAAACTATCAATTTCCCAAGCTGTAGCGTGCCTGCAAGTGAACTTGCTTCTCCTGATATTCCCTCCATAAGACAACCATCACCCACAAGTGCATAGGTATAGTGATCTATAACATTGTAATTCTTCTTATTGAATTTATTAGATAGATAAGTTTCTGCTAATGCCATTCCTACAGCATTGCATATTCCTTGTCCCAAAGGTCCTGTTGTAGTTTCAACTCCCTCAGTCCATTCATACTCTGGATGTCCTGGAGTTTTACTTTTAAATTGTCTAAAGCTTTTTATTTCTTCGATACTTACATTGTATCCAAATATATTGAGTAATGAATATAGAAGCATAGAACCATGACCTGCCGAAAGTACAAATCTATCCCTATCCTTCCATTTTGTATTATTAGGATTATGTTTTAAATGTCTACTCCAAAGTGTATATGCCATTGGTGCACATCCCATAGGTAAACCTGGATGGCCAGACTTTGCCTTTTGTATAGCTTCTGCAGAAAGAATTCTTATGGTATTTATAGCTAAATTATCTATATTCATTTAAGTATTCTCCTTTATTATTTATTAAAAGCTTCTTCCCAATCCTTCATAAATCTTTCTATTCCTGAATCAGTCAAAGGATGCTTTACTAATTGCTTTAAAACCTTATATGGAATTGTTCCTATATGTGCTCCTGCCTCAGCTGCATCAATTACATGTTTAGGTCCTCTTATGCTAGCTGCTATTATTTCTGTCTTTATGTTATGAATTGAAAATATATTAACAATTGACTTTATTAATCCCATAGAATCAGCGCCTATGTCATCAAGTCTTCCTAAGAAAGGACTAACAAAGGTAGCTCCTGCTCTAGCTGCTAAAAGAGCTTGACCTGCTGAAAAAATAAGGGTTACATTAGTTTTTATACCCTCACTTGATAATACTTTTACAGCCTTTAAGCCTTCTTCGGTCATTGGTATTTTTACTACCATATTTTTATGAATTTTTGCAATCTCTCTTCCTTCTTTTATCATTCCTTCAGCCTTAAGTGAAATAACTTCTCCACTTATAGGTCCATCCACAATAGATGTTATTTCTTTTATAACTTCATTAAAATCTCTTCCTTCTTTTGCTACCAGTGAAGGATTTGTTGTTACTCCACATATTATCCCCATGTTATTTGCTTCTCTTATCTCTTCTACATTAGCTGTATCTATAAAAAGTTTCATTGTTAATGCCTCCTATATTTTAAGCTTTATTCAAATAAGCTCTCTTCTTAATACTTATTCAAAACAAAGCCCTCTTAATTACTATAATTTATAATAAAAATTAGAAATTAAATGCGTATTAATGGAACCCTACACCTAAGTTTAGATTCCATTAATTACATTTAACTTTATTTACAGTTTTTTATTTTGTTGCCATATTAATTATGTCTCTTAATTTAGTATCTTTATCTATTATTACAGCTTCTAAGCCTACCATACGACTCCAATCATAAACTTGTTCTACTGTTAATTCTAGTGTAACAACTGTATGATGTCCGCCGCCTGCATAAATCCAAGCTTTAACTCCTTCAATGAAGTTTGGTTCTGGTTTCCATACCATTTTAGCAACTGGTAAATTTGGCATATCTTCATCAGGCTCTACAGCTGTAAGTCCATTTATTATTAAACGATAATGAGTTCCTAAATCAAGCATTGAAACTGCTACACCTTTTCCTGTTGAACCATTGAATATTAAACGCGCTGGATCTTCTTTATCTCCAATTCCTAGTGGTTTAACAACAACTTTTGGCTTATCTGAAGCGAAGGTTGGATCAACTTCAAGCATATGAGCTCCTAATGCCTTCTCATTTCCACGACTAAGTTCATATGTGTAATCTTCCATAAAACCTGTTTTAGTGTTATTAGTCATAACCTTTAATAATCTATCTAAAGCTGCAGTTTTCCAGTCTCCTTCACCTGCAAAACCATATCCTTCTGCATTTAAACGTTGTACTGCAAGTCCAGGTAACTGTTTCATTCCATAAAGATCTTCAAAGTTTGTTGTAAATGCATTATAATTTCCTTTTTCTAAGAAGCTTCTTAAGCCTATTTCAATTTTAATTTGCTCTTTAACTTGCTTCTCATAGAAAGCAGGATCATTTTCGCCTGGATCTAAAATATATAGATCTTTGAACTCTTCATAAGTTTTATTTATTTCATCTTGGCTTACTTTGTCCATTTCAGCAACTAAATCACCTATACCAAAGTAATCTACTGTCCATCCAAATTGAATTTGAGCTTCTACTTTATCTCCCTCTGTAACTGCAACATTACGCATGTTATCACCAAAACGTGCAACTTTTATGCTTTCACTTGCAATATAGCCTGCAGCAACCTTCATCCAATCTGAAACTTGTTTTTGAACTTCTTTATCCTTCCAATATCCTACAACAACTTTATTATGCTTTTTAAGTCTTGCATTAATAAATCCATACTCTCTATCACCATGAGCACTTTGATGTAAATTCATATAATCCATATCTATTGTTTTCCATGGAATATTTTCATTATATTGAGTTGCAAAATGAAGTAAAGGTTTTTGTAATATCTTTGTACCTGCTATCCACATTTTAGCTGGAGAAAACGTATGCATCCAAGTTATAACTCCTGCTACCTCATCTCTATAGTTAACTTCCTTCATTATTTCTTTTATTTTATCAGCAGAAGTTGCTAAATCTTTAAATATTATTTTATATGGAAGCTTAGCACTTTTATTTAATTCATCTACAATTGTCTGTGAATTTTTTCTTACCTCTTTTAAAGCATCTTCACCATATAGATGTTGACTTCCTACTACAAACCAAAATTCCATTTTTTTATTTTCTAACATGATATATCTCCCCTTATCTATTTTTATTTATTCTAAAAAACATTTATAAACTACTCATTTAATCCTCTAATTTTTCCAATAGAACGATTGTACAAATATGTCTCGATTTCTTCTAGAGATTTTCCTTTTGTTTCATAAAGAACATACTTTGCAAATAAGAAGCCTATTACACAAATTGCAGCAAAACCGAAGAAGATTACAGATAAACCTACAGTTTCAAGTAATACTGGGAAGAATAAAGCAACTAAAATGTTACCAAACCAGTTCACTGCTGATGCAATACCTGTTGCAAGTCCTCTAACATTACTTGGGAATAATTCTCCAACAACAATCCATGTAGTAGCTGCCCAAGAGTATGCATAGAAAACAACGTATAGACATATGAAGAAGAATACTAACCAAGTTGCCCATGCATGTTTAGCTTCAGAATATGGATAAATTAATCCAACTAATAGAAGCGATAAACCCATTCCAATAGAACCAGTCATAAATAATGTACGACGTTTGAATTTGTCTACAACCATTAAAGTTACAATAGTTGCCAATACTAGAACCACACCAATTCCAACAGTACTAATAGTTCCACCATTTGATGATCCAAAAACATTGGATAAAATTTGTGATGAATAGTAGAAAATAGTGTTTGCACCTTGAATTTGTTGAAGTAGTGTTAAACCACAGCCTGCAATTACAGCTGGTAGTGCTTGTTTTGCAAATAAATCTCCAAAAGAACCTGATTCAGTATGTTTTGAATTAACAATCTCTTGATATTCAATTTCAGCTTCTTCTTTTGAACGTAAAGTCTGAAGTACTTGTTTTGCTAACTCTGTTTTTCCTATTCTAGCTAAGAATCTTGGTGATTCTGGAAGTATGAATGTTCCTATTAAAAGAACCATAGCTGGAACCATAGCTCCTCCAAGCATCCAACGCCATCCTTCAAATGCACCAGCAAACGCAAAATTTACACCATATGAGAAAAGCATTCCAACAGTTATCATTAATTGATTTAAACCAGATAGTTTTCCACGTGTTTCAGCTGGGCTAATTTCACCCATATACATTGGAACTAAAGCAGAAGCACCACCTACAGCTACTCCTAAAATAACACGAGCACCGATTAAAAAATTAGTACTAGTAGAAACTGCCGAACCTAATGCACCAATCGCAAATACTATAGCACTCCACATAATCATTCTACGACGACCAAATCTATCGGCTAGTGACGCCATTAATGACGCTCCTATCATAGCTCCAACAAACAATCCAGAAGTGATAAATCCTTCTAACCAAGAACTTACATGCCACGTTGCATTAATTCCAGGTAAAGCACCATTAATTATTCCAATATCATATCCAAACATGAATCCACCGAAGGCTCCAAAGAAATAAATTAGTGCTGGAGATATTTTTTTATTCATTTTATATTCCTCCTCAATTTGTAATTAAATAATACTATTGAATTAGACTACCACAATTGTTTTAAAACGGTTACATTAATGATAAACTCTTATCTTACCTTCTAATAACATCAATCCTTTCAGCAATTATTTAATATATATTTTTAACAATCAGATTAAATCTTGACTATCTGTTAAGGTAATAAAGATTTAATTCTGATCATTTTCTAAGCTTTACTCTTAAATTAAATGTTCTACTGCTGCTTGTTGTATAGGAATTCCTTTTTTATATCTTTCAATAAATTGTTCAAAACCTTTAACATCCTTTGGATCAGGTTGTACTTCTTCTGCTACATAACCTGCAAAAACATGCTTTGATAAGAATTCTGCCAAAGTAGTTTTATCCTCGTTATTCTTTAAGTAATTAGCTAGTATTGCAATTCCCCAAGCTCCACCTTCACCTGCAGTTTCCATAACTGATACAGGAGCATTTACTGCACCTGCCACTGCTGCTTGACCAACAATAGGTGTTTTAAATAATCCACCATGTCCAAGTAATTTATCAAGCTTAACAGCCTCATCTTTCAATAGAATATCCATACCAATTTTTAATGCACCTAAAGAAGTAAATAAATGTGCTCTCATAAAGTTTGGTAGATTAAAATTGCTTTTTGCTTTTCTTACAACCATAGGTCTTCCTTCTGAAACACCTGTAATATTTTCACCTGCAAAATAGTTGTAAGCCAAAACTCCTCCACAATCAGCGTCACCCTGAAAAGCTTGAGTATATAATGCCATATAAAGAAGATCCTTCTTCATAGTTACATTTATAGCTTCAGTGAACTGCTGAAAAATATTAACCCAAGCCTCTAAATCTGAACATCCATTATTTGCATGAGCCATTGCAACCAAATCACCCGAAGGGGTTGTTACTATATCTATCTCTGGATGAACCTTATTAAGAGGTTTCTCAAGAACAACCATAGCAAAAATTGATGTACCTGCTGAAACATTTCCTGTACGTGGTGCCACTGAATTTGTAGCAACCATACCTGTACCCGCATCACCTTCTGGTGGACACAACGGAATACCTGGCTTAAGGTTTCCACTTACATCAAGCTTCTTTGCTCCTTCTAAGGTTAACACTCCAGCATTTTCTCCTGCTAATAAAACCTTTGGTAATAATTTTTCTAAATCTAAAGAATGTTTTTCAACTTCTGGTAAATGCTTAAAAGTTTCTAACATATTTTTATCATAGTTATGTGTATTCATATCAATTGGGAACATACCTGAAGCGTCTCCAATACCTAAAACCTTTTCACCTGTTAGCTGCCAATGAATGTAACCAGCTAAAGTAGTTAAAAAATCAAGTTTTTCAATATGGGGTTCATCACGAAGAATAGCTTGATATAAATGAGCTATACTCCATCTTTCAGGAATATTAAACTTAAATAAGTCTGTTAACTTTTTAGCTGCTTCTTCAGTCATTGTATTACGCCAAGTTCTGAATGGAACAAGAAGTTCTCCTTTATTATCAAAAGCCATATATCCATGCATCATTGCTGAAAAACCAATTGAACCAATGGTAGAAAGTACTACTCCATATTTTTCTTTTACCTCAGCAAAAAGCTTTTGATAACTGTATTGTAACCCTTTCCAAATTTCATCTAAAGAATATGTCCAAACTCCATTTTCTAAACTAGTCTCCCATTCAAAGCTTCCACTAGCAAGTATGGAGAAATCGTTTGCAATTAAGACAGCTTTAATTCGAGTAGATCCAAATTCTATTCCAAGTGATGTTTCACCATTTTTAATTTCTTGTACTCTTTTTTCTTCTATAGTCAATTTTAAAACCCCTTCCCGAAATATTTAAGTAACTCTTTATATTAAATATACTACTTTTGTACGTACATGTCAACGTTTTTTTTAAAATGGTACGTACCTATTTTATCTTTTTTACCTTTTATAATGTAACTGTTATACTAATCTCTTAGTATAACAGCCAATTTATTAATGTTTATACATGCCACTGCCAGTTGGATATTTCAGGTAAATCCTCTCCAACCTCACGAATGTATTGGTTATGCTCTACCAATTTATCATTCATTAATTGAACAAGATGTGCACCACGATTTCCAAGCTGAGGTAAATTCTCAACTACATCTTTTACAAGATTGAAACGATCTAATTTATTTTGAACACGCATATCAAATGGTGTTGTAATAGTTCCTTCTTCCATGTAACCATGTACATGTAAATTTCTATTTTCACGATGGTATGTCAATTGATTTATTAAATGGGCAAAGCCATGGAATGCAAATATTACAGGCTTATCAGTTGTAAATAATGCATTATAATCCTTGTCACTTAAACCATGAGGATGTTCATTTTCTGGTAATAATTTCATCATATCTACTACATTTACAAAACGAACCTTTAATTCTGGTAAATGTTCATGTAAAATTGTAACAGCTGCCAAAGCTTCTAACGTTGGAGTATCTCCACAAGAAGCTATAACTACATCTGGTTCTTGTCCTTTATCATTACTTGCCCAATCCCAAATACTTATTCCTTGTTCTACATGCTTAACAGCTTGATCCATTGTTAACCATTGTTGTCTTGGGTGTTTAGAGGTTACTAGTAAATTAATTTTATGTTTAGTGTGAAGACATTTATCAAATACAGCTAATAGTGTATTTGCATCTGCTGGTAAATATGCTCTAACTATTTCAGGTTTTTTATCTACTATATGACCTAATAAACCTGGATCTTGATGAGTATATCCATTATGATCTTGCTGCCATACGTTAGATGTTGCTATTAAATTTAAAGAAGCAATATCTTTTCTCCAAGGAAGCTCAGATGTAACCTTTAACCATTTACCATGTTGAGTAATCATAGAATCTACAATACGAAGGAAAGCTTCATAACTTGCAAAGAATCCATGACGACCTGTTAAAAGATAGCCTTCTAACCATCCTTCACATAAATGCTCACTTAGCATTGAATCTACAATACGTCCATCATTTGCTAAAAATTCATCATTTGGCTCCTTAATTTCTGATAACCATTGACGTTTAGTACCTTCAAAAACTGCCCATAATCTATTAGACATAGTTTCATCTGGTCCAAAAATACGGAAATTACGAGTATCTTCGTTTAATTTAACAACATCACGCACATATTTTCCAAGTTCAATCATATCTTGCTTAACTACGCTACCTGGTGTAGGAACATCTACAGCATAATCACGGAAATCAGGTGTACGTAATTCACGTAATAATAAACCGCCGTTAGCATGAAGATTTGCTGCCATTCTCTTAGGTCCCTTTGGAGTTAACTCTTCAAGTTCTGGTACTAATCTATAATTTTCATCGAATAATTCTTCTGGTTTATAACTTTTAAGCCATTGTTCCAATAAATCTATATGTTCCGTATGATATCTATCAACTGCAAGTGGTACTTGATGCGCACGGAAAGAGCCTTCGTTTGGAACACCATCTACAAACTTAGGACCTGTCCAACCCTTTGGTGTACGTAATACTATCATTGGCCACTTTGGACGTGAACAATCTTTATTTTCACGAGCATTTTTTTGAATACTCAAAATTTCTTCTGTAACTATATCTAAAGTCTCTGCCATTAATTTATGCATTACTTCAGGATCTTCGCCTTCTACAAAATAAGGTTTCCAACCATTTCCTTCAAAGAATTTCTCTAATTCATCCTTTGGAATACGAGATAATACAGTAGGATTACTGATTTTATATCCATTTAAATGTAAAATAGGGAGTACTGCTCCATCAGTAACGGGATTCAAGAATTTATTCGCTTGCCAAGAAGTTGCAAGAGGTCCTGTTTCTGCCTCTCCATCTCCAACAACACAAGCAGTAATTAAATCTGGATTGTCAAAGACAGCACCAAAAGAATGAGCTAAAGAATAACCTAATTCACCGCCCTCATTTATTGAACCAGGTGTTTCAGGTGCCATATGGCTAGAAATTCCACCTGGAAAAGAAAATTGCTTACATAATTTTTTAAGTCCATTTAAATCACGGCTAACATTAGGATAAACTTCACTATAAGTTCCATCTAAATAAGAATTAGAAACCATTACTTGTCCACCATGACCTGGTCCAGAAACATAAATCATATCTAAATCATATTTTTTAATAACACGATTTAAATGAGCATATATAAAGTTTTGACCAGGAATAGTACCCCAGTGTCCAACAACCTTTCTCTTCAAATGTTCTGGTTTTAAAGGTTCTCTAAGTAATGGATTGTCTAGCAAATATAACTGACCTACAGATATAAAATTAGCTGCACGCCAATAAGCATCAATTTTTTTTAAGTACTCAGGTGTAATTTCCCCTTTATTCTTATGTTTTTCTATTATACTTTGCATAATATTCCTCCTAATTTATAATTATGAAATCATTTAGTGTGATTTTATGACACATTTTTAGATTCCTTGTTTATAATTTTAATTAAAGACTTAAACCAAATATTATATGTACTATAATTATAGTAAAATATTTGTACGCACATGTCAATATATTTTAATTTATTTGTACGTATAAATTTACATTTATTTAATCAACTATGAAGTTATTACGCTTAACTTCATAGTTGTTAATCTACTAAAATAATTATTATCTTGAAGTTTCTCTTATAATATCTCTTAAATTTGTGTTATGATCGATTACTATAGCTTCTAATCCTACCATACGGCTCCAATCATAAACTTGATCAACTGTTAACTCCAAAGTAGCAACAGTATGATGTCCACCTCCAGCATAAATCCACGCTTTAACAGCATCCTTAAAGTTTGGTTGTGGCTGCCATACTAATTTAGCTACAGGCAAATTAGGTGCATCTTCTGTAGGTTTAACTGCCTTTACTTCATTAATAAGTAAACGATAATGAGTTCCTAAATCAAGCATAGATACAACTACTCCATCACCTACAACTCCATCAAATATTAAACGAGCAGGAGCTTCTTTGTCACCAATTCCAAGTGGCTTAACTACAACTCTTGGTTTACTAGCAGCAAGGGTTGGATCAACCTCAAGCATATGTGCTCCGAGTATTCTTTCGTTACCAGCACTTAGTTCATAAGTGTAATCTTCCATAAATCCTGTCTTTTTATTATCTGTCATGATTTTAATTAAACGATCAAGTGCTGCTGTTTTCCAATCTCCTTCACCTGCAAAACCATAACCTTCTGCATTTAAACGTTGAACTGCAAGTCCAGGTAATTGCTTCATTCCATATAGATCCTCAAAATTTGTTGTAAATGCTGTATAGTTACCAGCTTCTAAGAAATTACGTAGACCTATCTCTATCTTGATTTGTTCTTTTACATGCTCTTCATAGAACTTAGGATCATTATCCTCTATATCTAATATATAAATATCTTTAAACTCTTCATAAGTAGCATCTATATCCTTTTGTGAAACCTTGTCCATTTCAGCTACTAAATCGCCTATACCAAAGTAATCTACTGTCCATCCAAATTGAATTTGAGCTTCTACCTTGTCTCCTTCTGTTACAGCCACGTTACGCATATTATCGCCAAATCTTGCAACCTTTATGCCTTCACTTGCAACATATCCATAAGCTATCTGCATCCACTGTGCAATTTCCTTTTGAACTTCATCATCTTTCCAATATCCTACAACAACTTTATTATTCTTATTTAATCTGGCGTTAATAAAACCATATTCCCTATCACCATGGGCACTTTGATGTAAATTCATATAATCCATATCTATAGTTTTCCATGGGATATTTTCATTAAATTGTGTTGCCAAATGAAGTAATGGTTTTTGTAAAAGTTTTGTTCCTGCTATCCACATTTTTGCAGGAGAGAAAGTATGCATCCAAGTAATAACTCCTGCTACTTCATCATTGTAATTTACTTCCTTAACTATATTTTTAATTTCATCTGCTGATGTAGCCAAAGCTTTAAATACGATAGTATAAGGCAATTTTCCACTTTTATTTAAACAATCTACAATTTCTTCTGAATCTTTTTTTACCTCAGCTAAAGCTTCTTCACCATATAAATTTTGACTTCCTACTACAAACCAAAATTCTAACTTTTTATTTATCAACATTTTATGTCCTCTTTTCTTACTTTGTTTTTTGACCATAATATGCATTTGCACCGTGTTTTCTTTTGAAATGCTTGTCTAATAAATCTTGGCTCATTTCAATATTATGAGGATTAAGCTGCAGCGAATGATAAGTCATTTTAGCAACCTCTTCTAATACAACTGAATTGTGCACTGCATTTTTAGGATCAGTTCCCCAAGTAAAAGGTGCATGATCATTCACAAGTACGGCTGGTACTTCATTTGGATTAATTTTATTTTCCTTAAAAGTTCTTACTATGACATCTCCTGTTTGCTTTTCGTAATCTGTAGCTATTTCTTCTTTTGTCATTGCCTTTGTTACAGGAATATTGCCATAAAAATAATCACCATGAGTAGTACCAGCTGCTGGAATAGCAACTCCCGCTTGTGCAAAAGATGTAGCCCAAGGTGAGTGTGTATGCACAATTCCTTTTATATCAGGAAATTCCTTATATAAAACTATATGAGTTGGGGTATCACTGGAAGGATTTAAGTTTCCCTCTACAACCTTTCCATTTAAATCTACAACTACCATATCACTTGCCTTCATTTGATCGTACTCTACTCCACTTGGCTTTATTACTATAAGACCTTTTTCTCTGTCAATACCACTAACGTTTCCCCAAGTGAATACAACCAAACCATATTTAGGTAACATAAGATTTGCTTCTAATACTTCCTGTTTTAAAGCTTCTAACATAAAGTACTCCTCCCTAATCTTTAATTTTTTAAACTACATTACCTTTAAGAACTTTACATTCTTTTTATAATGTATTTATACACAATTTCTTGAAACATGCTCATTTTAGCTTTAATTCATAAAACGTTTACTGAAATGTTAAAATAAATATTAGTACTTACTTTTTAATAATTGGATATAATAATTAATAACTATTTGTTTCTCTATCCTTGCTTTGTTTTATATCTTAATCTTTTAGAAAACGATTATATTTATATAATATTATTTGTACTTATAAATGTCAATACATTTTATTTTTATACGTATAAATTTATTTAAAAAATCCATAACTACATTACTGAAAACCTTATAATTAATATGCATTTCATTGTCTCAGTTATAAATTTAACTATAATGCATCTTTATTGTAAAAATTAGTCCTTTTAAAATTCATGCGTATAAATAAAAATCAACGTTGTTGTGAAATAGGTATATTTTTGATATAATGTTCCTATAAAAAACAATTATTTTTTAGGAGAAAACAATGAAGCATAAATATGAAGAAGTAGAAGACAAAATTATAGATTGGGCTACAAACGGCAAATACGAACCCCACGAAAAGATTCCAACTGAATCTGAACTTATGGAAATGTTTAATGTAAGTAGACATACCATAAGAAAAGCTATCGGTGATCTTGTAGCTAGGCAATATGTATATAGGATTCAAGGAAGTGGTATATATATTTCTGACTGGACGGAGAATAGAGAATATCTTAAAAGCACTAAAAATGTCGCTGTACTAACAACCCACATATCCAATTATATCTTTCCTGATATAATTAAAGGTATGGAAGACACACTTTATTCTGAATCCTACTCACTTTTACTATCTTCAACAAATAACAATGTTATGTTTGAAAATAGTAATTTAAAAAATTTATTAGCACATAAAGTCGATGGTCTTATTTTAGAACCAACTAAAAGTGCGTACCAAAGTCCAAATATAGGTTATTTAAATAATATAATCTCCAAAAACATTCCAATTGTGACCCTAAATGCTTCCTATCCTGAATTAAGCGTTCCTAGTCTAAAGGTAGATGACTTTAAGGGTGGTAAAATAGCAACAAATCACCTTATCTCTTTAGGTCATACACGAATAATGGGTATTTTTAAAGCAGATGATTCACAGGGAATAAATAGAATGAACGGTTTTATTTCAGAATGTCAGGAAAATAATATTCCTCCCTTTTCTGGTCAAATTTTAACATATCTATCTGAGGAAATCACTTCATCCCTTCCTGATAAAATAGAATATGCATTAAAATCAGAAAAAAGGCCTAGTGGAATTTTCTGCTATAATGACGAAATAGCTTATATAGTTCTTACTATTGCTGACAAATTAAATATTAAAGTTCCTGAAGAATTATCCATAGTTGGTTTTGATGATTCTAGTCTTGCTGTAATACTGCAGCCAAACTTAACTACAATAACCCATCCAAAGGAACAAATGGGTAAAGATGCAGTTAACTTAATTATATCTTTAATAAATAATAATAATCATTTTGAAGCTAGTGATTCTATTCTTTATGAACCTGAGCTTGTTATTAGAAATTCCACTGCTAAATTAAAATAATTTGTCCTTTGCACGTAAACTCTATTATACAATTAAGAGGCATATCGTTTAATGATACTGCCTCTTTTTTATCACCTATTTTTTCATGCAATCTGGTTTTTGAATTACAGCAAGCTTAGGCTCCTTAAGATAATCTTGAACTATTCTCAAAGCCTCTCCAAATCTCTGAAAATGAACTACTTCCCTTTCTCTTAAAAATTTAAGTGGTTCAATTACATCTGGATCATCACAAAGTGTAATTAAATATTCATAAGTTGATCTTGCCTTTTGTTCTGCTGCTAAATCTTCATAAAGGTCTGTTATAGGATCTCCTTTTGATTGTATATATGCCGCTGTAAATGGATTTCCTGCCGCACTTGCTGGATAAATACCTGAATCATGATCTGCAAAATATGCATCTAATCCACTTTTTTTAAGTTCTTCAACACTAAGTCCTCTTGATAATTGACGAACTATTGAACCTACTATCTCAAGATGTGCTAATTCCTCAGTACCAATATCATTTAAGGTTGCTATTGCTTGGGGTGTAACCATAGAAAATCTTTGGCTTAAGTATCTAATAGATGCAGCCAACTCACCATCTGGACCACCGTATTGGGTTATGATTACTTTCGCTAACTGAGCATTAGGATTTTTAATTTTCACTGGATGCTCTAGTTTTTTCTCATATATCCACATTTATTATCTCTCCTCTTTATAATTCTAAAGCCTAAAATTCGCATCATATTCCCAAGGCCATGGTTCATTTATCCACTGCCAAGGATAAGGGCTGAAACTATTAGTAGCCGTTAGCATACCATAATATTTTTGATATTGTCCTTTAAGCATATGAGACTGAGTTACAAGATCATTGTGCTTAGCAATGGCTTCTTTATCACCTGGATGAGTATTAAGATACAAACTCAAATCTATTACAGCAAAATCTACTGCCATAATTTGCTTCAAAAGCTCCATCTTACCCATTTTATTCATTTCCATTTCCATAAGAATATCTCCTTTAATTAATTTAATAATTTCCCTCTCTTTTTTTGCGCCCATATGGACTATAAAGTTCTATAAAAATAGTTCCCCTTTTAAGTCCCTCTAATGGTGGAAGAATATTACACATTCTTTGGAAAGGAACATATGCTGCTGCTAAGCTCACATTTCTTATTACAGTTTCCTGAGGAATACAATTTTGTTTTCTAGAATAGTTTATATTTGTATCATTGTCATATATATCATTATCTTCGTACATCGTATTTACTTTCATTCCTAATGTTTACTCACTGTAACATAATATTCTTATCTCAAAATTTTGTTACTTTTAAAGAATGAAACAACATATATTCTTTACTTCTTAAAATATTCAAATTATTAAAATCTAAAATTTTACAATATATTTTAATTAATCTGAATAAAATATACTTTTGGGAGGAAAAGTATTTATTGAATAACTAATAAATATATAATATTGGAGGGATTTAAATGCAATTAGCTTCACACGAATTATACGATCTACATGAGCTAATAGTCAGCTGTGTAAACTCAATAACTAATATGGCTATGTTTAAAAGCATTGTTCAAGATCAGGATTTAAAAAATATTTTAGACACTCACTTTCCAGCTCATATACAAGACTATAACATGAAGGTTGAGTTCTTAAAGAAAGCTGAAGGAACAAACCAAAAATTAAATGTTCCTAATTTAAATGTAATGCTTCAGAACTTTACATCATCACCATCTAACTCTTTTCCACCAATTGCTCCTAGAACTGATGTACAACAAATGAATGATAGAGAAATAGCAACAGCATACCTCCTAACCTTAAAAAGGGCTGGTAGAGAATATGCTTGGAGTGCCATGGAAATGAGTAACCCTGAAATAAGAGAATTTTTAAAGGATGCATTTACAATGAGTTGTAATCACGCTTACGATGTATGGCAGTGGATGGTCCAAAAAGGCTTCTATCCTTTATCTCCAGCTGATAGAAACGAACAAAATACAATATCATCTATGTATAACGAGGTTAATCAGCCCGTTCCTACATATCTTTAGATAAATTTATTAAAATTAAAAGACCAGAATGTAATTATCTGGTCTCTTAGCCTTTTATTAATTTCTTCTTTGCAGTTGTTTATATTATAATTATAAACTCAGTTCCCTCATTTTCTTTGCTGTTACAAATAATTTCTCCCCCTATTAGCTCAATGATTCTCTTTACAATGGATAGTCCTAATCCATTTCCTTCTTTTTTTCGTGATTTATCTCCCATGTAAAACTTATCGAAAATCTTTGAAATTTTGTTTTTTTCAATTCCAGTTCCATAATCCTTTATTTTTATTACTACCCTTTTATTTTCATCATAATTTGCTGAAATACTGATAACACCACAGTTTTGAGAAAACTTTATTGCATTATCAATTATATTTATCCATACTTGATATAAAAAATCATAGTCGCTCACTACTTTACACTTGTTAAGTTTCAATTTATAATTAATACGTTTTTCCACCCATTTTTCTTCTAGTAGTATTATACAACGCCTAATTTGTTCATCTACATAAAATTCCTTCTTATTATTAAGTATTTGTTGATTATCAAGCCTTGACATATTAAGCATATTATCACAAAGTCTACTTAATCTAAATGATTCTTTATATAAGAGTGATAGATACTCTTTTTCATCTTCTTTAGATAATCCCCCTTCCTCAAGCATTTCTGCAAATCCAGTAATAGCTGCTACAGGAGTTTTTACTTCATGTGACACATTGCTCATAAAATCTCTTCTCATATAATCCATACTATTTAACTCTTTGGTCATTTTATTGAAATTATCCACAAGACAACCTATTTCATCCTGGCTACTATTATTAATTACAATTGAAAAATCACCGTCTGAGACTTTTCTTACTCCCTCGCTTAATTTTATAATTGGCTCTGTAATAAATTTAGAAGTATACCACAAAAGTACACTTCCTATTATCATTGAAAGTACACAGGTAATCAGAACCATAATGTAAACTAAACCTATTGACATATTTTCATGAAAAAAGAGTACAAAACCAGAAATAACTATAATAGATGATAAAAAACATCCAATACATAAGGTAACAATAGATGCCAGTGAATTCTTTAATCTTACAGATGTCTTTATTTTATTTCTCATACATCCTTCCTCACTTTATATCCTAATCCTCTTACAGTTACTATTTCAAACTCCCTTACATGGTTAAACTTTCTTCTAAGTTTTTTTATATGAGAATCCACTGTTCTTTCATCAATTTCTATGTCCATTCCCCATATTTCATCCATTAACTCTTGACGAGTAAAAATTTTATTAGGATAACTTAATAGCTTAAATAGAAGATAAAATTCCTTTTTAGGGAGCTCATATAATTCATCTTTTGTTTTAACTGTTAGTGCATCATAATCTAATACAATATTTCCTACAAATATCTTTCTTTCATTCGCTATTTTGGCCCTTCTAAGCAAAGCATTAACTCTAAGAATCATTTCTTTTAAGTTAATAGGCTTTATCATGTAATCATCAGATCCTAAAAGAAATCCTTTTTCCATATCCTCCATTTGATTTTTTGCTGTTATCATTAAAATTGGTAGTGTATATGAAGCATCTCTAAGTTCCTTTGTAAGTTCATAGCCGTCTATATTAGGCATCATAATATCACTGATTATCAAGTCTATATGTTCCTTATCTAAAACATTTAATGCTTCACCTCCATCAAATGCTTTAAAAACATTGAAATCTTCCTTTTTTAGTTTGGCACAAATTAATTTATTTAGCGTTTCGTCATCTTCTACTACTAGTATTGAAAACACTAAATCACTCCTTTTGTAAAAGTGATTGTACTACTTCTTCTTTTTCAAATAGTACACAACCGCCTGAATGCTCCTCTATAAGCATACTATTACTTCTTAGTTTCTTAAATAAAGGTGAATTTATCGCTTCCTTTAGAGGTGTGTTTTTCAAATTAGTATCGGAATATGGTGAAAATGGACATGGCTCTACACCACCATTATAATTAATATGAAAAAAACCTCTTCCAGCAGCAAGACATCCTCCTGAACTCTTTTCATCTCCTGGAAAGGATACAAAAAGCATGTCCTTATATTTATTTCTAATTTGTACTAATTTCTCTTCTAAAAATTCTCGTTCATCATTTAGTGCCAACTTTTTTGTATCCTCACTTACAGGAACATACTCAACATAAATTACAGACTTGCAACCTTTATTATAGAGTTCATCTAAAAACTTCTGTGATGTTACCTCTTTCAAATTATCTTTAGTAACAGTAATTGATGCTCCATATATAATATTATTTTCATAAATTTCATTCATTTTTTTAATTATTTTAGTAAAAATGCCTTTACCACGTCTATCATCTGTATTATTTTCATTACCCTCTATACTAAAAATAGGAATCAAATTTCGATACTTCTTAAATAATTTAATATATTCCTCATTTATCATAGTTCCATTTGTAAATATAGGAAATAGTATATCCTGAATTTCGCCTGCCATTTTTATAACATTAGGACGCATAAGTGGTTCTCCACCTAATAACAATATAAATCCAACCCCCATGTTATTTGCCTCATGAAATATTTTCCTCCAATCCTCATCTTTAAGCTGATTCACTGTTTCTTCGTCTGTGCAAGAGTTAACATGTCTCGCATAACATCCCTTGCAATGAAGATTACACTTACTTGTAATACTTGCAATTAAAAATGGTGGAACATGTTCCCCTTTTTTAGCTGCTGCAGCTCGCAATTTTATAGCATTTTTGCTTGCTGCAGAATATTTAGCCATAAATAAGCTTTCCTTTGGATTGGATAAAGTTGACTTTATTATCCTTTTAACAATTTTCTGTACACCGTCACTTAAATAACTTTCTAAATTAAAATTTTTCATAATACAAAGCACCCCTTAGTTAAAGAAAGCTTTTGGCAAAGTTTGCTGCTCTTTGCAAGTCTTCTATATCCGGTTTATTTTTATTAAAGATTTTAAAACTTCCTTTGCAGTAATAATCTCTTTCCTCTACTTTAATTCCTCTCTTTTCAATTCTTTTTTTAATTTCTGTGTATGCATTCTCCTTCATAGCTGAGGTACTAAATATAGCAACTCTTCCTATATTTTCAGCAGGCATATTATCTATAAATTTCTTCATATTTTTATTAATACCGCCCCAATATACTGATGCACCTAAAAATAATAGGTCCACCTTTTTATTAATAGGTGTTTTTATAGAAAAAGCTTTTAAATCTAAAGCTTCTGCAATTGTATCCGCTATTTTTTTTGTATTTCCTGATTGTGTATAATATCTTACTTCCATTTTTATGTTATTCATGGTACTAACATCCTCCTTGTTATATAGTGTATATATAATATAAACTAAAAATGTGACCCGAATATGACCATGCTAATTTTTATAATAAATTGTAGTCTAATAAAACAACCTATAATCTCTAACGCTTCTACCCAATATCAAAACATAAAAATAAAGCCTAACACCTTGTTAAAAGTTTAGCTGTATATTAAAAGAAAAGCTGTACAAATGACAGCTTTTTAAAATCTATTTCAATTCAATAATATCTAAATCATCTGGGACAATGATGTTTCCCTTAAAAAATTTACTTCCTTCTAGACTATATAATTCTTTTCTTTTTTCTATATTTTTATCTTCTGTATGATAAAGAATTATATTTTTAACATTAAGCTTCTCTGCATTTTCACAGGCATCTTTTACTGTAGCATGATGTTTCTCATAAGGCTTGAACACATCTTTCTCTGAGTATAGACAAAAAGCTTCATGAAAAATATAATCTGAATTATTTGCATATCTATATACAGTTTCCCTATAGGGTTCATCACCTAGAAAGGTCATCTTTTTCCCATTATTAAGTACTGTTGTAAAGCCAAATTGTAATTGCTTTGTACTCTTTATATCAAAAAATTCCACATTCCAATCTAATATATCAAATTTAGAACCATCAAAGATTTCACAAAACTTTATTCTATTACCTATATATTTTGTAAACTTTTTTGCTAATAACAAATTACTTATTGTATTTATAACTTCAACATTCTGTTTATGGCAGTAAATTATTAAATTCCCATCATATTTTTCATTAATTATTCTCTGAGCTACCGCTCTAATAATCCATATAATTCCTGTTATATGATCATTATGCCTATGTGATATAAATACATTATGTATAGTTCCTATGTCTATATTTAACTTTTCAAGATTTGAAAGTACAGTATTTCCCCCTCCTGTATCTACTAAAAAATGCTCTTCACCATTTGAAAGTGTAAAGCATGTATTATAACATTTTGTAACCATAGCACTTCCAGTACCTAAAATATTAACTGTCTCCAAATTATCTCCTCCTTTTTAATGATACTTACTTTTTAATTATACATTAAAATTATTAAATAACACAAAAAAAGAGCCTAAAAGCTCTTTTCCAATATGCATGTAGCCATAAAATAGTTTTCTTCTACTCTTTCAAGTGACAATTCACATTCTTCATTTTCTTCATTATATAATAAAGGTTTTTTATTTGAAATATCTATGGTAAACGAATTAAGAGAAATATACAATCCTCTACCTTTTGCCTTTATAAATGCCTCTTTAAGTGTCCATAACATAAAAAATGCTTCTATCCTTTTTTCTTCTGGAAGCGATGATATATACTCATTCTCCTGTTTAGAAAAAAAACTTTTGGCAATATCTAAATCAGTTTTATTTATCTCTTGTATATCAATACCTACTGGTTTTTCAGCTACTGCAACAGCTACCCACTCTCCTGAGTGCGAAATATTGAAATATAATTTATCCTCATTCATTAATTTAGGTTGTCCCCATTTATTATACTCTAACTCGACTTTTTCTAAATTAAGCATATCCTTAAGGATTATTTTCCCATAAAGTGATCTTAGAGAATCTTCATATCTTCTATATCTCAGTATTTTCTTTTTTTCTTTTTCATTTACAAAACTCAACAAATAATCGAACTTTTCCCTACTTAAATTGCGATCAATTTTTCTTTTTACAATCTCCATATGTACTCTCCTAATATAACTTTAATTTATATTTGAATACTATCACATAGTAAAGTTTCTTCAATTATATTTATAATTTTATCCATATTACTATTTATGAAAAAATGATTTCCTTCAAAATTGATTATTCTTGTATGTTTTGATGAATGAATTTTCCATCCATTAATGTCTTTCACATTCAATTTATCATATTTTCCATTTAAAACAGTTATATCACACTCTATAGGATTCGTTTTTTCCTTATATTTATATAATTCTAATATTCTAAAATCATTTCTAAGTATGGGTGTTACTAATTCACAAAGTTCTTTATTCTCTGCCACTTCTTTTGGTGTACCTCCAAGTGCTATAACTTCCTTAATAAACTCATCATCCGGCAAATTATGTATAGGTTCTTCAGTTCTCACAATATGAGGTGCCCTATATGCCGAAAAAAACATATGCTTTGGTAATTTCCCGCCATTTTCTAATATTTTATAATACAATTCAAATGACAATAAACTGCCCATACTATGTCCAAAAATTGCATAGTCATCATCTTGAATCTTATTCTTGATGTTTATGTATATATCCTCTACTGCTTCCTCAAAATCAACATAAAAACCTTCCCCATACCTAATTCCTCTACCCTTTAATTCTATGCCCTCTATCTTTATATGTTCATCTATTGCCTTTATCCATTTATAGTATATATTTTTAGCTCCTCCAGCATATGGCAAACAAAATAATTTCATGATCTTCCCCCCAATATGTATAAAATAATTTCTCAATATAAAATTCACTTTACTATAATTATACTTTTATTATAATATAAGTATATAATTATCAATTTTTTATGTCAATAAATGTATTAGTATTACAATAAAATTTATTCTTCGTAAACACATTTTAATTTTTTAGCACTTATTCTAAATTCTCTTGGATAACCAAATGCGTTATTAATATATCTAACACCATTCTCTACTTTATCTACATTAACATGGCTATGCCCATATATGTGTATAGTTGAATCTAATTCTTGTATGTATCTCATCAATGAATTGCTTCCTAGTACAGGATAAATATACCTCATACTATTTGGTATAAATTCTGGCATTAGTTTAATTGATGGCAAAAAATGAGAAAAAGAGATTATTCTTTTATTCCTTTCTCCTAAAAATTCATCATTAAGAGCAGTAAAATAATTATTTACTTTAGGAGCATCATAATCCTTCCAGTTACAAGCAATAAAATCTGTCCATTTGTAAATCAACTCCTCACTCAATTCACCGAAGGAATAATCGTACCATGAGTACAATGGTACAATAGCTATATTACAAAAATTCACTGGTTTCATATGTACATTATAAAAATCTGCTACCTCTTTTATTTGTTTAAATTTCATAAAAGAATCCTTACATTCATTACCTCTAATCCATAAATCATGATTACCAGGAACATATAGCACCTCTGAGAAACTTTTAGACAAAATTTGAAAAGCCTTTTCAACCAAATTAATTTTGTGTGAAATATCTCCTGCTAAAATTATTACATCATCTTTATAGTCATAATTTGATATGTCACATAGCCATTCCAAATTTTCCTTATAATCAATATGAACATCGGAAATCGCATACACCCTCATTATATCACCACCTATCATGATATTTTTGTTATATAAAAATATCATATTAGCATACTTTTAGGGCTAACATGATACAATTTCAAATTAAAATATACCTCATCTACATTTACTTTAATTCACTAGCTTTAATTAAAAACTTAATTTGTATTCATAAAATTCAGTGAATATCTAAGATATACAAACTCATTGGGTCTTTGTACTTGTTATATATATTAAAACTATTCATTGATGATATACCTATCCTCACTTAATTTATTTACATATAATTTTGCACTAATACATGCTATATCTTTACTATTCTCTTATTTAAATCTTCTTCTATTTTTTATGTTTTTGTACAAAATATGCCATTATATTATAATTATACTCTTTATCTTATTTTTTTACAATAATACAAATTCAACTATTAACTAACTAGTAATTTTACTATTAAATTAAGGTAATTATCCACCTTAGCTTGATAAATTTTTCAAGCTAGTCATGTAATTTCTTATAACTGTTCACTAGTCTTAATGCTTATTACCACAAATTACTAATATACATTTTCATTATGAAATAACTCCATTTCTTTTTTATATTTACTCACGAATCAATAAATCTACATGTATTCAATTATTAAATTTTATACTAGTTAAAATTTAAAGAACTAAAAGAATATTTTTTCAGTCAGTGTAAAAAATATTAAATGGAGGTGTTTGATTTGAGTAAATTAAGTATAGTAGGGATTTTAGTAGATGAGCGGACAAAATCTGCAGCAAAAGTTCAAGAGGTATTAACTAAATATGGAGATAGTATTGTTTCTAGATTTGGAACACATGATCCAGGCGAAAAAGAGCATGGACTCATAACTTTAAATTTCAGAGGTAAAGATGAGAGTCTAGAAAATATGATTCATGATTTAAAAGAGCTGGATGTAGTGACAGTAAAATCTATTAATATGAAATAAAATTTCAGGGAATGTACAGTAATGTAGCATTCCCATTGTGAGCATGTGAAGAAAAGTCTGTAAATAAAAATAATAAGGCTTTCTATGGTAAAATAAAATCATAGGAGGCCTTTTATTATGGCAAGAAAAAAAGATATTTATAAGGTAAAACCAATGAATGAAGGAAAAAGAAATATTATATCAGCTCTTATAGACGAGTATGATATTCAGTCAGCTGAGGATATTCAGGAAGCTTTAAAAGATCTATTAGGTGGAACTATTCAATCTATGCTTGAAGGTGAAATGGACGAGCATTTAGGCTATGAACCATATGAACGAGCCGAAACTACAAACTCAAGAAATGGGAAAAAACAAAAAAGAATTCGAAGCAAATATGGTGAGATGAATATAGATGTACCACAGGATAGAGAAAGTTCTTTTGAACCTAAAATAGTACAAAAACACCAGAAAGATATTTCTGGTATAGAAGAAAAAATTATTTCTATGTATGCTAAAGGATTAAGTACCAGACAAATTTCAGAACAAATTGAAGATATATATGGGTTTGAAGTTAGTGAAGGAATGGTTTCAAATATAACCAATAAACTTCTTCCTGAAATAGAAGCATGGCAACATAGACCTTTATCTACAGTATATCCAATTGTTTTCATTGATGCAGTTCATTTTTCCGTAAGGGAAAATAACGTTATACGTAAGCTTGCAGCTTACATTATTCTTGGTATAAATAATGAAGGCAGAAAAGAAGTACTTTCTATAAATATTGGAGAAAATGAAAGCAGTAAATATTGGCTTAGTGCTCTCAATGAATTAAAAAATAGAGGTGTTCAAGATATCCTTATCCTTTGTGCAGATGGTCTTACAGGGATAAAGGAATCTATATCAGTAGCTTTTCCAAATACTGAATATCAACGTTGTATAGTTCATCAAGTAAGAAATACATTAAAGTATGTTTCTGATAAAGATAAAAAAGAATTTGCAAAAGATTTAAAAACTATATATCATGCACCTTCTGAGGAAATTGCATATAAGCAATTAGAAGAAATCACTGGAAAATGGGAAAAACATTATCCTAACTCAATGAAAAGCTGGAAATCAAATTGGGATGCTATTAGCCCTATTTTTAAGTTCTCTGCTGATGTAAGAAAAGTTATTTATACTACAAATGCAATCGAAAGTCTCAACAGCACATATCGTAGATTAAATAGACAAAGAACTGTATTTCCAAGCGATACATCACTTTTAAAAGCTTTATACCTTGCTACTTTTGAAGCTACAAAAAAATGGCGTTTGCCACTAAGAAATTGGGGTAAAGTGTACGGTGAATTATCCATTATGTATGAAGGACGACTTACTGAATAAAAAGCTTAATATGCCAAAAACGCCTGTTTTTAAAGGCGTTCTTGACATACATATTTTTAGAATGTATATTTAAAACAAGATAGAAAGTCACTTTTGACAATCTTGTCTTTTAAAACTTACCATAGAAAGTTATTTTACAGAAAGAATTTTACACTCTCCCCATTGTAAATACACTGAATTGATTATGCAAATTTTAATTATGAAATTATCTAATAGAAATACTTTTAGACATTAAATTTTTCACCACAATCCCTACAAATTCCTATTGTTTTGGTTTTTATCTTTCCT
This sequence comes from Clostridium felsineum DSM 794, assembly GCF_002006355.2. Taxonomy (NCBI): domain Bacteria; kingdom Bacillati; phylum Bacillota; class Clostridia; order Eubacteriales; family Clostridiaceae; genus Clostridium; species Clostridium felsineum. The sequence goes on along the minus strand of NZ_CP096980.1, from coordinate 1,992,483 downwards.
TTAGACCCACAAGTTTAATTCATTTCACTAGTGTCAAATCCCATAATTTCACTCTTGATGTTAAATTTAGCTGCAATAATCTAGATAAATTTTGTTATTACACCATGACTTGTTTCTACAATTTCTTGATTTATGATCTACTGTAATTATTGAAAAAATAAACTCATGCGAAAATGTGTTATCCATAACATTTGGGCATGAATTTATTTTTAAAGCTTTAAACCTTTTATTTTATTACATTGCAATTAAATCCTTAAAATCACAATCAACATGCAATATATAATCTCCTTCAATGTTATTGTATTTTATCTTTACTGTTCTCTGTTCAATATCATAATACCAACCATATTCATTATTTTCCCATTCTTTTTTATCTAAGAACATAGGAAGTTTTTTATCTTTAAACTTAACTTCTTTTGGAACCATATCCTTGCAGATTACATTTACAAACATTTCTTTAACCTCTGTCTTATAATTACCTTCTTTATTGAATTTTATCTTTTAACCTGATCTTTCACATCCTACATCAAAAATTGAATCATAAGAATTGTTATAAAATATTCCACTAGCTGTATTATTTTCGCTATTAAACTTAATATAAAATGGTATATGCTTGTATAATGGATCCGTATACTCTGAATCGTATCCATAAGTATCATAGTTATGCATTCTCATTCTTCTTTTTCTCTTATTTAAATATCCAGATTTTTCACCAAATCCATAAAAATAATCTTCATCTGACATACATGAATAATGGTACAATCTTCCATGGGGGTCTTTCTTATAAGCCTTTTCTCTCAAATCGGAATGCAATATATTACCAAACTTATCTAAAATCTCTATTCCAAATGGTTCTTTATAAATCTTTATATTTAAATTTTTAGTAGCTAATAAAATATAATCACCTAAATCGTCATACTCGCTGCTAAGTGCTTTTACTTTCATTCTTTCCTTAGCTAATAAATCATCTGTAACGTCTTCCCAAGCAGTCATAACTAAAGCATAAGATTACTCCTTTTCAAATTCTTTATTGAAGGTGCAGCGGATTCTTATTATATCATCATTTAGAAGTATAATTCTATATTTAGCTGCATTAGTAGCAATCCCCAAAAAATTCTCAATCTTTTTAATATTTATAACTTTAGTACTTATTTTCATTATACTATCCTCCTGTTATATTCAATAAATTATGTATTGTAGCTATTTAACAGCATTACCCTCTCTTCTTTCTTTTAATTGGGCTAAAATATTTCTGTACTTTTCGTCTGTTAACTTATAGAAAAATACAAATATTAAAAGGGCTACTGCAACACCAACAGCCGGAACCACGAACATTAAAGCTTTTAATTTATCTAGTATTGCTAATGATTGATGCGCATTTGGTATATAGCCTATAAGCGTTAGAACCATACTTTGTATCATTTTACATACCTCCAATAGTCTTACTATTATAAGATTATATCCACTTATTATAATTCATAAAAAATAAACCATATTATTAGTGGTCCCTCATATACTTAACTTAATTAAAAAAGAGATTAGAAATTTATATTTCCAACCTCTTTTTTCTATATCTCTCTTTATTTTTTTATATGCAGGATATGTTTTTAGTTGCAACAACATCTACACCTGTTTTGAGTACATCTTTAATTACAATATCTCCTATCTTAACAGGCGCAGTTACTACTGCTTTATTAATCTCCTCCATACATTTCATAGTAAGCTTTTTAGGTATTGGCTCTTTAGTCTTTACCGTGACTACTACCGCATCCCCTTTTTCTACTTTAACTGTTGAAGTTATTATTCTAACTGGATTTGTAATTTCATTAACTCCATATTCAGCACCTCTAGGGCAACTATTTCCTTCTACCTTTAAACTTTTATCATCAACCTTTAAATGACATCCCTTAGGACAACAAATACATATTAATTCTCTTTCCATCTTATTCACCATCCTCTAATGATATTGTTATATCATCCTTAATTTTATCTAGAAAAACCTTGCTTAAAACCACTTTTTCCATTTCTGATGGTGCCAAATGAGCTCTCTTAAACTTAGCTATAACCACATCTTTACTTCTAACCACTAATGCTTTATTATGATATATATTATTTACTCTCATAAATATAGTTAACTTATCCTCTACATCATCTACATTAAGCTTTTGAGGAACTGTATAATTAACATTTGTACCATTTATTATATTTACATACTTGTCTTTTTTCAGTTCACCTTTAATATATCTTGCAGCTGAAATTCCTGTACGTTTTGATTCTTCTGTTACAAAATCAACTAAATCATGAACATGCACTACATTACCACAGGCAAATATTCCATCTACAGAAGTTTCCATACTTTCAGTAACCTTTAACCCATTTGTTCTTCTATCTAACTCTATTCCTGCATTAGAGGATAGCTCGTTTTCTGGAATTAAACCAACTGATAATAATAATGTATCCGCATCAAATTCAATTTCTGTACCTTTAATTGGTCTTCTATTTTCATCCACTTTAGCTATTATTACTTTCTCAACTCTTTCTTTTCCAATGATATCTGTAACTGTATGAGATAAATATAGTGGTATATCGTAATCGTTTAAGCACTGAACTATATTTCTATTTAAGCCATTTGAATATGGGCATAATTCAACCACAGCCCTAACCTTTGCTCCTTCAAGCGTCATTCTTCTTGCCATTATAAGACCTATATCTCCTGATCCTAAAATAACAACTTCTTTTCCTGGCATATATCCTTCTACATTAATATATCTTTGAGCTGCACCTGCTGTAAACACACCTGCTGGTCTATCTCCTGGTATATTAATAGCTCCTCTAGTTCTCTCTCTACAACCCATAGAAAGAATTATTGCCTTAGCTTGAAGCTCCATATAGCCTTCTTCTGAATTTATAGCATAAACTTTTTTATCCTTTGTTATCTCAAGTACCATAGTATTGAGTTTAACCTCTACATTAGTGTCCTTAACCATTTCAATAAATCTATCTGCATATTCAGGTCCTGTAAGCTCCTCTTTAAAGGTGTGTAGTCCAAAACCATTATGAATGCATTGATTTAGTATACCACCAAGTTCTTTATCTCTCTCTAAAATTAAAATATTTTTTATTCCCTTGTTATATGCCTCATATGCTGCCGCAAGACCTGCTGGTCCTCCACCAACAACTATTAATTCGTAGTTCATAATTCTACCTCACCTTCTATTTAGTTTTTCCTAATAAAATATAAGAATTATCCTTTTCCAAAACCACACTTTCTAGTGGAACCTTATATTCTCTTGCTATTATTTCTTGAACTCTTGGTCCACAGAAACCACCCTGACATCTTCCCATTCCTGGTCTACATCTTCTCTTAATTCCATCTAAAGAAAGTACTCCAAAGCTTCTTTTAATTGCAGCTACAATTTCGCCTTCTGTTATACTTTCGCATCTACATATTATTCTTCCATACATATAATTCTTCTTTATTAATTCTGCTTTTTCTTCAGGCGATAACTCCATAAAGTGAATTTGTTCTCTTTTATTAACAAAATTTTCTTTCTTTTCTAAACTACAACCTGCTGCATTTAGTATGTTAACTACATCTAGAGCAATAGCTGGTGCTGATGATAAGCCTGGTGATTTCATTCCTGCCACATCAATAAAACCTTTAACCTCATCATTTTCTTCAACTATAAAATCTCCTGTATCTGGATTAGCTCTAAGTCCTGCAAAATTTCTTATAGACTCTCTAAAATTCACTTCTTTTGTAGAACGCATAGAAGCTTCCCTTACGTGGTTAAGTCCTTCTGAAATAGTTCCCAAGTCCTCTTTATCTTCCACATCCCTAGCATCAGGTCCCACAAGTAAATTGCCATGTACGGTTGGTGTTATTAAAACTCCCTTACCGAGTTTTGATGGACATTGGAAGATTGTATGACTTACAACGTTTCCTTGGCTTTTATCCATTACAAAATATTCACCACTTCTTGGAGATATCTTAAAACTTTCCTTGCAAATGAGGTTATGAATTTTATCTGCATAAACTCCTGCCGCATTTATTACAAATTTTGCTTCAATTGTTTCTCCATCTTTAGTTAAGATTTTAAACGTACCATCCTTTTTTATTGAAACAACTTCTTTCTTTAATTTTATTTCTCCATCATTTTGGACTCCGTTTTCTGCTAATGCAATTGTATATTCAAAGGGACCTACTATACCACCAGTTGGCGCATATAATGCTCCTTCTATTTCCTCATTAAGATTTGGTTCCATGTCTAGTACTTCAGCTTTATTTAAAATTTTTAATCCTTTTACACCTAACTTAGTTCCATTTTCATAAAGATGCTTTACCTTAGACATATCTTCTTTATCAAAAGCTAAAACTAAGGATCCATTTCTTTTAAAAGGTACACTTAGTTCTTTGCATAACTCTTCAAACATCTCATTTCCTTTTACATTGTACTTTGCCATTAACGTACCTTCTTCAGGATCATATCCTGCATGAACTATTGCAGAGTTTGCTTTACTTGTTCCCATGGAGACATCTCTTTCTTTTTCTAAAACAACTACCTTTAAATTGTATTTTGTTAATTCTCTAAATATTGAGCACCCAATAACACCCGCTCCAATTATTGCAACATCATACATATTAAATCCTCCCTCTAATTATAAGACTCTTAAAATTTTAATTATAATCTTTATGTACACCCTGATTTAAACATAAAAAAGCCAAGCAAAAACAAAGGTGTAATCACCAAAGTTTTATGCTTGACTCTATTTTCTCTAAGCATTTATATTTAATTTTACTTATATTATATCATAGAAAACTATTTTTGTCCAATAAATACAAAATTTATTCTTCCCAGCCCTGAACTCTTTTAACTGCATTTTTCCAACCTTTATATAACCTTATCTTCTCATTTTCATCTAAATCTGGAGTATAAACTTCACTTACAGACCACTTCTCAGCAATTTCTTCTTTTGATTTCCAAAAGCCCACCGCAAGTCCTGCTAAATATGCTGCACCAAGTGCTGTTGTTTCAGTTATTATAGGTCTTACAACTTCTGTTCCTGTAATATCTGCTTGGAACTGCATTAATAAATTATTTCTACTAGCGCCTCCATCAACCTTAATTCTTGTAATTTCACATTCTGAATCTTCTTTCATTGCATCTATAAGATCTCGGGATTGATATGCAATAGATTCAAGTGCCGCTCTAATTATATGGTTTCTATTTGCACCTCTTGTTAGTCCAAAAATTGCACCTCTAGCATACATATCCCAATATGGAGCTCCAAGACCAGTAAAAGCTGGTACAACATATACTCCACCATTATCCTTTACCTTTTTAGCAAAATACTCTGTATCTGCAGCTTCACTAACTAATTTAAGTTCATCTCTAATCCATTGGATAACTGCACCACCTATAAATACCGAACCTTCTAATGCATATTGAACCTTTCCTTCTAATCCAATTGCAATTGTTGTTACTAGACCATTTTTACTTTGAATCATTTTTTCTCCTGTATTCATAAGTAAAAAACATCCTGTGCCATAAGTATTTTTAACACTACCTTCTTCAAAGCAAGTTTGACCGAATAATGCACATTGTTGATCTCCTGCCATACCTGCTATTGGTACTCTAATGCCACCCTTACCTCCAAGATTTGTATATCCATAAACCTCAGATGAATTTTTAACCTCTGGCAGCATTGATTTTGGAATATTAAGTTTTTCTAAAATTCTTTCGTCCCATTTTAATTCTTTTATATTATAGAGCATAGTTCTAGACGCATTTGTGTAATCGGTTACATGTACTTTACCATTGGTAAGCTTCCAAACAAGCCAAGTATCAACTGTACCAAATAATAATTCACCTTTTTCAGCTCTTTCTCTTGCACCCTCAACATTATCTAATATCCAATTTATTTTTGTTGCTGAAAAATATGCATCTAATATTAGCCCTGTATTTTCTTTTACATAATTAGAAAAATCCATATCAGCTTTAAGCTCTTCCACTATATCTGCTGTTCTTCTACACTGCCATACAATAGCATTATAAACAGGTTCTCCTGTGTTTTTATCCCAAACAATTGTTGTTTCTCTTTGATTAGTAATACCTATTGCTACAATATCTTCTTGAGTTATATTAGCTTTTGCCATTACTTCTTGCAAAACACCATATTGACTTGACCATATTTCTAAAGGATTATGCTCCACCCATCCTTTATTAGGATAAATTTGTGTAAATTCCTTTTGACTAATTTCTAATATATTTTGCTCATGGTCAAATATTATTGCTCTCGAACTTGTAGTTCCTTGATCTAATGCCATTATATATTTTTTCATAGTACACCAACTTTCTAAAATTTTAACACTTTACATTTCCCAAATCTCTTTCCTAGTTGTAGATACACAGGTTGCCCCAGATTGTAAAGCCTCAATTACTTCCTCTTTTGTTTCAATTAATCCACCAGCAACTACTGGCTTATTGGAATGCTTTGCAATAATTCTAAGTACCTTTGGAATTACTCCTGGTAATACCTCTATTGCATCACATTCAGAGATAATATGATTCTTAACATTGTTTAATGAAATAGTATCGAAAATAAAAACTCTTTGAACTGCTATTAAATTATGCTTTATAGCATTTTTTACAATTTGGGACTTTGTACTGATTATCCCATCAAATTCAGTTTCTTCTTTTATATATCTTATAACAACTTCCTTATTAGTTAATCCTTCTACCAAATCAATATGAATTATTCCTATTTTATTTTTGGCTTTTATAACTTTACTTATTTCTTTTATGCTGACTATGTCCCCAAATAGAACAAATATGATTTGAATTTCCGAGTTTACTGCTAACTCTAGTTGTTCCTGATTTTTTACTGCTGCTATTATAGGGTTTTCTTCTAATAATTCTTTAATATTCATAAATGCCTCCAAGTAAACGTTGTCTTTTATATTCTAATACATCTTATGTACTTTTTAATTATATATTATATTTGTATGCTAGAAAAGTATTATATAGAATACTGCACCCATTATAGCACCTACTATAGGAGCAATTACTGGAATCCATGCATAGGACCAATCCGAATCACCTTTATTGGGTATAGGTAAAACTGCATGTGCAATTCTTGGACCTAAATCTCTAGCTGGATTAATAGCATATCCTGTTGGGCCACCTAAACTAAGACCAATTGCCAAAATTAAGAATCCTACAAATAATACTCCCATACCATTCTTTAAATTTTGTGCTCCCATTCCTAAAATTCCAAATACTAATACACATGTGCCAATAACTTCACATAAAAAATTAATTAAACTGTTTCTTACAGCCGGTCCTGTACAAAATACTCCAAGCTTGTCAGCTTTATTTTCACTACTTTTAAATTGATCATAATACAAAACAAACACTAAAACTGCTCCTAAAAAAGCTCCAATAAATTGACCTGCTAAATAAATCGGTACTTTACTCCAAGCTACTTTTCCTATTACCGCAAGTGCAATTGTTAATGCAGGATTGAAATGCGCTCCACTATAACTTCCAAATATAAGAGCTGGAATTGCTACTGCAAAAGCCCATCCCATTGATATTACTATCCACCCCGAAGCATGACCTTTTGAGTTTTTAAGAACAACATTGGCGACAACACCATCACCTAAAAGAATAAGCAATAAAGTACCTACTAATTCTGCAAAAAAAATTGTCATAGCATCAACTCCTCTTAAATTGTAAAATCAACTTAACTTACTATATTTTCTTAAAGAGCTATCCCCCCAAAACCTATACTATATGAATTTTTACAAAATAATAGCCGCATAAAACTTATCCTATCTTAAAAAATACTCATAAGATAGATATTTGAAATTTACTTAGCTATTATTAAAGATAATACATTTAAGTACAACTAAACTTAATAATATTTACTAAGTAAATTCAGTTTTACACGGCTTATTCTCTAAATTCTCTATAGCCTATATTTTGAATTTCTTCTAGTTTTAATGTAAATGTTTACTTGTTATAATTAGTATCACATATTTATCTTGTAGTGTCAACATTAGTTAATAAAATAACACATCATTGATTGTTTCAGCCTATTAATACGCCTTTTTCATCTTATGGTTACATTTGACTTTTACCCTTACAAGCCTTTTTAATTAGCCATTAGACTTTTATCTTGCTCCTAAAATATTAAATAAAAATTTCTTTGATATTAATGATTTTTTTTTATAATTCTTTAATAATCGTTAACTTCTAGACATAGTGGTTTAACTGATGCTATTTCATTTTTCATATACAATTACTTCAATAATTTTTATTTAAACTACTTTTATAAATTATGTTTATTAAATTCCCAACTATCTTATCTTTAAATTCTGTTGAGTTATTTCCTAAACTAGATAATACATTTATAATTTTAACTGTACAAGTTTCCAAATCGGTTAATGAATTTAATGGTATTACTATTCCATACTCATCATTCATAATGCTTCCAACCGGCTCCTTGGATATCTTTATTTTATCCCATGAAACATAATCATTTTTAATAAAATCTACTTTCTTCAAAATATTAATAGATTCTTGTACTATTTTCTTCTTTGTTTCTTCTAACTCATCTAGGGTTAATAAATTTTCTTTATCAAGATTTAAATCTTCAATAAATAAGTTTTCTTTATTTATAGCTTTTTTATAGTTTTTTATATTCCTTTTAATTTTTGTAGATACTTTAATTATTTCTGTATTCTTGCTTTTACGAATACTATCAAATAATTCTTTATTATTTTCAATATCAATACTATCTATAAATCTTACATCCTTATGTCTATATTTATTTATAATATAGTTGACCACAGCAATTAATACATCATTCCATTCTATCTCTTTATAATTTTCACCACTGTAGCTTCCTTTAAGTTGCCTTGCAAAACTGTCTAAAATAGATTTTTGCTTGCAATTCTTAATAATTTTCTTTATATCCTCTCTATAAGCATCTCTGCTTATATATCTTCTTTCTCTATTAATAGCTCTTTTCAATTTTTGAGATATATTTTTTATATTATATGAAAATGATAAATCACTATTTTCACTTACCTTCATTCCATTTATATAAATATTGGATGTATTATTTTCTCTTGTTAAAATATCACCATAATATGTTGATTCTATAATCTTAATTTCTTTATCTTTGTATATCAAAAATTCATTCTTAGCTTTCTCTATATATTCATTTTTACATTTTCTAAATATAAATTTTGTTCCTTTGAATTCTTTTTGAATATTATTGTATACTTCAACATGTAATGTTTTAATTTTTATCATTGAACTTTTCTGCTGCATATTAATTTTAAATATATAATTAGCTGTGATAATTTCCACCTCAATACCGCTATTACTAAGTACTCCTAGTGCATCTTTTAAACCTACTCCAAATTTACCTATAACATTATTCTTAGTAGCTTTGCCACTATCCATCATGATAAAATTATCTAATTTTAATCCTCTACCAAAGTCTCTAATTATATACTCATCTTCAGCTTCTTTTTTTATTTCAATCTTATCACTTTTTGCTTCATCTATCGCATTTGCAATAATTTCTCTTATAGCATAATATACATCCCAATCATTTAAATAGTTTTCACCTATATTTAAATCAATATTATCTACTAATTCCATATTTATTTACACACCTAAAAAGTTCTCAATACTTTATATTATTATTTCTTATATAAAATATGCTTATAACCTAAATTAAATGAAAATCTTTCTTTAAAAAATTATGTTTAAAGCCGCTATTATTAAAATATATTAACCTACTGCTTGCATTACTACTTGTGCCCAATCAATAACTGTATGAAGAATTGAGCATGCAATTATATTTTTAGTCTTTATTCTCATATATCCAAAAATAGTTCCTGACACAGTTATTATTAAGCATGATATTAATATCCGAGCTTACTATCGCAATATTTTTATATGCTACACAAAAAATAACTCCAGAAAGTCCTCCAACAACGATTGATTTAAACGCATTATTTTTTGTTATTCCTAAACTAGAAATCCCTTCTTTAGTTAGAATAGTTACCGCCAATATTAATAATAACTGAAAAAAATATACTAATGTTAGTGTGAATCCACAATTATATCTAGGATATTTTTTTGTAAATAATAAATATCCTATTATAATAGCTGCATTAATAACTATTACTATTAAACTCAAAATTCCAGATCTCTTTACCTTTTTTATATTCATGCTGTATATATAAAAAGAAATTACTTTAGTCAAAAATTTAATAGTAAAAGCCACAATGATTAATATAATAATAAATTTAATAACAAATTTATTATACCAATCCAACATTTCATGACCTCCCTTAAAACTAATTTATGTAGAACTGCCGGTTTTACCTAATAAGTTGATTACACTTCTAATTTTTCAATTCAATTTGTTTAATTTTATTTATATTTTAGTTTATATTAAATTCTATCTTATTACGGCGAATACCTTTTAATTCATTATAGCTAATTAAAGCATGTTGATAATTTTTCTCAAAATTAATTAAATACGATGTAATTGCTAATAACATTGAAAATATGCATTAATTACTGTATATTAAAATTCAAAGTAAAACTAATAAATTAAAATTCAGATGAATTACAGAAGGAGTTTATATAGAATGGAGAAAAGCAATACTGATTTATTTCAATTAATGACTAAAATGTATAGTGAAATACAAGAAATGAACAAGAGACTTAATAATGTTGAAGCTATCTCCTCTAAAAATTCTTTATTATAAGGATAAAAATAAAATATGCATTGACGATAACTATACTATTAAATTAGTTAAATAACTAATTTAAATTGGAGGAATGGTAAATGTCATTTGATGAAATTAATGCAAATAGAATGTCTTCAAAACAATTTAATGTATTTATGGATACTTGTGGAAATAAAATATATAAAAAAAAAGCAATCTAAAAATGATATCAACAAAATTAATGATGATTTAAAAAGACTTGAAAATAATAAGAATAGAACTTCATCTATTTCATTTGCAACTGATGTTTTATACGGTTTATACTCTCCAGTTATAGATACAGTAAAAAGCCTGGTGATAGCTGAAAATAGATATAATCAATTTACTTCTGAATTAAAAAGAAAAGATTTAAGTGACGATGAACGAAAGAAAATTGAAACAAAATTAAATTCTGCAAAAGCTGAAATAATATATCGTACATCACCAGAATATATTTCTAATTTAAATAAAGGTATATCAGAAAATATTAATCCTGGAATAGAGCATGTGGAAGACATTTTAAAAAACAAGCTCGGTGTTGATGTAGACACTGATTCTATTAATATAAAATCATTTGAAAGCATAGGTTTAAACTCCCATACTGACACAAATTTTGATAATATTTTTAAAGAAGTACAAAATGCTTTTGATAATGTTCATCAAAGAGTTTTGAATATCTACGGAATTGATGAGCAATTTGGTAATAAGAGAAATAGAAATATACCTGTAAATGCACTATTAGATACTTCTGTTTAAAATATATTAATAATTATTTATTATACTATTGTGATAGAATTTGTTTGTGAGTATCAAATAATAAATATATTAACCCAATTAATTCTCAATACCGTTTCAGAGGGTTAGGAAAGACGCTCACAACGTAATTTATTATATTACTGTAATTGTTACAAGTAAATACAAAACAAGCACAATACTTTATTTAAATATTTTTACAGTAAAACTTATATATGACTTATAATAAACACCTCTGTAAATCAGGTAACCTACAACTATACAATAGTAAATAAAAGAAGTACCGGTGTCAAAACCAATACTTTCATTTAAATCAATATTTAATACCAACCCAAACCAAGATACCGAGCTATCAAAAAAATGTGCGTAACAGATAAATATAATATTAAACGAGTAATTCTGTTACCATGTTGTTTTAGATTCTTGACATTAATGTACATCTCTCTAAAATAATACAGTATTTGAAATACAAATTATAGACAATAAAATCTGACATTATATAGAAAGCACAAAACAGAAAGTTTTTTAACAACAGTTACCCTTCCATTTGTTAAATATTAAGTTTTATCAAACTACCATGACAATCCAGGATAATTAGCCAATACAGCAACATGTAACGCTGACATGTACCCTATAGCTACAACAATAGCCACTGCTGTTATTAAAAAAGCCTTATACTTCTTGAACTTATTAAATTTCATTATAAACACCCCTTGATTTTATCAGACTTTTATTTACAGTAATAACAAATTTTACATACAGTACTCACATCATTTATTTTACCATAATATTGAATTACATTGTATACCAGTTTACTATCTGCTATTCCTGTTATTTCTGTTAGCAATGTAAATTCTTTTAACAAGTCGATTGGCAGTTCTGACGTATCAAACTGTGTGAATTCATTTAAAATCTCTTTTGTTGTACCATAATAGTAAGCGTGAAAAATTTAGTAAATGTAATAAAAGCACTTTCTTTGATAAAATATAGAAAAATTCTATTTTCAAAGGAAGTGTTTTTATTCTATTTACTAAATTTTTCACGCTTACCAATATTACGGGAGTAATTGGAATTTTTCGAATTCCAATTACAATATTTTGAATTGTCTATCTTACAGGGTACATTCTAATGAGAATATAGTATTTTTTTAAATTGAACACTTAGATACATTTTTTTATTTTATTAATGCTTGAATTACATTAATTGCATCCAAAACTTCTTCATTATCTGGTTCTATTATATATTGCATAGCCATACCAAATATAATACCTAGAATCATTCTTGCAATTGTATTAGAAGAATAGTTTTGCAAACTTTCATCTATTAAATAGTCATTTGTAACATATTCTTCAATAACTTGTGAAACTTTATTTAAAAAATAATTTAGTTCTTGATTAAACGATTTTGACCACATTGCCATACTGAAAAAATCTAATATAAGCCTATATGTATTAATATTATCTTTCATTATATGTTGACAGTATTTTATAAAAAAGGATACCTTTTCTTTTGTTGTTGTAATTTTTTGTAAATTGTCTTGAATTATTTTTAAATATTCCTCTGTTACTTCTCTAATTAATTTACAAAATAGTCCCTCTTTATTTTTATAATAATAGTTTATTTGACTTAACACAACATTTGCTTCTTCTGCTATATCTCTCATAGATACATTAGCATACCCTTTTTCAGATATACACTTAAAAGCAGCCCTAAGTATTTTTTGAGACGTATCTTTTTCTCTTTCAAACATGTAAAAATATCTCCTTAAAAATTGCATTATACTTACTCACAGTATAATTTGCAAATATATTTTTGTCAAATATTCATAATACTATAGTTAATTTAATTTTAAAACCCATGACGTTATATGGTTATGGATATGAAACCATCTATAAATCTGTAAGTTAAAATAGCCAACGAAAATCAACTGCAATTTTCACTGATTTTATGATGATTAGACTAAAACTTTTATTAAAAATTTATATTGTGATTTCAATTTATACTGTTTTCCCATTGATTACATTCCCAATTAAATCTATATTTTTCTCTAAGTGTAACAATATTAATACCATTGTTACATAAATTATTGTCTAATAATTTTATAATTTAATTTATAAGCAATACCTTATTTTCTAATATCAGTATATTACAAAATAAAGCACCTTCAACTAACTCTGGAAAGAACCTAGTCTTTGCATCAAAGTATAGGATACAAGTGATATATGAGAAAGTAAAGAGTAATATAGGAAAAATTATAAGAAAGTTATGTGAACGTAAGGTTGTAAAGATAATAGAAACATAAGCCTGTCCGGATCACATACACATGCCAGTAGAAATACCACCTAAAATTTTACTGGTGAACCAATAAAAAAAGAACAAAAATAGTCACTTTAGCGACTGCATGAAGAAACATGCGATTGGCAGATTATTTAGAAGACTTTCAGCCCAGCAAGTAATAATAGCCCCTTATAGGTCAAAAGCAAGCCACCAGCTTAGCCAGTGGTCATGATTTGTGTTTATACAGTTAACATTCAAAGTTTTTTTTGTATGCTACTCAGTACAGCTTCAAAGTGAGATTTTTTTATTGAAAAATCAGTAAACTCATTTTCAGGATGGCTCTCTATTGATTCTTTAATTGCAAACATAGCTGTTCTATGACAGAGACTAGCTAAATCTGCTCCTGTCATCCCATTTGTTCTTTTGGCTAATTCATCTAGAGAAATATCAGGATCAAGATGCCGTGTTTTACAATATATATTTAAAATAGATAGGCGTGTATCATAATCTGGTATAGGTAATTCAATAATTAAATCAAAACGACCAGGTCTGAGTAATGCTCTATCTATTAGATCTGGACGATTAGTTGCAGCTAGAACTAATATACCTTGTAATTCATCTATATTATCCATTTCTAAAATAAACTGACCTACAATATGTTCATCAATATGTGATCCGCTGCCACCATTTCCTCGTGATGGAAGAATAGCATCAATTTCATCAAAGAAAATGATAGATGGTGCAGATTGCCGAGCTTTTTTAAATATTTCACGAATGCTTCGTTCAGATTCACCAACCCATTTTGAAAGAAGCTCTGGGCCTTTTACTGTTATAAAATTTATTTCACTTTCAGTTGCGAGTGCCCGAGCAACTAGGGTTTTCCCAGTTCCGGAAGATCCAGTTAATAAAATTCCTTTTGGTGGTTTTATTTTTGCTAATTTAAATCGCTCACTATATTTTAATGGTAATTCTATACATTCGTGTAGAGTATTTTTTACATTTTCAAGACCGCCCACATCTTCCCATTTAACTTCAGAAATTTCAGTAGAAACCTGACGAGTTGCAGAAAGTTCAAATTCATTTAATGCAATTTCAAAATGATTTAGTCCTATTTTAATGGATTCAATTTCTTGTTTCGAAAATTCATTATTAGAAAAATTAATTTTAGGCAAGAATTCTCTAATACAAACCATAGCCGCTTCACGACATAGTGCTGCAAGATCTGCACCTATAAAGCCATGAGTTACTTCAGCTATACTTTCAAGATTTATATCTTTGTCTAAAGGCATTGCTCGAGTATGAATTTTCAAAATTTCTAATCGTCCTATTTTATCAGGCGGATTAATTTCTATCTCTCTATCAAATCTACCTGGACGTCTAAGTGCAGTGTCAACATTATTAGGTAGATTAGTTGCACCTATTACAATAATACTACCACGGTTTTTAAGACCATCCATGAGAGTAAGAAGTTGTGCAACAACTCTTTTTTCCACATCTCCAAGAACTGTATCTCTATTTGGAGCTATAGCATCGATTTCATCAAAAAATATAATTGAAGGAGCATTTTCTTGGGCTTCCTCAAAAATTTTCCTTAGTTTTTCTTCAGATTCACCATAATGTTGTTGAATGATTTCAGGACCATTTACATTAATAAAATAAACACCTGATTCCTGAGCAACAGCACGTGCAATAAGCGTTTTTCCACAACCAGGAGGTCCATATAAAAGTAAGCCTTTAGGTGGATCTATACCAACTTGTTCAAATAACTTTGGATATACTAAAGGCAATTCAACCATTTCTTTAACTTTAGAAATTTCTTTACTTAATCCTCCAATATCATCATATGAAATGGTATTATTTTGTGGTTTTAAAATAGCACCTCCAATAATTGAAATTTGTGTTGATTGTGTAATTATTACGTTAGTATCAGGAATGGTTTCTAAAATTTTAAAAGTTAGAAAATGTCCAAAAAGATGAATACGGATTATATTGTCTTTGACTACAGGCATACCATCAACCAAACGTTGATACTTACGAATATCTTCACCTTGTTTTTGAGATGGTTCATTTTTAAATTTTTTTAGTAAATTAAATATATAATTTTTTTTCTCAGAACTTGTTTGAAATAAGATTTTTGTATCAGCAGAAGGTTCTAACGTAATACTTTGTGCATTGCTATATGAAGTTTTTGAAATTTCAACATACATATTTGTGGCAGATCCAATATTTTGTTTCATAATATTGTCAATTTGGATGGTACCTTCATTACAATCAGTTGAACTTAAAATTTTTGCAATAGTATTTCGAGTTGCTTTTAATTTAATAATATCACCATTATTGCACCCTAGATTAAACATATCTAATGGATGTACTTTTACAATCCCAAGACTATTTTCAGAATTTGTTTCTATTATTTGAAGTTCGCGGCTTTTATTCATATTAATACCATCCTTTATTTTGTGTATAAAATACGTCATGGATACAAATTTGAGAATTGTAGCATAGACATATTTTATTTGAATTTTAATTGTTATAATTTCGACTATTTGCTTGTCCTATACTTTGTGCAGATCTAACTTTAACTCTCTTAAGGTCTTTTGCCATGTAATAGCTAATAACACCAGTAAATAAACCATAAGAACCAAATGCGATATGAAAAGACCAGTAACCATTAAGTGCAAATATACCTTCTTTAAAATACGGAAGAAATGTTAAAGGCAAGAAAGAAAGTGCTGTAAAAAGTGCAAGATATCCTGCCCATCGAGGAATAATTGCTGGTTCTTTCTTATCAAGAAGTGTAAATAAGAAAATGGCTATTCCCTGAATAGTTGTAATCATATATGTCATATCATACGTATACCAACCTAAAAAATGAACCATCTTAATAATTTGTGGGTCAATTGTTCCAGCAAATTCTGCACACAAAACCCAACATACTGGACCGAAAGAAAGAACCCATGCTGTAAGTAGTCCTCCTGTAAGATTCAACAAAGATAAAATTGGCGTTTTTTCTCTTTTCCACATCTGTACGGTAAGTTGACAAGTCCATGTAAGATAAAACATACCAAAAAATGTTGACAATGATTGTCCTAAAAGAATATTATTTCGAAATGGAAGATAAAAATTATTTACCAATTCAGCTCCAGTAAATTTAGGATTTGGAGGTGGATAATTGTGTCCTAAGACAACCCATGACAAGCCATAAAAAATTACAAAAGCAAGACCAGACCAAGCACAACAGTGTTGAATACGATTAACTGTTTTTTCATTCATAAATAATGCCTCCTAAAATATTATAAGTTCGTACGTACGACCTAAATTTAAAATAACATACCAATTATTGTATGTCAAATAAATTTTAACTTTCGTATTAGAGGTATTGTATGAAAATATCTATTTTAGACTTATTAAATGATCTACACAATAAGCAGCTACAACATAAAATAGCTGCACAAGAATTTTATGCAGATAATATATTTGATGGGAAAAAATATGATTTAATTATGAAGTGGTGTTCAGGTAAATATATTCATCCTATGTTTTATACAAATAAAATAAGAAAAGTTTTAAAACTTGCAAAAATAAATAAGGCTATTAGGTTTCATGATTTAAGGCATACAAATGCAACATTATTATTGGAACAAGGTATTAATTTAAAAGTCATTCAAGAACGTCTTGGGCATAAAGACATTTCCACAACAGCAAATATCTATTCTCATGTAAATAAAACTATGCAAAAAGATTCTACTGAAAAACTATTTACCTTATTTAAAAATTATTAGTATGGCAAAATAAAAAACACTAAGCACGAAACCTAGTGTTGTAAGTGGACAACTAAACCTATAAACAGAGTTCTGTATTTGCTGCGCCTCATATTTTTATGTATCTTAATTTATCATATCATATCTTTAAAGCCTTACAACTTCTAGCTTTATAAGCATTTCTATATTTTACTTTATTCTAATTCATCTTAGTTTATTTTGTGCAATGTCGGAAGAATATCAGAAGATTTTAAAAACTTATCAAGCCAATTAGGTATTTTTCTATATTGCCATATTATTCTTCCTTTTTCAATTGACATAACTAACTTTAGCATTTCTGTATTATCATATATATCAATCTTATCACATACATTAAGTAAACTTTTTAAATTTAATAACGATTCAGTATATCTTCTCTCTATCGCTTCATTTGGAATTCCATGCCCGCCTTTACTAATACGTATTTTAACTCTCTCTTTAGCTATGTTTACGTTTTCAACACCTATATAGTTCATTGTAACATAAAAACCATTTTGCTTTGCTAACCTTATATTTTTAACTATACTCTTCCCAGATAATGTAGTCTCTTGATTAAATGATATTCCTTCTGAAATATACTTTTTTATTAATTTTATTGCTTCCCTTGCACATTTTATTTGAAGGTTATCATCCTTCCATGATCCAATTTTAGCAACCATTTCATCAGTATTTATTCTTTTTTCACTTTTATTTTCATTATAATATACAGATTTATATATGGACGTCTTTCCGGCTCCATTTACACCTGCGAATATAGTATAAATTTTCATATTACTTACCTATAACTTTCATTTGCTCTCTTTGAAGAATTATATTTGACAAATTAGCATAAAAATCTTTTTCTTCTTTCGTTTTCGCATTTTGAAATAATTTCATCATATCCTTATACGAATAACTCATAAAAATATCGTACAAACTCTTTTCTTTATGCTCCATATAACATTCCTCCTGATAAAAGTTATTATTTACGTCTCTATTATAACATATTCAATAGCATTTTAATATTTTATATAAGTTTTCATAAATCCAATTTAAAATTATTGCGGAAGAATATCGGCAAAATAAAAAACACTAAGCACGAAACCTAGTGTTTTCAATGGACGACTAAACCTGTAAGCCGAGTTCTGTATTAAAAATTAATTATAAAAATATATGTTCTCAAATACAAATAAAGGTCTTGTAATCATTGGTATTACTTGGCTTACAGGTTTATTATAAAAATACAATTAAATTATGTAAAAATGAAGTTTTTATTTTTAGTATGGCAAGAGTATGGCAAATTGTTTTTTGCCATACTCTTGGTTTTTCTCATTTGAATAACTTGTATTTATGCTACAACTCCCACTCAATCTTTATATTTTAATAAGAGGTATCAACCCTTGATACTTCTTGTTTTTATTACATATATTACACTATAAATATTAGATTTTAAATGATTTATAAAAATATAAGTACGTTTTTAGTACGCTTGAAATATATTTAAATCTTACATCAAATAAATACAATATTAATCGAGTAACTGATTACGAATTGTTTAAATTATAGATTTTATAGCTTTTTAAAAATTTAATTTTATGTTTTTTATAATTTTAACAGGAAAAGTGCCAACAATATAATTGCCACTGTATGCTATTAACATACTAGTAGTTTTTGGGGTATAATATTGAATTAAGATTTGTTTGTGAGTGTCAAAGGATAAATATATTAACCCAATTAATTCTCAATACCGTTTCAGAAGGTTAGGACGGACACTCACAACGTAATTTATTATATTACTGTAATTATTGTAAGTAAATACAAAACAAATATAAAACTTAATATTAATATTTTTACAGTAAATCTTATATATGACTTATAATAGACACCTCTGTAAATCAGGCAACCTACGACTATCTAATAGTAAATAGAAAAAATACCGGTATCCAAACCAGTACTTTCATTTAAATTAATATTTACTACCAACCCAAACCGGGATAACTAGCTAATACAGAAATGTGCGTAACAGATAAATATCCTATAACTACTAATGAGCAACATGCCAAAAATAATAATTTTTTCACTTTCAATTTCATATTAACCAACCTTCCTTTCCTTGCAATATTCACAAAGTTCACTAATTGATTTAATATCATTTAATCTATTATAATATTGTATTATATTAAATATCAAACTATGATTATATCTATCATAGGAGTTCCCAAGTTGTTCAATTAGTGTAATAAATTCTTCTTTAAGATTTACTTCACTAATACAGGTATTTATCTGGGAAAGTTCATCAAGAATACTCTTTGTGAAACTATAATATTGGAATGACTTTGATAACTTTAAAGCTATTGTCAGGTATTTAACACTATTATCATTATCAGCTAACATATGATAACTTTTACCTAGTTCACAGTATATTTGTGGTAAAGCCTCAAAATTATTAGAGAGATTAGAAAGATTATTTACAACTGTATCTATATAATTATTAGCAAAATCCATTTTACCCATACCTATATACACCTGTGCCATGTTATTATAATAAACACATAAATTGTTGAAATCATCTTTTGAAGTAATTTTAAGTAATTCATTATAAACATGAATAGCTTCTGCATAACGTCTTAACTCTTGTAGACTTGAAGCTTTTAATAACAATAATTTGCTATACCTGTCTTTATAGATTTCTTTTATTACATCTTCAAATCCATTAAGTACATTTAACGATTTCTCATATTCACCAAGATAATTATAGTATAAGCTCATATTAAAAGTAAATATACACTTGTAACTATCTTCCATGTCAACAAATCTTCCAAGTGCATATTGACAAATACGTATTCCTTCTTCAAAATTACCAGTATAAGTGTAGGTTGTTGATAGTTTACGAAAAATAGAAATTACTCTTTTCATATCCGTTTGACAACCAATTAAATACTTTACATTTTCATAGTATATATAAGACTTAAGATAATCATTCTTGCTTGAGTAATAGTCTCCAGCAATCTCACATACCTCAATCTTTAAATCTCCAAATTCCCATTTAGACAGTAAATCCTCTATTTTTTCAAGTAAATTACTAAAACGACTACCTTTATATACACTTACTTCCTTAAGTTCTTTTATATATGCTCTGATTACCTTTTTAGCTTGGGATTCTTCTGTTTCTAAAAGATACTCTACATTTATACCTTCATCTAGGGTTGTCCCTCTTTTTTCTAATATATCTTTTGTATTTCTAATTATTAATTCTGCTGTACTTCTTGTCAAGTTTGCTTTTCCATGTTCTATCTGACTAATTAAATTACGTGTGAGTTCTGTCCCTACGATATCATCTTGATTTAATTTATATTCACTTCTTAATTGCTTTATTTTCTCTCCAATTGTTAAAATTCTAGTCATAATAGTTTTATCACTTCCTCAATATACGGTAATAAAATTTTTTTACTATAGTATAGCATTTTTACAATAATATGTAAAGTATTGTATGCAATGTATATACGCATCTAGTTACCCATAACTTAAAAATAATGCAGAATAATATTCCAAAAACACTAAGCACGAAAACTAGTGTTTTTTAATAGATAATTAATTTTATAAGTTAAGTTTTGTATTAAAAATTGATTATAAAAAATATATATCTTCAAACATAAATAAAAATCTTATAGTCATAGATATTATTTATCTTGCATATTTGTCAATAAAATCCAATCCGGACAAAAATAAGATTTTTATTTAGTATTTCAAATTATTTTTTGCATACTTTTGATTTAAGTATTTATTTTTATTCTTTATATTTTTACTTTGTCAAATTAAATTTATATTATCACATCTATCAAAACGTTCTATAAAAATTATCATGAAGTGGTCTCATTATTCTGTACAAATACTATTTTATTATCAATTCCTTTAAAATTTGCTTTTAAAAAAACATATAGAAGATTGACTTAATTACATTCACTATATGAGAAATTTTATATGACTATTATAATTTTAAAAAACATATATATAATATAAATTTCTTGATTATTCTAACTATTAAATGTATATTATATATTTAAATTGATATAATATATAAATGATTTGTATTAGTTGGCTGTTACCTAATACAAATCTAAACAGCCAGTTTTCTTATAAAATCATGAAAATAATATAGTGTTTTATTTTTTCTAACACCTTCTTCTAAATCAAAATTTTCTAATATCTCAATCATAAAACTTAATCTTGAAGAATATTTCTTAGGGATTATATTATTAAACTTTTCTTTAGTAATATTATCTGTATTTGAGAAATATTTTATTTTCATTTTTTTTGAATTTTCTTTATTTAATCCCGCTAAATACCAGCTCTCTATTTCAGCTATACTAACTATAATTTTATCCTCATCACAATTTGAAAAAGTCTTTAATATTAATTTCTTTTTTTCACTTAAATTAACTGAATCTATATCACATGTAAAAATATAATCCATATAATCTATTTTCTTTATGCTTTTTATGTAATTATTAATTTTTTCTTTTTTCTCCGTAGCATATGGGATAATTTTAACTTTATTCTTAAAATACCATTTGTAGAATCTTTCATCATCTGGTCCCTCTACAAAAATTATCATATCATTCATATTACTCCTCCAATATTCCTTTAACAAATAAATCATCTATACCTAATTCAGAATCCAAAAATATTTTCACTTTCTCATCATTTACAGGTTTGCTAATTGATGTAAAACCATTTTCTTTTCTTTTTGCAAACAGTAATGAATCCAGTTCAGCATTCTTCACAAACTCTGAGTTATGTGTTGTAATAATTATCTGTTTATTAATAGACTTATCTTTCGCTAATTCAATTATTTTCCTCATTAATTGTGGATGAAGATTTCTTTCTGGTTCTTCAATAATTATAATACCTGTATCCTTTTGAAAATATAAAGCAATTGTTAATGCTAATATGTTAACAGTTCCATCAGACAGGAAATTCGAATAAAAATTCTTACTATTAAAATTCTCTTTGATTTTATATGAAACTGATTTATCAATATTATTTTCTACCGAAATGTCCTCAATAAAAGGTAAACAATCACTTAACAAATTCATAAGCAATTTTTTATCTTTTTTATTTCTCAGTACTATTTGTAAAATACTAGCTAAATTAGAACCATCCTCTTTTAACTTTCTTATAGTAGTTAGTGAACTGGACTGTTTCATTAGCTTAGGTTCAAAGTCATATATTCTAATAAAATCATCCTCCATAAACATTGGTGGCATCATAAATGCTAGTTTATTGATAATTAGCTCTTTTTTTGTTTTATACTCTTCATTAATAACATTACAAATAAAACTAGCACCTAAACCCTTTTCTAGCTTTTTGTCTTCATAATTACTTTGATTACTAACATTAAGTTTAACTCTATTACCTACTTTTTCATATATTACTTCATAACTTTTATCTGTAAGATTATAATAAAATTCATCCTCTTTTACTTTTTTAGAATCAATCTCCACACATTTGTATCCAATTTTCACTTTATCCTTACTAATTTTAAATCCCATTCCTCTTTTATTACAGCAAATTTCAAATTCACACCTTACATAACATAATTGTAATAAATGACCTGTTTTTTCATTTATATTCCTTATCCACTTTTCATCACTTAAATCTAATTCAAATTTTATATATATAGGAGTATATCTCCCTATTGAAGCATTAACAGCATAGTTAATTCCACCCATAAGTGCAAATGCATTTTCCAAGCCATAATTTATAATATTATTAATAAATCTAAAAATTTCAATTGTATTTGATTTTCCTGCTGCATTTGCTCCTATCAAAATATTTAACTTTTCAAAATCAATAACTTGATCATCAAAACTCCTAAAGTTTTTTACATGTATATATTTAATCCTCATCTTTTCCTCCCAACTAATCACCTATATAAAATATTATATATATATTACTATATCATATAAATGGAACCATTGTATTTTTTTACTTAAATTTATTAAACTTCTAAAACTGTAGCTTTTATCATGTTGTATATTTCTTCATCTGTAAATTTCGTTTTACCTCTAATCATCTCAAGCACCTTACTATGCTTCAAAACGCCATCCCAATTAAACTCTTTTCCTAACTGCTCAACTGTAGCCACAGCCTGTTTTATTATAGCAACATCCTTATTGTATTGTTCAATTCCCATACTTTGCTTTAATGCTTCTTTCTGCTTTTCTATAAGCTCCTTTTTACTATCTAAATATCCCTTTAACTGTCTCCTTGAAACCTCCAAAATAGTTCCTATAACAGCAACTAACAACGGTATTAATATTTGATTTATAACTAATTCTTTCATTTCTCATTCCTCCAAAATTTCATTCTAAATAAAAAAAGACCATAGTTTCCTATGATCCTAACAATTTTCATCTAATAATTTACTCCAAGTACCAGCTCCCACAACTCCATCTGCTGCAAGTCCATGCTGTGCCTGCCAGTTTTGCACATTTACTTTTGTACCATTACCAAACACACCATCAACCTTTCCACCAACTCTATACTGAATATATCTAGTAGCATATTCATAATGTGGGTATGGAACTCCATCAACTGGCTTACTAAATATTTCACCAACTGCACATATTGTTTTTTGCCCCCAAATTCCATCCTGCACAAGTCCCATAGCTCCTTGAAATTCCTTTATAGCTAATATAGTACATTCTCCTTCTATGCCATCAACTGTAAGTCCTTTCTTTAAAATAGTGTTAAGCTGTTGTTGTATTATTTTTATGGTATCACTTTCACTATGAACCTCAACAGTGTTACATACTCCTGCTTTTCCTATTAATATTCCTTCCCCAAATTCATTTAAATCTACATCTCCATTAATACCATTTAAAGAACCACTTTCGCTATGTTGAAAGCCTACATATTCCCTTGATATATTAGGTCTATCAACTCCATATTCAGCCACCCACAAAGGTATATTCCTAATACTTTCATTTAAATTATTTTTATAAAAGTTTGTATAAGTATAGATGCATGTATCAATGCCTTTCGCCTTTAAGTGGTCTGCAAACTGTCTTACATTAGAACTTATTTTGTCATTGCCTTGTCCAAATGTAACTTCAACATCTATAGCACACTTACAATCTAGCTCTAAACCTGAAATAGCATTTAAGAAATGCTCCGCTTCGATTGCTGGATCATTGGCTCTTAAAAAGTGATAAAATCCAACTTTAAGTCCTGCTGCCTTTGCTCTATCATAAAAAATTTTATAGGTTGAATCTGTATAAGTTATACCTTCCGTTGCCTTAATATAAACCACTTCAACTCCACTATTTTTTATTGCGTTAAAATCCACTGTTCCATTACCTGAATATATATCAATACCTTTCATCTTAAAAAATCCTCCTATTTAAAAATCTTGTTTTTCACATCTTCAATATCTTTTTTTATGCCATTTAGCAAATCAAATTTTTCTGTAAGTTTATCTATAATATTTTGATAATTTCTTTCTCTTTCTTCTGATTTCTTATCTCTTTTTTCCTGCTCTTTGAGTATATAAAAAAGCAACACTACAAAAAGTGCTGCCCATATACCTTGATTAACTGCTAATCTAAATATTCCATTTTCCATAGTACACCCCTATTGAGTATTTGAAGTATATTCTTGTCCTGTAATTTCTTTAAACTCACTTTGGTTTATTACACTCCATTTGCAAGCCTCTTGAACTTGATTTATTGTAAAAAATCCTAGTGAGTAAAATACATCATAAAAATCAAAATTATTGCTGTGCATTATTATCTGCCCCCTCTATTTTTAAATTTAAATTATTTACTGTTTGTGCTAAAGTTTTAATCATTTTGTCCTGCTGTGCACATAATACAGTTAATTCATTTAGTTGTGTAAGCATTACCACATTAGAACTCTGTTGCTTTTTAATTTTATCAAGTTCCGAATCGCTTAAGCCTTCTATCCACTTTTCACCATTCCATTTAGGTTTATACAAGTTTACATCTGGAACATCTGCTAATATTAATGTGAAGCTTGGACTTTCACCTATTGAAAAATTATATTCACTAATAAAAAATCCGTTTGTATCTATTTTACAAGCGGACTTATTTCTATAATCTTCTTTAATTATCCAATTCCCCTTCTCAAAAACTGCTGCTTGATTTTCTGAAACACTTGGCGGTTTTATATTTGTTGCAAATGCTGGTATATGGAACACACCAGGTTCTCTTGGACTTTCGTCTGCTGTGCTTGTACCTAAAAATTCAAATGTTTCTCTACTATAATTATATATTTCCATATCTTAAAACCTCCTTTTAACAATATCTAATACATGCTAAAAAAGCTGTATTCTTTGGTCTTGTTTCTGTACTATCTATTCGATTATTAGTTGTATCCCAGCCGGTGTATGTTACATCATCCGGAACACTTTCGCCGGAGGTATATTTTAAACCATTTCCATTCTCGTATGTCCTCGTTGTAAATTTTAATGTTTGTGTATGCCTATGGTTTGCCATTGTATCATCTTGATGACTTCCTAAAACTCTTCCTGAATCAACACCTCTGTTATCATCTAAGCAGCGTATAAAATCACCTCGAACATCAGGAACATTGAAGGTTGAAGAGCCATCACCAGCTCCATAATAAGTGCCTATGGCTGAAAACAATTCCGGATATGCTGCACGTGATATGGCAGCACCATTGCATTTTAAATAACCTTGAGGTGGTGTACTTTGTGCAAAATATTCAATCTTTCCTGAAACTCCTTTAACCATGCTTTCTTCTGTCTCAAAGTGAATAATGTCATAGTCTGTTCCATTATCCACTTTATAAATTGCCTTTTTTATTTGTGCCAAATTAAAGCCTCCTTCTATAATATTTCAACCCAAACTCTACCATTTGCATGACTGCTTGGCTCATTACTTGAAGTTATAATGGTTGTTCCTGCACCTGCTCCAATATCATTTTCAAGCTGACTTAATTTTGTTGGAACGTTACCAGCACTGTCAGCATAATCAACTGAAACCCTATGAATATTTACCTGCTCATCTCCATTAGTGTTATATGCTCCTATTCTCCAACCATTAATATTCCCTGTCCAATAAGGCGATATAAAATAAAAATCTTCACTTTCATTTTCATGTCTGTATAACCTATGAGTTATAGTTGCCTTGTCTGCTGTCCCTCCACTTGCTGGTAATGATGTTGGAAAATCTGTTATATCCCCTTTAGTGTGCTTATGTGTCCCTTCTGCTTTACTATTCCAAGCGTTCCTCTCACGCTCTTTAATATGCCTTGTATTATCAGCCACATGTGCATTTAAGTTATTTTGTAATTTGCTTATTTCATCATCTGTATATTTATTTGCACTGCTTAAGGTGTCTTGGTCTCCTTTATCTGCATAATCTCTTTCAACTTGTAGTGAATTATCCGCATAAGCCTTTGCGTTATTTTCAGCAGCATCAGCCTTTTCTTGTGCTCCTGCTTCTGTATCATAATTACTATCATTTTCAAACTCACTAATTTTTGTTGGTACTTCTGTATTTTTAGTTTTAAGCTTATCTATTTTAGTAATAAGATTAGGTATGTTACTTCCAAAGGTTGCTTCAATATTAACCTTGTCAGTTTCGTAAATCTCCTTTATTTCAATAATTTGTGCGTTCATTGTTATATTTAGTTCTTTTGATTGAGCTGTAACAAAATCACCTAAATCATAATCTCTTTCATAGGTAAATGTACTATCCGGATCAATTTGAAATTCAAAGGTTTTTGTTTCCTTTAATTCATCTAGTTTTTGAATACCTAATGTAGTAAGATCGGTATTATTATCCGTATTAGAGCAATCGAAAAAGTTCTCTATTCTTTCTATACCTTCCTTATCTCCAATTTCTTCTACAATTCTATTTTCATTTTCACCTTTTCCACCGGCATAACCTACATTAGCACTGTTCATGCTGCTTTCAATAAAATGAGGACTTAATATATTATCAAAGTTAGTGCTAAAAATTACTGGTGGTAAATCCTCCTGATCTACGGTTAAATTCCTACCTTCAATTACATCAAATACCCATCTATTATTCTCTACATCTAAGGTTACATCCCAACCTAATTGAGTATATTGAGATATTTCACAAATTTTATCTGCTAAATTTTCATATCTATATTTCCAAGTGTTTTGTGTCCCTCTATCCTTATTTTCTGCTATAACTAATTGAGGTATTTTCCTTTTAATATCTGTAGGATTAACTACATGGTTATTAACATACTTTTTTATCACTGTTTCTGTAGTACCTGTTTCAATATCATAACCACCACCATCTATAGTAGGTAATATAAGTCTTCTATTCATAATGCCTTTTAAGGTTACACCCTTTATTATCAATTCATCATTGCCGGAGCTGTCCGGCTGGTTTTCTCTATACATGATAATACCAACCTTATTAAGGCTATTACCTAAAAGTATTAAATTATCTTTTACTAAGCAATTAGTGTTGTTTTTATTTATATTTATATGAAGTTCAAACTCTCCTACACTGTAGAATCTTCTTATAAATTGAAGACTTTCATAATCATCTATCTCTCCAAGTAAATTAAAGCTTGTATCAATAATTCTTAAAGATACCTTTTTCATGATGTTAACTCCTGAATCCATATGTCACCGCTAGTTGCTGTTGTAGGCTGATTATTAGATATAAATATTTGTCTTCTACTTTGAAGTATATTTATTTCATTTTGCAAATTTCCTGCTGCATCTCCACTAAGTTGACCTTTTACATTGTTGAACCAATTATTAAATTGAGTATATAAGTCACTTTCTTTTAAAGACATATCATTTTCGTATTGTTTAACCTTACTTTCAAACCAACTTTCATATTGATTAAATATGGCTGTTGTATCAATAGGATTTACAAAGCTCACTATACCGCATAAGCTTGTATTAAGTCTTAAGTCCGTTATATTAGCCTGTACTATACTTGTGGTACCAGCACAAATATAAATATCTGCAATACCTAATTCATACCTATCAGCATCTCGTTGTAAATCCGGAGCTATGGGTGTACTTTGAAAATCACCTTTCTTTACCACTGCGTTTATTGCTCTGCCAACGGTATCCATCCTTAAAACAACTCTATCTATTCTATTTAAAACACCATCTGCCGCATCTATATTTAAAATCAAATCACTATCATTATAATATTCATAACCATTTATCCAAGCCTTACCCTGTTTAAAGTTTATAGTCATATTGTTGTTGTCTCCCATGACCTGACAAGCTGATGAAGGATTAGGGAATACCCCATTTGTTATAAAACTATTGAAGTATTCTGCAAAGTCTTTGGCTTGATACCTTCTATCACCATTTATACTATTAAAAAAACCGCTTTTCTCCAAGCTATCACCCCTTAAACACCTGTATATTTTGGTGTGAAATATATTGCTACTTCTAAATTATCAATTCCCTGCTCTGCATTGTATCTTAATAAATTATCACCCACCGCTAATTGTAAAAAGGTTGTTTGTAAATCAATATAGTAAAATACATTTGTGCTTACTCCATTATGAACCATTTCAACCTTTTTATTTCCAAACTCTGTATTAATAACAAGCTTATCACCTGAAACCAAAGTTCTCTTAACTTTAATAAATTCTTTAGTATACACGTTCACAATACTAGGTGAACCAACTGTTGCTAATGCTGTAAATTCTATTCTCATACTACATTCAACATTACCTGTATTACATGCATTAACTATTAAATTACTTGACCTATGTCCCATTTCAATTCCAACCTTATCAGGTATTTCAAGAGGAAACTCGAAATCACTCACCCATAAAGCCATTTCCTTTTTTATTTCCTCAAGCTCCTGCCAATAGGGACTAGGACAAAATAACTGTATTAAGAATTCTTGTGAAGTAATAGTTCTGTCTTTAGGGGTTGGACTATCTTGC
Source organism: Clostridium felsineum DSM 794 (assembly GCF_002006355.2). NCBI lineage: Bacteria > Bacillati > Bacillota > Clostridia > Eubacteriales > Clostridiaceae > Clostridium > Clostridium felsineum. The sequence goes on along the minus strand of NZ_CP096980.1, from coordinate 1,962,924 downwards.
ACCACACCTTTTATAATGTGTGTTCCTACATCATTTGTATAAGTTAGCGTTATATCTAATTTAGGATTAAATACATTATAAAAATACTGCCTTTTTAGAAACATGTCATTACTACTATCACCTAGTATTGCAATTTCTATATTTAATACTCTTTCATCTAAAAGGGTACCATGATATGTTTTACCATCTTGATTAGGTGATTTACTTGTTAAAATTGTACTTTTAGGTGGATCAGGATCAAATTTTTCTAGTAAAAAAGGGGCAGTATTACCAAAAGTAATATATTGCCCCTTTGAATTTGTAAATGTAAGCTCCTGCATATTATCTCCTTTCTATGATGTTGTAAATGCCAGCTTTCTTAAGGTTGCCTCCATGTCTCGCCTTTGCTGTGCTGGTGTTTGTGCTACTGGACTTGTTATATTGATATTATTTATAGTGTTCTTTGTATTTGAACTATAATTACTATTATCTTTACTTGTAGGCATTATTCCTGTAGCTAGTGCCGGAGTTATTTGCATCCCTAATTTTATATCACTTGCAAGGTTTCTCACTGCATTTCCTAATAAATTCTTTTTAGCATTTATTCCATCAACTAAGTTTTGAACAAAATCGCCTCCCCATTCATCATCATCTTTAAGTGGTCCTTCATCAGGCACACTATGATGAAGAAAAGAACGTATTTTATCACCTACTCCTTCAACTGCTTTTCCAACATCACCAATACTACCAGTAATACCGCTTACAAGGTTACTTATAAAATCCTTACCCCATTGAAGAGCTTTACTTGGAAGCGAAGTTATAAAGTTTATAGCATCATTGAAACCATTTTGTATAGTGCTGCTTATACTTCCTACCATACTTTGAATACCATTTACAAGTCCGTTTATTATACTTACTCCAAGAGAATATAATCGCCCCGGTAAACTTTCAAACCAATTTAAAATGCTAGTCCATACATATTTAATATTGTCTGCAAGGCTATTTATAATATTAACTACAGTTTCTTTTAAATTATTCCATGCACTTACTGCTGTGCTTGTTATTCCGTTCCATAGTGCAACGAAAAAGTTAGAAATAGCGTTCCATATGGTTTGTATAACTGTACTTAAGGTACTAAATACACCTGTAACATAAGAAACTATTACTTGTATTTCTCCTGTGAATATAAGTTTTATACCATTCCAAATAGTTTGAAAAGAACTTATGAGTTTATTAAATATAAGCTTTATATCAGAGCCTAATTTATCAAACCTTCCTGTTACAAGGTCAGTTATTATAAGTATTGCTCCTAAGAATAGTGTTTTTAAAACATTCCAATATCCAGTAAAGAAGGTCTTAACCCCATTGAATATTGTTTTTATACCTGTTACAACTCCGCCAAATTTAGAATTAATTGCAGTTACTATGCTAGTTATAATTGCTATCATGGTGGTTTTTATTCCATTCCATACCGTTGAAAAAAATGTTTTTATGGCATTAAAAGAGCTTTGTATATTAGTCTTTATTTTATTTATTAAACTGGTAAACCAAGCCGGTATGCCTGTAAAAAATGACACTAATCTATTCCATGCCCCCGGAATTGTACTTGTAAAAAACTTCACTAATGCATCAACTACACTGCCAATGGTTGTTTTTATTCCATTCCATATACTTATAACCGCAGTTCTAAAGTCTTTATTTGTATCCCATAAATGCTTGATAATAAGCACAAGAGCTGTAACTATTGCTATAACTATTCCCACAGGGCTAGTTATAAATGTTATGGCACCAGCTAATACAGTGGATGCAATACCTGCTGTTGTGGCTGCACCTGTATATAAAGCTATTGCTCCTGATATAGTTGTAATTACTGCGGTTACAGCTCCAACTATGGTGGCAATTCCACTTATTAACCCTGCCACCGGTGCTATGGCTGCAATTAAACCCATAATAACAAGTATTACTTTCTTTGTGCCATCACTTAAAGAACTAAAGCCTTTTACGAGTGAAGTAATATGTTGAGCTACCTTTGCAATAATAGGTGCTAACATAACACCTATACTTGAAGCAGCTTCTTTAGTAGCTTCACTTGCAATTCTCATGCTATTTGCAGCAGAAGAAGAAGTATTTGAAAAGTCACCTTGAGCGTTTTTAGTTTTTTCCATTACATAGCTATAACGCAAATTAACTTTTTCAGCCTGTGTCATTTGGTCATAAGAGGTTTTTATACCTTTAGCATGAGCATATTCTTTTAGCGTTGTATCTGTCATTACTACACCTAAAGTTTTAAGTGATTCTCCCTCACCTGTAAATATTCCTTTTAGTGCTTCCTCAGCTTGATCTATTCCTATATTTTTAAAGCTGGCTAAATCACCGGCAAGACCTACTAATGATGTAGACATATTGGCTGCCTGTCCTGTAGTAAGTCCCATTGATGTTCCCATATCACCAAATAAGGATGCCATTTCTAAGGCTGACCCTTTTGCAATACCAAATTTATTAAGGGTTGTATTACTCCATGCTTCAACCTGTTTTGCATTACCTTTAAATGCAACGTCAACTTTATTTGTACTTTCTATTAAATCACTACCGCTTTTTACTGCTGCGGCTCCTACTCCTACAATAGCCAATGTGGCAGGTGCCATTTTACCAGCAACACCACTGGCAGCACTTCCAACCTTTTCTGCTGAATTTGATATTTTACTTAAAGAAACGCTGCTTTTTGAAACTTGTACCTCTAATGTCTTTAGTTTATCCTCTGTTTTAATTATTTCTCTTTGTAAGGCTCTGTACTGCTCTTCATCAACTTTACCCTTTTGAAATTGCTCTTCAACTTGTCTTTCAGCTTCTTTTAATGTTTCAAGTTTATTCTTAGTATTTACTACACTTTTAGCTAAAAGCTTTTGTTTTTGCTCTAATAAAGTGGTATTGCTTGGATCAAATTTTAATTGTCTGTTTACTTGATTTAATTCACTTTGTAGATTTCTGCTGGTGCTGTTAACATTCTTTAATGCTTTATCTAATGGCGTAGTATCTCCGCCAATTTCAATCGTAATACCTTTTATATTGTTTGCCATATTGCCTCCCTTCTAAGAAATATAAAAAGAGCCTATTTCTAAGCTCACCTCCTACTTATTAAAGTATTTTTTAAGAGTACTCCTATCCGGTTCAGTTTGCTCCATAAGCCAGCACTTATCTAAATACTTTTTACCTTCCTCCGATTGGGAACAATTATAAATTACTGCATCCCTTAAAAGAAGCCAGTATTCAAATACATTTAATTCATCTAACTGTGCAAAATTGTAACCTGTATAATTTGATACTGTTTTTTCCTCTAAGGTACTTATTTCATAATGTCCCTTATCATCATTCTTTTCATCATAATAAGGGACTTTTAGTTTTTTGAATTCTTTTCTTTTACTAACCAATCAAAATATGCATTTAATATTTGCTGCATTTCATCAAAATCAAGTTCCTCTATAATTTCATAAGGTACCTTTTGATGCTTTCTATTCTTATCTAAAATGCCTTTTATAGAATTCCTTAAATCATCTATAACCGCCTCATTTTCGCTTTTAGATAAAGCCAGTAAATTTTTTAAGGTCTTAAGTTTAGGCGGTTCAACCTCTAAAACCATGTTATTTATTTTTACTGTCCAGTATCTTTTATTTATTTTACTTATATCAAACATTTATTTTTTATCCCTCCTATGACTTAACTGCTGCCGCTGGGTCTTTAATATCAAGTAATACAAGTGTTCCTTCGTTATCACAAGGCTCTGCGGAAATTTCAGGCTCTACATTAGTAGAATCATCTTTTGCATATTTCAAGGTTAATCCTCCTGTATTTGTACCAACTATTGTAATACGAACATCTCCAAGCTCCTTATCAGGATGTACAAATCTAAACACATGCTTTCTACCATCTGCATTATCAATTCCACCGATTTTTATAGTACGTCCTCCTTCTTTTTCAGTTATACGACAAGTGGCACACAAAACATCTAGTTTGCTATATACCCATGATATAAGACCCAATTTCAAAGTAACTTCTTCCTCTGTTAAAACATTACGAGCAACCTTTCCCATATCATCTTTAAACTTTTTAAATGTAGCCTTATAAGTAAGAGTTGCCCCCTTTTCAATGTATCCTAGTCTATTTCCATCAGTTTCTATTGTTGCATCACTTGGTATTGTGGAACCATCAAAAACAGTTTCATAAATATAACCACTTCCCACCGGTATTCCTATTTGTTCTGCCATTTATATTACCTCTCTTTCTAATATTTCAAATTCATATCTAGTCATAAAACACTTTTCACTGTCTAACCACTGCTTTTCCTTTGTATATTTAAGTGCTTTTTCATCAAATAAAGCTTCAATCTCTACACTATCATCATTAAATTCAGAATAGCGTTCAACTTGAAGCTCATGATGCTTTATCATGTTTTTCATATCAGCTCCACCACGTTTTACATGGTCAAGAAAAACAATATAAGGTAATGGTGGTGGCTTTTTAAAGGCTGTTTCTGCTGCTTTCATTCCACTTTCTTCAAGCCATGCTTTAATGTCCATTTTTAATCGCCTCCTCTGCTAATTCTGCCATTCTTTTTATTGCTAGTTCTTCACCATACTTTATGTGTGGAAATGCTTTGGTTCTACCACCTGTACGGAGTGCATGACCTTTTTCTAAAAGATGTGTTAACCTGTATTGGTCACCGGCAACATACCATACATTTACTTTCTTATATCCATTTTCATAAGCATTTTTAATTCTAAAAGCTTTAACATATTTACCTGTCCTCTGCTTAAAATCTATATGTCTTTTTATTTCCTTATTTGTTTCATTGGCTACGGTATCAACGGACTTTTTAATACCTTCTGTCACTTCCCTGCTGTATTTTTGTAGTTCACTTGTAATTGTACTGGCTAGATCATTAATACTAACATTACTCATTAATAAACACTTCCAACTCACTAAGGGTTAAATCAGTACTTAAGGGGTTAGTATCAAATACATTTTGAACTAGCTCTATGTCATATTTACCTATGCCCCTAATTTCACAAACATCATGAATATCTATTCTTGGTACCTGTGGAATTTTTATAACTGCACTCGCTTTAATTTGCACCGCCTTTGCTGCAAATACTCTATTGTATCCAAGCACTTTATTACTAAACCCTAAATTCTCATATTTATAAGTTTTCTTTCCTTTTTCATCAACTGAGTAAATGTCACATACTCCATCAGAGAAAGAAATAAATTCAATATTATCTGTTTTAATTTTCATTTGCCTTTTCACTTTCTATTGCTTCAACTTGGTACTTAAAATGTAAACTTAAAAGCTCTGATGAAAAATTCTTTTCAAACATCTCAAGAGCTTGAACATTTGCATACCTACAATAATCCAGTAATAAAAACTTTGGTAAATCTTCCGCCATAAAATCCAATGGCACACCTGCTATATCCTGCAAGCGTGCCATGCCCCTACTTATGAAACCTTTTAAATTATTATCAGTATTTGTGTCCTGCCATGTTATATGAAGATAACTTTTAACCTCACTTACTAACTCTTCTATTATTGATGAATCCTCCATTTAAACCACCTCAATTATGCTGATGCTTTAGTGCTTACAGTTCCTTCAACTTCCTTAACTGTTACCTCTAAAGTAACTGGCTTTATTCCACTTATATCTAAAAGTACAAATGCGTTATCATCCAATGCCCTTCCATTACCGTACATTTTAGTAAGGTACACTCTTTCATCATCAAGAAATTTAAATTCGTCACTGAACTCTATCTTACCGCCATTGGTACCAGCTCCTATACCCATAAAATACTTTTCGGCAAGTCCCATAATGGCTTCTCCTGCTGCAACTGCTGGTGATTGAATTATTGTAGTTGGGAATGGAAATACATCATGTGAATATGTTCCATCTGTTGTCCTTAAAGTTGTAGCTGGAAATACCTTTGTAAAATAGTCATTAGGATTAACTATAAATAACACGTTGCTTACTGTTCTTGTTTTTCCATTAGGTGCTTGAGAAAGAGTTCCCAAAACCTTACCATATGAAACTGGATTAAATCCCTCAAATACAACCTTTGTTTTCTTTGGATATGCTCCACCGGTTACAGTTACATTATCTGCAACACTTCTGTTCATTCCTATAGGCTGATTATTACCATCACCATCAATTATTGCTGTTTCTGTAGCTAGTGCTATTGCTTCTGAAAGTGTAGCTCTTATATATGCATCAATCCATTCTTCCCCTACTTCTAGCATATCTTTTGCTATTGGCATAAAGGCTGATAACTTACACATTGTAAGGTCAAGTTTTCCTATAGCTCCTTTAAGTTCTTTAGTTACAGCATCATTTAATTGACCCCATACAGCTAATTGTGTACCTTGCTTATTTACAAGTATTTTTGTAAGTATTGTAGTATTAGTAAAGCTTATAGCATCTAATAACGGATGTGCTGCTTTAATATCATCTATAATGTTATCAATAATTGTTTCAGGAAATGCAATATCTAAATCACTAATAGCTTGTCTAGGGTTAGATGATTTCATAGCTCCCATAACTGTTTGATAGAATTTTGATTCCTTAGAGGTTAATTGATGTATTCCTCTTTTGGCTAAAATTGTACTATCTTGAGTTTGCTTATAAGTATTGTATTCTTCCATTACATTCTGCTGCACTGTATCTGCAAAATCTGTAAATGCTTTTGCTATAGCATCCTGATTTTCACTTTGAAATGCCTCAACTAAATTTTTCTTTAACTCCTGTTGTATTATATCCTTGCTTTTCATAATTTACTTTCCCCCATTTTCTTTTTTAAATATTTGCATTAATCTTTCTGCGTTTGTTTTTTCACGATTAAATTGTTTTGGAACTTGAATTTTACTTCTCATTTGTGAAATTTCTTGCTTTATAGATTGCTCAAATCTTTGTTGTGCTTGGACTATTTGAGAATCTTCTTTTCCTGCTATTTCATCAGCTAGTCCATACTTTAAACACTGCTCTGCATTAAGCCATGTTTGAGCATCTAAAAGATTATTTAATGTTGTTTCATCTAATTTATCACCAGCCTTTGTTAAATAACTTGAACAACTAGCCTGATCTATTACCTCAACATCATTTGCAGCCTTTCTTAGCTCGTCAGCATTGCCAAACACCCCCATAGAGGCATGATGTATCATCATCAAGGTATTTGTCCCCATAATAACTTTATCCCCTGCCATAGCAATTACAGAGGCAATTGAGCAGGCGAACCCATCAACATAAACTGTTTTTTGTGCTGGATGCCTTTTTAAAATATTATAAATTCCTAAACCTTCCTTAACTTCTCCACCATAACTATTTATGTAGATATTAATATTTGTTATATTGTCGCCTGCCTGCTCAAGTTGATTTTTAATATAGTTTGAAGATGTTTCACTTTCAATGGTTTCTCCTGTCCACCAATCTTGCCCATCACCTTGAACATAATCATATATATAAAGTTCCATAGAGTTAGGTTCAGCAGCTTGTTTTATTAGATATATTGGTTTACTCATTACTTTCACCCCCTTCTACATTCTCAATATCAGAATAATTTTTAGTCATCCAATGTCTTGTGCTCCACTCTGTATTCAATGGATTATCACCAACCTTTACTCTTAATTCATCTACACTATAACCACCACTAGCAATAAGCTTATCAAAGGCTTCACTTATGCTAAATATATCAATATGCCTTATGCTTGTGGTGTCTACCTTTATATAACTTCCTTTTAAAAATTCCTTACCATACCTTTTACGGTTTACCTCTTCATATAAAATCTTACATATAGGGTCTATACAAAAAGTAAGATAGTTGTCTGTAATTTCTCCTATATCTGCTATATCTCCCCTAAGTAATGCCGGTGGCATCTTAAAAGCTTGAGCTATTCTGTCAAAGGCTTCTTTTGTTATGTTTTGTATGTCTGATATTTCACTTGTACTTTTCTTTGTTGCTTCTCCACCCTGTTCGGTGTAGTCCATACCATTACTTAAATGAATTACAGCATTTTCAGCCTCAAAATAATTCTTGAATTGATTATTAAACAAGTCATTAAGTTCATCCTGAAACTTTTTATCTCCTGAAGGTGATTTGCTTAATTTTATAATTCCCTTTCTTCCACCACTGCGTTTGTATTTTCCCTCTGCCATACCGTTTAATTCTTCATAGCCATTAATTAACTCAACTAATAGCTGCCTTATGTTCATATCATTGCTTTTAAAATACATTACTTCTGACATTTTAAAGCTTTTATTAAAGGTAAAATCCTTAACAGTAACATCAGTAAAATAATTTTCAGCTACAGCAAATTCATGTTGATAAAAACTATCTGCCACTAATAATTGACCATTAACTTCTACAATCAAAGCCTCATCAAAAAATAAAAGCTGTGATATAAGCTTTCTTTTAAACTGGCTTGAGCTTTCATTTATATTAGGCTCTATATTCCATAGATAATATTCGCTGCCTTTGATTTCCTCATTACTCACATAAGTTTTAAATTCACACTTACTTATAGTACTTGCAATAAAGCCTATTGCCATTGCTATTCCAAACATCTTTATATTTAATTTTGTGGATGCATTTTCTATTGCCTTTTGAGTTACATAAATAGTTTCTTGATTCTCTGAAAAAAAGTTTTTAGTCCAATCCCAAAATCCCAAATACTTCTCACCTCCTTCAGGACAAAATAAAAAAGCCTTATTTCTAAGACTTAATACGTGTATACTCCAAAATTATTAAACTCAAATTTTTCTGCACTATCAGGCAATTCGTTACTTCCACACATAGCAGCTATAAAAGCTTTAAATCCATCTGTCTTTCTACTTTTAGGCTCTATCTTTCCATAAGTAATGTTTCCTGCCTGTGAGGTTATCATACAACTATTATTGGTGTACCATCTCATAAGTGGATTATCTCCCCATATTACATTATGATTAGCAAAAGCACTTGTAACTATAGGTGCTATAAGCATTTCATTTGAAGGTCTTTCTAGCCTTATATTATTTACACCCTTCTTATCTGTGTCAAAGCCTGCTTCTTTTAAAGCTCTTGCAAGTAATGTATATCTATAGTTATCCATCCACAAGGTAGTTATATTATATTTCTGTGCCTGCTGTTGTAACCATGCAGCCGGTACACTTGGAGAAATTTCAACACCTTTTACAAATGTTAAAAATCCTTTCTTTTCCCACTCTTTAAGTGGTGCTTTAATTCTAATTAGATCATTGCAACTTTCACATACCCATGAATGAGATAGCCATATATATTTCTCACCATATTTAAACAATAAACCAGCACAAAGAAAATCTGTGGTTTTCATATAATCTATACCAGCTATACATGTACAGCCTGTAAGGTCAGGTATTTCCTGATTAGTTGCTAAAATATTTTCCCATGAAGTAACCTCAATATCTTTGTTACCCTCTGGAATATTCATTCTTTTAGTCATAAATTCTGTGTAAAGCTGTGGCTGATATTTCATGTCCTGAAATTCCTGATCCATTACAATTTGTAAATCCTTAAAGTATCTAAGTGAAGGATTCGCCTTTTCCCAAAGCTCTTTATTCTTTACCTCTTCTTTAGCTTCTAAGTGATAAAGTAGTGGTAACATTCTACTTGTTTTATTTTCACCATCAAGTATTAAATGTGACATTTCTAAATAATCATCCAGTACTCCACCCCTAACATAGCCGTCAGTGGTTATCATGAAGGTTCTGCAATTTTTCTTTTTTCCTAGAGCGGATTTAAAAACCTTTATATTATCATAGTTTTCATACTCATGTATTTCATCAAATATTATACAGGCTGGTCTTAAACCATCTTTAGTCCTTGCATTTGAGGTATTGTATTTAATATATGATTTAGTCTTCCTATACACTATTTTTTCTTTTGTATAATAAAAGGCTTTCTTTAATTTTTTATCATTATCAATTACATTGTACACATCTTCAAATGAGGTTTTGGCTTGATTTTCAGAATTTGCCACAATATCAACATTATATTCTTTTATTCCATGAAAACCTGTTGTTAAATACCATGAAACCGCACTAATAAATCCATTCTTGCCTCCACCTCTGCCCATGTATAACAAAAAAGTATCCCAAACTAAAGTACCATCTTCATAATAACAATGAATTAATCCAATAATGAATTTTTCCCATGGTAACAATTTATATTTGAAATACTCTTCTATTTTTTCAACTGCCTTTTCTATTTTTTCTGATTCAATTATTACATTTGCCTGTGATAATTTCTTTTTAACTGATTCAATAGCTTTTCTAATATCTTTATTAGTTTTAACTATTTCACTTTCAACCTGATTAATGTATTCATCAATGTATTTATTAAATATCATCAAAATCATCTTCTTGAGGAATTGGCTTTAAACCAAGCTCACTTAAGATTTTTAACATTTGTGCATTGGTTTTATTAAGTTCTGAAATACTATCATTCTTTTTCATTCCATGCTGCTTGCCATTATTCCACTCTACAGATACACCACGTTCTTTAATATCAACTATAAGCCTATTCTTTATATTCCACATGGACATATAGTCATTTATTAAATCTTCGTAGTGCTTTCCGTAGGTTCCATTGTTCTCTAATTGTTTTAGTAAATCCTCTTTAATTTCATGAAATAATATAGTTTCTACTTTATGCACACTTTTTTCACTGCACCCCTTCTTTTGTGTGCAATCTCGTGTCCATTTATATCTTTTTTTCCAACTTTTAACCGTATTTATAGATACCTCATATATATCAGCTATTCTTTTATAGGTCATTCCTGAAATATAGTCTTCATAGGCTTTTTCGCTGTTCGCTAAATTTTCCCTATCATTCAATTTCACCACCTCTTTTCTTGTAAATGCACCCTTTTTTTTACCTGTGTGTGCACCCCCCTCATGTGAAAAGTCAATTTTTCTAATTTGTCGACCCTGTTACCCGTTCTCCCCACCTCTAAGAATTTTTCATTTTTTTAACCCGGGGGTGCTTACCATCTTTCTTCATTGAGCAAAACTTTAGGTTTATGATTTCTATTTTTTTCAGGATGGAGTTCATTATGACACTTCTTACATACTGCCATAAGGTTGCTTTTAGTTAGTGCCAACTGTGGATACTTCTTAAGGTGCTTAATATGATGCACTGTCACCGCTTCGCCATATTCTCCCTTAGACTTACACCTTTGACACTCATTGTTCTGCTCCTCTAATACTTCTGACCTTATATGTTTCCATACAGTAGATACATAGAAAGCATGGATATTATGTTGTTGTACTAATGTCATAATCCAGTTTATAAGTTCTATTTCTTGCATTGTTTCAATGTTAATTCCTCCTTTTGGGTATGAAAAAAGAGCCCTGTTATGAGCTCTTTTGTTCCTGTATTCCCATTAATTTGTGTATATATAACTTCATTATATTACTTTGAAGTATAAACTTTAAAATTTCAATAAAGTCATTTTCTTTTTGTATAACCCAATATTCACCGAACCCATCATCTTTTTTACTGCAATTAAAATTATCTTTATAACGATCTAGCTGAGAGTTTAGTTGTGAATTATTAATTCTAATTTTCAAAGGATATATTTTATAATTATGGCTTATTGTAAATATTTCATATGATATTCTTGTATCTAATTTGCTACCTATAATTAAAGAATGTACGTAATCTTCTTTGAATTTAATAAATTGACTAATAACTTTAAATTTAGGATCATAATAACGATTTGTGTTTTCTATAACTTCAGCATAAACTTTAGCATTAGTTTTATTCTCTAAATACTTACATTGTTCTTTTAATATCTTTTCTGGAAAAAATGAGTTATCATAATCACAATCAAAATTTTCTGGCCATAGGTTTTCAATTTCTTTATCCATATTATCACTCCATTATATAAATTAAAATTTCCTAATATACATCCCTAACTACTAATTTTCTAATTCTTTTGCAGATTCTAAGTACCCAACAATTATTTCATAATCTTTCTCATATATACTTTGTTTTTTTACCATCGAAAGAATATTAGCAGTCATTTCAGGATACTTTGTCCTTAACTTACTCTCACAATAAACCCCAAGTTTTGCAAGCCATTTTAAATACTCGTTTTGCTTTGTTTTATCAATTCCCATAAGACTACCATACTTATATGATGCTGTAAACTTACCATTGAATTCATTGCCTGTTTTTATTAATTGCTCTAACATTTTAAACACCTTCTTTCATTTTTACTTAATTATACCTCTTTTTGCAATATATTCAATATAATTATATTCTTAAATATGAATTATCTTCATTACTAAGTGTGTTTAGGTGACAATATACCCTTAACACTTTGATTTTTCTATATTTTATTAATATCTATTTTTCGAGTTACACATCATTCTTTTTTGAATAACTAATAAAGAAACAATAAAAAAATATAGTTACCAATTACCATTTTTCGCACCTCTTTTATGTGCATAGAATAATTTAATAACTATATTTTTTAATTTTTTATTTTCAATTTTAATATCCTTATCAGTTAATATATTGCTTATATCTTGTGCTATATATTTTCGCTTACCTCTATCACTCTTAATTCTATATCCAAGTTCGTTTATATATGCTGCTACTTCTTTTACATTCTCAACCTCTAAATATTTTTTAAATATCTTTTCTTCTACACTATCACTTTGATTTATTGGAATATTAAGAAGAACTCTAATTTCACCAAGCTCAGCAATCTTTTTATTTAAATCATATATATTCATAACATCACCTTATATTTTAAAGTTTTTAATCTTACTATTTATATATCCTTGTTCAACTCCTATATAGTGAAGAGTTACGCTTGGATCACTATGATTAAATATCTTTTGTAGTGTAACAATATCCTTATATTGCATATAAAAATGATAGCCAAAAGTTTTCCTCATTGAATGAGTTCCTAAATTCACTATTCCATTTTCTTCTCCTGCACGTCTTATTATTAAATATGCAGTTTCCCTGCTTAATGGCTTATTACATCCTTGCCGACTTTTAATTAAATAACTGTTTAAATCCATATCCTCACAATACTTTTTTAGTTCCCTTTTTACCAAATTGTTTATAGGGAATACTCTTTGCTTTCTTGTCTTCTTCTCCCTAATATTTATATAATCTCGGTTTTTGACATCCTTAACCTTTAATCTTAGTATATCTGAAACTCTAAGTCCTGAATATATTCCCAATATAAACATTATATAATTTCTTTCAGATTGTTTTCTTAATGTTGCTGCTATATCTTCTACTTTTCCACTATCTCTTATTGGTTCTACATAATTAATGCTTATCACCTCACTTTATTTAAAATATACTATAAACTAAAAAGATAGAATTTTAAAAATATAAAACTCTATCTTTTTAATTTATATAATTTTTTTATCTTAATCTATTAGATATACTTTCAAGTTGTTCTATTAAGTTATTAATATTATATATTCTTATTTTACCACCTTTTAGTGTATTCTTATATTTTTCCAATTCATTAATTAACTTTTGTATTATATAAATATCATTTGCTAAAAAATCTTTAATATTTCCCAAATTATATATATAGCAATTAATTACTGCAGTAAATTCCGTTATTTGCGTATTTGAAGATACTTTTATACATGTTAATAATTTTTCAAAATCAATTACACTTAAAAACCCCTTATATGTCAATATTTCACTTATATTTTTTTCATCACTTACATAACTAAGTAAGTCTGCACTCCACTTATCAGTTTTATCAAAAAAAACATTAATTTTATTGTTAAATTCTTTGGTTGATCTTTCATCAAATACCTTTTTCAAGTCATTACAATACTTGTTATATTTCTGTTGTAATTTTTCATTCTGAAAAGAATATGTTTGACTACCAAATACATAATATTTATTTTTAATATCACTCAATTCAATATAATTTCTTATATTATTTTTCATTTGATTTACAATATCATCAATATTATTAGTATTAACACCTACACTTTCTAATATAATGTTAATAGCTAATATATTATAATAACTTGATATTTCATATTTACATGGATTAGATTTTAGAGTATTATCTAATTTGTTAATTAACTCCAAAGCCTCTTTGTCTTCCATGCTATACCAATATATATAATTGAATTTGAATAAAGGGTCTTCTTTATCAAGACATTTATTTTTCCTTAGTTCTGCATCACATCTATCTATATATTGTCCTATACTATCTATCGAACTTTTATTAAACTTTGAATATACTACAAAATCATCAACAAATTTAAATCCAGTAATACTTCTACTCTCATAAATCATATCCCTATTTAAATTTATTTCAACTATATCCTCATTCTCTTTCCATTCATGAATTTTCTTATTCCCAGATTTAAAGATTATAGAACTAATAATAGTATACTTAAATATTTTATCCTCCATACGTTCTAACATATTAGAGTTTAATGGAAGTTTGTTCATTAAATCTTGAAATTTATCTAAAGAAAACAATAGAGTTCTGATATTTTTATGATTATACTCCTGCATTTTTTGTACTATAAATTCCTTGTTTGATTTAACCATCTTACTTATACTATTATATTCAGTTTTTCCAACAAGTTCTTCAACAATCAATTTAATATTAGGCTCATAATATATATTAATACCTATTAATTTTTCTTTTATCTGACTATAAAATTCATTCTGACCAAATAATACTTGCACTCTATTTATAAGTTCTTCATGATCAACTTTATTTTCTTTAAGATTACTCTCAATTTCTTGGTGTTCTTTTTCTTTTTTATCATTAAGCATTTTTTTAAAAAGTTTTTCATAACTCATATTATTTTTTTCAGAATTTTGTTTATTCATATCTATATTATTATTTAAAGCTACTAAATATTTTAATTCCGTATTCAAAAAAATATTTGCTAAAGATATTTCTTTTTCATTAGCAACAATAATTACTTTCATATTCTCATGTTCTACAAAATTATTTATATACCCTAATACTTCATTTATATTCATACTACATCTTTCAAGATCATCAAAAATTAATATACAATCTTTTAATTTCAGAAAATCTTCTATTGAAAATTCAATATTTTTTATAGAAGTTCCTTTAACAGTAAAAATCGTACTTGCTATAAATTTACCTAGTCCAGTTACGGTTTTTACCCCCTGACTTTTTAATTTTTCTGAAAAAGGAATCGTTTCTATAAAAATCCTTTTAGATATCTCATTTGTAGTAGTGACTCCATAAAGTGAAATATAAATTATTTTTTTTTCTTTATTATTATGCTCTTTTAATTCATTAATCAAATAATTTTTAACAAAAAAAGTTTTTCCGCTTCCCCAATTCCCATCAATTAATACAGCATAATTATAACTTGCTTTATCAATATAATTTTTTATTGTGGTTAGAATCTCCTCGTTTGACAGCTGTTCTTCTTTTATCATAATCATACTTCCTTGTTATTATTTTTTCTATATATTTCTATACAAAACTTCATTTTCCTTCCACATGTTTTATAATAGCATAATAAATTTATTAGTGACTTTTAATAACTAGTTTACATATTATATAACTTCAAACATTCTTTATTTTTTGAGAATAATTAACATTGACCTTTCTTATTTTAATATTCAGGTTAATTGCACACTGCCATCACACCAAAATAAGAAAAGCACCTGAAATTAATCAGATTCTAATGTTTTTATTAAATTTTTCTATGATTTAATCATATACCTAATTAGTTTAACTTTACCATATAAATTAACATAAATTTTTAGTTAATTTTCCGAAAGATTTTCATAAAAATTTGATACAAATATTACATGTATTAATTTTTTAATAGCTTCATTTTTGATATTTCTGCATGTAACATCACTTAATTCTAACTTATTACATATATTAAGCCATCCTATTTTCGTATTGCTAAAATATCTTAATTCTATTATTGTTCTTTGTTCTTCATCCAAAATTGTAAGTGCATTATCAATTTTATCTATTTTCCTTTGCTTACTATCTCTCATTCTTTTTAAATATTCAATTTGCCTATTCTTTAATTCTAATTCATTTTCTACTACACTATTAAACTTATAAGTTTGTCCTGTTTTTTCTTCAAAGCTTACAGCTCCACAACCTCTATATTCATTTTCAAATTCTTTCAAATCTAAATCTATGTTTTTAATTTCTACCTTCATTATTTTATAATTACATAGCATATATTCAACTGCTTTATATTTATCCATTGCCATTATTTATCACTTCTCCTTTTATATATACATGCAAAACACCGTAAAATTCATTTTTGAATAATACGGTGTTTTTCTTATAAATTATATTTCATGTTTATACCTCTTTAATTCCTAACTGAAATAAAATTGCATTATCTATTTTTGACATAATTTCTATATCAACTCTATCAATAAAATCTAAAATATCATTTTGCTTAATAGTAGTAATTTGCTCGACAACAGCTGTCATTAATTTATCGTTTCTTTCAAATTGTATATGAGTTGGTATTAATTTTTTGTCCTCTCTTAAGCCTGTTAATGGTACTATTGTTAAAGAAGGTGCATATTTATTTAAAATACTATTCTGTATTATTATAACAAGCCTTTTACCTCTTATGAGCGAATCACCTTCATTCTTTAAATCAACTAAACATATATCTCCCTTTTGGAATTTTCTCAATATAATTTTTCTTTTATCGTCCTTTTTTACAGTAATCTCAGCTTCTATTTCACTAGATACTACTTTTGTGTTCTCAGTATTCTTATTGACCTTTTGGTTATACTGTTCAAAATTAAAACCTTTTATTGACTTCATAATTTCCTTATTATTATTTTTTATGTTTATAATTTCATCTAGTGACACTTCAGTATTTGAACTTATTTTCTTAACAATGTTATTCATGTTGTCAACTTGCGATTCTATTTCATCTAATATTACATCTACTTTATTTTCCTTATTATTAGCCTTTATATTCTCCGCAACTGCATATATTATTGCAAATATTCCTAATGCTATTGAAATTAATCCTGTCCCAACAGAAATCAAGGTTTGTATTGGCTCATTTTTATTCCATAACTTATATGTTAAAATAAGTATAATTATTCCGATACATATGCCTAATATCCATCTATAATTTACTTTTGAAATGTAATTTTTATAATGTTTTTCAATACATTCATCAATATTATTGCATCTTTTCATATCTTTCTTCCCCGCATTACATATTAATTGTAAATTTACCATTTTATTTATAAAACTATAACATAAAATTATAATATTGTAAATATATGAAACAAAGTAAAATACCTCATTATTCAATATTCAATTTTCAAAGTGCACAGTTTCCAATTAAACATTTTAATACTCTTATTTTATAATTTGCACCATCTCCAATTCATCTAAATCCTAACATCTTAAATATTTAAGGCAGTGATTTAACTTAATAAAATTTTCTGTTCATATATCTCCTGTCATATTGTCTATACCTGTATAAATATTGCCATTTTCTATTATTAAAAATTTCCCTTTAGTTTTATAATCCTTAATCATTTTTTCAAAAATCTTAGAATTAAATTTATTCCCGCATCCACATTTCAACTATTCTACACGCATCATAAAAAGATAGTCCACATTCACATAACTTTATTACCTCATTTGCCCAAAGTCTTATAATTTAAATCACCTTCATAATTAAGAATTAAATATATCAGCCACCAGTTGATACTCAGGTTTTACTGCAAACTTAATAGTTCCTGTAGCTCCATCACGTTGCTTTGCAATAATACATTCTAAAATGCCTTTTTCATTACTATCTTTGTTGTAGTATTCATCCCTATACATAAACATAACTACATCTGCATCCTGTTCTATTGCTCCTGATTCTCTAAGGTCTGATAATTGCGGTCTATGGTCATTCCTTTGCTCCGGAGCACGTGATAATTGCGATAATAATATAACTGCACATCCCAATTCTTTAGCCATCTTTTTAGCTTGTCTAGTCATTTCTGTAACCTGTTGAATTCTTGGTTCTTTTGGATTAACCGCTTCAATCAACTGTAAGTGGTCAATTATTATTACATCTAACCCATGTTTAAGCTTTAATTTTTTACTTTTAGACTTAATTTCATTAATTGTTAAATCTGTTGAAGTGTCTGTAAAAACATTATCCCTTGAAGCCATTTGACCAGCTTTTTGAGTTAGTATCCCCCACTCTTTGTCTTCAATTTTTCCTATTGAAAGTCTTTTAGCATTTATACATGAACTCATTGCTAATCTTCTAATCCCCAATTTTTCTTCACTCATTTCAAATTCAAACAATGCCACCTTAGCAGTTTTACTTATACCTTCCATTAAGTTAAGTGCAAACATTGTTTTACCCATAGATGGTCTTCCTGCTATTACTATTAAATCACCCTTATTAAGTCCACCTATAGCATAATCAAGTTTCTTATAGCCTGTCCTAGTTCCTGGAACCTGACCTCCATTATTATAATTTTCTTGTATATTGCTAATAGCTTTATTCATCAGCTCTGTATCATTAAATATATCATTTTTATTTTTTGATCCTATGGATAAAAATTGATTTTCCATTTCACTTATAAGTTCCAAAGGATTACTTTCTTCAATTTTAGATATAGTATTATAGCACGCATATAATATTTTTCTTTTATCACTTATATTTTTCACAATATCAGCATAAGATTTTACATTTGCTATACTTGGGACACTATCAACTAATTTAAATATATATGTAATCCCACCAATACTCTTTATTTTGGCTTCTCCAAGTCCATTAATAAGTGTTGTCGTGTCTATAGGTATATCTTTACTTTCCATATCTAAAATTGTCTTAAAAAGCATTTTATTAGCTGTACTGTAAAAATCACTTTCCTTTAAAAAATTAATATCAGTTAATACATCATTGTCTTTTAATATTGCACCAAGCACATTCATTTCAGCTTCAATATTATGAGGTAGTGGTCTTTCTATCATTACTATCTCCTTTCATGAAATCAAAATTAAAATCGTTATAAGTATTGTCATTATTTTTATTTTCTTCAATATTTAATATATCTGTTTGATTTAAATAACTTTCAAATTTAGTTCCAAATAATGTTGAAGGTCTTAAATATCTTTCCATTGAAGTTCCTATCCACTCTTTTACTTTCTTATCTATGACCGTTTTAAAATCTTCAATTGTAAATCCTTCTTCTATTCTTGCATGTATAAATTTTTGAGTTTCTCTGCTACTGGACTTATATTTAGAGCCTATTTTTTTATTTAAATAATCTACAACAGAACAATATATATCTTTAATAGATTTATCTTTTAATAGATTAATATTTTGTTCGGGATTTAAATCCGTACCCTTACGGATTTTGCTCCGTAGGGTATCGGATTTGTTTCCGACATGGTTCGGATTTATTTCCGAGACGTCTGTTATTAAATCAGTATATTTATTTCCAAGTTTATAAAATGAATACGTTCCTCTATCTTTAACAGTCACACGCTCTAATACTTCACATTCACACATATTTTTTAATCTTCTATATACACTATCTTTTTTAAGTTTCAATACTGGTAGTTCTTCATTTATACTTTCATACTTTACCCAATAAAAAGTTTTGCCTTGAATTGTTTTAGTAACCATTTTCAAACTATCTTTAAAATCAACAAAATATCTAAGTATTAAAGAGTCTACTGCATCTAATCCAAATTCAATTAATTTCTTCTGACAAAAACCATTTATAGTATATTTCATATTTTCACCTGCTTTATTGATTTTTGTAGGATTGTGTAGTAAAATTCAAATTGAAATTTTTATTTAGCTCTTTTTTAGAACTTTTTTTTATCATTTATTATTAAGCTAAATTTATAGCTCTTTAATATTCTCTAAATCAGTTAAATCTTTACCATCATACTCTTTTAAAAATCTATTTACCTCTGAATTTCTTATTTTTAAACTACCAAGTTTTATTGCTGATAATAACTTTCTATTAATCAACTCATATACTAAAGCTTTATTAGTTTTTAATCTTTTTGTAACTTCTGAAACAGACATTAAATAATCTTCCATTTATTTCACCTCCTTTCAATACGAGCTATAATTTAAAGGGTTTTTTGACTTTTTATCTAACTTGTATCACTTTTTTTCATCAATGCCCTTTATTGCATTGTATGCGACAAATTGATCAAAAAAAATAGCATTGACTTCTTCAATTGTTAAATTAAGCTTACTAATTATTACATTTGCTTCTTTAATAGAAATTGATTCTCCATTATTTTTTAATTTTCTATATAATGTAGATTTATTAATCTCTAAAGCGTATGCTAATTCTTCAATATTCAACCCCTTTTCAACAATTTTACCCTTTAATTTATTAATATTAGGCATACTTTCACTTCCTTTAGTTTGTCGCTTTGTATGCGATTTACTAATTAAATAATACAATGCTTTTTTTTATTAGTCAATACTTTTTTTGCATAATAAGCGATTTTTTCGCTTATTCTATAAAATAGGTTGCATATTTGCGAAACCAGTGTATAATATAAAATATAAAAGATGAAAGGTACGATAAAAATGAGTATAGGGGAACGAATAAAACAAAGGAGAAAAAAACTTAATTTATCAGTTGATGACATAGCTTATAAATTAGGCAAAAATAGAGCAACTGTGTATAGATATGAAAGTAATGACATAGAAAATTTACCAATAACAGTACTCGAACCTTTGGCTAAAATTTTAGAAACTACTCCTACTTATTTGTTAGGATTAGAAAATGCTAAAAATCAAATTGTTGAAATTAATCCATCAAATGATGAAATGAATTTAATAAAATCCTATAGACTATTAGATAGTAATGATAAATATAAGGTTGATAACTATATAAGAGACTTATCTAATAATATTAAATACATCAACAATAATTATAATAAATCATCCAATTTAGGCAAAGCAGCTCATAATGATTTTTCAGATAATGAGGAACAACAAAAACTAATGAAAGAAGATTTAGACGAGTTATAAAAGGAGGTTGTATGAATTGGAAAAAAGCAATAATGATTTATTTGAATTAATGACTAAAATGTATAGTGAAATACAAGAAATAAATAAAAGACTTAATAATGTTGAAGCTAGTAACTCAAAGAACTCCTTATTACTTGAAAAAGTTGATAGTAATATTAAATTACTTGCAGAAGGTCAGGAATCATTTAGAGATCAAATTGGACGTAATAACAATGATGATAAGACAACTATTAATGATAGACTTCAAATTATAGAGCTTGCAGTTAATTCTATCTCATCATCCATAACCGATATGAATGATACTATTGAAGTAGTAAAAAATACCACAGCTAGTAATGATATTGATATAAAAATATTAAAAAAACAAAGGAAATCTGTTATCTAAATAATTCACTTATGATAATGAACAGTTATGAAATACTTTTAGATGAATGTTATAAGCAGAATATAGTTGTTGTAGAAAAAAATTTCAAAAGTAAGGCAAAAGGTTTATGGAAAAATAATAAGATAGGTATAAGTAAAAAGTTGCTTACAATTGCTGAGAAGAAATCTGTACTATCTGAGGAACTTGGACACTACTATACTACATATGGAAATATACTTGATCAAAAAAATATTGCAAATAGAAAACAAGAAAAAAGAGCCCGCAATTGGGCTTATGAGAAATCCGTTAGAATTATAGATTTAATCGCTTGTTTTAAAAAAGGACTTAGAACTAAAAATGAAATAGCTGATTATTTGAATATAACAGAAATGTTCCTTGAACAAGCTATTCAACATTATAAAGAAAAATATGGTATTTACTATGAATTAGATAATTATGTTATCTACTTTGAACCAACATTATCTATATTAGAAATGTTTTAGCTTATAAGGTCTTATGACCTTTATATATTTTTTAAATTTTTACAGAACATATGTTCAGAAAGGATGATTTATTTGAAAGGTGGAGTAAGAAAAAGAGGTAAATCTTGGAGCTATTATTTCTATATTGGCGAAATTAGTGGCAAAAAGAAAATGAAAGAGAAAGGAGGCTTTCAAAGTAAATCTACAGCAGAAAAAGCAATGCGTAATGCTCTTTATGAATTCGAGCATGGAGGTTATGTTGAACCTAAAAAAATTACACTTAATGAATTTTCTTTAGAGTGGTTAAATAAGTATGTAAAACCCCTTAGAAAAATTTCAACTTATAATCGTTATAAAGAATTAGTTAATAAATATTTAATTCCAACTTTAGGAACCATAAATATTATTAATATTACTTCTTACCACATAGAACAATTATTATTAGCTAACAAAAAAAATATAAGTAGTTCAACACTACAATCCATATATACAATTATAAATACTATAATGAATAGAGCCTTAAAATTAAAAATTATAAAAGAAAATCCATGTAAATACGTTGATAGACCTAAAAGAAAAAAATTCACTCCTGATGTTTTAGAACCAAATGAAATACAGGAAATCTTTAAAATTTTAGACTTGTCTGATGAATATGATTATATGTTTAATGTAGCTTTAAGATTAGTTCTTGAGTTAGGCTTAAGACGTGGTGAATTAGCAGGACTTGAATGGTCAAGCATAAACTATATCGAACATGTTTTGATTATAAAAAATAATTTAATTTATACTAATGGACATGTTAAAATGACAACTCCCAAAACTCAAGAAAGCAATAGAATAATTTATGTATCTGATTCAATTTTAGACTTATTAAAGGATCTACACAATAAGCAGCTACAACATAAAATAGCTGCACAAGAATTTTATGAAGATAATATATTTGATGGAAAAAAATATGATTTAATTATGAAGTGGTGTTCAGGTAAATATATTCATCCTATGTTTTATACAAATAAAATAAGAAAAGTTTTAAAGCTTGCAAAAATAAATAAGGCTATTAGATTTCATGATTTGAGACATACAAATGCAACATTATTATTAGAACAAGGTATTAATTTAAAAGTCATTCAAGAACGTCTTGGACATAAAGACATTTCCACAACAGCAAATATCTATTCTCATGTAAATAAAACTATGCAAAAAGATGCTACTGAAAAACTACTTACCCTATTTAAAAATTATTAGTATGGCAAGAGTATGGCAAAATAAAAAACACTAAGTACGAAACCTAGTGTTTTCAATGGACGACTAAACCTGTAAGCCGAGTTCTGTATTTGACAATCATCTATCTAGACCCTATGTTACCATAAGGTTCAAGCGATACTACCCGGAAGCAGAGCGGGCCACTCCAAAACGCCTCCCTATTCGATCTTGCTCCAGATGGGGTTTACATAGCCGCAAAGTCGCCAGTGCGCTGGTGAGCTCTTACCTCGCCTTTCCACCCTTACCATTAAAAATGGCGGTATATCTCTGTTGCACTTTCCTTCAAGTCACCTTGACTGGGAGTTACCCAGCACCCCGCCCTATGGAGCTCGGACTTTCCTCTCCTGCAAAATTGCAGCAGCGATTGTCTGGTTTACTCGCATAAAATATAATACCACACTTATTAAATTATATCAATGGTAATTTATTGTATTCCTTATGCTCGTATTTTTCTCTTGTATTTTCTTTTTAATTTTCCTTCACTTTCATCGTAGTACAAAATTCTTCCACAATTATCACAATGTACTATACTATTGTTATTTACAAGGTTATCTATCGTCATGGATGAAACCTTCATCTTGCAGCCTCCACATATTTCTCCACTTACCTTTGCCACTGCGCAACTGCTTCTCATCATAAGACTTGATATTTCTTCAAATAAATCTTTTGGGATTTTACCTTTTATCTCTTCTATTTTTAATTTTGCAGCTATAAGCTCTTGTCTTGCTTTTTCTACTTTTTCACTGCTTTTTCCCTTATAATCATAGAAATTATCTTTTATATTAACAAGCTCTACTCTTAAATTCTCTATCTCACTTTTTAATTTTTCTTCTTCATCCAACAAATCTACAGCTTCATCTTCAAGCTTTTTTATAATTTGCTTTTCACCTTCAATTGCATGTTCCAACTTCTCTATAGCATTTAAATCTGAACCCACTTTATTATAAAGCTTATATTCATTATTCTCCATTTTTTCTCTCTCACATCTCAAATCAATGCTTATAGCCGCATAATTTTCTTTTATCTTTGCTAATTCCTTTTTTCTCACCACATAATTTTTCTTAGCTGTTTCAAATTCATTTTTTAATTTCTTTAACAAATAAATGTAGGAACCATCTCTAAGTATTTTTTTATTTTGCTTTATAATATCATAACTCTCCTGAATCAAGTATGCTAATTCTACATTATTATTCATATCTTTTCCTCCCAATTATAAATCTTCTAAAATAGAACCTAATCCCCTAAAATCGAATCAAGTTATACCTTTGCTAGAAACTCTATATTATTATTTTTAAAATAACACTTATAAATAGACTGTTTATTTTATGTAAAAATAAAAGTAGACATAGAGAAAATTCTATATCTACTTAATTTTATATGGATCAATATTATTTTGTGATACTGAAATAGACGTATCTATACCTTTAGAATTTAGTGAATCTTTAAGCATTTTAGTCATAACTATTACAGATGGCCACTCTGTTCCAAAATGACCCGCATCAATAACTGCCATACCCATCTCATTATAATCACTAACGTAATGATACGAAGTATCTCCTGTAATTATGCAGTCAGCTCCTTTTTTCCTAGCCTCTTCAAAAAAATCCTGTCCGCTGCCATTTATTATTGCAATTTTCTGTATTTTTTTATCGTCATTTCCACAATACCTTAAATTTTGCACCTTCAAATTTTCTTTAACTCTATGACATAATTCTTTAAGCTGTATCCCTTCCTCTAGCTCTACAACTCTGCCAATTCCAGCTTCCTTTACTGCCCTAAAATTTTTAGCTAAAATACTTGAATTATCAAAGCCTAAAATACTAACTATAGCGTCATTTATACCATTCTTAACACTATCAAGATTGGTATGAGCTGAATATACATTTATATTATTTTTTATTAACTTGATTATCTTTTTACCTAAAAGGGTATCATTTGTTATACTTGATGGCTTTTTAAAAAGAATTGGATGATGAGTTATTATCATGTTGCATTTCTTTTCTATAGCCTCATCTATAACTTTAATAGTACAATCCAGAGCTGTTAATATACCTTCTACGGTATCCTCCCTATCCCCAAGCATGAGTCCAACATTATCATAATCTTCTTTTAGAGAAATTGGTGCAAAATCTTCTATTATATTACATAAATCTTTTACCTTTAAAGACATGATAACAACCCCTTTAACTTGTGAATTTTTGTATTCAACTCTTCTTTTCTATTTAATGCATTCTCAGTGACTTCCCCTATGTTTTTATATATTTTGTGGTACTTTTCTATTTTGTACTCAATATATTCCTTTAACAAAGGATGCTTCATTGCTATTAGCTTCTCACTAATCTCATAATACAAATCATCTTTTTTCTGCTTTTTCGAAGCATAGCATACTTTAATTATCTCATAATATTTATTTTCGTCAATACATAATTGTTCACCTAATATGTTAAAACCTTGTTCATAAAGATACTTTCTAAGTATATCTGGATTTTGAACTGGTTGAAGCACTGCATATTTTAATGTTTTAAATATATCCAATCTTTCTTCAATTATATCTCTTATTAAATTTCCGCCCATTCCGGCAATAATTGCAGCATCAGCTTCCCCTTCTCTTAACACATTAAGTCCCGAACCTAAACGGCACTCTATTTTATCTTGAAATCCATACATTTTTATATTACTTATTGCTTTTTCAAGAGGTCCTTTATTTACATCTGAAGCAATAAATTTCATTTGACAATTATTTTTAAGCAGATATATCGGTAAATAAGCATGATCTGTACCTATATCTGCTATAATTTCACCTTCATCTATTATTTCTCCTATTAATTTAAGTCTACTTGATATTTCCATTTACGTTGCACCAACCCTTTAATGAATTTCTAAATCATATGTATGTAATATAAATTTTAATTTGAAATAGTAAAAATATAACAGAAATCAAAAATGAAAGGTACATAATTCTATAAGCTATCTTTTTGCTATATTTGGAATAAAAATATGCCGAATAATATATACAAAAAAATATAATCATATTATATGCTCCATACATCATTTGCTTAAATGCAAATTCTCTTCCTGTCCCATAAGATATAGGTTTAAAATTAGAATCAAAAGTAAGCGGCATTTTAGCTGGAATTAACCCACTCAAATATAGAACAAAAGGAACTATTGTTACCATCAAAATTATTGCTGCTATTAAAGAGATTAATATAACAAAATGCTTATCCTTATTTAAAATAACTCTTTTTTCTTTTTCAAATTTAAAAGTTTCTAAAATCAATTTGTTTTTTACGAAAAGTGCTTTAACTTCTTCACAATTTTCTGGTGAAATACCATATATTGCCGACCCAACTTTTATATAAATTACACTTTTAGTCGATGTAGCAAACATATTAACCGTTCCAATATCGTTTACAAAAAACAAACCTAAAGCAAAAAAATTCCTACCATAGCCCCACAATCTTACTCCTTTAACTTCTCCATGTGAAATACTATATGCTTTAATTTCTCTAAATGGTATAGTGTTTTTTATGCCAAAGCACCAATTTATATAAAAGTTTTTTTCATCATAAGAATATTTAAGAGTTAGGCTTTTAATTATATAATACAATTGATATATATTAAAAAACACAAGAAAAACCTCTATGATACTTAAAACTATATACATATTGATAAACATACTTAAAATTAAAAATGCTGCATCCATAGCTAAAGTTATTCCTAAAATAATTGCATACGAAAATCCCTTATACGGCTTTATATAGTTCAATTTATCACCTTCTTTTACTTAAAATTATAACATAAATAAAAGACTGTTAAAAGGCTAAGTGATGCCTTTATACAAAAACAAAAGGTCATTCTGAATGGGAATGACCTTTTGTATCTAATCAAGATAATCTTTTAATTTTTTACTTCTGCTTGGATGTCTTAATTTTCTAAGAGCCTTAGCTTCTATTTGTCTTATTCTTTCTCTCGTAACATTAAACTCTTTTCCTACCTCTTCAAGGGTTCTAGCCCTTCCATCATCGAGACCAAATCTAAGTCTTAGAACTTTCTCTTCTCTAGGTGTTAAAGTATTTAATATTTTAAGAAGTTGCTCTTTAAGCATTCTAAATGCTGCGGCATCTGCTGGTGCTGGAGCTTCATCATCTGGAATAAAATCACCAAGATGACTATCCTCTTCCTCTCCTATTGGGGTTTCAAGGGATACAGGCTCTTGTGCTATTTTCATTATTTCTCTTACCTTATCAACCGGCATATCCATTATCTTAGCAATTTCTTCTGGTTGAGGTTCTCTACCTAATTCCTGAAGTAATTGTCTTGAAACTCTTATAAGCTTATTTATGGTTTCAACCATGTGTACTGGTATTCTTATAGTCCTTGCTTGATCTGCTATGGCCCTTGTTATTGCCTGCCTAATCCACCAAGTAGCATAGGTACTAAATTTGTAACCTTTTTTAAAGTCAAACTTTTCTACTGCTTTAATAAGCCCTAGATTTCCTTCTTGAATTAGATCAAGGAAAAGCATTCCTCTTCCAACATATCTCTTTGCAATACTTACAACGAGTCTTAAGTTTGCTTCTGCAAGTTTCTTTCTTGCTGTTCTATCACCATTTTCAATTCTTTGAGCTAAGTCTATTTCTTCTTCTGGGGATAATAGTGGAACTTTACCAATTTCTTTTAAATACATTCTTACAGGGTCATCTATCGCTATTCCCTCAGGTATAGTTAAATCTAACTCTTCTTCTTCCACTTCTATTTCATGCATGTCACCAACTACGTCAACACCAACAGATTCAAGAACTTCATATATCTTTTCTATCTGTTCTGGACCTAGGTCAACTTCCTGAAGTTCATCCATTATTTCTTTATACGTTAAGCTACCATTTTTCTTGCCTTTATCTATTAGATTTTTGACAATTTTCATTTTTTCATTTTTTTCTTTTGCGGTTTCTTCTTTTGACACCTTTTTTGAGTTTTTCTTTTCTCCCCCGTTTTTAACTTCAGTCTTATTCTTCATTAATGAAAACCTCCTTCCGTTATTCTATAGATTGTCTAGCCTATTTTGTATTTCTTCCATTCTTTTGATAAGTTCAATGGTTTCATTAAACAATCCCTTTTCTTCAAGGTCCTTAATTTCACTCATAATCTTCTTTTTTGTCTCCTCTAATCTAAATTTTTTAATATTTGTAATAAAATCATCTACAAGATCTTTTACATTGTTTTCTGAAAGTATTATGTTTTGTTCTTCTATCTTTACAATTTCAGATGAACTTTCCCCATCATCACATCTTGATTCAATAAAATCAAATTTAGATTTTAGATTACTACTTACATTATCTTCGAAATTTAATATAATGTTATATATTTTTTTATGGCTCTCCATTATAAAATCATCTACACTAATTTGTGTGTTTATATAACTGCGTATATCTTCATGTTCAATCATTAACTTAAGTAAATATCTCTCCGATTTAACGTGTGCGGATTCCACATATAAATTTTGTCCATAATTGCTATTTTTATTCATTTTTTCAATGTTATTGCCATTTTTCTGAATATCAGTACTAATCAAATCGTAAATTGCTTGTTCTCTTATTCCTGTCTTACCTGAAATTTTTTTGATATAAACATCTTTCTCTACTGGATCTAAATCTTCAATAATTTCTGCAATATCCTTAACATACTTTATAACACTTTCACTGTCTTTTAAATTCACATTTTCAAAGGCCTTACCTATTCTATACTCAATAATAGAAACGGCATTTTTTACAAGCTTCATAAAAGCCTCTTTACCATTTTTCCTCACAAATTCATCTGGATCTTTTCCGTCTGGAATTTTTATTATTTTTATATCAAAGCCTGCTTCTTTTAATATATCAAACCCTCTAAGTGTAGCTGCCTGACCAGCTGTATCAGCGTCATATGATATCACCACTTTACTAGCATATCTTCTTAATAATTTTGCCTGATCTTTTGTAAGTGCTGTTCCAAGCGAAGCTACCGCATTATTTATACCATATTGATGAAGGGATATACAATCCATGTACCCCTCTACAATTATAAATGTATCCCCTATATTATTTTTTATTGCAAAATTTAAGCCATAAAGGTTAGTTCCTTTTTTAAATATTTTTGTTTCTGGAGAGTTTAAATATTTCGGCTTAGAATCATCTAAAACTCTTCCACCAAACCCAATAACTTTACCTTTATAGTTAAATACAGGAAACATAACCCTATTTCGAAACCTATCATAGACAGCCTTATTTTTTTGTACTATAAGTCCTGCTTCAATAAGTTCTAATTCTGTATAACCTTTAGTCTTCATAAAACCTAAAAGCTGTCTCCAATCATCCTTAGCATATCCAAGTCCAAACCTTCTCATGGTTTTTTGATTAATTCCTCGGTCAATAAAATACTGTTTTGCTTTTGAACTCGATTCTAAACTCTTAAAAAAATATCTAGCTGCTTCAACATTCATATTATATAATTTGTCATATTTCTCTTTATTTTTTGCATAGTATTTGTCTTGTTTATCGTCTATAGTTAGATTAACTTTATCCGCAAGATATTTAACAGCCTCCACAAAAGAGAAATTCCTAGTTTTCATTACAAAGGTTATTACATTACCTGCTTCTCCACAGCCAAAACATTTATATATTTGTTTATCTTGAGACACACTAAATGACGGTGTTTTTTCATGATGAAATGGGCAAAGCCCCGAGTAATTACGTCCTGTACGTTTAAGCTTTACCTTTTCAGATACAATATCCACTATGTCATTTAAATCTTTTACTTTTTGAATTATATCTTCACTTATAATAAGACATTCCACCCTAATAATTAAATTCCCATGAGCATAATTAAATTCGACAAAAAAAGTTTAAATCCTTCTTTTGTGAGATTTTATTTTAAAAAATAATAAAATTTTTCTTTCTATATCCTTAGTTTACCCTTTTCGCAGTGTTTTTTATTCTAAAATTGAAAAAATATAGAAGCAATTTTATTTTTTCCATAACATTTAATTCTTGATAAATAGTTAAAATCCTTTTATTTAATGTATATTATAAAAAATTTCTTAATATCATTATATATAAGATAAATTTTAGGAAGTGATTTAGTGCTTGAAAAAGATAACACCTCACATATTCTTCTTCCAGAAGCTTCAATAAAAAAATATATATTACCAAAATATAATCTTGAGAATGCTGAAATATTACAAATAAAATTTAAAGATACTGATAAACAAAGAGCTGTATATAAAATAACTTTAAATTCTAAAAAATACTGCTTAAAAAAAGTATATTATAACAAAGAAGAACTTTTATTTGTTTACTCTACTACTGAATGGTTTTTTAGGCATGATATAAATGTAACACGAATTTTACCTACAAAGGATAATTCACGATTTGTAGTATACTCCGGAATGATTTTCATACTTATGCCCTGGATTGATGGAACCAAATGCAATTATGATAAACAAGAGGACATCTTTAAGTCTTCTAAAAATTTAGCGTATATGCATAAATGTTCACAAAACTTTTTTTCTATACAAGGTAGTGTAATAAGATATGGTTTTGAACATATATATTTATCTAACAAAAAACACTTTGAACAAATATTAACCTTTTTTAATAAAGCTTACGAAATAAATGATACCTTCTCTAAAATTGCACTTAACAATTGTGATTTATGTATAGCTCTTTCAAAAATAGCATTAGAAGCTTCTTCTAGACTTAATAGTAACAATTTCAAAAAAAGTTTATGTCACCTGGATTACGTAAACAAAAATATTATCTTCGACAACAACAATGATATTTGGGTTATAGACTTCGATAAATGTAAATTTGACTACTCTGTTCATGATATATCTTATTTTTTGAGAAGAATAATGAAAAGAGACAATACTAAATGGAACAGTGAACTTTTAATAAATATACTAAATGTTTATGAAGAAATAAATCCTCTTAACCTTGATGAATATTTATATATTTTATCTTATTTGGTTTTCCCTCAAAAATTTTGGAAAATCTCAAAAGACTATTATAACAATATAAATCGTTGTAACAAATCTGCCTTCATAAACCTTATAAAAAATACAACTAAGTATAGTGAACTTCACCTAAAATTTGCATACAACTTCTGCCATTATATAGAAGGAAAATTCAATGTGAATTTAAATTTATAATTAATTACAGGTGATAAATAAAAGTAATATTTACTCAACTTATCACCTGCTTTCTTAAGTATATTTATTTTTTCTACTCATTATCTTTATTATCATCATTACCTTTACTTACATTATCACTATCTACATCATCAAATTTAACTGTGTACTGATAAGCTCCGTCTGTATTAACTTTGCTGTCTTCATTTTTATTCATTACTTTATCTTTTACTTCGTTTATTTTATCCTTTACACCTGTAACAGTGTTCTTTACAACTTTGTTTACAACTTCTACAGAGCCATCTTCTTTTATTATTTCTACTGTAACCTTTGCAAATACAGCTGTAAGGAACATAATTGCAAGTGATGGTGCCCATACAGCTCCTGCTAGAACTCCACCTGCGAGTCCAGCAGCTACTGGTATATCTACAATAGTTCTTTCATCTTTTTTTACTATTATTCTTGATACATTTCCTTTATTTATAGTGTCTTTAATCCACTGAACAAACTCATCCTTTGTTTCATAAAGATTATCCTTATGAGATTTAGTATTATTTTCTATATATATCAATGCATCTATTACATTTCCTTCTGAAGCCTCAAGTGCCTCTTTGGCCTCAGTATATGTAACTCCTGTTCTTTCTTTTATAATATCAACCTTTTCTAAAGTTATTTCTTCCATTTTATTCACTCCTCTTTATAATATTTAATAAATCTAAACTTTTAGGTAATTTTGCATAGTTTTGGCCTATAAATCCTTTTAATACCTGAAATACTTCATCCTTTATATCATTGTTTAATGTAACTCTATAAACTTTTTCTATAGGCAATTTATTCAAATAATTTAAGCTACTGTATACCGCTGGATTAACCGCTACTCCTCCTTCCTTTGAACAGTCGTCACATATCCCACCATAATACCTATAGCTTATATAAGAAGCTTTCTTAATTCTTTTCTTGCATTTTGAGCAGTAATCAAAATTGAGATCATACCCTGTATATTTTAAAAGCTTTAATTCAAATGCCCTTATTAAAGTTTCCATATCTCCAACTTTATTTTTTATGAGATAAAAGGTACTTACAAATTCTTTAAATAGATCTCTATTACTTTCCCCTTCTGCCATAGAAATATCTATAAGTTCACAAAGATATGACGTATATGTCAGGGTATCCAAATCACTTAAAAATTCTTGAAAAGAATCAATTATTTCACCCTCATTTAGAGAGAACATACTTTTTCCTTTAAAAAACACAAAGTTTCCAAAACAGAAGTTTATTGAGATTGGAAGGTATTTACTTCTATTTTTTTTTGCTCCTTTAGCTATTACAGATATTTTGCCCATTTTCTCTGTAAAAATCCATATAATTTTATCATTTTCATTTATATCTTGACTTTTAAGAACTACTCCTCTACTTTTAAATAAAGACAGATTATCATCCCCTTTATTATTTTATCCGGTTTCGTTAATTTATAGATATAGGAAACTAAATGACGATTTAATCCTCAATTCAGTTTCCCACATTTTTAAAAAATATATAAATTATTTTTTTGGAGCTTTATATCCAAGTTCTCCTAATACAAAAGGACTATCTCTCCAATCCTTTTTAACCTTAACCCATATCTTCAAATTAACTCTTTTATTCAAAAACGCCTCTGAGCTTTTTCTCGCTGATTGAGATATTTTCTTAAGCATCTCTCCGCCTTTTCCAATTATAATACCCTTATGCGAGTCTTTCTCACACATTATATTTGCCTCGATTTTATATTTTTCATTTTCCTCCTTCATTTGAAGAATTTCAACCGCAATTCCATGAGGAACCTCTTGAGACAGAAATCTGAGTGCTTTTTCTCTTATTATTTCTGCTATTATAAATCTTTCCTGCTTATCTATTATCATATCTTCAGGATAGTACTTAGGGCCTTCATTTAGATGCTTCACCATAAGTTCTATTAAAGTATCTACATTCTTCCCCTTTTTAGCTGATATAGGGATTATTTCTTCAAATTCAAAGCTTTCAGAGTAATTTTTCAAAGTTTCTGCTAATCTTTCCTCTGTTGTTTCATCAATCTTATTTATAACTAAAAAAACAGGAACCTTTGCCGATTTCAATTGCTCCAATATATGTAAATCACCTTTTCTAACTTCTACGTCAGGGGTGGTAACAAATAATGCTATATCCACTTCATTCATAGATTCTTTAGCAACTTTAACCATGTATTCTCCAAGCTTATGTCTTGGATTATGCATTCCAGGCGTATCTACAAAAACAATTTGGTATTCTTCTCCTGTAAGTATTGTTTGTATATTATTTCTAGTAGTTTGGGGTTTTGAAGAAACTATAGATAACTTTTCCCCCATAATATGATTAATTAAAGTAGATTTTCCTACATTAGGTCTTCCAATTATTGTTACAAATCCTGATTTAAACATACGTCCTCCTTAATTTGTTCTAATGAAATAATTTAAATAATAAAAGCGTAACTAAAAATCCAAAAGCTGCTCCACATATGACCTCAAGAGAAGAATGTACCTCTGAGTCTACTCTACTCTGTGCAACTATTACAGCTAAAAAATAGCTTAGTATTATAACTACAGGTTGAGGTGATATTAAGGTTATTATAGTTGCTAGAGAAAACGCTATGGCACTATGGCCGCTTGGCATACCTCCTTTTAATGGAGTTCCTTCACCAAAAATAGCTTTTATTATAAGCGTAAGTATACAAACTATTACTAAAATAACAAATATCATATATGGATTGGAATTTTTTATCTTGTATATAACATGGTTTGTAACTGGTGTAAGCTTATCCCAAAACACTATAAATGCAACTATAACAGCATTTATAGCCGTAACCACTACAGCTCCTGCAGCCACATCCTTAGCTATTTTAGCCAGTGGATGATAGTAATTTGAGGTCAAATCAATTGTTGCCTCTATTGCTGTATTCATAAGCTCCGCACTTATTACCATAGTTATTGTTATTGTTATAATTAAAAGCTCAACTCTTGTCAAGTTTGTAAAAAAACATATTGTAAGTATTACAAGTGCCGCAATAAGATCAATTCTAACATTTTGTTGAGTTCTTACTGCATATATTATACCCTCAAGTGCGTGATTAAAACTGTCAACTAGTTTTCTAGGTTTCATAAACATCATCCCACATTTCAATTTTTACCTTTTTATATCAAAATGAAGTAATATCTCCTCTTCTCTTTTCCTCATTTTC
Organism: Clostridium felsineum DSM 794; assembly: GCF_002006355.2. Lineage (NCBI taxonomy): Bacteria > Bacillati > Bacillota > Clostridia > Eubacteriales > Clostridiaceae > Clostridium > Clostridium felsineum. The sequence continues at coordinate 1,928,369 of NZ_CP096980.1, read as the reverse complement.
ATCTTATCCTCTTCTACCATGTGATCATATCCCATAAGATGAAGAACAGAATGAACGGTTAAATAAGTTGCTTCTCTTAGAAATGAATGACCATACTCAGTGCTTTGCTCTTCTGCCTTTTCAAGTGAAAGTGCTATATCTCCTAATACTAGATTGCCACAATCAAAATATTCATCTTCAAATTCATATTCCGTGTACATATCTTTAAATACTTTATCTTCATCATAATCAAGCATTGGGAATGAAAGTACATCTGTAACTTTATCAACATTTCTATTTTCTTTGTTTATTTCTCTTATAGTTTCATTATCTACAAATATTACAGAAACCTCATAATCTATTTTTACTCCTTCTTCTTTTAATGCATAATCTATAACTTCTTTTAAAGTATTTTCTAGACTTTCCTCCACCTTAATACTTTTCTGCCTATTGTCTATATATATCATAGCTAACTCCCTTTATTTTATTTCCTTTTTAACTTTACCTTCTTCACCTTTTTTTTGCTTTATTACACTCTTATCCGTAGGATACTCAATTCTTTGATGATATATTCCAAGAAGAGACTTTAAAAATGCTTTTCTAATTTTTTCTATATCATGAAGCGTAAGCTCACATTGATTTAACTGACCATCGTTTAATCTAGCTTCAATAATATTATTAATCATTTCTTCTATTTTTCCCCTTGTAGGCTCCTGTATAGAACGAACAGCAGCTTCAACACTATCTGCAAGCATTATAATTGCAGTTTCCTTACTACTTGGAATAGGTCCTGGATATCTGAAATTTTCCTCTTTTATATCTTCTGGATTTTCACTTTTATTTTTAAGTGTTATATAAAAATATTTAACAAGTGTTGTACCATGATGCTGCTCTATAGTATCCTGTATGATTTGAGGTATATTATATTCTTTAGCAATATCCACTCCATCCTTAACATGTGATATTATTACTAATGCGCTTAAATTAGGATTTATTTTATCGTGTGGATTTTTTCCTCCAACCTGATTTTCCTTAAAAAAGTAAGGTCTCTTAAGTTTTCCTACATCATGATAATAGGCGGCTACCCTAGTTAAAAGCGCATTTCCTCCTACTCTCTCAACGGCAGCTTCTGCAATATTTGCTACTATTATACTGTGATGGTAAGTTCCTGGTGCTTCCATAAGAAGCTTTTTTATTAAAGGATGATTAGGATCTGATAATTCTAGAAGCTTAACATCTGTTACTACATCAAACACGCTTTCAAATATTGGAAGAAAGCCTATTGTAAGTATAGCAGATAATATACCTCCTATAAATGCAAAACCTGATTTAGTTAAATTATCAATCAAATTACTGCTTACAAGAAAACCAATAGAAAAAGATATTGCCGCATTTACCACCGCTATAAAAACAGCTGCATATATAGTGTCATTTCTTTTTTTCATTTTTCTAAAGGTCATAAAGGCTACTACAGAACTCATAAGCGCTAATATAGTTACTTCAACGTTAAACTTGCATGCTAATGCTATAAAAATACAATTAAGAATACTTTCCAAAAGTGATATTCTACTATCCATAAGAAGTATCATTAGCATAGGAGAACATGCCAGCGGTATTAAAAATGGCGAAATCACAAGTACCGCTCTTGCCAGTATTATTGATATTATATTAAGTGAGCAAAGCATTATAATTTTCTTATTATCTTTATATATCTCTTTATAGTATCTATATATATAATATATCTGTAAAAATAGCACTATAATTACCGCTAATGCTAATGTAAGGTATATGTACCAGCTTTGTCCGTTGGAGTTATTTAAAAGAGCTAAATCCTCTAAAACAGATATTTCATTTGCTGTTACAGGTTCGCCTTCTTTTACTATTATTTGATCCTTTTTTATAACTACATTTTCTACCTTTTTAGATACTTCGTTTTTTATTTCCTCTGTCTTTTTAGAATCAAAAAACATATTAGGTTGAACGTAAAAATCTGCAATTGCTATACCAAGTTCTGTAGTATCTTTTGAGAGCTTTCCCTTAGAGAATTCATCGGCAATACTATTTTGTGCCTTCTTTATATCTGCTGAATCTCCATCCCTTATTTCTCCGTCGTAAATATCCTTCATGGTTTTAACTATAAATTGCTGAAGATCCTTTAAATCATCTTTATTAGTAGATAGGATTATATTTATATTCGAATCACCTATATCAGCTTTTAAAGAGCTTTTAAGCTGATTTACCTTTGCATTATTATCTATATTTTCATCTTTAATTTTGTTCATTATGGTAAAATCATTGTTTATATTATCTATAACATTATTTACAATTTCAGTGTTCTTATCATACTGTAGACCAACTGAATTAACCGCCTGTCGTCTTCTTTCTTGTGTTGCTACTTCATCATTTACATCTCTAGTTGCCTTAATATCACTTTTGGCAATATCACCCTCTTTAAGTGAATACTTTCTTGTGTCTATCGCTGTAAGTAATATGCCATATATAATTATGAACGCACATAAAAATGTCATTACTTTTATAGATTTTTCCTTCTTCATCAATTGAACTATCTTCATTTTATAATTCACCCTTTTGTTAATGCACAGTTTAAGTATTTAAAACAATTTTTTAATTACCTGCTATATCCTCTTCACATACAACCACAAGTCTTACTGTACATATATTTCCCTCTACACTAGAATCAACTAACTTATCCAGGACTTTAACATTCATATCATAATTTTCCTTCATTCTACCATACATTTTCTCAGCTGTCTCTTTTACAACCGCATCCTTATTATTATTAACTATTTTGTCATCAACCTCATAATAAGTCTCTCTTCCCATAAAATAGTTGCCATCTACTATTTTATCATATTTATTAAATTTATTTTCACTTTTTTTCAAATAAAATTTCTTGCCACCTATGCACACATAATAATTTTGAATCTTTTTGCCTGTCCTCTTTCTTACATGTTTTGTAAGCATAACTTTAGCTGTATTCTCATTAAAGGTTTTAGCTATTATTTTACCGTCTGCACGTACCTTGTATACTTTATCATCTTGACCTTCTTCTCCTTTTATAAGTACTTGGCCTTTTTTCACAATATCTCCTGCTTTAACAACTGCAGTTCCCGAGGTTGTATACACTCTAAGTACTTGTCCAGACTTGTTTGCCAAAACATCCTTAACCTCATTGTTAGGCTTAACATCTGGAATTTCTTGTCTTTCAACAATTTTAACCTTTAACTTTGATCCATAAATTCTAACTCTTGCCCACATTATATTGTTGTTTTTTTGCATCAATTGTTCCTCTATTTTATACACATCTAATCCACTTTTACCTATACCAGGTTTTACACCTATATCTCTTAAATCTTGTCTTACATCATATGGAGCTATATTTTTTTCAGTTACTATATCAATTTGCCATATAAAAGTTGATAAATAACATATACAGCCTATAAAGGCTCCTAAGCCAATTAAAATTGAAATTCTATTTCTTATTCTAAATACAAAAAAACCCAAGCCATGCCTTTCTATTATCTTTAATTTTCCCTTAACCAATCTCACTGTTTTAACTGTCTTTTTATAATCCTTTAATGCAACCTTAAATTGAACTAAATTAGCATTAATTCTCATCATGTTCATAACATTTATTTTATTACTCCAAAGTAAGTTTATAAATTTTTCAACGCTTCTAGTCCTTACTTCAATAACAACATAGGTATTTTTAAAGTTTTCAAATTTAAAGTTCATTTTTTATCATCCCCATAAATAATAGTTTTAAATTTCCCCCCCAAAATTATGGTACTTCCACTTATAAAAACTATTTCAAAATTTTTACCTTCTATACCTATAGGACCAACCTCAGTATTTACTTTTATATTTTTATCAGTAAATTCAACAATGCCTCTATAGTTTTCAATAGTTATTTCTTCATCCCCTGTTACTGATATATTTATCTTAGGTGTATACACTACTGCATCACTTGGAAAATCAAGCTTTCTTGCTAGAAATCTTCTAAATTTATAAATTCTTTTTTTATCCATCCTCTCACCCTTAAACATAGCACTTTCATACTAATTTATGAATAAAAAAAGGATTTAATTACAACAAAAAAAGATCTGGATAAACCAGATCTTTTATATTCTTTATTTATTATTTAAAAACTCTTTTACAAGTTTACTTACCAAGGAACCATCTGCGCGCCCTTTAACTTTTGACATTAAAGCCGACATAATCTTTCCCATATCTTTCATGCTACTTGCTCCAACACTTTCTGCTGCATCTTTAACTATAATTTTAATTTCATCTTCAGTCAACTGCTGAGGAAGGTAACTCATTAAAATATTAATTTCAGCATTAGTATTATCAACTAAATCCTGCCTATTACCTTTTTCAAACTCAACTAAAGCTTCGCGTCTTTGTTTAACCTCTTTTGCTAAAACTCCAATAATATCTTCATCATTAAGTTTTACGCCATCAGTTTTTTCCACCTGCAAAATAGCAGCTTTAGCCATACTGATTACATTAGCCTTAAATTTATCTCTGCTCTTAAGAGCACTTTTCCAGTCCTCTTGAAGTTTTTCTTTAAGGGACATTTACGTACCTTCTTTCAAAACTATTTAAACTTTCTTTTTCTAGCAGCTTCAGATTTTTTCTTTCTTTTTACACTAGGTTTTTCGTAGTGTTCTCTCTTTCTTACTTCTGAAAGAACTCCTGCTCTAGCGCATTTTCTCTTAAATCTTCTTAAAGCGCTTTCTAAGGATTCATTTTCTCCAACTTTTATTTCTGACATCTATATCCCTCCCTCCGCTAGCACAATTCAAATTTGAAACTCAAATGCAGCTAATTGGGCTAAATAACACATCAACTATTATACACCATGAAAAGCTGTAATGTCAATATTTTCACAATAATATACACCTATAAAAATATTTTATTTTAGCCTGGTGGCCATGTAAATTTTTTCTTTGCCAGCAAATGGAAATGTACGTGTTGTACTGTCTGCCCTGCAGCCTCGCCACAATTAGAAACAACTCTAAATCCATCTTCATCAATACCAAGCTCTTTAGCTAATTTTGATATTACTACAAATACATGTGCTATCAATTTACTGTTTTCCTCATTTACATCATTTAAACTAGATATATGTTCTTTAGGTATTACAAGTACATGTATCGGAGCGGCTGGATTTATATCTTTAAAGGCAAAAACCTTATCATCCTCATAAACCTTAGATGACGGTATTTCCCCTTTGATTATTTTGCAAAATATACACTCATCCATATTTTCACCCCCTCATAAAATATATTCAACATTTTGTACTCATTTCCTTTATTTCTATAAAATCAACTTTCCAAGTAAATGTTCATCCTTAATTTCTGTAAGCTTAACTTTTAATATTTTTCTTGATATATCTTTATTTGACTTTACTACTACTTTTATATAGTTAGGCGTATAGCCTTCATAGAGATCTTCTTTGTTATTAAATTTCTTTTCAAATAAAACGTCCATTTCTCTATTTAAAAACTTTGACATGAACTTATTTTCATTTATTTTATCAAGTTCAATAAGCTCTGCACTTCTCTTGTCCTTTATATTTCCATCAATTTGATCCTTCATATCAGCTGCTTTAGTACCTTCACGAGGAGAGTATTTAAATATATGCATTTTAGATAATTCAATTCCTTTAAGAAATTCATAGGTTTTATTAAATTCTTCTTCTGTCTCTCCTGGGAAACCTACTATTACATCAGTAGTTATAGATACATCTTTTATATTTTTTCTAAGTTTATCTACTGTATCCTTGTACTCATCAGCAGTATACTTTCTGTTCATCCTTTTAAGTGTTTCGCTGCAACCACTTTGAAGTGATAAATGGAAGTGTGGACACATTTTTGTCATATTCTTTATTTTATTTATTGTTTCATCGTCAAAAAATCGCGGCTCTATTGAACCTATTCTTATTCTTTCAATACCATCAATTTCTTCTATCTTTTCAACTATATTAATTAAGTTCCAGTCTCCTTTTAAATCATCCCCATAAGAGGCTATATGTATACCTGATAATATAATTTCTTTGAAACCATGTTCTGCAAGCTTTTTAATTTCATTTAATACCTTTTCTGGATCTTTGCTGCATACTCCACCTCTAGCGTAAGGTATTAAACAATATGAACAGAACCTATTACAGCCATCTTGTATTTTAAGAAAAGCTCTAGTCTTATCTTGATACTCATCTATATTTAAATCTTCAAACTTTTTATCTGTGAAGACATCTTTTACATTGACGATTTGATTTCTTTCATTTATAAATTCATTTACATACTGTACTATATCTCCCTTGTTTTTCGTTCCAAGGACGATATCCACTCCTTCAATATCAGAAACCTTTTCTGGTGATACTTGAGAATAGCAGCCAACTACAGCTATAACCGCATTTTCATTAACTTTCCTAGATTTACTTATCATCTGACGAGATTTTCTATCACCCATATTGGTAACAGTACATGTGTTTATAACATATGCATCTGCTTTTTCATCATGATTTACAACTTCCCATCCTGATTTCAAAAACTTTTCTGCCATAGCCTCACTATCATAAGAGTTAACTCGGCATCCTAAAGTAATAAAAGCAACTTTCATTATATTATTCCTCCAATATCGGACAATTCATACATAACAAGCGATGTACATACAAGACCTGCTGTTTCAGTTCTCAAAATTCTTGGGCCTAGCGTGATTATATATGCTCCGATTTTTTCCAATTCTTCTATCTCAATTTCTTCAAATCCACCTTCAGGACCTATTACTATGGCTACACTTTTAATTTTATCATTTTGAATATTTTTAATAACTCTTTTTAAGCCTACTTCTTCTTTATTTTCGTAAGGTACCAGTACTAAATCCATTTTTTCTAAATCCTTAATCATATTTTCAAAGCTAGATACCTCTTTAACTTTAGGTATTACACTTCTCTTGCTCTGCTTTGCAGCTTCAAAGGCTATTCTATTCCATCTATCAATTTTTTTAAATTCACTTTTTTCGTTTTTCACAACTACTCTTTTTGTAATTACTGGTATGATCTCTTTTATTCCAAGCTCCGAGTTTTTTTGAACTATCATATCCATTTTGGCTGCCTTAGGAAATCCTTGATATAAGTACACATTTACAGGACTCTCGTTATTTATATCAAGTTTTTCTATTATTTTAACTTTAACCGTTTCCTTTGTTATTTCTTCTATTTCTCCAAGAAATTCATGACTATTGCCGTCATTTATACTAACTTTTTCTCCGATCTTAAGCCTTAGTACTTTATATATGTGTTTTACGTCATCTCCATATATGTATGCTGCACTATCACAAATATCTTCTGTTCCCACGAAAAACTTATGCATAAAAAGATACACTCCTTTATAATTTAGCCACTATACAAATCCATTCTCCTTGGTTGTTTACTTCTACAATTTCAAATTTATTTTTCTTTAAATTTTGTATAACGTCCTCTGCCCTATCCTTTATTATACCAGAAGATATGAAGTATCCACCAGTCTTTAAAAATTTATTTATATCTGGAACTAAAATATTTATTACATCTGCAATAATATTTGCAACAATTACATCTACTTTTCCCTTTACTACCTCCATTAAGTTACCATGTAGTATTTCTATATTATCTACATTGTTATACTCAATATTTTCCTTAGCTGCTTTTACTGCCACAGAGTCCAAATCAACCCCAACTACCTTCTTTGCTTTTAATTTTGCAGCTGCTATAGCAAGTATTCCTGAACCCGTTCCTATATCAAATACCTCAGAAGAATCATTTACATATCTTTCAAGTGCTTGAATACACATTCTTGTAGTTTCATGAGTACCAGTTCCAAATGCCATACCTGGATCCATATTTAACATTAATTCATAATCTTTTGGAACATACTCTTCCCATAATGGTTTTACTACAACTCTAGCTCCAACTTTAGTTGGTTTATAATACTTTTTCCAGTTATTTTCCCAATCCGTTTCATTTACTTCATTTACAAAAACTTTACCTTCACCTTTGTTAATTCCAAACTCAGAAAGATTGTTTATACTATCTTTAATGTACTGTACACTTTCTTCAAAATTATGATCATCTTTATAATATGCCTTTATAACAGCGCCATCCTTAACATTAAGTAAAGATTCATCAAAATAGTCCCAATCACCAGGGTGTTTTTTCTTGAATTCAACATCCTTCGAATCTTCTATAGCTACACCTTTAACTGGTGTATTGTAAAGTATACCTGTAACAGCTTCAACAGCCTCACTACTAGTAACAACTGTAATCTCGAACCAATTCTTATTATCCAATTTTATTCCTCCTGTAAAATGTTTGATAATAAATATAGGGAAACCATGGTAAAACTTAATTTACCTGATTTCCCTATATAATGCAGAACTTTTCCACACTATATATTATTCAAAAAATCTTTTAAAACCTGACTTTTTTTCTGCCTTTACTTCTCCGCTTGCTTCCATGAAAAGCTTTAAAGCTTCTTTTTGCTTCTCATTTAATGTTTTAGGTGTATCAACTATTACTTTAACATATTCATTTCCTCTTCCGCTACTATTGACTCTTTGAACACCTTTGCCCTTTAATCTAAACACAGTTCCTGATTGAGTTCCAGCTGGAATTGTATACTTAACATCTCCATCTATAGTAGGCACCGTTATCTCTGTACCTAGTGCTGCCTTAGGAAAACTTAGATGAGTATCGATGTAAATATCAAAACCTTCTCTTTTAAACTGCTTATGAGGCGCAACTTTAATACTTATATAAAGATCACCTGCTGGTCCGCCATTTTTACCATGTTCACCTTGACCTCTTAGAGGTATTACATTCCCGGTATCTACACCTGCTGGTATCTTAATACTTATACTTCTTTTCTTTCTTACATGACCTGAGCCATGACATTCATGACAAGGATCAGAAATTATAGTTCCACGACCGCCGCATTTATCACAAGTCGCCTGACTAACAAAACTTCCAAGAGGAGTATTTCTCTGAACTCTTATAGTTCCACTTCCTCCACACTTATCACAAGTTTTTGGAGAAGTACCCTTTTTAGCTCCAGTACCATTACAACTTTCACAGTTTTCTCTTCTAGCTATATTTATATTTTTTTCTACTCCAAAAACAGCTTCCTCAAAAGTTAAACTTACAGCATACTCAATATCATTTCCTCTTTGAGGAGCATCTTTTCTTGCTGAACCTGAACCTCCTGAGAAACCACCACCAAAAAACGAGCTAAATATATCACCTAAATCTCCAAAGTCACCAAAGCCCCCTGAAAAATCTCCAAAACCTCCACCACCATTAAAGTCTGCAGTTCCAAATCTATCGTAATTAGCTTTTTTATCAGGATCAGATAATACCTGGTAAGCCTCATTTATTTCTTTAAATTTCTCTTCTGCTTCTTTATTTCCGCGGTTTTTGTCAGGATGATATTTTATGGCAAGTTTTCTAAAAGCTTTTTTTATCTCATCATCACTCGCACCTTTTTGTAGCCCAAGCACTTCATAATAATCTTTATTTGCCATCCCTTTCACCACCTAAATATTTCACATAAACTTTATTTATAGCTTAAAATTAAGGGAAGAGCTAAAACCCTTTCCCTTATTTTGCACTATTTATATTATAATCATAATTTAAATATTTTCAAATACTTATTTATCATTATCTACTTTAAAATCAGCATCTACTACATTATCATCACTGCTTGAGCCATTCTGATTTTGAGATGCAGCATTTGGATCAGCTCCTGGTGCGCCCTGAGCTCCACTTTGTTGATACATTTTAGTTGTTATAGCATATAAAGCTTGAGTTAAGTCCTCTGTTGCCTTTTTAATTGCTTCAATATCTTCGCCATCTTTTACTTTGCTTAAAGCTTCTTTCTTAGCTTCAATATCTGATTTTTCTTCAGCTGAGACCTTATCTCCAAGATCTTTTAAAGCTTTATCAGTTTGGAATACTATTTGATCTGCATTGTTTTTAACTTCAATAGATTCCTTCTTCTTCTTATCTTCTTCTGCAAATTTTTCTGCATCTTTTACAGCCTTATCTATTTCATCATCACTTAAGTTAGTTGAAGCTGTTATTGTGACGTGTGATTCTTTTCCAGTTCCCTTATCCTTAGCTGATACATTTACTATACCATTAGCATCTATATCAAATGTAACTTCGATTTGTGGAACACCTCTTGGTGCTGGTGCTATACCGTCAAGTGAAAATCTTCCAAGACTCTTATTATCTGCAGCCATTTTTCTTTCACCTTGAACTATATTTATCTCAACTGATGGTTGGTTATCTGCTGCTGTTGAGAACACTTGACTCTTTCTTGTTGGTATTGTTGTATTTCTTTCTATTAAAGCAGTAGCAACTCCACCTAAAGTTTCAATTCCAAGTGTTAATGGTGTAACATCAAGAAGTAATACATCTTTTACATCTCCTGTTAAAACTCCAGCTTGAATAGCTGCACCAATAGCAACACATTCATCAGGGTTAACTCCCTTTGATGGCTCTTTTCCTGTGTAGTTTTTAACTGCTTCTTGAACAGCAGGAATTCTTGTTGAACCACCTACTAAAACTACTTTATCTATATCGTTTATTGAAAGTCCAGCATCGTTAAGTGCTTTCTTCATTGGCTCTATAGTATCCTTAACAAGTCCCTCTGTTAACTCATTGAATTTTGCTCTTGTAAGGTTCATATCTATATGTTTTGGACCTGTTGCATCAGCTGTTATAAATGGAAGATTTATATTGGTTTGAGTTGAAGATGATAATTCAATTTTTGCTTTTTCAGCAGCTTCTTTTAATCTTTGAAGTGCCATCTTATCATTTCTTAAATCAATTCCATTATCTTTTTTGAATTCTTCTGCAATGTGATCCATTATCTTTTGGTCGAAATCATCTCCACCTAAACGAGTGTTTCCGTTTGTAGATTTAACTTCAAAAACTCCATCTCCAAGTTCAAGTATTGATACATCGAAAGTACCTCCACCTAAATCATAAACGAATATTTTTTGGTTAGTATCCATTTTATCAAGTCCATAAGCAAGTGATGCTGCTGTAGGCTCATTTATTATTCTAAGAACTTCAAGTCCTGCAATTTTTCCAGCGTCTTTTGTTGCCTGTCTTTGACTATCATTAAAGTAAGCTGGTACTGTTATAACTGCTTGAGTAACAGTTTCTCCAAGATAAGCTTCAGCATCTGCTTTTAATTTTTGAAGAATCATAGCTGAAATTTCTTGTGGTGTATAGTTTTTATCATCTATAGCAACTTTTTCAGAAGTTCCCATTTTTCTCTTTACTGATATTATTGTTTTATCTGGATTTGTGATAGATTGTCTTTTTGCAACCTGTCCAACTAATCTTTCTCCATTTTTTTGAAAAGATACAACGGATGGAGTTGTTCTTGCACCTTCTGAGTTTGCTATAACTACTGGATCTCCACCTTCCATAACAGCTACGCATGAGTTTGTTGTTCCTAAATCAATTCCAATTACTTTTGACATTATAAAACCCTCCTATATATTTAGTTGGCAACTTTAACCATACTATGTCTTAAAACTTTATCTCCTCTTTTATATCCTTTTTGTAGGACTTCAACTATTTCATTTTCTCCATAATTTTCATCTTCTATATGCATAACTGCATTGTGAAAATTAGGATCAAATTCTCCCTCACCAGGTATTTCTTCAATACCTAATTTTGATAAAGAATTTTTAAACTGCTTTTCGACCATCTCGACACCTTTTTTTATGTCATCTAAACTACCCTCTGTAGCAGCAGCTCTCTCAAGATTATCAAGTGTTGGAAGCATTTCATTTATTACATCGCTACAAGCATCTGTATAAATTCCTTCTTTTTCCTTTGCAGTTCTATTTCTATAATTTTCATATTCTGCACTTAATCTTAAAAGTCTATCCTTTACAGTATCTAATTCATTTTTGAGCTTTTCATTTTCATCTTTTAATTTTAGATTTTCTTTATCAAGTTTTTCCTTAGCTGTCTTCAAATCTTTAAGCTCCTTATCAGAAGATTCTTCTTCCACTACTTTTGTATCTTCATTTGAAGCATTTTCTTCTTCATTAGATACATTTTCTTCTTTCATTGTCAAATCTTCATTATTTTTTTCTTGCATAAGCTCACCTCTTACCTACTCACTATTATTCATTTTATTTAAATTATTATTAATCTGGTCTACTACTTCCATAATGACTTTGATTACTTTAGAATAAGGTATCCTTGTTGGTCCTATAATTCCTATAGTTCCAAGTGGTCTTCCATTATACTTATATACTGAAGATACTATACTAAATTCCTTAGCTTCCTCTATATTATTTTCATTTCCAATGTTTACTGTAATTCCATAAGAAGGATTAAACAAATTATCTAATATTCTTCTATCATCAATAACTGATAAAAATTCTTTGGCCTTTTCAATATCCTTAAACTCAGGATAATTGAATATATTCATAGTACCTTCTTTATAAACCTCAGTAGAATCTGCCTCTTTTAAAATATCGTAAAGATTTGGAATTATGCAATCAAATATATGGTCATATTCTTGTAGATCCTTTTTAATATTACTTATAACCTCAAGATTTATTTGTTCGATAGTAAGTCCCTTGAGTCTAGAATTTAATATATTAGTTATTCTCTCAAGCGTACTATTCTCTATAATAGATTTTACTCTAATAACACTATTTTTAATCATACCACTATCTGTAATGAATACACATAGAATCATGTTTGAATCTATATTAATTAAGTTTATTGACTTAATACAACTTTTTTTAGCTGATAATGACTTTACTACACATGTAAGCTTTGTCATTTCAGATACCAAGGACATTGCCTGCTTTACAATTTTATCTATTTCATAAAGTGCACTATCTAATATTTTTGCCTTTATAAGCATTTCTTCTTCTATTGACATGCTTGGTACTTCCATAAGTTTATCAACATATAATCTATAACCTTTGTCTGAAGGCTTTCTTCCAGAAGAGGTATGGAGTTGTTCAATATAACCCATTTCCTCTAAGTCCGCCATTTCATTTCTTATAGTAGCAGAACTTATTCCTAGATCATACTTTTTTGCAATAGTTCTTGAACCAACAGGCTCTCCATTATTTATATAGTCATTAATTATAGCCTGAAGAATCTTGAGTTTTCTTTCCTCCATTTCCATATTATCACCTCTTTATTAGCACTCACTCTCTTTGAGTGCTAATGACTATGTTTATAAAATATCACCTGTCATTACCTTTGTCAACTTTTTATATTTTGATAAAGTTATCTTATTCCTTGTTAGATGTCATTTAAGTTAATTTTATAGTATTTTTCTAAGAATTATTCGTTATTATTCTTTATATCACTACAAAATAAAATCACACATTATAGAATTGGATACTTGAATACCCCTCTCAGATAGGAATAGACGCCTATTATCTAAAATTATCATTTTTTCATCTACGTATTTTTTTATGATATCACCATATACAGTTTTTATATCTACATCAAATTTCACTTTAAATTCTGTTACTGATATACCTTCAGTTTTTCTAAGTCCTAAAAACATGAATTCCTCCATATTTTCTTTAACAGAATTATAATGACTCTCCTCTACCACACTATCACCATTTGAAATTTGTTCTATATATCTTTTCACATCACCTGTATTTCTATACCTCTCCTTATTAAAATACGAATGAGCTGATACACCGCAACCTATATAATTATCAAGTTCCCAATATATAAGATTATGCTTACATTCTTTTTTCTTTAAAGCAAAATTTGAAATCTCATATTGTTTATATCCATTTTCTTTTAAAAAATCACATGCAAAAGAATACATATCTCTTTCTTCATCTTCATCTGGAAGTTTTAATTTGCCACTCTCCCTCATTTTATAATAAGGAGTACTCTCTTCCACTATTAAGCTATAGCTAGATATATGTTCTGGTTTTAATGAATTTATAAACTCTAAAGACCCTTTAAAATCTTGTAAGGTTTGATTTGGAATTCCAAACATTAAATCAACATTAATATTATTAAATCCTAAATCTCTGGCTTCTTTAAAGGTATTCTTAAAATCATTTAACGTATGTATTCTTCCAAGTTTTTTTAAAAGCCTATCCTGACATGCTTGAAGACCTATACTAAGTCTATTTACTCCCATATTTTTAAATGAAATCAACTTTTCTTTTGTAAATGAATTAGGATTACCCTCTACTGTAAATTCAATATCGCTGCTCTTTTTAACCTTGTCTAAAGCATTAGTTAATATATTTAGAGCCTCTATAGATAGAAAACTTGGAGTACCACCTCCAATAAAAATACTTGTAAAAGTTTTATTTAAACTTACTTTTTTTATTTCTTTTGATAAAGCCTCCATGTACGGAATTATCAAATCTTCCATATATGTGTATGATGGAAAGTCACAATAAAGACACTTGCTTTTACAAAACGGTATGTGTATATAAAGACCTAATTTTTCCATAAAATCATCCCAGCCTAGTTAAAATTGTAAGTGGCAAATTAAAAAACTTGCCACTTAACTTATAATTTGTATTATTAATCATTCTTAAGAATTGACATAAATGCTTCTTGAGGCACTTCCACGCTTCCTACCTGCCTCATTCTCTTTTTACCTTCTTTTTGCTTTTCAAGAAGCTTTCTCTTTCTTGAGATATCTCCACCATAGCATTTTGCAAGTACATCTTTTCTTAAAGCTTTAACTGTTTCTCTAGCTATTATTTTACTTCCAACAGCTGCTTGTATAGGAATTTCAAAAAGCTGCCTTGGTATTATCTCTTTTAGCTTTTCTGCCATAGTCCTTCCTTTAGCATACGCTCTATCCTTTGGCACAATCATTGAAAGTGCATCCACAACCTCTGAATTTAAAATTATATCTAGTTTTACAAGTTCTGTTCTGATGTAACCATCTAATTCATAATCAAAAGAAGCATATCCCTTTGTTCTCGATTTAAGAGAATCAAAGAAATCATATATAATTTCATTAAGGGGTACTATATAGTTAAGCATTACCCTTGTTGTTTCTATATATTCCATATCTATAAAAGTTCCTCTTTTGTTTTGGCAAAGCTCCATTACTGCTCCTACAAAATCAGCTGGTGTTATTATTTGAGCCTTTACTACTGGTTCTTCCATGTAATCTATTTCTGTAGGTTCTGGAAGATTAGTAGGATTAGTTATTTCAAGAAGTGTTCCATCTGTTTTTTTAACCTTGTAAATAACCGATGGTGCTGTCATTATTACATCTAAGTTAAATTCCTTCTCAATTCTTTCCTGCATTATTTCCATATGAAGTAAGCCTAAAAATCCACATCTAAATCCAAAGCCAAGTGCTATGGATGTTTCAGGTTCAAAATTGAGGGCAGCATCATTAACTTGAAGCTTTTCGAGCGCTTCTTTAAGTTCTTCATACTTAGAACTATCTATAGGATAAATACCACTATAAACCATAGATATAGCTGGTCTATATCCAAGAAGGGCTTTCTTTGCAGGATTATTAACATCCGTTATGGTATCTCCTACTCTTGCATCCCTTACATTTTTAATTGATGCTGTTACATATCCAACATCACCAGCTTTAAGTTCTTCTACCTTTAAATAATTAGGTACAAAAACACCAACTTCTATAACTTCATATTCTTTACCTGTTGCCATAAGTTTTATTCTTGTACCAGCTTTTACTGTACCATCCTTAATTCTTATATGACATACAACCCCTCTATAACTATCATAATAAGAATCAAAAATAAGTGCTTTTAAAGATCCTTTTTCATCTCCACTAGGTGCTGGCACCTTCTCTACTACTGCTTCAAGTACGTCCTCAATATTAAGACCAGTTTTAGCCGATATAAGCGGTGCATCACTAGCCTCTATTCCTATTACATCTTCAATTTCTGTTTTTATTTCATCAGGTCTAGCACTTGGAAGATCTATCTTGTTAATTACTGGAACCACCTCAAGATTATGATCTACTGCCATGTAACAATTAGCAAGGGTTTGTGCCTGTATTCCTTGAGTTGCATCAACAACTAGTACCGCACCCTCACAAGCTGCTAAACTTCTGGAAACTTCATAGTTAAAATCTACATGACCTGGAGTGTCTATAAGATTTAGTATATACTCCTCACCATCTTCTGGTCTCTTATATATTAATCTTGCTGCCTGAGATTTTATTGTTATTCCTCTTTCTCTTTCAATCTCCATGTTATCAAGAACTTGCTCTTCCATCTCTCTATGTGTTAGCGTTCCTGTATGCTCCAGCAGTCTATCAGCAAGAGTTGATTTACCATGATCTATGTGTGCAACTATGCAAAAGTTTCTTATATGTTTTTGTCTTTCACTTTGCATTTCGTTATACCTCCAAATGTACGAATCAATTTAAATTATAGCATAAATAAAAGGGTTTTTGTCAAGAAAAACGCTTTTATAGGATTTTAAGGTCATTATATTAATAAAATCTATCAAAAATATTCATTACCTTTATTTTAAATAAGCATACATCTGTTGCAATATAATCTATATAATTATTTATTTCTTTATAATAGTCGTCTGCAATTTTGTATAATATGGTTTTTTCATATATAACATAGTCTTCTATACTTTTATTTATATAGATTTTATAATGCAAAGTTTCAAACCTTATATCAAAAGGATTTTCACTATAAAGTATCCTAAATTTAGGTACATAGACTGTAGACAACATATCAAAGTTATCCTTGCTCTCATTTTTATTTTTATTTTCACTTTTACTTTGGAGATTATCCAAGTGCTTCTCCATATCATCTAAATCATAATTATTAGCTGCATTTTTTAGCCTTTCTTCACTTATTTTTATGTGAACATCATTACAATATATACTTCTATTAAGTTCGATGTTATTTAAGATAACAAATATAATAACACATAAAAAAACCATTATACAAAACGTAATTTTATATCTTTTTATCATATATAAAAAAGCACCTCCTTATTTAAGGATGTACCTTTTTACAGTTTTTTATTCATTTTTTTCCATTTAAGTATTCTGCAATTATTCTAGCTAAATACTTAGAAGTTCCCTTTGCCTCATCAATTGTATTTATATCTGAACCAACTTCTAGCAAAAATGCATTGTTACTTTTTTGCTGATTATAATAGTTTATTCCATAATCGTAATAGTATATTCCATTAAATATTCCTGGAAAATCCTTATTACATATAGATACAAGACCATTAACAAGCGCCATATTTTTATCAAAATGAGGGTTTTTTCTTGTCATAACAAACATAAATTTAGCTACATCTTCACCATTTATTCTAGCGGTAACTTTACTTTTAGGAACATCAGAATCCCTATGCATATCTATTATCATTTTAAAATCACCATATTGTTTTAAATACCTATCAAGAGTTTCACCTGAACGAGTGTAACTTTTATTGTAATCAACTACATTATGAACTGTTTTATCGTTTATTGCATATATACCATATTTATCTCCAAGTTCTTTAACAAGTTCATCTCCTACTGCACATACACTTTGAGTTGGATTTAACGAATCCGCTGGATATGGTTTGTATGCCTCTGTTGTATGTGAATGATATATTAAAATTTCTGGTTTTGATTTATCAAGTGTCTTTTTCAGTTTAGGGTCATAAACATTTTCATTCACGTTTTTTGAAGGTTCATTCTGTACGCTGCCACTTGTGGTCTTAACCACATCCTTATCATCCAAAGTAAAACTCTCATTAGGGCACTCACTTTTCATAGACTTTGGAAGTACTTCACCTAAAAATGAGACTTCCTTTGAAATTATATTTTCAGGATTATTAACATCTAGCCCTGCTGCTGACAAAATAAAACTTTTCAAGGAATATGTATCTTTATTGATATTTTGCTTTTTACTGTTAGCTATTTTAATACACGGGAAAGCATAATCTACTATATGAGCATACATACCATTTCCTTTTTCATAGGTTTTATCTACATTCATTCCTAAAGCATTTAATAAACTTACACATAAAACTGAAAATATTAAAATGAATACCCCTAACTTAAAATAAAATTTATTCTGATTTTTGTTTATCACTTTAACAACCATTATATCCCCTCCACTATTATAAATATATAAAAAAAGTGGAGAATTATTCTTTAAAATTAACTAATGTAATTATTTATATCCTTCAATTCTAATGCTGGTTGAAGTGAAATATTTATACCAGAAGCTATAATTTTGGAAAGTGTTTCCATAATCATATCTACTTCTTTAGGTGTAACTAAAAGATCACCCACATATGGATTTAATACCTCATGTATAAGTTCCTCTTTTTCCTCTGTATCTATTGTCTTTAAAAGACTATAAAACTTACTATTTTTACCAACCTCACTCTCCATTTTTTCAATAACTATGTCTATAGTATCATTGGCCATGGTTGCGGCATCTACTACTGTAGGAACACCTATTGCTATGACTGGAACTCCAAGTGTTTTCTGACTTATCTCCATTCTCATGTTTCCAACACCTGATCCAGGTGATATTCCAGTATCCCCTATTTGAATAGTTGAATTTACCCTCTCCATTTTTCTTGCTGCTAATGCATCTACACATATTACAACATCAGGTTTAATATTTTGCACTATACCACGTATTATCTCTCCTGTTTCCATACCTGTAATTCCTAGAACTCCAGGAGCTACTGCACATACTGGTCGTATTCCTTCATCTATGCTGTCAGGTATATATTTTTTCAAGTGCCTTGTTACCATAAGTTTATCTACCACCTTTGGTCCTAAAGCATCTGGAGTTATATTCCAATTACCAAGACCTACCACAAGTACAGTCATACTTTCATTAAGTTTTATTTTATTAGTTATATCTGTTAACTCTCCCGCAAGTACCTTACTTATATCTTCAATATCCTCTGAATCATATAAGGTAACCTTAGGTATATCAAGTGTAATATATGTTCCCTTCGGTTTTCTTATTTTTTCCTCTCCTTCTTCATTTAAAACATCTACTGTGGTTATGTTTATATCTTCTATTTTTTTTGTACTTACTTTTATTCCATGTTTGTCTTCTTCCTTTTCTTTACAATACAATTCTCTTGCCTCTACTGCAAGATCCGTTCTAACATTTTTCATACTTCACCCTCCTTTTTCGTTATTTTTACCGTATTTATATATAACTATTCTGTTTTAAAGTAAATTCTACTTGAAGATTACATACTTTAATGTTATAATATCATTTGTTAATGTTTAGTGTGGCTTAATGCAGATTTCCCAAAACTGCTAGCATATACAAAATTGCAAGGTGGTGAAAAAAATGGCAAATATTAAATCAGCGAAAAAGAGAATAAAAGTAATCGAAACTAAAACTCTTAGAAATAAAATGGTTAAATCAGCTTTAAAAACTTACATAAAGAAATTTGAAGCTGCTTTTGAAGCAAAGAATGTTGAAGATGCAAAAACTGCATTTGCTACTGTATCTAAGGCTTTAGATATGGCTGCTTCAAAAGGTATAATACACAAAAACAAAGCTGCTAGAAAAAAATCCAGATTAGCTTTAAGATTAAATTCTTTAAACGCATAAAAAAAACCGGTTATACCGGCTTTTTTTATATTCTAAATTATTGCTAAATTTATAATAAGTACTTCCATTTTAAACTTAGGATCTCCTGAAACACTCTTTAGTTCCTTTTCTGTATTAAGACATATCTCTAATGACTTAAGTATTTTCTTAGTGGTAAACTTTTTGCATTCATTTATCATCTTATCACACACATATGGATTTAATTTTAATTCCTTAATAAGGGTTTCCTTACTTTCTCTATTTTCAACTCCTATTTTTATACTTAACATAAGCTTAAACTGTCTTTCAATCATATAAAGTATACTATTAGCCTTTATACCCTTGTACATAATTTCATTTAAAACCGTTATTGCCATCTCAGGCTTTGACTTAGAAATATAATCTACTAAATTAAAAATGTCATCTGTTTCATTAGGCTGAAGAAGCTTATCTATATCTTCCTTTGTTATCTCTCTTTCAACAGCGTAACAGCATAATTTTTCAATTTCATTATATACTATGTCCATATTGTTCTCTACCTTACTACAAAAATAATTAAGTTCTGTTTTTCCTATTTGTTTGCCCTTACTTACGAATACCTCTTTTACTTTTTTTTGAAACTGCATTCCTCTTAATTTTGCAAATTCAACCACACATGCTTTTTTATCAAATTTTCTAATTCTATATGATGGCTTCTCTCTTGCATTATCAAACACATAATACATAATTAAAATACAATGCTTAGGAATATTTGCTACATATTTATCTATTTCTTTAATTAGCTTATCAGAATTTTTATTGGCATTTGAATTATCACTTAAAAAGCCTGCTCTATAAACAACTACCATTCTTTTATCACTCATAAATGGAACAGTCTCACAAGCATTTAAAATATCTTGAAATTCTACTTCATTTCCGTCAAACACACTATAATTAAGGCTTTCAAAGTCTTGATTTACTGATTTTTTTAATATTTTACTTATACTTTCCTTCATAAGTTTTTCATTAAAACCACACATTATGTAAACATTTTTTATATTATTCTTAGCAATATTTTCTTCAAGTTCAGTATAGTTAATCATTTTTCACACCCTTTTGAAACTAAAACTTTTCCATTTATAAAATCAACTTTTGCTTTTGTAGCAAGAAAGGAATACTTATTAGAACTTTCCATTTTAATTATACCATAACTATTAGAATAAAATTTATTATAATATATACTATCATTTTTAATATCAACTATCTTATTTCTTTTATAGTATATCTGAACACCTTTATCAAAACAAATAGTATAATTATTTTTCATATTTAAAGTATATTTATTCTTTATACTAACTAACTTATTCACTCCTAAACTACTGAGCATATTTTCCTTTTGATTGTCATTCTTCATTCTGTAATTCGTAATAAATGCCTTGTATCCTTCATATCTAATAACATATGCTTGTTTATTATTTACATTAACACATTCTACCTGAAAAATAGTATTGTACGAATTAAATATTATAGCTGCGCCAAATAATATTGGTAAATACATAAACTTTCTATATCCTTTTTTTATCATTATAAAACTTAAAAATATGCCTAGCAGACAAATACTTTGAGTTTCTGATAAATATATTATTGGTGGTGTTATTTTTAAGACCATTCTTGTAAGTCCATCCGTGCTTTTTAAAAGTATATTTATAAAATAGCATAGTACTTCAAATACCACATTTAATTTATAAAAGATTCCACCCAAGTTTCCTAATATTATAAGAACAGAATATATTGGTACTATTACTAAGTTTCCCAGTATAAATCCTCCACTAAAGGTTTTTAAAACAAATCCAGCATATGGAACAGAAAAAATCTGAGCACTTAAAGTCAAGCTTATACTTTCATTCAACTTTTTAGGAAGCCTATATAGTACTCGAAGTATTTTTCTATAATACAGCATTATTCCTAATGTTGCAAGATAAGATAAAACTGCCCCAATATTAAAAATATAATACGGACTAAAAATTAAAAGTAATATACCCGATAGTGCTAAGGAAGACATAGAATCATAATTTTTATAAACCTTCATCGAAATCTTTAGAATAAATATCATAAAAAATGCCCTCATTGTAGCTGGTAGACACCCCGTAAAAATAACATATATTAAAGATACCACCATTGCCGAAGCTAATCCAAAAGTTTTTTCTAAAATTTCATATATTACTGCCATGTGCATACCTGACACACTTACCGCATGAATTATACCAAGCTTCTTTAGCTCATTTTTATCCTTCTGACTTAGATTGGACGTATCACCAAAGCAAAGGGACATAATTATTCCTGCTCTATCTTTACCAATTTTTGAAGCATATTTCTCATATATATTTTCTCTAATATCATACATATTAGTTATAAGGTCATTTTTCCTTTTCTCAATTTCCTTTACCTTTATAATTCCGATGATTCCATTTCCATAATCAATATCTTTTTTATAATCCCCCTTTAATCTAACTTTTTCTCCAAATTTAAATTTAATATTTTTTCCTTCAATGTTTATCTTTCGCCCTTTATAATTCCCTATAAAGTAAATTCCACTTTTATCACATATCCTTATATCTATTGCCTTTTTATTGTCCACATTAACATTAAAATAATATACAAAACAAAATAATCCTATTAAAAAAAACAAAAAATTAATAAATGCAAATTCTTTTTTCAAAGTAAAAAATATAATACCAAAAAAAGATGCAGCTATAACTGCACCTATTACTATACTATTTTTCAGAAGAGCAGCGGTTAAAATCCCTAATATAATAGATACAAAATAAAAAACAAGTGGCTTCTTCATCTTGTTCTATTGTGGTCATATCCACGCATATTAAGTGAATCCGGAACATTCATAGGCTTTTCACTTTCACTTAAATCCACATCAACGTATAATTGTACTACATTGTTATCAATGGATACATCCTTAACCTTAGGTATGCCTTCCCTTCCCTTTTCTTTGAAATAATTATTTACAAAATCTGCTGCTGTACTTTTACTTACACTCTCGTAACTAAATAAAAAGTCATTTTTAGGAATATTTAAACAAACACTATTATCCTTCTCTGAATTAAAAGTTTCATATACACTATCAAACATACCAATGCACCTCCATTGGTATTTTAACCAAATTCGAATAACAATAATCAATAATCTATTTTATTCTGTAAATATTTTTTTCATGAATATAACAGCTGCTTGTACTACCACAACTATTCCAATAATTCTCATATCATACATGCTTAATTTATCAATCCCAAACATATAAGTTCCTAAATTACTTAAAGCTATAACTAACTGAAAAACTAAATTTAAAAATATTAAAATAAAAAAGCTTATATTTTTCTCAAATTTATCAAACAGCCCATATATTATCTGTTCAAATATAATGGCCCAAAATACAAAAACATGAATATTAATACTACTAAAAGCACTACTTGCCAAAATTATAACCGCAGGAATAACTCCATTAATAGCTACCGAAAACAGGCTTATATCCCATACCTCTTCCTCCAAATTAAAATCATACTGTGTTATAACTTTTTTGTAGTTTAAAAAAATTGCAATTCCATTAATTATAACGTTAAAAAATAGTACCCACAATATTTCACTAATATTAAATTTCAAGTCTAAATCATTAATATAAAATAGCAACAATAATACTATAAAATTAAAATTCCAAATAAAAATATAGTTAACTAAATTTTTAAGAGATATAATTAACTTCCTACTGTTTATAATCATATTTGTAATTATTCCCATATCATTCTTTTCAAAATCTATATCACTTAATTTTTTTACTATTTTATTAGAATTCTCGCCATAAGATATAAATAAATCCCCTTCATTTAAAGCAGGTAATTCTGTTAATTTTGACCCCGAGTTTAAAACATTATAGCCTAAATCTTTTAAATTTTTTATAACACTTCTCTTATTTTCTTCTGAAGCCCTAGAATATACTTTAACCTTTTCGACATTATTTATTATCTCCTCAGTAGAAATATTATCCATTTCTACTCCTGATAAGACTTCACTCGAATCCCTAACAATGTTCATCCTTTTTCCACTAGCTATAGCCCCTAACTTTCCATCTTCCGTAAAAACAACTGGTCTTATGGAATTTACATAGCATTTTTCAACTGCCTTTAGGGTATTCTCTTTAAGAATACTTTCAAATCCTATAAGTCCAACAAATACTAGATTACTTTCTATATTTTCGTCATCACTAGGCCTATATGTAAAATTTCTATAAGCAAATGCCATTACATAAAGGCATTCATTACTCATTTTCATGTCAGCCATCTTTATATTATTAATCGCCTCTTTTGTAAGTTCTCTTTCAACTCCATCTACCATATAATGGGTACAGTTTTTAAGTATAACATCAACAGAACCCTTTACATTTGCTCTATATCTTTTTTTCATCTTATTTATCGTGGTTTTAATTCTCTTGTTTCCATTATACGGTATTTCAAAAACTCTTTTGGCTATTTCTAAATCTACATCACCTGTTTCAACAAACTCTACTATTGCTTTTTCTGCTGCATTTAAAGTTTTATTCAAATTCTTATTAGATGTACAATCATTACATAAAAAGCCTATTTCAAGTATTCTTTTTATATTAGCATTTATAATAAATTTAGAATCAAAATTTATTATGGCTTCATTATCATAGAACTTTCTTACAAACATTTTACTTTTAGTTAAAGCTTCTTCCTTATCTGTTACAATAACATTAACTCTAGATAAATTTTCAATTATAGATAAAAATTTAAGCTCAATATGTTTCGATTTAAAATACGTCTTTATAACCCTAAAAATAGAATACAGTAAAATTAATATATTTATAGGTGCACCTGAAAAGAGCAAAAATGATGTTTTATATAAGGATTCATTTAAAGTTTTCCCATTAGAATTCATAAAAAACATAAGTATTACCCATATAACAAACGAAAAAATAGATATGTAATTCATCCCACTCTTAACTTTATTTATTAAAAAGTTTCTATTCTTATCATAGTTCAATGTTGATGTCATTATTTTTCCAAATTCAGTTCTATCACCAACAGCAACTACTATACCTTGACCTTCTCCTGATTGTACAATTGATGATTTAAAAAGCATGTTTCCCATTTCTGACATTTCTAGAACCTCTGTGTATATTTTAGAAGAGAACTTTTCAATTATACTTTCATCACCTGTTACACTAACTTCATTTACCTTTAAATCACTGCACTCTATTATTCTTATATCTCCTGGAATTGTGCTCCCCTTGGAAAATATCACTATATCTCCAACAACTAAGTCTTCAGAGTTAATGTTTATAAGCTTACCTGATCTAAGTACATTTACTTTACTCAAATTAATTTTTTCAATATTTTTGATAATTTTATAGTTTCTATAATGTGGTAATATACTTATTACTAATGCAATTATATTAAGAGTCAATGTTATAAAAAAGTAATTAAATTTTCCTAAATAAAGAAATATAACTGAACAAAAAATCAAAAAAACAAACCATGGATTAATTATCTCCTTAACCATATTTAGGATTAATTTTTTATTTTTTGTACTAACAACCTTATTGCTTCCATATAAGTTTCTGTTTTGTATTACTTCTTCATCAGTAAGTCCCCTAGTGTAATTGCTTCTAAAAAGATTAACAACATCCACAGCTGCTAACCCATACCAATCTGCCACTTTTATCACCTCATAACAATGGAAAATATAACTTTAGTGTGATTAAGTTTCTAATATAGTACTATATTAATGCTATAAAGAAAACTTTACAATTATTATATTTATATCATTTTTTATCGTTTTTATTTTAATATTCTTTAATTTATATTTACATATTCCATTAAATCTTGGCCTCTTTTTTTTCCTATTGCCTTTTGTAAATCCTCTACTGAATTTATTTTACCACCATTTTTCTCTCTATAATCAACTATTTTTTTAGCAATACCTTCACCTACACCCTTTATTTTTTTATTTACTATATCTTCTACAGTTGCTGTATTTATATCTAATTTTTCATCATTAGTATTATTAGAAGTCGATGTTAAATTGCCATTAGTATTGTTAGCTACCGCTTTATTAACATTTTCTCCTTGAGCTTTAACATATATATTTGCTCCATCTAGCACTTTAGCAGCACCATTTATACTAAATTTATCTGCATTATCTGAAAATCCACCTGCTGAATTCACTAAATCCTTAACCATACTATTACCCTTTAATGAGTATACTCCCGGATTTTTTACCGCTCCAAAAATCTGAGCATTTATCTCCTTGTTATAATTATTTTTTACTGATGTTTCTTTTTTCTTATTCATGACTTCTGAAACAGAAGCTTTGGTGTAGTCGTCACTTTCTCCATTTTCCATTTTATATCCTATTAAAATCATTACTACAAATATAATAATTATAGCAACAGATCCTACAATGGTCTTTTTATTTTTCACTCTATTACCTCTCTTACTCAATTAATCTTTATTTTAAATAAATAAGTCTTTAGTTGATATTTTTAACATATAAGTTTTTTTTAAACATTATTTTTGCCACCTTGATTTTTTTTTGGTATACTGTTATTATGAATTTTTTAGGAGGGTGACATGAGAAAATTAATATTATGCACATTTATTGTGATATTTCTATTTTCAAACGTAAGTTTAAATGTACATGCCGCTATACCAGAGCCTCCAAAAGTCTCTGCTGACGGTGTTGTTTTAATGGATGGTAATAGTGGTCAAATTTTATACTCAAAAAACATGGATGCTTCTTATCCGCCAGCGTCAACTACAAAAATAATGACAGCGCTTTTAACTCTAGAACATTGTAAATTAGATGATAAGGTGAAAGTAAGCGATAACTTCACAACAAAATATCTTCCACTTCGTGATGGAAATTCTATAGGAATAACTAACGGAGAAGAATTTACTGTTCGTGATCTTCTATATTCACTTTTAATGATATCAGCAAATGATGCGGCTGTTGCACTTGCTGAACATGTAAGCGGATCACCAGAAGCTTTTGCAACTTTAATGAACAAAAAAGCTCGTGAACTAGGATGTACGGATACAACTTTCAAAAATCCGAATGGTCTATATGATAAAGATCATAAAACCTCTGCTAAAGATTTAGCTTTAATTTTAAGAGCTCTTTCAAAATATCCAGAATATCAAAAGATTTCAACAACCCTTAATTATGAAATGGCTCCTACAAACAAAATGAATCCAGAGCAGACAAAGAAATCGAGAAATTTTTGGAATGAAGATAAGTTAATTTATAAGAGTTCAAAATACTATTATGATAAATGTATTGGAGGAAAAGCAGGATATACTATATTATCGCTTCATTCTTTTGTATCTGTTGCTAATAAGGACGACAGGAAGCTTATAGTCACCCTTGTACATAGTAAAGATAAAACTTTTTATGATGACTCAAAAGCATTATTTGAATACGGCTTTAACAACTTTCAGCAAAAAAAATTATTTTCAAAAGACTCTGTAGTTGATAATTACTCTATAAATGGTGTTAAAGTTCCTCTTTTAGCGTCAGATGACTATTATTACTCGATTGAAAATGGATCCCAAAGCGTACCTAAAGTTGTTGTAGATAAAAATTCTTTAAAGAAAAAGTCTTTCGCAAAGGGAACACAAATTATGACTGCTAAAGTTTATATTGATAAAAAACAAATATGTACTTTAAAACTTAATAGTGGTGTTTCTATAAAATCAAATAGCTCTATTACTTCTGGTCAATCCTTTATTTCATATATGGGAAATCATAAAGAAGTTATAGGATTTGCCTTATGTGTACTTTTATTGGTTTTAGCTTTACTGATTTTTAGAATAAGAGCAAAACAAGCCAAAAATAACAGTTCCTACTTTTAAGTTTTACATATATTTTTATTTAAAAAAGGTGAGTATGAGAATTTCCTTCTCTACTCACCTTTTACTGCATCTATAAGCTCCCTTATATCTTCTGGAAGTTCTACTTCGATATTAACTATTCTTCCATCTCTAGGATGTGGAAATTGGAGTTTAAATGCATGAAGCGCCTGCCTCTTAATTAAATGACTTTCTTCTCCATAAAGGCTATCACCTATTATAGGATTGCCTATACTACTCAAATGAACTCTTATTTGATGAGTTCTTCCAGTTTCAAGTATTAATTTTACCTTATCTGCATTCTTATATCTTTCCAAAACTTCAAAATGGGTTATACTTTCCTGTCCTCTTTCATCTATAACTCTTCTTATAGGCTCAGTTTCTTCTTTATATATAGGTTTATTTAGAGTTCCTTTAGTGTCACTTAAATTACCACTTACTATAGCTATATATTCTTTTTTAAAGCTGTCTAATTTCATATCTCTAGCAAGTGCCATATGAGAAAATTGATTTTTAGCTACTAAAACTAAACCTGAAGTATCCATATCAAGCCTATTAACTAGCCTAACAATGCAATTCTCCCCCTTTTCTCTAAAATAGTACAATAATCCATTAGAAAGAGTCCCATGCTGATAATTTTTAGTAGGATGAACTATCATATTAGCTGGTTTATTAAGTACTATTACATCAGAATCCTCATAAACTATATTTAAGTCCATCTTTTCAGGATCAACATTCTGGCTTTCAGCTTTATTTACATCTATCTCAATTTTGTCACCTGCTGCCACTCTATAAGATAATCTTACAACTTTTCCATTTACAAATAGTCTTTCACTAAAGGCTGCACCCCTTATTAGCCTAGTAGAGAAGCCATGAACCTGCTTTAAATAATCTTTTATTTTAGAATTTTCACGTTCTTTTTCTACAAAATATACAAGTTTATTATCCTTCATCTTTTAACCTTTCATTATTTAAAATCTTCACCTTGTAGTATTATTATATCAAACTTATCAGTTTTTTTACTTATAAGTTCAACATTATTAAGCTTTAGTTTACTCTTTATATAAGGAACCTCTCCCTCATCTATTCCATACAAAGTTACTTTTGTATTTTTAACAGGCTTCTTAGGATAATTTCCTGTAGTAAAATCACCACTTGAAAAGCCATTCTTTAAAAGTACATCCTTATATTGCTTTGCAAGACCATTTTTATCTGTACCATTTAAAATTTCTATTTTATAATTCAAACTTGGCTTTGTTACTTTTTCTGTCTTTCCTGTAACAAATATATTTTTATTCTCTTTGTGATTATATACAAAGTACGTATTTCCACCAATATACACTTCTGAACCACTTATCGCTTTAGCTCTTAAATTTTCACCTTTTACGGCTGCTAAAGCTTTTGCATACTTGTACATTTCGGATGAGGTCATATTGGTTTGGACATTCTTAGCAACTGCCTTTAATATAGATGGCATTTTAAATATCATGCTTTTTCTTTTTAAATTTTGAACTACTGCTGATACAAATTGCTGCTGATTCCTTATTCTAGCCAAATCACTGTCAATGTTTTCACTTGAATTATTATTTTTTTCCCATCTTATAAATTGTTCAGCTTTCTTTCCATCAAGTTTCTGATTTTCACCTTTGTTAAGATGTATATGAATGTTACCATTGGAATCATCATAATTCATATTATTATTTACAGTTACATTTACTCCACCAATAGAATCAACTATATTTTGAAATCCCTTATAATCCAATTGAATATAGTAATTCACATTTATTCCGAAGTTACTTTTTATAGCATTAACTAAATATTTAGGTCCTCCTATAGAACTTAATTCATTTATTTTCTTTGTATTGCCTTCATAAGTTACCTTTGTATCTCTTGGCACTGAAATAAGATTTGCACTTTTATCTTTAGGATCATAATGAAGCAGCATTATTGCATCATTTCTTTTTGAATAATCTCCAAACTCGCTTTCTTTGCGTCCTGTATCTATTCCTGTAATTAATATATTAACTGCTTCATTACTTTTAGGCTTTACAGCCGCTACATTTATATTTTTAGAATCAGTATTAATAGAGAATAAGGATACGTAGAAAAAACTACCCACACCGATTGCTATACACAACACAACAAAACAGCAAACTAATATTATCCTTTTTTTATTAAAATACATAAGCCACACCTACCCTTTTCTAGAAATCAAATAATTTCTTGCTTCTATAGTATTGTGATGAAGAAATCCACCCTTATCAATTATAAACTTAATTGTATTATCAAAAGACATCAAAAGAGCCTTATCTAAATTCTCATATGCTGCCTTCCTAAGTTTATCAACACCTTCAAAATCTCTTGTGGGTTCAATGTAATCTGCTATATATATTATTTTTTCTAAAAGGGACATATTTTCTCTTCCCGTGGTATGAAATTCTATAGAATTAAGTACATCTTCATCACAAATCCCTATAACCTTTTGTGCTAAAATTCTTCCAGCAAGGCCATGAAGAAGATAAGAATATTTCTTTTCCTCATCTTCTAATGTTATGCCTTCTTTAGTACATATTTCAATAATATTTTCTCCAGATAACTTTTTTGCACAGTCATGTACAAGTCCTGCTATTTTGGCTTTTTCTACATTTTCACCATATTTTTGGGCAAGTTCAACTGCAGTATCCATTACTCCTAAACTGTGTTTAAATCTCTTTTCACCTAAATTCTCCATTAAATAATCTGTAATTTTATCATATGACCACATTTAAAATATACACCTTCAAACATATAGTTTATTTTTTTTTATTATATCGTAAATTTTTTCTGGAACCAAATCACCTATATACTCATTTCTTCTAATTTTATGCCTTATTATTGTAGAAGATATATCTATAGGCTCAATATCCAAAAATACTATACTGTTATTGTATTTTCTTTCCAACATCTTCTTTTGTTTTGCAATCTGCTCTTTATCATAGCCACTTCTGTTAAATACTATAAACTTACATAAATTCAATATGATATTTACGTTTTTCCACTTTTCAAGATCCATAAGGCTATCTAGCCCTGCTATAAAAAACCATTCTACATCTTTTTCTACATAAGAAAAGTGTTCTAAAGTCTTATAAGTATAACTGAATCCTTCTCTTTTTATTTCATAGTCATCTATTTTAAACTTACAGTTATCTTTAATAGCCTCTCTTACCATTTCATATCTTAAATTTGCTGGAGCTATTTGCTTTTCATTTTTATGTGGAGGATTTCCCGATGGCATAAATATTACTTCATCAAGCTTAAGTTCTTCTAAACTCCTAAGTGCTATTTTTAAATGTGCATTATGAATAGGATTAAAAGTTCCTCCAAATATAGCCTTCTTCTTCATTTTATCACTCTTTTGCACTTCTAATTATAAAACTTTACACGCTTTATTATTTTATCAACTCTATTTTAGGCTTCTTTTCTGATTTTCTGTATATAACAATTTTTTTACCTATTGCTTGTATTCCTTCACATTTTAAAAGTCCACACAAAATATCACTAGCTTCTCTTGCCTGTAATCCACTACTCTCTAAAACATTTATTTTTATAAGCTCTCTAGCCTCTAATGCATCATTTATTTGCTTTACAATAGCTTCATCTATTCCGTTTTTACCTATTTGAAATATAACCTCCATAGTGTTTGCCATACTTCTTAAATAAGCTCTTTGTTTACCAGTCAATATAAATCTCCTCCTACTTTAAGAATTCAAATTCAAAATCGTTAAGTCTTACCATATCTCCATCTTTTATTCCCATTTCCTCAAGCTTTGCCATTACACCTTTATTTTTTAAAACCTTATGGAAGTATCTAAAAGAATCTGGCTCATTTACATTTACACTGGCAAGAAGTCTATCTACAAAAGTTCCTTCAATAATATAAGTATCGTCTTCTTTTCTAATTGTGTAAGTAAAATGTTTCTCTTCTGGTACAAATTTCTCTTCTTCTGATATTTCAATATCAGTAACTGGTATTGTACTCAATACTCTAGCACATTCCTTTAATAAATCTTCTACACCCATTTTTGTAGCAGCAGAAATTTTAAATACATTATCATATCCTAGTTTTTTAACTTCATCCCTAAATTTATTAAAGGCTTCATCGTCATACATCATATCTGACTTATTTGCAACTACAATTTGAGGTCTATCCCATAATTTAATATTGTATTTTTTAAGTTCTTCATTTATTTTAAGAAAATCTTCAATTGGCTCTCTACCTTCTGAACCTGATATATCAACTACATGAACTAAGAGTCTTGTTCTTTCAATATGTCTTAAAAATTCAAATCCAAGTCCAACACCTTCTGATGCACCTTCAATTATTCCTGGTATATCAGCCATTACAAAACTTGTAATTCCAGGTACATCTATCACTCCAAGATTTGGTGTTATAGTTGTAAAATGATAATTTGCAATTTTAGGTCTTGCTTTTGATGATACCGAAAGAAGAGTAGATTTTCCAACGTTAGGGAATCCTATCAATCCTACATCTGCAAGAAGTTTTAATTCTAAATTTACAAACCTTTCTTCTCCTGGCATACCTGGTTGAGCGAAGTTAGGTGCTTGCCTTGTTGGCGTACAAAATTTAACATTACCCTTTCCGCCTCTTCCACCTTTTACTACTACAAACTTATCATCTTTATGCGCTAAATCAGCCATGATTTTATTTGTTTCTACATCTCTAATCACTGTTCCCATTGGAACTCTTATGTAAAGATCTTTTCCATCTTTTCCATAGCATTTAGATCCTTGACCATTTTGACCTCTTTCTGCTGCATACTTTCTTTTATATTTGAAATCAAGCAAAGTTGTCATGTTAGCATCTACTACAAGTATTACATCTCCGCCTTCTCCACCATCTCCTCCGTCAGGTCCTCCAAGTGGTGTGTATTTCTCACGTCTAAATGATATTGCACCATCTCCACCATCTCCGGATTTAACAAAAATCCTAGCTTTATCTACAAACATTTATCTCACCTTTACCTTTTACTTTATTTCAAAAGTCTCTTTTAGTAAAATTCACACTCTAAAAACTGACTTTTTAAATTAGTATAATAGTTATTTTACTATAAAAGAATTTTTATAGATTATGTATCTATTATTCCTACATTCAATTCTTTTTATAATTTAAATTTTAAAAAAGCACCCTTAAGGAAGGGTGCTTAATATTATTCAGCTACGCTTTGTTCAATTTCAACTGGATAAACGCTTGCAAATTTCTTATCTTTTCCGCGTTTTTCGAACTTAACTAATCCATCAGCTTTAGCAAAGAGAGTATCATCTTTACCCCTGCCTACATTTGCACCTGGATGAATTTTTGTTCCTCTTTGTCTAACAATTATGTTTCCAGCTAAAACAAATTCACCATCAGAAGCTTTAACTCCAAGTCTTTTAGACTCACTGTCTCTTCCGTTTTTAGAACTACCCATTCCTTTTTTGTGGGCACATAAACTAAGATTAATTGAAAGCATAAATTACACCTCCTCAACGATAACATTTATATACTGATCATAGCTTTCCGCTAAATTTTCAAAACCTAACAATGTAGTTTTCATAAGAACTTGAGCTCTCTCAAGATCACTTAAATCTAATTTTTCAAGATTCAAAGCTATGTAACCTTCTTCGGTAGAATAATTCACTTTAATATGTAAAACCTCTTCAACACCTAGAATGCACACTTGACCCAAAAGAGATACAGCACTACAAACTGCATTATCATATAGCATATCTGTTTCTTCATCATAATTTTCAAGATGTCTTTCCGACTCCTTTGCCACACGTTCAGCATGACCTGTTATAACATAAGAAACAATAGCATCATTCTTTTTCTTAAATACTACATCAATCATGATTATGCTTCAATCTTTTCGATTACAAGTTTAGTATAAGATTGTCTGTGTCCTCTTTTTCTTCTGTAGTCTTTCTTTCTTTTATACTTGAAAACGATAATTTTCTTACTTTTACCTTGAGCTTCAACTTTTGCTATAACTTTTGCTCCTTCAACTACAGGTTTTCCTAAAACTAAACCATCTTCTTTTGAAACTGCAAGAACTTCGTTAAGTTCAATTGTTGAATCAACATCAGCTGCAATTTTTTCAACATAAATTGCATCTCCTTCTTGAACTTTGTACTGTTTTCCTCCAGTAGCTATAACTGCGTACATTAACAAACACCTCCTCATTTACGGCCTCGCCAATAGGGGTACACATTAATTTGTGTTTACTCAAAACCCGTTTTGTGCGGTCTACATGTGCCATTGTACCATATCATTTAAACTTTGTAAAGAATTTTTCATCCATAAATTTTATATTGCTGCATTTTTTCCATGTCGCTTAAAAGTTCTCCAAAATTCATTTTAAATACGTCTACGTTATCCTTATATTCAATATAAACTGATAGCTTATTCGCTCCTATATCGTTAACAAAGCCTTTTACATCTAAAGAGATTTTATTTTTATATCTTTTATCTATTTGAATATAAATATTCTTTGCTTTTTCATGTTCTTCTAAAAATCTTATAATTTTATTTCTCATTAGATTTTTCATATACTCAAAATTAAGCTTGCGTCCACTTCCTAGGCAGCTGTCACATTTTTCTTCAAGATAATCATAAATAGACTTTCCTCTTCTTCTCCTAGCTATCTGTACTATATTAAGTTCTGTAAAAGGATATACTATAGTTTTATTTTTATCATCAAGAAACCCTTCTTTAAGTATATTAATAATTTTAGTTTTTAGATTATCATCACTTACATCTATAAAATCAATAACTATTATTCCGCTTAAATTTCTAAGGATAATTTGCCTTGCAGCTTCTCTTGCAGCCTCTATGTTAGTTAAAAATGCAGTCTTAGCTAGATTAGAATTTTTTATATTTTTTCCTGAATTAACGTCTATTACATACATTGCTTCAGTATTATCTATTACTAAGTACCCCCCACATTTTAACATAACTTTTCTATCTATAAGTTTTATTATTTCCTTTTCAAAGCCATAATATTCCATAAGACTTATTTTGTTTTCATGAAGCTTCAAATTACACTCCATATCATTTTTAGTTGATATATATTTTTCTATGCTGTCAAAATCCTTTTTGTCATTCACTACAACACTTAAATTCTTAACATCAGCATTGTCTCTCATGATTCTTTCTAAGGTCCCACCTGCATTATAGACAATTCCTACCTTACTAGAGTATTCTGCCTTTTTTCTTATATCAACATATATTTTATACAAATTTTCTATTTCGTGATTTATATCCTCTATGCTTACATTTTTTGCATTTGTCCTAATCATTACCCCAACATCACTTGGTTTTTTTATATTTTGCTTTAATTCTTTTATATAATTAACATCAGATATTTTTTTTGAAATATTTATATCCTTGTTTAGGGTAATTATAACTGAATATCTGCCTGGAATAGTTATTGCATTACTTACTTTAGGACCTTTACTACCTATGCTCTCTTTTACTATTTCAACAAGCATTTCATCGCCTTTTTTTATGTTTACATTATTGAACTTACTATCCATGTAGAGGTATCCATTCTTCCCTTTTCCTATGTCAACAAATGCACACTTTATAGCAGGTACTATATTCTTAACAACACCTTTATATATCTGTCCAGAATAAATTTCTTCTCTTTCATCCTCTATAAAGCATTCCTTAAATTCATCATCTTCCTCTACAGCTACTTTCAAAAAATCTGTACATCTTTCGATAAAAATCTTCTTCACTAAAAACACCTCACTGGACTTTTCATAGAAACTAAACGAAATACCTATAAAGTTCCACTAATTTTTTATTTTTAAGTGCATACATTTCAACCCTTTTTATATCTGAAAAGACATTTTCCAGTACTTCACTTGTATGTGTTTTTATGTATTCACATAAAAGGTCTGGGGAAAGATTTTCACGACTTCCTGCAGCTATTAAAGTTTCTACTTCTAAAGTATTTTCTTTTATCTTGTAGGAAATTTTCTTTACCATTCCTTTTATATTAACTATTTTTTCACTTTTTTTAGTCTTTTTAAGTATTGACCAATCTTCACTTTTTATAATCTTTTCAATTTCTTCTTTAAGCTTATCTATATTTTTATAACGTATCTTCATAATATATGTGGCTGCTTCTATTATTGCCATAGAGCTTTCTACTTTCTTACCCGAATCGTAGTACTCTTTTTCTATCTTAATTACATCTACAGCTCTTAAATCGCTAGTCGCCGCATTATTAAAAGCTTCTTTTATCTTGTCTTCAGAAACTTCTTCTTTTAACCTAAGATCAAAATACTCACCTTCCGAGTAA
The DNA here is from genome assembly GCF_002006355.2 of Clostridium felsineum DSM 794. Taxonomy (NCBI): domain Bacteria; kingdom Bacillati; phylum Bacillota; class Clostridia; order Eubacteriales; family Clostridiaceae; genus Clostridium; species Clostridium felsineum. The sequence continues at coordinate 1,892,500 of NZ_CP096980.1, read as the reverse complement.
ATTCCAACAGAAAGAGGTTGGGCTATTGACATTGACATATGTGGATTAAATCCCTTAGAATATTCAGCAGGAAGTCCAGCTCTTTTTACCGTTCTTTGAATAGCCCTCATTATATCTAGATGTGAAACAAATTTTATATTTGACCCCTTACTGTATTTTATTAAATATCGCACCTTCAAAGCACTTCCCTTCTTTGAAATTCACATTAACACCACAATTTGTACAACCGCCTCTGCAATCTGGTGTAACTACTTCTTCCTTAGCCTTTTCATTTTCTCTTATTAAAAATTCTTTATTTACTCCTATATCTATAAAATCCCAAGGAAGTACTTCATCATAACTTCTATTTCTATAAACATAAAAATCGGGGTCAACATTACATTCTTTAAAGGCTTCCATCCAAACCTCATTATTAAAGTATTCTGACCATCCATCGAACTTTTCTCCCTTTTCAAAGGCACGCACTAAGACATCACAAACTCTTCTATCTCCTCTTGCAAAAGCTGCTTCAAGATAACTTACAGGTGTTTCATGCCAATTATAATTTATCATACGACTTGCTTTAAGTTCATCTCTTAATTCAACTATTTTTTTCCTTACTGACTCTATATTATCCATAGGAGCCCATTGGAATGGTGTAAAAGGTTTAGGTACAAATATTGATGTACTAAGAGTAACCTTAAGTCCTTTTTTTCTCTCTTCCTTTGGCACTTTGTAGTATTCCTCAACTACTTTTTTTCCTAATTCTCCTATACCTCTTACATCATCTATAGTCTCATATGGAAGTCCTATCATGAAATAAAGCTTTATAGTAGTCCAGCCATTTTTAAACGCACTGCTTACTGAGTCAATTAAATTTTGTTCTGTTACACCTTTGTTTATAACGTCTCTCATTCTTTGACTTCCAGCTTCAGGTGCAAATGTAAGACCTGACTTTCTAACCTTTTGAAGTTCTTTTATAAGATCAACTGAAAAAGAATCTATTCTAAGTGAAGGTAATGATACGCTCACATTATCTTCCTTATATTTCTCAATTAAACCATAAACAAGATTTTTAATATCTGAATAATCGCATATGCTAAGAGATGTTAATGACATTTCTTCATATCCAGTATTTTTTATTATTTTATCAGCAAGCTCCATAAGTTTGTCTGTTGTCTTTTCTCTTACTGGCCTATATATCATACCTGCTTGACAAAATCTACATCCTCTTGTACACCCTCTAAAGGTTTCAAGCATAATTCTATCATGTACTATTTCGCTATATGGTACTATAAAATCATCTGGATATACTACATCATTAAAATTTGTTATTATTCTTTTTTTAACCTTCTTTGGAACATCATCATATAAAGGCTTAAATTCTTTTATAGTATTATCCTCATTATAGGATACTTCATAAAGAGATGGCACATACGTTCCTTCAATTTTAGCTGCTAATCTTAAGAACTCTTTTCTAGTTAATTTATCTCTTTTGCACTTCTTATACAAATCAACTAATTCACTTAAATGTTCTTCCCCTTCTCCTAAAGAAAAAATGTCTGCTATATCGTAAAGCGGTTCAGGATTATATGCACATGGTCCACCACAAACAATAATAGGATCATCCTCTCCTCTTTCAGAAGCTCTTACCTTAACTTTTGCAAGATCAAGCATGTTTAATATATTAGTATAGCTCATCTCATATTGAAGTGTAAAAGCTATGAAATCAAAGTTTGTTATAGGATCCTTCGTTTCAAGCGCATAAAGTGGTATATCATTTTCTCTCATTAATTTTTCCATGTCTGGCCATGGTGAAAAAACTCTTTCGCAATAAGTATCCTCTCTCTTATTTAAAACATGGTATAATATCTTCATTCCGAGGTGAGACATTCCAACTTCATATACGTCAGGAAAGCAAAAAGCAAATCTTACATCTACCTTGTTTTTATCCTTTATAACAGAATTAAACTCCCCACCTATATACCTTGCAGGTTTTTCTACTCTAAATAAAACATCATCAATAATGTTATTCATTTATTTTCCTCCTAAAAATCACTCATTTTTATATTCTAACACATAGTTAAAAAAATGTTCAACAATAAAATTCATATTACTCATTGCTCTCCCTTAACTCCACCAATTTTGCAAAGGTAATATTTCCATAATTCTTCAGAGCTTCAAGTATTTCATCCTCATATATTACATCAATAACTCTCATCTCTTTGTCTAAAACTGTTATTACTGTGTATTTATTTTTATCTACTACTTTTAATGCATTTAAGAGATTATTTTCCACAGAAACAGAAATCATCCTATTTTCAATATACCCTTTTCGTAAAAATATTATTTTTTTTCTTACTATATCGCCCATAACAATATAAACCATCCTTCCCTTCTCCTTAAAAGAACAGAACAGTATAAAGAAAGCAACTATCAACATATTGAAATTTTTTACGTTAAAGAAAAAACTAAAAATTGAAATTATAAGAAATATTACTCCTATGAATATGCTTACATATATACTTATCTCACTTGCATTTCTATAAGTAATTTTTTCAGACAGTATATTTTTTAAAATTCTACTACCATCTAGCGGATATGCAGGCATTAAATTAAAAATACCCAGCGATAAATTTGTAACATATAGCGAATAATATACACTTCTGCCGCTATCTTTAAATATAACATAAAAAATAACTGCCAGAATCAAGTTTAAAATAGGTCCAGATAAAGAAATAATAATATCTTCCTTTTGAGTTGCATAATCAATATTTTTAAGCTTAAGTACTGCACCAAAAGGCAATATTTCTACATCGAAACCGCTGAACCCAAATATTCTGGCAGTTACATAATGTGTAATTTCATGTATAATAACTAAAATAATAACACTAAAAAGTTCGCCTCTAAACCCTATAAAAAATAAAATTATCATATATGGAATAAAGTATTTGCTTAATTTAAACAATTAATCACTCCGAAACATTGCTTTAGTACTAATTAAATGTAAAATAATCTTCTGGATTCTGATTTTCTCCCATATACATTATTTCAAAATGTAAATATGATTTAGTTTTTTCATCATTCTTTTTTACCTTACCTAAAACTTCTCCTTTAGTAACTCCATCACCTTTTTCAACCTCAAAAGAATCCATATTGGAGTATTTACTTTCAATACCATCACCATTATCTACCAAAATATACTTTCCAAAGTTTTTATCCTCTCCTACTTTTTCAACTGTTCCATCATATACGGTTTTCACATCTGAATCTTTTAAAACTTCGATATCTACACCATTGTTTATTCCTTCATTTCCTGAAATACCTTTATCCTTATCTTTAAAACCAGAAACAACTTTTCCTTTAAGTGGCACGGTATATTCCTGCTTTATTTTTGTAGAAAAGGTCTTTTCACCTGTTATTTTTGACCTTAAATTTTCAATATACCCAACCGACTGGTTTTTGATAGAATCAACATTTATGTTATTAGCATAAGCTTCCACCTCATTTAAGTTAATGCCCTCAATATAAGAAAGGGTTTCTTCATAATTATAATTGTAAGAAAGAGTGTATTTAATATAATCACAAATAGATTTAGTTTCTGGTGTTACAACTTGCCTCAATCCTAATATTAGTATGAACATTACTAAAGTTCCTACCAGTTGAAATTCCAATTTTTTTATTATCCATCCCCCGAAATTGCCTTTCTTTATCCCTCCTCCATAATAACTATTAGTTCTACTTCCCCTACTTTGTAAATTCCTATAATAATTTTCGTACTGAGAATTGTAATTTCCCATTTTATCCTCCCTTAATACTTTAGTTAACCTATTGAAGCCTTGAAATTTATGTTTATTTAGCTTTACAAACATATAACTTCTAAAATTAGTAACAAAATAATTAAAAGGCTGCTTCAAAATGGAGCTTAGATTTTTAATTATCCTCTTTAAAAATCATTTTCCAGAAACAACCTCTTAAATTAATTTCCTTGTATATATATATTTTATTTTTTATCTTTTATTACTTACATTAGGTTTTATAATAAAAAAACTTAGCAATTAAAATAAAAAAATACCTCCTAGAACAGACATTTTTAATTGTCTCTTTTAGGGGGTACATTTTACTATTTAAAAGTTTTTTATTAGAAGTTAATTTTATTCTTTCTTATTCCTATACTAAGTACAATACCAATAGATATAAAAGCGGTAAACATAGCACTTCCTCCATAACTCATAAATGGAAGTGTAAGTCCTGATATTGGTGCTATTCCTATGGTCATTCCCATGTTTTGATATATTGAGAATAAAAGCGTTGACGCCATACCAACACAAAATACTTTTCCAAAGGTATCCTTTGAATTTTTAGACATTTTAATAATCCTGTATATTAAAATAATATAAAGAAGCATTAGTACTATTGCACCAATTAGTCCCCATTCCTCTCCAACTACAGAAAATATGAAATCCGTGTAGTTTTCAGGAATATATCCGCCTTGTATCTGAGTTCCTTTTAAGAAACCTTTTCCAAGTATACCGCCAGAACCTATAGCTATTTGAGATTGAATCAATTGAAGTCCTGTGGAAGAACTATATTGCTCTGGATTCAAAAAGGTTGTCAGTCTTGCCTTCCAGTATTGCTGCATAAGTGAGGTGTTCCAAATTCCAACCACTGCAACTATAATACCAAATATTCCACCTAAAATAACCCTCAAGTCTAGTCCTGCTACAAAAACAATTCCAAGTACTGTAAAGAAATACACCATTGCCATTCCCATATCCGGTTGAATTAAAACAAGTGCTGTAGGCACTGCTGCGTATAACAATATTATAAAAAAGTTCTTTACAGTGTTTATTCCATCCTTCATACCATCTAATCTCTTTGCTAGTATAATGACTAAAGCAACCTTTGCAAATTCAGAAGGTTGAATAGCTCTTTGACCGATAGCAATCCATCCTGTAGCACCATTTCTTGTACTTCCAAAGAAATCATTAATTATAAGAAGCACAATAGATAATCCATATATAATCTCGGCATAGTTTTTAAAAAAATTATAATCCATTTTAATTATTAGGTATATAGCAATTAACCCCATCACGCACCATATTAGTTGAAGTTCCCAAGTATTTGAAAGTGAGCTAATTCTATGAACTGCACTGTAAATATTGAGTGAACTATATATAGCAATTACTATGGGTATTATCAATATTAAAAAATCTATTTGTTTTAGTTCTCTTTTATCAATTTTTAGTTTATTTAATATCATGTCTTCTCCCTCCACTTTTATGATTATACCACAAAAAAAAGAAAAAGCTATGCACTTATATTAGAGTTCTATACACAAATAATTAATTTACTGTAAACAACTTTGAATATAGACATACACAGCCTTCTAATTATAACTCTATTGTTTTCTAGTTTTCATAGATCTAATAGGTATATTTGCAATTAACGCTGGAGAGTTTCCTTCTTCCACATCAGTTCTAGTAAGCTTTACTTCAATATCAGAATTATCTATCTCTACATATTTTGTAATTACATTTAAGATTTCTCCTTTTATAAGCTCTAATAATTCAGGAGATAAATCTGCTCTATCATGTATGAGTATTAACTTTAATCGTTCTTTAGCAACTTGCTTGGACGAATTTTTTCCAGAAAAAAAACTAAACAAATCCATATTCCCTACCTCCTATTATTTATTAAATAGTTTTTTAATTGTTGCAATAAATCCTGTTGGGGTTTCATATTTTTCAAAAGGAACCTCTTCACCAAGAACTCTTCTAGCAATATCTCTAAATGCCTTGCCTGCGTTGGCAGTTTGGTTTAATACTATAGGCTCTCCTTTATTAGTAGATACTGTTATTTGCTTATCATTTGGAACTACACCTATAAGCTTTATAGCAAGATTATCTATAACGTCTTCAATACCAAGCATATCTCCACGCTTAACCATTTCATAATCAATTCTATTTACAATAACTTGATGATCTTCTATTCCTTTAGCATCTATTTTGCCAATAACTCTATCTGCATCTCTTACAGATGTAACCTCTGGATTAACAACAATTATTGCCCTATCTGCACCAATTACAGCATTCTCAAAGCCCTGTTCAATTCCTGCCGGACAGTCTATAATAACATAATCGAACTCTTCTTTAAGCTCATTTACTAATTTAAGCATTTGCTCTGGCTTTACATCATTTTTATCTCTTGTTTGCGCTGTAGGAAGTAATGCCAAATTTTCATAATGCTTATCCTTAATTAACGCTTGCTTTAATCTACAATTTCCCTCTACTACATCAAGAAGCGTAAATACTATTCTATTTTCAAGACCCATAAGAACATCTAAATTTCTAAGACCTGTATCACCGTCAACTAATACAACCTTTTTTTTCATTGCTGCAAGTGCTGTACCAATATTGGCAGTAGTTGTAGTCTTTCCAACTCCGCCCTTTCCAGATGTTATTACTATAGCTTCTCCCATTAATATTACCTCCATTAAATATATTTGTTAGGCGAATTTTATATATGTATAAACATTTTATTTTATTTACATAATATTCTTAAGAATTTTTCACACACTATAAATAATTCTACAAAAAGCAAAAAAACCCTTTTATTATTCGTTATTGTTTAATTTTTAGTCTAAGTTTTATTTATAAATCTCCAAAATAAAAGTAAATTTAATCCATAGTTGGATAATTAGTCATAACATAAAAAAATGAGGATATCTCCTCATTTTTGAATCTTTATATAAATTTATTAGGAGAATATGGTTCAACTATTATAGAATCTCCTTTAAGTCTTGCTACTTCTGGATAATCAGGTTTACTGTCATCCTCTGGCGCTCTAGAAATTCTATTTGAAATTTGAAGTATTTTAGGTTCAAGCCTTAAGGCAGCAATTATAGCTTTTTCATTTCCGCTAAATCCAGCATGTACATCCCCTCTTAATACACCAAAAACAATTATATTTCCACCAGCATAAATTTCCGAACCAGGGTTAGCATCTCCTACTATAACTACATTTCCTGAATATCTAATAATCTGCCCACTTCTTATAGTCCTTCTTAAAAATTTAGTTCTTCCCTCATAAATTCCACTAAATACCTTGTTTTTCTTTTCATCACTATCTTCAAAAATACAATCCTTTATCAAAAATTCATCAAATAAAACATCCTTAAGCCTTCTTGTATTTCTTTCATCTATTTCCCTCAGCTGTGTAGTGATCTTTAGTGTACATCCTTTGTAAAATCTTTTTCCCTTGGATAGCTTTTCTATAAAAGTCTCCAACATTTCATCAAAATCTTTGAAACTATTTATATTTATTATTACATTTAATCCCTCTTTATTTCCCTTAATAGTTATTCCGTCCCTAATCATACCAACCCTCCACACATCCTATACTAAGTAGCTAATTCTAAATATAGGGAAAATATCGAAATGACTTTCTTCGATTATAATATAATTCAACATTTTTTTGTAAATTCCTTCTTTTATTATTCATTTTCCGCATACAAAACTAACAAAATTGTAGCTTCTTTGATTATCATCTACTATCTTTCAAGTGTCTTATTGTTTTCACTGTAATTCTCAGGTTTTGCATCTACATCCACATCAAATTTAAAATTTTTCTCTTTTAATACATCTTTAAAATAAGCTTCATACATGTCTTTAGCAATATTAGTAATTCCGCTTCCAAATCCACCATCAAATACCACAGTAGCTACTGCTATTCTAGGATCTTTTCTAGGAGCAAAACCAACATAAACAGCATAGGAGGTTCTTTTTATTGCCTTTTCAGTATCAATACTATAAGGATCTGCTGTTCCTGTTTTTCCAGCTGTTAATATTGGAAATTTAGCGAAGGTACCACTAGCAGTACCGCTATCATCAACTGCATTCATTCCTTCCTTCACCACATCTATAGTGGATTTTTTAATTGCTGCATCCTCTACAACTTCCGGCCTATTTTCATACACTACTTTTCCATCTACATTAGTAATTCTATCTATAAGATGAACTTTATATCTCTTTCCATTACTAGCTATGGTGGCAACATAATTAGCAAGTTGAAGTGGTGTGAACTCATTAATTCCTTGACCTATAGCTGCTCCATAAATATTGGATGTAGTAGTAGCTTGATTGTACTGATCCTCTTCTACCTTAACTATTGAACTTGCAATATACTCTATATCTGACTTTGAAATTTTTTTATTCTTGTACATGCTATCTGTATTCACAAGTTTGTCTATAAGATTCTCTATTTTATTTTTATCAAATTTCCCTGTACTTATAGATGTTTTTATATTATCCTTTATTGCTATTTTTAAGTTTGAAAGCTGTTTTGAATCACTATCACTAGTGTACAAATCTATAGATATACCTTTTAAATATTTTTCGTTTTTAAGTTCCTCCATTATAAACCACTGACCCTGCTGAGCAAAGCTATTTTTACTGGTATAAGTATTGTATACCTGCCCAAAGTTTTCCTTAATCTCTATTCCAGTAGAAGGATTTACATTGGACTCTGGTGGTACTCCAAGTCCAAACTTCCATGCATACTTTGCCAAAACATTACTGCCACATTTTTGTCTTAAATATTTTCCAACTGTCATAAAATATGTATTACTCGACTTTGATATAGCAGTTATTAAATTATTAGTTCCTTGTGGTCCATCTGCTTTAAACTCTGCTTTATAATTTCCATCTATAAAATATCCAGGATCATCAATCTTTGTATCTTTTGTTATAACTCCAGTTTCAAGACCTGCTACAGCTGTTAATAATTTAAAGGTTGACCCTGGTGGTATCAATGACAATGTTGCATAATCATAAAGAGGCTTTGGAAGATAGTCATATTTATCAATCCTTACTCCCCCAACTTTAGGAAACAAGGTATTATAAAGTTCCTCTGGCACATTCATATCTTTTGCTTTTGAAAGGATATCGCTCAAAAAATATTTTTCTATTACATCATTGGAAATACCACTTGGATTCGAAAAATCGTTAGGGTTAAAATTTGGTACAGATGCTAAAGCTATCACTCCTCCTGTTTTTACATCTATAGCAACAGCTGCTCCCCTTGTAGCATTCCCCAAATATGCAGTGCCAGAATTAGTAACTGTAGATTTTCGCTGTCTAAGCCTTGCCATTGTATTTATCAAGGATTGTTCTGCCGCATATTGCACATCTTTGTTTATAGTAAGTTGTACATTTTGACCTGGATATGGATCTTTTTTTGCAATCTCACCAGTTATTTTCCCATACTTATTTACATCAACTATTTTTCCTCCAGAAGTACCTCTCATTCTATTCTCAAGAGCCGCTTCTATTCCTGTCATTCCTATTAAATCAGTATTAACATCATAACCTTTTTCCTTATACGCATCTATTTCTTTAGAATTTGAAGGTGTTATTTTACTTATATATCCTAAAACATTTGATGCTAGTTTACCATACGGATAATATCTTATAGGTTCTACTGATATATTTATTCCCATAAGTTCATTTGATTTTTGTAGAATCTCAAAAGCTGTAGCTTCTTTTACATTCTTTGCTATGACAACTGGTTTATATCCTGAATAAATATTCATTTTAACTGCATCTTTAACTACCATAAACCTTCTTAAATCTTCCAAATCACAAATTTTAATTATTTTTTGTCCGCCAACTGTTATTGAGTATTTTTTAGGAATTTCATAATATGTAATCAATTTCTCAAAAGCTTCTTTGGCTGATATTTTAAGCAGCTTATCATCTACTTGTTTTTTTTCACACTCTGTAAGTTCTATTTCTCTCCTTTTTCCTTTGTACATATTTTTTATAATATCTTCCTCAAAGCCTCTATCCTTTAGAAATCTGAGCTTCATCCTTTTTATTTTTTCTATATCTGATGTATTGAAATCAAACCTATATCCGCCATCAAGCTTAAGTTCAAATTTGTCATTTTGCTTTTCACCATTTTTATCTAAAATATAAAATACCTTAGCTGCCGTATTATAGAACTCTGTCTTATTATCATCAGTTTGAATATATGTAATATTAAAACTTTGTTTATTGGTTGCCAAAACCGTTTGGGTAGCATCTATTATTTGTCCTCTTGGTGCAAACTCTTTTATAAATCTATGTGAGGCAATGTTTGCCTTTGCTTTATACAAAACACTTCGAGTTATTTGAAGATTTATAAGCTTAAACGTAATGCATAAAAAAAGTAGTATCCCTACAGCCATTAGAACATCACATCTATAAACTATTTTTTTGGATTTTACTCTTTTTTTCATCTATTTTACATCCCTTCTCAAAGAAGAACTTTTATAATATTATTTCCATGAGAAGATAAATTATGTAACATCTATATAATAAAAAAACTCACAGCATTTTAAACTGCGAGTTTTTTTATGGAAAATACTATAATTATTTATTTTGATTATCATCAATTTCAGGCTTTGCATCAACATCTGTATCAAAATTGAAATTATATTTTTGTTTAAGTTCATTTTTGAAATAAGCTTCATACATATTTTTCCCAATTGAGGTAATTCCTGTACCAAAGCCACCGTCAAATACAACTGTTGCTATAGCTATCTCGGGGTTATCTCTAGGTGCAAAACCAACATAGAGGGCATAAGAAGATCTCATTATACTTCTTTCAACCTCTGAACTATACGGATCTGCCGTTCCTGTCTTTCCTGCCGCTGGTATTGGGAATGTATCAAAAGCTCCTGCTGCTGTACCTCTATCATTAACTGCATTCATTCCCTCTTTTACTGCTGCAATATTTGCCTTACTAACACCTGTATCTTCAACTACCTCTGGCCTATTTTGATATACAACCTTTCCACTGGCATCTGTAACCTTATCTACAAGATGTACCTTGTACCTTTTCCCTCCATTAGCTATAGTTGCAATATAATTTGCAAGTTGAAGTGGTGTAAACTCATCTATACCCTGTCCAATAGATGCATTATAAATATTGTAAGGTAACGTTGCTTGAGAATATTCATCTGCCTCATCATGTACTATACCACTAGTAAAAGCATCTATATCTGCTTTTGAAAATGTCTTACCCTTATATGATGGATCTTTACTTATAAGATTTTCTATAAGATCTTCCATTTTACTTCTATTGGGTTTTCCTGTAAATATAGAATCCTTTATATTTGCCTTTATAGAAGCTTTAAGATCAGAAACAGCTTTAGAATCATTATCTCCTGTATAGAGGTTTAGAGATGATCCTTTAAGATATTGACCCTGTTGAAGCTTCTCCATTATATTCCATTCGCCCTGTTGTCCAAAGCTATTCTTACTAGTATATGAATTATATACCTGTCCAAAATTTTCCTGAATTTCTATTCCAGTAGATGGATTTATGTTAGAATTTGGAGGCACACCTAAGCCAAATTTCCAAGCATATTTAGCTAAAATATCACTTCCATAGGCTGCCCTTAACCTCTGCCCTACTGTCATAAAATATGCATTACTTGATTTTGCTATGGCCCCTATTAAATTATTATTTCCTTGAGGTCCATCTGCTTTAAACTGAGGATTATATCCCATTCCATCATTAAAAAAGCCTTCATCATCAATTGTGGTATTTCTTGTTATAACACCAGTTTCAAGACCTGCTATAGCCGTTAGTGGTTTAAAAGTTGAACCTGGCGGTATTAATGAGAGTCTAGAATAATCATAAAGATTCTTTGCAAGATAATCATACTTATCAATTCTTACATTTTTATCACTTTTGCTTACAGGAAATAAGGTATCATAAAGGTTCTCTGGAACCCCTATAGCTTTTGCTTTAGCAATTACATCCGTAGAAAAATATTTTTCTATAGCTTCTTTTGAAAGACCATTTGGATCTGAAAAATCATTAGGATTAAAGTTAGGCTCAGTTGCTAAAGCCAAAACCCCACCGGTTTTTACATCTATTGCAACAGCCGCTCCTCTTGTAGCATTTTCAGTATAAGATACCCCACTGCCTGAACTTGTAGAGCCCTTCTTCCTTAAATCAGCCATAGTATTTAGAAGTGATTGTTCTGCTGCATACTGTACATCTTTATTTATTGTAAGCTGCACATTTTGACCTGGATATGGATCTTTTTTAGCAAGCTCGTCTGTAATTTTTCCCTGCTTATTTACCTCAACAATTCTTCCACCAGAGGTTCCCTTAAGCCTATCCTCAAGTGCTGACTCTATACCAGATGTACCAATTAAATCAGTATTTACATCATAGCCCCTTTCCTTGTAGTTATCTGACTCACCAGCGCTTGCAGGTGCTATTTTACTTATATAACCTAGAACATTTGATGCAAGTTTTCCATAAGGATAATACCTTATAGGATCAACTGTTACATCTATTCCTCCAAGTTCATTTGCCTTTTGAAGAATAGTAAATGACGTATCTTGTTTTACATTGCTCGCTATTGTAACTGGTTTATATCCCGAATAAGTATTCATTTTCACTGCATCTTTTACTGCCATAAATCTTCTAACATCATTAACATCACAATTCTTTTTTATAGTTTGTCCATCTATTGTTACCTTATATGCTTTTGGTATTTTATAATTTTTAACAAGGGTTTCAAAAGCTTTCTTTGGCGAAATCTTAAGAAGCTCATCATTAACTTTTGCAACTTGTGAAGAATCTAGGTCACTTTCTTTTGATTTGCCTTTATATAATTTTTTTATAATGCCTTCTTCAAAACCTCTATCCTTAAGAAATCTAAGCTGCATTTTTCTTGTTTCGCCATCATCTGTAGTACTAAAATCAAATCTATAATCATTATCATCTACCTTAAGTGCAAAACTATCATTTTGCTTTTCACCATTTTTATCCAATATATAAAATAACTTAGCCATTATATTATAAAAATCACTATTGTTATTCTCAGTTTGAAGATATGTTACATCAAAGCTTTGCTTATTTGTTGCAAGAGTAGCTCCAGTCGAATCTGTTATTTCTCCTCTTGGGGCTGCTTCTTTTATAAATTTATGTGCTGTATTATTAGCCTCTGCCTTATAAGAATCACTCTGTACTATTTGAAGATTTACAAGTTTAATAGTAATTGCCAAAAACACTAATATGACTACTACCCTTAACGCATTTATTCTATTAAATATTTTTTTAAATTTTATTCTTCTTCTCATAACAATTACTACCTTCTCCATAATATTATTTTTAAATATACACTAAAACTAAATTAAAACATTTTTGAGCGCTATATAAAATTATACCTTAAATGTAATATATTGTAAATAAATTTCTATAATAAAAGCCATGTACAGTAACTTATAACATCACTATACATGGCCTATTGTATTAGTTTTGAGTTTGCGTTTGATTATTTCCTGTAGTTGTGGCATCAGTTTCTGGTTTTGCATCTACATCTGTATCAAAATTAAAGTTAAGTTGTTTAAGTTGATTTTTAAAGTAAGCTTCATATATACTTTTAGAAATTTGTGCAATACCAGTACCAAATCCACCATCAAATACAACTGTTGCTACTGCTATTTGTGGATTATCTCTAGGTGCAAATCCAACATAAACTGCATAGGAAGATCTCATTATGCTTTCTTCAACCTCTGGAGAATAAGGATCAGCTGTTCCTGTTTTTCCTGCTGCTTGTATTGGGAAATTAGCAAAAGCCCCTGCCGCTGTACCTCTATCATTAACTGCATTCATTCCATTCTTTACTGCATCTATAGTCGACTGCTTAACCTGAGTATCCTCAATCACCTCTGGCTTATTTTGATATACAAGCTTACCACTTGCATCTGTTACTTTATCTACAAGGTGTACTTTATACCTTTTTCCACCATTGGCTATAGTTGCAATATAATTTGCAAGTTGAAGAGGTGTAAACTCATCTATACCTTGACCAATGGCTGCATTGTATACATTAAACGGAAGTGTTGCCTGTGTGTAATCATTCGTCTCTTCAGTTACAATTGAACCTGCAATAGCTACTAAATCCGCCTTTGAAAATGTCTTTCCTTTATAAAGTGGATCATTACTTACAAGCTGAGTTATGAGGTCTTCTGTTTTATCTCTATCAAATTTTCCATTGAAAATAGAAGTTTTTATATTATCTTTTATTGCTGCCTTTAAGGAAGAAATCTGCTTTGAATCATTATCACCAGTATATAAATTTATAGAAATTCCCTTAGAATATTTTCCTGCCTGAAGATTTTCCATTATACTCCATTGACCTTGTTGACCAAAATTATTTTTATTTGTATAAGAATTATATACTTGTCCAAAGTTTTCCTGAATTTCTATTCCTGTAGATGGAGTTACGTTAGAATTTGGCTGTACTCCAAGTCCAAACTTCCAAGCGTATTTTGCTAGTATATCACTTCCACCCTTTTGTCTTAAACGCTGACCAACCGTCATAAAATATCCATTACTTGATTTCGCTATAGCTGTATTTAAATCTACATATCCCATATATCCATCAGCTTTAAATTGAGGGTTAAATCCCATCCCATCGTTAAAACTACCCGGATCATATATAGTTTCATATTGATTTATAACTCCTGTTTCAAGCCCAGCTACAGCTGTAAGTGGTTTAAATGTTGATCCTGGTGGTATTAATGACAGTGTTGCATAATCATAAAGCGGCTTTGCAAGATAATCGTATTTATCAATTCTAGTATTACTGTTACTTTTACTTACAGGAAATAAAGTGTCATAAAGACTTGCTGGAACTCCTGCAGCCTTAGCTTTAGCAATAACATCTGTCGAAAAATATTTTTCAGTAGCTGTCTCTGAAAGTCCATTTGGATCTGAAAAATCATTAGGATTAAAGTTAGGAACAGATGCTAGGGCTAAAACTCCACCAGTTTTTACATCTATTACAACTGCTGCTCCTCTTGTTGCATTTCCTAAGTACGTAGATCCACTTGCACTATTAGAAGATCCCTGCTTTCTTAAATCTGCCATAGTATTTATAAGCGATTGCTCTGCTGCATACTGCACATCTTTATTTATTGTAAGCTGTACATTTTGACCTGGATATGGATCTTTTTTAGCAAGTTCGTCCGTTATCTTTCCTTGCTTATTAACCTCTACAATCCTTCCACCAGAGGTTCCCTTAAGTCTATCCTCAAGTGACGCCTCTAGTCCAGTTGTACCTATTAAATCACTATTTACATCATAACCTTTTTCTGTATAGCTTTTAGATTGTTCTGCACTTGAAGGTGTTATTTTACTTATATATCCTAAAACATTAGATGCCAATTTATCATAAGGATAGTATCTTATAGGGTCAACTGAAACATCTATTCCTGGAAGTTCATTTGCTTTTTGAAGAATAGTAAATGAAGTTTCTTGCTTTACATTACTAGCTATTGCAACCGGTTTATATCCAGAATAACTATTCATCTTAACTGCATCTTTTACAACCATAAATCTTCTAACATCATTAACATCACAATTCTTTTTTATAGTTTGTCCATCTATTGTTATCTTGTATGATTTTGGTATTTTATAGTTTTTAACAAGGGTTTCAAAAGCTTTCTTTGGCGAAATTTTAAGAAGTTCATCATTAACTTTTGTAACCTGTGAAGAGCTTATATCACTTTCCTTCGATTTACCTTTATATAATTTTTTTATAATATCCTCTTCAAATCCCCTATCTTTAAGGAACCTAAGCTGCATTTTTCTTATTTCATTCTCATCTGTAGTACTGAAATCAAATCTATAACCACTATCATCAACTTTAAGTCCAAAACTATCATTTTGTTTTTCACCATTTTTATCTAAAATGTAAAATAATTTAGACATTGTATTATAAAAATCATTTTTATTATCCTCTGTTTGAAGATATGTAACATCAAAGCTTTGCTTATTTGTTGCAAGAGTAGCTCCTGTAGAGTCTGTTATTTCTCCTCTTGGTGCAGCTTCTTTTATAAACTTATGTGCTGTATTATTAGCCTGAGCCTTATAAGAATCACTTTGTACTATTTGTAAATTTATAAGTTTAATAATAATTGCCAAAAACACTAATATTACTACTAATCTTAAAGCATTTATCCTATTAAATATTTTTTTTAGTTTTATTCTTCTTTTCATAACAACTACTACCTTCTTTATAACATTATTTTCATATATGTATTAAAATTAAATTCAAAGCATTTTTAATCATTATATAAAAATTATACTTTGTATGTAATATACTGTCAATAAAAACCATAAATTAAAGACCACAAATATTGACTATATATCAATATTCATGGTCTATTTATGCTAATTTTGAGTTTCAGTTTGATTATTTGTCGTAGTTGCTGCATCTGTTTCTGGCTTTGCATCTACATCTGTATCAAAATTAAAGTTAAGTTGTTTAAGTTGATTTTTAAAGTAAGCTTCATATATACCTTTAGCAATTTGAGTAGTATTACCTCCAAATCCACCATCAAATACAACTGTTGCTACTGCAATTTCTGGATTATCTCTAGGTGCAAAACCAACATAAACCGCATAGGATGATCTCATTATACTTGCTTCAACATCTGAACTATAAGGGTCAGCTGTACCAGTTTTACCCGCTGCTTGTATTGGGAAATTAGCAAAAGCTCCAGAAGCTGTACCTCTATCGTTAACTGCATTCATTCCATTCTTAACCGCATCTATAGTAGATTGTTTAACCTGCGTATCCTCAATCACTTCCGGCTTATTTTGATACACAACCTTTCCACTGGCGTCTGTTACCTTATCTACAAGATGTACTTTATACCTTTTTCCACCATTGGCTATAGTTGCAATATAATTTGCAAGTTGAAGTGGTGTAAACTCATCTATACCCTGACCAATAGCTGCATTGTATACATTAAATGGAAGCGTTGCTTGCGTATAATCATTTGTCTCCTCAGTTACAATTGAACTAGCAATAGCCTCTGTATCTGCTTTTGAAAATGTTTTTCCTTTATAAAGCGGATCAGTACTTATAAGTTGACTAATAAGGTCTTCAGTTTTATCTCTGTCAAATTTCCCACTGGAAATTGAAGTTTTTATGTTATCCTTTATTGCCGCCTTTAAGGAAGAAAGCTGCTTTGAATCATTATCACCAGTATATAAATTTATTGAAATTCCTTTAGCGTATTTTCCTGCCTGAAGATTTTCCATTATACTCCATTGACCTTGTTGACCAAAATTATTTTTATTTGTATAGGAATTATATACTTGTCCAAAATTTTCCTGAATCTCTATTCCGGTAGATGCTGTTATATTAGAATTAGGTTGTACTCCAAGTCCAAATTTCCAAGCATATTTTGCCAGTATATCACTTCCACCTTTTTGTCTTAAAAGCTGACCAACCGTCATAAAGTATCCATTACTTGATTTTGCTATAGCATTTGTTAAATCGTTATAGCCAAGATAACCATCAGATTTAAATTCAGTTTTAAAACCCATTCCATCATTAAAACTACCTGGATCGTAAATAGTTGTATATGGTGTTATAACCCCAGTTTCAAGACCAGCTATAGCTGTAAGGGGCTTAAATGTTGATCCCGGTGGTATTAATGAAAGCGTTGCATAATTATACAAAGGCTTTGCAAGATAATCGTATTTATCAACTCTAGTATTGCTGTTACTTTTACTTACAGGAAACAGAGTGTCATAAAGACTTGCTGGAACTCCTGCAGCCTTAGCTTTAGCAGTAAGATCTGTTGAAAAATATTTTTCAGTAGCCGCCTCTGAAAGACCATTAGGATCTGAAAAATCATTAGGATCAAAGTTAGGCACAGATGCTAAAGCCAAAACCCCACCAGTCTTTACATCTATTACAACCGCAGCTCCTCTTGTAGCATTTCCTAAGTAAGAGCTTCCTCCATTAGTTGTAGAATATCCCTGTGCTCTTAGCTTTGCCATAGTATTTATAAGGGATTGCTCTGCTGCATACTGCACATCCTTATTTATTGTAAGCTGTACATTTTGACCTGGATAAGGATCTTTTTTAGCAAGTTCATCTGTTATCTTTCCTTGCTTATTTACTTCTACAATTCTTCCACCAGATGTACCCTTAAGTCTATCCTCAAGTGCTGCTTCTAATCCAGTAGTACCTATTAAATCGCTATTTACATCATAACCTTTTTCTGTATAGCTTTTAGATTGCTCTGCACTAGAAGGTGTTATTTTACTTATATATCCTAAAACATTAGAAGCTAATTTATTATAAGGATAGTATCTTATTGGATCCACAGATACGTCTATTCCTGGAAGTTCATTTGCTTTTTGAAGAATAGTAAATGAAGTTTCTTGCTTTACATTACTAGCTATAGCAACTGGCTTATAACCAGAATAGCTGTTCATTTTAACTGCATCTTCAACAACCATAAATCTTCTAAGGTCATTTACATCACAATTTTTACTTATTGTTTGACCATCAATACTTATTTTATAACTTTTAGGTATTTTATAGTTTTTAACAAGCGTTTCAAAGATTTTCTCTGGTGTGATTTTTAAAAGCTCATTATTTACATTTTCTTTCTGCTGACTGGTTAAATCATCTTCCTTTGATTTTCCCTTATAGAGCTTTTTTATAATTGGCTCTTCAAAACCTCTATCCTTTAAAAATCTAAGCTGCATTTTTTTTATCTCATCTGGATCAGTTGTATTAAAATCTAATTTATATTCATTAGCATCAACCTTAAGTGCAAAGCTGTCATTTTGCTTTTCACCATTTTTATCTAAAATATAAAATACTTTAGCAACCGTGTTATAAAAATTATTCTTATTGGTGCTGGTTTGAAGATACGTAACATCAAAACTTTGCTTATTTGTTGCAAGAAGTGTTCCCGTTGAGTCAGTTATCTCTCCTCTTGGCGCCATTTCTTTTATAAATCTATGCGCTGTACTGTTAGCTTTTGCTTTATAAGAATCAGTTTGTACTATCTGAAGATTTACCAGTTGTGCAATAATACCTGAAAAAACAAGCAGTACAACTACCATTAAAGCATTAAATCTATTGAATATCTTCTTCAGTTTTCTTTTTTTCATTGGTTTCTACTACCTTTCTTTATAATTTCCATTTTGTTATCATGTATCTTTTTTGACAGAGTTTATAAACCCAAATATACATTGGAACGCCAATAATAAAATTATAAATAGAACCATACAAACTAACACTTATATTGCTACGACTGCCACATACATATAGAATAGCAAACATTAAAATGCCTCTTGCAAAAGACATAAAGAATACTAATATAGTTGGAATTAATGCTTTTTCTTTAAATAAACTTCTACCAATAATTCCAGATGCGTAGCATAAAATCAAATTAATAAATAAATTTACTCCTATACCATTAAAAAGATAAATATCTTGAAGAAATCCTGCTGCTAATCCAATAATAATACCTGCCCAGCCTTCATTTATTATAGAATAGCTTATTATAAATACAAAGAGAAAACTAGGATAGTATCCCCTAATAGCTATGAAAGGAGCTATGCAGTTATCTACAAATGTAAAACCTAGTATACATAATAATAGTGTTAAAATTTTTTTCATAAAACATCACCTAATATTTAATTTCGCTTGTATCTTTTGGAACTACTATAAATACATTTTGAAGCCTTGAAAAGTCTACCGCAGGTTCAATTATAGCTTCTTTCTCCATTTTACCTTTATTATCTTCAACACTTTTAACCTTTCCTATTATTATATCTTTAGGATAATCCCCACCAATTCCTGAAGTTGCTATGGTATCTCCTTCTTTAATAACAGAGTTTAAAGGAAGCATAGTTAATATTGATAAATTCTTTTCCTTATCTTCGTTATCTGTGTATCCTCTAACTATACAGTCATTAACTTGAGTACTTTGAACTAACGCTGCAACAGATATATTTTCACTAGAAATAGTTTCTATCTTACAATAATTATTTGCTACAGAGGTTACCTGCCCAATTAAACCTTCATCGTTAATAACTGCCATTCCAACCTTTATTCCATCTTTCGAACCTTTATTTATAACATAACCTTTTAGTGCATCAGACCCACTTTTCAGTATTATGTCTCCACCCACATAATTATATTCAGATTTTGATTGTTTAAAATCGAACATCTTTTTTAATTTCGTATTTTCTCTTTTAAGAGAATCATAAGCAGCCGCCTTTTGATTAAGCTGACTATTTTTTTTCTTTAATTCTTGATTTTCAGACTTAACCTCTGAAAAATTAGATACAAATCCAAAAAATCCCTTTACATCACTATTTACATTATAAAAGAACCCTTGCACAGAATTAAGAACTGTACCAACACCATTTTCCACAAAAGAAACCTTTTTCCTCTTAGCACTGTATGAAATTAATAACAAAAAGCTAACTGACAGAACAATAACTGTTACTGTCAGCCTGTTTTTAAATAGCTTCATCTTGATTAAGCCTAATCACTAACTAATTTTTCGAAGTGATCTAGAGCTTTACCTGCTCCAAGCGCTACACAGTCAAGAGGAGATTCTGCTATATGTACAGATATGTTGGTTTCTTTACTAATGAGCATATCAAGTCCTTTAAGAAGTGCTCCTCCACCAGCAAGCATTATTCCTTTATCCATTATATCTGCCGCAAGCTCTGGTGGTGTTTTTTCAAGAGCTAATTTTATAGAATCAACTATTGCTGCTACAGGTTCTCTTAACGCTTCTCTTACTTCTTCTTCACTGATTTCAATATTTTTAGGCAACCCTGTTACAAGGTTTCTTCCTTTTATAACTATATTTTCTAGGGATTCTTCTGTTTTAAATGCTGAACCCATTTTAATCTTTATTATTTCTGAAGTTCTTTCACCAATCATAAGATTGTATTCTTTTTTAATATAACTGATTATTGCTTGATCTAGCTCATCTCCAGCAACTCTAAGGGATTTACTTGTTACAATTCCTCCTAGTGATACTACTGCTACCTCTGTAGTACCTCCACCTATATCTACAATCATACTTCCTCTTGGTTCCTCAACTGGAAGTCCTGCTCCAATAGCTGCTGCCATAGGTTCTTCCATAACCTTTACTTCTCTTGCTCCTGCTCGTTTTGTTGCTTCTTTTATAGCTCTTCTTTCAACTTCAGTTACTCCTGATGGATGACAAACAAGAATTCTTGGACTTGCAAATGCGCTCTTAGAACTTATTTTACTTATAAAACTTTTAAGCATACTTTCCGTAATATCAAAATCTGCAATTACTCCATCCTTTAAAGGTCTTATAGCTCTAATATTTCCAGGCGTTCTACCTATCATTTGTTTTGCTTCGTCTCCTACTGCAAGAACGTCCTTATTAGTATTAATAGCAACAACTGATGGTTCTCTTAATACTATACCCTTACCTTTCACATAAACTAAAGTATTAGCTGTTCCAAGATCTATTCCCATGTCTCTTGATATTCCAAAAAATCCCATTAATTTATCTCCTTTCACAATCTTCGTTATAATAGTCCTTCTTCTTTTAAACTTATATATATACCGTCCCCAATTATTATATGATCCAAAAGTTCTATCCCTATGAATTTACTACACTCATAAAGCCTTTTGGTTATATTCAAATCTTCCCCACTAGGCTTTGGATCTCCTGACGGATGATTATGACACAATATAATTGATGCTGCATGCTTTAATATCGGTTCTACATATACTTCCCTAGGATGAACTATAGAAGAATTCAAACTTCCTACAGAAACATCAGATATCTTTATAACTGAATTTTTAGTATTAAGCATTATAACATATAAATGCTCTTTATTAAAACTTTTCATTTCTTCCATAACAATATTCGCAGCATCTTTAGGCGAGGTTATTCTTATACTATCTCCAGATTTATAAGCTTTAAATCTTTTAAACAGCTCACTTATTGCTAAAATTTGAACTGCTTTAGCTTTTCCTATTCCTTTGATATTTTTAAGTTCCTCTAGACTTAAACTTAAAACACCATTTAAGCCTCCATTTTCCTTTAAAATTCTGCTGCTAAGATTGATTATGTTTTCATTTAATGTTCCTGTTCTCAGTATAATAGCCAAAAGCTCACTATTTGAAAGCACTTCACTTCCATATCTCAAGAGCCTTTCTCTCGGTCTTTCACTCTCTGGTAAATCTGTAATTTTTAGATTGCCATTCATCAAAATTCATCAATCTCCTATTTATAGATTTACCCCCATCTCCAAAAGAATTCTATATAATTTATTTATGGGAAGCCCTACAACATTATAGTACGCTCCCTTAATTTCTTCAACAAAAACCGAAGCCTTTCCCTGAATACCATATGCTCCAGCCTTATCCGCATACTCACCACATGCTATGTATTTTAATATAGTTTCATATGATAACTTTGAAAACTTAACTTCAGTACACTGAAAATCTTTTATAATCTTATTTCTTTTAGCATCAATAATAGCTAACCCTGAATAGACTTCATGTACTCTTCCACTAAGACTTCCAAGCATATCTATAGCCTCTTTCTCATCCTTGGGCTTACCAAGTATTTTACCATCAATTGAAACTACAGTATCACACCCAATTATTAAAATTTCATCCTCGCTTTTATAGAAAGATTCTTCTTTAATATTTGAAAGTGTATTTCTTGCTTTTGATTCTGCTAAAGTCATGACATAACTTTTTATATCCTTCGAAATCTCAACTAGACTTTCATCAAAATCACTTGCTCTAACAATAAAATCCTCAGTAATATTTTTGAGAATTTCCCTCCGTCTAGGAGATGATGAAGCTAACACCAATTTCATATTTTCACTTCCTAATTTTACTGTATACTACTATAGCCAATATTATGCCTGCTATAGCCATTAAATTGATATTAAAATTTAATCCTAAAGTAAAACTCATAACCTTAAAATCGACTACAAGAGGCTTCGCTGTGCCAATACTGTATGTTCTTCTTAAAAATTCAATCTTAGCAAAATGTTCTCCGAGTATATCTCCAACTAAAGAACCACCTATGCAGCCTATTAGAGACAAAAATAAAACATTTCTGAAAGCTTTACCATTCACTTTATTAACTCCCTACATCAAATATACATCCTATATAGTGTATCATTTAATATACTGTTAAACAAGTCCTTAACGCATTATTAAAAATTTTTTAATTTTAATTTAAAAAAGGAGCTGATTTTTTCACAAATGCTCCTACCGTTTTATCTTAGATAATTCATTATAAATAAAAACTTCCTGTTCACTTACATTATCCTTATTGATTTCCCCTGGAATACTCTTAATGTGATTTTTAATTTCATTAGAAACTGCATAGTTTTTATAATCCTTACTACTATCTGAAAGGTTAGAACACCATTTCTTTAATGAGGCTGTTTGTACTGACTTTACATCCTTATCTCTAAGCTTATTTATAATTTCAAGATAACCGCTAACTATATTATATAATTCATCATCATCTGAATCCTTTTTATCAAATGCAATAGTAAACCTATTGGAGATAACTTTATTATCATTAATTATCTTCTCGTAAGTAGAATAATCCTTCTCATTACATATTGCATAAATAACCTTATAATATCCTTTATCTTTAACCTCAAACGGATTTCCTATACTAACCAAATTTTTAAGTACCCCATCCGCATTTTCTTTCTTTGAATCTGCAGAACATTGAAGTACAAAAATTTTTTCATTCATATTTTCTTTTTTATCATATGTACTAGATGTATTCTTTTGACCACCTGGAGTGCCAATTACTTTTATAAATGTTTTAAAAATAAAAGATCCTATTATAAAGGATAAAGTTAAAACAATTATTAAACATATTAAAAATGGTATACTACTGCTTTTCTTATGTTTAAAATCATACCTTGTATATCTCATTTTCTCATCTCCCTAAGTATAAATATTACTATCCTATATATACTAAGCTTAAGTTCAATTTATGAATTATATACAAAATTACACATAATAAAAAATTTCATATTGTTTTCTTTTATTGTTTATCAGCTAAATAGAGTTATATTTTTTCATTATCATTAAATCTTCTTTGTAATCTTTATCTGAATAAAACTCTTTATTTATTCTTACCGTCCTAAAATCATTATTTTTCCACATGTCTATCATATCTTTTTCACTATTAGTAACACCTGTTATAAAATCACACACTCCAAAATTGTGGGAAAAGTAATCCAATATATTCATTAATATGTCTTGATTGCTTTTTTTCAAGCTATATTTATTATTTATGTAAAAGTAAGATATCCAAATCATGTTACTACTTTTAAATTCTATTCTTCCTCTAAACACCCCAATAAACTTACCTTTTTTTAATATTTTAGTAAAAATCTCACACTCACTCATATAACATTCCAAATATATTTCTCTTAACTCATCATCATTTAGGTAAAATTTTTTATCCCTTAGTATTTCTCTTAGTTGGCTCAAATCTTCCTCTTCAATATTATTTACGCATATATCCTCAAATTTTATATCAACATCAAACATAATTTCACCTCTAAGAATTTAATTCTATACCAAAGCAAATTATCCTCTAATTTTTTCTTACCAAAAACAAAAGGTGAAAGAATTAAAGTGAATGAATTCTAAAGTTATACTTTAAGAATATCGCTTTTTCTGACTTTAATATACTCTCACCTTAAGTATAAATACTATTTATTTAACCAAACAGTTCTTCTTCATTTACTTCTTTAAAATTTGGAACAGCAAAAGGTTCTCTATAGTAATCAAATGCAGGACAACCCCTTCTGTATTTATTTCTATATGCATTATGACCGCAAAATTCATTTCTATAAGGTTCATCATATGCACAATTCATATTATTATAATTAGCACCATAATATTCCATAAAATCCCTCCTAAAATATTAAAATTATGTACATAAAATCATTTTCTTATAGGATATATATATGCGTATAAGATTTTTTTATGATTCAAAAATAAAAATTCACCTTTTTAAAAAAGGTGAATTTTTACATATTATATTATAACAGCCCCCTGATTATCGCTTTCAACTTCGATAATTTTCCACTTATCTTTAAGTGTATTAAGATATAATTTCATTGAAGCTATAAAATTTTTATCTTCTTCTTTAAGTACAGCAATCAAAGTCGAACCAGAACCACTTATAAATTCTCCAAGTGCTCCATATTCTTTTGCTTTTAAAAAGATTTCATCTACATTATTTATAAGCTTCTTCCTATATGGTTGATGAATTTTATCTTGAAGAACATATCTAAGTTTTTCATCTTCTCCATTATTAAGTATTGATATAAGCATAGCACACCTTGAAATATTAAAAACCACAGCTTCTCTTAAATATGAATCAGGTAAAACTCCCCTTGAAAGTGCTGTACTAACTTTAAAATTTGGGACCATGACTGCATACTTAAAATGTGATTTTACATTCACCTTAGAGTATATTATGTTTCCATTATCATTTATGCTTGTTACAATTCCCCCTAAAAGTGCTGGCGCTACATTATCCGGATGCCCTTCAATATCTGTGGCTATTTTAAGCATATCCATATATGTCATACTGCCACCTATAAGCGCATTAGCTCCAACTATACCTCCCACAATACATGCTGCACTACTTCCTAGCCCCCTAGAAAGCGGTATATTAGTTTCAGACATATCTATCTTAAAACCGTCATACTTCCTGTTAAAAAAGTCATATACTTTTGTAATACTTATATAAGTTAAATTTTCTTTATAATTTTTATCAAGCTCTCCCCCCAAAAGTTTAATTTCAGTTTTACCCTGGGTTTCTTCAATTGTTATTTCATTATAAAGCTTAAGCGCCATACCTAATGTATCAAAACCAGCCCCCATATTTGCGCTTGTAGCAGGTATCCTAACCCTAATCATTTTTAACACCCCAATATTTTTTATTCCATGGCTAATATTTCAACCTTCAATACATTTTTAATCATTTTAAGCTCTTCAACAATGTCTTTAACATCCTTTGATATGCCACTTATATCAAAGGTAATATTAACATTGGCTGTATTGTTTATTGGTATATCCTGATTTATTGTAAGTATATTGCAAAATGTCTGAGCAAGCTCATCTAATACTTCTGACAAGGTCCCCCTTCTATGTTCTATCAAAATTGATATAGTAACCTTTTGACTCTTCAGTCCATCAGAAACATTAAATACATAATCCTTGTATTTATAATATGTACTTCTGCTTATTCCAACCGTTTTAACCGCTTCAGTAATGTCTTTAACTTTTCCAGCTCTTAAAAGTTCTTTTACACGTATAACTTCATAAAACACATCAGGCAGCACTGCTGTATCAATAAGCAAATACTTTTTAGCTCCAGATTCACTAATTTTAATCACCACTTCCATGTTTTTATTTAACAAACACTTGTATGCACTTCGAAAACTAATGTAATAATATCATAAAATCGAATTAAAAACAATATTTTAGAAAGGTTTAGCTTCTAGAAATATCATTAAAGAAATACTATAATTAGTATATGATATTAAAGTACTATTACATTATATATAATTATAATTTGGGAGGTCAATCAATTGGCAGTTTTAGATGAACATTATAAAGAAGCGTTAAAAAGTGGCAAAACTGATTATTCATTAAATGGATATCTTCCCTGCCTTGAAAAGATATTAAGAGACGAAGACATTGTAGCAAATATCAACTTAGGAATTCTAGATATACAATTAAAAAAGATTGTAGGAACATATTCTCACCTTAGAGGAATATGCTTTTCTAAAAGTTTCATGCCTTTATTGGATAACGATACTGAATTTAAGACAAAATGGTCTCAATTATGTAAATCTCACTTAAGCGAAGGAATAAATCATCCTATAAAGGTTTACGAATATTTAAATCAATTTTATGTTATAGAAGGTAACAAACGTGTTAGTATTCTTAAATTTTTTGGTGCTGCTTCCATCGCTGCAGAGGTTATACGATTAGTTCCAAAGAAAAATGATAAAAGTATCATCAATTGTATTTACTATGAATTTTTGAACTTTTATAATAAAACCAAGATAAATACCTTATGGTTTACTAAAAAAAATAGCTTTAACACACTTCTAAATTTGTTAGATTCTTATACTATAAAAAATAATTTTTCAAATAACAAATATAAACATTTCATGATTTTTATTTATGATACCTTTAGAGAAGTATACCTTAAATTAGATGGTGAAAAGCTTCCTATAACAACAGCCGATGCCTTTCTAGAATATGCAAAAATTTATGGCATAAATGAACCTATAAAAGAAAAAGAACTTGAGAAGACACTCAAAGAATTCATGAAGGAACTTACTCATTTCAACGAAAAAAACGTAGACATTCTAGTCGATTCTAGTGAAACTTCCCTAAATATGCTTTCAACTATCTCAAATTTTATAACACCTTCTAAAAATTTAAAAGTAGCCTTTGTATATGCTCGAACAATCGAAAGTTCTGGCTGGACATATGGTCATGAACTAGGACGGCAATATGTATCTACTAAGTTAAAAGGACAAATCACAACAAGTTTTGTAGAAGGTGTGCCTGAAGATACTAATAGAGCTTATAATTATATAAAGGAACTAGCCGAAAAAGGAAACAATGTAATTTTCACTACAAGTCCTATATTCAGAACTGCCACACTAAAATGCTCTATAGAATATCCCCAAATTAAATTTTTTAATTGTTCAGATGATAGTCCTTATACTCACATGAGCTGCTATTTTGGAAGAACTTATGAGCCAAGATTTTTAACTGGTCTTATTGCCGGGGCAATGACAAAAACCAATATTATAGGATACTCTGCAACAAGCCCAACCTCAGAAGTAATAGGTTCTATTAATGCATTTGCCTTAGGAACAAAACTTGTCAATCCTTACTCAAAGGTAAAAGTAGCTTGGACTCGAGAATGGAACAGCCATAGCAAATTTTCAAACCTTGAGACAAAACTTCTTAAATGTGGCTGTGACATAATATCTAATAGAAATTTAACGTTGCCAAGAGATGAGACTAAAAAATATGGCGTATACTCTATGCTTTGCAGTTTTAAGGAAAATTCGAATATACCTGATAGATATCTTGCAGCACCTATATGGAACTGGGGAATCTACTATGAAAATATTTTAAATAATATACTCAATAATACATTTTCAACTTTACTTGATATGTTCAATCAAAATTCAAAACTTATAAATTTTTGGTACGGCTTAAAATCTGGTGTAGTTGATGTATACTACTCAAAAAAATATGTTCCTATAGAAGTTCAAAGACTTGTAGAAGCTATGAAAAAAATGATTACTACATATGAATTCAATCCATTTACAGGGCCAATATATGATAATCAAAACAACCTAAGACTATCATCAGACGAATTAGCCGCTCCTGATGAAATACTCTCCATGAATTGGTTTGTTGATAATGTAGATATAATAGAACCTTATATTAAAGAGGAATAATTTTTTATTTATTCCTCTTTAATATTCAAATATATAGTGATCAAAAGCATTTATTACCATTGTATTTTTGTAATTCGCAATCCTTTTTTTATTACCATAATTCAAATGAATATGACCATGGCAAAAATACTTAGGAGAGTATTTTTGTATTAGCTCTAGAAAACATTTAAATCCTTCATGACACAAATCATTTTCATCATTTATTCCTTTAGGTGCTGCATGTGATACTATAATATCAACGCCTCTATTAAAAAACAAACCAAATTTGAGCTTATTAATTCTTTTTCTCATTTCTTTTTCCGTATAAACAAGAGGTGTTTCTCTATATTTCATACTTCCACCTAATCCCATAATTCTAATACCATTATAATTTATAATTTTGCCATCAATACATTCGCATCCCTCTGGCGGATTATTTTTATAATTGTTATCGTGGTTTCCATGTATATAAAATAGCGGTGCTTTTATCATTGTAACTAAAAAACTAAGATATTCTGCCTTTAAATCTCCACATGATATTATTATATCTATATCTTTAAAATTTTCTGGCACAAAGAAATCCCACATATATTTAGATTCTTCATCCGAAATTAGTAATATTTTCACAAAATTACCCACCCTTACACTTTATGTAAACGTTGTGTATAAAATTATTATATCATTTTTTTTAGGCAATTTCATCAATATTAAAACTTTTCTCAAAAAACACAAAGAAGAGAGGTATACACCTCTCTTCTCCCACATATACATCCAAAATACCGCTGCTCTTTCGTTGACACCTATCTAATGATAGGTGGGTGTCCTCAAAAATACTTCTATCTTTTCTTTAAAATATAAGAAATCCATATCGGTATTTATATATTGAACTCCCATTTTTAAACTGTAGGTTCAAGATAAGAGCTTGGCGTATACCTTAGAAAATATCTGATTTATAAAGTATTAATACGTTTACTTAAATTTATTATAACATATAAAAAAATAAAATCAATACTTTTTGTTTTATCTTTATTAGTAATAAATACTCAAAAATTTAAATATTATTTTTATTGATTAATTCTTCTATAATTCTAACTAATTCACCAACCTCAGGCTTACTTATTTGAGCATCGGCGCCAACTGATTCACCCTTATGTTTTAAATCCCCTGTAATAAGTGATGAAAATATTATAACAGGAATTCTTCTAAGAAGAGGATGTTCCTTAATTTTTCTTGTAAGTGCATGACCATCCATTTGAGGCATCTCAATATCTGTTATAACTAACTGAACTTCTTCTGTTACTTTTTCTCCTTTCTTCTCAACAACTTCTTCTAAATAGTTAAGAAGTTGTTTTCCATCATCAAATATGTGCAAATTAGTAAAACCAGCTTTATTTAAGGTATTTTTTAAAAGTTTCCTTATAAGAGTAGAATCGTCTGCCATTGCTATTCTCACAGTTGCTCTATTCTTATCATATTCTATATTTCCGATTCTTTCTTGGCTTATTCCTGTGCTAGGACTTATATCTGTAACTATTTTCTCGAAATCAAGCATAAGAAGTATTTTATCGCCTAAAATTACATGACCTATAACTAATGGATTTTCAGCAACATTATCTGGTTTTAAAATTTCTTCCCATTTAACACGATGTACTCCAACTATAGCATCAATATTAAAAGCAACTCTTACCTTATTAAATTCGCATATAATTACTTTTGAACATGATTCAACCTTTTGTCCTTTAGTTATAACATATTTCAAATCAACGAGAGTTATTATTTCATTTCTGCACAATATAAGTCCAGCTATTGCAGGATTGGTTTCTGGCAATTTTGTTATTTTTCCACCTTCTACTTCTACTACTTCTTTAACTTTTATAATATTAATAGCAAAATGTCTATCTCCTATTACAAACTCAAGGACTTCTAATTCCCCTGTTCCTGATTCTAATAATATATTACTCTCCATAATTAATTCCTACCTTTCAATTTATTTTAATTCCTACAATACATTCAAATGTTATTAAACTGAAGTAATCCTAACGTTTTTAGTTAGTTTATGCCGGTTTTATGCTTATATTATTAACTTTACCTTCTTAAGCTAAAGTAGATTTTAACTTATGTACGCTTACACTGACAAATTTTAAATTTATATCCTAAATTGTATTCTATATATATATCGTCAGTTTTATAAAAATTATTATAGTTTATATATATCATTAGCTAATTCTATTACATTCATTCTTATATTTATTATAACAAAAAATATTTTTTTAATTATAAAACAAATTTAAAGGGACTCCTTTTAGAGCCCCTTTAAATTATTCACTAGTATGCAAAAATTAATTTTCCAGACACAAGTGATACAGGCTTTGAAGTAAGCCACGTATTAGTTACCGTATTATCATAAAAATACAAAGCTCCTTTTGTAGGATCTACTCCACGAAGAGCTTCTTTTGCCGCATTTAAAGATGCCGCAGTCGCACTTTTATTTATAGTTCCATTCAAAACAGGTGTAAACTGATAATATCCATTAGATACCTGATATATTACATTTGTAATCGTATTCGGAAAAGTACCACTTTGAACTCTATTTACGATTACAGCTCCTACTGCAACCATCGAATTGTAACTTTCCCCTCCAGCTTCTGCATTTATAAGTCTTGCTAACAAGTCAACTTCCGAGCTTGTACAAGAAATCACATAACTAGGTGCTGTAGTTGTGATAACAGGAATCACTATAACTTGTCCTATCTTAAGGGAATTATTCCATATATTATTAGCAAGTTTTATATCATTAAAAGATACTCCAAACTTTTTAGAAATAAGATATAGCGTATCTCCACTTTTTACTGTATACTTTACGTCTGGAACTTGAAGTTTCTGTCCTACATAAATTGCATTGCTTTGCAACCTATTAGCAGCTATAAGATAATTATAGTTAGTACCATAGTTTCTGCTTATACTATAAAGTGTATCTCCACTTTTTACACTATAAGTAGCAGCTTGTACAACACTTTTTCCCATTCCACCAAAAGCTAAAATTGCTGCAAAAAACAAAAATTTAAATTTAGATTTTATCATATTTTCTCCCTTCTACTAATGCCTCCGAGGTTAGCTTACGGATTCGGGTTGAAGGCACCCTACTTACATATATACTTGTAAGATTCACCCACAATGTGTTCCCCCGTACTTAAAAACTTAAGATTCGGCAATTTTATAGGGTTCCTAATTCAATTAATTGATTCAGAAACCCTATGGCTAACATTCTAGCAAATAAAATATGACTAATCTATGCAAAATTTATGGCAACTAAGGAATATTTATTTTCACACTGCCTAGTTTATAATTGTATAACCAAAACCATTGTAAACGTTATTATCAGTATTCCGGCAGTTCCCCTAATTCATCGCTCTCTAGATTATTTAAGTTTATTTTTACATAAGGATTTCCATTTATATACTTAATATTTACACATTCCTTCTTTTCCCACCTATTATTTTTCTTATACATAGTATAATATTTATTTCCGTCCTCTATATCAGCAATTAAAAAATCTCTTGAAAATTCAATCGGCATACTTACATTATTATTTTTTATAAAGCAAACTTTAGTAAATTGTATAATATTACTTTTATCATTCTTGTCATAATGAACAGCATATATTCCGTAATCATAAACGTTTTTCAAGGCAGAATCCCCTCTCCTATAAACTATTTATTATATAGATATTTATTTTTTTATTTTAATAGAACTTTAACCTTCAAATAATTCTCATTAAATAACAAAAGTCCTTTTATTAAGTGATTTTTTATCAAATATTACGTAAAATAAAAAGAGAGACCTAAGTCTCTCTATACATTCAAATGGAAATCCAAAATACCGCTGCCCTAATTTTGACACCTATCTATCTGATAGGTGGGTGTCCTCACAGATGCCTCTATCTCATTCAATACCGTAAAAGGATTCACTTGAAGCGCATATAATCATCTAAATATCGAACTCCCTTGTTTGAACTGTAGGTTCAAAATAAGAGCTTAACAAATACTTCAGAAATTATTCATTTTGGTGCGAAGGACGGGACTTGAACCCGTACGGTTGCCCACACGCCCCTCAAACGTGCGCGTCTGCCAATTCCGCCACCCTCGCATACTAGTCCTAAAAGAACTGACAATGATTATTATACTACATAAAATACTTTTGTCAACAAAAAATATTTTATTTTATAAATTAATTATATGTATATTAAAAATACTATTAAAGTTTATCCTATGCATGTACAAAATATTAACATACATACATAGGATATTACATTAATTATTCTCATACAATCTTTTATAAACTTTATAATCCATCATTACCTTTTTAACATATTTGTTAGTCTCACCATAAGGTATATAGTGCAGCGTTTTTCCATCCTTAGAGTTTTTCTTATTGTTTAACCATTTTTTAACATTGCCTCTTCCACCATTATAAGCTGCAAGAATTAATGTCCAATCTCCACCAAACTCATTTGATAGATCTTTTAAATACCAGCATCCTATTTTTATATTAATTTCAGGGTCTGTAAGATCTTCAACCTTAAAACCTGTTAATCCCATTTTCTCCGCTGCCCATTCAGCAGTTTCTGGAGTTATTTGCATAAGACCATAAGCATCCTTGTTTGATCTTGCTGATGCATTAAAATTACTTTCCACTCTTACCACTGCCATAACAAAATACGGATCAAGATTATTTTCTTTAGAATACTTCTCTATATAACTCACATATCTCACCGGATAAAAATGTTTTAATATATTTCTTGTATTTAACGCTACAATCAAAGCAATTATTATTATTATAAATATAAAAATTTTAGATTTAGATTTCATTTATTTTCCCTTCATTATACTTATAGATTCCATTATTCTGTCAATTTGTTTAATTGTACTCTCAAAGTCTTTACGGTTATCAATAATAAAATCAACATAGGTTTTCTTTTCTTCTAAAGACATTTGTGAATTTATTCTCATAATAACCTCTTTTTCCGAAAGGCCATCCCTCTTCTTAACTCTTTCTATTTGAGTAGCTTGATCAACCCATACAAGTATATTTATATCCATATCCTTGTAAATACCACTTTCTATTAAAGTTGGTGCATCTAATACACATACATTTTCATTAAGACTTTCATAAAGGTCCATAGTTCTTTTTATATCTTTCTTTATATATGGCATTATTATATCTTCATATTCTTTTTTATGAATATCACTACTAAAAATAAAGTTTCCAAAATCTTTTCTTTTAAATTCTCCTCTTTCATCAAAAAAACTATCCCCAAACTTATTTTTAACATCAGTTAATATTTCAGGATGTTCTTTTAGCTCACCTCTTGCAACGTTATCTGCATCAACTACAAGAATTTGTCTTTCTTTAAATATTCTTGATATTGTGCTTTTTCCACTGCCAATTCCTCCTGTTAAACCAATTTTCAACATAATACCCACCACCAAACAGATTATTTTGCTTCATACCAGGTCTTACCTGACTCTATATCTACTTCTAAAGGAACCTTAAGCTCCATGACTTTTTCCATTTCACTTTTTACCAGTTCTTTTACCTTTTCAAGTTCATCCATATAAACATTTAAAATAAGCTCATCGTGAACCTGAAGTATAAGACTACTTTTAAGCTTTAATTCTTTAATTTTTCTATACACATTGACCATTGAAAGCTTAATAAGATCCGCAGCACTTCCTTGTATTGGAGTGTTCATAGCAAGTCTTTCTCCAAACCCCTTAATGATTTTATTTGATGAGGCTATTTCTGGAATAATTCTTCTTCTATTCATTATGGTACTTACATACATACTTTTTTTAGCTGTAACTATTATATCATCTAAATATTTTTTTACATTGGGATATCTTTCAAAATAAGTATCAATATACTCTTTCGCTTCTTTCTTTGATACTTTTATGTCTTTTGCCAAACTAAAATCACTTATGCCATATACAATTCCAAAATTTACAGCTTTAGCGTTACTTCTCATTCTAGGAGTAACGTCACTAATAGGTACTCTGAATACTTCTGATGCTGTTTTAGTATGTATATCACTGTGATGCTTAAAGGCATTTATTAAATTTTCATCATCGGCAATATGTGCTAAAACTCTTAACTCTATTTGTGAATAATCAGCTGATAATATTACACATTCATCATTATCCGGTACAAAAACCTTTCTTATTTCTCTGCCCATTTCACTTTTTATAGGTATATTCTGAAGATTGGGCTCTGTACTAGAAAGTCTTCCTGTTGTAGTTACTGTTTGATTAAAACTTGAATGTATTTTATCATCTGCATCTATAACTGTTTTAAGCCCCTCTACATATGTTGAATAAAGCTTTGTAAGCTGTCTATAATACACAACCTTTTCAATTATAGGATGTTTATCTATTAATTTTTCTAAAACTTCAGCGTTAGTTGAATATCCTGTTTTTGTTTTCTTTACAACAGGCAAATCCAATTTTTCAAAAAGTATCTTACCTAGCTGCTTTGGAGAACTTATATTAAATTCTTCTCCTGACATATTATATATTTCTTCTTTAACCTTCGCTATTTCTCCATTAAATTTCTCACCAATTTGCTCAAGCTTATTTTTCTCAACCTTAAATCCACAGCTCTCCATAGATGACAACACTTCTATAAGCGGAAGCTCCACTTTGTAATACAATTCTTCCATGTCATAATCTTTAATTTTGTCTTTAAGCTTATTGTAAATTTTATCCATGACATAAACTTCTTTTATTTTAATATCATTATCTTCTCCAGTCAAATCCAATAAAAGTAGATCTTCTGCTGCATCTTTTAAATTGTACTCCTTTTTAGATGGATTTATTAGGTATTCTGCTATTGCCGTATCAAATACCATTTTTTCTATATTTATATTAAGCTTTGTAAGGACTGTGAGCATATTTTTAGAATCATGTATTATTTTTGTGACACTTCTATCTTGGAAAAATGATTTTAAATAAAATATTGTATTTTCTTTATCATCTTCCATCATTTTATTTACATCTACTATATATGCTTCTCCATTTGCTTTAATGAAAATCTTGTCAATATAAATTTCCGAATATAAACTTTCTCCTCCGATATTATATGTCATATATACTTCAGTATTTTTAATAGCTGAAAATACTGAATGGAACCTTAAAGCTTCATCTATCAAAGTATATTCTACGTTAACTTCGTTTTTTTCTTCTGGCACATTAAGTTTTGGTATTTTTTCAATTATACTTTTAAATTGAAGCCTTCTTAAAAGCTGTCTTGCTCCATCAACATCAAAGTTTTCTTTAGATCTTATTTCTTCAATGTCAATTTCAATAGGCACATTTGTCATTATTGTTGCAAGCTTTTTACTAAAAACAGCCTGCTCTCTATAAGTTTCTAAATTTTCTTTTACCTTTTTGCCCTTTAATTTTTCTATATTATCAAGAACATTCTCCAAACTTCCGTATTCTTGTATAAGTTTAAATGCAGTTTTAGGACCTATTCCAGGAACTCCTGGTATATTATCAGAATTATCTCCCATAAGACCTTTTACATCTATAAATTGAAGCGGAGTTACTCCATACTCTTCAATCATTCTATTTTTGTCGTATATTTCCTTTTCAGTCATGCCTTTTTTATTTATAACAACTTTAACATTATCATCCGCAAGCTGAAGTGCATCTCTATCTCCTGTAACTATGTATACTTCTATTCCTCTTTCTTTAGCAAAGCAGGCCAAAGTTCCTATAAGGTCATCTGCTTCAAATCCATCTATTTCAAATATATTTATAGCTAACTTTTCAAGTAATTCTTTTAAAACAGGAAACTGCTCGCTAAGTTCTGGCGGCATTTTTTTTCTTCCAGCTTTATAATCTTCATATTCCTTATGTCTAAAAGTAGGTGCTTTTCTATCAAAAGTTGTGACTATAAAATCAGGTTTTATTTCATCCCTCATTTTTATAAGCATTGTCATAAATCCATATATTCCATTAGTATGAAGTCCATCTGTATTTGTAAGCTCTGGCAGTGCATAAAAAGCCCTATTCATAAGGCTATTACCGTCTAGCACAAGCAATCTTTCCATCTTATCACTCCTAAATTAATTTCTATCTATACTATTTCACTTTTCTTACAACTTCTATTACACAATTAACTTTATGTTTTTAAATTCATTACATTTCTATACGCACTATATTATACCACAACTTAAAATTATTTTATAACTAATGTCTGCTACTTATTTTCAATTACATTTTGCAATATATTATGATATTGTTTATAATTTTATATATGAAAAATTTTTAATGGGGTGTTTCAATTGATTAAAAAAAACTTAAGTAAACTAATTAGTGAGGAATTTACAACCTCTATTGATAAAATACATAGATTAAAAGACTTAGGAGAAAACGCACTTCCTGAAATAGATGTATCTTTAAAAAGATTTTCAGGTATGAGCTCTAGCTTCATAAATACTTTATCTATTTCGGATCTTTTAAACTTTTTAAAAACAAATAATCTTCCAGATGGTAATAAACTTATAATTGTATCTTCCTTATTGTTTGAAGAAGGTAAACTTTACGAGGATACCAACAAACTTTCAGATGCATTTTTTAGATATGAAAGAGCCTTTAATCTAGCTTTTGAGGTTTTTTATAACGAATTAGATTGCGATATAGAAAATTACAAACTATTATCAGATGCTGAAGCTGATAATTTACTAGAATATGAATTAAATGATACTCTAATGGAAAAACTATTCGATTATTTTAAACTTACCAAAAACTACGCCAAGGCAGATGATTGTATTTATGAACTTATAAATTCAAGCAGCGATACGGAAAACTTTAAGAAAAAGGCCGCAGCCTTCTACTCTGAGCTCCTTAATAAATCTGATGATGAATTAAAAGAAGGTAATCTTGAAAAAAACGAAATTCAAGACTACCTAAAAGAGCTTTCTAATTATATAACGCACTAAAATTCTTACATTATGGATCTTAAAATATTCCTGCTAAAGAGGTTCGACCTCAGAATCTTTTATGAGTCAGAATGTATTAGCATTTATGCGTTATGCATAGCAGTGAAGAAATTTGTATTTTTTGCTTTTCTTCACTGCTAAATCTAAACACTGATTACAATTCTTAAAATATACGCCTTATTTGAGGTGCCAAAAATGGATTATATATAAAGTTCATAATTAAAAATATTATCATGCCAACAAATCCTCCAACAACAGAACCATTTATCCTTATCCACTGAAGATCACTTCCAACCTTATCATCAATAAATTTATTTAATTTGTCATCATCAAACTCATTAAGTGTATCTCTTATAAATTTTCCTATAACGTAATGCTTCTCTTCAAAAATATCTATAACAACCGTTTCTATGTATCTGCAAATCTCATTTAACTTTTCTTCGTCCTTAACTACTTTTTCAAAAACACTAGAAAAAATATCAAATATAATTTTTGTTATTAAATACCCCTCGGTCTCATAACTATTAAATACTATCTTTGATTTAACAAATATTTTATCAATTAAAGAATCTATATTTTCATCTTTAAAAATATAATTTTTAAAGTTTTCTAAGACGTTATCATCTTGCAAATTATTCAAATATTGTTCAATGAAAGCACTTATTTTCTTTCTGTAAGCATCCTCAGAATTTTTAAGCTTACGTACTTTGTCTAATAATTCGTCCTGTACTACTAAACTGGCATCTCGTAAATTAACACTATCTGATGCTTCAAAAAGTGACAATCCCAGTTTGAAAATAAATCCTTTAGTATTTTCTTTTTTTAATTTATTCATGGCATCATATATGTAATGCTGTACTTCATCTTTTTTTACTACATAAATCAGAAAATCAAAAATACTATCTAAGATTTTTTCTCCGTCATTTTTGTATATACACGTAAGCACACACTTTATTCTCTTTTTATCATAAAATTCATTTAAATATCCAGTTCTTAAATCCTTTATTTTTCTTTTTATATTATTCTTATCAGCTTTGCTTATGTACTCATTCAACATT
Organism: Clostridium felsineum DSM 794; assembly: GCF_002006355.2. Taxonomy (NCBI): domain Bacteria; kingdom Bacillati; phylum Bacillota; class Clostridia; order Eubacteriales; family Clostridiaceae; genus Clostridium; species Clostridium felsineum. The sequence continues at coordinate 1,854,094 of NZ_CP096980.1, read as the reverse complement.
TGAATTACTTTCAAGTTTATATTATCTTTATTGCTAATAATAGTTTTAGATATTTTAACTGCAATATTATTTTTTTCGATTTTATTCTTTATAGCTTCTCTGCTTAAAAGTTCTTTCTCTACAAAAGCAGCTGTAGCTTCCACTATTTTTTCCCTGTTTCTAGGTATTAGCGCCGTATGAAAAGATATTCCAAGTGGCTTTCTATAAATAGCTGTTATAGCGAACCAATCTGCCACAGAACCAACAAGTGCTGCTTTAATTACCGTAAACACAAAATCCGTATATACGTTATTTATAACATAATATTTTAATAAAAAAGAAAATATAAAAAATACTGAAACAATACCAAGAATAATGTTGGCTTTATTTTTATAATTCATATTTATTACCATCCTATTTTAAATTAATATTTTTGTAATCACAAATATTATAACACCTAGTACTCCGCCCACTACTGAACCATTTATTCTGATAAGTTGAAGCTCATCTCCTGCTTTATCATAAGCCAAATTTATTATTTCTTCATCATTATATTTATTTAAGCTTTCTTTTACTATTTTACCTATCTCGCTATGCTTATAACCTACGACCTTTTCTAATTCTTTGCCTATAAACTGATTTAATGTAGATTTTCCCAAACTATTTATTAATCTAGTAATAATTTTTGATAAAATGTTTTCATCTTTTATCTTACAATCTTCAGAACACTCCTTGCATTTTTTTGTACAGTTTTCTATTGACTCCAATATTATATCTAAAGTACCTCCCTCACCATTTTGGTATACAGATACTAGCATTTTCTTTACTTCTTCTCTATATTTATCCTTATTTTCTTTTATGATTTTTAGTTTTTGTACAATTCCATCTACAATAACATATGGTGCTAATTTTACATTTCCTTTTAATATAGTATTTATTATAATTTTTGTAGCAAATTTTCTACCTGAACTATCCTTCTCGTATCTATCTATAGACTTATTTACAATATCTCCAATAAATTTTATGCTATTTTCAGCTTTTAAAACCTCTATAGTTTTATCTATAAATATATTAACAGTCTTATCATAGTAACCACTGTTAACAAATTCAGATAAAACCTTATCTAAATAATGCTTATTACTAAATATTTTTTTCTTTATAAGCTTATTGAAATTTAACTTTCTTGCTACCTCTTCTAAATTTTCGTCTTTTAAAAACTTTGTACTCATGATAAACGATATGTAGTCGTAATTTTTAATTTTTGTATTTATCTTTTCTTTATTAAGTAAATCATTTTCCACCATATCCACTATTGTAGAAATAAACTTTTCTTTATTTTCTTTTAGTATATTGGTTCTGAATATTTTTTTAGGCCAATTTATATTTAACGGTTTTTTAAAAATAGCGGTAACACCAAACCAATCTGCAATACCACCCACAAGTGCAGCCTCACACATACTTTCTACTAATCCTCCATAAAAGTTTTTCCTAAATGCACTACTTATAAAATAACCAACAGCAAAAATAAACAGTAAAATAGTTGCTTTATATTTATTATTCTTTCTCATTTTATTACCCCATAGCTTTTAAATTTTTTTCTTCACCAAAAGTAATTTTAAATAATATTATATATAGAGTTTGTTATATATGCTTAAATTATTTTATTCTAAAAAATGAATTATAATCCTTATATAAGCTAATACTCTATATTATATTATATATTAAAATTGACTTTTTTGAAATTTTTCTACAGAAAATTACAAACATGAATTGGAGAGATTAACATGGACAAAAAAAATTCAGCAGTTTTATCTATAATATCTAACACAACTTTGATAATTTTCAAACTTACTGCTGGTATAACAATGAATTCAATTAGCGTAATATCTGATGGCATTCATTCTTCTATCGATCTTATAGCTAGTTTAGTATCCTTCTTTTCCATAAAAAAATCCTCCCTAAAGGAAGATGATGATCATCCTTTTGGTCATGGTAAATACGAAAATGTATCTGGCTTTGTAGAAGCAATATTAATATTATTTGCTGCAATAATGATAATTTATGAGGCCTTTAATAAATTGATATCTAATTCAGCCATTAATAACGTTGACTCTGGAATATATATAATGGTTTTTTCTTCTGTTATAAATTTTGTAATTTCCAGCATAATATTAAAAACTTCTAAAAAGACAAAATCCATTGCCCTTGAAGTAGATGCTATGCATTTATTTACAGATGCCTTTACCTCTTTAGGTGTGATTTTAGGTCTTATACTTTTTAAATTTACAAATATAAAAATAATAGACTCTATTACTGCGTTCTTTGTATCTATTCTTATAATAAAAACAGCTATTAATTTAATTAAAAAGTCACTAAAAGACCTAGTTGATAGCAGCTTAGATAAAACCGACATAAATAGAATAGTTAATATAGTTAAAAACTATCCGAATATTAAAAGTTACCACAAGCTGAGAACCAGAAAATGTGGAAATACAAGAGAAATTGATATCCATATTCAAATATCAGGCACAGATTCTTTAAAGAAAACTCATGATATATGCTCTTCAATTGAAAATGAAATCAAGAAAGTTTTCCCTGATTCTTGTACTGTAATACATGCTGAACCATATACAGAAAAATTCCACAAAAAAAGTCTCACTTAACTTTGTAATAAAATAAAAAAGTGCATCATATTTTAGATTATATAGGGTTTCTAACTTATTTTAGAAATCCCATATAATCTAAAATAAGCTGGTGATTATCATTAAAGCAAAGAAGATTTTTTTTGTAATTTTATTTTTGATGTTTTGTGTATGCCTATCCTCTTGTAATGAATTAATAGATAACAAAAAACCTTTTAATTTTTATTATACTAATCTACTATCTAGAAGTTTTGCAAAGGAAAAGGCTGTAAAACTCTCACTTATTGATACCTCATATTACAAAAATCACAATTTAAGTACCTCAGAAATAGTCACTATAAAAGATTTTTTACTTCATTTAAAAAAACATAATTACATAAACAAACCATCAAATTTACCTGATAAGCCTATGTACAAGCTTTTTTTAACCTTTTCTAATTCAAAATTTGTTATGGATGTATATAATGAAAATTATGTTTCTGTGTATCCTTGGGATGGTCACTATACAAAAGATTTTTTAAGTATAAAAGATATTCCTCCTTCTTGTAATCCATATAATTTTTGCACTTATATAATACCAAGATAATCCAAAAAATCGACAATTACTAAAATCTTTGGTATATTGTTTATAAGTTAAGGTTTATAAATTAACCTTCATAGTAAGGAGGAGATTTTGTGTTTTTAAAAGGTGACTTTCACATTCATACAACTGCATCTGATGGAAAATATACGCCAGAAAATATATTAGAGTTTGCTAAAAATGCTAATATAGATATACTAGCCATAACAGACCATGACACTACAGCATCAACTAAAAAGGCAATTTCAATTGGAAATAAACTTAATATTAAGGTAATTCCCGGTATTGAGCTATCAACTCTTCACAACGAGGAGAGTATTCATGTACTTGGTTATTTTAAAGATAACTCATATGAAAATAAAGAATTTCAGGATTTTTTGTCTGAAATACAAAATTATAGAGTCATAAGAGCAAAAAAGATAACTGAAAATTTAAATACTTATTTTAATATAAAGTTAAATTATGAAAGCATTTTAAAGGAAGCTAAAAATGTCATTGCAAGACCGCATCTAGCACGTGCTATTATTAATGCTGGCTATAATTATACCTACGAATATATTTTTAACAATATACTCAATAAGGAGAGTCCTGCATATATTCCAAATAAAAAAGTAACTGTAGAGGAAGGCATTAAACTTTTAAAATCAGTAAATGCCACAGTGGTTTTAGCTCATCCTGTTTTAATCAAAAAGACTCCTGTAGAGGATTTTATGAAGTTTGATTTTGACGGTATAGAAGCCATATATCCAATGAATACAGAAACTGATACTGAAAAGTTACTAGCTTTAGCTAAAAAATATAATAAAATAGTTACAGCTGGTTCCGATTTTCATACAGATGATTCAGGTGATACAAAGCATGGAAGAATAGGTAGCATATATCTAAATACTAATGATATAAAACTTTTTCTTGAAAAGTAAGTTTTAATACATATAACTAAAAAGAACCCTAAGGGTTCTTTTTAGTTATTTAAAAAAGCTGAATATCCATTTTTAGTTTCATATATATCTGCTTTACTTGAAATTTCCCATGGGGAATGCATATTTAAAAGCGCTACACCACAATCTATAACCTGCATACCATATTCTGCAAGTATATATGCAATGGTTCCACCACCACCCTGGTCTACTTTTCCAAGTTCAGCTGTTTGCCAGCTTACATTTTCTTTTTCCATCATTCTTCTGAGTTCTGCTATATATTCAGGATTTGCATCATTACAACCTGACTTACCTCTTGAACCAGTATATTTGTTAAATACTATACCTTTTCCCATATATGCAGAGTTTCTTTTTTCCATAACTGAAGGATAATTAGGATCAAAGGCTGCACTTACATCTGAAGAAAGCATTTCTGAATTATATAGTGCACGTCTGAGCTTTAATTCATCATATTCTCCACATAAACTCATAACTTCAGCAACTGTATTTTCAAAGAATTTAGACTGCATACCGGTTGCACCAATACTTCCAACCTCTTCTTTATCAACAAGTATTGTAACACAAGTTTTCTTTGCATTCTTCATTTCAAGCATAGCTTCAAAGGAAGTATAAGAACATATTCTATCGTCTTGACCATATCCCATTACCATACTTCTATCAAAGCCATAATCTCTTGCCTTTCCTGCTGGAACAACTTCAAGCTCAGCAGAAACAAAATCTTCTTCTGAAATGTCATACTTTTCATTAAGTATTTTCATTATATTCTGTTTCACTTGTTTCTTTTCTTCGCCTTCTTTAAGTGGTATACTTCCTATCAATATGTTTAAATCTTCACCTTCAACAACCTTACTTCCCTTTTTATCTAACTGATCGCCTGCAAGATGAACCAATATATCTGAAACGCCAAAAACAGGATCATTATCATCTTCACCTACTGATACGTTTATCATAGTTCCATCTTTCTTTATAATAACTCCGTGTATAGCAAGCGGAAGTGTCACCCATTGATATTTTTTTATTCCACCATAATAATGAGTTTCAAACATAGCAAGGTCAGTATCTTCATAAAGTGGATTTTGTTTTAAATCAAGTCTAGGAGAATCTATATGTGCTCCTAATATCTTAAGTCCTGCTGTAATTGGCTCTTTTCCTATTAGGAACATTAATAAACCTTTACCACGATTATTTGCGTAAACCTTATCTCCCTCTTTTAAAGTATCACCACTTTTTAATACATCTTCTATATTTCTATATCCATTTTCTTCTGCTGTTTTTACAAGTTCTACTACACATTCTCTTTCAGTTTTACATTTAGAGATAAAATCTTTGAATCTATCTCCTAGTTCGAATACTTCTTTTAATTCCTTCTCGTTATACTTATTCCATGCGTTTTCGTATTCTTTTAATAAATCCTTTGACATAAATTTAACCTCCTCAAGCTAAAATATTTAATCAGTGATAAACTTATCAACTGCAACGTCATTTACATCCATAATAACTTTATCTACTACTTGAAAATTATAACATATTCCTATTTTTATTGCTGAGTCTTTTAAAAGCTTCATATACCTATCGTAAAATCCACCGCCATAACCTATTCTTCCTCCATTTTTATCAAATGCAAGACCAGGTAAAATAACTAGTTCTATATCTTTTGGTTCTATGTAACTAAAACCTTTAGGTTCTAAAATACCATAGGAACTCTTTTCTAAATCAGAAACCCCCTTAATTTCTATGGCTTCCATTCCTTTTTCTTTTGAAATAACTTTAGGTACAAAAACTCTTTTTCCATCATGTATTGCTTTATTTATTATATTATGTGTATCCACTTCATTTTTGTAACTTACAAATATAAATATATTATTAGCATTTCTATATTGTATGCTATTTACAACCTTATTATAAATAATATTATCCTTAACTAATTTCAAATCAGAAGTTAAAGCATCTCTTTTTAAAATCATTTTTTCTCTAAGTTCTTTTTTACTGCTACTCATCATTTCTAGACTCTTCAATTCTCTTATTAATAGTATCTACAGGAGAAATTTTTGTGCTTAAATTATATCTGTAATTTGCTGCTGCAGCCTCTATTATAACTGCAACGTTTCTTCCTGGTCTTATTGGTAAAGTCATTTTTCTCACCGGAATATTCAAAATCTTTATGTGCTCATCGTCCGTGCCAAGTCTATCGTAATCTCTGCCTTCTTTCCATTGCTCTAAGTATATTACAAGATCGATATTCTTATCTGACAAAACAGAACTTAATCCATAAAGAGCTGGAACATCTATTATTCCCATTCCTCTAACTTCAAGCATTCCAGCAGTTATGTATGGTGACTTACCTACAAGCATTGATTCAATTTCTTTTATGTCAACAGCATCATCTGCTACTAATCTATGTCCTCTTTTTATAAGTTCAAGTGCAGTTTCACTTTTACCTATTCCACTTTCTCCAGTAATTAAAATTCCAAGTCCATATATATCAACTAATACACCATGAATTCTTGTCTCTGGAGCTAATTTATCATCTAAATAATTCATTATTTTATTTATAAACCTTGTAGTCTGTGCCTTTGACCTTAAAAGCCATCTATTATATTCTTTAGAACATTCAAGAATTTCCTTCTGTGGCTTTAATCCCCTAGCAAGAACAATGCATGGTGTTTCAAATTGAAAGTATTTTCTTACTCTTTTTTCTCTTATTTCTGGACGCATGGCATTTAAAAAACTCCATTCGGCCTTTCCTATCACTTGAACCCTTTGATTTCCAAAATAATCATAAAACCCAGCAAACTGAAGTCCTGGTCTGTTTATATCACTTAAGCCAAGTTTTATATCATCCTTCCCCTTTACTAAAACCTCTAAATCAAGTTCCTCTATTATACTCTGAATACTAACTTGCTGCATTTACTATCCCCCTTTGCCGTAAATCAGACATTTTAATTTTATTCTATCACTAATTTACTTTTGTTCAAGTCGTGAATAGCTTCAACAAACCTTATTGTACCAGTTTTAGACCTCATTATTATTGAATGTGTTTTCGCACGTTCATTTTTAGAAAATACAATTCCCTTAAGAAGATCACATTCTGTTATGGCTGTAGCTGCGAAAAATACATTGTCACTCTTAACAAGATCATCTATCATAAATATTTTATTGACATCATCTATTCCCATTTTATGACATCTATCTATTTCTTCTTGTGTATGTGGTACAAGTTGTGCCTGCATTTCTCCTCCCATACACTTCATAGCTGCTGCTGCTATAACTCCTTCTGGTGCTCCTCCGATTCCCATAAGTATATCTATTCCAGTGTCTTCAAAACCACAAGCAAGTGCCGCTGCAACATCTCCCTCTCCGAAAAGTTTAACTCTTGCTCCAACCTCTATAGCTGCTTTTACTATGTAATCATGTCTTTCTCTTTCTTGAACTATAACTGTTAATTCTGATATGTCTTTATTTAATGCCTTAGCCACATTTAAAATATTTTCTTCTGGTGTTTTATTTATATCTATTGCGCCCTTTGCTCCGGGTCCTACAGCTATTTTCTTCATATACATATCTGGTGCATGAAGTAAACTTCCCTTTGGTCCCATTGCTATAACTGCTATTGCATTTGGAAGTCCTTTAGAGATTAAAATTGTTCCGTCTAGAGGATCTACTGCTATATCCATTTCAGGCATATATTCCTTCCACATACCTAGCTTTTGACCTATATAAAGCATAGGTGCTTCATCAAGTTCTCCTTCTCCTATAACTACCTGACCTCTTACTGGCATAAAGCTAAATGCTTTCTCCATTCCATCTACTGCTGCTTGATCAGCGCCTATTTTATCTCCTCTTCCCATATACTTTGAAGATTGTAGTGCTGCTGCTTCTGTTACTCTTACTAAACTCATGGATATATCATTATCAAACATGAAGTTACCTCCTTATATATTAAACATCTATTAAGCAAATTAACATTTTAATTTAAAATTTTACCAATGTTTTTATAGTTAATATATATCTAATTCAATATATATTAATTTAAACTATACATCCTACATATTGTAGCAAAACTTTTACTTAAAACCCAAAAGTATTATATCATATTAACTACATAAAACAACCTCTTACCTTATAAAATCTATGTATTCTATTAAGTTATACATTATAAATAAACGTTTAATATTATTTTTTTACACTACATAAAGTTAAACTCTATTCTATATTATTAGTAATTTTTCAAAGTATATTATAAACTAAAAAACCCAATTATTATCGTGTTATACTTTAATAATTGGGTTTTTTCATAAATCAGCTTAACCTTTTACTCCTCCAATTGTAAGACCTTCTACAAAATATTTTTGTGCAAATGGGTAAAACAAAATTACTGGTCCTGTTACTATTATAGCCGTTGCAAGCTTTACAGTTTCTGTTGGAGGATTTACAACAGAAGCTGCTCCTGCCAGTGACTGTTGCTGCATAAATTGTGAATTTTGAAGTATGTTATATAACAGATACTGAAGCGAATATTTTTTAGTATCTGTTATTAAAATAGAAGTATAAAACCAGTTATTCCAATAACTTAAAGCTGTAAACAATCCTATAGTTGCAAGTGCTGGTTTTGCAAGGGGTAATACTATCTTCCAATATATATAAAAATCGTTAGCGCCGTCTATCCTTGCTGATTCAATTAAAGAGTCTGGTACGGAACTTAGAAAGTTTTTAAATAAAAATATTAAAAAAGGTGTCAATAATCCTGGAATTATTAATCCCCAATATGAGTTTTTCAAATGTAAAATTTGAGTTAATACAAGGTACCATGGAACAAGTCCCCCACCGAAAAGAGTAGTAAAATATATTAAAAACGATATTGTATTTCTACTTTTAAAATCTTTTCTTGCTAACACATATCCTGCCATTGAAGTTAAAAGCAATCCTAGTACGGTTCCAATTACTGTTACTGCTGTAGTAACCCCGTATGCTCTTATAATTTGATCTGGATACTTAAATATCGTTTTGTACGCTTCTAAAGAAAATCCCCTTGGAAGTATGCTGTAACCATGTTTAACTATTTCTTGCTCGTTACTTATAGAACCTGAAACCATAATTATAAACGGTATTACACAAAACAGAGAAAATATAGCAACAATAAAGTATCCTACAATGTTGAAAATTATAGTGCTTTTATCCTTTTTTAACTTAGTAGATTTTGAAACTTTAATTTTTTCATTTTCCATTTTTTTCACCTCCATTTTAGAACAAAGCATAATCTGGTTCTATAATTTTTACTATCTTATTTACTATTAGAACCAATATGAGTCCAAGTACCGATTGATATAATCCTGCCGCTGTACCTATTCCAAGATTGAAGTTTACTGTTAAGGTACGATAAACATAGGTATCAATAATATCCGTGGCATTATACAAAAGACCATTTTTACCTATAATATTGTAAAACATATCAAATTGTCCCTTTACAATTCCACCTATACTAAATAATATTAATATTACTATTGTTGGTCTAATGGATGGCAGTGTAATATACCTTATTCTTTGAAATATATTTGCTCCATCTATAGCAGCTGCTTCATATATGCTTCTATCAACAGCAGTTAGTGCCGCAAGATACATTACAGTTCCATATCCTAGTGACTTCCACATGTTAACTCCATTTAATATATATTTCCATGCTCCTGGAGTATTATAATAATTTATTGGTTTACCACCAAACATCTTTATTATATTATTTAAAATTCCATAATCATAATTAAATATGTTGTACACAAAAACTGCAACAATAACAAAAGAAACAAAGTATGGCAAAAACATTAATGTCTGACAAAACTTTGTAAGTAATTTTCCCGGTAACTCATTTATTATAATTGCCATAGCTACTTGTGTAATGGTGGTTAATATTAAAAATTCCAAATTGTATACAACTGTATTTTTAGTAATTGTCCATATTATGGCATGACTACCCCCAGAAAATAAAAACGCAAAATTCTTTAGTCCTACAAATCTACTTCCAAATAACCCCTTACTAAAATCGTAATCTGTAAAAGCATAATACACACCTGCCATAGGTATATATGCAAGCACTATAAAAAATAATATAGTTGGCAGCAGCATTAACCAATATATTCTGTCTTTGTATATGCTTTTACACATTCTTTTCACAATACTCATATAAAATCCCCTCTTCCTTTATTCTATAAATTTATAAACAGCACCTATAATTCCCGCATCGTTTCTATGCTTACAAATACTTATTTCTACCTTTAAATCTTCCCAATATTTATTCTCTTTTAAATGTTTTAATATATTTGAAAGGAAATCTTCTCTAGAACTCACTCCTCCTCCAATTAAAATTTTTTCCGGATTCAGAATAGCTGTTAAATTAAATATAGCGCAGGCTAATCTATCGAACCAATTATCAACTATTTCATATAGCTTTTTATCCTGTTTGGCCTCCTCAAATACCTCCTCTCCAATAACTAAGGCATCTTCACTTAAAACTTTATAATTTTTATACTCCTCTATAAGTCCTCTTGTAGATGCATTTTGGTTTATTGTTCCCAAACCGTCCTTATCATCTCTTATTGTCATAAAGCCTATTTCTCCACCTCTAAAGTTGTGACCATAAAGTACTTTTCCATTTACTACTATTGCTCCACCTATACCAGTTCCTACAGTAACTAATACATAGTCATCACAATTTATTGCATTTCCACTATACCTTTCTGCTAATGCTGCACAATTCGCATCATTATCTATTTCTATAGGAAGCTTAGTCTCCTTTTGGAGAATTTTCTTTAAGTTATTGTTATGTAACACCTCAATAGCACCAGCTTTTTCAGAATATCCTGTATATGGATTAACAAAGCCGGGTAAACTAATTCCTATACCTGAAACATCATATTCTGCTTCATATTCATGTATAACCTTTAGCATACTTCCAATGAACTTTTCCATTGATTTGTAATTAGTGTTATATAAATTTTTAGTTATTATTTCTCCCTTTTCACTTATAACTGCATGCTTAACTTTTGTTCCACCAATATCAAAACTTATATATTTTTTCACTTTTCTTGCCTCCTACCTTTAAATACTCTCTAGTACTAATACGCCCTTAGCGTTTAATTTAATTTCACTCTCCTTCTTGTGAATTTCATTCTTTAGAATATCTTTATACTTTTTATCAAGCACTATATTTTTAATTTCTTCGCTGTGGTTTAAAACAAAAGTGATTTCTCTATCTTCTTTAACTCTTCTTGTTACTTCAATATCTTTTTGAGCACACAATATTGGTTTTATATTCTTTTTTACACATAAATAGTTTATAAACTTACTTAAAAAAGTATCTTCACAACTAGTAGCTACATACCAAGCTTCTCCTTCTTTAAATTTGTTTTTCGTTATACAAGGAGTATCTTTATAAAAGTCTTTTCCGTACCTAGCAACCATTTCTGCTCCTTCTAAATGAATAATGTCACATAAAAGTTCAGCTTTATAGCTACCCTTAAGCTCTTTAAATTTTTCTTCTACAACTACTTCATTAAATACACCCTTAGGTAAAGCATCTATTTCCTCTACCCATATTCCCATAAGTTTTCTAATATCTCCTGGGTATCCTCCCAATTTAACCTTATCATTTTCATTTACTATTCCGCTGAAAAATGTTGTTACAAAAGTTCCACCCTTGGCTACATAATCTTCTAACTTATCCTTATATCCCTTTTTAATCATGTACAAAACCGGTGCAATTACAACTTCATACTTATCCAAAACATCATCGGTGCTTATAATATCTACTGGTATATTTAAATCCATTAATTCCTTATAATATTTAAATACTTCATCAACATACTTAAGATCCAAACTAGGTCCTGCTGAATATTCAATAGCCCACCAATTATCCCAGTCAAATACTATTGCTACCTTAGCTTCAATTCTACCTCCTAAAACCTTATCTCCGATTAACTGTAGTTCTTCTCCAAGCTTTGAACATTCTCTAAATACTCTAGTATTTTCATTGCCAACATGATCAATCAATGCTCCATGAAATTTCTCACAAGCCCCTATAGTTCTTCTCATTTGAAAAAACATTACAGTATCCGAGCCATGTGCAACAGCTTCATAGCTCCAAAGCCTCATAACTCCAGGTCTTTTAAGCGCATTATATGGAAGCCAATTAGTAACACTAGGTGTCTGTTCCATTAAGGCAAAGGGTTTCCCTCCTTTAAGACCTCTCATAAGATCATGGCTCATAGCTATTTTTTCGTAGGAAGTGTCATTTGAGGGGTAATTATCCCAAGCTATAAAATCCAAGTATTTAGCCCATTTAAAATAATCAAGAGGCTTATAAAATCCCATAAAATTCGTTGTAATCTGAATATTCGGAGTTATTTTTTTAAGTATATTTCTTTCTGTTATAAAATTTTCAAGCATACTATCAGAATTAAACCTAGCATAATCTAGTGATATTCCCTGAAACATAGTTCTCTCAACTTCAAAATGTTCACTTAAAAGATTAGGTACTACTATTTCATCAAAAGAATAAAATGTATGTCCCCAAAATCTTGTGTTCCAAGCTTCATTTAGTCTTTCAATAGTTTTATACTTTCTTTTGAGCCATACTCTAAACTGCTTTTCACAATTTTCACAATAGCACGCTCCTCCATATTCATTTGATACATGCCAAGCTACAATGTTATTATAATCCTTATATCTTAAAGAGAGATGTTTAACCATTTCAGAGGCGTATTTTTTAAAGGTAGGACTGTTTGGACATGAATTATGTCTTCCTCCAAATTTTCTTTTCATACCATTGAATTCAACCCTAAGTATATCTGGATATTTTTTTGCCATCCACGCAGGGTGGGCCGCAGTACCAGTTCCTAAACATACTTTAATATTATTTTTTCTAAGAAGGTCCATTACTTTATCGAGTATAGAAAAATCATAGGTTTCTTCATCTGGCTGATTTAATGCCCAATCAAATATATTTATAGATACCACATCTACCTTTGCCAGTGAAAAAAGCCTCATATCCTCCTGCCATATTTCTTCGGGCCATTGAGTAGGATTATAGTCACCACCATACAAAATTTTAGATACTTTTTTATCTTCTATCACATAAATCCCTTCCTTCTTTTAAGCAAATCTATATATATGTAAGATTTATTTCTACATATATATAGATTTAGTCTGGATTTTTAAAGCTTAACTTTAAGTTCATTACCACTTAAAGTTATTTTTATGCCTTCTTCTGTACTTATACACTTTCCTGTAGATACACTTTCTACATTATTAACATTTCTCAAAAGCACACTGTACTCCCCATCAATTCCATTAACTTCAAATGATATTTGATTTTCTCTTTTTTCTGCTTTTATTGAAGCTTTTTTAACGCCTGAAGCATCATATATTGAAGTTTTTGCTAATTTTCCTTCCTGAAGCTGAAATATATTAAATGTAGGATTTTCTGTATAATCATACTCTGCTTTTTTATCTGTATTTCCAAAAGTAATTATAGAATTTTCTCTAGCCAAAAGCGGAAGTGTCATATAATCGTACTTTTCGTCATACCACTTTTCACCTTCTAGTACATCACCTGTAAGTATATTAGTCCACTTTCCTTTAGGAAGATAATATTTAACTGTACCTTTATCATTAAATATTGGAACTACAAGTAGATCTCCTCCAAGCATATATTGTCTATCCAAGTATCCACAGGTTTCATCCTCTGTGAATTCTAATACCATAGCCCTTACCATTGGTACTCCTGTTTCAGCCGTTTCACATGCATTTTTATATAAATATGGCATTAAACTGCACTTTAATTTTGTGAATTTCCTTGTAACCTCCACAGCTTCATCATCATGTATCCAAGGAACTTTATACTCACCGCTGCCATGATACCTGCTGTGTGTGGAAAGAAGACCAAATTGTGTCCACCTCTTATATAAATCTGCTGTAGTACCGTTTTCAAATCCACCAATATCATGACTCCAAAAACCGAAACCACTCAAAGTAAAGGATAAACCTCCCCTTAATGATTCTGCCATAGAATTATAGTTTGAAGTACAATCTCCTCCCCAATGAACTGGGAATTTCTGTCCTCCTACTGTTGCTGATCTAGCAAATAAAACGGCTTCCTTTTCTCCTTTTCTTCTTTTTAATAAATCAAAAACAGCTTTGTTATATAAATAAGTATAATAATTGTGCATTTTATTAGGATCAGATCCATCATAATAGACAACATCTGTTGGAATTCTTTCACCAAAGTCTGTTTTAAAAGCATCTACCCCCATATTCACTAATTTCTCTAATTTACTTTGAAACCATGCTGTAGCATCTGGATTAGTAAAGTCCACAATTGCCAGTCCTGCCTGCCACATATCCCACTGCCAGACAGCACCATTTTCTCTCTTTAACAAATATCCTTTTTCCAATGCCTCTTCAAATAAAGGAGATTTTTGACCTATATATGGATTTATCCAAACACAGGTTTTGACACCCGTACTTTTTATTTTTTCAAGCATTTTTACAGGATTCTTGAAGAGTCTTTCATCCCATTTAAAATTACACCATTCAAATTCCTTCATCCAAAAACAATCAAAATGGAATACATCAAGTGGAATATCTCTTTCTTTCATTCCTTCAATAAAACTTAATACTGTTTCTTCATCATAATCCGTTAAAAATGAAGTAGATAACCATAAACCAAAACTCCAAGCTGGTGGAAGTGCAGGTTTACCTGTTAATGTTGTATATCTTTTTATTACATCCTTTAATTGAGGTCCATTAATTATAAAATACTCTAAGTATTCCCCTTCAACTGCAAATTGTACTCTTGACACCTTTTCTGAAGCCACTTCAAAGGAAACCTTTTCTGGATGATTTACAAATACTCCATAGCCTTTATTACTTATATAAAATGGTATATTTTTATAAGATTGTTCACTTCCTGTTCCACCATCTTCATTCCATATATCAACTGTTTGTCCGTTCTTCACAAAAGGAGTAAACCTTTCTCCTAAACCATATATTAACTCTCCAACATCTATGCCTAATTCTTCCTTAACATAGCTTTTTTTCTTTCCTTCTGTTACATATCCTATGCCATTAGGGAAACTTTCTGTAATTACCTTTCCCTCATTTTCAAAACTTATTTTCCAATCCTTTTTACTAATTTTTGCTGACAAACTTCCTGATTTCACTTCTAAGGTATTGTTAGTATCTTCACAGCTCAAATTCAATTTTTCATCTCTTATTTCAAAATTTGGTCCTTTATTTAACCCAATATGATGATATATCCTAACTCTTAAAACATCCTCTATTGGAGATGATATTTTTAAAGTAATCATTCCACCATCTAAGGTTTTTCCTCTATTTTCAATTGTTGTGCAAGGAGCATATACAGTAACTTCTTTATCTTTTATATCAATTTCATAAGCCACCTTAGGGTTTATTATTTTATAGCCTTCTTTAATTAACCAATATCCATTAGTAAACTTCATTTTTTTCACCCTCCACGATCTCACCATTTGACTTAATTACATCCTTGTACCAATAAAAACTCTTTTTCCTTATCCTTCTTAGATCCTTCTTAGAGTATTCATCCCTATTCACATAAACAAAACCATATCTTTTTTTATATCCATTCAACCAACTAAGTAAATCTGTAAAAGACCAAGGTAAATAGCCTATTAAATCAACTCCTTCGTCAATTGCCTTCTTGCAAGCTAAAATATGTTCTTTTAAATAATCTATTCTATAATCATCGTTTACAGTATCATTTTCTTCCAATACATCCACTGCGCCTATTCCATTTTCAGTTATTAAGATAGGTAGATCATACCTATTAGTTAATCTCTTTAAAGCTATCCTTAACCCATCTGGATCTATCTCCCAATTCCACTGAGTTTTTTTTAGAAATGGATTAGGAACAGATTTAAATACTTTATACTTTTCACTATTTTCAACTAAATAAGGATCCTTTTTATTTATATCTACACTAATTACATTATCATTTTCCATAGCTGTACCACCATGATAATAATTAAGCCCAATGAAATCAGGTTTTCCTTCTTTTAAAAGCTTAAGGTCCTCTTCTGTTACTTTTGGTGCTACATTTAGTTTTTTTAAACGATTTAATGTAATTGTTGGGTATTTTCCAAAACAATATACGTCAAGCCACCAATGGTTAAAATATTCCTCTGCCTCATCTGCCGCTAGAACATTTAGAGGCTTACAATCTAGAGGATATACTGGTCCCATACCAAAGCTTGGGCCTATTTTCCCATTAGGTACATATTTTCTAAATGCTTTTATTGCTTTTGCGTTTGCTAAATTAACTATGTGATTTGCTTCATAGTACCTTTTCACATCTTTAAGTCCTGGTGGATGCACAGCACATCTATAACCAAGATTTGTAAAAACATTTTGTTCATTAAAGGTCACCCAATATTTCACCTTATCCTTGAAAGCCTTAAATAAGGTTACACAATAATTTTCAAAATCATCTATTATGTCTCTAGATTCAAAACCACCATATAAGTCTTGAAGTGCTTGTGGTAAATCCCAATGATATAAAGTAACCACAGGCTCAATATTATTCTTTATAAGTTCATCTACAAGCTTTTCATAAAATTCTAAACCCTTTTTATTTAATTTTCCTCTTCCTTCAGGGTATATCCTTGACCAAGCTACTGAAAATCTATAGGCTTTAAGTCCCAATTCTGACATTAACTGGACATCTTCCTTAAATCTATGATAATGATCTACTGCTACGTCTCCATTTGTCCCCTCAAAGGTTTTTCCAGGAATTTTAGAAAAGTTATCCCACACCGATTTTCCCTTACCATCTTCATTCCAAGCTCCTTCAACCTGATAAGCAGCTGAAGACGCCCCCCATAAAAAGCTCTTTGAAAATTTATTTAACATAACACACCTTCCCTACTTATTTTTATAGTATTTTTCTTCAATTTCTATAAGTGAATTTTTCAAAAGAAATACAACTGCATAAACAGCACCCGTACTTAGTATTATAAAGAATGCATTTACATAGGTTACTATATATCCTAAAACAATTACTAATGCCGAGGAAAGCATTATATTCTTAAAATTCTTCACAGAATAAAATATAGATAATTTAATAGCCTGCTTAGCTTTTATATAAAATCTTGATACAACTAGAAATAGCATTATTGAGAAAAATATTACTATAACCTCTGCAATTAAAAATATTATTGATACTGCCTTAATGTTATAGCCTATTAATCTAGCTATGTTTAACCTATCAAAATTCAGCATATACATTATTACTGCAACTACTGCAAAATAATATATACCTTCAAAAAAGTTTTCTTTATAGCTTTTAAAAAATTTGCCTGCCACCTTATGAAACTCTCCATTTACAACTGCGTTTACCATTACTGATATAACCGCTAAAAGTGCTGGTCCAATTAATATAGCTGACACATACACTCCTAACAAAAAACTACCAGTAACATAATTCATATACAAAAACATTATAAATGGTATATTAACTATAATAAAAAGCAGGCTACTTATAAAAAACAAATATATGTGATCAAAAACTGTATATAATTTAAGTTCATAAAATGGCTTTATCATATTACTGCTCCTTACTTATTAAAATGTATTTTTCCATTGGTTTAGTTTCAAACTGAATTATTAAAGAATCCCTTATCTTTTCTTCTTTGATTTTAGTATCTTCGTGTCTTATTACAACATTTAAATTTGAAGAAATTCTGCACAGAGAACCAACTTTAGATTCTATAGTAGCTTTATAAAATTTTCCGTTTTTCCACTCCATATCTACTTCAAAGCCACCTCTTGCACATAGCCCTTTTACACTACCTTCTTTCCAAGCTTTAGGAAGAGCTGGTAAAAAGTCAATAAAACCTTGATGACTTTGAAGGAGCATTTCTGCAATACCTGCAGTTCCTCCAAAATTTCCATCTATTTGAAATGGAGGATGATTATCAAACAAATTTGGCAAAGTAGAATTACTAAGCAGTGCCAAAACATTTTTATAAGCAAGTTCTCCATCTAAAAGCCTTGCCCACATGTTTATTATCCATGCTCTACTCCAGCCTGTATGTCCTCCACCATATTTAAGTCTTCTTTCTAAAGTTTTTCTTGCAGCCTTTGCAAGCTTTGGTGTATTTTTAACCGTAATTTGATTTGATGGATATAATGCAAAAAGTTGCGATATATGCCTATGTCCCGGTTCCACCTCATCATAATCTTCAGCCCATTCTTGAATTTGACCATATTTACCTACTGCAATCTTAGGAAGTCTGCTTCTCATTTCCTTAAGCTTTTCAGAAAATTCTTTATCTACACTAAGTATTTCAGTTGATCTTATACAAGCAGTAAAAAGTGCATAAATAATCTGGCTATCCATAGATGGGCCAATGCAAAGACTTCCCGTTTCACCATTTGGCAGTTTGTAAGTATTTTCAGGTGAA
This sequence comes from Clostridium felsineum DSM 794, assembly GCF_002006355.2. Lineage (NCBI taxonomy): Bacteria > Bacillati > Bacillota > Clostridia > Eubacteriales > Clostridiaceae > Clostridium > Clostridium felsineum. The sequence continues at coordinate 1,835,466 of NZ_CP096980.1, read as the reverse complement.
ATTGATGGACATGTAACTAAATTTCCATTTTTATCTTGAATTAGAAAGTCCACAAAAAACATTGCTGCTTCCTTCAAAGTTTCATAACTACTTTTTAGAAATTCTTTATCTCTATTAAAATCATAATGTTCCCATAAGTGAAGACATAGCCAAGCTGCTCCCATTGGCCACAAGGAAGCCGTCATACAGTTATCCTGTACTGATGTATCTCCCCACAAATCTGTATTATGGTGTGCCATAAAGCCCCTACAACCATACATGCTTTTAGCTGTTTCTCTTCCACTTTTTCTCATACGCTCAATGTGTTTAAATAAAGCTTTATGACAGCTAGCTAAGTTACAGGTTTCACTTGGCCAATAATTCATTTCCGTATTAATATTAATTGTGAATCTGCCACCCCAAGCACTTAGCATGTCTTTATTCCATATTCCTTGTAAATTTGCAGGCAAGCTGTCTTCTCTACTACTGCTTATTAATAAATATCTACCATATTGAAAGTATAAATTTATAAGTCCATTATCTTCTTTGCCCTTCTTAATTCTTTCAAGTCTTTCATCTGTAGGTAATTCATCATGTCCTTCATTCTTTATGTCAATAGATACTTTACTAAATATTTTTCTATAATCATCTATATGTGCCTTTTTCAAATCTTCGTAAGATATGTTTGATGCTTTTTTTATATTTTGAAAACACCAATTTTCCGGATTATCCCCCCAATAGTTAGTCCTAGCATTTAATAATACAATGGCTTCATCTGCATCTTCTACAATAAGGTTGTTACCAATTGTATAAACTTTTCCACCCTTTGACGATGCTTTTACTAAAGAACAAAATTCAATTCCTCTGTCGCTTCCACTCTTTCCCTTTAATTCAACTGTATCTTCCTCTTTAGCAAATAAATAATCATAGTATCTTTCTCTCGTTAATTTTAGACGAAATGAAATACTTCCTTTTTTATCAGAACTAAGCTTCATCACCATAACTTTATGAACTGCACTAATAAATAATTCCCTTTTGTAGACAACATCCTCTATTTTATAACTTACCTTTGCAATTGCATTGTCTAAATCTAATTCTCTTTTATAATTTTTTATTTCTTTATCATGATTTTCAAACTTTATAAATATATCACCCAAAGGCTCATAATGCCTTTCATCCTCCGGTGTTGCGAACATGGCAAGTTCTGTAAGACATTGTGCCTTTTTTATTTGTCCTTCAAATAATAGTTCTCTTACCTTAGGTAAATATTTATACGCATCTTTATTATTTCTATTCCTTGGTCCTCCATCCCATACTGTTTCTTCATTCAATTGTATATGTTCTCTTTTAGTTCCTCCAAATACCATTGCTCCTAAGCTGCCATTTCCTATTGGAAGAGCCTCATTCCAGTCATCTTCTTTTGCAGGATTTTTGTACCATAACTCCATAATTTCCTCCTAAATTTAAATATATGGATGTACTTATGCATAAATACATCCATAATATTTAATTACTTAGCTGCTTTTTTAGAAAATTCCTTTAATTGCCTGTCAACTTCTGCTTGAACTTTATCTAGTCCAGCATCTTTAAGCTTTTGAACAGCAGCTTTAAGGTCACTCTCAGGATTTTGTGATATACCTACCTGAATTGGTTGAATATATTGAATTCGTACCTGTTCCATGTTTGCAATTTCAGTTTGAACTTTGCTTGTATCAAAATAGAAACCATTAAGAGGATTGTCTTTAGAAATCTTAGCAAGACTTTGATTTATTGGCTCTGATTTTGACCACTCATTCGTACCTCTTCTATCAAACTTAGCATCTCCCCAGCATGGTGTTAAAGAAAATACATTATCATCAGATACTTTACTTACATCAACTTTGCCCTGAGATGTCAAACTATAATTTGTATCTTTTATACCATAGGACATCAAATCAAAATAATTTCTATCCGTTCTTATCTTATTTAAAAATTCCAAGGCTAAATCTGGATGTTTTGAGTTTCTTGTAATAGATTCAAGTGTATGTCCAGTTCTAGTATTATAAACATTTTTATCTGTAAATAACCAGAAACCTAATTCCCAATTTGGATGAATTTTTTCTATTTTATATCCAAGATCTCTTGATTTAACAAAGTATGATATAAAATCAGCTGGTAGACTTCCTGCTCTCATCATATCTTCTGGTTGATCCTTGGTTGAAAGTATATTTTTATTAACAAGACCTTCATCGTACCATTTCTTCATTGTTTTAACTAAATCCTTATATCCAGGTGTATCATAAACTAAAACGCTTTTTGATGTATTCTTTGGATCTACAAGCAATCCATATTGTGATATACTACTTGTGCAAGTTCCATCGCTATCAATAGTTGTTAATCCTGTGGCCGCTTGTTCATAATTAGCAACAAAATCTTGTTGATCAAGCATGTAGGGCATACTAGTTTCATTCTTCTTTAAGGTAAGTAAATAATTTTCTAAAGAATTCATATCTTTAATTTCTGGTAAATTATATTTTTTTCTAAGATCTTCTCTATATTGAATTCCAAGTGCATTTCCATATCCAATTGAATCCTGCGGTACTCCATATATTTTTCCATCTATCTTAGCTCCGCTCCAGGCATTTTTAGATATTTTCTTGTACATATCCGGTGCATCTTTTTTAACCAAGTCACTTATATCTAAGAATGCATTTTTCTTAGCATAATCACTATAATTTAACCAACTACCTGATGGTATTATATCTAAATTTCCAGAAGTTAATGCAAGATTATATTTATTTTGCACATCTTGCCAAGATATATTTTGAAATCTAACCTTTATTTTTAAATCCTTTTCTGTAAGTGCATCTAGCTTTTTATAAAATTGATCTATATGTTTTGGCTGATCTCCCACTATAGCCATATTAATTTGAGTTATACCAGAAGACGAATCATCTGAAGAATCTCCTCCATTACACCCAATTAATGACATAGATAATAACATAACACACGAAATGGACATTAATATTTTAAATTTCTTTTTGAACATAAATATTCCCCCCACATAAATAATAATTCAAGAATTGAAATAAAGCATAGATGTTCTTATAGAATTCAATATTCTTTTAATTTACTGAATTACACTATTAATTTAGTTGATGCTTTAGTATATCTCCCCCTTTAATTTAAGAAATCGTATACATTTAATCGTATACATAAATGCTCTTACTATAGTTCATTCCTTTTAAAAAATTAATAGTAACCATTTAAATCACTCTTATAAAAAAATTATTCATATTATTATAATTTTATGCTTTATAATCCTCCTATTCAATTATATTGTCTATATTATATATATTACCATATACCCACTATGTTTTTAAAGTATTTTTATAAAGTTAGTTTAAAAACTTTTGATTTAATTCTTCAAGAGTACTTAACTTGAGTAATCTTATTGATTTTACTTTTTTATTAATTTTATATATTTTTTACAATAAAATTTTTTATTTACTTTTTTTTGATTAGAACCAGTAAAAGTACATTTAGCAGAGAATTCAAGGCATTATATTTTTTATTTTATTCTAATAAGGAAATATTACAACTTACTAACCTTTTGTTATCGTAAAAATAAATTTATACTGTAGTCATAGTAAAATTTATTTTTTACTAAATATATTATAAAAAGAAGGTATATAAAATGAACAAAAGAATTTTAGGTTTACTAACTTCAGCAATACTTGTATCCTCTTTTGCATCATACGGGGTTCAAGCAAAAACAGTAAAAGGCGGAGGAGATATAGCATCTAAATTAGAAGCTGGTGGAGTTATTCCAGCTGGACATTACACTTTAAATAGAGGTGTAAAAGTTACTAAACCTGTAACTGCTACTGGTGTTGTTATTGATGCCTCAGCTTGTCCTAAAGGTACCATTGCAATTACCGCTAGCGCTAACATAACTGGTATCACTATAAACAAGCCTCAAAGACAGGGCATAAGTGTTCAAAAATGTTCTGGTGTTACAATAAAAGATTGTACAGTTACAGGTGCACAATTTGCAGGTATTGAAGCTAAAGATAATGTTTCTAACGTAACCTTCGATAATTGTAAATCAAACTATAATTTCGATAATACTAACGGCGGAGAAGATGCAGATGGATTCGGAATAAAAAACGGTGCAAAAAACATAACTCTTAAAAACTGTACCTCTATAGGTAACAGTGATGATGGTTATGATACTTATACAGCTGGAAGCAACATAACATTTTTAGGCTGCACAGCTGAAAATAACGGTTCTGGTAAAAACGGAGATGGAAACGGTTTTAAATTAGGACCTTGTTTATACGGCAGTCAAGATGGCGGCTTAATTACAGTAAAGAATTGCAAAGCTATCAATAATAAAGGAGTAGGCTTTTTAAGAAATCATAATAAAGTAAATCCTATTCAATCAGGAAATATTGCTACTGGTAACAAAGGTGGAAACTTCAAATGGGATTATACTCCTAGATCAAAATAGTTTAACATAAACAGACCTCCATAAGGCTTAAATACTTAAAATCTTATGGAGGTTTTTTATTTATTATTAACTCTTTAATATATGTAGTAAATTATTTACAAAATAAAATTAATAGAAAAATTAAAATTTCACAGCTGTTTATTTCACTACAAGTTCTTTGTCATTACTACTATAAATAGCACAAAAGCTGCGCCGCCTATAAAGTGATCTATCATAGATCCTGTATGAACAAGTTTAAGGGCTATTTTAGTCTTAATTGGATAAAAAACTCCTATTCCACTATTTGTTAAAGTATCTGCTAACATATGTGATACAAATCCTACCGCAAAATACAAAGCAGCGTTACCCACTATTAAATAAAATCCAAGTGTGAATATAAAAAGTCCTAATATACTATGAGTAAAACTCCTATGCTTAGTGAATTTTGAAAATATAATACATACAATTAAAATAGCTAATCCAGTATTTAAAAATTCCGAATTATGCGGCATGCGATCAAATATTTTATAAACACCTATACCTTTTAAAAACAAATTAATTTTCTCAACCTGAGGACTAAAATTTGACATAAGTACATACACAGCTAGCAGAGCCACTATACCATAGGTTGTTATCTGCCTTATTCTATAGCTTATGGTACTTTTTCCGGTATCTATATCTGGCATCAATGCTCCTACTGTTCCTAACGCTAAACCAACTAATAAACCTCCAGTTGATGAATGATTCACTGAAAGAACCGCTGCCGAAGACATTAGTCCTATACTAATATGTGTTTTTCCTGTCATAATAAAATCCACCTTTCAGTTTTAAACATCATGTGTTAAGTATTTCAATATTCATATATAATACCATAAATTACGAAGTTTGCAACACTGAAAATGTAGACTTATAGCAAAACATATAAAAAACTGCATGAGAGCAATATTAGCCTACATGCAGTAATAAACTTTTATTAAATTTCATCATACTTCGAAATGATTTTATTTACTATTCCATACTCAACTGCTTCATTGGCATTTAACCAATAGTTTCTATCAGTATCATTATTAACCTTATCTAGTGATTGACCTGTTGCTTCACTGATAATTTTATTTATTCTTTCGCGCATTTTTAAAATTTGCTCTGCTTCAATACCTACATCAGAAGCTTGTCCCTGAACTCCACCTAAAGGTTGATGTATTAAGTATCTAGTATTAGGTAATGAATAACGATCCTCTTTATCTGCTGCAATGTAAATAGTAATAGCTGCACTAGCAACCCAACCTGTACCTATAACCTTAACACGTGGCTTAACAAATTTAATCATATCATGTATTGTATCTCCTGCCTCAACATGACCACCTTGACTATTTATAAATATTTTTATAGGTTCATCGCCCATTTCTTGCAAAATCAAAAGTTGTGTGCTTACTTTTTCTGCTAAAGCTTGATTAATTTCACCGGAAATAACAATAGATCTAGACTTAAATAACTCTTTTAATAATACATTAGAATTTTCTTGTTCTTTGCCTTCTTCTTTATCATTCATTATATTATACATAATATCACTCCTTATATCATTAATGAAAAAACTTACTTACATTTTCATTAAGATTATATCATTCTTTTCCTTAATATGTAAAGTTATATACATTTAATCATATTAATAAAAATAAGTGCCAACCTCAACCTACTTTTTTCATTAAACTCAAAGCAGTTATTTAGTTGACACTTAAAATTTATTATATAGTTTTTTCCTTGATAATCACAAGTGCATCTTCATCAAAACTATGCATTCCAATTACTGTTTTTCCGTCTTTAATTTCAACTTGAGGCTTTCCAAAATATCTATTACTTAAATCTATAATTTGAAACTCATAGTCATTAAAAGCTTTATTTATCACAACGGTGGTGTTTACAGGTATATATATAAGTACTATAGATAAATCGCTTTTTCCTGCTATCCTTATTTCTTCTGATTTATCGATGTACCCTTCTAAAGGTTCTATTGCACACAAATCATAATTATCAAATAACCATTTAGCAAATGAATAATCCCATGCTCCCTTAAACTTCAAAGCATCCCTCCAGTAATATGGTTTATCAAAACCTTCTCCAATACTAGAAGCAAACCCTCCTTCATTCCTATGCCAGCTCCAAATTCCATGTGCTCCATAGGTTATTCCACTGCTAGCACCCGAAAGCAGACTCTGCCATAAAGCTTTTCTAACATCAAATTGCGTAAATCTTCCATACATTTGTCTACTATAACCCATCTGTTCATAACACGGCTCCGAATTAACAATAGGCTTTTTCACCTTTTTTTTATAGAAATTTTGAGCTAACAAATAGGTCATATCTTTATGTATAGAATTATGTCCTGATTGATACATATAAAAATCTATACTTTCACTTTCTTCAAATTCTTTCGGTAAATCCATAAGTCTTCCTCTTATATGCATCGTTCTTATGCACTCTGGTGCCACTCTTTTTATTGTATCTAATGCAACTTTATAATATTCTTTTGTTTTTTCACCAGGAAAATCTGTATCTCCACTAACTATATAAATCGGATTAAATTTAGAGAATTTCTTTCCAACATATTCTACATATTTTTCAATCATATCCAAAGGTAAAATATTACTTGAATCAAATTTAACCGCCCATGTATCTGGTACGTAATTACACCAAAGTAGCACAAGTGCTGGTGTAAACCCATAGCACACAGCCATATCAAGCATTTTTTCAGCTCTATCAAAATACTCCTGATTTAACGAATAAAAGTTATTTGTACCATCTTCATTTTTGTTAAATGGAAATATATTAAGTTTTGTTTTACTTGCATCCCATTGGGCTAATGTGTTTATCTGAATAACATTAAAGCCCTGCATTTTTCTATAAATTAGGTACTCTTCCCATTCTTCTAAAGTGATATTCGTAAATGCACTCCAACAAGTATCTGCAAGGTAGAAAAAGTCACTCTTACCTTTTTTAAAATGTCTTTTATCACTAGCTACAGTAATATTATTCATTAACCCTTAACCTCCATTGCTTATTATTAAAAGTATATCTCAAATTTATAATTTCTATTTATCTTATTAAGTTCATAATATTTTCTCCGACAATAACTTTAGTTTTATTTACTGGTATAATTTCATTAAACATATCATAATTAGTTACAAGCACCGGTGTTGTAATATCAAATCCTTCTTTTTTTATTTTATCGATATCAAATTCCACAAGCAAATCTCCCTTTTTTACAGTTTGTCCACTTGATACTTTTACTTCAAAGTACTTTCCTTCTAATTCAACAGTATTAAAACCTACATGAATAAGTATTTCAGCTCCTGCTTGTGATTTTAATCCAAAGGCATGTCCTGTTGGAAAAGCTGCTTCAACACTTCCATCTACTGGTGAATATATCCTTCCTTCACTTGGTACTATAGCTAGTCCTTTTCCTAATCCACCACTTGAAAAAGCTTTATCTGATACCTCTGATAATTTAACTATTTTCCCCTGTGCTGGACTAAAAACCTCTGAATCTTCCACTGTTTCTATAGTATTCACTATGTTTTCTACTTTATTAGGCAGCATTTTATCACTAAATCCAAATAAATAAGTTACAATTGCAGAAAAAAGATACGCAAAAGCACACGCTATTAAAAATCCTACAAACCCTTTTCCTATGTACGCTGGAAGTGTTAAAATAGATGTTCCTACAAATCCTCTACATCCCGCTCCTACATAACCTGTTATAGCCCCTGCTACACCTGAACCTACACATGCAATAACAAATGGCTTTTTATACTTTAAAGTTACTCCGTAAATAGCTGGTTCTGTAATACCAAATAAACCTGTTGTTGCAGCTGATCCTGCTATAGCCTTTAATTTTGAATCTTTTGTCTTTAAAAAAACTCCAAGTGCTGCTCCTGCTTGTGCAAAATTATTAGGTCCTGTTATTGTAAAGAGTGTATCTCGTCCATAAATAGCCAGGTTATTTGTTACTATTGGCACAAATCCCCAATGCAATCCGAATATGATAAGTATTGGCCATAAAGCTCCTACAATTCCTCCACCTATAGCCGGATTTATGTTATAAAGCGTTGTATAACCAGAAGCTAATAATTTTCCTAATTTATCTCCTACTGGTCCTATTACTAAAAATGTTAATGGTACAATAACTGATAGGCAAATTGTTGGTGTAAAAAAGTTCTTACATACGTCCGGAAGCCTTTTATTCAAAAATTGCTCGAGTTTAGCTAGTACATAAGTTGATAAAATTATAGGAATAACTGTTGATGGATAACTAATCAATATAACTGGTATTCCCATGAAGGTTACACTTTTATGAGCTGCATACAAAGTTGTTATATCCGGGTATAAGAGCGCACCTGCTACTGCCACTGCTACAAATGGATTAGCCTTGAATTTTTTAGCTGCTGTATATGCTAATATTACTGGCAAATAATGAAAAACACTGTCACTTGCAGCATATAAAATTTTGTAAGTTCCACTTGTATCAACCAGCCAACCCATTGTTGTACAAAGCATTAATATGCCTTTTAAAATACCCGCTCCACACATTACAGAAAGCATTGGTGTAAATATAGAGGAAATAACATCTATGGCTGTACTTAGAATATTTGTTTTATTATCAGATATCTCTTCATTATCAGAGTTAAGTTTTACTCCTGCAACTCTTCCTATGGTATCGTATACATCAGCTACAGAATTTCCAATTACTACTTGATATTGTCCAGCGCTTTCAACTACAGTTATAACCCCTTCTAATGCTTGAAGCGCATCTTTATTAGCTTTTTGCTTATCTTTAAGTTTAAACCTTAACCTTGTTGCACAATGCACTAATGATATTACATTATCCTTACCACCAACGTTCTCCACAATATTTTTTGCAAGACTATCATAATTTTTCGCCATTACAATATCCTCCTCGATATACTTATTTCAATATAAATTTAACTATATTATTGAAAATGTTTTCACCCGGGTATACCACAATTATATATTCGCGTACTAAATAAGTCAACATATATTTAGTATTTTTTTAGTTAAATATTTTGTATTGTTTTTAATTGATGTTTCTCAAGTCTACCATTATATTGCACGTTTACGGTTTTTAAATCTTTTAGCGTTTTCACGCAATCATTATAAAACAACTTTCATCAGTAACTTATTTAGATAAATATTTAGCTAAACTTTAATTTTTCAACTTATATTTTAGTTTTTTATTCAAAAAACAGCACAGTACATTGAATTTCATTTCAACATACTGTGCCAAGCTTTTTTATTCTACTTTACCAAGCACAAAACTTATAATCAATATTATAAAAACAAACGAAGTAATTTTCACATATAAATAATCTTTTTCTTTCATAAATACAATAATCGAAACCCCCACACGAAGTACAGGAGTTATTATTAAAATTAGAAGGCCAGTTAATATTATCGCATAAGACTTAAGCTCAAAAGCTCCCTCTAAAATTTTAATCGGACTTGTTGGATATACGTTCCCTCTATATCCACTACTACCTGTTACAACTAGCATTATAAAACCAACAAACGTTATCAAAGCACTTACTAGAACACCTATCATTAAAAACTTACTTATAATAAGCTCCATTTCTTCAATCTCATTATGTTTCATTATTTAGCACCAAATCCTTTCACAATCATTTCTACGGAAACATACACAAGAATAGGTATAAATAATTTTCTTATGGTTTTACTCTTCAAATTTTGCATAACTCTAGTACCTATGGTAGCTCCAACTAAAACACCAAGAGCTACTGGTGCAGAAATCTTCGGATCTATATCACCTCTAAGAAAATACACTCCTGCACTTGCTGCAGCAGTTACTCCTATCATAAAATTGCTAGTTGCACTTGATACCTTAAGAGGAAGCTTCATAAATAAATCCATTGCCATAACCTTAAATATTCCACTCCCTATTCCTAAAAGCCCTGATATAACTCCAGCTACATACATCATTCCCATTCCACTATAAACACCAGTTACATTATACTCAACCTGTCTTTTTAGAATCTTATCATAATATTCGCCATTCAAATTAAGCTTTTTAGCCAAAGGATGAGCCTCTACATTTTTAGGAAGTTCACCTTTTCCTTTTTTAACCATGGCTATTGCAGAATACAATAATAAAATTCCAAATATAAAATAGAGATATTTAGTATTAATTATTCCACTCAAAAACGCTCCTGAGATAGCTCCAGTTGTAGTCGCTATCTCAAGGAACATTCCTATTCTCATATTGGTAATTTTGTCTTTTATATAAGCTATAGCTGACCCACTTGAAGTTGCTATTACCGATACTATACTTGCTCCTATAGCATATTTTATATCTATTCCAAAAAATAAAGTTAAAACAGGAGTTATTATAATTCCTCCTCCCAGCCCAAGTATCGAACCAAGTAACCCTGCAATAATTGATATAATAAATATTTTTAAAGCTAAAATAATCAATATATTTTCCTCCTAATAACTGCTTCTTTTAAAATAATTTTCTATTACCATTAAAGCTGCTCCAATTGCTATAGCGTCTTCTTTAAATTCTCCTCCCTTACTAAATACCACTTTATTATTTAAATAATTATTTTTATTAAATGTATCTATACATATGTCATAGTAAAATTTATAATTATTAATTAAAGGTCCGCATAAAATTACTAATTCAGGATTTAATAATTTAATCAAATTAGAAAGTCCTATTCCTAAAGTTTTAGCGCCTTTATTAATGACCTCTTTAGCTAAATCACACTCTTTAACTTTTAAATTTAATAGTGCGTTATAATCCTCTTCTTTTATTTTTTCAATGCTTGATTTAAGATTAAACCTTTTAATTATAGCTTTTATAGATGAGTAGCTTTCTATACATCCTTTGCTTCCACAAGTACATTTTTCCCCATTTAAATCTACAATCATATGTGCAAAAGCATCTTCTGAGTCATTTATGGTTCTTATAACAATTCCATCAGTTATAACAGCTGATCTAATCCCAACTCCACAATGTATGTACACAATACTTTTAAAACTTTTACCAGAACCGAATAAATATTCAGCTAACGCTGCGGTATTTGCTCCATTATCTATAAAACATGAGATAGAAGTATCTTTCTCAACCATATCCTTTAAATTTACATCCTTCCAACTTTCATTAAAGAAATTTTTAGGCTTCACCATAATACCTTTTTTTCTATTAAGAGGACCTACTGTCCCTACTCCTATACCAATCACTTCACTTTTGTCTATTGATAATTCCTTTAACCTCTTTATTATTAAATTTACAATCTTTTTTACTGTCTTTTGGGGAGAAAAGCTCTCATCCATATAGAATTTTTCTTTTGCTAAAACAGTCATTTTAAGATTCATTATAACTATGCTTACGTAAGTTCTTGATATATCAACGCCTACAACATATATACCCTTTTGAGTGGTGCTATACTCTACAGCTCTTCTCCCACCAGTTGATTCGGACACACCAATCTCAACTATTAATTTTTTATCTATAAGACTTTTCATAGCTCTATTTAAAGTTGTAAGTGGCATTGCTATTAAAGACTGCAAACCTTTTTTAGTAATCATATCCTTCTTATGTATTATATTTAATAACTCTAACTCTCTATCTGATAAATCTTCAAAAATATCTTTCATGTAAAACTCAAACTCCTTTCAATGCTCCTTTTATATTATATACCTTTTAACCATTTTGGCAATAAGTTTCAAAATTATCACTCACCAAAACAAAAAGGTAGTCTAATTTTCAAACTAAATTTAGACTACCTTTTGTTTCATATATAAAATTATATCCTTAATTTCAAAATTTATATTATCGTATAATTATAGGCTAGCTTACCAAAGTAACTATGATATTTTATTAGTTATTTACTCTTAAAACGTATTTTCTTCAAAAATTTATTTGCCATACTGTTTAACGGATCATCTTTTAGCACTTCCTTAAATCGATTTTCCGCACAACTTAAATTACCAAGCCTATAATAACATTCTCCAATATTTAATATGTTTTCAATATCTTTAGAGTTAATTTTATATAATTCTAATGATGTATATAAAGATTGCATATATCGTCCCATATGTAGAAGCGTTATAGCTTTATTAAACAACGCATCCTCGCAATCATTATCTTCTTCATAACAAATATCAAATTCCCAAATTGCCTGCTTGTACCTATTAGTTCTAAAATAACAAAAAAAAGATATACCTATCTGATAAAATTAAATTGCCAGTATTTTTACACTTCAAAATTAGTTTATACTCTCCAGTTTTTTTATCAACTCTATTTATTCCGTTTTCACTACAATATTTCATTGTGGAATTCTATATAAATTAGTCGTAATATATAATAAATTTCATAAAAAAACGTGTATAGTTTCACACACGTTCTTTAACATTATTTATTTCACTAAGTAATTCTTCTATACCACCTTTTACCGCAAAAGATTTTTCTATTTTCAATCTTTCAGCTAATGCTTTTTCTATTATTCTGTAATTTCCTTTTGAAGCTATTTCACTTAGTATATTTACAACAGCGCACCTGTTTCTATAATATCTATTTCCTAATTCCTGTACTAGCATATCCAGGTATACTTTGTCTCCCAACATATACAAAGCTTTATATATATTAATCCTAACCCATTGAGTCTCTTGTTTTTTTAATACTTGTTTAAAAAACTCAATATGTTCACCTAAATTACTATCTTGTCTAGTAAAAATATCAACTAAAGATAATATAGCATATCCTTTAACTAAATTACTTTTATCTTTTAATAGCTTATCTTTTAGATGATATATAACATCTTTCGAAAAGCTTGTACAAAGAGAATCACATGCATTAACTCTTACTAATTCTTCTTTATCTTTTAGAAGCTTTATTAATATATTATCCCCTTCTACATCATTTGATAGGACTAATATTTCTGCAACTTTTACTCTTACTTCATATTCATCATCTTCAGAAAGATACTCTAGAAATTTATATATCTTTGGCGTAAAATGTATGGAACCTTCTAACTGTTCAATCATATCTATTTTCTCAAATGAACTTTTTCCTTCCAGCTTAATTTCTAAATCTTTATTCTCCAAAATATCACCTTCTTAATCCATCTATTATCCTATCGATTAAACCCATTATAACATCCTCAGTATTGAAGTCATAATAATATCGAAATTTAACACCAACTAGATTATCAAGAAAAGCCTTCAATAAATGGTAAAAATATTTATAAATTCCTTGACTATCATAATAACTATATGGTACTTTAAGGGAAATGCTATACAATGCATAAATAAATTATAATGCAATTGAGTTAAAGTATATGCAAAAATTTAAATGGAGTAGTATAAGAAATGTTTAAAGCATTAAAAATATTCAAAAAAAACATACCTTATTCTTTAAATGTTTTAAGTGGTATAATTTCTAGTATTGGTAATAGCTTAACCTATTTAACAGTTATTCAAATGCTGCTTGTAAGTAATTTTAATTCTAAAATAGTTGGTATTGGTTTAATAACACTTATTCGTATAATACCTCCTTTATGCTTATCTACAGTTTTTGGACACTTAGTTGATAAACGTAATAGGGCTAATATACTATTATTATCAGACTTTATAGAGGGCACAACAATATTATCTTTAGTTTTTGTTCATAATATATATTTTATTTTCTTTATATTCATTATAAACTCAATATTTGATGTTTTTGCTGATATAGCTTCGTTTGCTTATTTAGACCAACTACTTGAAAAAGAAGATATTTTTGTAGCAAATTCTTTTTTTAGTTCTGCTAAAAGTATAGCAAATTGTATAGGACCTGCCTTGGCTGGATTTATAATATTAAAGTTAGGGAATACTTATGCTTTTTCTATTGATAGTGTAACTTTTTATTTTAGTGTTATTTGTACATTGATATGTAAATATAGATATGGAAAAGAAGGAAGTATAGATCTCAAATTACAAAATAATAAAAAAAATAATCCAACAACAGGCATAAAGTATATTAACGAAAATATAAATTTGAAATATATATTTATAAGTATGGCTATTGTTGTATTAATTGTAGAAGCACAATCACCCCTTATGTATATTTTTGGCAAACAATTTTTAGGAATAGATGTAACAAAATCATCTTTATTTTTAACCGCAATGGGTATAGGTTCTTTAATATCTAGTTTTTTATTTATAAGTATAAAGGAAATATGTAATAATATGAAATTTATATTTTGTGTAATAGCTGTGGATGGAATATCCTTAATAATCTTAACACTTATAAATAATTTTTATGTTAGTCTAATGTGTTTTACTTTTTTTGGTATGACATCAAGTGTGTTTTTTATATCAGTTCGTAATATAATACAATTGCAAGTTCCTAATGAAGATATCGGTAAAGTATACTCAATCCAATCATTTATTACCTCACCATTAAAAGTTATTTCAATATTATTAGGGATGTATCTTACAAGTAGTATTATGAATACAGTGAGTTTTTTTAGGTATTCTGGGATTTTAGAATTGACATCAAGCATTATTTTAGCTACTTTTTATGCTAGAAATATAGAAAAAAAATATTAAAAGAGAAAAGTCAAAAAATGTCACGTTAAAAATATTGATATTTTAAACAGGAACTTTTAAGCTATAAGATAAATTTTAATGGGACTAAAATAGTAATATTTTAGTCCCATTAAAATTTATTACTTAGTTATGCTTAATTATATCTACTCTTCTGTTAATATCCTACAACGAGGTAAAGCGCTTTTTAAATTTTCTATATCTTGTGAGGTTATATTATTGTTTGCTAAATTAATATATTTCAATTTGACTAATTTTTCAAGCGTAGTAACATTACTAATATTATTGTCAGATAAATAAAGATTGGTCAAATTAGTTAAATTGGATAAAAAACCAATATCACTTATATTATCATCGCATAAATTAAGGTGAGTTAAATTGTTAAATCCAGTGAAAGTTTTTATATCTATTTTAGTATTCTCCAAATTAAGCGTTGTCAAAGTTTTTAAAGAAGATATACTACTTATATCTGTAACATTAGTATTACTTAAATCAATATAATTCACACTATTTAATGAGGCTAAATCACTAATATTATTAACACCGTTATTCCCAGACAAAGTAATACTTTGAATATTAGATAAATTAACTAAAGGTTTAACATTAACAATATGATTATTGGATAAATCAACATAATGCAGTTTATCCAAGGTATTATTAAAAAAACTAATATTACTAATTATATTATTAGCTAAATTAAGCTCTTGTAAATTAACTAAATTACCTAGTGCATCTAAGTGGCTATTATCACTAAGTTTATTATTTAGTAAATCGATTTTATTTAAATTAGTCAAATTTCTTAAACAATCTATATCTGAAATTTGATTCTGCTGCAAATTAATATAATTTAAATTTGTTAAATTAGCTAAAGAGCTGATGTCACAAATCTGATTTTGAGATAAATTTAAACTAGTTAGATTACTTAATGATGCTACTGCTTTAACATCGGAAATTTTATTTTCATTTAAACTAAGAACATTTAATTTAGTTAAATTACTCAAAGAATTTATGTTAGAAATATTGTTTCCTTGTAAAGATAAATCAGTCAAATTTGTCAGGTTACCTAATAAATTGATATCACTTATGTTGTTATTAGATAGGCATAATCTTTTAAGACCAGTAAGATTTTCAATTCCATCTAGATAAGTTATATTTCCATATTCTATATCAAGTTCATCTATACCTCCAACATCACTTTTACTTAATGCTCCTGTTGGCTTGTTTATTTTATCCCTTACTGCTTTTTCTAAATTACTATCCTTAAATATTATTTCATTTGAGTCTTTCAAATCTATAGTATTATATTTTAGTGCAGCTGCCTTGTATGCACTTGATATATTAAATGTAAAAGTTACCAATAAACATACTATAGTAATCATTGCACATTTTAAAACAAATCTTTTCAATCTAACTCCTCCTAACACTTTATATTTTATAGTATAATTACCTAAATAATTGGATCATATAAAAAAGAATAGCAAAAACAAAAAGTCTTTACTACTCTATGAATTAAATTTATTTTACTGGTGAAAAATTATGTGATTCAATTTTATTTATATAATAAAAATTAAAATTATCCTCATTAAAATCTACAATAGTTCCAGTGTCTGCATTAATTATTAATGAAACCGCAATTTCCATTGGTTGATCAATTTTATCTATATTATCAGGTCCTCCATTATAATAACGACTATGCCAATAAAAATATTGTGGATTTTTAATTATTAAACTAAATGCATGAGGTATATCACCTGTATAAGTTGATGTATATGTTCCATATTGAGCTCCAAGCAGTTCACTATCTTGGCGTTGATATACTTCTTGAGACCTGTATTCATAACCTCCATCCGGATAGTCAAAGTTGAATTCTCTTTTCCAATCTACATTAACTGTTTTTCCATTAAGATACACTTTTTTATTTGAATCTGTAGTAACTATATAATTATAGTCTGGACTAAAACCTAAAAGTATTGATTGTCCAACTGAACTCAAATCAAATTTATATTTTTGTTGTGGATCGAAACCATTGTCAGAACTTATCCTAACATAATAAGTCCCTGCTGGTAACACAAACTTTTTACTAGAATTCGCATTAACAGTACATAATATATTTTCTAATTGACTATCTATAATATCTGCTCTATAAGCATTTGAACCACTTACATTACTTAAACTTGCAGAAATAATTGAAGGTTCAGTAATAGAAATTTTGTTCCAATCTTGGTCGAAATTATTATCTATAGTATCCTCTTCAAAAAATGCATTAGTATATGATTTTGCTTGCAGCGGATTATCATCTGGTTCATTATCTCCATAAGTACTTGAGGAAATTACTGCAAATTGAAATGGATTTACAGCATCAAACCCTTTTACAGAACTTACAGCCATAAAATAAACTCCTGACTGCCCAATTGTACTTAGTTGTTGATTAGCTGTATTCGGATATGTTGAATCTACAACTAAATCTAAATTATGAGTTTGATCATTATACTTAAATAAAAACAAATTATAATCTACATTTGTACTCTTTGGTGCTTGACAAATTACTGTAAGTTTTTGTGCAGCTGAATTATCAAAAGCATACCATCTTTGTCCACCTTCAGTGGTCATTGTATCATTATAAACAGTATTAGTATTTACAGCATAAGCATTACCTGCACTATCATTAATTGTAATAGCTGAACCTGTTGTATTCTGGTCATTTTTTTCTGCTGATAGATACTTTTTGGATTTTGACCTAATGTTTTCTTCTGCACTTTTGAAAGAATTTTTGCTTAGTTTAATTTTTTCTTTTGCATTTTTAGACGGACTCTCATTAAGTTTTACAGCAGCATTACCTAATTTAACCTTATCATTTAACACACTTATCTTTTGGGCTTTAGTTAGTACTTTTGTAGCATTGTTTTCTAAATTAATCTTACTTACTTGATTAATATTAGAATTATGTTTTGCTGCTACAGGTAAACTGCAAGTAAGAATCATACTCACTCCAACAATTACAGCAACAATCTGTTTTTTCATAAAACCACTCCTTTACCTTATATATTTTTTATTTTGTAAAATATATTATGAATTTACAAAATATTCTCAATACTATATTACCATTTATTATTATTAATTTCAATATATGGTTTATTTTTATCGTTTTATGTGTTTTTTGTTATTTTATAGCTCTAATTTCATTAATGTGCAAAAATCATACGATTAATTATAAAAAAATCGCCTAATAAATAGACGACTTTAAAAAAACTTATATGATTTAACTCCTTCTGATACCTATTTACAGCTCCTCTTCATTTTTCACATTCTACATTTTGTCTTGTTTCAGTTCTTCAAAAAATTTAGATACGTTAAACGCAAAAATTGCCAGCATGCAATACTGTAAACTGACTATTTTAAAGCTTTGGCAACTTCGACATAAATCCCGTCCTTAATTTGAAGCAATTGTTTTTATAAAGTGTTAAAAAATATTATAAGCTCCAACCTTATATTTTGAGTTGGAGCTTATATTTAACCTAAAGTAAAATTTTCAATATCATTAACTTTTACTTCTCTTTAAATACAACTTAAATTTTAAACTTCTGTACCAATTCATTAAGCTTTAATGCTAATTCTGCTTGACTTTGAGATGCTGTTGCTATTTGCTCTAGACCTTGACTTGCTTCTTCAATTCCACCTTTTATACCATTCGTATTTTCTGATACCTTTTGAGCACTAGAGGCAACTTCTTGTATAGCACTACTTACCTCACTCATAGTTTCATCCACAGCCTTTGTCTTTTCAGATATATTACCTGAAGTTGTACTTATAAATTCAGCATCCTCATAATACTTACTTCCAACTTGCTCAAATTTCTTAAGTTCAGTTATTATATCATTATTCATAAACACCATAACATCATTAGCACTATCTGAAAGTTTTTTAAATGCAATTTGTACCCTTTCAATAGTATTCTTTATACCATCTATAGATTCTTCTACTTCCTCCGAAAGTTCCCTAACTTCTTCTGCTACAACAGCAAAACCTTTTCCACTTTCTCCTGCCCTCGCAGCTTCAATTGCAGCATTTAACGCAAGCAAATTAGTTTGTTCAGCTATACTAGCAATAGCCTCTGCCATTTGTTTTATTTCACCAACAACTTTACCCTCTTCTATAGATTTTAATATTTCCTTTGCCTTATCCTCATAAACACTTTCTACTCTTTTTACAGATTCTATTCCATTATTTTTAACTTCAACAGCCTTTTCCTTAGACTTACTAGAACTGTTATTTTGATCTATTGTGCTATTTGATAATTCATCTATATTAGCCTTAACCTCCTCAACAGATGCTGTTAATTCCTCTGAGGATGCACTTGTTCTTTCAGTTTGCTCGGCTATATATTTAGTTGATTCTGTTATCTCTGAAAATTTAGAGTTAAGTTCCTCAACTGTAGCCGAAAGTTCTTCACTTGAAGCACTTAAATCTTGAGAATTTCCCATAATAGTCTTTATAATGTTTTTTACATTTTCCTGTGCTTTCATAAGGAATTTACTTGTATCCCCAAATTCATCTTTCCTATCTACTTTAAGTACTGACGAAAAATTATAATCGGCCATATTTTTTACAACGTTATTTATATCGGATAAACACTTCTTAATGTCTTTTGTTAAAATTACAGAAAGTACACTAACTACCATAATAATTAACACCATAATAAATATTAGTAATTTTACAAAATTAGCACTTGTTACTTTATTTGAAGCATTTTCACTTTTAGATTGAGCAAAATTAGCACTTATCAATTTATTTATTTCTTCAAATATTTTTTGTCTGTTTGCAGAATTTGATTTATTTAAACTTACTGCTCCATCAAAATCATTTTTTTCTGCAGCATTAACAATTTTATCAACTATACTTAAATAATTCTCACTAGTTTGTTTGATATTTTTCCAACTCTGTTCATTAGCTGACTCACTAGATATTGCTTCATACTTTTCAATAAACGTATTAATTTCTTTTTCATCCTTTATTATTTCAGCTTCAGCTTCCTTCATATTTGAAGCATCTCTTTGATATACTAACTTTAATACATCTGCTCTTACTTCAGTTAAGCTTTGTTCTATTTGTCCTAAATAATAGACCTTCTTCAAATTAACTTTATACATTCTAGTAGCGCTATCACCTACTTTCCCTAACGTACCAAGAGCAGTCATTCCAACTATTACAACAAAAGCCATAATTATCACAAATGAACTTACAAGTTTAGTTCCAATCTTTATTTTTCCCATATACTTCAATTAAACCACCCTTTCATCTAATTATCTCAATTACAAACATTATCGTCTTTTATCTTTACTTATTAAACTTTTAAATGCTTACATCTTAAAATAAAATTCATGGGAATTTTATGTAACATACTTCCAACACTATTGTTTAATGAGTGTTGTATTTTTCTTCTAAAATTTTCTCCTGAAAAAATAATCAAATATTTAATTTGTTAATCTAAAAAGAATAGCAAAGACTAAAATTATCTCTACTATTCTTATACATTATTTTCATGCTTTTATCACATTGGAACTATTATGTTTAATCTACACAAACACAGTATCAATTACACTTAATGGGTTTAGCACCATCTCAAACGATCTTATATTAAAGAAAATAAACAAAACAGATTCTACTTTATGTTTTAAAGCAACATTTTTCACTTATAAATTATTATAATATTTTAATTTGCTAGATATTTACCTACATAGCGAGCAAATATCATAGTTCTTTCTGCTGCAACTCCTGATGCTAATTCTTGATACAACAAATATTCAAGAAACCCTCACTATCATTTCCAACTGCATATAGTCCTTTTATGGGCTCCATATTTTTATCTAATATCTGCATAAGTGTCACTGATAATTCTAGTGTTGCATTAATACAATAAAATACTATTAACATTTAAAAAGGTATTTATTGGATCTTATTATAATCCAATAAATACCTTTAGTATTAGCTAGCTATAGTACTACTCCATTTACACTATTTCAACAAAATAATATTTCATTGTTTTACTATATTTGTACATAACTAGTTATATATAATAACAATTCATATATTAATTACTTATTTGAAATAGTAAATGTTTCCCAAGTGCTTGGGGTACTTCTATTTGCATATAATACTTCACCATTATTCAAATCACAAGAAACATATTGATTGTTTTCTACAGACTTTAATGCAACATTTCCATTACCCATATCTACTAAAGTAAACTTTTCATTAGCATTAAGTCCATCTGCTTCTGCAATTAATTTATAGCTATTGTTTGGATCAACACTTACAAATTTATTGTTTGCCATGGAAAGTAATGATACTGTACCATCGGAATTATGATAAATTATAAAGCTTTCCCAATCACTTGCTACTGTCCTATTTCCTACAATAGTATTACTAACATTTTTATCAGCACTTACAAAGTCATTGTTTGCTAATGCTTTAATTGTTGATTGTTGAGTTGGAGTTACTGACTGTGCTTTAAACACATTAATTAATGCAGTATTTGGTGTAAAGTTACTTGTTGTAGCTGTATTCCATTTTGAAGCAATTGTTGTATAGTCATCGTTGTTTAAATCTGGAGTTTCTCCAGTAAAGTTGTTATAAAGTCCCCAATTACCACCATTTTGGTAATCCGAACTTGCTCTTCTGTTTTTATAAGCCCAGTTAGTCCAATTTATACCGTTTGCATCAAGTGCTGATAACCATGCTTCCCAAAGATCATTGAAGGAATACCAACAGAATTCACCAGCATATACAGGTACATTCCAATCCGTTTTTTTAGTTTTCAAGTCATTAATTGCATCTGTCATAGAATTAAATTGGGCATGCCAATCGTTCCATTTATCCATCTGATATGGATGAGTTTCATACATTACATTTTTCCACCCATAAGTTGAAGGAGCTGCAATATTATAGAATCCATAAAACGCTTCCATTACTATTAAATGATCTTTATCTATGGCACGTACTGTGTTGTATAAAGAATTATACATTTGTGAATTTGTGTAATTTGAATTGTTGCTTACTGGTTCATTCATTAAGTCATATCCAGCAATATCTGGATTACCATTATAATGTGTAGCTATGCCCTGCCATATTGAAGTTACCCAACTCTGATATGTTGTATTGTTAAAATAATCATTATGTCCTAATCTACCTCCACTTTGCCAAGCATCATCGCAACCTGGAACTCCGTGAAGATCAAGTAATACATATATACCTCTTTGAGAACATTGATTAACAAGATTATCAAGCTGTGTAAATGCATTTGATTTCCAAGAACCATCTCTGTTTAAAAATGTTTCCCAATATAATGGAACACGTACCATATTTAGTCCCATATTTTTTATGTTATCAAGATCACTTGGCTGAATCCAAGCATTTTCATAGGTTGCTAATAAACTATCTGCGCCACTTGTTCCAAAACGACCCTGAAGTTTTCCAACAGTATCATACATATCTGAAACATATACATTAAAGTCACTTATTGACCACCAATTGCCTTTGCTGCCTTGTTGCAGCACTAGTAAATAACGTGCTGATCTTCCATTTCCATCTAAAGAAATATCTATCTTTTGTGAATTTGAAGTACCATTTGCATAATTATCCCAATGAACCCCATCTGTTGAACCTTGAACTAGATAAGTAGCTGGACTATCTCCTGTACTTGAACCTGCATCAATTGTTATTTTATCAAAATACTGAACTGAACCCATATCCACCTTAAACCATTGACCATTTGCTTGAGCAGTTCCAGTTGTCCACCTTGAATTTGTATCATTATCAATAGCGTAACTTGCAGAACTTCCTGCTTCAGTTGGTCCTGCATAAGCAACCCAGCTGCTTCTATCTAATGCTGACTCACCCTCTGGAGACATCCACCCTTCCATAAGGTTCCAAGAACCAAGGTTAGTACCATGTAAATTTACTATGGATCCACTACCGTAATTATTTCTTAAATCTTGTCCATTTGCTTTAATAAAGTCAGAATTGTTAATAGCCTTTGTCACAACATTTGAAGTAGCAGCTGCTTTTATTGTTTTGGGACTGGAAACACTTACACCAGCCACTAATAAAGTAACTGTAGTAATCAAAGATAATACCTTTTGTATTTTCATTATTAACCCTCCATAATTTCTAGTTAATTTAAACTTATTCGCACTAAATATTGAATTTCTCCTTATATAACATGATTAACTTTAAATTCAAGAAACATATATAAAAGTCAAAAGTATAAAGTATTATGTTTAGATTTCCATTGATGCTTTATCTAATATAATACCTTTTGCTACTGAACTATTATTATTTGAAAATAGTATTAATACAAACCTACTATTAGTAACACAAAATTTAATTTCACTGTTTAAATTAAGTTTATTTAGTATTTTACTAATATATATAATTAAAATTTATCTTGTAAATGAAGTCCTAGTATATAAAAAATTATTGTCTGATGATACTATCTTCAAATCATTTTCTGGTTCAGTTAATGTTTGTCCTATAGTGACTGCTAAAGTTTTCTTAACATTATCAATTTCAAATGCTATTACTAATAAAAAAGACTTAAAATATTCCTAACTCTTCATTTTCGCTCCTCCTTTCATATGTATTATTTTTACTTATATTCAACATTATTGTAAAGCAAAATATAAAATTATGCAAGTATATTGTAAATAATTTTATATTTTACTTTTATTCAATTTATTAACATTATTATTTAAGTAACAAAATAGGTATTAATAATTATTTTGTAAATATATTGAAATTTATTGTATCTTTTAGTAATATGAAGCTATAGGAATTGAATTTCAAAAGGAGGTAATTATTATAAAAACAAAAAGAAAGATAGTAATTTTAATATTGGTATCAATCGCCTTAATTGTTGTTTTTTGTTTTAAGCTTAATGTATATAATAGTAATAACACTAAAATGTCTAAAAATAAAAAAACTGATATTGCAAATTCAAAGCCCCAGAAAAAGGCAGCCTCAAACAAAATAACCTTTGACTCGAATAAATTTCTTAAAATAAGAGAAGGAATGAATTACAATGATGTAAAAGCTATTTTAGGTAGTGGTGAAAAGATAAAGGTACAAAAACCCGTAGATTGGATAAACGGTTATAGATGGCTGAACACTGACAAAAGCTACATTGAAGTTGATTTTCGTAATAATATAATAAGCGCAAAATATTTAAGCTATATAGACACTTCAATGAACGCAAAAGTAAGTCAAAAGGATTTTAACAAACTCTCAATTGGTATGACATATGATGATGTAGTTAAAATTTTAGGACCAGGTAGGCTTTGTACAGAACATTATGGTAATAATCACGGTCAAGCATATTCATGGATTAATCATGATGGTAGCACTATTAGTATAATACTTCAAAATGGAAAAATTACCGGAAAAGGCACTTCAGATCTCAATTAATTATGAAAATCAAACTTTTTTCATAAAGTAGTCTAAAACTTAAAATAGCAAGCCTACAATACTATAAACTCACTATTTTAAGTTTGAAAGGAGAATTGCTATGGAAATAAGTTACATACTCTCAATTGAAGAATTAGTGCATCTTTTTTCTAAAAACATAACAAAATCAAAAATATATAAACAATTAATTATTCTTTATAACTTAATATGTATTTTATCTTTTTTTATATTTTTTTAATGTCTAAAAATCTAAATAATTTATTAATTAATATAGTTGCTCTGTTAACTATTAACCTTTTAATGAAAATAAAATTCGCCAGCTATATCTTTGAAAAAATATTCCAGAAAAAATATAATTATAAAAAGTATTCAAGCAATTTTAAGCTCACTAAATTAGACATTAATGAAAATTATTTAACCTTAATTACAGAATTAGATGAAAAACATTATACATTTGAGTCAATATACGATATACACTTGGTAGATATTTACATTGTTATTAGAACAACTGTACAAATGGATATATTTATTCCTAATAGAGCTTTTAAATCTGATTTAAATAAGCAATCCTTTTTAAACAAAATTTGTAAATTAACTAATCTAAAAGTCAAAGAATTTTTTCCTATTGATATTTATTAAGATTGGAGAGTTTTTATGAGTATAAATTATACACTTTCAAAAGAAGATTTTACTAATTTTCGTTTGAAATATTTTTTTAAAACCAAAGTTTATAAATTATGGCTTTTGATTTGTGATTTAATATGCTTATCTATATGGTTTATTACTCTTAAAGTAAATTATCTAGCTGCTTTAACTTTAATAGTTATCATTCTAATTAATATTATAATTAGAACAATGCTGGGACCTTATTACTTGAAAAAACTATTTTTAACAAAACTTAACTCTAAAAAATATAATAATTTATTTGCCGAAACCAAGATAACTATTAACGAAAATTGTTTAAATATAAACACAAAATTAAGTAAACAAAATTGTAATTGGAAGTCCATATATGCGCTATATGATATAAATAATTATATTTTTATTAGAACAAAATCACAAATAGATATACTTATTCCTAATATAGCATTTGAATCATTTAAAGATAAGGAATTATTTTTAGATAATATATATAAATTCACTAATTTAGAATTAAAGAAAAGTTATCCTACTCAAATTTTCTAAAACTTTTTTTATAATTACATCTCCAAATTCAAACAAAAAATTTGGTGAAAATTCATGTAAAAATATATAATTTCACGTTCACAAATAACATTTTATTATATGCATTTTGATGCACTATCTAGATCTTTAATTATTAAATATAATTTTTCAAGATCTATTATATTTTCAATTTTTTCAGGTTCCATTTTATTTATCCATGAAAACATTTGTTGCTTTATAAATACTCTTTCTAAATTCAATACTGGTCTTTCTCACTCGGTGTAATCATTTATTAATTCACTAAATGTAGCAATTGAAAATTCAAATTGATTTGTTTCTAAATAACAACAACCTATATAATTTATCAAATGTCATATATTGCTCTCCTTAATTTATTGGCCAAATTCTTTCATCTTTTTCATTAAATAAAGGAGTAAATTCAATGCTCATTAACTTATTAAATTCAAATGTAAAAGTTGTCCATATTTCTTCTGAAAACAATGTATTAAAGAACTCATAATCTTCATATTCAAACTTAAAATACCCATTCTTCTTTAATAAATCCTCGACTTCACACATTAATTTATTAAAAATATTCTCATTAAACATTATTATTTCTTGATAACATACTTCTATAGAATATAATTTATAATGATCACTTTTATCAAATTTTAATTTAATCATTTTATCATTATAATAATACACTATTCCCTCTTCTTTTTCTTCATAATTAATTTTATCCGGTTTTCCTAATATTTCTATGACATCTTCTTGTTTCATGCCAAATAACACTTCTTCAATTCCAACACCAATTTTAATATTCATACATTTGTCACCCTTTCAAATCTTGAAAAGCTTCTTTGGTATATCTTCTATACTCTACATCTAATTTTATTGCCTTATTAAAAAAGTTTTTTACTTCCTTAGCTTCTATTAATATGTTTCCCATTCCATTCCTCTTTTGTCGATTATATGAAGCCTATTTTTCAAGAGTTTTTTAAGTTTAGGCACTACATCATTAACAAAATCTCCTTTATTTTTTTCGGTAATACTTAAACTGTCCCAATCTAAATCTTCATTAGTATTTATAATATATTTTGCTTCTCTAAATGTCGCCCCTTTATCTATAATCACACAATTAAAAAAATACTCAATATCTATATAATTTTGCAAATGATACCATAAATCATATAATTTTAAATTAATTTTGACCTCCTTCATGCTATTGTAATTAATGTGTATGACATTTTCCCTTTTTTACTCTTTAAATAATATATTTCTTCATAAAATTACCAACAATCACATTACTAATACCTGTCAGCCTATTTTACTAACGTAAATTAAAAATTTCAATATTTAATTTATTCTCACCCGCATTACCATGCAGCTTGTTCTAGTATCTTGTACACCTCATTGTTACTAAAATCATCCTCATTTAAAGCTTTCATTATAACAAAATATTTTATTCCTGCTATCCATTCGTCATCATTTTCATTCTCAGCTTCTTTTAATGCTTTTTCAATATATGGAATGAAAATTTTTTTATCCATTGATTCCATTATTTTTAACGCCTCATCTGCTCCAGGCCAATTTAAATCCTGAAGTAAAGAAATCAATTCTGGTATTGCTATATAGTTTCTTGGAGATCCTATCTCACTAATTACTTTTACCGCTTCACCCCAATAAGATTTATCTGTATTTTTAATTAGAGATGGAATTTCTTCATCTTTTATTTGCACAAGCTTACTCAAAGCTTCTTTTCTTTTATTTACCGTATTAAGAATTGACATTTCATCAAGTAATCGTTTCGTTTCTTCTATATTTATTTTAATTCACCTACTTCCTTTTCACTGATATGCTCTGTAATATTTCCGTATACACATGAGGATTGTTATTAGGATCACCTTGTTTTGATGCTATCCAATCTTGCATCATTAAATACTGTCCTTATACAACTTACAACTTTTATAAAAAAAACGCACATAGCTTTATTGGCATAAAACTACGCACGTTTTCTAGCTGTTTAATTATGATAAATTATATACTTTATAGTAGCTTGTGTAGAATACATTTATAGTGTTATGACTATAGCATTATATAACTCCATCCCATAATTATTAAAACCCAGAATATTATCAACACTATTGTTATTACTTTGTCTTTTTTAATTTCTTTCTTATAACCTGATCTTTTAGTTCTTATGTATCCCAATATTGAAATATATATCATTACCATCAAAAATACACAGCCAACAAACCACTCTATTATATAATTACCTTTCTTTGCATCAAAATAATAAAGAAGATATGCACAAAAAAATAAACACGAAAGGTTGTCATTGTCTTGGATTCAATTATAACTTATTTATTTTTATATAATCAATACCTTTTGAAAGTAATTTCTCACTTACTTTTGTTTATTGCTAAACATATTCCTCATAAGCAGTGGGGTTTTGAGGATTAACATAGTCTTGAATACCAAAAGTTTAAGGTGGATAAGATACATAGAATCTTCAATCCAGAACCTGTTGATTATCATTATCCAATTCTTCCTTCATCCATGAATTTAGCAAGCTCTTTTGCAAAATATGTTATATATATATCTGAACCAGCACGATAAGCACTCGTTGCCATTTCACAAATAATCTGATTTTCATCTATGTATCCAAGTTTTGCTCCTGCTTTTACCATGGCATATTCTCCACTTACACTATAAGTTGCAATAGGTACATTTATTTGTTTAGATACTTCAGTAACAATATCCAAGTAATCCAAAGCAGGCTTTACTATAATTATATCTGCACCCTCTTCTACATCTAAAAGTACTTCTTTAATTGCTTCTTTTTTATTATGAAAATCCATTTGATAAGTTTTTCTATCTCCAAAGGCTGGAGTAGAGTCTGCCGCTTCCCTAAATGGGCCATAGAATGCGGAGGCATACTTTACTCCATAAGACATTATTGGTATATCTATAAACCCTTCACTATCTAGTTTGTTGCGTATGGCAAGCACACGTCCATCCATCATATCAGATGGTGCCACCATATCTGCACCAGCTTGTGCATGAGAAAGAGCAATTTTAGCCATAAGTTCTATCGTTATGTCGTTATCTACATCTTTCCCCTTTAATATGCCACAATGTCCATGAGAGGTATATTCACACATGCATACATCAGTAGAATAATACATATCTGGAAATTGCCTCTTTGCTTCACGTAAAGCCTGTTGAATAATTCCATCTTCTGCATATGCCTGACTTCCGCATTCATCTTTTTCATTTGGAATTCCAAAAAACATAACATTAGTCACACCAACCTTTGCTAAACGTTCCAATTCATATGGAAGCCTATCTACACTATAGCGATACTGCCCTTCCATGGATGGAATTTCCTCCTGCATATTTGCTCCCTCTTTTACGAATATTGGATAAATCAAAGAAGATTTATCCATTCTAGTCTCCCTTATCATTTTTCTTAAAGGTTCGTTTTTTCTAAGCCTTCTTGGTCTTCTTATTAAATTCATTTTATCCACCTCAAAATTATTTTTTCAATTAAATTCTACATCATCTGGATTTCCAATTTTAAATAATTCAAATTATATAATAGGGTCATATAAAACTCGATGATTCTGCTTGTAATATTGTTTTCAGATGACCTAAGGTCCCAAGCGTAAAAAACCTTCACATACGAAATAAAACATAAGATCATCCTTATTCTCAAAATAATAATAGAAAGTCCCTACTGCAATGCCAGCTTTTGCACACACATTCCGTACAGTAACCTTTTAACACCTTTTTCCTTTAGAAGATGAACTGTAGCTTCCAATACCTTTGATTTATTCTATATTCTGTTCAATTTTTACTTCAGCATTCTTTCTTTAGCCATATTTCAGCTCCTCTTAGTTTTCAGTAATATAATAGGGTAGTAGTAGTTGAACTAGTGACAAAGTGGATTATTAAACTTTTTATTCTAATTTATAAGATTATCTAGATTCATAAAAATTAACTTGCAATGGATTTCTATCCACTAATCTTGGATAATTATATTTTGGGTATCCAACAATAACTGCACCTGTTATTTTTTTATCTTTAGGAATATTAAATAATTTAAGCATCGGTGAATTATCCTTAAGTGCAATCTTTTCAAATACTCCAGCCCAACATGAACCTAATCCAAGTGTTGGGGCATACAGTTCCATATATGCTAATGAAAAAATAGAATTTTCTCTTCCACGTGGAAAATCTATATCAGCAGTTGCTAGAACAAGAGCAGGTGCCTTTCGCAAGATAGCATCAATTCCTTCATTACGATAAGGGTTAATAACGTCCTTATACATCTTACTGAATAATTCATCATGTTCGAATTCTTCAACAGTAAGTTCAACAGCTTTATCAAGTATAGCCCTATCATCTATGATAGTATAAGATATACCTTGAAGATTATGTCCACTAGGAGCAAAATGTGCAACATTAGCTAGATCCATTAATTTTTCTCTTGAAACAGGAGTTTCTTTATAAGATCGAATTGCACGTCTTGAACGAAGAAAGTTTTCTGCTTCTTCAGGACTTAATTTAGGAAACTTTTTTGAACTTTTTTGATTAACTAATGGTGATTTTACATTATTAATAGCTTCTTTTGGACAAACAGCTACACAATGTCCACAGGCAATACATTTTTCTGAACAAATATCTTCCGGACCATTTTCCCCAATTCTTAATATCTGTCCAGGACATTCATTTGCACAAATTCCACATTTGATACATTTCTCTTGATCTACAGTTATTAAATTCATTTTCTTATTCCTCCTAGTAGTCAATTGTTGTTTTAAGTAGTATGATAAACCCTATAGTAGCTACAGGATCAAGCACTTTATCAAAAAATTCTTAACTTATTCTATTGGTATCCATAGTTCAATATATCTATAGTATTTATCATCTTCATGTACTCGTGCTAATAGGTTTCCTATAATATCATCTACAATTTTATAACCATTGTCTTCTATATATTTTATAGCACCATCTAAAATCTTTAATGATAAGCTTCCTCTATCTCCAACACATACTATTGTATAAATACATTTTTGTTCTTTTTTATAAATCACACTTTGATTAATTGGTAATTCTAATGCATCTGCATATTCTTTCTCCATACCCAAAAACCAATTATCCCTGTTAATTTCATCTCTAAAATTAATATCTTGTTTTGAAATATTTTGTGCAACATCAATAAAGGGAAAATATTTTATCCATGCTTTAAAAAGTCCATCGTTATCATATATCCTTCCATATTCACTATCTTCTCTAGCATTCATTAATAAATATAATGATTCAGATCTATTTTTTATTGTATATTGATTTAGCTTTTTTTTAATATTAACTAATGTGTCTTGATATTTTTGATTCTTTTTATGTAACAGTGTATAGTACTTTATTTTATTTTCTATTTCATGCTGTACCTTTGTAATTTTCTCACAAAAATATTCTAATGATTCATGATGTATAATATTAATTATTTCTTCTATTGGAAGGCTGTAACTTCTAAATTTTTTACACTCTAATAAATAGTAGATATCCCAAGTCTCATATTCACGGTAATTGCTATCCTTTGCTCTTTTAGGTGAAATTATATTTTTTGATTCATAATATCGTATTGTTTCAACAGGGATATCCAATAATTTAGACACTTCTCCAATTTTATAACTCATCCTTTTTCCTCCTAAATATTTTTTTCTTAAGAGTATTCCTATATAGCTTTTAATCTCTTATTATACTATAATTTTTCAAATTGTCTTTTATTGACTCTCGAATACTATATTGTATAATAATTTTTATTTCTAAATATAAAAAAGGTTGCTTTATTCATTTAAAAAATCGTAAATATTTTCATAACGGGTTTACTTTAGAGGTACAAAACTAAAATTTACAGTCATTTATACAACGATTTTTACATTTATTTAGTTATTGTTGAACAAGATAAGAAGATTGTGCACTAAATTATTTTCTTCATATCTGTAACAAATCAGAATTTGCTAACCTTGCAGACCCTTTGACTGTCGCTCCATATCCTCTACTACAATATCATAAATTTCACCCAAAGAATCACAATACTCAAGCAGTTTCCAAGGTGTGTTAGTATGAAAATGAATTTTTATCAGTTCTTCATCTCCAACTGCAAGTAAGCAATCACCTTCAATATTATTTGTGATATATTTATTGATTTCATCTTCTGAAAGATTTTCTCCCTCAATTAATAATTGCGTATCATATTTAAATTCAAGCATAATCATTCTCCTTTCCGAATTGTTGTTTTTCTGTATATTATATAAATTATGTTACTTCGCCTTTTAACCCTATTGGTAGTACTGAGAAAATCGAATATATGCTTTATTAACTGCAGATGCCATTCCAAAAACGGAATGGCATCTTTTACATAACTAGTATTATCGGACATTAGGCGTGGTTTCTACTTTGCCCCTCTCTGGTTGCACTGATGCTCCCACTACCACTATATCTCAATATTTACTCTGTGAGTAAAAGGCATCTGTCATAATTTATTTTATTATTATTTAAAAACCTTACACCCAAATCCAGTTCCTACATCAAAACATTTATTACACGATATACATTTTGATTTTTTTCTGTTACCTGCTTCCCAAATACTTGGCAATTCAGGTTCGCAAATAAGAGGACGGCATAAGCTTATTGCTTCTATTTTCCCTTTATTTAACCATTCTTCGATCATATCTGGCGTACGGTGACATCCGACACTTATTACGGATGCATTCACTTTCTCTGCAATCTGTATTGCATTTTGAGCAAACACACCTTCTTTGTCAGAACTTGACATTCTCCTTGAGTAACCAGGAATGCCTATACCACCGCCTATTTCAATTCCATTTATGCCTAACTTATCTAGCTCACAACATACCCATAAACATTCTTCGAGAGTAAATCCTCCATCTACATAATCCTCACCATTAATTTTAATCCAGATAGGATAATCCTCTCCAACCTTTTCTCTAATGGCAGCATATACTTCAAATACGATTTTAGCACGATTAGAAATATCTCCTCCATATTCATCATTTCGTTTATTAAAATACGGGCTAAGAAACTGGCTGAGCAATTTACCGTGTGAGCCTTGTATCTGAACGCCATCAGCACCTGCTTCTTTGCACCTCTCAGCAGCTATAGCAAAACTATGAATAACACTTTGTATTTCTTCTTTAGTCATACTTTTGGCTGATTTATCTTCAGAAAGCATAAAATCAGATGGAGCAAGCGGTTTGTTTCCATTATCGGGATTTGCTTCTACACCAAAATGCCCTAACTGTACAATAATCTTGCAATCATGGGCGTGAGCTTTATTAACTATCTTACTTAATCCGGGAACAAAATCATCATCGTACGCCTTTACAATATTAGGAAATAGCCTCGAGTTTTCATCAACCCCAAACAAGCTGGTAATTGCTGCGCCTACGCCTCCTTCCGCAAGCTTTTCGTAGATAGAAATTAACTTCTCGGTAATGTGCCCATCTTGATCAGCAGCTCCCTCCACTGTTGCACTACGAATTATACGGTTTTTTAAAGTTATTGCTCCCACATTCGTTTTCTCAAAAATTGTTTTCATTATAAAATCCTCCTTATTATTTTGTAACTTTTTTAGTTACAACTACATTTTTAAAAATTTCAACCCAATATTCACTCTGTGAATAAAAGACATTTATCATAATTTATTTTATTATTATTTAAAAACCTTACACCCAAATCCACTTTTAAAATCGTAACATTTATTACAAGATATACACTTTGATTTTCTTCTGTTGCCTGAGCCCCAAATATTTGGCAATTCAGGTTCACAAATAAGAGGACGGCATAAGCTTATTGCCTGTATTTTACCTTTATTTAACCATTCTTCGATCATATCTGGTGTGCGGTACCATCCGACACTTATTACGGATGCATTCACTTTCTCTGCAACCTGCATTGCATTTTGAGCAAACACACCTTCTTTATCAGAACTTGACATTTTCCTTGTGGCAGCGCTTTCAGGAGAAATGCCTATGCCACCGCTTATTTCAATTCCATTTATACCTAACTTGTCTAGCTCACAACATACCCATAAACATTCTTCAAGACTAAGTCCTCCGCTTACATAATCCTCTCCATTAACTTTAACCCAGATAGGGTAGTCATTACCAACCTTTTCTCTAATGGCAGCATATACTTCAAATACAATTTTCGCACGATTAGAAATATCTCCTCCGTATTCATCATTTCGTTTATTAAAAAACGGACTAAGAAACTGACTGAGCAAATAACCGTGTGCACTATGTATCTGAACGCCGTCAGCACCTGCTTCTTTGCACCTCTCAGCAGCTAGGGCAAAACTATGAATAACACTTTGTATTTCTTCTTTAGTCATACTTTTGGCTGATTTATCTTCAGAAAGCATAATATCAGATGGAGCAAGCGGTTTGTTTCCATTATCTGGATTTGCTTTTGCACCACAGTGTGCTAACTGTACAATAATTTTACAATCCTGGGTATGAACTTTATTAACTAGCTTACTTAATCCAGAAACAAAATCATCATCGTACACCTTTGCCATATGTGGAAAAACCCGTGAGTTTTCATCAACCCCCATCATGCCGGTAATTGCTGCGCCTGCGCCTCCTGCCGCAATCTTTTCATAGATAGAAATTAACTTCTCGGTAATGTGCCCATCTTGATCAGCAGCTCCCCCCTGTGTTGCACTACGAATAATACGATTTTTTAAGGTTATTGCTCCCACATTCGCTTTTTCAAAAATTGTTTTCATTATAAAATCCTCCTTATTATTTTGTAACTTTTTTAGTTACAACTATATTTTAAAAAAATTGTGTAACCACTTAGGTTACAAAAATTTTTGTACTTTTACAAATATTTTTATATTTTCTCCACTACATCAAAAAGAGTATATTCCTTGAGTGTATCTTCTAAGCTTTTTTTACAGCTATTAGAGGTTCCAACAGTGCTCCATGTAATGGCCTACCACGCTTTCATTAGCCCTTATCTGTTGTTCATAAACTTATCGTCTTATTTTAGTTAAGAATGCATCTCTTTTCCCAACCGTAAAGCACTTATTACAACTTGCACATCTTGCTTTTTCCTGACCATTTTTTAGTCTGGTAATCAAATCAGGTTCGCTTATAAGTGGTCTGCTCATAGAGATCATATCGGCACCAGCTTCCAACACTGCCTCCATATCCTCGAAATTTCGTATACCGCCAACTACTATTACAGGGATGTCTGTATTCCCTTTGATATTCATTGCGCTTTCAACAAAATAATTGTGATCCGAGTATTTCATATGTATGAAATTAGACCCGCTAAATTCAACAGCTTCGACACCCAATCTCTTAAACTCAGGTATCATTTTCTTCAAGTCACTCGTATATTGTTCATTTTCTTCAGCGGCATTTGAATTCACCTTGACAAAAACCGGATAATCAGCTCCACATTTATTTTTGATCCCTTGGTTAATGAATTATTAATCACCCTTAGCCAACTTATTTATGACACACCAAGTACTTTATATGTCAGGGATAGATCATTTCTATCGGTAATAAAATATGACAATAAGAAACCATGATAGTCTTTTCAAATATCCTTCACTACTTTTTAAAGATTAATATCATCATTCGATGTAACAATTATTGTTACATCGAATTGCAAAAAAAATTATCAAATCAATTGCTTGAGTTTTGGTATCAAAAGCTATTAACGATTAGAGTTCCATATCATTCCTAGTTGCAATATCCTTCATTATATCAAATAGTGTATATTTCTCTAACTCTAACTCCATTTCAAGTTGAACTGAATGCAATGGGACGGACAACGCAAGATTAATGACCGAACCGATTTTGCATTTCGGATTAACCTTATCATGCAGATCAAAAATACTCGATGCTTCATCAGATTGTACAGCATCAAATATCATTCTTAATGATATTTCTTTTGGTGATTTTAGCAACTCAACACCACCTATACCCGCACGGACGTTTATCAATCCTGCTGTTTTAAGCAGAGCGTTTATTCTTCTAATTACAACAGGATTCGTGTTAACGCTTAATGCAATTGCTGCAGAAGTAGGCTTTTCATTATATAATAGTGGCGCTAATCCAACAACTGCTAAAATATGTATTGCAACTGGAAATTTTGTATTTATTCTCATTTTGCCCTCCTCTTAATTACATTTGTAACAATTGTAATTACACACAGCCCTTTATTAAGTATCATACGCATATTCTTAAAGAATAATATGCGTATGGATTAATTTTGCGACTTCAATCCATTTTTATTAATAGCAATTGTAATCATTATTGTTACATCAATAAGCAAAAAAAATTAACTTTCCACACTACTTATAGATCGACAATTAACACTAATTAGCCATTACGATTTATGTTTCAAATCCGCTACTTCGCCTGCCTATTAGCAGCTAATGTAGGGTTCCTAAATTCACAAGGAACATTGGTCTGGCATAAAGAGCATACGGCTGATATTTCAGGGTTTCCCCAATTCTTAATATCTGTCTAGTACATTCATTTGCACAAATTCCACAATTGATACATTTTTCTTAATCTACAGTTATTAAATTCATTTTCTTATTCCTCCTAGTAGTCAATTGTTGTTTTCATTAGTATAATAAACCCTGTAGTGGCTACAGAGTCAAGCACTTTATCAAAAAATTCTTAACTTATTCTATTGGTATTCATAGTTCAATATATCTATAGTATTTATCATCTTCATGTACTCGTGCTAATAGGTTTCCTATAATATCATCTACAATTTTATAACCATTGTCTTCTATATATTTTATAGCACCATCTAAAATCTTTAATGATAAGCTTCCTCTATCTCCAACACATACTATTGTATAAATACATTTTTGTTCTTTTTTATAAATCACACTTTGATTAATTGGTAATTCCAATGCCTCTGCATATTCTTTTTCTATACCCAAAAACCAATTATCCCTGTTAATTTCATCTCTAAAATTAATATCTTGTTTTGAAATATTTTGTACAACATCAATAAAGGGAAAATATTTTATCCATGCTTTAAAAAGTCCATCGTTATCATATATTCTTCCATATTCACTATCTTCTCTAGCATTCATTAATAAATATAATGATTCAGGTCTATTTTTTATTGTATTTTGATATAGCTTTTTTTAATATTAACTAATGTATCTTGATATTTTTGATTCTTTTTATGTAACAGTGTATAATATTTTATTTTATTTTCTATTTCATACTGTACCTTTGTAATTTTCTTACAAAAACATTCTAATGATTCATGATGTATAATATTAGTTATTTCTTCTATTGAAAGGCTGTAACTTCTAAATTTTTTACACTCTAATAAATAGTAGATATCCCAAGTCTCATATTCACGGTAATTGCTATCCTTCGCTCTTTTAGGTGAAATTATATTTTTTGATTCATAATATCGTATTGTTTCAACGGGTATATCCAATAATTTAGACACTTCTCCAATTTTATAACTCATCATTTTTCCTCCTAAATATTTTTTTCTTAAGAGTATTCCTATATAGCTTTTAATATCTTATTATACTATAGTTTTTTCAAATTGTTATTTATTGAATCTCGAACTCTATATTGTATAATAATTTTTATTTCTAAAATATAAAAAAGGTTGCTTTATTCATTTAAAAAATCGTAAATATTTTCATAACGGGTTTACTTTAGAGGTGCAAAACTACAATTTACAGTCATTTATACGTAAGCATAAAAAATTAACGCCTACAATATAGATATCCGATAGGATAAAATAACAGGTATCAAAGTAAAATGGGTATGCCTGTTATGAACGGTAAAAATAAGGATACGAACTGGGTTGAAATAATAGATAAATTTTCGGGCCACAAAGAAAGAATTGTAGATTTCTGTAAAGAAAATAATATAACGCCACAGTAGCTATATCGCCAGAGAAAAAAGTTAAATCAAGTACCTTCCAAACCTTTCATACTATAGATATATCAAAGACTAAAGTTTCGCACAGTTATAGTGAAGAGGTAAAAATTAAAATAGGCAATGTAAAAATATATATACCGAAGGGATACAAAGCTACGCTAATTTATATATTAAGGGAACTATCGACAATATGTTGAATATAGATAGTGTGGATAAAGTATATTTAGCTTGTGGAGTGCCGGATCTAAGAAGTAACATTGATGGAGCGTGTAAAATTCTTTCTGTAAAATAACTTTCTATGGTAAGTTTTAAAAGACAAGATTGTCAGAAAAGTTACTTTCTATCTTGTTTTAAATATACATTCTAAAAATATGTATGTCAAGAACGCCTTTAAAAACAGGCGTTTTTGGCATATTAAGCTTTTTATTCAGTAAGTCGTCCTTCATACATAATGGATAATTCACCGTACACTTTACCCCAATTTCTTAGTGGCAAACGCCATTTTTTTGTAGCTTCAAAAGTAGCAAGGTATAAAGCTTTTAAAAGTGATGTATCGCTTGGAAATACAGTTCTTTGTCTATTTAATCTACGATATGTGCT
This sequence comes from Clostridium felsineum DSM 794, assembly GCF_002006355.2. NCBI lineage: Bacteria > Bacillati > Bacillota > Clostridia > Eubacteriales > Clostridiaceae > Clostridium > Clostridium felsineum. Next base: position 1,797,195 of record NZ_CP096980.1, on the reverse strand, counting down.
GTTGAGACTTTCGATTGCATTTGTAGTATAAATAACTTTTCTTACATCAGCAGAGAACTTAAAAATAGGGCTAATAGCATCCCAATTTGATTTCCAGCTTTTCATTGAGTTAGGATAATGTTTTTCCCATTTTCCAGTGATTTCTTCTAATTGCTTATATGCAATTTCCTCAGAAGGTGCATGATATATAGTTTTTAAATCTTTTGCAAATTCTTTTTTATCTTTATCAGAAACATACTTTAATGTATTTCTTACTTGATGAACTATACAACGTTGATATTCAGTATTTGGAAAAGCTACTGATATAGATTCCTTTATCCCTGTAAGACCATCTGCACAAAGGATAAGGATATCTTGAACACCTCTATTTTTTAATTCATTGAGAGCACTAAGCCAATATTTACTGCTTTCATTTTCTCCAATATTTATAGAAAGTACTTCTTTTCTGCCTTCATTATTTATACCAAGAATAATGTAAGCTGCAAGCTTACGTATAACGTTATTTTCCCTTACGGAAAAATGAACTGCATCAATGAAAACAATTGGATATACTGTAGATAAAGGTCTATGTTGCCATGCTTCTATTTCAGGAAGAAGTTTATTGGTTATATTTGAAACCATTCCTTCACTAACTTCAAACCCATATATATCTTCAATTTGTTCTGAAATTTGTCTGGTACTTAATCCTTTAGCATACATAGAAATAATTTTTTCTTCTATACCAGAAATATCTTTCTGGTGTTTTTGTACTATTTTAGGTTCAAAAGAACTTTCTCTATCCTGTGGTACATCTATATTCATCTCACCATATTTGCTTCGAATTCTTTTTTGTTTTTTCCCATTTCTTGAGTTTGTAGTTTCGGCTCGTTCATATGGTTCATAGCCTAAATGCTCGTCCATTTCACCTTCAAGCATAGATTGAATAGTTCCACCTAATAGATCTTTTAAAGCTTCCTGAATATCCTCAGCTGACTGAATATCATACTCTTCTATAAGAGCTGATATAATATTTCTTTTTCCTTCATTCATTGGTTTTACCTTATAAATATCTTTTTTTCTTGCCATAATAAAAGGCCTCCTATGATTTTATTTTACCATAGAAAGCCTTATTATTTTTATTTACAGACTTTTCTTCACACGCTCTTATGAAATTATACTTAATTTATATATATCTTTTCCTATATTAACAAAATCTTTTTTATAAATCTGAACTGTCTGCCTGATTTTCTCTTTCCAATGATAATATGTAATTAAATTCCTATATACTTTGTTCCTAACTTCAATAGATGCCATATGATTTAACTTTACACTAGCAACCTTTTTAGCTTCCTTTATAAAATTAATTGTAGATGAACTTACATCAAAACCAATTACATCTTTATTAGTATAATTATGATACTTGGCATATAAAGTTTTTTAATTTTTCAATTTTGTTTTTAAAATATTCCACCTTTCACTTTTAAAATTAAATATAAACAAACTGCATATAAGCGAATTTTTCATATACACAGTTTGTTAGCCTAAAAAGGGCTAAAATAATTGTTTCAAAATAAAAAAAGAATAGCAAAGACTAAAATTGTTTTTACTATTCTTATACATTAATTTTTTGTTTTTATCACAGTGGAATTTAAATTTTTATTATTCAAACTCAAAACTTTCTATTTTAGCAAATGGTACACAATGTTTTTGAGCTGAAGTACTTCCTTGTGCTGGTATACTGAATATATAATATGGTATTGTTCCTTTTACTTCTTCACTCATATTAGTATACCAATTCATGAAATCATTAAACTCATCTTGCGTTAAATCAAATTTTCTTGTTGTTGAATCATTCATATATAACGTTAATTTAACTTTTGTAACTTGTTGAGCTATTACATTTACCGTACATGTTGCAGTTTTACCATCAGCTGTAGTTGCTGTTATTATTGTCTGACCTTCTTTTACTCCTGTTATTTTTCCAGAAGAATCTACTGTTACAATAGAATTATCACTTGAACTCCATGTTACACCTACATTGGAGGGATTAACTATTGCTGCTATATTATCAGTTTGTCCTACATTTATTGAATCATTCGTTTTATCTAAACTTATAGTTGTTGGTTCTGTAACATTGACTGTGCATGAAGAACTTAAATTACTTCCATCTTGTGTAGTTGCTTTTATGGTTGTTTTTCCTTTTTTAAGAGCAGTTACTTTTCCATTTGAATCTACTGGTGCTACTGATGTATCACTTGACGTCCATGTCACAGCTTTATTGCTTACATCATCTGGTGTTACTGTTGCTGTTAGGTTGTCTGATTGTCCTACTATTAGATTATCTGTAGTTTTATTTAATGTTATACCAGTAGCTAATGGTGTATAATCTTTTATTTCATAATTTCCTTTCTCAAATCTAAATTCATCAATATTAACTTGCTTTAACATATTAGAATTAGCTGTTTCATACATTCCTATATTAATTCCCGTTGATGTTCCTGAATATGGCTGATATGGATTAAGACTCATTAATCTTCCGTCATACAAAAGTCCTACTGATCCTTTGTTTTTTATTATTCTTATATTATGCCACTGTCCATCAAATATTGTACTTGCATACATATGATAATAATATTGTGCTCCTTCACCATAATAAATAAAGTTAATCCACTTATTTGTTTTAAGATTAAGTCCCCAACCAGTTTTATTAGTATAATTATAATTTGATGATGTACAAATAGGAGCATCATCTGACATATTCGCTGAAGGTTTTATCCAAAATTCAATCATGCAATCTATATCATTCATATTAAACTCATCACTTGTTCCACTTACTGTTAAGTCAGCACTCCCATTAAAATATGCACTTCCGGTGCCAAATTTTTTATTATCAGTATCTAAAGTAACTCCATTATTAATTACACTATGTCCACATTCATCTTTAAATGTACTATCATCCATATGTAACAATAATTTTGTATTTTCATCTACTCCACTATCCCTATTAGTATCTGCAAAAACACTCGTAAAACATCCTAAAATAACAATTAAAAACACTAACAAAGACACTTTAAATCTGTTTTTCACTTTTGTTCCCCCTTTAGTATATGTATTATTTTTACTTATAATCAATATTATTGTAAAACAATGTGTAAATTTATGCAAGTACACAATAAAACATCTAAAAGAACTAATATTGCAAATTCAAAGATCAAGAAAAAAAATCTCCAGGTAAAATAATCTTTAACTATTATAAATTTCTTAAAACAAGAGAATGAATAAATTACAACTATGTAAAAACTATTTTACATAACGAACAATCGTATATATGGATTAATGTTGACAGAAATACCACTAGTATACAACTTAAAAATGGAAAGATTACAGGAAAAGGTACTTCAAATCTCAATTAATTATGAAAATTAAACTTTTTCATAAAGTAATTGAAAACACAAAAATAGCCAGTCTACAATACTGTAAACTCGCTATTTTAAAGGTTTGGTAGCCCCAACGGGAATCGAACCCGTGATTCCGCCTTGAGAGGGCGATGTCTTAACCGCTTGACCATAGGGCCTTAATATTTGTTTTGTTAGTCGCTCAAAACAACCAACGAATAATATTATATCACTATATTTAATATTTTCAAGTACTTTTGCATTGTATTTTGGTTATATTTTAAATTTATTGAGATATAGCTGTTATTTTCTTGATTTTCCTACGATAAACATATTTTTTTGTTACAAATTGCATATTTAAGATATACATGTACTAAGATACTTAAAAATAAGTATTCTAATACATGTATATATCTAAAGCTTATATAGATTTAGAAGTTTATTTCTTTAGCTATTTTATTTATATCAAAATTTTTACTTCCTTCTGAAAATATAACAAGAGCTTCACTAAATTTATTTTTCTCGTCTGTACAGTCATGAACTAAACATTCTGCTTTTATGGAAAATTCATCTGCACAATCATCTACTGACGCTTCCACATTATCCCTTGCTATATCACTTAAAAAAGGCAAGTAATATTCACTATACCAGGTATCTTTTTCATCCTTTGAGCTGCATTCACCATCTGCAAATGCCTTTGCTGCTTTTATTTCATATTCATCAAAATTGTAATGAAATTTTATCACAAACAAATCTTTATCATAATTTATTTCTTTTAAATCGCTTACTGCTTCATCTACTATAAATTCTAAAATTTCTTTATTATCCATACTTCACCTCAAAAAAAAATTTTTTTAATATTTATAAGTTTTTTGGTTAAATTTAATATTAATATTATTATATTATCACAAATAACTATAATGTTAAAATTTATAAGTCTTTCTTCACAAATTAATAAGTTCTATGAATTTTCTTAATATTACGTTTATACTCCTACTACTTTATATTTTTCATATTTATTATATAATAAACTTCGTATTATTATTTATAACTTGGAGGTATTGCGGATGAACATTGATATATTAGGCGTACCTATCTACTATGGTTCTGACAGAAAAGGCGTAGATTTAGGTCCTGATAAATTACGAGAAAAAAATTTCAAAACACTTATAACTAAATATAATCACAAGGTTAGAGACATGGGCGATATTAAAGTACCCTTTATACCTGAAAAAGATAAATTCAAATTTAATCCTAAAATGAAATTTTTAAAACCCATAGTAGAAACAGATACAGAGCTAGCAAATAAAGTTTACGAATCTCTATCATTAGGAAACTTTCCTTTTATAATTGGAGGCGATCACTCTCTTGGTCTTGGCAGCATAGTAGGCGCCAGTAAGGCAGATGAAAATCTTGCGGTTATTTGGATTGATGCTCATACAGATATAAATACCGACAAAACTACTGAATCAGGCAACGTTCACGGAATGCCTTTAGCTGCTGCAATGGGTATTGGTGCTAGTGAACTTACAGATATATGTCATGAGGGTCATAAATTAAAGCCTGAAAATGTGTTTATAATCGGTGCCCGATCTATTGATAAGGGTGAACTTCAATTAATTAATGAAAAAAATCTTACTTTTTATTCAACAGAGACAGTAAAAAAAATAGGTACTAAAACAATTATTAATGAAATTTTTGAGAAGCTAGCTAAAAATAATATCAATTCAGTTCATCTAAGCTTCGATATAGATTGCCTTGATAAAAGCATAGTTCCTGGAACAGGCACTCCTGTTTCTGATGGTCTAAATATAGATGATACCAAACTACTTATAGGTGCTATCCTTAAGAGCGGTCTTGTAAAATCTATGGACCTTGTTGAATTCAATCCTCTTTTGGATAGAAATAACAAAACAGAGAATTTAGTTATAGATTTTATTGACTATATATTTAAAAATTTAAAGTAGCTTTTTACAATAGCTTTTAGTTATAAAACTACAAATATTTATAACTAAAAGCTTTATTTTTAATACAAGTATATTTAATAGTTCGGTTCTTTTACGTGACTTTCAGCAGTACTCTCACTTTTTATTAACTCATACATTTTGGTAGTTAACCTAGAAACTCTATTCCAGGTATACTTTTCTTCTACAGTTTTTATTGCATTTCTTCTTATATTTTGAGAAAGTTCATCATTTCTTAGTATTTCCAAAACATTATAAGTAAGGCTTTCAACTGAACCATTTATCATTTTCATTCCATTACTTTCATGTTCTATTATTTCACCAAATCCACCAGTATCTGAAACCACTGCTGGGCATCCTGCCGCCATAGCTTCAAGTAATACTATACCAAAAGGTTCATATAGTGATGGAAAAACTGAAACACTAGCCACTCTATAGAATTTTTTCTTAGTTTTATTATCCATGTATCCTGTAAATAAAAACTTATCTCCTAACCCTATGCTTTTCACCTTATCTTTAAGTTCTTCTGTCATAGGACCTGTTCCAGCAATTATAAATTTAGTTTTATTATAACCTGAAACTATTCCCGGTGCTGCATCTATTAATATTTGTATTCCTTTTTCAAACACATGCCTTCCAATAAAAAATATCATTTTTTCATCATCAGCTGCATATTTTCTTCTAAATTTTAACCAATCAAATTCAAAATTAAAGGAATCCATATCAATTCCATTAGGTATAATCCAAACTTTGTCCTCTGGAGTTTTGAAGGTCTCTACTATTTGCGATTTCATATAGCCACTGCATGCGACTATTTTCCAAGATTCATAAGTAAGTAGCCATTCAGCTGAAGAAATATATTTTTGCATTTCTGTTCTTATACCGTTGTTTCTGCCTTTTTCAGTAGCATGCATAGTACAAACCATTGGAATTCTGTACGACCATTTTAAAACCTTGCCACAATATACACACAGCCAATCGTGAACATGAATCATGTCAACTTTACCAATTTTTCTCATTAGTCTTGTACATTCTTCAATCATAGAAAAATTAAGGTGCATAACCCATTTAGTAAAATCCTCTGTATCTATTTTATACGGAGTTACTCTATGTACATATACTCCATCATCATTTTCCTCAACCGGCGCTTTTTTTTCTTCGCAAGTTACAACATATACCTCGTGGCCTAAAGTGGCTAGCGCATGGGATAAATTGTAAACGTGATTAGATAATCCTCCTACGTTTTTAGGTGGATATTCCCATGATAACATTAATATTTTCAATACTATTCCCTCCCTAAAGAACTTACATGCATACTTATATATATTTCACTTTTTAATTATAAATGTTTTTTTATGAAATTTTCAAGTTTAACAAATTATATCATCAGGGCAAATTTCCATAAAATGTAACAATCAAAAGAGGTAAATGAACTTTTAAATATTATTACTTCATTTACCCCTTTATTTATATATCCTATTTTTTATATTTTAAACTATTTATTTAAAGTTTTATTTACTTTCAACAGTACTTTTTTTAAAACCAGTAGAATCTTTCTTTAAAACATCAGCTATTGCAGCTATGCTTCCAAGTGATGAAAGTGTCTCATTTGGTAATATAAGTTTATTTGCAGGATTTTTAGCCATTTCTTTAAGTGCTTCAACCTGTTTTAATGCTATTACTGTTTCATTTGTTCCTGATTCAATTATAGAGCTATTTACTTTTCTTATAGCCTTACTTTCTGCTTCCGCAACTGCCTCTATAGCTTTTGCTTTACCTTCTGCCTCAAGAAGTTGTGATTCTTTAAGTCCTTCTGCTCTTCTTATGTTAGCTTCTTTTTCTGCTTCTGCTTGAAGTATTTTAGATTGTTTTTCACCTTCTGCTTTAGCTATTTCAGCTTGTTTTTGACCTTCTGCTTGGAGTATAGTAGCTCTTTTATCTCTTTCTGCTCTCATTTGTTTTTCCATAGCTTGTTGAATTTCAGCTGGTGGAATAATATTTTTAATTTCAACAGAAAGTATTTTTATTCCATAAGCATCTGTAATTTCATCTACAACCTTTAAAAGCTCTTGGTTTATAATATCTCTTCCTGAAAGAACTTCGTCAAGTGACATGTTTCCTACAATATTTCTCATGTTTGTTATAGTTGAATATATAATACCTGATTTATAGCTTTCAATATTGTAGATAGCATCCCTTGCATTCATAACTTTATAGAATATTACATTATCAATAGATATTTTTACGTTATCCTTTGTTATAACGCTTTGAGGTTGTATGTCAAGTATTTGTTGCTTAGTTGAAACCTTAGCTCTTGTAAAGTCCACAAATGGTATTATAAGATTCCAGCCTGGTTGAAGTGCTCTATGAAACTGACCAAGTCTTTCTACTACATACACATATCCTGTAGTTACAACCTTTAGAGAAATGAATACAATTACTAAAATAAGTACTAATAAAACAATTAAAACTATCATTATTTAATCTCTCCTTCTTTTCTTATTAAAAGTTTATTTCCTTCGATTCCTGTGATTATAAAATTATCGCCTTTTTTTATAGCTTCTCCAACATTTTTTACTGTCCAGTATATACCGTCTACTTTCAATTTTGATTTTCCAACATCCATATCCTTTTCTGCTACAGCTTCCCTCCCTATATATTTTTCTTCCATAAGAGGTGTCCTTTTTACTGTTTTATTTAGTAGTTTTTTAGATATTGGGTAACCTACACATAATAAAACAATACTTACAATTGAAAATAATATAATTTGAACTGTGACTGGTGCTCCAAGAAGTCCTGCTATTATAGCTACTACTGCACCTACACTAAACCACATAAATAGAAAACCTGATGTCCAAAAATCAATTATCATCATAAAAATAGCTATTACTATCCATATTTTTAATAAATCACTCATTATATCACCCCCTGATTACATATACTTTACATTAATATCTACTATAAATAAAGTTCTGTTTTACCCTTAAAAGAGTTATTTTATACCCTTTGTCCAACTTTAGTTTATTTTTTGTGTTGAATCTTATTATATCATGTTTTTTCGCCAATTATCATTTATATTAAATTTAGTGATATAATATTACTACATAAAGTATAAAGGAGAGTATTTTAATGAATCATAGTTTTGTAAAAATTTCTTCAGCATGTCCAAAAACTAATGTTGCAGATGTTGATTTTAATGTAAAAAATATTAAGTTGTGTATAGATAAGGCTTTAAATGAAAATTCAAAAGTTGTAGTTTTTCCTGAGCTTTCTATAACTTCCTATACCTGTGCAGATTTATTTTCTCAAAGCACACTACTAAACAACTCCTTAAATGGAATAAAAGATTTATGTGATTTTTTAAAAGATAAAGATATAGTGGTGGTAGTTGGTGCCCCTCTTTTATATAACTACTGTCTCTATAATTGTGCCTACGTTCTTTTTAAAGGCTCAATTCTAGGTATAGTACCCAAAAGCTACATACCTAATTACGTGGAGTTTTATGAAAAAAGGTGGTTCACAGAAGGTCTTAATGTTAAAAATGAATTTGCTGAATTTCCATTTCAAGCTGATGTACCTTTTGGCTCTGACTTAATATTCAGATGCGGTGATTTAAAATTAGGCTTAGAAATATGTGAGGATTTATGGGCTCCAATACCACCTAGCAGTTACTTAAGCATAATGGGTGCAAATGTAATATTAAATCCTTCTGCCTCAAACGAAGTTGTAAGCAAGGCTGACTATAGAAGAAGCCTTATTTCAAATCAAAGTGGAAGGTGTATGTGTGCCTACATTTATTCCTCAGCAGGAGTTTTTGAATCCTCTACAGATGTAGTTTTCAGTGGACATATGCTCATATGTGAAAATGGAAGCATCCTTTCTGAAAATGATAGATTTGAAAGAGATAATTTAGTTTTAACTTCAATAATTGATCTTGAAAAACTTCAAAGTGAAAGATTAAAAAATGTAACCTTTAGAGACAGTATAAAATTATGTACCTTTAAACCAAATTACATAGACTTCACTTTTTCAAATTGGAATATGGGCAATTTTGATAGATTTATCGATTCTCACCCTTTTGTTCCTTCAAATGAAAAACAAAGAGAAAACCGCTGCAAAGAAATATTTAATATACAAACAGCTGGCCTTGCTAAGAGATTTACACATACTGGTCTAAAGAAAGCAGTTATAGGTATTTCGGGTGGACTAGACTCTACTCTTGCCCTTGTTGTCATAGTAAAAACCTTTGATATGTTAGGTATAAGCAGAAAAAATATAATAACTGTCACAATGCCTGGTTTTGGAACTACAGATAAAACTTATAATAATGCAGTGGATTTATGTAATTATCTAGGATGTGACCTTAGAGAAATAGACATAGTACCAGCATGTCTCCTTCACTTTAAGGATATAAACCATCCTAAAGAAACTCATGACGTTACTTATGAAAATGTTCAAGCAAGAGAAAGAACTCAAATACTTATGGACATTGCAAATAAAGAAGGCGGTCTTTTAATTGGTACTGGTGATTTATCAGAGCTTGCTCTTGGTTGGTGTACTTATAATGGAGATCATATGTCCATGTACGCTGTAAACTCATCTATTCCAAAGACACTTGTAAGATATTTGGTTCTTTATGTTGCTGAAAAAGAACTCACTGGTGAAGTTTCAAAAACCCTAATCGATATTTTAAACACTCCTGTAAGTCCTGAACTTTTACCTAAGGACTCAAAAGGAAATATATCTCAAAAGACAGAGGATATAATAGGACCTTACGAACTTCATGACTTTTTCTTGTATTATTTTATGAAGCAGGGTTCTGAGTCAGAAAAGATAATATTTATGGCACAACATGCCTTTAAAGATACTTATTCTAAAGAAACTATAGAAAAATGGTTTAAGTTATTTATAAAAAGATTTTTCAGTCAACAATTTAAGCGTTCTGCTATACCTGATGGACCTAAAGTTGGAACTATAAGCTTATCACCAAGGGGTGATCTTAGAATGCCTTCTGATGCCTCATATAGTGGCTGGAATAGATAAAACTAAAAGAAGTATGCAACTTAAGCATACTTCTTTATGTATTTAAAATTATTTATATATATCTACTATAAGTCCTGCTATCTCGTCTATCGTACTAGCTACTTGCAATTTTTCTTTTTCTTCACTTAAAAGAGCTTGTGTAAGTTCTTCAAGCTTATTATCAATAGTTTCAACAGTTATAAAATATTGTGTTTGCCAGAAACTTATGTCTCTTTTTACAGAATACATATAATTCAATACAGATTCAAGATATTCACGTATCATGTTTTTATAGGCTCTAACATCCGCATAGCATTTTGTTATACTAAGCCTATTCCCCTTCTTTTTTATATCATCCTGCATATTTTTTAAGTCCTGTTCAGATTTTTGCTGCTGTGCAAAACTGAAACTCTGGGAAAAGTCCTTTTTCACTGTTACTTGTTTACTATTGTTACTTACAGGTGTACTGCTTTTTCCTCTTGCTCTAGAAATCTCCATATCTTAACCCCCATAATTTTTATACCATCTTACCATACACCTATTGTAACAAAATATATCAAAAAAATAAATAAGCAGCCTAAAATATATTATTAGCGGCTGTAAATTCAATACAAGTTCTTTGACATTTTTTATTTTTTATGCATATAAATTTCCAAATATCCAACACCAAGAACCGCTTATATATATTTTAGACTGCCTTGAATATGATTTTCTCTCATATCCAAAGTTATTATGTGCTTTTTCTAATTAAATATTCATTATTTAAAATATTTTTTTGAAATTTCAATATAATGCTCTGCATTTTTACGTATTTCCATTTTCTCCTCAGGGGTAAGTTTTCTTATAACTTTAGCAGGACTACCCATTACAAGTACTCCTCTTGGTATTTTCTTTTCTGAAGTAACAAGACTATTTGCCCCTATAATAGTTTCTTCTCCTATTTGTGCATTATCCATAATAATTGCACCCATACCTATAATACAATTATCATTAATAGTACATCCATGAATTATAGCGCCGTGTCCTACTGTTACATTATTTTTAATTTCTACTCCATTATCACTGTTATTTGCATGAATCACTACTCTATCTTGGATATTAGTTCCTTCTCCCACTTTTATATAATTAGAATCTCCTCGTATAACAGCAGAAAACCACACACTACTATTTTTTTCTATAGCTACATCGCCAATAATATCTGCACTATCAGCAATAAAAACAGAAGAATGTATATTAGGAATTTTACTCTCATAATTATATATCATTAATAATCACCTTCTAATTATTATTTTCTAGTATTTTGTTCACACTATATATAAGTATTTTTTCTATATATAGTATCATATAAATTTTTATTTACAAAATAGTTCTTGAATTAAAATCCAATTTATTTTATAATACATATACAATATATAGTGTTTATTATTGGTTTTGTCACTATATATAGTATATCAGTGGAGGAATTTTGATGGAAGACTTAAAAATACTATTTAAAAGATTTTATACCAAGGAATTGGAGAATTCTAAAACAAAAACTGTATATGACTTGTTCAAGTGGAAAAAAGTTGATGTTAAAATAATTGATCACAAAACAGGCGAAGTACTCACCGATATGAAAAATCTTGAATTTCCATATAACTACTCTCAAAATGCATGTGACATAATAGCTTCAAAATATTTTAGAAAATCAGGAATTCCAAATGAGTGTGGATATGAAAACAGCATGAAAATGGTAGCACATAGACTTGCTTTCTTTTGGTGTGAGTCCCTTAAAGATGAAAAAATCATAAAAACTGAAGCTGAAGCTGCTATTTTTTATGATGAGATTGTTTATGCATTTTTAAATCAAATGTATGCTCCAAACTCTCCTCAATGGTTCAACACCGGCTTATCCCTAGTATATGGAATAAAAGGAGAGCCACAAGGGCACTTTTATTATGATACAAATCAAAAGAAGGTACTCCCTTGCAGCGATTCTTATACACGAACTCAGGCTTCTGCTTGCTTTATAATTTCTATTGAAGATAAACTTTTAGGACCACACTCCATATCCGAACAATATGTAACAGAAACAAAGTTATTTAAAGGCGGTTCTGGAACTGGAACAAACTTTTCTACTATAAGAGCTAAAGGTGAAAAGCTATCAGGAGGAGGTGTTTCTTCTGGTCTAATGAGCTTTTTAAAGGGACTCGATAGAAATGCTGGTGCAATAAAATCAGGTGGAACTACAAGGCGTGCTGCAAAAATGCTCTGTCTAAATGTAGATCATCCTGAAATAGTAGACTACATAACTTGGAAGGCAAAAGAAGAGGATAAAGTAAAAGCTCTTGGAAAAATGGGATATGATGCTAGTTTTGAAGGAGAGGCTTATGAAACTGTATCTGGTCAAAATGCAAATAATTCCGTTATGCTTTCAGATGAATTTATGAAAAAAGTTTTGAACTTGAAAAATAATCCAGACGAAACCATAGAACTCAAGGGAAGAATCGACTCTTCTGTAAACAAAATAGAAAAAATTTCAAACATATGGAATGCCTTAAACAAATCATCCTTTAGATGTGCTGATCCGTCTCCATTATTTTCAGATCGTTTAAACGCTTGGCACACTTGCCCATGTGGTGAAGATGGTAAGCTTGATGCCTCGTACAACAAAATAAATTCTACAAACCCTTGTGGAGAATATGCCTTCTTAGATGATACCTCCTGTAATCTAGCTTCAATAAATATATATAAGTTTTACGATAGTGAAAATAAAACCTTCGATCTTGAAGGCTACAAGCATATAATAGGTTTAGTACAATTAATTCTTGAAGCCTCTATCCATTGGGGGCAATTTCCAACAGAAGATGTAGCAAGAAAAACTCACCTCTTTAGAACAACAGGTCTTGGAATTTCAAACCTAGCTGCTCTTTTAATGGTAATGGGTTATCCTTATGATTCAGATAACGCACGAGCTGTGTCTTCTTCACTTATTGGTATCCTTACAGGCTATTCCTACTATATTTCATCCTTAATGTCAAAAGAAGTAGGTTCCTTTGAAAAATACGATATAAACCAAAAATATATGCTTAGGATTCTAAGAAATAGTGCAAGGGCTGCTGGAAGTATCACTTCGCCTTTTGAGTCTTTAAATTATGAACCTCTAAAAGTAAATCATTCTGTTCTCTCAAAGGAGAATTTAGATTATATTGGTTACGAACTAAAGAAAACTTGGAATCTTACTCTTGAAGCTGGCGAAAAATACGGTTTTAGAAATGCTCAAGTATCCGTTATGGCACCAACGGGAACTATTTCCTTTGCAATGGACTGTGCCTCAACCTCAGTAGAACCATTTTTCAGTCATGTCATTTACAAAAAACTATCTGGCGGAGGTTACATGACTTTAACTAATCCTTTAATAGAAGAATCTCTAAAAAATCTTGGATACTCGGAAAATGAAATAAAAGATATAACCGCTTATATTTTAAGAAAGAAAACAATAACAAATAAAGATGGTTCAAGGTATGACACTATACTAGATGGAAAAATAGAAGGTGCACCTCACTTAAAGAAAGAACATCTTGCTATCTTTGATACCGCAAACAAGTGTGGAAAAGGCGAAAGATTTATAAGTCCAATGGGACACATTCTAATGGTAGCCTCAATAATACCTTTAATTTCAGGCTCTGTGTCAAAAACAGTTAATCTTCCTAAGGATGCCTCCATTGATGATTTCAAGAATATAATAATAGACTCTTGGAAGTTTGGCGTAAAAGGTATAACTTTGTACCGAGACTCTTCAAAAGAAAGTCAGCCTCTTAATACAAGTTTAAGCGAGGATAGTGCTACTTCTCCTGAAGATATGACTTACAGTCAATTACTAAATATAGTAAAGGATAGCACCCCTCAAAAATATATGAAACGAGAGAGAGCTGTAGGCATAAGAAATGGTAAAACTCACCCTGCTCAAATAGGTGGTATAAAAATATATACAACTGTAAACAGACGTGATAATGGCGAAATGTCTGAAGTATACATTACAACAGATAGAGAAGGAACTTTAATAATGGGACTTTTAAACTCTCTATCCAAATCCATATCCGTAATGCTCCAATATCATGTTCCACCTAAAGATATATCAGAAATGCTTCGCGGTCAGAAATACGAACCTTACGGCTTTGTACAAAAACATCCATACATTAAATATGTAACATCAATTTCTGATTTAATAAGCAAAATAATAGACATAGAACTAAACGACTTTACAAGATGCCAAGTAAAACCGGAGGACTTTAAATACATTAAACCTGAACTCCTAACAAGGGAAGAAAAACCAAAAGTAGAAAGACGCTATGACATAACCTGCCCCAACTGTTCCTCAACAAGAATGACACAAAATGGAACCTGCTACGTCTGCCTAGACTGCGGAACCACCACAGGATGTAGCTAATCCTATTGGGGTTTGGGCTTTAGCCCATGTCGAATCTTGAACCAATAAACACCGTCTCCACATTAAACAGGAGACACTCTTACTACTTTCTCTGCATGGGGTTTGGGCTTTAGCCCATGTCGAATCTTGAACCAATAAACACCGTCTCCACATTAAACAGGAGACACTCTTACTACTTTCTCTGCATGGGGTTTGGGCTTTAGCCCATGTCGGATCTTAAACCATATAAACACCGTCTCCGCATTAACATGAGACACTCTTACTACTTTCTCTGCATGGGGTTTAGAATGCTACTTCAAGTTTTTATTAATAAAAATTCCAAGTAGCATTTTTTATATTAAAAACACAAAAAACTTTATTTTATTATATAAATATAGAGAGGTTTGAACCTAAAACAGATTCAAACCTCTCTATTTAAATGTAATATATTTCAATCTAAACACACAATTTTAATTAACATAAAACTAATAACCTTATCAAAATAGTTTCTCTTTTACTTATAGTAAAGGCTTTCCTTCTTACTTTTACTAATTTTCTCGTGCCTTTAAATATAAGAAACTTGTATTTTTAACCATTTTAATTTATAACATACATTTATTTTCCAAGTGATGCTTCTAATTCTTTTACTATTTCAGCATGTTTTTCTTCTGTTAATTTGATTTTAACAAAGAAGATGATAGCGGAAATTATCATTAATGCTGCTGGTAAATAGAAGGAATACATTTTAAATGTTGTGATACCTTTTGCTGTTATATCTTTAGCTTGTGCATTTCCAATCATACCACATGCTACTGATATGAAACCAACAATACCATTTGATAATGCACCTGCGATTTTATCTAATAATGGACGAAGAGATAATGTTACTGCTTCATTACGAACTCCATTTTTCCATTGTCCATATTCAACTGAGTCACTTATTGTCATAAGAACTGATAAGAAAATCAATTGGTATGGGAAATAGAAGAATACTAAACCTACAATAATAATTGTCATTGCGCTTGCTGATCCTATAGAAAGTAATCCATATCCAATTATCATTGATACTATACCGATTATATAAACATATTTTCTAGAAATAACTTTAGTTACAAATGGATATAGTGGAACAGCTATAATACCACAGATTGCAGAAACAATACCTACAATTGAGAAGGCTGCTATGTTACCGATTACATATTGGAAATATAACATTAACACAGCTGTTGTAGCTACATATCCAATAGCAAATAAGATGTATGCTAAAGCAAGCCACATTAATTGATCGTTTTTAGCAAGTGCACTAAATATATCTTTAAGCGAAGATTTTTCTTTCTGCTGACGTAAAGCACTATCTTCTTCCTTTGTTCCAAGCGCTGCTATCCAGCTTGTAACACCATAAACTATTGCTGCTATTAAACCAAAAGCAAACCATCCACTAGCCGCTTGACCAGTATGACCAGTAGCCATTAATGTAAAGAAAGAAACTATAGGAACTACTACTAATGTTGTTCCATTTGCTCCTAAAGAAGATGCGAAACGAGCAAATGTTGCTAATTTTCCACGTTCTGCTGAATCCTCGCTAAGTGCAGGAATCATTGACCAAAACGCTATATCTTTAAATGAATAAGTGCAATCTAAAATTATAAAAACAATTATGAATACGATTGTAAATAAAGTTTGATTACCTGTTGCTAGTCCAAAGAAGTTAGTAAACAACATTGCTAGACAAACTGCACTGACTGTTCCTCCAACACAAAGCCATGGACGAAATTTTCCCCATTTAGTTTTAGTATTATCTATAACTCCACCTATTATTGGATCAAAAACAATCTCAACAAGTCTAATACCTACAACTAATGTAGTAACTAAAGCTATCATCTTTGCTTGAACATCCTTCGGTGCTCCGGTAAACATTGCTTTTGTAACGAAAATCATAAAGTATGTTGATAATGTTGCGTAATAAATATCATGTCCAAATGCTCCCAATGCATATGAAATTCTTTGTTTCATTGTATATTTCCTCCCTTATATTTTTGTATTTATGATTTTTATAGAAAAGGTTTTCTTTTTTACTCTTTTATTCTATCAGATATTTTTTAATAGCACAATAGTTTTTTGTAAAACGTTTTCTATTTATCATAAAAACTTTTTAAATAATGACTTAAAAACTGCATATTTACATTGATATCAATAGTATATATATTAGATACTTAACAATAAAATGATAAAATTTAAAACTTTTTAAAAATATAAAAATGCAGAAAACTCTTGAGAACATATTTTTTATCTGATATATTAATATATATAGAAAAGGTTTTCTTAAATTCGTTAAGATATAAATTTGGGAGGAATACTTTTATGGAACTAAATAAATTAGAAGAAATATTTCAAACTATATACGGAAAAAAGAATGAGTTCTCTTTCTTTTCACCTGGTAGAATCAATCTTATAGGTGAGCATATAGATTACAATGGCGGCCTAGTATTTCCATGTGCATTAGATTTCGGAACCTATGCTCTTGTTAATTTAAGAGAAGACAATAAATTAAATTTCGCATCTACAAACTTTGATTTGAAAGTAAGCTGTGATTTAAACAATTTAGTATATACAAAAGAAGATGATTGGGCAAATTATCCTAAGGGCGTAATAAAAATAATGTTAGACAAAGGTTATACTGTTAAAGGTATGGACATACTTATAAGCGGAAATATACCTAATGGTGCCGGTCTCTCATCTTCAGCTTCACTTGAAGTACTAACTTCTGTAGTTGTAAATAATTTATTCAACGATGGAAAAATAGATAGAGTAGAATTAGTTAAAATATCGCAAATGGCTGAAAACGAATTCGTAGGTGTTAATTGTGGTATAATGGATCAATTTGCAGTTGGTATGGGTAAAACTAATAAAGCTATTCTATTAGATTGTAACAGCTTAAGTTATAAATATGCTGACATGAATCTTTTAGATTATTCTATAGTAATAATGAATACCAACAAGAGAAGAGCTCTAAATGAATCTAAGTATAATGAAAGAAGAGCAGAATGTGAAGAGGCTTTAAAAATAATACAAACTAAAAAGCCTGTAGCTAATCTATGTAAATTAACTCCTGAAGAATTTCATGAGGTAGAACCTTTACTTACTAAAGATAATATAAAAAACAGAGCAAAACATGCAGTATATGAAAATGACAGAGTAATAAGTGCTTTTGATTGTCTTAACGATGGTAAATTAGAAGAATTCGGAAGACTTTTAATGGAATCACATGATTCTTTAAAGAATTTATATGAAGTTACAGGAAAAGAACTTGATTCTTTAGTTGAAGAAGCTTTAAAGGCTGAAGGCTGTATTGGCGCAAGAATGACTGGTGCTGGTTTCGGTGGCTGTGCTATAGCCCTAGTAAAAACTGATAAGATAGATAGCTTTACTGATGAAGTAAAAAAAGCTTATACTGAAAGAATTGGATATGAACCAAGCTTCTACTCAAGTGGAATAGGCAACGGAACACATCAAATATATTAATTTCAAAAATTCAAGGATGATTTCAAGTTTACTGAAATCATCTTTTTATGTTAAGTATAAAAACTTTTACTCTAATATAAACCTGCTCTATCTTCTTTATAAAGCCATCCAACATCTTCAGCATAATCAAATATGTCTTCTAAAGAAATATCATACCTATCTTTAAAAAGTGCTGGATTTTTAAAACTTTCTATAACTTCCCTTTCTAAATTATTATTTCTTATTTCTTCCTCAAGAACTAATGCCTCTAAATATGTGCTACCTATAAGTTCTCTAACAACATTGTATCTATAACTTTTATCTGTACATATATAAAGCCTACAAATTACAGGTCTTTTATCATAAATAGCACATAAATTTTCATCTGTAATAAAAATACAAGCTTTGTCTTTTTTAACAACATATTGATCAAAATCTCTATAATAATTCTCTTTTTTAACTAACTTATTCTTTACAAACTTGGTAGCAAGCTTATCATCATTATTTACTAGTCTGTTGACACAAACATTATCCATTTCTACGGACCAAGACTTTTTACAACAACTTTCCCTACAGCTACTACAAGGAAGTGGATTACTATTTAAAAATAAATCAATCGCCTCTAATAAGTCCTTTACCGTAGAATTCTTCTCTATTTCTTCATAATTTACTTTACCTTCATTATCTAATATTAATTTCATTATATGTTCTCCTTACTATATCTAAACTACTTTTTTTACAATATTAATATAATCCTGTACATACTTAGGCAAATATCCTTTCCTTCTGTATACTGCAAAAAGTTTAGTAGTGATCTTTGGTTTACCTATTGAAAAATATATAGGTGTATTTTCTAAATCAGAATACTTAAAATGAGTTTCCAATGCAAAAGAAACACCAAAATTGCAAGCTGCTAAACGAATGCCACATTCTACACTTCTCGTTTTAAGTACTACCTTAGGCTTTATTTCAAGCTTATCAAATATATCTTTTTCCATCTCTCCACTTTTCTGATCTGTATAATTAACTATAAAATTGTCATTCTTGAATTTCTTGATATCAATCCAAGGAAAATTACACCCTTTAATTATTTTTCCTTCTTTTGCTAAAGGATGATCTCTTGAAACTACTAATGTAATCTCCTCATTTTTTAAAAGCTCGCACTGAAGCATAGGATTATCCTTTGAGTAGTTAAAAATCGCCACATCCACTTCACCATTGCTCACTAACCTGTCTAATTCGTTTGATTCTGTCTCTTCTAAAAAATTCACCTCTACATTAGGATAAATTTCCTTGAATTTAGGGATAGTTTGTGGTATTAAATATGGGCTTCTAACTATTGAACATGCTATATTTAATCTACCTTTTTTTTGGTTTACAATATCAAAAAATTCATCATCTAAATTTTTCTTTATTCTCAATATATCCTTTGCACATTCTATATATCTTTCACCTGCATATGTTAATATAAAATTATTTCCCATTCTATCAAAAAGCCTAATGTTTAAATTTCTTTCAAGATTCTGCAAATACTTGCTTAAAGATGGTTGAGATATATACAGTTCTTTAGCAGCTTTTGAAATACTATTATTTTTAGCAATGGCTAAAACATATTGCAATTCTTTAAAGTCCATTCTTTATCCCTCCAAAATATAGCTTAAATGCATAAAAAATATAGAAAATATGTATTAGCATTACATTTATTATTATTATATACTAAAGTTAGATTCAATTTAAAGTTTTTTATTACAATATTAAGCTATAGGAGGTTAGATTAGACTTAACTTATGAATGTCGGAACATGAATTTTGACAGTTGTATCTTATAAGTCCACTGATTCCCTATAACGTATGGGGGGAACTAATATGAAAAAGGGATACGTGTATATAGCTCTAACAACTATTATTTTCAGCACCATGGAAATTGCATTAAAACTTGTTTCCAAGGATTTTAATCCAATACAGCTTACTTTTACTAGATTTTTTATAGGTGGCCTATTTTTAATACCCTTTGCCTTAAGTGCACTTCGTACAAAAAAAATATCTATTTCACGTAAGGATTTAGGTTACTTCGCCTTTTTGGGCTTTTTAGGTACATTTATAAGCATGGGACTGTATCAATTAGCTGTCCAAAATACCAAAGCCTCAGTAGTTGCAGTACTTTTTAGCTGCAATCCCGTTTTTGTTACAATTTTAGCCTTCTTTCTTCTAAGCGAAACTATTCACAAAAGCAATATTGCAGCTTTGATTTTTGAGGTTATTGGTACTATAGTAATAATAAATCCTTTAAATACAAAATTAAGTGTTTTGGGTATTACGCTTACAATAGCCTCAACTATAACCTTTGCAGCATACGGCGTTTCTGGAAAAAAGAAATGTACTAAATACGGAGGAATAGTTGTTACCTGCTTTGGTTTCTTATTTGGAAGTCTTGAAATGCTTATTTTAATTGGCCTAACTCATATTACTCCAATTGCAAATCTACTCTATAATAACGGTATGAAGGTGTTTTCAAATATTCCTTTATTTACAGGCTACACTTTAAAAACACTTCCCATTGCAGCCTTTATTTGCATTATTAACACTGGTGTTGGCTTTGCTTGTTACTTTAAAGCGATGGAAGAAACCTCCGCTCAAACTACTTCTTTAGTTTTCTTTTTCAAACCAATACTTGCTCCAATACTTGCATTAATTATAATTAACGAAAGTATTCCTCTTAACATGACTATTGGAATTTTGTTTATACTTTTAGGTTCGCTTTCCTCCATTTTACCCAATTTATTAAGTCAAAAACAATCTAAATTAGGGAAAACAGCTTAATATAATAAGGGCAGTAGACAGTCAAGCTGCCCTTATTTATATTGTCATTTTTTATACGCAAAAAAAATAGTCTTGAATTTTGTCACATCCCCTTTTCCTTCAACAGAAACATATATAGCCTTAGACTCTTCTAGTCCTTTTATCTTAAAGACATCTCTATAATCAACTGTTCCAATTTTCTCTCCCACTTTATAATTTCCAAAATCATTACTTAATAAGTAAGTATTCCCATTAAAATTAACAGTATCACTACATAAAAAGTAGTACTCCAAATATTCATCATTATGTTTTACTATTACACATTTATCTGATTCAACTCCACTTTTTTCATATATACCATCATTACTACAAAAATTTCCTATTTGCTTTCCTCCTTGAAGCTTGGATATGTCGTGTTCAAACTTTTCTCCTACTAAATAAATTCCATGTCCTCTCCATATAATTGTCATAGGAATTGGATTGGTTATATATTCGTTATCTATTTTATAATCAGTTTTTGAAGTTTTTCTATTATTGTCTATTAGAGGACCATTTTCAGCTTTTAAATTTTCATGCTTTGAATGTAAGTTTACATCTTTAACCCTTGAAGTATGTGAATTGTTACCGCTTCTAAATATTATAGTAATAAACACTAAAATAATTATAGCTAATGCTATAATTATTTTTATTTCGTTTAGCCTTTTCCAAAAACTCATAATATTACTCCCAAATATACAAACAAGACATACCTAAATTAAAATCCACTTGATTTAGGTACATCTCATTTATTTTTTACAATTTAAATGCAGCATCAAAACCGCTTCTTACAGCTCCCTCAACTCTTCCTACAACTTTAGCATCTCCAATTATTCTTACATTCTCAAACTCATCTTTCAATAAATTCACCAGTTCATTATTAGATTTTACGCCTAAAGATAGTACTACATAGTCCACTTTATAATCTACAATTTCATTTTTATTAGTGTCTTCTAATTTAACCCCCATGTCTGTTACTTTAAGGAGCTTATTTGATGGCATATAATTAACCTTGTACTTTTTCAGTTTATCCATTGCATCTAAATAATGCTGTATATAAACTCCCTTTCCAATAGCATCCTGCATCTCAATAATTGAAACTTCATTTTTATTTTCACACAAGAACTCTGCTGCCTCAAGTCCAGAGGCTCCTGAGCCAATTAAAGCAACCTTTTTATTTGTAAGCTTAATATTACCACCTAAAAGCTGATCTATAGTTAATACATTTTTTCTATCTACACCCTCAATTGATTTTGGAACTACTGGACTACCTCCTGTGGCAATGAACACTGCATAAGGCTTCAAGGCTTTCAATTTATCTACAGTAGCCTCAGTATTTAGTTTAATTTCTACTCTAAGTTTTTTAAGCTGTATTTTCTCGTATTCAATTATCCAATCAATTTTCTCTTTTCTTGGCGGTTTATCTGCAACATTAATTTGCCCACCTATTTTATCTGCTTTTTCTAAAATCACTGGTTTAAATCCTCTAATTGCAAGTACCCTTGCTGCTTCAAGTCCAGCTACTCCAGCCCCTACAACTGCTACCACTCTTCCCTTACCATTTTTATTGAACTCTTTATACTGAAGTTCGTGTGCAGCCCTAGGGTTTACTGCACACTTTATTGGTCCAACATTAGGGATAACTTGACTTAATAAAGTTTCAAAGCAAAAAGTACAGGAAATACAGCGATTTATATCTTCTTCTCTTCCTTCTGCCGCCTTTTTAACCCAATTTGGGTCTGCTACTAAAGCTCTTCCGAGTCCAACAAAATCCACTAACCCGTCCTCTAACATTTTTTCAGCAAAGGAGGGCTCTTTAATCATATTAACAGCTATTACTGGAATATTTACAACCTCTTTTATGGCTTTAATTCTTGGTGTTCTGCACCCTTGATCATAGGTCATAGGTTCTGATAAGGAATTAAAAGTTTCATAAATTCCATTTGAAACATTTATAGCATCTACTCCTATTTTTTCAAGTTCCCTCGATACTTTAACTCCTTCATTTAAATTAAAATACTCTCCTTTAAATCCATTCAAATTTAATAATTCATCTACTGTTAAACGCACACTTATTGGATAGTCTTGTCCACAAGCATTCTTTATACCTAAAACTATTTCCTTTACGAAGTTAAATCTATTTTCAAAGCTTCCGCCATATTTATCTGTTCTTCTATTTGTATATGGACTTAAAAATTGTGAAATTAAATATCCATGTGCTGCATGAAGCTCTACTCCATCTACTCCTGCCTTTTGGGCTCTTTTGGCACCACAAACAAAATCTTTAACTAAATTCTCTACTTCAACAGTCTCTAGCTCACGCGTATTTTGTTTACATACATTGCAAGGTACAGCACTTGGTGCTACAACTGGCTTATCTCCATTTAAATTAGAGTAAGTTTCTCTACCTGGATGATGTAATTGTACAAAAAACTTTGTTCCTTCTTTGTGTAATGCATCAACTAATTTTTTCAAAGGTGCTATATGTTCATCCCGTGCAACAGATACCTGACACTTTGCAGCCACACCATTTTTATCATTTATTCTAGTATTTTCTGCAATTATAAGTCCAACTCCACCTTTTGCACGCTCTAGGTAATATTCTGTTACATCTTCCCCTACGGTTTGATCTTCTTTTGCTGTTCCAGTTGCTAAAGCCATCATAATTATACGATTTTTTATTTCTAACTTTCCTATATTGCCATTTTTAAATAGTTTATTATACATAATTTATTTTAGCGAGGAAATTATACTCCTTCACTAAAACTCACCTCTTTCCTCTTAACCATTAAAACTACACTTATTACTATATTAGAATATTATCCGTATAATTACAATACTTTACCATAAGCCCTAGTTATGGATTTTCTTCAAAATAGAATCTCTCGCCTGTTTGTTTATTATAATAAACTCTTAATTTTCTTCCATCTGATGGATCAATTGTTATTTCCTCCGTTTTTTCGAATCCCGCTGGAATTTGTTTCCCATGATTTTTATGATACCTTTTATCAAAAACTAAATAAGTTATTATAGCTAAAATGATCATACCTATTATAATCATAAAATAAATCAGCCCCACTATCTCCATAGGTTTTATTCCTTTTCAACTATTACGGCAGTACCATAGGCAACTACTTCACTCATTGTCTGACCAATTTCACTTGAATCAAATCTCATCATTATAATTGCATTGGCATTCATAGCTGCAGCATTTTTAACCAAACGATCAACTGCTTGCTTACGTGTATCCTCAAGTAAGGATGTATACTGATGAATTTCTCCTCCTATTAAACTTTTAAGACTTGCCATAAAATTCCCTCCGAAGCCTCTACTTCTTACAACTAATCCAAAAACTTCTCCTTTTACCTCTTTTATTTTATACCCAGCAATATTTTCAGTAGTAACAATTATCATTAACAATTCCTCCTTAAAAAACTATATATTTATTTTATCAATTATATATCATATGTACCCACCTTACAACATAAATATCTTTAATATAAAAGGGGCTGTTGCAAAACTAAAAAATAGTTTTGCAATAGCTCCTTTGTTGTATATAAAAAATGTGAGTTCCGAAGAACTCACATTGATTGTATAATTAAATTATGAACGTAACTAAATTATACACAAAAAATTATAATCAATTTAATGATAATTTGCAACTTATATTACCATTAAATTTAGAAAACTTAATACCAGAAGATGATTCGGTTCGTTTGCTAAGCTATTTGTTGGAGGGATTAAATTATAAAAAATTGTACAAGGCGTATTCTTCCGTAGGAAGAAAATCAGCAGTTGAACCCAAAATCATGTTCAAAATAATATCTTATGCTTATTCTCAAAATATTTATTCAAGTAGAAAGATAGAAAAAGCATGCAAAAGAGATATAAATTTCAAATGGCTACTTCAAGGCTTTAAAGCACCTGATCACGCTACTATAAGTAGATTTCGAAAAAAATATCTTTCAAATGAAGTGATTGAAGATTTATTTTATCAACAAGTTAACTATTTAGCTAAAGAAAAAGAATTATTATTTGAAAATGTATTTATCGATGGTACTAAAATTGAGGCAAATGCCAACCGATATACTTTTGTTTGGAAGAAAGCTATTTATAAAAATGAAGGTAAGATGTTTGATAAAATTATTGCTCTTGTTAAAACCATTAATCTTGAAAGATTAATGAAATTCACTATTGAGAGAGAAACTTTGATTGATGATATAAACAAAATTCTTCAATGGCTTTTATTTGAAAAAGAAAAAAGAAATATAGAGTTTGTTCATGGAATCGGTAAAAGAAAAACTGCAATTCAAAAGTGGATAGAACAACTATCACAATATAAAGAAAGACAAGAAAAATATAATTTAAGTAAGAAAATATTTTCAAAAAGAAATAGCTATTCTAAAACTGATACTGATGCAACTTTCATGCATATGAAAGATGATCATATGAGAAATGGTCAATTAAAACCTGCCTATAATGTACAAATAGCAGTTGATAGTGAATATGTAACTGGTGTTGGAGTATTTGATGATAGAAATGATATAGCAACATTAATACCAATGATTACTAATATGCAAGAAAAAATTGGTCATAAATATACTAATGTGATTGCAGATTCTGGTTACGAAAGTGAAGAAAACTATTTGTTTTTAGAGTCTAATAATCAAATACCATATATAAAACCTCAAACTTATGAGAAATGGAAAAAAAGAAGTTTTAAAAACGACATCAGTAAGCGTGAAAATATGAAATATGATGTTAAAACAGATACATATATTTGTCATAATAATAGAAAATTATTCCCATCATATATTATTCATAAAAAATCTGCAAGTGGGTATACGTCTGAGGTTACTGTTTATGAATGTGAAAATTGCGATAACTGCACTTTGAAATCAAAGTGCACAAAAGCAAAGAATAACCGAAAAATGCAGGTTTCAAAGACTTTTATTAAAAAGCGTCAAATTTCATACAACAATATCAAAACTGAATTGGGAACTAAATTGAGAATGAACAGATCTATTCAAGTTGAAGGTGCGTTTGGAATTTTAAAAAGCGACTATGAATTCAAAAGATTTTTAACACGTGGAAAAAATAGTGTAAAAACTGAATTTATTTTGCTTTGTTTTGGATATAACATTAACAAATTACATTTAAAAATCCAAAATGAAAGAACTCAAAAGTATCTTCACGAATTAAAAACTATTTCCTAATTATGGAATAATATAGTTAGGTTTATTTTAGTGCGTCAAAATCTCATGGAAATTCAAATAATTAATATAGTATTTAAAATATTAGGCAATTTTATAGCTTAAACAAAAAAAGAGCATCGCTCATGATTAATTTTAATCATTTTGCGACACTCCCTTTTTCTAATTTAGAAATTTTGTTATCTTGATGAAATATCACAGTAATTATACTTTTATGTAAAATCATAAGATAACGTTATCAGGTTTTACCATGGCATTCCAGGATAAAATGCCATTATAGATGTATTCATAAATGCTATACCTAAAAATAATATGCCTATTAAAAACATTGAAAACATTAATTTATGCTTTTTAAAAAACAAATACATTCACTCCTTTTCTACTTATATTAACTTTGCGCTAAACTCATATATATCTTCCAATGAGTTAATATCTCTTTTATCCAAGTAAAATCTTATTAATTTAAACATAATTTTAAAATTAATTTTATCCTTTTTACTTGAAAGAATAAAAAATTCATTTTTCACATCTGCCATTTTTGAATTTTCGTTCTGCTTAGCATACATATCAATTAAATCTAATAGAATATCATCTATTAAAAAATAATATGAATACTTTTTAGAGTACTTTAACGCTTTTAAATAATGTTCCTCCGCTTTTTCTAAATCAGATAACTCTCTATATACTTTTGCTATTTCAAAATACATGTTAGGTAATAATTTAAACTCTTTGCTAATATTAGCTAAGTTTTTCAAAGTACTTTTTAATATCTCCCTTGCTTTTTCTTTTTCTGAAAGCTTTATATAAAGTTGTGCTAAATTTATGAGTATCATTAAATATTGTTCATTAGCTTTTTCGTCTATAACACTTAGTATCTCATTACATATATCCAAACTCCTTCCATAATTTTTAAGTGCCTCAAAGCAAGCTGCTTTTTGCAAAAGTACTTCATAATATTTTTTCTCATTTACTTTTTTTATTACCTTTTCAAGTGTGCACAATTTTTTTAATGCCTTATAATATTCTTCTAGTTTTATATAACATAGTGAACTATTAAAAAGAAATATACATGTGTATTTATCATCCATATCATAAAAGCGTTCCAATGCAACTTCACAACATTTAGCACCATAATCGTATTGACCCATATAAAAATACACCATGGATAGTTTCCTAAAAATAGGCACTACGTTATCAGTAGGCATGTCTATATTTATTAATGATCTAGCTTTTTCATAATAGATAGAACTTTTATAGAAATCATTCATACTACAAAAATAATCACCAGCTAGTTCAAAAATAGCTATTTTTTTGTCTTTGATATCCCAATTTACTAAAAACGCTTCTACCTCATTTAGTTTGTCAATAAAACTTATGTCTCTATATACAATCAAGTCTTGCAATTCTTTTATGTACTTTTCTAGTACTTTATCTGCTTGTGATACTTCATCTTCTATTAAATAATCTATATCTTCTTCTATTTTTATATTCTTTTTTGTGCAAATTTTTTCTAGATTTTTTAACATTACCTCTGCTGCGTGCCTTGTAAGATTAGCTTTTCCATGTTCTATCTGACTTATAAGGTTTCTAGTTATGTCATTTCCTGCCAAGCTATCTTGATTTAGTTTGTATTTTTCTCTTAACCTCTTAAGTTTAACCCCAATAGGCAGTATCTCATAACTCTCCATATTAATTCTCCTTACTAATATCAACTCTTTTTATAATTATACCACCATTTTATGTAAATTCAACCATATATTTAAAAAAGTTCCTTTTTATTTGTATAAAAAAAAGAAGGATAGAAATCCTACTTTCCATCCTTCTTCTTTGCTCTATTTGGTTTCGCTTTAGGCTTTATAACCATCTTTTTTTCTGAACTTCTTGTGCCTTTTCCATTCATTTTACCTGTTTTACTCCATCCTATTACATCAAAGAAAGCATACAAGCCAAATAAGAATAGTGCCATAGTAATATAATATCCTATTTGTTCTATCTGAAATTTTGAAGTTCCTATCTTTAATCTACTTCCAAGTAAATTTGAAGCAAAAAACATAACTACTATAAAAACTAATATAACCCATCTATTTAACTTAGATATAAAGAAAGGTTTTGTAATGTTGTAAATTGTCATTACACCAATCATTAATACAAAAAGTATTATTAAAGTTTTAATACTAAACGCCATACCTTATTTCCCCCTTACATTTCTTCAACTACATCTATCCCTATAAGTTTAAGTGAATTTTTTATAACTATCGAAGTTGCCTCAACAAGAGCAAGTCTTGCATTCTTTAACTTTTCATCAGCTGTATTTGAGATATTATACGCATTATAGAACTTGTTAAATGCCTTTGCAACTTCTATTGCATACCTCGTTATAACTGATGGTTCAAGTCTATCTACAGCATGTAAAATAACATCGTTAAAATTCTTAAGCTGTTTTACTAAATCAAATTCAACATCTGAAACAAGCTTACTGTAATCTACACTTTCTTTTGCTTCTCCTAGTTTTCTTAAAATACTCTTAGCTCTAGCATAAGAATATTGAACGTAAGGACCAGTTTCTCCTTCAAAGCTAAGCATTTCTTTCCAATCAAATATTATATCTCTTTCTCTTCCGTTTTTAAGATAAGTGAATATAACAGCTCCAATTCCAACTTTCTTAGATACTTCTTCTTTATCTTTAAGTTCTGGATTCTTTTCTTCTATTATTTCCCTTGTTTTTTGAACTGATTCTTTAAGTAAATCTTCAAGGAATATAACAGCTCCATTTCTTGTTGAAAGCTTTCCTTCAGCAAATCTTACAAGACCATAACCGACGTGAATACAATCCTTAGCCCATTCATGACCTGCAAGTTCTAAAGTTTTTAAAAATTGCTTAAAGTGAAGTGATTGTTCAAGTCCCACAACATATATACTCTTATCAAAATTATAAGTTTCTTTTCTGTATTCAGCAGCTGCTAAATCTCTTGTTGCATATATACTTGCACCATCAGCTTTCTTTATTATACATGGAGGCATATTGTAATCTTCAAGCATAACAACCTTAGCTCCATTGCTTTCTGTTAATAATCCCTTATTCGCAAGTTCTTCTTCAATTTTATCTAATTTATCACTATAGAAACTTTCTCCTGTATATGAATCAAACTCAACTCCAAGTTCATCATATACCTTTTTAAATTCTCTCAAGCTTAAATCCTTAAATTTTGTCCAAAGCTCTACCTCTTCTTTTTCTCCATCCTCAAGCCTCTTAAAGTACATTCTTCCTTCATCTTCAAGTGCTGGATTCTTTTCCGCTTCCTTATGGAATTTCACGTATATCCTTAATAATTCCTTTATAGGATCCTTATATAGGGCTTCTTCATCACACCATTTTTTATATGCAGATATAAGTTTACCAAATTGTGTTCCCCAATCTCCAAGGTGATTTATTCTAACACAATCATAACCTGCCATTGAAAATATTTTGTATAAAGAACTTCCTAATACTGTACCAAACAAATGTCCCACATGAAAAGGTTTTGCTATATTAGGAGACGAGTATTCTATAAGTACTTTCTTTCCCTCTCCAACCTTCATTAAACCATAGTTATCCTTTTCATTTAAAACCTTTTCTACAGTTTCACGCACAAAATCGGCTTTATCAACAAAGAAATTAAGATATGGTCCTAAATTTTCTACCTTCTCAAAACCTGATTTGTCTATTTTTTTACTTATATCTTCTGCTATAGCATTCGGAGCTTTTCTCAAAACCTTAGCAAATTGAAAACATGGAAGTGCAAAATCACCCATATCTTTTTTTGGCGGTACTTCTATAATCTTATAAAGTTCCTCAACATCCATACCGATGATTTCATTAATTCTTTCAGCTATTATTTTCTTGTAGTCCACAATTTTACCTCCTTAGATTTTAAATATAAAAAAAACGTCATCTACATAACTGCAGAGACGATTATATTTCGCGGTACCACTCTGATTGACTTAAATTAAATAAGTCCACCTTAAAATTTTAACGCATTTAGCGGTTTACACATCTCCATGGTTCTATTTCACATGTATAACTACTTACTGAACTCACACCAAACATCAGCTCGCTTAAAATATTAACATGCTACTTTCCACTTCATAGATTTTTATATCATTATTATATATTATAACAGCATTTATTATACTTTACAATTTAATATTAATCAATATCCTTATTCTCATAAACAACATTTCCCTCTATAATTGTATATATTGTTCTTGTAAATACCTCCATAGGATTGCCATCAAAAATAGCAATATCTGCATCCTTACCAACTTCAATACTGCCAACTCTATCTGCTACATTACATATTTCAGCCGCATTTATAGTTATCGCCTTAAGTGCTTCTCTTTTGTCCATTCCTTCTCTTACTGATAGTCCGGCACAAAGCGGAAGATACTGAATAGGTACAACAGGATGATCCGTTATTATAGCAGTTTTTATTCCTAACTCAGATAACACTCTTGGTGTTTTAAAGGTTTTATTAGCCACTTCATTTTTCGATCTTGATGTAAGCGATGGTCCTACAAGAACTGGGAATCCACTTTCTTTAATCTTTTCTCCTATTAAATGTCCTTCTGTACAATGATCCAGTGTAATTTTAATTTTAAATTCTTTCGCAATCCTTATAGCTGTTAATATATCATCAGCTCTATGAGCATGAATTTTAAGAGGCATTTTACCTTCAATTACTGGAACCAAGGCCTCCATTTTTAAATTTCTTTCAAAACTTTCTTCTTTTTCTTCTGCCTTTATTTTCTTATTGCTGTAATTTTGAGCCTCTAAAAGAGTTTGTCTTAAAAGAGCTGCCGTTGCCATTCTTGTAACCGGAGATTTTCCCTTATTTCCATAAACTCTTTTAGGATTTTCTCCTAGCGCTGCCTTAACCGCCGAAGGATTAAGCAGCACCATATCATCTACGCATTTTCCATAAGTTTTCATAAAAACAAATTGACCGCCAATTACGTTTGCGCTTCCTGGTCCTGTCATAACACTAGTAATCCCACCCATTACTGCATCTCTAAAGGCTGAATCCATTGGATTTATTGCATCTATTGCCCTAAGCTCTGGTGTGATTGGATTAGACATTTCATTTATATCAAGTCCTACCTTTCCTATATCCTGCTCATCAATTCCTATATGTGTATGCGCATCAATTATTCCAGGGAATACCATAAGGCCTTTTGCATCAATTATTTCCATATCGTCAGTTTCTTTTATATTACCTGCTACTTCAATTATTTTTCCATTACTTATTAAAACACTTCCCTTCTTATAATCTTTATTTGTCATAGTTATTATGTTTCCATTTTTTATAAGTAACATATATTTTCCTCCTATCAATAATATATATATATTAAAACCTTGAAATATTTTCGATTTAATAATATAATAATAATCAATAACATTATATGCAGTTAATAAAACCACTTTAAGAGTTAGCAAACGTTTTATTATAGGTTATAACTCAATATGGAATTATACATATATATCTAATTATAAACTGTATATATAATTGTTTACAAATCATATTTTTATATTGAATATATTCAGTATAAAAATTACAAGGAGGAAAAAATGGATAATTTAATAGTTATTTTTCTAGGTGCATTACAAATAACACTACTAGACGTAGTCTTAAGTGGTGATAACATAGGTGTAATTGCATTAGCTACAAAGGATTTACCAAAAAGTTTGGCAAAAAAAGCCTCCTTTATTGGAGTTATAGCTGCTGTTACACTTAGAATTATATTTGCTTGTTTAATAACCTATATATTAATGATTCAATGGCTACCTATCAAATTAGTTGGCGGTATTATTTTAGTAAAAATAACTTGGGACTTTATAAAACCTCAGGGTGAAAATTCAGAAACTGCTAAAATACATAATTCACAAAAAATGATAACTGCAATTCAAAGTATTATACTTGCTGACTTTACAATGAGCCTTGACAATGTACTTGCTATTGCAGCTGCTGCTAAAGGACATATTGGTTTAATTGTATTCGGATTGATTTTAAATATACCTATAATATTTTGGGGAAGCCAGTACGTGGCAAAACTAATGCAAAAATACAAAATAGTTGTCTATATAGGTGGTGCTATTTTAGCTCATACATCTTTCTCAATGATATTTGAAGATAGACTTCTTAAACATATAGTTCCTCATTCTTTAGGAATTTTTCTACCATACGCTTTCGCTGCTTTAACTTTATTATATGGATTTATTGTACTTTCCTTTAGTAATAGTACAAGCAATAAAATTTCTAAAAAAAATCGAGATGAATCTGCAATAACAAAAACAAAAAAATAGCATTAAGCTGTTGTATAAATTTCATACAACAGCTTAATTTTATTTAATTACTTTCTAATAATCTATTTAATTGAAAAGAATTAGTTTGATCATTAAATTTAAAACTATAACCACAATAAAATCCTTTTGTTGTCTCTTCTCCATTTTTGTCTACTATACTATATACTTCGTATGTACTTATACGTCCATATTTTCCATCTCCACAAAATTTCCAAGCACTAATATCACAACTTTTATTAGTTATTTTTAGTCCTTTACTTTGTGCATTTTTAACATATTCTTTTACCTCTTTTGAAATTTCACTATCTGGATATAAAAACTTTTCTACCGCATCAAGATTATTTGTGTTAGCTGCATCAGATCGGCTAGACACATAGTTTCTAACAAGATCCTTCACTGCACCTTCATTTGTACTTTGCACCCCATCATAGCTGCGGAAATCTAAAAAGAACTTTTCTGGTTTATCTTCATCTTTTTTATCATTTGAACTATCGTAATCATAGCCTACTGTTCTTACTTCACTTTTGTATTTTTTTCCGTCTTTTTCCATAGTTAAATATATTTTTGTATTTTCAGCAATAGGTCCTATCGTAGCCATATCTTTTACCTTCTTGCCAGTATCTTTGTTATCTACAAATATTTCTGCATCTTCCTCTTCACTTGTAACTTCAAAATTCTGCATTTTTCCTGCTAATTTTATAGTTTTAGTATAAAGTGTAGTATCAATAGAATATACTTTATTTATACTACCATATTTGCCCTTGTAAACTGTTTTTAATTTGTATAGTCCTGGCATAAATGGCCCATATTTTTTTGTAAAATTATTACTTGTAATAGTTCCCACTTTTTTGTTATTTACATATATATCTGATCCCTTTAATTTACTATTAATTGTTATATATGATGGATTAACTAATATTTTATAATCTGTGAAAAACAAACTTTTTTTCTCAGTTGTTAAATTTATAATATTATATTTTTGAAGGTCAGCCTTTGAATCCTCCGATAATCTAGAAGCTTGATAATCTAAATTTTTATATAAATTGTCTCTATCTGAAGCTGTTTTTAGATGTTTAATAAGAATGTCTACATTTTCATCATCTATCTTAAGATCTTTATTTGATGCTACTAAGAGTTCTTTAACTTTTACTTTATCATTTTGATCCACAGCAGCTTCAAAATCTGCCACTACCTTTTTAGGGTTAGTTTGTCCTTTTCCAACATAAATAAATATACCTACTAAAACTATGATTGCTGCACAAGCTATCGCTGCGATTTTTCCTTTTCCTCCAAGAACACCCTTTGACATTGTTCCTGAATTCATCCCCCTATTTTGTGACAAACTATTTTGAATTTTAGTACCACATTTTGTGCATACATTTTGTCCCTCTTCTAATTTGTTTCCACATTTAATACAAAATTTCATTATTACCTTCCTTCCAATAAATAACATATTATTTAATCTAAAATATTGTAATTACGTTAATAAAAAATCATTTCACCTCCAATATATCATTTTTCGTCTTTTTTTTCATAGCGTTTTATATTTTACTATATTTTTTTAGTTTAGTAAAATAAATTAGTTCATCAAAAGGTATTTTATGTATTATATTAGGTTTTTTGTTGAGTGTTTTTAAACAACTTAATTTATAATCTTTATTTTTAATTTAATTTTTCTTCAAAATTCATTAGATAAATCAAGCTTAGTATTTAAAATATCAGTTTTATTTATATAATTTTATAAATCACTTTATTTCTTTTATTAAAACTTCTATAATCAATATATAGACTGTTAGTATTTTACTCATTATATATAAATGTGAAAATACTAGTACATTCTGCCTAAAAAAAGATCGTAAGGTCGACTTAATTTACAAAAATGTTTTTTAATAACCACGTTAATATTTTACTCATTAAATATATTTAGGGGGGAATAGTCATGGAAAAAAACAAAATTTACTTAGTTTTAAAAAGATCTGCTGTGCTTATATCAATAACCCTTATAATTTTAGGTATTATTTACATAGCAAAAACAAATCTTTTATTTTCGCATACTAAAATCTCAAAAGCTACAAATGCAAAAGCACCAATTTCTAATAGATTAAAGAATTCAAAAATTCAAAAAATAGCTTATCTAACTTTTGAAGATGGTCCATCGCCTGATGTAACACCACACATACTAGATATATTAAAAACCTATGATGCAAAAGCAACTTTTTTCGTCACTGGAAAAAACTCAATAATAAATAAATTAACACTTGTGAAAGAAGCCCAATCTGGAAATACTATAGCCATAAAAAGCTTTGATAATAATACAAAAAAAATATATTCTTCTCCAAGTTCATATATAAATGATATTAATGAATGTACAGACATTTTAAATGCCATAATAGGTAATGGGAAATTCAATTCAAAATTAGTAAGATTCCCTGGTGGTTCTACTATGGTAGATAAAAATTTCACAAAATTCATAAAAAAGGGAGGATATAATTTTATAGATTGGAATGTAGATTCAAAAGATGCTATTAAAACAAAGCACAAATTGCCTACTGATATTGTAAATACAGTTAAAGCTTCTTGTAAAAACAATAATAGCTTAATAATACTACTACATGATACATCTTCAAATGAAGCTACCTCACAGGCTCTACCTGAAATAATACAATTTCTAAAATCACAAAATTATGCCTTAAAAGCCTTACAATAGTTTTTTTAGCAATTGTACTTCATGTATTTATTTTATGTGGTATAATTGCTTTGTAATAAATTTTAGGAGTGATATATAGTGCAAAAAACAAAAATGATTTTTACAATAGGGCCCTCTAGTGATACAGAGGAGAAATTAACAGAATTAATGAATGTGGGAATGAATGCTGCAAGGTTAAATTTTTCACATGGTACTCATGAAGATCACAAAGAAAAAATAGACATTATCAAAAAACTTAGAAAAGAATTAAATAAGAATGTTGCAATTGTAGTTGATGTTAAAGGACCTAAAATTAGAACTCACAATTTTGAAAATGGAACAGCTGAAATTAAAAAGGGTCAAACCTTTACAATAGTGTGTGGAGAAGAAATTTTAGGTAACTCCGAAAAATGTTCAGTTTCTTATACACAGCTTTATAAAGATGTAAAAAAAGGAGGACTTCTTCTTGTTGATGATGGTCTTCTCGAGTTTCAGATAACTGATGTTTGCGATAAAAACATAATATGTATAGCAAAAAATAATGGTGTTATCTCAAATCATAAGGGTGTAAATGCCCCAGGTATTTCCATAGGACTTCCTGCTGTAACTGAAAAAGACATAGAAGATTTAAAATTCGCATGTGAACAAAAGGCCGACTTAGTTGCTGCTTCTTTTATAAGAAAAGCAGAAGACGTATCTGTAGTTAGAAAAGTTCTTGAAGAAAATGGTGGAGAAGATATAAGAATAATCTCCAAAATTGAAACTCAAGAAGGTGTTGATAACATCGATAAAATCATCGAATTATCTGATGGAATTATGGTAGCCAGAGGTGATATGGGCGTTGAAATTCCAATAGAGGATGTTCCTGCTATTCAAAAGATGATAATAAAAAAATGTAACGATTCCGGAAAAATAGTAATAACTGCAACTCAAATGCTCGATTCAATGATAAGAAATCCAAGACCTACAAGAGCTGAAGCATCAGACGTAGCAAACGCAATCTACGATGGAACAGATGCTATAATGTTAAGTGGTGAAAGTGCAAGCGGTTTATATCCTATTGAAGCTGCTGAGACTATGTCAAAAATAGCTCAAAAAACAGAATCTCAAATTGATTACACAAAAGCTCTTAATGAAAGAAAAGATGAAGTTATAACAAAAATTTCAGATGCTATAAGTCTTGCTGCATGCTCAACTGCTGCTGAACTTAAAGCTGCTGCTATAATTACAGCTACTCAAAGCGGTATAACTGCAAGAATGGTATCAAAATTCAGACCAACTTGTCCTATAATAGCTGTTACTCCTCATGATGATGTTGCAAGAAGACTTGCTTTAAATTTCGGTATAACACCTATTACATCTGAAAAAGTAGTTTCAACAGATGAGCTTATATCTGTTTCAATAAAAAGAGCATTAAATGAAAATTTAATTAAAAAAGGTGACTTAGTTGTTGTAGTTGCTGGTGTTCCTGTTGGAGAATCCGGAACTACAAATATGTTAAAAATTCAATACACATAAAATTAATTAATATAATAGCAGATATTAGAATTTATTCTTTTATCTGCTACTCTAATTTTTCTAAAATTTTTCTAACCTTTTCACGCCTACCATTTACATTTTTATTTCCTTTAAGCTTTTCATTCAATAAAAAATTGTTATAATTCAAAAGTCCTAGTTTTATTATCCAAATTTCATCATCATTACACAATAAAATATTTTTTTTCAAAACACTCACCTCTATGAATAATTATCTCCACTATTTCATTTTTTAAACTTATGCTAAATCTGTATTGAAAATTAGTCATTGTTTTTGTATAATGAGATGTAAATACATTTTGTAAATGTGTATTTATAGATACCATAGTAAAGCTTACTTTAATTGGTAAGCTATTCTTTATTGGTTTTCTATATATAATTATATATTAGGGAGGCATTATTGTGGAAAAAACCATAAACGGATTTTTGTTCAAAGGTAAAAGTGATTCCATAAGTGTATATAAAGATGGAAGTTTATTAACATCCAAAATTATAGACGGTATACTATTTCAAGAAAATTTTGATAAAATTACAAAGAAGCTAGCTGAAGAACTTGAGGTATCCTTAGCTAAAGCACCTGAAGTAATTGAAGACGACATTGAAAGCGAAGAGGAAATTTAATATATAGTTATTATTATACTATATATTAAAATGTAAAAATCATCTTAAGTATATATAATGAATTGTCATTGTATACATCTTAAGATGATTTTTGAGCATGTGAAGAAAAGTCTGTAAATAAAAATAATAAGGCTTTCTATGGTAAAATAAAATCATAGGAGGCCTTTTATTATGGCAAGAAAAAAAGATATTTATAAGGTAAAACCAATGAATGAAGGAAAAAGAAATATTATATCAGCTCTTATAGACGAGTATGATATTCAGTCAGCTGAGGATATTCAGGAAGCTTTAAAAGATCTATTAGGTGGAACTATTCAATCTATGCTTGAAGGTGAAATGGACGAGCATTTAGGCTATGAACCATATGAACGAGCCGAAACTACAAACTCAAGAAATGGGAAAAAACAAAAAAGAATTCGAAGCAAATATGGTGAGATGAATATAGATGTACCACAGGATAGAGAAAGTTCTTTTGAACCTAAAATAGTACAAAAACACCAGAAAGATATTTCTGGTATAGAAGAAAAAATTATTTCTATGTATGCTAAAGGATTAAGTACCAGACAAATTTCAGAACAAATTGAAGATATATATGGGTTTGAAGTTAGTGAAGGAATGGTTTCAAATATAACCAATAAACTTCTTCCTGAAATAGAAGCATGGCAACATAGACCTTTATCTACAGTATATCCAATTGTTTTCATTGATGCAGTTCATTTTTCCGTAAGGGAAAATAACGTTATACGTAAGCTTGCAGCTTACATTATTCTTGGTATAAATAATGAAGGCAGAAAAGAAGTACTTTCTATAAATATTGGAGAAAATGAAAGCAGTAAATATTGGCTTAGTGCTCTCAATGAATTAAAAAATAGAGGTGTTCAAGATATCCTTATCCTTTGTGCAGATGGTCTTACAGGGATAAAGGAATCTATATCAGTAGCTTTTCCAAATACTGAATATCAACGTTGTATAGTTCATCAAGTAAGAAATACATTAAAGTATGTTTCTGATAAAGATAAAAAAGAATTTGCAAAAGATTTAAAAACTATATATCATGCACCTTCTGAGGAAATTGCATATAAGCAATTAGAAGAAATCACTGGAAAATGGGAAAAACATTATCCTAACTCAATGAAAAGCTGGAAATCAAATTGGGATGCTATTAGCCCTATTTTTAAGTTCTCTGCTGATGTAAGAAAAGTTATTTATACTACAAATGCAATCGAAAGTCTCAACAGCACATATCGTAGATTAAATAGACAAAGAACTGTATTTCCAAGCGATACATCACTTTTAAAAGCTTTATACCTTGCTACTTTTGAAGCTACAAAAAAATGGCGTTTGCCACTAAGAAATTGGGGTAAAGTGTACGGTGAATTATCCATTATGTATGAAGGACGACTTACTGAATAAAAAGCTTAATATGCCAAAAACGCCTGTTTTTAAAGGCGTTCTTGACATACATATTTTTAGAATGTATATTTAAAACAAGATAGAAAGTCACTTTTGACAATCTTGTCTTTTAAAACTTACCATAGAAAGTTATTTTACAGAAAGAATTTTACACTCTCTGATTTTTTATATCTATTTTATTCTTTCTTCTAACAAACTATATAAAGATTCATCATAGTAATCCTTTAACATATCTTTATAATAAAAAGTTCCACCCATAATCCTTTTTATAATGTCTTTTTTACTATATCCTTCTTTATAAAGTTTAAAATTTCTAGTCATAATTTTGGCTTGTCTTTGATTAATTTGAAGAAGTTTTATAAGATCTTTTATCTTATAGTACTCATTAGTTAAAATACTACAAAGCTGCTTTTGCATTTGAAGCTTATAATATAAGTCAACTTTCCTGTTCTTATGAGGTCCATTAATTCCCCTATGGTGCTCATCACATAAATAAACATAATTAAGAGGAAAATCGAGTCCACCCTGACTCTTATATACTATATGGTGTCTTTCACCATCTTTTCCGCATACAACACATTTTTCTCCCCTCAATAAATCACCGCTTCCTAAATAATATTATAGTAACTTACACTTATATTTTACACCAAATATAGAATAAGAAAAAGTATTCAAAACAAAATTTTGAATACTTTTTTCACAATATTTATAATTATCAGGTATTAAACTGCTCTTTTCCCCTTCTCTGTAAGTCGCCACAAATCAATTTTTGCATTACTTTTACAGCAACTTTTCTTTTTAGATGAACAACTACCGCAATCACAATCTGATGTCATAACATCCTTTTCTATATATTTAAGCTGTTGAAGTTGAAGTATCATCTGCTCTATTACCGCTTCTTCAACTCCAAGTTCTCTTGCCATAGCTTTATTTGAATAAATTCCTCCATCTTTTAATCTTTTAAGAATTTTCATAAGCATATATATACCTTCTTTCTTGTTGATACTAAAATTCATTCTCACTAATTTATTACATGTATCCTAGTAATCTTCCTACTTGATAAAATACTGTTGCCAATACCCATCCAATTACGCACGTATATATAATAACCGCTATTGTCCACTTATTAGAATTTGTTTCACTTTTTACTGCTCCTATTGTAGCAACACATGGAACATATAAAAGTGTCATTATCATAAATGATATAGCTGATAGTGGTGTAAAGGTATTGTGTATTGCATTAAAAAGATGAGCTCCTTCACTAACTCCATATATTGTTCCAAGAGTTCCTACAACAGCTTCTTTTGCTGCAAATCCTGTTATAAGTGCTACTCCAGCTTGCCATGTTCCAAAACCTGCTGGTTTAAATATTGGTGCAATAAAATTACCTATTATTCCAAGATAAGAATCTTTGCTTCCATAATCCACTCCAGCTGGTAAATCTGCAAGTAACCATACAACTACACACACTCCTAAAATAACAGTTCCTGCCTTCTTTAAAAAGTGACCTGACTTTTCCCACATATGAATTAAAATTCCTTTAAGCGTTGGTAACCTATATGGTGGGAGTTCCATAACAAAATAAGAAGCTTCTCCTTCAAATACCCTTGAACTGAAAAATTTCCCAACTACTATAGCTACAAATATACCAAGTGCATACAATAAAAATATTATAATTCCACCTAAATTAAATATAAGAAACTTTTGCTTTGCGAAAAATGCTCCTACAAAAACTCCATATACAGTTAACCTTGCTGTACACGATATAAATGGCGATATTAAGATAGCAATCATTCTATCCTTTTTACTTTCAAGCGTTCTAGCTGACATTATACCTGCAACATTACAACCACTTCCAATTATCAATGAAACAGCAGTCTTTCCATGAAGACCTACAGCACTCATAAGCCTATCCATAACATAAGCTGCTCTTGCCATATATCCACTATCCTCAAGAAGAGATATTAAAAAGAACATTATTAATATCATAGGAAAAAATCCCAAAACACTACCCACTCCAGCAAACATACCATCTCTTACAAAAGCACCAACAATTTTAGGCGCACCAATACCGTCTAAAGTAAAAGCTATATTTGTTCCAAGCTGTCCTATAGAATCATTTATTAAATCTGAAAGAGTTCCATTACCAAAATTAATAGACACTTGATATACTGTAAACATTATAAGTGCAAATATTGGTATACCTAAAAACTTATTTGTAACAACCTTATCAATTTTATCTGAAGTACTCTCTTTTTGAACTTCGCTTCTCTTAACACTATCCTTAGTAAAATTACTTATACACTCATACCTTTTATCTATTATAAATGCATCTGGTTCATAGCCAATAACCTTAGTTAAATTCTCTATAGCTCCAAGAACCTTATCCTTTAAACTATTATTCGTCTTTTTATCAGTATATTCTCTTATGTAATCATCATTTTCTAAAAGCTTTAATGCCACCCATTTCTTAGGATAGTCTAATTCTGCACTAATCTCTGAAAACGCATCTTCAATATTTTCTATTTCTCTCTGAATATCCTTACCATAATCTATTTTGTAGGTTTTATTATCATTATGCTCGTGTAACTCTATTGCTGCTTTAACAAGTTCATTTATTCCTTGCTTTTTGGTAGCAACTGTCCCTATTACTTGTATGCCCATTGCTTCTTTAAGCTTACTAATATTGATTTTTATATTTTTATTTTCTGCTTCATCCATCATATTTAAAGCTAAAACTACCTTTGCACCTGTTTCTAAAATTTGAGTTGTAAGATACAAGTTTCTTTCAAGATTACAAGCATCAACCACATTTATAACTACATCTGGCTTTTCTTTTAATATGAAATCACGAGCAACCACTTCGTCTTCAGAATAAGCACCCAAGCTATAGGTTCCTGGTAAATCTACTATAGTTATTTCTCTTCCCTCAAATTTAAGCTTTCCCTCTTTTTTCTCTATTGTAACACCAGGCCAATTACCAACATGCTGTTTTGAGCCTGTAAGCTCATTAAATAAACTTGTTTTACCGCAATTTGGATTACCTGCTAAAGCTACTACTAAATTTTTATTCATCATCAAACCTCCTAATGCTGTACTATGTGCTAAACCTCTGTAACCATAACCCTTTGAGCCATTCCCCTATTTAAAGCTAATCTAGTTTCTCCAACCTTTACAACTATGTGCGCCGCATCATTTTTAACAATACTTATAACAGCTCCACTATTAAACCCCATCTCCATAAGTTTTTTACACATAACCTCATTTCCTTTAACATCACTAACCCTTGCAACTCTACCTGTTAAAATAAAATTTAAAGGCATACTACTTTTAACCATTTAAACCACTCCTTAAACATTTTATATTAACTCAACCATTATATCCCTTGCTTCACTTTTTCTTAAACTTAAACTATATCCTCTAAGCCTTAAAGCTATTGGATCACCCATTGGTGCTTTTCCTTCAATATATATTTCCGTGCCCCTAACTATTCCCATATCCATTATTTTTCTTCTAACCTTACTTTCTTTAGCAATTCCTAAAACTTTAACTTTTGATTTTATTTCAACTTCATCAAGTTTTACTTCTTTTATCACAATATCGCCTCCTGAATACTAATGATTATCAATTCAATTTGATAATCATTATCACTGTATTTATTTTATTACTCTTTATTTGAAATGTCAATAGCAAATTCATTTTAAACTATTTTTTAATTAGAATACATATATATGCCTGTATCTTTTCCAAAAAATATGTTATATTGTAGTAAAGTTGAATTATCAAACAAAGGATGACTTATTTATGACATTTTTAATAACATTTATCTCACTAATATTCATATTCATTTTACTAATATTAGATTTAACTAAAAAAATACCTTTACTACATAAAAGCATCATGAGTGTATATTTTATCTTTGCTCCACACTTTGTTATGCTTTATTATCTATTTATTAATCGCAGCCATATTGGAAAAAATAATGCTGTATGCAAATGGATTATTTTAATTGAACTTTCCATTTTCCTTTTTTATACTTGGACAAAGATAAACCTATTTCCAAATATAAAACGTGAAAATGCAAGCTTCAGATTAAAAATAATGCTTGGTGGAAGAAGACTTGTTTTATTCGGATTATACAGTATTTTTGTGCAAATATTAATGTACATTGTATATTTCTCAAATCTCAAGTACTTAAAAATTCCTACTCATATTTTTATAATAGATATTATACTTACAATACTTGTTATACTCACAGTACTTATAAATGGAATGTTACGTATCTTATGTACTTCAAAAAGATTAAATATAATAAAAAGAATTATAGTTGCTTTTGCCTCTTTCATTCCAATTGTAAATATTTTTGTAATTCTATATGCCTCTCATACAGCTAAAATTGAATATGACCATGATTTATATAAGGTCATTACCAATAAACAGCGCATAGATTCTCATGTATGCAAAACAAAATATCCTCTTGTTTTGGTTCATGGCGTAGGCTTTAGGGATTTAAAATATATTAATTACTGGGGTAGGATACCTAAAGAATTAATACGAAATGGAGCAACTATTTATTATGGAAATCAGGAAGCTTGGGGAACTGTTGAATATAATGCCCATGATATAAAAGATAAAGTTCTTCAAATTATAAAAGAAACTGGATGTGAAAAGGTGAATATTATAGCACATTCAAAAGGTGGACTAGATTCACGTTATATGATTAGCAAACTAGGTATGAGTAAGTATGTAGCTTCTCTTACAATGATGTCCTCACCTCATAGAGGCTGCAAATTCGTTGATGTTGCTTGTAA
This sequence comes from Clostridium felsineum DSM 794, assembly GCF_002006355.2. Lineage (NCBI taxonomy): Bacteria > Bacillati > Bacillota > Clostridia > Eubacteriales > Clostridiaceae > Clostridium > Clostridium felsineum. The sequence continues at coordinate 1,753,472 of NZ_CP096980.1, read as the reverse complement.
AATTCCTGACAAAATATATAAAGCTGTTGCTAAACTCTTTAATAAATACTATAGAATTTTAGGAGATAAAAATCCCGATTTCTACACTGCTAGTAGACAGTTTTCTACTTATAATAGTAAAAAATTTAATGAGGAAGTACTTGATGTCCCTAATGTTTATTACCAAAGCTATGCAACTGTTGTAAAAAATGTTTTTAGCGATTATGTGGTATGTATTCCCTATATTCTTTCTAAAATAACTGCTGGAGAAAATGATGGACTAGTATCTATTGATTCTGCAAAATGGGGCAATTTTAAAGGTGTTATTAGAAATAATAGAAGACGGGGAATTTCTCATGGAGATATTATCGACTTAAGAAGAGAAGACTATAAAGGCTTTGATGTACTTGAGAAATATGTAGAAATCGTGTCTGATTTAAAAAATAGAGGTTTTTAACAAAAAAAGTGTCCATAGCAGCTTGCTATGGACACTTTTTCTATAGTAAATTTAAGAAATCACTTATGAATTTATCAGCTTCACTAAACTCTTTTTTATCAGGTACAAATTTAAATTTAAGTCCATTCTCTAAAGTTTTGAATTTTAAAGATTTTAATCTGTCCATCATCATAGGAACACCTTCTCCGCTCCATCCATAGGAACCAAATGCAGCTGCTGCTTTTCCTCTATTTGTTATAGGGCATATAGAGGAAAGAACATCCCATGCTGGTCTTACAGCATCTTGATTTATAGTTGGAGAACCTACTAAAACTCCATCTGCCTCGGATATAAGTTCAACTATATCATCCATATTCATTTCTGTTATTTCATGAACCTCTGCTTTAATTCCTTTATCTTTTATATTGTCACATAAATACTTTGCCATTTTACCTGTATTTCCATATGCAGTAATGTAAAATATTTGAACATTTTTTTCTTTTGCTGCTTTTGGCTTTGCCCAATCAGTATATAATTTTATGCTGTTTTTAATATCCTTTATATGAACTGGTCCGTGACTTGGAGCTATCATTTTAAGCTCTAATCCTTTAATCTTATCCAATCCCATGTTTACAAACTTTCCAAAAGGTGACATTATAACATCATAATAATATCTCATTTCTGGAAGATAATCTTCTCCACCCTCATCTTTTATGCTGCCATCCGGGCAGTAATGACATCCAAAAACATCACAAGTAAATAATACATTATTTTCTTCGTTATAAGTAAACATTGTATCTGGCCAATGAAGATTTGGAGCAGATATAAACTTCAATGTATTTTTTCCAAGACTAAGTTCCTTCATTTCAATAGCATCTAAGTTATTAAAATCATCATTTACTATTTCCTTTAAATACATATTTGCTGCTTTTGAAGCTACAACCTTTGCTTCTGGATATTCCTTTATAAGCCTATACATAGAACCACTATGATCAAGTTCTGTATGCTGCACTATTATATAATCTACTTTTTTATCACCAATCACACTCTTAATATTATTTATAAATTCATCATAAAAACCATCTTTTACAGTATCTATTATTGCAACCTTATCATCATTAATTAAATATGAATTATAGGTAGATCCCTTTTTCGTATTCATTATTATATCGAAAACTTCTAAATCCTTATCCTTTACCCCTACCCAATATACATTATCACAAAGCTTCTCAGCACTCATTTTAACTCCTCCTTAATACTATAGAAATTTCAAAGTAAATCTGCTATTTGATTTACTATCTAAAATTATATAAAACTTTGTTTCTATTGTTTTAAACACACTCACCTTGATTCCGTTATAATTTCCATTGAAAAATTTAACATAATAAAACTTTAGAAACCTTATATATACATTATAACACATAAACTTAATTATTCAATAGGAATTATTAATTAATAATAATTATTTATTAAATAAGCTTTGATTTTTTTCCTTTGTAAAATATATATTCATAATGAAGTGCCCTTGTAAGAGACACATACAATATTTTTTTATCAAGTTCTGAATTCTTATAATTATCTTCACTACAATTATAAATTATACTACAATCAAATTCTAATCCCTTGGTTATATATGAAGGTATTACTATTCTAGTAGTTTCAAAGCTCTTATCATTTTCTTTAATTACTTTCCATTTATGCTTACTATACTTTCTTAAAGCATCATTAATTTTTTTACATTCATCATATGTCTTACCTATAATGGCTATATTCTTTTTATTTAATTTTTCAAGTTTATCTACAATTTCATCTGACTTTTCTACAAATGCTTTATTAGTATCAAATTCTATAACCTCTGGTTTAACTCCATGCCTTAACACCGGTTTTGCTGGATCTAAATTTATATTTTGTTTTTTCAAAACTTTATTGGCAAATTCTATTATTTCTACTGTTGAACGATAGCTTTGGCTAAGTGCAACATAGTTAAAATTATCATTAAATACATTTTTATTTATTGATGCCCAATCATTTATTCCTTTATAATAATAAATTCCTTGACCTAAATCACCAACTATTGTAAAAGAATTACTACTGCATAGATTTTTTAATGCTGCAAATTGAAATATGCTGTAATCTTGTGCTTCATCCACTATTATATGCTTAAAATTAAATTTATTATTTCCCTCTATATTAAACTTAACATAGAGCATTGCTGCTAAATCATCGCTATCAATTATTTTCTTTTTTCTGTTTTCATTAAATTCTAATTTAACATACTTAAAAAGCCTTTGTGATATTTTTCCTTTAATAATATTGTTATATACTTCTTGACTATTAAAAAAGTTATCTAAAATTACTGCTGTATCAGTATGTTTCCAGTTTTCAAAATATTCATCCATTGCTATAGATGCATTTTTCTTTATGTTATTTTTTTTATTATCTCTATCATCGTAAAGTTCTATTAATTTTTTTCTTCTCTCTACACTGTCTTCCATATTTCTTTTGACTCTTGCAATACTGTATTCATATGTAAATGAAATTTTATCACAAATGCTCATTATTTTATCTTTTATTTTAAGGTTAAAATACCTTTTTATTTCATCTTTTCTTTCGTCTATAGGCAAATGTGCCATGTCTTCTCTAAAAAGCCTTTCAATTTCCTTCTTTTCAAACAAAACATATCCATCAATTTTTATGTCTTCTACTACAGCATCCTTTTCTTCTATTGTTTTAAGATATTCATCTATCATATCTTTAAATACAAGAGAACCTTTAAAGTTACTTCCTTCTATAACAAATTTTTTATCATCTTCATTTTTATCTTCAAATATGTATGCAAGTTTTTTATCCTTTGTATATACCCTTGATTTTATTCCTAAAACTTTCAGTGCTATGTCTTCAAAGGTTTCTTGAACTACAGTATTTGCTCCAAGACTAGGAAGCACATCTGATATATAATCCAAAAAAAGCTTATTAGGCGCCACAACTAGAACGTCCTTTCCACTTAAGGACTTATTATACTTATATATAAGATATGCAAGTCTATGAAGAGCTACCGTGGTTTTTCCAGAACCTGCAGACCCTTGAACTACAAGTGCAGAATTCTTTTCACTTCTTATTATATCGTTTTGTTCCTTTTGTATTGTAGCAACTACATCCTTTAACTTACTACTTACATTCTTCTCAAGATTTATTTTCAAAAATTCATCAACTAGATTGTTCTCTTCTCCGCCTTGAGCTTTTAAAATTATTTCATTTATTGCATCATCAAAAGCATCCTTTAAAGTTTCGCCATCTAGTAAAAACTTCCTCTTGAGATAAAGTTCACCGTCTACGTATCCTGAAGAAATTTTGTAAGAAGTTTTGCCTGCTGTACCACTATAATATAAATCTGCAATAGGTGCTCTCCAGTCTATTATTTTCTCTTCTCCGTTTTTGCTATCACCTAAACCAAACTTTCCTATATAATAGCTCTCAATTTCAGTTCTTTTTCTTTCTCTAAAATCAATTCTTGCAAAATATGGATTTAATTTTGCTTCACTATATTTTTCAAGATTTTTGTGGGTTATATCGTAAAGTTTTTCAGTTATTTCAAGTTCTTCACTATACTTACCTTTTGATTGTTTTTTTAGATTTCCTATTTTATTTTGAAATTCAACATTATCCTTTTGTATTTCAGATATCTGATTTTCTATCCACTCTTCAGTATCCTTTAATTTATCTTTTTCATATTCAAATTCTTTTTTTTCTATTGCCAACACTTATACCCCCTAATTTTAGGCATAAAAACTACATTCATAGTTAAATATATAGTTAATATATGAATAAGTCAACATTTGTATTGATTTTTGTATTGATAAATCCGGAACAAAGTTGTAATATTATATTTAATGTATATACACCTGTATACACTAAAACATTTTACTGCATACAGTTAATGATAAAAAAGGAGTGTACTTATTAATGAACGAAAACTTAAAAGAAAAAATACTCGAACTAAAACGCCAAAAAAATGCTATTATTCTAGCTCACTATTATCAAAGACCTGAAGTTCAAGAAATAGCTGATTTCATTGGTGATTCATATAATTTAAGCAAAATCGCTAAAGAAAATAATGCTGATACAATAGTTTTCTGTGGTGTAAAATTTATGGCAGAAAGCGCCAAAGTGTTATCTCCCCAAAAAAAGGTTTTGCTACCTCAACCTAAAGCAGGTTGTCCAATGGCTGATATGGCTGATGCAGAAGGCCTTGCTGCTTTAAAAGCTAAACACCCAAACGCAAAAGTAGTATGCTATATAAACTCTTCAGTTGAAGTAAAAGCTTTATCCGATACTTGCTGTACCTCCTCTAATGCAGCAAAAATAGTAAAAAGACTTGAAGGTGATGAAATAATATTTCTTCCAGATAAAAACTTAGGTTCCTATGTTCAAGAAATGGTTCCAGAGAAAAACATAATTTTATGGAATGGTTTCTGTAAGGTTCATAACATGATAATTCCTACTGATATAGAAGAGATTAAAAGCAAGTATGGCGATATGAAAATTTTAGCCCATCCTGAATGTTGGAAACCGGTTAGAGATATGGCAGACTTTATAGGTAGTACAGGTGCAATGATAGATTATGCAGAAAAAGATACAACCTCAGACAAATATTTAGTTGTAACTGAAACTGGAATAATGTATAAAATGCAGGAAAGAGTACCTAATAAAACCTTCTATCCTTTAAATAATATGGTTTGTGTAAATATGAAAGCAACCCACTTAGAAGATGTTTATAACAGCCTATTAAATTCTACTTTTGAAATAAATATAGAAGAAGATTTAAGACTAAAGGCGCTTTCTTCCCTGGAAAACATGTTAATACTTGGAAGGTGATTTATTTATGGATATATTAACTGACGTATTAGTTATAGGCACAGGGGTAGCAGGTTTATATTCTGCTTTATCTTTAAGCGAAGATATAAAGGTAACAATGCTCTCAAAATCAACAGTTTCTGAGTGTAATACCTATCTCGCTCAAGGTGGAATATCTACTGCTTTAAATAAAAAAGACGAGCCACTATTTGTTGAAGATACTTTAAGGGCTGGTCAGTATAAAAATCTTAAAGAATCTGTTGAAATACTTGCTTCTGAATCCAAAGAAAATATAGCTAATTTAATAAACTTAGGAATGAAGCTTGATAAAAATAAAGATGGCAGTCTAAATTACACAAGAGAAGGTGCACATAGTGTAAATAGAATTGTTCACAGCACTGATGAAACCGGTAAAATGGTTTTTGAGACGCTTTTTAATGAAGCAAAAAAAAGATCAAACATAGATATTATTGAAAATATAGAAGTATTTGATCTAATTTCAAAGGATAATACCTGTTTTGGTGCTCTAGCACTAAAAGATAATACTATTTATACTTTTCACTCAAAGGCTACTATTTTAGCTTCAGGTGGAATAGGCGGCATATTTAGAAACTCTACTAATCAAAGAACTCTTACTGCTGATGGAATTGCCATAGCTTTAAGAAATAATATAGAAGTTCGTGACTTAAATTACATTCAATTTCATCCTACTGCCTTGTATGATGAAAACTCTGATGAAAAAAAATTCTTAATTTCTGAATCCGTGCGTGGAGAAGGCGGTAAACTTTTAAGTGTAGAAAATGAGCGATTTATAGATGAACTTCTTCCTAGAGATGTGGTTGCAAATGCAATTTATAAAGAAGAAGAAAAAGATAACAGTAATTATGTATATCTTGATTTAACCTTTATGGATTCAAATTTTGTAATAAAAAGATTTCCTGGCATTTATAATGAATGTCTTAATCGTGGACTTGATATAACTAAAAATAAAATTCCTGTTACACCTGTACAGCATTATTTTATGGGTGGTATAAAGGTTGACTTTAATAGCTTAACCTCAATGAAGAATTTATACGCTTGCGGGGAAGTTAGCAGCACAGGAGTACATGGTGCTAATAGACTTGCTAGTAATTCTCTTCTTGAAGGATTAGTTTTTTCCAAAAGAGCTGCTAAAAATATAAATAATACAATTCCCTTTACCGAAAATAAAAACATAAAACAAAATTTAACCTTAGCTGATGCTTTAGGTACTATAGAACATAATAGAACTACTGTAATAAAAAAATTCAAATCCATTTTGGGGGAAAAGAAAAATGAATTGGTCAATATTTGATGATTTTATAAAAAGAGAATTAATAGACGATGGCGCTTACAACGATATAACTACCAATTCAATAATATCAGACACGTCAAAAAGCACTGCAGATATTATTGCAAAAGAAGATGGAATTATAGCAGGAACCTTAATATTTAAAAGGGTTTTTGAAGTTTTTAAAGGTGCAGAAGCTAATTTTAAAGTTTGTGAGGGTTCAAAAATAAAAAAAGGAGAGATTATAGGAACTGTTTCTGGCTCAACTCACTCAATCTTATCTGGAGAAAGAACAGCACTTAACTTACTTCAAATGTTAAGTGGTATTGCCACGACTACCTATAATTTAAACAAACGTTTGGAAGGCACAGGCGTAAAATTATTGGATACAAGAAAAACTACTCCTGGTATGAGACTTTTAGAAAAATATGCTGTTAAAATTGGAGGAGGTTGCAACCATAGATTTGGACTTTCCGATGGTATTCTAATAAAAGATAATCATATAGATGCAGCTGGAGGAATAACAAATGCCGTAAAGCTTGCTAAGAAAAATTCCTCTTTTGTAAGAAAAATAGAAGTTGAAACTGAAACTCTAGAACAAGTCAAGGAAGCTCTTAATGTACATGCTGATATAATTATGCTTGATAATATGGATGTAGAAACTATTAAAAAGGCCGTAGCACTTATAAATAAAAAAGCTTTAATTGAAGTTTCGGGAAATATCACTTTTGAAAACATACATGAAAAGGCTGCATGCGGAGTTGATTATATTTCTTCCGGTATGCTTACACATTCCTTTAATGTTCTCGACATAAGTATGAAAAATTTAAGAAATGAATAAGTATAAAAAACGTGCTCATAAAATATGAAGAGCATGTGAAGAAAAGTCTGTAAATAAAAATAATAAGGCTTTCTATGGTAAAATAAAATCATAGGAGGCCTTTTATTATGGCAAGAAAAAAAGATATTTATAAGGTAAAACCAATGAATGAAGGAAAAAGAAATATTATATCAGCTCTTATAGACGAGTATGATATTCAGTCAGCTGAGGATATTCAGGAAGCTTTAAAAGATCTATTAGGTGGAACTATTCAATCTATGCTTGAAGGTGAAATGGACGAGCATTTAGGCTATGAACCATATGAACGAGCCGAAACTACAAACTCAAGAAATGGGAAAAAACAAAAAAGAATTCGAAGCAAATATGGTGAGATGAATATAGATGTACCACAGGATAGAGAAAGTTCTTTTGAACCTAAAATAGTACAAAAACACCAGAAAGATATTTCTGGTATAGAAGAAAAAATTATTTCTATGTATGCTAAAGGATTAAGTACCAGACAAATTTCAGAACAAATTGAAGATATATATGGGTTTGAAGTTAGTGAAGGAATGGTTTCAAATATAACCAATAAACTTCTTCCTGAAATAGAAGCATGGCAACATAGACCTTTATCTACAGTATATCCAATTGTTTTCATTGATGCAGTTCATTTTTCCGTAAGGGAAAATAACGTTATACGTAAGCTTGCAGCTTACATTATTCTTGGTATAAATAATGAAGGCAGAAAGGAAGTACTTTCTATAAATATTGGAGAAAATGAAAGCAGTAAATATTGGCTTAGTGCTCTCAATGAATTAAAAAATAGGGGTGTTCAAGATATCCTTATCCTTTGTGCAGACGGTCTTACAGGGATAAAGGAATCTATATCAGTAGCTTTTCCAAATACTGAATATCAACGTTGTATAGTTCATCAAGTAAGAAATACATTAAAGTATGTTGCTGATAAAGATAAAAAAGAATTTGCAAAAGATTTAAAAACTATATATCATGCACCTTCTGAGGAAATTGCATATAAGCAATTAGAAGAAATCACTGAAAAATGGGAAAAACATTATCCTAACTCAATGAAAAGCTGGAAATCAAATTGGGATGCTATTAGCCCTATTTTTAAGTTCTCTGCTGATGTAAGAAAAGTTATTTATACTACAAATGCAATCGAAAGTCTCAACAGCACATACCGTAGATTAAATAGACAAAGAACTGTATTTCCAAGCGATACATCACTTTTAAAAGCTTTATACCTTGCTACTTTTGAAGCTACAAAAAAATGGCGTTTGCCACTAAGAAATTGGGGTAAAGTGTACGGTGAATTATCCATTATGTATGAAGGACGACTTACTGAATAAAAAGCTTAATATGCCAAAAACGCCTGTTTTTAAAGGCGTTCTTGACATACATATTTTTAGAATGTATATTTAAAACAAGATAGAAAGTCACTTTTGACAATCTTGTCTTTTAAAACTTACCATAGAAAGTTATTTTACAGAAAGAATTTTACACTCTCAATATGAACACGTTTTTCTACTTGAGTAAGCCATAAAATTTTCTTATACTATAAATATATAATACTTTTCTTTAAAAACTATTTCCTTTTTATTTATGTATCTTTCAATATCTATTGAAAATTTCTCTAGATGCATTTTTTTGTCAAATTTATTTTCTGCTCTTAATTTCTCTTTTATAGCCTGCTCTTCCTCTTTCACATTTAGCCTTGTTAAAAACGGAGGTAGCCAACTTTTCTTATTGAACTTGAGATATTCAAACTTAACAACTTCCTCTAATACATTATTTTCTTTTTTAAGTATTTCTTTATTAAAATCCAAGAAAACTTTATAGTACTCACTTGCTGATATACTTCTACTAAAGTATCCTTTTTTATAAAAATACTCTGAAAGACTATAATAAAAATCAAAAGGCGTATCAAAATCACCTATCATAAATTCTACTATCTCATTAAATTTACCAGTGTTATGATATTTATCTACCACCGAATCCACTCTTTTTAACTTACTTATTTCTTCAAAACTTATATCCTTCGTTTTAAGTATCTCATATGGGTGATATGGAGAATAAGACATCCCCCATTTTTCTGCTTCTTCTCGCATAGAAGATCCTTTTAAAAGCTTTAAAAATCCTATTTGGAGTTTCTCGGGTCCTATTGAATAAACATCATTAAAAGAGTTTCTAAAGGATTCAAAATTCTCTCCTGGAAGTCCTACTATTAAATCCAAGTGCTGATTTATATTTTTTCCTTCTTCTATTCTCATTACAATTTCTTTTATATCTTTAAATTCTATGTATCTATTAACATTTCTTAATACTTCATTATTAGTAGATTGAACTCCTACTTCAAACTGAAATCTTCCTTTAGGAGCCTTCTTTAAAAGTTCAATTTCTTCCTCTGTTACAATATCTGCTGTTATCTCAAAATGAAATACCGTTTCCGTATCAAGACTCATCAAATACTCCCAAATCTCTATAGCGAACTTAGCATCGGCATTAAAGGTTCTATCTACAAATTTAACTATTTTGACTTTTTTATCTGAAAGAAACTTTAATTCTCTTTTCACTCTGTCTGGCTCTAAAAAACGGACTCCCCTTATAGTTGAAGAAAGACAATACTTGCAATTGAATGGACATCCACGTGACGCTTCATAATAAATTATTTTATTAGATAAATCTTCATTTTCATTATAAGGGAATACTAATGAATTCATATCAATAGCTTCTCTTTTTCCACCATATACTATTTCATTCTTGTCATTTTTGCTGTAAATCCCTTTTACCTTCAAGTCCTTTCTGTCAAATCCGTTTTCAAGCTTCCACTTTAAAAATTCCTTGAAGCTTTCCTCTCCCTCTCCTTCTATTAAAAAGTCGCCTTCACTATTTAATAAAACTTCTTCGCAGTTAAAAGATACTTCAGGTCCTCCATAAAATATCTGTATACTTTCATCAACTCTTTTTATTAAAGTGCTTAACTTATCTACATACTCTCCATTCCATATGTAACAGGAAAAGCCTATCATATCGGGCTTTTCCTCCATTATCTCCTCGAATACCCTCTCTATTCTATCATTAATAGAAAATTCCCTTATCTTAATTTCTAAGTCCAATTCCTTTGCGTAGGCTTTTAAATATCTCACCGCTAAATTGCTGTGTATAAACTGAGAATTTATTGCTGTAAGAAGTACTTTTTTCATTGAAATTACCTTCCTTTTTCTGTGCTTTTATGTAATACAGGTCATCTGAACATTTTACATCTATAATTTTAAAATAAGGAGACATCATATTGCAAATTTTTTTACAAGAATTATTGGAAAGTATATTAAAATTATTTATTTCTATATCTCTTATTTTCATTCCCGGTAAAACTATTCTTATGCTTCTCCTAAAAGTTTTAAACATACTTTTATCTATATCCCATAAATAAAGTATAGCATCATCCTTCAAGAAATCGTGCATGTCCCTAAAAAACTTTTTCTTATCTCTATCCATTATTAGGTCTTTAAGCATAAAAAAAGCTACACAGCTATCATAAGAATTTTTATTTATACAATTTTTTTCTTCTTTTCCTGAAATATAACTCACATCTATATCTGTCTTATTTGTTTTCTTACAAAGTTCATATACTATTCCATAGTTCTCACTACCAACATCCAAAACATTACCACGTAAAACCTCATTTTCTAAATTTATAAATAATCTTTCCATAAATAATACCTCCCTATATTGATATATAACAAAGATATTATTTAAAACTTTAAAATAGTACACAATTATAAAAAATATAGTGTTTTAATAATACTGATATCATTAAAACACTATATCTTAAATATTTACATTACCATTTTTGAACTACTATCTTTTTCACATATAGCTTTATATTTATCGTAGTAATCCATCATAAGTCCTGATGTACTCATTTGTGCTTGACATATAATATAATTTGATATTGAATTATACCTATTTTCTTTATCTTTTATAGTAAAGCACCTATTGTAAATTTTATTTGCAACTATAGCATTTTTTTTCACATAGTCTCTTATACTTTCACTTCTAAGTATTTCATCCGCTTTGATAAATCTATATCCCGTAAGAAATTTCTGTATAATCCACATTTCAAAATTTCTATGACTATTTAAGAGCCTGTTATTAACATGTTGCGGAACGGTTGAATCCTGAATTATATGACAAGCTGCACCAAAATAAAATAATGATTTTTTCTTGTCTCCAGCTTTCAAATAATTTATAGACATATTATAGTACTTCTGACCCTCATCAATTAAATTAGAAAAACCATATAGTCCTCTTCCTTTTTCAAAATCGAAAAAATGATTTGTTGACTTAAAATCTTGATCTGCCCAAACAGTTCCTTCGTTTATAAATTCAATATTATTGCTAAAAAATTTGTATTCATTTTCATTTCCTCTACCCTTTAATATTTCTATAGCTAAAGAATTTATATATTTATGAATAATACATGTGGTTTTTATGACTTTCTTTTTAACTGGATTTATAACGAAAAATATTCCCCTGATAGTTCTACCATAAGTACTCTCAAATTTCTTTTTCATATTTTCCCCCTAGTTCTTCTTAAAACCTAATATAAATATCATTAAAGATGATATACCCATTACACCTATAAGAGAATATACAATCTTCTTATCGACTAAAATTTTATCACTCTTATTTCCTTTATATATTTGTAGCAAACATCCCTCCTTTGAATCTAAAACATACATTCCATCATCAAAAATGTGTACTGATTTAATAAAAGACTTATTTGTGAAATTTATAAATTTATCTTTTACACTTCCATGCAATTTAACTATAGAATTATCATTTTTATCATATACAAAAATACAATTTTTTATCCCTAAAAATCCATTTTTATCTATTGCAAGTGAACTAAGACTTCCCACCTTATCATACTGGTAAAGTGGTGCTGGAGGATTTATACTTGGAACCTTATCTAAAATTCTTCTATTTCTATTTTTAAATTTAGGTGAATCAACTGGATCTCCTCCACTATAGTCTGGCCATCCATACCATTTATCTTTATCTATTTCATATATATAATCACTATCACCTTTTACAGGACGTGCCCCTCTGTCTTCCATTCCTCCAATAGTTGCTACTATTTTTCCACTTTTATCAATATCCATTCCACCAACATTTCTTATACCCCAAGCAAAGGTTTCAACAGCTTTAGTACTAAGATTACAAATAATAACAGAACTATTTCCTGGAAAATGACCTGGAATTATTTGTCCTTTTATATTTGGTGTATCATAAGGAACAAATGCACCTGTCATTTCATCCCCAAAATTTGTTCCTTTAAGTGTTATATTTTTTGGTGTTACATCAAAAGTATACGGATTTTCTTTAATCCATTTATTATCTTTTCCTACAACACCATTATTGGTCGCTGATCCTATTGACGCATATAAATATCCATTTCTTATTGTTATAAATACATCTTTATAGTCCCCAAAATTAGGTATATTATTTATAATTTTCACATTCTTTTTAGTTTTCAAATCATAATAACCTACACTATGATTTGAGGAAAAGTATAACTTATTATTATAATACACCATACTCATTATATTTTCATCATTACTTCTTAGTATACTCTCTGTTTTCCCATCCTTACATATCTCCTGTATTCCATTTTTATAGGCTACATAAAAGTTTTTATCCATATCTTCTGCAAAATCCACTGCACCAGTTATCCCCTTAAATTTTATAATATAATTCACGTTATTTTCTTTACATTTAACAGTATAACCGTTATGTACATATTTAAATACGATAATAATTCCTGCAAATATAAAAATAATAACTATGATAAACTTTAAAAGTTTCTTCACCTTGCCCTCCTAAAATAAAATTCTTCTAGTTTTAAATATATTACAAATCCCAAACTATATTCATACTTACTTTCCCTATAGTGGTATATATTTGATAACTATATACATAAATATTATTTGTGATAATAATTTTAAGGAGAGTGTTCATGAAATTAGAGCGTTTTTACAAAGATACTATTTTACTAACAATATCAAACTTCGCCACAGGAATCTTAAAGTTTATATTTTCAGTAATATTATCAGAAAAATTAGGTGCTGAGGGTGTTGGACTTTATCAACTTATTATGCCTGTTTATGACCTGTTTTGTTGCCTTGTTTGTGGTGGACTAACCGTGGCTATATCAAGAAAAGTTGCTATATTATCTGGGAAAAATGACTACTCCAATGTAAATTCACTTATCAAAATTTCTTCTTTTGTTTGCTTTATTTGGTCATCAATAGTAGCTTTTGGGCTATTTTTTAACTCAAAACTTATTTCAAATTCATTTATAAAGGACATGCGTTCACTATATTCTATCGAGATAATTTGTCCAGCTTTAGTTTTTATTACAATTTCAGCTATTTTAAAGGGATATTTTTATGGCATATCAAAAGCCAAGGTTCCAGCGTACATAGACATATTAGAGAAAGCCTCTAGGGTTGCTGTTGTACTTGCAGTAATAAGTATTCTTATGTTAAAAAGCATTTCTAGTACAGTTACTGCTGTTTACGGTGTTTTAAGTCTTGGAGAGTTTATAAGCCTACTAGCTTTATATGTAGCATTTTTGATTTATAGAAGGAATCTGCATCCTGCTTATTCCCCAAGAGAGAGTTCAGGTCAACTTGTTTTTGATGTTTTTTCGGTTTCACTTCCCCTATGTGTGAATAGCTTTGTATCATCACTACTAGCAGCTGCTTCAACTCTTATACTTCCTGTGAGACTTGTACATGCTGGTTTTTTACATAGTGAAGCTCTTTCTCTTATTGGAAAGTTTTCTGGAATGGCTTTAATTGTAACTTCTTTTCCTGTTGTCATAATTGTTGCAATGTCTACAGTTTTGATTCCTGAAATTTCTCAAAATCTAAATAAAAGGGACTACTATAGTATTGAAAAGAGAGTTACTCAAGTTTTAAAAATTTCCTTCTTCATAGGCACCATTACTATGATAGTATCTCTAAGTATACCAAATCTTTTAGGAAAATTATTCTTTAATAGAAATGACCTTGGTTCTTATATAGCAGCCTCTGCTTTATCAGTACCTGTGGATTATACTTCCTTTGCTACTTTTTCAATATTAAGTGGACTTGGAAAACAAAACAAGCTTCTTATTAATTCTTTAATTGTTTCAATTGAACAACTTATTCTGCTTTATATACTGACGGGTATAAGAACTATAAATATTTATGGATATGCTATAACATTATTTTTAACTTGTTTAACTGCATATATATTAAACATGAAGGAAATAAGAAAATTTTGTTACATACGTTTTTCTTATGTGGATATGTTCATAGATACTTTACTTTGCATTTTAGTATACTTAGTGCTTTCCATCTTAAATAATATATTGCCAAATAGATTTATGCTTCCTAAGGCACTATTTATAATAATATTAGGATTTGGTTTATTTTTCTTTGCAATCAGCAAAATTAAAGACAAACTAAAATAAACTTATACATTTTATCTGTATAAGTTTATTTTTTATTTATTTTCGCATTATAGCCATTATTTTAATTGGTACACGTCTTTTTAAAGCTCCTGGCATAAGTTCCATATCACTTTTGCGTATTCCACCAACAACTATAAGAACAACTGCGTAAACAATAACAGCAGCCACCATAGCACAAATTAATGCCACTAAATTGGCCATATAACTTACCTTAGTAATATACATTATAATAAAATTCAAAGCATAGTATACTCCATATGAAGCTCCTCCCATAAAAATAGAAGCCAAAATAGGTTTTTTCATAAACCTAAACATATGAAACTTTACTCTCATAGATTTTTTCATTAAAAAATAATTTAATAATATGGTTGTACTAAAACCTACAATACTTCCAATTATAGTACCATATACATTTATATTTGGTATAGACACCAAAATATAATTGGTAAATATCTTAACCGCTACTCCTATAAGTGAATATATCGTAACTGTATATAACTTACCTACGCCTTGAAGTATACTCGTCTGAATCTGAAGTAAACACATAAATACTAATACTTCAGCTCCCATAAGCATTATCCTATATCCAGCTACTGAACTTGGATAAATTGCCTTGTAAATTGGATTACTTAAAACAGAAAGTCCAACAGCTGATGGAATTGCTATTATAAAGCACAATCTAAAAGCAAAATTGATTTTACTTGCTACAGTTTTTTTATCTTTTATAGCCATTGCAGCCGATATTGCTGGAAGAATAACTACAGCAAGTTGAGTAAGCACTGTTATTGGAACATTTATAAGTGGTTGATACTGTGCTAAATTTCCAACCAAAGATGTTGCTTTATGATCTTTAAACCCTGCTACTAGTAACCTAGTCTTAGTATTTGAAGTATCAAATAAAGTCCCCAAATTTTGCATTCCAATACAAACTGTTATTGGCAGTGCATAGTTTATAATTTTGTTCAAAATTTGCTTATTTGATTTTCTTCTAACTCCTTCTGGATTTCTTATATGTATTCCCTTTTTTCTGCCTATCTCGTAAGTAACCATAAGATATACTGCTGATGCAAAAGCTCCCAAAGTAGTTCCAACAGTAGCTCCTGCACATGCTTGTGCAACTCCCTCTTTAAGAAATATAGCTGCAAAAGTCAAAGAAAATATTAGATTAAAAATCTGTTCTATAATCTGAGAAACAGCTGTAGGGGTCATATTACTATTACCTTGAAAATATCCTCTATATGTAGATGATATTGAAGTAAATAAAATTGCCGGACTAAGCGCCATAACCGCAAACTTTGCTTGTGGGAAATTCATAAGAGACGCAATAGTTCCTGATGCAAAGTACATAATTAAAGCCATTGAAACTCCTAAAAGTATAAGAATTGTTCTACACATTCTAAAACTTTTAACTGAATCCTTATAATCTCTTGTTGCTACAAACTCAGAGACCAACTTAGAGATGGCTGTAGGTATACCTGCATTAGTTAAAACATAAATAAGTGCATATATCTGATATGCTACATTATATACTCCTAGAGGTTCCGAACCCCCAAGTATCCTTGTAAGAAGTGGAACATATACTAATGATAAAATTTTACTTATCATAGTCCCAACTGAAAGTATTGCAAATCCTTTAGCCATAGATTGTTTCTTCATAAGACTTACTCCTTAAAATTTAAATACATCCCTTTTCACCTTTTTAAATATTGGTGGAAGAGATTGTGCAATAGTCTTATTTTCCATATAACTCAACTTCTCAGGACAATCTTTAAATATAAGCTTATAGGCATATAGAAACTGATAATTAAGTCCAAATTTGTTATCAAAATAACTATTTATATCCTTAATACCATACTTAGGATCTCCTAAAATTGGATTACCCAAATGACTTAAATGTGCCCTTAATTGATGACTTCTACCCGTTAAAAGCTCTATTTCTACAAAAGAAAATGTTCCACAAGTTTCAACACATTTAACTTCCATAGATATTTTTTTTGCTCCCTCAGTAGATTTGTCAAGTATTTCTGACTTATTAGATGTTATGTCCTTCTTTATATAAGCCTCATAAATTCCATCTTTTATTCTTCCCTTTACTAAAGCATAGTAGTACTTCTTTACTTTTCTTTCCCTTACCATCTCATTTAAACATTTTAATGCTTCAAAGTTTTTTCCATATATAACTATTCCAGAGGTATTTCTATCAAGCCTATTGCATGGTGATGGTGTGAAAGTAACCTCTTTTTCTGGTGCATAATCACCTTTGTCATATAAATAAGATAAAACATAATCTGTAAGGGTTGGTGATGTTTTTTCTTTATCTGAATGTACTAAAACTCCTGGCCACTTTTCTACAAGAAGAATGTTATCATCTTCATAAGTAACTTTAAAGTTATTTTCTATTCTTATGAACTTCTTTTTCTTAGCATCAGACTTTATATATTTTATCTCAAGTGTATCACCTTCTACAAGGCTATAATTTTCTTTTTTACACTTTTTTTCATTGATTATAACGTCACCTTTTCTAAATGCTTTATAAATAGCACTTAAGGGTACATCCTTAAGCCACTTTCTTATAAATTTATCAGCTCTCTGTCCTGCTTCGTTTGGTCCTATAACTATTTTCATATTTCCTCCTATAAAACTTTATTTTTCTGACAACCTTTTTAATGTATCTACTGCTGCTCTTACTTGAAGTGCTACTCCTATAGGAAGACTTTCTTCATCCACATCAAATAAACTTCCATGAGCTGGATTCACTATTCCCTTTTCTTCATTTCTAGTACCAAGATAATAAAATACAGCTGGTCTTTCCATTGAAAAATATGCAAAGCTTTCAACACCCATACTTGGATCATCAAGTGTTATTACATTTTCCTCTTTTAAAAGATCTTCTGCTAACTTTTTAAAAGCCTCAAACATACTTTCATCATTATACAAACAAGGGTAGCTTTCTTCTATTAAAACCTTAGCTTCAGTTCTCATAGCTTTTGCAGCACTTTCTACCATTTCCTTTAATCTTTTCTTAGCAAATTCCCTGTCTTCCTTCTTCATAGTTCTTATTATTCCACCTATTTTAGCATCCTCTGGTATTACATTTTGAGCTGTGGTACCACCATGAATATATCCTATAGTTAAAACTGCTGGATTTACAGGGGAGATTTCCCTACTAACAAGTGTTTGAAGCATATTTACTATATTGCAAGCTGCTACAATTGGATCTACCCCTGCATTAGGGTGAGCTCCATGTGCTCCCTTTCCCTTTATCACTATACTAAAAGGATTGGAGGCTGCATTTACAACACCTTTTTTTATTCCTATTTTTCCACAATCTATATCTTCTGAAACATGCAGCCCTATTACTGCATCTACATGGGGATTTTCGAGAACTCCTTCTTCTATCATAATTTGAGCTCCACCTGTAGTTTCTTCTGCTGGTTCAAAAAAGAGCTTTACATTTCCATGAAGCTCTTCTTTCATACCATTTAACACCTTGGCAACCCCCATTAAAATAGTTGTATGTGCATCATGTCCACAAGCATGCATTCTGCCATCTATTTTAGAATGGTAATCTCTATTTTCATGAGTTTCCATAAGTGGAAGTGCATCCATATCCGCTCTTAACCCCACTGTTTTTCCAGTATTTTTCCCTTTTATAATAGCACATATACCAGTTTTTGCAGTTTCATAGTATTCTATTCCTTCACTTTTCAAAAATCCCTTTACTTTTGAGCTAGTTCTTTCAAGTTCAAAACCAAGCTCAGGGTGCTCATGAAAATCCCTTCGTATAGCTACTAATTCATCATATATTTCTCTTGCCTTTTCAATATAATTCATTTTCACTTTCCTTCCTATTCCCATTTTACTTCTATTACATCCTTATCATGCAATTCGTCAAAAAAGCTCACTTTATCACCATTTAAAGTTAACACAAGATTTCCCTTTACCTGTGTTAAATCAAATCTAAAATAATCAAATATATCAACAAATTTGTATTTTTCTTTTCCTGACATATTTATTTTACTACCATTTACAACAACTTCTATATTATTCTCGGGCTCTACTTTCTCAATTTCTTTTGCCGAAACTTCAATATCACTATCTTTTACTTCAATATCACTAGGAAGCTCTTCTTTTTTAGGAGCTGTGTAAATTCTATCTCCCTCTTTTATTTCATAGCTCTCGTAAAGCTTCACATTATTCATATAATACTCTTTATTTAAATCACTATCAACATATTTAATATAATCTAACAATTTAGAAGGATATACTGTCTCTACTTCATCTCCTTCAGATATTTCTGTATCTATTGTTACCTTATTACCGTTTATTATAAATATAGGTTCTAAATTTACAACTTGATCATCAATAAAAAAGCCAAGACTATATAGATTCTTAACATAATCTCGCACCACTGGTGCTGCGTCTATGCCATTTTCTGCATATTTTATTTCTATCTTGTCATTTTCTTTTACTTCTGAATCTATGTTTGCTATATGTCCATTTATTTTCATCTCCGCATTTTTAGCTACAGTTCCAAAAGCCACTCTTTTAACCTTATTCAGAGTAAACCTTATGTTCTTACCGTTTTTACCTATTAAAAGTTTTGGATTCACTCCTGCTTGAACTACAACATCCTTTACTGTATGAATACGTGCATTAAACAAACTTATTACATTATCATTTAAAATTACATCTATAAAATCATTTCCAAATCTTCTTATGGCAATAAGTGCAATTCCTAAAACAGTAACACCTGTACTTCCTAGTGAATTATCTGTGCAAATACAATCTACTACAGCTTCTCTTCCTTTTATAGCAAGTCTCTCTGGCTTCATACCTAACTTTTCTGCCAAAATATCTTTGAGAGTAGGTGTGTGTGCTCCCCCTCCAACTATAAATACAGCATTTGGTGCCTTCTCTCCATTTAAACTAATTATCTTGTTTGCTACTTCTTCAGCTAATTTCTGAACTGTAGGCTGTATTAATTTTATAACCTCTTCACTTTCTATGGTATTTTCAATTCCAAGAACATCAGTATACTTTATTTCAGTATCAACTGTACAGCTTCTTTTTATAACCTCTGCTGTATTAAAATCAACTAAATAATTTTGTGCTATTACTTCAGTTATTTCATCTCCTGCAAAAGGAACCATTCCATATGCACTTATGGTATCCTTTGAACTTATAGCAATATCTGAAGTTCCTGCACCAATATCCACAAGTGCTATATTAAGAAGCCTTAAATTCTTAGGTACTGCTGCTTCCATTGCTGCTATTGGTTCCAAGGTTAAACTTTTTACGTTTAAGTTAACCTTATTCATAACCGCATATAAGCTTTCAACTATTGACCTAGGCAAAAATGTAGCTATTACTTCAACTGCTATTGATTCACCCTTATGAGATAAAAGATTTGAAATAGCATATCCATTTAAGAAATAATTTTTCACACTATAACCTACACAGTAAAGCTTGCCTTCAGTATCTTTGTTTACATTATCTTGAGCCTTTTTTACTGCTGTTAATTCAAGACTTCTTACAATATCCTTATCTATCTCTTTATCTTGGTCTATGCTTATTTCAGATTTTACCGCTGTAGTCCTTAAAAACCTACCAGCAGCAGCTATTGCTACATCTTTAATCTCAATTTTAAGTTCCTCTTCTATTTCATTTTTAATCTTATTTACTGCCTTAGCTACTAAACTTATATCATGAATTTGACCGTCTACCATAGCTCTTTCTTCGTGCTCTGTGTATTTTTCACAAATTACATTAAACTTCTTATCTTTTATTGACCCTACAGTTCCTATAACAGTTCTCGTTCCTATATCAAGTGAAAATATTAAATCATCTATATTAATATTCATTGACGCCAATCCTACCCTTTATTCAAATTTTTAGTTATAGCCAAAAGTAATTTATAAATATTTTATACCTTATTTTACATACTGCTTCATTTAAAATTATATAATAAGGACTAGAATTATTCAATAAACTTTGTTATTACAGTTGATTTTAAATTTAAATTTTCAGTTTGTTTTCAAATCACATAATTTTAACATATTTATATGGTATTTATTCCGTATTTAGTTGATATTATTTATCTATGGACATCATCAAAGAATACATACATTTAAAAGGATTAAAGTACTGTGTCTAATATAACTATTTTAGTCATTATAAATAAAATCCTTAATTAATATTGAAGGGGTGATTAACATGGGTATTATAAAAAATATCTACAGCACTTTTATGGATCACAAAAAATTTAAACATTTAATAAGATTTGGCTGTGTTGGATGTTTAAATACTTTAGTAGATTTCGGAATGTTCTCTATTCTTAACAGCTTATTTGGTCTAAATTATATAATAAGTCAAATAGTTTCATATTCAAGTGGAACTTTAAATAGTTATTTATTTAATAAGTTTTGGACTTTTACTGATACAAGAACAAAGAAAAAAACAACAAGCGAAATCGTTCAATTTATTGTGGTTAATGCCGCTTCACTTGGTGTAAGCCTAATAGGTCTTAGTATACTAATGAATAACAATCATATTAATTCCTTTATTGCCAAAATACTTTCAATGGTACTTGCTCAAGTTGTTAACTTTTTAGGCTATAGATTTTGGGTTTTTGGAAAAATAGATAGATTGAATAAAAAAAATGTAGCATAAGTTTATTTTATATGTTATAACGCCAGGTGGCTTAAATCTCACCTGGTTTTTGTGTGTTATACTGGATTTATTATACTAATTCTATAAGAAAGGACTAAATTTATGAAAATAGCAGTTCTAAGTGATATACATAGTAATCATATTGCTCTTGAAACCTGTATTTCTTATATTCAAAAAAGAAATATAAAAAATTTTTTATTCTTAGGCGATTACGTTAGTGATTGTCCATATCCTTCAAAAACGATGAAACTAATATATGAACTTATAGATAATTATAATTGTTTACTTATTAAAGGCAACAGAGAAGAATATCTTCTTAATCATATGTATAACAATAATACTTGGAAATATTCATCTTCTACAGGTACTCTTCTTTATACTTACGAAAATCTCACTTTAAAAGACTTTAATTTCTTCAAAAGTCTAGCTATACATGGTCAATTCTCTAATCATGGGTATAAAGCATTTAACTATTGTCATGGTTCTCTTACCTCTTCACATGAAAAATTGTTATCAAATACTCTTATTACACAAAAAATATTATCTGAATTAAAAACAGACATGCTGATATGTGGACATACTCATGAGCAGGGTACATATGAATATGCAGGCAAAAAATTAATTAATCCTGGCTCTGTTGGTATACCTTCTCACCATAATGCAAAAGCTCAATTTGCTATTCTTCATGGAAATAAATATGGCTGGGAAGAAGAATATATTAGATTAGACTATGATAAAGCTTCTGTTATAAATGAATTCGAAAAAAGTAAGTTAAATAAAAAAGCAAAGGTATGGTCAAGATTATCTAGGTATAACATACTAACAGGAATAGATTATGGAGAAAACTGCGTTAACCTAGCAAAAAAACTGCATCATAGAAAAGATATTGATTCTGTTTTATCAGATATTCCAGAAAAATGCTGGGAAAAGGCTGCTAATATATTAGGCATACCTGAATAATAAATATTTTTACTTATAAAAGCACAAAATAACTATATTTATTTTTTAGAAAGGAAGTTCTTTTATGAGTAAAAACACATGTATTCTTGATGATTTAAATTCAAAATCATATTGGCTTGATTCAACAGAAGAAACAAATTACCCTACCTTAAAAAATGATGTTACCGTTGATGTTGCTATTATAGGAGGTGGAATCACGGGTATAACCACCGCCCTACTTTTAAAAGATGAAGGTTTAAAAGTAGCTGTACTTGAAGCTGATAGAATAGTTCAAGGAACCACGGGACACACAACTGCCTTTGTGACCTCTCAACATGGAGTAATATATAACAATTTAATAGATAACTTCGGTTTTGAAAATGCTAAGCAGTATGCCTTAGCCAACGAAACTGCAATAGATTTTATAGAAAATATGATCCATAAATATAACATTGACTGTAATTTTTTAAGACTTCCTGCTTACACCTATACAAGAGATGAAACTTACACCGAAACCTTAAAAAATGAAGCCAATGCAGCTAAAAGCCTAGGTATAAACGCAAAGTATACTGAAAATCTTAATTTACCATTTGAAATAAAAGGTGCACTCCTTTTTGAAAACCAAGCTCAATTTCATCCTAGAAAATACCTATTAAAGTTAGCAGAAAATATACCAGATTCCAACAACCAAATATATGAGCATACACGAATTGTTGATATAGAAAAAAGTGATAACTATACTTTAGTAACAGACACAGGCTTAAAAATCACTGCTTCAAAGGTTGTTCTAGCTTCTCATTTTCCCTTCTATGATAATTTAGGCTTATATTTTGCAAAACTTCGTCCCGAAAGATCTTATGTTGTTACTGCAAAAATTAAAAATAAGCTTCCTAGTGGTACCTTTGTGGCTAGCAGCAATGAAGACTGGTACTTTAGAGAAGAAAAATATAGAGACACCTCTATGCTAATTATTGGAGGTCAGGATCACAAAACAGCTCATGATAATGACATTAAAAATCGCTACTATGAACTAAAAAAATATGCAGAAACAACCTTTGATATTGAAAAATTTTTATACTGCTGGGCTACTCAAGATTATATAACTGTAGACGGCGTTCCTTATGTTGGTCATATTACTTCTTCTGAAGAAAATATATATGTAGCTACCGGTTATGGTGAATGGGGCATGACTAATGGCACTGCTGCTGCAAACATAATAAAAGATCTCATAGTTAATGGTAAAAGTCCCTATGAAGATATCTACAATCCTTCTCGTGAAATCCATCTTAGTAGTATAAAGAATATAGTTAGGGAAAATCTTGATGTAGCTAAAGAATTAATTAAAGGCAAACTTAAACTAGGATCTGATAATATTTCTTTAAAAAATGATGAAGGAAAAATAGTTAAAATTAATGGTGAAAAATATGGTGCTTATAAAGATATAAATGGGAAATTACATTTAGTTGATGTAACTTGCACCCATCTAGGCTGCGAATTAAAGTGGAATAACGCAGAAAAGTCCTGGGATTGCCCTTGTCATGGTTCAAGATTCACCTTTGAGGGGGATATTATAGAAGGCCCTGCAGTTTGCCGATTACATTATTACAAAGCAGGAAAAAATACAATTGATTCAAACATATAAATTGTAATAAAACAAAAAATTTTAAGCATAAGTGAAAATCATACAATTTCATTTATGCTTCTGTTTTCTCTTTTTTATTGAGTAATGCTACCATTTAGTAACTTTTTTTATTTACTATTGTATTATATTTTACTATATTTCATTATTTGACATTTTTTCATTCTTTATGTATAATGAAATTCAAGAAAAGATACAATAATATATTTATTTTAAGGGGGAAAACTTAATGAACAAAAAGAGAGGACTATTATCATTTTTAATTACAACGATTACAGCTTTAAGTGTATTTTCTGTTGCTGCTGTTAAAGCAAATGCTCAATACGAATTTGATGTTATCTCTGATACTCATATTGGCTCTGATGATATGGGTGGCTGGCATGCTACTAGAAATTTAAAAACTACTTTAAACTGTATAGCAAAATATCATTCTAATGATCAATGTGTAGTATTTAATGGTGATAATGTAGATACTGCTTATCAGGATAGTTACGATCAATTATATAACACAATAGCTCAAGTAAAAAATGATTTATCAAGTCAAGGCAAAACCATTCCTTACATGTACTTTAATATTGGTAATCATGAATACTGTTTTGGTGGTACTAATACAGGAAATTATCAAACTTGTCTTAATAATTTCAACTACAACACAAATAGAATTCGTTCAATGATAGGCTCTAGAGCTGGTGTAACCGATACTAACCGTGCTAATTCTTATGATCTACAGTATATCAATAACAAAAATGATAGGCTTGCCTTCTTAGGAACTGATGAACTTCCATCTAATCCTTGTGATGCTTATCTTGCTCCTAGCCAAATAGATTGGTTAAATTCTACAATTATTAAAAACAAAAATGAATGGACTACTTCATCAAGAGGTAAAAAACCTATGTTTGTTTTCTTACATCAACCTCTACAAAACACTGTCTATGGTTCAGATCCTACCAATCCAAACTTTGCTGATTGGGGAACTCTTTTAAATACTGATACTTTGAAACAGTACGCTTTAAGAACTAATCATCCTGAGGTTATAATGTTTACAGGTCACACACATAGGGATTTTGACGGCTCATATTATGGTGATAGTGAAAATTTTTGCACTTTAACACCTTCTTACAGCAGCGTTTTTGGTGTTCCTTCTATTGGAAACACTGACGGCGACCCTGAAGGTTATCATGTAACTGTATATAGTGATGGTGTAGTAGTTCAAGGTGTAAAATATACAAGCTCTGGAACTGTACAAGTAAATACACGTACAATAAACTTTTAATGTAATATAAGTGGAGAAAGCTTAAGCCTCTCCACTTTTTATTTTAATTTAAATATAATGTTTCACAATATAATTGCTATTAACATAATATGAATATGTATATATTTTTAAAGGAGATTTATAATGCCTACTTTCCCTACTTTAAAATTGTATTATGAAGGTTCTTACGTTAGGATACTTCAAATGAATTTATATGGCTTAAATTATAGGTATAATGGACTTCAAGTTACGGGAAAATTTGATATTTTAACTTACGAGGTAGTAAGAGATTTTCAGGTAGAACATAAACTAGTGCCTGATGGAATTGTTGGTCCTATTACCTGGACTGCTATCTTAAATCAAGTTACTTATATACAAAGCAAACTAAACTCTATAAATTTTCCACTAGGCAATGTTGATGGTATATTTGGAGCTAAAACAACCATGGCTGTTAAAAACTTTCAAAGTGCTAATAACCTACTTGTAAATGGTATTGTTACTCCAAGAACAAGGCAAAAGCTTTTTAACCCTAATCCTGAAATAAACTACAGTAATCGTCCTAGTTCTTTAAGCTTAAGTTCTTTAAATCCTTATGTAGCATCTCTTGCACAGCAATTTCTTAACTTGTGTACTAAAAATGGTTTAAATGTAATTATAATTACAGCCTTTCGAAGCTGGGATGAACAAGATATATTATATGCTCAGGGTAGAACTGCACCTGGAAATATAGTAACTGATGCTCAAGGAGGAGATTCATACCATAATTGGGGATTAGCCTTCGACTCTGCCCCCTTTGAAAATGGCCGAGTTGCTTGGGATGATTCAGCTGCTTTTAATGAAATGGGAGTCCTTGGTCAACAGATTGGTTTAGAATGGGGCGGTAATTGGACCAGTTATGCCATTAGTTTAGTTGATACTCCTCATTTTCAATATACCTTTGGTTTAAGTACTGAACAACTTTTAAATGGTCTTAAGCCAGCTTAAGGTTATAAAGAGAAACCTCCTACTTGAATTAGAAGGTTTCTTTTTTATAACCTTAAACACAGAGAAAACTTTTAATTTGAGATAAATTCACCCCAAATTGACGCCATACACCTCTTTCATACCGCCATCCAGAAATTGATTGTGTCCCTATATATACAATATAAGCCCAGAAAGCATCTCCATTATTTAACCACAAATATGTGTATTTATCAGTACATATATTTATAGTATTAGTTCCTACTGTAACCTGTGGCATTTTAGGTATATATGTTGGAGGCGGATTTTGTGGATGATTTTGATACTGTGCTGGATATTCTTCTACCTTTGGTCTATACCCAAAATAAGGGCAGCGGAATCCAACGCTTCTTCTCCTTGCGTAATCTCTATAACCATACATTTTGTAACCTCGTAAATAATTAATTACTTTAATATAGTATTCAATTTAATATCACATGGTACATAATTCATTTATTTTCAGTGTTATCTAAGCTTGTCCTTTGATTTGGTTGTGTAGATTTAGACTTTTTATTATTGTTATTTTCCCCAGCTTTTGTTGAAATTTTATGTTTAGAACTTGAATCATCCTTATTAGAATCTGATGCTTTATTACCAAACCCAGAATGTACTATCATTATTATCAATAATAGTGCTATAATCCAAAAATAAATTTTTTTAAATAAGAATTTTTTATCCTGTGCTTTTTCATTCTTTAACATTAATTTCACTTCCCCACAATTTATACTATAATCAATATTATATAATTAATGTTAAATCTTTTCAATCGTTTACATTTTATCTCCAACAAACTTTTTCTCAAGATAAGTTTTCTTTTTCACTAACATTTCCACATAAGTTTAGCATTTAAAAGCACACTAGTATCAAATCTTCTTACACTATCCTGAAACTTTATTTCTGTAACGTCATCATCAATGTTTAAAATTTCTCCTATTCCAAAGGAAACATGCTGTACTTTCTCGCCTTTTTTATATTTCCCTTCAAAATCATTTAAGTTTAGTTTACATTCTTTAATAAATCTTGATGGCTTACGCTCACAGCCTTTAAGTTCGCTTACTATAGAAATCCACAAGTTTTCTATAGCTCTAGTTATTCCAACATAAAAAAGTCTTCTCTCTTCTTCTATATTTTCTTCAATACTATTTTTATGCGGTATATTTTCTTCATTGCAATTTACTATGAATACATTTTTGAATTCCATGCCCTTTACGCCATGAATTGTACTTAATAGTACCGTATCCCTATTTTTATCAACCTTATTTTCTTTTATTTTTTCCTTAACCTCTTCTATATGGGCTAAAAATCTAATTATGTTATTATAACCCTCACAGGAGCTTTTAAATTCTTCAATTATGTCCATCATTTCTTCTACATTAAAACCTCTTTTTATAGCATAATCTTGAATATAATCTGCATACCCTAAGTCAGAAATCACAAATTGTACTGCACTTAAAAGTGACATTTTATTTAGACTTCTTATTTTTTCTTGAAGCTTTTCGATATCTCTGATTTGAAATATAGGTAAATCCTCTAAATTTTTTAATATGTCAAAAACACTCTCCCTATTTCTGTAATTCTTTACTTTTTGGAGATTAATCTTACTTATGTACCTAAAAGGCCTATTTATTATTCTTAAAAAGCTTTCTCTATCAAATTCATCTATGCTTAGTTTTAAGTATGCTGATATGTCCTTACATATAAAATGTTCAAAAAAATTGTATTCCCTGTCCAAAAATTTAAAAGGTATATTTTTTCTTATAAAGCTATCAATAAGGCTTCTGCTTTCAACATTTGTCCTGTACAATATTGCAATATCTGAGTATCTATATTCTGATATATTTTTGAGCTTTTCAATTTCTATTGTTATCTTGTCCGCTTCTATGTTTTCATTTTTACTATTAATTATATTTATATTTCCGTCACTGACTTTATTAGCATTTATATTCTTTGAATTTCTCTTTTCATTATTTTCTATTAAATGCTTAGATATTTTAACAATATTACTAACACTTCTATAATTTGTGTTTAAGAAAAACTTCTTTCCCTTATTAAAAATTTTATCAAAATCCACCATACAATCAGGTCTCGAACCTCTAAAAGAATATATACATTGATCTTCATCTCCAACTGCGTATATACTGCTCTTTTCACTTAGCATTTTTAAAAGCCTTATTTGAAGTGTGTCCGAATCTTGAAATTCATCTACTAAAACATACTTGAATAAATTGCTATAACCACGAAGAAGTTCTGGTCTTTCCTCAAACATTTTCATACACTGTATTTGCAAATCATCAAAATCCATAAGTGAATTTTCTATCTTATACTGTTCATATTTTTCATAACACTCATCAAAAATCTTCTTATCTATTTGAGGTTTAAAGTTTTCCATATCAAATTCTCCACTTTTAAAACTTGATATATCATTTATAACTTCTCTTAACTTATCCTCATTTACCTCGTCCATATATTTTATAAGTACTGATTTTACTATATTGTATTTTTGAAACTCATCTATTATTTTTATATTTCCTTTATGCCTTAATAATATTTTATAGAATAAACTATGAAATGTACCAAAAAAAGGCGTTCTTCTGCTATTAAAATAATTTATATATCTTTGTTTCATATTAATGGCAGCCGCTTTTGTAAAAGTTATTACTATAATATTATCACAGGATACATTTTTCACCTTGATAAGATATGCTACTCTATTTATTATTACACTTGTTTTTCCACTTCCAGGGGCTGCAATGACAATAGCATTTTTCTCATCTGTAACAACTGCTTTTTGTTGAAAATCATCTAATTTATATTCCATAGTACAAAAGTTTCCTCCATTGCTAAGTTTCAAATTAATTTTAATATATATAAATCTATTCAACTATACATTATACTCATTTTTAATACAGTTATACAGTACCTATGTACCACTACATACAAAAAATACTTTTAAGGTGGTATGCCCTTACCTTTAGAAAATATATTGTAATAATTTTGATATGGTATTAGAATAAGTTATAATATATAATAATGTAGTTATTCTGCTACATAAAACTTAAAACAAATGTATAACTATACCACTTATATGATAGGGGAAATTTTTTATGGAATTCAGAAAGAATTTTGATATTAAAGATGATAGAAATCTTACAATGCTTGTAGATTTCTACGAACTCACTATGGGAAATGGTTACTTAAATAAAAATGTTGGCAATAAAACCGCCTACTTTGATATGTTTTTTAGAAGAATCCCTGATAATGGAGGATACTGCATAATGGCTGGTGTCCAACAATTAACAGAATATCTTTCAAATTTAAAATTCACAAAAGATGATATAGATTATTTAAGAAGTAAGCATCAATTTTCCGATGAGTTTCTTTCATATCTTGAAAATTTTAAATTCGAATGTGACGTATGGGCAGTACCAGAGGGTAATCCTGTATTTCCAAATGAGCCACTTGTAACAGTTAAAGGACCTGCAATTCAAGCTCAATTTGTTGAAACTATGATCCTTTTAACTATAAATCATCAAACTTTAATAGCTACAAAAGCAAATAGAATATGTAGAGCAGCGGAAAATAGACCTGTTATGGAATTTGGTTCTAGACGTGCTCAAGGCTATGATGGAGCTATATATGGTTCTAGAGCTGCTGTTATTGGTGGTTGTAGTTCAACCGCTTGTACTATATCAGAGCAAATGTTTGGAGTTAATGCTGTTGGTACTATGGCTCACAGTTGGGTTCAATTATTTGATAATGAATACGAAGCCTTCAAAGCTTGGGCTGAAGTATATCCAGAAAACTGTGTACTTCTAATAGATACTTACAATGTATTAAAATCTGGTCTTCCAAATGCTATAAAAGTTTTTGATGAAATTTTAAAACCAAAGGGTATAAAACCTAGCGGAATAAGAATTGATAGCGGAGATATAACTTATCTTACAAAAAAATGTAGAAAAATTCTTGATGAAGCTGGATATACTGATTGTAAGATTGTAATTTCAAATTCACTTGATGAGCACATAATAACTAATGTTTTGCTTCAAGGTGCCAAAATAGATAGTTTTGGTGTAGGAGAAAGACTTATAACCGCAAAATCAGAACCTGTTTTTGGTGGAGTGTTTAAACTTTGTGCGGTTGAAAATGATAATGGTGAAATTATACCTAAAATTAAAATAAGTGAAAACCAAGAAAAAATAACAAATCCAGGTTTCAAAAAAATATATAGGATTTTCGATAAAGAAACAGATAAGGCTTTAGCTGATTTAATTACCCTAGATGATGAAATAATCGATGAAACTAAGCCTCTTGAATTATTTGATCCTATTTATACTTGGAAAAAGAAAAGATTAACTCATTACTATGCTAAGGATTTAAGAGTTCAATTATTCAAAAAAGGAAAACTCATATATGAAAATCCCGACGTTCTTGAAATAAAAGATATAGCAAATATAGAAACAGAAAAACTCTGGCCTGAGGTTTTAAGACTCGAAAATCCACATACTTACTATGTAGATCTTTCTAGAAAGCTTTGGGATTTAAAGCACAACTTACTTGAAAAATATTCTAACGCATTTAATAGCTAATAAGGAGATGTTAATTTGAATTTCTCAAATAGAGTTCACAATATGGATTTTTCACCAATAAGAAAATTAGTTCCACTTTCAAAGGCCGCTGAAGATAATGGTATAAAGGTATACCATTTAAATATAGGTCAACCAGATGTAAAGACTCCTGATACTTTTTTTCAGGGAATTACAAATTATAATGAAAAAATAGTTAAATATTCAGATTCACAGGGAATAGATACTTTAATAGATAGCTTTATAAGATCTTTATCTGATTCTAATATATACTTTGATAAAGATGAAATAATGATTACTCACGGCGGAAGTGAGGCTATACAATTTGCAATAATGGCTACCTGTGATCCAGGTGATGAAATATTAAGCCCAGAACCTTTCTACTCTAACTACAATGGTTTCGCTAGAATTTCTGGTGCTAAAATCGTTCCTTTTGAAACAAAAATAGAAGATAACTTTCATCTTCCAAAAAAAGAAGAAATTGTATCAAAAATAACTGATAGAACTAAATGTATCCTGCTTTCAAACCCATGTAATCCAACTGGAACAGTTTATACTTATGAAGAAATGAAAATGCTTGGTGAAATAGCGAAGGAATACAATTTATTTATAATATCAGATGAGGTATACAGACAATTTATATTTGATAACGTTCCTTATACTTCGAGTATACATCTAACTGATATACTTGATAGAGTTATACTAATCGATAGTATCTCAAAGCATTACAGTGCTTGTGGTGCTAGAATTGGCTTAGTTGCTTCTAAAAACACAGATTTAATGCACCAAATTCTCAAATTATGTCAAGCACGACTTTGCGTTTCAACTATTGAACAATATGCTGCTGCAAATCTAATAAATACTATGGGAAGCTATATAACTGATGTTAAAATGGAATACAAAAAAAGAAGAGATATAATGTATTCAGCTCTTACAAGTATTCCTGGAGTTGTATGCAGTAAGCCTGAAGGAGCTTTCTATATATTAGCAAAGCTTCCAGTGGATGATTCGGAGAAATTTGCAAAATGGCTTCTTACAGATTTTTCGTATAATAATGAAACTGTTATGTTTGCTCCTGCTTCTGGTTTCTATGCAACTAAAGGTCTTGGAAAAAGCGAAGCAAGATTTTCATATTGTACAAGTATAGAGGATATAGAAAATTCAATAGTTATACTTAAAAAAGCATTAGAAGAATATAATAAATAACTCAAGCAAAAAAATAACAGCGAATAATACGCTGTTATTTTTTTAACCATTTATTTATACACTACCCTAAACTCTTCAAATACTACAGGCGTATCTTCTAAAAATTTTTCTCCAATCGCTTCCATCTCCATAGTAAAAAACTTTATGTGACCTTTTCGCCAATAATCTAAAGATTTGTCACCCTCTCCTTCTATTCCTGCTAACTCTTCTGTAACCTCGTTAAAAGGCAGTACTGTTATCTTAATATTTTCAATTATACATTTGGCTATACCCTCATAATCTGTTATTATATTCAAATTTCCTTCTTTGGGTAATTCTTCGTTTTCTAGCTCATACAAACAATAAAGACTTGTAGTTCCTCTTTTAATGCCTTTCTTAACAAGTTCAGCCAAATCATCAGCAATACTTTTATCACCAAAGTACCAAGAAGAATACGTTTTTTTCGTACTTTCTATATCTTCACCATTTACTTTCAAATATTTTGTCCACATTTCTTTTACTGACTTATGTTCTTTTTCCATTTTATTCTCCTTATTAACACTAAGAGGATCTGATAAAATTATCAAACCCTCTTATTTATCTATTTTAAAAAGCCTCTAACTATTTCTTTCATTTCATCCTTCTTGCAAACATCTTTATGAATAACTTCTCTTTCATTAAGATTCTTTACACCACTAGGTATTTCTGAACCTATAAGTTCACTCATTTTCTTCATAAGTTCGAAATCATCTACAGAAGTATATTTATCATGCAGCGAAGTCATAACCGCATTTGTAAACTTGTATGGGCTTGCTGTTGACGCTATAACTGTCTTTAGAGTATCTTTAGTACTATTTAAATAGTCTTCATATACGCTATAAGCTACTGCTGTATGAGTATCTATAAGGTATTTATTTTCACCATAAACTTTACCTATAGCTTTTTTAGTTTCACCTTCTGTAGCATATCCACCATAAAAATCTTTAAGTTTATCCTTCATCTCTTCACTTATATTATAAACTCCATTTTCACTAAGTTCCTTCATAAACTCAGCTACTTTGTTTGAATCTCTATCACATATAAAATAAATAAGCCTTTCAAGATTACTTGAAATTAGAATGTCCATAGAGGGCGATATTGTTGTTACAAATTCTCTATTTTTATCATAACTTCCGCTTTCAAAGAAATCATAAAGAACCTTATTATCATTTGAGGCACATATAAGCTTATTAACTGGAACTCCCATGTTTTTAGCAAAATATGCTGCTAGTATATTTCCAAAGTTCCCTGTAGGTACTACAAAATTTATTTTTTCTCCAAATTTAATTTCATCTTTTGAACACATTTTTGCATATGCATAAAAATAATATACCACTTGAGGCACAAGCCTTCCAATATTAATTGAATTTGCAGATGAAAATACACAGTTATTATCTTTAAGCTCTTTTATAAATTCTTTATCTGTAAATATCTTTTTTACTCCACTTTGAGCATCATCAAAATTTCCATCTATAGCTACAACATGAGTATTTTTTCCGTTTTGTGTTACCATTTGAAGTCTTTGAACTTCACTTACACCATCACTTGGAAAAAACACTATTATTTCTGTACCAGGAACATCCTTAAAACCTTCTAATGCTGCTTTACCAGTATCTCCTGATGTAGCTGTTAAAATAACTATTTTATCTTCAATTCCATTTTTCTTTGAAGCTGTTTTTAAAAGATACGGTAAAATAGATAATGCCATATCCTTAAATGCAAGTGTAGGTCCATGATAAAGCTCTAAAAAATAAGCATCCTTAGTCTTTTTTATTGGTGCTATTTCTTCTGTATCAAATTTACTATCATACGCATTTTCTATACAATATTTAAGCTCTTCTTCTGTAAAATCAGTAAAAAAGCTCTTCATCACTTTATAAGCTATTTCTTTATAGCTCATGTTAACAATATCTTTAATATCAAAGTCAAGTTCTGGCATTTTTTCCGGAATAAAAAGTCCACCATCATCAGATATACCTTTTAAAATAGCTTCTGATGCTAAAACATTAATATCATTGTCTCTAGTACTTTTATAATAGATATGATTCATTACTCTTCCCCCAATATTTATTGTATATTTTCTATTCTTATAATATTGTCTACACTCTTGGTGTACTTAGAATTTTTAATCTTCTCTATGGCACTATTTATCATTCCCTCGTTTGCTAAGTGAGTGAAATAAACTACAGTAACACATTCCTCTCTTTTTCCCTTTTGCATAACAGAAAGAAGACTAACTCCTTCATTTCCAAAAATCATTGAAATTTCACCAAGAACACCTGGAAGATCTTTTACGGTTATTCTCACATAGTATTCACTTCTTGTTTTATCCATAGAATTAATTTTTCTATCCCAAAAATTCTTTTTAACTGTACTAATAGCAGACACATCAACACTGCCTCTAAGAATAGATATAATATCTGCCACAACCGCACTTCCTGTTGGTAAATCACCTGCTCCTCTTCCATAAAGCATTATATCTCCAACAGCGTTTCCCTTTATAAATATTGCATTAAATGAATCATTAACACTTGCAAGCGGATGTCTTTCAGGAATCATTGCAGGATGAACCCTCATTTCAAGTCCTGTTTCCGTTTCCTTTACAATTGCAATTAATTTTATTATATATCCAAATTCTCTGGCAAATTCTATATCTATAGGTTCTATTTTAGTTATTCCTTCTCTATATATATCATCAACATTTATTTTTGTACCAAATGAAAGCGAACTCAATATAGCAAGCTTATACATAGCATCATAGGCCTCAATATCTGAAGTTGGATCAGCCTCTGCAAATCCTTTATTTTGTGCCTCTTTCAGTGCATCTTTGAAATTCATTTTTTCAAGTGTCATTTTAGTTAAAATATAATTTGTAGTACCATTTATTATTCCAATAAGCTGTTCAATCTTATTAGCCGTAAGGCTTTCATTTATTGCATGTATTATTGGTATTCCACCTGCAACACTTGCTTCATAATAAAACATAACTCCCTCTTCTTCGGCTGCATCATATAAAGCATCTCCCTCTGTTGCAAGAAGCATTTTATTTGCAGTTACCACATGCTTTTTATTTTTCATAGCCTTTAATATGTATTCTTTAGCTGGATGTACCCCACCAATTACTTCAATAACTATTTTTATAGAATCATCTTCAAGTATATCATCCGGATTTACTGTAAGTATTTCTTTTTGTACATCTATTCCCCTGTTTTTATCTATATCTCTTACAAGAATTTTTGCAATTTCTATATCATACCCTGATCTTTTTTGTATTTCTTCTTTATTGGTGTTGAGTATTTTCAAAACACCTCTACCTACATTACCAAGCCCCAAAATTCCTATTTTGATTTTGTTCATCTATAGCCCTCCTAAAATTTACTATACCAATTAGATACAATGCGAAAACGCCTTAATATTATAACTATCTTAACATGTTTTAGGATAAAATACAATTGTTTGTGTAATATATACACATCACTACAAAAGGATGCCTAAAATTTCTAAGCATCCCTCTATATCTATACATATTATATTTTAAACATTTATAAGTTTACTTTCCTTAAATGCAAATTTACTTTTAATTTCAGGAAACCATAACTCTATTTCATCACCAACTTGCTCATCATGGAGCATATATACCTCGTCACAACTACAATTTTCCAATACAGTTTTGAGGTATTTTTTTAGTTTTTCTTCTATTTCGGTGAAGTTCAATTTAGAATATTTATAAGAAAAAACTACTGCACAAAGTTTATCTTCTAATTGAATATCCATACCTAATTTTTTTATCATATTGTTATCTATACTACTCTCTAATTCATTTAGTCGTGTAAGCTTTAAGTTTTCTATATAAAATCCTAATTCTTCATAGAAACCTAATATACTGCCTACTAACTTTTTTTCTACAATTATAGGATTTAATATTACTAATATTTTTTCCATGCTATTTACCCTCCGAGATATAGCATATACAAATCAAACATTTTTATTGATCATTATACTGTTTTCTTATAATATTCTTCTTCTGATAAATATTCATTTCCTTTCATAATATAGTCATAGTATGCTTTAGTTATTCCATCATCCCCTAATTTTTCAACACTTCTAAAAGGGCACTCATCTTTTGCTGTTTCATCCTTATAGAAAATACACTCTTCAAAGCATGAAATTTCCTTTTCTGTAGTAGTTAAAAATGGACAATTTCCCATATCTACGCCTCCAAAACAAAATATATATAATATTATAAACTATGTCACAATAAATATAAAGTATTTTCTTATATTTTTGAAAATTCACTCTCTATAGTAATATAATAAATATTTTATATTTTTTTTATTAAATTTTTATACATATCTTTTAATTTAAATTAACTCTTTATCTGTTAACCTGCTTTTTATGGTATAATAAATTTGAATAGACTACCTTAAGTATCTATTCTACCAAAGTATAATTTTACAAGTTTACATGGAGATGATTTCATATTATGAAGAATAAATTACTAAATGCTTTTTTGACTTTTTTTATTTCATGTGTTTTAGGTCCTGTATTACTTTTCATACTTCTAAAATTCACAGTATTTAGTTATATAACTTATTTCTTCACAGCTAGGTATATAATAAAAATGTACTTTGGGGTTTTAATATTAGGTTTTATAACATTATTAATATTAAAATCTTCAAAAAATTTTATGATATATAGGTTAAATAAAATACCAACGATAAAGACTAAAGTTATATCAATAAAAAAGCTAAAAGAAAAATCAATAAATCTTGGAATACTTGAAATAGATGTTGATTCAGATGATATCTATATAGTTAAGTTTAAACATAACAATAAAACCATTGATAAAGTAATACAAAAAAATGATATAAAAAGTGATCTTAAAACAGATGAAGAACCCTACATTGAATACAAGTACTGGAACTTAATAAGTTTCCTTGATAAATTTCATAACATAACAGTTCACACACAAAAAAATTAGTATATATAATTTTTCCTCTCATATTTTATTTATTATGAGGGGAAATTTTTAACTTAAATGTCATGTAAAATTGAAAAGTAAAACTTACTATAACCTCCATATTAATGAATAATTTATTTCCTTATGGGAACACTTATATGTGATAAACTCAATTGGAGGTGATACTTTTGAATATTACAACCATTTCACTTAAATACTTTTTTCTGGCTCTTACCATAATTGGTGTTTTTCTAACATACTATTATAAAAGCTTAGTTATGAAAACCTCCCCAGGACATAGAGATCGTGAAAAAATCCTTGGAAATATGAAAGATCCCATATCCTGGAGAATACGTAACAATAAATTATCAATTAGAATACTGTTTTGGACAGCTATTTCTTTTATAATATTTTTGTATTTATCTCTGTTCGTAAATGCGGGTACTGTCTCTATAATATACTTAGTTATTTATATGGCTTTAATTATAGCGTCGCTAATTTCTGTTAAAGCTAATAAAAAATCAACAGATATATAACCTCATAAACCTATTATTAAATACTCTATTCAATAATAGGTTTATCTCTATTTAGCACCTAATTTAACATACATTTTTTACAATTTATATGAAAATTAATGCTTTTTATTAATACATCATCTTGTCCTCATACTCCTAAAATGTTATACTCGTAAAGTGTACTATAGGCTTTCTACTATGTTGTATTTTGAACAGTTTAATCTTATATAACAATTTTAAAAAATAGTATACTTTTACACAGAAACCTATATAAAATAAAATTTATTGGAGAGATGACCTTTGAAACGTAAACTTTTATCTATTTTATTATCAGCAATATTCTCGTTATCTATTTCATCAACTGCAATGGCAGATGCAAATCCACCTAATATTGTAGGTTTTTCTGCTGTATCTATTGATGCTAAAACTGGTGAAGTTATTTATGCTAAAAATCAAGATTCCAAAATTTTTCCCGCAAGTACAACAAAATTATTGACTTCTATAATTTTAAACAATAAGAAAAAGCCAACTGATTACCTTTATTACTCTCAAAGCGCAAAAGAGCAGCCTGAATACTCTTTTGATAAAAATCTTCATCCTTTAAACGTAGGAGAGAAATTACCTAGTGACGTTGTACTAAAATCACTTTTAATGTATTCAGCAAATGATATGGCTTATGTAATAGCAGCGAATCTTGTAAATAAAATCAACGCTCCTACTGATGAAGTAAAAAAAGACTTTTCTGTTCTTATGAACGATGAGGTAAAAAAATTAGGATTAAAAAACACTCATTTTGTAACAGCAAATGGTCTTCATGATCCTGACCATTATTCAACTGCTTATGATATGAGTAGAATAGCGAAAACTGCTTTTTCAATGAATTGGATATTCAAAACAATATCTACTCAAAAAACTACAGTGACTCTAAATGATGGTACAAACATAAATCTTGAAAACTCAAATAAAATAATAAATCCTAAGGAATCTGTTTTTGATAAAACATGTATTGGTGGAAAAACAGGTTACACAGACCAGGCCGGACGATGCCTAGTAACTATATTTAATAGAAACAATCAAAAAATAATAGGCGTGGTAATGAAATCTGAGAATGATAAGAACGATCTTCAGGTATTTAAAGACATGAATAATCTTATTAACTACAGCTACAGCATAAAACCAACTGTTTTATATAATAAAAATAAAGTATATAAATATAAGACAATAACTTATAAACCTTTAAAATATTTCGGACCTACTAAAACTATAAAAGTTCCATTACTACTTAAAGAAGATGTAACTTATTATAAAAATTCTCTAAATGATTCTGAAAAGAAACTAACAGAAAAGGTCTCTGTTGATGCTTGGCATCTGAATAAGGATAAATCTATAGGAACTTTAACTTTAAAAGAAAGAGATACCACAAAACAATACAAGCTATATCCTAAAATTTCAACTAAAGAAATTGTATCTAGCAATAATTTTATGTACTTAGGAAGTGCTGCTATTTTCTTAGTTATTGTTGCTCTTTTAATTTTTGGTATAAATAAATTTTTAAAACATAGGAATAATAAAAATAATATTTGGTAAAAAGAAACGCAGGAACAATATTCAATCATATGTTCCTGCGTTCTTTTTTAATATTTCTTTATATCTTATCCTATAAGCCTCTTCTATCATTTCATTTGTAAAGTCTTTTTCATCCATTTCAAGATCTTTATTTTTCATTATACCTTTTATTGATAGCTCAGCTACCTTTTTTATTAATTTAACACCGAAAAACTTTAAAAGCTCGTCTTCCAAATCTTTTTGACATTTAACTAAATCTTCACTAATTAAATGTTTTATATTAATCCCTTTATTTTTTAGTATATAACTTATTAGAATTCCTCTATTACAATTTAATGGATTCTCTTCTTCTCCCATGATTACAATATTAAATCCTTTTGAAAGTCCATTTTCTATTCTTTCTATACCACTTTTTACACTTAAACTTATCCTTGCAGCTTCAAAATCAAAAAATTCCTCTACCTTTTCACTTAAATTAAATTCATTATACATTGGTATATAGTATATACCTTTCTTATTGAGAATTTTTTTTAATTCCTCTACTTTTGTAGGCTCATTTCTTATATCAACAACACAGTTAATGTTATAATTCATTAGGGAATCACAAAGTTGTTCATTACTTTTATTTCCACATCCTACGGTATAAATTAAATTTTTCATTAGAACCTCTTTTCTTATTTATTTAAATACTCAAAAATGTCATTCATAAATTGTGGTAAATTAACCTGCATTTTTGCAGTTATTATATTTCTGTCAACCCAATTTCCCACTCTAATATATTCTCCACCTGCATTAATAACATCATCACTTATACATTCTTTGCAGGTTACTTTATATCCATCTAATACTTCTGCTGATATAAGGACATAATTCCCTTCACACATAACACCTAAAAGTTTATTATTATCCTTCATGTGCCTTACTATTCTCTTTACATCATCATTGACCCTGAGTTTATATGATGCATATCCTCCTGGAATTATAATGCCATCATAATTAGTTTCATCAATTTGATGTGCTGAAGCATCAACATCAACAATATAACCATGTGTTCCTGTATAATTATATTTAGTTCCTGTCCCAACTAAAGTCACATCATAGCCAGCCTCTCTTAATCTATATAAAGGATATAAAAGTTCTATATCCTCAAACTCATCTTCTACAAATATAATTAAATTAGCCATTTATTCTTCTCCCTACTACTATCTTTTATTTACAAAATTACATCCTATTATTATAATATAATTTCTATATGATTGCACACTCAAAATTCCAACGTAAAAATCACTCAGAGCTATCCTATAAAACTTGACATAAAATATCTAATATTATATTATTAAAATACCGTTTTAATTAGCCTTCACCAATTTTTAGGTGCGAGGCGTTTTATATTATTTTTAATATTACATAGGAGTGATTTTTAATGGCTGCAAAGGAAATAAGAACACGTTTTGCACCTAGCCCTACAGGTTATATGCATATAGGAAACTTAAGAACAGCTCTATATACTTACCTTATTGCAAAGCATGAAGATGGTAAATTTATTTTAAGAATTGAAGATACAGATCAAGAAAGGTATGTAGAAGATGCATTAGCTGTTATCTATAAAACCCTTGAAATGACTGGTTTAAAACATGATGAAGGTCCTGATATAGGTGGTCCTGTTGGTCCATACGTACAAAGTGAAAGAAAAGGTCTTTACCTTGATTATGCAAAAAAATTAGTAGAGAAAGGTGAAGCTTACTACTGTTTTTGCTCTAAAGAAAGATTAGATATGCTAAAGACAAATTCAGAAACTCTAAAAAGACCATTTAAATATG
Source organism: Clostridium felsineum DSM 794 (assembly GCF_002006355.2). Lineage (NCBI taxonomy): Bacteria > Bacillati > Bacillota > Clostridia > Eubacteriales > Clostridiaceae > Clostridium > Clostridium felsineum. The sequence goes on along the minus strand of NZ_CP096980.1, from coordinate 1,712,359 downwards.
ATAAACATTGTCTTCATTTATCCAAAGAGGAAATTGAGGAAAAACTTAATGCTGGAGTACCTTATGTCATAAGACAAAATAATCCAACTGATGGTTCAACTACTTTTGATGATGTTATATATGGAAGAATTTCTGTTGATAACTCAGAACTTGATGATATGATTTTAATAAAGTCAGATGGATACCCAACTTACAACTTTGCTAACGTTGTAGATGATCATTTAATGGGCATAACTCATGTTGTACGTGGAAATGAGTATTTATCTTCTGCTCCAAAATACAATAGATTATATGAGGCTTTCGATTGGGATGTACCAACATATGTACATTGTCCTCCAATTATGAAAGATGCTCACAGTAAATTAAGTAAGAGAAATGGTGACGCTTCTTTCCAAGATTTAATTGAAAAAGGATATCTTAAAGAAGCAGTTTTAAATTATATTGCTCTTTTAGGTTGGAATCCTGAAGGAACTAACGAAATTTTATCTCTTGAAGATATGATTAAATTATTTGATTATACTCACATAAACAAATCTCCTGCTGTATTTGATCCTGTTAAATTAAAGTGGATGAATGGAGAATATGTAAGAAAGCTTAGTTTGGATGAATTCCACTCACTTGCACTTCCTTACTATAAGGGTGTTATAACAAAAGAAAATATAGACCTTAAAAAAATAAGTGAGTTAATTCAAACAAGAATAGAAATCTTTAGTGATATTCCCGAAATGGTAGATTTCTTTAATGAATTACCTGATTATGATATAGAGATGTATACTCATAAGAAAATGAAAACTAACCCTGAAGTATCTCTAGAAAGCTTAACAAAATCTCTTCCTGTTATTGAAAATATAGAAGATTGGAATTTAGAAAGTATAGAAAACACTATAATGAATTACATTAAAGATTTGGGCGTTAAAAATGGTATTGTATTATGGCCTTTAAGAACTGCTCTTTCTGGAAAGAAATTCACTCCTGGTGGTGCTTTTGAAATAGCCGATTTAATAGGTAAAGAAGAATCTATAAAAAGAATAAAAATAGGAATTGAGAAACTACAAAAATAATCAAAATCACATACAACTTTAATATGCCTTCTTTATAGAAACAGTTTTTATTATTCTATAAAGAAGGCATATCGTTTTGCATGTATCTTTTAATTTTGTGATATTGTAATTGTTGTATTTATCCCATCTTCCTTTGTAATTGTAAACTTTCCTGACGCAATATCATTAATTTCTTCTTTCGTCTTACCTTTTAAACAACCAGGAACTTTACTTGGCTTTATATCATTTTGAATAAGCGTCTCAGCAGAATCGTCATAAGTATCTATACTATTATCTGTATTCTCTGCATTATACGCATCAATAGCCTGACCTAAAGTTCTTGCACTTGCTTGTATATTTGACTTTTCTGCTCTCATTTTATATTGCGAAATAGATGGTATTAAAATAGCCGCTAGAATAGCAAGAATAGCTATTACTATTATTAATTCTATGAGAGTAAAACCTTCCTTTTTTATTCTTTTTTTCATTTTTTCTCCATTAATAGTTTATGTTTATTTTGTAGTATAACCATTAAAATGGATTGTATACATTTTTTTACTTATAACTATTAATTTCAAATATCGAATAAGTATTATCATCATAGATTTTATAAGTCCAATCATTATCTCTGAGAAGTTTTGTATTATTCATATCATCTCTTAATATAGCATATTGAATCTTATATTTTTTGAATACATAAATCATATAATTATAATCATTTAACGCTTTTATCTGATCTACAAATGCATTTGTTCTATTAAAATTATACGTAAATAAATCTTCACGAGTATCCACGAATGTTTTTACTCCCCTAAATATAAGATACGGGCTGCTGTTGTAATCATTAAAGATTCTGGAATTTTTAATTTCTTCATGAGTATTTATATAATCACAAACCTTAACTGGGCAATCTACATTATAAACCACCTTTGTTAAATTTTGTACGTTTACATACAGCAAGTAACTACCTGCATCAAAAATAGACTTCATACATAACACACTTATAAGAATCGCACATGTTATATAATTTAGTTTGGTTTCTAAATTTTTAACTTTAGCCGTTAAGCTTTTTTCAAAAAACTTATCAAAAAAATCATGATAAAAATCAATAACATAAGTAGATATAATGGGAAAAACAAATATGCATATTACAAACATATGCCTTTTAGCACTTATAGCCAATATTATTAATGCTCCACATATTAAAAAATCTCTAAATTTGACTTTGCAAACAGCAAGCACACACACTGTTATACAAATTACAATCAAAGCTAATTTATACGCATATAATGGCGTTATAACCCATTCATTTATGTATCTATTTATATCACTATTTCTCATTGCTAAATAAGTATATTCATAAAGCTTATATCCATATGGATTTATAAATATACCTATAAGTGCTGCAATAAAATACTTATAATTTTTAGGAATTGTATAATACGCAAAAACTATTAAATAAAGCGGATAAACTCCCCCATGAATATTAATTCCTAAAATCAGAGTAAATAATGCTGCTATATATTTTTTATTCTCAAGTAATATAAATATTATTAATAATAAAAATTTTGATATTAATAATGGTCTATAAAAAATATCATTAGCATTAGCAAATATGTAAACCCACATTATTATTAAAGATATCACTTTATTTTTATTTCTTATTAGTGCAAATTTATATAATGTAATGCATGTTATCAAATTTATTATTACTAAAAAAATTATAACAGAGGCAAATCCCTTAATTTTATATATTAAATAAGCTATAATACCAAATAACCATTCATGGCTTATCCACTCTAGTTTATTTTGGATTCCATACCAAGAAAATATATCTCTATGAGGTATAATACTATTTTTTATAATATATTCTCCAACCTTTATATGCCAGAAACCATCATTTATAACATTTAGTTTAAATCCAAAAACAAAAGCTGTAATAAGTGCGAGTATGAAACAAATTCTAAATACTATTACCTTATTAATTCTATTGCTTAAAATATTTAAAATACTACTTTTCAGCATCATCCACTTCCTTCACATATTTGTTCCACGTGGTAATCATATTAAATAAGCTTTCAACATCCTGTCTATTATAAAGGAGTATCTTGTCTTTTTTCTCTTCAGGCATTCTTAAAGAGTATTCCTCATCCTTAACAATTTTTCCAAAAGTCTTTGCTAGTGTAGATCCACTTATAATCTCACTTTCTCTGTTTATTTCAAATACTTTTTCTAAATTTTTAAGTCCAACACATTTTTTAGTAACCTTTTCATATTCCTTTTGTAAATCAATACTCTTAAATTCTTTATTCACCTCCATATTTATATTGTTTTTTTTAAATAAATAATTTACAACTGTAAAATCATTATTACCTGAAAATGTAACTATGTATTCCTTTTTGAGTTTAATTTTAGCTTTAATAAAGTATTCTTCTGCAATTTTTAATATTTCCTCAGAATCCTTTCTATTTTCTATCATATACTGAGTTGTCTTTAAATTTTTAGTTTCTTCATCATAATATGCACACCCAAACACTCCAATGCATATAGGCTTTTTATAGACATAATGCTCTAAATCAAAAAATAACGCCTTAGAATATATTTTATTCTCGCCTTCCACTTTAAACCTATCAACATATTCATCAATTTTTATGTTTGTTACAGCATTTCTTTTAATCAAAATTATCACTCTCTTTTTTTCTTAATTTAAGAAAATCACTGACTAAAATTAATATATAAGTTAAATCCGTAAAAAACCTATATTCTACGCCAATTAATTTCTAAACTTTACAAATTATTAAACTTCCTATTTTAAAGCAATTACATTATACCATATAATGTAATTTTTTTCATTATACATATTTATTCTGTTTTAAAATAATATCTATAATTATTTAATGCTATTTATGTATTTTATCATAATTTCAACTATAATAACATTAAAAAAAGAAGACTCTAAAGTTTTTCTTTAAAGTCTTCTATACACATATTTATTAAAATGCAGGTACTATTTGACCTTTATATTTATCATTAATATATTTTTTAACCTCTGGAGATGTTAATGCTTTATTTAAAGCTTTTATATAAGGTTTATCCTTATCTTGTTTTCTCACTGCAAGGATATTAGCATATGGTGCATCTTTAGGTTCTGAAACAATTGCATCTTTTGTAGGATTTAAATTTGCCTGTATTGCATAATTAGAGTTAATTATTGCTGCTGTTACATCACCAAGAACTCTTGGAAGCTGTGCTGCATCTAATTCTCTTATTTTTATATTTTTCTTATTTTCAGTTATATCAAGTTTAGTAACAAGATCAGCTTTCTTAAGTTTTATTACTCCATTTTCTTCTAATAATTTAAGTGCTCTTGATTCATTTGTTGAATCATTTGGTACAGCTATTTCATCTCCATCTTTAAGTTCACTTAATTTTTTAATTTTATGAGAATATAAGCCCATAGGTTCAATATGAACTTTAACTGTATATGTTAAATCCATATGTTTTTCCTTATTAAATGTGTTTAAGTAAGGCACATGTTGAAAATAATTTGCATCTAAATCACCATCATTGAGTGCTGTATTTGGAGTTACATAATCTGTAAATACTTTTACCTTTAATGTATAGCCTTCCTTTTTCAATATTGGTTTTACAACATTATTTAAGATTTCTGCATGTGGAACTGCTGTTGCCCCTACTACTATTGTTTTTTTATCGTTGCTACTAGAATTACTTGAACCTGAACTGCTGCAGCCTGTTAATGCTCCAACTAAAACTGCTCCTGACAAAAGTGCTGCCAATAATTTCTTTTTCATATTTGTTCCCCCTATTTATTTAATCATCATTTTATAGATAAAGTTTCCAATTGATTGTAATATTTGAACAATAATCATAAGTATTATTACTGTATAAACCATGACGGTTGTATTAAACATATTATAGCCATATTGCATAGCGGCAGCTCCAAGGCCACCACCTCCTATTGCTCCTGCCATAGCTGAATATCCTATTATGTTGATAACTGTAAGTGTAATTCCAAGGACAATTGAAGGCATAGCTTCCTTTATCATAACTCTAAATATAATTTGAAAATTACTTGAACCAAAAGATTTAGCTGCTTCAATTATTCCTTTATCTACCTCTTTAAGTGAAGATTCTATAACTCTAGCTGCAAAAGGAAATGCTCCAATAGTTAATGGGACTATTGCTGCTGTCGTACCTATTTGTTTTCCTGTAAGTAATTTTGTAAATGGAAATATAGCAATCATCAAAATTAAAAAAGGGAAGGATCTAAGCATATTTATTATAAAATCTAATATCTTATATACTATTTTATTTGGTTTTAGTCCATTTTCATCTGTTATTACAAGTATTATTGCTGGTATAAATCCAATTACTATAGAAAATAAGGTGGCTACAAAAACCATGTAAATTGTTTCCCAAAGCGAAGGTAGTAGAATTTGTTTCAATATCTCTGCTGTACTCATTATGCCACCTCCCAAACTACATTATGCGAAGTTAAATAATTACATATAATTTCCTTGTCACCTTCAGAAATATTTATAACTAAACTTCCCAAAACATTATCTCTAAACTTTTCAAGTTTTCCCCAAACAATTGAAAAATCCACATTAAGTTCCCTTGCCATGGAAGTTATTAAAGCTCCTTCACTGCTATTTTTAGGGAATATTACTCTTATATTTATTCCTTCTTTAGGTAGAACCTCATCATCACTTTGTCCTATAAGTTTTTTCATCTCACCACTTGGATTTAAGAATAGCTCCTCAACTTCTCCAATTTCCTTTATAACTCCTCCGTCTATTAAGGCAGCTCTTTCACATATTCCTTTAACAACCTCCATTTGATGTGTAACAATAACTATTGTTATACCTAATTTTGAATTTATTGTTCTTAATAAATTTAATATAGATTTTGTTGTATTAGGGTCTAACGCCGATGTGGCCTCATCGCATAAGAGTATCTTAGGGTTTAATGCCAATGCTCTTGCGATAGCTACCCTCTGCTTTTGTCCACCACTTAAATTAGAAGGTTTACTCTTTACTTTATCACTTAAATCTACAAGTTCTAAAAGTTCTTTGACTCTAGCATCTATTTTATTTTTGTCAGTTCCCCAAACCTCAAGTGGTAATGATATATTATGATATACATCTTTTCTATTAAGCAGATTAAAATTTTGAAATATCATACCTATTTCTTTTCTAAATTCCCTAAGACTTTTTCCTTGAACTTCTTTCAGCTCTTTACCACTAACTATTACTTTTCCTTCATCATAAGTTTCTAGTCCATTAATACATCTAAGTAATGTGGATTTTCCAGCCCCACTATGTCCAACAATTCCAAATATTTCTCCACCTTTAATCTTAAGGTTAACATCTTTAAGAACCTTATTCCCTGAAAAGTATTTGGAAACATTCTTTATTTCTATCATGCCATTCACCTTTCTCATTAGATTAAAAAATAATAAAAAAGCCAGAGAATAAACTCTGACTTTAAAATCAAATATATTCTCATCTCTCAGCTAGCGCTGTAGGAATTAGCACCTTGTAATAAAATATATACAGGTTGCTGGGCTTCACAGGGCCGGTCCCTCCACCTCTCTTGATAAGTGCACCATTTTTATTAATTCTTTAGTTAATATTATAGTTAGTCTACATTTAAATGTCAATACGAATTTAGCCATTTTATACACAAAATATATTTTTCCAATCAAAATAATATGTTTTTGTTTTTAAAAATAGTGCCTTAAAAGAAAACTAATACTATTAAGGCTAAATCTACATTTTCAGCATTTAATCCTTATCAACAAAATTTCTTATCACTCTTATCTGCTGCATATTTAACGATATAAATTCGCACCCAATTACATATGATTTGTCATTATATCCTACCCATTTAATCATTGAAATGCACCAAAAAGATGGTTTTCCATCAATACTAAGAAGGAAACTTATAAAATCACCTGATTTTAACGGCAGCTTACTTTTAAAACCTATTCCAAATTCAGATATATTAACTGCCTCTAATAGTGGCTCTTCTCCTTTGTATTTTTCGTAAATACTTTCATCATTTACTCTAGGATATGATATTTCTAGTTCAATTCTCTTTCTTACTTTACCTCTTTTTTCAGTTTTGTACCTGCAGAGTTTATTCCTATCATCAATATCTGACGTAGAGACCAATACCATATAAATTCCTCCTTCTGAATTTATGTACAGTTACCAAATTAATAAATATATTATATCATGTTTCGACAAAATTCGAAATATATTTTCAATATTGTTAACTTAAGTTCTGTTGACATCATCACGATTAAATGATAATATTTAATTGAAAATGATATTCATTTCTAGTGATTTTGTATGTACTTAAAAGGAGTGAGTTTTTATGATTATTGAAATACTAATAACACTTATTATTATATGTTCAGCCTTATACATTTTTTATAAAAGCTTCAAGAAAAGTGCAAAAGGAGACTGTAGTTGCTGTAGTGGCTCAAAATCCTGTAGTGGCTGCTCACCAATTAAAAAAAATAAGTAATAAAGCCCCCTTTAATTATTAAGATATGATTTAATAATTAAAGGGGGTTCATATAATTATTTCTTTAGTTTCTCATTAACATATTCTTCGAATTTTGATGCTGTATCTTTATCCATATCTTTTATTCCCTTTAGTTTATATTCTATTGCAAGCTTCTCATATTTTTTTATCCCAAGAGTATGATATGGTAAGATTTCAACTTTCTCAACTCTTTTAACTTTTTGTACTATTTTTGCAAGTCTATCCATACTTTCATAATTATCAGTTATCCCCGGTACCATAACATGTCTTATCCAGACTACTGCTTTTGAATTATTGACTTCCGAAACAAATTTGTAAAACTCATTCATGTCTCCACCAGTTAAATTTTTGTAACCCTCACTATTTATATGCTTTATATCAAGAAGAACATAGTCCGTATACTTTAAAATCTCTTCATAGTGGTTACATCCAAAGCCTGCTGTATCAACTGTCGTGTTTATTCCATTTTCTTTACATAACTTCAAAAATTCTTTTAAAAACTCTGGCTGCATTAAAGGTTCACCGCCGGAACAAGTAATTCCACCACCAGATCTATCAAAATAATTTTTATATCTCTTAACTTTTTTAAGTAAATCTTCTGGAGAAATTTCTTCTCCAGAATTAATATTCCACGTATCTGGGTTATGGCAGAATGCACACCTAAGTCTGCATCCTGCCAAAAAAACAACAACTCTTATTCCCGGTCCATCAACAAGTCCCATTGTCTCTATTGAATGAATTTTTCCCAAATTAACACCTCTACATTCTTTCGTGAAATGTTCTCTTAACAACTTCCATCTGTTGTTCTCTTGTAAGTTTAACGAAATTAACTGCATATCCTGATACCCTTATTGTAAGTGTAGGATATTTTTCTGGATTTTCCATTGCATCTAAAAGTGTTTCACGATTAAATACATTTACATTTAAATGATGTGCCCCCTGCTCAAAATACCCATCTAGAATAGCTGCTAGATTACTTTTCCTATCTTCTTCACTTTTTCCTAATGCATCTGGAATAATAGAAAATGTATTTGAAATTCCATCCTGACAAACATCTCTATATGGAATTTTAGCAACACTATTTAAAGATGCTAATGCTCCATTTTTGTCTCTTCCGTGCATAGGATTAGCTCCCGGTGCAAAAGCCTCTCCTGATAATCTACCATCTGGTGTTGCTCCTGTCTTTTTACCATACATTACATTTGAAGTTATAGTTAATATTGATAATGTATGCTCTGCATTTCTATAAGTAGGTGTTTTTCTTAACTCAGACATAAATTTGTTTACTATTTCAACTGCAATATCATCAGCTCTATCATCATCATTTCCGTACTTAGGAAAATCTCCTTCTATTTCAAAATCTACAGCAATTCCATTTTCATTTCTAATAGGTTTTACCTTTGCGTATTTTATTGCACTTAAAGAATCTGCTGCTACAGAAAGTCCTGCTGCTCCACAAGCCAAAAATCTATGAACTTCTGTATCATGAAGTGCCATAAGCCCTTTTTCATAGGCATACTTATCATGCATATAGTGTATTAAATTAAGAGTATTTACGTACAACTTAGCTACATACTCCATAACCTTAAAATAGTTTTCTTTAACTTTATTATAATCAAGTACTTCATCCTCTATTCTTTCTATGTTAGGTACTACTAAATCAAATTTCTTTTCATCTACTCCACCATTTATAGCATATAATAAAGATTTAGCTAAGTTACATCTAGCTCCAAAAAACTGCATTTGTTTACCTATTTTCATTGCAGATACACAACAAGCTATACCATAATCATCTCCATATATAGGTCTCATTATATCATCATTTTCATATTGAAGCGCGTCTGTTTTTATTGACATCTTTGCACAATACTTCTTAAAGTCTTCAGGAAGCTTGTTTGACCAAAGTACAGTCATATTAGGCTCTGGAGCTGGTCCCAAATTAGTTAATGAATGAAGGAATCTAAAGGAATTTTTTGTAACCAAAGTTTCTCCATTTACACTCATACCACCTATAGATTCAGTAACCCAATTAGGATCACCTGCAAAAAGTTCATTATATTCAGGTGTTCTAAGATGTCTCTCGAATCTTAATTTTATTATAAATTGGTCAATTATCTCTTGTGCTTCTTTTTCAGTTATAACTCCATTTTTCAAATCTCTTTCAATATATATATCTAAAAATGTTGAAACTCTTCCAAGGGACATAGCTGCACCATTGTTCTCTTTTATACCTGCAAGATATCCAAAATAAGTGAATTGAACAGCTTCCTTAGCGTTTGCTGCCGGTCTTGATATATCTATTCCATATTTAAGTGCCATAGACTTCATTTCTTTTAACGCTTTTATTTGTTCTGACACTTCTTCTCTTCTTCTTATTAAATCTTCAAGCATATTGCCTTTTAATTCTTTTAAATCTGCTTTTTTCTTTTCAATTAAGTAGTCTATTCCATATAGTGCAACTCTTCTAAAATCTCCTATTATTCTTCCTCTTCCATAAGCATCAGGTAAACCTGTTAAAAGTCCAACGTGTCTAGCCGTTTTCATTTCATCTGTATAAGCATCAAAAACACCTTCATTATGAGTTTTCCTGTACTTTGTAAATGTATCATAAACTCCTTCATCTATTTCATAACCGTAAGCTTCTAAAGCTTGTTTTGCCATTCTTATTCCACCAAAAGGATTTACCATTCTTTTAAGCGGTTCATCTGTTTGAAGCCCAAAAATCACTTCATTATCTTTATCTATATATCCAGCTTCAAAACTATCTATTCCAGATACAGTTTTATTATCTGCCTTTAAAACACCATTCTTTTTTATTTCATCTATAAGAAGCTTCTCACACTTATCCCAAAGTTTTTTTGTTTTTTCTGTAGCTTCTTCTAAGAATTCTTCATCACCCATATATGGGGTGTAATTTTTTTGTATAAAGTTCCTAACATCAATATTATTTAACCATGTACCTTCTTTAAAATCATTCCATTCTTTAATCATACCAAAACTCTCCTTTGTTTGAAATTTTCGATTGCTCTTTAAATCACAAAATTTTCTAATATTAGCTTATCCAGGAGTAAAATAAAAACCACCCGGACATATACTAGTTTGCCCAGGCGGTCGGCTTTAATAAAATCGTACTCCCTGTGGTTATTCCACTTCCGCCGGTTATACGACCTTTAATTCAATTATTCTAAAATAAAAATAACATACTTTTATCTTTATGTCAACAAGCTTTATTTTTTAAAATTCCACTTTACTTTTCTAGGAAATAATCAAGTAATTCTTCTAATGTAACAATTCCTATTGCCTTACTATCTTCAACTACAGGAACTGCAAATATATTATTATCCCTTAAAATTTTTCCAACCTCAACTATATCACTGGAAGCGTTTACTGATATTACATTTTTAGTCATTACTGCTTCTACTGGATAACTATCATAGTGTCCTTCTTCTATCAAAAATCTATATATGTCAGCTTTAACTACTATACCAACTAATTCATCCTTATCATTTACCACTGGTGCGCTGTTAACTGTATCACTTGTCATTATCTTGAGTGCATCCTTTAACGTGGCATTATCTCGCACCTTTAAAATATCTTTTATCATTATATCTCTTATTACCATATTCCTCTCTCCTTCTCTTAAAATTCATTAATATATAATTTTTATTTTTAATCTAAACGCAATTATTTTTTATGATATCCTTTATACTTATAATATCGTGATTTCCTTCTAATATTGCACCTATAGCTTTTGATGCTGCTCGCTTGGATATCTTATCTAGGTTAATATCTATTAATACATTGTGTTTTTTCATCAAATAATTCAAGTATTTAAGCTGCTTTTCCGTTATATGGTCCTCACGTAGAAAATCACATTTCTTTATCTTCCAAAGTATTTTAAATATTTTAGGTAAGTTTAATACATCTTCATAATTATGAAGCATTATAGTATGCTTTAAATCATCATTTTTATCTTTTAAATATCTTTTGTACAACTCTACACTAATACCACCATCTATAGTATCTTTTCTATTTATGCCTATATACTGCTCGACAGTTTTCAAGTTACATCTCTCAAGGCCAAGTTGTTTTTGATAAGGTCTTATCTTTCTATATAAATCAAAATGTTCACTTGGAACTCTAAACTCAATATTATACTTACTCATCCTTGATTTTATAAAAGGTTCATCAAAAGCCTTTCCATTATATGAACACCATGTATCAAATTTTTCTATAGAATTTTTTAAGTTTTCTAAAATACTTTTCTCTTGCTCTAATTCCTGTGCAAAATACTGCTTTATATGAAATATATCCTGATTTTTATAGTACCCTATTGATATTAATATTATGTTATCTTGTTCCCTATCAAATCCAGTAGTCTCTATATCAAAATAAATCATTGACTTCATATTATATTGTTTTATTATCTCTTTATCTAACTCTAATTTTATGTCTTTTTCATTAATATACATAAAAATCCCCCAATCAGTGTATACATTTAAATTATACACCAAATAGATTTCTAATAAAATACTATAATTTTATAATATTTTTTATATTTATTTTGATAAAATGGTATTGAATTTGTTATAATATTGTTGTTTACTATAACTTATAGGAGTTGATTTTAATGAATTTACAAGTTAATGGATTGGATGATTTAGATTTACAAATATTACATATTCTAGTTGAAGATTCGAGAACGCCATATCTAGAAATAGCGAGAGAGTGTCATGTAAGCGGCGGAACTATTCATGTTAGAATGAAAAAAATGGAGGACATGGGAATTATAAAAGGTACAAAGCTTATAGTAGACAATACTAAATTAGGATACGATATTTGCTGTCTAGTTGGTATATATCTTGATAAAGCTGTTTCATTTCCAAGTGTACTTGAATCAATGAAGGAAATAAAGGAAATAGTAGAACTTTATTATATTACAGGTGAATTTTCTATTTTCGCAAAAGTAGTCTGTCGAAGTATATCTGGTCTTCAAGACCTTCTTCTTAACAGAATACAAACTATAGATGGTGTACAAAGAACCAATACTTTTATGGCTCTTTCCCAACCAATAGATAGAAATATAGATTTTTCTTAAACTAAATTTATTTTCTAACATAATATACGCTATTTCGCATATAATAATTCTGTAAACTTAATAAAAGGAGATGTAGTGATGAAAACATTAGATGTTATTGCGTTAGTTTTTGTCATAATAGGCGCTATAAATTGGGGTTTAATTGGTTTCTTTAGCTTCGATTTAGTTGCTGCTTTATTTGGAACCATGTCCTCTTTAACAAGAATTATTTACGCACTAGTAGGTATATGTGGCTTATATGCAATATCCTTTTTAGGAAGGGATAGAGAAGTAAGAGTAGAGAAATAAAGTTTAGAATAAATAATGGCGCAGAACATTAGTCCTGCGCTATTATTTATATTATTTATATTTTTTTATTATATCTAGAAGCCTTATGGCTGCATTTTTAGGGCCATCCTTTTCCATACCTTTTATTCCTAAACGTGTTCTTATTTGTCCCACCTTTATTCCTGCCTTAAAAAATTCATCAAAATATTTATTTATAAGTATGTCCGTTTCTTTCTCTTTTTGAACTGGTCCAAACGGATTAGCAAAAAACGTTGTAACAAGACCTTTTTCTGTGGTAGTACCTTTTGCCATTCTAGCTCCATTTCTAAAAACTTTTATAGCCTCTTTTGCGGAATTAAAAAATGAAAGTTCTTCTCCACCTTTATCATAATTATTAGCATATAAAAATAAATCAATAGGATATCCATGTGTTATATCACTATAGCTTGCAACAGGTATAACAAGTCTTGCATTTGTCTTGTCAGGATTCATAAATATACTTCTATCAATTTCCCTAAATGCATATCCTGGATCAAGATCATCCAATCTTACAAAGGCACCAATTTCTGTTCCATACCCCATTGGCTTACCATTTAGTGCATTTGGTTTTACAACTCCCATATCATCAAATATTACTGTCATATCGCTTATATATTCTTCTCCTAATTCTCTAAACGCCTCAAGGCTTTCAGATTTACCTGCACCACTATCACCCATTATAACTATATTAACCTCATTACCATCTTTAGTAATAATGTTTACCATGGCACCATGTATTGGTAAATATCCTCGCTTAATCATTATTAAATTATGCAGCGTTAATGCCATCTTTTTCATATATCCAAAGTAATCAATGTTTACACTATAATTAATGTATCCAAGCATAATATCATTTTTCTTATCATCATAAAATATAGTCCTAGTAATTTCACTATTATCTCTCGCTCCAAAAACAAATACTATATCTGGTTTTGTATCTTTATATTCACTTTCCTTAGCTATTTCAAACAAGTTACACAAAGTTATCCCGTGAGCCATAAAATCTCTATGGAAATAAATAAATGCAAGAAGTGTTCCTATTTTAACTGGAAAGCAAAACCAATGATCTTTATTTATTCTACAATTAAGTGGATTTTCAAATACTTCTGAAAAAATTCCATCTCTTTTTATTTTTTTAGGATATGATATAAATGGCGGATCTATTAAAACAGAATCTATAATTGGAACTCCGTTAAGACATTCATATCCTTCTGGATACTTCCATTTTATGCTATTAACAATAAGACCTGCATTAGCTCCTGCTGGAAGCTGTCTATACACCTTAGGTTTTGAACCTAATATATTTTCTTCGATCTTTCTATAGGTGTTAACTATAAGTTGAGAAAACTGAAGATTAGCATCCACAAAGCTTACATTTTCAAGTCCTTCATTAATTTTGCTATTATGAACTACTGTATACCTTTCAAGCTTTCTCCAGAATCCATATATATTTTCTATTATTTTTATAATTTCATCTTTATTTGATAGAAAACTTTCATATTTAGGATTCATATCAATTATTTCTTCTCTTTTAAACACTAATAAAAGCTTAAATACTTCTACAAGTTTATTTGCCATGCTTTTTTCATTATCTTCTATAATATTCTCTTCTATATACTTGTAGTCATTTGATGTTTTATGTCTTCCTTTTTTTATGAATTTTTCAAGTACTCTTTTAAACCCTTCACTATTTAGCACTTTTTCAGATGTATCACAGTACTTTGCTGTAAAATTAATTATAACCTTATCATTACTTATTGAAAATTCCTTTTGCATTTCATTCCTCGCCCCCTAAATAAATAAAGATGAATGTGGTATTATCCATATAATTCATCTATAGCCCAACAATGTATATTATACCACAAAAATGTTTTTTCTATTGTGCGCCTTTCATTTGCGCAAAAATATATAGGGTTCTCCTGCATCATTTAATTTATGCACCATTATATGACTTTAGTACACAAATTAAAGTTACTTTGAAAACCCTATAATATATATTACATTATTTTTTTATTTCCTTTTTTTATAACATTATGATAATTTATAAATTCGTAAACATCATCATCAAATAAATCACAGAATTTTTTAAATTCATCAATGTTTAATTCTTCTATAGTTTTATCATTATTTTCACAGTATATTACAATTTCACCTGATATTTTATGAGCATCCCTAAAAGCTATTCCCTTATTTACTAAATAGTCTGCTACATCTGTGGCATTTAAAAATCCGCCTTTTACCGCTTCCTTCATAGCTGCCTCTTTAACCTTCATGGTATCAATCATTCCATCCATAACTAATAAACACATTTTTAATGTATCAAAAGAATCAAAAAATTGTTCCTTATCTTCCTGCATATCCTTATTATAAGCAAGCGGAATACCCTTCATAATTGTAAGCATTGCCATTAAGTCTCCATATACCCTTCCAGTTTTTCCACGTATAAGTTCTGCTGCATCTGGATTTTTCTTTTGAGGCATTATACTACTACCTGTAGAAAATTTATCATCCATTTGAACAAAACTGAACTCTTTAGTACTCCATATAATAAGTTCTTCACTTAACCTGCTTAAATGCATCATGCATATTGAAAATGAGGATAATACTTCTATTAGATAATCTCTATCGCTTACACCATCTAAAAAATTATCTACTGGTTTATCAAAGCCAAGTTCTTTAGCTGTTAACTCTCTATCTGTATCATAAGTTGTACCTGCAAGGGCACAGCAGCCTAGTGGACTTTCATTTAAATTTGAAATAGCATTTAAGAGCCTTTTTTTATCTCTACTAAACATACTGTAATATGCCATCATATGGTGAGTAAAGGTTACTACTTGTGCTCTTTGCATATGAGTATAGCCTGGCATTATAAAATGATTATTTTCCGCCTTATTTTTAATTGTAGACATAAGCTTATCTATACAATCAATTATAATATAAGAACCTTTCTTAACATACATTTTCATATCTACTGCAACTTGATCATTTCTACTTCTTGCTGTATGAAGCTTTTTTCCTACTTCCCCAATTCTATCTATCAAGTTTACTTCTACAAAACTATGTATGTCTTCATAGTCTCCTTCTATTTTTAGTTTACCATTTTCTATATCATCATCTATTGATTTAAGTCCCCTTAATATTTTTTCACATTCTTCTTCATTTATTATTTTACATTTATTCAGCATTTTAACGTGAGCTATGCTTCCTTCTATATCCTCCTTATATAGCTTCTTATCAAAGCTTAAAGAGGCATTAAATTCCTCCATAAGCTCACTTTCACTTTCTCTAAATCTTCCACCCCAAAGTTTCATTATTTTTTCTCCATTTTTTTCATAGCTTTTATTTTACTTGGAAGGCTGAATAAATTTATAAATCCTTGTGCATCCTTATGATCGTATAAATCACTTGCCCCAAAAGATGATATACTCTCATCATATAATGCATTTTCAGATTCTACACTGGAAACTTTCATATTTCCTTTGTACAATTTAAGTTTTACAGTACCTGTAACATTTTTCTCCACTGTGTCTACAAAAGCATCTAGCGCTTCTCTCGTTGTTGTAAACCATAATCCATCATATACAAGCTCTGAATATTTTAAAGCGAGCATTTGCTTATAGTGATATGCATCCTTATCAACTGTTAATCTTTCAAGCTGGTCATGTGCTTCATAAAGAAGTGTTCCACCTGGTGTTTCATACACTCCTCTTGATTTCATTCCAACAAGTCTATTTTCAACAAGGTCTACAACCCCTATACCATTTTCTCCTGCTATTTTATTTACCTTTTCAATAAGCTTAACAGGTTCTAATTCTTCTCCATTAATCTTATATGGTATACCTTCTTCAAAATATATGCTTATATATGTGTCCTCATCCTTTGCTTTCTCTGGTGGAATAACACATTTATACATATCTGTTTTATGCTCATTTTTAGGATCTTCTAAATCTCCACCTTCATGACTTATGTGCCATAGATTCCAATCTTCTGAATATATCTTTTCCTTTGTTACTGGAACCTCTACTCCCTTACTTAACGCATAATCTATTTCTGCTTCTCTTGAATCTATATTCCAAAGTCTCCATGGAGCAATGATTTTAATATAAGGGTCCATGGCCGCAATAGCCGTCTCAAAACGAACCTGATCATTTCCCTTTCCAGTACATCCATGACATATATATTTAGCACCTTCTTTATGTGCAACCTCAACTAATTTTTTTGCAATTAATGGCCTTGCAAATGATGTTCCTAAAAGATATTTTCCTTCATAAGTTGCATTCCATTTTATAGCATTGTATAAATAATCAGTTACAAATTCGTTTTTAACATCTTCAACATATATTTTAGCTGCACCACTTTTTATAGCTTTTTCTTTAACCTTATCCATATCATCTTCCTGTCCTACATTAACACAGACAGCTATTACTTCAACATCATAATTATCTTTAAGCCATGGAATTGTTACTGATGTATCAAGTCCACCTGAATACGCTAAAACTACTTTTTCCTTCATACTATCAAACACCTTTCATGAATACTATTTATAAGTCATAAATCTATGTAATACACGTAACCTTTTATGTTATAATTATACGTCTTTTTTTATAATTATGCAACATTTTTTATAATTATTCATAAAAAAATAAGAGCCCTTGAGCTCTCATCTTTTACTTTTTACTTTATAGATTTTTTATAACTTCTTCAGCAAACTCCTTTGTACCAGTGCTTCCACCCAAATCAGAAGTTACTTTATTTCCTTCCTTTAATACTACCCTTATTGCATTATCTATTCTATCTGCCGCTTCAAATTCACCTATATATCTAAGCATCATTACACCAGAAAGTATGGCTGCTGTTGGATTTGCAATATTTTTTCCTGCTATATCTGGAGCTGAACCATGAATTGATTCAAATATTGAAATTTCCTTTCCTATATTTGCTCCTGGTGCTACTCCAAGCCCACCAACAAGTCCTGCTGCCATATCGGATAATATGTCTCCATAAAGATTAGGCATTACAAGCACATCATACTTTTCTGGAGTTTGAACTAGCTTCATACTCATAGCATCAACTATCATATCTTCAAATTCTTTATCCTTATAGTTTTCAGCTACCTTTCTCGCACAGCTTAAAAATAACCCATCAGAATATTTCATTATGTTAGCTTTATGTACAGCTGTAACTTTTTTTCTACTTTGTTTAACTGCCATTTGGAATGCAAAATCAACGATTCTTTCACTTGCTTCTCTAGTTATTATTTTAATACTTTCAGCTGCATAATCTCCAATTTTATGCTCAATTCCTGCATATAAGTCCTCCGTATTTTCGCGAACTATAATTAAATCTATATCTTTATATCTTGTAGGTATTCCTTCATATGTCTTTATAGGTCTAACGTTAGCATATAGATTAAAAGCTTGCCTTAAAGCAACATTTACACTTCTAAAGCCACTTCCAACAGGAGTTGTTATCGGTCCCTTAAGTGCTATCTTATTTTTCTTTATGCTATCTAGTACATATTCAGGAAGAGGTGTGCTAAACTCCTCCATAACCTTTGCTCCTGCTTCAACTATATCCCAAGTAATATCAACACCTGCTGCTTCTATTACTTTTTTAGCTGCATCTGTTACCTCTGGACCTATTCCATCTCCAGGAATAAGTGTTATTGTATGTTTCTTTTTCATAAATGCTATACCTCCAATTATAAAATTTATATTTATGCAAAAATTGAAAAGGGCATAAAGCCCTCATTAATCTTTTATTTTTCGCTCTTTTTTATCTGATTTAGCTTTCCACCACATATAAGCATATCCTTTTGTCTTTCTGGTATATCTAAAATCATCTTATATTTTTCACCCTTAGATATATTTTCAACATATAAAGTTCCAGTTTGAACTTGATTTATAGTATCATTTATTTGAAGTTCATCACCTTTACTTATTTTATCATAATCATTTTCACTTTCAAAAACAAGAGGAATAATTCCATTGTTTATTAAATTAGCTTTGTGTATTCTTGCAAAAGATTTGGCAAAAACTGCTTTTATACCTAAGTATAATGGTGCAAGAGCTGCATGCTCTCTACTTGATCCTTGACCGTAATTTGATCCTGCTACTATAAATCCTCCATTATTTTCTTTTGCATTCTTAGGAAAATCTTTATCGCAAGGTGTTAAACAAAAGTCAGCTAAATGTGGAATATTAGATCTAAATGGCAACAATTTCGCATTTGATGGCATAATATGATCTGTTGTTATGTTATCTTCAACTTTAATAAGTGCTTTTCCAGTGATATCATCTGAAAGAGGTTTTGCCTTAGGGAAAGGTTTTATATTAGGTCCTCTTACTATTTCAATATCTTCTGGTGTTTTAGAAGGACTTACTATCAAATTATCATTGATTAAGAATTTTTCTGGTATTTCTATCTTCTCTACTGTTTCTTTAAACTCTCTTGGATCTGTTAATACTCCTGTTAATGCTGAAACAGCAGCAGTTTCAGGGCTCACAAGATAAACCTTAGCTGAAACCGTTCCTGATCTTCCTTCAAAATTTCTATTAAAGGTTCTTAATGAAACTGCATCTGTTGATGGTGATTGTCCCATACCTATACAAGGTCCACATGCACATTCAAGTATTCTCGCGCCTGCTGAAACAAGATTTGCAAGCGCTCCATTTTTTGAAAGCATAGTTAAAACTTGCTTTGATCCTGGAGCTATAACCAAGGATACATTTTCTGCAATAGTTTTTCCCTTTAATATTTCAGAAACCTTCATCAAATCAACAAATGATGAATTTGTACAACTTCCTATAGCTATTTGATTAACTTTAAGATTTTTTATTCCAGAAACTTTTTCAACTTTATCAGGACTATGCGGACATGCTACTAACGGCTGAAGTTCATCTAAATTAATAACTACTTCTTCATCATATACTGCATCTTTATCCGCAGAAAGTTCTTTAAAATCTTCTACTCTACCTTGAGCCTCTAAAAACTCTTTTGTTTTCTCATCACTTGGGAATATTGAAGTAGTTGCTCCAAGCTCAGCTCCCATATTACAAATAGTAGCTCTCTCTGGTATAGAAAGATATTTAACTCCCTCTCCTATATATTCAAATACCTTTCCTACTCCACCTTTTACGGTAACTTGTCTTAAAACCTCTAATATTATATCCTTTGCAGAAACCATTGTATTAAGTTTTCCCTTTAGATTTACCTTAACTACCTTTGGGTTTATTATATAATATTCTCCTCCACCCATAGCAACTGCTACATCTAATCCACCTGCACCTATTGCAAGCATTCCC
Source organism: Clostridium felsineum DSM 794 (assembly GCF_002006355.2). Taxonomy (NCBI): domain Bacteria; kingdom Bacillati; phylum Bacillota; class Clostridia; order Eubacteriales; family Clostridiaceae; genus Clostridium; species Clostridium felsineum. Next base: position 1,692,035 of record NZ_CP096980.1, on the reverse strand, counting down.
ATTCCTCCTGCTGTAGGAGTATGACTATCTGATCCTATTAAAGTTTCTCCAGGTACATCAAATCTCTCTAAATTGACCTGATGACATATACCATTCCCAGGCTTTGAAAAATATATACCATGCTTCTTAGCTACTGTCTGTATATACAAATGATCATCTGCATTTTCGGGACCAGTTTGAAGTATATTATGATCTATATACGCAACTGATCTCTTTGTTTTTACTTGATCTATTGAAAGTGCTTCAAATTGTAAATATGCCATTGTACCAGTTGAATCTTGAGTAAGTGTATTATCAATTCTTATACCTATTTCACTGCCTTTTGTCATATCACCCTTTACAAGATGACTTTTAATTATTTTTTCTGTTAATGTTAATCCCATTTAAATCTCTCCTTAATAATCTAGCTAGCTCTAGTATTTTCTACATCTATTAATTCTTTAAAATATCTTTTTACTTCTATTTCAAGTTCTTTATTTGTTATAGAAGTTGTTCTTCCACCTTCATATTGATTATCTACCCATTTTTTTATTTCTGCAACTCGATCATCCTTTTTATGGACCTCATTTTCCTTGTTCAATTTAAAATAGATATTAATCCAAGCCGCTATCCCTGCTGATCCTGAATATTCATTTATAGCTACAAGCACTGGCCTATCAAGAATTTTTTCTGTATCGAATATATTGTATATTTCCTGGTCCTTTAAAATTCCATCTGCATGAATACCAGCCCTTGTAACATTAAAATCAGTACCAACAAAAGGTGTTCTAGGTGGTATTTCATATTTCATTTCATTTTCAAAATACTTTGCTATTTCTGTTATAGCATGAATATTCATACCAGGATTACCCTTTAGTTGACAATACTGAAACACCATAGCCTCCAAAGGACAATTTCCAGTTCGTTCTCCAATTCCAAGTAATGTTGTATTTACAGAAGAACACCCATACATCCATGCTGCTGTAGCATTAGGCACAACACAATAAAAGTCATTATGACCATGCCACTCAAGTGCTGAAGCTGGAACATTACAATACTTTCTAAGTCCACTAATTATTGCAGGTACACTTCTTGGAAGCTCCACACCTGGAAACGAAACTCCTAACCCCAAAGTATCACAAGCTCTTATCTTTACTTGAATGCCATATTTATCTGAAAGCTCCATCAGCTTATTTACAAGCGGAACTACAAACCCAAAGAAATCAGCTCTAGTTATATCTTCAAGATGACATCTAGGTACTATGCCATTTGAGAGAGCTTCCTCAACTATTTCAATGTATTTGTTATAAGTTTGTTCTCTATTCATATTTAACTTTTTAAAAATATGATAATCAGAACAAGACATTAAAATTCCTGTTTCTTTAATCCCTATATCCTTTACCAAGCTAAAATCATTTTTGTTTGCTCTAATCCATGTAGTTATCTCTGGAAATTTATATCCCTTCTGCATACATTCAATTAAAGCTTCTTTATCTCTGTTTGTATATAAGAAAAACTCAGTTTGTCTTATAACACCAGTATTATTATCTAATTTATTCAAATAATCGAAAAGCTTAACTATTTGTTCAACTGTAAATGGTGTCATTGATTGTTGTCCATCTCTAAAAGTTGTATCAGTTATCCATATTTTATCTGGAATGTCTACTTTTATTTCGTTCATATTAAAATTAATTTTGGGAACATCACTATATGGGAAAATTTCTCTATATAGATTCGCATTTTCAACATTCTTTAACTTTATCTTTTTCATAAAATCACTTCCTAATATAAAATTCAAAATGATTTTTATTTTTTAAATCCTTCATAATTCAATCAATAGAATTTTTTACAATAATAAATTCATTTTGCTCCAATACAGTATCTTTTTTGCAAAACCTCTTATTTGCTAGATTTATATTGTTTTTTTCTAATTAATATAATATATTCTAACATATAAAAATGTTGTTTTCAATTTATATATAATCTTTTTTGAATAATTAGTTAAATAACATTTCATTTTTCCAGTTTCATTTTAATATGCATATCAATTTATTAATTTTTCATTCATTATATAAAAAAAAAGTTATTAATCGCTTAAATGATTAATAACTTTTTATCATTCTCTATTTGTATTATACCTTTCTGTTATTCTTAATTGAATTTTTACATTTTTTTCATTCACTCTTATTACTATAAGGCTATAAGAGTTTTCCCTTATTAGTATTTTGATTAGTGAACTTATATTATTATCAAACTCATATATTAAATATTTATCTAATGTTCTAATACAAACATTTTCTCCATTAACATCAAAATACAAGTTTTGCCACTCAAGCAATCTTGAACCATTTTTTCTTATTTTAAATACAATTCCTCTTTCTTTAATTTCATCCAAAAGAATATTATATCTATTATTTAGTATAGCATTTCTTAATTTTTCCTCTTTAAGCTTATACAAAAGCTTATCATTTTGCTTATTTAACTTAGATAATAAATTTTCAAGATTATTTATCTTATTGTCTAACTTTCTATTTTTTAATTCTTTTTTATGTAAAAATTTGTTTATATCTTTATTTTCATTCATAGATTTCTCCCTCATTAATTTTTATTATTAACATATAATAAACTTATATACTACTTATAAAAGAGGAGTTACTTAATTTATGGAAAATTTGTTTTATAAAATTTTAAAGGACACCAATGAAAAGGCTCATGAGATAATAGAAACCTTAAAATTCAAATCAGAAAAAACTATTTTAATTGATGAAATCTATTCCCATCTAATAAATGAAAAAAACGAAAAAATAATTAATTTAGAAACTAATTTTAAAAAAATAGAATCAATTAATATTAATTATCAAAAAAACATCGAAAAATTAGTTCAACAAAATACTATTTTAAAAGTTAAAGTTATGGCACTAGAATCACTTTTAAATGAAAATATTAATTCTTCAATGGATTAATTATTCTCAATAATAATTTTTTATACTAAAAAATAAGCTTTAATATAGTATTATTAACCAATATACTATATTAAAGCTTATTTTTCCTATATTAATTTATCTAAATCTTTTCATAAATACATCTTATATTCATCTATTACTTCATCTTTATATTATTCAATTCACTATTAATCCTATTATGAAGAATTTCTGATATGTTTGCTTTTTGCTCTTTATCTAATTCTGCAATATTTATAGGTTCTAATATTGACATATTCACAACACCTGATCTTAATTTGCCATTGACTTCTTCAAAAAGCTTGTACCCTCCATCAATAGCTATAGGTACAACAATTGCATTAGCTTTTGTAGCAAGTTTTAAACTACCTTTTTTAAACTCACTCATATTACTGCTTTTACTTCTAGTTCCTTCTGGAAATATAGCCATAGAATATCCTTTTTTCAAGTTATCCACGCCTTCATTTATAGCCATAAGAGATTTACGTATATCATTTCTATCAATAAATACACAATGCATCATTCTCATCCAACCACTTACAACTTTTATCTTCAAAATTTCCTTCTTCGCTATAAATCCTATTTGCTTATCAATAGTTCCCATTATAGCTAAAAAATCAACATTACTCTGATGATTAGAAATAAAAACACATGTATCTTTAGGTATATTTTCAATTCCCTTTACATTTACTTTGATTCCAATAACTTTGAGTATTGTTTTTGCCCAATTAAAAATTACGTTATGAACAGCTGCTTCATATTCTTCATTAGTCCTAGTCTTTTTTATTTTATTAAGTTTTATCTTAAAAAACATAGTTCTAATCATGTAAAAAACAAAATATATATACAAAAAAATCCATCGCATAAATGTTACCTCTTTTTAACTTAATAATAGCAAAGCTATACTACATCAAAAAATAAAATGGCTCCGCGAAAAGGATTCGAACCTTCAACCTATCGGTTAACAGCCGAGTGCTCCACCGTTGAGCTATCGCGGAATACATTCTACCCGGCAATGACCTACTCTCCCACAGAGCCTCCCCTGCAGTACCATTGGCGTTCTGGTTCTTAACCTTCGTGTTCGGTATGGGAACGGGTGTTACAACCATGCTATGATCACCGGATTTATTTAATTTTAGAAAGTACCTTGTACTCTCAAGATTGCATAGTAATTATATCATATTTACTTTAATTGGTCAAGCCCTCGACCTATTAGTATCAGTCAGCTTAAAATGTTACCATTCTTACACCTCTGACCTATCACCTGTTGTTCTTACAGGGGTCTTACTAACTTATGTTATGGGAAATCTAATCTTGAGGTGGGCTTCACGCTTAGATGCCTTCAGCGTTTATCCCTTCCCGACATAGCTACCCAGCCGTGCCTTTGGCAAGACAACTGGTACACCAGAGGTCAGTCCATCCCGGTCCTCTCGTACTAAGGACAGCTCCTCTCAAATTTCCTTCGCCCGCGACGGATAGGGACCGAACTGTCTCACGACGTTCTGAACCCAGCTCGCGTGCCGCTTTAATGGGCGAACAGCCCAACCCTTGGGACCTACTTCAGCCCCAGGATGCGACGAGCCGACATCGAGGTGCCAAACCTCCCCGTCGATGTGGACTCTTGGGGGAGATCAGCCTGTTATCCCCGAGGTAGCTTTTATCCGTTGAGCGATGACCCTCCCACGAGGAGTCACCGGATCACTAAGCCCGACTTTCGTCTCTGCTCCACTTGTTTGTGTCGCAGTCAGGCTCCCTTCTGCCTTTGCACTCTACGCGCGGTTTCCAACCGCGCTGAGGGAACCTTTGGGCGCCTCCGTTACTTTTTAGGAGGCGACCGCCCCAGTCAAACTGCCCTCCTAGCTATGTCCCGTGACCAGTTTCATGGCCTCCGGTTAGAACCTCAGTACTGTCAGGGTGGTATCCCAAAGACGACTCCACAATTCCTGACGGAACTGCTTCCAAGTCTCCCACCTATTCTGTACAGACAATACCGAAATTCAATGCTAAGATACAGTAAAGCTCTACGGGGTCTTTCCGTCCAATCGCGGGTAGCAAGCATCTTCACTTGCACTACAATTTCGCCGGATTTGCTGTTGAGACAGTGCCCAAATCATTACGCCATTCGTGCGGGTCGGAACTTACCCGACAAGGAATTTCGCTACCTTAGGACCGTTATAGTTACGGCCGCCGTTTACTGGGGCTTAAGTTCATGCCTTCGCTTGCGCTAAGCATTCCCCTTAACCTTCCAGCACCGGGCAGGCGTCAGCTCCTATACTTCAGCTTTCGCTTTAGCAGAAACCTGTGTTTTTGATAAACAGTTGCTTGGGCCTATTCTCTGCGACCTACTCTCGTAGGCACCCCTTCTCCCGAAGTTACGGGGTCAATTTGCCGAGTTCCTTAACAGCAATTCTTCCGATGGTCTTAGGATTCTCTCCTCACCTACCTGTGTCGGTTTGCGGTACGGGCACAGAGCTCCTGGATAGAGACTTTTCTTGGCAGTATGAAATCAGATATTTCGGTAGTAAACTACCTCACCATTACACCCCAAGCTTAAGGAAGACGGATTTTCCTATCTTCCACTCTCAGTGCTTAGACGTACTTCCAATAACGTACGCATATCCTATCCTTCTGCGTCATCCCATTTCTCATAACGTTACTCTGCGGTATCGGAATATCAACCGATTGTCCATCACCTACGCCTTTCGGCCTCGGCTTAGGTCCCGACTTACCCTGGGCGGACGAACCTTCCCCAGGAAACCTTAGGTTTTCGACCACTAAGATTCTCACTTAGTTCTCGCTACTTATGCCAACATACTCTCTCCTGTACAGTCCACCGCTCCTTTCGGTACGACTTCAGCCCATACAGGATGCTCCTCTACCACTTGTACGAAGTACAAGTTCACAGCTTCGGTGTTAGATTTTAGCCCCGGACATTTTCGGCGCAGGATCTCTTGACTAGTGAGCTATTACGCACTCTTTTAATGAATGGCTGCTTCTGAGCCAACATCCTAGTTGTCTTAGAAATCCCACATCCTTTACCACTTAATCTATACTTTGGGACCTTAGCTGGTGATCTGGGCTGTTTCCCTTTTGACTACGGATCTTATCATTCGCAGTCTGACTACCATGATTCAAGTATCCAGCATTCGGAGTTTGATAGAGTTCGGTAACTGTTGTCAGCCCCTACCTCATTCAGTGCTCTACCTCCGGTACTCATTCATGGCGCTAGCCCTAAAGCTATTTCGAGGAGAACCAGCTATATCCGAGTTCGATTGGAATTTCTCCCCTATCCACAGCTCATCCCATGGTTTTTCAACACCATTGTGGTTCGGGCCTCCACGGAATTTTACTTCCGCTTCACCCTGGCCATGGATAGGTCACCCGGTTTCGGGTCTACAGCATGCAACTATGCGCCCTATTCAGACTTGGTTTCCCTTCGGCTTCGCACCTTAAGTGCTTAACCTTGCTGCATACCGTAACTCGTTGGCTCGTTCTACAAAAAGCACATCATCACACATTAACGTGTTTTGATCGGTTGTGGACACACGGTTTCAGGTTCTATTTCACTCCCCGTCTGGGGTTCTTTTCACCTTTCCCTCACGGTACTGCTTCACTATCGGTCACTAGGTAGTATTTAGCCTTGGGAGGTGGTCCTCCCAGCTTCCCACAAGGTTTCACGTGTCTCGTGGTACTCTGGTACAGATCGGGCTTTTTTCTCTTTTCACCTACAGGACTATTACCTTCTATGGTTTAACTTTCCAGAAATCTTCGGTTAAGATATAAAGCTTTAATGATCTGCCCGCAACCCCGGAAACAAGTTTCCGGTTTGGGCTCTTTCCGTTTCGCTCGCCGCTACTAAGGAAATCGATTTTTCTTTCTCTTCCTCCAGGTACTTAGATGTTTCAGTTCCCTGGGTTTACCTCTATATACCTATGAATTCAGTATATAGTTCATGGGGTTACCCATGAGAGTTTCCTCATTCGGAAATCTTCGGTTCACAGACTATTTGCGTCTACCCGAAGCTTATCGCAGCTTATCACGTCCTTCATCGGCTCCTAGTGCCAAGGCATTCACCATGCGCCCTTTGTAGCTTGACCTTACAAGAATTCATTAATATCCCTATAGATTATGATGGATAATTTCGTTCAATACTTCAGAGTAAAGCCAACTATATATTACTATAAGTTTTCTTTATCTCTTCGCATTCACCAAAATTTCCTCATCATTACTAATATGAGGTATTGAATCCTATACTAAGTAAATATATTTAAATTCAAACAACAAAGAATTAACTTTGCCTTGCTTTAGAGTATTACTCTTAATTACTATGCAATTTTCAAAGTACAATAGTGGGTTTAAATGGACTCGAACCATCGACCTCACGCTTATCAGGCGTGCGCTCTAACCAGCTGAGCTATAAACCCACATTATAAATATTATAGAAAGTTGAACTTTCAAAATTAAACAGAGAACAAAGAACCTTCATGAAAATTACATTTCCATGTCGACTCCTTAGAAAGGAGGTGATCCAGCCGCAGGTTCTCCTACGGCTACCTTGTTACGACTTCACCCCAATCATCAACCCCACCTTCGACCGCTGGTTCCAAAAGGTTACCTCACGGGCTTCGGGTGTTGCCGACTCTCATGGTGTGACGGGCGGTGTGTACAAGACCCGGGAACGTATTCACCGCGACATTCTGATTCGCGATTACTAGCAACTCCGGCTTCATGTAGGCGAGTTTCAGCCTACAATCCGAACTGGGATAGGGTTTTGAGTTTAGCTCCACCTTGCGGTATAGCATCTTTTTGTCCCTACCATTGTAGCACGTGTGTAGCCCTAGACATAAGGGGCATGATGATTTGACGTCATCCCCACCTTCCTCCCGGTTAACCCGGGCAGTCTCACTAGAGTGCTCAACTAAATGTTAGCAACTAATGATAAGGGTTGCGCTCGTTGCGGGACTTAACCCAACATCTCACGACACGAGCTGACGACAACCATGCACCACCTGTCATCCTGTCCCCGAAGGGACTTCATCCATTACGGACTAATTCAGGAGATGTCAAGTCTAGGTAAGGTTCTTCGCGTTGCTTCGAATTAAACCACATGCTCCGCTGCTTGTGCGGGTCCCCGTCAATTCCTTTGAGTTTTAATCTTGCGACCGTACTTCCCAGGCGGAATACTTATTGTGTTAACTGCGGCACAGAAGGAGTCGATACCTCCTACACCTAGTATTCATCGTTTACGGCGTGGACTACCAGGGTATCTAATCCTGTTTGCTCCCCACGCTTTCATGCCTCAGCGTCAGTTACAGTCCAGAAGGCCGCCTTCGCCACTGGTATTCTTCCTAATCTCTACGCATTTCACCGCTACACTAGGAATTCTGCCTTCCTCTCCTGCACTCCAGACATCCAGTTTGAAATGCAGCCCCCAAGTTAAGCCCGGGGATTTCACATCTCACTTAAATATCCGCCTACACATCCTTTACGCCCAGTAAATCCGGACAACGCTTGCCACCTACGTATTACCGCGGCTGCTGGCACGTAGTTAGCCGTGGCTTCCTCCTATGGTACCGTCATTATCGTCCCATAAGACAGAGTTTTACGATCCGAAGACCTTCATCACTCACGCGGCGTTGCTGCATCAGGGTTTCCCCCATTGTGCAATATTCCCCACTGCTGCCTCCCGTAGGAGTCTGGACCGTGTCTCAGTTCCAATGTGGCCGATCACCCTCTCAGGTCGGCTACGCATCGAAGCCTTGGTGAGCCGTTACCTCACCAACAAGCTAATGCGCCGCGGGTCCATCTCATAGCGAATAAATCCTTTGGCTCAGAAATCATGTGATTTCCGAGTATTATGCGGTATTAATCTTCCTTTCGGAAGGCTATTCCCCACTATGAGGCAGGTTACCCACGTGTTACTCACCCGTCCGCCGCTGGGAACCGAAGTTCCCCGCTCGACTTGCATGTGTTAAGCACGCCGCCAGCGTTCGTCCTGAGCCAGGATCAAACTCTCAATTTAAAAGTTTGATTAGAATCATGCGACTCTCTATAGATTATAGTGGTTAATTTTGTATAATACTTCGTCAATAAAACTCATCATAGATTACTATTGACTCGCTTTATTTCCTCGTCTTATCCAAAATTTCCTCGCTATTACTAAAACGAGTGTCTTCTGAATCTTTTATACAGATGCTACTCTGTATTCCTTTAGCTCATCGCTAAATTTATTTAAATAGAATAAATTCTATTCAAAAGAATTGCTGGTTCTTTAATTCTCTGTTTAATTTTCAAAGTTCAATTGTTTGCTGCACTCAGACAGCTTATTTATAATATCATTTTTATTTAACCTTGTCAACATTTTTTAATAAATACTATTTTTATTTATTTGATTTAAGGAAAATTAGGCATTTATGTATGAATTAAGTTATAAATCACAAATTAATTCATACATAAATATTTTTTTCACTTAACTTTAAAGTTTATACATATTATTCAATTCATTTGTTTGCTTTTCATCATAATTGCTATTTATATATTCTTTTGCTGTTTCATGTATCTCAACATAAATTCCTTCTCTTTTACTTACCTTATCTCTTTGAACCAATTCTTGTGTTTTGTTATTTCCCATTATAATTTTCCACTCATCATCGCTAAAATAATCTTTGTAACGATTATATTCCCCTTCCTCAACTTTCTCATAGTATTCACCATCATAAAATAATATTATTTCTCCATCTAATACAATAATTTTTCTTATAAAACTGGATATAGGAGTTTCTAATTTATTTGACACTATTATAGCCATAAGTTTTTCGTTTTCTTTAACTATTTTTGTACACTGAATTTTTCCCATTCCTATATCATTTCTTATCCACTTATTTTCTCTTATAATTTCTTCTATAGTCTTTAAATAATCCATTTATCAAAAATCTCCCTTCTTTGAATTATAGAATTATTATTATCCTTTATCTAATATCTATACAAAATGACATATTCAAAAAATAATTAAGGAGAGGCTTATATCCTCTCCTTAAACTTATCATTAATAAATACTGAAATTATAAAATGTTTTAAATTACAAAATATAATAAGTATTTTCACATTATATATGTATTAATTAGCTTATTACTTTAGCGATACCCAAAACTAAAACAATCACTCCGATTATTAATCTGTATACTGCAAATATTCTCATTGGCTTCTTTTTCAAGAAACTTATAAATTTATCTACAACTATTAATGCTACTATAAATGCTACTATAAAACCTACTCCAAGCCCCAATATCTGAATATTTGAAAGCATTACACTATTTTTTATTAAAAATAATAAAGACGCACCTAGCATCATTGGAATTGCAAGAAAAAATGAAAATTCTGCTCCCGCAACTGTAGATACTCCAATTATCCATGCTCCTATTATGGTTGATGCTGATCTTGACATTCCCGGCCATAATGCAAGACATTGGAAACATCCTATTATAATTGCTTGTTTTATAGTTATGTCATCAACACTTTTAATTTTAGCTTTTTTTCTATACTTGTTTTCAGCAAAAATTATCCATATTGCTCCTAAAATAAGAGCTGCTGCAACTGGTGTAGGAAAAAACAATAATTTATCTATTTTCTTTTGAAAAGGTAAACCTATTACTATAGCTGGTATGCAAGCTACCACTATATTAGTCCAAAATTTAAAACCAGGCATTGTTCTGTAACCTTTTGTGAAAAATTCGCCTACTACAGCAATACCAGTTTTTTCGTGCTCTTTCATAGAAGGGAATAAATTTGATGGCTTAAGTGCAGAAAATATTTTATCCCAATACAAAACCACAATTGCAAGTATAGCTCCCAATTGTATTATTATTTCAAACATATGTATATATTCTGCCCCATATAAAGACGCTGGCTTTGCTCCTTCTTTAAACCCTATTATACTTCCCAAAATTATCATATGTCCTGTTGAAGATACTGGTAAGAATTCAGTCACACCTTCAATAATACCTTCTAAAATTATTTTGAATATAAATATTATATTTGTATACATTCTACGGCTCCTTTCAGCAACTAATTTGCAAAAGTACACAGGTTAATTATACTATTTAAATTATATTATTGAAATAGCCTTTTATATTTTTAACAAATTATTATAACTAACTTCATTAAAAATATTCGTATATTGATGTAAATATTAAAATTATGTATTATAATATAGTGAAACCAATTCAAATATTAATTTATATTTATTAAAAACTGTTTAGTTTTCAGCTTTTATTTTATAACTTATAATTTTAAATGATGTTTTTACATTAGCCTACAACTCAAGTAAAAACACATACAACAAACATTCGGAGGTGTTTAAAATTAATATACGCAGTTTTTTCAGCATAATTATTTCTAAAACCATAATAGGAATATCCAGTAGGCTCTTCAAAGGAGGAACAAATTTTCCCGGTAGAGTAGCCTTAAAGATAGATAAAAATATCCTTTCAACAGTAACTAAAAATTATAGCATTGTATTTGTAACTGGAACTAATGGTAAAACTACTACTACTAATTTAATTTATAACATTCTTAAATCAAGTGGCAAGGAAGTAATAACAAATAATACTGGCGCAAACTTAAAACCAGGAATAACATCATGTTTTATAAAAAATTTTAAATTTAATAACCAAAAAGAGAAATATGCAATAATCGAAATTGATGAAGCTAACTTAAAATTTTTAACTGAATATACTAAACCGAAAGCGATAATTATAACCAATCTTTTTAGAGATCAACTTGATCGATATGGTGAGGTTTATACCACTCTACTAAAGATAATGGAAGGTGTAAAAAAAGTTCCTGAAACAACATTAATACTTAACGGTGACGAATCACTTCTAGGTAATTTAGATGTTCCTAACAAAACAGTTTACTATGGATTTGATTGTCCTATTAATGAGAATAATAAAATAAGTATAAATGCAGATGCTAAGTTTTGCAATAAGTGTAAACACCCTTATGAATATGAATTTATAACTTATAATCATTTAGGAAAATTCTTCTGTAATAACTGCGGCTATAAAAGGCCTGATTTAAATTATTATATTGATAAAGTAAAATCTTTAGATCCTTCTGGTTCTTCAATATCAATAAACGGTACTGACTTTTATTTAAATCAGCCAGGAGTTTATAATATATATAACGCATTATGTGCATATTCTGTAGCAAAATTCTTAAATGTTGATGATACTACTATTTTTGATTCCTTAAAAAATTCTAAAAGTAGTTTCGGAAGACAAGAAGCTATAGACATAAATGGTAAAAACGTAAAAATAATATTAGTTAAAAATCCTGCTGGCTATGATGAAGCCATAAAAACAATATCATTAGATACAAGAAAGCTTAACTTAGCTGTTTTATTAAATGATAACTACGCAGATGGTAGAGATGTATCCTGGATATGGGATGTGGATTTTGAAAATTTAAATCAACTTAATATAAATAAAGTAATGGTTTCTGGAATAAGATTGTATGATATGGCTGTGCGTCTAAAAATTGCTGGTCTCAATAATGATAATTTTGAAATGGAAAACAATTTTGAAGAGTTGCTTAGCAGCATGGAAAATTGTACTGGAGAAATAATTTATGTACTTGCTACATATACTGCAATGATAGATTTTAGAAAATTTCTTTATTCTAAGGGCTTCATAAAAAAACTTTGGTAATTGGTGGTGAAATAAATTGGAATTAAATATATGTCATTTATATCCTGACTTATTAAATGTATATGGAGATATCGGTAATATAAGAATATTAAAATATAGAGCCGAGAAAAGAGGTATAAAAGTCAATATCTCAAATGTATCTCTAAAAGATAAATTCGATAACGAAAATTTTGATATTGCTTTCTTTGGGGGCGGACAGGATTATGAACAATCTATAGTATCCGAAGATTTAACAAGCACAAAAAAAGAATCAATAAAAAATTATATAGAAAATAGTAAAGTGTTTATTGCAATATGCGGCGGTTATCAACTTTTAGGAAAGTATTATACTACACCTGAAGGCGAAAAACTTCCAGGATTAGATATACTAAACATATATACAGAACCTGGGGATAAAAGGTTTATTGGTAATACTGTTATTAAAAATGACCTTTTTAATGAAACTTATGTTGGCTTTGAAAATCATTCTGGAAGAACATACATAAACGATTTAAAACCTTTTGGTAAAACTCTTGTAGGTTATGGAAACAATGGATCTGATGGTTATGAAGGCTGTATTTATAAAAATACTTATTGTACATATTTTCATGGATCTTTACTTTCAAAAAATCCAGAACTAGCCGATAGATTTATAAAGACAGCTCTTGAATTAAAATACAAAAAAGAAATAACTTTAGAACCTATTGACGATTCTTTCGAAATCAAAGCAAAAGAATTTATAATAAAAAGGGAAACCTCTAATAAATAACAAAAGTGGCTTTTATGGATAACACCATAAAAGCCACTTTTTATTATTTATCTATTTTTTGCTTCTTATTAATTACTCCCATTTTTATTAATTCATTTTTTTCTTGTTCACTTATATCATCAAAAGTTTTAAATTTATATCCCTTTTCTTTTATATATTTTACAACTTCACTAATTGATTCCACTGTTGCTTTTTTATAATAAGAATCATGCATCAATATCACCAAAAACTTCTGATCCTTGCATTGCTTCTTAACCTTGTTAATTATTTTTTGCCTAGGAACAAAATGAGCTTCTGCATCCCCAGAGCATACATTCCAGTCTACATAATTGAGCCCCTGATCCAATATACTTTTTCTTATATTACTTACTACATATTTATTTCTTGTACTATATGAGCCTCCTGGCATTCTTATAAACTTAATCTTGTTTTTCTTTTTATTACCTTGAATATTATTTATAAAATCAATGCATTCTTTTAAATCTTTATTATAGTTCTCTACACTCTTATATATATTAGCTTTATGTGTATAGCTATGAGGCATTATACACATTTTATTTTTCACAAGAGCGTCTAAAGCCTTGGGATATTCTTCTCCTTTTTGCCCAACTATAAAAAATGTTGCCTTGATTTTATTTTTATTTAATTCATCAATTATTTTTACTGTGTTATTAGGTGTTGGTCCATCATCAAAAGTTAAGAATGCCACTTTTTCTTGTTTCTTCCCAAAAATGCTCAAATCCTCTCCCCTAGCATTAAAAGGCAGCAATGAAATTACAATAATTAAAATAAAAACAAAATATTTTTTTAATCTCATATATTAACATCTCCAATATTATCATCATTCCTACTTATTATTGGTCTTTACACACAAAAAAATAGAAGGTAATTTAATCCTGCCTTCTATTTAAAAACTATATTTATTTTTTACAATAACATTATTTTGTTTTTATTATAATTCGATCTATATAATCTATTTCAAGAGCATCGCCTTCTGAAACTTCACCGGATATAAACATTTTAGCTATTTCTGTTTCAATTGTATTCTCTATATATCTTTTTAATGGTCTTGCACCATAAACAGGATCATAGCCTTCCTCAGCTATAAAGCTTTTAGCTCTCTCTGTAATATTAAATTCTATATTTTTTTCTTTTAATTTATATCTTATACTTTCAAGGAATACATCAATTATTTTTCCTATTGCAGTTATTGATAAAGGCTTAAACATTATTATATCATCAAGTCTATTTAAAAACTCAGGCTTAAATTTCCCTTTAAGTTCATTAATTACTTTATTTTTAGTGTCTTCATCAATGCTCAAATCACCTTTATTATTAAGAAGATATTCACTACCTATATTTGATGTCATTATAATTATAGCATTTTTAAAATCCACAGTATTTCCTTTATTGTCTGTAAGTCTTCCATCATCAAATATTTGAAGAAATATATTAAATACATCACTATGAGCTTTTTCTATTTCATCAAATAATATTACGCTGTATGGATTTCTTCTAACTGCCTCTGTAAGCTGACCACCTTCTTCATATCCTACATAACCTGGAGGTGGTCCTATAAGCCTTGATACCGAATATTTTTCCATATACTCCGACATATCAATTCTTATTATATTATCTTCACTATCAAATAAAACTCTAGCTAAAGTTTTGGCAAGTTCTGTTTTTCCCACACCCGTTGGTCCTAAAAAGATAAATGATCCAATAGGCTTACCCATATCTTTAAGCCCTGCTCTTGCTCTAATAACAGCATTCGAAACAGACTTTACCGCTTCACTCTGACCTATAACTCTTTTTTCTAACTCACAAGAAAGCCTCATAAGTTTCTTTTTTTCACCTTCAACTAACTTAGATACAGGTATTCCAGTCCATTTTGATACTATTTGAGATACTTGTTCCTCTGTAACCTCTTCATTAAGCATTGCGTTTTGACCATTTTGTTTTATAATATTCTCTTTTTCTTCAATTTGATGTTCAAGTTTTGGAACTTCACCATATTTAAGTTCTGCTGCTTTGTTAAGATCATATTCTCTTTCTGCCTTTTCAATTTGTCCTCTTATCTCATCAAGCTTTGTTTTAAGATCCTTTATGCCTTGAATCTGAGATTTTTCTTTTTCATATTTAGCAGTTAAAGCTTTATCTTTATCTTTTAAATCACTAAGTTCCTTTTGTATTGCTTCAAATCTTTCACGAGAAAAATTGTCATTTTCCTTACTTAATGCTTCCTTTTCTATCTCCATTTGAAATATTTTTCTTTTAAGTACATCAAGTTCTGTAGGCATACTATCTATTTCCATTCTAATCATAGCGCCAGCTTCATCAATTAAATCTATTGCTTTATCCGGCAAAAATCTTCCAGTTATATACCTATCTGATAATTTTGCAGCTGCAACTATTGCATTATCATGTATTCTCACTCCATGATGTATTTCAAATCTCTCTTTAAGACCTCTAAGTATCGATATAGCATCTTCAACTGTAGGTTCCACTATTTGAACCTGTTGAAATCTCCTTTCAAGCGCTTTATCTTTTTCTATATACCTTCTATATTCATCAAAAGTCGTAGCGCCTATACAATGAAGCTCTCCTCTTGCTAGCATTGGTTTTATAATATTCCCAGCATCCATTGCTCCATCTGTCTTACCAGCTCCAACGATAGTGTGGATTTCATCTATAAAAAGAATTATTTTTCCTTCACTTCTTTCAACTTCCTTTAATACAGCTTTAAGTCTCTCTTCAAATTCTCCTCTGTATTTTGCTCCTGCAACTAAAGCTCCCATATCAAGAGAAAATAATATCTTATTCTTTAATCCCTCAGGAACATCTCCCCTGACAATTCTCTCTGCAAGACCTTCCACTATAGCTGTTTTACCTACACCCGGTTCCCCAATTAGAACAGGATTATTTTTAGTTCTTCTAGATAATATTCTTATAACTCTTCTTATTTCCTCATCTCTACCTATAACAGGATCCAATTTATGTTTCTTAGCATCCTTAACAAGATCTCTTCCATACTTATTCAAGGCATCATAAGTACCCTCCGGGTCTGACGTATCGACTCTTTGATTACCTCTTACTTCTCTTAACGCTTTCAAAAATTCTTTTTTAGAAATGCTGTTTTTATCTAAAATTTTTCTTATTGCATCATTATCCATATCTATTAATACAAGCATAATATGTTCTACACTTATATATGAATCTTTAAAATCCTTAGATATTGTTTCTGCCTTCACAAATACCTCTTCAAATCTTCTTGTTGCATAAATAGAAGAATTTTGTGCACCATCTCCAATTACCTTAGGCATCCTATCAAGTTCAGCTTCTGTATCTGTTTTAACTTTCTCTATGTTAGCTCCCATTTTACCCAATATATTTGGTATAAGTCCATCTTCTTGAGATATAATTGCCATAAAAAGGTGAATTGTATCTATTTGTTGATGTTTATACCTTATAGCTATTGCTTGACATTCATTAATAGCTTGTTGAACCTTCAATGTTAATTTATCAACATCCATACCTTCACTTCCCTTTTACTATATAAAATTAATAATTATCTATAAAATTATACATGAGCAATAAAATTTACATTTTATTGCTCATGTTAATTGCTAAATTAAAATATCTAAGAGAATCTTTCACATTCCCTAATGTAGAATACATATTCCCCATTTCCATATATCTTCCATAAATAGCTTCTTCATCACCATTCTTAATAAGCAAATCTAAAGCTAAGTTCATATACATTTCATAAGACCCAAAATCATCTACTGCTTTAAGTATTTTAGATTTTAAATAATAGCACCTTTCCATAAGAACACTATTTTCTATTCCTATAGAGTAATCTAATATATTATCGCATATTTCTCTATATTCCTCTAAATTATCACATTTTGAAATTTCATCAATCAATTCTACTATAAAAGGAACATATTTGCTTTCTAAAGTTCCCGGAAATTGCTTTAATGCATTTGTTATGTATTCTCCTGCCTCTTTGACATTCTTGTCATTAATCATCTTTAAAGCACATACATACAAAACTCTAGCTCTTATTTCACGATTAATATCACAATAATTTTCAACTTTTTCTTTGTAATAATCAAATTTATCTATATTCTTCTTCAGACATAAAAACATCATTACACTATAAATCTTTGCATTTTGGTTGTCCGTTTCTACATAGTCAACAAGTTCAAGCAATTCTTTTTCCAGTTCGTACGCTTTATCGTAATCCTCACTTAAAATGTAACTTAATGTTTCGTAATAATAGCTTTCTATTATCATCTTAATTCTTTTTTTATTTTCGTAAAATATATCCTTTAATTCTTTTCTAACTCTACTGTAATAATTTATAGCTTGATAATATTCTCTACTTGTTAAAAGATATTTTCCTACATCAAGATTATACAGAGATTTATTGTCACTATCTGTAACTTTTCGACATATGTCGTAATATTCTGACGTCAAACTTTGTACTACATCTAACCTGTTTTTGTTTACATAAAAATTAAATAATTCATGCATAAATTGAAAAGCAATATCATAATACTCATATTGCTCAGCATAATATATATTATATCTTAAATATTCATCTTTTTTTGAATCTTCAACATTTTTTAAGTTATCAAGGTTATTTTTAAATTGATCCTTAACATCATACTTTAAGTAATCAAGAGCAACATTTAACTTCTTAGCTACAAATTCTAAAATCTCATCGTCTGGATTTATCTTTCCATTTTCAATACAACTCATTTTAGATACTGATACCTTATCATCACATATATCTTTTAGTGTTAATCTCTTATAAATTCTTGCTCTTTTAATTTTTTCACCAACAGATAATATTTCCATCCTTCTCACACCTATCTGATTACAAATCCTTCAATACGCCTATCTTCTTAAATTTTTCTATACCACTATTTAAATACTTAGCTGCTTCTACATCGTCACCATTATCAATATAATACTTACCTATTATAACTGAAAATTCAGCTGCCTCTTTTTCAAGTTCCATATTTTCAGCATATTGAAGAGCTCTTAATAAAATATTTTCAGCTTCCTTCAAGCTCTTATTCAAAATACTTATTCTATATTTAAGCATATAGTATTTAAGTATATCAAATACATTATTACCATCTATATTTTCTTTTATTTCATCTAAAACTTTTTGGGAATTTTCAGTATCCTTGAGCTTTATATAATTCTCACAAATGTTGCATAAAGTTTCTATAAATTCATGTCCCTTTACTGCTTTTCTTATTTCTTTTGCTTTATTTAAATGTATAAATGATTCTTCGATATTTTCAAACTCATAGAATAGTTTTCCAAGCTCATTTTCTATATCTGCAACTGCAAACATATTATCATTTTCTTTAAATGCTTTTAGGGCCTTCTTAGAATACTTTATTGCATTATCAACATCTCCACTTTTACTGTATTCTTTAGATAGTATAAGCAGAGTTCTTGCATATTCCTTTTTATTTTCAAGTTCCGCAAACTTTTCTTTAGCCATCAAACAATATTTAATCGTTTTGTTGCTATTATTCATTTTAAAATAAACCAAAGACATATAGTAATATATTTCACCGATAAGAAAATCATTTCCTATATCGTTATCACGAGAAACTCTTTCTGCTTGTTCAAAATAACTACAAGATGAATTATAGGCTTTTAATTTAAGAGTTATTTTACCAAGATTTATAAAAGTATTTATTATATCCTCGTATTCATTTAGTTTTATAAAAAGAACATTTGATGAAAGAAAAAACTGCTGTGCTACCCCTAATTCATTCTTATTCATATTTATGCAGCCATACAAATATAAAGTTCTTGCCTTCCTGTAAGAAATTTTATAATTTTCTGCATAATACATTGCCTTTTCAAGATACTGTTCAGCTTCCATAAGTTCATCATTAAGCATATATGCTTCTGCTGTATTTTCATAATATACACATATTTTTTCAGCTTGTGTTTCTTCCGATTCCATTAAATATTCAACCGATGTATTAAGTGTATTGGCAAGATATTCAAGTAAATCCATACTTGGATTGGATTTTCCAGACTCAACAAGACTTATTTGTCCTGGTGTAATTCTGTCACCTGCCAAATCCTTAAGTGTCATATTTAATTCTTTTCTTCTGGCTTTAATTTTTTCTCCCAAAGACAATATTTCCATACGTATCTTCCTTTACTTGCTCATGTAATTTAATCCTACTTAATTTCCCTACTAATTATTTGTATTTATATGTTATTAATTTAAATTTTTTTATTTCGTAATATGATTATACCATATTTTTTCTTAAAATTCCAAGAGTCAAGTATTTTTTTTAAATCTTTTTAAATAAAAAATCGGATATTTCTATCCGATTTTTTTATTTACTCCACATTTTCATTGAATCCATCAAGTCTTCTGCAGTATCTCTTATCATTCTACCTGATTTTCTGATTTTTTTCTTTGCGTTCTTACTAAGCTGTGGAGCTATAATCATTCCTGTAACTGCTCCTATAACTGCTCCTGTTGTTATACCTCTGAAAGATTTCATAACTACATTCCTCCTACCTATTTAAGTATTAGATAAAAATAGTAAAACAATTTCTTTAATAAAAACAAGCTACACTTTGAATCTGTCTTTATAAATGAAATCACATTACATGATTCTTTCGCTAATATGTTATGCATTTTTGATATTTTTAAACATTTGATTTACTTGTTTTATTTACCAATAGACATAAAACTAATATCATGTATAATGTATTATATATTATGTAAACTAGTTTGATACCTAGGAGGATACGGAATGAAACATTTTAAACATATGAATCTTATTGTTCCTGTGCTTATATTTTTATGTTCTTTAACTTTATTTACTTTTTCTTCTATTTATAGCAACAAAATTTCATACAACATGTACACAAATTTTCAAAAGGATATTAAAGAAAAGAAAGTTGATACAGTATACTTAACCTCATCCCCCACTGTGACTGTAAAATTAAAAAATGGTTTAGTCTATACTACTGACAATCCAAGGACTAATGACTTTAAAGAAAATTTATTAAAAAACAGTGTAAAAGTATCAGAAGACGACTTCAAAAATTCTCAAAATACACTTTCTTTATTTATTCTTTCAATATCAACGTTATATCTTATTATTTCATTAATTAAAGTTTACAAAGTGCCTTTTCCTACAAAAAAAGCTTTTGCGGTTGACAAACTTGAAACCGATAGCATAAACGATATTGGTGTTAAATTTGCTGATATAGCAGGAAACGAAGAAGCAAAAGAAAGTGTACAAGATATAATTGACTTTCTTAAAAATCCTGAAAAATATAGTTTGTATGGAGCAAGGATGCCAAAAGGTGTTATTTTATATGGTGAACCAGGTACTGGTAAAACACTACTTGCTAAGGCTATTGCTGGTGAAGCTAATGTTCCCTTTTATGCAATGTCTGGTTCGGATTTTGTACAAATTTACGTTGGAGTTGGAGCAAGTAGAATAAGGCAACTTTTTAAAAAGGCTCGTTCAAACGGAAAAGCAGTTATTTTTATAGATGAAATAGATGCCATTGGAAAAAAACGTGATGGAGGAAAATCAGGTGGCTCTGATGAACGTGATCAAACCTTAAATGCACTTTTGACTGAAATGTCTGGCTTCAAAGAAAAAGAAGGTATAGTTGTTATTGCTGCAACTAATAGAATTGATATATTAGATAGTGCCCTACTGCGTCCTGGAAGATTTGACAGACATATAGAGATAAATTTACCTGATATTTCAGCAAGAAAGAAAATTTTGAATCTACTTACAAAGAACAAACCAATAAAGAATATAGATTTTAATGATTTTGCACAAAAAACAGCTTACTTTTCAGGTGCTAAGTTAGAAAATCTCGTTAATGAAGCTGCTATCCTTGCCTGTAAAGAAGATAGTTCTTTTATTGAGCACCGTCATTTAGATAAAGCTTTCTCCATTGTACTTGCAGGCTATGAAAAAGTAGATAGATCTCATATAAGTTTAAATGATAGAAAAATAACAGCTTATCACGAATCAGGACATGCTTTAGTATCTTTAAAAGTACTTCCTTCTGAAAAAATATCAAAAATAACTATAATACCTAGTACCAATGGTGCCGGAGGATACACTTTAAGTATACCTGAAGATAAAATGTATCAAAATAAAGAGTATATCCTTAATAGGATTAGAGTTTTACTTGGGGGTAGAGCAGCAGAAGAAATAATTTTCGGTAAAGCCCATGTAACCACAGGCGCTTATAATGATCTTCAAAAGGTAACTAGCTCTGTAATAAAATTAGTTACCCAATATGGTATGGGAGCAAGTTTAGGTCTTTTAAATGGTGATGCACTATCTGAAGTTAATTACTCTATTCCAGATACTGTCATTAATGAATGTAAGGAATTAGTCGCAAATTTATATGAGGATACCAAAAACATTCTTTTAGAAAATAAAACCACACTTGAAAGCATTACAAGTAACCTTTTAGAGGTAGAAACTCTTAATTATGAAGATATACAAAATTTGAATATGAACTAAAAACAACAAGAATGGTTTTATAAATACAAAGCCATTCTTATTGTTTTATCCATATTTTTCTACCAAGTATAGTTGCTATAATAACTCCTCCTATAAATCCACCCATATGCGCAAAAATATCTATATTAGGTACACTTACACTTATAAATATATTTAATGCCAAAACACTTGCAATATTTGTAAGGAGTCCTTTTCCTATTCTTTTTCTAAGTTTAAACCCAAATATAAACGCTGCTCCTAGAAGCCCAAAAATAGCCCCAGATGCACCAACTGATATGCCACCTCTACTAAAAAAGTAGCTGAATATTGATGCTGTAATTCCTGATACAAAGTATATAGCTAAATATTTTACTTTGCCATAAATCTCTTCAAGCATATACCCCATACAATACAACGAATACATATTTGAGGCGATATGTATTATGCTTCCATGTAAAAACATACATGTTATCAACCTATAATATTGTCCACTATCTATTAATAAATCGTTTTTTGCCCCCATAAGATTAAGAACATTGTTATTTATATTAAATATATTTTGGGAAAGCAAGGCTGTAACCCCATATACTATCACGTTTACTATAATTAACGTCCATGTTATAGTCATATTACTTTTTGTTTTTTGTTTTGAGGTTTTGAGTTCATTTAAAAACAAACCTAATATTTGTGTAATATTAGTTCCTGTTTTATCTGCATAAACTATGCTATTTTGTAAATGGTTTATTACTATAAGCTTTCCTTTGCCATGATCCTCAGCGTATTGTTTCCATGAATTATTGTTATCCACTAATAATACTTTAATAATATTTTCACTATTAATGTCTTCAATTTTTTTATCCCTTATGTTCGAATAATCAATGTACTTAAATTTATCTTCATCTGAAAAAATAACATAATTTAAAATTTCATTGTGTACAAACGAAACACCCCAAAACTCTAACTGTTTTTGTCCATATATAAATTCTTCAAGGGAACATTGTCCCCTGTTACACAGACTTTCAATTATATATTTTTCTGACTTATTCATAAATCCTCCGAAAATTTAAATGTACTCTTCTTTTTTCCCTTTCATATCATTAGATATTCTATCCATTTCTTTTTTTATCAAACTGCAAAGTTCGTTTATTCTATATAACATATCACTATGTTCCTCTATAAAATCAAATTCAACAAGCCAAGTTGGATTGTATTCATCTTCTACTTCTGTTATATTAAAATCTTTTTCTAAGAATACTTGTTTATTTAAAAGATCGTAATAAGCAGAATACTCCCAATCCTCTACATCATTTTTAGTATTAAACCATGCTTTTATATTATCCCCATTATAGTACATTTTAACTATATACTCAGCTCCATCGTTAACCTCATAACTTCCAATTTCCTTTAAAAAACTATTGTCATTTTCTTTTTTTTCAAATAAAACTAAAGACGTAAAATCCATATATAATAGATCCTTTCTTAACTATTTTTTATATACATTATTGTTTTTTATATAAATTAGCAATATAATTATATCTGGGAATATTTTACATTTACAAGAGGTGTGTTATGTTAAAAAATTTTGTTTTAAAAAATAAAAAGATATTTATTTTAGCTTTTTCAGCTTTTTTAATTATTCTTTATGCAGATTACAGAATCAATCTAAGTAAACGTAGTGATATAACCTATGCCGCTAATTATTATATGACTTCTGGAATTTTTAATACTCACAAACTCTACAAAATAGATTCATATACACTTAAATTTGCTTCTACTGATGAATCAATTTTATTTGTAAGTGGTATTGAGTCAAAATCCCCACACAAAACTGTAACCTATAAGCTTACTATGTTAAAAACATATGGAATATGGAAATTAAAACATATAGAACAAGCTAATTCTTTAAACTAAATTATACCTTTTTCTCATTATTTGCTTTATCCATACAATCTTTACAAAGTGCTTTCATTTTTAATTCATGATCTATTAAGACAAAACCTGTCTTATTCTTTATAATTTCCTCTACTTGATCCATTGGACATTCTATTTCTATTTCCTTATTACACATATTGCATTTTAATATATGCTTATGTGTTTCTCCTTTTATTTTGTAACTATATTTGCCATTACCTAAATCAACCTTACTAACTACATTTTTCTCTTCAAATAAATCCAAACTTCTATAAACCGTAGATAAATCTGCAATCTTACCCTCATCATTACAAGTTTTATATATCTTTTCAACTGTAAGAGCATCATTTGCATCACTCAATATTTTTAATACTTTAAGCCTACATTTAGTAACCTTAATATTGTAACTTTTTAAATAAGTTTTTAAATCCATAATCTCACCTTAGTATCTTATTAAAAATATACAACAACATATACAATTGTTTATATTAATTATATCACAATACTTGTCAGCGGGGAAAACAATGTAAATTAAAATTAAAAAATGTGGATATCCTAGTTATAAGATAACCACATCGTAATTCTAAACTTGTACATTAAAAAAACATCATTTTTATTCCAAACAAAATAAGTATAATTCCACCTATATAATCAGCATACTTGCATACTAATGTTATTTTTTTCAAATATCTTGACAGAATAAACGCTACAGCAGAAAGAATTAATGTTATTATTCCTATAAATATAGAATCCATAAATATAATTGAATTGCTTGAAATTTTATTAAACATAGTAAATCCAATTACAGCTGCATCTATACTTACAGAAATACCAAGAACAAAATACATTTTAAAATTCAATAAAAACTTCTCTTCTTTGTCCTCAAAGCCTTCCTTTATCATGAACATACCCACAAAAGCAATTATTATACCCCCAATAATCTGAGGCAAATATGTTATGTATGTATTAAAAAGAAATCCTGAGTAAGCTCCTATAAATGTGCATAAAAATTGAAAGAATCCGAAAGAAATAGAAAATAATATTTTATTATTCCTTTTTACGGAATTATCAAGTCCTATGCTAAGAGCAACTCCAAATGCATCTAATGACAATGCTATTGCAATCATGAATAGCGAGTATATATTCATAGACTCCCCCCAAAAATTACTATATACAAAATACTTTTATTTTATTTTTCATATAAATCTCTATAGACTATTTCAAAAACATGAAGTGCATCACTTATCCTATCTTTTAAAAGATATTTCCTATTCTCAAGTTCAGTTAGACCTATATCTGTTATACTGTATATTTTTTGTTTTTTCTTACTTTCATCATTCCATTTTCCTAATATTAATTTCTTCTTTTCCATTTTCTTTAGTATTGGATATATTCCACCTGTACTTGGAATCCATAATCCATTTGTTCTTTTACCTATTTGATTTGCAATATCATTACCATTAGTAGCTCCTAAACTCAATATAAAAAGAACATAAAGAGGAAGCAGACCTTTTGTAAATACCTGCCCAACTGCTTCTCCCTCTTTTTTTATTTTTCTTATCTCTGCAAGTTTCTGTTTATACTCTTCATAAAGTTTCTTTTCTTCTTCTTTAATATCTAATTCATTTCTATGCATATTATTCCTCTAATAGTACAAGTCCTACAAGCCCTGGTCCACTATGAACTCCTGAAACCGGACTTATACATCCATTATACATGGCATTATTTATATTCGGAAGTCCTTTTATTTTTTCAAAGAATTCCCTTGTTTCTTCTTCCGCATGACCATGCATAACATATGCTCTACAATTATTTTCTTTTGTTATATCTTTTGCTATTTCAAGCACTCTATTAAGTGACTGTTTTCTTCCTCGAACCTTGTCATAAGCGTAATAGACTCCATTTTCATCTACTGAAACTATAGGTTTAATATTTAAAAGTTTTCCTATAGTTCCTGCTATTTTTCCTATTCTACCACCTTTTCTTAAATAGTCAAGTGTTCCAACAACAAAAAACAAATGTATTCTTTTTCTGATTTCAGGTATTTCATTTACAATTTCATCAAAGCTTTTATTATTCTCAAGCATTCTTACACATTCTTCAACTATAGCCCCTTCACCTAAGGATATTAGCTTTGAATCATATATAAACGATTTAATTTTATTATGTTCCTCCGCAATCATTTTAAGCCCATTGAATATTCCAGAAAGACCACTTGAAAGTGTTATCCCTATCGCATGTGTATAGCCTTCTTCTTCAAGCTTTTGATATAACTCCTCCATATCTTGAAGTGCTGGCATAGAAGACTTAGGTACCTCAATTTCAAAATTTTTATATACTTCTTCAGATGTTATATCTACCTTATCCTTATATTCCCTATCCCTGTATATAATTCTAAAGGATAGTACATTTATATTATGTTCCTTTATAAACTCAGTTGTTAAATCTGCTGTAGTATCCGTTATAATAGCTATTTTCTCCATAAATATTTATCTCCTTCTTAGTTAGCATATATCTTCAAAGTTTAAATTGTACATTATATCAATATTTTATAACTTTAAAATTCGATTTTATTATATCATTATCAATAGTGATATATCAATAGTGATACTATCACTATTGATAATAAATTTTTATATTCAATAAACCTTAATAAAACTACAAAAATTCACCTTGCAGTATAATCACTTGACGATTGTGATTTATTCTTTAGTTTCTTCTTTATCTCTGAGATTCAATAAACCTTAATAAAACTACAAAAATACACCTTGCAGTATAATCACTTGACGATTGTGATTTATTCTTTAGTTTCTTCTTTATCTCTGAGATTCAATAAACCTTAATAAAACTACAAAAATACACCTTGCAGTATAATCACTTGACGATTGTGATTTATTCTTTAGTTTCTTCTTTATCTCTGAGATTCAATAAACCTTAATAAAACTACAAAAATACACCTTGTACCATAATCACTTGACGATTGTGATTTATTTTTTTAGTTTCTTCTTTATCTCTGAGATTCAATAAACCTTAATAAAACTACAAAAATACACCTTGTACCATAATCACTTGACGATTGTGATTTTGGTACAAGGTGTATTTTAAGTTTTATTAGGTTTATTGTATATAAAGCACAGCAAAGAAGTGACAGATGCTGCCAGCCATTACAAATAGGTGCCAGATGGCGTGGTTGTATGGTATTTTATCAAATAGAAATAGTAATGCTCCAAGCGTGTATACTATTCCTCCTGCAACTAAAAATGCTATACCTGCAAAAGGCATTGATAATAGTAATGCTTTGAAATATATTACTATCATCCAACCCATTACTACATAAAGTAGGGTTGACAATTTTTCAAACTTACCACAATAAAAAACCTTAATTACTATTCCTATAATCGCTGCTATCCAAACAACTGAGAATATTATCCATCCTCCATGTTTTCTAAGCACTGTTAGTGAAAATGGTGTATACGTTCCTGCAATTAATATGTATATAGATGCATGATCAAATATTCTAAATACTTTTTTTGCTTTTTTATTAAATATACTGTGATATAAAGTAGAAAATAAATAAAGTATAAAAAGACAAGCACCATAAACAGCGTAGCTAACAACATACCAGGCACTTTGATGTTTCACTGCAAAAACTACTAAGATTACAATTGCAGCAATTGCTAAAGCTGATCCTACCATATGAGTTATAGAATTTGCTATTTCTTCTCCTTTTGTATAAAAGTTTTCCTCATCCACCTTATCACCCCCATAATAATTATTATATAATTGTTTGGTTATTATATCATGTGAATTTAAATTTTACAATTACTAATTAACATTATTTTTTAATAAATATTGTTATTTATATAAAAAGCATCTTAAAATCTATATAAAGATTTTAAGATGCTAAGTACTAAACCGCTTCTTTTTTACTTTCTAAAAATTGAACTTCTTCTCCAACTACTTCAGTAATATATTTTTTATTTCCATTTACATCATCATAGCTTCTAACCTGTAATCTTCCTGACACACCAACAAGATATCCCTTTTTCATATATTTAGCAACATTCTCAGCTGTTTTTCCCCATACTGTAATTGAAATAAAATCAGCTTCATTTTCTCCATTATTATTCTTTGTTCTTTTTCTTACTGCAATAGTAAAATTGCATCTGTTATTTCCTGTGTTTTCAAATTGCTTAATACTTGGATCCTTGGTCATTCTTCCTATCAAAAGTATCTTATTCATATATTCTCTCCTCATTAAATAATATATTTTACTAATATTATTGTCATGTTCCTTAATATATAAACATTTATGTAATATTTTTGAAAATAATCATATAAATAAGTTAGGCATTCCTCTATGCCTAACTTATTAAAATACTATTTATTGTTTTTTAATACTTCTTCGCTTGTTTTTATAACATTTTCTTTTGTAAATCCAAATTTTTCAAACAATATTTCAGCTGGTGCAGAAGCTCCAAAATGATCTATTGAAATAACTTCTCCATCAATTCCAGTATACTTATGCCATCCAAATGATGAAGCCGCCTCTACTGCAACACGGGCTCTAACCTTATTTGGCATGATGCTTTCTTTATATGCTTTATCTTGTTTATCAAAAAGTTCAAAGGATGGAACACTTATAACTCTTGAATCTATTCCATTTTCCAAAAGCTCTTCTTGTGCTTTATATACTAATTCTACTTCTGATCCTGAAGCCATAAGAAGCATATCAGGAACATCCTTTTTAGAATCTTTTAATATATATGCTCCTTTTAATAAACCCTTCCCTGTTTCGTCATATAAAGGAAGCTTTTGTCTTGTAAGTACAAGAACTGTAGGTCCATCTTCTCTTTCTACAGCATATTTCCAAGCTTCTACAGTTTCCTTTGAATCGCAAGGTCTAAACACTGTTAAATTAGGTATACTTCTAAGTGCTGCTAATTGTTCTACTGGTTCATGTGTTGGTCCATCTTCTCCTACTCCTATACTATCATGTGTAAGTACATATATAACAGGAAGATTCATTATAGCAGACATTCTTATTGCACCCTTCATATAATCGCTGAATACGAAGAAGGTTGATACAAATATTTTAAGTCCACCATGTGCAGATATTCCATTTGCAATAGCAGCCATAGCATGCTCTCTTACTCCAAAATGAAGATTTGTTCCGTTTCTATCTTCAGCTGAAAAATCACCTTTACCATTCATATATGTTTTATTAGATGGCGCTAAATCAGCAGAACCTCCTATTAAATTAGAAACCTCATTTGCTATTATATTTAAAGCTTTTCCTGATGAATCTCTTGTTGCCATTGGTTTTTCTAATTCTTTAAATGCATCAATCTCATCTAAATTAACTTTTACCTTACCGCTCATCCAAGCATTAAATTCATCAAATAAATCTGGATATTTTTCTTTATATTTGTTAAGAAGTTCATTCCAAGCTTTTTCATTTTTTTCAAAAGTTTTCTGAAGTTCTTTCATATGATTTTTTACTTCTTCTGGAACATAAAAATCTTCTTCATAATTCCAAGCTAAGTTTTTCTTTAAGCCCTTTACCCCTTCTTCTCCAAGAGGTGATCCATGTACGCCTGCAGTTCCTTCATTAGGTGATCCAAAACCAATTACTGTTTTAGCTATAATAATTGATGGCTTATCATTTTGACTTTTTGCCTTTTCAATTGCCTCACCTATTTTACTAATATCAGTTCCATTATCAACGTTTATTACATTCCAATTATATGCTTTAAAACGTTCTCCAACATTTTCTCTGAAAGCTATATCCGTATTTCCTTCTATAGAAATATCATTATCATCATATATTACTATAAGTTTTGATAGACCTAATGTTCCAGCAAGCGATGCAGCTTCACTAGATATTCCTTCCATCATACAGCCATCTCCACTTAAAACATATGTATAATGATCTACTATATCAAGACCATCTTTATTGAATTTTGACGCAAGATGTGCCTCAGCAATAGCCATACCTACTCCATTAGCTATTCCTTGACCTAGTGGTCCTGTACTGATTTCAACACCTTCAGTTACTCCATATTCTGGATGTCCTGGTGTGATACTTTCCCATTGTCTAAACTTCTTTAAATCTTCTATTGAAACTTTATAGCCAAATAAATGAAGAAGTGAATATAATAGCATAGATGCGTGACCTGCAGATAAGACAAATCTGTCTCTATTGATCCATTTAGGATTTGAAGGGTTATGCTTTAAATACTTTGACCAGAGTGTATATGCCATAGGTGCTGCTCCAAGTGGAGTTCCTGGATGACCTGAATTAGCCTTTTCTATTGCTTCAGCTGATAAAACCCTTATGGTGTTTATTGATAATTGATCAATGTTCATATATTTATTATCCTCGCTTCCCGTTATTTAAATATTTTTATTAGTAATCCTTTAACTACACTAATAATACACAATAAACTATATATTTTCAATAGGTCTTCTCTCTTGTTTTTTGTTGCAAATCTTCTCATTTCTTTTTTCAAGCTCTTTTTCAATATCTTCAAGTTTTATATTTTTATAATTTAAAAGTACCAAGGTATGATATATAACATCGCACATTTCATTTATTAAATCTTCTTTATTATCATCCTTTGAAGCTATTATAACCTCTGTAGTTTCTTCTCCTACTTTTTTTAATATTTTATCAATTCCCTTATCAAAAAGATAATTTGTATACGAGCCTTCAATAGGATTATTCTTTCTATCTTCTATAACAGAATAAAGTTTACTTAATATTTCATTCATTATTTTATCCCTCCATTAATTCCTCTATAAAAACAGCTTCTGTTTCCTGTGTGACATGCCGCTCCTATTTGATCAACTTTTACAAGCAAAGTATCACAATCACAATCTATACTTATACTTTTTACATACTGAAAATGCCCTGAAGTTTCACCTTTATTCCAATAGGTTTTTCTTGATCTACTAAAAAACCATGTCTTACCTGTTTCAATAGTTCTCTTAAGAGCCTCTTTATCCATATACGCAAGCATTAATACTTCATTATTTTCATAATCTTGAACTATGGCTGGCACAAGCCCTTTTGAGAAATCCATCATTTTTAATACCTCTTCATAACTCAAATAAATCACCACCTAATTTACAATCTAACACTAATATTATTTTCTTTTAAGTAACTTTTCACATCACGTACTGTATATTCCTTATAGTGAAAAAGGGATGCTACAAGCGCTGCATCTGCTGAAGTTTTATTAAACACATCACTAAAATCCTTTAACTTTCCACAGCCTCCTGAAGCTATGACTGGTATTCTAACAGAATCACATACTGCTCTCGTAAGAGCTATATCGTATCCATTTTTAGTACCATCTGCATCCATGCTTGTAAGAAGTATTTCTCCTGCTCCAAGTCTTTCACATTTCTTCACCCATTCTATAGCATCTATTCCTGTATCCACTCTTCCACCATTTATAAAAACATTAAAACTTCCATTCTCTTCATTTCTTCTTGCGTCCACTGCAACCACAACACACTGACTTCCAAATCTTTTAGCAGCTAAACTTATAAGTTTTGGATCCCTTATTGCTGCGGAATTAATAGAAATTTTATCTGCTCCAGCTCTTAATATATTTTTAAAATCATCAGTATTTCTTATTCCTCCTCCTACAGTAAGTGGTATAAATACCTTTTCTGCCGTTCTCCTTACTACTTCTATCATTGTATTTCTACCTTCATTGGTAGCACTTATATCTAAAAAAACTATTTCATCCGCGCCCTCTTTATTATAAAAATCAGCTATTTCAACTGGATCTCCTACATCTTTAAGATCGATAAAATTAATTCCCTTCACAACCCTTCCCATATCAACATCAAGGCAGGGTATTATTCGTTTTGTAAGCATACTCTTCACCTCACCTCTATGCTTTCTACAGCCTTTTTCAAATCCACCTTGTTACTATATATTGCTTTACCAACAATAGCCCCATATATATTCATCTCACTTAACTTCACTAAATCATCTAAGTCCTTTATTCCTCCTGAAGCTGTTATATTACATCTTACACTGCTATTTAGCTCTTTTAGCATTTCAAAATTTGGTCCATTTAAGGTTCCATCCTTACTTATATCCGTTAATATTATATTATTTATTCCTATGTCTTCCATTACTTTCGCGAATTCTATATAGTTTACTTCACTTACGCTAAGCCAGCCATCTACTGCTACATATCCACTCTTTGCATCTATTCCTACGGCTATACTATTACCGTATTCTTTCACAGCTTTTTTTGTGAACTCCCTATCCTTTAAAGCTGCTGTACCTAATATAACTCTTTTAACTCCTATATTTATAAGCTTATCTACTGTTTTTATATTTCTTATTCCTCCACCTAACTCTACAGGTACTTTTGTAGCCTTTATTATATTTTCAATAGCCTCAAGATTTACAACCTCTCCTTCTAAGGCTCCATCTAAATCAACTACATGTATGAATTTTGCACCTGCTTTTTCAAAAGATTTTGCAGTTATAACTGGACTTTCTGCAACAACACTGGATTTTTCAAATATCCCTTGATAAAGCCTCACACATTTTCCTTGTCTTATATCTACTGCTGGTAAAATTATCATTATATCAACTCCCAAAAGTTTTTAAGCATTTTAAGTCCAATTTCTCCACTTTTTTCTGGGTGAAACTGAATTCCAAATACATTTTTACTACTTACTACAGCTGGGATTTTAGCACCATAGTCACAATATGCATTTAAATTATCTTTATTTTCTAAAGCTGCACAATATGAATGTACAAAATATACGTAGCTTTTCTCTAAAACTCCTTTTAACAATTCACACTCTTTGGGTATATTAATGCTGTTCCATCCAATCTGTGGAATCTTAAACTCTGTTTTTATTTTTATAATTCTACCCTTTATAAGTCCAAGTCCCTTTGTTTTAGTAACCTCTTCACTTTCTTCAAACAAAAGCTGCATTCCAAGGCATATTCCTAGAAACGGTTTTTCCTCTTTAGCTTCATTGGTAATTATTTTATTTAATCCATTTTTCTTTAGGCTCTCAATAGCATCCGGAAATGCTCCCACCCCTGGAAGTATTATTGCATCACTTTTTTTAAGCTTTTCTGCATCTGAAGTTATGAATGAATTTGCCCCAATATAGTCAAGTGCCTTTTTAACACTAAGAAGATTTCCCATACCATAATCTACTATGGCTATTTTTTTATTCATTGTTAAGCCCCCTTATATAGTTCCTTTTGTTGACATAACACCCTTTATTCTAGGATTTTTATAGATTGCTTCACTTAAAGATCTAGCGAATGCTTTAAACAATCCCTCTATCATATGATGATTGTTTTTTCCATAAAGCACTGTCATATGAAGTGTTATACCAGCATTAAAAGCTACTGCCCTGAAAAATTCTTCTACCATTTCCGTTTGAAATTCCCCAAGCTTTTCTGCTGTAAATTCACCCTGAAACACCAAAAATGCTCTTCCGCTTATATCCATTGAAACCTGACACAAGCTTTCATCCATAGGTACAAATGCTGTTCCATATCTATTTATTGATTTTTTATCACCTAATGCTTCTTTTATACATTCACCTATAACTATACCTACATCTTCTACTGTATGGTGACTATCAACAATAAGATCTCCCACTGCTTTTACCTTTAGATCTATAAGTGCATGCTTACTAAAAAGACTTAACATATGATCAAAAAAGCCTATTCCTGTGTCTATTTCATATTTTCCTTCACCATCTAAATTCAACTCAACCATTATATCCGTTTCAGCTGTTTTTCTCTTAATTTTAGATATTCTTGTATCCAAAGCAATTCCTCCTTAATTGAACCTTACTTTAATTGAATTAGCATGTGCTGTAAGTCCTTCTGTTTCAGCGATTTTAATTACTTTAGAATTTACGTTTTTAAGAGCCTTTTCCGAATAGTACAAATAACTTGATTTCTTAACAAAATCATCTACAGAAAGAGGAGATGAGAATCTCGCTGTTCCACTTGTAGGAAGAACGTGATTAGGTCCTGCCATATAATCACCTAAAGGTTCTGGTGAATAACTTCCCAAAAATATTGATCCTGCATTTTTTATATCATTTAAATACTCAAAAGGGTTTCTCGTTATGATTTCAAGATGTTCTGGTGCTAAAACATTCCCAATTTCTATAGCTCTATTTAAATCCTCAACTAATATTACAGCTCCGTAATCTTTTAATGACTTAAGTATTATTTCCTTTCTACTTAAATCTTCTACTTGAAGTTTTATTTCTTTTATAACCTTATCTGCAAGTTCTCTAGATGTAGTAACAAAAATTGAAGAAGCAAGTACATCATGCTCTGCTTGTGACATTAAATCAGCTGCTATGAATTTAGGATTTCCAGTTTCATCTGAAATGACAAGTATCTCACTAGGTCCTGCAATCATGTCTATATCCACAAACCCGTACACACTTTTCTTTGCCATAGCAACAAAAATATTTCCTGGTCCAACAATCTTATCAACTTTATCTATTGTTTCCGTTCCAAAAGCAAGTGCTGCTACTGCCTGTGCTCCCCCTATTTTATATATTTTATCTACTCCAGCTAAATCTGCCGCAACTAAAATGTTAGGATTTATGGTTCCATCAAAGCTAGGTGGAGTAGTCATAACTATTTCATTTACTCCAGCCACCTTTGCCGGTACAGCATTCATAAGTACAGATGAAGGATATGCTGCCGTTCCTCCTGGCACATATATACCAACCCTATCTAACCCTCTAACTGTACGCCCCATTACAATCCCATTATCTTTAGTTAATATATATGAATCTTGAACCTGCTTTGAGTGATACTCTTTTATATTTTCCTTGGCAGTTTTTAAAGCTTCAATAAATTCATCCTCAACTTTACTATAAGCTTCCTTTATTTCTTCTTTTGTTACTTCTATATTTTTAAGAAGAACTTTATCAAAATTATTAGTATATTCAATTAAAGCTCTATCTCCATCTTTTTTAACCTTCTCTATTATGTCTTCAACAATTTTAATAACTTCTACATTTTCTTTACCTTGTCTCTCCTTTAATAACTTAAAATATTCTTCTCCGGCCTTACTTTTATCTTGTATTACTTTTATAATATCCACCTTAAACACCCTCTACATATTTTTTCATCTTATTTATTATGTCCTCTATCCTTAACTTGTTTAATTTCATACTAGCTCTATTTACTATCATTCTTGCACTTATATCACATATATCCTCAAAAATAATCAAACCATTTTCTTTAAGTGTTGTTCCTGTTTCAACTATATCCACAATTGCATCTGCAAGCCCAAGTATTGGTGCAAGTTCAACAGAACCTTCTATTTTTATTATTTCAACATCTATTCCCTTTTCTCTAAAATATTCTCTTGCCACATTAGGATACTTTGTGGCTATCTTCAATCTATTAAAACCTTCATTTAATTTAAAACTAGGAATTGATGCCAAAGAAAATTTACACCTTCCAACCTTTAAATCAAGAACCTCATAAAAATCCTTTTTCATCTCTCTTAAGGTATCCTTACCTACTATTCCAATATCCGCTGCACCATGTTCAACATAAGTCAAAACATCTGGTGCTTTTACTAAAACAAATTCTATATTGTTATCATAATCATTGAATACAAGTTTTCTCCCTTTATCTTTAAGCTCACTACAATTAAGTCCAATTTTTTCAAAAATCTCAGTAGCCGACTCTTCAAGTCTTCCCTTTGTTAATGCAATTCTAATAGTCTTAATTCTTTCCATAATACCCTTCCCCCAAAATTGTTTCTCCTGTATTTAAATCAAAAATTTTAGTATTGCTATTTTTAAGATAATGATTTTTTGTATCTTCTATATTATCAAACAAGCTTATCTCTGCCTTTTTGCCTTCTGAATTCAATTTTTCAATTAACTCATAAGCCTCTGCTATATTTTTAATATCTGTGAAAATTACATGCTTATCTTCTTCCATTACTTTATAATTAAGTGCTGAGACTAAGTTATCAACATTTATAGCAAGTCCTGTTGCAGGAATATCACATCCAAATTGTTCTATAAGTTTGTCATATCTTCCACCACTTAAAAGATCATCACCAATTCCATCTGCGTATCCTCTGAAAATAAGTCCAGTATAATAATTTATATGTTGAACCATTCCCAAATCTATTAAAAGATATTTTTCAAAGCCAGATATTTTTAATATTTCATATAAATTCTTAATAGTTTCTAGTGCTTCTATTGCTCCCTTATTATGAGTTAACTTTTCAGCTTTTTCTATAACTTCCTCTCCTCCAAATAATGTAGGAAGCTTCATTAATATTTCGGAGCTCACCTTATCAATTAAATTACCTTTTTCAGTAATAAACTCTTCAACCTTACTAAAATTTTTATTTTCAATTAAATTTCTTAATTTCTCAATATCTTCTTCTAAAAGCTTTGTGGCTCCAATTATACTTTTAAAAAATTCAACCTGCCCTATCTCAATTTTAAATTCTTTAAGTCCTGTTTTTAAAATGGATTTTATAGCTGTTATTAAAATTTCCGCATCCGCTCTAAGGTTTGAAGTGCCTAATATTTCTATTCCAGATTGAGTAATTTCGCTTATCTTACCATCAAGTGCTTTATTCATCCTATATATATTACCTAAATAGCTTAGCTTTAATGGATAATTTTTATTTTTTGCCTTTGTAGCAGCAATTCTAGCAATTGGCGTTGTCATATCTGGCCTAAGCACCAAAATTCTCCCTGTGTTATCAAATAGCTTATACATTTTTTCCTGACTTATAGGCTGATTTTCAAGATTATACACATCGTAGAATTCTAATGTTGGAGATTTAATTTCTTCGTATCCAAAATTTATATAAACATTTCTTAATATACTTTCAATATTATTTTTTATTGTACATTCTTCAAACAAAATATCTCTTGAACCTTCAGGTATATATTTTTTTAAATTTATCATTTCTTCACTTCCTATTTTCTTTATCGCTTTAACGTGCTAACGCATTAAATATATATTATCAATTTATTGTTCCTCTGTCAATTCCTTTAATTAAGTAATAAACAAAAAAGTGAAAACCAATTTAACTTGATTTCCACTTAAAATATTCACTTTCATTCTTTTTTACTATATGCGATTCCTATTTAAGTCTTATTTTCTGACTTGCATCTATTTGTATTACAACCCCATCTTGAATAACTAAAGTTATAGACCCATATTTTATTTCTTTTAAAAGTTTTGAGATTTTTTCTTTATAATCGTCCCCCTTAATCTCTTTAGCTTTATGAGTTTTATAATTTAAATCATTCATAAAATCTCCCCCTATTTTTAATTTAAGCTAGAAAGTTGTTGCACCTATTCATCTATATATGCCTATTCTAAAATCTTTTTACTAAAATATCTGTCTCCTCTATCAGGAAAAATAGTAATTATATTGCCACTTTTAATTTTCTTGCTTAATTTCAATGACGCTGCCATAGCCGCTCCAGAGGAACTTCCAACTATTAATCCTTCACTTAATGCTAGATGCTTCACCATACTAAGGGCTTCAGCATCATTAACTTTAATAACTTCGTCTACTAAATTCATTTTCATAGTGTCTGGAACAAAATCGTTGCCTATGCCTTCTATATCATAGCTTGCCTTTTCTCCTCCACCCATAGTTGAACCAACTGGATCTGCAAGTATGCCCTTTACCTCTGGATTTTTCTCCTTTAAAAATTTCACAACTCCAACATAAGTTCCTCCGCTTCCAGCACCAGCAACCACATAGTCAATCTTCCCCTCAAGATCTCTATATATTTCTGGTCCCGTAGTTTCATAGTGTGCCAATGGATTTGCTGGGTTTTCAAATTGACCAAGGCTTATAGAATTTGGTATGCTTCTTAAAAGCTCATTTGCTTTTTCAACCGCTCCCTGCATTCCTCTTTCTCTAGGAGTATTTATTATTTTCGCCCCAAAAGCCTTCATAAGCGTCTGCTTTTCAACAGAAAATTTCTCCGGAACAACAAATATTACATTATAACCTTTATTAATAGCTGCAAGCGCTACACCAATGCCTGTATTTCCAGCTGTACCTTCTACTATTGTATATCCCTTTTTTAGCCTTCCTCTCCTTTCTGCATCCTCTATCATATATACTCCAACCCTATCTTTAACGCTTCCACCTGGATTTAATAGTTCCAATTTGGCAAAAATATTCACATTAGTTTTCAGCTGAAAACTATTAATTTTAATTATAGGTGTGTTTCCTATAAGCTGCCTAATATCGCTTACATAATTCATTATTTTTCACTTCCCTCAAGAGCTTTTAATAAATCATGGATTAAATCATCACTATTTTCAATTCCTACAGAAAGCCTTATAAGATTGTCAACTATACCTACCTTTTGTCTTATATCATAAGGAATTGCAGCATGTGTCATAGTAGCAGGATGGCATATAAGAGACTCCACTCCTCCAAGGCTTTCTCCAAAAGTAATAAGCTTTAAGTTTTCTATAAATTTTCTATAATCATATCTCTCATTTAAAACAAAGGATATTATTGCGCCAAAGCCTAATGCCTGTTTTTTCTGAACCTCATGTCCTAAATGCTCTTCCAAGCCTGGATAATATACTTTATCTATTTCTTTTCTATGATTTAAAACAGAAGCAATCTTATTTGAATTATCATTATGCCTATCCATTCTCACTGCAAGTGTTTTTATACCTCTTATAAGAAGAAATGAATCAAAAGGTCCTAATACTCCTCCTGTTGAATTTTGTATAAAATGAAGCTTTTCTGCCAAATCATTATTATTTACAACAACAAGCCCCGCAACTAAATCACTGTGTCCTCCTAAATACTTTGTAGCACTATGAAGTACTATATCTGCGCCAAGTATAATTGGCTTTTGAAGATAAGGTGTCATAAAGGTATTATCTACTATTGTAAGTAGTCCCTTTTCTCTTGCCACTTTTGAAACAAGCCTTATATCTGTAATGTCCATAAGTGGATTAGTTGGTGTTTCAATATATATTGCTTTTACATCTTCATTAATGTTATCTTTTATATCTTCAATTTTTGAAGTATCAACTATTTTATATCCAATATTAAAATGATCGAATACTTTATCTAAAACTCTAAAGGTACCTCCATATACATTATTAGATATTATTATTTTATCTCCACTTCTAAATAATGATAATACCGCTGTGATTGCTGCCATTCCAGAGGCAAAAGCAAAGCCTTTATATCCTTCTTCTAAATCTGTAATAAGCTTTTCAAGGGCCTCCCTCGTAGGATTTCCTGTTCTTGAATATTCATAACCTTTGTTTACACCAAGCTTTTCTTGCTTAAAAGTTGAAGTTTGATATATAGGAACATTAACTGCACCTGTATATTCATCTCCATCTTTTCCTCCGTGAATTACTAATGATTCTATTTTCATTTCTTTTCCTCCTAAAATTTATTTTGATGCTCTTGCTATAAATATTGAAGCTTCTGTATACTCACCTCTGCTTGAGGTTCCTTTGCACTTTAAGTCAGTGTTTTCAATATCTATACCTTTAAATCCAGCATTTTTTAACCAACTATAAATTTGTTCATTTGAAAAACCAAGCCACTGGTCAAACATTTCTTCTCTTGCCCACTCACCATTATGCTCTGACACATCTGATATAACTACATTTCCACCCTTTTTTAAAACTCTATACATCTCCTTTATGGCTAAATCCGCATCTTTTATGTGATGAAGCGCCATATTTATAAATACATCATCTATAGATTCATCAAATAAAGTTACATTAGTTAAAGAAGATTTTAATAAATGAATATTATTAAATTTCCTTTCGTATGCAGATTTTTTTAATTCTTTAAGCATATTATTAGAATTATCCAGTGAAAAAACCATATTAGCTTCCTCTGCAAGCTTAAGACTTATAAAACCTGTCCCACATCCAAAATCAGCTACTATTTTATTTCTAACATCCACCTTAGACAAAACTTTATATTTCAATCTTTCTTCAAAATACTCGCTTCTTATTACATTCCAATTAGCCGCAATATTATCAAAATACTGTATTGATCTCATAATATACACTCCCTTTATTCTAAAATAAAAAAACTTCTGCCTCTAAATATAGAGGCAAAAGTTTTTTTTGCGGTTCCACTCTAATTATCACATTAAAGCAACATGACAACTCATTTAATTCGGTACAAGATACCTTAACGCTTTAATCGGGCGTACCCGCTGCCGTCTACTATTTTTACATTTCGAAGCAGTACTCAAAGATGCATTCACATAAACTTACACCTAATCTCTTTCAGCCAAGGAGATCTCTCTTTTAGGCTTACATTTATGTTACTATTTCTTATCACAGTATTTAATCATTTTTTTCCTTAAGATATTATATTACAATAACAGTATTTTTGTAGACACATATTTTGCATTTTCTTTTATTAAACATATTTTTCATATTGATTAAGTAGGTTTTTAAATACACGAACTTATTACATTTCCATATTAACAAATTTAAATATATATGTCAATAATTTTATATATAATGGAGACAAACTATATTTTTGTTAAGTTTGCCTCCTACAATATTTTACTATTTAGAAAGTATCTTCAGCGCTACCTCATTAAAGTAATTAGCTGCAACACTAAGTGCTTCTTCTTTAAGATTATAGTTTGCCCTATGCCACTGTTCTGTTCCATCTACTCCCATCCATACAAAAAAAGACGGAACTACACTTTGGTAAAAAGCAAAATCTTCTCCTCCTAAATTTTTTTCAGCTTTAACATAATTATAACCATTTTCCTTAGCTACCTCTATTAACATCTTTTCAAATCTAGGATCATTCTCTAGAACTGGAGAATACGCTAGCCACTGGAATTCTATTTCTCCTCCTAAAGCTTCTGCTATTCCTTTTGCCGTTTTTTCTATCCTATTTCTAATATCATTTCTCATACTGTTCCTAAAGGTTCTAACTGTACCTTCCATTTCAGCTTTATCAGAAATAACATTCCAGGTAGTTCCTGAATTAAGCTTTGTTATACTTATTACTATATCATCAATAGGATTTACCTCTCTGCTTACAATTATCTGTAGTGCAGATACTATTTGAGTTGCCAGTATAATAGGATCAACACATCTATTAGGTA
This sequence comes from Clostridium felsineum DSM 794, assembly GCF_002006355.2. NCBI lineage: Bacteria > Bacillati > Bacillota > Clostridia > Eubacteriales > Clostridiaceae > Clostridium > Clostridium felsineum. The sequence goes on along the minus strand of NZ_CP096980.1, from coordinate 1,651,027 downwards.
TTCCTGCATGACCACCCATTCCAATAACTTTAATTTCAAATCTATCCACACTTGCCATAAGTTCTCCTGCTTTTATACCTATTGTTCCCACTGGTAAATCTGGTTTATTGTGCATTCCAAATATGCAATCCACACCTTTAAGTAAACCTTTTTCTATAATATATTCTGATCCTTTACCAGTTTCCTCTCCTGGTTGAAATATTATTCTCACTTTTCCATGAAGTTCAGATTTTCTTTCATTTAAAAGCATTGCAGCTCCCATTATTGCTGATGTGTGAAAATCATGACCGCAAGCATGCATAACTCCTTCATTTAAGGATGCAAATGGAAGCCCTGTTTTCTCTTCTATTGGCAGCGCATCAATATCTGCTCTAAGCGCTACAGTTTTTCCTTCATAAGCTCCTTCAATTTCTGCTGCCACACCTACTTTTATTGGAAAATCTAAAATTTTAATATCGTTTTCCTTAAGCCACTTTTTTATTCTTTCTGTGGTTTGATATTCTTTCATAGATAACTCAGGATATTTATGAAGTTCCCTTCTATAGTCTGTCAACTTCTTAATCAGCTTATCTGATTCTTCTTTAAGGCTCATAAATCAATCTCCTTCTAACAAAATTAACAACTTTTATTAACTTTATTTTCTCACTTACTTGACTTTATTATTACTATATGTAAAATTTAATTTAAGTATATATTTTATACACTAGGTATTTAAAGGAGTGATTTTATGCCATTTATAAATTCGACATTAACTGTAAAGTTAGACAAAGAAAAGGAAAACAAACTAAAGACAGAACTCGGAAAACTAATCGAACTACTTCCTGGAAAAAGTGAAGAGTGGCTTATGGTAGGTTTTAAAGACGATTATCCTCTTTACTTTAAGGGTAAAAAAAAGGATAAAGCTGCCTTTATTGAAGTAAAGATATTTGGATCAGCTGAAAAGTCAGCCAAAAATAATTTAGTTTCAGAAATATCTAATTTAATGGAAAGAGAACTTTCAATTCCTAAGGACTCCATATACATAACTGTAGATGAAGTTTCTACTTGGGCATGGAATGGTAAACTTTTCTAAATTAAAAGACTGGAGCAAAATTTTGCCCCAGCCATTAAATATTATTTTGTAAATGAAGTTATTTTTCCTGCTATATATTGTCTTATTAACATAAGATCTCTTCCATTTATAGCTCCGTCTCCGTTTACATCTGCTGCCTTTTGATCTATGGTTACATCTTTACCAGCTATATACTGAGTAAGTACCATAATATCTCTTCCGTTTATTACTCCATCTCCATTTACATCACCTAACATTACGCTTGGTGTTGGTGTAGGAGTTGGATCTCCCGATACATCACCATAAATAATACCTCTTCCATTTGTTCCAACATAAACTCTTCCGTAATTATTAGGATCTCCTGTTATGCAGTAATTTGGATCTCCATATTGATGCTCATCATCATTTATTCTTACCCAAGTTGCGCCTTCATCATCTGAACGGAATATTCCTGCTGTACCACCAATTGTAGCATTCATGTATATAGCTGGATATCCACCATCAGTTTTTGACTTACCAAAACCTACTGTATCAGAAGCATCAACACCAGATACCTTTGTAAAGGTTGCACCCGAATCAGTTGAATGCCATAATCCATCTGTTCCTCCTGAAATCCAAATATCACCTTCATGACCTATAACTGCCTTGAAGACTCCTTTTCCATTTGTAGGAAGACCTGTTTGTGTGCTTTGTGTAAAGGTTGCACCAGCATCAGTACTAACATAGAACTTGCCATTTAAGAAACCATAGAATTTCTTTGGATTTACACGGTCTGCCCTAACCTTTGCTCCCTGTGGAAGACCAGAACATGTAGTCCATGAGTTTCCATTATTAGTGCTATATGCTGCACTAGCACCAGTCTCTGGTGACCATACAATAGTCTTTGCATCCGCACCAGCTGCTACAGTTCCTGGTTTTGTAACTCCTGATATATTGCTTCCTGCTGAAAACCAGTTTTTACCTCCATCATAAGATATTCCGCAATCCTTATCTTGAGGATTCTTACCAGTATCAACATCTCCAACACGAACAACAAAATTAGGAACACTCTCTGCATAATCAATACTTGCTGTACCACTAAATGTAGGTGTTGTCATTAACTTACTTGGAACTTTAGTTATGTCAGTATGATAGAAACCACAATCATCTCCAACACCACTTAAAAGTTGTGCTCCTTTAGTTGGTACTACAACATCATTTACAGCACATTCTTCAATTCCATCTGCTTTTACTGAAATATCAACTTTTCCATCTTTATCCCAATTTGTTAAATCATCAGTTCCAAAAAGAGTTGCTCCTGTACCATAGAACATTCTATCTGGATTAAATGGATCAATTTCTAGATCTCCTATCATCCATCCTATTTTAACCTGTGGGTCTGGTGGTGTTACTCCAGTTTTACCCCAATCAAGCCATGGTTGTTTTGAGTAATCTAAAGTATAGTTTAAAGTACGACTTGGATATCCATTCCAATCCCATATAGGCTTCCATGTCTTTCCTGCATCTGTACTTCTATATATTTCTTCATCAGGCCACCATCTGTTTAATGTTGCAACCACTAGATTATTTGGATTCTGTGCATCTACAGAAATACCACCAAAACCAGTTTTGTCATCTCCTATAAAAGTTGGACTAATGTTTGTCCATTCTCCTGTTTTTGTGTTATATTTCCAAACCTGACCGTCTGTTCCTACATATGGCCCGCAATTGTTGCTGTAAGATATATACATCATACCATCAGATGCAAGTATACCATGTTGTGGAAGATATCCTGTTGGTTGTCCCTTTACCGGACTCCAAGTCTTTCCCCCATCATTAGTTACGTATATACTATTACCTTTATTATCTGCTACTCCAACATACATCGTTTGAGTTGGACTTCCTTTTGTTCCTGTTGTAGGATCAAAAGTTTCCCATACTACTCCAACTTTATCTGCACTATATTCATAGGTAGGATCTTGTACATAGTCTCCTACGTCAGGGAAATTATCAACTTTTGACCAAGTTTTTCCATAATCTTCACTTCTCCAAAGACCATTACCACTTCTAGCTCCTAAATAAAGTATTTTATTATCATTAGGATCTATTTGAAGCCTTTCTCCCATGTTTCTTCCTGGCATATTTCCTCCAACTTTAAATGGGAGCTCATATTTCTGCCATGTATTACCTTTATCTTGTGAACTAAGAATATATCCATTCTCACTTTGCCAACTATTAGTGTACATACCTGCTGCTATATAAACACGATTTGTATCAACTGGGTCTGTTGCTATACTTTCACAACCTTGAAGTGTCCAATCACCAAGATTATCAGTAATTGGTATCCATTTATTAGTTTGAGTATCTAATCTATATGCTCCTCCCATATCTGTACGAGCATATACTAAATTTTTCTCAGTTTTATTGAATATAACTGCTGGAACATATCCACCAGCTTCTATCTTTACATTGTCCCATTTATAAGCTTGACTTTGAACTGTAGCTGCAGCCTTTGCAGTTGTCTGTGCATTTATTTGTGATGCAAAGCCACTTGTCATAACTAAGCTTAACCCAAGAACCATACTAACAATTTTTTTATTCATTTGTTTTTCCCCCTTTTTTTTAATTATAATCCACTTATAATTTTTACTATTTCCATAAGATCACGTCCATTTACTACTCCATCACCATTAACATCACTATTTGCTTGATTTATTGTTACAGCTTGACCCGCTAAGTATTGTCTTAATACCATAAGATCACGTCCGTTAACTAATCCATCACCGTTAACATCACCTTTTAATCCAGCAGCCTTTGGCATATCTATAGGAAGCTCTGGATGCTCTGATTTAAATTGATCGAAATCTGGAGATGTTTTTCCAACGCAGTTTGTTGAAGCATCAGTCCATGCCCATAACATATATCCGCTATAACCATTTTTAACCAAACCATCTAGAACTTGTTTATGTGACATTTTAAGTGAAGAATTTTGTGTGTCTGGCATCATTTCACCTATTATTACTGGTTTATCAAGTTTTGCTTTTAACTGTGACACTGGTGTTTTTAATGGATTGAAATAAGGTGTTGCCCAATCATACCAATGGAAATCATAAAAATCCAATCCAAGACCTGACCAGAAATCATATTGTTCTCCAAGCCATTTTAAACTTGCAGCACCAACACTTACTGGTTGTTTAGCATACTGATGTATACAATCTGTTACATCTTTAACGAAAGATCTAACTGTACTTAATGGATATCCTTTTATTGATTCTCCTGGGTTTCCTCCGTCTGCACTTGAAATTGTCCATTCTGGTTCGTTAATAACATCCCAACCCATTACACCTGGGTTATCTCCAAGGGCTTTAACTACTGGAGTAACAGCATTATCTATATAACTCTTACGAATAGTTGGATCATCTATAATAGTTCCATGATAGAAATTATTATTAGTTTTTGCTACATCAAAGCTAGTAAGTGTGAAGTATATTTTCATATTTTTTGAATTAGCATAATCTGCTGCTTCCTTCATATGATCAGTCCATTTAGCTGGAAGACCAGTACATACTCCTTTTCCATCTTGTGATGAGAATAACGGTGATGCATACATGTTACAGAATACCCACCATCTTACGGCATGAACGCCTTGCGCTGACATAGCATCAAAATCTGATTTTATTTTTGCAAACCTTGTTGTCCATCCATTGTCATTAAAATCATTGTCCCATTCATCCCAAGCATAATTAGCACCTAAAGGAAAATATTTAGAACCATCCATCCAATTTATTCCTAAATTATTGCTTGTATCAGTAGTTGTATCTGCCTTTACAGTTTTTAAACCCGAAAAACTAACCATTGTACACAATAGTACTCCAGCCATAACTGAAGATATTGTTTTTAACTTACTCATTATTTAACCCATCTCCCTTTTTCATTTTCAACTTTAGTAATTAATTATTTGAAACCTTTTTTATAAGCTCCATTAAGTCACGTCCATTTACTATACCGTCTCCATTTACATCCAAAGCATTTTTATCGAGACCATTTACAGTTTTTCCTGCCAAATATTGTCTCATCATCATTATGTCACGACCATTTATTACACCATCATCGTTTAAATCTCCTGGCACAGTTGTAACTGTAGTATCCTTAACCTCTGGATCGTTTATCTTCTCAACTGTTTGACCCTGACCAAAATAATTTGAAATTCCTGCAAGTGCTCCAACAAATCCAGCATTATAATCAATTGCTACTTCTGAATGTTGATAGTCTTCTATATTGTCTTGATAGTTATCACTTTCATCTGGTCCTCCAACTAAAGCTCCGTAAAGAATATGCTTTTCAGGCTGTGTTTTTTTCTCACCTGCAGTTTCATTTCTTCCGCTAGCTGCTCTATGATGTGGGAATTTAGGATATTTATCTCCAAACCCAACTTCATAGGACATTCCTTGAGGATTACTTCCTAAAATATAATCAATTTGTCCCTTAGCTAAATCAAGAGCTCTACTTTCGTTAGATGTCTTATAGTAAACCAGAGCCAACATACATTCTGCGGCAGTATACCTTAGAGTACCCCATCCTGTTCTGAATTTTAGTCCCCCTGGAGTGGTTTTAACAGAATTTGTCCAATAATCAATATTACTATTAACTATTTTTTTGTATTTATCGTCTCCAGTTATTTGAGCCATTTTTACAAAAACTCCTCCAAGCATATCATCCCAACAATGCGTCCAATTATATTGATAGTACTCGTTTATATTGGCAGATTGTAAAAATGATTGTACATCACTTAGATAACTGCTGTTATTAGTTGCTTCATATAACCATATAGCCCCCCAAGAAAGATCATCCCAGTATCCTGAAGATGTGTAATAACTTTGACCTTGACTTAATCCCTTGTAGTTTTTGCCTAAATTATACAAACTTTCTGCTGCTGTAAGACACTTATTAGCATAAGCGGAATCAATGTCCTTGTAGTTAAGGTACATAAGTGCCAGTGCTCCTGCTGTATTTCCACATACATCTGAGGCTGGTGTACTTGGTGTTGCTTTAAATAGTGTAGGCCTTGATGTCGTTTGTAGTTCTGGTGGTCCCCAATATGAATGATCTGTATCACCATTTCCACATTGGTAATAGAACGTATTGTTGTCTGGATAGCATTTTAAGAAATAATCTGTAAAATGCTTCATTATATTAAGCATGTACTTATCCTGTCCCTGTTTTACAAATGTATCCTTAAACTCATAGTAAGCCCACCCCAAAGTAGATGCTGAATATGCTTGTGTTATGCCAAATTTAACGTGATCTCCTGCATCGTGAAATCCACCTGTTAAATCAAGACCAACGTCTTTACCATCATTTTCATGACAACCACTTCTCCACTTAAATCTATTATTTCCTGCATCAGATCCACACCAATTTGCTTCATAAAACAATATTGATTTAGAAAATGCATCTACATAATTATGCTTTTGAGTAGTATCTGCAGCTGCTGTTAATGGTTTGATTTGTATCCCCAAAAACAATCCTATAGTAAGAATTGCCGCAAGTTTCTTCATTTTATAATCCCCCTTAAAAACTAAACGCCTTATTTACTACTTGAAATAAGTTTTGTTAAAAGCATTAGGTCACGTCCATTTACTATACCGTCTCCATTTAAATCTGCTGCTTTCAAATTTATGTTATTATTATTTCCTGCTAAATATCTTCTAAGCTCCATTAAATCACGTCCATTTACTACTCCATCTCCATTTACGTCTCCAGCTTTTACTTCTGATTCTCCTGGTTCATTTCCAAAAATCTTTACACCATTTCTGTAAACAGGTATATTTTCTGATGTAACATTGCTATCACCCTTAAGATTTTGTCTTGAAAAATCATTAGAAGCATCCAGACATTTTGCATTGTAAGCAGTAATTGCAAACTGCATTTCAGCCTTACCATAAAGCTGATTTGGCCATGAAGCTTCAACATAATAGATGTGCTTAGCTTCATCATAAGGAATAAGTCCTGAGAGACTTCCGCCCCCTGCTGCATAATTAGCCCTTACTGCCACATCTGCTGCTGTATAACCATTCTTATAAAGTTCACTTAAATCCACATAATATCTAAAGGATAAGCCTTTTTCATAATGTGGAGGAAGAAGTGAGTCGTTATGCATAAATGCTTGAATAGTACATTCCTCATTACTCTCCTTCATTACATTTGCCTCAACATAATACTGTGGAGTATTCGCTTCAATTCCTGGTATTGCCTCTGGAAGATCCTCTCCTCCATAGTAATTACTCATACCTGCTAGTGCTCCTACAAACCCAGCATTATAATCTATAGCTACCTCTGAATTTACATACTGGTTTACATCATCAGAATAATCATCACTAGTTCCATCTGGTCCTCCAACTAAAGCACCGTAAAGCAGATGTTTTTCTGGATCTGTCTTTTTCTCGTAACCTGGTGCTCCTTCCATTCTGCCACTGGCTGCTCTGTGATGAGGATATTTAGGATAGTTGTTTCCAAAACCCACCTCATAAGAACTATTTCTTGGATTGCTTCCTAATATATAGTCAATTTGACTCTTAGCAAAATCTAAATAATCCTTATTATTAGAATATTTATAGTAAACTAACGCTAGCATACATTCTGCTGCTGTGTACCTTAAAGTACCCCAAGAAGCAATATATTTTAGCCCTCCTTTAGTTGTTGGAGCATCCTTTATCCAGTAATTTAAATTTTCTTCAGCTATAGATTTGTATTTAGCATTATTAGTAACCTCTGCTAATCTTACAAAAACCCCTCCAAATACATCGTCCCAACATTGTGTCCAATGATTTGCATAGGTGTTATCTCCGCCAATTCCTTTTGCAGTTAAAAATGAGTCAATATCATTTATATAGCTGTTGTCGTTTGTTGCGCTATAAAGCCATACAGCTCCCCAGGAAAGATCATCCCAGTATCCAGTTGAACCATAAAAACCACCGCTTTGACTAAGTCCTTTATATGTCTTTCCAAAATCATAAAGATTTTTTGCTGCTGTAAGGCACTTATTTGCATAATCTGTATCTATATCCTTATAGTTAAGATACATAATAGCAAGCGCTGCAGCAGTACTTCCACAAACATCTGATGCTGGTTTTTCAGGCGTTGCTGCATATAAAGTTGGTCTTGAAGTTATATCAGGCGTCTGAAGTTCTGGAGGTCCCCAGTAAGAATGGTCTGTTGTTCCATCTCCACACTGATAGTAGAAGGTAGTTTTGTTTGGATAACATTTCAAGAAATAATCTGTAAAATGCTTTAATATATTTAACATATATTTATCTTGTCCCTTTTTTACAAAGGAATCTTTAAATTCATAATAAGCCCATCCTAAAGTGGATGCCGCATAAGCCTGCGGCAATCCAAATTTAACATGGTCTCCTGCATCATGAAAGCCTCCTGTTAAGTCAAGCCCAACATCTTTACCATCTTCTTCATGACAAGGTCCACGCCACTTAAGTCTATTGTTTCCTGCATCAGCTCCACACCAATTTGCTTCATAAAACAATATTGACTTAGAAAATGCATCTACATAGTTATACTTTTTATCTTCCGTACTCTCAGCTGCTTTAATGGGTGTCATCTGCATTCCTATTAAGAAAATAGTAGTTACTACAGCTAAAAACTTTTTCATGCATATTACCTCCCTTTTATAGGTATAAAATCACCTATAAATTACTGCTGTGAAATAAGTTTTACAAGTTCCATAAGATCTTTTCCATTTACAACTCCATCGTTATTTATGTCTGCAGCTGACAAATCTACATCCGATGTTTTTCCTGCCAAATACTGTCTTAAAAGCATAAGATCTCTTCCATTCACAGTTCCATCACCATTTAAATCACCTTTTTTACTATCAGCATTTAACACAATATGAACTGCTGTAAGTGCTGGTATTTTATAAGTGAATTTATTGCCACTTATTGAACTTATAGAATCTCTTTTAGTGATGTTAGAACTATTACTATCAAATCCCCATACATCACCAGAAGTATACTTTTCACTACTATTAACATTGAAATTAAAGTTTATTGCATCTGTATAGTTTTTGTTCATTACTATTAAGTCCATTCTCTTTCCGTTATTGCTTGTAAGTGAAGCATAACTTGAACTGTTATTTATATCAGATGTATCACACTTTATGTTTGTATCTCCGTATTTAGAGTTGTTTCCATCATAGTTGTTATACAAATTAAATGCAGATTGTACATAGTTATTATTGTTGTTTTCACATTCCCAATAGCTTGCAAAATAAACGCCTGTCTTACCAAATGCACCAAGTGCATCAGCCTGTGCTATACCTCCTGAAATATGATTTTCACCGCCGTAGTTATATTCTGAGAAGGATAATTTAGTTCCTGGATTATATTTATCAATTGATGCTTTAACTTTAGGAACTAGTGGAAGTGCCCATTTATTCCATTGACCTATCCAGCTATCTTCTACATATGTTGAATCCCATAAACTTCTTGGTGCTTGCATTCTAGCTTTATTACAATCTACATTAGAGGTATCACTTGTTGTTATTCTTTGTCCGCCACCCTTAGCTTCTGGATACCAATGAAGATCTAAAACATCCAAAAGTCTTTTTCCAGCCGCATCTGAATTTTTCTTCATATTATCAAGATAATAATCTATAAACCATTGGTAACTTCCTTTAACGCTGTCCCAATCAGGTGCACTTTGGAAATTACTAAATGCTGCAAATCCGTATAATGCAGGTCCAAAGGTTTCAGCTGCTGGATCTATTTTCTTTACAGTTTTTGACAGCTCAGTATCCTTGTCTAATACCTCAGCACAAGTAGTTTTGTTTGGATGAATAAGAGGATGTGTAGTTGGCCATAATGCTGGTTCATTATCAAGAGAATATCCTTTTATTCCTGTTTTACCTGATGCGCTCCCATATTTGTTTACAAGGGAATTTACAAACTCATCCATATAAACCGTATCATCTGTTGTATCAGGTGTAAGTGATAACGGACCATTTTTATTAAATGCAACCTTTTTCCACCTTGAAGATGGTGCTGGATCTGTTACAGTTGTTCCATCCTTATCTGCTGCAACATATCCTCCTGCTTGAACTGTTGCAAGTGTATATGGAACTCCCATAGCTAAAGATTTATCATGGAAAGTTGTATATGTTGAAGCTGGAACATCTGATTGATCTTTAGGCACATCATATAATGTAAGCCAATAATTATCACTTTCATTTTTATAATCTGTCCCAGCATTAGATGCATTATTTTCCCAATTATATCCTGTTGATCTATTTCCACCTATTCTTCTTGCTGTAACTTTAGCATTTGAAAAATCTTGATTTGTACCATATATATATGGACTTATTGCTTGTTTATCAGAAGTTGAATCAACACTAACATTTATGTCCGCAGTATCTGCAAAAACTTTAATTCCACTGGCAGGCGCTAAAACCATAGACGAAAAGATTATTGCCAACGTTGACACTAAAATTTTATTTTTTTTCATTTTATTTTCCCCCTTAAATTGAGATATCTATTTGATATCTATTTCACCATTCTCTGAAGCAACAGTTATTGGTTTTTGTCCTTTATCATAAAATTCTGTTTTATCATTAAAACTTATCTGAGACTTACCTTTTTTAGCTTCATTTTTAACTTTTATATTTATTGTTGCAAATTCACCATCTGTTGATATTAATTCCTTACCTAAATTTTTATCTGTATATGAATATAAGAAGGAAACAATACCATTCTTGCCATCTATTGTGTAATCAAAATTATCTTTAGGATCTTTTAAAATAGAACCAGGTACTACCTTTGAAACCTCAAAATTGTTGGGATCATATTTTATTTTAAAATCACAACAAACTGTATTCTTTCCACTTACTTTGTTTGTAATAATTTTGACTTTTACATTATCACCTTTTTTTCCGCTAGCATCTTCAATTTTTATAGTGGGCTTGTCTGTCTTTATAATGTTAGTATCTGCTGTTTTAGATTTACAACCCACCATACTAATAACTATTAAACTCAATATTGCTATTACAACTATTCCTTTTTTCCTCATGAATACTCTTCCCTCCGTTATATTCTCATTAAATTTTAAAACTTAGTTAGAAATCTTTTTTACCAATTCCATAAGATCGCGACCATTTATTATTCCGTCACCATTTATATCCGCTGCTGTCATATCTATATCTGTTGTTTTTCCAGCCAAATACTTTCTTAACTCCATAAGGTCACGTCCATTTACAACTCCATCACCATTTATGTCTCCAATTATTGTATTTCCCTTAGGCTCATTACCATAAACCTTTGTACCAGCATCATATACTGGAATGTTCTTATCTAAAGTCGGATCATTTCCGGGTGTTTCTTCAACCCCTGTGTATGAAAAATCATTTGAATTATCCCAAGTAGCCTTGTCTGGTGCTGTCATTCTAAATTGAATTTCCTTTCTATAGGCTGATTGACCACCAGGATATATTTTTGTTCCTGTAAAATCAACATTTACATAATATATATTGTTCTTTTCATCCCAAGGTATAAGCTGTGATGCAGTTCCACCTTCATTATAATTTGTAGTTACCTTTACATCGCTTGCTTTATATCCTTGTTTCACAAGTTCACTTATATCAATAAAATATTTAAAAGATAATTTATCCGTAACTCGTGCAGGCCAGCCTGTCTTGTTGTATATTTTTGCTTTTATCTCTTCAAAGTTTCTGTCTTTTGCATTTACTGCTGCTTCAACATAAAACTCATCATTAGTAGGTTTCTCAATTGCATTAAAATTAGCTATTGGATCTCCACCATATTTACCATACATACTTGAAAGTGTTGCTACTAAACCTGCATTATAATCACAAGCTGGTTCATTTTGATTGAAGTTTGCAACATCATCTTCATAGCTGTCATCTGAATTTGGACCTCCAACCATTGCACCATAAAGTGTATGTCTGCTGTAGCCTGGTACAGTTTTTTGATCAAACCAAGAACTTTCAGCTGTTCTATGATGTGGATGCTGTGGTGGATTTACTCCAAAACCTACTACATAGCTTCTTCCACTACTTCCAAGCGCGTAATCAACTTGGCTTTTTGCAAAATCTTCATAAGTTTTAGACTTGTCTGTGCTGCAGCCAGACCATTTTGAATAAGTATCAGCTAAAAATGCTGTAGCTAATGAATATCTTAATGGCCCCCATGAGCTTATCCAAGCCAATCCCTTAGGTGTATATTGTACTCTATTACCATCATACCCAACTGTCCAATAATCAAGGTTTCTCTCGACTGAATCCTTATATACTTGTTTGCCAGTTAACATAGCTAAAAGAACCTGCGCTCCGTAGTGAACATCATCCCAACACATTCCCCATCTATAAGAAATAGTATCTGTTTGCTGTTCTCTACTCCAATTGTCTACATAGGATTCTGCTTTATCTAAATAAGTTTTGTCATTTGTAGCTAAATACAGCCAACAAGCTGCCCATGATAAGTCATCATAGAAGGATGTGGAACTATAATATCCATTTGCAGCTGTATATCCTTTATCACTTCTAGTTTTATCTGAAAAGTTGAATAAATCTTTCGCATGACTAAGACATTTAGCTGCATAATCAGCATCGTTGTCTTTAAAATCCATCGAAGTTACTGCAAGCGCTGCTGCTGCCTGAGCTGTAACAGCTGATCCTGGATTATCATCATCAACTTTAAAGGAAGGTCTCTTCATCTGCATTACTTCAGCTGGTCCCCACCATACATGATCAAGTCCTGAATCTCCTACCTGATAATAAAATACATCAGGTGATGGATGACATTTCATTAAAAAGTCACTGCACCACTTCATATCATCTGTTAAATACTTTAATTGCCCACTTTTTGTGTATGAATCCTTATTTTGATATAAGGACCAGCCTAGCATAGCAAGTGTATATGAAGCTGGAAGATTAAATTTAACGTGATCTCCTGCATCATACCAGCCTCCTGTAAGGTCAAGTCCAACATCTTTACCATCATCTAAACCAGAATCACCTCTCCAGTTATCTCTTTTATCCGTTGGAAGCTTACCAGAACGCTGAAATTCATAAAACATAAGTGACTTTTGAAGTGCTTCTCCATAATTAAAGTTAGTATTAGTTTCATCTGCTAAAACTTTTTGTCCAGCTAAATTAAAAAATCCGCCAATCATAGCTGCTATAATTACTGCGGATGTTAAGTTTTTTAATTTTCTTTTCACCATAGCTTCTCACCACCAAATCTTTTTATAAGAAAAATAATTTAATTTTGCCTTTCTTTATATGGCAAATAAATTCTTATATAAAGATATACCACTTCTCCATTTATATCTTTATAATACTTTGAAGTGGTACATCATCAATTTTATTATTGGTTACCTGATACTTTTTTCATTATCTCCATAAGGTCTCTCCCATTAATTATCCCATCACCATTTACATCTGCCGCATCCTTATCTATAGTTGATGTTTGTCCTGCTAAATATCTTCTAAGTTCCATAACATCTCTTCCGTTAACAACTCCATCGTCATTAACGTCACCTTTTTGAAATTTAACGACAGCTTTTCCTTCTACATGTGTTCCATTTTGGCCTAGGTTAACTTCATGATCCAAACCTTCAAATTTGCCTGTAGCATCATCCTTCCACAATGTAGGTTGTACTAAAGCAAGTTTTTTAGCATCTATTGTCTTAAAATCATACCCCAGTATTCCTCCAGTGTCTCCTGAATTTGCATTTAAGCACCAGAAGGTATGGTTCATTTTATTATCTGCAATAAGTTTTGCAATATCTGTCATCCATGCTTCGTTCTTTCCACCGTCCATATTTCCACCCCATTCACCTATTAATAATGGAGCTATATTTTGTTCTTGAATATAGAACCAGCTTGGACGCCATGCATCATTTAAAAGACTTTGTTCAGTAAAGTCACCATCAAACCATGATTGATCTGATACTCCAGGTCCATAATCATGTGGTGAATAAACAACTTGGTTTTTGTATGGAGCTATATCTACAGGGTAATCCTTGACACCCCTTAGATTTCCTCCCCACCAACCGCCATAATAGTCATCAGGATTAGTACTTCCTTTTGCCGTTCCTTCTTTAGGATAAGTTTCTACACCCTCGACTACTATAAGCATCTTAGGATTTATATCCAAGATTTCCTTACCTACTTTTTGAGCCTCGTATCTCCAGTTATCTTCATCTGTAGAGTCATTCCATTTAGCTGATGTCTCTGCTCTATAAGCTTTTCCATGTGGCTCATTAAATATATCTGCCGCTATAACCGTATCATCATTTTTATAACGGTCAGCAAGATACTGCCAGCATTTCTCATAATCATCTGTTGTATATTTACTTGTATACCAAGTAGCTGTCTGTCCTGCACTTTCAATTCTGTGCATATCCAGCATAACCTTGACTCCATCTTTCTTACATTCAGCTATAACATCGTCAAGTATTTGCTGACTATTTTGTCCTTTAAGCTCTGGACTTATATAAGTGTTCACTGAATCTGGATCAGGATAAACGCCTTGACGCCACTGATTTACAAGTTCAACAGATAATGGCACTCTAAGAGTGTTAAATCCATTATCTGCAACTATACTAACAAGATTATCAATTCTATTTGCCCATAATCCATGGAAGCAGTAATTTGGAGTTTCAAGACCAAACCAAGCTATACCAGTCATTCTAACTTGATTTCCATAATCATCAAGAAGCTTACTTCCATCTGTATGAAGATAATCGTTAGAATTACTAACATTAACATCATCTGCATAAACTACACTACCAAATGCAAGACATGCTGTCATAACTGATGCAACTAAAGCACCTACGCGAAAATTTTTTTTTTCATATCAAAACACTTCTCCCATAATATTCAAACTAATCTTATTGTTGTTGAATTAATTTAGTAAGTTCCATGATGTCTCTTCCATTAACAACACCATCACCATTTACATCAGCATTGTTAAGATCTAATTTTGAACCATCAACTTTACCAGCTACATATTGTCTTAATAACATAAGATCTCTTCCATTAACTGCACCGTCATCATTTACATCGCCCTTTACATATGGGAATAAAGTTCCATATGCTGCGTTAGCTATAGCATATTCACTTTGAGCCCAGAAACGGTGGTAGTTGAATGTACTTGATTTTCCTGCTTCAACATCAGCTTTAACTCTAGCATAATCAGGATCATTCTTATATTTTGAACGTATGTCTATAAATTTATCTCCTGATTTAATTACATCTCCATTAGGCATTGTTCCTGTCCAACCTTGTGGAACATATACTTCTTGATTGAAGATACGGTTATAAGAATCCATTACTTCTGGTGCTGATACACCCTTATCATCTTGGTAATTTGCCCAGATATCATCAAGTATAGTTTTTGAAAGTGTTTGTGAATCCTTATCTCCTGTAGCTGCTGCATAGTATGCAAGTGTATTTGCAAGTGATGAACTTGTTCCTATATCATGGCTATATGAATCAACACTTACATGTAAACCAGGATTTCCAGTATAAGTTCCATTCCATGTATCTGGTTGACCTTTCCAACTTAATGTTGATGGTACTTCAAATGTATTAGCTCCATCTGCATTTACCTTAACTACAGACTTAACCCATTTAACCCATTTATCAAGTAAAGCTTTTGCTTTTGGATCTTTTGAATTGTAGTAATATTGAGCCATACGTTGCATTGACCATGCTTGCATTCCAAACCATGTGTTACTACCTGGATCGTGGTAAACTGGTTCTTCTTGATATCCCATTCCATCAAATGTAGCTGTACCTGTAGGCCAAGCTTCATAACGTCCATGATTTGAGTTACTAGCACCACCAGCTATAGCTCCTTCTGATGATTGTAACCATTGATAGAAATCTACTTGTGTTGTTAAACTCTTACCCCAGTCACTAGCACCTGTTGCTGACTTTGGTTTAAAGCTATCATCTGTTGAAAGTATCCATGCAGTAAATGGATTTTGGTAACCAAAATGACTGTGACTGCAGCCTATCTTCCAAGACCAATCATCATTTTGAGATCCACCCCAAGCATAATACCAAGAAAGTAAATAGTGCATTGAATCTTTACCATTTCCTGCTTGAGTTGAGTTTCCTATTTTTCTGAAGTATTTATCAAACATAGCATATCTTAAGTAATCTCCCATTTTAGAAGCTTTACCTATAACTGAGCTTAAATCTACTCCATCTTGTTTAGCTGCTTGAGCTGCTTCATAAGTTGCTTGTATTGCACGAGCATCAGCATCTGGTGCATCTGTATATTTAGCTTGTTTTGCATAGCTATTATCACCTGTAAATAAATCTAAGTATCCATTTCTTCCACCATATTTAAAAGCATCCCAACATGGTTGTGGTATTGTTTCGAAAACAGATTCTTGTTCTCCTCTTTGATAAGTATTTATATATGAATTTCTTGAAGTTCCATCCGCATGATTTCCAAAGCCATACCAGTTATCTACATCCATTAACCAGTGCATTCCATACATATCTGAAGTTCCATATGTGTTTTTAAGTTCATCACTTATTGGGTCTTGTCCTCTTGCAGCACCTGTATCTAATCTAGCTGGATACTGACTTGGATCTTCCCATTCTGGTGCATAAGTTGCTGGCTTAGATGCATCATATCTTCCCATACCAGGTTGATCTTGATGTGATGGAATTATATATTTTTCAGCTGTATCCCATGCAGTTCCTACTCCATTAAAGTTTCCTGTTAATTTTCCCTGCATTGATTCAAGCCACATATAATAACTGAAGGCTTCACTGGTAGTTTCATGACCATAATCTGGTGCTTCTACCATAAAGGTTTCAACTGAGTGATATGGAACACCATCTTGGCTGAAGTATCCATTTTTTGAATCATGCATTTTATTGTACATTGTTTCAAATCTTTGAGTATATGCATTATTTACTTTTAAAGAAGTATCAGTTGTTGCTGCTGCTACTTTACTAGTTAATACTCCAGATAATGAACCAAATATAACTGTAGATGTAAGAGCTACAGCCATTATTTTCTTAAAATTCTTACTTATCTTTAACATAATAATATCTCCTTTATAAAATAATTAATTAAATTTTTTATATACTACCGCTACTTTAATAGCGGTAGTTTTTTATATATTACTCAACAGTTATTGTTCCATTTGAAAAAGTACTAGCTATATCTGTATCATTTTCATCTGCAACTACAAAGCTTGTTGAGCTTGGATTTACTGTTAATGCACTATCTCCAGCTGCTGCTCCTGAATTTATTGTAAAGTCTAAATATGCAAATACTCCATCTGCATTTATAGGATCACTTCCTAGTGTTGGATCCTGGAATGTTATGCTTATTTTCCCTGCTGTACTTGTATTAGCTATAAAGCTTATTGAGCTTTGTTTTACTAAATCAGTATTAGCAAGTACATCTTTTACTGTAAATTTACTTGTATCATAACTAATTTCCATGCATATTAAGCCTGCTGGTGTTGCTACTTTACTTATTGTTACAGGTACTCTTACAGTATCTCCTGCTTTTCCTTGTGCTGTTCCAACTGCTAAAGTAGTCTTATTGCTTACTGGTGTAGGCGTATTAACTGGCTTAACAACAACTGTAAAGCTTCCTGCTTTTCCTGCACTAAAGTCAATTGCATATGTGTAAGTTCCTGCTGCTAAAGTTGCAAGATAGCTTTGACTAAGTGTTATTCCAGTACTTGTTACTGTGTAATCTGTTCCTGCTTTAAGAACATTTCCACTTGCATCTTTTACATCTGAGACAGTATTGCCATTTAATGTAATAGCAACATCTTGTGCTGCTGGTGCATTTTGATCATAAGTTACACTTTCTGTAGTAACTGCTGAATCTTGAACTACTGGTGTTGCAGCTTGAACAGTTATTGTTCCATTTGCAAAACTACTAGCTAAATCTGCATCATTTTCATCTGCAACTATTAATTTTGTTGGATCAGAATTTACTGTTATTGCACTGTCTCCAGATGCTGCCCCTGAATTTATTAAGAAATCTAAATATGCAAAGATTCCATCTGCACTTATTGCGTCCTTACCTAATGTTGAATCTTGGAACGTTATGCTTATTTTTCCGGCTGTACTTGTGTTAACTATAAAGTTTACACTGCTATCCTTAATTACATCTGCATTAGGAAGTACATCCTTTACTGTAAATTTGCTTGCATCATAATTGATTTCCATGCAAACCAAACCTACTGGAGTTGTTACTTTACTTATTGTTACAGGTACTTTTACAGTATCTCCTGCTTTTCCTGTTGCTGTTCCAACAGTTAAAACAGTTTTAGTTGCTACAACTACTGGTTTAACAACTACTGTAAAGCTTCCTGCTTTTCCTGCGCTAAAGTCAACTGTATATGTGTATGTTCCTGCTGCTAATGTTGCAAGATAACTTTGGCTAAGTGTTATTCCTGTGCTTGTTACTGTATAATCTGTTCCTGCTTTAAGAACATTTCCACTTGCATCTTTTACATCTGAAACAGTATTGCCATTTAATGTAATAGCAACATCTTGTGCTGCCGGTGCATTTTGATCATAAGTTACGCTACCTGTAGTAACTACTGAATCTTGAACTACTGGTGTTGCAGCTTGAACAGTTATTGTTCCATTTGTAAAACTACTAGCTACATCTGCATCATTTTCATCTGCAACTACGGAATTACCTTTTAATACGCTATCTCCTTGAACTGCTCCAGAATTTATTAAGAAATCTAAGTATGCAAATATTCCATCTGCACTTATTCCTTCACTTCCTAGTGTTGAATCGTTAAATGTTATTTTTATTTTTCCAGGAACTTTTGTATTCACTTCAAAGTTTGCACTACTATCTTTTATCAAATCAGCTGGAAGTACATCCTTTACTGTAAATTTGCTTGCATCATAGCTTACTTCTACAGAAACTAAGCCTAATGGTGTTGTTACTTTACTTATTGTTACAGGTACTCTTACAGTATCTCCTGCTTTTCCAGTAACTGTTCCAACTACTATAGTAGTTTTATCACTTACTGGTGTATTAGCTGCTTTAACAACAACTGTAAAGCTTCCTGCTTTTCCAGAACTAAAGTCAACTGTGTATGTGTATGTTCCTGCTGCTAATGTTGCAAGATAACCTTGGCTAAGTGTGATTCCAGTACTTGTTACTGTGTAATCTGTTCCTGCTTTAAGAACATTTCCACTTGCATCCTTAACATCTACTACTGTATTGCCATTAAATGTAATAGCAACATCTTGTGCTGCTGGTGCATTTTGATCATAAGTTACACTTCCTGTAGTAACTGTTGAATCTTTTGTTACTACTGGTGTTCCAGTAACAGTTATTGTTCCATTTTTATATGCATCCTTAATATCAGTATCATTTTCGTCTGCAACTATTAATTTTGTTGGATCTGGATTTACTGTTATTGCACTGTCTCCAGCTGTTGCAGTTGAATTTATTAAGAAATCTAAATATGCAAATATTCCATCAGCACTTATTGCGTCACTTCCTAATGTTGAGTCTTGGAATGTTATGCTTATTTTTCCTGACGTACTTGTGTTAACTATAAAGTTTACACCACTATCTTTTATTAAATCAGCTGGAAGTACATCTTTAACTGTAAATTTGCTTGCATCATAACTAATTTCCATGCAAACTAAACCTACTGGTGTTGTTACTGTATTTATTGTTACAGGTACTCTTACAGTATCTCCTGGATTACCTGTTGCATTTCCAACAGTTAAATTTAATATTGTAAGTGGTTTAACAACAACATTAAATGTTCCTGCCTGACCTTCACTAAAGTCAATTGTAAATGCATATGTTCCTGCTGCTAATGTTGCAAGATAGTCTTTACTTAAAACAATTCCTGCATCTGTTATTGTGTAATCTGTTCCTTGTTTAAGAACATTACCCTTTGCATCCTTAACATCTACTATTGTATTTCCGTTAAATGCAATATTGATATTTTGAGCTGCTGGTACATTTTGATCATAAGTTACGCTTCCTGTAGTTACTGTTGAATTTACAATTCCCTTAACAACAACGTTAAAGCTTCCTGCTTTTCCCTGGCTAAAATCAATTGTA
Organism: Clostridium felsineum DSM 794; assembly: GCF_002006355.2. Taxonomy (NCBI): domain Bacteria; kingdom Bacillati; phylum Bacillota; class Clostridia; order Eubacteriales; family Clostridiaceae; genus Clostridium; species Clostridium felsineum. The sequence continues at coordinate 1,630,873 of NZ_CP096980.1, read as the reverse complement.
AATGCATATGTTCCTTCAGCTAATGTTGCAAGATAAGCTTTGCTTAAAACAATTCCAGCATCTGTTACTGTATAATCGCTTCCAGCTTTAAGAACATTTCCTTGTGCATCTTTTACATCTACTATTGTATTTCCATAGAATGAAATACTTATATTTTGATCTGCTGGTGATGCTTGACTATAAGTTACGCTTCCTGTATTTACTACTGAAGTTGCAATTCCTGAAACCACAACAGTAAAGGTTGCTGAGCTTCCTCTATTGAAATCAATTGTAAATGTATATGTGCCATTAGCTAATGTTGCAAGATAATCCTTGCTAAGAACAACTCCATCACTTGTTACTGTATAAGCTGATGTTGGAATTACAGTATCTCCATTCTTTACATCTTTAACAGTATCCTTGTTAAATGTAACACTAACAGTTTGATCTGCTGGTGCTGACTTATCATAATTAACCTGTGTAGTGTTTACTACTGGATCTGCAAGTGGTGCTTGTGTAACTTCTATACTTCCGTTTGAAGATTTATCTTTTATATCAGCGTCATTTTCATCTGCAACTATTAATTTTGTTGGATCTGTACTTATTGTTACTGGACTTACTCCAGTTGCAGCATCTTCATTTATTAAGAATTCTAAATATGCTAATATTCCATCTGCACTTATTGGGTCATTTCCTAGTGTTGAATCTTGGAAAGTAATTGTAATCTTTCCTGGTGTACTTGTATTAACTATAAAGTTTACATTGCTATCTTTTATTAAATCTGTATTAGCAAGTACATCCTTAACAGTAAACTTAGTTGCATCATAATCTATTTCTGCACACAACAAACCTAATGGTGTTGTTACATTTTTTATAGTTACAGGAACTTTAACTGTATCTCCTGTTTTTCCTGCTACATTTGCAACTGATATTGTAAGTGTAGTATTTTTAGTAACAACTACTGATATTGCTTGTGTCTTTATTGTTCCATCTGCAGCAGTAAACTCTAATACTAAGTTATGAGTACCTACAGATAGAGTTGAAAGATAAGCTTGGCTTAAAGTAATTCCAGTATCTGTTACTGTATAATCAGTTCCTTGTTTAAGAGTATTTATAACTTTACCGCTAGCATCTTCTTCAACAACATCCTTAAATGTGTTTCCATTTGCATCTACAGTAACGTTTTGAGCTGTTGCAGAATCCTGTTCAAAGGTTATTTGAGTTGGAGTTACAATTGGATCTCCAATAACAGATACGCTTCCATCCTTTGGTGGATTGCAATCTATATCACTATCATTTTCATCTGCAAGTATTACAGTAGTTGGATTTACTTTTAAATCAAATTTTCCTGCTTTTTCGCCAGCTACTATAAATTCTAAATATGCGATAATTCCTTCTGCACTTATTGGATCACTGCCTAAAGTTGGGTCTTGGAATGTAATGCTTATTTTTCCTGGTGTTGTTGTATTTACTATGAAACTGTTAGTATCTACTCCCTTAATTAAATCTGTAGGAAGTACATCTTTAACATTTAATTCCTTTGGATCATAGTTTATATCCATACATAATAATCCTACTGGTGTCTTTACTGTACTTATAGTTACAGGAACTTTTACAGTATCACCTTTCTTTGCTCCAGTAACATCACCAACTGTAATGCTTGTAGCATTTGCATTTTTAACAGTTACTGTTACTGTTGCAGCCTTACTAGGATCATCTGCAGCTTTAAATGTTAATGTACTATTACCAAGTGGAAGTGTTGCAAGATATGCCTTGCTAAGAGTTACAGTTCCATCATCAGCTAAAGTATAATCTGTTCCTTTTACTAAAGTTCCTTTAGGACCTACTACATCGCCAAGTGCATGTCCATTTAATGTAAGAGCAACACTTTGATCTGCTGGTGCTGCTTTATCAAATGAAACAGTTGTAGGCTTTACTACTATACCAGCTGTATCCTCAACTGTAAGTGCTAATGATTTATTTACTGTTGCTGTACCTTTAGTAAATGCAAAATTAACAGTATGTTTGCCTATTGCTTCTTTTTGAAGATAAGCTTTACTTAATACCAAATTACTTCCTGATATTGTGTAATTTGATGGATCTATAGTTTGTCCATTTTCATCTGTTAACCCATTTAATGTAAATTCATTTAACTGTAAAGCTACATTAACATCACTTGGATTTGCCACATCAAAAGTAGCACTAGTTGGATCAATAACAGGATCTACTACTGGTGGATTTCCATATACAAGAGATCCGTTGGAATATGCTGTTACATTACTCCAATCAGTATAATTAGTTGCATTGGCATTAAAAGAATAGTCATTTGATTGGTCGTAGTTACTCCAATCATTTTTAGCTACTCTTGATTGAATTTCAATTGATGAACCCGCATCAAGTTGTCCTGTTCCACTTGAAAAACTTATCTCAAGATAATGATCTGCTGTTTTTGTTGGATTATCCATAGCAACAAAATTACCAACTACGTTACTCGTAATAGTTTTATAATTAGCACCCTCTATTGCTGCATAATCACACCAGAAATTTTGTGCTTGAGTACCGTCTGATGTAAAATAATATCTTAATTTTAAAGTTGTCAAATCTAAAGGTGCACCTGTATTATTGGTAACTTTAAATTTCGATGCTATTGTATTTGAAGTTGCATTAGTATTTGTCTCAGCTAATTGTACTTGAACACCCGAATTACTTGCTTTCACTGTATCAGCAAAAACATGGTTTTTAGAAATACCCAAAGATGCTGTCATCATAAACATTCCTAGAATGGCAATATTTCTTTTCTTCACTGTTTTAACCCTCCATTTATTATAAGCTTTTAGCAAAAAACATTTTGTCAGTACATATAAACAAAATTAATTACCCAAAAACCCCTTTTTTCATCCCCCTTTTATTAAATTAATAGTTTTACGTTCTTTCAAAATGAATTGCGTTTTTAGTAAATTATGCTCTTTACAATAATTTATATTTTGTTTACATTTTAAATTATAGTTAATTGTTTTGCAAACTTCAAACTTAATATCATTTTGCCATTTATTGAAATAAACTCATTTATATAAACATTTATCTCAGCATTATCTATGCTTGTAATTTCTTTGTTTTACTTTAATTTTCTCCTTTCACACTAATAATTATTACAAATGGCCTATTAAATTTAGATTTTAAGCGATTTTTTGAAAAAAATAAAAGCAATTAGCTTTAAAGTACATTTTTATTCTTACCTTTGTACTTTTTTAGCCAACTGCTTAAAATACAGCTCATTTTGTTATTTTTTATTAATTAAGAGCTTACTTTACAAAACATTTTGTTAATATTTAATTTTTACTAGTTAATTATCAAAGTGTAAATTTATTTATTTCTTCCTCAAGTTTATTTACAACCTCTTCTAGTTTTTCAGAGGTCTTATTAAATTCACTCATGCTAGCAGATACTTCTTCTGTAGTTGCTGATACTTCCTCTGCGCTAGATGCTGATTGTTGAGCTGACGCTGAGATGCTTTCTAATTTACCATATATAAAATTTTTACTTTGATACGTAGTATTTATAGACCCCTCTATATCCTCTATCTCGTTTGATAAATTATTTAATAGTTCTAAAATTTTATTAAATATATTTTTTGTTTGTGATACGGCAGTAGTTTGTTCATCAGCTAATTTTAATGAAACATCTAACGATTTGAATACCATTGTATTTTTACTTTTTATATCTTCAATAAGTTCTTTAACTTCTTTTGTCGCTAAAGTTGTCTCTTCTGCAAGCTTTCCAATTTCTTCTGCTACCACAGAAAATCCTTTACCTGCTTCCCCTGCTCTAGCTGCTTCAATAGCTGCATTTAATGCCAATAAATTTGTTTGCTCTGAAATTCCGTTTATAGTGTCTGTAATACTTCCTATAGCATTTGATGCTTCAACCATATCATTTACAGTTTTCGTAACTTCTTTAGAAGACTTATTTGAAAGTTTTGTTTTGTCAATAAGTACTTCCATTATTTCAAGTCCGTTTTTACTAAAATTATTTGTGTTTTTAGATAATTCATTTATACTCTCTGTTTTACCCTTGATTAATGTAATTTCATTGCTTAATTTGTTAAATTCATCAAAGCTATTTGCTATATCCTCAGCCTGGGAGTATGCTCCTTGTGCTACTTGATCTATAGTTTGAGCAACTTCATCTACTGCTGTGCTGGTTTCCCCTGACATATTTAATATAATTTTTGATGAGTTAAGTATATTATCTGAAGACTGCTTTATGGCACTAATCAAGAAATGTATTTTCTCTATCATATCATTAAAATAATCTGACAACTTTCCAAATTCATCTTTAGCATCAACCTCAACTCTTTTGGATAAATCTCCTTCTGCTCCAAGCTTAATAATTTCAACTATTTTATTTATGTTTTTTGTAAAACTTTTGCTTATAAGTATTGATACAATAACTGCCAAAACTAAAATTATAAGTATTAATATTACTGTTGTATTTAATATTGATGATGTATTTCTAGTAAGTTCACTTTTATTCATAATCCCTACTATTTTCCACCCCAAATTCTCATTTAATGCAAAGGTTGAAAATTGTTCTTTTCCATCTTCGTTCTTATATTCACTAAATCCGGATTTGTTACCGTTTAATTTTCTCCATAATTCTGTTTTAATTATATTCTGTTTACCTATTTCAGATTTAACAGGATTAACAATCATTGTTCCTTTTTTATCTGTTACACATATATACCCATCCCTACCAATTTTAATATTTTTCATTTCATTGCTTAATTTACTCAAATCAACATCCATGCAAACCACACCAACCAAAGTATCATTTTGGTATACAGCTTTTGATATCGATACTATATTATTTTTAGTTGCAGCATCTTTATAAACATTACTAAATACTATTTTTCCATTATTTTTTACAGCATCTTTATACCAATCTCTGCTAGTAGGATCAAATCCATCTGGCAGTTTAACCTTTGGAGATAAATAAATTTTCTTTAAGCTAGTAGCAAAATATACATTTTTTGCTGCTTTATTATTATCTTTTATTTCCTGAAGATTAGAAGCCACATAGGATTCAAACTCAGGATGATTGTTTACATTCTGTATATCATAATTTCCTGCAAGAATATCTATATTATTCTCCATAGTTTGAAAATAATTGTTTATACTTCTATTTACCTCTGTTAAACTCTGTTGAGAGTCACCATTTAGTTTTTCCATTAAAACGTTATACACATCTCGATATAAAATACTACCGAATAGTATAACTGGAATAATACATACCAAACTAATAGTTACAATCAACTTACTCCTTATGCTTTTGTTCATTATCTGTACACCCCTTAACCATAATATTTGAAAATACTTATACAATACAATATAATATACCATAACATGAGTTTATTTGACAAAATTACCATTTAGTAATTATTTATACATAAAAGGTTTTCAAATAGTTATATTCCATGTATTTGATTATTTTTAAAATAAAGTTATAAATATCTCTTATTTTAAAAATAACATTTTGAACTTGTTATAATTATTTAAATATACTGTTGCTATAAAGTAAAAAAATGATAGAATTAATATGTTATTAATGTTTTTATAAAAATTTTATGATAAACACTGTAACTTATAATTTATTTAGAAGGTGGTGAAAATTCTGTAGTTTTTATATAGTCAAAACTGCAGATGACTAAATGCGTCAACATTTTCTCTCAAGAACTGAATTACTGGTTGGAAAAGAACGATTAGAAAAATTAAAAAATAGCAAAGTCATAGTCTTCGGTATAGGTGGTGTAGGAAGTTACTCTGTAGAAGCACTTGCACGATCTGGAGTGGGACATATTGTCCTTATAGATGACGATACCGTATGTCTTACAAATATAAACAGACAAATTCAAGCTACTTTTAAAACTATAGCAAAACCTAAGGTTGATGTCATGAAGGAAAGAATACTTGATATTAATCCTAATTGCAATGTTGAAACTCATAGAATCTTTGTTACAGAAGATAATATTAGCGATTTAATAACACCTGATACGGATTATGTTATTGATGCAATCGACACTGTATCTGCAAAAATAGCACTTATAGTTTGGTGTCAAAAAAGTAATATAAACATAATTAGCTGTATGGGAACTGGTAATAAATTAGATCCAACAAAATTCGAAGTTACAGATATATATAAAACTTCCATTTGTCCTCTCGCTAAGGTTATGAGACATGAACTTAGAAAAAGGGGTGTAAAATCTCTTAAAGTTCTTTATTCGAAAGAAACTCCTCTTAAACCAAAATTGGATGAAGTTATAACCTGCAAAGAAGGTTGTGTATGTTCAAATGGTTCAAGAAAATGCACACAAAAAAGGCAAATACCTGCAAGTATATCCTTTGTTCCTCCTGTAGCTGGAATGATTATAGGCGGAGAAGTTATAAAAGATATAATGAATAACTAAAAATATGTATGTCAAGAACGCCTTTAAAAACAGGCGTTTTTGGCATATTAAGCTTTTTATTCAGTAAGTCGTCCTTCATACATAATGGATAATTCACCGTACACTTTACCCCAATTTCTTAGTGGCAAACGCCATTTTTTTGTAGCTTCAAAAGTAGCAAGGTATAAAGCTTTTAAAAGTGATGTATCGCTTGGAAATACAGTTCTTTGTCTATTTAATCTACGATATGTGCTGTTGAGACTTTCGATTGCATTTGTAGTATAAATAACTTTTCTTACATCAGCAGAGAACTTAAAAATAGGGCTAATAGCATCCCAATTTGATTTCCAGCTTTTCATTGAGTTAGGATAATGTTTTTCCCATTTTCCAGTGATTTCTTCTAATTGCTTATATGCAATTTCCTCAGAAGGTGCATGATATATAGTTTTTAAATCTTTTGCAAATTCTTTTTTATCTTTATCAGAAACATACTTTAATGTATTTCTTACTTGATGAACTATACAACGTTGATATTCAGTATTTGGAAAAGCTACTGATATAGATTCCTTTATCCCTGTAAGACCATCTGCACAAAGGATAAGGATATCTTGAACACCTCTATTTTTTAATTCATTGAGAGCACTAAGCCAATATTTACTGCTTTCATTTTCTCCAATATTTATAGAAAGTACTTCTTTTCTGCCTTCATTATTTATACCAAGAATAATGTAAGCTGCAAGCTTACGTATAACGTTATTTTCCCTTACGGAAAAATGAACTGCATCAATGAAAACAATTGGATATACTGTAGATAAAGGTCTATGTTGCCATGCTTCTATTTCAGGAAGAAGTTTATTGGTTATATTTGAAACCATTCCTTCACTAACTTCAAACCCATATATATCTTCAATTTGTTCTGAAATTTGTCTGGTACTTAATCCTTTAGCATACATAGAAATAATTTTTTCTTCTATACCAGAAATATCTTTCTGGTGTTTTTGTACTATTTTAGGTTCAAAAGAACTTTCTCTATCCTGTGGTACATCTATATTCATCTCACCATATTTGCTTCGAATTCTTTTTTGTTTTTTCCCATTTCTTGAGTTTGTAGTTTCGGCTCGTTCATATGGTTCATAGCCTAAATGCTCGTCCATTTCACCTTCAAGCATAGATTGAATAGTTCCACCTAATAGATCTTTTAAAGCTTCCTGAATATCCTCAGCTGACTGAATATCATACTCTTCTATAAGAGCTGATATAATATTTCTTTTTCCTTCATTCATTGGTTTTACCTTATAAATATCTTTTTTTCTTGCCATAATAAAAGGCCTCCTATGATTTTATTTTACCATAGAAAGCCTTATTATTTTTATTTACAGACTTTTCTTCACACGCTCATTTTTAGTTATATTATTTTTACAAATACCTTCCTTGTTCTAGGACCATCAAATTCAGTAAAATATATTCCCTGCCAAGTTCCCAATTTCAGTTTACTATTTTGTATAATAATTTGCTGACTTGCACCCATTAAAGATGCCTTTATATGTGCATGTGAATTTCCTTCTACATGTTTGTAATCTCCCTCTTTAGGAAAAGCCTTATCCAAATTCACCAAAATATCTCTTACAACATCTGAATCTGCATTTTCATTTATTGTAATACCTGCTGTAGTGTGTGGGCAAAATACTAAAGCTATTCCCTCTGAAACTCCACTGTCATCTACTGCTTTTTCAACTAGACTTGTTATATCAACAAACTGATTATCCTTTATAGTTTTTAATTGATATTCAATTACACCTTTCATTTGACCACCTCAAATTCATTCTATTTTCTTTAAGAATTCAGCAAACTTAAAAAGATCCTCCTTATTAGAAAAAGCTGCTTGAGCTCTTTTAGCGTTTCCGCCACCTCTTCCATTATAGTTCTTTATATTTTGCTTAAATATTTTTCCACACTCAACTGTGCTGCTCCCATTTTGTGCAAATAAAATTCTGTTATCTAAACCTGATGTTAGTATTATAATAGCATTTTCGTCCTTAATGCCGTCATATATTTCCTCTATAAAACTGAAATCCCCATCCTCATAATGTTTAAATATAACTCCGTCATTTTTCTCATTTTTAAGTTTATCAGCCTCTATCTTGGCTTCATTCTTCTTATAGTCAGATACTATTTTTTTCAAGGTAGAGATTTCCTCTTTATTAGACTTAACTTTATTTAAAATATTTTCTTCGTCTATTGATAAAATCTTTTGAAGCTCAGTTATAATATTATGCTCTTTTGTATACTCTTCAAATGCTCTTTTACCACATTTAAAATAAACTCTTGTCATTCCTTTATGCTTTTCAGTTTTAAGTATCTTTATAATTCCAACTTCTCCAGTTCTAACAACATGCGTGCCACAACAAGCACTATAATCAACATCACCAAGCTGAACTATTCTTATTTTACCCTCAGCTTTTATTGCCTTTCTAAGTGGAAGTTTTTCAGCTTCAGGCTTACTCATAAAATAAGTTTTAGTTTCTACATTTGCGTATACATATTTATTTGCTTCATCTTCTATTTTCTTTATCATATCTTGTGTTACTTCTTCCATATCTATATCTATAGTTAAATAATCATCTCCCATATGGAAGCCGCAATTCACTCCATTGTATAGCTTGAAAAATGCAGCTGAAAGTAAATGCTCTCCTGTATGCTGTTGAATATTATCCTGCCTTCTTAAAAAATCCACCTTACATTTTGCTGTATCTCCATTAGGCTTTATGCTCATTACATGATATATTACGTCATCCTTCTCATATACATATTCCACAGGTATATCATTTATTGTTCCTAAATCACAAGGTTGACCACCACCTTCTGGATAAAAGCTTGTTTCATCTAAAACAATCTCGAATTTTCCATCCTTTTCTATTACACTTACTATCTTTCCTTCTGATTCACATATGTATGGATCATCATAAAATAACTTATGTGTCATAATAAATTCATCTCCTATATAAATTTTAATTAAGCTTTACTTATCTGTACATTCTTTAATATATTCTGTTATTACTTTACCTAGCCTTTCACTTTCAAAAACAATATCATTAGAGTTAAATTCATGTATATACAGTGCATCTCCTACTATAAATATTCCAGAAGTATTTGTTTTTGATTCTTTCTCTTCCTTATTTAAGCTTTTTATATTGGAATCTTTTAAAAGCTTATCGTTACAAGATAATTTTTGAGCAAAAATAAGTGTATCACAAGAAATAAATTTTTCTTCAAAATTTCTATTACTTATATAAATTCCTTCTATTCTTCCTCGTCCTTTAATTTTCATAATATCATAATCGTATAAAAGTGGTACATTTATCTTTGCTAACAACTCTATAATTTCATTTTTTTTATTTAAACTAACTCCATTATCTATTACTGCTTTAACCTTACCGCCTTCAATATATATTCTATTTGCAAGTAAATTACCAATTTCATTTGCTCCAAGTACAACTATACTCTTTCCTGGCATATATCCATGTATATTTATTAGCCTTTCAGCTGCAGCCGCATAATAAATTCCACTTAAATCTCTTGTTAAAAGCCTTATTGATTTTTTAGGTTTTTCAATAGCTCCACAAGCAAAAACTATGCTACAAGCCTTTATTTCAACTACTCCGTCTTCTGAATTCACAAAAGTAACTGTTTTATTTCTACTAAGCTTTATAACGGTACTATTTAATTTATAATTTATATTAAGCCTCAAAAACTCATCTATAAATCTTTGGATATATTCTGTTCCTGTAAGTTCTTCATTAAAAATTCTTTCTCCAAAGCCATTATGTATGCATTGATTTAGGATTCCCCCTAAAGTATCTTCTGCTTCTATTAATAATATATTTTTTACTCCTTCTTTTCTAGCAGAGATTGCAGTCCTTATTCCAGACAATCCACCACCTATAATAACCAAATCATACTCCATTATCCTCTCCTCCAATTGGAATAACTTATACTATATTATATTATAAACCATATTATAAACTTTTTTAATTAATTTAATATATGAATTTCTTTTTTCTTTGATATAATATAATTAAACATAAACTTGATTATTATAAACTTGAAACATTGGAGATGATAATACTAATGGTTACTTGTTCTGTATGTAAGAAAAATGTTGCTGTTATTTTCACAAATAAAGTAATAGATGGTAAACAAGAATTAGTTGGTCTATGCTTACCTTGTGCAAAAAAACTCGGCATTTCACCTTTAACACAAATAGTTGATACAAAAGATATGAAAGAAGATGATTTTCAAAATTTAAGCACTCAAATGAATGATATGCTTAAAAATATTGATTTAGATAAAATTTCGGATGAAAACGGAAATGGCGGACTGTTAAATTTCTTCAATAATGCTTTTAACAATTCTGAACAAGGTGAAACTAAGGAACCTGAATACACTAAAGATTCAAAAACTACTACTAGTACTCGTAAAAAAGCAAAAAAGAAAAAATATTTAGATTCTTATGGAATAAATTTAACTATTAAGGCCAAAAACGGTGAAATTGATACTGTTATTGGAAGAGAAAGAGAAATCGACAGGTTAATTCAGATTTTAAACAGAAGAACCAAAAACAACCCTATTCTTATAGGTGAAGCTGGTGTTGGTAAAACAGCAATAGCTGAGGGGTTTGCTGTAAGAATAGCAGAGAAAAATGTTCCTGCAAGGTTTTTAGACACAGAGGTATACATGCTTGAACTAAATTCGCTTGTAGCAGGTACTCAATTTAGAGGTCAGTTTGAAGCTCGTATGAAAGGCATTATCGACGAAATAAATCAATTTAAAAACATAATTTTAATTATAGATGAAATTCACAATATAATGGGTGCTGGCAATGCTGAAAGTGGTTCATTAAGCGCTGCAAACATATTAAAACCTGCTTTAGCTAAGGGTGAACTTCAACTTATAGGTGCCACTACTATAGAAGAGTACAGAAAATATATAGAAAAAGATTCTGCTTTGGAAAGACGTTTTCAACCTATTATGGTAGAAGAACCTACTATTGAGCAAACTATTGAAATAGTAAAAGGTGTAAAATCTTATTATGAAAATTATCATAAAATAAAAATTCCAGATGATGTAATTGAAAATGCTGTTCGACTATCCGGAAGATATATATCTGATAGATTTTTCCCTGATAAGGCTATAGATGTAATTGATGAAGCTGGTTCTAGAGCAAATTTAAAAAATAAGGGACTTGTAGAACTTGAAGCATTAAAAAACGAACTCTCAAATATTCAAAAAGAAATAACTAAATGTGCCGAATTAAATGATTTCGAAAAGGCAGCCGAATATAAAGTTGAAGAATGTAAAATACAAACAAAAATCGATAACTTTAAAAATGAATATTCTAATGTTATGTTAACTTTAGATGATGTAGCCTCAGTTGTAGAATCTTGGACTAAAATTCCTGTACAAAAAATAACAGAAATAGAGGCTGAAAAACTTCTAAATTTAGAATCAAGACTTCATAAAAGAGTTATCGGACAAAACGAAGCTGTATCGAGTGTTGCTAGAACTATCAGAAGAAATAGATCCGGCTTTAAAAAATTAAAGAAACCATCCTCTTTTATATTTGTAGGTCCAACTGGCGTTGGAAAAACAGAGCTTGTAAAAACTTTAGCTTTGGAATTGTTTCAAAATGAAAAGGCTTTAATAAGGGTAGATATGTCTGAATACATGGAAAAACATACTGTATCTAAATTAATAGGAGCGCCTCCCGGTTACGTAGGCTATGATAACGGAGGTCAACTTACTGAAAAAGTACGAAGAAATCCTTATTCAGTTATTCTTCTTGATGAAATTGAAAAAGCACATCCTGATGTATTTAATATTTTGCTTCAAATACTTGAGGACGGAAGACTTACTGATAGTCAAGGAAGAACTGTAAACTTTGAAAATACAATAATAATAATGACTTCAAATGCCGGAACAAATTTAAAATCCAGCGGAATAGGTTTTTCTCGTGATGATTATTTCTCCCTTTCTAGTAAAATTAAAGATGTACTTCGTGAAACCTTTAGACCTGAATTTTTAAATAGAATAGACGAAACAATTATATTTACAGAACTAAACAAAGATGAGCTTATGAAAATAATCGACTTAATGCTTAAGGAAATAATAAGTGAGGGTAGAGATAAAAATATATCTATTAATATAAACGAAGAAGTTAAAAACTTTATTTTTGATAAAGGTTATGATAAAAAATATGGTGCACGTCCACTCAGACGTACTATACAAAAATATATAGAAGATGAATTAGCTGAATTCTATATAAAAGGAATATATAAGGATGGAAGTAATGTAACTATTTATATTAAAGATAACAATATTGCTTTTGAATAAAAAAGCCATCAGCTTAGTAGAAGTTGTCAATGAAAAACAGGTAACTTTACTTAGTTGATGGTTTTTCTTTAATTCTTATAATATCACTATTACTAATATACCTTATTTGCAAAAACCTTCTAATTGTTTCTAAACACCGTGATACATATCACGGTGTTTATTTTTTATTTTAATTACTCTATATGTAAGATATTTTATCTTAAGAGAGGAATGATATTTTTATGAAAAAAATTCAATCTACTTGTAATTATTGCTCTTTGGCATGTAATTTAGATTTTTATGTTGAACATAATAAAATAGTTAAAATTACACCAAAAAAAGACTATCCAGTTAACGGAGCTTTTGGATGTATTAAAGGAGTATCTTTAGATAAACAACAAACATTAATAAAAGAGCTACCACTACCTAGAATCAAGCAAAAGGATGGTTCATTTAGAAGAATTCCTTGGGAACATGCATATAACATAATTGCAGATAAATTTTTAGAATTGCAAAATAAATATGGAAATGAAAGCATTGCAGGTATTAGTACAGGTCAATTAACTTTAGAAGAGCTTGCTTTATTTGGTCATGTAATGAGAAATTATTTAAAGGCTAATGTTGACGGAAATACACGACAATGCATGGCAACCTCGGTAGTTGCTCACAAGGAAAGCTTTGGTTTCGATGCACCACCCTATACCTTAAAAGATGCAGAGTTATCTGATACAATAATATTAATAGGTGCTAATCCAGTTATAACACAGCCAGTACTATGGAATAGAATAAGAAATAATAAAAATAAAAAGTTAATAGTTATAGATCCAAGAAAATCAGAAACAGCACAAAATGCTGATTACTGGTATGGAATAAAACCGAAAACAGATATAATATTTTTTTATTCTATAGCCAATAAACTTATAGAAGACAACTATATAGATAATTCATATATAAATAATTATACCGAAGGTTTTGAAGCTTTCAAAGAATTTGTTAAACAATACAGTATAGAAAAAGCTTCAAAAACAACAGGTATTAATGAAGCTGCTATTTTAGAACTTGTAAAATTAATACACAATGGTAAAAGAGTTTCCTTTTGGTGGACAATGGGAGTTAACCAAGGCTATGAAGCAGTTAGAACAGCACAGGCTATTATTAATTTAGCATTAATGACTGGTAATATTGGCAAACCTGGTACAGGCGCTAACTCCATCACAGGTCAATGTAATGCAATGGGATCACGTGTTTATAGTAATACAACTATGCTTTATGGCGGAGGCGATTATAATAATATGGCAAGGCGCAAAAGAGTATCAGAGATTCTTGGAGTTAATGAAGCTGTATTACCTATTAAACCCACAATAACTTATAACCGTATTGTTGATAAAATTAACTCAGGAGAAATAAAAGCATTATGGGTCTTAGGAACAAATCCACGTCATTCGTGGGCAAATAATACAAAGTTTAAAGAAGCTATGGATAAATTAGAATTTTTTATTGTACAAGATATATATGGTGATACTGATAGTTCAAAAAACTGCCATTTATATCTTCCTGTAGTTTCTGGTCTAAAAAAAGAAGGAACTTTTATAAATACAGAAAGACGTATTTCTGCAATGAGACCTGTACTTGAAAAATCTGAAGATGAGAAAAGCGATTACGAAGTTATTTACAAGGTTGGCGAATCTTTATGTATGGGAAATCTTCTTGATAGGTGGAAAACTCCTAGAGATGCATTTAACCTAATGAGAGAGTGCTCTAGAAATATGCCTTGTGATATGAGTGGTGTTACATATGACGGATTAATAAACTCAAAAGGAATACAATGGCCATTTAGAGAAGGAGAAATTTTGAAAGAAGATCAAAGACGATTATATGAAGATAATAAATATTATACTGCTTCGAAAAAAGCTAAGTTTGTTTTCGAGTCGAGAGTGTAAAATTCTTTCTGTAAAATAACTTTCTATGGTAAGTTTTAAAAGACAAGATTGTCAAAAGTGACTTTCTATCTTGTTTTAAATATACATTCTAAAAATATGTATGTCAAGAACGCCTTTAAAAACAGGCGTTTTTGGCATATTAAGCTTTTTATTCAGTAAGTCGTCCTTCATACATAATGGATAATTCACCGTACACTTTACCCCAATTTCTTAGTGGCAAACGCCATTTTTTTGTAGCTTCAAAAGTAGCAAGGTATAAAGCTTTTAAAAGTGATGTATCGCTTGGAAATACAGTTCTTTGTCTATTTAATCTACGATATGTGCTGTTGAGACTTTCGATTGCATTTGTAGTATAAATAACTTTTCTTACATCAGCAGAGAACTTAAAAATAGGGCTAATAGCATCCCAATTTGATTTCCAGCTTTTCATTGAGTTAGGATAATGTTTTTCCCATTTTCCAGTGATTTCTTCTAATTGCTTATATGCAATTTCCTCAGAAGGTGCATGATATATAGTTTTTAAATCTTTTGCAAATTCTTTTTTATCTTTATCAGAAACATACTTTAATGTATTTCTTACTTGATGAACTATACAACGTTGATATTCAGTATTTGGAAAAGCTACTGATATAGATTCCTTTATCCCTGTAAGACCATCTGCACAAAGGATAAGGATATCTTGAACACCTCTATTTTTTAATTCATTGAGAGCACTAAGCCAATATTTACTGCTTTCATTTTCTCCAATATTTATAGAAAGTACTTCTTTTCTGCCTTCATTATTTATACCAAGAATAATGTAAGCTGCAAGCTTACGTATAACGTTATTTTCCCTTACGGAAAAATGAACTGCATCAATGAAAACAATTGGATATACTGTAGATAAAGGTCTATGTTGCCATGCTTCTATTTCAGGAAGAAGTTTATTGGTTATATTTGAAACCATTCCTTCACTAACTTCAAACCCATATATATCTTCAATTTGTTCTGAAATTTGTCTGGTACTTAATCCTTTAGCATACATAGAAATAATTTTTTCTTCTATACCAGAAATATCTTTCTGGTGTTTTTGTACTATTTTAGGTTCAAAAGAACTTTCTCTATCCTGTGGTACATCTATATTCATCTCACCATATTTGCTTCGAATTCTTTTTTGTTTTTTCCCATTTCTTGAGTTTGTAGTTTCGGCTCGTTCATATGGTTCATAGCCTAAATGCTCGTCCATTTCACCTTCAAGCATAGATTGAATAGTTCCACCTAATAGATCTTTTAAAGCTTCCTGAATATCCTCAGCTGACTGAATATCATACTCGTCTATAAGAGCTGATATAATATTTCTTTTTCCTTCATTCATTGGTTTTACCTTATAAATATCTTTTTTTCTTGCCATAATAAAAGGCCTCCTATGATTTTATTTTACCATAGAAAGCCTTATTATTTTTATTTACAGACTTTTCTTCACATGCTCTAAAATTGCTATAGTACTTATTCAATTTAAAAGGCATGTCATTACCTCTATATGAAGTATTGACATGCCTTCTAAATTATATTTTAAATTATGAAGTTATACTTAATTTATATATGCTTTTTTCATTATTTTTTAATTTACTACTAGCTCCTTATTTTTAACAACATGAAGCATGTAATCATCTATACCTTTAAATTCTTCATTCCAAACACTTTGGGTATAATTATATCTATTAACTTTTAAATTCCATTTAAGTGTGTTTAATGCTTTCTGTACCTCTTTCTTATCCTTATAATCCATATCATAAGCAATAAAAATCTTTTGTGGTTTCAATATTTTTAGAGTTTGAAATAAATTATTAATTGCATTTACTCCTGGAACTGCTACAAATGTTGTATCTGATAAAATACTTGCTGTTGTAGCCTTTAAAGCTCCTTCAGTAATAACTATCTTTTCAGATGAATGATTCTTATTCCAATGAACATGTATAAATCCATTACACTGCGTACCATTCTCCATATAGCTTGATGAGAACCAAGGATACTTTTTCTTCTCTGCATCTTTTCTTATTTGGCATCCCTGAACCCTTCCTAAGTAATCAATCACTGGTACTAGAAATCCACCTTCTTTTGGTGTCCAGAAAGTCCACTCATTTTTATCTGTATAAAATCCTGATATTCCAGCAAGATTAAATCCAACTCCTATAAGTTCTCTACATATTCTCTTTTTCAAGTCTTTATCAAAAGGTAATGTCTTATAACCATTATTTTTAATATCATACTCTGAAAGTCCCCTATTTCTAAGGTTTAAATAATGTTTCTCAGACAACGATATTCTTCTAATTAAATTCCTATATACTTTGTTCCTAACCTCAATAGGTGCCATATGATTTAACTTTACACTAGCAACCTTTTTAGCTTCCTTTATAAAATTAATTGTAGATGAACTTACATCAAAACCCATTAACTCTTTAAAAGAATCTTTATTAGTACAGTTATGAAGCTTTGAATAAAGCATAATACCTGAACCATGTTCTCCACATTTAACACAATGATAAACATTCTTGTATTTTTTATCTTCAGGTGTTAAATAGAAATGTCCTAATTCAGAACCACAAAATGGACATACACTTGTAAATCTTTTACCTTCTTGCCTATATAATATTCCACATTTATCTGCTACATTTAAAATACTAAGTCTAGGATCAGTGTCATAATCAATTTTTTCATTCAATATAAACAACTCCTTTCAACTTTTTTATATGTAAAATAAAAGTGCTAGATATGTAATCTAACACTTTTCTCTATTCCTTAGTTCCAGCTCCATAACACTTAATGCATCTACTAAGTTAACAAACTCTTTTCTTATTTTCTTAAAGTAAACAACAAATTCATTCAAAATTATACCTACAAGCATTGTGTTGTTTATATAAATAACGATGTAATTTCTATATTGTATCCAAATAAATTGTTTACTTATGTATCCTCTCATGAAGCTTTTACCTTTAAATCTTTTTTCATAAAACTATTTATTTCGTTCTGCAATACTTGTGATTTTGTTAATACCTCTGAATCTGTTAAATTATGATTTTTAATTAGCATATAAAGCTCTCCTCTTAATTTTTCAATTTTGTTTTTCATAAAATATTCCACCTTTCAAATTTTAAAATTTTAGATATAAAAAAACTGCCTATAAGCAGAATTTGCCTATACACAGTTTGTTAGCCTAAAAAGACCTAAGATAATTGTTGCTAAAAAAAGAATAGCAAGGACTTAAAATTGTCTCTACTATTCTTATACATTAATTTTTTGTTTTTATCACAGTGGAATTAAAATCTTTATTATTCAAACTCAAAGCTTTCTATTTTAGCAAATGGTACACAATGTTTTTGAGCTGGAGTACTTCCTTGTGCTGATATACTGAATATATAATATGGTATTGTTCCTTTCACTTCTTCGCTCATATTTGTATACCAATTCATGAAATCATTAAATTCATCTTGTGTTAAATCAAATTTTCTTGTTGTTGAATCATTCATATATAGCGTTAATTTAACTTTTGTAACTTGTTGAGCTATTACATTTACCGTACAGGTTGCTGTTTTACCATCAGTTGTAGTTGCTGTTATTATTGCCTGTCCTTCTTTTAATCCTGTTATTTTACCAGAAGAATCTACTGTTATAATAGAATTATCACTTGAAATCCATGTTACACCTACGTTAGAAGGATTAACTGTTGCTGTTATATTATCAGTTTGTCCTACATTTATTGAATCATTCGTTTTATCTAAACTTATAGTTGTTGGTTCTGTAACATTGACTGTGCATGAAGAACTTAAATTACTTCCATCCTGTGTAGTTGCTGTTATAGTTGCTGTTCCTTTTTTAAGAGCAGTTACTTTTCCATTTGAATCTACTGTTGCTACTGATGTATCACTTGATGTCCATGTTACAGCTTTATTTGTTACATTATCTGGTGTTACTGTTGCTGTTATATTATCAGTTTGTCCTACTAACATTGAGTAATTTTTTTTATTTAATGAAATGCCAAATAAATAGCCAGAATCGTCAATATCTATAGAATCTATCCATAGACTATCATTCGTTGCATTAAAATAAGACTTAGATTGTATTCCTAATTCTACAGTATGATATCCACTACCCAAATTGGAATTTTCGTAACTTATAACATCTCCATTACCACCTGCCATATTACTTGATACATAATTACATGCAAAATTTCCAATAGTTTTACCATCTATCTTAATCCAATAACCAGATTGATCAGTATAACAATATGTCAATATTCTAATTTTATTTGAAGATACTATAAATTTCAAACTATCTTGCATTGACCCCGCACACATACCTGTACTATTATAAAATCCTAATGAAGCTAAATAGTCAGCGGTATGATAATTTGATATCCAAGAACCCAAATAATTAATTCTTGAATCTCTGTCATCATATCTCTTCCATCCTTTTTCCGGATTCGATAATCTGTACCCGACTTTCGCACTATTTTCTGTAGTATTATTCAAATTGGCAGTTCCAATTTCAGCACCATCTTTAGTTGTATCTGCAAAAACACTTGTAAAACATCCCAAAATAACAATTAGAAATACTAACAACGATACTTTAAATCTGTTTTTCACTTTTACTCCCCCTTTAATATATGTATTATTTTTACTTATAACCAATATTATTGTAAAACAATGTATAAATTTACTCAAGTAAATAATAAAACAAACTTTCATTTAAAATAATGTAGGATGTATTTTCAAAAAACAAAAAAGCTACCACGATTAAGTGATAGCATAAATTCTGTTCTTTAGTTAAAGGAGCTTTATATTAATTATCTTTTAAATAATGCAACTAGTTTTTCAACCCTTTTATTAGCTCTTGCAAAACTATCAGTTCGCCTTTTGGGCAATTTTGTTTTCTGAACTACTCCACCAGTTTCTCTAACCTTTTCCGCTGCAATTTTAAGCATATCTAAAGTTAATACATCATTTTCATTCTTCATAAAGTACCACTCCCTGTTATAAATTGTACTCCTTAAATACATTTTTTTCAATATAAGTTTAATTATTATTGTTAATTATTTCAAGTATTTCAGCTTCATAAAGAGTAATAATACTCATAATTGTATACTGTTCCTCTAACATAAGATCCTTCTCAGCCTCTATAACTACTAGCATAGATTTGTTATCTCTATCTTCATTAACATATATATCACTTGTATATGGTATAAATAAAACATTTCTATTATTTTGTTCTATAATGTATGAATTAGAATGCTTGTAGTGTCTTTTTAATTCTGCTCTTTTTACAAAATCAATATTATAATTAGATGATAATTTTTCAATATCCTCTTTTGCATTATTAACGGTAATTACATTAACATTTGCACCTAGATATTGTATCTCATAATATTTCTTTATTATTTTAACAAGCTCTTGTATTATATGAAATTTTCCTTTTATAATCTGTCCGCTAAAATCATTTTCTTTAATATACTTTCTTAGTCCTATAAGTATAGTATTTGCAGCTTGTGTTTTTTTAAGAAACAATTGAGTGTTTTTCTGCTGAATTGTTATTGCTTCTCTATCTTCCTTTACAAACTTGGCTCCAAAGATGCTTAATTCCTTAAATCCATTTCCGAATAAAATAAAAATATCTAATAAGTAAGCTACCATTAGAAATATTATAAAAATAATAATTAGAGTCCACATGTTATATGGTACTCCAAAACTATCTTTAATAGATATTTTATTTAACTCTACATGATTTACCAATATTATATAAGCTAATATCCAAATTATATAGTAAATCTTTTTAAATAAACTTACTGTTTCATCTGAAAATGACAGTTTATATGATACTAACGCATATATTATAAAAATAATCGGAATTGCATATAAACTTAAAAGAAATATATGCAATACACTATTTTGATTACAAGGTGATAACAAACTCATATTAAAATCCTCCATTACAATTAATTATAGTATTAATGTAAATTTTTTCAATATTGTTTTTAAGCACTTTCCTTCAATTCTCCAATTAATCTTACTGGCAAAATAAGTCCAGTGAAGCTATCATCATTCACCTTTTTAATAATTACACAATCTATATTTCTATTTAAATTTATTTCTATATTTCCATCTTCAGTACTTAAAGCTGAAAGCAGTTCAAGCCAATATTTTGAATTAAAAGCTATAATTAATTTACTTCCTTGAAAACTTTTTATCTCAACCTCATCATTAACACTTCCTACATTACTGTTTGACGTAACTATAATTTTATTTTCCGTAATATCCATCTTAATCAAATTATTTTTTTCATCCATTATTGAAGCCCTATCAAGAACACTATTTAATTCTTCTTTATTAACTACTATAGTTGTTTTAAATTCTTTCTTTATCAAATTACTGTATTTTACAAAATCTCCTTCTAGCAGTCTTATATCAATAGCTATATTACCTATAATGAAGTTCGCAAAATTATCTGATATACTAAGTCTTACATCTATATCCTTATCATTGTTGGTATCAGTATTTTTAGGAAGTAGCTTTAATACTTCCTTAAGTGCTTTTCCTGGTATTACAATTAATATATCTTTTTCTGAATCAGCAGCCACAGTTGACATTGATAGTCTATACCCATCCATAGCAACTAATTTTAATTCTCCATCTTTTATCTCAAATAAAACCCCTGTAAGGATTGGTCTTATCTCTGAATTAGCAACTGCATATAATATCTCTTTTATGCTTGTCGCTAATTCAGAAGCAAGTACATTTATTTGAGTTTCATTTGAATTGATTACTTTTTTAGGGTAATCCTTAGAATCCATTGTTATAAAGCCAGAACTAGACCTTCCAGACTTTACAACCAACCTCTCTCCCTCTGTAAAAACTGATATACTTCCATTTTTTAATTTCTTAACATATTCTAAAAGTAATTTAGCATCAACAACAGTCTGTCCATTTTCAAAATCTAAAACTTTAAATGATGAATCAATAGTTAAATCTAATTCACTTCCTGTTATAGTTACCTCTCCATCTTTTACTTCTATCAATATTCCAGTGAGAACTTTCATGGTATTCCTACCATTAACAGCTCTCGTTGCAACTTCTAAACTACTTAGTAAATTATTTTTATCACATGAAAATCTCATATACTTTCCTCCATTCACAATTTTAGAACTTTTTATTTTGTAAAGTAAAAACTGCATATAAGCTTCTTTTTACCTACATACAGTTTTTGATTTTTCTATTTAACTAAAACTATTTGGGATTGTTTCTTTTTCTTTTCTTCAAACGAACCCCTTTTTACTACTTTTAAGAATGTACTATAAGCAGTATTCTTATCCATAAAATTATTATTCTTAAGAATCTCTGGAAGTACTTCATTTATGAAATATCTTAAGTCAATATTTTCATTAATAGCTTTTTCTAATGCCAATTCATGCTCTTTTTTCTCTTCCTCACTTTTTTTCTTAATCTCATCAATTTTGTTTTCTAGTTCTTTATTTTTCTCTTCTGCTCTTTTATATAAATCTATAAATTCTTGGTTGCATCTTTGAATGTTTTGCATTTCTTCTTCCATCTTGTTTCCTCTAAATATATATACTAAATGCCTTTTTATATTTTCAATAAAACTTTTCATTGTGAATTCTCTCCTTCATTTTTAAAATAAAAAATCGCTCAAGATACTTTTAATATCTCAAACGATTTATTTTTTTGATTATATGTTTATCTTACTGGTCAAAATGGAATGTCCCCATCATCTATTGGTGTTATATCATTATTATGTGATATATCCATTGAGCCACTTTGATTTCCGCTACTACTTGTATTTACATTAGAACCATAATCTAAAAATTGAGTTTCCTCAGCTATGATTTCTGTAACATATCTTCTAGTTCCATCTTTGGAATCATATGATCTAGTTTGTATTCTTCCGCTAATACCTATAAGCCTACCTTTTGACATATAGTTTGATACCGATTCCGCTTGTTTTCCCCATACAACGATAGGAATAAAATCTGCCTCTGGCTTACCTTCTTTTTTAAATCTTCTATCTACAGCTATATTAAATTGTGCTACCGCTGTCCCACTTCCTGGAGTAAATTTCAACTCAGGATCTTTAGTTAATCTTCCTATTAATACAACCTTATTCATTTTCGTTTTCCTCCTTCTCTTTGCAATCTTCTATAACTTTTTGTAATTGTTCTTTATCATAGCTTTGAATTACATTATTGTCCTGAAGAAATTCTAAAATATTATTAAACATTCTTTCTGCACTTACTGCCTCTTCCTTGCTTAAACTTTTACCTTCTCCCAACGATTCAATACAATCATAAACATCAATTTCTGTGTTTCTAAATCTACAATAACTCATGTTACTCATTTTAACTTCCACCTTCCAAAATTTTATTTTTAAATATAAAAAAACTACACATAGACAGAAACTGCCCACATGTAGTTCGTTAGTCAATTTGACCTAAAAATTTGTTGCCAAATAAAAAAGAATAGCAAAGACTAAAAATGTCTCTACTATTCTTATACATTAATTTTTTATTTTTATCACCAAATTTTAAATTTTTATTTAAATCTACTAATATAACGTGTATTAACCCATCCACGTATAACTATACTTCCATCCTCATTTTCATATTCAATTCGTGTCCAATTTTTGTTTTTATGTATTATCTTCACAACTTGACATAATTTTAATTTATATATTGAATATGATTTCATTGAATCTGATACTCTTACATTTAATGAATTTGTATTTACAAATCTATAATTACTAATTACAGTACTTCTAATATATTTATTATTGACTTGCTTTTTTATTTCAGAATAGATAGGTTTCTTTATTTTTTTAGAAATAGTTTTTGGATTTTTACATTTGCTTAAATTACATATATTTACTACTTTTACTTTTAGCCCTTGCTTGATGTAATCATCTATTGAGGAACTAATTGGATTAATAATAAAAATATATAGTAATATAAATATGATAAAATGACTTTTTTTAAAACCTTCAACTTTATTATATAAAGTTTGATTAGCTTTTTGAGAAAATATATTTTGAATTTCATTAATATTTTTCTCGACATCAATATTCTTTTCATCTAAACAATCTATAGTTCCATCATTATTTACTTTAATATCTAGTATACTTTCATTTATTTCAGTTGCCTTAACAATATTTAAAATTGTATTCGAAATAACACTATTTAAGTTTTTTTCAGCTACTTTTGAAGAATTTAGAATCATGTTCGAAATATCACTATTTGAGTTTTTTTCAGCTACTTTTGAAAAGTTTAGAATCATGTTCGAAATAGCACTATTTGAGTTTTTTTCAGCTACTTTTGAAGAGTTTAGAATCATGTTCGAAATAGCACTATTTAAGTTTTTTTCAGCTACTTTTGAAGAGTTTAGAATCATGTTCGAAATAACACTATTTAAGTTTTTTTCAGCTACTTTTGAAGAGTTTAGAATCATGTTCGAAATAACACTATTTAAGTTTTTTTCAGCTACTTTTGAAGAGTTTAGAATCATGTTCGAAATAGCACTATTTGAGTTTTTCTCATTCACTTTAGCTAAATTTGAAAGTAGTTCTGTTGATTTTGCATAATTTTTTTTATTTTCCATTTAAATCACCTATATAAAATTATACCATATTAAAACAAATTTATAATATTTTACTCATTGCCGATATAAAATAAATAAAAGCTAGTCCACCTATTACATGATCCATTACTGAACCTGTATGAATAAGCTTAAGTGCTACCTTTTTTCTTATTGGATAAAATATTTCTATTCCGCTGTTGGTTAAAGTATCAGCTATCATATGTGATATAAAACCTACTGCAAAATATAAAGCCAAATTTCCAAGTAATAGCTTAAACCCAATGGTAAATAGTACAAGTCCCAATATACTGTGTGCAAAGCTCCTGTGCTTGGTAAACTGGGAAAATATCATACATGCTAATATAATCACCAATCCTGTATTTGAAAATTTCAAATTATGAGGTACGTAACTTGTAAGCTTGTTTAATCCTATTCTCTGAAAAACAGAATTAATCATTTCAATTTGATTACTAAAATTTGATATTAATATATACGTAGTTAATACTCCTATCATAATATACAGCAGTATTTTTCTAACCTTATAACTTATGGTACTCCTTCCTGTATCTATATCTGGCATCAATGCTCCTAGTGTTCCAATTGCTAATCCATCTGTAACATTCTCTACCGTTGGATTACTTATTGAAAGAACAGTTGCCGAAGCAACTAGTCCTATACTTATATGCGTTTTCCCTGTCATGATTTTCACCTTCCTATGCTATTTTTTTATTTAAAGTTTTCCTTAGCTTTTTATCTTTAAATTCCTCAATAAAGTTTTCAACTTCATCTGTCATACCACAGTTTCTCTTACCTCTGCATTGTTTTATCTCATTATCCTTAACTTCAATGGTATAAAACGGAGTATCAATTTCATCTTTATTCCGTATAAACAATATTACAGTTTTTCTCATAGCCATAATTCCCATATAATTTGTCGCTACACAATGGTCTAATACATTTCCTTCCTTTACTAATTCATCTGCATTTTTAGGTGGAATTATAATGTACTTTCCATAGCTCCACTTAAATCTTTCTAAAAGTTCGTTATACATTTCCTTTATAGCTTTATCATATAACTCCTTTTTATTATTCTGTATTAACTTATATATCTCATCATGTTTTTGTTTTAGGTTTCTTGGAAATATAACTGAATCCTTTTTTATCTCATATTTTAAAAAAGTACAATTATTTAAGTAATCCTCCCAATCTGAAAGAATATCATTTTCCTTTGAACTACAATTAATCATTTGGAATTCTATATATTTAATAATTCTGTGTATTGTTATTGAGTACTTTTTTGAAAAATTAAAAATATCCTTTGGGTTATAAAACTTGGCTGCAATATATAATATTTTTTCATTTGTAATATTAAATTTTCCTTTAAAAACTTCCTGTATTACCTTTAATTCATTTATACCGGCATTCAGTTCTTGAAGAAGGTGTAAAAACTTTCTATCTATTTTAAGAATATCTTTTATATTTTTTTCATTAAAGCTAAATACATAATCTTCACCAAAACAGCATCTTCCATAATAATAGTAGCAACTTAATATATCTTTAACTAAATGTACTAGATTAAGTTTCATCAATTGCTCTATAAATGGGTATTTCATATACAACCCTAAATAAGAATATACGGGGAATGTATGACCTTGTTCTATAGTTGCAAAATGTTTGATCTCTGAATATTTCCATATGGTATCACATAAAACATCATTTAAATTTGTACTATATAAGGAGATATTATAATAGTCAAAGTTGGAATTCCCCCCACCTTCGCACCAACGCATAACACCTGTTTGCTTAAAATTCCACCATTCATATGTTTTAATTTTCAAAGAATTATCATTATTAAACTCATAAAAATCTCTTGAAAATTCATGTATTATTAATTTAGGTTTCTTATAATTGCTCCCATAAAATTTCCTTATGCTAAAAGCTCTTATAATAACTCCATTAGGTACTTTCTGTATAATAGACGTTCTTGTACAATCATCTATATTTTTAGATTTTCCTTCTGCTTTATATACTACTTTACTTTTGCATTTAGGACATATCCCCTCTTTATTATGTCTAGGTTTATTAATAAGTACCTTTTTACCGCAGTGAGTGCAATATCCTTCCATTGGTTTACTACCTTTTCTGTACTTATAATAAATAAAGCTTCTTCCTCAACCCACTGTGCAAAATCATCAGGCAACTTAGGTACTATTTTCATTTCTTTGTCTATTCTTTTCGTAATAATCTCATGCTTTTTCTCTAACTTTTCTTTAAGTACAGCATTTTGAAACTTTTCTATAGCAGAAAGAGGTTTTTCTTTGACTTTAAAATATTTTAGTATATTTCGAGTTGACTTATTATCAACTAAAACACTATTTTCTTCCCATAACCATCCTAAAATATTTGATAGCCTAGCCTTACGCCATTTTATTTCATTTGAAGTAAAATCTTGAGTTATATAATCTTTTTGGGTATTATCTATAAATACTCTATAACTCAATTCTACTTCACTGGAACTACTATGTTTTGAATATATACAAAACATTAATATATCATTATCAAGTCTAATAATTTGAGAAGATACAAAGTACTTTATATTTGTCTCTAAAAAATTAATAAGAAATGATTTTTTTAGTTTACACGTTTTTATTTCTACTAATTTAGCTTTACGCATTATTTTCACCTCCAAGGTCAAACAAAGACATTTGAAGAACTCCTGCCTTTGGACTTGATGGTTTATCTTTGATACGCTTTAATAATATATCATTAGTTGGTGAATTAGCTTTAACTTTCTCCTTTAATTCCATTGCCTTTTTTGCTTTACTGTGGTCCATCTTATAATAATCCCATATAAGACTATGGAATTCTTCTACAGGTAAATCCCCCGTTTGACCATATTTTTTTCTCACATTCATGATAATATGCTGTACTGCACCTTCAAGTATTGCATCTTCTTTATTTATTAACTCACAAAGTTCATCACTTTTCATAAGTTGATGTAAATGATAGATTGTAGCTTCAGTAAAAATAATAGTACCAGACATATTATATATCTGCTCTACCTTCATTTTGAGCACCTTCTCTTTAAACTTTTTATGCTCTTCTGTTATTTTATTTTCAGCTTTCTCTCTTGAATTTTCATTTTTCATATTAGTTTCCTCCATAATTTTTATTTAAATAATTTAGCTTTAAAACTTCTACTTAAAAGAAAAACTGCACATAAATGCTTTTGCATTAACATACAGTTTTTTCTTAATTTACATAATATTCTAATTGACTTATATAACAGTAATCTCAACCTCTTTTTCAGGCTGATTTAAATATTTAGCAAAACCTCTTTTTATACATTCAATAGCATTATTTAAAATTAATCTTCCTTCTTTATTTTCTGATATTATTGTAATCTTAGGAAATATAGAAACTTTTAATTTAGTCTTTTCTAAAGCTTCTCCTACGTGTTTTATATTAACTTTAGGTGAATTTTTTAACGTTTCAATTATCCTTTCCTTACTTTCTTTTATCCTTATCTTTATATCACTTACAGAATTATTAATTTGCTCTTTACCATTAAGCTTACCTACTAACTCCTTTATTTCATCTTCAAGATTACTTATATCTGATTTTATAGTATTAATTGAATTATCATATTCAATTAAGCCTAATTCCAAAACTACTCTTACTTGACTTGAAGTTTTCATTTTTAATTCACAATCTTGAAGCATTTTAATTAAGGATATTATCTTCTCACTTGGAGTATCTTCACACATAATTTTCAACTTTTCAACATCTTCTTCAGCCATAGGAACAACTCTCAAAGCACTTTCTTTCATAGTTTTTACCATAAGCAAATTCCTTGAAAACTTTATTAAATCTTTAGTTAAAAGCATTAAATCTATACCTTGTTCATCCAGTGAAGCAACAATGTTTAATAATTCAATTTTATTATTTTCTAATATATTCTCAGTTATTTTAAAAAGATTATTGTTATTACTGACTCCTAAAAGGTTCAATAAATCATTATAATTAACACCACTTTCAGTATCAAGAGACATAGCCTGTTCTAATATACTTAATGCATCTCTCATTGCTCCATCTGATACTTTTGATATAAGCTTAAGTCCTTTATCTTCAATATTTATATGAGCCTTTTCTGATACATACTTTAGTCTAGTATATATATCCTCAGTTCTGATTCTTCTAAAATCAAATTTTTGACATCTTGATAATATAGTTACTGGAAGCTTTTGAGAATCAGTAGTTGCAAGAATAAAAATCACATTTTCAGGTGGTTCTTCAAGTGTTTTAAGAAAAGCATTTATAGCTCCCATAGACAGCATATGAACCTCATCTAATATATAAACTTTATACTTTGCTTCAACTGGTGGATATATTAATGAACTTATTATTCCTCTAATATCTTCTACACCATTATTCGAAGCAGCATCAAGTTCTGTAATATCCGTACATATTCCTTGTTTAATTTTTCTGCACATCTCACATTCTCCACATGGTTCTCCATCTATTGGTGAAAGACAATTAACAGCTTTTGCAATTATTTTAGCACTAGTTGTTTTTCCAGTTCCTCTTGTACCACATAATAAATATGCATGTGAAAGTTTCCCTGACTTAATCTGATTTTTAAGTATTCTTGTAATATGTTCCTGTCCTATCATGTCATTAAAGTTTTGTGGTCTAAAATCGTTGTAAAGCATAATATTATTTCCCCTTTCAACTTTTGTTTTATAGATAATTTTTAGATTATTGTTATTTTAAATTAGTAATGATAAAAGCATTTCCAAATCCACCATTGAAGCTCCTGTTGTTTTAAATTTAATCTCATATTTTATACAAATACTTAGATAACTCTGAAGCTGTTTTAATGTAAAATTTTTAGCTTGAGAATAAATTATTTTTCCAACGTAAGAATGCAGTTTATTCTTTTTTGCAAAATCATCGCTAATAACCTTTTTTTCTATTGAAACTTTTGCATAGAATAACAACTTAAACTGCCTAATAAGCATAAATAAAATACCTATAGGTGTCTCTCCTTTTTGAGTAAGTGAATTTAGTATTTCAAGTGAGGTTAACCCATCCTTATTACTTATGGCTTCTATAAAATCAAATATATCTTGCTCATTCAAGTTTGAAAAAGCCTTCTTAATATTTTCTATAGATATTTCATCCATAAATCTAAGTTTATTAATATCATTAAGCAAGAAATCTAAATTATTACCTGAATTGGTAGCTATAAAATTCTCCACTTCTTTAATCAGTTTCAAATTATATTTCTCACAGAAATCATGTATTAAAGTTCTAACCTCGTATGAATTATTTTTAAGACTTATAACAACTGATGCTCCTGACTTTTCAAGTTTTAATAATTTTTTATTTTTACTAACATTCTCTCTTTTATCTTTCTGAAAAGAATATAAGATCAAATTAGTTGTATCAGGAACATTAGGAATATATTTTGGAATATCCTGTAATAAGTTGTTTTTATCTTTAATATCAGGTTCTAAAAAATCACTTTTTAGAAGTACTAGCCTTTTTCCACTCATAAATGGAAGTGTCTCACAAGCATTTATAATCTGCTTCATATCATCTATATCATTTATATATGATATATTTAGTTCAGGCACTCCTATGTACTTTTTAAAGTGTTCAATTGTAGTTTTTACACTATAATAATCAACCGAATATAAAACCATAACATTTTTACTTTTGTTCATTTTCAATTGATTACGTAACTCTCTAAAATTAATCAATTTTCATCCCCTCCTTAATTTTTGTAAATAAAAAAACTGCCTATAAATGCTTAAAAAGCACTCATAAACAGTTTGTTAGTTATTTTTAAATTAAACCTACCAAATGAATGTCGCTAAAAATAGCAAAAACTAAATGTCTCTACTATATCTTATACATTAATTTTTTGTTTTTATCACAGTAAATAAAAAACTATTCTATTTAATAAACTATATTATATATTCATTTCACCTATAAACTGACTTTCTTCTGTATCAACTTCTAGTCCACTCCTATATAAAACCTTGTTTGGTCTTGTTATATAGAGTTTTTCCTTTGCCCTAGTTACAGCAACATAGAAAAGTCTTCTCTCTTCTTCTATATCACTTCGTCTGTTAGGAAAAATACCTTCATTCATTCCAATAACAAATACTACAGGAAATTCTAGACCTTTGGATGCATGAACTGTCATGAGCTTTACCGCATCCTTTTGCTCTAACAATCTTTCCTGAATATCTTTTGTCTTTAGCCACTTTAGAAAAGCTGAAATTGAAATGCTCTGATTTATCTCCTCTTGAATATCTGTCCAGTGAGATATTTTTTCTAAGGCTACTTGTATATCATCATTTTTACTATCTCTATTTTCTTCTGAATATATAGCTTGTACATCTAGTAATTCTACAACATATTTAAAAACATCATATGCATTACTATTTTCCTTAATCATAAACTCATTAAGGCTTAATATTCTTTTTAAAAACAAATCAATTTCATCCTGATCCTTAAACTTTAGTGATTGAAGCCCCTCAAAGAAACTTAAATTCTTTTCCGAACATTTAAGCTCAATTTTTGATATTTGTGTTGAATTTAAAATAGCTTTAGGAAAGTTAACTGCTCTTTTCACTGCCCTATCATCTTTAGTATTAATAACAAAATTTATAAAATTAAGTATTTTTCTTATATCATACTTTTTAAATACATCTTGGCTGTTATTTATAATTTGATATGAAATGCCACTTTCTCTAAGCTGTTGGGCTACTATATTAAGTTGCTTATTTGTCCTTGAAAGCACAGCAAAATCCTTTAAGCTTTTATTACTTTTTCTAATGGTGCTAGCTATAAATTCTGCCTCTTCTTCAATATTTTCAAATGTAATACACTCTATATTTTCTCCTTCTTTATGGGATATAAGTTTCTTATCAACTCTATCATCATTGTTGCAAATTAATTTATTGGCTGCATTTATTATTTCCCCTGTAGACCTATAGTTATCTTCTAATGTTATTACCTCACAACCTGGAAAATAAGCTTCAAAGTTTACAATATATTTAGGTTTAGCTTTCCTCCACTCATAAATACACTGATCAGGATCACCTACTACAAATAAATTTCTTGGTTTAAGTATTTTTATAAGCTTCATCTGAATATCATCACAATCTTGAAATTCATCACAAAAGATATACTCATACCTCTTATTATAATATTCTCTAACTTCAGGGCATTTCTCTAATAACTTTACAGCATCTATAAGTAGCATATCCAAATCTACAGCTGAATTTTTCTTTAGTCTGTGCCTGTATTCTCCAGCGGCCAATATATAATTTTTTAATGCTGGATATTTTTCAGCTTTATACTCTGGATGTTCCATACATTCCAGTGAACTAAGAATATCTCTTGTACTTATTGCTTCTTTACTTTGGCATATACATAAATCCACTAAAATATTTTTTATAATATCTTCCTTATCTTCTTCATCATAAATGCTAAATTCCTTATTATATCCAATCTTAAATCCCCATTCTTTAAGGATAGAAATACCAAAAGCATGAAAGGTATTACAGAATACTTTTCCGCCTTCTTCTTCCCCCATAAGGAGTTTAATTCTATCCTTCATCTCCTTAGCTGCATTTCTGGTAAAGGTAAGACACAATATACCACTACCGCCTACTCTTTGAGTTTCATTTAAATAAGAAATCCTATGTGTAAGGACAGTAGTTTTTCCACTTCCTGCCCCTGCTAAACAGAGGATTGTTTTTGAATCAGATGTAACAGCTTTAAGCTGATTATCATTTAAATGATTTAATACCTTCATTGTTTATCACTTCCTACTTCTCTATCATGTTTATCATAGACAGAAATATACAAATTGTACTCTCCAATCTGAGGTATCAACCTTACCCAGTAATTGAAAGTACCTTTTGATAAAAATAAATCTGCATTGTAATTTAGCCCATTAAACATATAATCAATTTCTAAGCCATGAAAAGCTTCACACTTTTTAACAATTTTTTCAAAGGTATCATACTTGTCCACTATTTCATTAACAACCTTCTGAATTTCTTTTAACTCACTGTTAGTCTTAAAGTTACTTCTATAAAGTGAAATCCATTGATTACACATACTTTTATCTTCAAATGAACACCTCATATGTCCTATTTTTAAATTATTTTTCACTTTAAATGCTTGTTTTTCTAATAACTTCATAAACTTTTCCTCCCCTAAAATTCCTTTTTTTCCACTTCTCTTTGAGTATCATATTCTATAGTTTTTTCTCCATAATTATATTCTTGAACATTTATAAATGTAGTGACCATTTTAATGTCTCCATCTGTCATACTTATTGTCTCACCAGTTGTATTATCTACTTTAACTATTAAAAAATCTCCTGCTATACCATACTCGTATTTTCTTTTTAAATATGGATATAATATTTTACTTATTTCTTTATTAACAAGTCTTCCTTCATCATCCACAATCGCTTCAATCGAATACTTCATATTCTCTGTAATAGGTACATTCATAAAATCAATTGAGTTGCATTTTAAAAGCTCATAATATGTTTTAAGATTATCCTCTATTATTATTTCTTCGATTTTTTCATCCTTACATAATAAACATCTTATTTTCCTCATACCTTTATTCTCCCCTTCAAATTTTATTGTTCTTTTTTGAGCTTTTTCATTAAAGTAAATTTGATTATAATTAAAGCTATAACAATTTACTCCTAATATTTTATATCCATTTAAATCCTTTGAGTTCTCTTCCTTACTAACCCACCAACCACTTGGATTTTCAACAAGATCCTTACAAAGTTCTAAAACATCAATTTCACCTTTACCAAAATTGGTTTCTGCATCATAAGTATAATCATCCGTAAGATATCTAGTACATTCACCCTTAATGACATAACCTGATAAAATTGCTTTCACTATATGTTGTATTTTCCACTTATCAGGCTCCTTAAAATCTTTAGGGATATAAAAAGGATTAAATACTCTAACACCTTTTTCTAATGTAATGTTTATACCTATTTCATCAGTTTCTTTTACCTTATCTTTTTTAAGCTTTGAAATGAATTCAATAATACTTAATCCTAAATCATTTAAACGACTAAAAAATAAGGTTTTAAAATTATTATTATGATTTTTACTGTAAATGCTGTATATACTTACCTCTTTTCCTCTCTTCATTGCATTTTCAAGACTGAAAATTTTTAAACTTGTGTTATAGAATTTAAAATATACATTTTCATTAAAGCTGTACCATTCTTCAAAGCCTAAATCATTTATATCTATATTCTTTAAAGTTTTAATCAATTTCATTTTTAGTTCCTCCTTTTATATAGAAAAAAATAAGTGTTAAACAGTTCAATTAACCATTTAGCACTTTATTTTTAATATTTATTCTCATTTATATAATCTCTTCTTTAACTTCCATGTCTTTATTTTCTTCTACCATTTCATCAAGATCCCAAACTTTAAGTCCATCCATGTCTATTTTTTGATTAACAATACCTGCAATTAAAATATTATCAAATTTTGATGATAAACTCTTAAGACCAGATAATACATTCTTTAAATTAATACTATCAAGGTCATTAAGGTTATCTATCATAAGTACTTTCAATTTAGGTGATTTCTTTTCTATCACCGCCGTTAAAAATGCTATTAATAACATCATCTGCTGACCTGTAGACAAAGCATTAAAATCAACAAAACTCTTTTTCTCATTTATCCATCCAAACTGAAAAACTTCCTTCCCTTTTTCAGACTCACATATAAATGAAAATTCATTTTTAATGCCTAATAGATTTAGATTTTCTTGAACCAGTGATTTTAGAGGTTCTAATCCTTGTTTCATAATCTCACCTTGAAGTCCTTTAGCTCCTAAAGCATCTATAAGTTGATTTAAAAGCACTACATTAAGTTCAGAAGTTTTATTTTCAAGCATTACTTTTTTAAGATTCTCATAATCATTTTTAGATTTTTCTTGAAGTTTACTTTCATCTTCAAAAGTTTTTATAGTATTTCTTAATGCGGCTGCCTGTTTTTGCAAAGCATCTATTGGAGCTGCTGGTTCTGTAGTCGCCATTTCATTTTGTAAATTAGACAGTTCATCTTTTTTAATCTTCAATTTCTCTGCATTTAATTTTATATCAGTTTTAATAGAATTTATTTGAGATGTTACTTTTAGAATTTCATTATTAATTGAAGTGTTCTTATTATTTAATTCCCTCTCTTCTGAAAGAATACTATGCCTCTTATTTTCTAAAGCCTTTATTTCATTTTGAATTTCTATGATTTCAGCTTTTACACACTTGTACTTGTTTAAAAGATTATCCTTTTCAATTCTAGCATCTTTAACTAAATCCTCTGCATATGCCTTAAATTTAGCGAAATCCTTATTACACTTTATTCTTGCATCAACAAGGCATTTTCCACCATGACAAGCTATATCATTCAGTGATTTTTCATACGTTTCAATAACAGTCTTCTTCTCAGTTCCCTTCCTTATAATTTCCTGTGCTTCATTTTGTTTTTCAGGAAGTTCACTTTGAAGCTTCTGTATTTTATCTACAACTTCTTTTATCTTATCATCATAATTTACACTTTCGTTCTTCACCTGTAAATTAAGTTCTTTTATCTTGTTATTTAAACTATCTAAATCATTAGCTGGTTTAAACCTTTCAAGATTAGTTACTTCTATCTTTATAATGTTAATTTTATTAAGTCTATTATCTATTACCTTTTTTCTTTCTATAGACGTACTTATAAGCTTTTCAGTTTGAAGTAACTTGTCCTGTAAGCTTTTAAGTTCATCTTGAACCTCTTTAAAATCTCCATCTACATTCGTTGAATTTTTGAGTTCAGCGAGTTTTTGAACTGTACCCTCTGTTTTCAAAGCATTTTCTTTATAATATGATAATTTTTCTTTTGCTCTATAAACAAGGTTTTCTATGGCTACTTGAACATCTATACCATCAACATAATCATTCATAACCTCATCAATTAAAATTCTCATACCCTCATATTGGTCAGGCTTTTTTACTTGAAGTTCAAGTGTAAGTAATTTATTTTCAAGATACTTTTGGATTGAATCCTTATTCCAAGTATTTGCGTTTACTCCAGTGATAGAATATATAAATTTCCTCTTTTCAGTATCACTCATATTCAAAAACTCTTGAAAATCAATCATCATAGGAAAGTTTCCTAGTTCCGATTTTATCCTTGCTTCTTTATCTGCTATTTTTTTCTCACCTAAACTTGGTACTAGTGTTAGTTCTTCTCCATACTTAATTTCTTTTTCTCCTGTTTTTCTCTTTGTGGTTATTTTTCTTAATATACTTCTATCAAAAGAGAAATTATCTAGTTTCAAGCCTACATTAATTTCTTTATCTGAAGCTAGTTTATATATATCTGCTAGTGTTTTTCCATACTGAGGTATATAACCCATCATTGCAAGAGCTACCGCTTGAAGTCTTGAAGATTTTCCTTTACCGTTGTGTCCTGTAAATAAATCAAAGCCTGTAAGCTCCTGTACAATATTATTGTTTTTGAATCCATTCATTGTAACTTCTTTAATTTTCATAATAATTCCGCCTTTCAAATTTTAAAATTAAATATAAAAAAACTGCATATAAGCACATAATTGTACTCACATACAGTTTGTTAGTCAGTTTTGACCTAAAATAATTGTTGCCAATAAAAAAAGAATAGCAAAGACTTAAAAAATGCCTCTACTATTCTTATACATTATTTTTTTGATTTTATCACTTTAATTTATATACAAAAAAATTCATTTCTCATATTGATAATATGTTTTAAAACGTATCTATTTAATTATGCTTAGCTTAGGATTTATAGTTAATTTTTCTTCCTTAAAATAATCTTTCTGTAAACAACATATATCTGTTAATTCATTTTCACTAAGTAAAATTGAATTAACAATTTCTGATTTTTTCATAACACCATTATCTACTAACAAATTAAATGCTTCCTTAAATAACTGTGGCTCTTCTAGTTTAATCACATCATCTAATGGCTCAAATTTACGCCATTTTCGTTTACTAATTTGTTTTTGCAGTGTAGTATATCTTTCCTCAGTAATAAGTTCTAAATCAAGACACCTACGAACTATAGCTCCAATAGATATTCCCCATTTATACTTTATAGGAACTAAAGAATCTAAAGATACATATGAAATTTCATCCATAACAGCTTCACTAGGGAATAAAAATTCGCCTGCAAAATAGTGTGCTTCTTTTTCTCTTCTTTTTAAGTTTTCACCACTTTTAAGATTACGATGCAATATTATATGACCTAGTTCATGAGCTAAAGTAAATCTTGCTCTTACGGCTGCATTTTTCTTAATATCTATGAATGTATACGGTCTATTATTTAACCATCTTGAATATCCATCAACTTTATTTGAATCTAACGTTAATTTAGC
Organism: Clostridium felsineum DSM 794; assembly: GCF_002006355.2. NCBI lineage: Bacteria > Bacillati > Bacillota > Clostridia > Eubacteriales > Clostridiaceae > Clostridium > Clostridium felsineum. The sequence continues at coordinate 1,594,058 of NZ_CP096980.1, read as the reverse complement.
CACTATACATCCATTTTCTTGCATTATATATGTTAAATTACTTATTGGTTTATTCCCTAAGTTCCAATGTTTTCTTAAACTTTTAGCTATATTTTTAATATCGTCCATATTATATTCGTTTTTGTATTTAATGTCAATTAAATTTATTTGGGGTAAATTTATGTATTTTTCAGCAAAATATACAATTTCTGTTGAAAGATAATTAAGTTTTTGTTTTAACATATCTTTTGTTTTACTCGGTATTGTACTACTTCTGAAGTAAATCTCACCTTCATTGCAATTTTCGACTCGTTTCTTATAGAAAAAATTAATTGGAAAATCTAACTTTCGTGAAATTTCTAAAAGCATATCTACCGGCGGAATATTTACACCAGTCTCATACTTACAAATTGCTTGACGAGTAACACCTATTTCTTCAGCTAAATCATGTTGAGTTAATCCTCTATAAACTCTTGCTTCTTTTATTCTTTCAGGGATTACTGACCTTACTTTGTTTGTTGCAACTAAATTTACTATTTTGTTCCCCGATTTCATGTCATTACTCAGCCTCCAAATTACTCTTTTCATTGTTAATTAAATTCTTTGCGTTCAATAAAGTTTGATTTTTTTCTTCGTTACTCATTGTAGATTCATAAATATGTAGTCTGTTAACTAAATCTAAAGAATAGCATTCTCTTTTTAATTTACTATCAAAAAAAATTATATCAGCAAATTCAATACCTTCCCAATCTTTTTTTGTTCCATATAATAACACACCATGATATTTATCTTTTTTATAATAATCTTGGTTACATTCATTAAACATTGATAATTGACTATCTATTTCATCATTACTTATACATTTCTCCTTTAAATATCTTCTATCACTTAAATCAACTTGCTTTTGTTTTGAACTGCGCATTACCGAAATAGTAACATTTTCCTTACCTAAAATAGGTATAGCATAACCATTTCTTTTATTAATTACTTCTTTGTATGATATAAAAGGACACGATGAAATCAAGCTTTGAGTAGATAATTGCTTATTAATACAATAACTTAATAAATGCCCAGGAACCATATTTAAATAATCTTTACAGTTAAAAAATTCACTATTTAAATTCATAAATGCTTTACAAGCAGTTTCACCAGTTTCTAAAATTGGTAACAGCCAACCTAAACATTTATCATCTATCACAGAATCAATATAAGCTTCGCCCTCAGTATATATTGATTTCTCAGTTAACAAATTCATATATTTTTCACCTCTTCGTCACTATTATATTTATATATTAATTCTTTATATTCTAAATGTCAATATCATATTAAATGTATAAAACATTTGAATTTTTTCAATGTACATTATTAGTTTTACTTTATTAAAAAATATGTATTAGCAACTTTTTGCTCTATGTCAACATATTATAATCAACTCTATAAATAAAAGAACGCAGGTAGTATACTTTTCACTAACTCACGTTCCTCTATAAAAACTACATATTATTATCTATTCCGCAACAAACAACCTCCCATCTAGCTGTTTTATAAATTCAGACGAATACTGTATATTTTGCTTAGGATCATCTGTAAAAGCATTAACATATGAAATAAAAAGATTCTTTTTTGCTCTAGTTATTGCGACATAAAATAACCTTTGTTCTTCTCGTAGTTCTTCTATAGTTGTACTCATCTTAGATGGAAATATATCATCATTTAGGTATGGTAAAAATACATTATCCCACTCTAAGCCCTTAGCCCTATGCACAGTAGAAATAGTTACTACATCTGACTTATCATCATCATCATTTTTGTTATCTAGTATTAAATCTTCTATGAATCTATCTATTGTTAAATATTCCTCTGCCATCTCTATAAACTTTCTAACATCATTTAATCTATTTTCAATACTTTCATCATTATATTCGTCATATAAATAGTTTTCATAAAAGCTCTCACATATATATTGTAATTTCTCTGCTGTAAACTTAATATTCTCGCTTTCTTCCATGATATTAAATATATTTTCAACATCATTCTTTGATTTTTTAGGGACTTTAAGGGTTCTGATAAACTCATAATTAAAATTGCATCTTCCAAAAGTTTCATATATCTTCTCTGCTGTCTTAGCCCCTACACCATTTGCCATAGTAATAATTCTTATAAATGATATTCTATCCTTCCTATTGTATTCAAACTTTAAAAACGCAAATAAATCTTTAATATGAGCCTTTTCATAAAAAGGATTACCTCCAACAACTTTATATCTTATATGACTTTTTCTAAAAGCAAATTCTAAATCTCGTGTGAGTCTATTACTTCTAACAAGTACCGCTGTTTCTCCAAAATTATATTTTTCACTTAGTATTTGGTTTGCTATGACATTCCCTTGTTCTACTTCATCTATAAAACCTTTTATCACTGGAATTACCTTCTGTTTTTGAAATGGTATCATAATCTTTTTGTTTTCTTCTTTTTCAACATTAAGGTTTATAGCATTTTCAGCAAGTTTTACTATTCCTGAACCACTTCTATAATTGTATCTTATAGTATATATCAAAGCATTTTTATAATTTTCCTTAAAATTCAAAATGTAGTTTATGTTACTTCCACGCCATCCATATATACTCTGTCCTTCATCACCAACCACCATTTGAGTATTATTCATATCCAGCATATCAATAATATCTTTCTGAATATAATTTACATCCTGGTACTCGTCACATAAAATATATGGATAAGCAGAATGTATTGATTGCCTCACTTTTATATAACTTAAGATCAGTTTTCTAAAATATATAATCAAATCATCAAAATCCAGTGAGTTAGATTCTTTTTTAAATATTTCATATTCCTCAATTATATTTTCTATAAGTTGTCTACTTTTGGGCATAATATTAATATTTCTTAAAAAAGCATCAAATGTTATATCCTTAAATTTATTTCTATAGAAAGAATACTTTGACATTATCTTTGGAGCTGTAGGAAAATCTTTAGGAACTTCATTTTTAGGTATTTCAGAGAGTACCTCTTTGCGTGTTCTACTTATAATAGACTCTGCATCTGATTGGCTAAGTATGCTAAATTTATTATCTATGCCAACTGCCTTAGAATACCTTCTTAAGAATATACAAGCCATATGATGAAAAGTTCCTGATATTATTCTAGTACTTATATTATCTCCTACTAATTTTTGAACTCTTTCTGTCATTTCCTTAGCTGCCTTATTAGTAAAAGTTAAAAGCATAATGCCACTAACTTTCTTTAAAACCAAATATGCAACTCTTGATGAAAGTACCCTTGTTTTTCCACTACCTGCATTTGCTCTTACACAAGCTGGCTTATCTAATGGAGCCGTTACAGCTTCTTTCTGGTCAATATCTAATCCTTTTAGCAATTCTTTTTCGTTAATCATCTGAATATCTCTCCTTATATTTCAATTTGCTTAGCATATAAAAAATAAAATCCTCAACCTATAAAATTCTTATAAGAAGAGGATTTTTAATAAATTTAATTATTATTAATTATTTTATATTTAGAATGGATCATCTCCCAAGTCTTCTATTTTTATTTTTCCATTGTTATCAAATAAGTTATTTTCATTACCAACGGGTACTTTAACTTTATCCTTTTCAGTATCTATAATTATTTGCTGAACAGGTTCTGCCGTTTTTTCTGTAAGCTCATGAACTATAGTATTTTCTTCTTCATTATTTATTTCTTCTTCATCTGCACTTGCTTTTAAATCTTCATCAGATATATCTCCGGATACTTCATACCCTTCAACATTAATACCTTTATAATCACTTATGTTCTCTCCATTTTCGTACATAGTTGCAAGTTTCATATAATCCTTTTGTGTAAGATCATTGTTCCATCCAATAACTTGGATATATACTTCATGACGCTTTTCTTGACCTGTAGCCTGTACTTTGGAAAAAGCTAAAGCAGGATGTTTTTTAAGTACATTTCTCTCTGCAACGGTTTGTGCTTTCCTATCTCCAAATAATTTATTCTGTACAAAAGTTTCAAAGCACGTTAATGCATCTATATTTTCAAGGTTAGCATACACTCCAATTTTACCTTGTGTGGGTATAAAAATTCCTTTGCCCTTTTCTTCTTCTGTAAGTAGACTTTCAACAGTTATTCGTCCTACTGCTTTATTTTTTTTGATTTTCTTAATTAAATCCTGTATAAAATAAAGCTTAATGTCGTAGAGTAAAGTAGTAGATGTTATAACTAAATTACCACTAGGAGCATATCCTATTGCCGTCTTCCTCACCCATACTTTCTCTATGCTTCCGCTTTCTTTATCAAAAACAGGAAATGGATTTACGACAACACTCCCATCTGGTAATGTTAATTTTTCAGGAGTAAATATACTTATACTTGCTATTTTATTAAGTGTATTATATCCAGCAGCCGTGATGCTAATATTTCCCTGTATATTGGCTAGTTCTCCTTTTGTTTCTTCTAATTTTAATTTTGCACATATAGACTTTATAGCTCCATGAGGTGTTCTTTTAATAAATACTTGTCCATCTCCCAGTGTTGCAACTTCCTTCTCATTTTCTTTTACTAACTCTTTATTTTCCATTATAATTCCACCTTTTATTTTTAATTATTTGATAATAAAAACAGTACTTGTCCTATACTCTCTTTCAATTCTTGATATGATGTTCTTAAGTTCTGAACCCCTAATAGAAGTCATTTTGTCGTATTTATCTAGTTCTCTTCCTGTTTCTTTGTTATAAACTATTAATGTCATGTTTCTCCTCCTTATTAATTTTTTGTATAAAAAAACTGCATATAAACAGAATTTGCCTATACACAGTTTGTTAGTCAATTGACCTAATAATAAATGTTGCCAATAAAAAAAGAATAGCAAAGACTTTAAAAATGTCTCTACTATTCTTATACACTGATTTTTGGTTTTTATCACTACCAAATTAAATTTCTAATATTAATAAATTGTTTTTTACTTTCTAAAATTATTTTTTTCATAACTTTTTAGTGTATTCGCTATAAAACTAATTTTCCTTCGATACTCTTTCCCCAGTTCTCCTGCATTTTTATAATTGGTAATTAGCATATATAAATCTGATTTAGTACTATGCTTATTTTTTAATGTTTTTTTCATTAGTCCTCTAACATAAGCTTGATTATCATTAGCATTAAATGCTTCATAATAATTTTCAATAGTTCTCTTTATATCATCAATATTGGAATATTTATTAATATTTATTATTCTTCCGTATAACATCGCTTTAGTAAGCACTGCATGTTGTATTACATTTTCAATTTTCCTAGTTTTTTTCTCAATATTACAACTTTCTTTTTCTTTTATAAGATTTCTATGAGAAGTATCTGCAAATAACACACCTTTTCTTAATTCTTTTATTCTATCACTATCAAGGTATAGAATACTTTTTGCTCTTTGTATTAAATAATGATTATCCCCGTGCAATATTTCACCAAGTTCTTCATATATTTTATGTATCAACCCCACTGCCCCACCTTTTTCACTTGGAAATATATCATTTAAAGTATCAAACAACATTATTTGTATGCTTGTTTCAAAATGCTCTTGCTCTTTTCTCAATAGTTTCACTATCTTACAAATTGCTTTTGCAATATCAACTCTATTAGTTTTTATCTTGGCAAAATTACCCAAAGCAGTAAGAATCCAATATTTAGCATTAGGAACTATTTTATATCCTACTGAATATCCCTTTTCTATTCTCAAAGTATAATCTACTTGTATTATTGTATTATAATTATCAATAATCTTACTTATTTCTACCTCTAATCCTAATATCTTTATTTCAGAAAGAAGCAATTTATCATTAGTAGCCAACATTATAAATGTAATTAATTCTGATTCATTAAGTGGAATATCTACACTTTTCAAATCACATTTAGCAAAAATTTCCGGATAGTTATTTTTACAAAAATCTTGATAACTATACAAATTATCCAGAATAGATAATTTGTATCCAAATTTAGGTAGTGTCTTTAACGATAATTTCTCATTAATTTTATTTACTTCGTTACCTTTTAATTGATTGTATAGTTCAATATCTAAATCTATATAATCATCATCTCTAAATGAAGATAATAATAATTTATCTGAAGTATTTAATAATATAAATATGTATATATCATTCTCATTTATTCTATGTTTATTTGTTATTATATAATCTAATTCATCTATTCCTAAAGTACTACTATCGAAAAATATTACTATTCTTTTTTTATTAATTAATTTATCTAAATTTATAAAATTCACATTATACTTTGATGGTATAAAATAAGTATCCCTGTCTTTAATTTTATCAATTAGATTAAATACCAAATACGTTTTTCCACTCATTCTATGTCCTACAATCAAATGAACTCTTTTAGTTTCTAAATTCTCAATAATTTTATCTGATACTGTCCTATACATATAAAAGTTTGGCAATCTATACTTGAATTTTTCATTCTCATTAATTCCACTGATAGAAAAAAGTAAATTTTTAAGATTTTCTTCTGTACTCATATTTATTTTTTCTAACTGTATATTTCTAAACATCTCCAATTCATCTATTTCAATTTCATTCGTACTATTATTAATCTTATTCATCTCATTATAAAAATCATTGTAATTATCTATGAGTACAACTTTAGTTATATTATAATCTTCTAAATCAGCTAACTCGAGTTCATCAAGTTTTTGATCTGTTATATAATATCTATTAACTTTAAACTTAGAAATTTGTGTTGTTTTATATACAGAAAATAACAAATCTAATTCATTCTTCAAACTACAACCTACATACATTATGTTGTTTCCAATGTAGTCCATCTCAAAAAAACGTCTTATTTCTGAATTATCTGTCAAACTTTTAATATAATCATTTCTACTAAAAATCAAGTTACTATCCTTATATTTTATTTCATACTTTGCATCACCATGTAATTTAAAAATACATTTGAATTCTTCTCTTATATTTTCTTTATAATTTTTATATGGATAAATAACCTCATAATTATTATATCTTTCAAGTGCATCGTCAAAATTTAGTGTGTAAATACATGGCCAATTTATTTTAACAAATAATTGTTTATAACTATTTAAAACAACATTCGTAAAATTATCTTTTAGAAAATTATCTCTTTTATTCTTGTTTATATACCTTATGTAATATTTACCTATATCCTGAAACCCTTTTTCAATCAACTTATTTTTCAAATTAGGTTTTTCTTTTATTAATTCATCCCTCATATGTTGTTCCATCATATTTCCATTAGGTACTACACCATTAAACGCTTTTTCTCCAAAAGTAAATCCCGCTCCAATAATCGGGATTAACTTTCGATTCTTTATAAGGCTTTTTATTTCTTCCTTTACATTTTCAAATTTAACTGTTTCCATATATGTCCCTCCAACTTAACATTATAAACATAAATAATAGATATTTGTTCATTACCAATTATATCATAATAATACTTATAATTATTTTTAATACTTATTTTAAATTATTTTACATAAACTAGATAATATCCAATATAAATATTATCTAGCCTTAATAAAATCTCTCCTACCCTATACTTCTCATAATATTAGCATCAATCTTCCTTTCCTTGTAATCAATATTCTTTATTTTAACAACATACTTCTCACCAATAGTTGGAGCAAAGTTTGTCCAGTTAGGAAACGGACAAAGACAGTTTACTCCTTTTCTAATATTAAAAAACACCCCATATTCCTGAATACCTGTAACTACTCCTAAATACTCTCCACCTTTAGTTATAGATTTTATTAACTGCTCGTAAGGATCTTCCTTTGCCTCTTTAATTGAAACCTTTATTTTATCCTTTTCCAAATCAAGTTCCTTGATAACAGCCTGTACTTTAGTACCCATCTTAACAAATTTACTTATATCATCTATATATCCGTAGTCTATTTCATCTATAGGTACTTTCGTTTCTAATCCATAACAATCTACTCTACAGTTATCTCTTCCAACAGATGTAACCCTAACTGAAATTTTATCTCCTACTTTATGCTTCTTTAGTTCTAGTGATTTCCTAAGCTCCATTGCCTCAGTTCGTGATGCAGCTGCTATTTTATTTTTTTCATCAATTTCTTTCACAACGAAATCAATCTCTGCACCTATCATGCTTCTTACAACTCTCTTATTTTCTCTTGATATGCTCATGTGTTTTAAAGGTATCAACACCTTAAATACATCATAAAAAATAACAGCACAATCTAATTCCTTTCCATCACCATTTTTAAAAGTCTCCACTGCTGATAGTATTCCTGTAAGTATCTTTCTGCTTTGTCTTGATGCCATGATATCATAAGCTTTTGAATTAATATTTGTTAACATAAAAACATCTCCTTAAAATTTTAATATTTTATTTTTCTATATAAAAATAACTCCCCTTTATGAGAAGTTTTGTTTACCAAAAATCAGATTTTTTAGTTGTTTTAATCTTAGTATTTTTGCTATTTAAACTATCTTTACTATCACCAAATGAATGTTTTATACTTTCATTTTCTTTTATCTTAGGTTCTTCAGTATCAGAATTGTTATTTCCTAAATTATCTTCACTGGACTTATCTTGTGCTTTTTTAAGTGTCTTTTTATTCTCTTCCTGAAAATATTCTTGTGTCCATTCTGGCTTATAATCGCTTACCTTTATAGGTTTCATTTCTTTTGAAAGTCTATGTTTAGTGTAATCCATCTTATCAAGTATTAAAGGCTTTTGCCCTCTTAAAATAAGTATTTCATTTTTATTTGGAAGTCTTAATATTTCATCTGGATTCATGAGATTTCTTTTAACAGCTCTACTTGTTATCTTTCCAAAATCCATCATACCCTCAAACCCTGCTGATTTACTTAAACTTGTATCCTTAACAGTAGTTGTACCCAATAGCTTTGATACAAATTCAGCTGTAATTATATCCGTTGCTCCCAAAAACAATCTACTATCACAATTTCCTATAATCTCAGACCACCCATTATTGGGGTATCTATTTTGAAGTTGAGCTATATTCTGAAATATTACACAACTTGAAATTCCTCTTGATCTCATGGTTGATATTTTCTTTGTAAAGTCAGGTATGGCGCCGAATAGTGATAGGTAAGTCTCTGTCAAGGACTCGGACTTTTCCCCCACTCCACACCGTACATGACAATTTCTCGTCATACGGCGTTCCACCGACTTAATTTTATTTTTTAGTATCTATATAGTCATCGAATTGTATTATTTCCAGCTCTCTTAACATACGAAGCTTATTAACCTTTTCCCGCATTTCCATTGTAAAAATTAATTTATCTACATACTCTTTTATTATTTCAGGCTTTGTGGCATCAATAATGGTTGATACATCTTTTGACAATATAATCAGATTAGCATATGTATCATTTCTTTTATTCTTATATGACTTTATATGTCTACAGTCCATATCTCCAATAAACAAAGGCTTGTGTGTAATTGCACATTTCCCTTTCTGAGCTATATATCTTGACAGTGCATTATCAGCCATTTCAATTGTCGGATAATTATGAGTATTTTTCATCATATGCTTGATTACATCAAAACTAATGCAGTTTCCATTATCAGTAGATTTACTGATATATTTATTTACTTCTCTTCTTTTATATTTAGGATATTCATGAGAAACATAACCAATAGGAATTATAACTCTGTCTTTTATCCATCTTAGCTGTTTGGATTTTCCATATTTCTTAAGGATGAATTTACTCGTAATACTGCCATCTCTTTCTATAGAGTAAGCTCTATTATTGTGATTCATTCCATTACTTTTTCCCACTACTTTATAAGAAATTTCAGCAAAATCTTTAGATACCATAGTTGCCATGCTGTAGTAATTATGCATACCGATTACAATTGAGTTATAGAGACTTATATTTTTATCCAATTCAAATTGTTTAGATGGATTTTTAATATTGCCCCATATATTCCTTATTTTCTTAATTACGCTATCCTTACTTTTATCAGCAATGTGGGAGGTAACAATCCATTTATTTTCTTTAGGAATTACTTTGAATTTAATTCCTAAAAATGTTGTATAATTTTTCCTAAGATTTTTAATTCCAGACTTTTCATCACTTGTTTGCAGGTGTAGATTTTCTGAGAGCCAAAGCTTTACTGCACACATTAACTTCTGTGCAGTTACATAATCTCTACAGAATACTTTGAAGTCATCTGCATATCTTACGATATACATTTCCTTTAATTCTGTTTTTTCCCTTAGCTTGCTCCATCTCTGCGACCTATCTATTGTGATGTTCCCTTTCTTATCAACTTTTCTAAATTCATAACCTGTTGAGCCTTCTCTAATTTTAAACATTTCCCATTGATTTGCTATCCACCAATCTAATTCATTAAGTACAATATTCGATAAAAGCGGTGATAATATGCCCCCTTGTGGTGTTCCTGTTTCAGGGGTAATTATTATATCATTGAATAATATTTCCGCCTTTAGCATTTGTTTGAGTATTACTATTAGCTTCCTATCACATATACCTAATGCCCATAACTGGCGTATTAACTTATGATGGTCTATGTTATCAAAGAATCCTACAATATCAACATCCACTACATAATGCAAATTCTGTATTTGTGCCATTTTATAACATTGTGCTATTGCATTTTGAGTTGAACGATATGGTCTAAAACCATTACTTCTTTCATGAAACTTGGCTTCACAAATTGGTTCTAATATTTGTAAAATACATTGTTGAATTAATCTGTCCCATATGCTCAGTATTCCTAGTGGTCTTGTTTTACCATTAGGTTTTGGTATTTCAACTCTTCTTACTTTTTTAGGTTGATAATTATTAAGCTTGTTTCCCACTGTTTTAATAACTGCTTCTATAGATAGTTCATCTATATCAGTTATTGTCTTGCCGTCAATGCTAGGAGTTAAACTTCCTTTGTTTTTGCATATATTACGATATGCAAGAATTACATTTTGTTCTGATAGAATAAGAGGCATGAGCCTGTCAAATTTTTTATTACCTAGGCTGTTTTTATACAATCTATATGCTACTTCTTTTGCATCATATCTTTCTGCATTTCGCTCTGCTCTGTTTACAATTCGTTTTGTCATAGTAACCATCCCTTTGTGGAGAATGATTTTTTCTTAGTCACACCTCGACAGCTATGAAAATCTCCTCTATTTAATAGTTGATTACTATATAGATATATTAATAAAACTAATGTTGGCTTGTGCCTATCGCTCCACCACTTATTATTATGGTTTCATTGCTACTGTGGCACTACTCTCACAACTATAAATGCATTTATATAGAATTAATCTATTTTCAGTACAACCGTAGTTCTTTAATCGCCTTGCATTTGACTCCTACGTTAGTTGCTTTCCACGTTCCATATAACTTAGGATTGTTATTACTTAGGTCGCTCCTTTAGCCCTGTAAGTATTATCCTCAAACTACCGTTTAGGATACCTGTGCCCCATGAGCACAGAAGGTATTTCATACTAACAACTTTTACTTTACCTCACTTACATACCTTATGGTATGTCTACATTTCTGTAGATTATTCCTTTAGAGCCGTACATTCAGAGCTTCGTCAGACTCTTAATTTAGTCATTCTAACCATATAATAACCCCGCCCGCATTGTCACACACAACATCTGCCTCCAGACATCTTTCCTTACTTCCAAGTCAGAAATATTAGGGTATGCTTCACACGACTTCTTTGGACTTATAACCCTCAACTCACGCATAGTTGAACGCTATCCAAAGTTTTAGCGAATCCCCTTCAAGGCGTTACCCTATCATTTGAGATTTCAGTTATATAGTTCTTTAAAACATTTATTGTTTTAAGCTACAGCTTTGTCGGTTATTTCTACCGTTTTAACTGTAGAACGTGTCATACCGTTTGGGAACTCGTCCAAGATAAAATATACATCTTGCTGTCCTTTTTTTGGTGCATAATCTGCATATTTAACTAACTTTATAAAAAGGAACGAAAAAAATAACCCTGCTATAAAATCAAATGTTGACTCCATGTCTGAAGTTATGCAAAAATATGCACACTTTTCTTTTTTGGGTAGAGTTAAGTCAATATCACTGGTTGATGTTAGATTCTGTACTAACTTATTTTGAAATACTTGAAGCTTTGAGCCTAAACCTATAACAACTCCTGTTCTTACATTTTCACTAGCTTGTGAATATATATTGTAAGGCATTTTAGCTGGATGCGTTGAAGGTAAAGCCCTAAATACTGCATCTATAGTTGAAGGATCATTTAACGCTAACATTGAATACACCGCCGATAAGTTTCTCTCTTCTTCTGGATTTTCTTTAACTACATATAAAACTAGAGCTTTTAAAAGATTCATTTCTGTTTTACTCCAAAATTCATCCTGTCTTGCTCCTGGCTCTTTTGTATTTGCCATAACAGTTTCAGCAAAACTTTGAGCTGATATGTCATCTTCTACTTCATTTAGCGGATTCCACCTATCAGAATTAATCATATTAACTAAATTTAAAGCCTTGACGTTATATCCTTTATCTCTTAAAAATTCAGACATAGATTCAAAAATCTCTGACTTAGGATCTGTTAAAATAATTGATTCACCAAGTTCAGCTATTTGCATTATATTAGGTCTTACAAAGCTTCTGCTTTTCATACTTCCACTTGCACCAAATACAGCTATGTTTTTATTAAAGAATGTATCTGGAGGCAGCGTAACCATTTTATTTTTAATACCATCCTTTACAGTTCCAAATACCAAACCTTCTTCAGTTCCAACACCAAGTACTTTTTTAGCTTCTTCATTATCCATCCAATTTGCTGTCCCCTGTGTTCCATTATCCTTTAAATAATTTACACCGTTCTGCTCTTCTCCTGTTTCCATATTCTTAAATAAGAAGTATAGTACAACAAGTATAACTGTAAACAGTAAAAAAGCTAATATAAAACCTTTAAGCACTTTACCATCACTTACAATAACACTTAAACTTTGCATAGGATTTTTATACATATCTACTGTTTGAAATAAATCAATACCTGAACTGCTCATTAAACTAACCTTTGATAGTTTCTGTTTTAATACAACTAATGGAATTAATAAATATATACAAGCTACAAGGTAAATTGGGAACATGTACAGAATAAGTTTATACTTATGTTTCTCATGCATTTGTAATCATCTCTTTTCTTTCTATTTTAAATTCAGAAAGTGCAAAACTTGCTTTACTGAAACATTCTCTAAATCCAAGTCTTTGTGCAACTGCTAAAAAGAAACATTCATACTCTTTAATTATTATGAATTTATCTTTAACCTCTCCTCTACTTTTAACTACAACATCCCCAATATGGGGCATCTTTTCAACTATATCTTTGTCACTAAATTTAAATGCAGCCATCTATTTATTCATCTCCTCCTAAAAAAATAACCGCACCATCTTTTATAGTGCAGTACTTTACTTTTTCATTTATTTTTATCTTTTCAATCTGATCTTTATTTTCTATAATAATTATTATTCTTTCTGAAGCTTTCCTATTTATTGCAGTTGAATATATAAGCTCCTCTCCTTCTTCTATAACTGCTACATCAAAAACCTTACCATTTCTGAAAAATGACATTACAAAAGGAAAATCATTAAGAGTACACCATTCAATATTTTTTTCTTTATCTGCATTGATTAAATAGATGTATATATCAATAGCTCTAAGAATCTTTCTATTTATTTCTCTAATACCTATAGGCACATAGATATTATCTTCAATTATTTTTAACATTTTCTGCCTTACAAGTGTTTTAAGTTGCTTGTCTAAATTTCTCAAATTATTAAGCTTTTTAATCTGGTCATACGTCATACATCCAAATTTATTTATGAGATTTAGTATTTTTTCCTGTTTTAAATTTACGTAATACATCTTATCTCCAACCTTTCTATTATCTACACTTTTATTGCAATTACTTTATAGTGTTCATTATCTTTTTCTTTAACAAGTTTTAACCTTGCAGTGTATGTTGTTCCGTCTTTTTTTCTGCATGTTACTTTACCTGTAGTACCACCATTTAATAATATTCTTACATTAGCGGAATTAATTTTAGCACCACAGGCATTTTTCCATATTATAAACTTACAACCATTAGCATAATTAGTGCATCCATATCCTTTTTTACCTTCTATAATTTCTCCATCACATTCTGGACACTTACCGAGTGTATTACAACCTATAACTTCTCTTTTTGTTGTTTTTAGCTTTTCAGTCATGCTTATTGCTGTATTCATACTTTCTTTAAAGAAATCCTCTGATGAAAGTTCCCCTTTTTCCACCAGTGATAATTTATATTCCCATTCACCAGTAAAATTAGGGGATTTAATTTCTTCTATTGGGAGCCTTTCTATAAGCTTCTTGGCTTTTTCTGTAGGTATTAAATATCTACCTTTTCTAGTTATATAACTACTACTTATTAATTTTTCTATTATATCTGCCCTAGTTGCTGGAGTACCTATACCATGCTCTTTTAATGCTTCTCTTAATTCTTCCTTAACTACCTTCTTACCACAGGTTTCCATAGCACGAAGAATACTTCTTTCTGTAAATCTAGCTGGTGCCCTACTTATCTTCTCCACTACATTGATTTTCATTATTTCTACTTCATCATCAATATTAATTTTTATATCACTGGTCATATCAATTGTATTTTCTTCACTATCACTTTCCTCTTCATAATCAAGCTTAATGTTATTGAGCTTCTTCTCTGCTGCTCTCCACCCTTCCTTTACAATTTTTCTACCTCTAAAAGCAAATGTTTCATCACCTATTCCTATAACAATTTTCTTATTACTGTATGCTACATCACACATAAAAACCTTAAGTAAACTTCTAGCAACAAGTCCATATACCATTATTTCTTTTTGCGATAAATCTTCTGTTGCTGTCTTATAAGTTGGAATAATAGCATAATGGCTATTTACTTTGTTATCATCAAATACTCTGTTGTTTTCTAATATTAAGTACTTTAAAACATTTTCTTTCAAATTTTCATATACACAAGGAAAGCTTTTTATAATCTTCTCGATTTCAACCTTTTTACTTTTAGGAAGATACCTGGAATCTGTCCTTGGATAAGTAAGCAGTTGCTCTTGATAAAGTTTTTGCGCAATCTTAAGAGTTTCTTTTGCTGTAAGTCCATATTTTATATTGGAATCCATTTGAAGGTTTGTAAGGTCATAAAGGAGAGGTGGCTTTTTCCTAGTTTCATTTTCAGCATAATTTAATACCTTTCCCTTTAAATCTTTAAGTGATTTAACTATTTCCTCTGCCTCTTCTTTATCAGAAAGTTTATTACCATCTTCATTAAACCAAGTTGATGTGAATTCCTTATTGTCTTTAGTTCTACACTGTGCTTCAATGACATAATAAGTTTCTTTTTTAAACTGCCTTAATTCCAGTTCTTTTTCAACTATCATATAAAGAACAGCTGTTTGAACTCTTCCTATAGGAAACATATTTTTACTTGTACCATACTTAATAGTACTTACAGCAGTGAGATTAATTCCAACAAGCCAATCTGCTAAACTTCTGCATCTTGCAGCTCTAGTAAGATTGATATAATCATCATTACTTTTTAGTTGATGAAGTGCATTTACAACTTCTTCTTTTGTATAAGAATTAAGCCATAACCTCATGCATGGCTTTTTAGTTTTAGATAAACTTCTCACCCAATCAAATATAAGCTGTCCTTCCCTGTCGCTGTCTGTTGCATTAATAATCATTTCTGTTTTAACATCATTAAATAACTTTTTAATTACCTGAAACTGCTTTTTTACATTTGCTTCTTTCTTAATCTGTATCTGAAAATGTTCTGGAACAAAAGGAAAATTTTCTTCCTTCCATACTTTGTATTTTGGATCATATTCCTTAGCCTGTTTTAACTCTGCCATATGACCAAAACCCCAAGTAACTAAATATTCTTTTCCTTCAAATACACATCTAAAAAAGCCTTTTTCATTTTCATAAGCAGTTAGTTTTTTCTTGAATTTAGAATCAATAAGAATATCAAGTGTAAGCTCTGTATCTTCTACACAGCATTTACCTAATATAGCTGCTAACTTTTCTGCTATATCTGGTTTCTCTGCATATATAACAATCAATTAAATCACCCCACGTAAAAAAAGGTCGCCTGAATAAGCGACCTTATAAATAATAATATATTTATTTTTTCATATTATTTCAACAAATCTATAATTTTATTAGAAGATATTGTTTTAAACATATCAAAATATTTTTGGCTTGACTTTATAATATTTAAGTTCATTTTTGCCTCTTTGAAATCCGAATTTATTTTTATAGCCTTTTCAAAATGCATTGCGGATTTAGCTCTATCATGAAATTTGATACTTCCATATATCAATCCTAACATATTATGTATTTGCATTCTATCTATATTATCCATCCTAGGAATATTCAAGGCTTCCTCATATAATTTAACAGCTTTATCATATTCCTTGTAAAATTCTAAGTATAATTCCCCCATATTAATATATGGCAGTGGATTATCTGTTGAACAATGTATCGAACATTCAAAATATTTCTTTGCATTGGAATAATCATGAATCTTGTCTTTATATATTGCACCAATATTATTTAACACTTCACTATCATCAGGCGCTATTTTATTAGCATTAAATAGATATTTTAATCCTTCTTCAATTTTTTCAAGTTTCGTTGCATATAATGTACCAATATTAAACAAACTATTTAAACTTTTAGGATTTTTTTTCAAAACTAAAAGATATCTCTTCTCTGCCTGTTCAAGATTCCCAAGCTTTTCATCTATTAATGCTATTGTATTATTAAATTCAAATTCCTCTTCGTATTGTTCAACTATATAGCTAAAGACTTTTTTAGCTAATTCAAAATTATTTCTTTTATATTCAATGTATGCTTTTAATACAATTCCTTCCTTATGAGCTTTATTTATATGTATCCACTTAATTAGTTTATAATCCTGCTCCAATTGATTTTTTTCATTGTATATATCCATAATTTCATCAAAATTAATTTTTCTATCATCAATACCTCTATCTTTTGACGCATTGATTTTTACTAGTTGTAAAATATCCTCTACATTTTGTCTTATACGATGTTGTTCATTTATATGTTCTTTTTCTGCTAATATCTTACCTAAATTTAAATCTTTTTTTATTTCTTCTTTAAATAATATTATAAATTTGCTTATTACTTCATTATTAGCAAATTTACTGTTATCATATGAATAATTATTAAAATCTTTTATAATGGGATCTTTCTTTGAAAAATCAAATAAATTTATAATCAAATCTAAATTTTCTTGTCTTGTCAAAAAACTATTAAGACTATCGCCATACTTATTTCCATAAATTTTATAAAAACTTTTACTTGCATTATTATATGCATCCTTAATTTTATCCTCTAAATTTTCTTTTGTAATATAATCATATATACTATTACCAAACACTCCTGTAAAAACACTGATTAAAACTTCTATAATACCCATATTATCTCTCCTTATTCATATATATTAGTTAATTTAATGTATTAACAACTTAAATGTCATTTATTAGTGGTTACATTTGTCTTACTTTTCTAAATTTAATCATAAATATCATTTTCAACATCATAATTTTTATATTATATTTTTTTGTAATTATAAATCTAATAACTTGTAGAAAATTATCAATATTTAATCAATCATCATCACTTATAAATCCGCATTTAGGACAAACATTCTCTATTGGGGAGTAACCGGAATAATTACATCGTGAGCAAGTATGATAATGTAATTGAGTATTAATTCCATAAAGTTGTTTTTTAAGTTCTGGAAAAACTTGTTTAATAAAATTAATATATTTATTACTAACTATTTCGTTATGAACACCTCTATTGGCAATTTTCACAATTTGCCTGATTAGATCTACTGTTTTCAAATTTATTACTTCACATTTATATAGATATTCTAGCATTGTGAACATCGACTTACGACCATTATAACCTGTTTTTTCACATAAATCTGTTAAATTCTTTTCAATTATTAACCTAACTTTAAATAAATATACAGATTCTTCAGCAATTTCAGCATCAACATCAACAATGTCATGTATTCCTGGTTCTGTTGATTTATTTTCTTGAGTTTTAGACTTTAATCCATTCAAATTATCATCTATAGTATTTAAATTGTTTAGAAATTCCTGACACATTTCCTTGATTTTTTGTTCTGAAGGAAGAACATCATTTCCGAAATTTATTGTGTTTGTATTGGAATTAGAAATTTTTAATTCCATAATCTGCATATACAAATCATTTAAATTTTCTTTTACTTCAGCTTTTGCTTTTTCTACTTCTTTTTTTAGCTTTATACCTAAAAACTCCATTTCAGAAAATAAAGGAAATAATAAAAGAACAATCCATAATATAAAAATCAAATTTGTAACATTAATCTCTTTAAGTTGATAAATATTACTTTTAAAATGCCAAATATATATAGTACTTAAAATTAACAGTATCGTATACCAAATCTTCTTAAAATAAATAGTGAATATTTCTTTTAATTTCATATTTCCACCCCAATTTACTATGAATTATTTTATAGACTTCAGTACTTTCAATTCATAAAATTACCATTTACCTATATACTATACAATTTCTCATTTATCAAGAATTAATTTATATTTATTGCTCGACATTTTCATTTTATATACAGGAATATTCTTTTCATTCGCAATTTTTTGCAATTGCTCTACTTCTTTAGTATTCTTCTGATTACTTGTTGTCCCAATATAAATAGCAGATATTGCATTTGTAAGTTGTACTGGATTCGCACCACTCTCTTCAAAATAATCAGTAGTTCCAAATGCTCTCCATTCATTTTCATAATCCCAAACTTTATCTTTAAAAAATATTGCATTTATTGCAATATTTTTAGACCCTGTAATCAAACATTCTGTACAATCATACATTTCATCTTTATATATTACTGGCAATACCATATTCCTAAACATTATATTTTCTGTATTATACTCTATGCAATAACCACTATGATTTTCAGCATAATGACTCCACATTAAAGTATTATACGGACTTACAGTGAAACAAGCTATTCTAACATTGTTCTTAAAATTCGTATATGTTTTATAAAAATGCTCATCAAACAATCGTTTCATTTTAGGTTCTTTTTCTAGTAGATTTTCTACTATTCTCCGGTCAATTTTCAAATAAAGGCTTGCACAAGTTATATAATCAATTTCAATTGCAGAATCAAATGGATCATTAAATTCTCTAGGATTAGAGAAGTAAATCTCACCTGATAAATTATTTTCTAAATATTCATCAAATTTTCTATATCTATATAACTTTTTAGGCATATATTCACTAACATATTTTTTTATACTCTCATATGAAATATTTTTATCTAAAATTTTTTTTTCATATTCTTCTATCCATTTTTCCATGTGAATTTCTCCTCCCCTTACTTTTCATTATATAATCAAATCTCCCAAATCACTTGCGTGTTCTTTATCATTTTTAACTACAGGATAACGCTTTAAATTTAAAATTACATAATTCATATTATAAAAAATCTCTTAATAACTTAATATCTATTGCATCCTAGATGAAATTTAGCAGTGTAATTTATTACATCTTATCTACTAAAACAATACTTTCCAAATGTAATTTTCACCTATATTATACCATATTTACAACTATTTTTATAAAATATACCATATTTTATTTATACATACCTTGAATCTTATCAAGCTCCTTGTCATTTTCCTTATAAATGTTAATTAACTCTTTGTAATCTTCTTTAGCAACATCAATTTCAGGAGAGTTATTACCTTTTAATTTTTCATTTATATAATTAATTTCATGGTTTAATCCATCAACAAATACTTTGTATTCCTTTATAACATTATTCTTATAAATAGCTGTTTCCGTAGAGGAATTTACACCTTGAAGCTTTGTTAATTCATCACTACTCTTTTTCTTATAATCCTGTAAATCATCAAGATAATCGTTAATTTCTAAATCATCTTTATTAAATGAATTAGTTTTCTTGTTTTTTTCAGCAACCCTATTCATTAATTTATTTTCATAGGGACTTAAATTATTGATACTATCCTTAATGTACTGTTTATTTACTACATCTGGACTTGCAATACTTACAGAATTAATATGTTTTAGATTTTCCCTACTGACACTTTTACTATGTGCATACATTATTATTGAAACAACAATAATTAAACTACATACACCTATGAAGCCAACAGCTATGATTTTCTTGTTTCTATAATCAAATGAAATATTTCTAAATTTATTACCAGTGAAAAATTTACATACCTCTTCTCTGAATCCTCTAATATTTGTTTTAGGTATTCTCATTTGTATTCTCATTTCTTGTACCTCCCTTTCAAAATTCTTTACATAGAAAAAGGCAGCTACTTAAATTAATAAGCAACTGCCATCATACTAGTTATTATTTTTTAATTAAATCTATCGAAACTAATTCAAACTCAATAGCATTTAATTGTGTTTCTTTTGTATCTTGTTCTAAGTAAGTTGAATTATCTATACATGTACCAATATCCTCAATTTCAATACTTCCATCTGCTTCAATATCAAGACTTATATATAAACCATCTTTTTCGGTTTCTAATAATTCACCTGTCATTTTATTTTTCACAATAACATTAACAAACATCATTTTTTCCTCCTGAATTTTAAAAAATCATATAAATTTCTTTTACCTCAGTTTTTAAATTAATTACTTGCTTTGTAACTGAATATGCTCTTCTTTTTCTCCTTCAGTAATTTTGTTGGATATACTGAACTTCTTACCATCCTCACACCCTTTTGAATAAGCATCTTCATTACCTCTATATGCTGTATTCATTGTTACCTTTTTCTTAAACTTTATTTTCTCATGAGCTTCAACTACTTCTTTATCTTTAACAAGTACAATACCCCATTCTTTGTTATTCCTTTTCTGCTCCTCAAATTTTTCCTCAAGTCCATCTATAAAACCTAAACTATAATCATTTTCTATACCTCTAGTACTATATCCATTCTTTGAATACTGATATTTTAGCTTTTTAACTACACTATATACTGAATCCACTGCATAATTTAAAACTAAATTACATACTATAACATCCTCTTCTCTGCCAAAGAAAACTATAGTATTAATTCTTCTTCTTTTGTAATAAACATAGCAGCCGAAATTCTCTGAAATTACTTTTGCAAGTTGAGCCTTCCATTTAGCTTTAGTAAAAGTTACGTCTGTTACTTTTTCTTGTATTTTACTATCATAGCTCTTATATTCTTTTACCTCTTTAATTGATAATTTATATTTCACAAGAAGTTCTTGAGCTTTAAGCATAGCAACTTCCGCCTCATGCTCATTACTACTTTCACTTAAGCTTAAAAGTTTCTGTATCTTCTTAATTATTTTAGTATCCATAATTATTCCTCCTACAAAAAAGCAGCTACCTATTCGAATATAGATAACTGCTCTCCTTTATTTTTTATTTCTTTTTTACTGCGTTCTATTGCTATCACTGGAAATGTATATAGCTTATTCCCTGATACAATATTAACTGTATCTCCATGATTATAAATTGAATAAATTTCCCCTTCTAATATTTCACCTTTATAATTAAATTTAACCTTATCTCCTTTTTCTATATCCATATATATTACTTCCTTAATCCCAATTTAATCCGCCTTTAAAATCATAAGTAAATCCTACAGCTTCAAGTTTAGCTTGATATTTCTTTTTCATTTCTTCAAATTGTCTAATACCTAATACTGAAAGTACTCTATATCCTTCTTCCAAATTGTGATATTCTCCATTTTCAATATCCTCTTTAGTTACAGTTATAAAATCACAATTTTTATTAACCCATTTAGTAAAATTACTTTCAAGATAATTAACAACACTTGAAAGCATATATCTATCATTATATTCTGCTTTATCAATCTCTTTTGGTATATCCTCTCCAAATATCTTTTTTAATTGAAATAATGATAAAGTAACATTATCATAAAATCCATCGTCCTCGTCTATTCCCATATATACCTCTTTAGTATTTGTATCAATTACTATTGCTGTCATTTGAGATCCTGTAGAGTATCTATTTTTTAATTCATTGTTTATCACTGGCTTTGAAACTAATGTATGTTCTATATCCCATAATAAAATATACATTTTAAATTCAACTCCTGGTGCATTAACTATATGTTCATCTGGTTGTCCAATAACATAACCTTTAGTGCCTTCTGGTATTTCATATTGTGCAAATTTCATATTCTTTCTTGTTACGCAATACATTAAATTTCCACCCTTCACTTTGAAAATCAAATATATAAAAACAACTACCTACAATAAACCCTTTAGATAGCTGCTTTATATAATTTTTATTAAATTTAATCTACTATTCCTCCACCGTAGAATTCTCCCATGGTTAAACCTCTTTTCAGTTTATAATCTTCGCTAACCATTATTCTACCGTATTTTTCATCATTTCTTTCCCAATAAACCATTTTCCAATTATATTTTGAATCATTATATTTCTTGTCCTTATAATCTACTTCATTGTAGCTCCTGTATTTATCTCACTCATTTTCACTAACTGCTATATGTTTTCTATCCACAAAATCATATATACTCATTTTCATCCTTCTCCTTAAAACTCTCTCATATTTTTGCTATAGATTTAAATTCTTATTTTTAAATATCCCAAATAATTATTAGAACAATTATCGGTCCAATACTTCCTAACCAGTGCATATGCATCAGCCCTATTTATAAATTTACCTTTATGCTTTTGTCCCATAACTGAATACTTAACATCAAGCTCATAGCTTCTATTATCAATAATCTGTTTAAAAGGTGCTAATGTGGGTACTTTACAAATAACTATTTCATCATTTTCTTTTCTAACAAACCATTCATAATATCCAAATGTACATTCCTCATAAAATGGAATATCATTTTTAGTCATATCCATTTACCTCCAAATAAAAAAGATTACCTCATTAAAAGTTAATCCTTCTCATAATTTTTATTTTGTTGTATATCATATAAATCCTCTCCTTGAAGATACCTAAAAGCTTCTTCAATAGTTTCAAAATCTTCCGTCCATGCATCGCCACTGGAATTATCAACAGCTGTAAATCCTCCATCTTTTCTAAACTCTAAGAATTTTCCTATCGGTTTTCTTTCACGAATAATTTTTATAGCCGTTTTCGTTGAAATAGATTTAATATCAAAAACATTTATTAATAAATTTTTAAAGTTTATTTCAATATTTCTCAAACTTTTTATTTCATCTATCTTTCCCATTTTTATTATTCCTCTTCATTCTATTGAATTTAATAATTTCACAAACTTCTCATACTTCTTGTCTACTATTTTATTTACATCTGCCGTTTCAGTAAAAACAGTATGTGCATTAGGATTCTTATTTTGATACATACTAGTTATATGCTTACTTAACTCACTTGCACCATCTAAAAAACCATCTATATAAGCACATAATATTTTTTGCTTTAGTTTACCCTCTTCCGTTTTTGCTGGACTTTTAATTAATGCCATTGATTTTGTATCTAACATTTAAATTTCCCCCTTAAGCTCCACAATTTTCTTTAAAGTATTTCTCTGCTTCTCCTGATGTATATCAAACATTATAATCAGACGTCCTCAATTTTGAGTGGGTTTTTAAAATTGTTTTATTTGCTTCTTCAATTTGATTTGAGTACGTTTCAACATCTCTAACTAAATGATCATGTCTTTTACCTACCATTTCTGCTACTTCTCTACTATCTAAAGTTACTTCTTTATTGATACTGTTTACTAATTCATTTTCCATCTTTTACATTTCCCCTTTGAATTTATTAACAAAATATATCTGAACCTTTTCCTGTAACTTTAGATGTTTTTGAAATACTGATGTGTCCATCATTGTGAATTATTGATGTTTCTTTAATCTCAAATAATCCAAAATCCATAGATTTTTGTGTTGGCATATTATAATCAGTTCCTTTTCTCTTAATTAAATAGCCATTATTACGCATCCATTCAAATAATCTTTTAGCTCCTATGTCCTCATGACCATTTTGTTTTATTATTTTTGCTAAATCACCTACTAAAATTGAAGTCTGTGAAGACTGAACACTTTCTGCAAACAATACTTTAGGTTGCTGCTCTTTTAATTGCTCATCTTTTTCAATATTTTCTAATTTTAATTTTTCAATACTTTGCTTTGCAATTTCTAATGCACGTTTCATAATCATTTCTGGACTATTCCATGCTTTTTCTACTGCAATAAAATACTTGCGTGCTTGTTTACTAAGTTTCTTTGTTTCTTCATTCGTACGTGGAGCCACTCCTGCTATCATACAAATTTCTTTTGCAGTATCTAATGTAAGAGCATACCCTATTAATGTTGCATTGTTACCTTCCTTTTTAAAAGGGAAGCGAGTAAAATCTTTATTTTCAACTGCTTCAACAACATCAAGCTGCTTTTTTATCCAATCAGAAAAATCCTGCTGCACCTTTAAAAATTTATAAACATCTCTAGCACTTACAATTACTTCACCATTTTCATTCCTTCTAATTGGTATTAAGTGATGTTCTTTAAAAATTTGCAACTCATTTTGATATTTCATCTTTTTTTCTCCTCTCACAATTTTAAATTTTCTTTGTATCCTTTTCATGATTATTATCCTTCTATAAAATCAGGTTTAATTTCTTCATAATCTGCTGGAACAAATTCTTCAGCACTTATACTATCTCCAGCCCAACTTCCAACATATGAAAGCATTTTTTTATCACTGGTATAGAAATCTCCACCACCTTCTCCATTACCTATAGCTGTAAGCAATGATAAAGGGTGTATAATCCATCCACCATCATATGAAGGTAAAGTTTCCATATTAATAAATTGTTTCTTATCGTGATTTAGTAGATATTCCGATAAATGCGTTGTAATCTCAGGTTCTATTTTTTTTAACACTCCATCACTAGCACAATCATAAATATTTCCTTCATATCCTTCTGGTGTATATAAACCACTTTCTGCATAATCTCCAGCCCATACAATTTTATCTTTATGCCATGCACCACCAGGTTGAAGTAATCCCTCAATTGCACACATAAAATCGTTTTTTCTATACGAGTGCTCTGTAAGTTTTGAAAATGAATCATAGTCATGCGGTTCTACAAATTCTCCTTTTGTAATGTTTATTGCTTCAAAATATTGTCCCATCTTTCTTCCTCCCTTAATTTTAGATAAAATAAAAACCGTACACAGACATAAAATGCCTACGCACAGTTTTGTTAGCCAAAATTGACCTAATGAAAATAAATGTTACTAAAAAAATAGTAAAGACTAAAAAATGTCTCTACTATCTTTATACATTATTTTTTTGTTTTTATCACTGGAAGGTTGAAAAAAGAGTTAATATGTATACTTTAAATAATAATTTAGATACGCCTCTCCTACATATTCCCTTTCTTTTTTATTAAGTTTATTAAATGATCCTCTTTCCAACAAGCTAAACATCCTATAAATATCAATAATTTCTTTGCTTAAATAATTAAGATACTTATATTTTATATTATTAAACTCATCAAATTTAAAACGATCTTTCATATTGCTAACATTATAATAATTATACGAAGGAAATCGATTATTCTTAAATGAATCAATTAGTATTTTTTTATTATTTTCATTAAACATTTCAAGTCTTTTAAAATTATAAATTATTTCTTCTCTTAAAAAATAATCAATCATTTCTTGAACTTTTTTAATTTCTTCTTGCTTTTCATTTTCGTACTTTGATTTATCATAATGAATTTGCTTTTCTATTGCATCCATTGAAGCCTCATAAGATTTTTTTCCTCCTATTTTAGCTCCTATTATTGCTCCAGCAACACCTATTATTGCCGAAAAAACTCCACTGGTTAAACTTGAATAATATCCAACCATCTCACCTTCTTTTTCTGTAGTAAAATAAGCACTAACTATTTCTAAGATTCCTTGTCCAATAGCAATTGATATTACAACAAAAGCAACAATTGAAGATATTATAATAACTATTGCATCTGGATCTTTTAAAAATTGTATTAAGGAATAAAAAAATAATATTACAATCATAATTATAAAACCTATACCCATAATACCCCTTGCTAAATTTTTGTTTAAAAAAAGCAACAAAATTCCTAAAATAAACCCAACTAAACCAAATAAAAATACCATCATCATATATCGTTCTTTTTTTTCTAGCCAAGGTGAAGCCTTATTTTTCGACCAATATACAATGTTCCTCCATGAAAACTTATTCTTAAAACTCATTTTAAATCATCCCCAAGTTTTTTTACAAATTCCCATGATTCCTTATTATTATAATCTTGAAATACGTTTATTTCATTAGGAGTATTTATAACAAATGGCCAAAGTACATTATTAATTCCTTTATTTTCACCCTTTTCAAAGAAAAATTTAATTACCTTTTCCGGAACGTTGCACAATTCAAAGATTTCCTCATTAAAATATTCTTCATAGAGGCTATTAATTTCAATAGATTTTTGATGTACTATTTCATTCCTACATTTTTCAAATTTTTTAAACTTGTTCCACATTTCTCCTCTTTTTATGCTTTCACATTGATAAATATCAACTAATATATCTGATATTTTAACATCTAATGATAACCATCTTTCTATAGCTTTTTTATCATAAATTTCAATTATGCCTTTATTACTAATAATATTTTTGTACTGATAATCTTCATTTATACTTAGATTAGTAAATGCTTCAATAGCTGTATACCCAAATACTATACTTGTTTGAATATCCTCTATATATTCATAAATTATTGATGTATTTTCTGATAATTGCTTAAAAGTATTTACACCTATACCATCTGAATGTCTATATTTATTAGGATTTATTTTTTCTTCATATATATTTTTACCATTGATTAGAGCTTTATTGGCTATAGATAATAATATACCAACATTATTTGGTGCATAATAGCTTATTACATTGTCACTTTTACCGAATTCTATTCTATTAATCTCTTGAATATATACAATTTCTTGCCCTTTATCAACACCGATAGGTCTTTTGCTTCTACTATCAACAACTATATTATTTTGGCCATTAACTGAAGTTACTACACATAATTTTTTCCCATCGAATCTTTTTTCAATTAATCTTACCTTTTTGTTATTTCCCATATCTACTCCTTATAAAAATTATATAATCTTATACTATATAAACGATTATATATGAAATACAAAAATATAACAAATATTTATATCATTACTTTATTTTAACTTTTTATAAATATATTTAATAATTATACAACTTTCTTCAATATATTTTCTGTGGAAAGTAGTAATACACATCTTTTTCAGTACCTAATCAAATTGCTTGATTATAAAAAAATACATTCATTTTCGTTGCCCCCTGTTTATATTAAAAATTCATACTTAGTCCTACAATATTGTTACTATCACCAGTATTTATATTATCAATTTCAGCTTCGTCTTCTTGAATAACTTCTTGTGGATCATCTAATTGTATATTACTTTCTTCAGGAACAATATCAAGAAACTTTTTTATTAACTCTACATTGCTTTCTAAATTAATAAGCACACTATAAAGCCTCTGCTTACTTATATCATCAAAGTTTCCTCCAAGAGCTTCATGAATTCCTTTGAGTTTAGTTACTTGTCCGCCAATAGTTTCATCAAGTTTATTGCATATGTCTAAAATAGATGGTGCATAGTCTATTTGTGTAAGCTTCTCTTTTATTCCATCATTAATTTTATCTTGGACTTTCACCTCTACAAGTTTTAGCTGTTTTTTTAATTCTTTTTTCTCACTGGTAAGTAAATTTATATTTGAATTTGCAACTTCAATCTGATTGTTAAGACCTTGAATTTCTGTATCCTTCTCTTCCTCTACTTTAGCTCGTTCTTCTTCTCTAGCTTTTTCAACAGCTTTTTGCATGTCATTCTGTGCTTCTATAAGTCTTTGTACCATTTCCTCTACTGTTAGTTCCATATTTAATTCACCTCTATTTTAAATATACTTTATAACCTCTTTGTATTTAGTAAATTCATGATATTTAATAAAAATATCCTTAAACTTTCTAGGTATATAAACGTAATCTACTTTTTGCCTACTTGCTGATTTAAAAAGTATCAATAATATTTTTATTTCCATCTCATTAAGTTCATCATTATTTTGATGAAGATTAACTATTGTTAAGTCATTCTTAAAGCTATACATCCTTTTGAGGTTATCATATACTTTTATTTTGCCATTAAAACCTATACTTTCTAATTTATCAATGTCATATGTTAATACAACTATCTTTTTGCCATCATTTAAATTGTCAATTAAACTTTCCATCCGTTCATCCCCTTATTTTTTTAATATATCTGACAGTCATTTACTCTTATTTACTTTATTTCTCTATTAACATCTACATAACAGAAATAAGTATCTTTTCTTATAAATTTATATGTTTTTCCGATTTTATCTCTATACCAATCGTCTTTATTTGATGAAGACATTATAATAGCTCTCATACAATCTACCTCCAACTATTTTTTTACATAAAAATAAGCCCCTATGGACTATAATTCCTATCTATTCATTTATCACTAAGAACATTAAATATCACTTTTATCTTTATTTTTGTTTACTTTATTAATAATAAAATTTAATACCTTCCTTACTGCATCAAAACCAAAAGCAACAACAAATGTAACCGCAGCTATGATAATAGCTAAAGTCATAAAATTTAGTTTTATAAATAATGTCACTAAAACTGCTCCTATGAGAACTACTACATTAGAAATTGATTTTAATTTATTTATTCTCTTTTGCAGTTTATCTATTTCTTTATTTCTCACTGGTGGAACATCTCCTTGTACCCTTGCACTTAGGATAATTATTGCATCCATAGAAATCTCCATTCTTCCCATGTATCAGTTTCATTTCTCCTCCACACTTGGGACATATAACCCTTTTGCTTATCTCACTGGAATTATTTATATTGGGATTATTCTTATTCATAATTTTTATAAGTTCTTTTCTATCCCAAAGCTCTACATCCTTATTACTTTCAGCCAAATTAATTGCATTAGGTGTAAAATAATTATTCGTTACAACTAAACATTTATCAGCTTTATAGTAAGCCCTAGCACCTATAACTTGTTGAACTGCTTCAATTCCAACTTTGTTTATCCAGCGTTTAGCTTGTACAACAGTCTTACTACCATTTCTATTTAACACAAGGTCTGCTCCATAGTCTCCTGTCTTAGGAGTTAATTCAACTTTATATCCTAACTTTTCAAAATGAGCTTTTAGAAATTCCTCAAACTCTTCACCTGTCATTTTGTCAACAATGTTGATACTACTATTTAAATACTTTGATGATGTTCTATTATTTAAGAACTGTTTATACAGAAGTTTTATTAAAACTATGAAAAATAAAAATGCCACTACAATTAGCATGACATTTCTTATACTTCCAACATCAAACCTATATTCAGACACTTTATTTACTTTCAGGTAGCACAGAATCAAGCCGACAGCACTTATAATTACTTCTAAATACAGTTTTCTTCGTCTATCTTTCATTCTTCTTTTTTTCCTTGACACTTAACCATCACCTTCTTAATTTTAAATCTTCTAAGTTTACAGTCCTTATTTTTATTCCTGGTAATTCTTTTTCTAAAGTTTCTTCCTGCTCCTCTAAGCACACTACTTCTATTTTTGCTCTTACAGATGCAGAGTTATATTCAAACATTGTTCTATACTGTTTTAATTTCACAAGTTTCTCCATATCGTTATTTATCATAGTAATTATGTTAACACCATCTGATGTAACATAGTCAGCAAAGATAAAACTTGACTTAGAAAGATTGACATTACCATAAACTAATTTGGCAGCTACATAATTAACATCTTTTACTCCGTAGAGGTTAAGAAGACTAAGACCATAATCAGTTAATGGCAATAACACTTGTTCTTTAACTTCCAGAGTTCTTAATTCTTCTTTATATAGGTTCATTGTTAAACCATCTTCAGCAAATATTATTACACTATCAAATAAACCTTCCCTTGATTTTTGAATTATTTCTTCTCTAATATTTTTTACAAGTCTCTTTTTTAAAGTAACTGCTCCTTTTGAAGGATTTTCATTTAATTTTCCAAGATTATATATATAATACTCACTGGAATTCAAAGGATTCACTATCTTACCATAGTACAGCAGTTTCATATCTGCAAAAGAATTTTTCATCTCCCAGCTTGGATATATTTTATATACCTTTTCAAGCGATATTAATATCTCTGCTATTTTAGCTATTCTATTTCTAGCTCTTTTATCTCCACTTATATTTCTAGGTTCTATACCTAAACCACGTACATATTCTTTTCCATCACTGGATAGATAACTTATCTTTTGATTCTTTAGAATATATCCTGCATCCGCTAGTTTTTTTCTTCTATACCTAGAATATTGAATGTGTAAGCCATAATGCTTATCAACCGTAGATTTATTAAGTACACCAAACCTTCCTAATAGTTTTAAATATTCTATATCTCTCTGTTGAAGTCTAATCACATTACCACCTCTTTTGTTAATGCTTAATTTGCATAATTATTATTTTTAATGAATGGTTATTACTTTAATTTTCTTTGCTATTTTAAGTTTTCATTCTTATTTTTTCACTGCATTTATTCTGTACCTGAAGTTCTATTTTAAATTTAATTTCTTATTTTCAAAATCAGTAAGTGCCATTTTCTCTAATCAAGACAAAGAGTGCCTATTAGCACTCTTGTTTTTGAAAAAATCACACTCCTTAAAGGCTCATTTTTACTCACTTTTTTCAGAAATGATATAATATCAACTAAACCCTTATAACAAAACTTGCAAGTTGATATATGTTTTATGCCCTTAAAACTCGCATTTCTCCGTCACACTTTTTTTGCAAATTGATATAGGTTATTTTATTAAATCTGATATTCTTTTACCCATATCGTTAAAATAAATATATATTTCAGTATGTGGATTCTTTCTATCCATTTCCACTTCAAAACCAAAAGATGAAATGTATTTTATGCAATCATCAGAAATTAACCCGCTTCGTCCAATTCCATCAAAAACAGGTTTAAAATATTTATTATCAGCATCAAATATTACCCCTACTGGAGCATACATTTTGATATAAACAAAAATTTCATCAACAGCTTTAATTGAATCTAATGA
The DNA here is from genome assembly GCF_002006355.2 of Clostridium felsineum DSM 794. Classification (NCBI taxonomy): domain Bacteria; kingdom Bacillati; phylum Bacillota; class Clostridia; order Eubacteriales; family Clostridiaceae; genus Clostridium; species Clostridium felsineum. The sequence goes on along the minus strand of NZ_CP096980.1, from coordinate 1,562,738 downwards.
TCTTATAGCTTTACTGATTGTATTTTTCCACTTTTCTGTAAAATATCCACCCCCTTTATTAGTTGTTTTTATGTATATACTAGGCAAATAATCATAAACAACTATTTTTATTCTCTCCCTGCTGCACTCAATTTCATATTTCAATTCTAAAGACTTTTCCATTTTTTTAGCCAACTCATACGTTTCAGGATTTATTTTAAGCACTTCTATCTTTTCCTCTGCAAGCTTGTATAAACTCATTCTCAAATCTTCAAATGTTTTTATTATATGGATTATATCTTCATTATTTTTAGTTTTAACGAATGTAGTATCTTGGTACATCAACATATCTTCTTTCATTAAATCAGTCCTTTCAAAATTATTTACATAAAAAAAGACCTGCTCCAATTTAAGAACAAGTCTATGCAAATGTTACACTCTTAACACCTTTGTGTATCTAATTTTAAGAAAGTTTTTTATTAAAAGTGTTACACTTTTATATATTCACATACTTTAAGGTGTTACATTTTTAAATTTTAATATACTTTAATATGTTGATACTTCTATCTTTAAGTTGTGTTACATTTAAATGTAACATTTTAACACTTTTATACCCATAAAAGCCTTTATTAAAGCAACCTTAAAGTATGTTACATTTTTTTATTAGAAATTAAATAAATCTCCAACATTTTTATCCCATTTTCCTATGTCATTATTCTGTTTATTTTCAGTAATATTTTCAACATTAATATTTTTTATTCCTGACCTTTTTATTTCATTCAATGTATCATTTATTTCTATAATATTTTTATTCAGTGATGTAATTATATCTTTATATTTAAAATAAAATCTAAGAGCTTCCCTTGTAAGTTCTGCCCTTTCCTTATTATCTTTTAACTTTTCAAGTTCCACTCCAATATCATCATCTTGTTGTTTTCTTAATCGCAGATTTAAAACCATATTAACACCCCTAAAATGTTAAACTATTTTTGCATTTTGTCTCTAATATCTGCTATTAACTTATACCCTTTCGCATTTCCCATTTGAGCATTATCTACTAATTGAGTATTACTTGAAAAATCTTTTAAATATGGAAACATTGTAATTCCACCACCGCCGCCAATAAATGTTACTGCTATTTTATCTATTATATCTGCCAATTTAGATTTTAAAGCTGCCTTTACTTTTCTAGCCCTATCATCTTCTATAAGTTCTAATTCTTTACTTATATCTATCCATCTGCCATCGAACCATGTCTTCCCATCAGCTACTAATTGATTAAGGAAACCTACTTCTAACATCTGGCCTGTCTTATTTTGAAATGCCATATTTGCATCATTACCTATCTGAAACATTCCATTATTTAAGCTCCCTGAAAAATTACCCGCAAGTTTTGGAACACCATTTGAATTAATCGAAAAAACAATATAATCAATTGTTTTATATCCCCAATCAATAAACAGTATGTAGGTATTGGGAATAGTATATTTCTTAATATCATTCCATATAGATGCATAAACAGCTCCAGTTCCCTGTGGCAGAATATCAACTTTATCAAATTTTATTAACTTTTCAATATTATATTCTGGTAAGCTTACAACTGCTTTATATTTTATAAGCATATCCTTAAACTCCTGCTTCTGACTTCTGATTTGATTTATAGGAAGTCCTGTAATTAAATTTACAGGTACTTTATCATGCGGAAACAGCAGTACAGAACTTGCAGCTAAAAGCACTTTAGTCTCAATACTGTTTATTTTATTATTATCAAGAAGATTACTCGAATTGCTCTCATTTCTTGCATTTTCTCCAACTAAAAACTCTCTTTTATCCATACCATTTGAAATAGAAATTTTTAAGTTTTCCTGTACAGTTCTTATATTAAATTCTTTATGCTTTTTAAATACGTCAGAAGAGCTATCCAGCGGAGAAAATCCCATGTCCATACTAATTATTGATGGAAAAAGTATTTCTTCATTACTATCGTTAACTCCTTTAGTATATCCATATCCAAGATCCAATGCTATCTTAAACATTTATCATCCCTCCAAATTATTCCTTACTTATATTTTACTATGTACACATTTTCATTGCAGAAAAAGCAAAGGCTTTCGCTGGTTTTTCTGAAATATTTTTTTAAAAACCCTCTCACTTAAAAAGTAAAAGGGTTAATAATCTTTTATTCTTTTTTGTCGTTGTACACTTTCATTATTGCTTCTTCTATTTCTTTTCTTGCCTTATTGGTTATAGGAAATGCTAAATTTATATATTTCCCTACTTTATTTTTCCTGCTTGGAAAATCAAGAAATAATCCCTTCTTACCTTCAATTATTCTTATTCCATTGATAACAAATTGGCCATCAATTGTTATGGCTACAAATCCCTTCAATTTTGTATTTTTTAATATTGACTCATTCTTTGTAATTCTTACATTTGTTATTTCCATTATAAATTTTCCTTTCTTATTTTAAAATCATAATTGTAAACAATAGTGAAGCTACTATATATGGTCCGAAAGCCACCCTCATTTTAATTAATATTTTTCTTTCTTTAAGCATTAGGTAAATTCCGTATAATCCGCAAATAACTATTGAATCCAGCATAATAATTGCTGTATTATTAAGTCCAGTTAGAAGTCCACACACCAAGAATATTTCCACATCACCCCAACCAAAAACTTTTAAAAATGCTAATATTGTTGAAACCACCAATGCAAAAACAGCTCCCATAACATATACTTTTATGTCAGTTCCATTAAAAAATTCTACAAATATAAATATAGAATTAATCACAAGAGCTACAAGTATAGTTGAAAAATAAACATACTTAGTTTTGTAGTCTATGATTGCAATTAATATTAATACAGAACTTACAGCGCAGTACTTTAAAAAATCTATTGATACTTTATATTTTAAGTAAAAAGCACAATAAATTAATCCAATTGAAAAAGTTACAATTATACGTCTATTAATTAATCTCTTAATATACCTAAAGGCATCTTTTCTTAATTCATCTCCCTTTTTTTCTTTAGGAACTTTTCTTGCAACCCATTCAATCATACTTCCGCAAAATAACCCACATATAAAAATTAATATTACTAACATATTTCATCCCCTTTTTACTAATTTTCACTTACACAAAAAATAGAAAAAGCGAATAAACATTTCTGCCTATCCGCCTCTTAATTATTTATTTACATCCTGACCTGTATCAATGATTTCTGTCTTAATACCACTTAAGACATTATCACAAACGTCCAACTTAACATATGCTGTTACAGTATGTCCATTATCTTTTTTAGCATCTATACGTATAATATATGGTTGTCTTCTTCTTCCATCCGTTGTATAAGTTTGTGGAACAGTAAGAGGTATTATATAATTTATTTTTTCTTCATGTATTGGCTCCTCTTTGATTTCCTTGTAAAGTGGAAATGTATTTACTTTATCCTGTGATGTTATATCTTCAGGTGGATAGATATACAAATATTTAGCATACCCTGTAGTTGTAATATCAAAAGTAACCTGCTGTCCCTGCTTTGCACTATCCGGTGTTAGTGTAGCTTTAATTGTTAGGAAATCTATAGTCTTATCTTCTAGCAGTGCAGTATTACCTACATTATCTGTAGCATAAGTTTTAATATTAACTTTATCACCTTGAGCTAAAGCGTATGCATCAAAATTGCCAGTTTCCCAGTTATCAAGATTATCTTTCTTATGCAAATTTACTTTCATACTTTTTCCTGTGTCTGGATCTGTCACAATTGAGTACACTTCTTTTATACCAGAGCCATCATTATCTGTCATATCTGCACCACATATATTAACTGTCTCACCATTTACCCCATAACTTATAACTCCTGTTGGAGCTTTACCATCAATATGAAGCCATTTACCACTATCTTGATAAGATGCTGCATATTCTTTATTTGTTATGCAACTATTTGTGTAAAATAACTTGAAGCTATCACCATCATTCTTAGCAGTGAGCCTATGAACTGCACTCAAATAATTATTACTATTCAAAGAACTTTGTACTGCTCTATCTCCGTTATTTAAAAAATTAAATTGCTGACTATAATCAGAACCATTGGAATAATGACCGCTTATATCTGCATACTCTCTAGCACTGTTTACTGTCATATTGCCATCCTTAGCAAACAACACATAAGTCCTTGAAGGATATATCCCATAAGATTGTGGAAAATATCCATTTGTGTACACACCAAACACACTATTAGGACGCACCCAATAGTTATTATCATTTTCTTTATAGTCATACTGCTGGACCTCTAAAGAGGCATTTATAGGTATTAAACTTTTTATTAATAGATTCCTGATATAATAATACGACCACCTCTTACTGTCCATATTCTGTACCTTCTCCCTTACTTGATAATTACCAGGTTCTAAAGAATATGGAGCCAGTTTATAATTCAAATTAACTACTTTTATCCTTAACGCAATAATAGCTTTATTTTGTCCTGTTGTTCCTGCTTGTTGACCATCTGAAACCCAATCTTGCCATCCATCACCCTGTATACATGCTTGATAATACACATGCATACCTTGCGGTGCGTTTGTAAGTTCTACATTTAAAGCTTGCAAGTTCAATCCTTGTCCCGTTGTTCCTGCCATAGCTCCATCAGATACCCAGTCTTGCCAACCTATACTGGCACAATGCGCACGATATTTTATACCCATACCACTTACTTTATTATTATTCAATTGAATTTTCAAAGCTTGAAAACTATATAAATCTTGGTTGCTTAAATTCCCTGAAATAGTACCATCATCAACAGCATTTTCCCATCCTTCATTTGATACATGTGAAGAATAGTTGACTTGAGACGTCTGCTGCTGTAAATTTAAATCATTCCAAGTGCTTCCGTTATCTCCTGAATACTGAAATTGTTTATTACTATTTACAATATCCTTAGGATCATTTGAGTTAGATGTATCAGACATATCTAATTCCTGATTCTGAAATATAGAATTTTGGCAATTAAATAATGCTGTTGGCTTAGCCGTTGGAGCTTTGACTACTTGCTCATTTCCTACATTATCTGTTAATTTTACTTTTATTGAATAAGTATCACTATCGCTATTTAAATTGTAATGATACCTATATAGTCCATTTCCAATGTTTTCAGTATTTTTATAAACACCACTATCTAAAAATTGTACACTTTTAACTCCGCTTCTTGAGTCTCTAACATTATCAATACATACATCAAAGCCAGTAGGTGATAAGTTATCTATATAAGTTCTTCCATAATCAGGTGCATCTCCATCTGTCTTTATCATAAAATTATTTATCCACTCTTGATCTCCAGCAGGTCCCCAATTTTCACTATTTTTATTACCTCCATGATAAGCAGTACCTTGACTATTTTGCGCCGAAGTACTCACTTGCACATCAGCGTTATTCTTAGTAATAGCAAAGTTAAATATAGCACCATATCCGTTACTGTCACAATCGCTATCACCACTAGGCATAAAATTCACATTATTATCAAAAGACACTACATTAATATTAGATGAATAAAATTGATGATAGACTTCATCATTTACACTATTAGTAAACCTAAGAAATACTTTGCCCAAATCCATTCTTCCTTCATTATCAAACCATTTAGAAGTTATATTTATACTTTTATTAGGCTTAATCCAGTATGAGCCTGCTACATCTTTATAATAATTTTCATCTGACAATTTTGTGTAAACAAAGTATGGTTTTGGTCTTCTGTAAAAGATATAATAGTATGCACAATATGCATTAGGTACTCCATTGTCATAATACATTTGTCCATGTTGGTTAATATCATTAAGATAATACATAACTGTGCTTGGCAAATTATATCTATTATCTAATGCTTGTATCACCCTATTACTATCAAATGACCAATACCTTCCATGATCATAAAAATTATCCCAATTACTAGTTTTGGACATATTAGGAAGTGCTCTCATATTATTACGTGGTGCATTAGGCTTACTATTAAAATTACCTCCTGCTGGTGAATAACTCAGATTGTTCGATAGCCAATTATCAACACCTTCGTAAGCATCATATATCTGTGTTGATGCAAATATATTAACCTTAAATTGCAACACAAAAAGTAAACTTAAAGATGCAATAAATATTTTTTTATTCACAATTCAACCGACTCCTTTCAAAAAATAATGATAAAAAAATAAGCGTACCATTTATCTGATACACTTAAAAATTAGTTTAATTACTCATATTCGCAAGTTGATCAACCTCACTTTGTGTTGGTTGTTGTTTGCCTACATTTTCTCCAATATGACTCGTATCAAAATTACTTTTTGATACTGGTGCTTGATAACTACTATGATCCCCTCCGTTATTTCCCCCAGAATTTGAAGGACCATTTCCGCCTGAATGACCACCATTAGATTCATTTCCACTTGAGTGACCTTTACCAGAAGAAGGACTACCTCCTTGGCTTATAACTCTAGAACCTCCATTATTATTTGAAGGATTAGGATTATCTTTACTACCTACAGATGAAGAATTATTCTTTCCACTCGATTGCTTCTGTTGTGATTGTGCTACTTGTTGCTGTTTTTGTTCTTGTTGAGCTGCCGCTTGAGCAGCATCCTGTGCAGCTTTTTGTGCTGCTTGCTGTTGTGCCACTTCTTGTGCTTTTTTGGCTTCAGCTGCTTTCTTAGCCTCTTCTTCCTTTTGTTTTTTTATTTTATCTGCCTTAACTTTTGCTTTTTTTGCTAAAGCTGTTTTATGTTCTTGAATTTGTTTTGCCTGTGCTAAATTGTTTAAATGTATTTTATAAATAACGCCAGTTGCTCCGCCTCCAGCTATTACAACTGCTACAGTTCCAGCAATTATTTTTGTCTTTACAGACATATTTAAAATATTCTTTATTAATATCTTCATCTTTCCCATCATAATTCTCCTTATTTATATGTTTTTTCATAAATAACTTTTTATTTCCTTTTATTAATTTCATTTTACAATCTAATTTATAAGTTTGCAAATGAATTTAAACTTTTAAATTTAATTTTTTAATTATTTTCTATATAAATAAGGCAACTTTATTTATTTTGCTATTGAAGATTTTGCTATTGTAAAATAACCAGAAGATAGGTGACCTGATATCTTTATAAATTCATCTTCTGATCCAGCGATCAATATTGATGCTGCAACAACATTTTTGTCATTATCATTTAAAAATTTACCTTGCGAATCAACCGCACCTAAAATCTTTACATGTCTTCCGTCTATTTGTGCTTGATTTTCTACTCCTTGAGTATTGTTATTTACAGTATGTGCTATATCTACTACATCTCCTTTTCTAAGAGTTCCTGCAAAAACATCGCCATTTATTTTATTAATAGGTATCGAAATTTCCTTTTCGTTTTTCTTCAAAAATATTTTTGAATTATCATCTTTATCTGCTATTCTATTCTTATTAATAGTTTCACCTTTATATAAATTGGATAAAGCATACTTATCTTTTATGTCATCAAAGTTCTTAATATCATTATCATTAACATCACTAGAACTATATTGAACCTTTTTAAAATCACTTTCTTTAATTAAATTACCTTGATTTATATCCTTTGTTGCAACTAAAACTTCTGTTTTTGGTATTTTATTCACAGCTTTATCTTCTATATAAATTAGTGTTCCGAACAAAGCAGTTGCAATAAAAACAGTTCCTATAAGTGTTTTAACTCTAAAATGCACTTTTATCATCCTCTCTTATTTAGTTTTTAACTAGATCCGTACCAACAGATGTTGTAACTTCTTTTTTATTACTAAACATTAAGTCTATATTGTACTGAATAGTTGCATGTACAGTTGTATTTTTTACTATTGCATTATTTACAGTTTTAACAATACCTATATTTTTATCTTTAACTTCATTCATTACAAAAATATGTGTATTATCACTATATGTAAATATTTCAACATCATTTTCTTTAACATTGTAGATTGTAAATTCTTTTATTGTAACTGTGCCATCAGCAACACTGTCACTTAATCCATTCATATTAGAATCAAGTCTCATATTTTTCTGTAAGTATTGCTTGAATGTTTCAAAAGCTCCTTCGGCATCTGTTATTCTCAAATCACTATTATTTATAGCTAAAGCTTGTTGGTCTATATTTTTATAAGTTGCAAGATTTGATAAAGTTACATCATCTTGAACTCCTTCAGCTCTACTTACTAAAACTTGATGAAATAAAATAAACATTCCAAATAGTCCAATAAGTATAATCGTAAATAAACTTAATATAGCTATTGCAGTATTACCTTCATTTTTCTTTTTTAAAATTTTACTATACACCTTTCTTATTTTCTTCATTATCACCACCTCATTTTAAGGAACTATTACCTTTTTACTAGTAGAACTCTTTTGTATATTCACAATTTTTTCTTCACTAGTAAAGCTTGGTATTATACTATTGGTAACAGTTATCTTTTTCACATTATCTTTGTAACTTACATTTAAATATACATCACTCCCATATGTCACTGGAGAAGTAATAGCTGAAATGTTTACATTACTTATTCCTATAGTCTTAAATTCAGATTCAATCGCTGATATATTTTCATTAGATAAGTACCCATTCTCTTCCTCTTTCAACATATACTTTCTTACTATAGTCTCAGCTTTAATTTTGGTGTTTATTGGAATCATATTTTCTGTAAAATACACCATAATAGTTCCAATAACAAAAACAGCAATTAAGGTTGCAACAACAACCTCAATACTGCCTTCACTTTTTTGTTTTAATCGTTTTTTTAACACATAATCACTCCCTTAAGTGATCCTATTAAGAGAATATATTTTTAGTAGTATTTGAGAACCACGTTTGTACGCTTGACATAAATCCACTTATAAGCGTTTTATACATAGGGTAGGTTATGAGTAAAAATACTGCTATAATTACTAAAACCGCTACAGTGTTTACCTCTCCTTTCTTATTCTTTAAAACTTTATTTTTAACTCCTTCCTTTAAAGACACTACCTTTGTAGCCAATACAATTCCTAAATTTTTCATTTTTACAACACTCTCTTCTTTTAAAATTTTTCATTACAATAAAAAAGGTCACAGTTTCCTGTAACCCATAAAACAAATATTAAATTATCATTAACTAAAAATCTTATGAGCACTTTGCATTAAGTTAACACCTATAGCATAGTAAACAATTGCAATAATTCCTCCTAAAAGTAGCATGGATATAATTAAAATATACATATCTATTTTTTCCGTCTCACTAGATGTATAAAAAGAGTTTACAGCTTTCAAGGCTGAACTTTGATCGTCTATTGCTTCTTCTTTTAAACCACTTGATAAGCTTTCCTTCATAAGTGCAACAAAAGAATCTATCTCATGCATATCATACTCATTATTAAATTCATTAAGTGCCATTTCAATATTTTTAGATAAGTTTATTTTAGCCGCCAATCTTATAAGACTTTTCTTGAATCTTTTACTTTTACAAACTGCATGTGCCCCCAATAATGCATGCCCAAGATTTACTCCTGCAACTGTTTGTAAACTTATAAGATCATAAACATCTGCTAAATCCATCCTTATTTTATTTTTATCATCCTCATTACTCAAATAATTTACTATATCTACTGAAAAAAAACCTAATATAGCTGTTATTAAGGCTACAGTAAATCCAACTGGATTAATACCCATATAACTAAATCCTGTTATTAAAAAAATAACTGCTAATAAAATTTTTAGTAGTATATATCTATTAACCGTTAATTTTAGCGGATTACCGCATATAATAAGTTTCCTTTCTATTTTGTGTATATTAAAATATTTAACCAGTGAAACATTATCCTTCTTGTTTCCTTCATTACTTTTTTTAATATTTCTGTATTGTTTACTAAATCGAAACTTAACTGTCCTCCTGATGTAGTATGCAATTATAAGCATACATATAAGAAGTGCAGTATTCAAAACAACATATTCCATTTTTGCACCCCTTTCTAATTTCTAATAATTAAACTCTTTAAGAGTTATACATTTGTATATTGCTATCAGAACTACACATATCATATATCCAACAAGAATTTGTCCTGCTGTTGTTCTTGTCAAAAGAGCATAAAAGTTACTTGTAATTCCAGAGAGGGAATGTAATATTACTAAACTTACCCCTACTATTGCCATAATACTTATTTGTGCTGACCTAACTTTTTTCTTCCTCTTCTCTTTTCCCTCATAATAATTTCTAACCACTACCCTAGTTTTATCAAGGAGCTTTGAATAATTAGCATTGTTTATGGAACATATATATAAGTTTTTAAGTATATTCTTAAGTCTTATATTTTCAACTTTGTTTATATAATTTTCAAAGGCTTTTTCTATAGGAATTCCAAATCGTATATCTCTTATAAAATCATCATTGTATGTTCTGATTGGTTCCTTAAGTTTTTTAGTTGTTTCTTTCATCATGAAAACAATATTGTTTTCTATATTAGCATTACTTTTTAATGAACTTATGAAAAACATTATGCTATTATCAATTCTATCAAAATTTATTTGGATCATTTGTTTTAAAATCCCATAAAAAATAAGAGGTATTGCTAAAAATGCCTCAACAGTAAATATCCAACTTTCATATAGTTTAAAAATAAAAGCTGAAAATAAGAAGGATATAATAAAAACTCCTACGACAAATAACTCGGAGTTCATATATTTAAAGTATTTTCTTATGCCTGACATATATATTAGTGAATCTAATTTTCCAAAGATATTCTTTTTCTTCTTTCTGTATGCTTCATCTACCTTTTTATCTAACAACCTTTCTCTGTACTTTTTATCCAAATAGGACAGTACCTTATTTATTTTATTTTTATTTATAAAAAGCTTTGTAATACCATAAGATACAACAATAACAACTAAAAATAAAATTAAATGTAAGGCAATAATCATCATTTATCACCGCCATTAAAATAATCATAATATTGTATTTTTCTCTGTACTTTTTCGCAGCTGTCATTTAACTTTTCAAAACTTCCCTTATTAAATTTAAATACAGAGTTAAAATCAAGCTCCTTATTATTCTCATCAAAGCCCGAAACCTCCGTTATTTCATTAACTTTAAAATCTTTCATAAATATTATAATGTCTATTGCTGAAAGTAATTTTAATATAGCATATCTGCTCAAATTAGGATTTCCTTCCAACATATAATCAACCATTTTTTCAACAGCTTCTTTTGAGCTATTGGAATGTACAGAAGCCCAACCAATATGTCCTGTGCCAATTACCTTAGAAAGACTTAAAGATTCTTTACCTTTTATCTCTCCTATTATTATCATGTCTAAATCTTCAGTCATTGCAAATCTCGTAAATCCATTTAAAGTATATTCAGTTATTTCTTTTTGTGACATCATGTTAGGATGCTTACTTGCAAATAACTCCTTCACTTCTTGTATTATAAGCCCAGATCTATCATATGGAACTTTTTCTAACATTGCATTTATGAGAGTAGTCTTTCCACTTCCACCTTTTCCACACAAAAGTATATTGGCTCCTACATTTATTTGCTCAACAAGATAATCATATATACTGTTATTAAACATACCTTTCTTAATCATTAAATCTTCAAGAAATAATTTTTTTTTAGGAAGTTTTCTTATTGATATATAAGCATTATCAACAGAATTTACAAAAGATGAACTTACACTTATTCTTAGAAGAAATTTTTCCGTACTGTCTGATAGAACTTGAAGTGCATTCTTTTTATCTAAAACACCACCAAGCTTTATAACAATGTAATTTGAAAATATATCAAAAGATTTTTTTGAAGGAAATTTAACCTTTGCAGGCATTCTTTTTCCTTTTATTTTTATCCAAATATTATCATAAGAAAGCACCCTTACATCTGAAATTTCTTCATTATCAATTAAGTCTTGAATTACATAATACCCAAACAAATAATCTTTAACACTCTTTATTAAATTGTTTCTATTTGTTTCGCTTATTTCAATTCCTCTTTCATCTACATAATTTAGTATTTCATTTTTGAGAGATTGCTCTGGAATCTTACCATTCTCTGTATCATTTATTAAATAAGGTCTTTTCTCTGTAAACTCCTTTATTATGCTGTCCACTAGAGTTATTAGTTCACTCCCTGCTTTTCCCACCTTTTTTCTATTTATGTCTTTTTTGTCTTTATAGTTAAGCTCTTCTACTAGGTTTACTTTTCCCATCTATAACACCTCTTTTTTGAAAAATACCTTATCGAAAAATCTACTTTGAGGAATATAATCAAATTTTTCTAAAATATTTATATAAGGTTTTATATCACTCTTCTTTAAAGCAATACTATCTATAAAAGGTTTTTGCTTATTTAAGGCTTCTTCTTTTCTAGTATCTTTTTTAAGATATCCTATTATGTTACATCCCTCAAAGAGTTTTTCAATGGTCTCACTATCTAAACTACTACTTGAAATTTCAGAAATAACAAACTTTAATTTTTCTTTATTTACTATAGTTTTTAGACTATCCACTAAAAGAAGAGTGTTTCTTATACTTGTATAATTAGGCTTAACAATAAGTATATTATCCGTTGCAATTTTTATTGATTCAAAAGTACTTGCCAAACTTATATCTGGATTTGTATTTATAAGTATAGTGTCATAAATCCTACTTGCTATGTTAACTATTTTTGAAAAATAATCATTAGGTGTTTTTTCAAACAACATTAGATTATAGTTTCCTGTTGCCAAATCTAAATTTTTATATTTTGTCTTTTTAACAAACTTAGCAAAATTACTCTCGTTTAAATTATTCCTTTCTATGGCATTATACATTAAAGTAAGACTTGTACTTTTTTCCACATCATATTTACTTTCAATGTCTACTTCCCTAGTCACTCCAAGAAAATTATCCATAACAGGGAATAATGTATTAAAATCTAAAATCAATATCTTTTGATTTGTTTTCTTTGATAAAAGCACAGAAAGTTGTGTAATTAAATCTGCTGTCAAAAGTGCGTTGTCTGTAGTATAGCAAGTAATTACCTTCTTTTTTAAAATTTTAGTCTTATATACTGTCTCTGTAACTTTAACTGGCTTTTCAACTATTTTTTCTACAATCCTAGTTTGCGTGTTGCTGCCTTCTTTTATAATCTTAACTGGTGTTCCTGTCTCACCCTCTTTAAGTTCCATGTTGCTATATTTCAAGTAAATATCTGTAATGTCTGAAAATGAATTTGGTTTTAAAATTAATTTAATTACATCTTGGGGTTCCACAGGATCAAACAGTATGTCATTGGAATACTTAAAACATCTTTTAACACCTAACACATCATCACTGCTTGTTAAGTATATTATTCTAGTATTTTTAGATTTCAGTAAGAAGAATAACTGTTCTAAATTCATATCTCCCATAAGTCGCTTAGATACAACTGCAACATCAAATTTTTCCTTATCAAAGAATTCTCGATAATTTACCACTGTTATTTGTATATCTTCATTTTCTTTAAAGTTGCTGCATATCTTTTCATCAAGCTCGGTCATTCCTGTTGCTATTGCCACTCTCATTCTTTATTACCTCCTCATATTTTATTTTTCTACACAACAAAAAAGCAGCTGCTTAAATTAATAAACAACTGCTTAACTAATAAAGGAGGAATAGTCCTAGATAACTAAAAGTTTACATGAGTAAATTTTTTACTAGCACATATTTTTATATAATTTCTCTAAGGACAATACTATTGTATATCATATTCATGACAAAAAGGTCTCCCTATTTGTCCTTATTTTGTCTGCAATTTTTCTTAGTTTTGTCTGCAATTTGTCCCTACATTATTTTTATATTTAATATAGCTCGATTATGTTTAAACTCTAAGTTTATATTAAATGCTTGGCATTTGTTTTCATTTAAATGCACATTCAGTATGAATCTTAGATTATTATCATCTTGCTTATTCAAATTGTCTATAACTCCATACCTTGATTTAGAATTATCTCCTCCAACACTGAGTTTGTTAATTAATGCCCTAAGAGAATTTACATCATCTATCCCATACAAGTAGTCAATTCTGTCCTTATTCTTTAATATATATTTACTCAAAGCTTTACCATTGTTTTTAATATTTAAAGTTTCTCTATGAAGTTTTGGCATATCTTCTACTGCTTCTTTTAACCTTTTCTCTATCAAAAACATTTCATCTAAAGATACCAGCTTATCATCGTATAAATCATTTATATTGTCTACATAAAAACTTCCATTACTCTTTCTTTCATTTGATGTATTAGCTCCTACATTTACATTATTATCATCCTTGCTCTCAAACTTTTTAAGCTTATCATTTTTTTTGCTTTCACGCTTTATTTCGATATTTACTCTTTTTTCCTTTCCATCTTCTATATTAGATTTTGCACTTTTAACCTTAGTTTGAATGTCTTTTTTAGGATTAATGGTATGATTATCTACATAAACAAATTTTAAAAATAAGAATACACCTAATCCCATAAACAATGCTGTTATAATACTTATAATAATTATAAATTTAAGTTTCCTGTTCATTTTATCTACCTTCTAACCTTTATATTTACAGTTCCAAAATCATCACATCTTGCAGTATCCTCAGCTCCTCCAAAACCCATGAACAAATCTATATGATTACCTTTTATTGCTCCACCTGTATCATGTGCTGTATACCAACCATTTAAATCATACCTTTGTCCGTTTTTAGTTTGATACCTCTTATTATCAGGAAATTGAAGATACACCCTAGTTCCAAGTTTTATTACACTTGGATCAACTGCAATTACCCTACTTGTAAAATCCTTTCCATCAAGATTTGTTCCGTCTGCTGTAGTTCCGCTTCCTTCCATAGCATCATGAACTCCACCGTAGGCTGTACATATAAAACTTTCATACTTTATATTAGGATTGTTAAATGCCCAAAAAACATTGGCTTCTGATGCTATTCCTTCCATTGGAAATTTATTTATACCTGTAGCCGGGTTAGGATCATTTATGAGCACTTGTCCATCTGAATCGATTCCAGTTAGTACAATAAAATGTCCACCTTTAGTAAAATGCCCAGCGTGCATACTTGCAACTACTGGATTACCGTTTTTAAGTTGGTCATATATATAACTATAGTTTGATGACTCTATTTCACCTGAACTATTAATTCCAAATCTTGAAGTGGAACCACTATCAAATAACGCCCATGAAGTACCTTCTCCACTAGAACTATTGTATCCAGAAGCTATTGAATACTCTGCTGCTTCCCCTGGATCTAATATGCCATCCTTATTTTTATCCCATGATCCTAAATTTCCACCAAGTCCTGAAATTATCATTGCAAAACTTGTTGGACCACATCCACTTGTTGCTACATCTCCCTGTCCATAAAGTACATTTGCCCACCTTGCATCAGTCTGTCTAAAAAGCGGTATTTGTCCCTCAAAACCTCCATCTGCTCCAGCTTCTAATATATCATTTACTATACTGTCCTCATTAGGGTCTTTGTTCATCCAATCTCCATTTTGACTCTTTGTATCGTAATCATTACTAGCACCTTCTATAACAAAATGTGCAGCCATTTTAAGCTTATCCTCAGTATCTTCATTTGAAAATTCCTTCTTGATTATACTTTTTAATCTTTCCATATCCTTTCCACTTTCAGTTACCTTATCAATCACTGGAGTATCAACCTTTGTTGTTGTAGTCGTAGTCTCTGTTACTGTTTCCATTTCAGGTTTTTTATTTGGATCATTAGTTATTGGCTGATTATCTTTAGGCTTTTGATATGTTCTAGTTTTTGTTTCTGTCTTAGTCTCTGATTGAACTTTATATGTTATATCCACTTTTCCTTTAAGTGCATCAGCACTTGTTAAAAGCTTTACCTTTTCTTTTGTAATCTGTGGTGCTGCATTATCGTTTTTACCTGTTGAATCTTTTGTGTTGATATTAACCGTTGTAACTATATAATCATCCCTATAATTAAAATCTGGCTTTAAAAGCTCTGCATATTCATATATAATATCCTCGGCACCTGCAAGCCCTGTTTGTCCATTCTTTGATACTATCTTATCTATGTCTTGCCCTTTTTCCATTTCTGCAAGTGATATAAAACCTTCAACATTTCCCTCTGTAAGCGCCACCTTTTTTGCCATACCATACATATCATCCATCGGACCATTTGCATCTTTAACTTTTTTAGACAAGTACTCCTGAAGCTCTTTGTTTTGATAAGTATTAAAGTTATCACTTATTGTCTGATCACCCATAAAGCCAGTTTTGGCTACAGATATAGCAAATATCACAATAAATAAAAAAGATAAAAAAATAAGTCCCCAAGGGAACATTATTTTTTTTATTAAACCCTTGAGAACTGTTTTACCTTTCTTTTTAGCCATATTCTTAAACATACCGCCTAATCCATTATTATTTTTCACCTAATTTGCCCCCCTTCCAAAAAACAAGAAACAGTCTATACAAACCGTATGAACTGTTTCCTATAAGATATTTTTAATTTTATGACCAGCCATTAAAGCCATCTATGGATGTATAGGGATTAGTTTGTGCTATGATTTTTGTCTTGTCTTTATCTTCTAACCTATTAAATGGATGTGCCTTAGCTAAATTCATAGCGGCGGCACTATTATTTCCCTGTGATATATTCTTAGAAAAGCTACTTACGTTATGAGCTGTTCTTAAAGTTTTACCTACCTTAGTATTGGCGGTGTGATTTAATAATGCATTTGCTGGTTTATTTAAAACTTTTAACTTTTTAAAGTTAGCTTTCAAATCATCATTTCCACCAAATAAAGTCTCCATAGCTTCCTTTTTATCTTTAGCAAGTCCCAGCTTCTCCATCTGTGAAGCCGTCTTATACATGGCTTTAGCTGTTGAAATTCTATTTTGAACTCCACCTACTAGATTTCCTCCTGCCTGAGCTAATCCCTTAAACATAGGATCTCCTGCTGTCATTGCTGTTAAAACTCCTTTTGCTCTACTTCCTGCCTTATTATTTGACATTTCAGCATTTAAATTATCTGCTAGAATTGAATTGTTTAATCCTTGTTTTGCACTATCTTGTTTAAATTGTTCTATTGTTGTATCAGGTTTATCCATATTATATTCTTCATCATTGTTCCCAACTGGAAAGCCATCACCCATATTATAATTTCCGTAGTCTTTTAGATTGTCTCCAAAAGATGTAGCATTTTTAATTGAAGAATTTGAACCCTTTACAGAATTCCCACCCTTAAATGAACCTCCAAGAGTATTTCCAAATACCTTATTTCCTATCTCTGAAGCTTTAAAATCTTTAAAACCTCCACCACTATTTCCACCGCTGTGATTTCCTCCTACTGTCATTCCAAAGGCTGCCGTCATGCCTCCTGCTATAGCCCCCACAGTTCCAAGTGCTCCTCCTGCCAGTGCAGTTTCATCCAATCCTGAAACCTTTGTGAAAAATCCTTGTAGTGAATTTCTAAGCATTTCTGAAATCTTTGTTAAAGCTGTCATCCATACTAATGCAAGAAGCCAGTCCTGCCATGTTGAAGCGCCTAATGCTGCTATCATTGCTGTAAAAGTAAAGGCATAAAAAAACTGCATAGATGCATTAGTTATTATTTCCCCAAACCAAATAGCCGCCGCATGTACTTTATGATTTATCCCCCATAATGCAATAGCTATTGGAGTAAACACGTACATAACTGTAAGTACAACTTTTCGACTTAAAAATATTATGTTTATTCTAACTATCTGCCACGCATAAAGAAGATGCACTATAGCTGTAGTTACTGGTGAACCTGTTTTCAATGAAGATAACGCAGATGTAGTAAATGCTGGACTTTTCGATACATCACCTAAGATTGATTTTGTTGCCGTAGTTAATGCATCTGTAAAAGCATTAAATAGCTCAAATAAGCCTTGAATAAATAATGGAGCTACGGCTAAAAGAAAAGCACAAATAAACCAGTTCATTAATTCTTCCTTTAAGTCTATTCTTTTAGCAGTAGAATCTGAGAATATAATCATACTAAAACCTGTTTTAGCAATCATAATGAGAAGAAGCGGTGCAACTAAAGTACACATAAGAACATATAGGTAATTTAAATTTTGCCACTCTGCATCTTTAAAGGGTGCTAAATTAAGCTTGTCAGTGTTAAAAATCAAATCACCTAAGGGCTTAAATCCAATTCCTGCATCAACAATTTTATCTACTGCCTTTGGTACAGTGTCTATAACTTCTCCTACTGCACGCACTACAAAAGAACCACCATCATCGCTATTATCTATCTTTGAGGTATCACTTATAGCTACATTCTTGGTATTAAGCTCTACTCCTGATGTATTAGCTACCCAGCCTAAAAATCCGGCAAGAATTAAACTTATACCAAGTATAAAACCACCAGCTGCTATTTTCCCTAATGACTCCATAGCTTTTTCTCTTGAATCCTTTTTATGTGCTGTAATAAGCATTTTTATACCCAGCATAATTATTGCAAATGCCATTGATATTCCGCCAAAGGCACTTATATATTCATATATTATTCTAGTAGGAGCATCTGCATTTGACGATATAAAATTCAATTTAAAACCTCCCTTCTATGAAGTTTTCACCATATCCCATTCAAACTCAAAGGGTTTAACGTGCATAAGTACAAGTTCTTGCTCTGAAAGCAGTATTGCTTGTCCCGAAATAAAGGTAGTCATAAGTTGCCTACACCTAGCAGATAGACCTAAAAACTCACAAACCTTTTTAGCAATAGCTTCTTCTTGTTTTAAAAGTATTTTTGTACCACACAGATGTATAATCGCCTCTGTCTCTTTACTACCTATAAAATCCTGCATAAACTGAGTAGCTAAAGTAAGAGCTATTTTAAGTTTTCTTCCTAATCTAGCTATAAGCTCTAAAAAATGAAGTGACCTTTCAAACTTTGCAAATAAATGTCCTTCATCAACTATAACTTCCTTTTCAATATCCTTGTATTTGTAGTTAGAAAAGGTTGTCCATATCCATGACAGGCTGTTTATCATAGCATAAAATTTTGTAAATTCATCAGTTAAATGCTTGTAACTTATAGCAATTATTTTGCTGTTAAAATTTATAGTAGATTTGCAATCAAACATTGCCATAGGACCATCACCAGTTATCATTTTCATAACCTCTATAAGTTCTTTTACTCCTTGTGAGCCTATAGTTTTATTTCTTTCAATAAGCATATTTCTTAAATCACTTAATGTTGGTAAATCCTTTTTAATGTTTCCTGTATAAAACTTACCTTCCTTTTCATAGGTTTTCTCTTCATAAAGACTTTTAGGCGCTTCTGTAATTCCTAAGTTTTCATAAAGTTTTGCTACACTTTCATCTACTGCTGTTATTTCCTCACCTTGAAGTGGATTTCCATTTCTAAACTTCTCTGAAAATATTGAAATCATTTCTATTATTTCTGAACGTTTTCCATATATATCAATCTTCTTCTTTCCATTTTCATCTTCCTCAACCTCTATTTCAAAAGGATTTATACCAGATTTAACCCCTGGTTTAAGCTGTATATACTGTCCTCCTAATTTATCTATAAGAGGGCGGTACTCCTCCTGTGGATCGAGTACGACTGTCCATCTTCCGGCAGCTGCTGAACGTGCTGCTTTGAGCTTTAAAAAGACAGATTTTCCTGCGCCTGTAGTTCCACTTACAAAGGTGTGGGGATTTGTTAAGGTTGGTGCTCCTATAAATTCGTTATATACTATCGGCGATTTAGTAAACATATTTTCACCATAGAATATTCCATTTTTATGACAAAGCTCAGTATTTCCAACTGGAACTAAACAGGCAACAGAACCAGTTACCATATTTCTAAGTCCTTCTGAATACTGCATATTAAGGTTAGGTACTCCTGTTAAGAAGCCTTTAAGTTGATCTCCCACAAGACATTTACTAACAAGCGATTTTCTTGCACAAATTGTATCGAATTTTTCAGACTTTTCTTCTAGTTCATTTAGATTTTTTCCCCACAAAAATACTATAGGCTGTACATAAAACATTCTTTCTGTATTAGTCTGTATTTGTGCTCTTGTTTCATCCAAATCTTCTGCCGCCAGTTTCATTCCATAATCCATAGAGTATCCATGTTTTAATTGAAGATTTATATTACTCATATACTGACTATACTTTCCAGTAAGTTTTCTTATTACAGATCCATCTGGTATGTTTTCAATATAGGTTGTAATATCAATATCTCCAATTTGAAATAATTCATTTAAATAGCCTACTGTCATATTTCTTGGAAAACCTATTATGGCGTAAACTCTTGAGTATCTTCCTGGACCTAGATAAATATAATCCTTTCCTTCAATAATTCCATCAGGCGATATAATATCCATAATATTTATAGTTCCTTTTTTAAAGAAATCACTCTGACTATCTTTTTTATCTTTATTTTTATTCTTCTTCGATTTCAACAACCTTTCCAACTCCCTCTGTATATAAATCAAATGCTCCATTTTTCTCTAAATCTTCTATGTTTACATTTTTACCTCTGTTAAATATATCACCTAAAAGCTGAGCCTCACCTTCTGAAGTTAACAGATTAACCTTCATTCTAGCCCTTGAAAGTCCTCCAGCTATATTGTCTACTCGTGCTTGAAGTTCATTTAAAATATTCTTTTCATCCTTTCCTTCAAGATAAGCTCCCACTGTACAAAAGCTTTTTCTAACATATATACCTTTTTCATTTTCAAGCTTCCTATATGATGTATAAAGCTGTGAGCAGTAGTCCTTTAAACTATCTGAAATCAGAGTATCCGAACTATTCATTGTTTTTTCCACAAGCTCCGCCGGTTCTCTTATTTCTATTTTCTTCAAGGTTGTGTGAAATTGAACTGGAAAATTTAATGACAAGGCTGACATCATAAGACAGTCTTCAAAAGAAGTTTGCTCTTCATCTGTTAAAAGCTCAAAGTCAGGAGAAGATATTGATAAATTAACCCTTATAGAGCCGTTTTTCATATATATTTTGCTATCCTTTAATTTCTTAATTCCAGTGAGTTTTTTTAATTCACTACTATTTATCTTGCTACTCTCACTATCCTTTTCCCCTTCATTTAAATTACTCTTTGTCTTTTTAGGCTTGCTTTTCTTTCTTGTATATAAAACAACACTTCCTAAAAATATAAAAGCCAAAATAGGAAACACCAAAGCTATAATTAACATTTAGTTTCCTCCCTTCTATTTTCTAAATTTAAACATTTTATTTCTCATTTTGAACTTAAGCATTTTTATAAGGTATTTATCAAAATTGTAAGTATCCTCTACTTTATAAAAAGCACATAGGGCTGAAAATATAACAATTGCAAACGCTACTACTAATCTTATGGTTAAATTAATTGGATGCAGTGTTATATTAGGCGAATGACCTAGGCTTCTTGTAACTGTCATATAACTTCTATTTGCTAAAAATAAAATTGCAATTAAAAAGACAGAAAGTATTATCCAACCAAACTGCCTTAAAGAAATATATCCACCTATAATTTTGTCTTCTTCATTTATGTTGAATGGGACTTTAAAGTACCTCATTGTTCACCTCCAAAAAATAGGCAGATTTCTCTGCCCTAAAATTTATTGTCCAAATCCAAAGAACAGTCCTGCAAAAATAGCAAAACCGCCTATTAAAAGTGATGCTATTATTACAGTTAAAATTGAATCCATAGCTTCGCTTCTTGCTTCTTGTTTCTTACTTGCCATAAGCATTTTTATTCCTATAACAACAACTGCTATTCCAATTAAAGCACCACCAAAGGCTTCGGCTATACCTTGATTGGCGGTAAATATATGTGATGCAACTTCACTTGGTGTATGTTTTGTTATTTGGCTGTCTGCATATACATGTACATAATTAGATAATGTTAGAGCTAAACCAGTAGCTCCTACACATATCTTTGTTCCAAAATTTTTAATCTTTTCTTTTAACATTCATATCATCCTTTCATTACTTAATTACAACATTTTGTATTGTTTTCAAAAGTCCTATAAAAACTGGCATTGAGAAATAAAAAATAAGTGCCAATGTTATAACACAAAAATCTACTCCTCCCATCTTTTTTATAGTTTTTGAATGAAATATTGCACCTCCTATTAAAAAGATAAAAGCTACAGCATATCCTAATAACGCTAAAGGATATATAACTGGCGTTATTGTATTATAGATAACTGTAACTACATCAATAAGTTTAGAACTTACTAATTCTGGGGATACTGCTTTAATTGAATTTAAAGACTGTGCATCCACTTAACCTCCTCCTTTCAACAATTTTTCAACAAACATTTTCATCACTTCCCTCCTCAAAAAATAAATAAAGGAGAAATTTAAAATTCCTCCTCTAAATGATTTCCACACTTTTTAATTTTCTTAATAGCCCTATGCTTCAATATAGATACCTTTCTCTTATTTATATTTAATTCATTTGATGTAATCTCAACTGTTTTATTCTCAAAATAAGTTTTTAATATAATCTTTTTTTCTAAGGTTGTAAGCTTATTTTTTAATATCTGTTCCCACTTTATATAGTCATCTATATAATCAAATTTATTTTCTTCGTACTTAATTTTATCTAATAAAATTTCAATTTCATTAATATTTTCATCCAGTGAAAAAATATCAACAGGAACATGAATACCCTGGGGTAATTTTACAGTCATGTATTTCTTTTTTATATTGCTTATGATACTTAGAGTTACAAAATTATAAACATATGTATTGAACTTTACATATTTATTTATATCATAAGAATTTATAGCTTTAATAACTGCTATTACTCCATCTTGAATTAAATCATCCAGTGATAAATTCCTATTTTTCAAACGAAACTTATTCGCTATGATTTTTATGTATTTCATATTATCATTTATAATAATATTTTTGGCTTTCTTATCTCCTGCTTTTGCCTTCTCAATCACCTCTTTTAATTTTTCTTTATCCATACTATCTACACCTCACTTTCCTCATAAGTTTTTAATGGAATATAGTCGCATGTATGAATTTTAATACTACGTGGTAAATCTACTGGTCGTACTCCACTTGAATTATCAAATACTAATCTTTGTCTTTTACTATCATAATTATAATGATTAAGGTTAGCTGCTACAATTCCAGTAGTGGACATTTTTCTATTTCTTGACATTGAAATTGCATTTTGTTTCTGAAGTAGCATCATTCCGCTAACAATTGAATTGTCATATGAACTTCTCATACTCTGTCTTTTTTTATTTATAATTTCTTTGGTAGCTTTAACGTTTCTTTTTTTACTTTCTATTCTTCTCTTACTCTTTTCAGTTTCATATCTACTGTCTAATTTTATAATTCTAGTAACTAATGCATTACTTATTTGAAGTTTCTTTGATATTTCACAGACCTTTTTATTTTCAGTAAAGAATAATTTCTTAACTGAATCCTGATTTTCTTTAACTAATTCATTTTTTTGCTGTTCTCTAAAATTTTTAGTTTCTTCATACCTAATGTCGGATTTTATGATTTTATATATTGCAGTCCTACTCTTACAAAACTTATTAGCAATATCTTTAACTGACATGTTTTTATTAAAATACATATCTATAATTTCTTGTTTGTTCAATCATCTTCACTCCCCAAATAAGTTTACATGAGTAAAAAAATTACTAACATGATTTTTTACATAGTTTTCCTAAAGACATATCTATTTTACAATATAACAAAAACAAAAAGGTCTCCCACTTTGTCCCTAATTTTTCTGGATTTTTTCTCCACTTTTGTTCCTCTTTTTAATAAAAAATGCTCTAGTATAATAAACTAAAGCACTAACTTTCTTACCTTTTCTATAACATTTTTTCTTACTTTATAATAAGTATTTTTACTCATATATAATTTTTCCTTAACTTTAACGATGCTTAATTCATCTTTATATCTACTCTCAACATATATTTTTTCTTCACTACTTAAATTTTTAAGCACCAATTCTACATCTTTATTTTTAAATTCCATTGAAGCTATTGTAGCTTTTATATGTTTTACATCTTCTCTAATATCATCCATAATTACGTCTTTATATTCTTCAAAATATTTTAACTTACTTTTATATATTTCTATCTTTTTCAAATCATCAAAGTATCTTTTTATCCTACTTTCTATACTTTTATCATCTTTATATTTTACTTGCATTGTCTATCACCTTTTAATTTAATATCTTTCTTTGCTTTACTATTATCTTTAAATTTAAAATACATCTGTCTATATTTCCATCCCCTGTCTTCTTTTTCTGGTTTAAACCTCAACTCTATTTCCATAAATAATCACCCTGTTTCTTAACTAAAATATTATTTATTTCTATTTACAGATTTTAAATATTTACTCCACTCCATTGTCTTCATTTCATTACTATTTTCATCAAAAGTTAAATTCAAGAAAGTTCTACATTTAGGGCAAGAACCATGTCCCGCATCCAATATACCTATCTCTTGAACAATAGACTTAGAAGCATAAAATGTATGTCCACATTCACTACACATTGCTTTGAATCTTTCTCTATTCTCCATGATTTTCTCCCTTCTATTGCTTGTCCAAACAATAAGTTCTTAATTATAAAACCCCTGTCCTTCTAGGAGCCTTTTCTCTAAATCGTCATAATCGTATTTTCTTTGCCCATAACTGTTAAAGTTATCTCTTGTTGATGTTGTATATTGCTCTCTTTTCCAATTTTCTTTTATGGCTTTTATTAAAGCTCCTGTATAACTTATATTTTTTCCTATTGCATATCTCTCTACAACAGTTACTTTTTCTTTTAGATACTCTAGTTTGTCCTTATCTCCTGTATTTGCTTTACTTAAGCACTCTATTACTTTAGTTATATCACTATTTGGAATTTTATTTTTTAATATATCTGGCATTGACCTTATTTCCGTTTCAGAAATCAATCTGACATTTAAACCTTCCCTCTTCTCTTTCTCACTGGCTAAATCCCTAATGAAACCTTCGCAGAACTTAAAAGACCTTATTTTATCTCCCTGATATTTAGGCTTAAAGGTTTTAAAAGCTACGTCTATACCATTTTTAACTATATCTAACGGTATTCCTTCTGTTACTAATTGTTGTGATAATACTACATCATCTGGCTTTTCAATAATTACATGAGCCTTTAATTTATAATAATCTAGTATTTTAACAAAATCATTTTTATCATTATCAGCTTCTACAGCTTCTTTTTTTTCTATCTCTTCTAGCCTTATATTACTTAAAGCAGTATCTTTACTAAAAGTAGTATTATTATTTTCTTTTTCTTTTTGTTTTTTGTTTTCTTTTTGTTTTTCTTTTTGTCCACGTATCGTTACCGTATCGAGTAACGTATCGTCAGACACCGCATTATTAAAGGATTTACCTAAAAATTTAATTTCACCTTTTTCTTCTTCACGTTTCGCTGACGTATCGTATCTCGTGTCGCTATACATATCGTCCAACGTATCGTTTGATTTTAAATTTTTCACTGAATCTTTTATAAAATTCACATATATATTTTTTATACTTTCATTTCTAATATTTTTAGCAACATAATTTATAAGCTCCAAATTTTGAACTTCATTAAACTCTTTATTAATACAATCTACTATAGGCTTTCCACCTTTATTAAGGTTATATTTGCCCCAATTCTTTACTGCTAACTCTCTAGTACCTTCATCATATTTGATTAATTTATGATGCTCTATAAACCTACATACTAGACTATTAATTGATTCAATACTATATCCAAGACCAAAAGCCATTTCCTTTTTAGTTATTTTATACACTCCTATTTGAGTTGTTTTGGGATTAGTAAGTATATATAAATAAAACAATTTATCTTCTGGTGTAAATTGCTCCATAACATCTGGATCTTCCCAAAATGCAGAATAAACATATCTATATTTAGCCATATTAAGATCTCCTCTCCTTAATTTATCCATTCCCTTATAGATACTTTAAACATTTTCAATATAATTTTTACAAAAATATTTCATTGTATTATCCTCCATTCAATTTAAATTATGTTTTTCTAATAAAGCAGCCTTTTTAAAATAATTACATCAATATTATCTAAATTACATAAGACATTATTTGTGTTTTTGTCATATACATTATCACCATCAATATCAATATCATTTTCCACCTTTTTTAATATATTTTTAAAAGCATCACTTTCACTATGATGCTTAAATTTCTGATTAATTTTTATAACTGGACATATAGGTGTTATTTTCATAAAAATCACCAACCTTTAATTTCAAATTATATTTTTCAAGTAGCTGTATTGATTCTTGAAGAAGCTCCTTGAGTTTTTTATTCTCATTTTCTAATTCATCGTGTATTAAAGCTTTTACTGTTTCAGTCACTTTTACCATCCTCCTTACTTAATATTTCTCCTATACTCTCTTATCTTCTTAAAAGCTTGTGTTGAATTACTGCATCCATACCTCTTCATTTCTTTTTCTATCGCTGCTTTTTCATCTTCAGGAGCTTTTATATGTTTCTTGAATAATTTTGTTAATTCATTAATTCTTTTATTACTTAGCACTTCTCTTCATCTCCCTATCCAATAAATTTTCCTATAGCCATTGAGTTAATATACATACTAAAAAACGATTTGCACGATACATTATCCATATAATCAAGATTTTTTAGCTTGTACATTAATTCAAATATTCTATTAAATTTATCTTTTGACTTTAATACTTTAAGTTCTTCTATAACCTTATTTCTTTCATCTACATCATTCTTTATAGTTTTTAAAAACTTCTCACCATATTTTGTATATTTGCTTGGTGATTCTTTCAGTATATCTTTTAAACTTTCATTTATCTTTCTCATATTTCTATTCGTTTCCAGTGATGATTTTATAAGCATATTTATATATTGCTTCACCTATATCACTCGCTTTTCCTCAGATATTTTGTTTAACCACCCTTCTAGTAAGACCTTATTAACTAAAGTTTTACTACCTACACGAAAGTATGGAAAATCAGTATTTTCTTTATATATAAGCTCAGTTATTTTATTCCTTCCAATTCCACTAAATTTAACAGTCTCATCTACTGTTAATGTTAATTTATTATTTAAATTTATAGCTTCTTTAACAGCTTCTTTTATGATTTCTTTAATTTCCTCCTTTTTTACTTCCATTACTTATCTCCCCTTTCTTTTTGAATGATATTGAATAATAGCTTTAACCTGACTTCTTGTAATACCAAAATATTCTGCAATATCTTTATTTTTCATGCCTACTTTTTTTATATACAGTATTTTTTCAATGTCCCTCACACTGTAACTATTCTTTTTTTTACCTACAATTCTATATTTGTTTGTTATAATTTCAAATACATTCAATGCCTCATCAATTGTTTTATTTCTCAAAATACATAATATTAATGCATACCAATTATTCTTTAATTCATTTTCCATCATATTTTTTTGATTGCCTATTTAAATAAACCTTATTAGCAATATGTGTTAACTCACTATAATTAACACTATATAAACTAGCTAGAATTTCTGCATTTACTTGAGTAAGTCTTCTTGTGCCAGTTTCAATCTTAGTTACATGGTCTGGATTAACATGTAATTTTTCAGCTACAAATTTTCTGGTTAATCCAATTGAATTTCTTAAATCTCTTAAATTTCTTTCTTCCACTTTATCTCCTCCCTACTTTAAATTATGCACTCATTTTGCGACCTAGTAAAGTTTGATAAAGCGTTTTTAAGTGCGTTTATATATATTTTACCTGTTTTTTTACTTAATTCCTTATATTTTCATTGCAAAATGTTTTTGGTAGCGGTCTTGAAATGCGACCAAATTTAACGTATAATATACGTATATTAAAATGTAATTTTTGATTAGGAGATCTATTCATGAATAATAAATTGATAAGTGAGAGATTAAAAGATGCTCGGGCTAAGAGAGGTATTTCTCAAAGGGAATTAGCTGACAGGATTGGGGTTACAAAGTCTGTAATCTCTGGAGCTGAATCTAAACGTGGAGTAAGTAAAAATCTCGCTATAAAGCTTGCAACTTTCTTTAAAACAAGTGTTGCATATTGGCTAAATGAAAATGCTGAAGAAGAATTTATTCAATCCTACACTGGACTCGAAACCTTAGAAACAGTTCTAGATAAATTAATATCAGAAGGCATTATAATAAGCCCCGAGGATATAAGAAAAGATGAAAAACTTTTAGATATTTTACTGCAAGGTTTAGAATTAGAAATTAAAATACGTTTATTAAAAAAGAAGCAAGATAATAATTAGTCTTGCTTCTTTTCTTTCTTTATATAATCCTCTATCTCTTTTAGATAGTCTTCTAATTCTTCTAATATTGATTTCGACTTTTCCGCTTTCATTACACTCCCCCTGTATCGGAACAATACACATTTGTAAATTTTATTTTTTACATTTCTTTATACTTATAATATTGCATTGAAATAGATATTTCAATGTTTTTGTACTAAAAAAAGTTACTCAAATTCATCTATTTTGAGTAACTTCCCCATATTTACTATATTTATGCCATTACTACCATGGCAATACTATTGATAGAATGTCTAACATTTATAAGCACCTCCTATATCCCTATGTGCTTATGATATCATACTTTCTTTGATTCTTACTTTTATAAAATTTTAAAACTTTTTTCTATTAATTCATTTTTACATACATTATCTTGTGTTTTGTATAAAACCTTTAAAATTTTATAGTATAATACTATTATTTTGTCATTTTTATACTGTAAATTTTCTAATTCTATTAATAAACTTTTTAGTGCACCCATGTTATTATTTTTGCTGTAATATTCATAAAGTTCAGTTACTGCTTTAATATATATATTATAGTTTTTAATAGTTTTTGATATACAACATATTTTTTCAAACATTTCAGCTACTTGATTTACATTAAATTTTATATATATTCTTAATGCATTATATGCGATTTCATTCTCTACAAATTTGAATTTCAAATCTTGTTCTAATTTTACTGCTAAGGCTCTATTTATATACTCTATAGCGGCATTATTTCCTTTTAAATACTTTATTTCTGCCATGTGTGAGTAAATGTTTGCTTTTCTATATACGTCATCCATATTTATTTTTAATAAATTTATTAGTATATTTTCTGATAAATCTAAATTAGTTAACTCTTTTTCACACTCTGCCTTTAATAGCTGTACATCGACACTTTCTTTTATACCTAATGTAAATTTCTTTAGGCACTCTAAAGATTCTTTACATTCTTTAAAATTTTTAAGTGCATGTAATGCCAATGCTTTATTAAATTCAATATCCCTTACAAAATTAGGTATATACTTTTTAACACAATATGTATTAGCAAGATTCCTCCAAATTATAACCTCTTTATAATCCTTTAGAAACATACATACATTAGTTAATTGCTTAAGTACATATATTTGTTTATTTATATCACCCTTTTTACTTGCCAATTCGTACATACGTAATAAGTACTCCTTTGCAACATTAAAGTTTCTTTTCATAAACCATTTAGCACAAATATTGTATATCACATAAGATTGTGCATCACTTATATCTCCATTTCTTTTTATCTCATTTAATTCTTTTTTAGCATATTCATATTCCTGTTGATTTAATTTATATTCAAGTTTACTAATAAATTCTTTTACACAAATATCTATTTGCTGATTCAAATCAGCCATTAACCACTTACCTGTAACATTTATATTTAATTCCAACTTTCTTTTTTGAGCTTTAGAATTAATTATTTTTGCTATATAATTAGCTTCTTTTAAATTTAATTGTCGTCTATTATGTTCTATATTACACACTATTGCTTTACTTAATTTATCTCCACCAATTTCAGCTAACGTAGCACCCGTTATTTTTCTTAAATACTTAAGCTTGTCTCCTGTTGTTTTAAATACTTTATTTTTATCCATAATTCCTCCCATCTTCTGAGGATATATTTATTTCCATTATTTTATTTACTTATCGCAGTTAGTATGCTACGATATATATGGAAATTTCATATTTCCTCGGAGCCCTATAGGTTTGTAGTTTGGAGACTGTGACCTATAGGGGTTTTATATTTTTTATTATAAAAGCTGATGTTATTTATCAGCTTTTTTTGCTTGGTTATCTTAATATTTTCCTTATACTTGTATTTATATACTATATTTCCTTACATTGCTGAAAATATACTCTATATAGTGCTTTATAATACATTACACTTAATTATATCATATTTAATTACTTGTTTCTTAAATTTTTCCTATTTAATATTATATATACATTTGTAGTATATTTGTTATAATAAATATCGAGGTGATTTTATGGCGAATAAAACAAATTGTATTAAGAACGGTAAGAAATATTATAGAATTACCGCCACCATTGGAAGAGATTCAAATGGAAAACTGATAAGAAAAGAATTTTACGGTAAAAACAAAAGTGAAGCAGAAAAAAAAAGAGACTTGTACTTAAATGACATAAAAAGTGGATTAAATATTGGATATGAAAAAGTAACACTAGGTGATCTAATGCATACTTGGCTATTTGAAGTTGTACGTATAAGCTCTAAAATCAAGCCCAGTAGCTTCAATAGATATGAAGGTATCTATAGAAATTACATAAAAAACAGCTCCATATACAATATAAAGTTAAGTGATATAAAACAGCTTATATTGCAACGATACTACAACGAATTATATGATAATGGCAAAAGTAGTAATGTAATAAAAAATTTAAATAAGCTATTAAAATCATTTTTTAATTATGAAGTTGATGAAGGATACCTAATTAAAAATCCATGCGGAAAAAGATTAGTTATTCCAGGAGAACAAGAAGTTTCTAAAGAAGAAATAGAAGTATTTAGTGATACTGAAATTAAAGCCCTTATTAAAGCCTTAGACGGCAATAGACTAAAAGGGCTAATATTATTAGCATTAGGTACTGGTTTACGACGTGGAGAGCTTTTAGCACTAAAATGGAGTAATATAAATACTAAAAATCTTTTACTTAGTGTAGAAAAAAGTATATCTCAAGTAAGTGTAATTGATAAGAATGGTGAAAGAATTTACAAAACTATAGAACAAGCTCCTAAATCTTTAAATTCTATTAGAAAAGTACCTATACCTAAAAATCTTATGCATATTTTAGAAGAGCAAAAAATACTGCAAAAAAAAGATAAATTAAAAGCAGGATTAAGCTATGAAAAAAACGATTATATTTTCACAACAGAAAACGGAAAAATATTAAATGGTAGAAATATGGCTAGAACTTATGAAAGAATTTTAAAAAGTGCAGGAATAAAATATAAGAAATTTCATTCATTACGACATACATATGCTACAAAACTGTTTGAGCGTGGTGAAGACTTAAAGACAGTTCAAACATTATTAGGTCATTCTGATATTTCAATAACAAGCAATATCTATACTCATGTAATGCCGGAAAAGAAAATTAGTGCTGCTGAAAAATTAAACGATCTATTTGCCTAACATAATTATTTTATTTAGTGGGAATAAATGTGGGAAATTCATCTTATACTTTTCTAGTGCGGGAAAAGTGTGGGAAACTGAGAAATAAAAAAAGGCTGATATAAATATCAACCTTACGTAATGCCTTAATTTAGTTATATTTTGGTGCACCCAGAGGGAATCGAACCCCCGACCTTCAGATTCGAAGTCTGCGACTCTATCCAACTGAGCTATGGGCACTAAAATACGCTTTTAAAAATTGGAGCGGGTAGAGGGAATCGAACCCTCGTAACTAGCTTGGAAGGCTAGCACTCTACCATTGAGTTACACCCGCATACTGGTCGGGGTGACAGGGATTGAACCTGCGACCTCATGGTCCCAAACCACGCGCGCTCCCATCTGCGCCACACCCCGGCGTATTCAATAAAAAATGGTGCGTCATCAGGGATTCGAACCCTGGGCACCCTGATTAAGAGTCAGGTGCTCTACCAACTGAGCTAATAACGCATACCTTTGGAGCGGGTAGAGGGAATCGAACCCTCGTAACTAGCTTGGAAGGCTAGCACTCTACCATTGAGTTACACCCGCATATGGTGCGTTTTAAGGGATTCGAACCCCTGGCCCACGGCTTAGAAGGCCGTTGCTCTATCCAACTGAGCTAAAAACGCATATTTTGGAGCGGAAGACGAGATTCGAACTCGCGACGTTCACCTTGGCAAGGTGACGCTCTACCACTGAGCCACTCCCGCATATTTTATTTAATTGGTGCAGGTGAAGGGAGTCGAACCCCCACGCCGTAGGCGCTAGATCCTAAGTCTAGTGCGTCTGCCAATTCCGCCACACCTGCACTTTGGTGGCTTATCGGGGAGTCGAACCCCGGACACCATGATTAAAAGTCATGTGCTCTACCAACTGAGCTAATAAACCATATATGTATTAATTTTAAAATGTTGGCTGGGAAGGCAGGATTCGAACCTGCGGATGCAGGAGTCAAAGTCCTGTGCCTTACCGCTTGGCGACATCCCAACATCAGGGTGAATATAGGGGTTCGAACCCTAGACATCCAGAACCACAATCTGGCGCTCTACCAACTGAGCTATACCCACCAAAGTTTTTAAATGGTGCGTCATCAGGGATTCGAACCCTGGGCACCCTGATTAAGAGTCAGGTGCTCTACCAACTGAGCTAATAACGCATATTTTGGAGCGGGTAGAGGGAATCGAACCCTCGTAACTAGCTTGGAAGGCTAGCACTCTACCATTGAGTTACACCCGCATAAATGGTGCGTTTTAAGGGATTCGAACCCCTGGCCCACGGCTTAGAAGGCCGTTGCTCTATCCAACTGAGCTAAAAACGCATATTTTGGAGCGGAAGACGAGATTCGAACTCGCGACGTTCACCTTGGCAAGGTGACGCTCTACCACTGAGCCACTCCCGCATATTTTATTTAATTGGTGCAGGTGAAGGGAGTCGAACCCCCACGCCGTAGGCGCTAGATCCTAAGTCTAGTGCGTCTGCCAATTCCGCCACACCTGCACTTTGGTGGCTTATCGGGGAGTCGAACCCCGGACACCATGATTAAAAGTCATGTGCTCTACCAACTGAGCTAATAAACCATATATGTATTAATTTTAAAATGTTGGCTGGGAAGGC
The DNA here is from genome assembly GCF_002006355.2 of Clostridium felsineum DSM 794. Lineage (NCBI taxonomy): Bacteria > Bacillati > Bacillota > Clostridia > Eubacteriales > Clostridiaceae > Clostridium > Clostridium felsineum. The sequence continues at coordinate 1,529,613 of NZ_CP096980.1, read as the reverse complement.
AGGATTCGAACCTGCGGATGCAGGAGTCAAAGTCCTGTGCCTTACCGCTTGGCGACATCCCAACATTAGGGTGAATATAGGGGTTCGAACCCTAGACATCCAGAACCACAATCTGGCGCTCTACCAACTGAGCTATACCCACCAAAGTTTTTAAATGGTGCGTTTTAAGGGATTCGAACCCCTGGCCCACGGCTTAGAAGGCCGTTGCTCTATCCAACTGAGCTAAAAACGCATATTTTGGAGCGGGTAGAGGGAATCGAACCCTCGTAACTAGCTTGGAAGGCTAGCACTCTACCATTGAGTTACACCCGCATATTGGTCGGGGTGACAGGGATTGAACCTGCGACCTCATGGTCCCAAACCACGCGCGCTCCCATCTGCGCCACACCCCGATGTCGTCCTTGTTTTTGTTTACCGCTTGACGACAAAAATTATTCTACACTATCCAGCCAGTTTCGTCAACCCTTTTTTAAAACTTTTTTATATTTTTTTTATTTTTGCATGTATTTTACCATCAACAATATCTATGTAAGCCAAGCTATTGCAACCATTTCTGGGGTATGATACACTTCCCGGATTTATGTACCAAATTCCATCATTAAAATCAATTTTCGATATATGAGTATGACCAAATAATACTATATCCGCCTCTAATTCTTTTGCTCTATACTCTAATTTCATAGTATTATATTTAACCGCATACCTATCTCCATGTGTTATAAAAAATCTTTTTTTCTCTAACGAAAAAGTTTTTTCAGCTGGTACATTTGTATAATCACAATTTCCTTTAATATATATTATTTCGCCTTTATAGTACTTTTTAATCTCTTCTATATCTTGAACATTATCTCCTAAATGTATAACAATATCTGCATGTGACATTTTCAAACTGTCACACGCCCTCTTTATATGCTCATTTGACATATGTGTGTCACTCATAACTGCTATAAGCATTTTATTCCCCCCAATTTAACCTTCTTATCTCTTGACACAAATTTTTAAGCGCAATTGCTCTATGGCTTATTGAATTTTTCTCATCTTTTGTAAGCTCCGCTGCGGTTTTCTTTAATTCTGGTATGTAAAATAAGGGATCATATCCAAAACCATTGTGTCCAATTTCCTTATCTGTTATAAATCCTTCAATACTACCTTCTACTTTTATTGTTTTTTGGTTATTTACAATCAAAACAATAGAACATAAAAACTTTGCACTTCTTTTTTCAAAAGGAATTCCCTTTAAACATGAAAGTAATTTTTCATTGTTTTTTTTATCATCTCCATGTATTCCTGCAAATCTAGCAGAATATATTCCTGGCTTTCCATCTAAAATATCTACTGAAAGTCCTGAATCATCTGCCATAACCATACAATCCTCTCTAACCTTATATATTTCATATGCTTTTTTAAAAGCATTTTCCATAAATGTTTTTCCATCCTCTTCTACTTCAATATTTATGTTTTCATCTTTAAGAGATACTATATTAAATTTAAAATCTTTTAATATATTCCTTATCTCCTCTACTTTATTTTGGTTATTACTTGCAATAATTATTTTTTTCACTCTACCTCACCACTTCTTCTGAATTTATTTTTTGCAGGAATATTTTCTAAGCCATAATGTTAGAATTTTATGTATTTTTATATAACACGAAAATTCTATTACATTCTGCCTCATAAAAGATTCTTGAGTTAAGCCTCTTTTGCAGGAATATTTTCTAAGCCATAATGTTAGAATTTTATGTATTATATATAGCACATATCTAGAAGTAAAATCATATTATATAAATAGATTAATTATACTAGGATGGTGCAGCCTTTGAATTATATAGGACCGTTTTTTAGGCTTAATTCACTAAATAAAAATTCTATAAAAAATCAATTACTTCATTTGTCAAAAGAATCTATACGTGATATCTTGTTTAACTCTGAATGTGGAATTAAAATGCCTTTTAAAAACTTAAAAACTAAGCAGTCCCCTTTAAATGATATTAACACATTTAAATCACTTTCTCCACTAGTAAGTTTATATAGCAAATCCAGTTGTAAACTCTATACCTCAAACAATAAATTAAAGTGGAAAAATTCTAATATAAAGAAGGACATTTTGGTTTCATCCAATGCTTATATGACTTTAAGTCTTTTAGAGTTATGTAGTTACTATAAAAGCCTTAAAGATGTAAATCAAAAGAAATTTAACATAAGTAATTTATATTTAGTAATTATAAAAAATCAGCTGGATTTTTATAACTCTTATTTACGAAATTTTGAAGGAGTTTTTGTTGATAAAACTGATGTTTCAAGTGATTTAATATCTGAGATAAAACTTGAGAATAAAGATGAAAATTTCAAGTTTTCAAACCAAGCTTTTTTAATGTGTGCTTATTATAAATATTCTGTGATATCTAACGAAAAGTTCTCAAAAGAGTATCAAAACTTTTCTCTAGATATACTAAATATGTTTATTAATTTTAGAAATGATCTGTATTCTTTATCTTTTTCCGAATTAAATAAACTAACACTAGCTCTTAACATATTTTATAGCTATAGTAAAAACGAAAAATCTTATGAACTATTGCTTGATATATTTGAGTACTTAAGTGAAAATTACGGTTATATTGATTCCAATGACAACATCGAAAATAGTTCTTTATTATGTTTAAACTCTGTTCTTCTATATAATAATTCTAATATGTTTAAGTTTAAAGATTATGCATTAAAAATTCATTCCTCCTTAAGTGATTTATATAATCCAGCTCTAGGAATTTTCATAAAAGATACAGAAAAAAAGGAAGTTAAGTTTTCCTGTAATGAAATAGTACTATATATTCTAAACTCGATGTTAGTATCAGAATTATGTGAAGATAAATCTATTCATGAAAATATACTAGTAAACGTATTTAAACATCAGCTTATAGAATCTGGAATCATACAATCCTGGCCTGAGGCTCCAAACATACAGGATTGCGAGAGATATAAAAATTTTTCATTAAAGTCAGAAGATTTATTAGAGGAAACCTATTTCAAAATGCCTACCATATCATCACCAAAGAATACTGAAATTGCATCTGTTTTCTTTAAAAAGATTACTTATAACAAAAAAAAGAAAACTTTTTCAATATCCAAGAAATCATTTTATAGCGATAACAATTTGTTTTTATTTTTTATAATTATTCATTTATTTAAAGATTACTATAATACGCAATAAAATAGCTAAAAACCTTAACTCATAAAATATTCCTCTCCCTTAAAATCTTTAGTTCAATATTAATTAAGGCAACCTTGCTTTATTGCAAGGCTGCCTTAATTATCTCAAAAAATTTATCATTAGTTCTCCATATCTATTTTCCTTTAGCCCTGTTAAACTATTTCTTCTACATACAATATCTTTCTTTAAAGCTACTGGCACTACTGGCAAGTCATTTGCCAACTGTTCTTCCATTTTTTTTAAAATATTATCACTATCACTATCTACATTGTGAAGAGAATAGATATAATCATCATAAACATTATTTTTATAATTTACATTTAACGGTGATCTTGAATCCCACATATCAAAGAAACTTACAGCACTGTTATACCATATGTTATAATCGCCAAGGTAAATATCATATTTACCTTTACTTATTACATTATCAAGTGCTTTTCCTGAATATGCCTTCACATCAAAATCTATTTTACTTCTATTTTGCTCTTGTAACGTCTTATTTACTTCATAAACAAAATTTTCACACAACTCCCTGTTTAGTGTATTTTCTTTATAAATTAACGTAACTTTTTTACCAAAACTATAACCACTCTTATCAAGACTTTGAAATGCTAAATTCATATCATAATCTCTAAATATGTCTTCACATTTTCCTGCATTAAAAAGTTCAGCTGGCACAAAAGTGTTTTCACTCACAGCAAAATCATTAGATATAGAATTTAAAATTTTATTTCTATCAATTAAATATGTCATAGCCTTTCTAAAATTAATATCACCAGCTATACTAGAATTATTCATGTTAAAATAAAATGCAATAGTATCCCAAGTTTTGAACATATCTATTTGTCCTTTAGCCTTTAATCTTGGCACCTCACTAAGTGTAGGATTAGAAAACACATCTATATTTTTAGCATTTTCAAAATCTGCAGTAGTATATGCACTTACTTCTTTTTCATTATAGTGATATTTTAGTTTGAATTTTTTCATACTATTTGTTTCCTTTGAAAAGAAATTACTATTTTCTTCAAGTAATGCTGTATTGTTTAAAATTCCAGATATTTTGTACGGTCCAGAATACTTTATTTCGTTATAATTTTTACTCCAATTCTTTAGATTATTATCCATTTTTCTTATGTAATATATAGGTTGTGTCAACTTCTTTAAAAAATAACTACATGGTGAATTAAGTCTTATTTTTAATACATTATCATTTTCAACACTTATAGCTACTCCTTCAAATGGTGTTTTTCCACTAATATAATTATCAATACCATATATACTTTTTAAATCATACGCATAGAATTTCCCATTAGAGCTTGATAGTATTTGTTTAAAGAAATCATACACATCATATGCGGTTATATCTTCACCACTACTCCACTTAGCACCTTCACGTATATGAAAGGTATATTGAAGTTTATCTGGCGATAAAGTCCACGTATCTGCTAAAGCTGGCTTTATTTCCATTGTGTTATAATCTTCGCTAACAAGACCACTAAATAGCATACTAAGAACCTCATCATTCTTAGTATTTTTAGTATTTATGGAGTATAAATCCTCTGGAATTTCTCCAATATCATATACCAAATAATTTTCTTTGCTTGATACCTTAGTTTCTGCTTCTTTTTTCTCAACACATCCACTTAGAATTAAGCAAATGAGAAAAAAAATAGCACATACTCTAAAAAATTTCTTCATATATATCTACCTTTATATAAATTTATTATTATATATATAATTGTTTCCACTTACTTAGTAATTAAACATTTATGACTGATTTTATGCTATAATGATATGCGAGATTACATAATTAATAATATAAATTAAATTACTTGGAGGTACCAAAATGCAGATTGCTTTGGAAATAGCTGGCCTTTCGGCAATACTTATATTTACTTTTATCGGAATATGGAGCTTTATACTTTTTAATAAAACATTGTCACAATTAAAATACCAGAACTATTTAATAGAAAAGTTAATACAAAGTTTAGTTATTTTTTCTAAAAGCAAAGATGTAGATGATGATAACGAAATTAATTAGTACTTATTACATTATATAAATTTCAAAAAGGATTAAGCATAAAACTGCCTAATCCTTTTTATATTACTTATTTAATTCATCCATCACTAACTTGTTAACTATTTTAGGGTTTGCTTTGCCTTTTGTCTTTTTCATAACTAGACCTACCAAGAATCCAACAACCCTCTTCTTTCCATTCTTATAATCCTCTATAGATTTATCATTTTCACTTAAAATCTCTTTGACTACATTTAGTATTTCATCCTCATTACTGTTTTGTACAAGACCCTCTTCTTCAATAATATCCTTAGGTGATTTACCTTCCTCAAACATCCTTACAATAACTTTTTTTCCTATAGCATTAGAAATAGTTCCCTCATTTATAAGTTTTATAAGCTCTGCAAGATCTTTAGGTGTGAATTTCAAATCTTCAATCCATACATAGTTTTCTTTCATTATCTTTGAAATATCGCTCATAAGCCAATTTGATGCAGATTTAGCGTCTCCACTAATTTTTGCGGTTTCCTCAAAAAAATTAGCCATAGACATAGTAAGTGTCAGGACTGATGCATCATACTTTGGTATACCAAACTCTTTTACAAATCTTTCTCTCTTATGCTTTGGAAGTTCAGGTATAGTTTTTCTTATATTCTCTATCCACTGCTCATCTATATTTAAAGTTACAAGATCTCCTTCTGGGAAATATCTATAATCATTGGCTTCTTCTTTACTTCTCATTGGTGCTGTTTCGTTTTTAGTATCATCCCATCTTCTTGTTTCCTGAGTTAACTTCTCCCCACTTTCTATAGCTTTTATATGTCTCTCATATTCATAGTTAAGAGCTTTTTCAACCGCTTTAAAGGAGTTCATATTTTTTATTTCCGTTCTAACACCAAACTTTTCAGAACCTTTTTCCATTACGGAAATATTAGCATCACATCTAAGTGATCCTTCTTCCATTTTACAATCTGATACACCTACACATGAAAGTATGCTCTTTAATTCTTCTAGATAAGCCACAGCCTCTTTAGCGCTTCGCATATCTGGCTTTGAAACTATTTCTGCAAGCGGAACTCCGCATCTATTAAAATCCACTAAAGTCCCCGCATTTGTATGAAGTAGTTTTCCAGCATCTTCCTCTATATGTATTCTCTCGATTCCAATTCTTTTTCTCGATTCGTCTTCAAGCTCTATTTCTATATAACCATTTGTACATAAAGGAAGTTCATCTTGAGTTATTTGATAATTTCTAGAGTTATCAGGATAAAAAATATGCTTTCTATCCATTCTTCCAATATGAGTTATTGAACAATTTAACGCTAAACCAGCTTTAATACCATAGTCAACTGCTTTTTTATTTATATGAGGAAGTGCACCCGGAAGACCCATACATACAGGACAAACATGTGTATTAGGCTGTCCTCCAAACTCAGCAGTACACCCACAATACATTTTTGTTTTTGTTGCTAATTCTGCATGCACTTCAAGACCTATAACAATTTCGTATTCCATTACCTTTTTACCTCCTACTTATACATTTGCAATCTTTGCATGCCATGAAGTCGATTGTTCATAACTATAAGCTAAATTAAATAACGTATCTTCTTTAAAATAATTTCCCATTATTTGAAGACCAATTGGAAGTCCCGAAACAAAACCACAAGGCAATGATATAGAAGGAATTCCCGCTATATTTACTGGCACTGTATAAATATCAGACATATACATTGAGAGTACATCTTTTATCTTTTCGCCTATTTTAAATGCTGGTGTAGGAGTTGTTGGTGTAATAATTGCATCAAATTCTTTGAAGTTTTTCTCAAAGTCATTTTTAATTAAATTTCTAACCTTCAAAGCTTTTTTGTAATATGCATCATAATACCCCTTTGAAAGTACATATGTACCAAGCATAATTCTTCTTTTTGCTTCTTTTCCAAAACCTTCGCTTCTAGATTTAATATATAAGTCCAAAGGATTTTCAGCCTCTAAACTTCTATAACCGTATCTTACACCATCGAATCTAGCAAGATTAGATGAAGCTTCTGCTGATGAAACTATATAATAAGTAGCAAGTGCATAATCTGATAATGGAAGTGAACACTCTTTGACCTCAGCTCCATTTTCCTCAAAAACCTTTATGGCTTCTTTAACTGCTTTTCTAACCTCTTCGTCTAAGCCATCTTCAAAAAACTCCTTAGGTATACCTATTTTTCTGCCTCTTAAGTCTTTGCTCAAACTCTTAGAATAATCCTGAACTGGAGTATCTACAGTTGTAAAATCTTTTTTATCTAAACCTGCTATATTTTGTGTTAAAAGTGCACAATCTTCTACATCTCTTGCAAACATTCCAACTTGATCTAAAGTAGATCCAAAAGCAACAACTCCATACCTTGATATTCTTCCATAGGTTGGTTTTAATCCAACAAGGCCACAAAAAGAAGCTGGTTGCCTTACAGAACCTCCTGTCTCCGTTCCAAGCGCTATTGGCGCTTCAAGAGATGCTACCGAAGCTGCTGAACCACCTGAAGAGCCACCTGGTACTCTTTCTAAATCCCATGGGTTTTTTGATATTTTATAGGCACTATTTTCTGTGGATGAACCCATAGCAAACTCATCCATATTTGCTTTTCCTATTATAACACCACTATTTTCCTTTAATTTTTCTGTCACAGTAGCATCATAGGGGGCCACATATCCTTCAAGTATCTTTGATGCACATGTATTTTGCATATTTTTTACACTTATATTATCTTTTACAGCTACAGGTACTCCTGAAAGCCCACCTAATTTTTCTCCATTTTCAATTTTTTTATCTAATTCTCTTGCTGCAATCAAAGCTTCCTCTTTTGCTACATATAAAAAAGCATTTACTCTCTCATCCACTTCATCTATTCTATTAATAAAGGAATTTGTAACTTCTTCAACTTTGACTTCCTTTTTTGAAATCATATCTTTAAGCTCATGCGCTTTTAGCTTATACAGCTTCATTATTATACCTCCTTAGCTTAATCTATTACCTTAGGTACTACTATGTATTCTTCAAGATTTTTAGGAGCATTTTTAATAACATCCTTTAAATCCATAGATTCCTCTACTTCGTCTTCTCTAAATTTATTTTCAATATAATATGGATTAACAATTATATCTACATTATCAGTATTGAGTTCACTTAATTTATCAACATATAAAAGTATACTGTTAAGATCCTTCATAAGTCCTTCTTTTTCATCTTCACTAAAGCTAAGTCTCGCAAGTTCTGCAACATATTCAACATCTTTTTTAGAAACAGACATAATATACCTCACTTTCCCATTTCCAATATAAAAAAGCCAATTTCAATATAAAAGTTGCCGTTGACTTATTCATATTCTTATTATCCATTATCACTATATAATATACTAAATTAAATTATACAATTTTTATCATACAATCTCAAATTTTTTCATAACTTTATTTTATAATAAATAGAAAACCTTAACAAATGACAACTTTAAATAGCAAACGATAAATCAGAGATATTGTACATATGCAATTCCCCAATTTATTATTTACTTATGTCACTTATTAAGGTTTCTAGCAAAACACATTATGTAATTTTTTCTAGAATACTCCAATATACATAAAAAATGCAGTCCCAACTGCTATTGCAGCACAACATAAAGAATAAACTAAACTTTTTATCTTGTCAGTTTTATCATAAATTTTCACTGCCCATAAAAGCATAGTGCATATCATAAAACTTTGAAACATTTTGTAATTATTGAAATATTGTATTGTTAAAAGTTGATATGTAGTTAATACAGTAAAAATTAGAGCCAATGTAGTTAACGAAACAAATACCCAACCTAGACATTCCACTGTTTTCTTAACCATACTATTTCCCCCTAACACAACCTGTTCATATATTATAACATTTTTTATTATTTGTAAACAGTTTATTATTCTTTTTACATATTATTTATTAATTCTTCAAACTCTTCTTCAGTTAATATTTTAACTCCAAGTGTTACAGCTTTATCATACTTAGATCCTGCATTTTCACCTGCTATTACATAATCAGTTTTTTTACTAACACTTCCAGCAACCTTAGCACCAAGACTTTCCAACTTTTCCTTTATCTCTGTTCTACTATAATTCTCAAGACTTCCTGTTGCAACTACAGTTTTACCATTAAATACACTTTCGGAAACTTCACTTTCCTCATAGAATGGCTTTACTCCAAGTTCAAATAATTCATTAAGACTTTTTTCTATCTTTTCTTGCTTAAAAAATTCAACAATACTTTCTGCCACAATAGAACCTATATCTTGAACTAAAATAAGTTCATCATAAGAAGCTTTCTTTATATTTTCAAAGCTTTTAAATTGCTTACATAAATCCGTTGCTGTTTTTTTACCTACATTTGGTATACCTAATGAATATATAAAGGAAGCAAGATCACATTCTTTACTTTTCTCTATAGCATTTATAAGATTGCTTGCCTTTTTATCTTTAAATTTATCGAGTGACAGCAGTTCTTCTTTTTTTATCCTATATAAATCGGATATACTTTTTATATTTAGCTTTTCAAACAACTGCTCTGCGGTTTTTTCACTAAAGCCTTCTATGTTCATAGCTTCTCTACTTGCAAAATGAACTATACTCTTAACCATTTGAGGTTTGCAAGACAAGGTATTCTCACAAAATAAATGTACACCCTCTTTTACAATTTCACTACCGCAGGATGGACATATTGTTGGTGCTTCTATTTCTTCCGTAACCTCTTCACTTTCTACTATTCCCATAATCTCAGGTATTACATCATTAGATCTTCTTACAAATACTCTAGCCCCTTTTTTAACCTTTTTTCTTTTTATGTCATCCATATTATTTAAAGTAGCTCTCTTAACCATTACTCCTGCTAATTCTACAGGTTCTAGAATAGCTGTAGGACTAACTCTTCCACTTCTTCCAACATTCCATTCCACATCTATTAGCTTTGTAGTCGCTTCTTCTGCTTCAAATTTATAAGCTATTGCCCACTTAGGAAATTTCACAGTATATCCAAGATAGTCTCTTGTCTTAAAATCATCGATTACAATAACAACACCATCTATATCATAATCCAAGCTACTTCTTATGCTTCCTACATATTCAATTTCCTTTTTTATTTCTTCAATATCACTGCACTCACTTATGTACTCATCAACTGGAAATCCCATGTCTTTTATAAAATTCATCATTTCTATATAGGATTTAAAACCTTCACCTTCATTGTATCCAACATCATAAAAAAAGGCTGATAAATTTCTTCGTGCAGTTTCACGTACATTTAAATTCCTTAGTGCTCCTGCTGCACCATTTCTTAAGTTTTTGAGGGGTACTTCTGCATTTCTATTGTAATTTTCGAAAGCACCTTTAGTCATTATTGCTTCTCCGTGTACTTCAATAACTGCTCCATTTTCTATTTTAAGTGGTATGGATTTTATAGTTTTAGCTTGACTAGTTATGTCCTCACCTATAGATCCAGTTCCACGTGTCGCAGCCTTTATCATAACGCCACTTTCATCATAAGTGCAGTTTATAGTAAGTCCATCAAACTTTTTAGTCAAAACATATTTAAGCTCCGGAAGCTTATCCTCATGAGTACTATTATATTCATTGAGGGCTTTTTTATTCCTATTATGCCAATCAATGATTTCTTCAATACTTTGCGCCTTATCAAGACTCCAAAGTCTGCCTTTATGTGTATACTTTTCAAACTGCTTTAAAACTATATCACCAACCCTATTGGTAGGTGAATATGGATAAGTAATTCCTGTTTTCTCCTCTAGCTTTACAAGTTCATCATACTTTTTATCGTATTCCTTATCAGCTATAATTGGATCATCAAGTACATAATAGCTATATGAATATTTATTTAATTCTTCTATAAGTTCCTGCATTCTTGAAATATCTATACTTTTTTCGTTCATACTTATTACTACCTCACTAAATTTTATACGTTAGCTATAGAAGCTGAAGCGGTGCCATATCAAGTCTCAAATTTTTAATTCCCATATTTTCAAAAGCTATTGTTAAATTCATATGTCCACCTGTTTTACTTGTGGTTATTATTGTACCCTTACCAAATTTCATATGAACTACCTTTGCTCCCTTTACCGCCTCTTCTTCACTTAAAGTTCTAATTTCTTTTTTCGCTGCCTGCACTGTTTTTTTAATCACACCATTTGCATTAAAACCGTTTTTTGACATAAAGTTAGAAAAAGCGGAATTTTTAGGTGGTATATCACTATTTATAGTAGTAAATAATCCCGTAGTATCCTTTTTCCTCCTACTATCTCCCTCTAGACTTACATATTCTTTTAAATTTTCGTCTATTTCATTTATAAAATCAGATTCTTCAAATGCCTGAGTTCTTCCAAATACCCTTCTAAGCTTAGCTGAAGTCATATACAGTTTTTCTTTTGCACGAGTTATTCCAACATAAGCAAGTCTTCTTGACTCTTCCATTTCATACTCGTTATTAAAGGAAGACATTCCTGGGAATATACCATTTTCCATACCTGCCATAAAAACAACAGGAAACTCTAATCCCTTGGCACTGTGAACTGTCATCATTACTACTGTATCAGCATCTTCATTGTAGTTATCAACATCTGCTACAAGTGCTGTTTTTTCCAAAAAGGCTGCTAAACTCTTATCATCAGAATTTTCTTCAAAATCAACTGCGGCATTTACTAATTCTTCTATATTTTCTATTCTAGCCTTATCTTGAATATCTTCTGATGCCTTTAGTTCACTTAAATATCCTGTTTGTTCTAATATTTCTTTTATTAAAATCGATACACTTATCTCATCTTTTCTTCTTATAAAACTTGTTATAATTCCTGTAAATTCTTTAATTGAAGAAAGCGCTCTTTTAGGTATACCAGGCACATTATCTACATCTAAAAGCACATCATATAAAGACTCTTCAACCTCATCTGAAAATTGCTGTAATTTTCCTACAGTTGTCTGTCCTATACTTCTTTTAGGTACATTTATTATTCTTTTAAGACTAACATTATCAAGTGGATTTCCTATAAGCTTAAGATATGCCATTAAATCCTTTATTTCTTTTCTATCATAAAACTTAAGTCCACCAATAATTCTATACGGTATGTTCCTTTTTATAAAAATATCTTCGAAAACACGTGATTGAGCATTTGTCCTATATAATATTGCAAAATCCTTAAATTCACGCTTCTTTTCTTTTATTTCACTATTTATTTTAAACGCTGCGAAATTAGCCTCATCAAGATCAGTTTCTCCTCTGTATACATTGATTTTTGCTCCGTCCTCACTTCTTGTCCTAAGGCTTTTCAAATGTTCATGTGGATTGTTCTTTATAACTACATTGGCTGCTTTAAGTATATTACCCTTTGATCTGTAGTTTTCCTCAAGCTTTATTATTACAGCATCCTTATAATCTTTCTCAAAATTGAGTATATTTCTTATATCTGCACCTCTCCAACCATATATACACTGATCATCGTCTCCAACAACACATAAATTTTTATTTGCCATGGCTAACAGTCTTGCAAATTCATATTGAGATTTATTGGTGTCTTGATACTCATCTATCATTATGTACTTAAATTTCCTCTGATAAAAAGCCAAAACATCTGGTGCTTTATTAAATAACTCTACTGTTTTGAATATAAGGTCATCAAAATCAAGAGCATTATTTTCTTTAAGTTTTTTCTGGTAAAGAAGATACACATCTGCTATTTTATTAAGCTTAAAATTATTTGAATTCTGGTTCTTATATTGGTTTGCAGATATAAGCCTGTCTTTAGCAGCTCCTATTTTAGATATTATTTCTTTTTCCGTTATATCTTTTTCATTTATTCCAATTTGTTTTATACATTCTCTCATTAGAACCTTTTGATCATCACTATCGTATATAGTAAAATTTTTAGTATATCCAATCTTATCAATTTCTCTTCTAAGTATCCTTACACAACAAGAGTGAAAAGTAGATATCCACATGTTATCAATCTCATTTCCACCAATAAGCGCTTTAACTCTGTCTTTCATTTCTTTAGCTGCCTTATTTGTAAATGTTATAGCTAAAATTTGAGATGGATAAATTTGAAGATCTTTAACCATATGCGCTATCCTGTATGTAAGTACTCTAGTCTTTCCACTTCCTGCTCCTGCTAGTATTAAAATAGGTCCATCCACCTTTGTAGCAGCTTTATATTGTTCTTCATTAAGCAGTTTCTTTAAATCCATAAATTATTCCACTCCTCAATACTTAATATTCTATATTATAACATCTAAAAAACTATTTAATCAGTATAAATTAAAAATCAGTATAAGTTATAGAGAAACCAAAGCAAAACTTAAATTACAACTAAAAAGCAAAAAGCTTTTACCAATTTTACAGTTATAACCTAATATGTGAATCGGCTTTTCCTTGTATAGGCCTCCTAATAGTATTATTAATACTTACTTCTAAATTTATGTACCAATAATAATAAAAAACCTATAATCCCTTATACTGATTCTTCTAACAAATAATCTATTTTTTTAATCTTTTTAAAACTATATTATATCCATCGCTTCCATAATTAATGCACCTATTTACTCTACTTATAGTTGCAGTACTAGCTCCTGTTTCAGCTGAAATATCTGAATATGTATGTTTTTCTTTAAGCATCTTAGCTACTTGAAGCCTTTGTTCTATAGTTTTAATTTCGTTTATGGTAAAAATATCATCAAAAAACCTATAGCACTCTTCTCTATTTTCTAATGTTAATATAGCGTCACATAAAAAATCTAGAGTTTCGCTTTCTAATTTTGATTTAAACTCAGACATGCCACACACCTCTTTCAAAACTATAGCATAATTTTATCATTATTCCTTCAAAAATACCATAAAAGTTTTATGAATGTTTTACTTTATGTTAATAGAACGCAAAATAAAAGACAGCCCTTGGGGCTGGGCTGTCATAATAAATAAAAAGGGGGCTATTCATTCTTTTTATTTATCTTACATACCTATTATAGTAAACAGTTTTAAAAAAATCAATAGACTTTGAAAACTTTATTATAAATAAATAATTAACGAATTGGCCTTAAATTTCAAAGTATGACTTAGTAACCATAAATTACAATGTATATCTTATTATTTTTTACATTTTTATTTTTTCTCTTATAATTTTCATCTCTTCCTCTGTAAGCTCTCTGTATTCCCCTTCTTTAAGCTTTTCATCTAAATCAATTCCAGCAAAGCTTATTCTCTTTAAGTATATTACCTTTTTACCCCTAGCTTCAAACATTCTTTTTACTTGATGATACTTTCCTTCTCTTACAATAACCTCTACCTCATATTCTTTATCCGAGTTTAAAACCTTTAAATCAGCACTCATACATTTATAACCATCATCAAGAACTATTCCTTCTTTAAAAGCTTCAACATCTTCATCTGTCACTTTTTCATTTATTTTTGCATAATAAATCTTATCCACATGCCATTTAGGTGATATTAGTCTGTGATTAAAATCTCCATCATTTGTAAGAAAAAGAAGTCCTACCGTATCCTTATCAAGTCTTCCTATAGGAAATGGCTCAAACATTTGATCCTCTACATTTAAGAGATCTATTACTGTCTTATCATAATTATCAAAAGTAGCTGATATAACTCCAGCGGGTTTATTTAGCATTAAATATATGTACTTTTTATAAAAAACTTCTTCTCCATTTATTACTATTTTTGTTTTCTCTGGATCTACTTGTTTATTATTATCCTTTATAACAACCCCATCTACCTTAACTCTTCCATCCTTTATTATCTTCTTTACATCTTTTCTTGAACCGTAACCCATGTTTGATATGATTTTATCTAATCTTTCCATTATATTTTCCTTTCAATAATTAAATATAAAATTCCCATAGAAAAGTATACCAATGTTTTCTATGGGAACATTCTTATGAATTATAGTAACCTAAAACCTTAGAGACATAATTTCTAGTTTCACTTGGAAGGCCACTTATATTTCCTTTGCTATTTTGAACTGCTCCAGGACCAGCATTATAGGCAGCAACTGCAAGCTTCATATCAGAGAATTTATTTAAAAGCTGCTTAAGATACTTAGTTCCACCATCCACATTCTGCTGAATATCGTAAGCATTATTTACTCCAAGTTCTCTTGCAGTACCCGGCATAAGCTGCATTAATCCCTGTGCACCTACTCCCGAGGTAGCATTAGGATTAAAACTAGATTCTTGCTGTATTACTGACATTATAAGCTTTTTATCTACACCATACTTCTTTGATGCCGCATCTACCGCTTGATCTATAGTAACACTTCCCGAACTAGTGGCATTCTTAACATAATTTGCAGAATTTTGCACATCTTCTTTTTTTATGTTATTCATATTATAGCCCTTATTATATCCAAGCTTGCTCAAATCATTACTTCCACCAAACATATTGTCTAGACTACTAAAATCATATGTGCCATCAGATTTTTCCATAGAATTAATGAGACTTTCCATCATAAACTCGAAAGCGTTAGCACCTGTAGAACTACTTGAACTATCACCTTCTTTGGCACTTTTTGATACACTACTAAACATTTGATTTAGAAGCTGAAGTTCCAATAATCTCTGAGCATTTTGGACATTAGAATCATTGTTTACTGACACAATATCACCTCTCACATAATTTTTAACCTTTAATAATTATCGTAATAATCAATACCATACTTTAAACCTTTAATTTTATTATATCATAATCTTCATAAGAAGAAATACTAAATTGACTTTTGCAAAGCACTAAAACTTTGTAAATTCCCTCATTAAATATCATAAATGAATAAAAATTCTTCCTACTATATTTTTGCATCAATTTCCATTCTCCATTTTCCATTAAATAAAATTCATATAATATATCCTTACCCCCGTTACATTCTACATTGAAAGTAACAGTTTCATTGATTTTAGCCTTCTTGTTATCACATGATATTTTTGTATCTGTTATGGGGAGCACATCATGTACAAGTATACTTACTATTTTCTTCGAATCACATACATCATCGCTTTTTACATTCTTTGCAAACACAGTAATTTCATATTTTCCAGCACACTTTGGAACAAAACTATACTTATCAGAGGCTATGTACCCTGTATCCTGAACAGTTCTACCCTCCATTTTAAGTATATATCTAAGAATCATATTTCTAGTATTTTTCAATATAGTATTAGTTTCTATTTCATTTCCAACCATATAGTAATTATTGTTATTTATAAGCACGTATTCTATTTTAGCAGGCATATAATCAAAAACATTTATGTATACTTCATCATGTGCATCATATTCTTTTTCCGAATATTTGTCTTTAACATATGCATTTATTTTGTAAACACCTGGTATATTAAATTTAAATCTTATAGTACTAAGATTCCCATATGTTATTTTCTGAATTTTAATTCCGTTTTTCTCCACATCAAAGCCATATCTTAAATCCAACCCACCTTCTGCAGCTATTTTAATTTTTATAGTTTCTCCCTTAATAATGTCCTTATCTTTATCTATTATTACATTTTTCATTTTTACAGCCGGTCTTTTTATTTTATCTATTATAAAGTTTATTGTTCTAGTATCCTCATATTTTTCTTTTGAAGACTCATCCCTTACCATAAGTGTAATGGTATACTCCCCTGGTATCTTCTCATTCCATAGATAGCTATCTTCATATATATATCCACTATCTTCCTTTTTACTTCCTTCTATAATATATCTATATACGAGCTTTCTTCCTCCATTAGCTAAAGCCTTAAGTTGTATATTAGTATTTGCAAGCTGTGGAGAACTTAAATCTGTAGTAAAGCTTTTTATTTGTACTTCTTTGTATTTTTTGACACTATAATTTATCACTGCCCTATCATCAAATTTATTTTGAGAGTACATATCCTTAACAAAACATAATATCTTAAAATCACCATAGCCTTTTTCAACATAACTTAATATTTTTCTGGTGGAATAATCTTGAACACACTCAGAATTACCATTAGAGTCTATTTTTTCGAACTTGTATAAGATCATTCTATTATCTTCATGCACTGCGTCAACCTCAAAAACAATTTCCGATTCACAATAAAGTTCATCATTTAAACATTTAAAATCCCTTATCTGAACTTTTTTTATAGCCTTAACTTCATATTCAACTTCTTTTTTAGAATCAAATTCATTAAGCGAGTTGACCCTTTTGCACTCTCCAACAAGGGTATACTTTCCAGAATCCGTAACTGTCCAAGATATATCACTTTTACAACTATAATCTCTCAGAATATTTGTTTCCAAACCATTTTTTATATAATATCTATAAAGTACATTTTCTGAAACCACACTATCTAGCTTAGCGTTTATTTTTTCACCTATCACAAGACTTTTTTTATCTATAATAAGAGCCTTTATAAGATTTTTATCTACATCTCCTATAACAAAATCTTCTCTAAGAACAAATTCAAAAGCTCCTAAATTATCCTTAGCAATTTGAACCATAATAGTATAAATACCCTCTTCCTTAGGTTGCCATAAAACCTCCCTATCGGAAGAAAAATCCTTAATTATTGACCATTTCCCATGAAACCCTTCAATAAACTTATATACAAATTTACTTTTTTCATTTCCTTTTATACATATATTTATCTTCTGATCCTTTTTTTGTGGGCTTTCTTTATCAAATTCAATATAAAAATCGCTCATAAAATCATCCCCTGAATATTTAATGTAAGCACACTCAGACCTTAAAGTGTTTTATCTATATTATACTACTTTTCCAAAAAATGTTATATGAATATTTACTTTTTATTTTGTTTTTTTTATTATATAATATATATCATCTATGCAATTTCTAAATTTTCATTAAATTTAAAATACTCATATAATTTAATAACTATAAAACTTATTTTGTGGAGGAAATCATGTTTATATACAATGCTTCTATTGTTCATTTTAATAAAATAGAATTTAGAATTGATGATTTTTATAGTTTTCTTTTATCAAAAATTTATGTTAGAAATGATGATGGGGAGGTTAGAATTAAGGAATATAGCTATTCAGATGATACAGTATGGCTCACCATTGATGATATTGATATTAAGAAAAATTATTACGTTTCCTATGATGACGCTACTTTAAAGTGCAGCTTTTACAAACTATTCTCAACCAAAGAATTTAACGACATTTATGCATATAACGGAAAACTAGGAATATCATACACAAAAGATAAAACTACCTTCAAAGTATGGTCTCCTTGCGCATCTAAAATGGATTTATTACTATACCTACCAAATACAAATTCAGAGAAACCCGATGAAATTATACCAATGAAAGAAGAAAATGGACTATGGACTTTAATCTTAAACGGAGATTTTAAGGGCTTTTGTTATAATTATAGAGTCACAAGATATAACGAAACATTAGAAGTAGTTGATCCTTATGCAAAGGCTGTTGGTGTAAATGGATTACGAGGAGCTATACTAGACCTTAACAGCACAAACCCTCCTAATTGGAAAAAAGATTCCAAACCAAAAAACATTAAACATTTTACTGATGCTGTAATATACGAACTTAGTATTAATGATATTTCATTAAATCCAAATAGTGGAATTCTTAACAAAGGAAAGTTTATCGGCTTAACAGAAGAAAACGCTGTGACTAAAAATAATTTCCCTACAGGAATAAAATATTTAAAGGAACTAGGTATAACTCACGTTCAAATTATGCCAATATATGATTTTTCTTACGAAAGCGTAGATGAAGCTAACCCAACTACCTATAATTGGGGATATGATCCTCAAAATTACAATGTACCAGAAGGTCTTTATTCCACAAATCCATATGACCCAAAAACCAGAATATACGAGTTAAAATCTCTTATAAAAGAATTACATGAAAATGGAATATGTGTAAATCTAGATGTGGTATTTAATCATTTATGGAATGCAAAAGAAAATAATTTCGAAAAACTTTTTCCTGAATACTATTTAAGACGTAATGATGATAATTCCTTTTCAAATGGAACAGGCTGTGGTAACGATACTGCATCTGAGCATTACATGTTTAGAAAATTTATATTAGACTCAGTTAAATATTGGGCACACGAATATCATATAGATGGCTTCAGATTTGATCTTATGGGTATTCACGATATCGATACCATGAATAAATTACGTGAAGAACTTGATGATATAGACAAAAATATAATGATGTACGGTGAAGGATGGGATTTGTCTACTAATTTGCCAAGTTCTAAAAAGGCAACTATTGCAAATTGTTCTAAAATGCCTAATGTAGCTTTCTTTAATGATGTTATACGTGATGCCTTAAAAGGTAATGTATTTTCATCAACAGATATTGGTTTTATTAGTGGAAAGCCAGAACTAGAAAATAGAATCTTATTCACTTCCCTAGCTTGTTCATTTGATTTAGACGAATACAGAAAGATTTTTCTATCACCTTTACAGTCAGTAAACTATGTAACTTGTCATGATAATAGTACGCTATATGATAGATTACTTGCTTCAAAACCCTCTGATGATGAAACTACACGTATAAGCAGAATAAAATTAGCACTGGGCATACTATTAACCTCTCAGGGTATCCCCTTCCTTCACTGCGGTGTAGAATTTGCCAGGACTAAATTTGGAGTTGAGAACAGTTATAACTCTCCTAAAGAAATAAATTGGATAGATTGGGAGCTTAGGGATAAAAATATATCTCTTGTAAATTATGTTAAGAATCTTATAGACTTTAGAAAAAAGCACTCAGCTTTTAGATTTACATCTTCAGAAAGTTTCAAAAAACATTTACAACCATTATCACTTCCTAAAAATGCTGTTGGATATATTCTTAAAAACAATGCAAATAATGATGTCTTTAAAGATATAATGATAATCTACAACGCAAATAACTCAAATATAACCGTTCCTTTAAGCGGAACCTGGAATTTATGTATTGATAAGAATAATGCTGGAAATGAAAAAATCAAAGAAGTAAGTGATTCCTATGTTTGTGAGCCTTTAAGTGTAAATGTTCTTTATAAAAACAATGAAGATATTTTCTTCTATATAATATAAAAAAAGGAGCTTTTAGCTCCTTTTTTATTACTTCAATTTGTTTTTTAATTCTTCAGCCATATCTTCATATCCTGGTTTTCCCAAAAGAGCAAACATATTTTTCTTGTATGCTTCAACTCCTGGTTGGTTAAATGGATTAACTCCTAATAAGTATCCGCTTATGCTACATGCCTTCTCAAAAAAATAAACCATATATCCAAAATAGTAAGCTGAAAGTTCAGGAATATTTACCACCATAACAGGAACTCCACCATCATGATGTGCTAATACAGTTCCTAAAAATGCTTGTTTATTAACAAAATCCATAGTCTTTCCAGCTACAAAGTTTAATCCATCAAGATCATCAGCATCTTTTTCTATTATAACTTCTTTCTTAGGATTTACTACATTAATAAATGTTTCTATTAATTGCCTTCTTCCCTCTTGGATATATTGTCCCATTGAATGTAAGTCTGTTGAAAAATCTCCTGCTGCTGGGAATAATCCTTTACCATCTTTTCCTTCACTTTCTCCAAATAGCTGCTTCCACCATTCACCAAAATAATGAAGAGAAGGTTCAAAGTTAACTACCATCTCAATAGACTTACCTTTGTTATAAAGTGCACTTCTAGCTGCTGCATACTGATAAGCTTCATTTTTCTCAAGATCAGGTTCTGAGTATACTTCTCTAGCTTTAGCTGCACCTTTCATCATTTCATCTATATCTATTCCAGCAACAGCTATAGGTAAAAGTCCAACAGCTGTTAATACTGAATATCTTCCACCAACATCATCAGGTACTACAAAAGTTTCATAACCTTCATTATCTGATAAAGTTTTTAGTGCTCCTTTTTTAGCATCTGTTGTTGCAAATATTCTATTTTTAGCTTCTTCTTTTCCATATTTCTTTTCTAATAATTCTTTAAATATTCTAAAAGCAATTGCAGGTTCAGTTGTTGTTCCTGACTTTGATATTACATTAACAGATACATCTTTTCCTTCTATAGCTTCAAGTAAATCGGCCATATAAGTTGAACTTATGTTGTTACCGCAGAATAATATCTCAGGACTTTTTCTTACATCTTTAGAAACACTAGAACTAAATGAATGCGAAAGCATCTCTACAGCTGCTCTTGCCCCTAAGTATGATCCGCCAATTCCTATTACTATAAATACATCTGTATTATTTTTTATTTTTTGAGCTGCTTTTTTTATTCTTTCAAATTCATCTTTATCATAATCTACAGGTAAATCTACCCAACCTAAAAAGTCATTACCTGCACCTGTTTTATTATGTACCATTTGATGCGCTGCTTCTACTGCTGGTTTCAAATTTTTCAATTCTTCATCTTGAAGGTATGGTTTTGTATTTTTTAATTCTAAATTAAAACACTCTGACATAAGTTATAATCCTCCATATTTTTTATTGATATAGGTTCTCTATTTTTATACTTTTTATACATATGTTAAATTATAAACACTTAAAAATTACCTTTAACTTTATAGATATCCTATATTTATTTCCTATAGCAATTTTAGACTATATAATGAAATAAATCAAGCTATTACTACCAATTTAAAGCAACTTAGTTTCCTTTTTAAAGCAACTTAGTTTCCTTAATAATCTATAAAACATGCTTTGACCTCAGTTTGTACATAAATTTTTTTGTTATTTCTTTGTTAAAAGTTTGACAAGTACAAAAAACTGTTATATAATAGACACATAAGATAAATGATAAATAGTTTCTATAAAGGAGGGTCTTATTTATGGAAAAAACAATAAATGTTAAAAATATGTTAGGTGATAAATTCTCTTGTCAGGATGCAGTTGTGCTAAGATACCACATTCTAAAGAACAAAGGTGAAAATGTAACTTTAGATTTTGCAGGTTTAGGCAATGTTCCCACAACATTCTTTTACAACTTATTTTCAGAACTGTTATATAGCAACGACAGAAATTATATATCAGATCACATCAAAGTTAAAAATTTGGCAAATATGAATGATTACAATAGAGTAATAAAAGGCACTACTGTTTCTTCTTAATTTCCTTTCCTTGCTGTCTTACTTATAAGGCGGCTTTTTTATTTTTTGTTTTTTTGAATACATAATTTAATTTACAAATGTTAATAATAACTCTCGTAGTACAAACAGAGGTTATGTTTTAAAAAATCTAAGCATAATCAAATTCAAAACTAGGAGGGTTAAACATGTTGAATACTCAAAGCAAACAAATTGAAAGCAACAATCTCAAAGTAATAAAAGACAATATAGCTGCTGAGGCCCTTATGAACAAAAAATGCAATCAATATTCTAGTATGTGCACTGATCCTCAATTAAAAGCTGTATTCGATGCAGGATGCCAAGTTCATAAACAAAATTTTAATTCTTTAAAATCTTATCTTGACTCACACCAATAATTATTAAAAAGGAGGCAGCTTATTATGAATAGTACAATGAATATGATGACTGAAAAGGATTTAACAGAGGATCTTTTATCTTCTGAAAAACATTTAATATCTTCTTATAGTACAGGGATCACTGAATCCTCTTGTCAAAATTTAAGAAATGTTTTAGTAAATAACTTAAAGTCTAGCGAAGATGAACAATACAAAATTTTCGATGCTATGAAACAAAAAGGTTGGTATCCTACAAAAGATGCTCAAGACAGCGAAGTTCAACAAGTAAAAACTGACGCTACTAATCTATCAAGAGATATAAGATAAGATATGGTAAAGCAGCATTAATTCTCGAATTAATGCTGCTTTTATTATTTTTTTAAATAAAAAATGCAGTCAGTAAGGGGGAACAAACTGACTGCCTATATTAATAATTTGTTTTATTGATTACTATGATTATATATTAACTTATTAATGTTACAACTATGTTACAATAATAAATACAATATATTAATTATTTATATAAGGTTCTCATTTTATGTGTTTCTATATCGGCCAATCTTGTTGGAATTGGAATGTGGCTTTCCTTGTTTAAAAGCTTATTTATGAGCATGTGAAGAAAAGTCTGTAAATAAAAATAATAAGGCTTTCTATGGTAAAATAAAATCATAGGAGGCCTTTTATTATGGCAAGAAAAAAAGATATTTATAAGGTAAAACCAATGAATGAAGGAAAAAGAAATATTATATCAGCTCTTATAGACGAGTATGATATTCAGTCAGCTGAGGATATTCAGGAAGCTTTAAAAGATCTATTAGGTGGAACTATTCAATCTATGCTTGAAGGTGAAATGGACGAGCATTTAGGCTATGAACCATATGAACGAGCCGAAACTACAAACTCAAGAAATGGGAAAAAACAAAAAAGAATTCGAAGCAAATATGGTGAGATGAATATAGATGTACCACAGGATAGAGAAAGTTCTTTTGAACCTAAAATAGTACAAAAACACCAGAAAGATATTTCTGGTATAGAAGAAAAAATTATTTCTATGTATGCTAAAGGATTAAGTACCAGACAAATTTCAGAACAAATTGAAGATATATATGGGTTTGAAGTTAGTGAAGGAATGGTTTCAAATATAACCAATAAACTTCTTCCTGAAATAGAAGCATGGCAACATAGACCTTTATCTACAGTATATCCAATTGTTTTCATTGATGCAGTTCATTTTTCCGTAAGGGAAAATAACGTTATACGTAAGCTTGCAGCTTACATTATTCTTGGTATAAATAATGAAGGCAGAAAAGAAGTACTTTCTATAAATATTGGAGAAAATGAAAGCAGTAAATATTGGCTTAGTGCTCTCAATGAATTAAAAAATAGAGGTGTTCAAGATATCCTTATCCTTTGTGCAGATGGTCTTACAGGGATAAAGGAATCTATATCAGTAGCTTTTCCAAATACTGAATATCAACGTTGTATAGTTCATCAAGTAAGAAATACATTAAAGTATGTTTCTGATAAAGATAAAAAAGAATTTGCAAAAGATTTAAAAACTATATATCATGCACCTTCTGAGGAAATTGCATATAAGCAATTAGAAGAAATCACTGGAAAATGGGAAAAACATTATCCTAACTCAATGAAAAGCTGGAAATCAAATTGGGATGCTATTAGCCCTATTTTTAAGTTCTCTGCTGATGTAAGAAAAGTTATTTATACTACAAATGCAATCGAAAGTCTCAACAGCACATATCGTAGATTAAATAGACAAAGAACTGTATTTCCAAGCGATACATCACTTTTAAAAGCTTTATACCTTGCTACTTTTGAAGCTACAAAAAAATGGCGTTTGCCACTAAGAAATTGGGGTAAAGTGTACGGTGAATTATCCATTATGTATGAAGGACGACTTACTGAATAAAAAGCTTAATATGCCAAAAACGCCTGTTTTTAAAGGCGTTCTTGACATACATATTTTTAGAATGTATATTTAAAACAAGATAGAAAGTCACTTTTGACAATCTTGTCTTTTAAAACTTACCATAGAAAGTTATTTTACAGAAAGAATTTTACACTCTCTTATTTATAATTTTTGTTGAAGTTTCTAAATCTATATAATTTCCAACTGATATAAAAATAGGTTTTACATTTTTGTGTGTTCTTAATACTCGTCCATAAACTTCCTTATCAATTACTATATCTGTGTATGCTCCCTCACTATTTTCAGGCTCTACAAAATCAGTATCTGCAATTTTATAATAACTTTTTGCAACACCTATAGTTGGTTTATTTAAATATATTCCTGCATGAGTAGCTATACCCATATGTCGAGGATGTAGATAGCCATTTCCATCAAATACATATAAATCAGGATCTAAATTTAACTTTTTGACTGCTTCTAAAACTAGTGACAATTCTCTAAATGCAAGACAGCCTGGTATATATGGAAATTTAATTTCACCAACATATTCAACTTTTTCAACAACTTCTTTTGTATTGTAATCAATAACTACAATGCAGCAAACAGCATATTCTACGTCCTCCTTTTTCCAATAGGCTAAGTCAACACCAGCCACTTTTTTTATTTTCTCAATTTTTAGCTTCTTATCAATTTCTATAAATTCATTAAGTTTAAGCTGAACTTCGGCAGCCTCTTTTTCAGTTTTTATATTTTTAAAATCATAACTATTTATTATATCTTCTTTATTCAAGTTTTCTTTCCTCTTTTCCCTTAA
This sequence comes from Clostridium felsineum DSM 794, assembly GCF_002006355.2. Lineage (NCBI taxonomy): Bacteria > Bacillati > Bacillota > Clostridia > Eubacteriales > Clostridiaceae > Clostridium > Clostridium felsineum. Next base: position 1,504,155 of record NZ_CP096980.1, on the reverse strand, counting down.
TTCTTTACTTATTAATAACATTCTACAAAACATAAGCCTTATTCAAACTTTCTATTATAATACTATAGTATTTGGCAAAAATCTATTATAACATTTCTCTTATTAATTTATACATATGTAAATCGGTTAACAAAAACATTGAATTTTGTATTCATTTAATATATAATCAAACTACAATGTGGAGCCTTTTACATCTTATTACATAGGGTAAAAATATTTTATATATAATGTAATAGTATTTTCGCATTATATATACTAAAAAGTAAGTGATTTTATCTCACCTATTTTTTAGTATAATCTAAAGTATTAGAGGAGTGAATAAAATGAGCAAAATAGTAACATTAGGAGAAATAATGCTTAGACTTTCACCAGAAGGCTATGATAGATTTTCTCAAGCAAAACAATTCAATGCATTTTATGGTGGAAGTGAAGCAAACGTAGCAGTTTCACTTGCTAACTTCGGAAAAGAAGTTAGCTATGTAACTAAGCTTCCAGATAACGCTATAGCACAATGTGCAATAAATGAATTAAGAAAATATGGTGTTCTTACAAACGATATCGTACGTGGAGGAGAAAGAATAGGTCTTTATTTCTGTGAAAACGGCGAATCACAAAGACCTGCAAAACTTGTTTATGATAGAAAAGATTCCGCAATCGCTAAAGCTAAAAGAGAAGACTTTGATTGGGATAAAATTTTCGAAGGAGCAGAATGGTTCCATTTCTCAGGAATAACTCCAGCTCTTTCAGAAGAATGCGCAAAAATCACATTAGATGCTGTAAAGTCTGCTAAGAAAAAAGGATTAACAGTAAGTATAGACTTAAACTATAGAGAAAATTTATGGGATGCACCTACTTTTAGTAAGGCAATAAGAGAGCTTTTACAATATTGCGATGTAGCTCTTGGAAGTATGGAAGAAGCCGAAATGGCTATTGGTGAAGGAATCGGTGAAGATTGTAACACTGTACTTAAAAAGTTTGTAGAAAAATTCGGCCTTAAATATGCTACAATTATATTACGAAACCGATTTACAGCAGAAGACGTAGATTGGACAGCTGTACTTTATGACGGAAAAGATTTTTACAATGCTAAAAAATATGATATACATGTTGTAGATAACATCGGCGGAGGAGATGCTTTTGCTGCATCACTTATATACGCTATAACATCTAAGCTTTCAAATCAAGAAATAATAGAATTTGCAACAGCTGGTTCATGCTTAAAATATAGTATGAATGGTGACGTTAACCTTTCAACTGTAGAGGAAGTTGAAACTCTTATGAATGGTGACGGTTCAGGAAAAGTAAGCAGATAATTTGAAAATGAGTGCATAAAGGTGCACTCATTTTTTATACATTATCTATCTACTGAAATATTTTTTCCTCCATCTACTTTATACTCGTTTCCTACAATAATTAATTCCAACTCTTTATCACTTTCATTTTCTACTTCTATAACATTTTCACTTACCCTCACCATCAGCATCACTTCTCTAAACACTATTCTAAAAGAAAATTCTTTCCACTTTGATGGTAATATTGGACTTAAAGAAATCATATTATTCTCCACCTTAAAGCCACCAAAACCCTCTACTACAGACATCCAAGTTCCAGCCATACTCGTAATATGACACCCATCCTCTGTATCATTATTATAGTTATCTAAATCCAATCTAGCCGTTCTAAGAAAAAGCTCATACGCTTTATCTGGTCTCTTTAATTTACAAGCTAAAATAGAGTGTACACATGGTGATAAAGAAGATTCATGTACTGTCTTTGGCTCATAAAAATCAAAATTTCTTCTTATGGTATCTTCATCATATAGATGCTGAAAAAAATACATTCCCTGAAGTACATCTGCTTGCTTTATAAAACAGGATCTTAAAATCCTATCCCAGGACCAATTTTGATTAATTGGACGTTCTTCTTTAGGAATATCTTCTACTGTAAGCTGCTCTTTATCCATATATCCTTCCTGCTGAAGAAATATATCTAACTTATCATTTTTAGGATAATACATATTAGCTATAATATCCTTCCACTTTGAAATTTCCTCTTCTGCAACTTTTAACTTTATATTTTCTTTAAATTCTTCTAGAACTTTAACTGTATATTCTAATGTCCAAACTGCAATTCTATTTGTATACCAATTATTATTAACATTATTTTCATACTCATTAGGACCTGTAACACCTAAAATAACATATTGATTTTTTTCCTCTGAAAAACTTACTCTTTCTTCCCAAAATCTAGATATTTCAACTAAAACTTCAATACCATATTTAAATAAATATTCAGTATCACCTGTATAATTAGTATACCTGTATATGGCATACGCTATAGCTCCATTTCTGTGTATTTCTTCAAAGGTAATTTCCCATTCATTATGACATTCTTCCCCATTCATAGTTACCATGGGATACAGTGCACCTTTTTTAAAGCCTAGTTTTTTAGCATTTTCTTTTGCACGTCCAAGCTGATTATGCCTATATAATAATAGATTTCTTGCAACACTCATATCTTCAGTTGCCAAATAGAACGGAAGGCAATATGCTTCTGTATCCCAATAAGTACTACCTCCATACTTTTCACCTGTAAATCCCTTTGGTCCAATGTTAAGTCTAGAATCTTCACCTGTATAAGTTTGATTTAGTTGAAATATATTATATCTTATAGCTTGCTGGGCTTCTTCATCTCCTTCTATTACTATATCACTTTTTTCCCACTTATCCTTTAAAGCTTCTCTCTGCTCATATATAAGTTTATCAAATCCTTTTTTTAATGCCCTATCTAATATTTCATTTCCTTTATCTATAAGGTCAGTAACCAAAAAATCCCTAGAAGTTACATTTGAGACATATTTAAATATTTCCACTTCTTCCGCTCTTTTAACTTTTAATTTAATTTTACTTCCTACAAATTTATTTTTTTCAATATTTTCATATTCAACATTACATTTCTCACCATTTTTAAACACATCATACTTCATGGAGGAACAAAGATAAAAATCTAATTTTTTAGTTTTTATTACAAGCTGTGCTCTATCATCCTCTATCTTTTTAGAAACCTCATCCCAAAATTTTTCTCCATAATTAGCATCTTTATTTTTTATATCACCATCAAGATATGGTAAAAAACAGACTTCACAATCAGAATCAAGAGGGGTTATTGAATACCTTAATACTCCTATCTCTTTATCTTTTACACTTACAAACCTCTTAGACTTAATTTGTATCCTTTTACCCTTGTATTTTAATACTACTTCTCTTAAGAGATATCCCTCTTTCATATTTAAAACTCTCTTAAATTCTTCAATCTCACCTTTAGCTATATCCAGATTTTCGCCATTAACTTCCACCTTTATACCAATCCAATTTGTAGAATTAATCACCTTTGCAAAATATTCAGGATAACCATTTTTCCACCAACCTACTCTTGTCTTATCAGGATAATAAATACCAGCCATATAGCTTCCTTGAAGGCTTTCTCCCGTATAATCTTCTTCAAAATTTCCTCTTTGCCCCATATATCCATTGCCAATACTAAAAATACTCTCACAAAACTCATTGTCCTCATCTTTAAAATAATTTTGCACAATATTCCATGAATCTAAATCAAAATATCTTTTCAAATAAATCACCTACTTAATTTCTTTAAAAAACATAAAATTTTAGTTAACTAAAACCACTAAAGCTATATAAAATATAGTCTCTCCTTGTTTCCTTATATTAATATAGGTATTTTAACGAAACAATTACTACATTTTACAACTTTTATTTTTAACACAAATTACATATATCTATATATATTAGTATTAAGTAAATTCATAATATTAAGGAGGAAAATTATGACTTGGACTAAAAATGCAATTTTTTACCACATCTATCCTTTAGGATTATGTGACGCACCACTTGAAAATGATTTTACTTCAAAACCAATAGAAAGGCTTAAAGAAATAGAGGACTGGATTCCTCATTTAAAATCCTTAGGAATAAACGCATTGTATCTTGGACCTGTTTTTGAATCCACTTCTCATGGATATGATACTGCAGATTATTTTACTGTAGATAGGAGACTCGGAACCAATGCTACTTTAAAAAAACTTATAACTAAACTTCACAAAAATGGAATCAAAATTGTACTTGATGGTGTATTCAACCACGTAGGGAGGAACTTTCCTCAATTTCTAGATGTACTACAAAATAAGGGATCTTCTCCTTTTGCATCTTGGTTCTCCGGAATTAACTTTAATGGAAATACCCCTTATAATGATGGTTTTTCTTACGATACTTGGGGTGGTCATTATAACTTAGTTAAGTTAAACTTTAACAACGGGGAAGTTAAAAATCTAATTTTAAAAATAGTAGACTTTTGGATAAAAGAATTTAAAATAGATGGCTTAAGACTTGATGCTGCAGACTGTATAGACTTAAATTTCCTAAAAGAACTATCTAAATTTTGCAAAAGCAAATCAGAAGAATTTTTCCTTTTAGGCGAAATAATTTTTGGAGATTACTCAAGATGGGCAAACAAAGATACTTTAGACTCTGTAACAAATTATGAAGCTTATAAAGGACTTTATTCTAGCCACAATTCTCTAAATTACTTCGAAATAGCTTATTCTTTAAACAGAGAATTTGGTGAAGGTGGCATATACAAAGATTTGCCATTATACAATTTTATTGATAATCATGACGTTAATCGTATCGCAAGTACTTTAACTGACATAGATAATATATACCCAACTTACGCTTTACTGCTTACAATGCCTGGTATACCATCAATATACTATGGAAGTGAGTTTGCAATAAAAGGTACAAAACAAAATAATTCAGATAAAGATTTAAGACCTGCACTAAAAACAGACATTATTAAAAATAGTGAAAACAAGCAATTAATTGATTTTATTAAAGTTCTTTGTAAACTGCGAGTAGATTCCGAAGCACTAGCAGAAGGGTTATATAAACAGCTCTTTATTTCAAATAAACAATTTGCTTTTTTAAGATATAGTAAAAACGAAAAAATAATTGTAGCCCTGAACTGTTCTAAAGAATGCAGCATAATAAATTTTCAAAATAATTTAGGAATAACCTCTCTTTTAGATGTTTTAAATGAAAAAACTATAAAACTAAATTTAAATGATAATATAAACATAGATTTAAAAGAAAACGAAGCAAGAATATTTAAAGTTATGAGTTAAAATAGTTTATTTATTTAAATTTTTGTTTATAATTAAATGTAGGGAAATAAGATGTGAACTAGTTTATCTCTTATTTTCCCTATATTGTTTACTTAAGGAGTCTTATATGGATAACAACATATTTAATATATTAAAAAAATACTTTGGCTATTCTTCATTTAGACAAGGTCAAGAAAACATAATACAAAGTATAATAGATGGTCATGATACCTTTGCTATTATGCCAACTGGAGGCGGTAAATCTATCTGTTATCAAATACCAGCCCTCTATATGAACGGTCTTACAATTGTAATAACTCCACTTATTTCACTTATGAAGGATCAAGTTGATACCTTAAGAGAAAATGGAGTTAATGCTAGTTACATAAATAGCACATTATCCCAAAAAGAAACAAACGATACTTTAATGTCAGCACTTTCAGGACATTTAAAAATTTTATATGTAGCACCAGAAAGATTAGAACAGGAATACTTTAGAAATGCAATTAAAGATTTGCCTGTTGCAATGGTGGCTGTAGATGAAGCTCACTGTGTATCTCAATGGGGACATGACTTCAGAGTTAGTTATAAAAGAATAGTTCCTTTTATAACTATATTTGATAAAAGACCTATCTTAGCTGCTTTTACTGCAACTGCAACTGATGAAGTAAAAAAAGATATAATAAATCTTCTAGAGCTTAGAGAGCCCAATTCTTTTATCACTGGCTTTGATAGAGATAATTTATTCTTTTCAATAGTAAAAAACGAAAACAAATTTGATTTTATAACCAAATATTTAGCAAAACATAAAGATGTTTCAGGTATAATCTACGCTGCAACTAGAAAGGAAGTTGATTCTCTTCATCAAAAACTATTGAGTCAAGGTTATTCTGTAGGAAAATATCATGCGGGTATGAGCGACAATGATCGAAGTAAAAGTCAAGATCTATTTTTATACGATGAAACAAAACTGATGATAGCAACAAACGCTTTTGGTATGGGTATAGATAAATCAAATGTTCGTTTTGTAATACATTATAACATGCCCAAAAACTTAGAGTCTTACTATCAAGAAGCCGGTCGTGCAGGTAGAGATGGTGAAAAAAGTGAATGTATAATTTTGTTTAGCGGTCAAGATATACAAATACAAAAATTTCTAATAAGACAAAGTATACCTTCTTTTGATAGACAAAGAATAGAAATGAAAAAATTAAATGACATGATAAATTATTGCATGACTACTTCCTGCCTTCGAAAATATATTTTAAATTATTTTGGAGAAGATTATGAGGTGGATAATTGTGATAACTGCATTAATTGTACTGGTAACGTAGAAATAGTAGATATTACATTAGACGCTCAAAAAATAATTTCCTGCATCTACAGAATGGGACAGAATTTTGGGGTAACTATGATAGCTGAAGTTCTTAAAGGCTCTAAAAATAATAAAGTTTTAAGGTTTAATTTTGATAAGTTATCTACTTATGGAATAATGAAGGACTACACTTTAAAACAAATTACAAACTTTATAAATACACTTATAGCAGATGGTTATTTATATCTTTCTGATAGTGAATATCCCATTGTAAAAATGTCTAAAGAAAGTATTGATGTTCTTAAAGGCTCCAAAAAAGTAGTGCAAAAAATTCATATCGTAGCAGAACTTTCACTAAGTACTGATAATAATTTATTCGAAATTTTAAAAGGTTTGCGTCTAGAGCTTTCAAGAAAAGAAAATGTACCTCCTTATATTATTTTTTCAGATGCCGTATTAAGCGAGATGTGTAAATACTATCCAAAAGATAAGATATCCATGCTTCAAATTAAGGGTATAGGTGAATTAAAATACAATAAATATGGCGAGATATTTGAGAAAAAAATAAAGGAATATATTAAGGAAACAAATTTAACTCCAGAAGACAATAAAGCTACCTTAATTGTTCCTGAAATTCTTTCCAAAAAATTGTCAACCCATATAGAAACTTTTAATCTATATAAAAAAGGATTGAATTTATCGGAAATAGCTAAAACTCGAAACTTATCTATTACAACTGTGCAAGAGCATATTTTAAAATGCGCAAATGAAGGTCTTAATGTTAATTTAGATTCATACATCCCTGAAGAATACAAGGATTTAATATATGAAAAAATTAAAACTCTTGGCACCTCTAAACTAAGACCTATAAAAGAAGCCTTGCCTGATGATGTTGACTATATGGCAATAAAATCTGCAATTTTTAAATATACTTCTAAAAATAAGGCAATATAAAAAAGATTGCATAGTTTTTATATTTTTAACTATGCAATCTTTTTTTCATTTTGTCTTTGCTCAATTATCTTTGAATTTTTGTAACAATCCTTAGCTAATTGTGAATCAAAGAAACATCCTACTGCAACAAGTCCTCTATTTATACTTTCTAAACTAAATATTTCTTTTATTAACTTTTTCATTCTTACTTCCTCCTAAAACTTAATTTTCTTACACGTTTATATTACCTCAATTTTAAAAATAAATCAAAATAGAAATCGTTTCATTTTGTTAACAGCATTTAAATAATATGTTAATAAATAATGAATTATTATAGGTATCTATTGAAATCGTTTGTGAAAACGTCTATAATTATTTTCTCAAATTAAAAATAGTGTATGCATATTAACCTTAAAGTTAAAAAACATACACTATTTTTGAATTTACAAATATTTTATGAAAATAAAATTTTATCATTTTCCAAACTATCCTCACAAACTTTTATATTTAATTTTTTCTTTAGATAGAATTTGCACAGTTTTTATTCAAAAAACCTATGCAACCTTTTTTATATCTATATCTTTATAATTGTTTTTTACTATTTCATTTATATTGGCATATCTCACCAATTCTGGATCAAGAAAGAATCCTAACATCATCACACTATTTTTTAAAGCTTCTACTATTTTTTTCATAAAAATTACCTCCTGCTAGTTTTTATTTTTTATTCATTAATTTTCCTTACACATTTATCATATACGTTTTTTTTAAATAATGCAAAATGGAAATCGTTTTAAATTGTTAACAAACTGTTACTATTATAAATATAAATTGTTAATATTTATTTTAAAGTATTGAAATCGTTTATGAAAACGTCTATAATAGTTTGTTAAAAATCAAACAGTGTTATTATTTTTTTAACAAAGATTTTAACTTCTTACTGAATCCCAGACATTATTTACATATTAACCAATTAGTGGTATAATTGGTTAATATAATACTTTACCTTGAGGAGAATTGTTATGGAAGGTTTCGAGATACTATCAGTTGGAGATAAATTGAAAAACTTAAGAAAAAAATATAACCTAAGTCAAGATGATATAGTAGGAAATGAAATAACTAGAAATCTAATAAGTCAAATAGAACATAACAAAGCTAATCTAACAGTTAGCGTAGCTAATGTAATATTAAAAAACCTAAAATTAATATCAAAAAAGAACAAAATAGACATAGATATAAATTTAGACTATCTTCTAGAAAATGAAAAATCACAAGCTATAAAAATACTTGATAAATATATAAAAGAACTTAAAGATTTAAGTATTTATAAAGATGCAATATTTACTTCAAAATTATTTGAAGCTGAAGAATTTTTAGTTAATTGGGATTTAAAAGATAAAAAGCTTGCAATATTTGAGCTAGCTGGAGATTTTTTTTGCAACACAAATGACCTTTATAATAGTTCAATATACTACGAAAAAGCAAAAGCTTTAATAAGTACAACTAAACCTAATCATCATATAATATCAATTTTAAGAAAACTATCAACTGTATACTTTTATATGGGTAGATACGAGGATGATATAAAATGCTGTGACTTTGCGTTAAACCAGTTTAAAAACATGAAAGAGGATTATCAATATATTTTTGTTTATAATAGTGCCTTATGTTATATGAAATTAAATAAATTTGACATAGCACTAAAAAGATTTGTTAGCATTGAAAAACAATTAAAAAAGGTACATACTGATAAATATTATGAAGTTATTCTACAAAAAGCTGTTTGCCTTCATGAACTAAAAGAATATGATAAAAGCTTGAAATTACTTTATAAGATACTAGAAATTGTAGGTAAGGACAATTACAAAAAATACATAATCATACTTCTTAATATCTGTGACGTATATATCTCTATTAATAATTTTGATAAAGTAAGGGAAATTTTAAATTCTATAGTAGAATATAAATCTCATTTAGATGAAAATTTTCTCTATCTACCAGAGATATATTTCGAAATCGGTAAGATTTATAAAGAAATAAATCTTATAGAAAAAGCTGAGGAATATTTCTTGGGCGCATTAAAATACACAAAAAATACCATACGTTTTCACTTAGAACCAGATATTTTATGTGAATTAGTTAACATATATATAAGCTCAAATCATAAAGATAAAATTTATGATATTATGAATGAATTTTTCATACTATCTGCCAAAAATAATAAACCAAATAATTCTATTAAAAACAAATTAATAGATTATTTTTTAGATATAAATGACATTCAAGCTCTTAGACAAATTCACAACTTCACAAAAAAATTCCAATGAAAGGAGTGGAGACATAATGCTTAAAAAATGTATTTTATTATCAACTTTAGTTTTAGGAATTGCATCTCTAGGTATACTTTTAGCAAATAATTTTTGTTTGCTATCAAGCATACCTTATATGCCTTGGTAGTTCAAGTAAACGTTATCAAAAATAACACTTAAAATAAGGGGACTTTCTAAAGTACCCTTATTTTACTTATATAATCTAACTTTATTTTGAACTTCTCATTTACCTATTTCATAATATAATAATTGATAATACTTTTAAGGAATACCTTATGTACTATATAACAAACCTAAAAAGACAGCCAAATAAATATTTAAGAAGCGCTTCTGTTAATTATGCACTTACCTATGCCTTAAATCCTAATCCCAACTATAGGTACTTTAAATTGATAAATGATACCAGTGGAGACTGCTCAAATTTTGTTTCTCAATGTTTACTAGCTGGAAACGCTCCTATGAATTTCAATAGTTTTCGCCCGTGGTGGTATAAACATGCTGCAAATAAAGCCTATGATACTTGGTCTATAAGTTGGACCGTTGCACATTCTCTATACTATTACCTAAGAATAAATCACGAAAAAAATCTTCCCTATGCAAAGGGTATAGAAACTACTGCTGCAAAAGACTTAGAACTTGGAGATTTAATATTTTTTCAAAATAAAGCTGGTGTTATATTTCATTCAAGCATTGTAACTGGGTTTTTATTAGGACAGCCACTTATTAGTCAACACTCTTATGAAGCTGTAAATATTCCATATAAAAAATCTTGGCCTGTTTTTAAATATCATTATGTAAAAATCATTATATAATATATTTCTCTTAAAAAAATGCATGATCATAATTCATGCATTTTTTTAAGAGAAATTTTATCTTCTTCAATAATTTTAAGCATTCTTAATAAGGCTGGATTATTATTTTTTCTATTCCATATTGCTCCAATATTAACATAAGCATCACTATCCTTTAATTCTATTATCATAATATGCTGAGATTGATTTAAGTATCTTACACAATACGAAGGCATAATAGCAACACCCATATTTGCAGATACCATTAAAAGAATAACCTCCATATCTTCGCCATCACTATATTTAAAGATTGTTTCTCCTCTAAGTTCTTCAAAGCATACTGATTTTTTTGTGGCCAAAATATGTGTTGGATGAACAACAACCTTTAGTGGGTATTCCCCCACTAATTTCTTTTCCAGTCCTACTTCCATACTTTCTTTTTTAAAATTATTAAATATTATATCCAATTCAGAATTTAAAACTTTATCATATAATTCCTCTTCTGTTCCCCTAAAAAAATCAATAGATATATTAGGGTATTTATTATATATCTTAAAAATCAAATCAGTAAAACATGTTTTTTCATACCCTTTTATAAAACCAATACGAAGTAATCCAACAAATCCTATAGTAGTTAGATGGACTCTTTCTGTTGCTTCTTCAATTTTACGAAGAATAGCTTTTGCTTCCACCAAGAAAACACTTCCAGCTGGTGTTAACTCTACATAATGTTTATCTCTATTAAATAGTTTAGTATCCAGAGTACTTTCCAATAATTTTATTTGCTTTGTTATTGCTGTTTGTGATATAAAAAATTTCTGTGCTGTTTTTGTAAAGCTTAGGGTTTCTGATAAAGTTACAAAGTATTCTAATTGCCTAATGTTCATATTTATTTCCTCATTATATATTTGTTATAACTTTAAGTTATTATAACTCTAAAAATTGATATTAGCAACTTATCGTATTATTTGCTATGCTTTTAATAAATTAATACAGATACCCGGAGGATATTATGAAAATTTTAGCATTTGAAGTACGTGAGGATGAAGAATTATATTTTAAAAAATATGCTGATAAATACAACTGTGAAATCACCTTAACTGAGGCTCCTTTAAATTTCGAAACTCTGCCAATGGCAAATGGCTATGATGGCGTATCTATCTTAGGTAAAAGCCATTTAACTGCTGATATAGAAGATAACTTAAAGGCATCAAAGGTTAACTTCTGCTCTACAAGAACTGTTGGCTTTAATCATATAGATATAGAACATGCTCATAAAATTGGATTAAAAGTAGCCAATTCGAATTATCCACCTACAGGTGTTGCTGAGCATACCGTAATGCTTATATTAATGTCCTTAAGAAATTACAAACAAGCAATGTGGCGTGGACAAGTAAATGATTATTCATTAAGTGGGCTCAAGGGGCGTGAACTTAATTCTTTAACTGTAGGCATTATAGGTACAGGCAAGATTGGTCAATGTGTGATAAAGAATCTTTTTGGCTTTGGCTGCAAAATACTTGCTTGCGATAAATATGAAAATGATGAAACCAAAAAATATGCTACCTATACGGATTTAGACACACTTATAACTTCCTCAGATATTATTTCACTACATACACCACTTTTGGAAAGTACATATCATTTAATTAACGATGAAAAAATTAATAAAATGAAGGATAATGTTGTCCTGATAAATTGTGCTAGAGGAGAACTTATGGATATTAACGCTCTCATTTACGGCGTTGAATCAAAAAAAATAGGTGCTTTAGGTTTAGATGTTATAGAAGGCGAAGACGGACTTTATCACGAAGATAAAAGAAGTGATATTATTAGTAATCAAAAGATTGCATATCTTCGTCAATTTCCAAATGTAATTCTTACACAACACATGGCTTTTTATACTGATACCGCAGTAGAAAATATGGTAAAATGCTCAATTGAGGCAATTCATGATTTTGTAAAAAAAGGTGATTGCCCTACAAGTATATAATAGCTGGTACTTGGCTAATTTTAAAAGTGCCTATAAAAAATCTATAGGCACTTTATTTAACTCCTAAAATCGCTTTCTTTTTAGAAGTTCTATATTAATGACATTATAAATAAATGTATATATAACTCCATACATTATAGACTTTACAGTATTTTGTATATCAAAAAAACCTTTATTACTAAAGAATGCTTGGATATCACATACAGGTGGTAGAATCCATGTAATATACTTAATTATATTAACTTTTTCTATTAGTTGAAATTTTATTACTGAAATTATTGCAACCAGTACAATAATTTCTACAGCTAATTTCCTGCTTTTAATGCATCTTGGTCCACTTAGTATCCCAACTGAACATCCTAAAACAGCAAAAATAATATGTAAGATTAATGATGATAAACAATCCTCTAAAGTAAGTCTTCTATTAAATAAAGTAAAATTATTCACCACATTTATTATAATAGGGCATAAAACTCCTATAAAACTCATTATTACTCCTATGAGCATTAAAAAAACATTGTTGCCTAAATAGTACATCCATTCTTTTCTAACCTTTAATATGACTAATTGTTCTGATACACTATCTAAAGCTTCTAAATACGAAAAACTAATCCACAGCATTACAGCAAATAAAAACATCATGGAAAATATAAAACTTGATACTATATCTAATGGCTTTATTGAATACATAACACCCATGAAAGCAATCCATACTATGAGTGGCATTATAAATTTATTACTTTTTATGTATATAATAAAATTATATCTTAAAAGAGAATTAAAAGTCTTCACTGTACATCCTCCTAAGTTCATAACCGTAATTAAGCATAGTTTTCAATATATCATTACTCCTGCTTTTATCAACCACTAACTTAATTTTATTTTCATCAACGTCTATTTTTTCAACTTGTTTTTTTATGTCCTTATATCTTTCTTTTATATTTGAACTTCCATTAAAAACTAAAATATCATATTCCCTGCAGCTTGCCTTTAAATAATCTACTTTTTCAATGTTTCTTTCTTTAACTTCATATACTAAATTTGACAAAGAATTAATTAATATACTATCATGGCAGGACATCACAACCGTAATTCCCTCTTTAATTAAACCATCTATCAACTTTATAAATACCTTCTCAGAATCTACATCTTGTCCAGATAAAGGCTCATCTAAAAGTAAAATATCCGGTTTAGTTATTAATGCTTGTATAACACTTACCTTCTGTATTGAACCTTTTGAGAGATATTTTATCGGCGTATCAATCATTTTTTCCATAAAAAACTTTCTAAATAATTCGCTGCACTTATCCTCTATTTCATTTTTAGTTATTCCCTCAATTAATCCAGTTTTAAGAATATACTGCCTCGGTGTAATTGGCATTTTCGGAAACCTTTCTGGAACATAATTAAATTTTATTTTTTTATAATATTTTATTTCACCTTCATTTATTGATGATAATTTGCAGATTATTTTCAAAAAAGTACTTTTGCCTGATCCATTATGTCCTATTATTGCAATTGAATCTCCCTTATTAATTGTCATATTAACATTCTTTAGTATGGTTTTGTTACCAAAACTTTTGGTGATATTTTTTATTTCAATCAGTCTTTCCATGGGGTATCCTCCTAATTACAGCTTCCTTGAAAGTATATGCATTTTCTTACATTATACCCTTTCATTTCTGTAAAGACAAATCTACTCTTAATGTCCTATATTTTTCTGTTTTCAGCTACCGAACTTATTAATTTAACAGAAGTACTAACTCCATCTGTTTTACTTATTATTTTTCTAATTCTCTCAGCATTTTGTTTATATATAGAATCAGCAAAGATACTTTTCACTTTTTCTAATACTTCATTACTGCTAAAATTTGAAATATTTATTCTCTTACCAACATTTAAATACTGAATTTTACTAGCATTGTCTCCCTGCTCACCACCTATAGGCATTACAATAATTGGTTTTCCAGCTGCCAAGGTTTCATTTATTGTGTTATTTCCACCATGACTAATAACAATATCCACCTTTTTTAAAATTTCAAGTTGAGGAACCCTCTTAAATATCAATATATTATTATTAAAATTGTATTTTATTAGCTTATTATAAGCTCCTCCAGCACTAACTATAACTTGGTAATTTTCTTTTTCAAGTCCACTCAAGATTTTTTTAAAAACCTTAGGTTTATTATTAAATACAGTTCCAAGTGACACATATATCTTTGGAATCTCCTCACTTAAAATTTCAAAAGGAAACTTATCTTGTATGTCTATTCTTTTACATGAGAAACATGGTCCTACAAAAATTGTATTGTTATTATTTAATTGTCTTGGTGCTTCAATTTCTTTTGCTGTAAGTAATAAATTTAGCCATTTTGAATATGGTTTACTCCAATTTACTTTTCTAATATCTGAAACGTCCATCTTTTTACAAGCTCTAATATATCTCTTTGTTACTAGTTTATTAGTATTTCTTGAAAGAATGGCGTACAACTTTCCCTTCACTCCCCAATTTCCATTTATAGCAAGTCCACTTCCGAATGGTGGTATGCCATCTCCTCTAAAAGGCAATCCACTGTGATATATAGTTACGCATGGTATATCATACCTTTCTGCAACTATATATGGAGGAAAAAAGAAAAAATCATTGACTATAACATCTGGTTTTTCTCTTAAAACAATACCTTCAATTAGTTTAGAATATTTATATAAACAATCTGAAAATACATTCATTGCATACTGAGTTTCTGTAAACCGCTTAGCAAAAGGCAATATCATATATTTAAAAAGTACTTTAATAGGCATATCTATACTAACACAATTAATTCCATTTGCTCTTACCTTTCCAGGTATTGATAATGAAGTTTTAACATAATCAGGAAGCCTATTAATTATTTTTTTAGGAATTCTCTTTGCATTAGGAATCACGAAGAGGACTTCATGTCCAAGTTCTTTTAATCTTACTGCAATACTTAATATAGCATTTGTATGTCCCATAGTTGGTTGAGTAACAAACATTATTTTAGACATAGCATCCTTCCTCCTTTTCATATTTTAATTACTCTTGTAACATAAAATCTCATTGCATTTCAAGTTTAACAATTTTCGTGTTATAATACAATAGTTCCATAACTTACAATACAGAAGGTGTAAAAATGTATCATATTAAAGAAGATAAACGTGCTAAAACTTCAGCAAATATGATTTATCAAGGACTATCATATTGTTTGAAAAAAAAAACTTTTGATAAAATAACAATCACCGATATACAACAAGCATCTACAGTAGGACGTGCTACCTTTTATCGAGGCTTCGATCATCTAATTGATGTATTACATTGGCAGTGTGATTGCTGTTTTCAAGATGTGACTACTATATTTTTCAAAAACGAAGTATACAAACATAAAAAAGAAGGTCTTCTACTTTGTTTTTTGGATTATTGGACTGAACACAGTACTATATTAGAACAATTACTTTCTATTAACAGAGTGGATATTATATATGCTTGTCATCAAAAAAACTCTTTAACTATCTTAGACTTCTTTGGTAAGTTACAACCACTTCCCAATACCAGTTATGAATACTTTATAACAATACGTAGTAGTATTTTTATTGGCATATTGTTGGTTTGGATTAAACATGGAAAAAAAGAGACTTCTTCACAACTACTTCACATTATTTCAAAACAAATTGATTTTATCAAAGAGAGTTATTTTTACATATAAATCTTTTTACTTAACGCAAAATTGATGAATTTTTTAATTTTAAATTCATCAATTTTCTGCTGTATAAATCAAGTATTCATAATTCCTCCATATTAATTCCATAGACAATAAAATAAGTCTAGCGAAAAATAATATTATTTGTTAGACTTTAATAATTATTATACTTATTTTAAAGTCTTCATTCCCATAAAAAATCCTGCCAGAAAAACAGTACTAATTAAAATAAAATGTACAATAAACCATCCTAATTTACCATATGTAAATACACCTTCATCAATAGGTTTTCTATATTCTTTAGATACCAATATACCACCAATCACCTCAAAAATTAACAAAAACAGCCACCACCAGGTATAAGAATCCCATGTATCCCAAAACCTATTATACTTAATGACCCTTGTAAAGTTTTGTGCAATAACTTCTCCGAACATTCCAATATGAACTAGCACCCAGTAGAATGGAATTTTGTATGCCCATCTAGCAGGGCTATATCTAACACCAAACATAACATAGAAAGGAAACATAGTCATAATTAATGTTAATGGCATTTGTGATATTTGAGGCAATATTCTATAGGGATATACATATAGTCCTGTAATAATAAAAAAGTAACATAATAATTCTCCTACAACTCCACTTGAAATATATAGAATTCCATACTGCTTCCAATTATTTTTCATAATAAATATAGAGCCAATAGTCGAAAGTACTGTTCCTGTAATCAAAAAAAATGTCTCTACGTTCCAACCAATATTCATAAAAGCACAACCTTTATAAAATAATATGTATTGATTTTATTATTTCTCACAAAATGATAATTATACCAAAAAAAATTAAGGGGCTGTTGCAAAACTAAAAAATAGTTTTGCAATAGCTCCTTTGTTGTATATAAAAAATGTGAGTTCCGAAGAACTCACATTGATTGTATAATTAAATTATGAATGTAACTAAATTATACACAAAAAATTATAATCAATTTAATGATAATTTGCAACTTATATTACCATTAAATTTAGAAAACTTAATACCAGAAGATGATTCGGTTCGTTTGCTAAGCTATTTGTTGGAGGGATTAAATTATAAAAAATTGTACAAGGCGTATTCTTCCGTAGGAAGAAAATCAGCAGTTGAACCCAAAATCATGTTCAAAATAATATCTTATGCTTATTCTCAAAATATTTATTCAAGTAGAAAGATAGAAAAAGCATGCAAAAGAGATATAAATTTCAAATGGCTACTTCAAGGCTTTAAAGCACCTGATCACGCTACTATAAGTAGATTTCGAAAAAAATATCTTTCAAATGAAGTGATTGAAGATTTATTTTATCAACAAGTTAACTATTTAGCTAAAGAAAAAGAATTATTATTTGAAAATGTATTTATCGATGGTACTAAAATTGAGGCAAATGCCAACCGATATACTTTTGTTTGGAAGAAAGCTATTTATAAAAATGAAGGTAAGATGTTTGATAAAATTATTGCTCTTGTTAAAACCATTAATCTTGAAAGATTAATGAAATTCACTATTGAGAGAGAAACTTTGATTGATGATATAAACAAAATTCTTCAATGGCTTTTATTTGAAAAAGAAAAAAGAAATATAGAGTTTGTTCATGGAATCGGTAAAAGAAAAACTGCAATTCAAAAGTGGATAGAACAACTATCACAATATAAAGAAAGACAAGAAAAATATAATTTAAGTAAGAAAATATTTTCAAAAAGAAATAGCTATTCTAAAACTGATACTGATGCAACTTTCATGCATATGAAAGATGATCATATGAGAAATGGTCAATTAAAACCTGCCTATAATGTACAAATAGCAGTTGATAGTGAATATGTAACTGGTGTTGGAGTATTTGATGATAGAAATGATATAGCAACATTAATACCAATGATTACTAATATGCAAGAAAAAATTGGTCATAAATATACTAATGTGATTGCAGATTCTGGTTACGAAAGTGAAGAAAACTATTTGTTTTTAGAGTCTAATAATCAAATACCATATATAAAACCTCAAACTTATGAGAAATGGAAAAAAAGAAGTTTTAAAAACGACATCAGTAAGCGTGAAAATATGAAATATGATGTTAAAACAGATACATATATTTGTCATAATAATAGAAAATTATTCCCATCATATATTATTCATAAAAAATCTGCAAGTGGGTATACGTCTGAGGTTACTGTTTATGAATGTGAAAATTGCGATAACTGCACTTTGAAATCAAAGTGCACAAAAGCAAAGAATAACCGAAAAATGCAGGTTTCAAAGACTTTTATTAAAAAGCGTCAAATTTCATACAACAATATCAAAACTGAATTGGGAACTAAATTGAGAATGAACAGATCTATTCAAGTTGAAGGTGCGTTTGGAATTTTAAAAAGCGACTATGAATTCAAAAGATTTTTAACACGTGGAAAAAATAGTGTAAAAACTGAATTTATTTTGCTTTGTTTTGGATATAACATTAACAAATTACATTTAAAAATCCAAAATGAAAGAACTCAAAAGTATCTTCACGAATTAAAAACTATTTCCTAATTATGGAATAATATAGTTAGGTTTATTTTAGTGCGTCAAAATCTCATGGAAATTCAAATAATTAATATAGTATTTAAAATATTAGGCAATTTTATAGCTTAAACAAAAAAAGAGCATCGCTCATGATTAATTTTAATCATTTTGCGACACTCCCTTATATATAGATATTATATCGAAATTATTGAATCAACAAACATTTCAATGAATTCCTTTTCTTTTTCAATTATTTTATACATTTTTTCAACACTCAATTTAAAATTTTCAGCAATAAATTTTCCTGAATACATATATCTCCCAAGATAAATTCTAACATTCTCCCATAATTCTATTATTTCAATAATTTTTTTGTAGTAAGTTGTATTCTTTCCCAATACATGTTCTATCCTATACTTTTCAACATATTTAGCATTAATAATATGATTTATTCCTTCAACATAGCTTTCAACCTTTTCTTTTATAGTTTTTTCATTTATTATTACATCTGAATACATTTGAACAAATTTCTGTAATTCATTCAAACCTTTATATAACTCTTCCTTCTTCAACAAAATATTTTTAATCAAAGTTTTCTTTTGCAATTTATCTAATTCATCTTTTGCTATCATATTAGATTTATTTTCTTTAACATTAACTATTTCAAAATATGTTGGTTCTTTTTTACTGAAATTTTTAATATATCCCAAATAAGAATTTTTCAAATCTTCAAATGACATAGTTGCTTTGCTATACGTAAGATTATCTTTATGACTATGCTCAATTACATTAAATTTTTTTGTATTTAAATTAAATCCGTATACTAATAATGCATGTGACCAATGAATTTTTTTGTATGTGTCTTGCCTTATAGAACTATAATAACAGTCTATTGTTATTATAACAGGACTTTCTTTTTTTATAGCTTTAATAATATCATCTATGATATCATTAGAAATATCCTTTCCACAAATATCAATTCCTTCCTCATATAGAATATCTTTTATTGGATTACATCCTATATATTGTATATCTATATAAGCTTTCTCAGCATTATAATCATATACTAAAACATCATTTATTAAAAATAATAAAATATTTTTGTTGTAATGTTTAATCACTGGGAAAAGCGCATTGTAATAGCAGTTTTTATAAAATATATCGTTAAATGGTTCTATATTATCAATACAATTGTCATTGCAGTCTATAGATACTTTTTCAGGAATATTTACATCTTCTTCTAAATCTTTTATATCCATTTCTTCTCCTGTAATATAATTCTCAATCTGATAAGGTGTCTTATACTTAAATATATCTCTGACTTTAAAAGCAAAATTGTACTTATTCATTTCGACTTCAAATTTAATTGCAAGTAATGAATGACCTCCAAGTTCAAAAAAATCATCGTTTATTCCTACCTTTTTTACATTAAGTACTTTAGAAAATATTGTACATATTAAAGCTTCTATATCATTTCTTGGTGCTATATATTCTTTTTCGCTCTTTACTTCTATCTTTGGAAGTGCTTTTTTGTCTAACTTACCATTCCTTGTTACCGGTATATTTTCTATCTGCATCATATATGCTGGTATCATGTAATCAGGCAGGTTTTTCTCAAGTTCTTCTCTTATTTCACTTACATTTATCTCTTCATCTGATACTATATATGCATTTATTGATTTTTCCTTATTTTCATCTTCTCTTACTATTACAACTGCATCTTTTACTCTATCTATCTTCCTTAGTGCGCTTTCTATCTCTCCTAATTCTATTCTAAAGCCTCTTATCTTTACCTGCTCATCTATTCTTCCTAAATATTCTATATTCCCATCCGGAAGCCACCTTGCAAGATCTCCTGTCCTATACAGTTTGCCTTCTCCATAAGGATTATCCACAAACTTTTCTGCTGTAAGTTCCGGTCTATTAAGATACCCTCTTGCTACTCCTACTCCAGCTATACATAATTCCCCAGGCATTCCTATTCCACAAAGTTGTAATCCTCTAAGGATATAAACTTCGGTATTTGAAACAGGTTTTCCTATTGGTATCTTTTCTATAATATCATTATGCTCAATAGGATACCATGTTGCAAGTGTCGTAGTTTCTGTTGGTCCATATAAATTAACAAGTTTAATTTTCTTATTTTTAGTCAGCAGCTTTCTTACATAAATTTCTGAAGATTTTTCTCCTCCAAACATTAAAGTTTTCAATCCATTAAAAACTGTACAATCTATACTTACTATTTGATTAAATAATGCTGTTGTTAAAAACATTGTATTAATATTATTATCTTCTATTATTCTTTTTAAATTTTTTATTTCTAAGAATTCATTTTTATTTGCAAGATACAATCTTCCTGCATTCAATAATGTTCCCCATATTTCAAAAGTAGCTGCATCAAAAGATATAGATCCAGTTTGCAGCATTCTAACATCTTCAAACCTGAAATAATTTGAGTTTTTTACCAGTCTTATTATACTTTTATGCTCTATCATTGTTCCTTTAGGTTTCCCTGTTGTACCTGAAGTATATATACAACATGCTAAATCATTTGGCTTATTTACTTTTTCAAAGTTTGTCCCTTCACACTCCCATATTGTTTTTTCTTCAAGATTTATTACTTGTACTTTCGTTTTTACTCCTGCCTTATATACTAATATTGCCTTTGGCTTGCAATCTTGAATCATATACTTTATTCTATCCTCTGGATACTTAGGATCTATTGGTACATAAGCTCCTCCTGCTTTAATTATTCCGTATATTCCAACTATCATCTCTATGCTTCGTTCTGCTATTATTGCTACAAAATCATCTGGCTTTACATTTAGCTCTCTTAGTTTTCTTGCCACTTGATTTACTTTTCTATTTAATTCTGCATATGTTAACTGTTTATCTTCAAACACCACTGCTGTATTATCTGGTGTCTTTTTTACCTGCTCCTCAAATAACTCTACTAATGTTTTATCCTTAGGATAATCTGTTTTTGTATCATTGAAGGTATTTAATATTAGCTCTCTTTCATCCTCTGTTATTACTTCAATGTCAGACACCTTAACATCTTCATTTTTCGATATTTTCACAAGTACTTTTTCTAGACGGTTTAGTACTATCTCTATTTCACCCTTGTCATATTCATTTGGATTATACATAATGCTGCACATTAATTGTTCATCATTAGCATAAGCTCCTAAGGTTATTGCATAATTCGTTTGTTCTCTTGCAGCTTCATATTTTATCTGTAATGCTCCTTCACCACTGCTTAAATTACTCTCGTCAACATAATAATTTTCAAAAGCAAATATTGTCTTTATCAAATCTGATTTTTGCTGAGTTTCATTTTGTATTTCTGCAAGAGAACAATAATCATAACTATTTCCATCTATCCCTTGCTGCTTAAGTTCTTTAAGAAGCGTCCTTATTGTTGTTCTCTCATCGCATTTTACTCTGAATGGAATTGTATTTATAAACAATCCTACTGTTTTCTCTATTCCTTTTATATCTGCATTACGGCCTGAAACTACCTTGCCGAATACCACATCATTTGTTCCATTATACCTTTGAAGTACTATTCCCCACGCTGCTTCTACTATATTATTTATAGTAACATTATTTAATCTAGCCACTTTAAATAACTTTTCACTTGTTTCCTTAGGCACATTTATTCCAGCTTCTTTTACTTGCTCCTCTGTAGGATGTGTTTTCTTAATTGGCTTTATTTCTGCCACTCCATCATAATCCGATAATAATTCTTTCCAGTACTCTATTCCTTCTTCCTTATCCTGCTTTTTAACCCAACTTATATATTCTCCATATTCTGCTGTTTCCATTTTCTCTTTATCTACTCTTCGTTCCATTTCAGAGATACTTTTGCCAGCTTTAAGCCCTTTATAATACCTCATAAAATCTCCGAATATTATAGACCAACACCATCCGTCTACTATAATATGATGCATAGTCCAGATCAGCTTACTACTTTCATCATCGAGAACAATATATTTAATCCTCATAAGTTTATCTTTCTGTAAATTGAATCCTCTTTTAACATCAAGTTTTTCTATTTCCAACACTTTTTTATTCTGCTGAGCTTTATTTAATTTTGATAAGTCTTCTTTTTTATATTCTATTTCTCTATTCTTTAATACAACTTGTCTGGGTTTGGATATTTTCTCATACATTATCACTGTTCTTAGTACATCGTGTTTTCTTCCAAGTAATTTAAGTGCATCTTGAATTTTCTCCTCATCAATTTTTTCGCTAAAGGCAAACACTTTCTGTATTACATAATTACTAGATTTATTATCTAGTAATCTTTGATACAATATTCCTTCTTGCAATGGAGTAAGTGAATATATATCCATTACATATGCTTTCTTATAATTGAAGTAACTAGTTAACACTTCAAAATCTTCCGTTGTTATTTCTTCTTTTGAATAATCCGACATGGTCCTAATTCTTTGTTCCTTATTAACACAATACATAATAATTTCATTTAAGCTATTTCTATACAACTTTGCAAATTCTTCAATAGTATCCTGCATATATTTATTTTTATCATACGTTATTGAAAAACTCAGCTGACTTTGTATTACACTTCCATTAATATTAATTGTTCCTGGAAGCCTATTTTCTTCTGCTGTACTTATTCCACTTGAATAATCTGTACTATTTTTATTTTCCGCATCCATTTCACCTAGATAATTGAAATAGATATCTGCTCTTACTTTTTCAAACTCACTTTTCAACAAACCATAACCCATTCCATGGTTTGGCACCTTTCTTAACATTTCCTTTGTAGATACTATGCTTTCTTGTATGTCTTCTGTACATTCTACTATTATAGGATACATAATTGTAAACCAGCCTACTGTCCTGTATATATCTATTTTCTTATGAATTTCCTCACGTCCATGCCCTTCAAGCACCACTGCTGTCTTATTCTGACCTGTTAACTTCTTCACAGATATTCCTATTGCACTAATCAATAAATCATTTATCTCCGTATTAAATGCTCTTCCAACATTATACATAAGATCCTTAGTCTCTGATTTACTAAAGGATATATTTATATTTCCATAGCCACTTTTAATGCAGCTGCTATCTCCTTTTATTTCTCCATCCTTAATTTTAGATACAACTTTACTCCAGTATCCTCTTTCATTTTCCAGTATCTTACTACTTTTATATTCAGAAAGTGCTTCTCCCCAATCTTTATATGATGCTGTCTTTCTAGGTAATACTATCTCTTCTCCATTTTTTAACTGCGTTAATACTGTATTGAAATCCTCCAATAATATTCTCCAGGATACTCCATCAACCGCAAGATGATGTATACATATCATCATATAATTTGCACTTTGGGTTTTAAATAAGCCTACCTTCATAAGAGGTCCATTCTCAAGACTAATACTACTTTGAAGTTTTCCACATTCTTTTTCTACTATATAATGTGTATTATTTTCATTTCTCAAATCATACACATTTAAATCATATTTTCTGCTTTCTATCATACTTAATATTTCAAGTTTTTTATTTCTATACACAGAACGTAAGACATCATGATGCTTTACTAAAACGTCAAGTACTTTACTTATCTCCTTTTCATTATCTGTATTAACTTTTATCATCATTGCCTGATTAAAGTGATGTGGCTTTTTTAATTTCCAGCCTTCAAAGGTTTCAATAATAGGTGTTGTTATAACTGCTCCTGTGATTTCACCTTGCTCATATTTTCTCTCTACTTCTAATACTGCACTATCTGCTATAGCCTCAACTGTGTATTTTTTCATTACGTCTTTTACTGAGACATCATATCCAGCTTCACGCATTTTCGATACTACACGTATTGCCTTTATAGAGTCACCTCCAAATTCAAAGAAACTGTCCTTTATTCCTACCCTATCTACTCCTAATATCTCTTCAAATATACTAACTACTTTTTCTTCTATATCATTTCTCGGTGCTATATATTCCTTTTCGCTCTTTGCTTCTATCTTTGGAAGTGCTTTCTTATCCAGTTTTCCATTTGCTGTTACTGGTATATTTTCTATCTGCATTATATATGCTGGTAGCATATAATCAGGCAGCGTTTTCTCAAGTTCTTCTCTTATTTCACTTACATTTATCTCTTTATCTGATACTATATACGCATTTATTGATTTTTCTTTATTTTCATCTTCTCTTGCTATTACCACTGCATCTTTTACTTTATCTATCTTTCTTAGTGTACTTTCTATTTCTCTTAGTTCTATTCTAAAGCCTCTTATCTTCACTTGATCGTCTATTCTGCCTAAATATTCTATATTACCATCTGGAAGCCATCTTGCAAGATCTCCTGTTCTATACAGCTTACCTTCTCCATATGGATTGTCCACAAATTTTTCTGCTGTTAACTCTGGTCTATTAAGATATCCTCTTGCTATTCCATCTCCACCTATGAAAATCTCACCTGGCACTCCTATGGGTAAAAGCTTATAGTTACTATCTACTATAAATATTTTAGTATTACTTATAGGTTTTCCTATTAACACTGAATTTCTATAATTTCCTTCATAATTATACCTATGAAGAGTACATCCAACAGTAGCCTCTGTTGGTCCATATTCATTTATTATTTCTATTTCATTTTCACATAATTTGCTAATAGACTTAGCTAATTTCTCAGTTAATTCCTCACCACCTACAATAATTCTTTTAATTGACTTATTTATAGCTTTCATTTCTTTTAATAATCTTAAATGTGATGGTGTTAACTTTATAATATATTTATTTTCTCCACTAAATAATATATCCTTAAATGTATCCATTGTATTGCATATGACTACTGTTTTTCCACTAATTAATGGAGTGAAAATAGATGGTACTGTTAAATCAAAGGATACAGACGTAAACAATGGCATAAGTAATTCTTTTTCATTTAAATAATGATTCTTGATATGTTGAAGATGATTATTTAATGATTTATGTTCAATCATAACACCCTTTGGCCTACCTGTCGTACCTGAAGTATATATACAATAAGCTAAATCATTTGGCTTATTTACCTTCTCTAAATTTGCAGTTTCACCTTGCCATACTGCTTTTTCCTCAAGATTTATTACTGTCATTTTCATTTCTGCTTCTGTTTCTACTTTATATACTACTAACGCTTTGGGTTTACAGTCTTCAAGCATGTACTTTATTCTATCCTTGGGATAGTTAGGATCCATTGGTACATACGCTCCTCCTGCTTTGATTATTCCGTAAATTCCAACTATCATTTCTATACTTCGTTCTGCCATTATTGCTACAAAATCATCAGGCTTTACACCTAATTCTCTCAGTTTTCTTGCCAGTTGATTTACTTTTCTATTTAACTCTGTATATGTTAACTGCTTATCTTCAAATACTAATGCTGTATTATCCGGTGTCTTTTCTACCTGCTCTTCAAATAAATCTACCACCGTTTTATCCTTAGGATACTCTACTTTTGTATCATTAAATGTATTTAATATTAAATTTCTTTCTTCTGCGGTTACTGCCTCAATTTCACTTATCTTTATTTCCACATTTTCAGTTATCTGATCAAGTATTCTTACATAGTGTTCTAATATTCTTTCAGCACTTTCTTCCTTAAACAAATCGCTGCAGTATTCTAATCCTATGACAACTTCATTATCTGTTTCATATATATTAAATGTCAAATCAAACTTTGCTATTTTACTTTTTTGATTTGCATATTCTATTCTTATATCATTTAAACTGTAATTTATTTCTTCATTATTTTGAAGTACAAGCATGACATCAAACAAAGGATTTCTTGACATATCTCTTCTTATGTCAAGTTCTTCTACAAGCTCTTCAAATGGATACTCCTGATTTTCATATGCCCTAATGCAGCTCTCTTTTATTTCTTGAAGAAATTCTATATATTCCTTGTTTCTCTCTGGGTATCCTCTCATTGCAAGTGTATTTACAAACATTCCAAGCATACCTTCGGTATCCTTATGAGTTCTTCCACTTATAGGACTTCCTATTACTATGTCTTCCTGCCTGCTGTACTTACTTAAAGTTATCATTGCTGCTGATAAAAATATCATGTATTCTGTAGTTCCTGTTTTACCTGCTGTACTATTTATTTTTTCTCCTAATTCTTTTTTAGTTTTTCTAAAAATCATTGCTCCTTTAAAGCTTTGTTCCTTTTGTCTTGCATAGTCAAGGGGCATATCTAATACTGGAATTTCTTCTTTAAATTCATTCACCCAATATTCTTTTTGCTTTGCTAAATCCCTTGTTTTCATCCACTCACTATAATCCTTATACTGATGGATCAATGGTTCAAGCTTATTTCCGTTATACAAAAGACTAAATTCTTTCATAAAGGTTCCCATACTCATTCCGTCACTTATAATATGATTCATATCTATTAAAAAGAGGTAACATTCTTCTCTCTTTACAAGCTTTACTCTAAATAAAGGTGCCTTTTCTAAATCAAATGGTCTTATAAAAGCATCTATAATATCTGCTTCATCTGTTTTCTTATCTTCTATAAATTCAAAATCAGCTTTAACATACTCCTGTATCCTTTGTACAGTTTCTCCATTTATCATTAAAAATTCTGTTCTTAATATTTCATGTCTATTTATCAATTCTTGCATGGCATTCTTTATTGCGTCTAAATTAACTTTTCCCCTAAGTTTCAAACTTTGAGGCATATTGTATACTATTCCTTGATCACCTATCTGCTGAATAAGATATGTTCTCTTCTGTACTGAAGACATATTATAATAATATTTTTTCTCCGCCTTAGGTATTGGTTCGTACTCTTTGCCTTTTTCAATATTTACTAGCCTGCTTAAGCCTTCTACAGTAGGATTTTCAAATATATTTTTTATGGGTAATCGTACTCCTGTTACTGCTTCTATTCTATTTATTGCCCTTGTCGCTCTAAGTGAATGTCCTCCAAGTTCAAAAAAGTTGTCCTTTATTCCTACTTTTTCTATTCCTAATATATCCTCAAATACCTCAACTATTTCTTTTTCTATATCATTTCTTGGTGCTATATATTCTTTTTCGCTCTTTGCTTCTATTTTGGGAAGTGCTTTCTTATCGAGTTTTCCATTTGCTGTTACTGGTATATTTTCTATCTGCATCATATATGCTGGTATCATATAATCAGGCAGCGTTTTCTCAAGTTCTTCTCTTATTTCACTTACAGTTATCTTTTCATCCGATACTATATATGCATTTATTGATTTTTCTTTATTTTCATCTTCTCTTACTATTACCACTGCATCTGTTACTTTATCTATCTTTCTTAGTGAGCTTTCTATTTCTCCTAATTCTATTCTAAATCCTCTTATCTTTACCTGCTCATCCATTCTTCCTAAATATTCTATATTTCCATCTGGAAGCCACCTTGCAAGATCTCCTGAGCGATACAGTTTGCCTTCTTCATATGGATTATCCACAAATTTTTCTGATGTTAACTCTGGTCTATTAAGATATCCTCTTGCTATTCCTGCTCCTGCTATGCATAACTCTCCCACAGTTCCTGGAGGCATAAGTTTATTATTCTTATCTAATATATATATTTGGGTATTATTTAAAGGTCTACCGATAGGAACGATTTTACCATAAGCTTTTCCTTTAATGTACTTATAAAAAGTTGTACAAATAGTAGCTTCTGTAGGTCCATATCCATTTATAATTTGCATATTTTCATTCAAGGTCATATATTCTTCTAATATATAATCTTGAATAGGCTCTACTCCTACAAGCATTTTATTAAGCTTAACCTTTTCTAATTTTAAAATATCATAAACTTCCCTTAGTATAGTAGGAGGTATATACGCAAAAGTTATGTCCTCACATATTATAGTTCTTGCTAACTTTTCAATATCTGGTACTATTTCGTTTTCAAAAATCACTAAAGTTGAGCCAAAAACAATAGGTGTGAATATTTCGCATATACTAACATCAAAAGAAATATTAGTTAGACTAAGGCACTTGTCACTTGTTCCCATATTTTTATCAAAGCTGTCATATATGTTAAATATAAAATTGCTTAATGCCTTATGTGTCACCATAACACCTTTCGGTCTGCCTGTTGACCCCGAAGTATATATTACATATGCTGAATTTTCAATATTATTAATTGAATCTATATTTGCATTTGGCATCATGTATATTTTTTCATCTTCTAATGCCATAATTTTTCCATTATATGAAACTTTATTTTTTAGATTCCACTGTGTCAATAAAAGTTTACATTTGCTATCTTCTAAAATATACTTGATTCTATCTTCAGGATAATTAGAACTTATAGGCATATATGTCCCACCAGCTTTAAGTATTCCTATTATCCCTACCATCATATCAAGTGAACGTTCTACTAAAAGCCCTACAATACTGTCTTCCTTTACTCCTTTTTCTCTTAGTGCCCTAGCTAAACTATTTGATTTTTCATTCAATTCTCTATAAGTTAATTTTTTATTTTCAAATACTACTGCTATATTATTAGGTGTCTTCTCTACCTGCTCCTCAAATAAATCTACCACTGTCTTATTCTTAGGATACTCTGCTTTTGTATCATTGAAGGTTTTTAATATTAGATTTCTTTCTTCAGAGGTTACTATTTCAATTTCACTAATCTTTCTTTCCACATTTTCAGTTATCTGTTCAAGTATTCTTTCATAGTGTGTTAATATCCTTTCAACACTTTCTTCCTTAAACAAATCGCTGCAATATTCTAATCCTATGCTAACTTCATTATCTGTTTCATATATATTAAACGTCAAATCAAACTTCGCTATTTTACTTTTTTGATGTGCATATTCTAATTGTATGCCATTTAAACTACACTCAATTTTTTCATTATTTTGAAGTACAAGCATAACATCAAATAAAGGATTTCTTGACATATCCCTTCTTATATCAAGCTCTTCTATAAGTTCTTCAAATGGATACTCTTGATTTTCATATGCCTTAATGCAGCTCTCTTTTATTTCACTAAGAAATTCTATATATTTCTTATTTCCTTCTGGGTATCCTCTCATTGCAAGTGTATTTACAAACATTCCAAGCATACCTTCGGTATCCTTATGAGTTCTTCCACTTATAGGACTTCCTATTACTATATCTTCCTGTCTGCTGTACTTACTTAAAGTTATCATTACTGCTGATAAAAATATCATGTATTCTGTAGTTCCTGTTTTACCTGCTGTAATTTTTATTTTTTCTCCTAATTCTTTTTTAGTTTTTATAAAAATCATTGTTCCTTTAAAGCTTTGTTCTTTTGGCCTTGTATAGTCAAGGGGCATATCTAATACTGGAATTTCTTCTTTAAATTCATTCATCCAATATTCTTTTTGCTTTGCTAAATCCCTTTTTTTCATCCATTCACTATAATCCTTATATTGATGAGTCAATGGTTCAAGCATATTTCCGTTATACAAAAGACTAAATTCTTTCATAAAAGTTCCCATACTCATTCCATCACTTATAATATGATTCATATCTATTAAAAATAGGTAACATTCTTCTCTCTTTACAAGCTTTATTCTAAATAAAGGCGCCTTTTCTAAATCAAATGGTCTTATAAAAGCATCTATAATATCTGCTTCCTGTGTTTTCTTATCTTCTATAAATTCAAAGTCAGCCTTAACATACTCCTGTATTCTTTGTACAGGTTCTCCATTTATCATTAAAAATTCTGTTCTTAATATTTCATGTCTATTTATTAGTTCTTGCATAGCATTCTTTATTGCGTCTAAATTAACTTTTCCTCTCAGCCTTAAACTTTGAGGCATATTGTATACTGTTCCTTGATCACCCATCTGTTGAATAAGATATGTTCTCTTCTGCGTTGAGGACATAGTATAGTAATCCTTTTTCTCTGCCTTAGGTATTGGTTCGTACGCTTCTCCTTTTTCAAGGTTTACTAGCCTGCTTAAGCCTTCTACAGTAGGATTCTCAAATATACTTTTTAGGGGTAATCGTACTCCTGTTACTGCCTCTATTCTATTTATTACTCTTGTTGCCCTGAGTGAATGTCCTCCAAGTTCAAAGAAATCGTCCTTTATTCCTACTTTTTCTATTCCTAATATCTCCTCAAATACCTCAACTATTTCTTTTTCTATATCATTTCTTGGTGCTATATATTCTTTTTCACTCTTTGCTTCTATTTTAGGAAGTGCTTTCTTATCAAGTTTTCCATTTGGTGTTACTGGTATATTTTCTATCTGCATAATATACGCTGGTATCATATAATCAGGCAGCGTTTTCTCAAGTTTTTCTCTTATTTCACTTACAGTTATCTTTTCATCCGATACTATATATGCATTTATTGATTTTTCTTTATTTTCATCTTCTTTTACTATTACAACTGCATCTTTTACTTTAGCTGTTTTTCTTAGTGCGCTTTCTATTTCTCCTAATTCTATTCTAAAGCCTCTTATCTTTACCTGATCATCTATTCTTCCTAAATATTCTATATTACCATCTGGAAGCCACCTTGCAAGATCTCCTGTTCGGTACATCTTTCCTTCTCCATATGGATTGTCCACAAACTTTTCTGCTGTTAACTCTGGTCTATTAAGATATCCTCTTGCCACTCCTGCTCCTGCTATACATAATTCCCCAGGCATTCCTATTCCACAAAGTTGTAATCCTCTAAGGATATAAACTTCAGTATTTGAAACAGGTTTTCCTATTGGTATATTTTCTTTAATATCATTACGATCAATAGGATACCA
This sequence comes from Clostridium felsineum DSM 794, assembly GCF_002006355.2. Taxonomy (NCBI): domain Bacteria; kingdom Bacillati; phylum Bacillota; class Clostridia; order Eubacteriales; family Clostridiaceae; genus Clostridium; species Clostridium felsineum. The sequence goes on along the minus strand of NZ_CP096980.1, from coordinate 1,472,643 downwards.
TGTTGCAAGTGTTGTAGTTTCTGTTGGTCCATATAAATTAACAAGTTTAATTTTCTTATTTTTAGTCAGCAGCTTTCTTACATAAATTTCTGAAGCTTTTTCTCCTCCAAACATTAAAGTTTTCAATCCATTAAAAACTGTACAGTCTATACTTACTATTTGATTAAATAATGCTGTTGTTAAAAACATTGTATTAATATTATTATCTTCTATTATTCTCTTTAAATTTTTCATTTCTAAGAATTCATTTTTATTTGCAAGATACAATCTTCCTGCATTCAATAATGTTCCCCATATTTCAAAAGTAGCTGCATCAAAAGATATAGATCCAGTTTGCAGCATTCTAACATCTTCAAACCTGAAATAATTTGAGTTTTTTACCAGTCTTATTATACTTTTATGCTCTATCATTGTTCCTTTAGGTTTCCCTGTTGTACCTGAAGTATATATACAACATGCTAAATCATTTGGCTTATTTACCTTTTCAAGATTTACAGTTTCACCTTCCCATACTGTTTTTTCCTCAAGATTTATTACTGGCATTTTCATTTCTGCTTCTGTTTCTACTCTATATATTACTAACGCTTTAGGCTTACAGTCTTCAAGCATATACTTTATTCTATCCTCTGGATAGTTGGGATCTATTGGTACATAAGCTCCTCCTGCTTTAATTATTCCGTATATTCCAACTATCATCTCTATGCTTCGTTCTGCTATTATTGCTACAAAATCATTTGACTTAACATTTAACTCTCTTAGTTTTCTTGTTACTTGATTTACTTTTCTATTTAATTCTGCATATGTTAGCTGTTTATTTTCAAACACCACTGCTGTATTATCTGGTGTCTTTTTTACCTGCTCTTCAAATAACTCTACTAATGTTTTATCCTTAGGATAATCTGTTTTTGTATCATTGAAGGTATTTAATATTGTCTCTCTTTCATCCTCTGTTATTACTTCAATGTCAGACACTTTAACATCTTCATTTTTGGATATTTTCACAAGTACTTTTTCTAGACGGTTTAGTACTATCTCTATTTCACCCTTGCCATATTCATTTGGATTATACATAATGCTGCACGTTAATTGGTCATCATTAACATAAGCCTTTAAACTTATTGCATAATTCGTTTGTTCTCTTGCAGCTTCATATTCTACCTGAAATCCTTCTTCACCACTGCTTAAATTACTCTCGTCAACATAATAATTTTCAAAAGCAAATAATGTCTTTATCAAATCTGATTTTTGTCTTGTTTGATTTTGTATTTCTGCAAGAGAACAATAATCATAACTATCTCCATCTATGCCCTGTTGTTTAAGTTCTTTAAGGAGATTACATATTGTCATATTTTTATCACACTTTACTCTAAATGGAATTGTATTTATAAACAATCCTACTGTTTTCTCTATTCCTTTTATATCTGAATTACGGCCTGAAACTACCTTACCGAATACCACATCATTTGTTCCGTTATAGCTTTGAAGCACTATTCCCCACGCTGCTTCTACTATATTATTTATAGTAACATTATTTAATCTAGACACTTGAAATAACTTCTCGCTTACTTCCTTATGCACATTTATTCCAACTTCTTTTACTTGTTCATCTGTAGGATGTGGTTTCTCAATTGGCTTTATTTCTGCCACTCCATCATAATCCGATAATAATTCCTTCCAGTACTCTATTCCTTCTTCCTTATCCTGCTTTTCGACCCACCTTATATATTCTCCATACTCTGCAGTTTCTTTCTTCTCATCATCTACTATTTTCTCCATTTCAGAAATACTTTTGCCAGCTTTAAGCCCTTTATAATACCTCATAAAATCTCCGAATATTATAGGCAAACACCATCCGTCTACTATAATATGATGCATACTAACCAAAAACACATACTTTTCTTCAATAAAACTAGCAATAGTTAATCTTAATAAACTATCATTTTGTAAATCAAATCCTCGATTCAAATCACTAGATTTTATTTCTTCTACAATAGACTCATTAACAGCTTTATTGACTTCTATAAATTTAATTTCTAACTTTCTATCTTCTAAAACAACCTGCCAAGGTCTTCCCGTTGATTTTGGAATTACAACTGATGTTTTAAGCGAATCATGCTTTCTTGCTATTAAATCTAAAGCTTTTTTAATAAATTTCAGATTTATTTTACCTTGTACCAAAAAAAGATTTTGAATATGGTAACTATTGTCTTTGTCATTTCTAATTTTATTAAATAACATTCCTTCTTGCATAGGAGTTAACGAATATATTGATTTTATGTTTTTATCCATATTTTTTCTTCCTTTCGCTGTTAAGTGTTAGAAATGTACATTTATTACTATATAAATGTACATTTTCAATGCAGCTTATCTTTAGCTGCCAACAATTATTTATTTAAATAAATTAGTAATTTCATCTAACTCAATTGATTTTAACTGTATGCTTCCAAAATCAGATGCGGTTCTAATAGTTTGATTTTGATTACTACAATACATAATAATTTCATTTAAGCTATTTCTATACAACTTTGCAAATTCTTCAATAGTATCCTGCATATATTTATTTCTATCATACATTATTGAAAAACTCAGCTTATCTTGCATTACACTTCCATTAATATTAATCGCTCCTGGAAGCCTATTTTCTTCTGCTATGCTTATTCCACTTGAATAATCTGTGCTATTTTTATTTTCAGCATCCATTTCACCTAGATAATTGAAATATATATCTGCACTTACTTTTTCAAACTCACTTTTCAACAAACCATAACCCATTCCATGGTTTGGCACCTTTCTTAACATTTCCTTTGTAGATACTATACTTTCCTGTATGTCTTCTGTACATTCTACTATTATAGGATACATACTTGTAAACCAGCCTACTGTTCTGTCTATGTCTATTTTCTTATGAATTTCCTCACGTCCATGCCCTTCAAGAACTACTGCTGTCTTATTCTGACCTGTTAACTTCTTTACAGATATTCCTATTGCACTAATCAATAAATCATTTATTTCCGTATTAAATGCTCTTCCAGCATTATACATAAGATTCTTAGTTTCTGATTTACTAAAGGATATATTTATATTTCCATAGCCACTTTCACTGCAGCTGCTGTCTCCTTTTATTTCTCCGTCCTTAATATTAGATACAACTTTACTCCAGTATTCTCTTTCTTTTTTCAGTATATTACTATTTTTGTATTCTGAAAGTGCTTCTCCCCAATCCTTATATGATGCTGTCTTGCTAGGTAATACTATCTCTTCTCCATTTTTTAACTGCATTAATACTGTGTTGAAATCTTCCGATAATATTCTCCAGGATACTCCATCAATCACAAGATGATGTATACATATCATCATATAATTTCCATTTTGGATTTTAAATAAGCCTACCTTCATAAGAGGTCCATTCTCAAGACTAATACTACTTTGAAGCTTTCCACATTCTTTTTCTACTATATAATGCGTATTATTTTTATTTCTCAAATCATACACATTTAAATCATATTTTTTGCTTTCTCTCATACTTAATATTTCAAGTTTTTTATTTCTATACACAGAACGCAAGACATCATGATGTTTTACTAAAACGTCAAGTACTTTACTTATCTCATTTTCATTATCTGTATTAACTTTTATCATCATTGCCTGATTAAAGTGATGAGGCTTTTTTAGTTTCCAAGCTTCAAAGATTTCAATAATAGGTGTTGTTATAACTGTTCCTATAACTTCACCTTGATTATATTTTCTTCTCACTTCTAATATGGCACTATCTGCTATAGCCTCAACTGTGTATTTTTTCATTATGTCTTTTACTGATACAGCATATCCAGCTTCACGCATTTTCGATACTACACGTATTGCCTTTATAGAATCGCCTCCCAGTTCAAAGAAGCTGTCCTTTATTCCTACCCTATCTAATCCTAATATTTCTTCAAATATCTCAGTTATCTTTTCTTCAACATCATTTCTTGGTGCTGCATATTCCTTTTCGCTCTTTGCTTCTATCTTTGGAAGTGCTTTCTTATCGAGTTTTCCATTTGCTGTTAGTGGTATATTTTCTATCTGCATCATATATGCTGGTATCATATAATCAGGCAGCGTTTTCTCAAGTTCTTTTCTTATTTCACTTACAGTTATCTCTTCATCTGATACTATATATGCATTTATTGATTTTTCCTTATTTTCATCTTCTCTTACTATTACCACTGCATCTTTTACTTTATCTATTTTTCTTAGTACACTTTCTATCTCTCCTAGTTCTATTCTAAAGCCTCTTATTTTTACCTGCTCATCTATTCTGCCTAAATATTCTATATTACCATCTGGAAGCCACCTTGCAAGATCTCCTGAGCGATACAGTTTGCCTTCTCCATATGGATTGTCCACAAACTTTTCTGCTGTCAGTTCGGGTCTATTAAGATATCCTCTTGCCACTCCTGCTCCTGCTATACATAACTCACCTGGTATCCCTATTCCACAAATACTATTTTCATTTAATATATATATCTGCACATTGCTTATAGGCTTCCCTATAGGAATTTTTTTAGATATTTCTTCTCCATTTTTATATTCCCAGTGCGTTGCACTTACTGTATTTTCAGTTGGTCCATATGCATTTATGTACTTTGAATTTTCTGTCTTTTCTATCAACTCTTTACTTGACTCTGAACCTGCTGTAATAATTATTCTAGGCTCAAATTCATTCATTTGTATATAATAATTTGGTGGAAATGTAGCAACTGTAACTTTATTCCTTTGTGCATATTCCTGTACTTTTTGTACATCTAATCTTATTGAATCAGGAACAATTACTAAAGTACCTCCTATTAAAATTGCCATAGTCATTTCAGAAACAGACGCATCAAAAACTATATTAGCAAATTGAAGAATTTTATCTTCTTTAGATATTGGTACTTTATTTTCATAATAACTTTTCATATTTATTATGCCTTTATGCTCAATCATGACACCCTTTGGCCTACCAGTTGTACCTGATGTATATATACAATAGGCTAAATCATTTGGCTTATTTACCTTCTCTAAATTTGCAGTTTCACCTTCCCATACTGCTTTGTCTTCAAGATTTATTATTGGGATTTTCGTTTCTACTTCTGCTTTACATAGTAATATTGCTTTTGGCATGAAGTCTTCAAGCATATACTTTATTCTATCCTTCGGATAGTTAGGATCTATTGGCACATACGCTCCTCCTGCTTTTATTATTCCGTATATTCCAACTATCATTTCTATGCTTCGTTCTGCAATTATTGCTACAAAATCATCCGGCTTTACACCTAATTCTCTTAGTTTTCTTGCCACTTGATTTACTTTTCTGTTTAATTCTGAATATGTTAACTGGTTATCTTCAAATATTAATGCTATATTATCTGGGGTCTTTTCTACCTGCTCCTCAAATAAATCTACCACCGTTTTATCCTTAGGATACTCTGCTTTTGTATCATTGAAGTTTTTTAATATTAAATTTCTTTCTTCAGGGGTTACTATTTCAATTTCACTAATCTTTCTTTCCACATTTTCAGTTATCTGTTCAAGTATTCTTACATAGTGTGTTAATATCCTTTCAGCACTTTCTTCCTTAAACAAATCGCTGCAGTATTCTAATCCTATGCCAACTTCATTATCTGTTTCATATATATTAAACGTTAAATCGAACTTTGCTATTTTACTTTTTTGATTTGCATATTCTATTCTTACATCATTTAAACTGTAATTTATTTCTTCATTATTTTGAAGTACAAGCATAACATCAAATAAAGGATTTCTTGACATATCTCTTCTTATATCAAGCTCTTCCACTAATTCTTCAAATGGATACTCTTGATTTTCATATGCCTTAATGCAGCTTTCTTTTATTTCACTAAGAAATTCTATATATTTCTTATTTCCTTCTGGGTATCCCCTCATTGCAAGTGTATTTACAAACATTCCAAGCATACCTTCGGTATCCTTATGAGTTCTTCCACTTATAGGACTTCCTATTACTATGTCTTCCTGTCTGCTGTACTTACTTAAAGTTATCATTGCTGCTGATAAAAATATCATGTATTCTGTAGTTCCTGTTTTACCTGCTGTACTATTTATTTTTTCTCCTAATTCTTTTTTAGTTTTTATAAAAATCATTGTTCCTTTAAAGCTTTGTTCTTTTGGCCTTGTATAGTCAAGGGGCATATCTAATACTGGAATTTCTTCTTTAAATTCATTCATCCAATATTCTTTTTGCTTTGCTAAATCCCTTTTTTTCATCCATTCACTATAATCCTTATATTGATGAGTCAATGGTTCAAGCATATTTCCGTTATACAAAAGACTAAATTCTTTCATAAAAGTTCCCATACTCATTCCATCACTTATAATATGATTCATATCTATTAAAAATAGGTAACATTCTTCTCTCTTTACAAGCTTTATTCTAAATAAAGGCGCCTTTTCTAAATCAAATGGTCTTATAAAAGCATCTATAATATCTGCTTCCTGTGTTTTCTTATCTTCTATAAATTCAAAGTCAGCCTTAACATACTCCTGTATTCTTTGTACAGGTTCTCCATTTATCATTAAAAATTCTGTTCTTAATATTTCATGTCTATTTATTAGTTCTTGCATAGCATTCTTTATTGCGTCTAAATTAACTTTTCCTCTCAGCCTTAAACTTTGAGGCATATTGTATACTGTTCCTTGATCACCCATCTGTTGAATAAGATATGTTCTCTTCTGCGTTGAGGACATAGTATAGTAATCCTTTTTCTCTGCCTTAGGTATTGGTTCGTACGCTTCTCCTTTTTCAAGGTTTACTAGCCTGCTTAAGCCTTCTACAGTAGGATTCTCAAATATACTTTTTAGGGGTAATCGTACTCCTGTTACTGCCTCTATTCTATTTATTACTCTTGTTGCCCTGAGTGAATGTCCTCCAAGTTCAAAGAAATCGTCCTTTATTCCTACTTTTTCTATTCCTAATATCTCCTCAAATACCTCAACTATTTCTTTTTCTATATCATTTCTTGGTGCTATATATTCTTTTTCACTCTTTGCTTCTATTTTAGGAAGTGCTTTCTTATCAAGTTTTCCATTTGGTGTTACTGGTATATTTTCTATCTGCATAATATACGCTGGTATCATATAATCAGGCAGCGTTTTCTCAAGTTTTTCTCTTATTTCACTTACAGTTATCTTTTCATCCGATACTATATATGCATTTATTGATTTTTCTTTATTTTCATCTTCTTTTACTATTACAACTGCATCTTTTACTTTAGCTGTTTTTCTTAGTGCGCTTTCTATTTCTCCTAATTCTATTCTAAAGCCTCTTATCTTTACCTGATCATCTATTCTTCCTAAATATTCTATATTACCATCTGGAAGCCACCTTGCAACATCTCCTGATCGATACATCTTACCTTCTCCATATGGATTGTCCACAAACTTTTCTGCTGTTAACTCTGGTCTATTAAGATATCCTCTTGCTATTCCTGCTCCTGCTATACATAACTCTCCAGGCATTCCTATTCCACACATACTGTTGTTATTTAATATATATATCTGTACATTACTTATAGGCTTTCCTATAGGAATTTTTTTAGGTATTTCTTCTCCATTTTTATATTCCCAATGTGTTGCACTTACAGTATTTTCAGTTGGTCCATATGCATTTATATACTTTGAATTTTCTGTCTTTTCTATTAACTCTTTACTTGAATCTGAACCTGCTGTAATAATTATTCTAGGCTGAAATTCATTCATTTGTATATAATAATTTGGTGGAAATGTAGCAACTGTAACTTTATTCCTTTGTGCATATTCTTGTACTTTTTGTACATCTAATCTTATTGAATCAGGAACAATTACTAAACTGCCTCCTATTAAAATTGCCATAGTCATTTCAGAAACAGATGCATCAAAAACTATATTAGCAAATTGAAGAATTTTATCTTCTTTAGATATTGGTACTTTATTTTCATAATAACTTTTCATATTTATTATGCCCTTATGCTCTACCATAACACCCTTTGGCCTACCTGTTGTACCTGATGTATATATACAATAGGCTAAATCATTTGGCTTATTTAACTTTTTAAGATTTGCAGTTTCACCTTCCCATACTGCTTTTTCCTCAAGATTTATTACTGGTACTTTCGTTTTAACATCTGCTCTATACACTAATATGACTTTTGGAGTACAGTCTTCAAGCATATACTTTATTCTATCCTCTGGGTAGTTAGGATCTATTGGTACGTAAGCTCCTCCTGCTTTTATTATTCCGTATATTCCAACTATCATTTCTATGCTTCGTTCTGCCACTATTGCTACAAAATCATCAGGTTTTATGCCTAGTTTCCTAAGCTTTCTTGCCACTTGATTTACTTTTCTGTTTAATTCTGAATATGTTAACTGTTTATCTTCAAATATTAATGCTGTATTATCTGGGGTCTTTTCTACCTGCTCCTCAAATAAATCTACCACCGTTTTATCCTTAGAATAATATGCTTTTGTATCATTGAAGGTTTTTAATACCAGCTCTCTTTCTTCTTCTGTTATTACTTCAATATCCGATACCTTAACATCTTCATTTTCTGATATTTTAATAAGTACCTTTCCTACTCGATTTAGTATTGTCTCTATTTCACCTTTATCATATTCATTTGGATTGTACATCATGGTATACACTAATTGGTCCTCATTAACATAAGCTTTTAAACCTATTGCATAATCCGTTTGTTCTCTTGCAGCTTCATATTTTACCTGTAATGCTCCTTCACTACTTCTTAAATTACTCTCGTCAACGTAATAATTTTCAAAAGCAAATATTGTCTTTATCAAATCTGATTTTTGCTGAGTTTCATTTTGTATTTCTGCTAACGAACAATAATCATAACTATTTCCATCTATTCCTTGTTGCTTAAGTTCTTTAAGAAGAGTCCTTATTGTTGTTCTTTCATCGCATTTTACTCTAAACGGAATTGTATTTATAAACAATCCTACTGTTTTCTCTATTCCTCTTATATCTGCATTACGTCCTGAAACTACCTTGCCGAATACCACATCATTTGTTCCGTTATATCTTTGAAGCACTATTGCCCATGCCGCTTCTACTATATTATTTATAGTAACATTATTTAATCTAGCCACTTGAAATAACTTTTCACTTACTTCCTTAGAACTAATTATTTCAGCTTCTTTTACCTGTTCCTCTGTAGGATTTGGTTTCTTGATTGGCTTTATTTCTGCCACTCCATCATAGTCTGATAATAATTCTTTCCAGTATTCTATTCCTTCCTCCTTATCCTGCTTTTCAATCCAGCTTATATATTCTCCATATTCTGCTGTTTCCATTTTCTCTTTATCTACTATTCGTTCCATTTCAGAAATACTTTTACCAGCTTTAAGCTCTTTATAATACCTCATAAAATCTCCGAATATTATAGACAAACACCATCCGTCCACTATAATATGATGCATAGTCCAGATCAGCTTACTACTTTCATCATCGAGAACTATATATTTCACCCTTATAAGTGTATCTTTCTGTAAATTGAATCCTCTTTTAATATCAAGTTTTTCTATTTCCAACACTTTTTTATTCTGCTCAGCTTGATTTAATGTTGATAAGTCTTCTCTTTTATATTCTATTTCTCTATTCTTTAATACAACTTGTCTTGGTTTTGATATTTTCTCATGCATTATTACTGTTCTTAGTGCATCGTGTTTTTTTTCAAGTAATTTAAGTGCATCTTGAATTTTCTCCTCATCAATTTTTCCGCTAAAACTAAGTACATTCTGTATTACATAACTACTAGATTTATTATCTAATAAGCTTTGATACAACATGCCTTCTTGCAATGAAGTAAGTGAATAGATGTTTGATATAGATGATTTTACAATTTCGCCTTTACTCATAATTATTTTTCACTTTCTTTCTTATATTTAATCTCACAGTTAAAAAAGTCCTAATTTTAAAACATCGAATTAATTATATCTAAATCATTTGACTCTAAATCATTAGCAAAAGTATCTGACTTAGTTTTAACAGTTTGTTTCTGATTAACACAATACATAACAAGTTCTTTCAGACTGATTCTATACAACTCAACAAATTTCCCAATGGTTTCATTCTCATATTTGTTTCTATCGTACGTTACTATAAAACTTAACTGACCTTGTATTACACTTCCATTAATATTAATCTCTCCTGGAAGTCTATTTTCTTCTGCTATGCTTATTCCAATTGAATAATCTGTACTATTTTTATTTTCAGCATCCATTTCACCTAGATAGTTGAAATAAATATCTGCACTTACCTTTTCAAACTCACTTTTCAACAAACCATAACCCATTCCATGGTTTGGTACCTTTCTTAACATTTCCTTTGTAGATACTATACTTTCCTGTATGTCTTCTGTACATTCTACTATTATAGGATACATACTTGTAAACCAGCCTACTGTCCTGTCTATGTCTATTTTCTTATGAATTTCCTCACGTCCATGTCCTTCAAGCACCACTGCCACCTTATTCTGTCCTGTTAATTTCTTTACAGAAATTCCAAGTGCACTAATCAATAAATCATTTATTTCTGTATTAAATGCTCTTCCAGCATTATACATAAGGTCCTTGGTCTCTGATTTACTAAAGGATATATTTATATTTCCATAGCCCCTTTCACTGCAGCTGCTGTCTCCTTTTATTTCTCCATCCTTAATATTAGATACAACTTTACTCCAGTATTCTCTTTCTTTTTTCAGTATATTACTATTTTTATATTCTGAAAGTGCTTCTCCCCAATCTTTATATGATGCTGTCTTTCTAGGCAATACTATCTCTTCTCCATTTTTTAACTGAGTTAATACTGTGTTGAAATCCTCCAATAATATTCTCCAGGATACTCCATCAACCACAAGATGCTGTATACATATCATCATATAATTTCCATTATCAGTTTTAAATAAGCCTACCTTCATAAGAGGTCCATTCTCAAGATCAATACTTCTTTGAAGTCTTCCACATTCTTTTTCTACTATATACTGCGTATTATTTTCATTTCTCAAATCATACACATTTAAATCATATTTTCTGCTTCCTATCATGCTTAATATTTCAAGTTTTTTATTTCTATACACGGAACGTAAGACATCATGATGCTTTACTAAAGCATCAAGTACTTCTCTTATTTCTCTTTCATTATCTGTATTAACTTTTATCATAATTGCCTGATTAAAGTGATGAGGCTTTTTTAGTTTCCAGCCTTCAAAGGTTTCAATAATAGGTGTTGTTATAACTGTTCCTGTGATTTCACCTTGCTCATATTTTCTCTCTACTTCTAATACTGAACTATCTGCTATAGCCTCAACTGTGTATTTTTTCATTATGTCTTTTACTAAGATATCATATCCAGCTTCACGCATTTTTGATACTACACGTATTGCCTTTATAGAATCGCCTCCCAGTTCAAAGAAGCTGTCCTTTATTCCTACTCTCTCTACTCCTAGTATTTCTTCAAATACGCTAACTACTTTTTCTTCTATATCATTTCTCGGTGCTATATACTCCTTTTCGCTCTTTGCTTCTATCTTTGGAAGTGCTTTCTTATCGAGTTTTCCATTTGCTGTTAGTGTTATATTTTCTATCTGCATTATATATGCTGGTATCATATAATCAGGCAGCGTTTTCTCAAGTTCTTCTCTTATTTCACTTACATTTATCTCTTCATCTGATACTATATATGCATTTATTGATTTTTCCTTATTTTCATCTTCTCTTACTATTACAACTGCATCTTTTACTTTATCTATCTTCCTTAGTGCGCTTTCTATCTCTCCTAATTCTATTCTAAAGCCTCTTATCTTTACCTGCTCATCTATTCTTCCTAAATATTCTATATTCCCATCCGGAAGCCACCTTGCAAGATCTCCTGTCCTATACAGTTTGCCTTCTCCATAAGGATTATCCACAAACTTTTCTGCTGTAAGTTCCGGTCTATTAAGATACCCTCTTGCTACTCCTACTCCAGCTATACATAATTCCCCTGGAATACCTATTCCACACATACTGTTGTTATTTAATATATATATCTGCACATTGCTTATAGGTTTTCCTATTGGAATTTTTTTAGGTATTTCTTCTCCATTTTTATATTCCCAGTGCGTTGCACTTACCGTATTTTCAGTTGGTCCATATGCATTTATATACTTTGAATTTTCTGTCTTTTCTATTAACTTTCCACTTGACTCTGAACCTGCTGTAATAATTATTCTAGGCTCAAAATCATTTATTTGTATATAATAATTTGGTGGAAATGTAGCAACTGTAACTTTATACTTTTGTACATATTTCTGTACTTTTTGTACATCTAATCTTATTGAATCAGGAACAATTACTAAAGTACCTCCTATTAAAATTGCCATAGTCATTTCAGAAACAGACGCATCAAAAACTATATTGGCAAATTGAAGAATTTTATCTTCTTTAGATATTGGTACTTTATTTTCATAATAACTTTTCATATTTATTATGCCTTTATGCTCTACCATAACACCCTTTGGTTTACCAGTTGTACCTGAAGTATATATGCAATAAGCTAAATTCTTTGGTTTATTTACCTTTTCAAGATTTGCAGTTTCACCTTCCCATACTGCTTTTTCCTCAAGATTTATTACTGGTACTTTCGTTTTAACATCTGCTCTATACACTAATATGACTTTTGGGGTACAGTCTTCAAGCATATACTTTATTCTATCCTCTGGGTAGTTAGGATCTATTGGTACATAAGCTCCTCCTGCTTTGATTATTCCGTAAATTCCAACTATCATTTCTATACTTCGTTCTGCCATTATTGCTACAAAATCATCAGGCTTTACACCTAATTCTCTCAGTTTTCTTGCCAGTTGATTTACTTTTCTATTTAACTCTGTATATGTTAACTGCTTATCTTCAAATACTAATGCTGTATTATCCGGTGTCTTTTCTACCTGCTCCTCAAATAAATCTACCACCGTTTTATCCTTAGGATAATCTACTTTTGTATCATTGAAGGTTTTTAATATTAACGTTCTTTCTTCTTCTGTTACTGCATCAATTTCTCTTATCTTTCTTTCCATATTTTCAGTTATCTGTTCAAGTATTCTTACATAGTGTGTTAATATCCTTTCAGCACTTTCTTCCTTAAACAAATCGCTGCAGTATTCTAATCCTATGCCAACTTCATTATCTGTTTCATATATATTAAGCGTTAAATCAAACTTTGCTATTTTACTTTTTTGATTTGCATATTCTATTCTTATATCATTTAAACTGTAATTTATTTCTTCATTATTTTGAAGTACAAGCATAACATCAAACAAAGGATTTCTTGACATATCCCTTCTTATATCAAGTTCTTCTATAAGTTCTTCAAATGGATACTCTTGATTTTCATATGCCTTAATACAGCTCTCTTTTATTTCTTGAAGAAATTCTATATATTTCTTAGTTCCTTCCGGATATCCCCTCATTGCAAGTGTATTTACAAACATTCCAAGCATACCTTCGGTATCCTTATGGGTCCTTCCACTTAGAGAACTTCCTATTATTATGTCTTCCTGCCTGCTGTACTTACTTAAAGTTATCATTGCTGCTGATAAAAATATCATATATTCTGTAGTTCCTGTTTTACCTGCTGTAATTTTTATTTTTTTTCCTAATTCTTTTTTAGTTTTTCTGAAAATCATTGTTCCTTTAAAACTTTGTTTCTTTGGTCTTGAATAGTCAAGGGGCATATCTAATACTGGAATTTCTTCTTTAAATTCATTCATCCAATATTCTTTTTGCTTTGCTAAATCCCTTTTTTTCATCCATTCACTATAATCCTTATATTGATGAGTCAATGGTTCAAGCATATTTCCGTTATACAAAAGACTAAATTCTTTCATAAAAGTTCCCATACTCATTCCGTCACTTATAATATGATGCATATCTATTAAAAGCAGATAATATTCTTCTCTCTTTACAAGCTTTATTCTAAATAAAGGTGCCTTTCCTAAATCGAATGTTCTTATAAAAGCATCTATAATATCTGCTTCCTGTGTTTTTTTATCTTCTATAAATTCAAAGTCAGCCTTAACATACTCCTGTATTCTTTGTACAGGTTCTCCATTTATCATTAGAAATTCTGTTCTTAATATTTCATGTCTATTTATTAGTTCTTGCATGGCGTTCTTTATTGAGTCTAAATTAACTTTTCCTATAAGCCTTAAACTTTGAGGCATATTGTATACTGTTCCTTGATCACCCATTTGTTGAATAAGATATGTTCTTTTCTGCGTTGAGGACATAGTATAGTAATCCTTTTTCTCTGCCTTAGGTATTGGTTCGTATGCTTCTCCTTTTTCAAGGTTTACTAGCCTGCTTAAGCCTTCTACAGTAGGATTTTCAAATATACTTTTTACAGATAAACATACTCCTGTTACTGCTTCTATTCTATTTATTGCTCTTGTTGCCCTAAGTGAATGTCCTCCAAGTTCAAAGAAACTATCCTTTATTCCTACTTTTTCTACTCCTAATATCTCTTCAAATATCCCAGCTATCTTTTCTTCAACATTATTTCTTGGTGCTACATATTCCTTTTCGCTCTTTGCTTCTATCTTTGGAAGTGCTTTCTTATCAATTTTTCCATTTGCTGTTAGTGGTATATTTTCTATCTGCATCATATATGCTGGTACCATGTAATCAGGCAGCATTTTCTCAAGTTCTTCTCTTATTTCACTTACAGTTATATCTTCATCCGATACTATATATGCATTTATTGATTTTTCTTTATTTTCATCTTCTCTTACTATTACAACTGCATCTTTTACTTTATCTATCTCTCTTAGTGCACTTTCTATTTCTCCTAATTCTATTCTAAATCCTCTTATCTTTACCTGCTCATCCATTCTTCCTAAATATTCTATATTTCCATCTGAAAGCCACCTTGCTAAATCACCTGATCGATACAGTTTGCCTTCTTCATATGGATTATCCACAAATTTTTCTGATGTTAACTCTGGTCTATTAAGATATCCTCTTGCTATTCCTGCTCCTGCTATGCATAATTCTCCAGGTACTCCTATTCCACACATACTATTTCCATCTAATATATATATCTTGGTATTCCATATAGGTTTTCCTATTGGTATTATGTTAGTATTATCTTTACAATCAAAATATGTTACATCTATACTAGCTTCAGTAGGTCCATATAAGTTTGCTAGTTTGCAACTGCAAATTGAAGATTTAATTAAATAGTTAAACTTGTCCACATGTTCACGTTTTAACGCTTCACCGCTTGTAAAAATAAACTTTAGACTCTTTACCTTTTCAACTAATTCCTTATAGTTCTCTATATATAATAAAAAAACATTTAACATTGATGGCACAAAGTGTATAGTTGTTACATTGTTTCTTTCTATTGTATTACATATAACTAATGGATCCTTTTCTCCATCAGGAATTAGCAGTATCAATTTTGCTCCAATAAAACTCCATCCAATTATTTCCCATACTGAAACATCAAAAGTGTAAGTAGTTTTTTGTAGTATTACATCGCCGTCATCCAATTGATACTTATTTTTCATCCATAAAAATCTATTAATAAAACCAGTATGTCTATTCATAACTCCTTTAGGCTTTCCAGTAGTCCCTGATGTATATATGCAATATACTAAATCATTTGGCTTATTTACCTTTTCTAGATTTGTTTCCTCACCTTCCCATACTGCTTTTTCTTCAAGATTTATTACTGGCACTTCTATTTCCATTTCTGCTTTATATACTAATACTGCCTTTGGCGTGCAATCTTCAAGCATATACTTTATTCTATCCTCTGGGTAGTTAGGAGCTATTGGTACATACGCTCCTCCTGCTTTGATTATTCCGTAAATTCCCACTATCATCTCTATGCTTCGTTCTGCTATTATTGCTACAAAATCATCAGGCTTTACACCTAATTTCCTGAGCTTTCTTGCCACTTGATTTGCTTTTCTATTTAACTCTGCATATGTTAACTGCTTATTTTCAAATACTAATGCTACATTTTTAGGTGTCTTCTCTACCTGCTCTTCAAATAAATCTACTACTGTTTTATCCTTAGGATATTCTGTTTTTGTATTATTGAAGTTTTTTAATATTAAATTTCTTTCTTCAGGGGTTACTATTTCAATTTCACTAATCTTTCTTTCCACATTTTCAGTTATCTGTTCAAGTATTCTTACATAGTGTGTTAATATCCTTTCAGCACTTTCTTCCTTAAACAAATCGCTGCAATATTCTAATCCTATGCTAACTTCATTATCTGTTTCATATATATTAAACGTTAAATCAAACTTTGCTATTTTACTTTTTTGATTTACATATTCTATTCTTACATCATTTAAACTGTAATTTATTTCTTCATTATTTTGAAGTACAAGCATGACATCAAACAAAGGATTTCTTGACATATCTCTTCTTATATCAAGCTCTTCCACTAATTCTTCAAATGGATACTCTTGATTTTCATATGCCTTAATACAGCTCTCTTTTATTTCTTGAAGAAATTCTATATATTTCTTAGTTCCTTCCGGGTATCCCCTCATTGCAAGTGTATTTACAAACATTCCAAGCATACCTTCGGTATCCTTATGAGTTCTTCCACTTATAGGACTTCCCATTACTATGTCTTCCTGCCTGCTGTACTTACTTAAAGTTATCATTGCTGCTGATAAAAATATCATGTATTCTGTAGTTCCTGTTTTACCTGCTGTACTCTTTATTTTTTCTTCCAATTCTTTTTTAGTTTTTCTAAAAATCATTGCTCCTTTAAAGCTTTGTTCTTTGGGTCTTGCATAGTCAAGTGGCATATCTAATACTGGAATTTCTTCTTTAAATTCATTCACCCAATATTTTTTTTGCTTTGCTAAATCCCTTGTTTTCATCCATTCACTATAATCCTTATACTGATGGGTCAATGGTTCAAGCTTATTTTCGTTATACAAAAGACTAAATTCTTTCATAAAGGTTCCCATACTCATTCCGTCACTTATAATATGATTCATATCTATTAAAAAGAGGTAACATTCTTCTCTCTTTACAAGCTTTACTCTAAATAAAGGCGCCTTTTCTAAATCAAATGGTCTTATAAAAGCATCTATAATATCCGCTTCATCTGTTTTCTTATCTTCTATAAATTCAAAATCAGCTTTAACATACTCCTGTATCCTTTGTACAGGTTCTCCATTTATCATTAAAAATTCTGTTCTTAATATTTCATGTCTATTTATCAGTTCTTGCATTGCATTCTTTATTGCTTCCAAATTAACTTTCCCTCTCAGCCTTAAACTTTGAGGCATATTGTATACTGTTCCTTGATCACCCATTTGTTGAATAAGATATATTCTCTTCTGTGCTGAAGACATCATATAGTAATCTTTTTTCTCTGTCTTAGGTATTGTTTTATATTTTTCTCCTTTTTCAAGGCTTACTAGCCTGCTTAAGCGTTCTACAGTAGGATTTTCAAATATATTTTTTACAGATAAACATACTCCTGTTGCTACTTCTACTCTATTTATTACCCTTGTTGCCCTAAGTGAATGTCCTCCAAGTTCAAAGAAATCGTCCTTTATTCCTACTTTTTCTACACCTAATATCTCTTTAAATATTGCAACTATCTTTTCTTCTATATCATTTCTTGATGCTATATATTCTTTTTCACTCTTTGCTTTTATCTTTGGAAGTGCTTTCTTATCTAATTTCCCATTCCTTGTTACTGGTATATTTTCTATCTGCATCATATATGTTGGTATCATGTAATCTGGCAGCGTTTTCTCAAGTTCTTTCCTTATTTCACTTACAGTTATCTCTTCATCTGATACTATATACGCACTTATTGATTTTTCCTTATCTTCATCTTCTCTTACTATTGCAACTGTATCTTTTACTTTATCTATTTTCCTTAGTACGCTTTCTATCTCTCCTAATTCTATTCTAAAGCCTCTTATTTTTACCTGCTCATCAATTCTTCCTAGATATTCTATATTTCCATCTGGAAGCCATCTTGCAAGATCTCCTGTTCGGTAAAGCTTACCTTCTCCATAAGGATTATCTACAAATTTTTCTGCTGTAAGTTCTGGTCCATTAAGATATCCTCTTGCCACTCCTGCTCCTACTATACATAATTCTCCAGGCATTCCTATTCCACACATACTGTTGTTATTTAATATATATATCTGTACATTACTTATAGGCTTTCCTATAGGAATTTTTTTAGGTATTTCTTCTCCATTTTTATATTCCCAATGTGTTGCACATACTGTATTTTCAGTTAAACCATATGAATTTATATATTTTGAATTTACTGTCTTTTCTATTAACTTTCCATTTGACTCTGAACCTGCAATAATAATTATTCTAGGTTGAAAATCATTCATTTGCATATAATAATTTGGAGGTAATGTAGCAACTGTAACTTTATTTCTTTGTGCATATTCCTGTACTTTTTGTTCGTCTAATCTTATTGAATCAGGAACAATTACTAAACTTCCTCCTATTAAAATTGCCATAGTCATTTCAGGAACAGACGCACTAAAAACTATATTAGCAAATTGAAGAATTTTATCTTCTTTAGATATTGCTACTTTATTTTCATAATAACTTTTCATATTTATTATGCCTTTATGCTCCACCATAACACCCTTTGGCTTACCAGTTGTACCTGATGTGTATATACAATACGCTAAATCATTGGGCTTATTTACCTTCTCTAGATTTGCAGTTTCACCTTCCCATACTGCTTTTTCCTCAAGGTTTATTACTGGAATTTTCGTTTTTACTTCTGCTCTATACACCAATATTACTTTTGGTGCACATTCTTCAATCATGTATTTTATTCTATCCCTTGGATAATTAGGATCTATTGGTACGTAAGCTCCTCCTGCTTTGATTATTCCGTAAATACCCACTATCATCTCTATACTTCGTTCTGCCATTATTGCTACAAAATCATCTGGCTTCACACCTAACTCTCTTAGTTTTATCGCCACTTGATTTACTTTTCTGTTTAATTGTGCATATGTTAACTGTTTATCTTCAAATATTAATGCTGTATTATCTGGGGTCTTTTCTACCTGCTCCTCAAATAAATCTACTACCGTTTTATCCTTAAGATAATCTGTTTTTGTGTCGTTGAAGGTTTTTAATATTAACGTTCTTTCTTCTTCTGTTACTGCATCAATTTCTCTTATCTTTCTTTCCACATTTTCAGTTATCTGCTCAAGTATTCTTATATAGTGTGTTAATATCCTTTCAGCACTTTCTTCCTTAAATAAATCCGTACAGTATTCCAAACCTATTTCAAATTTTCCATTAAACTCATATATATTAAACGTCAAATCCAACTTCGCTATTTTACTTTTTTCATTTGCATATTCTATCCTTATATCATTTAAACTGTAATCTATTTCTTCATTATTCTTAAACACAAGCATAACATCAAATAAAGGATTTCTTGACATATCTCTTCTTATATCAAGTTCTTCTATAAGTTCTTCAAATGGATACTCTTGATTTTCATATGCCTTAATGCAGCTCTCTTTTATTTCTTGAAGAAATTCTATATATTCTTTATTCCCTTTTGGACGTCCTCTCATTGCGAGTATATTTACATGCTTATCCTTATGCTTATGAGTTCTTCCACTTATAGGACTTCCTATTACTATGTCTTCCTGCCTGCTGTACTTGCTTAAAGTTATCATTGCTGCTGATAAAAATATCATGTATTCTGTAGTTCCTGTTTTACCTGCTGTACTATTTATTTTTTCTCCCAATTGTTTTTCAATTTTTCTAAAAATCATTGCTTCTTTAAAGCTTTCTTCCTTTGGTCTTATATAGTCAATTGGTATATCCAACACTGGAACTTCTTCTTTAAATTCATTCAGCCAATACTCTTTTTGCTCTGATAAATTCTTTGCTTTCATACACGCATTATAACGTTTAATCGTTTTCATACAAATCACCACTTCTCTCCATTAAAAAGTAAAATTTTAATTTATATAATTATTCAACACTAATTTGCATCAATCTTACTTTTTACTAAATTCAATATTTTATATACTGAGTTATAATTAGAACAATTAAGTTCATTGTCGCTAAATTCAATATCAAATTCATCTTCTAACTTTACTATGATTTTTATAAAGTTTAAAGAATTAAAACCAAATTCCGCTAAATCTTTACTTTTTAAAATTAAATCCCTATTATCATTGTTTCCCAAAGCATTACATATAATATTAATAATTTTTTCTTCCATAACTTTTATTCCTCCTTTTATTAAAAAACTACCATACTCAATATGGCAATTTTCGCCGTATGATATATCCTATTTTTTACTATTATAATACAATTTTACGTATATATCAACAAGTTACATTTTATATATTTAAAATATAGCTAAAAATATATACATATTTTATCTTTAGTGGTATAATTATATAATAAAGTAATATTTACCATGTTAATCATATAAATAATAAATTTTCAGTGATTCTTTCTTTCATGAAAAGTGGAAAGTTCTATTGTCAAAGTATATGTATTAAATATAGGCACTATTGTACATTCTTATGAATACTTTATTAAATTCATTTCAAAATCTAAATTAGAAGCAATTAATAGAAAAAATTTTTCACAAAAATAATATTAACAATTTTAATACGCATAAATTATGTGTTTAATCAATTAGGGGGTATAAACTTGGAACTAAATATTAAAGAATTTGATAAAATTTGGTTAGACTGCGGTACTAGTATATTATTTAGTATACTAATGTCAAATAACAATCCTAGAGAAGAAGCTATATATAATAATAATTACACGTATTCTTTAAAATCTAATCATACAGAAAGTGGTAAACCATTTCAAAGTATCCAACTATCACTAGACGGTGAACTTTTAATATCAGTACTACTAAAAAACCAAAAACAAATTTTGTTTAATATCAAAGAAGAAATAACTAATACTATCATTGATTTTTTAGAACAAAAAAAGATTATAATATTGTGGGTTGATATGTACCATTGGCTTCCTTATTATGTAGATACTTATCATATTAATCATTTTGTACATATGGCTATGGTATATGGCTATGATAATGAGAAAAAAATTTTTCACGTTCTTGATGGTGGTAAAAAGTTTACTGTTACATATGAAGACTTGGTATTATCAATAAATTCCGGTGGTAATAAATCAATTGTTTGTGATTATGCTCCAGAAACAAGTTTAAAAGAATTAATGTTGAGTGACAAGAGCATTTGTGACAATGCAAAAAAAATAATGGATTCTATAACAAACTTAATCAGCGTGAGTAACGACATGTGGAACATAAATAACTTTGAAGAAAAAGATATGAATTACCTTTCAGTTGTACTTCCTACTCATATTCACTCATTAAGAATGAAGCAACGATCTAACAAATTTCTTTTCGAATATGCATTTGACTGTAATAATAAAGAAGTTAACTTAAAAGAACAATTCGAAAAAATGGAATTAGAATATCAGTCATTAAAACATCTATTAATAAAAGCATGTTTATCTGGCGATATTTCTAAAATTAATGAAATCAAATCAAGAGTCATTTACTTATTAAAAAATGAATACAAACTATGGGATTACTTTTTGCAAGACAATACTTATAAATTAATTGTATAACCTAATTATAACCATCAGCATTTTTAATTTGTCCTTAATTAAAATGCTGATAGTTTTGTATATGGATAAGAATAAAAAGGAGGTGTGGTATTATCATAAAAAGCATACTAATGCCACATCTCTTATTTATACCTAAAACACTGTATAATTTACTTCTATATATTTTTTATTTTAGGTATTTATTATTTAACTCCCATCCATCCAGAAATAACCATCATTTGAACTTCTGATGTTCCTTCATAAATTTCTGTTATTTTTGCATCACGCATCATTCTTTCAATTGGGTAATCACTTGTATATCCATATCCACCAAATAATTGCAAACAACGTCTTGTTACATCACTAGCATTATTAGCAGCAACTAATTTTGCCATAGCAGCTAAATGTGTATACTTTTCATGATCATCCTTTGCACATGCAGCTTGATATACTAAAAGTTTTGCAGCTTCTGTATTTGCACGCATCTTTGCAAGTTCAAATTGTGTATTTTGAAATTTTGAAATAGGACGTCCAAATTGAACACGTTCCTTTACATATTTAATAGTTTCGTCTATTGCACCTTCTGCAATACCAAGAGCTTGTGCAGCAACACCAATACGACCTCCATCAAGAGTTGCCATTGCAATGTTAAAGCCTCTGCCTTCTTCTCCTAAAAGATTTTCCTTTGGAACTATGCAATTATCAAAGAATAATTCACATGTAGAAGACGCTCTAATTCCCATCTTTAATTCATGATTTCCAACAGAAAAGCCTGGAAAATCCTTCTCAACAATAAATCCTGAAATACCCTTTGTTCCCTTACTCTTATCTGTCATAGCAAAAATAATATATATATCTGCATATCCTGCATTAGTAATAAAGATTTTGCTACCATTTAATACATAATGGTCGCCATCAAGTACTGCTGTTGTTTTTTGCATAGCTGAATCAGTTCCAGCAGCAGGTTCTGTTAATGCAAATGCACCTAATTTATCACCTGATGCAAGTGGTTTTAAATACTTCTCTTTTTGTGCTTCTGTACCATATGTGTAAATTGGTGTTGCACAAAGACTTGTATGTGCTGAAACAATAACACCTGTTGTTCCACAACATTTAGATAATTCTTCTACACATTGTACATAGCTTAAGGTATCCATTCCAGCTCCACCATACTCTTCTGGAAATGGTATTCCAAGTAGGCCCATTTCAGCCATCTTTTCTACATTCTCTTTTGGAAAACGCATAGTTTCATCAATTTCTTTTGCAATTTTCTTTACCTCATTCTCTGCAAACTCGCGATACATTTGTTGTAATTGCTCATGATTTTCATCTTGTTTAAAATTCATATCTATTTCCTACCTTTCTTTTTCTTAATATGTTTATATTAAATTTTTTTTAATTTTCTCCATCTAGTGGTAAGCATACTTTTCCTGGATTCATAATAGAATTAGGATCAAACACTTTTTTAATACCTTTCATTAGTTCCATGTTTATTTCTCCAACACTATCTGCTAAATGGCTCATCTTTCCGCTACCAATTCCATGTTCTCCTGAAACAAGCCCTCCACATTTTGTTGCTTCTTCGTAAATAATCTTAAAGAATTTATTAACTCTTGCTTTAAATTCTGATTCTTCTAAATCATTACTACATTGATATATGTGAAGATTTCCATCTCCTGCGTGTCCAAAACTTCTAATAGTTATTCCACACTCCTCACCAGCTTTATTTACAAAAGCAAGATACGAAGCAATTTTATTTACTGGAACTACCACGTCACATTCATCTAATAATTTTGTTTCTGCCATAATTGCATCTAAGAAACTAGAACGTGCAGCCCATGCATCCTTTATTTTGGCAGGTGTATCAGCTACAAGAACGTCAATCGCTCCTGCTTCCAATACTATTTCACTAGCTTGCTCAATAAGATTATTTAACTCATCCTCATTACTTGCATCTATGGTAACAAGTAAATAAGCATTTGCAGTTACTCCACTGATTACTTGTGGAAATACGCTCTTTCCAATATATCTTTCACTGGCTAAAACAATCTCTCTTTCCATAAATTCTAATGCTTGAGGATTCATGTGTTCCATTTTAAATTTAGGAACAGTAGAAATACAATCATCTAAATTTTCAAAAGGAATGATTAAACTTGCAACTACTTTTGGTGCTGGCATAACTTTCAAAGTAAGTTCTGTAATAATTCCAAGAGTACCTTCTGAACCAATCATTAAATTCAGTAGACTGTAACCTGAACTTGTTTTTGATACTGTAGCTCCAAAGTTAGTAATTTCTCCTGTTGGAAGAACAACTTTCATTGCACGCACATAATCACGAGTTGCTCCATATTTAACAGCTCTCATTCCACCAGCATTTGTTGAAACATTACCGCATAAGCAAGCAGACTTTTCACCAGGATCTGGTGCATATAATAATCCTTGTTTTGCACAATCCTCTGCAAGATCTTTTAACAAAACACCTGCTTCTACATGAACAACAAAATTCTCCAAGTCATAAGAAATTATTTTGTTCATCTTTGTAATATCAATTAAAACTCCTCCTAAAAGTGGAACTGCTCCTCCTACAAGTCCTGTTCCTGCTCCTCTTGGTGTTACTGGTATCTTATTTTCATTACATATTTTTACTACTGCTGCAACCTCTTCTGTAGAGTGTGCCATTAATACAACTTGGGGAGATTTCTTTCCATAAATAGGCATTTCATCATGACTATAATCTGCATTGATATTGTCACCTGTTAAAATATGTCCTGGAGCTGCCTTTTGTAATTTTAAGATTATTTCTTCTGTTAATTGATTATACTGAGACATAATAACCCTTCCCTTCTGAATACAACTTTTTTATTTTATAAATAATGTTCCTACAAAACATATAATACCAGCTATAACTACATATACCAAGAAATATTTAAGCACACTCCCCAAAATTTTACTCTCTGAACCAGATTTATTAATTGCACTTGCACCAATTGCAATACCTTGGGGACAAATCATTTTTCCTATACCTCCTCCAAGAACATTTGCTGCTGCCATCCATGCTGAAGAAAGTCCAAGATTTTGTGCTGTTTTAGCTTGTAAACCTCCAAATAAAACACAAGTTGATGTACCTGATCCTGTAACAAATCCTCCAACTGCTCCAATTAATGGAGAAATCAATGGATATGCTCTTCCTGTGGCTACAACTAAAAGACTGGCAATATCTGAAATCATTCCACTATAAGCCATTATCTTTGCAACTGACATAACACAGCAAATTGTAACAATTGTTTTCCAGTTTGCTTTTAGTGTATCAGCCAATACATGTCCCATTGTTGGTATTTTTGCGCCTTGTACAAGACCTCCAATAATTGCAGCAATAAAAATCATAATACCTGGCGTATTAATCCAACTAAAAGCCAACTTACTACCGCCTTTACCAGCATATACAGTCACAACACTTTTTATTGGTGCAATGAGACGATTAATCGCTGGAAATAAAGTTGATGTAAATAATAGCATAATAAATATTAAAATGAATGGGCACCAGGCTTGTAATGCTCTACCAAATGATATAGAATTTCCTTTATGCTGATTTACTGATGCTGATATTTCTTCTTTAGCCATTAATATTGCTTCTTCTGTCTTATTAGAAGTTTCAATGGAATACTCAGCTTCTGGCTTGCTATTAAATAGTTTCGCTGCAATAACTGTGCATGCCATAGAACAAATAGATCCTACTATATTAGGAAGTTCTGCTCCAACTACTGTTGCTGTAATATACCAAGGCAATACAAATGATATTGCTGCAATTAATGTAATAGCAAATGCTCCTTTTAGTGCCTTTATTCCTCCACCTATAATACATACCATAATAAATGGACTGATAAAAGCAAGAATTACTTGAATCATTGCCGTATTTGTTGCCAAGGTGTGGGCTGAAACTCCTGTTACCGATGAAAGTGTTACCAAAGGTATTCCCACTGATCCAAATGCAGTTGGTGTACTATTAACAACCAAACATGCTACAACTGCCGCGAATGGATTTAAGCCAATACCTGCTAGCATAGATGCTGGTATTGCAACTGCTGTACCGAAGCCTGCCATTCCCTCCATAAAACTACCGAATCCCCATCCGATAATTAATGCTAGGACTCTTTTATCTGTAGAAACTCCAGCTAACATCCTTTTTATTGATTCCATTGCACCTGTACGTAAAGTCAAATTATACGCAAACAAAGCTGCAACAATAACCAAACAAATCGGCCATAATGCGTTAAGTACTCCTTCTAATACAGCTGAAGCGGCATAAACTACATTAAGCTTCCAGAAAACAATACCTAAAACTATTGTGATAACAAGTGCCATAACCGTAGCTTTATGTGCTGGCATTTTTAACCCACTTAATGCAATTATGAGGCAAATAATTGGTAATATCGCTATTAAAAATTTTAAAAATAACATTTTTATCCCCTCATTCAATTTTTTTATGGCACTGCTCCTTTATTAAGAGTGATCGCCATTTACATTTTGACATATAACTTTTCCCTTATTAAAAGATAAACTTCAAAATTAATTTATATTAAAATACTACTTTTAAAGCATTTTGATACAAATTAATTTTGGCAGCTTACCTATATATCTGTTTTTCATATGTTAGATTTTTAACTTCCTTAATACTTTTCTATATATGAAATTTTATTTTCTTGTGAATTGAGGTTCATTTTTTAGTGCGATAGTCCCTTTACCATATACGTTATTATTAAGTTTTTCAACTTTAAAACATCTATTCATAATTTTACTTTTATCTCTACATAAGGGACAAAAACTTTACTCTGCTTTTTCTTTTGCCTTCTTCATTTCTTCAATCATTACTGGAAGAATTTCAGTTACATTTCCCACGATTCCTACATCAGCAATTTCAAAAATTGGAGCCTCTTCATCTTTATTAATTGCTACTATATAACTAGAACCTGACATTCCAGATGTATGTTGTGTGGCTCCAGAAATACCACATGCAATATAAAGTTTTGGTGCTACAATCTTACCTGATTGTCCAACTTGATGTGCACGAGAAATCCACCCTTCTTCAATTGGCGGCCTTGTTGCGCCTACTACACCACCAAGCACCTTTGCTAATTTTTCAACAAGCTTGAAATTTTCTGCATTTCCCATTCCACGTCCACCAGAAACAATAACTTGTGCTTCTTCTAAATTAACAGACTCTGAAATTTCTTTTACTGTATCAATTATTTTTGCCTTAACAGCACTAGCTGGAATTTCAATCTTTTTCTCTGTAACACCTGCATTTGAACTAGCCTCTGGCTTTGAAAAACTTCCACTTCTAACTGTAACTATTGCAGTACCTTCTACTTCAATATGTTCTAGGATTGTACCACCATAAGCTGGTCTAGTGTATACAACTTTTCCATCAGTTTTACTCATTGATATCACATCACTTACACAGCCTAATTCCATACGTCCTGCAACACGTGGTGCAATATCTTTAGCTAATTCTGTATTTGATAATAAAACAATATCCGGATTTTGTTCTTTAATAGTTTCGGATAATACTTCTGTTAAAGTATCACAATCTGTAGAAGCTTCTGTGAAAACAACTGGAACTCCAAAAGTTGCTATATTATCTGCCACAGACTTACTCTTAACTACAAGGGCTGAGGCTTCTGCCTCTAATGATTTTACTGCACTTATAAGTTCAAGGCTTCCGCCTATTGCTTTTTCTCCATCTATCTCAATAAACAATAATGCTTTCATACTTTCGTTTTCCTCCTTAATTAGATTGCCTTATCTTTTTTCATTTGCTCCATAGCAGCATTTACTGCTAATGTAGCATCTTTCTCTTGAATTTTTATGCCAGCCTCTCTCTTAGGAGGTTCAACATATTCTATGCAACGTACTTTTGCTTGTTTTACCTCTCCAATTTCTGCTGCTGAATAAGTTGGAATGACTGCCCTACGGCTTGCCATCTTAGTTTTAATTGTAGGATAACGTGGATCATAATTTGGTTTACTTACTGTTACTACAGCTGGTGCTTTTAAAGAAACTACATTATATCCTTCTTCAATTTCTTGATGAATTTCCATGTAATCATCTTTCAAATCGATTACAATTGCACTACTTACAAAGCCTGTCTCCAATTTTTCAGCAAGTATTGCTCCTACTTGACCAGTAATCTCATCTGTAGATTCTCTTCCACAAAGAATCAAGTCAAATTTTTCACCTTTGTCTTTTTCAATTTTATGAATAGCATCTGCCAAAGCATTAGCTGCTCCAATAGCGTCTAAATCTGCATATAAATCATCTTTTACAAAAAATGCTTCTTTAGCTCCTACCGCAAGACAATTTTTTAATGTATTCAAAGAATCATCTGCTCCAATAGTTAATACACTAACATTTCCTCCATGAGTCTCCATAAAACGAACTGCTAACTCTAATGCATATGTGTCAAACGCATTTGCTACTAAACTAACTCCATTCAAATTAGGTTTTTTCGTTTTATTATCCAAATGAATTTCAATAGAATCATCTGGAACTTGCTTTACACATAACAGAATATTCATACTTTTTCTCTCCTTTACACCTTCATATTATTAAACTACTTTTGATATAATTACAGTGTATCCAAGTTTTTATCAAGTACCATTTTATAAAAATCATTTCATGGTACAGTGGTCTTACCACTTTAGTTAATTTTATCACACTATTTAAAACAGTACAATTACTTATGCAATTTTATTCTTTAATTCATAATTTTGTCACATATGTCTATCTATTATATAATAAAGTAAATCAAAGCAAAAAAGTCCGCAAGCTCTTATTTTAGATAGCTTACGGAATTTATAAATTTTATTACCATTCAATCTTTATATTTTAATTCCTTTATTGAATCACATTCTTATTACATATTAATAATGTGCAAATCATAATTCATCAAATTCTTTCTCTATATCCTCAATAACATCCGAATAATGTTTAATTCCATCATCTTCATTAGCAGTAAGTGCTTCTGATACAACCGGAAACTCATCTATAAATTGAAGATTTTCTACTTTTTCAATATCAAAACTATTTAATATTTGGACTAATTGCTCTTTATTATTAGTCCATATTATCATATACTTGAAGCTTGTAATAAAAATTTCATTTAATGACTTATCATTATAGTTAGCTATGCCAAATTGTAAATATCCATCATTAGTCAATTCAAATTTGTACTTTCTGAAAACTTCAATAACTCTTTCAGTATTTGTGAACTTACTTAATATAGGTTCATCATCTTTAAACCCTATTATCCCATAAGCTACATCATCAATTAACCTACTTGTTAAACTGCAAAACACATTCCAAATTTTGTCAGCATCAATATTTATAGTTGCATAATGAGAAAATTTTTCTCCTTTAACTTCATTTATTTTAAATCCCTCAGTTATATTTGCTAAATTTCTTTTGATATTAATTGATTTCACATCATATCCATTAGGATATTCATCATCTCTTGGAATCCTAATACCTAGAGGTAACTTATATAGCTTCATATTTCAACTCATATTTATAAATAATATTTTTGGTTTTTAAACTCTTTATATATGTATACTACAATTTTAGCTCATTCAAAGCAAATATATATTTATACTGTCCAAACTACATAAAAAAACAAATTGCAAGTAAAATATATAAAGTTAAAGTATACAAGATCAGAAACAAAAGAGATTACTACACATGCTTATTTAAAAAATAACTATAAACAAAACTATATATACAATGAATAGAGATTAATATAAATAACAACTTAACAATGCACCTAAATAAAGCAAGAGAATCAAGTCTAAGTGGAACTGAAGGAGGTTGGCCTTCTTATTTTGTTTACATTAAGAAAGTTGATGACAAATCCCGTAAATGTAAAAATTTCCATATAAATGATAAAAAAAATATTATAAATATAAAATAAATATTGACACTTAGAATTCTAACTGTTAAACTATAAACAGTTAGAATTCTAATATGCTTTTAGGAGGGCTTTGAATGACTAATTCTGAATACTCTATACAAACACCATATTCGCAATTAATAAGAAGTATTGCAATAAAAATGAAACTCAGTTCTGATGAAAAAGTAAAAAAGTTAGGATTAAATTCTCAACAAGGACGCATGATAGGTTATATTTATGAACATCAAGACAGTGGTATTATTCAAAAAGATTTGGCTCGAGCATTTCAACGTACAGAAGCAAGCATTACAAGTATGCTTCAAGGTTTAGAGAAAAAGGGATATATAGAAAGGCGAATTCCTAAAGAGAATGAGAGACAAAAATATATATATGTATTGCCTAAAGGCGCTGAATTAATAGAGTATTTTAACAAATCAGTGGTTGAGACAGAGGAAAATATTATCGGAAGCTTGACGAAACAAGAAAAAGAGACGTTGTTAGCTTTGCTATTGAAAGTAGATAGAAACTTATAAGTTATTAATATAATAACTTATAACCAAAAACTTAGAATTCTAAGAATATGAATTCTAAGAATTCTTATTGTGGAGGATGAAATTATGAAACAAAAATTGTCAAACGAATATTATTTAGAAAATGCACCAATTACTAAGGCAATTGCACATTTATCTATTCCTATGATGATTGGTATGTCAGTAGGTACAATATATAACGTTATTAATGCTTTCTTTATTGGACTATTAAACAATACAGATATGCTAACTGCTATTACCTTAGGACTACCAATCTTCACTGTATTGATGGCTTTTGGAAATATGTTAGGCGCTGGAGGCGGAACATTTATAACTCGTCTTGTTGCAAAACAAAATATAGATAAAGCTAAGAAGGTAGCAGGATATACTTTTTATAGTAGTATTATTATAGGAATTTTGCTTGGAATAATCTTAACAATAGTACTTACTCCTATTGTTAAGATTATGGGGGCAGATACTTCTGCTATTATTAATTATACAAAAAGTTATTCTTTAACTATGTTTATTGGTGGTTTTGCAATTATAATGAACTTTGCATTGGAGCAAGTTGTAAGAGCAGAAGGAGCATCAAAAGAATCAATGTTCGGAATGGTTGTAAGCACAATTTTTAGTCTTATCTTTGACCCATTATTTATACTATTATTTAAATTTAATGTTGTAGGGGTAGCATTATCAATGATTTTAGCTAATATAGCTTCATCTATTTACTATGTTTACTACTTGAAAACAAAAAGTAAGAATTTAAAAGGCTTTATTAATAATTTTAATATTTCTCTTAAAGATAAAATAGAGATATATAAAATTGGGATTTCTGAATTGTTCCTAGCTTGTTTTCTAATTATTACAACTCTTCTTTTGAATAATTATTCAATTAGATATGGAGAAAGTGTAGTAGCTAGTTTTGGGATTGCTTTAAGAATTGTACAAGTACCAGAATTTCTTGCAATGGGACTTGCATTAGGAATTATTCCTTTATTTGCATATAATTTTTCTAATGAAAACTTTGAGAGATTAAAAGACAGTATAAAACAATCAACTTTATGGATTTTTGGATTATCAGGCGGGGTTGTTACTTTAGTTTATATTTTTAGAAATGTAATTATTCATCTGTTTTCTAACGATGCAGCAGTATTAAGTGTTGGAGTTTATATCATGGTTGCTATGCTTATTTCCGCATTTTTCAATGGATTCACAACATTATTTATAGGAATTTTTCAAGCATCAGGTCAAGGAACACCATCAACAATTATGTCAATTACACAAGGAATTCTTTTTATTCCTGTCATAATAGTATTGAATAATTTCTTTGGATTGTATGGTGTTATATGGTCTATGACAATTACAGAAATAATTACCTTTTTAATTGGAGTAATGCTATATATTATTTTTAATAATAAACTAAAGAAGAATCAAGTAGTAGCAAACTAGCATTAATAAATATTGTATCTATATTTTAATTACATCTAAGAAAAAGCATAAAGCTAGCACATACCACTGCTGGCTTCTTTTTTTATCTGTTTGTTTAGCGGATTATCTGGACATACATCTAAATAAATCAGATTTCCTATGAAAACATGAGAGAACTGGTTTAGGATTGAAGTACTCGTTTAAATTTTAAATATTATTAGTACCTATATTACGATAATAGTACTTTATCTCTTTATACCTAAAATAAATACACACCTTACATTAAATAACATAATACAGTATATAAGTATATGTTAAGTATTAAAAATAATCAGTTTTTGAAATATACTTTACCTATAGATTGTTAGAATTATTAAGGTTTTATTTAACAATATTTAATTTTGCAAAAGTCATCTACTACAAATAGGTGGATTTTTAATTTTCCATATCCTAAATCATTTCTTTTACATTTAATATTTCCATACCACATATCTTCTTAAATAGTTTATACTGTTGATTATTGTTTTTAACTAATAATAGCTTGGACATTCAAAATACTTCTTATACTTCCCAGTCTTTCGTTCTTGATAAAAGTCGCCAAATGTTAAATCAATATAAAAATCCAAGTTATCAATTAAATTGTCTATGGTAATCCGCTCCTTTTATTTTTTTTGCCTTGTGTATACTTAAAGATACTTTCTCCTTCGTTAACTTGTGGTATACATCCATAATTACAACCATATCTTGTAGTCTTAACGTTATAATATCTGTTCACCTTTTCTCATATACAAATCCCTTCCAAAAACACTGCAAAAAACAAAAAAGTAACTAAGATATTTCTATCTTAATTACTTTTCATTACTTAATTATTCAAATATAAATTTATTTCAACACTTTGTAAACACTGGCTTAACAACAATTTACTTTTATTCCCACTCAATTATTTTAATATTATTTCTAAATAAATTAACGCAGTATCGGCACTTTAAAGTAATATTAATTAATTAAAAAAACTGTTTTAAATAAAAAATGTGGTCACTATGTGGTCATTTTTATAATTATTTATTTCAAATAATATCCGGCTGTATTTTTATCATCTCCAGCCACTAGCACCCCATCACTTATATTAAATGAAGTTGGAACTTCAAATACTAGATATGTTTGTTTTGGTGTTTCTGGGTTCAAGTCATCATACATTAAGAAGAAACCACTATTTTTATTATCTATAGTTTCAACTTCATTTAATTTTAAGCCAGCATCTGAATTTAATTGATATTTTTTGCTATCTTTCATGTTCCCTAAAAGAAAGTTCCCATTCGAATATTGCTTTGGCGATTGTGTTTTATTAGTCATTTGTAATTTTATCTTTATAAACTTTTGTTGTGTAGTTATGTTAGGCTCACCTTCGCCAGCACTTATTGTATTAGTTTCCTGAACATCCAAAACTTTAATGCTCCAACCATTTATTTGACCATCTTCACCCAATTTATATATTTTACTTTTTGAATCTTGGGTTGAGTTGCTTGCTGTTGCTTTAGATGAATTTTTATTATTCTGCGTTTGGTTCTTATTATTTGAAGCTTCTTTACTATTACTTCCTTTATCACCTATAGCAATACCTAGTAAAAGTACTAATACTACGGCGACAACGGCTAATATTACTTTCTCCTTTTTATTCATGTAAAATCCCCCTATGTAATTATTATTTATCTTAATTTTAACAAATTTATAATTTATGTCAATAATTACATTTTCATTATTTACTTACAGATTTAATATTATTGACTTGCAGTACTGCAGCTTTGATTATGTTAAATATTTCCTCATCTGTAAGTCCTGTCTTCCCTTCTATAAGTTGTAGAACTTTAGAATTTTTAATTTCACCTGTCCAGTTAAATTCCTTTCCCATTTGCTCGACCGCTTCAACGGATTGCTTTATAATAGCTACATCTTGATTATATTTATCTATGCCTATCTTTTGCTTTAACTGCTCTTCTTGCAACTCTATAACGCTTTTATTTTTATTATAAAATTGTTTAGCATAATAAGCTATTACCCCTATAATTATATTAAAAAGCACCCCTAAACCTGGTATTAATATTTCATTTATTATTTGTTCTTTCATTTTTCATTCCTCCTAATTATTTTTATTTATTAGTTCGTTCCAAGTGGCTCCACCAACAACTCCATCTGCTGAAAGCCCATGTCTAGCTTGCCAGTTTTGGACATTTACTTTTGTACCATTTCCAAACACACCATCAATTGATCCACCAACTCTATACTGTATGTATCTAGTGGCATATTCATAGTGAGGATACTGTATCCCATCAACTGGATTATTAAATATTTGGGTAACTGCTGTAACTGTATTTTGCCCCCATATACCATCTTGTACAAGTCCCATTATTCCTTGAAATTCTTTTATAGCATTATCTGTATTTGTGCCTTTAATTCCATCTACTACTAAATTTAACTTTAGAAGTGTATTAAGTTGCTGCTGTATTATTTTTGTAGTATTATCTATATTTTGTGGCGCCGCAACTTCGCTTACATTTAGTATTAATGGTTTAGAATTTCCTAATAGTATGCCTTCACTAAAATTATTAACATCACATTTCCCATTTACTCCTGGTACATTTCCATCTTCTGCATATTGCCACCCTATATATTGGGTAACACTCGGTTTTTTAACTCCATATTCAGCTAACCATAAAGGTAAACTCTTAACTCTATCATCAAATAACTCCTTATAAAAAGAACTATAAGTATAAACAGCACATTCATATCCTTTGCTCTGCATATAGTCATAAAATTGGCGAACCCTTGTGCTTGTATCATTTTGTCCAGCATTACTAAACTCCTGTGCTTCAACATCAATCATATATTTCATATCAGCTTTAAAGCTACTTATCATATTAATAAAATGTTGTGCTTCCATATATGGATTATTCCTATGTAAAAAATGATAAAAGCCAACTTTTAAGCCTACACTTTTAGCACCATTATAAAATTCCTTCATCTTTGAATCGTTAAAAGTCAATCCCTCTGTAGCTTTTAAATATACATATTGCACTCCACTTGATTTAATGGCGTCCCAATCTGCAATCTCTGAGCCGTTATAAATATCTATTCCATTCAAAAAAATCCCTCCATCTCTTTTAATATACCTTGAACTTTGTTTTGGTTGATAAGTAATATAAACAATAGAGTTGTACATGATCCTGAGACAATAAAATTAATATTATAAGTAGAAATAAACTTACTTATAAAACTTAGTAATATAATAAAGAACAAAGAAAAAATAGTACAAGTCTTCATCTTGCGACAATGGTATGTATTGAATCTAAGTCTTAAGATAATAAAAGTAACTAAAACAACTACTGTATACTTAAAGCAACATAATAAAAGAGACAGCAATAATATTAATGCTATCTCCCCTATAGTACTTATTAATAATAACAACACATAGTAATACCCATGTCTTATAAAGTGATCTGTATTTTCTTTATTAGCTATACATTTAGCTATTTTAAAAGCTAATAGTCTATACATTATTTAAAACACCTTGGTTTTCTTGGCTTTCCGAAAAGCCACCAACAAGGTACTGTGCTCACTTTAAGTATTATAGTAGGTATAATAAATGTAGCTATCACAACTCTTTTATTTGAGCTTTTAAATAATTTATTTCCTATTTTAATCAATAATTCTCCTGTTTTCATTTTCATCCATCCTTTCTTTTTTAAATAATAAAATAACAAAACATATTAGGTCTATTGGTATCCTTATTAAAAATAAATAAAATACATTGTTCTGTATAATAATTATGTTTAAATTCAAAAATAAAATTAAAGGTGTATAAGTAGTTATTTGAATAAATAGTAAACTTACAAATGATAAAATTATTATTTGTAATAATTTTAATTTTTTATCTTTAAAATAAAAGAATCTAAATATTATATAATATAAAAATATACCTATAATATTTGAAAATATTGTAGGTAAACCATATGTTTGTATAAAGTTAGAACTTATACTTATTAATATCATCAGCACAATATCTTTTTTATTTATTTTTGTTCTCCCAGTATAGCTAAATAATATAAATAAAAATAGAAATATTGTTTCTAAAGAATTTAATAATATTATTTGAAGTATAGTTATCATTTTAACCCACCTTTAAAAAATGTATATAAATCTTTAAATTTCTCTGCATAATCTGCATTAGCTGTATAAAAAAATAATGCACTTATAAGTAATGTTACAAAAACTATAATACATATAAGAGTAATTATTTTTACACTTTTATATTTGCTATATAATCTACAAAATGTATTCCACAAGCTGTTGTCTAATGTACTTTTTAGATCAACTAAATTTATATTTAAATTTTTAATAGTATCTTTAACTTCTAATAATTGTTGTTTATTTTGTTGCTGCTGCTCTTGTATTTTTATATTGTTTATATTATTATCTTGTATTTTTAAATTAAGCTTATCTAGATCTTCTTTGAATTCTAGTCGTGATTCTTTCATGTCTGTTATTTTAGTGCCAAGTATACTAATTTGTTCTCTTATTTCTGCAATAATTTCTTTATCTGCTTTGCTTTTTTCTAAACCATTTATTTTATCTTTTAATAACTCTATCTCTAAATTAAATTCTTCCTTTGTTACATACCCTTTTACATCCATTTTCGACCTCCTTTAAAGAGGGCAAGAATTGCTCCTGCCCTCTTTAAATTATTATTTATTTTTTTAATGTTTCTATTTCTGTTTCTAGATCTGTAATTTTTAAATTTAATCTTTTTATTGCATCTACTGCATAATACAGTAGCTTAGTTGTATCATATAGATAAAAAATATCTCCAGCGCCTAGATTCATTGTCTCTATTAAATCTGGACACACATCTTTGTTTTCCTGCGCATATAATGCCAATGCGTAGTGAGTTGAACCTACATCGTATTCCCTACTAGGCATTTTACATAATATATCTAATGCGTCTACAGTAGTATCGCTTACATTTACTACATCAGATTTTGGTGTTACTTTTAAATTTGTATCAATATTATCCATTTTTTATTCCTCCAATAATTTATTTATTTTATTCTCTAATTGATCTAACCTTTCTTTTAAAGCGTTGTTTTCTTTTTCAAGCTGATTATTTTTATTACTTAACTGCTGTATCGCCCCAATTAAGTATGGACTTATAGCTGACCAATTCGGGCATTTATATTCTGTATCATCTATATCTTTAGCCCAAGTTTGTGTAAAGCCCTTATTTATTTTTTCTGCTTCTTGGGTTATTATTCCAGCTTTAACATGTCCTTCTGTACCCATTTTTCCATTATAATCGAATTCATGGAGTTTGAATTTATTTACTATATCTAAATAATTTTCAGTACTATCTACTATATTTTTCTTTAATGCCTTATCAGATGCATTAATTCCTACAGAATACCTTAGTTCTCCGTTATTCTTTTGCCATATAAGATTGCCACCATTTTCGTAGAATAATTGTATTCCTGTGGAATCTTGGTTAGTTCTTGGTATTAAATAATAAGCACCACCATCTCCGTTAGCACTATAGAATTTACCAGTACACCAAATATCACCCCGTTGAGTTAATTCTGTACTGGTAACTTTTGTATAAACTCCACTATTTCCACCGCCGTCATTGTTTTGATAATATCCTAGTATAATATTATAGCCTTGCTTAGTACTTACCCATAAATCATTATCGCCACTCAGACCAACTGATCCACAAGGGATGCTAAAATCACTTCCATAAAAATATTGCCTTGAATAGTTTACAAAATCCACATTTTCTAAAAACGCCCCTCTTGCCATGTTTCCGGTTTCTTGCTTTGTATCATCTAATTTTAAAAATGTATATGTTCCTGTATTGGTGCTATATGATAATGAAAGTGGATTACCTTGATCCGCATAAACTTCTATACCACCACGACCAGCATAAGCTCCTCCAGTATTTGTATAACTTTGCACTCCACCAACAAAATCTCCACTTCTTGACCAATCATAAACCTTAAGACTATTATTAAGTATCTGAATTGCTGGTTGACCGTTACTGTCATAGTGTGTAATTGATCCCCTCAAATTCAAGTCACCATTACTATCTGAACTAAATACCACATTTCCAACATTGTTTTTTATATCTATAGCACCATCATTTATATGTAAACCACTAGTATCCATTTGTATTTTATTGGTTATGCCGTTAAATCCTATCTTTACTGCATCTGGGCTCTGTTCTATAGTGGACTTTATATTTACTAAAGAATCTATTTTTACATCTACAAATTGAGTATTAGGAATATAAAAAGCTGTATCTACTACTAATGGTAATGTAGGTGTTTGGGTACTTGTATACTTTAAATTACCATTTATATAATAATTTATTTTATTATCTTCTATAGCAATTCTTCCTGTGTCTCCTACATTCCAATTTCCTAAATCTTTAGTCCATGTACCATTTTCATACACTACCCAATCACTAGGGTTATTATTACCATCTAAATCTGGGTATAAAGCAAATTGTATAGTATTATAATTCTGGTCTATATCAGTATGACTCAAACCAATCATACCTCTTTTAGATTGAGCATTAAGAACACATTCTACATATTGTCCATTACTTAACGTTTGTATAGAACTACAACCAGTACTACCCCAATTATTATTTGCTCCTGTAGCTGTAAGAGTTGTACCATTTATAGATACTCCCACAATATTAGTCCACTTAATTAATAATCCTTCTATATCGGTTTCGGAAACACTAGCTAATATTTTCCCCTTTTGAGCCTGTAGAAAAGTTTGAAAATCCTTGAAGGTTTCTAAGTTGTCAGTTTGTCTCCATGTTTGACTCTCTAAGTTAAACCCTATTTGGGTCGCTGTTTCTTCTATATTGGTTGTATTAGTATCTATTTGAGTTTGAACATCTTCTGGTGCTGGACTCCAATCGGTAGCCTTATTACCTTTTTCAAATTTCATTTTTCCTACTTGAAATTGTAATGTATTATTCCCTTGAGTATATATCCTTATATCTACTCTACTAAGCGTTTTATTAGTATCTGTAGCACCTGTAGTTATTACTTTTTTATAACCATTGCCTAAATCAATCCATTGATGACCTTCCCATGTATAGTCAGTATAACTATTATCTGTATAGAAAAATACAAATCCAATACCTGTAACTTTACTAAAATCATTCGCTTTAACTATAGCAGACATCGTATATGTGCCATGTTGTATTAATAAACTCTGCACTCCTAAAGCTTGGGCACTTTGTAAATTATACAAAGCCATTTTTCCATAGATACTATCATCCACAATTTCAGTTATATTGTTCCAAAAATTTTCACCTTTAGAAAAGTCACTATTTCTTAATAAATTAGTACCACCTATTTGAATATTATCTACAGTTTCCGTTATCTCTGTAA
The DNA here is from genome assembly GCF_002006355.2 of Clostridium felsineum DSM 794. Taxonomy (NCBI): domain Bacteria; kingdom Bacillati; phylum Bacillota; class Clostridia; order Eubacteriales; family Clostridiaceae; genus Clostridium; species Clostridium felsineum. The sequence continues at coordinate 1,433,611 of NZ_CP096980.1, read as the reverse complement.
ATTTAGTATCTAAACTTTTATTATCTACTATAACACTAGAACTTTGTATTTTGGTAGTTGCTCCGTTAATTTCTGTAACGACTTTTTCTATGTCTATTTTTTTGGGGTCTAAGGATTTATCATCTAGTTTCCCATATCCATCTGTAAACCCTTCCTTAGTCTGTCCATTTTCGTTAAACAAAACCGTCTGACCATCTGAACCTCTTACCAATAATCCATAATCTCCATTGTCTTGTTGCCCTAATAACACCCTTTCTTGCTGTCCATTGTTATCTGCAAATAATTGTAGTTTATTACCCTTTAATTGTAATCTATTATCTCCGCTGACCATATGAATTATATCTGCGTTCAAGTCACCAGCGTTTAATTTACTTACATCCATATTAGCTATCTGTGCGTTTCCTACAGCTTCTTTTGCTATCTGTGCAGTACCTACTGCTTCATTTTGTATCTTGGCACTTGTAACCGCTTCATCAGCTATATTTGCACTCTCTATTACTGCATCTCCAAGCTTAGCATGTTGTATAGCACCATCTTTTATATCTGCTGTATCTACAACTAATTTATTTGCTGATAGTCTATCTATCTGTGCGTTACCAATACTTGCTAATGCTATTTGAGCAGTACCAACTGCTTCATTCCCTATTTGTAGAGAACTAATACTTTTATCTACAATTTGATTACCGTTAATACCATCTACTTTATTACCATCTATACTCCCATCAGAATTTGTAACTGTATCAACTGTATTAGATGTATTATCAAATCTAGTAATTAAATCTTCTATATTATCTAATATATTGCTTATTTCAACTGTATTTTTTTCTGGTTCATCTGGATATATAGTTATCTTTTTTATCCTCTGATTATCTCTTATTTTCTTACTTTTACTCAACAAAGTAATACTATCGCCAATATCAAAATCTAATATAGCATAGTCTTTATTTATTTTTGCTAAGTCTATTACAGATACACTATAGCTTCTTTTAGGTTTGCTAAGTTCATTGAGTCTTTCTACCGCATCTTCATATAAATCCTGTGGAATTGTGTATCTGTTGTCTATCCAATAAGCCTGTATTACTTTAGTAGTATATTGGTAATTACTTATATACTTTAGGTTATTATTTACACTTTCTATAGTCATGTTATTATTACCAATCGGTATTAACTGTGTAATATAATCGTTAGTGTTACTTTGTAATTGCAATTGCTTAAGATTTAATTCCTCTGTAAAATATACACCTTTATCACTTCCCACTGATTGATATATAAATATTTCTTTATTTATAGCATTAAAAACTATATCGCATTTATATATGTCTTGTATTTCTTGTATAATGTCGTAGACAGTACATTGTTTCTTTACTACATTCCTTTTCTTATTAACATCACAATATGCTACGCTCCATCCATTAGTATAAGATAAAGCTAAATTAGCTGTGCCTTCACACTGACCTTGGACCTGGTTAAAGTCTTCTACTAATGTGCCTTTTAATTCTTCTACATTAACCTCGCAATAAAGTTCTTTATAATTATCATCATTTATATTTATTTCTTTTATTACATACTCATTATCTTTTGTTCTTATATAATATTCTTCGGCAACAACATTATAATTTGGATCTGTAATTGGTATATATATAGATAAATTATCTAACTTTTTAACTTCTTTAGTTATGGACATATCTTTATATACATCTATATTTCCTATTTTATTTCTACTTGTATCTAATAATAAAACCATTAATCGCCCTCCTTTCTATAAAAATCTTGGCTTATGGGCAATACTTGCAACCGCATTATTATCGGATAGGGCTATTGTATTTATGCCAACCTCTAATTTAGGAAATTCCCATAAAGTCACTTCTGCAAATTTATTAGCAACTTCTAAATAGCTTAAATCTCTTGCATAGTAACAATTAAGCCCATCTACCATATCACTTGACTTTTGTGTTAGTGCATATACTCCACCTTCTGATAGATGATTTATATATACAAATTCTAGTACATTCCAACCTTGCTGTAATGCTAATGTAATCGTAGGATAATTTGGATTATCTGGTGTGTTTATTTCTGCATTAGCACTACTATATACGCTATTATTATTTAGATATACATTTACACCATCATCATGTTTGAATTGAAATGATACACTCTTGGCACTATTTACATATAAACCTGTCTTTATACTTCCTATAATATTGGTTATATCGTTATAAACTAAATTTGTACTATCAGATAATAACTCTTGATGGTAGCAAGAAACACTCTTATCTATAAAATCTTTAGTAGGTAATATGTTTGGTCTTGCTGTTAGTTCTGGACTATTAGACATTGCTATATTCCAGTACTTATAAATCCATTTGCCATTGCCAGTAGAATCTGAAATCCAATGGTCTAGGTCTGGCTCTGTAATGGTCTTATTTTCTCCGCTTATAGTTATAGGAATATCTTTCTTAAGATACAAAACTCTTATATCTTCTTCGGTTATTCCTTTAATAGTAACTATTGGTGTGTCAACTGGTTCTGTAATGGTAATATCACACGGACATTCCATAGTACCATTGTTGGTTACTACTATAGAGCCATTAAAACCATGTGATTCCTCCGACTTATAACAAATTGCGTTAAAATCGCAAGTCATAACAACTTTGTTTACAATAACACCTTTAGTAAGGCTTGGTGTACCACTTAATTTGCAATCATAGAAGTAACTCATATTATCAAATTGTATAGTTGCTGTGAATTTTAATAAATTAGTTATTTGAGAAACTTTTAATAAAGCATCTTCTCTATTATTTCCAATTACTAAAATCTCTGCTGTTATCTTTTTATATTCAAATTGCTGATGTAAGTTAAGAGGGGTTAAACTATCTCTTAGCCATTCATCCGAATTATTAACACTAGATGGTTGTATATCTAAATTAATTAATCTACTATTATATTGTGTTAAATCTGTTCCATTTATAAGCATTTGCATAGCCTTATCCCCTCCTACTGTTTCTATAAATTTGATTACTTACAGTACTAGCTACTGCTCTTCCTACCTTATCTTTATCCATATACATCTCAACTACAATAGGTTGATTATTTCCATTACCACTAAACCCAGCAAGAACACTTTTAGCAACCTCTTGTGCTGTCTGCTTCACCATGAACTCACTTGCTTCGTGGTTATATATTTTAGTACCTTGTGGTAGGTTATAAACTTCCCATCCAGCTTCATGCATAGTAGTTAAACCGCCTTGCCAATTTGAAGTACCTCTTGCGTTTTTACCAGTTATAGCCTTTGTCGCGCCGCCAGCGCCTAACGCATCTGCACCTAATTGTACTATTTGAGCGACTATAGGATGATTTTTAAAGAAACTAATAGTACCGGATAATATGCCTTCAATATCTTTAGACCATTGCTGGTATCGAGTTGTCATTTTCCCTGTGTCTGTATTTATCTGACTAACAGCTTCTCCGCCCATCTTCTGAACCTTATCTATAACTCCACTTCTTTGTTTTTCTGCTTCTGAAATGGATTGTTCCTTCTGTCTTCCTGCTTCTTTTATTACCTTATCTGCTTGATCTGAACTTAAAGTATGTGTTACATCTCTTTCATATATTGCGTTGGCAACTACATCATTGTATTTTGTATTAGCTGCACTAACTGCACCATCTCTTGCTTTATTTGCATTCTGGATTACTTCTTCTGCTTCTTGCTGTGTTATATGATTATGATCGTCTTTTAATCTTTCTAATAATACTTTTTGTTGGATACTACTATCAGACAAATTTTTAACTGCATTAGCTCTCATTTGTGCTTGGATATTGTTAACTTGTTGCTCTTCTTGTGTTGTTAGATTTCGATGTTGATTACTAGCATTTTGATAAATAGTCGTTAATTGAGTTTCTAACTCTTGGGTTTTCTGTTTTCTTTGGTCTGCACTGGTTTGTATTTGCTGTAACATTACTTGTTGTTCTTGTCCAGTTATGGTTGTACTTTTACTAAATAAATCTTTTAGTTTTCCTTCTTCATCTTTGGTTCGCTTATCTATTGCATTATTTACAACTCCTGTCATTTGGTCATAAGTACCCTTTACTTTAGCTAATTGTTCTGGAGTAATGCCTAATTTATTATTACTTTCAGCTATAGATATACCAGTTTTTACCGCTTGTTTTTCTAAATCCATATAGGCAGTAACATTATCTTTTGTAGCTTTACTAAAGTTAAGCATCTTAGTGGTAGTAACATTTATAGCGTTTCCATTATCATCTATTACTTGACTGGTTTCTTTATATTTATTATTGAATATATCTGTAGTGGGTATTGCATCATCTGTTCCCCATTTAACAAATTTATAAGCGCCATAACTTAAAGCACCTATCCCAGCAACAACACCAGCAATAGGTAAAGCAACTGTAGCTAAAGCAGTACCTAAACCAACTGTAGCTGTACTAGCACCAGCCAAAGCACCAGCACCAAGTTCTCCAGCTTCTCCTAAACCAGCCACAGCTTCTCCAGCAATTCCAGCTTTACCCGCAGTTTCTGCTACGGTTTTTCCTAATTCTTCTGTAGCTTTTACACCTTTGCCACTAGCAAGAGTATTAGCTTCTTGTGCAATTGTACTTTCTTTTGTCGCTACTGTTTCTGCTTCTCTTTTAGCTGTATTTTCTATACCACCTTTTGCGTTTTCTGCTTCGGTATTAAGATTCTTGGCTTCTGTATTTGCTGTTGTAGCTTCGGTATTGGTAGATTCTGCTTCTGTATTTATTCCCTTTGCTTCTGTATTAGAAGCTGTAGATTTAGTATTATCATCTTGTGCTTTACTGTTATCTTTTACAGATTTCTCAAATACCTTTTTCCCTACATAATCTCCAATTTGTCCAAAAACCTTAAGTAATTTACCAGCACTATCAACTGTTTTCCCTATTACATTTATTGCTAATCCACCTACAGCAACACCAGTACCAATCTCTAATATTAATCTTTTAGTACCATCATCTAAGCTACCAAATGCTTTTACTGCACCTGTAGCATCTTGTATTAAAGGTGTCAATGTAGGAAGTACATCTTCTCCAATAGAAACACCTAAAGCTTTTACAGAGCCCTCTAATTCCTTAAATTGGTTTACAGGTGTATTCTTCATGCTGTCAGATAGTCTATTTACTTCACCTGTGCTGTTTTTAGCACCATTAGATAGAGTTCGTAAATTGTCTCCACCTTTATTTATTAAAGCATTCCAACTAGCTAAACTTTCTTTACCAAATAATGTAGCTATAGCATTATTACGTTGCTCTTCTGTCCAACCTTGAGTTCCTTTTTTAATGCCATCAATGATATCTGGTAGCTGCTTCATTTGCTCCTTGCTATCAACCACCTGTAGATTCATCTGTTTCATTGCTCCAGCCATTGCATCTGTTGGACGAACTAAATTTACAAAACCAGCTTTTAAAGCATTAGCCGCAGTACTTGCATCTATATTATTACTTTCCAATTCCCCAATAGCGGCACTTGTAACTTCTATAGGTTGGTTCATTTGGCTTAAAGTTTGTCCAGCAATAGAAATACCTTCTCCAAGAGAAGTAACAGAAGATTTTGTATGGTTTGCTATGTATGCAAAACTATCAGCTATATGAGCCATGTTTTGAGTATTTTGTGCTGCATTTTCTGTCTTCATGCCATATGCTTCTAATGAACCGCCTAAAGTATTAATTACATCTGTAAGGCTTTCATTTGCTCCTCTAGCTGTAGTTAGGGAAATCTTTAAATCGTCTATAGCTTCACGACCAGAATATCCATCTTTTTTCATTGTCAGCAATCCAGCATTTATGTCACTTGTACTTTGTCCAAAATCTCCACTCCATTGTAAAGAATCTGTAGACATTTCTTTCATTAAGCTATCAACTTCATCTACATTTTCGCCAGATGCTATTAATTCTTTTCTTATATCTGCCATTTGGTGTTCAAAATCAGCACCAGACTTTACAGCAATCCCTACAGCACCAACAAAGGGTAGTGTAAATTTTGTAGTAACCGCACTACCAACACTACTCATTCCTTCACCTACAGTGATTATTTTTTTCGAAGTATCTGTTAATACTTTCCCAGAATTAAGCCAAACATTATTATTTTTAGATATAGTATCATTAGTTTTCTTTAATTGTCCTTCGTATTTTTCCGTATCTGCTATAGCATTATTCATTTTGGTATTTAAACTCTCAATGCTTTTAGCATTTGTTTCTACTGCTTTATCGGCTTTATTGTATTGTTCTGTTAAATCTGCTATCTTATCTCTTACATTTTGGGTAACTTCGCTCTCTTTACCATAAGCACTTATAGCACCTTCAAGTTTCTCTTTTTCCATGTCCAATTCTTCTTTAAGCTTGGCTCTTTTTTCTATATTATCTTGAAGTTTAGTTGAAGTTTTTTGAATACTTTCCGCATACAAATCTACCTTTTGTTTACTGCTTGCAATTACATCCTGTAAAGACTTCTGTACTTTTGTTAAGTTAGCATTACTTTCTCCAAAAGCTTTTACACCAATGTTAGCTTCATTCAATGCACTTTTATTTAATTTAAGATTAGAGTTTATACCTTGTAATGACTTGCTGAATCCACTATCGTCCAAAATATACTGGATGTTTATTTTTTTAGTTTGGTCTGCCATTAATCACCCTCCTTTCTTATAAAAATGTGCAACTTTCTAAGCTAATAATTGTGCTAGGATCATTAAAATTATTTATCTTATCACCTTTACTATTTGTGTTATTTTTATTCCAACCCATAAATTTGCAATGTTGTTCCCATAAGCTTAAAATCGCTCTTGGAGTTGCATCCCAAAATTCTTCGTCTGAATAATGTAAATGCTTTTTTGCTATATAGAAAAACCAGTCTAGGTCTATCAAATCACCCGACTGGCTTACTTGTTTTTTTTAGTTTTTGCCTTCTTATCTTTCTTTTCATCTTCTGATTTATCCAATGTAATAGCTCCTTGAATCATTGAATAACATATTCCATCTATAACTTTCATGGTAGGGAAATCTGCACTCAAAGAATTAGCAAATTCTTCTTCTGTCCATTCTTTCTCTACACAAGCACAACTTAGAATTTTTATGGCATTAGTAAATTCTTTCTTAAAACTTAAAAATTGATTTATAATTTCTGTACTATTTTCATATTTTTTTTCTAATTTAAGAATACAGGACATATCTAATCTAAAAGTGTATTCTTTCTTTCCTATTTCTAATTTATATTCTTCTACCTTTCCTACATTCATTTATATAACCTCCTATGTAATAAAATAAGGGCGGATTTTCCACCCTACAATTATGCTGTTACTGTAGTAAAGCTTATAACTGACGTTAGCTTTTGCCCATATATATCCTTTGTACCTGCCAGTACTATTTCGTATTTTTTGTTAGTTGCTAAATTAGCGTTTGGTGTTATGGTACATATCTTTTGAGTATCATCAAAAGATATTGTTATATTTATTGGCGTACTATCTGTATCACTAAATACACTTATATTATTTTCAGCTATTGCATTATTAAATGTTATTGTCGGTTTAACATTTAATGCTACATTGGTACCACCGTTAACTGGAGTAATAGAAGATATCTCCAACGCACTAATTTCTTGTTCGGCTGGAATTATTACGCTCTGGAAGAATAAAGTATCAATGTTATCTGGACAATTAGGGTCTATAGTTTCAACCCCATATTTCCATAGTCCATTGTTGTTAAGTGGCTGGAATGTGGATGATACTGTAGTATCTTGATAATCTATTTTTCCTTCCTGTTGCTTTAGTGTCTCATCAACTGGAGTTAACTTTCCTTTATAGTAAACTTTATATCCAAATCCTTTTCCGCCAGCTAAAGTATATTTAACAAGTATAGCAATATATGGCGCTACATCATCTTTTAAAGCATAGACACCACCTTTACTTGCCACATGGTTTCCGAGATATTTTGCCATTTGTGTATTTTTAACATGCCCAAGATCAAAACTTATTTCTATGTTTTGCAAAGTAGTGTCTTGGTCAGTAAGAACACCTTCCTCGTAGTGTTCCCCTGTATTTGTCTTTACCTTTGCTTGGAATGATTGAATACCTTCTATATACTCTGGTGTACCAAATACTAAACCGCCTGTTCCTTTCTCGTCTTTTGTTATAGTTGCTAAATATAATTTATCAACGTTTACTGTTGCCATTAATATCAACTTCCTTTCTATTTTTTAATAATAAAAAAAGACTAATTTATTTAGTCTCCTAAAGTTCCTAAGAACCATATTGCTGTATGATCTAAATCTGTTGTGTCTTCATGTAAATTGGCTAAACTTTGTCTAATAAATCCATTTTCTTTTAGCTTTACTTTTACTGCTTCCTCTATTTCTGTGCTGCTTGTACCCTTTGTAAATACATCTACCTGTAAAGAATAATTAGTTTCTATTTCTTCACCTTCCTCATAAAATGCACCATTTTCATCTACAAATTCATACTCAATGTAAGGTGGTGTAGGGTTTTGAGCATGAAGAAAATATACTATTTTATCTGCTGTAAGATTTATAATAGTTGAATCCATTAAAAGATTTCTTACATAACTTTTTATATTCACCTCATCACCTTGCTTTCTCAAATAATCCATCTGCTAATTTTCCTATTACTTCATCCATTGTTTTATCAATGCTTCTCTCAAACCAACCAACATATTTCTTTTGTTTACTTGTTCCATACTCTGTAAATTGTGTATACCAGGTACCTAGTATTATTTGTCCAACAACTGCAAAATCTTGAACCTTTACAGTTTCTTTAATTCCTTTTTCTATTCCACCCTTCCTTTTAGGTGCGTTTTGCTGAACTTCTGTGTATGCTGCTTCTATAGCATTTTTCATAACTTTCTTTTTGTCTGAATCAGTTAAAGTGATTTTATCCATATCTTCTATTAAATTATCTAATCCATCTACTACTATTCCAGCCATGTTAATTCACCGCTTTAGCCTTTATCTTATAAAATGTATTAGAATAATTTACATTATCAATAAAATCTAAATTATAAATTTTATCTTGCCACAAAATACGATAAATTTTAGCTCCGTTAGCTTTTTCTATATCACTTATGCTTTTAGAATACCTTATTATAAAATTAACTGTGTCTTGCTGATTTACTGCCTTAGCACTCCAAAACTCATTACCATATAAATTATTTATACTTGCAAATTTAGTAGTAAAATCATACCAACCATCTGTAGTTGGATTTCCTTCATCATCATAAACAATTTTTGATTTATTATATCTCTGTATTGTTATTTTTTTATTTAAACTTCCAGCTTGCATCTTCATAATATCACCTAAGTTCCATCATAATTAGATAATATATCTAAAATAGTTGTAGTCATATTATCAATTGTTGTTTTAGTACTAACATACTGACTTTTGCTATCATAATTATCACTAACAATTTTTTTTAATAATAAATCTGCTAGTTTAACCATATCATTACTTTCTTTATAGGCAGTACCAACACAACTATCTATATAAATTTGAGTACTATCAATAAGTGATTGTATATCTTCATTAAAATCATCAGAATCTACTCTTAAATAATTTTTCATATCATCTAAAGTTGCCACGCTAATTCACCTCTTAATATAAAAAGGGGACGAAATTATCCTCTCCTTTTTAAGCTAATTCAATTTTCTTTATGCTTCTAACTGAACCTTTTGCAACATCTATTCTTTCCAAAACACGTAATTTAATAGTATCGTCGTTGAATCCAGCTTCTGTGCTTCTTGCTACAGTCACACCCATTCTTTCTATAAATTTAGCCGCTTCTTTAGAATTTAACGAATAAAATATTTTAGTCATTCCTGTACTTGGAGTAACTAACGAAGAATCGAACGTATAAATTGGCTTACCATTATAGTACTCTTTTCCATCTGCTCCAGTTGTTATTAAATCTAGATTTCTTCCTTGTTTATCTTTCATATTTTTTAAGTGCGCATATGCTTCAACATTTACAAGTGTAATTAACCCTGACTTAACTGCTGGCAGGGCTTTAGCCATTATATCTTCTAAAGCTGTATAATCTGTTGCCCCTGTAACTTCTGTTGCATTAGTATCTATAATTGTAAGAATTTTTTTATTTTCTTTTGCCACTGAAATTTCTGTAAAGTTATTTTGTGCAATCTGCTCGATTTCAATTTCAGCATCATCAATTAATTCGCTTGATAATGTTTGTATTAAACCAACTTTACCACATTTAAATGTTAAATCTGTTGTAACTAAAGTACCATCAACTATATCTGCACCTTCTGCTATATCTGCCATTTCATTCTGATCGTAATCAACTACTGGAATAGTCCCTTCATTTTTAGTAACTGGAATAACATCACATATTTCTTTTAATGATCCAAATCCCTTTTTAATTTCTTGTAATTGATTTATAAATTGTGGTGGTAATACTGCACTATTATCAGAAGTTTTTATAACTGCCCTTTCTTCTGGAGTTAATTCTTCTTTCTTAATTACATACTTTGTTAATGCCCTCATTTCATTAACTTCTGTATTAGTTTTTCTGTTTTCTTTCTGTTTTTTTTGATTTTCTAAACCTCTCTTCTCATTTTCTTCAAGTTCCTCTTCTATTTTTATTTGCTTGTCTAATTTTCTAACTTCTTCCATTGTCTTCTCTGCTTCATCAATCTTATTTGCTTCATTTAAACTTCTAACCTCTTTGATTTTTGCATCCTTTGCACTTCTTAATTCTTCAATTTTCATAAAAACACTCCTTTTCTTATTCTTAATTTTTTATATAAAAAAAGAACTAATTCATTAGCTCTAGTTCAATTTCTATTTTCTTTTTTCTAATTTCCAAACTCTTTTGTTTCTGGAGTTTATCTCTTTCTTCCTTTTCAATCATCTTTGCTCTTGCAAATACCTCTGTATCCTCATACGCTGGTATGCACAAAAGTGAACCCTCTGAAAGTTCTACCTCTAGTAAAGTCCTTGTAATAGTATCATCTTGTGAATTATATTCTGAACTATCATTTATACAGCAAAAACCAAAAGAACAACCACAAACTAAACCTTCATTTATTAACTCTATAACATCTTTAACATAGCTTATATTATTATTTATGGTTGCCGTGAATTTTAATCCCACATCATCACTATTTAATTGTAAAGTACCTATTTTAGTACTTGCAAGTGGCTTACTCCAATCGTGATGATATAACAGGAAAATATTATGTCCATCCGCTAACGTATTATCGAAAGCATGTGGATCAATCTTTTCAAAAAAACCTTCAAATAATTCTGTTACGCTGTTAAACTTTGCTATGTATCCAGTTATCTCTGTCATATTGCTATCTTGTAATTGTCTTACTTCATAATTCGATACTTTTCTATATTCTCTTTTCTCTTCCTTATTAATCATTGGAACCTCCTTTATTTTTTTGCCATGTTGCTTTTCCACTTAGCAAGTCTCTTAATAAAATTTGCCCACTTGGTAGAGTTACGGTTTCATTCTTAAAATCCGTTGTTATGCCTAATAATTTTCTGGCATACTCTAAAGAATAAACACCGTTTTTAACATAGTTAGTTATAATAGTCATTTGCTTTTCGGGACTTGTACGTAACATGCTATTAATATCAAATTCAATTTTATAACTTTTTCTATCTTTAGAAGATAACAGTTTCCAATTCATCTCCTGCTCTATTTGTATGATAATAGGAATTATTGTATTAGTTAATAAGGCTACATTATCCTCTTCTGTTATTGTTCCATCATGTAATAAAGAATAAGGTAATCCTATTGCTGTGGCTATATCCTTTTTACCATCAAGTTTTAATTCTGCAAATTGTGAATCCACAAGTGAAAGATTTAAAGAAGATACGTTATATCCTGCTGGTACTGTAAATATACGCCCATTGCTTGAATATAATCTTGTGAACTTTGCTTGTATTTTTTTCATTTCTTTTTCATCTTTTATATCAGATACCATTTGTACAACACATTTATTAGTCAATCCATTAGAAAATAAAGATTTTTGATAAGATTGAGCTTCTAAATTTGTATCTATAGTATCTTTTATATAATGTCTTGTAGCCTTACTGTTAATTCCATCTAAAGAATTATCTCTTAAAATAATTATATCCTTGTCTAAACAACTTCCCTGAACTCCTACACACTCAAAATCAACCAATACTTTACTTATGGTATTGGTTGATTTAATTAATCCAACATCATCTATAATAAATTGTGTTATTTTACAAGGATATAGCGCACTTACATTTCCTTTTTGATCTCTTTCAATATAAAGTCCTGCTGCGCCTTGATGTTTATACATCATTATTAAACTTTTAATACAGTCAAACGCACTCATACTTAAATTAGGTCTTAACTGTAATAAATCATTTAAATAATGATTATTTGCTTCATCTTCTCCCTTATCTGTATTCTTTTTTATTAAAATAGGTAACTTTGCAACACTATTTCCTAAAAAATTAAGCCCTGTTAGATAATTTTTTTCATTTAAAGCTGTTGTATATAAACTATCATCATCACCTTTTACCCATGCTGTCCAATTAAAACTTCCTCCTGTAGTATCTCTTCTTTCCATTTTGCTCCAAAACATCTATGTTTATCACCTCTCTTTTGCTATGAAATAGCTAAAAATAAGTAATTCTAATGCCAAAATGTATATGCCAACATATTTGTTTAATAAAAATGTAGTTACGAACACTATTATAAAGGCAATGAATGTTAGTATATCGGCTACTTGATGCCCTTTTATTTCTTTTATTTCTTTTATTTTATCTTTTATTTTCATACTTCACCTACCAATCCATTTTATCTAATTCATCTGCTGCATTATAATGTATATCTCCATCAACAAACTCTGTATAGCAGAAAATTAAAACTACAACCATATCTATTCTTTCTTTGTTTTTGTCCTCTTTTATAAGCATTTCATCATCTGATTTTCCTTTTGTAGTGCTTGCTTTGTTCATACACCAATCAAGTAATTCATTTTTTACATATCTAACTTTATCATCATATACAGCTTTTCTATATTCTTTTGTTGCAGGACTCAAATTTGTATAAGTTTGTTTTAGCATTACAATATCATAATCTTCTGAAAGTCTTTCCATCATTTCTTTTGCATTCATAGGATCAGTTATTATTGTTTCGATAGTGCACTCATATTTACTTTCTAATCCTCTTATATATTCTTCTACAAGTGTATAGTTTACTGTCATTCCTTTATGTATGTCACAGTATCCTTGCCTTTCATATTCTCTATAATCAATTTTTTCTCTTCTCTTTGCAAGACTACCTTCTGGTAAGAAACCATGCGATTTACAATAAATTATCCCTTCATCTTCATATTCAATTCCTACTGCTGTTAAATCAGTGGTTACTGATAAATCAACTCCAACCTTAACTTTTTTACCCTTGATTTTTTCTTTAAACTCTTCTTCTGTTATTTCTCCCTTTTTCCAATATTCAATATCTAAGTATTTATTAAGTTCATTTGTCTGTAAAAATATATTAAAGTTTTTAGTTAACAGTTCTTCCTGCTCTATTGTTTTTATTTTAGCTATTTCTCTATCTTTTCTTATCTCTTCATAGTTTTGTTCAATTCGTAGTGGATTAGCCTTGTATAAGCCTTCTTCTGTCCACACTTCTTCTTTACTGCAGTAGTATAGCAAGCAAAATAAATTTTTATTTTCAACAACTCCATTTAATACTGCTCTATCATAATCTAATTCAGAAAGCATAATAGAATCACTTTCTGCGTAAGCTGTTGTTGTTTGAATTTCGATAGGATTTAATACACTTAATTGTCCTTTTCTCATGGCTTGTATGTTATCATTTTTGGTAAATGCTCCAACTTCATCAGCCACAAAGCAAGCTGGTCTAATAGAGTTATTTTTATTCGCTTTTGATGTTCTTGGAATATAATAACTATTTGTTATTTTACATTTTATGATACCAATTTCACTATCACTTACAAAAAAGTATTTTGCTATATATGGACTAGCTGCTATTAGTTGAGCCATTGCTTTTCTAGTTTCCTTTGCTAAATCTCTATCAATACAGATAGAATAAAATTCACTAAAATTTTGCTCTGTAAGCATAAGCAATAAGATAACTATTGCTGCTATAAAACTCTTTGCGTTTTTTCTAGGTATAAATAATACTACATCTCTGTACCTAAATTTCTTTTTATTATTTTTATATCTCCATCCGAAAATTGCACATAAAAATAAGGCTTGAAACCCTTCCAACCCTTCTAATACTTGTTTTCCAGCTACAAAACCAGTAGCATAGTTAAATAGTTTTAGTATATTATTTATTTTTTTTAACTTCTTTTCACAAAAACAAAATTCAAAGTCACTTTTATATTGATTGATATTATAATCATCTAAAAATATTTTACATTGTTGCTTAACTTCATCTGTAGTTATCTCTTTACTATTTTCAACATCTTTACAATATTTTAAAGCTTTATTTAAAAGTATCATTCTTCATCATCTTCAAAATCACTTTGAAGTGCCTTTAGCAATGGATCCTCTTTCTTTTCTTTATTACTTAAGGCTAAACTTCCAAGTTTCGCACGACTTTGTGGAGAAAGTGAAAGTTCATTACAACATCTATACAAGTCTTTAGTATACTTGTCTTTAGAACCCATTAAATTTTTATTCATTATGCTACCAAAATTTTTATTTATTATATTTTCGATTTTTTGTAATCTATCAACTGCTATTGCACATGTAGCTAAAATAAAAATATCTAAATTGGTTAATAAATTAGTTTCTTTCAATTCACTTATTATAAACTTATAAATTTTCTTTTGCTCTTTATTTAAATAACTAGGTGGTTTTTCTATTTTATCAGCCAAACCTTTTATTTTATCTTCAACTTCTTTTCTAGCTTCTATTTCTTCTTTTGTATTGTGTCTACTCTGACTGTCAACTATTTTTGCTGGTCTAGCCATAAATTTTCCTCCTTTTTGGCTTGGCTTAAAAAAGCTCATTTTGGGAAATATTTTCGACCGTGTGGGCACCACGGACTTTCTAATTTTATTTAAAAAATTTCGCATCCCCCCGGGGTATTTCTTATGATTACTTTTTTTATTACTACAACAACATCATCTATTACTTTCTTTTAAAAGTTTGATTAAACTCATATATGATTGTTCTTAGTATGTTTTGCATTTTAATTCTATAGTCTTTACCCTTATCGTATTCAATGTGAACTCTCTTATGGCAACTATCACATAATGGAATACAGTTACCTTTATTCAAACTCATATTCATGTCTTCCTTTAATGTTATGATGTGATGTGTGTATTCACTGTTAACCATCTCATTGTTTCTATACCAACACATTACGCACATACCTAGATAATGTTTCTTTACAGTGTCACTAAGAAACTTCCATGCATTAGTGTTATAGAACCTTTGCCTTTCTGCCTCCTGCTTATCTGACATCCTTCTTTTTTTATATGCCTTATAGCTTTCTCTTCTTACTTTCTTTTCACATTCGCATAAAGTTCCTATTGGTACTTTCTTCTTACATTTAGAACATTTACGATACAATGGCATACTATATCTCCAATGTCTTAGATTTAATTTCTTTTTCTTTAAGTTTAAGAAGTTTCTTGTCATTAACAGTCTTATTAGGGTCTTCACTCCACTTTGACTTTTGTTTATTGTTCAACCAGTATTTCTGTGCTGCTAGATCAGGACCTTTATATTTTTTTACATTGCTTATCTTTACTTCTTCATTTTCTAGTATTTGTCCCTTCTCTGTTTCTGTTTGTACTTTAACTTTAGTTATAACTTCTTCATAGTATTTGTAACCAATAGCACATTTATATACTGCCTGTTCAACTGCTTGGTTCTTTTTATCTTTGCCTTCCGCTATAGCTTCTTTCATACCCTCATTTGTGGCTTTATACCTTTTAAAAGTGGAGTATCCTATTCCTAATTCTTTAGCTATTTCTTTATCTGTTTTATTATCCTCAACCATAGTTTCTATCTCTTCTAAACTACTATTTATAATCTCTTCAATAGATTTCATCTTGTCACCTCCAACATTGAGACTTTTACATTTTTCAAGGCTCAATGTTTAATTTTTAGCTTTATTTAAATATTTTAAATTTCATATACTTTAAAGCTAGTAATACCAGCACTTTAATACATGCCAAATACGTTTTTCTACAATCGGCAATAACATATATGATTACTTATTTTATTTTTTAGTGCATATAATGGAAGGCTTTTTTTATTTATTCTAAAATAAGTAACCTTGACCTAAATACCGATTTTAGAATTTATTTATAATTTACTTGCTGCTATTTTAGCTGCATCTTCTTTTACATCATCTTCTAGTCCTAAGTATTTTTTTGTTACTTCTCTACTCTTGTGACCTAGTGCAATTCTTACATACTCAATGTCCTTTTTAGCTTCATATAATCGTCTTGCGTATGTTTTTCTCAGACTATGTCCTGTTATGCCTTTAATATTTATCGCTTTGTCATTTGCTACTTTTTTCAATATTTCTGAATAAGCTTTAGCACTTATATGTTTACTTCCGTTCCCTTTTTGCGAAGGAAACGCATATTCACTTTTCTTTTTATTCTTAATATATCTTTTCAAAATTGTTTCTAGCGGTTGTTCTATATCATGTTCTCTTATCTGTGGCTTTGGCTTTAATGACTTTGGATTTTTTCTAAGATGACTTTTCCACGCATTAAATTGTTTTTTCTCCTGGATCTCAAACTTTTCATTCTCTAGTGCTACTTTTATATCTGCTATGGTTAAATCAACTAAATCCTGCATCCTATAGCCTGTTGCTGCTGCTAGATAAAACAAAGTTAAATTTCTCTCCGACCACTCTCCACTCAATTCTTCTAACCTATATTTAAATCTTGAATATAGGTTTTCTGGAATCGGTCTTGCTGGTTTCTTTATCATCTGTTATCACCTGCCTTGTTTCTAACAATCATATAATCATCACCTCACTTTTATAAAAATTTTAATTTATTTATTATTGCATATTAATTTATCTCCAATCTCTCCAACTGAATTACCATAAGTGAATCCAACTATTTTAATGCCATTAAATGTTTTTAAAGTTAAGTCTTTATTATACGCTTTTTTATAATAAGCGAATTTACTATCAAAATTAGCATGTGCATTTATTATAATCTCTGGTTTTAAAAATCCTTGCATCTTGATTTTCACACCTACATACTTTGCATTATTATTATTTGCTTCATAAAAACATTGTTCTAAATCTTTAATACTCATTTTTTGTAAATTCCTATCTTCTTTACATAAGTTTTTGAAAACCTTATCCTTTATTTCTTGTATAGTCAATTCTATATTGCTTACCACGTACATATCTCTTATATCTTGATATGCATTTTCACTTGTGCTAAAACTGATATTATACCCAATTAAGTCTGTATCGTAAATATATTTTATATTTACTAACTTTATATTCATAATCATTCCTCCTTACTCGCTAAGGGTTTGTAATTCCATCATTTTATACATATATCTTCCCATTACACTCTCTAATTCTTTTGTTACATCCTCACCTTTTTTTCTCTCTTTCTCCTAGTGTTAAAAGTTCATCTATTATATTTGCTATTTCTCTAAAGTTATCTCTTATTTTGATTAACTCTGTATCCTCCATAATATTCCTCCTCTTTCATCAAACAATAACTTCCTATTCATCCCAACTAACTATTAAAAAATTAGGGTTTAAACTATTTCCCAATGTTAACTCTAATTTATAACCACATGCCTTTAATTTATCCATTATCTCTTGAGGTATCTTAGTCTCTATAACTATACGTGACTCTTGCTTTTCATTTGCTTTTCTTATAGAATTATCTATTTTAGTTCCATATTGATTTAAGTAGTCTTCATAAGCTTGTTTACGTGACATTATCATTTTTCACTACCTCTCTTTTTTCTTATTGCACTAATTATAGACTGATAAACTTTTTCCCTTAAACTCACTTGGGTTTTACCTAATAATGTATGTGCTGTAGTATGTAAGATTCTGCAATAGTCTCCTACTTTAAGTCTACAATTACAATGCTTCCTGTTATATCTATCTAACCAAAGTAATTTTTGTTCTTTCTTAGTTAAATTCATTGATTGCTCCTTTATTAGTAGATAAATTAAAAGCACCCAAATTAAATTGAGTGCTTTTTGATAATATGAATGTCCTATCTTTTTCAATAAGTCTGCGTCATATGTCCTTTTTATAATTTTGCCATACTATTATTATATCTTAAAATTTTCCTTAAAATCGTACCAAAATCGAACTAAAATCGAACCTTAATATTTTTAAGCAATGTTTTTTAGCCACCTGTTTATGAAGTCTAAAATATGCTTTTTCTTTTTTCTTACTGCTGCTTCTGTTGTATAAATTTCTATGCCTATAGTCTGATTAGTCCATTTTCTTTTAAAGCTGTATTCTATTATATTTTGTGATTCATGACTTAATCTTTTTAATATACATTCAATGGGAATATTAAAAAGTCTTATATCTTCTATAGCACATACTGAATTATTTATCTCTTTTTCAACTTCATCTTTTTTTCTTAAAAGCTTATCTATTCCTTTTACAATAGCACTTTCTGCATAACTTATTCCAGAAGGACTTGTTTGTACTTTTTCTCCGTACCCTATCCCCATATTTAAATCAGGTTCTATATTAAAATTACATTCTTTTATATTTCTTTCTATCCTTGTTTTTTGCTTTTTTAATAAATTTATCTTGGTCTCTAGTGTTTCTATTTTTTTCTTATCTTCGTAATATTGCCTTAATCTATTTTCAATATTTTTTCTATCCATCTGTGTTAATATTTAAATCATCTCCTTACAGATATTTTAAAAATTTATTTGCAATTTCTTTCTTTATTAAATTTACTAAAGTTCCTTGCCATACGTTGCTATGTTCTACCCTTAAAGTTATTAATAGGTTATTATCTCTTGCTTTTTCACTAAGCTCATTTAACTGTTCTATCGTAAAATGTTCTATTGGCTTACTTTGTATATGGTCATTTTCTAATGCTTGTTTTATAAAAAAATCTATCAATTAAATCACCACCGCATCACATTTTTTTATATCTCTAATTTCTTTACCATTTCTTATAACATAGTAGTACTGGGTTTGGCTGATAACCTTGTATTTCTTACCTATATAATCAATTCCACTATACCAGCAATATTTGCTATATCTCATTATCATTATTTGCATAAGATTTACATATCCCTTGAAGCCAGTTTTATAGGTAATATTAAATCTAAATTCATATCATCACTTATTACAATCGGCTCTATATCATTACCGAATTTAATAATTGCATTATCATATTTTGTCATTGCCTGCTTTAAATAGGTTGGGTTTGCAGCTATCTTAAAGGGTAAATCATTGCCATAATCTTTATTAATATTTATTTTATTGCTCATAACTGCCATTTCTAGTCTTTTTATAATTTCCATGCTATCATTATTTAATATCATTTTTAATACATTTGTACATCCAAAATCAGCCTTATCCATTGTTTTTAATTTACTCACAAACTGCCTTGCATCTATTTCAAATTTATAGCTATATTCTTTTGGTATTATATCCTCATACTTTAAATAATCTCCCTCAATCAGCTTAGATGTAATACAGGTTAATCCTATTTGCATTTCTATATATCTACCTGTTTTATCTAAAAAGAAGCTTATTAACTGTTTTGATTTTTTATTAAGTATTTTATTTAAAAATTTTATTAACTCTTTAGATAATGTTATAGGCTTATTTGTATTAAATTCATTGCTTACTGATACTGCAATTCTATAACCATCTATAGCTGCAACTCTATTTCCATCAAAATTAATTCCGGTAAGTATAGTCCTTGTATCATCCTTGGCAGCACAATAAGAAACATTCTTTATTAACCTGTACAATTCATACTCATGCATATATAATAACTGTTCTTTTCTCTTTATCTCCAAAAAACCATCTACTTTAGAAACTTTATCTAAAACTTTTATATATCCATCATCATAGATTAACTCATTATCAGTTATTGTATATGAATCTCCACTTTGATGAATCAGTATATTTATTAATTCATATGGTATTACTGCTGTACCATGTTCTAACACTTTTACATCTATTAAGATGGAATTTATTTGTATAACGCTTGTGTTATCATATATCTCAAATTCAACTTGATTAAGTTTGTTTGTCTTTATAAATATTGAATTTTCTTTTTTAATATTTAATTTATTTATTTTATTTAAAACATCCTTTAATTCGGATGCATTAACAACTATTTTCATTTATTATCCCTCCATTTTAAAAAGAAGCCCCTAACAATGTACGAGATATAGATTTTTAAATTTTTTCTGCTAGGGACTTTATAAGCTTTTTTATATTGCTGCTTTTAAGATAGCTTCTACAGTAAATCTGGGAATTGCGGTACAGGCTCTTACTCCATCTTCTTTTACAAAGCTTATATTTAAGATTTCATTACATAATCCATATTCTCTAGTTATTGTTCCATTTGCAATCCTTCCATTAATTTTTGCTTTTACTTGATCGCCTACTTTAACTAGGCTTCCAATATCCTTTTTTACTGTGAAATCCTCTAAGACTTCATCTTCCATACAATCTACATGTAAAGTCTCTTTAAATTCCAGTACCCAACCATTAGCAATTATGTCTAAAAGCTTATCCCCTAACTCTATAAAAATATTTTCATCCCCATGTCTATGGATCACTCTTTTAATTTTCTCTTTATATTTTTCTTTAACTTCCTGTAATCTCTGCTGCTGTATAGTGTTTATAAAAAAATTATCTTTATAAAACAAAATTCTGTCTTTAGGAAATACGGATACCTTCTTAAGATACTCAAATTCCATTAATCCATCTTTATTAAAATATAAGGTTTTATGTCCTCTATTGTCTTTAATTTCTACTCTTAAATCTCCACTAAAACCTTTTACTATTCTGCTTGTAGATTCAGCACTTTTGTAAGCTTTAATAACTTTCTGTTGTTTGTCCATTACTTCTACTTTAGGTAACTCTTTTTTTACATCTACCTTTTTTACAGGTTCTATTATTTCAAAGATAGATACTTGTCCTTTAATCACTTATTACTCACCTTCTTTTTAGTTGATAAAATCAACTCACTTTCGGTATGTCAATATTCCAAGTTTGCAATATCTGTCTAAATATGCTTTCTAATATCGGTATTGGTATTGAATTTCCTGCTTGCTTATATAACGTTCCATTAAGTTTTCCCTCTTTACCTGGATGAACTTTCAAAGCATTAAAAAAATCCATGTCTGAATAACCTTGTAATCGCCAGCATTCTCTCTCAGTTAAATATCTATATCTTCCATCTTTCAAATCAATTACACCACTATTGGGACACCTCATTTGCTTCGTAGTTATTGTTGTACAGTGATCCTTTATAATCTCAACTCTACCGCCAAAACTACCATCTTTTAAACCAATTTTCTTTAACATACTTGGTTGCGTTACAATGTATTTTTCTTCTTCTGTATCTTCCAAAAACTCTTTTATATTTCTCATATGTTTTCTTTCTAAAGTCTCAAAATTAAATAATGAACCATCTAAACAACTAATTGTAAAAACTCTCTCCCTTTGTTGAGGAAGTCCAAAATCCATAGCATTTAGAATTTTATAACTACTTGTATATCCCATTTTCTCCATTTCCTCTAAATACTTATTGAAATTATGAACCATATGTTTAGATAACACATTTTTAACGTTTTCCCATATTACTACTCGTGGTTTCCATAGTCCCATTTGCTTTATAATATTCAGTGTCTCCCACATAAGGCTTGAACGTGTTCCGCTACCTTCATTAGCTCCTTTTTGATGTCCTGCTATACTAAAATCTTGACAAGGTGAACCATGAATTAGAATGTCTGGTTTTAGGTTATATCCTACTACCGTTTGTGTACTATACTCTATATATTTTTTAAACATTGCATTATAGCTTCTTACTGCCTTTTCATCTATTTCAACATAGTCTATTGCCTTTATGTCTATCCCTAAATTTACAAATGCTTTTCTAGGTGCTCCTATCCCTCCGAACAATTCTAAAGTTTGTATCATGTTTTCACCTTCTTTCAATTGAGTGTCATTTGATAATAACAAGCTGCAACTATAGTCAAATGACGCCCTAGTTATTCACTTATTTGAATTGCTAACTTAAATTAACTCCCCATCTATAAGTAACAATACATATTTATTATCATCAGCTTTAATGTTATTTCCTGAATTGATTTGTTTATAAAATTCTGCAATCTTATCTGCTTCTGTTATATATCCTTCTATATTAGCCTTTTTATATTCTTCTAGTGCTTCTTGTTCTGTTATTTCTTCTGGTGCTGAATCTTTATAACTTTCATTATATTCCGCTATTCCACCTTCATTTTCCTCGGCATATGCTTTTATAGCAACATCCATTGGATATTTTTCACCTTGAATTACTGCAATTAAAGCATAATACTCATATTCTTTATTAAACTCATAAAATTTCATTTTCTCAACTCCATTTCTTCGCATTTTTTCAACTTCCGCCCTACCAAGGCAATGACTCTATTGGTTTCATGCTCTCACCTTCTTTTAAAATACAACCACCATACTCGGAAAAGGTGCTGCATTTTTAGAATTTCCAAATTTTAATCGACCTTTTATAAATCTAATTTCTTTAGCTTTGTGATAAATATAAGAGTGAAAATATATTGTGTCTGTTCTTACTGGAATTAACATTACAACGGTTGTATTTTCTTTCTTACTTTCCTCATAAGCTTTCTTAACCCAATACTTTAAATTCCTACCATATGGCGGATTACAGAACACTGTATTGCCCCCCCATTTTTGTTTTAAGCCATCTTCCTTTATTGTAAAATGCTTTCTACATTTAGCATTTTCATGTGTGCTGCATGGGTCTAAGTTAAAATGAAATTCTCGGTCTAACTTATTAAAAAAGTCTTGTGGAGTTGTCCATGAATCTTCCTTACTGCTAAACATCAATTCTTTATTCATCTTTTTTCACTATTCCTTCAACAATTCTGGATCTTGATATATGTTTCCTAATTTTTCTAACTCGTCACATTCTGTAAATAACTTAATGGCATCTTTACCATTATCTATCCACCATGATCCTTCGGAAAACTCAACTTTACCTTTGAATGGTTTTACATTAGATACTAACATAGATGTTTTTAAGACTATATCTCCCTCACATATTTCATACCCTTTATCATCTTTTATTCCTGTATACTCTAATGGAATTATATGTTTAGAATAATATGTCCCTTCCCATTCAACACAATCACCTGCATTACTATCATGATATTTTAATCTTGATACTTCACCAGTACATCCAATTGCCCATTCTGGTGTTTCATCATACATTCTATTTTTTTCTTTGTCCCAAAATTTAAACTTAATTTTTCTCATTATTCATTCCTCCAATTCTTAACTACCTTACAAGCCTTTTTAATGCTATGTCCTTCTCTTACTAGCCTTATTACTTCATCTATCCAAAAATTTAAACTCATTTACTCTCCTTCATCCCAACCTAATAGCTTCTTTTCCAAATCATCATAATCATATTTACGCTGCTCGTAATTATTGAAATTATCGATCTTTTTATTTGCTACCTTATCATCATATTTGCTCTCATATACCTTGCTAAACCTAGTATCATCCTTGAATAACCAATCAAAATCGATTATCCAACCCTTACTATTATTACCCTGTAGAAATTTAGAGTTTTTAATGTTACTAATAGCCTTTAGAACATCTTCTTGCTTAAGTTTTAAGCTGTTCATACGAGCCTTTATTTTATTTTTTCTAAGTTCTGTTATAGATTTTATTGGCTTTATTGGACTAGGTAGGTCGTTCCATACGACAAAAATATCTTTCCATGATATTTTAATATCTCTATCTTTATCTCTATCTTTATCTCTATCTTTATCTCTATCTTTATCTCTGGTGTACATTTGTACAGATTTTGTACAAACAGGCTCTTGAAGTTGCTTTTTTTCTTCTTCAATTTTTGCTCTGTACGTCCTGATTCTGTCGGCTTCTGTACTTGTTTTTCCTATAAAACTTTGTATTCCTAACATGTAAATTGTTCCGTTGTCTAATACTTCAATTAATTTTAATGCTACAAATTTATCTAATGCCGAGCGTATAGTATCTATATCATGGCATGTTATTGCTGCAATCATATCAACATTATATGGGATATACTTATTAAGTCTTAATTGCCCATCATTTTTCAATGATTTTAAATACAGCTTTAAAAGTATATTTGAGTATTTATAACCATTTGGCATAGACTCAAGTATTTTAATTTCTTCACTATCGAAAAAATTCTCTTTAAGTCTCATATAATAATATTTTTTGTTGTCCGCCATAACCTCACCTGCTTTATTTCATTTTAATAATCTATATCAAAACTACTGTCAATATCATCTTCATCAACATCTATTTCTATTGATGTATCATTGTATTTTAGATTGATAAGAAGCAACTCAATATCTGACATTTGTAAAATCTAAAGTTTTACAAATGTCATATCCATCAATATTTAAGGTTCCTATATACCAAACATCATTATTGTTGGATCGTCTATGAAGAGAAAATCTAATGTCATTATTATCATATGAATATCCTTTTTCTGCTTTAGCAAACCTTACATCTATCCAGTGATATTTTTCATCTTCTTTTATACTTGTATAAAAATCTTGAAGCTCATATTTTTCGCTTTCATCAACATTCTCACAAATATACTCCCTGTATGCATCACATATCTCTGAAAGCTTTATTTTATCTTTTTTCATAATCAAAATTTCATTAAATTTTTTAGTTATAGTTTCAACAATATCTTCACGCAAAGCACCTTGTGTAATTTCCTTAACCTTTTCTGCAATAAAACCGTTATAACCAGTAAATCCTATGTTGGATACTACTTGTGAAACTTCCTTCTCCATCTTCTTTTCAAGCGTTCTTTTTAATTCATATCCTGATAGTGCGCTTTTTACTGCTGCTACAATTGAGTTTTCAATAGTTTCTTCTATAACAGTTTCAACGACTTTGTTCCCTTCCATATCCTTGATTTTGTCACTAATAATTTTTGATATATCTATATTCATTCTTTCATTACCTCCATTTGATTTTTTATTAATTTTCATTTACAATTAATTTGTTATAAAATTTTATTTGTACCCTTTGGCGAGGGTATTTTTTATATACACCACATAGCTGTATAAAGCGTATATAAAGCTATAATTACAACCACACTACTAATACTACCTATTACAATATCTTTAAGCATTAAGTCCTTAATTACATCACTAAAAGTCATGTATTTTGTCTCCTTTCCATAAATAGCACTCCGCCTAAATCCGTTATATAATAATCTTTCAAATACTTATTAGTCAGCGTACTCTTATATTTAAAAGTTAAATATGGTAAGCCGACTATGAGCGGTAAATATCTTCTAGGCATTGTTTACACCTCCTACATAATCATGCGGCTATGCATATTAATTTGATTGTTTAGTAGGTCTATTTTATCTTTAAGTACTATAGGTGCTTTATACCCTAATACAATTTTTTTGGCTTCTTCTAGTTGACATCTTTTTATTGCTTTATAGCTACCTACTCCAAATTCCCTTCTTATCTGACTTTGTAAATCTGCATAAATTTTTGTTCTCAAAGATTTATCTTTATAAGATACAGAATCATGTCCACCCAATACTTTAGTTCCTATCTTTTTCACTAACTTTTGAAGTTCTTCACATTCAATATTGAAAAGTGGCGAATTCTCTTTTAAATCCTTTATATCTGCTTTGACTTCCTGTATATCTGCTTGGTGTGTTTCTAAAACTTCATAATGCAATTTTAATTCTTCTCTTGGAGTTAATATCTTTACTTGCTTTTCCATATTATTAAATGCTTGAACATACTCAGCAGTAAAAAGTACTCCTTTTTTACCTGTCATTTTATTTGCTACCATTTCACAACCTTGCTTAGTTAGTAAGTAACATGGTCTTTCTTCACCTTTAGCATCTTTATAATTATCTACAATGAAGAAATCTAACGAATCCAATTTTGGATTGGTTGAAATTATCGAAACATATCCTTTAATATCTCTCATTAAATGTGAGTGATCTTTTCCTATTATTTCTGCAACTTCTCTGCTGTCAGTTACATTTACTCCTTCATGATTAATTATTTTTAAATCGTTCATATTAAACCTCCCTAATTGTTTTTTATAACTTCCATAGCTTCTAAGAATTCTTTCTCTGTAATAAGATTTCTTTCTTTGTCAAGTTTCAATGTCTGCATTGCTCTCTTATTAAGTTTTTCAGTGCCTAATCTATAAGCAAAATTCACTCTGTTAATAATCAAGTCATTCTCAGCATCTATATATGCAATAAGCTTTTTTATATTCTGCTACTGTTTTCTTAAGCCAATACTTTGCGTATATTTCAGAATCTGCTGAATCATAATGTAAAGACTTTGAAATTTCCTCCACTAGTTTTTCTTTAGGATCAAAAGTAATTTCATTGCTTGAGTTGTCAAAATAATACCCATTCATGCCTAAAATTTTGCTTTTAGAATTCAACTTATCATGGATTCTTTCTGTAAATTTTAAAGTAAATTCGTCTTGGCTTATTTCTGTTATTTCCTCCATTACACGTCCTATATCTCCGCTGTTAACTACTTTGTAATACTTTCCTGTAGTCAATTCTTTGCAATAAGAAATCACTTTGTCTTCGCTTACATTTGTAAATAAATGTTTAAGTTTTAACATTTAAATCACTCCCTTATTAAATGCCAAAAATCTCAAAGAAATAATCTCTTGGCACTCTTGATATTTTAGAAATTGCATTACTTGAAAGCTTACCTTGTTCTGTTAATTTTGCATTTACTGTTTTTATATATGTCCTAGCTGTTACTTCACTGCAACTCATTATTTCAGCCACATGTTTTGCAGTTAAAACAATTGGATAATCTGTTTTTTCTTTCTCCATTAGCTCACTCCCAGTTACTTCTTGTTAACTTTTTCTTTTTTTATTTTTTCTAAAAATTCTACAAGTTTTGCCGTTGCTTCAACATCTAGTTCCATTTCTGCTTTCCTCCCAACACTTTAAAATATCAAGCGGTGTTTTATTGAAAATATTGGATAATTTTTCAAGTTTCTTGCTGTCTAGTGTTGCTATTCCTTTTTCTATTTTGTGGTATTGCTGCCTTGAAATGCCAAGCTTTAAGGCGATTCCTTGTTGCTGTATAAAAGATTTCCGTCTTAGTTCCTTTAATGTCATTTGCTTTTCCCTCCTTCCTTGCTACAACCTAATAGTAAACTTTTTTAACTAATTTGTAAATCATAAAAATCAACTGTTATTATAAATTATCTCTTTAATTCTTACTTTTTCTTCCATTATTAATGTATATCTACGTTTTACAAGTTTGTTAATTTAATAAACGTACTTTACAAAATTGTAAACTTATTATATAATCTTACTGTCGGGAGGGCATTAAGATGGAATTTAATGAAAGGCTTAAGAAATATAGGCTTGAACTAGGAATAGAAAACCAAAAGGATATGGCAAAATTACTAAATGTAAGTACTGCCTTTTACAATATGCTGGAGAGTGGAAAAAGAAATGCATCTAAAAAATTTCTTTTGAAATTAGTAACCTTAAGTAAAAAGCCAGAAGAATATTGGCTATATGGAGTCACAGAAGAAAAAGAATGGGTTGAAAAAAGACAAGAATTTAAATGCTTAAAAAAAGCAATAGAGCAATTAATAGAAATAGGATTATTAAAAGAGAACACTGATTTTTCTGATGGAGTTATGGAAGTCCTTACTGCTGCTATGAAAGCTGACGTAAATCATTATATAATAAAGAAAAAGAGCGCAAATTAATTTTTGCGTTCTTTTTCTATTAACTTTTTTAATTTATTTTCAAATTCTTCTTCTAGCTTAATTGTATATTCCACATATACTCCCCCATTGTATTTTTATGTTTCTATGATAAATAATACTTTAAATAGATTAAAACTTTTTACATTGAAACAATTACAAAATTGTTAAAAATATTAATTTTGTAATATTATTATACATCAAAAAAATATCGCTCCCAGAGATATTTCCGACAGAATATTTCCACTTTTTAATTATAGATATTAATTGTAAATTGTAATAAAATTAATTAAGTGTTATTAAATAATATTAAATTTAATTAAAAGGGTGAACCAAAAATGTTTGTACTTAAGATAAAACAATATCGAAAAAAGAAAAAAATTACACAAAAAAAGTTAAGCAAATTATCTGGGTTGGCACAGGGATATATTTCAAATTTAGAATCGGATAAAAGATGTAAAAGCCCTACTTTAAATACTTTAGAAACAATAGCTAATGTTTTAGAAGTATGCCCTAGGGATCTTGTAGAATGTAATTGTAAGTATTGTAAATCTAAAAAGAAAAAATTATAATAAATTTGGAATAAATATTATAAAGAAAAGGTGATTTTATGGCTGCTTCAAATACTAACATAAAGCAAGATTCAAGAAAACTATATTGGTTTAAAATTTCATTAGGGACTGATCCTAAAACAGGTAAAAGACGGCAAACAACAAGACGTGGTTTTAAAAATCAAAAAGAAGCAATAGAGGAATATAACAAATTAAAAAATGAATATTATGCTGGCACTTTAATATATAATAAATCTACTAAGATTAAGGCTTTTATTGAGGAATATAAAAAGTGGTATAAAACTCAAGTTAGAATCACAACTTACGAGAATAGAATTTCAAGTATAGATAAAAATATAGTTAATTATTTTGGTGAATATTCTATATCAAAAATAACACCTTTGCAAATAGAAAAATGGCATCAATATTTACTAGAAAATGGCAACAATCAGAATTATGTGAGAAACTTGCACATCATGCTTAGCGCTATTTTTGAAAGAGCAATAACACTTGGTGTAGTAAACATTAATCCAGTAAAAAAAGCTGGTAATGTAAAAAGAGTAAAAACCGAAGTACAATTTTGGACTAAAGATGAATTAGATCAAGTACTAAATACTTTTGATAAAAATGATTTATTGCAATATTTTGGATTTATAATGATACATTTTCTATTTTATACTGGATTAAGATTTTCTGAAATGCAAGCTTTGCAGTGGAAAGACATTAGTAAAGATAAGATTTTAAAAATAACTAGAGATCTAAATTATAAAAATAAAGATACTTGGCAATTTGATAATTTAAAAAATGATTCATCAATACGAGATATTATAATTGACGATATTACTTGTAAATTATTATTAGACTGGCAAGAAGTTCAGAAAACTTTATTTAATAGTAAAAAAGATTCATTTATCTTTTCACTTGATGGATTACCAACAAATAAATTTTTTCCTAAACATGCTATAGAAAGGCATTCAAAAAAAGCCGGAATAAAAAAGATAAAAGTACATGCTTTACGGCACTCGCATGCATCTTTTT
Source organism: Clostridium felsineum DSM 794 (assembly GCF_002006355.2). NCBI lineage: Bacteria > Bacillati > Bacillota > Clostridia > Eubacteriales > Clostridiaceae > Clostridium > Clostridium felsineum. The sequence goes on along the minus strand of NZ_CP096980.1, from coordinate 1,404,026 downwards.
TAATCTCTTTAGACGTTAATATAATTGCTATTGCTCAAAGGTTAGGGCATACAGATGTAAGGGAAGTATTAAAAACATATGGGCATTTATATCCTCGTCATCAATTTGATGTAGTCCAAAACATAAATACTTTTTTAGCCCAAAATAAAAAACGTGGTCAATAGCTGGTCACCCAATCTATTAACCACGTGTAAATGCCTATATAGAGCCATATTTTTTATTGTAGAAACTATTCCCACTCAATAGTTGCAGGTGGTTTACTAGTTATGTCATAAACTATTCTATTAACACCTTTAACTTCATTTACTATCCTTCTTGAAACCTTATCTAAAACTTCATATGGAATTCTAGCCCAATCAGAAGTCATAGCATCAGAAGAAGTTACAGCTCTTAAAGCTACAGTTTCACAGTAAGTTCTACCATCACCCATAACTCCAACAGAATGAATGTTTGGAAGGCATGCAAAGTACTGCCATATCTTTTCTTCAAGACCTGCATTTGCAATTTCTTCTCTGAAAATAGCATCTGCTTCCCTTACTATTTCAAGCTTTTCTTCTGTCACTTCACCAAGTACTCTTATTCCAAGACCTGGTCCTGGGAATGGTTGACGCCATACAAGCTTATGAGGAATTCCTAGTTCTTCTCCAACTGCTCTTACTTCGTCCTTAAATAATTCTCTTAATGGTTCTATAAGTTCAAATTTCATATCCTCTGGAAGTCCACCAACATTATGATGACTTTTTATAGTTGCAGAAGTATCTGTTCCACTTTCAACAACATCTGGATAAATTGTTCCTTGAACTAGAAAATCTATCTCACCTAGCTTATTAGCTTCTTCCTCAAAAACTCTTATAAACTCTTCTCCGATTATTTTTCTCTTTCTTTCAGGATCAGAAACTCCTTTTAACTTTCCAAGAAATCTATCCTTAGCATTAACTCTTATTAAGTTCATATCAAACTGTTTTCTAAAAATACTTTCAACTTGATCGCCCTCATCTTTTCTAAGTAGACCATGATCAACAAATACGCATGTAAGTTGTTTTCCAATTGCTTTATGAACTAAAACTGCAGCAACAGATGAATCTACTCCACCTGAAAGTGCACATAAAACTTTTTTATCTCCTACAACTTCTTTTATTTGTTGAATTTTTTCCTTAGCAAAGGAAGACATTGACCAATCTGATTTTAAACCACATACTTTAAATAAAAAGTTTGAGAAAAATTGTTCACCAAAAGGGGTATGTAAAACTTCTGGATGGAACTGAACTCCATATATCTTTCTATCTTTATTTGCCATAGCTGCAACTGGACAAACTTCAGTGTTTCCAACAACTTTAAAACCTTCTGGTACCTTTTCAACTCTATCTGTATGACTCATCCAACATGAATTATTGCTTTCTATTCCCTCAAATAATTCACAAGTATTATCTAAAGTAACATTAGTTTTTCCATATTCTCTTATTTCTGATGTCTTAACTTCTCCGTCTAAAGTATGAGTTATAAGTTGATGACCGTAGCATATTCCAAGCACAGGTACTGAAAGTTCAAAAATTTCTTTATCAACTTGAGGTGCATTTTCTCCATACACACTATTTTGACCACCAGTAAATATTACTGCACTAGGATTTTTCTCTTTTATTTTATCTATTGAATAAGTGTATGGAACTATTTCACAATACACATTGTGCTCTCTTACTCTTCTTGCTATAAGTTGATTGTACTGACCACCAAAATCAATAACTAAAACTAATTGTTTTTCCATTTTTTCCTCCTAATTTATATAAAAGCCAAGATAAAACTTAACTTATGCATCAATATACAATGATAAGTTAAGTATTAGCTAGTTTTTTATAAAATTTTATTGTTATAATTCTTATTATTGGTTTACGCTGTAATTAGGTGCTTCCTTAGTTATTGAAATATCATGTGGATGACTTTCTCTTAATCCTGCTGATGTTTGAACTACAAAAGTTGCCTTTTCAAATAACTCTGTCATAGTTCTTGAACCTAAATATCCCATTCCTGAACGTATTCCGCCTAAAATTTGGAATATTGTTTCAATTACAGATCCCTTAAATGGTACTCTTCCTTCAACACCTTCTGGAACAAGTTTTTTGTTTCCTTCTTGGAAATATCTATCTTTACTTCCGCACTGCATAGCAGCTAAAGATCCCATTCCTCTGTATACCTTATAGCTTCTACCTTGATAAATTTCAGTTTCTCCTGGAGCTTCTTCACAACCTGCAAACATAGAACCCATCATAACTGCTTTTGCTCCAGCTGCTAAGGCTTTAACTATGTCTCCTGAGTATTTTATTCCGCCATCTGCAATTATTGGAACTCCATATTTATTAGCTTCTTCTACACAATCCATAACTGCTGTAAGTTGTGGAACTCCTATTCCTGCAACAACTCTTGTAGTACAAATTGATCCAGGTCCTATACCAACCTTTACACAATCTGCTCCAGCTTCTATTAAATCATGAACCGCACCTGCTGTAGCAACATTTCCTGCTATAACTTGAAGTTCTGGATAAGCTTTCTTTATAGTTTTTACAGCTTCTAAAACTCCTTGTGAATGTCCATGAGCTGTATCTAAAACTATTACGTCAACAGAAGCTTCCACAAGAGCTTTAACTCTGTCCATCATATCTCCTGTTACGCCAACACCTGCTCCACAAAGTAATCTTCCTTGAGAATCCTTTGCTGCATTAGGGAATTTTCTTATTTTTTCTATATCTTTAATTGTTATTAAACCTTTAAGCATAAAATTATCATCTACTAAAGGAAGTTTTTCTATTTTATGTTTCTTTAAAAGATTTTTAGCTTCATCTATAGTTGTCCCTTGTGGTGCTGTTACAAGATTTTCTGTAGTCATTAATTCTTCTATGTTTTTTGAATAATCTGTTTCAAAAACAATATCTCTGTTTGTAATTATTCCTATTAATTTTCCTTTTTTATCTGTTATAGGCACACCTGATATTCTATATTTCTTCATTAAATCAAGGGCTTCTTGAACTGAATTATCTCTTGAAAGGGATATAGGATTAGTAATAACTCCATTTTCTTGTCTTTTTACTCTATCAACTTCACTTGCTTGTTCTTTTATTGTCATGTTTTTGTGAATTATTCCGATTCCGCCTTCTCTTGCCATAGCAATAGCCATTTTTGATTCAGTAACTGTATCCATTCCCGCACTCATTAGTGGTATATTAAGTTTTATTTTCTTTGTTAAATTCGTAGAAAGATCAACCTCTTTTGGTAATACCTCTGATTTATTAGGGACAAGTAAAACATCATCAAATGTATAAGCTTGTTTTATGATTTTTGCCATTTGTACAACTTCCTTTCAAAAATATTTATGATAGTATAATTACATATAATAATAAATATACAGAATTTTATGAAACCTTTTACTTAGAACATAAGCACACCAATTTCCAGAGTGAAAATCAGCATGCTTTTGCATACAACCAAATCACTCATAGTTAGAAATTTAAGGTTCCTTGTAGAAACATCCCGCCATATTCAGGAAATATATGAGTTAAACTATATTATAGAGAATTTAATAAACACAAAGCTATATGTATCAAAATATTAATTTTGTGAGCATCTTTTGACACGTTTACTTAACAATCAAATTATTTTCTCTATATCGATTATTTTAACTTCTATTTTATTTAAAAAAATGCATTTTGTCAATCATTTTTACATCATCTTTGATTAAAAACTTTCTTAAAATAGCAAAAATATGTATAGTTATTTAACTCGTCCTTAACCTATAATTAACATATAAGTAATATCATTGTAATAATACTAAATTGTTCTTATTGACTTTTCTACTTAAAGGATTGCACCTAAAATACTTTATAGTACAAATTCTATACGTACTTTTGTATTATATGTTTTTTAACCTAAATGAATATTTTATATTGGAGATGTTAAAATGGATATGTTATATCAATTAGAGGAAATTCTTAAAGATATGAATATAACCACCTTATTTCAACCTATAATTTCTCTTTCAAATGGAAAAGTTCTAGGATATGAAGCTCTAAGCAGAGGTCCTGAAAACTCTTCTCTCTACTCACCTAATAGTCTTTTTAGTACAGCTAAAGAATTCAATAAAACCTGGGAACTTGAATTTGCATGTAGAATTAGTGCTATTAAAAACGCTAGAAACATAAATGCAAATAAACTTCTTTTTTTAAATGTAGATCCTGAAATTATTAAAAATAAAAACTTTCAAACTGGCTTAACTAAAGAATATCTTGCTAAATATAATATATCTCCTGACAATATAATATTTGAAATAACCGAAAAAACCGCAATTTCAGACTACAAAGCTTTTTCAAAAGTACTAAAACGCTATACTGATCAAGGATATAGAATAGCCCTAGATGATACTGGTTCAGGATATTCAGGACTTCAAACTATATCAGAAACAAAACCTCATTATATAAAACTAGATATAGAACTTATAAAAAATATAGATAAAAATAATTTCAAAAGACTTCTTGTAAAATCTTTCGTAGACTTTTCCAAAGCTGCAAACCTAAAACTAATAGCAGAAGGTATCGAAACAGAGGGTGAACTCAAAACTTTAATAGACTTAGGTGTTTATGCCGGCCAAGGCTTCTTTATTCTTAAACCAAAACCTGATTTTTATGAGACACCCACTGAAGTAAAAAAACTCATTTTAAATTATAATAGACTTAAAAGAAATTATTTTAGCTTTGATAAAGGTAGAATAGGAGATATTGCAATAAATTATTCATCATTTGACAGAAAACTTTCATGTTCTGAACTAAAAAAGTATTTTCATTCAACTTTACTTACCGGTGCTTGCATTGTTGAAAATAATATTCCTGTAGGTCTTGTTATGAAACATACTCTTGATTCCGTACTTGCAACTCAATATGGTGTAGCTATATTTTCAAAACGTCCTGTTGAACTTGTAATGGACAAGAATGCTCTTATAGTAGATTATAATACAAATATAGGTGATACTGCTAAAATGGCAATGGAACGTGATTCTGATAAGATATATGACTATGTTATTGTAACTAAAAATAATTACTACTACGGTATAGTTACCATAAAAAAACTTCTTGAATTTACTGTAGCAATTGAAAAAAATTATGCTAGAGAATTAAATCCCCTTACTGGCTTACCTGGTAATATGCTTATTGAAAAAACACTATCAGATATTTTAAATTCAAATGAAAATTTTTGTGTACTTTATTTAGATTTAGATAATTTTAAAGTTTATAATGATGTTTATGGTTTTGAAAATGGCGATAAAATATTAAAATTTACTGCAAACATAATAAAAGATTGCTTACTGGAAATATTCACCTTAAAAAGCTTTGTTGGTCATATTGGTGGGGATGATTTTATTTGCATTGTTAAAGCCTCTTTGGAGGAATGTTATAAATTAAGTGGGTTAATTATAGACAGATTTGATAGTGGGGTTTTAAATTTTTTCAATGAAGTAGATAGAAAAAATAAATATATAGTTGGTATTGATAGAAAAGGTGTTAAGGATACCTTTAATCTGACTTGTATTTCTATCGCTGGGGTTTACGGGGCAATATCTGCCTTTGATACGAGTAGTAATCTTTCTCTCTATATGAGCAAGCTTAAAAAAGAAAATAAGCTTCAAAAACATAGCAGCTACATTATAAACAAAATAGAAAATAATTCTCACCTGAAAATTTAGTTGTATTTCTTATTATAATTCAAAACGTTTAATTAATATTTTTTTATTATTAAAAGAAAAGGACTAAATCCTAAAAACAGGATTCAGTCCTTTAATTATCTTATTTTATATGCTTGAGCTTTTTATTAGTACATTCCGCCCATTCCCATTCCTGGTGCTCCACCTGGCATTTCAGGCTTTTCTTTCTCAGGAATATCTGCTACTGCACATTCTGTTGTAAGGAATGTTGAAGCTACTGATGCAGCATTTTGAAGTGCTGATCTTGTAACCTTAGTTGGATCAACAATTCCTACATTTAACATATCAACATATTTTTCATGTAATGCATCAAATCCAATGCCTTTATCACTTTTTATTATTTTCTCTATAATTACTGAACCTTCAAGTCCTGCATTTGCAGCTATTTGTCTTACTGGTTCTTCAAGTGCTTTAATTATTATATTTATACCAACTTGAATATCTGGGTCTTCAGAAGTTAATTCTTTTACTTCTGGTAATACATTAATATATGCAGTACCACCACCAGCAATTATACCTTCTTCAACAGCTGCTTTTGTAGCTGCAAGCGCATCTTCAATTCTCATTTTTCTTTCTTTTAATTCAGTTTCTGAAGCAGCTCCAACTTTTATAACTGCAACTCCACCAGCAAGTTTTGCTAATCTTTCTTGTAATTTTTCTCTATCAAAATCAGAAGTAGTTTCTTCTATTTGACCTCTTATTTGAGCAACTCTGTCGTGGATTGCGTTCTTGTCGCCTCTTCCATTTACAACTGTAGTGTTTTCTTTAGATATTTTAATGCTTTCAGCACTTCCAAGATCCTCAACTTTTACATCCTTAAGATCTTTTCCAAGTTCTTCAGATATAACTTCTCCACCTGTAAGAATTGCTATATCTCTTAACATATCTTTTCTTCTATCACCAAAACCTGGTGCTTTAACAGCAACACAGTTAAATGTTCCTCTTAATTTATTAACAACTAATGTAGCTAAAGCTTCTCCTTCAACATCATCAGCTATTATAAGTAATTTCTTACCTTGTTGAACTATTTGCTCAAGAAGTGGAAGAATTTCTTGTATATTTGATATTTTCTTATCTGTTATTAATATATATGGATCATCAAGTACAGCTTCCATCTTTTCTTGATCTGTTACCATATATGGACTTAAATATCCTCTATCAAATTGCATACCTTCAACAACATCAAGCTCTGTACCCATTGATTTTGATTCTTCAACAGTTATAACACCTTCGTTGCCTACTTTTTCCATAGCATCTGCTATTAATTTTCCTATTTCAGGATCTGCTGCTGAAATTGAAGCAACTCTTGCTATATCTTCTTTTCCATTAACATTTTTTGATATTCCTTTAAGTCCTTCAACTGTTTTTTCTACAGCAAGTCTTATTCCGCTTCTTATAAGCATTGGATTAGCTCCAGCTGTAACATTTTTTAATCCTTCTCTTATTATTGCTTGTGCAAGAAGTGTTGCTGTAGTAGTTCCGTCTCCTGCTACATCATTAGTTTTTGTTGCAACTTCTTTAACAAGTTGTGCTCCCATATTTTCATATGGATCTTCAAGTTCTATTTCCTTTGCTATACTTACTCCATCATTTGTTATAAGTGGTGAGCCAAATTTTTTATCTAAAACAACATTTCTTCCTTTTGGTCCAAGAGTAACCTTAACAGTATTTGCAAGCTTATCTACACCTTTTTGCATAGCTCTTCTTGCTTCTTCTCCGTATAATATTTGCTTTGCCATTTAGAATCCCTCCCTGAATTATTAACAATTTATGTGGTCTTATTCTTCTACTATTCCTAAAATATCGTCTTGTCTTAAAATTAACAATTCTTGATTATCAAGCTTTATTTCTGTTCCACTGTATTTAGAGAAAAATACTCTATCTCCTGTTTTAACTTGCATTTGAACTTCTTTACCTTCTACAACTCCACCAGGACCTACAGCAACAACTTCTGCCATTTGAGGCTTTTCTTTAGCTGAGCTAGGTAATACTATACCGCTTTTAGTAGTCTCCTCTGCTTCTAATCTCTTAATAACAACTCTGTCACCAAGTGGTCTAATTTTCATTTTTAAACCCCTCCTTAAAAATATGTTAATTTTTTTATTATATTAATTTACTTTTAGTATAAGCTTATTTTAACTTGTTAGCACTCGTTAATCTTGAGTGCTAACACAATTATTATAATAAATAATACTGAATATATTAGCAAATATCAATTTTACCTTATAAGCCTGAATTTGCTAGATATATTTTAATTATAAGTAAATACTTCTTGTTTTTATTGTTTTTCTTACTTTTTCACATATCACTATTTGTGTATAATATTTATTATACAGGAAATAATCATTAAATAAATTTTATATTGTAAGGAATGATTAAATGTCTAAATTATCTAACTTTCTACAAATAATATTATCCATACTTATTTTTACTTTCTTATTTTCAATGATAATAAACTTAACCATAAACTTTAAATATCTTTATTACTATGATATAAAGGCATTAAATATAACATCTAATTTTAACAGTACTGTAGAGAGCTACACTGGGAAAAAGATTGTGTTAAACGATTCTAAAGTTAAAGAAGACTATAACTATATGATTTCTTATATAAATGGAGCTACCCCTAAAAAAACCTTTAATCTACCAAATTTGCCTTCTTCTTCTCATGGTCAAATTCATTTTATGGATGTAGAAAACCTTATAAAAAAAGTTAATATGGCAGCTTTTTCTATATTTTTACCAATTCTAGTTGGAATTATACTGTGCTTTAAAAAAAGAAAAAAACTTTACCTTAAAATCAGCTCACTTATGCTTTTTATTATTCCTATTATCATTGGTATACTATCCTTAAATGGTTTTTCTAATGTCTTTATAAAGTTCCATGAACTGTTTTTCAACAATAATTATTGGCTCTTTGACCCAGCAGATGATCCTGTAATATTAATATTGCCTGAAGAATTTTTTCTTCACTGCTCTATATTAATATTAATATTATGTTTTATACTAGGAGGCATATTAATGAAGCTATACAAATCAAAGAAATTCTAAGATTATTCTCATTTTTTAGACTTTATATTAGATATTTGATTTAATATGTATTTTCCTTTAATAACACCTATACCAAATAAAACAACTGCAATAACAGCTATTATAATCATCATCTTTATATTACCCTTAGTTATTGTATTTCCAAAATAGGCAGAAACAAATATGCCTGGTAGTCTTCCTATTGTAGAATAAAGTATAAAATCTCTACCTTTTACCTCAGTTATTCCACATACATATGCTAAAATATCCTTAGGAAGACCTGGCACTAGATAAATAAGTGTTATTACATACTTTATTTCACCATTTTTAATTAGTTTTTCAAAGAAACTTATATTATTTTTTCCTGATATTTTTTTTACAAAAGGTCTGCCCAATTTGTTGGAGATATAAAAAGCCGCTGCACTTCCTGCTGTTATTCCTAACACAGATATCAGTGTTCCAAGCATTGTTCCATATATATATCCACCTGCAATCTGAATTATTTCACCAGGTATAAAAAATGCGACTACTTGGAAAAACTGTAAAACAAAAAATGCTAAAAAGCTAAACTTTCCATAAGAAAGAATAAAAGCTTTTACTTTTTGCGGACTTTTTAATATATAAAAATACTTAGAATAATATACATATCCAACATATATTAGAAATGCAAGCAAAATCACTCCTAATATATGCAATCTATACTTTTTTAGCTTATTATATAAGTTTCTTATCAAAACCCATCCCTCCCTTAGTAAAAACACATTCTGCTATTGATTATATCTCTTATAACTTCAAATTATTTTCTCTTGCATAATAAAATAAATACTGCTGTGCAAAACCTGATAAATCTCCAAATTTTTCTCTTCCAAAGTCTCTTATTTTTTTCAAAGATACATCCGGTGCAACATAAAGACTCATCATAGCCTTCTTTACCCAGGTATCTACAGGGAATGCTGAGTACTTTTGCATTGAAAAAAGCATTATACAATCAGCAACCTTGGGTCCAACTCCCATAATTTTTTTAAGTTCCTCATGACATTTATCATCATCCAAACTTTTTATATAGTGTAAATTAAACTCTCCATTATATATCCTGTCTACTGTATCTTTTAAATACTTAGCCCTAAATCCTGCCGTACATTCTTCAAAATCCTTCTCAGTAAAGTCATGAAGCTCATCTACTGTAGGAAAGGCATAATATGTCTCACCTTTATATTGAAGCTTCTTCCCTGCCCTCTCACTTATGTTATTTATACATTTCTTTATCATTGGTATTCTATTATTTGCCGAAATTATAAATGATAAAAGCATTTCAAATGGATCTTGTTTTAAAATTCTTATTCCTGATCCGAAATCTACTGATTTTTTTAATAGAGGATCCTTACTCAACTCCTCTTTTATTTCACTATAATCTCTATACAAATCAAAGTAGTCACTCCACACATTTTTAAATTCTTTTTCACTAATGTTGTACATAACAACATCATTTTGTCTTTTTTCAACTTCTATTACTTTCTCAAGGGCAACTCCTATATAGTTTCCATTGTCTTCTCTCTTCCACCTAAAACATTGACCGCAATCAAATATATCCTTAAGCTCAAAGCTTTTTACATTTTTTATGACAATTCCATTTTCTATTTCTTCAATCATATCAAAATCCATATAATAATCCCTCCTCTAAAAGTATATTATATATAAAAAATCCCCATTTGATAATGGGGATTTTTATATTTTATTTTGAATAGTCGTAGAAACCTTTTCCTGACTTTCTTCCAAGCCAACCTGCTCTTACATATTTCTTAAGTAATGTATGTGGTCTATATTTAGAATCTCCAGTTTCTGAATATAAAACATCCATTATAGCAAGACATATATCTAGACCTATGAAATCTCCTAATTCCAATGGTCCCATTGGATGATTAGCTCCAAGTTTCATAGCCTTATCAATATCTTCTACTGAAGCTATTCCTTCTGCTAATATACCAACAGCTTCATTAATCATTGGTATTAATATTCTATTTACAACAAATCCTGGTGCTTCTGCAACTTCTACAGGATCTTTTCCTATTTCTACAGATATTTCTTTAACTGCATCAAAAGTTTCTTGTGATGTAGCTATTCCTCTTATTACCTCTACAAGTTTCATAACAGGAGCTGGATTAAAGAAATGCATACCAATAACCTTATCAGGCCTTTTAGTTGCTGATGCCACTTCTGTTATTGAAAGTGATGATGTATTTGAAGCAAGTATAGTTTCCTTCTTACATATGTTATCTAAGTCAGCAAATATTTGCTTTTTAATATCCATTCTTTCAACAGCTGCTTCTATAACTAGGTCGCAATCAGCTGCCAAATTAAGGTCAACTGTTCCTGATATTCTAGTTAATATTTCAACTTTTGTAGCTTCTTCTATCTTTCCTTTTTTAACTAATTTAGAAAGATTCTTATTAATAAAATCTAATCCTCTATCCACAAATTCATCTTTAATATCTCTTAATATTACTTCGAATCCTTTAGCTGCAAATGCTTGAGCAATTCCTGAACCCATAGTACCTGCACCTATAACACATACCTTTTTCATCAAACATACCTCCTTAAATTTTGAAAAATTATCTAAATTACGCCAAAATACTATATAAGTATTTTGGCACAAATAATTTTTAAATATTTATATTAATTGTTAGAAGCTTTGATTTGAGCTATCAATTCTGGTACAACTTTATTTAAGTCACCAACTATAGCTAAATCAGCTACCTTCATTATTGGTGCTTCTGCATCCTTATTTATAGCAATTATGTAATCTGAATCTTGCATACCTGCCAAATGTTGGATTGCTCCTGATATACCACAAGCAATATAAAGAGTTGGTCTTACAGTTTTACCAGTTTGACCTACTTGAAGATCTTTATCTACCCATTCTTTTTCAATTGCTGCTCTTGAAGCTGCTACTGTACCACCAAGTACTTCTGCTAATTCTTCAAGTCTTGCGAAGTTCTCTTTACTTCCAACTCCTCTACCACCAGCAACTAACACTTTAGCTTCTCCAATATCTGCAATGGTTTTAGCTGCCTTAACAACCTCAACAACCTTTGTTCTTATATCTGCTGATGTTAAGTTAAGTGCAACTTTTTCAATCTTATCATCTGAAACATTTGCATCGTTAACAGGTAATTTCTCAAACACACCAGGTCTTACTGTAGCCATTTGTGGTCTGTGATCTGAACAAACTATTGTAGCTATTAAGTTTCCACCAAATGCTGGTCTTGTAGCTAATAAATCTCTATTTTCTGCATCTATATCAAGTGATGTACAGTCAGCAGTTAAACCTGTAGAAAGTCTTGCTGCTATTCTTGGTCCTAAATCTCTTCCTATGAAAGTAGCACCTATAAATAATATTTCTGGCTTTCTTTCATTAACTAAATCACATATAACTTTTGCATAACCATCAGTTGAGAAATGTGCTAAAAGTTCATTATCTGCTGCTAAAACCTTATCTGCTCCGTGAGCTAATAATTCCTTTGATAACTTTTCAGTATTATGTCCAAGTAAAACAGCTGTTAATTCAACACTTAATTTTTCAGCCATTTCCTTACCTTTACCTAATAATTCCAATGATACCTTTTGTAATTCTCCGTCTCTTTGTTCAGCAAAGACCCATACGCCCTTGTAATCTGCTTTATTCATCGAAAAATCCCTCCTAACTTAAATATAATGTTCTTCTTTTAATTTTGAAACAACATATGCTGCAGCTTCTTTAACAGGCTTATCAATGATTTCTCCCTGTCCTTTAACTTCTTTAGTTGATGACTTCTTAACCTTAGTTGGTGAACCTTTAAGACCTAAATTAGCCTTATCTACTTCTATATCATCAGCACTCCACATCTTTATTTCCTTATCAAATGCTCCGAATATTTTTCCAACACTCATATATCTTGGAAGGTTTAATTCTTTAATTGCAGTTAAAAGAACTGGTGTCTTAACTTCAACAACTTCATATCCATCTTCCCATGCTTTTTTAACCTTTAAAGTATCTCCATTAGCCTCAACACTTTCAACATAAGTTACTTGAGGTATTCCAAGATGTTCTGCTATTTCTGGTCCAACCTGAGCTGTATCTCCATCTATTGCCTGTCTTCCTGCAAAAACTATATCATATTTTAATTTTTTAATTCCTGCTGCAATTGTATGTGAAGTTGCAAGTGTATCTGCTCCTCCAAATGCTCTATCTGTTAAAAGTATAGCTTCGTCAGCTCCCATAGCTAGTGCTTCTACTAAAGCATTCTTTGCTTGTGGAGGTCCCATACTTATAACTGTTACATGTGCACCGTAATTATCTTTTAATACTAAAGCTTCCTCAAGTGCATTTTTATCGTCTGGATTTATTATTGATGGAACTCCTTCTCTTATAAGTGTTCCCTTAACTGGATCTATTCTAACTTCCGCTGTATCTGGAACTTGCTTTAAACAAACAACTATATTCATCCTTCTAACCTCCTTAAATTATCTGAAAATATTTCCTGAAATAACTAACTTTTGAACTTCTGAAGTTCCTTCGTAGATTTCAGTTATCTTAGCATCTCTCATCATTCTTTCAACTGGATAATCTTTTGTATATCCGTATCCACCAAATAATTGTACTGCCTTAGTTGTTACATCCATTGCTACATTTGCAGCATGAAGTTTAGCTCTTGCAGCCTCAACTGTATATGGAAGTCCTGCTTGTTTAAGACATGCAGCCTTATACACTAAATGTCTAGCTGATTCTATAGCCACATCCATATCTGCCATCATCCATGCAAGTCCTTGGAATTTGTTAAGACTTCTTCCAAATTGTTTTCTTTCTTTCATGTAAGCTTTTGCTTCATTGAAAGCACCTTCAGCTATTCCTAAAGCTTGAGCTGCTATACCAATTCTTCCTCCATCAAGAGTTTTCATTGCTATAGGAAATCCTTTTCCTTCTTTACCAATCATGTTTTCTACTGGTACTATCATATCTTCAAATATAAGTTCAGTTGTTGATGAAGCTCTTATTCCAAGCTTTTGTTCAACTTTACCAATTGAGAAGCCTTTAAAGCCTTTTTCTATTATAAATCCTGATATACCTTTTGTTCCTTTTGTTCTATCAGTCATTGCAAATATAACAAAAGTATCTGCAACTCCTCCATTTGTTATGAATATTTTTGAACCATTAATTACATAATGATCTCCTTCAAGTACAGCTACTGTTTGTTGTGCTGCAGAATCTGTTCCTGCATTTGGTTCAGTCAATCCATAAGCACCTATTTTTTCACCCTTAGCTAAAGGTACTAGATATTTTTGTTTTTGTTCTTCTGTACCATGCTCATTTATTAATGAAGCGCAAAGTGATGTATGAGCTGAAAGAATAACACCTGTAGTACCACAAACCTTTGATAATTCTTCAACTGCAAGAATGTAGGATAATACATCTCCACCTGCGCCACCGTATTCTTTTGAAAATGGAATTCCCATCATTCCATATTGAGCCATTTTCTTTACATTTTCCATAGGAAATCTTTCTGTTTCATCTATTTCTGCTGCTATTGGTTTTACTTCATTTTCAGCAAACTCTCTAACCATTTGTCTTACTAATTCTTGTTCTTTTGTCAAACTAAAATCCATATCAACTTACCTCCTATCTATTTTTGAAGCCTTCAATTTTTCTTTTTTCAGTGAAAGCTGTCATTGCATCCTTTTGATCCTCTGTTGAAAAACATTCTCCGAATGCTTCTGATTCAAATGCTAAAGCAGTATCCACATCACACTGCATTCCTCTATTAATAGCCTGCTTACTTAACTTAACAGCTACAGGAGCATTATTTGCAATTGTTTTTGCAAGTTCTTTTGCTGTATTCATTAATTCTTCAGGTTCAACTACCTTATTTACTAGTCCGATTCTTAAAGCTTCATCTGCTTTTATATTTTGAGCAGTAAAAACAAGCTGCTTTGCCATTCCCATTCCAACTAATCTTGAAAGTCTTTGTGTTCCACCAAAACCAGGCGTAATTCCAAGACCTACCTCTGGCTGACCAAATCTTGCGTTATTTGAAGCTATTCTTATATCACAAGCCATAGCAATTTCACAGCCGCCTCCTAAAGCGAACCCATTAACAGCTGCTATTACAGGCTTTTCAAGAAGCTCTAATCTTCTAAACACTTTATTCCCAAGTATTCCGAATTTTCTACCTTCAATAGTATTCATATCTTTCATCTCAGAAATATCTGCTCCTGCTACAAATGATTTTTCTCCTGCTCCAGTTAAAATTACCGCAAGTACTTCGCTATCATTTTCAATTTCACCTATAACATAATCAATCTCTTTTAGTGTGTCACTATTTAATGCATTTAATGCTTTAGGTCTGTTAATGGTAACTACAGCAATTTTACCTTCCTTTTCAAGAATGACATTGTTTAGTTCCATGACTAATCCTCCTAAAAATTTTTTTCCTTGTTAATATTATAACAAAGACGGGCAAAAAATTAGAAGCATAAGCTTCTATAGTTATTATATAATGATTTATTTTATATTTCAACATTAAAACCATTTTATATTAAATTTTAATTTATATTTATATTATTTTTTATTCTTCCTGCCCTTTATTAACCTCTTGCATCAAACAACTAAGTGTTAGAAGACTCTCACTCAAATGTACATTTTCAACAATTACATTTTCAGGAATGGAAAGGTCAACCGGTGCAAAATTCCATATTCCGTTAACATTATTTTTAACAATAATATCACAAACTTTTTGTGCATTTTTACTAGGAACACATATTATTCCAATATCTATTCTATTGTTTTGTAAATACTTGTCTATGTTGTCTACATCTTGAACTTCAACATCTTGTATTTTAAGCCCTATTAATTTAGGATTTATATCAAATATAGCCTTTAAATCAAATCCCATCTTTTGAAAATTTATATAATTAGCAATTGCCTGACCTATATTTCCAGCACCAACTATTATGGTATTATATGTTTTAGTTAGTCCTAATATATTATCAATTTCCCTACACAAATCTTTAACATTGTATCCATATCCCTGCTGCCCAAAATCACCAAAACAATTCAAGTCTTGGCGTATCTGCGATGCAGTAAAACCTATTTTTTCACTTAATTCCTTTGAAGATATTCTATCAACATCGCTCTTTAGCAACTCTTCTAAATATCTGTGGTATTTGGGAAGACGTCTGATAACTGCCATTGATATGTTTTTTTTCTTATCCACTTTGACCACCTCTTACTATATCACTTTTGTAGAAGCCAAGTTCAAATTAAATTTGGTATATTAAATAATTAAAATACATTTAACCTTTATAATTAATAATTAACTTGTCTCTTCATATATAACAATACATCATATATTTTACCACATTATCATTCAATTACACTATCTTTTTTGCCTTTATTATTCTTAAATATACTTATTAGTATTAAATACTATTAATTTATTTTGTTTTTTTCAATAAAACTCCGAAAAGCTACCATAAACGTAATATCTCTATGAAGATTTTATCCTATGCATACTAAACACTTATAATAATATTTTATACTTTATAAAATTATGCAATCTTATTATTAAAAATTAGCTTTCACCTTAATTTTACTATGGTATAATTAAGTGTATACTTTAATTTTATAATACATTTTAGGTTGGTGATACACATGATAGTTGTTAGCTGTAAAAATATCAGTAAAAGTTACGGCATTGATACAATTTTAGAAAATATAACATTTAATATAAATGATGGTGAAAAAATAGGTCTTATAGGTCCAAATGGCGCCGGAAAATCAACACTATTTAAAATTTTAACTTCGCAATTAGATCACGATACAGGTGATTTATTCATAGATAAAAGTAAAAAACTAGGATATTTATCTCAACATCTTGACCTTAATATTGATAACACTATATATGAGGAACTCTCTTCTGTATTTAGTGATTTATTACAAATAGAAACTAAACTTAAAGATTTAGAGATAAAAATGGGTGAGCCATATGATCCTTCAAAGGATGAATACCATAATAAAGTTATAAAAGACTACACTACTTATACAGAACTATACTCAGCAAAAGGTGGCTACACTTATAAAGGTTTAATAGGAAAAGTTTTAACAGGACTTGGCTTTTCAAATGAATACTTTGATAAAAAAATAAGCATTTTAAGTGGTGGACAAAAGACTCGTGTAGCTCTTTGTAAGCTTTTACTTAAAAATCCAGAAATATTACTTTTAGATGAACCCACAAACCATCTAGATTTAGATGCTATTGAGTGGCTTGAAGATTATTTAAAAAATTACAAAGGAACAGTAATTTTGATTTCCCATGATAGATATTTTTTGGATGCAATTACTGACACAACCCTTGAACTTATAAATGGTCATGTAAATTGCTTTAATGGCAATTACACTAAAGCATTAGAATTAAAAAAAGTACAATATGATATAGAATTAAAAGCCTATAATCTTCAGCAAGAAGAAATTAAAAGACAAGAAAAAATAATAGAACGCTTTAGATCCTTTAATAGAGAAAAAAGTATAAAAGCTGCTGAAAGTAGACAAAAAGCACTTGATAAAATCGAAAGAGTTAACCGCCCTGACAAGGAAACTGGAGTAACCCGTATTGAATTCGAAACCCTAATAAAAAGCGGAAATGACGTTTTACATGTAGAAAATTTATCAAAACATTTTGAGGAAAAAACTTTATTCGAAAATCTCTACATGGATGTAAAAAAGGGAGAAAAAATCGCTTTAATTGGTGAAAATGGACGTGGAAAAACTACTTTTTTTAGGATACTTTTAGATAAAATGAAAAGCGACTCAGGTATTAAAGTTTTGGGTAAAAATGTTTTTGTGGGCTATTATGATCAAGAACAATCTGATTTACATGACGAAAAAACAATCATAGATGAAGTTTGGGGCGACTTTCCAGAACTTACTACAACAGAAATAAGAAACGCTTTAGCAGCCTTTTTATTTATAGGTGATGATGTTTTTAAAATCATTTCAACCTTAAGTGGAGGAGAAAAGTGTAGAATTAACCTACTTAAGTTAATGCTTTCTAAAAATAATTTTTTACTTTTAGACGAACCTACAAACCATTTAGATATAGTTTCTCGTGAAGCTCTAGAAGATGCACTTTTAAGTTATGATGGAACTGTACTGGTAATATCACATGATAGATATTTCTTAAATAAGGTTGTTCATAAAATATTTGAACTAGAGAAAAATGGTATTAAAGAGTATCTTGGAAATTATTCTTATTATATAGAAAAAAAGAATAATCCAACAAGGTTTCAAGATGAAGAAGAATTTAAAAATCAAAAAACAAAAACTCAAATTAATACTGAGAAGAAGAAAAAACGTGAAAATGAAAAGCAAAAAAGAGTAAAAAAAGTTGAACTTAAAAATACTGAAAAAGAAATAGCTGACTTAGAAAAGAAGCTTGAAGAACTTCAAAATATGCTTTGTCTTGAAGAAGTTTATTCAAACCAAGAAAAAAGTATAGAGGTTAATAACCAAATTACTGAAACTCAAGAAAATCTCGATTTATTATATGAAAAATGGGACGAATTAAGTAATAGTATAGAAGACTAGGATGTACATATTTTAAATAGTCCTGTATAGGGTTCTAATCTAGAATACCTTATACAGGACCATTTTTATTTTTCAGTCATAATTTTTATAATTTCCTTGTCAGTTTCTTTCATTCCTTCTTTAGCAAGCTTACCAATATTAGATATAGTTGCTTCTACACCTTTTTTAACTATTCCATCTCCGCCTCTAAACTGCTGTCCGTTTTTATACATATAATATCCTAAAATACCTGCATCTACACCTGCTGCAATTTTAGCTGCGCAAGATGCCTTAGCTCCATCACAAACAATTCCTGAAACTATGGACAGCGCATTAACAATGGTATGTGAAATTTCTTTATAGCCTCCACCATTAAGATATGCAATACCAGCTCCACTCCCTGCACCTGCACTAATAGCACCACAATATGCTGAAAGTCTTCCTATGCCTGTTTTCTGATGTATTGTAACTAAATCTGAAATAATAAGCGCTCTATAAAGCTTCTCCTTTGATACCTTTAATTCTTTGGCATATTCGATAACTGGAAGTGATGCTGTCATTCCCTGATTTCCACTTCCAGAAATAATTATAACCGGAAGTTCACAGCCATTCATTCTAGCATCTGAACCTGCTGCCGCCTTAGCTTTTGCTCTTACTTTTATATCATCACCATAAGTTTCAAGCAAAACACTGCCTATATTAGCTCCATAATTATTTTTAAGGCCTTCCTCTGCAATTTTTGAATTGTACCTTATCTGTCTACTTATAATATCTTCTATATCCTTTATCTCTACAGTACTTGCAAAATCAATAATATCTTTTATATTCAGTAATTTCTTATCTGAGAGTCCTTCTTCCTTTGACTCTTCTGCCTTTCTTTCATAAATAACCTTACCATTCTTTTCAATAAAAACAATATTAGTATGATAATTTACAATTCTAACTTTTACAAAGGAACCTTTGTAGAATAAATTAACCTGTACATAAAATACAAATTGGGTTTCTGAAGGCTTTACCTCTATTGTGGAACTCTCAATATAATTTTTAATTTTTTGCTTTTCCTCTTCCGTTACCTTTGAAATTACTTCAAGCTTTTTTTCAGATTTTCCTGCTATAATTCCTGCCGCCACTGCTGCTTCTATACCTTTTAAATGATCTGTGTTTGGAACTATAACGCTTTTAACATTTTTTATAATATTCCCACTAACCTCCACAATTACTTTTTCAGGTATATGACCCAACTTCTCTCTTGCTACAGCTGCCGCATACGCAATTGCTATAGGCTCTGTGCATCCCATAGCTGGAACTAGTTCTTCTTTTAAAATTTTAACGTAATTTATATATTTTAAATCACTTTTTTCCACTTACATGCCTCCTAATTTTTCTTTTGTTAACTATATATTCTTATATTGTAGTTCCTCAATTATATCTTATTATACTTGGTTAGCTGTGAAAGCCTCAATAATTATTTTTCAAATAAATTATATAACTTATCTAATATTCACAAGCATAGTCCTTTATACCCTTTTCTATTTTAAGTTTAAAGATTTCATCTACACCTCTTTTATAACCACCAGCTTCTCTAAAAAATTCTTTTACTTTTTCTATATTATTAATATAAGAAGCATCTGTCATTACCTTTTCAACTGATTCTCTAAGCTCTTTTGCAGTAAGCTTGTCCTTATTTAATACTATAGCTGTACCTAATTCCTTTGCCCTTGCTGCCATATACAATTGATCCGCACCAATAGGAATTGCCACAAATGGTACTTTATTATAAATTAAGTCACTTGTACTATTCATTCCTGCATGTGTAACTGCTGCATCTGCATATTTTAAAATCTCTGTCTGAGGCACATAGTTTTTAACTATAAAGTTTTTAGGTATATTAAAGTTAGACATATCAATATTATATGCTGACATAACCACTACCACATCAGAATCTCCAAAAGCTTCAAAAAATATTTTATATAAATCACTATTAGTATTGTTAAAAACTGTTCCTAAAGAAATATATATTACTTTTTTGTTTTCTAACTTCTCAAAAGGGAAATCCAAACTTTCTTGTCTATTATAAATAGGGGGTCCAATAAATTTGAAACTATCGTCATAATATTCCATATTAGCCACAAATTCTTTAGCTGTATAGGCTATATTCAAATCACCTCTACATGACATTATTTGACTAATTTTAGGCATATTCACAGAATACTTTTTTTCAATTCTATCCTTTGCTTCATTATGTGCCTTAAATATAGTGGGATCATTTTCTATTTCAATTTCAGTTACAGGTGAATATTGCATTTTCATTACTTCTTTTATTGTAGCAAACACAGCTAAGGATGAAATTGATGGTATTTTAAGTATTTGTGCTATTATATTACCTGCACAAAACATAGAATCATAAATAGCATAATCAAATTTTATTCCTTTTATTTTATTCAAGATATCTTCAACTTCATGTTCGGCAATATCAATACATTTAATTATAATCTTTCCATGTGATTTATCTTTTCTCCCCTTTCTATTAGCATTTTTTAGAGCACTCATTCTTTCACCATAACTTATAAATTTAGCTCCTGTTTTCTCAATACTTTCTTTAAATTCATCTGTACAAAAATAATATACTTCCTCACCTCTTTTAACTAATTCATCTACTAATCCTAAAGTAGGATTTACATGCCCATAAGCTGGGAAATTCATAAAAAGTACTTTTGACATATTAACACCTCTTTGTTTTAAATGTTTATATGTAAATTTTACCACTAATGTAATAAATAAATCAAAAAGGGGCTGTTGCAAAACTAAAAAATAGTTTTGCAATAGCTCCTTTGTTGTATATAAAAAATGTGAGTTCCGAAGAACTCACATTGATTGTATAATTAAATTATGAATGTAACTAAATTATACACAAAAAATTATAATCAATTTAATGATAATTTGCAACTTATATTACCATTAAATTTAGAAAACTTAATACCAGAAGATGATTCGGTTCGTTTGCTAAGCTATTTGTTGGAGGGATTAAATTATAAAAAATTGTACAAGGCGTATTCTTCCGTAGGAAGAAAATCAGCAGTTGAACCCAAAATCATGTTCAAAATAATATCTTATGCTTATTCTCAAAATATTTATTCAAGTAGAAAGATAGAAAAAGCATGCAAAAGAGATATAAATTTCAAATGGCTACTTCAAGGCTTTAAAGCACCTGATCACGCTACTATAAGTAGATTTCGAAAAAAATATCTTTCAAATGAAGTGATTGAAGATTTATTTTATCAACAAGTTAACTATTTAGCTAAAGAAAAAGAATTATTATTTGAAAATGTATTTATCGATGGTACTAAAATTGAGGCAAATGCCAACCGATATACTTTTGTTTGGAAGAAAGCTATTTATAAAAATGAAGGTAAGATGTTTGATAAAATTATTGCTCTTGTTAAAACCATTAATCTTGAAAGATTAATGAAATTCACTATTGAGAGAGAAACTTTGATTGATGATATAAACAAAATTCTTCAATGGCTTTTATTTGAAAAAGAAAAAAGAAATATAGAGTTTGTTCATGGAATCGGTAAAAGAAAAACTGCAATTCAAAAGTGGATAGAACAACTATCACAATATAAAGAAAGACAAGAAAAATATAATTTAAGTAAGAAAATATTTTCAAAAAGAAATAGCTATTCTAAAACTGATACTGATGCAACTTTCATGCATATGAAAGATGATCATATGAGAAATGGTCAATTAAAACCTGCCTATAATGTACAAATAGCAGTTGATAGTGAATATGTAACTGGTGTTGGAGTATTTGATGATAGAAATGATATAGCAACATTAATACCAATGATTACTAATATGCAAGAAAAAATTGGTCATAAATATACTAATGTGATTGCAGATTCTGGTTACGAAAGTGAAGAAAACTATTTGTTTTTAGAGTCTAATAATCAAATACCATATATAAAACCTCAAACTTATGAGAAATGGAAAAAAAGAAGTTTTAAAAACGACATCAGTAAGCGTGAAAATATGAAATATGATGTTAAAACAGATACATATATTTGTCATAATAATAGAAAATTATTCCCATCATATATTATTCATAAAAAATCTGCAAGTGGGTATACGTCTGAGGTTACTGTTTATGAATGTGAAAATTGCGATAACTGCACTTTGAAATCAAAGTGCACAAAAGCAAAGAATAACCGAAAAATGCAGGTTTCAAAGACTTTTATTAAAAAGCGTCAAATTTCATACAACAATATCAAAACTGAATTGGGAACTAAATTGAGAATGAACAGATCTATTCAAGTTGAAGGTGCGTTTGGAATTTTAAAAAGCGACTATGAATTCAAAAGATTTTTAACACGTGGAAAAAATAGTGTAAAAACTGAATTTATTTTGCTTTGTTTTGGATATAACATTAACAAATTACATTTAAAAATCCAAAATGAAAGAACTCAAAAGTATCTTCACGAATTAAAAACTATTTCCTAATTATGGAATAATATAGTTAGGTTTATTTTAGTGCGTCAAAATCTCATGGAAATTCAAATAATTAATATAGTATTTAAAATATTAGGCAATTTTATAGCTTAAACAAAAAAAGAGCATCGCTCATGATTAATTTTAATCATTTTGCGACACTCCCTTCCTCTTAAATTTTTAATTTAACTCCACTTTTCTTTTCTTTCATCATAATGTCGATGATACGAACTATTTCTTTTCCTGCATCTACCAGCGGTATGCCATTTTTATGAATATTAGATACAACTGTCCTCTGCGATTCTGGTTTTTCTGTGCTAGATTCGTATGCCATATAACTACTCATGCTTTCACCAGTAGCAAGTCCTGGCCTTTCACCTATTAATATTATTGTAACCTTTGCCTTTAATGCTTCACTTATTTTATCCATAGTAGCAACTCTTGAGTATTTAACAAATATAGGTGTACCTAACTTATATCCCTTTGACTTTAGTTTTTCTACTATGACAAAATATATTTTTCTAAGATTTGCATTAATTGCAGTTGCACTGAGTCCATCCCCTGCTATAATTTGAACATCAGGTTCATTTATACAATTATTTTTTATATAATCTAGTGTTTCTTCAGAAAATTTTCTTCCAAGATCCGGTCTAGTTATATACTCTTCCTTATCCTTTACCAAAGTTTGCACTTTTAA
The DNA here is from genome assembly GCF_002006355.2 of Clostridium felsineum DSM 794. Lineage (NCBI taxonomy): Bacteria > Bacillati > Bacillota > Clostridia > Eubacteriales > Clostridiaceae > Clostridium > Clostridium felsineum. The sequence continues at coordinate 1,380,476 of NZ_CP096980.1, read as the reverse complement.
AAAATTGAGAGTATCTATTAATTTTTCGTCTATATTTGACCATACTGCATCCATTGCTACAGCATGATCTGCTCTGAATTTAAGAAAAGTACTTGTTTTAAGTCTGCTGCCAGCTCTACCTACACATATTCTAGCTGGTGTTAAAGCCTTAAACTCTGATAATTCCTCTTCCTTTGTATCATAAACCTTTAATAAATTTTCCATACATTCATCTCCTACATAAACATTGAAGGATCGCCCGCATTTTCTGTTAGTTTACCATCCTTCATTATACCTAATTCTTCCATCCTGCTTTCAAATTCTTTTATGGGCCTTTTGTTTGATATTTCCCTTAAAGTTGCTATATCATGATAGCTTGAAGATTGATACATAAGCATTACATCATCTCCACAAGGTATTCCCATAAGATAGTTACAATTAGCTGCTAAAAGAAGCATAGCTAAATTTTCAAGATCATTTTGATCTGCTTTCATATGATTTGTATAACAAGCATCAACTCCCATTGATAAACCTGTAAGTTTTCCCATGAAATGATCCTCTAAACCTGCTCTTATAACCTGCTTTCCATCATACAAATATTCAGGTCCAATAAAACCTACAACTGTATTTACAAGAAAAGGTTTATATCTTTTAGCTAATCCATAACATCTTGCTTCCATAACAAGTTGATCCGCTCCATTATGACCTTCTGACGATAGTTCTGCACCTTGTCCCGTTTCAAAGTACATAAAATTAGGTCCTTTAGAGCTTTTTTTAGCTTTCATAAGCTCATAGGCTTCATCTAATAGGTCTACACTTATTCCAAAATCCCTATTGGCAATTTCAGAACCTGCTATACTTTGAAACATTAAATCAATTGGCACTCCATTTCTTAAAGCCTCAATTTGAGTTGTTATATGGGCAAGCACGCAATTTTGAGTTGGTATTCTCCACTTTTTAGTAAAGTCATTAAATACCTTAAGCACACTTGATACACTTTCTAAAGTATCTGCTACTGGATTTAATCCTATAACTGCATCTCCTACTCCATAGCTTATGCCTTCAAGCAATGATGCCATAATACCTTGAGGGTTGTCAGTTGGATGATTTGGTTGAAGTCTTGAAGAAAAAGTTCCTTTTTTACCTATGATTGTGTTACATTCAGCAGTATTGCAAATTTTTTGAGCTGCATATACAAGATCCATATTGCTCATAAGCTTTGTTACTGCTGCAATCATCTCTGAGGTTAATCCATCTCTTATTTTCTTTATCCATTTGTCATCATTTTCAAGTAAAACTTCTCTGAATTCACCAACCGTTAGGCACTTAATCTTTTTATACTGCTCTTCATCCACAGAATCCTGTATTACTCTTGTAATTTCATCTTTTTCATAAGGCACTACAGGATTATTTCTTAATTCTTCTAGTGTTATATCTGCTAAAACAGTTTTTGCTGCAACTCTTTCTGCTGCTCCACTTGCTGCAACTCCTGCCATTTCATCCCCGGATTTTTTTTCATTTGCCTTTGCAAGTACATCCTTTATATCTTTAAATTTATAAGTTGTATTAAACAATGTTGTTTTTAAATTCATATAATTCACCTATTTCTTTACCATATTAAACTGCTTCTTTTTGCTCTTCTTCTATATCACTTCTACCTTTTAATTTTGAATATATAAAATAATACACAAAAGCCAACACGAAAGATAAAATCACCCATGATATTGTTGACACACTTGAATATATAGTTGTTACTAAAAATACTGCATTTAATACTAAAGCTATTATGGGTAATATTATAGAAACCTTATAAGGTCTTTCTAAATTAGGCTCTTTTTTTCTCAATAAAAAGAAAGCAATCATACTTATTGCATGAAGAGCAATAGCGCCAAAGCTTGAAATCACAATAATTGTTGCAGTATTGTTTGTAAGAACGAAAAGCATTCCTATAAGACTTGGTACTACAATTGCTGGTACTGGTGAACCTTTTGAGTTAACTCTTGATAAAAACTCTGGAAGATATCTTGATCTTGACATTGCAAATACCTGCCTTGAATAACCTATTATTATTCCATGAAGACTAGCTATTAAACCAAATAAGCCTATGAAACTCATAAATTTGGATAAAAAGTTTCCCTTTCCAAATATAGCATTCAAAGTATCTGGAATAGGTGAATTGGTGGTTCCTAAAGTTTTATTATCAAGTACACCTGCTGTGCAAAGAAAAGTTCCTAAAGCTAAAACCATAAGAGTTATTATTGCTAGTATAAACCCTTTTGAAATATCTTTTTTAGGGTTTTTACATTCTTCTGCTGACATAGCACCACCCTCTGCTGCTAGATAAAACCATATTGCAAAAGGTATTGCATTAAATATTCCGGTAGCACCTCCTTTATATATATTTCCTCCAAATATCTTAGTTGGATCAATATGAGTAGCAGATGCACCTGCAAAAATTATAAGTCCAATAATTGCTACTATTGTTACAACTGTTTCAATTATCGCGGCTGTTTTAACTCCAAAGCAATTTACAATAACAAATAACGCATAGAAAACAAGCGCTGCTGCTGTAACTGGTACTGATGGTATAATAAAATTAACATACGCACCTATAGATATTGCTATAGCTGGAGTTGCAAATAAAAATTCTAAAATACAAGAAAATCCTGCAAAGAACCCTCCAAGCCTGCCCATAGTTCTTGATGCAAATTCAGAAGAACCATCCGCCTTTGGCATCGCCGTAGCAAGTTCTGCATAACTAAACATAAAAGTTCCATAAAAAACCGTTACTATTAATGTGGCAACTACAAATCCCACTGGACTAGTAAAAGTAAGTGCATTATTCCATCCACAATACATTCCTGATATAACCATTCCAACTATGATAGCCCAAAGCTGAAACGTTGATAGTGTTTTTTTCAATTCCTTTGCCATAAAAATTCCCCCAATAAACTATTTTTTAACCTGATAAAATAGCAAAGGAGCTCAAACGTATCTTAATCGTTTGAGCTCCTTTGCTCACTAAATGTAATATTAAAAAATTAAAGGATTGTATAAAATGCCAAATCAATGCTCCGTTGCATCAACTTATGAATACAGTGTAACATATTAATTTGTTAATGTAAACCCCATAAAAATATTAATTTATTATTTTTTTATTTTTTTATTGATGTATTTTCAAATCAAACGCTACTTTAGTGCCATTTTCATTTGTTTCAATCTTTATGTTACCATTTAATTTATCAGTCACTATGCTTTTAACAATATTAAGACCCAAGCTATCTTCTCTTAACTTTTTACCCTTGAAACCACTTCCATTATCACTAACAGCTATACTTGCATAGCCATGTCCTTTATTTATTAAAATTTCTATAATACCTTCCTCTTTATCATAAAAAGCATGCTTTATGGAATTCTCTATAAGTTCATTTACTACTATTGCAATGGCTGTAGCTTTATCAGAATTCACATAAATATTGTCCCCTTGTAGCTTTATAATTATACTTTTATTACACTCTAGCGAATTTCTTATCGCATTATCTTTAAGCTTTAAGAGTATTACTTTTATATCCGCATCATCTATACCCTTTTGCGCTAGAACTTCATGGGTTGTTGCTATACTTAAAATTCTATTTATACTTTCATAAAAAGCCTTTTTTGCATGATAATCCTCTATTCTCCTAGCTTGTAGCCTTAATATACTTGCTATAGTTTGAAGATTATTTTTAACTCTATGATGTATTTCTCTAATTGCTACTGCCTTTAAAACAAGTTCTTTTTCTTTCTTTTTAATATCAGTTAAATCCTTTATAAGTATAATAATTCCACAGATTTTTATATCTTTTTTTATTAATCCATATTTAATCTGCAAATCAAATTTTCCTACTCTTGTTTCTAATATTACGGACTTTTGTTCCCTTAAAATGTCCTTTAATTTAAGTTTATTTAGAACCAAATTATCAAAAGACATCCCCACTATATCATCCTTATATCCTATTTTTTTATAAAGTTCTTTAGCTGTATAATTAGCATAAACACATGTACCCTCATCATCTATGGCTAAAATTCCATCATTTATTAAATTATAGGCAGTATTATTCTCTACATCTTTTATATTCATAAGAGTTTCTGATAGCTGTTTTGTAGTTTCAGATAATATCTCCATATTCTGACTTTGAATTATATGTTCAGTTACATCCTTCTCCATGATTAAAACACCTATAACTTTTTCATTTTTATTTTTTATTGGAACTGTATTTTGCTTAACAACTATATTTTCTTGTGTAACTGCTTTTAATTCTGTTGTTGGCGTCCCTATTTCCAAAGTTCTTAATACCGCCGGTTCATTTTTTCTCAAAGCAAATTCCCCAACCACAGAGTTTTTGTACAAAGATTTATTTTCTAAAGGTCTTGCTTCTGAAACCACAATAGCAATATCAGAATCTTTTGTAAGACAATCAATAAATATGTCTCCTCCAAAAAGTGTTGCAAACATAGAAATAGATCTTTCAATATTCTCAAGCTCTGTTATATCCTCTTCACTTAAATCCGTATTTAGCTCACATAATTTTCTAAGCATACTTAATCCCTACTTTTTATATTATCAATTATATTTTTAGACATATCTAGTATTGTTAACTGTTTATCCATGCTCATTTTTCTTAACTTTCTATAAGCTTCATTTTCAGTAATTCTATATCTTTCCATCAATATTTCCTTAGCAGCACAGGTGATTTTAATACTATTTAGATTTTTTTTAATACTACTGATTTCTTTTCCTTTTGCTATTGCAATCTCAACCTGGGGTATAAGTCTTATTTCATCTATAGGTTTTATAATATAACCTATAGCACCAATCTCTTTTACTTTATCGATAAATTCTCTACCACTGTATGCTGTTAATATTATTATTGCATCTGCTACATTTTCCTTAACTAAAATTTGAGAAGCTTCAATTCCATCAAGCTTAGGCATTTTTATATCCATAAGAACGAGATTAGGTCTTAATCTTCTACATACCTCTACAGCCTCTAGTCCATTTGCCGCCTGTCCAACAACATAATAACCTGCCCCTGTGAGCATTTCACATATATCCATTCTTGTAATAGGTTCATCTTCAGCTACCACAACTCTATTATCCACCCTAAAATCACCTCCTCTGATATATTATGATTTAAACACAAATGCTTCTAAATTTCAATATTTCTATCAAAAAAAGCCTATCATAATTGATAATTTATTAATTATGATAGGCTTTTTACAAATTTTCTTTATATCTGTTAATATCTACTTAATACATATATGCTCCTGTAAGTACTTGTTTCAATGATGCTCTTTGATATTCATTACCATTGCCAAGTTGTCCATAATATGCCCATCCACAATCCCATATGCTGCCATCCATTTTAAGGACTATAGTATCATCATTACGTGCATTAATTTTATAAAATCCATTACCTACATTTTCCCAAGTTGACTTATTTACATATGTACCATCGCCTAATTGTCCGCTTTCATTATCTCCTGTTGTCCAAAGACTTCCATCTATTTTTAGCGCTAAAGAATGAACTGCTCCACATGAAATTTGAGAAAAACCAGATCCAACTTTCTCCCAAGTTGACTTATCTGTTGTTGTCCCATCTCCTAATTGTCCATCTTGATTATATCCTGTTGCCCATACGGTTCCATCTGCTTTTAATGCCATAGAAAAAGCTGTACCACAAGAAATCTGTACAACATTATCACCAACCTTTTCCCACGTTGATCTATCTGCTGTTGTCCCATCTCCCAATTGTCCACACAAATTAAATCCAGAAGCCCAAAGTGTTCCATCATTTTTTAATGCTAATGAGTGATTTCCTTGTGCTGCAACTTGAGAAAAACCAGAACCTACCTTCTCCCAAGTTGACTTAATTGTAGTTGTTCCATCGCCTAATTGTCCATGTCCATTATCACCACATGCCCATAATGTTCCATCCTTTTTTATTCCTAACGAGTGTTGACTTCCACAAGCTATTTGAGAAAAATCAGAACCTACCTTTTCCCAGTTTGGTTTATTTGTTTCTGTAGCTGTACCATCGCCTAATTGTCCATCCCAATTACCGCCACATGCCCATAGTGTCCCATCTTTTTTTATTCCTAATGAATGATTATAACTACATTCAATATCTGAAAAATCGTCTCCAACCTTTTCCCATGATGATTTATTTACGTATGTACCATCACCTAGTTCACCGTATTTATTCATACCTGTTGCCCAAAGACTTCCATCTGCCTTTATGACAAAAGAGCTTAGTCCTGTTGCTATGGTTTTTGAATTATTCTGCTTTATAGTTTCTGCATGTACTCTAAAATTATTATTGGCATTAGCTAAAGATATTGAAATTCCTAATGCAGCACTTGTAATAAATATTTTTTTAAAATTCATTATAACTCTCCTCTTTCATTTAAAATATTATTCTAATTAATTATCGTAATAAATATTGGAAATTTTACATTTTATTAATAATTTGTGTATTATTTTTTACAAAATTGAAAATAATGCTACAAGAATCCCCAATATATTTATTCATTAATAACTCTTTTATCTTTCTTTTCAATGTTCTTAAATCTAATACATTTAAAACATTTTTCATATTTGTATTAATAAAAAATGCCCTTCCACAATATTTAATATGTGAAAGGGCATTTTATTAATAATCTAAAGTTTTAGCGAGCAAGCTCATATATTGCATGAGCATAAATTTTAGCATTTAGTACTATATGTTCAACTTTTATAAATTCATTTGCTTGATGATCCACGTCTGGTTCTCCTGGGAATATAGGTCCAAAACCTACTACATTAGGCATTTCCTTTGCATAAGTTCCTCCACCTATAGAAAGAAGCTTTGGCTCATTTCCTGTTTGATCTTCATAAACCTTTTGAAGAATTTTTACAAGCTTATGATCTTCTGGATAATATAAAGATTTTTGATGTGTCATATTTTCAATTCTAATTCCTGTATTTGCTATTCTATCATTTATTCCTGTCATCATGTCCTCATACTTGCAAGTTACAGGATATCTAACATTGAGAATAACCTTTCCTAAATCTCTACCAAAATCTATTACTCCAACATTGAAAGAAAGCTTTCCTGAAACTTTGTCTTCCATTCCTATTCCAAAGGATTCTCCATCAGTTTCCATTCCAATGTATTTATTTAAGAAAGTTATATAATCAATTAAATCAGATTTTCCTAAATTTAATTCATCTAAAAATGCTAAAAGCTGCATTATAGCATTTTTACCAAGATGCGGAGTACTTCCATGTGCTGCAATTCCTTTTGACTTTATTATAACCATATCATCTTTTTCTTCAGCTTTTAAATCATATCCTGTTCTTTCACAGAAGCTTTCACACTTGTCGATTATTTCACCTTTAAGATCAGCCTTTATTCCTGCTTCAGCATATGGAGGTACAATATTAGATCTATCTCCACCTTTTACATATTGGATTTTTGTTTCTCCTTCATAATCATTTTTAAAATCCTTAACTAAATTGAAAATAGTTATTCCCTTTTCTCCATTGATTATTGGATATTCAGCATCTGGAGTAAAGCCTAAAACTGGTGGTTTCTCATATTTTAAATAATGTTCAGTATCCTTTCCTGAACCTGTTTCTTCATCTAAGCCAAATATAACTCTAACTTTTTTGGACATAGTAAGTCCTGCATCTACAATGGCTTTTAATGAATAAAGACATGCTATTGTTGGTCCTTTATCATCCATTGCTCCTCTTGCATATAAGTTTCCATCATGTATTTCTGCACCATAAGGAGGATAATTCCAACCATCTCCTTCTGGCACTACATCAAGATGTCCAAGTACCGCTACATACTCTTCTCCTTCACCATATTCTGCATATCCAACATAATTATCTAAATTAACAGTTTTAAAGCCAAGTCTTTCTGCTAATTTTAAGGCATACTCTAGCGCATCAGCTGTTCCCTTTCCAAAAGGTGCATTTCCTTCTTTCTCCCCACTGATACTTTTGATTCTTAAAATATCTTGAATAGATGAAACCATATCATCTTTTAACAAGTCTATCTTCTCATTTATCTTATCCATTAAAAAACCTCCATTAATAAAAATTATATATAAAACAAATTTTGTTTTTTGCTATCTTTATACTCATCTAATTTATCAATTTCTAAACTTTCGTATTTATCTACTTTAGATAATACTTCCTTCAAAAACTCATCTTTGTATTTAAACTGATTTTCATACTTTATTTCCTTAATTACAGAGTACTCTATTGCTTCATTTCCCTCACCAATAACAACTTTAGGGAATAGCTTTTCTATATTTTTATTCATAATTGCAAATTGATAAATAGAAGCGTCTACTATATTACCATGATAAGTATTAAAGCAATGTGCATATTGCAGTTTTCTTTTACCTATTTTAATGTACAAAATACCATCAATTAGTGGTACATCTAATTCTTTAAGCCTACATACCTGACTTATAAGTGCACCTATCATAGGAGCATTATTTACTACCTGATATTCACATACACAAAGCTTACATAAATTTGTTAAAAACTTTTTTTCTTCTTCTACCACTATAACACCTCAATACACTAAATAGGCTAATTTTAAATCTTCTTTACTTTATTTAATTGTACCTTTACATTACCTTTAATAATATCTATATATTCTCTTCTTAAAATTTCCTGTTCTTTCTTTTCTTCCTCTGTGAGTCCTTCTTCCTTACTCTTTTTATATAGCAAATTTATTCTCTCTATAAGTTTCTTCATTTCCATATTATATTTCTCCTTAAACTAGTTTAATTTTTAACATAAATTATATATATTTTATATTTCTTTTTTCAAAATATACAGGCTTTAAGTTGCAGCTTTCTGCTATTTTAAATGCATTTTCAAAATTCGCTCCTATGCTTTCTTTATTGTGCGAATCAGAACCTATTGTTACAAACCTGCCCCCAAGTTCTCTGTATCTTTTATATATAGGAATTAAATTATCGCATATTTCTTTTTTACCAATTCTTCTTGTATTTATTTCAAAGGCTATTTCTCTATCCACTATAAACTTTAACACTTCATCAATATAATCACTATATTCATTATAATAAATTTCTGGATCTTTATAAGTTGCATATCTTGATATATAATCTATATGTGCAAGGGAATTTATATAAGTATGACAGCTTAAAGAAGCTAGCATAGTTTCAAAATAAGTTTCAAAAACCTCTCTTTTATCAGAGTTCTTATACATATCTTTCTCATAAAGATCTTTGCCACCTAAAAGATGTATTGATCCTAAAACATAATCAAAATCATAGTTTTTATTTATTTCTCTATTTTGATCTTTAATCTCTTCTCCCATGCCTATTTCAACACCAAGTAAAACTTTATCACTTCTATATTTATAATAATCCTTAAAATATTTATCTATATCAAATACAAATTTCCCTTTAACCGGATAATTAAAATCAATATGCTCAGTAATTATCATCCCTATATTTTTTTTATTTGCAGCATCTATTGCTTCGTTTATTTCCATTTTTGAATCTGTGGAAAACAAAGTATGAATATGTGTATCGAAAATCATAAAATATCACCTCACCTTATTAGTTTACAGAACAAAAACCTTAGTTTTATTATACAGAATTAGTTTTCACTTTACAAACTACAAAGAAAATTTTGCTATTTTTAAGGAACATTTTATTCTTTTCTTACATATCTTATAATGTATTAATCATAATTTTAAGGAGAACTTTATGTATTACAATTACAATGACTTTGACAATTACAGATATGATTACGGATATGATGATTTAGACTATGACTACAATGATGAAAATGATGTAGATTTTGATCCTATGCGATTTGAAAATGATGATTTAAATTCAGAAACTGAATGTCCTTTTTTTCCTGATTGCCAAAATACAAGGGATCCAATGCCTCCTCATGGACATGGTAATCCTCCAATGCCTCCTCACGGACATATGCCACCTGGTCACAATCCTCCTGGACAATATGGTCAGCCTGGATATGATCAAATGATGCCTCCTGGTCCGCCTCCTACTTATGTACCACAATTCCAATCTGGTTTTGGTGGTCCTTCTATTAAAGCTGTAGATTCTGGCGCAATACGTATATGCAGATATAAATACACCTATATCTGGCTAAATAATGGCAGAGAATTTTGGGCATATATTACCTTCGTCGGACCTCGTTCTATAGCTGGTTATAGATGGATGGGCAGACGTTGGGTTTACTTTGGTTTAGATTTAAGACAAATAAGATATTTTGTATGTAGATAATTTTCATACCTCTTTTTCCTACGGTTCAATTACCATGAATTCTATGGTAATTGGACCTTTAATTTCAGATTGCTCTTACATATCTATTCCCTTTATAATTAGAGTACTAAATATAGGGGGTATATTTGAGAAAATGAGAAAACAAAGTTTAATTGTTATTGGTGCTTTTTTAATTTTACTTTTTTTACCTTTTCCAAACAAAATTCATGCAGCAACACAAACTCCAATATCAAGGATTGAAGCTGAAAAAAGAGCTCTTGATATGATTAATTTAAAATGGACATACTATAAAAGCAAAAATGGTATAGTGCCTTCAGCCTATGCTGGAAGTATAACCCAACCTTCTCAACTTAGCGGTGTTGAAACCGTTGTGACTACAGGTATACCTTATTGCTGGGGAGGTTTTGATAGTTTTAGTTCTTCCTCTTACAACGAGCCTTGGACAAGTTTTACAGATGCAGTAAATAAGGGTGCTTTTATAGGTAATGTAAAGTCCTCTTCCTATGGTCATATACCTGGTACTGCTGGACTTGACTGTTCAGGTTTTGTACAAGCTGCCTTTAATATTAAAGATTACAAATTATCTACATCAACTATATTTAATCAATACTTTACAAAAATTAATTTATCAGATATAAAACATATGGATATTTTAAATGCCCCTGGTTCTCATGTAGTCATATTTGATAAATGGGGTACTAGAAACGGAGTAAGTGGCGCATACACATACGAAGCAACACCAGATACGACCTATGGTGGAACTCAAGGTACAAAACAGTACTTTATAAGTATGAGTACTATAAATGCTAAATATACTGCTGGAAGATATATAAACATAAGAGATAATGCTTATGTTAAAGTTATTAATGCAACTTCATTAAATATAAGAACAGGTCCATCTACTGCATATCCAATAGTAGGCTCCTTAGCTCAAAATCAAGTGGCTACAGTTGTTGGTTATTCTTCTGATAATACTTGGTATAAAATCAGTGTAAATGGAATAACTGGCTATGCTTCAGCTACTTACCTTACTTACGTTAATAATTAAATCTTTTATATAATAAGGACTTCATAGATTTCTGTGAAGTCCTTATTATATATTCAAGCTAATACAAAATTCTAAGTATTGCCATAGCTGCCACTCCTGATATTACAGTTAAAAGAAGATTGTCCTTTTTTATAGCAACTATAAACGCTGCAATTGCAGAAAAAATTATATGTGAATCTATATAAATCTTATTGTTATTAACAAAAACTGCTGCCATTACAAGTGCGGTTAATATAGAAATTGGTATATATTTTAAAAATTCAGAAACATTTTTATTCATTTCAAGCTTAGACATAAACATAACTGGAATAACTCTTGGAAGTATAGTTACTATAGCTCCCCCTAGAATTATATACAAAATTTTCATATCCATTTCTTTATCATCACCCCTGCCCCAAGTATTGCAGCAACCATAACAGCACTATTTGAAGACATAAATTTCACACATAAAATAAAAATTACAGCTGAAATAGCCATGCTTATATATCCTTTTTTTACTTCATTATTTCCTTTTATACTTGATACCAAAAGACCTATAAACATTGCTGGAAGTGCAAAATCAAGTCCAAATTTTTTATAATCATATATCACTGTACTAAAGTACGCACCTAAAACAGTTGCTATAAGCCAATTTAAATATGCAATTATATTAGCTCCCATAATCCATTTGTAATCTATACGTTTATCATTTTTCCCCTTTACCGCCGCTAGTGCAAAAGTCTCGTCTGTCATAAGTACACCTACTGTAAAATTTTTCAGATAGGAATTCTTTTTAAAATATGGTGCTAGTGACGCACTCATAAGAAGATGTCTTAAATTAACAAAAAAGATTGCTATAGTTACTGCTGGAATAGATGCTAAAGAAGCAATCATACCAGCTGCCACAAGCTGAGCAGAACCAGCATATACAAAAATACTCATAAGTGCTATCTCTAAAATTGTAAGTCCACTAGCTTTACTCACAACCCCACAGGCAAAGCCTATACTTAAATATCCCAATACAGTAGGCATGCAATCTTTTATTCCTTCATAGAACTGAGATTTTTCTGAAATAATAGTTTTTTCCTTTAACATTTCCCCTCCTATTTGTTTCATAATATAAGTATGTTATAATATAATTACTGTACGTTATATTATATTTATACGACTATAGGTTATTTTTGTCAAGGAGTGATTTAATGAATCTTAACAGTATTATTGCTTCAAATCTTAAAAGACTTAGAAAACAAAGAAATTTAACTCTTGGTAAACTTTCCGAGCTTTCAGGTGTCAGTAAGGTTATGCTGGGTCAAATTGAACGTGGTGAATCAAATCCCACAATAAATACTATTTGGAAAATAGCTAACGGGCTTAAAATCCCCTATACCTTTCTTATAGATGAACCTTCTAATGAAGTAATTTTAGTAAAAAAAGAAAACACAATAAAGCAGTGTAGTGAAGATATGCATTACAGAGTATTTTGTTCATTTTCAGCTCAAAGCGATAGAAATTTTGAAATATTCACTGTAGAACTGGACGCTAATAGCTCTTATACCTCAGATTCTCATGGTGAAAATGATAAAGAATATATACTTATTTTTGATGGTACTTTAACCCTTGAGACAGGTAATGAAAAATACACTCTAGCTTCTGGCGATTCAATCTTTTTTGATGCCGCAAAGCCTCATACATATAAAAACCAACATTCTAAAATGATTCGAATGACTATAATAAATTATTATCCAACGTAAAAAGGATATAAGTACAAAAACTTATACCCTTTATATATTAACTTACTTCAAGCTTAACTTTACTTCCACCAACACCTGCTTCTGCCGGGCTTACTATAAGCTTAACTGGAACTCTTTCTTTTATTGTTTCAAGATGACTTATTATCCCTACAGAAAGTCTTTCATTGTGTATTTTTTCAAGTGAATCCATTACTACCTCAAGAAGATTACTATCAAGAGTACCAAACCCTTCATCTAAGAAAAACAACTCCAAAGGTGCGCTCCCTTTTAATTGTATTTGATTTGAAAGAGAAAGTGCTAAAGCTAATGATGCCACAAAGGTTTCTCCTCCCGATAAGGTTGAAGCATCACGCATTGCCCCTCCATTTTTATAATCTCTTATTAGAAATTTACCATTATCATCTACCTCAAGGCCAAAATTTCCTGCTGTTATCTCCTTTAATCTTTTTGACGCCTCTATAGATATATATTTAAGCTGATTTAGAGCTACAAATTCCACAAACTTTTTACCCTTAAATAGTTTTTCAAGATCATCTAAAAGGCTTAACCTATGTTCCAAAGTCTTTTTATTTTTAAGAAGTGTACCAAGTTCTTTAAGCCTTCCTTCTATATTTTTAATCTCTTCCTCAAGTTTTATTTTTATTTCTTCAAGCTTTTTTTGTTTAGAATCCTTCTCGATTCTATTATTCTGAATTTCTATCCATTTTTCTTCTGAAAGCACTCTATTTTTAAGTTTCTTATTTAATACTTCTATAGCACCATTTATTTTTAAAATTTCATTTCTATACTTTTCTATTTCACCCTTAAGTAAATTTATTTCTTCTCGGCTTATATAGCTTTCCTTTACATCCTTTATATCTTTAAATTTCTCCTCTAGAAGAATCTTATTAAGTTTTTCTATATCATTAACTTTCCTATCCTTAAGACTAGATGTGTTACTATTATACTTTATTATTTCATCACTAATTTTTCTATATTTTTCTTCAATATCCTTTTGCATCTTTTCACACAAATTATACTGTTCTTCTATTTTCTTTATTGTACCTTCTATTTTTTCCTTAAATTCATCTAGTTTATCTAAAGTACCTACTTTACCTTTTATGAATTCCGTTTTTTCCTTTATTGTATTTTCCTTTTGCTTAAGCTTCTCTTTTTCAATGCTAAGCTCTTCCTTCACTTTGGTTGTATTTTCCATCAACTTTTCTTTTTCAGTGTGCTTTTCATTTAAAAGATTTCTGGATTTTTTTATTTCGTCTTCTGCTTTTGCTTTTAAACGTTCCTTTTCCTGTATTTCCTTCATTTCAGCCTGAAAATCCTGAATCTTAAGTTCTTCTCTTAATAATTTTATTTCATTTTCTATTTCACTAACTTCAGCTTTACTTTCAAGAAGTTCAGTTTTTAAAGAGCTTATATGGTTTTCACACTGCTTTCCTACTGTTTTTTCCTTCTGATACTCTATCTCTATTTTATTTGAAGCCTCTGTTAAAACTTTTATTTTTTCCTCCAGCTTTAATTTTTCAGTATTAAACTTATTTATTTTATCCTTTAAGTCCTTAAATTCTTTTTCCTTATTTTCTACAGAAACTTTTTTAAATTCCTCTCCTAGAGTACTCATATTTTCTTTTACCTCAAAAATATTTTTTTCTTCTAGCTTAATATTTGCCTCTTTTATGAATACTTCTTCATTCTTTTTCTTACGCTTTTTATCATAGGTCTCCATGTAATTTTTAAGTTCATTAAGTTCTTTAAGGTCTACTGTTATTCCTTCTTCTTTAACATGATGCACAGAACCACAAACAGGACATGGCTCTCCATTTTTAAGTTTCTCTCTAAGTATATGAGCCATATTTTCTGTTTCAATTGCTTCTATTCTTGTATTTATATCTACTAACTTGCAATCTAAATTTTCTACTTCAAGCTTTTCGTTTTTCAACTCCTGTTTAAGCTTCTCTAAATTATTTGAACTTTTTTCTAACTTTTCTGTGTTCTCCTTGTACTTATTCCATTTCTGTCTAAGTTCATTTAAATTTTCTTGAAACGTAAGTAATACCTCATCCTCAGGAAGTTCTTTATTTAATTTTTCTAATTTTTTCCTATAGCTTTGTAATTTTATCTTACTCTCCTCTAATTCTTTTAAATGCATATTTTCATTTTCTTTAGCCTGCTCTAAGTCCTTTTCTAATTTATCTATGTCAAATTTAACCTTAGTCATATGCCTTGATTTATCATCATAATTTTTTAACAAGAACATTCCTTCATTAATTTTATTTTTCTTATCCTCTGAAACCTTAAGCATCCCAATTTTATTTTCTAAGGTTTGAATACTATCAGTTAATACATTGACTTCAGATATATATTCTTTTATAAGGGTATCCTTACTTAAAACCTCTTTACTAAGCTTATCTATATTTCTTTTAAGCTCCTCTTCTTCAACTTTAGTCTTATCTAAAATTTTCTTTTCTTCTATAGCCTCTAATATAACATGCTTTTTTATCATAAACTTAGGAAGTGCATTATCTTTATTATCCTTTGCAATTTTAAGCTTCTTTTCTATGTCTTCCTTTTGTAACACTACAGTTTTCATTTCATTTTCAGCATTTATAATTTTCTCTTTTAATTCTTCAATTTGCTTTAACGTATTTTCATAATTATCAATATAAGGCTTAACCTTTAAAGCTCCTTCGCCCAGTATAGATTTCTTTTCCTTAACATTAATTTCTTCTTCAGACCTTTTCAGTTCCCTGTAGACTTCAGTTTTTTCAGCTATCTCTATTTGAAGATTCCATATTTCTTTACCTTCGTTATATTCTTCCTCTGCTTTTTTTGCACCCTTTAAAGCCTCTTTTAAAATATCTTCATTTTCCTTTAAGCTAGCTTTTTTCTCTTTCAAAATATCTTCACTTAAGCCTTCATAACCCTTAAGTTCTCCCGTTAAAACATTTTCTTTTTCTCTTTCTTCTTTTATTTTTCTATTTAACTTAATAGAAAGTTCATCTCCATATTCCTGAAGGTTAAAAAGTCTTTCAAGCATATTTCTTCTCTCTTTTCCTTCAAGCTTTAAAAATTCACTAAATTTACCTTGAGGAAGTACAACCGTTCTTGTAAAATCATCTAAGCTTAAACCTATTATCTCCTCACACTTCTCAGTTACACTTTTAGCTCCTTCTTCCAAAACTATAGGTTCTAAAGTAATATCTATAATTTTAGCCGATTTACTTCTAACACTTCCCGTTTTGTTATCTCTCCTAAACTCTCTTTCAACTAAATATCTCTTTATGTCTTTTCCTGATATTTGAAACTGAAAGCTAATATTAAGACTAGTACAATTAGTATTCATAAAGTTAGAGCTTTTTCTTGCAACCTCACCGTAAAGTGCCAGCGTTATAGAATCAAGTATAGTAGTTTTTCCGCTGCCCGTAGGTCCAAATATTCCAAACAAGCCCCTTCTTGTAAGCTTTTCAAAATCAATTTCTTGTTCATCTTCAAAGCTGTTTAAACCTCTTATTCTAACTTTTATAGGCTTCACTATTTTTCACCCCCGTTTATAATAGATAAAATCAAGTCTAAAACTTCGTCCTCCGGTTCTACTTTTCTCTCTTTTTTATAAAATTCTTTAAAAACTTCTTCAAAAGGTCGTTCCTTGAAGCTTGTCATATCTATAACCTCATCATCTATACTTATCTTAGGTGAAATTTCCAGTATATCCTTCTTTAAACTTTTCATTGCCTTCATTTCTTCTTCGCCAATATATTTGTCTGTCTTTATCTCTAAATAAACAAAACAATCTCTGTCTTTATTTTCCTCACATTTTTTAATTGCTTCTTCTACTCCATCGCATTTCCAAATCTCTATAGGCTTATATATCTTAAATTCAATTTCTTCTACCTTGGGTTCTTCTCCTGCTTTTAACTCAACCATAAAGCATTTCTTTTTAAAATTTATTTCTTTCTTATTATATTGAAGTGGTGATCCTGAATATCTAGCCGTTTTATGAGTACCAGGTACTAATTGAGGTTTATGTACATGTCCAAGTGCCACATATTGAGCATTTTTAGGAAAGCAGTTTCCATTTACAATAAAACTTCCACCAAGCTGAACATTTCTCTCAGAGCCGCCTTCCTCACTTCCCATTGCAAAAAGATGAGAAACTACTAAATTTATGGTATCCTCTTTAAAATTTTCATTAAGTTTATCGAAAAGCTTTTGTATTCTATCTCCGTAAGATTTTACTTTTTCCTCTTCACTATCCATTTCCCCATATAATACTTCATTTAATCTCTTTTCACTTGGATAAGGCAAAGTTATAATTGATGCTATTTCTGTATTAATTTTAAGTTCAATAAAGCCCTCTTTAGAACTTAAAACCTTATGTCTCCCATAGTCACCAGTTGTAACTACTGTTTTAGGTGTTCCAACCATTATTATTCCATGATCACGCGCTAACGGTCCGGCTGCCACAAGTCTTTCAGGATTATCATGATTTCCTGCAATAACAAGGGTTACCCTCTCTCCATTTTGTGATATTTTTTTTAGAGTACTATAGAACATCTTCTCAGCTCTAGCTGGTGGATTATAACTATCGTATATATCTCCTGCAATAACCACCATATCTATGTTATTTTCTTCTACTATCTTAACAAAATCCTCTAAAAATGCTTCTTGTTCATCCATTCTACTAAAGCCTTCTAAATTTTTGCCTAAATGCCAATCAGAAGTATGTAAAATCCTCATTAAAATATCCACCCCTTACTCATAACTATTTTACAACATATATATGATACATTTTAACATACATTATTATATTAATGCATTCTAAAAAGGCCTCTTATATTTCTTCTTTTTTAAAACAAAAACTTGTGTAAGCACTAAAGTTTCCCCTTCATTGCTTGCACAAGTTTTTTATAACTATGCTATTAATCTAATTTATATAGATTTTTATTTACTAAACTTTATATTATCTAATGAAATACTATCTGAGCTTGATCCTACAAATAAAATCATGTTTATTACTGTGCTATCTGACGAATCTGATGCTATAGTTTTTAAATTCGGACTATCATCTGTGGAAATTGTTAAAGTTGCTTTATAAGTTCCATCTGCTTGTCGAACAAAATTATTTGTAGAAACACTAATAGCTCTTGTAGGATTTGCCCAGCCATTACTACTACTTTGTGGAATAGCCGCAATTGATACATTTGTAGGTGCTTGAGCTATAACATCCATTGTTAACTTTGTGTCTCCATATATATTAATGGATTTACCCCAAATATCAGCTGAAAGACGAACATTTGCCCAAAAATTTCCTTCTGATAAATCATTACTACCATTAGTATTAAGTCCACTAAGCTTTAAAGCATTGTTAGAATTCTCAACAGTAACAGCAGTTATTGGACTATCTGCATTTATGCCAAAGCCTTGTGTCGTACCATCATTAAAATCCCAAAAACCTGACGAAAAATCCGTAGGTGCTGATGGCTTGCTTGGTGTAGGATCAACCGGTGTATTATAATAAATTCCCTTAATACGAGCACGTACATATTGACCTGAAGTAGTTAATTCGCTATCTGACCATACATGATCAGAACCAGGGTCAAGGCTTGCAGAGCTATTAAGTGCAGCTGCTTTTTCGTCCTTGTTACAGATTGAAAAATTACACCAACTTATATTGTTTGCATTTAGAAAATCTAACCATGCATCTGCTTTTTCTAAATAAGGTCCGGTAGTACCAGTTGCCAAGCTAGTGCCCCATTCGGTTGCAAAAACAGCTACACCATGGTTAAGGGCATATCTTACATTGCTCATAGCATTATCTCTATTAGTATCTACCTCTGATACTGGGTTAGTACCACTATAAAAATGTACAGAATAAGCTGTGTTTGAATCATTAATAGGATTGTCTGCTGCTAAATCAGGTCTTTGACTCCAAAATGGATCCCCAACAATGACAAGATTTTTATTACCACTATTTCGAAGTGAATTTATAATAGGTGTTGCATAGGATTTCACTTTAGCCCAACCTGCTGCATCATCTGATACTCCTTGTCCAACGTTATTAGGTTCATTACACAATTCATAAATTATATTTTTACAATTTGGATATAGGCTAGCTATTTTATTGAAGAAATTTTGTGCACCTGAATATATGCTAGCATTCGGATCTCCTGGATTAAGTACATGCCAATCTACAATAACATACATATCATTGGCTATTGCATAATTTATTCCATTAATAACATTTTGCTCAACTGATGGATTTGTTGCATATCCATTCTCACCAACATACATAGCAAGACGTATTACATTAGCATTCCAATCATTTGAAAGGGCTGCAAAAGCATTATTATTAATGATTCCGGGAAACCACTGTAAACCGTGGGTACTCATTCCTCTTAATTGAATAGGGTCTCCATTTTTATCACATAGGGTGCTTGTATTATTTTTATTAAGTATCTGCAGCGCACCTCCAACTGAAGGTTTTTTTACTGTAGAATTACCAATTAAATGGGTGTAATTTGAATCCGCTTTAACAGCTAAAATTGGTACTAATGACATTAGCATAGCAATTATCACAACAATGGAGAGCATCCTCTTCTTAAGACTAGTAAAAATAGCAAGTTTATTAAACATAGTATTCTCCTTAAGCATTTTAAATTTAGAAATAATTATATAATTTATTGGTGAGTTGTAATATTTTAATCAAATTAAATTAAATTTTTGTGCAAATAAATTAGCGCGCATCTTTTATTTAACACTCTTCTATTTAACTTATAATTCTCCAACTAATCATTATATTATTTCCATTATTTATACATAAAGTCATTATATGTATAAACATCCTTTGTATAGAGTATCACTTCTCGCTATATTCGTCAATGTTTTTAACCTTTTTTTAACAAAAATAGTATTATGTATTATTTTTTTATCTTCATCGTTAAAATAAGATAAAAAAACAGATAACCTATTAGTTATCTGTTAAAATCTTTATGAACTTTTACCTGTAGCCATTTTAGAAGGATCTCTGCTTTGAATAAACATTTTACCTGGACCTTCAAATACACAAACCAGTCCTTCGCCACCTGTAATTGAACCAAATAAACCATTTAAAAGCTCAACACTATAATTCATATTGCTTTCCCATAATACTAGATGATTTGTATCAACTATGTATTTTTCACCTTGAGCTAAATTTATTTCATGTATAGCTCCATACGCACTTAAAAATAAAGTTCCTGAGCCTTCTGCTTCTATTTGAATAAAACCTTCTCCTGATAAAAAACCTCTTCCTCCGCCAGATTTTATATTAAGATTTATTTTATCCGTTGAAGCTAAAAAACTTGATTTTCCAAGTCTATATTTAACAGAACCATCCATATTAACTGCTTTAATATCTCCTAAATATTTAGGTGCTACTAATATTTCTCCATAACTTTTAGCAACATATTCTTGAAGAAAAGCAGAGGTACCACTGAACAGTCTTCCAATAGCTTTTCCAACACTTCCTGCTTTCGATTTAATTTCAAAATTAGGATTCATAGCTGCCATAGCTCCTGCTTCTATAATAACTTTATCTCCTGCTTGTGCTTTTATTTTAAGTAACCTATTTGTATCTCCATAAAGCATTTCATAATCTGCTGACATTTAGATTCCCCCTATAAAATATTTATAAGGATATTATATAGTATGTAATACCTCTTTTCAAGGTTTTATTTTTCATTTTAGAGGTTAATTTCATCTACTTTTATTAACTTTGCAAATCTGCCTCCCCATATATTACTATGATGCTCTATTATTTTATCTGCTTTAAGCACCCTGCTGTCAAAGGTTGTATGTGCATCTTCTATAACCACATTATGTTCATAACCTCTACTGTAAGCATTTCTTATAGTAGTATCAAGACAGAATTCTGTTTGCATTCCGCAAATCACAAGTTTTTCAGCTTTAAGCTTCTTTAA
Organism: Clostridium felsineum DSM 794; assembly: GCF_002006355.2. NCBI lineage: Bacteria > Bacillati > Bacillota > Clostridia > Eubacteriales > Clostridiaceae > Clostridium > Clostridium felsineum. The sequence goes on along the minus strand of NZ_CP096980.1, from coordinate 1,359,441 downwards.
TTCCTCTTCTAGTTTTGTTTTGTAAAAAGCATCCCAGGTTCCTTTTTGTACTACTACTTCACCTTCTTTAGGTGATAATTTTTCATTAAGCTGCCAGGTTTCCTCTCCTTCTTTATACTCACCTTCTTTGTCTGTATGTTGAACGAATATAACAGGCACATCTTTTTCTCTTGCCTTATTAAGAACCTTTAATATGTTATTTAAAACTTTTTCTCCATTATATACTGATCCTTCTTCTCCATTAAACATAGCATTTTGAACATCAATAATTAATAATACAGTCTTGCTCATAATTTATCTTTAGTGAGTATTCCCACTAAATTTCACCTCTTTTCATATTTATATAAAAAACTTCATGCTCTTTTCCTTGGTCTTTAAAAGTTCTAGTTAAAACACCGCCATTTTTTAGAATTGTTTTTCTTGAACCTTCATTTTCTTTTTTACAAGCTATATATACTTCCTTAAGTCCTCTTTGCTTTGCATATTCTAATGTTTGTCTTAAAATCTCTGTAGCATATCCTTTTTTTCTCTCCGATGGACGCACACTATATCCAATATGTCCTGAATTTTTATAAAAATCATTTAAATAGTGTCTTAAATTAACTATTCCAACAATCTTACTATCACTTTTTTTAACTGCAAAAAAAGTTGTTGACACCACCCACTCTGGATTTACTGTTTCTTTACTTAAGTTATCTTTAACCATTCAGCATAATTATCCTTATAATCTAGCTTAAAACTACCATTTATAGTTCTTTCCCCAAAATCAAAAAACTCCTTTTTAAACTCCATTGCTTTAACTTCTAAGTCCTCTTTTGGAAATACTAAAGTTATATCATCCATTTTCTTTTTTCTCCCTTCAGAAATTAAATTCTAGTATTTCACCATCATCAGGAACAAGCACACTTTTTTCAATATTATTTCTATTAATATAATATTTTAAGTCCTTACGTGATAATCTGCAATGATTCCAAGCTTCCATGTGAACAGCAATAACTTTTAATTGTTGAAATTCCTTGCATAATCTATGAATATCATCTGCATTCATAGTTATTGGTTTACCATAAGAAAATTGAGCCGCACCACAATTACAAACAATTATTTCGGGCTTATACTTTTTAATAGCTTCTTTTACTTCACCACACCATACTGTATCTCCTGTAATATATATCGAAGGTTGTCCTTTTGAAGAAATAACAAAGCCTGATACTGGTGCCATTTGCAAGGCTATTTCATCATGTCCATGTTTTCCTCCTGTACGATTAAAGGTTATGTTGTCCCATGTATAGCTGTCATGAATGGAATATACCTTAATAAAACCATAAGCTTTGATTTTTATTTCATCCTCGGGTTGACAGAAAACAGTAATATTTTTAGGTAGCCTACTTGCTGCTGCATCATCAAAATGATCTCTATGAGTATGAGTAATGAGTACAGCATCACAATTAATAATATTCTTTATATTAATCGGTAATTCTACTAAAGGATTTAAGCTTTCATTAGGTACATCTGGAATTGGTACCATAGAATTTATAGGACTTAACATAGGGTCTATAAGTATTTTTTTATTATCTAAATATAATATTACAGTAGCATGACGTATTAATTGAACTTTCATAATATAATCCTCCTGTTGTTTAACTTACATTTAGTATATAATAATTATTAATTGATTCGCTAAAGTATACTAGCGATAATTATTTAATTGTGAAAGGATTTTAAATGATATGCTTGATAAAACTGATATGGAAATTTTAAATTTACTTACCAAAAATTCACGTACTAGGTGGCAGGAAATTGGTGATACGGTTCACTTAACTGGACAAGCAGTAAAAAATAGAGTAGAACGGCTAGAAAAATCAGGTATTATAGAGACGTATACTATAAAAATAAACCCAAATAAAATTGATAAAAAAGTAACTGCTTTTATAACTATTTTTATGAAAACTACTGAACATCTAGCATTTCAAAAATACATACGTAATAAACCCATAATAATTGAAGCACATAGAATAAGTGGAGATGGATGTTATATTTTAAAAGCAGCTGCATCCCAAGATGAAATTCTTAAATTCTTAGATGAAGTACTTAAATATGGTAACTATAAAATAAATTTATCAATAGAAAATATTAAATAATACTAATTTAAATCTATAAAATTTGGCTTCTAATTATTTGAGACAGTTTTTCTATTCCTATTTCTATCTCTTTAATTGAACCATAGGAATAGGATATTCTTATGCTATAATTTTTTTCAAAATCATATATATAACCTGGATTTATTAAGACTCCACTTTTCTTTGCAATATAAAATACTTTTTTCATATCCACTTTTTCTTTAAGCTTAAGCCATATGTAAAAGCCACCTTTGGGTATATCAAAGCAGGCTATATCATTAAAGTACTTATTTAAACTTTCAATAACGGCATCTCTTCTAGCTTTAAGTTTAAATCTAAGCTTTTCTAAATATTCTTCATATTTTCCACTTTTAAGCCATAAATAAAAAGCTTTTTGTGAAATTGAACTTGCCCCATAATCTGTTTGCATTTTTATATCCGAAAGTCTTTCGATAACAGCTTCTGGTCCTATTAGCCATCCAAGCCTCATTCCGGCTGAAAGTGATTTTGACGCCGTACCTGAATATAATACCACTCCACTTTTATCCATGCTCTTTAAAGTTTTAGGAACCTTTTCAAACCACAATTCTCCATAAGCGTTGTCTTCAATTATTGGAAGCCTACGTTCTAAACATAAATCCAAAAGTTCTTTTCTTCTATTTTCACTCATAACAATACCCGTTGGATTATGAAAGTTAGGTATTGTGTAAAGTAATGCTGTTTTACTATTTATATTTTTTTCAATTTCCTTCACCATAATACCATCTTGATCCATAGGTATACCCTTTAAACGCATTCCACTAGACTGAAAAACATTCAGTGATTTTATGTATGATGGTTTTTCCACAAGAACTGTTGATCCATAATCCAAAAGTCCCATAGCTATAAGCTGAAAACTCTGAAGTGAGCCTGAAACTATTAATATTGATTCTGGTGAAGCATCTATTCCTAACTTTCTCACATATCTTGATATTTCTTCTCTTAACTTTAAAGATCCCTTTGGCATTTCATAACCTAAACCTGTAATTTCTCTTGAAAGACTTAAAAATACTTCTTCCATATCTTCTTTAGGAAAAAGCTCCTTTGACAATTCACCTGTACTTAAGCGGATTATATTATTATCCCATTCAAGCTTATTAATAACCTGAATAGTATCAAAATTAGGCTTATATATACCACTTTCTATATATTCTTCCCAATTAGGTGCTTTCCTTGATGCCATTATTGACCATGTGTTATTTATTATAACTGTACCGCCTTTATTTTTGCCTTCAATAAGACCATCTGCTCTAAGTTCATCTAAAGCTTCTATTATTGTACTTCTATTCACCTCAAAAACTTCAGCAAGCTCCCTTTGTGATGGCAATTTTTCTCCAATTATCCATTCTCCATTTTTTATTTTGTCTTTTATATAATGAATAATTTGCTTATATAAAGGAATCTTTGATTTCTTATCTGGCTTCCAAATTATAGTAACCATATTATTATCTTCTCCTTAAAAAAATTGCAGTTTTATAAAACTAATTTCCAAATTCATACCATAATAAATAATTATTATACCACATATAAAATTAATAATTTTAAGAATTTTATTGTTAAGCTTGTACTTAATCTTTGATACTAAAGCAGCAAGTCCCATAAACCATAAGCAGGATGCACTACATACTCCTAAGATAAAAATAATAGAATGATCTAGTGAAAGCATAACTCTAAACCCTCCTAAGAGCATTGAACCATCAATAATTGCCTGTGGATTAATCCAAGTGGTTATAAAACATGTAAGCACAATTTTAAAAATATTTTTATCTTGCTCTATACTATAATCAATTTCTGGTGAAGTTTTAAGAAGCTTTATTCCTATAACTACAACCACAATTCCTCCTATAAGTAGAGCAAGCTCCCTAAAAAGAATCCACTTATTTAATATAGCTCCTACCCCAAAAAAACATGTAATTGATAAAGATATATCAAATATAATTGTTATTCCTGCAACCATATAAGGTTCTAAGCCTTTACTTTTTATGGCAGAATTAATTACATAAAGATTTTGCATTCCTATTGGTGCAAGATATGCTAATCCCAGTATGAAGCCTTTAATATAATATTGAAACATTTTAACCTCCTAAAAATAATTTAATAATAACAATTATATTTTTATATTATCTTAATGTCCCAAGCCATATTAAAATTAATTACACCAACCATAAATTAATAGGGTATAATTAATTTAATTAAGCAAATTTAAGGAGGCATTTTTTTGATTAAAGATATTATTTGGGATTTTGACGGAACTCTATTTGACACTTACCCTGAAACAGTTAAAGCCTTTAAAAAATCACTTTTGGATAATGGAATAGTTGAAGATACGAAAAATATATTGAATTACCTTAAGGTTTCTGATGGCTTTGCGGTAGAGCACTTTAAACAATTATATGGGTTAGATGATAGTTTTATCAGTAAATATAACTTTTATAAAAACAATATAGCGCCTGAAATGGTTAAGCCTTTTCCCTTTACAATTGAAGTATTAAAAAAGCTTACTAAAATGGGCTGTAGAAATTATATTATAACTCATAGAGGAGACTCAACCTTAAAATTTCTTAAACATTACCACCTGCTTGAGTGCTTTACAGAAATAATAACAAAAAAATATGGCTTTAAGAGAAAACCAGATCCTGAGGCTTTTACATATTTAATAGAAAAATATAAAATGAATAAATCAAAAACCTTAATAATTGGAGATAGAGACTATGAAATATTGGCTGGTAAGGCATGTGGAATTAGGACATGCTTATATGATACAAACAATATTTGTTCTAAAGAAAAACCTGATTTTTACATAACTTCTCTAAAAAATTTAATGGATATAGTTAGCTTTTAAAGATAAATATAAGATAATTTTACAAACAAAACAGTAGTATGTATCATAATTTTCACTACTGTTTTTCATCTTGTTTGGAGTAAAAATCAGAATAGCTGCAGTTTTTTAATACCCTATCTTGTCTAAATATTATTAGCTTTAAATAAATTTCACTTTACATACGGAAATTTATGACTTATTATAAAGTTAGGAAACCAGTAAAACTATTTTAGTTTCCAAAGTTTATAATAAGGAGTTGCTAAACATGGATCAAAATTACAAAACCAGAAAAGAACTTTCTTTTGTAGTAATGATAAGCCTTGCACTTGGAATACGACAGATGTCAATGACACTAGTAATGCCTTTTATATCTACCTACAGTAAAACACTTTCTTATAACACTCCTTTACTTGCAGGAGCAGCTCTTGGCACCTTTGGTATTGCCCAAGCCCTATTCCAAATACCCTATGGAATATTAAGTGATAAAATTGGAAATAAACCTGTAGTTGTACTTGGACTAATTCAAGTTGTTTTAGGTCTTTTACTTGCCTACTTTGCCAAAAATATATATGTTTTAATATTTGCAAGGTTTCTTCAAGGAAGTGGTGCTATAATAGGTTCTGCCTACTCTTGGGTTTTTAGTTCTGCTAGTGAAAATAATAGAACCAAAGCTTTAGGAATACTGGGATCTTTTATAGCTATTGCTGCTGCATTGTCCTTCGCTATAGGCCCTATTATAAATCACTTTATATCCGTAAATAAGATGTTTTTAGTATGTTCACTTATTCTCCTTATAAATTCTCTTTATATCCTATTATTCCTTAAGGAAGATAAAAAAATAGAGAAGAAAGCTAACTCTCTAAAAAGTGACTTAAAACTTTTATTTAAGAATAAATCATTTATAATTTCAAATTTATCTGCCTTTATAAACAATTTTATTATGGTATCTGTATTTTATTTTCTTCCTATTTATTTAGAAAAGCTAACTGATCAATATGGAATGTGGAAAGTATTTTTCCCATCTATTCTTATCGCTGTAATCGTAATGAAAATTGTTTTAAAATTTTGTACTAAAAAAAATACATCACTTATTATAATTGTCTCATTTACTAGTATACTTTTGGGAAATATTCTGTATTTCAATAATAATAGTTTTACTTATATACTAATAGGTACTATACTTTTTATGTGCGGATATGTATGTTTAGTAACCTTAACCGCCAATAACATTAATAATATTGTAGATGAAAATTGCCGAGGAACTGGTAATGGTATATTTAACTCCTTCCAATATATAGGTTCCTTCTTAGGTGGAATATTTGCAGGAGCCTTTTTATCTATTTCGCAAAACGGAGTACTTATAACCATTATTTTAACTGCACTTATAGGTATTTTTATCTCTTTATATGGAGGAAAAAATGAAAGATAAAATATTGGATTTAGCTGCTGAAAAAATACGAATGTACGGTCTTAAAAAATTCACAGTAGATGATATTGCAAAAGAACTCAAGATAAGTAAAAAAACTATATATAAATACTATAATAGTAAGGATGCAATTATAGAAGAATTCTTTAATTCCGTAATAAAATCAGACAAAGAAAGTGTAGAAAATGTGCTTAATGATAAGGTTGACTTCCACGAAAAACTCAATAATATAATATATTCAAATCATAAGTACAAACTACCTATTAAAATATTAAAGGATATGGAGATATTTTATCCAGAGGCTTTTAAGAAACTCAATCTTTTGAAGGATTTCAAAGTAAACGCAGTAAATAATTTATTAAAGGAAGAGATTAAAAATGGCCATATTCGTGAGGACATAAATTTTCCTATACTATGTAAAATATTTGAGGAAATTAGCAATACATTTTTAGATTATGACTTTTTACTTTCTAATAAATTAACTTCTCATGAGGCAATCGAAGAGGTTATAAAAATAATATTTCGTGGCATAGAAAAATGAGAGGCTGCCTAAAATCGCAGCCTCTTTATTAAAGTTCTTCTATTTTTAATTTCTTTTGCTCACCAGTTACCATATCTTTTATAACTAGTTCGCTATTTGTAACCTCATCTTCTCCAATTAAAATTACATATTTTATATCTAGCTTATTTGCATATGTAAGTTTCTTTTTAAGTTTTCCATCTTCAAAGTATATTTCAGCACTTTTTCCGCTTTGAAGAAGTTTATTTAGAACTTCAGTGCAGTATTCAAAGGTTTCCCCTATAGGTATTATAAGATATTTATCATTCAATGATCCCTTATAATTTTCTATAAAACCAATTTCTTTTAACACAAAGAAAAGTCTTGTTATACCAATAGACATTCCTACTCCGGGAAGAACATTTTCAGTATAATTTTGTGCTAAATTATCATATCTTCCACCTGAGCATATAGAGCCATAAGATTCATTACCTGTTAAAAGAGTTTCAAACACTGTACCAGTATAATAATCCAGTCCTCTTATTATTTTAAGGTTTATAGCATACTCGCTGTCCTCTACTCCAAATAATTTAAGGTACTTTATAACTTCTTCAGTTTCCTCTATTCCTTTTTCAAGCATTTCATTTTTTACAGCTACTTTTTTTAGACCTTCTACAACATCATCACTTGAACCGCTTATCTTTATAACTTCATCAATAACCTTAGAATTTTCTTCACCTACAAGCTTAACTAAATCAGATAAAAATTGTTCTTCTGTAATTTTATCGTATTTATCTATAAGAATCATAACTTCCTGCATGTTTGTTATGTTAAGTCCTTCTAATATACCTGTAAGTATTTTTCTGTTGCTTATTTGAAATTTATAGCTATTAAGTCCTATTTTCTTTAAAGCCTTTGAAGCCATATTTATTACAAAAGCATCATTTTTTATACTTAAGCTTCCATTTCCAACAACGTCAACATCACATTGATAAAATTCTCTGTAACGTCCCTTTTGATTTCTTTCTCCTCTATAAACTTTCCCTAATTGATATCTTTTAAATGGAAAAGTTAAATCGTTCATATATTGAGCTGCAAATCTTGAGAACGGAACTGTTAAATCAAATCTTAGAACTTGCCTTTTATCTTCTTTATCAATACGATATACTTGTTTTTCAGTTTCTCCTGCCGATTTTGCAAGCAGCACCTCTTCCTTTTCAATTATTGGAGTATCCATAGGTAAGAAGCCATTTTGCTCATATACACCAGTTATTTTTGAAACAATATCATTAAATACTAGCTGCTCTTTAGGTAAAAGTTCCATAAAGCCTGGCAAAATCGACGGTTTAATTTTATTACTCATTTAATTAATCTTCCTTTCTACAGTGTAAATTACCTTTAAACATTATATAAATTATGATTATATCCTAATCCTTTTTTTATAATAATATAACATTTTTTAAATACAGTATATTATATATTATAAATAATTTTTACTCATTTGCCTAATAATAATTTATAAGTAATGTAAATTTATTTAAAAGGTGGCGATATTGTGAGAAGATTAGTGCTATTAAGGCATGGTCAAAGCGAATGGAATAAAGAAAACAGATTCACTGGCTGGACAGACGTTGATTTATCTATTGATGGTGTTAGTGAAGCTGCTCAAGCTGGAAGAATACTAAAAAAGAATAACTATACCTTTGACGCTGCCTATACTTCGGTTCTAAAAAGAGCCATAAGAACTCTTCAAATAGTACTTTATGAAATGGATCTTTTGTGGATACCTGTTTACAAATCATGGAGATTAAATGAAAGACATTATGGTGCACTTCAAGGACTCAATAAAGATGAAACTAGAACAAAATATGGTGATGATCAAGTTAAGCTTTGGAGGCGTTCAGTAGAAGTAAGACCACCAGCTTTAGAAAAGACGGATAAAAGATATCCAGGAAATGAAAAAAAATATGCTTCTTTAAAACCAGAAGAACTTCCTCTTACTGAAAATCTAGAGGATACAGAAAAAAGAGTTCTTGAAGATTGGAACAACTTAATATCTAAGGATATAAACTCAGGAAAAAATATAATAATAGCTGCTCACGGGAATACCCTAAGGGCACTTGTTAAATACCTTGACGATATACCTAGTGATGGAATTGCAAACTTAAATATACCTACTGGAACTCCACTTGTATATGAACTTTCTGATGACCTTAAACCAATAGATCGTTATTATTTAGGAATGGAAGGAAAAATAGCTGACGACAAATTTCCAAAACATGTTTAGAAAAAAGCTGACTTACAAACAATAAGTCAGCTTTTTTTAAGAAATCATTCCGCAGCCGCAACACTATCTCCTACAATATTTTCACTATCACAACCATCATCTTTAACCTTAGTAAGCATAATTCCACCAATTATAAAAAGAATCAAAATACTGAATACTCCATTAGTGGACTTGCCTGTAATTTGAGTTATTACTCCTACGAGTAGAGGTCCTAGAATAGTTGCAAATCTCCCAAATATATTAAAAAAACCGAAAAATTCATTGTTCTTTTCCTTTGGTACAAGTTTTCCAAAATATGATCTGCTAAGTGCCTGAATTCCACCTTGAGAAGTTCCCACTAGCATAGCCAGTATAAAAAATCCAACTATATTATGAATGAAGTTTGCATATATACAAATTATTGAATAAATTATTATTCCCACATAAAGCATTTTCTTTCCTTTAAATTTAGAAGAAAGCTTTCCAAATAGAATGGCACAAGGAAAGGCTACAAATTGAGTAAATAAAAGCACAACTAAAAGCATTGAAGAATTTATGCCAAGATCCGCGCCAAAAGAAGTTGCCATTGTTATGATAGTATTTACCCCATCTATGAAAAAGAAATATGCTACTAAAAATAGTACTAAATTCTTATGTTCCTTTATATTTTTCAATGTATGTCCCAATCTTTTTATGCTATTTTTTAAAACCTTTGGCTCCTTTTCTATACCATAAACCTGCTTAACATTTTTAATTATAGGTAGTGAAAATATTAAACACCATATTGCAGTTATTACAAATACGATTTTACATGCCAAGGTAATAGAAATTGGAATTATTTTAAGCTGCGCTGCTATAACTATACTCATACATATAAAAAATGCTAGAATATTTCCTAAATAACCTGCTGCATACGCAATAGATGATATAATATCCATTTTACTTTTAGGTGCTACATCTACTAGAAAAGCATCATAAAAAATGTTACTTCCCGCATTTCCTATAGTACTAAATATAAATACTATAACAAGAAGCACCCAAGAGGTATCAGGCACTGCTGCAATAAGCCCTGTAAATGCTATACCCATAATGCAAAATACCTTAAAAAACTTCATTTTATATCCCATATAATCTGCAATTGTTCCAAGTATTGGTGCTAATAACGCTATTAAGAACCTTCCTATAGAATTTGAATACCCCCAATAAGCTGTAGCGCTAGCCTCGGAGCCCCCATTTTTAAAAACCATTCTAAAGTAAATAGGCAGTATAGCTGTTATAATTATCATGCTGTAGGTAGAAATAGTACAATCATAGAATATCCAACTTTTTTCTGTCTTACTGAATTTCATAAACATACCTCACTTTAAATATTTAGTTTAATTATAGCTTTATTACATTATGGGAATGTTAAGTCTAAGTAAAATACCAAAATAATTTATACTGCATAGTATATATAGAAGCCTCTTAATACTTTTTTATGCATGAATATTTTAAGTTAATGTAGGCAAACTAAACTCATGAAAATTTTAAGATTTATACTTTATGGTATTGCTGGTTGGTGTGTTGAAATTGTATGGACTGGGTTTGGCTCCATGTTAAATGGTGATGTAACTCTACGTGCTTGGACAAATATGTGGATGTTTTTAATATATGGTTTGGCAATTTTTTTAGAACCCATTCACAACAATATAAGACATTTGCCTATTATAATAAGGGGGGCGATTTATTCAGCATTGATAATTATTTTTGAATATTTAATAGGCTCTTTTTTAGCTCTCGTATTGGGTACCTGTCCATGGCATTACAATAATGGTCCATTTACAATTCAGGGCATAACCAGATTAGACTACTTTCCATATTGGTTAGTGGCTGGACTACTTTTTGAAAAGCTTCATGATGCACTTCTAAAACTCACTATTACTACTGAACAATCAAGTTCGTAATATCTTACGATAAAATAATAAATCACATATATCTTTTATGTGATTTATTATTTTAAAAAAGTGAGGTGCAAAATTCACATTTTTTAATTTGTGGATGCTTAAAATGGATGAAAAAATGGGTTACAATTTAAAAAAAGCTAATTTAATAAATACCATTGTGATATCTACAATTTTGCTAATCTTTCTTGTACTAGCATTTAATCAAGTATCTGAATTTGAGTTTATAGGTTTGATAGTTCTCTCTTTGGCAATTGAAGTTATTGCAATTTTAATATACAAGCTTAATTTAAAAACAACTACAAAAGGTATGCTCTACAGTCTTTTAATGCTCCTATCTATTTCTGCGCTAACTTACTTTAATTCAAAAACAACTATTTCATTTTTTATCTACTTTTTTATAAGCATGACTACCATATCTACGTACTTTAATGAAAAGCTTATAATATTTCATGGATTTTTTCTTAATATATCCTTGATAACTTTATATATAATTTCATCAAAAATGCTTCTAGGTTTTAATTCAAATCTTCTCATGTTCATATTCACTTTAGTTTTAGTAAATGCTGTAATAGTATTAATATATCTCTTAACTAGGTGGGCTAATGCCTTAACAAAATCTCTACAAAAAAAAGATTTGGAAACCCAAAAATTGATAAAAAATTTAGAAGCTTCAATGGACTTGATTTCTGAAACTTCAACTGTACTAGATAAAAATCTAAAAAGCTTCGATTTAAATCTAATTGGTCTAAAACAATCCAGCGGTGAAATAACACAAGCTGTAAACGAAAATGCCGAAGGGATAAGTGAAGAAGCCAAAAGTATATTAACTATATCTAATAAAATACAAACAGTTTTTCAAAAAGAAGTTAAAGTTGAAGAGCTTTCAAATGGTATCAAAGAATCAGAAATAACACTAAATGATAATATAAAAGAAGGTACCGATAAAATAAACACTATGTGTGATAAGGTAAGAGTCGTTAAGGATGCTGTGGATTCCTCTCTTGAAACCGTAATAAAGCTCCAAGAAAGTGCTGGTAAAATAACAAAATTTTTGAGTTCTATTAAACGCATAGCCGACCAAACAAATCTTCTTTCTATAAACGCTAATATAGAAGCCGCAAAGGCTGGTGAAGCAGGACGTGGTTTTGCTATAGTAGCAGATGAAATAAATAAACTTGCAACCAGCAGCTCTGAAATGGTCAACAATATAAATGAAATTATTGAAGAAATAAACTTGATAACAAACGAAACCTTCAATAAAGTTGCAAAAGGAAATTTAGCTGCCAAGGAAAGCTTTACTCTAGTTTATGATGTTTTAAACAAATTTAATTTTGTAGTTAGTTCCTTTAATACAAATAAACTAAATATATTTGATGAAACTAGAATGATAAATAATATAACTGACCTGTTCAAAGATATTGAAGAGGAAATGGATTTTATATCAAGTATGTCCGAGCAGCATGCAGCTTCAAGTGAAGAGATTCTAGGAAATATTGAACAGCAGAATGAAAATATAGGTGAAATTCTTAAGGCAATAGAGGAAATGCAGGACATTGTAAAGAAGCTTGTGGAGACCATACAAAAGTAGGTATAGGGGGGAGCTGAAGCTCCCTGTTTTAGCTTTTTGATAGCATCTAAATATGCTAAATAAAAAAGAAGGAATCTATATCCTTCTTTCTTTGTTTGTAAATTTTTCACTTTAAACAATTAACTCATAACAAATGAGTTCTATTATTTTTTCGATTTTTACTATTTTTAATTCAAATTTGTTTCCGGTAAATCTTGTGGAGCTTGTCCATCATCTAAACCAACATCAATAGCATCTAATTCCATCCAATAATTGTTTGCACCAATTTTTGTATTAGTTGTTGGTTGTGTTTCATTATCCATTGATATTTTTACTGTATGTATTGTATCCTCTAACCCATCCTTTTGATAAACCAACATTTGCCATAAAGCAGTATCACTATTATTTCCTTCATCAAAATATTCACTTTTTCCATCAATAGTTACCATTATTCCATCGCTACAATAGTTTGACATTGAAGATATCAACCTAAGTTTAGTTCCTTTAAAGGAAAATACAATACTTGCATCTTTTGAATGGGTTCCTTGATAAGAGCCTCCACAATTTTCGCTTCCTCCAAGTTTTAAAGTCTCAAAGCTACCATTATGCAATACTCTACTATTAGAATCATCATATCTTATCCAACCCTTATCAGGTTGATCTAATTTATTTTTTACAGTAGCATTACCTAAAGTAGTTCCAGTCCAATAATCATCAACTGCTAATTTACATGTTGCACTTATATTACTTCCATCCTTAGTTGTAGCTGTTATAGTAGTATTTCCAGGCTTTATCCCTGTTACTTTTCCAGATTCATCAACTGTTGCTATACTTGGATCACTTGATACCCAATCTAAGTCCTTATTTGCCAAATCTTCCGGATTAACTGTAGCCACTAGTTGCTCTGTTTGATCTTTTAATATTGAATCTTCTGTCTTATCTAAATTTACAGTAGGTAAATCTTCTAACGCACCAGTTGTATCTATATCAACAGCATCTAATTCCATCCAATAATTGTTTTCACCATTTTTTTTATTATCTATTGGTTTTGTTTCGTTAGGAGCCATTGATATTTTTACTGTATGTATTTTATCCTCTAATCCATCCTTTTGATAAGCCAACATTTTCCATAAAGCACCATCACTATTATTTCCTTCATTAAAATGATCAACTTTTCCATCAATAGTTACTATTATGTTATTGCTACAATAGTTTGACATTGAAGATATCAATCTAAGTTTGGTTCCTTTAAAACAAAATACAATACTTGCATCTAGTGAATTTGTTCCTTGATATTGTTTATCCCAGTTACCATCTCCTCCATAATTTAAAGTTGTCCAATTACCTTTATAAACTATTTTGCTATTAGAATCATCATATCTTGTCCAACTTTCTTCTGGGTTATCTAACACATCCCCTACTTTTGCATTAATAAAACCACTTCCAGGTGTAGCTTCATTATAATGTGTCTCAGCTTCTGCAGTTTTGATACTTTTTTTCATTTGCGAATATGCTGCCAATTTTAAATTATGGTTTCCTTTTTTAACTGATGCTGCAAATACATTTGATACGCTACTAAAAGTTATAAGTAATGACATACTTATAACGATTTTTAATTTTTTTTTCATTTTTCTTCCTCCATATATTATATTGTTTTCAACTTAATTATCGTTTTGTAAATATATTACTTCATTCTTTTTTTATGTTTTCCAAAAAATAAAAGAAGGAACGTAAAAACTAATGTACGCTCCTGTTCCAATATTATATACTCATACCATCGCTATTCTATTGATTATATTTTTTTATCATAAACATATTATCTAAAACCTTAAAATTTTGAGTGAAGGACCTAGCTAAAACCCAATAGCTTACACCTTTTAATTTATACCTAAAAACTAATTTGTACTTTTCTTCAACACTTCTTGCATCTTCAAACCAAACTACGTGCTGTCTACCCTCTGCGTCTACATAGTTATAGTAAGGCGACTGAGATTTTATGTCATACTTTATTCTAGCTCCATATTTTCTTGCTCTTTCTATTGCTTCATCATTTCCTATAGTTTCTGCAAATTCTCCTTTAGGTATATACGGAAGCGTCCAATCATAACCATACAGTGGAATTCCCATCATTATTTTCGAAGGCGGAATAACACTTACCGCATATCTTATTACCTTCTCAACTTGATCTATCGGAGCCACAGCTAGTGGTGGGCCTCCTGACCAACCCCATTCGTAGGTCATAATTATAACAAAGTCCACAATCTCTCCATGCGCCTTGTAATCATGTGCTCCATGCCAGGAACCTTCCTTTATATCATAGGTTTTTGGTGCCAATGCTGTTGCTACTTTATAATCAGGATGTAGTCTTTCTGTGAGCTTTCTTAAAAAATTATTATAGTTTTCCCTATCCTTTGGTGGTATTCTCTCAAAATCAACTATTACCCCATAATAACCTTTACTTCTAATCAGACTCAAAATATTATTTATAAGGATATTCTCAAGAGTTTCACTATTAAGTATGTTACTTATAAGCTCACTATTAAAATTTGACCCAGTGGTGCCTGTTATATTGGTAACAGAAAGCATTGGATTAACCCCTGCTTTTTTTGCTTGATTTATTATATTTTCATCGTCAAGGGGTGTGAGACCTGCTGTTTCTGTTACATGATGACTAAAGGGTGTTATATAAGTAAGATATGGTAAACTTTCACTCAAAACTGCATCTTCCTTTTCCTTGGTTGATGGCTGTATAAATGCATTTACCTCTATGGTTCCGTAATTTTTTGCATTTTCAGGTATTCTTAAAATAAGCCCTGGATAAACTTGAGATGGATTTTGAAGATTATTTAACTTTTGAATACTTTCAGGTGATACCCTAAACTTTCGTGATATAGACCACAGGGTATCTCCAGGTCTTACTCTATAGGATATTTCTGTACTCGGTACAACAACCGTCTGACCTATAACTAATTGATTATTTTGAAGCTTATTTGACTCTAAAATACTTTCAGGTGTAACGCCAAAGCTTCTCGCTATACTGTAAACACTGTCACCTGGCCTAACAACATATATCCTCAACTAATTTACCTCTCTAAAATATTACCATTAATTATTATATTCACTTCTTTTATTTCTGTGCCACCTGTGCCCTAACTTTTTTGCCTTTTATAGTCTTACTCTCCATTGCCTTAATAACAACATTTCCCTTACCATTTAATATTTCTACATATGAAAAACTATCGTGTATATCAATTATACCAATGTCTTCAGGCTTTATTCCCTCTATGCTTGATATGGTTCCCGCTATATCTCCCGGTCTTATTTTCTTTTTCTTTCCTGCACTTAAATGAAGCTTCGTAATATCTTTATTTAATTTTTCTATTTTATTATGTTTTGTTTTATTGAGCTTTTGAGAGGTACTTTTTAAAGTCTCTCTTCCCTTTAGAACCTCTTCTTTTGTTGGCATATTTCCTTCTTTTATATAACGCGAAAATTCATTTTCAATATCTTTTAGAAATCTTTCTTCCTTCATAGTAACAAAGGTTATAGCCTTTCCTCTGTTTCCCATACGTCCAGTTCTACCTATTCTATGAATATAACTTTCCTTCTCCATAGGTATATCGTAATTTATGACATGTGTTATGTTTTCAACATCAATACCCCTTGCAGCTACATCTGTTGCTACTAGAAATGTAAATTTACCTTTTTTAAAGTCATTCATAACCTGTATTCTATCCTGCTGAAGCATACCACCATGAAGGGCACCACATATAAATCCTTTATCCTTCATTTTACCAAATACCTCTTCCACATTATCTTTTGTTCTACAGAATACAATAGAACTGCCGGGAAGCTCTTTATATATAAGCTTAACTAAAAGCGAAAACTTTTCTCTTGCCTCTACCTTATAGTAAAGCTCCTCAATTTCACCTTTACTTGAAGCTTCATCTTTCACCTCAACATTTTCAGCGTTTTTCATGTATTTCTCAGATAAATTCACTATGGTTTCCGGAAGTGTAGCTGAAAAAAGAAGGGTATTTCTATTCTTTTCAAGCTTTGAAAGTATCCCTTCCACTTGTTCTATAAATCCCATATTAAGCATTTCATCTGCTTCATCTATAACAACATATTTTATCTTTGAAAGATTTAAGGTTTCTCTTTCTATATGATCTAATATTCTACCTGGGGTTCCAACTACAATGTGACATCTCTGCTTAAGCTCCCTTATTTGATTTGAAATAGGTTCTTTTCCAAAAATACTTACGCACCTTAACCTTTTAAACCTACCTATGTTTAAAAAATCTTCTTTTATCTGATATGCAAGTTCACGTGTTGGTGTTAAAACTAAAACCTGCGGAGCCTTTTCTTCTAATTCTATTTTTTCACATATTGGAATTGCAAAAGCAGCTGTTTTTCCACTTCCTGTTTTTGCTTTTGCAATTATATCTCTATTTTTAAGAATTATTGGGATAACTTTTTCCTGAATACTTGATGGTGTTTTGTACCCAAGCTTTCCTATTGACTCTAAAATTTCTTCACTTAATCCTAAATCTTTAAACTCTAGTTTCTTCATATTATTACCTCGTACTTTTATATTCAAATCTTTTTCTTTACTAGTATACCACATAAATAATTTTAATTAGAAAATAGCAGTTTACTTTAAAACCTGTATGAATTATTTCACATTTTTTAATTTGGCTATATCTGACCAGTTACTAGCTGTTATAACTTCAATATTACTTAAATCTTTTCTCATACTTTCACATTCTGTACCAACGCTATCTATTTTTGTTTTTATATTTTCCTGATTTTCCAAAACATTATCCATAAGTGTTTGTAATTCAATAAGTACTTTATTTTTCTCTTCTTCTCCTTTTTTTAATCTTTTTACCTCTAGCTTTGTAAGCCTTATTTCTTCTTTTGCTCCCGCTAGTTCCTGTTTAATCACTTTAATGTCCTGCTGCATAGCTTTTAAAATTTCCAGTATTATTTTATCCAAAATATTTCACCACCTATTCAAATTTATATGGGCAGTAGAATTAATATTATTATATTCTTTATGTTGACACAAATTCTCAAATTAAATAAAATATACTTAATATTGAAAGGACGGTATGTAAAATGAAAATCTTTTTTATGTCTGATATCCACGGCTCACTCAATTATCTTCAAAAAGCCCTAAATAGATTCAACGCTGAAAAGGCTGATTTTATAGTTATCCTTGGAGATGAATTATATCATGGTGCTAGAAATCCACTTCCTTTAGGTTACAATCCAAAAGATGTAGCTGAACTTTTAAATACATATAGTGAAAAAATAATTGCTATTCGTGGAAACTGCGACAGCGAAGTTGATGAGATGGTCTTAACCTACCCTATAATGTCAACCTACTCTACTATTTTATACAATGATAAAAGAGTCTTTTTAACTCACGGTCATGTTTATAATGAGGATAATTTGCCCAAACTTAGAGATGGTGATATTTTTCTTTATGGTCACACCCATGTTCCTGTTGCAAAAAAGAAAAATAATATATACATAATAAATCCTGGTTCTATCTCTATACCAAAAGAAGACAGTCCAAATTCTTATGCTGTACTTTGCGATAATTTATTTGAAATAAAAGATTTAGATGGAAATACTTTTCTTGAACTTAATATTAATGAATAAAATTTTAGGGAGTTGATAAACGTGTCACCTACTATTCAATTAGGTACAATAAATGATATTGATGAACTAGAACTTCTTTATAATGATTTAAATGACTATTTGGCATCAGAAATAAACTATCCAGGCTGGATAAAAGGAGTGTATCCTGTTAGACAAAATGCAATTGATGGTATAAAAAATGGCAATCTATATATTGCAAAATACCATGGGAAAATAGTAGGCTCTTTAATATTAAGTCATAAGCCAGAACCAGCATATTATAATGTAAAATGGAGTTTTGAATCAGATTATTCGGATGTATTTATTATATATACCTTTGTAGTTCATCCTAAGTTTTTAAGGCATGGTATTGGAGAGAGCCTTATAGATTTCTCAACTAAATACAGTATTAAAAATCATGCTAAAGCTGTTAGATTAGATGTTTATGAGAAAAACTTTCCTGCAATTAAATTGTATGAAAAATGTGGTTTTAACTACGTTTCTTCTGTTGACCTAGGTCTTTCTCATTATGGCTTAGATGTCTTTAGACTCTATGAAAAAATATTATAATAAAAGAGCTGTGTAATTAACGTAAAATTTATGTTAACTATACAGCTCTTTTCAATCAAATAATTTTAATTAACTTTACAACCTTTCAAATCATAAAGCTTAGAAAATTCTGGTGAACACATAACACTGAGTTTTTTATCATCCGAATCATACCACTCATTCTTATCAACAAGTTTTCCATTATTTTTCACCCAAGCAAATATTGCATTATTGGGATTATCTTTATCAGCATTACTTACTATGTCAGAATACATAACATATCTAACCTGACCATTTTTAACCATTTCCTTAAATTCATTTAAACTTATAACCTTATCTGTGCTCATAAAACCACCTAGTGCTATAGCTGATCTATCTGTATAAAGTTCCATACTTGATACATCTATTATGGGATTAGCTGTTATTAACAAATATTTTTCATTATCCTCATGCGACTCTAGATATTTCATAAGTTTAAAAGTAGTTGGTGTTGTTTCACTACTCATCTGTGTCAATACATTACTCATTATGCTGCTATTGCTTCTCAGTTCAAAACCTGCTGTTGGAAAGCTTCCTAGCATTTTATATACTAAAGTTGTTCCAGACCAGACCATTGGAGTTATTATCAATCCTATCAACCCCAATGCTGTTATTGCTTTTTTAAACCCACTATTTAATTTACTCTTTTTCTTATTTAAAATTAAAGCACCGGAACTTACTAAACTAAATATCCCAACTACAGCCATCAAAATGCTAACTACACTTGAAATATTACTATAGAAATATAACAATATAAATTGAAATCCACCGTCAATCAAAAAGGCTATTGGAAGCATATATGCCCCTTTGTTGTTTTCTCTATATAAGTTCCAAAGATATCTCATTCCAATACCTACAAGGGCTGCAATTGGTGCTGAAAGCATTGTTAAATAATAACCTTGAGAAGAACCTTGTGTAAATGTAAAGTAGAAGGCTTGTGGCAAAAAGTAGGCCATCCAAAATACTATAGATATTTTTCTACCATTATCAAAAGGTCTCTTTAATTTCTCTTTTAAAGCAGCTGCTATAAATCCAAATATAGCCAGTGGTATAAGCCAACTTATTTGATCTAAGTAAGAGTTAGTAACTAATGCTCCTACAATTTTAACAATATTACTCGATTTTTTCTTATTACTGCTTTTCTTTTTCATCTTCCTTTGAACTATAGAGAACATTTCTTTTCCAATGCTATTTTGATTATTTAATCTTTCAACTCCATTATGTCCAACAATAAGTTGTAATTCTGAGTTATTTGCACTACTTCCAACGTATGGTCTATTAGCTGCCGGAACTAAGTCTACAACAGTAGCCCACGAGAAAGATACAACTACCAATATTACCGTAGAAATAACTAGATTTATAATTCTCTTTTTCATTTTTATATTGGATGCTATAAAATATGTAATATATATAGCTGGAATTATTAAATATGCCTGAAGCATCTTTATATTAAATCCAATCCCAACTAAAGCTAAACTTATAATAAGATGCCTTAGTTTTGCACTCTCAATAGCTTTCAATAAAAAATAAGCTGCAATCAAGAGTACCATTACCAATTGATTGTCTATTGTATTGTTTCTGCTTACAGCAACAAAAATAGGAGTAGTTGCAAGACATAATGCCGAAACAAGCCCTGCTTTTACACCAAAGTATTTCTTTACAAGAAAATATATAATTGCAACTGAAATTATTCCTGCAATAGCTTGAGGTAACATAATACCAAAACTATTAAAGCCAAAAATCTTTACTGAAATTGCTTGCAGCCAGAAGCCTATAGGCGGTTTATCTATAGTTGAAAAACCCTTAGGATCTGATGCTAAAAAAAATAAGTTTTTAAAACTTGTAAGCATACTCTTAACACTTGCAGAGTAATATTCATTTCCATATCCCTCAAGTTTTAGATTCCCGAAATTTAAAATTGCAGATAATATAAGAATTGCTGCTAACATGATGTGTTCTTTCAATAATTTTATTTTTTTCACTTATCTATCCTCCGTGCGCAATTAACTAAATACTAAAATTTTATAACCTAAAAAGTTTATAGCCTGAGCAATAAGGGTTACTAATATCTTAGCTACATAAACATTAATCCCTAAACCTTTTACAAACAAATTCATAGATACTAAGGTAACTAGAAGTGTAATAACATTAATAAAAATAAATCTTATTAATTCCTTATGAAGCTTTTTTTTACCCGCTTTATCAGAGAAAGTCCATTTTTTATTGAATATAAAGCTGTTAATGACTCCACTACCATATCCTATTACTTGACTTATGCTATATCCTACCCCTATTACACTATTAAATAGAGTAAACATAACAAAATCTATTAAAGTATTAATGACTCCAACTGCTGAAAATCTACTTATTTGCTTCAATCGTCCGTTAAATATATATCCTACTTTATTTAGCATCAAAATCCCTTCTTTTCCCCAATTATATATAGCGGTCTGCCCTTTGCCTCATCATAAATTCTCCCTATATATTCACCCATAATTCCTAGAATCATAAGTATAACTCCATTAAAAAACAGCATAAGTGCCACTAAAGAAGTCCATCCAGCTACAATACCATTTGTAAATAGCTTTTGAATAATGACAAATATAAGATATACAAAGCTTATTATAGATATAATACTTCCTGAATACATTGCTAGTTTAAGTGGTTTATATGAAAATGAAGTAATAGCATCTGTAGCAAATTCCACCATTTTCTTAAGAGGATACTTTGTTTCTCCTGCAAATCTCTCTTCCCTTATAAACTGAACTCCTATTTGCTTAAAACCAAGCCAACTTATAAGACCTCGCACATATCTATTTCTCTCTGGCACTGTTTTTAATGCATCGCAGACCTTCCTGTCTATTAGACGAAAATCTCCTGTGTCAACAGGTATATCAATATCTGTCATACTATTTAACATTCTATAGAAAATTCTTGCAGTAAGCTTTTTGAAAAAAGTCTCTCCCTTTCTTTTAGCCCTTTGTCCATACACTACTTCATATCCCTCCTTCCACTTTTCAATCATTTTAAGTATTACTTCTGGAGGGTCTTGTAAGTCTGCATCGATAACAACTACAG
This sequence comes from Clostridium felsineum DSM 794, assembly GCF_002006355.2. Taxonomy (NCBI): domain Bacteria; kingdom Bacillati; phylum Bacillota; class Clostridia; order Eubacteriales; family Clostridiaceae; genus Clostridium; species Clostridium felsineum. The sequence continues at coordinate 1,337,448 of NZ_CP096980.1, read as the reverse complement.
CATTTCCACTAGAATTATCCATGCCTGCTGTTATTGCTAATTGATGTCCAAAATTTCTTGAAAAACTTATAAACTTAATCTTCTTATCTCTATCACATATTTCTTTTGTTATTACTGCTGTTTTATCTCTACTACCATCATTTACAAAAATAATCTCATAATTCTCTCCTGTAGAATCCATGACACTTTTTAACCTCTTATATGTTTCTTTTACAACAAGTTCTTCATTATACAGAGGTACCACTATAGAATATTGAATTACTTTATCGGTCATATTTTCATCGTCTCCTTTTACAATAAATCATATTAAAAACCTTTCTTTAAATATCATGTTACATCTTAATATTATATTCTCTCTCTTAATCTTTTCTTAAAACTACTGTAAACTCTTTGTTAATATATTTCTTAAGCTTTTCTTAAGCTTTTTGATATATAATTAAGTTTGAAAAAACATTTTTTTGTCAATTTAAGCTTAAGTTACATTTTAATATTAATGGTAAATATATATTTCAAAAAAGTGGAAGGTGGTGAGTTTAACGTGAAAATATTGTTAGTTGAAGATGAAATACATCTTTCTGATGCCCTTGTTTATACTCTAAAAAAGAATAACTATATAGTAGATACTGCTTTTGATGGTATACAAGGTGAGAAAATGGCCGAATCTGAAAAATACAATATAATAATATTAGATCGCATGCTTCCATTAAAAGAAGGATTAGACGTGTTAAAAAATTTACGAAAGCAAAAGATTACAACTCCTGTACTAATTTTGACTGCTAAAGATTCTATAAAAGATAGGATTGAGGGTTTAGACAGTGGGGCAGACGATTATCTTGTAAAACCATTTTCCAAAGATGAGCTGCTTGCAAGATTGCGCGCTCTTGGCAGACGACAAACTGACTCTATAAACAATGAGGAGCTTCAAATACATAATCTCACCTTTAATCCTTTAAGAGGTGAAATTAAGACTGATAAAGAAACTATAAAACTATCTTCTAAAGAATCTCAGGTGTTTGAAATAATGCTAAAAAATAAAAATATGGTTATAACTAAAGAACAACTTTTACAAAAAATTTGGGGCTTCCAAGCCACTATTGAACTAAATAATATTGAAGTTTATATATCATATTTAAGAAAAAAGCTTGCAACTTTAAATTGTAAAGTGCTTATAGAAACTATACGCGGAAGTGGTTACTGTCTTAAGGAGATTAATTAGATGTTCAAAAAATTAAAAATACAACTGTTAACAATTAATGCTATTTGCCTTACTATAGTAATTTTAATTATCTTTTTAGGAATATATTATATAACCTTATACGAAATGAATTTACAAGTTTCTGTGGTTTTAAATGATATTGCTAGAAATGAAGAGACTGTTTCTCTAATAAAAGGTCCCTCAAATAATGTAAAAATGGTAGTATCAAGTAGCTTCTTTATAAAAATAAATAAATATGGAAAAGTTTTGGGATACTCTAAAAATATAAATATACCAAAATGTGATATTACAAATTTAAAAAATACAGTTTTAAAAAAAGGTATACAGTATGGAAATATTAAAACTGGGCATTTAAGATTTAAATTTTTGAAGGTTCCTAAAAAATATGGTTTTATAATTGCCTTTATCGATAACAACATGGAAATCAATTTATACACTTACCTTATTATATCGTTTTTATTTGTTGGTACTATAAGTGTTATTCTTGTCATTATTATTAGTTTATATCTTGCTAATAAAGCCATTGTTCCAGTTAAAACAACTTTAGATAAACAAAATATCTTTATAGCTGATGCTTCACATGAACTTAGAACTCCTCTTGCAGTTTTGAATTCAACCTTAGAAATAGTAGTTGAAAATAAAGATAAAACCGTACATAGTCAAATGAAATGGCTAAATAACATTCAAAGTGAACTTTTTAGAATGACAAAACTTATAGAAGATTTATTGTTCTTAGCTAGAGTAAAAAAAGAAGAAATGCCAATGTCAAATTTCAACATAAGCACCACAATAAATAATACTTATGAAACTTTTAAAGTTTTAACTAATAAAAAAAATATAGAACTAGTTTTTAATATAGAAAATGAAATAATTATCTTGGGAAATGAGTGGAGAATTATTCAACTAATAAATATTATGCTTGATAACGCCATTAAACATACTCCCTCTAATGGAAAAATTGAAGTTTGCCTTTTAAAACATAATAATATATGTGAACTAAAGATTAAAGATAATGGTGAAGGTATACCAAAAGAACATATAGAAAAAATTTTTGAAAGATTTTATAGAGTGGACAAATCTCGTTCAAGAAGCCAAGGAGGAACAGGGTTAGGGCTCTCTATAGCTCAAAGTATAGTTGATGAACATAGGGGCAGTATAAACGTCCTTAGCACTATCGGCATTGGTTCTGAGTTTCACATAATGCTTCCAATTACTTTTTAAACAAGTGGCCGCCTTAATAGCATAAAAATTTATGATAACTTGGCGACCACTTATTTATTATTTATGTTAATTGTTTTTTTGCTTTTACTAACTGATTGTACCTTACGTTTACAACTATTGATAAAAGTACTCCTACAGCTGTAATAGCTGCTGCTACTACTAATGTATACTGTATTCCAACAGATTTTGTAACAAATCCAGCTATGGCAGTAACTGCAAAAGTTGCAATACTAGATGACATCATAACCATACTTGTAATTTTTCCTTTTGAAACTGGAAATAAATCTGACATTGTAGATACAACTAACTGTAGTACTCCTCCTGCTGCTGAGAAACCGATAACAAAACCACCTATAAGAGCAATAGTTTGACTTTTTGTAATAAACATAGCCATTAACATTACAAAAGAAATCAAAGGATATATAAATAAGAATCTTACAGGCTTAACTAGTTTTTTAACTAATAAAGCTGTCAATATAACCGCACAAATGGAACCAAGTGCATAATTAGCTTGAATTTTTCCAGCTGCACTTGCAGTCATACCTACCGCATCTATTCCGAAATTTTTATTTACATTTAAGAAAATTTGAAAGGTTGCTGTTGACGTAAATCCCATTATAATTAGAGCAATACCTTCTACTAAAAATTTAGGTTTTACAACTTCTTCAGCTGCTTCTTCAGAATTTTCCGCTTTTTTAGCTCTCATTGGCGCAAATGGTAATTTTAATAATATAATACCATTAATAACTAATATTACTATACATATTATAAATGAGTATCCAAAATACAAGTTGTTTGACAACAAGAGACCTATAGCAACTGGTAAAGCATATTGTCCTATAGATATAAATAGCTTAGTTAAAATACTAGCTAGTCCAGTTGATTCCACTAATATTTCCATTGCTGCTGGAATACATCCTAAATCTAAGAAGGAGTTTGCTATTCCTGCAAGCAATGCTACTGCAAATCCAACAGATGCATTTGGGGTTATTAATATTAAACCAAAGAAGGCTGCATAAATTAACATTCCAAGTAAAACTGTTGGTCTTCTACCGAATTTATCTGATATAGCACCGGAGAAAGGAAGGGCAATTAAACGTCCTATTCCTAGTGCTGAAATAACATAAAGTACTGCTGCCGCATCCGTGTGCCACATAGCTTGTAATGATTTCGAGTTTTGCGCAAGTATTGAAGCTCCAATACCATGCACAAAATAATTTAAATATAGGCAAAAGGCTGTTGGATAATATTTTTTCATATTATTCAAAGTAGTGATCCCCCTATTAATTAATATTTTATATCTAGTACCTTTTTCATGTGTTCAATTGGCATATCTTGATTTGTCCACAATTTAAAAGCTGCTGCTCCTTGGAATAACATCATTCCTAAACCATTCATAGTCTTACATCCTACTTCTTTAGCCATTCTTAATAATTCTGTTTCTCTTGGTGCGTATACAACATCCGTTACTATTAAGTCTGGTCTTAAGAAGCTTTTATCTGGAATGTATGTTTTTCCTTCTAATGGTTTCATTCCCATACCTGTAGCATTTGCAAATAAATAACTGTCTGCTATTTCTTCCTTTAATTTATCAAGATCTTCTAAATCATATAAGGTTGCTTTACATCCAGTTCTTTCATTTATGTCTTTTACTGTCTTTTTAGCTCTTTCAAAATATTTATCTTTTATATTGAAGATTGACATTTCCTTAACTCCATCTAAAGCTGCTTGTATTTCAATGGCTGTAGCAGCTCCGCCAGCTCCTACTATAGTCATCTTCTTACCTATAACATCTATTCCTGCATCTTTTAATGATTGCATATAACCTATACCATCTGTAATATGTCCAGTTAAAACACCGTTATCATTTACTATAGTGTTAACAGCTCCGCAAAGTTCAGCTGCTTCTGACACCTTATCTAAATATTTATGTACTACTGTTTTATTTGGCATTGATACATTACTTCCACGTACCTTCATAGCCCTAAAACCATTTATTGTAGCTTCAAGCTCTTCATTTCCAACCTCAAAGGCAAGATATGCATAATCCAAACCCAATTTAGCAAAAGCCTCATTGTGCATTGCTGGTGAACTTGAATGTCTAATTGGATATGCTATTAATCCTATTAATTCTGTATGTCCTGTTATTCTTTCTCCCATGTTACTCTCTCCTTTATGTATTAATTATTTATTAGTGCTAATTGATTTAAGTATTTCGTAAAGATTGTTTGCTTCTAATTGTCCTGGTGCTGACGCAGTTTTTGCTGATCCAAAGGTAAGTGCTGATCCAAAAGTTTCTCCTGCTAAACGACTAACAACTCCTAATGATCCCATAGACATTGTTATTATTGGAGTAGCTCCGTGCTCACTCTTCATTTCATATGTAGCTGATAATAACTCTAATACGTCTTTTGCATCAACTGGCATTACTGCTATCTTTGGAATATCTGCACCAAGTTCTTGCATTTTGCATAGTCTCTTAACTATCTCAGCTCTTTCTGGTGTCTTATGAAAATCATGATTTGACATTATAACCTTACATCCAAATTTATGTGCTGTTTCTACAATATCTTTAACTTTTTCATCTTCTGCTATAAATAACTCAACATCTATTAAATCTGCATTTTTAGTTTCTGCAATTGCTTTTTTTAGTTCTACATAGTACTCGATACTTATTTCTCTTTCTCCGCCTTCTTTAGCAGTTCTGAAAGTTACAAGTAATGGAATTTCACCTAGTGCTTTTCTTACCATACTTAGAATTTCTTTTACTTTTTCTAAATTTTCAACATCTTTATAGTAGTCAATTCTCCATTCTGCTATATCAACTTTAATTGTCTTTAAGTATTCAACTTCTTTAAGTATTTCTTCATTATTACTTCCCATAAACGGTACTGCTATCTTTGGAAGACCTTCTCCTAATTTTATATTTCTCACTTGTACTATATTTTCCATTTGCATCACCTTTCAAACATAATAGTTATTTTTTTAACATATCATAATTATATTATATGATATTTTTTTGATAATTTTAATACATCTTTCACGCTTTATTGATAGTTTTTATCTATCAAACATGGTATAATATACATAAAGTAAACTTTTACATTATTTTTTTGTAAGTATTATGCAATTTATCACGTTAACAGATTAACAATAGCATATTTTAGGGAGTGATTAAAATTAATTTAAATCAATTATATTATTTTAGAACTATTGCACGATTGCAGCATTTTAGACAAGCATCCTTAGAATTAAATATCTCTCAGCCAAGTTTAAGTAGCTCTATGAATAACCTAGAGGCTGAACTTGAAATATGCCTTTTTGAAAAACAAGGTCGGAATATTGCTTTAACTAAATATGGACAAATATTTCTGCAATACGTAGATAATATATTAAACGAACTAGAAAATTCTAAAAAGAAAATGAAAGAACTTGCAAGTAGTTCAGAAGGACATGTAGATATTGCTTATATATCTCCTCTTGCGCAAGTTTATATTCCCACCACTGTTCGTAGTTTTTTGAATTTAAAAGAAAATAATAATGTTACCTTTTCTTTTAAACAGGGTTTTACAGATGAAATGATTGAAGGTTTAAAACATGACAAATATGATGTCATCTTTTCATCCTTTGTTGAAAATGAACCTGATTTAACCTTTGTACCAATTATAAATCAAGAATTATTTGTTATTGTTCCACCAAATCATCCTCTTTCTAGATTTGATAACCTTGATTTAAAACAAATAGCACCTTACCCCTTAGTTGCCTATGATAAAAATTCTGGACTAGGAAAACTCTCAGAACAGCTTTTAGAAAAAGTTCTAATATCTCCTCAACGAGTTTGCGAAGCAGCAGATGAATATGCAATTTGTGCCTTAGTAGAAGCCAATTTTGGTGTTGCTATTGTTGCTGATGCACCTGCACTTAAAGACGCAAAGGTAAAAAAAATAAATATTAATAATCCATCATACTCTAGAAAAATTTATTTTGTATATAAAAAAAATAGATACTTTCCACCAGCTGTTCACAAATTTATTTCCTATTTAAAAGAAAATAGTTTAATTAAAGATTAAGAGTCTGCATTATATTAACAGACTCTTAATCTTCATATAGCCTCATCTTTTATAATTTTACCCCTCATAATTTTATTATATCTTAATTTTACTACAGATCCACAGGCTATTCCCACAACATATAAAATTAGCATAAAATAAAATACATGTACTACACTAAAGTTTTTTGTAATAACTCCTGTTAATGCTGGAATTACAGCTGCTGCCAATCCGCTAGCTGTAGATACCAATGCAATAGTAGAACCTTTTTTCTTCCAAAATAGCTCCCCCATAGTAGTTTGAGCCATTTGAAGTACTCCCGCTGAAGATGCTCCAAGTAAAGTAATTAAAACTATACTAATAGAATTAACATGTACATGTCCAAACAATAAAATCAACAATAAAACGATACCAACTGAAGGATAAAGTAATGTTATTAATGCTGGTTTTACAGTCTTTTGTAACAATTTTGCCAAAATTAAAACAGATACTAATGCACCTAAGCTATAATAAGTTATAAATTTAAGGGAAGAAATTTGATTAAAGCCTAAAACCTTTTGTGTATAAGTTGGAATCCAGGTTTGAAAAATTGTAAAAATAGCATTAGAAGTGAAGCCTATTATTACAAGTGCTATTCCTTCTCTTTTGAAATTAGCTTCTTCTGTATAATGCTCCTCTACAATCTTCTCATTTGACCTTTCAATATTAGCCTGTGGAAATTTGGAGTTAAATAGTATTATTGAATTTATTACCATTACCACTGCAATTACAAAGAAAGTATCTCCATAAAACATATTTCTATTTACAAAAAAGGATATGATATAAGGAAGAATTGCACCGCCTGTAGCTACTGAGGCTTTTATTAGAATATTTGCTGTACCTGGGGTTTCTGGAAAACACTCCATCAAAGATGCATAACTAGCTGCATCCATAAATGCATGTGATATACCTGCAAAAGCTACGAATATCATTGCTATGTAGTAACTTTTAGAAAGTGGCACTCCAATTAAAAAAATTATTGACATTAAAGGCGCTATGTATAGAAACTTCTTTCTACCAATTTTGTCCGATAAACTTCCTGCAAAGTATAAAGTAGACGATCTAACAATTCCCTCTACTGAAATAAGAAAACCTACTCCTGACACATCAGTATTAAGCTGCTTAACTAAAAATGTCATATGAGATGAAATTAAAATTAAAATCATACCTAACATACAATAACTTAAATATATTCCCAATGCCGATTTAAAATAAGGATTTTTTTTCATACTCTCTCCTCCTATGTGACAAAACTTCATATTATAAAAATAGCCAGAATATTTAATTTATCAATGTGTTTTATTTTAATAGAAAAATCAAATAAACTGGTATTCAAAAAATGTCGAAATATGAAATTTAATTAGATTGATAATATCATATTATTGAAAAGATTGCTATATTTTTAACACTCTTTTCTAAAAAAATTTTGTAAAAAGAAATCTCAAACCCAGTTTGCAAAGTTTGAGATTCTCTTTTTCAACTTCAAAATAATGTAAAACTATTCTTACATTACACCAATCTTTTTCAAAGTAAAAATAATATTTCTTCCTTCTTCAGTACCACTAATAATTTTTCTTGCTTGACGACTATCACCGATATTTAACACTTCTGCATCTTCAAAGTTTTCTAATATAGCTGTAAATTCTGGATTATATGCTTTCATCCCAAGACATACAAAACCATAATCAAAGTTTAAATCTAACTCTTTACCATCTTTAGTAACTTTGAAGTGATCTTCACATACTTCTTTAAGAACAGTTTCTGTATAAATTTCTACTTCATGTTCTTTCATTTCTTTCATCATAGACATTTTTGTTATTAAGTCCAAATCTTTAGCTACTACTGGCATCATTTCTACCATTTTAACTTTGGCATTTCTCTTTGAGAAAAATTCTGCCACATCAAGACCTACTGCACCACCACCAACTACTACTATATCTTTTCCTGAATAGTCGTGATCGTACTTATCTACATCATTAAGTAAACCAAATATGGATTTAACTTTTCCATTTTCTTTATTTATGTTTTCTTTTAATCCTTCAATTGGTGGTAATAGTGGCGTAGAACCAGTTGCATTAACTATAACATCTGGATTAAATTTCTTTATTACTTCTGCATCTGCTTTAGTATTTTTGAAAACAAATAAATTACTTAAAGTCTCACTTCTATTTACTAAGTATTTAGGAAAATCTGATATTCTCTTCTTATCGGGTAATCTAGAAATCTCACTTGCAAGTCCACCTAAATATGACTTTTCTTCAATTAAGAAAGTAGTACATCCAACTTCTGCTGCTGTACAAGCTGCTTCAAGACCAGCAGTTCCTCCACCTATAACTACAACATTTGTAGGTTTCTTAACTTTATTTTTCTTATATTCATCATTGTTAATTAAATCTGGATTTACTGTACATTTTATTGGACAATTTGCAGCTATACGATTGTTAGCACATCCAATATTACAAGAAATACATTTTCTAAGTAAAGCTTCTTCATTGTTTTTAACCTTTTCAACCCAATAAGGCTCTGCAATAAGACCACGTCCCATTCCAATAAAGTCTGCTTTTTTATCTTCAATAATTTTCTCTGCAACCTTTGGATCACGAATATTTCCTGTTATTATTACTGGCTTGTCAAATTTCTTCTTAACAGCTTCAGACATGTACGCACGCCATCCATCTTCAAGATTCATTTGATCTATTTGATAATAAAGCGAATCATTAAGTGCTGCTGAAACATTATATATATCTACTCCGTCATCTAAATATTCTAATATTTTTAGTGTGTCCTCTAAAGTGTTTCCACCCTCTACAAATTCTTCTGCACTTACTCTTAAAGAAATCGGCATTATTGGTCCAACTTCTTTTCTTATACTATCTATAACAAGTCTTGCGAATCTAGTTCTGTTTTCAACACTTCCACCAAATTCATCTTCTCTTTTATTATAAACCGGTGATAAAAATTGGCTTATTAAATACGAGTGTCCTCCATGAATTTCTATAGCATCAAAGCCTGCACTTTGAGCTCTCTTTGCAGCTTCACCATATTTTTTAGCTATTTCATATATTTCATCCTTTGTAAGTTCTCTCGGAACCGCTCCACCTGTTTTTGATGGTATGTTAGAAGATGATACAGGAGTTTGTCCAATTCTACCTGGAACAGCAGATGCTCCTGAATGATTTATTTGGATTGCAATTGATGCTCCAAACCTATGTACTCTATTTACTAACTCATTTAAGGATGGCATAAATCTATCGTGATCTATTCTTATTTGAGTTGTTCCGTTTGATCCTAGAGGAAAATCTACACATGCATTTTCAACTATTATTAAACCAGTTCCACCTTTAGCTCTTTGCTCATAATATTTTATATGATTTTCTTTAAATTCCCCATCTACATCAGCAAAATTCGTTCCCATAGGTGTCATAACTACTCTATTTCTCACTGACATTCTATTTATAACTATTGGACTTAAGAGATTTTTATATTTCATGTTTTTGCCTCCTAATTCATGTACTTACGCAGTCTACATGAAGTATGTTTATTCTTTAACAATAACCTTTGTTTTAATTATAACAAAGGTTATATTATTAATCTAATCAATATTTTAAGCATTATCTATAGAAACTATCTATAGATAATGCTATAATTTAAACTAAGATAAAACTATACTAGGAAGTGATTTAATGAATTTAAAGCAATTAGAATATTTTCGAACTCTTGCTAGAACTGAGCACTATACTAAAGCCTCTAAAGAACTCTACATAACTCAACCAAGCTTAAGCTATAGTATTACAGAACTTGAGAAAGAACTAAAAACACATTTGTTTGAAAAAGATGGCAGGAACATAAAGTTGACAAAATATGGTTCGTTTTTTTTGTCTTATGTTGAAAGAGCTTTAAATGAATTAGAAACTGGTAAAAAGCAATTATTAAAATTAACAAGTTCCACTGAGGGAAAAATTGATATGGCATTTATTTATACTTTAGGGCCTACTTTTATACCAAATTTAGTACAGTCCTTTTCAAATAACAAAGAATATGAAGGTATAAAATTTTCTTTCGCACAGGGCAATACTAAGAGCCTTATTGAAGACTTAAAAAGAGAAAAATTTGATTTAATCTTTTGTTCTTATAAAGAAGATGAACCCGAAATTGAATTTGTTCCAGTGGCTAAGCAGGATTTAGTACTTATTGTACCCAAAGATCACCCTCTAGGCATTTTAGATACTATAGATTTAAAAGCTTCTGAGGATTATCCTTATATTTTATTTAATCAAAAAAGTGGTTTAAGACCTATTATAAATGATATGTTTAATCGCGCTGATATAAATCCTGAAATTATTTGTGAGGTTGAAGAAGACAGTGCTGTTGCTGGACTGGTATCTATCGGTTATGGTATTGCTATAATACCTAAAATACCCAATTTATCGAATTTTAATGTGAAAATTATTAATATAGAAAAACCTTTGTATGAACGATATATATATGCAGCTAGATGTAAAAATTTATATCACAGCCCTGCTATGCTTTCTTTCTTTTCCTTTGCTCTTAACTACGGAAAAGAGAATTATTTAAATAAGGATATAAAGGTATGATTTATTATAGAATTAGTCTTGTTGTAAATCACAGTGAGATTAATTCTATCTTTTATTTATATACCACTCTTATTAAATAAATAATTTTGCCGCCTATTTTATAAAGAAAATCCACTTCATGCTAAGGTCTATATTCCATACCAATAATAGACGTAAAAATTGTAATTATGTAGAATTTAATCATAAATCCATTTCTTTCAGTAAAATATTTTATTTCCTTATTCATTTCTCTAACTCCTACCCTCTTACAAACAAAATAAATTTACATTCAAACTTTATATCCTTATGTATAAAGTTCATCAAATCCACATGAAATTTATCAATTTTTTCTTTATTGGGATTTAACAAAATTTTTATTTGCCGTCCTCTCTTTAATTTTATTTGCACAAACTGTCTTTTTTCATCATAGCCTTTTCCGTATGGAGACTGTAAAACTACGTCTGTACTTTTTATTAATTTTATATCTTCATACTTTACTATTCTTCTATTTATCCATCCTGTGTACTCAAGCTCATCTTTACGTAAAATAACTTCATACTTACAACTTGAGAATATATTTAAGATTGGCCAAATTATAAATAATGATATAACTAATGTTAATTCTAAAATAATAGGATGTCCATTGGGTCTAGGTGTAATAATTCCTTCTATACTCATATATGTGCAGCTTATAATAAAAGCAGTTATAAAAATTGTAAGCAAAATAAATCTAACAAGGAAAACGGGTTTTTCTTCTATATATCTTACTTCTCTTTTCATTTTATTTTTCTCCATTAAACATTATTTTTTCATATGCTCATTTCGTTAACAAAATGAAATTAACCCTCCTGTAAACTACAGAAGGATTAATTCTATTTTTTATTTACTTTTATCAAGGTTTAATTTATTTTTTTATTTAAGTCCTTGTCCTGATTTAAATGATGCATAGCCTTGTACAAAAGAAACTTTTATGTATCCGTTCTTTTTATTTCCCCATATATACGTATTATTATTTCCATTACCTGAATCTGTTACCTCTGTGATTGTTCCTTCTCCACCTAATAACGATTTTATATCTTCATACTTTTGCTTTCCGTCTATTTTATCATAATCAGCTTTTGTAACCTTTACTGAATTATCTTCAAGATTTGTTTCACTTTTTGTAGTTGCTTTCTTGTCTGTTCCGTAGCTTACTTGTATTTCTGATGAATCTTTGTTTGTCCACTTATATATTTTAATTCCATAATCTGATGAACTTAACTTTCCTTTTCCGAGTATATTCTCTGTTTGCTCATAGGTCATTCCTGTTTTAACTTTTGAGAATTTTTCATAAGTATATTCTTTACCTGAAGTGATGTCTTTTATAGACTTCCCACTGCATCCTGTTAGTCCTACTATAATTGCTACTCCTAATGCTGCTGCTAACATTTTTACTTTATTCTTTTTCATTTTCATTTGTATTAACTCCCTTATTTTTATGTATTCTAACTATCTTTTGAAAAATCACTTTTTAAATCGTTATCCAATTTTTGAAATTCGGAAGATGTTGCCTGAAGTTCTTTTATAAGCTCACCAATCATCTCACAGTGTTTTTGCATACCATCTTTAAAATCTGGAAACTGTGCATTTACAAAAGCCTCTTTAGCTTTTCCTTTCCATTCTGTTGACTCTAAAGCTTTAAGTCCACTTTCTAATTCTTTAAGTAGATTTTCTAGAGTAGTTTTACAATTCTTATATTCATTTATGGCGCTTTGTAAAGCCTCCATATTTATTTTAATATCATAATTTGCACTCATAGTTTATTCACCCACTAACTTTATTATCTATAAATCACAGTAGTATTTAATTTTTCGCTTTGTGCAATTTTTCTATCTGCTTCTTCAAAATCGCCTACTATTTGTTTTATTCCAGCAATACTATTCTTTAAACTTTCAATTTGGCTGTTTACATCTGTTGTGCATTTATTCATTTTATCAACCAAGGTAGCTGATGAACTGCATTTTAAATCCTCACTAACACTTTTGGCTGCTGCTTTTAATTTGCTGTTTCCATTGCTTTCATCAGTCACTATTCTATTTAATAATGTAATTGTACTATTAATATTGGAAACGTCTATTGATATATCATCTCTATTTAGTGCCATCTTTCTCTCTCCTACTTTTTATAAAATATTTCTTCATTAAATCAGTTTCTTCAACTCTTCATCCAACTCAACAACCGCTTTAAAGCCTGGAGTCATTTTTAATGCAAGTCTAACATCTTGTCTAGCCTCATCTTCTTTTTCCAGACCCAATCTATTTTTTGCTCTCATTAAGTAAACTTCACTTAAATTATTATTTAAATCTAAAATATATTCATAAAGTTCTTCTGCTTCAGTGTATTTTTGTATATCCCTTAAAGAATTTGCCTTTAATAAATGTAATTGATGATCATAAGGATATTTAACTATTAAAAGGTTGTATTTTCCTATAGCATCTTCATATGCTTCCTTAGCTTCTTCTAATCTATTTTCATTTTTTAAACACAAGGCTTTATAATAGTAAGAATTTATTCTATATGGATTTTCTTCGTCAGATTTTCCTATTATAGTTTCATAAAGTTCAAAGGCTGCTTCATTTTCCTTATTCATCATAAGTAAACTTGCTTTTGAAAAATATGCTTCCATTTCATTAGGTTCTATTTCAATTATGCTATCATATACTTCCTTAGCTTCTTCTATTTTTTCTAGTAATATTAATAATGAAGCTTTTTTAGATAGATATAGTGTGCTTTTATCATTTATTTCAAGTCCCGCATTTATAGCGTTTAAAGCTTTTTCTAAATCCTTTTCTTTTTCATATAAAAGGCATTTATCAAACTCAAGTAGCTCTCTTTTGCCTAATATTTCTTCTCCTGCTTTTAAGGTTTCAAAGGCTTGTTCTACTTTATTAGTTTCTCCAAGTAATACTGCTTTAAAGTGATATGCACCTTCATTATCCGCTTGAAGCTTTAAAATTCCATCATAACAACTTATAGCATCTTCATATCTTCTCATATCAATTAATATTTCTGCTTTTTTTGTCATGGCTTCTATGCTTTTATTATCTATTATTATTACTCTGTCTAGCCACTTTATTGCATCTTCTCTTTCTCCTGTAGCTTCCATACATTGTGCCATGTTATAGTATATGACTTCATTTTTTATTCCAAAATACATTGCCTTGTTATATAGTTCCACAGCACCTTTAACATCACTTTTGTAGTAGAAAAGAATATTTCCTTTTTCAAAGTATGCTTCTCCTTCATTAGGATTTTTTATAAGTACGCTGTCTATAGTCTTAATGGCATCATCAACCTTCTCTAACGCAAGAAATACTAAAGCCTTATTGTAATATGCATCTTTAAAATTCGAATCCGCTTCTATTGCTCTATTAAAATATTTTAAAGCTTCATCACCTTGTTTTTTTTGTATGAATATTATTCCTCTTTTATTTAGTTCCTCTGCTTTTGACATTGCTTTATCTTCGCTCATTTTGTCCTCCTGTATTGAAACCTATTTTATCCTTTATTTTTTCTATTTCTACATCTAATTCTTTTCGTTATCCAGAAAAAACAACTTACAACTTCATAAAATTTAATTTTTTATGTAAGCTTCTCACTTAATAATACCTACATATTTTAATCCCTTGCAACGTAATTCCCTATTATCCTAATAGCTATAATCATCAAAAATGATGTTGGCAAAATAGTTCTTCCGTCCCTAGTATAAATAAAAATCAAAAATGGTGATATTGGCAAAATCAACAAGCTTATACTAACTATTTTCTTTTTTCCCTTGCTATCTTTAACTAAATGAAGTGCCATTTTTTCCATCCTTATAAGCATAACCATATAAGCTATTACTATTAATGAAAAAACTATGATGCCCATAATAGTTCTAATCATTTTTAACCACTATCCTCTTACAAACAAAATAAATTTATTCTGAAACTTTATATCCTTATCTGTAAAATTCATCAAATCCATATGAAATTTATCAATTGTTTCTTTATTAGGATTCAACAAAATTTTTATTTGTCTTCCTCTTTTTAATTTTATTTGCACAAACTGTCTTTTTTCATCATAGCCTTTTCCATACGGAGACCATATACCTAAATCTGTACTTTTTATTAATTTTATTTCTTCATATTTTATTATTCTTTTATTTATCCATCCTGTGTATTCAAGCTCGTCTTTACGTAGAATTATGTCATACTTACAACTTGAGAATATATTTAAAGCTGGCCAAATTATAAACATTGATATTATTACTACTAATTCTAATATAATCGGATGTCCATTTGGTCTAGGTTTAATAATTCCTTCTACACTCATAAATGTAAAACCTATAATAAAAACAAGTGCAAAAATTGTAATTAAAATAAATCTAATAAGAAAAATAGGTCTTTCTTCTACATATCTTACTTCTTTTTTCAATTTTATTTTTCTCCTTTTAAATATTGGTTATTTACTATCCTTAATAAAATTATCATACACTCCTTTATATGTGTCTTCACTATACATCATTGGGAATGGTGATACTGTACTATATATTGACTTACGCTTTGCATTAATTGCCTGGGAAAGTACTCCTTTAGCATTATTAAGGTCTATACTCTTTTGATTAACAATAGATTTACCCTTATTAAGAATTTTTTCTTCTCTACTTACCTGTTTTTGTGCTGAAGATACTATATCTTTAGCTTTTTCTAATTCATTTTTTGCGTTTTTAACTTGTTTAACTGTAGCATTTGCATCATTTTTTATATTATTATAGTTACTAGCAGCTTCACTTGCTGCACTTTGAGCTGATGACAATTTTTCTTCACTCTTAATTCCCATAGCTAATTTTTTCGCATCATAAACTTCTCTACTTTCCTTCAAGGCTGTGTTTGCCTCATTAACACCCGTCTTGGCTACAGTTATAGCTTTTTCAGCTTGTCCGATACTTTTAAAGCTATCATATCCTCCTTTTAAACCCAGAAGAAGAGATGAACCATAATAGATACGATCTCCCCACTTATCTCCAAATAAATATTTTTCGCCTTCTTCAACAAAATTGCTATGATTCACTCCCATAATTTGTTCTCCTGAATCAACAATGGTAGCCAAACTATAAATAATCCCAATAGCTCCAATAACTCCAACACCACTAGCAATTGTAAGGGCTATTGCCGCAACCTCTGCAACTATAATCGCTATATTTTTAATGAGATTTCCATACTTATCCCAAAAATTTTTCATAGCAGACATTGCCTTGTCCCATTTATCTACAACATAATCTTTAATGCCTTCAAAAGTATTATCAATCTTCTTCTTAGCTGCTTGTCCCCAATCTAAGCAACCTCCAACAAAGCTTCCGTACTTTTCCTTATTAGTTAAAAGACCTACAGACTTTCTATATGTATAACTACTTGATTTTAATTTACTAGCACAATTATTATCTACTTCTTGAAACTTATTTACAGCATAATCTATATTTTTTCCTACCTTATCAATTCTAGTTTCAAGCTGCTGCATAGCCTTATATTCTTTTCCTATTTCATCTATCTTTGTTCTTAATCTTGATGAATTGCTGTCAGTTTCAAGTTTATGAAGTGCTGAAGTTAAATTTCTCTTTGCTGTTCCTATTAAATCTAAAGTTGAATTTACTCCTCTTCTTGCACTTCCCATATCTATGGTTGATATTCCAATTACTAATTCGCTCACTATCTCATCTCCATCTGCGTCTTATTTTTTATACTTCAGCTTTAATTGCATTTGCTGCAGCCTCTCCTGCTACTTTTCCTACCACACCACCTGCAGCTTTTCCTGCCTCAGCTGCTGAAGCTTTAACTGTATCTGCACTTCCGCTAGTTTTTCCATTACCGCCTTGACCTTTAATTCCATTTGCTATTGCTGTATCAGAATCATTAAATGCCTTAGCTATCTGTTCTAAATTTTTTGATAATGTATCTAACGCATCTGAATATGTATTCATATTTTGATATAATATTTTATATGTATTTTCAAACTCTTTAACTGCTTTTCCATTCCACCCATTTATGAGTCTATCAGTTACCTTCTGCATGTTTCCCTTTGAATTTTTCGCTGTATTTGATGCATCCTTAAACTTTTTTGCCAAATCCAGCATCATTCTGGTTCCAACTTGAATTTGATCCGCATTATCTGCCATTCTATTTTCCACCTCTTTAAAAATCTTAATTGTATCTTAAATTATCTACCTTTTAAGATACAAGTAAAATTTTTATCGATTATTAAGACATTCCCCCTGCAAATTTGCAGAGGGAACCTTTTTAATTTTTTAATTTTAAATGATGTAAGATAATTTATTATCTATGTAATGAACTAGCAACTCTAGCATCAGTTTCTTGCATAGTTTGTGCAGCTTGTTTAAGTTGTTGTCCTATTTGTTCTATTAATTTTGCAAATTGAGTAACTTGTGGTGCAAATTGCTCAAATTCTGCTGAGAAAGCTTTTGAAGAATCTCCTTCCCAACTTGCAACTAATTTATTTTTTTCGCTTGTTAATGTTCTTAACATGCTTTCTATTTCATTACCATTCTTTGTAAATACACCTGCTGAAGCTGTCATTTCTGTCACGGATAACCTAATTTTATCTGCCATTTCTTATTCCTCCAATATTGTTATGTCTTTTTACAAGAATTAATATATCACTTTGTGCACATCATGTCAATACATGTAATTTTTTATTTGTATTTTTTAATTTTTTTTAATTTTTCATTATAATTTGGTAATTTGGTATCTTTATCATTTTGAATTTTATATGTTATCTATGATGACCTTCGTCTAAACTTTTCATTTTAGCATCTAATCCTTCAAAACTTGTCTTAGCCATAGTTAGTTCTTTTGTTAATTCTTCTAACATAGTACAATCTTTTTTCATTGCACTATAAAATCCAGGGAAAGTATTATCAAATTCCTTTCTTGCATCACCCTCCCATGTATTTTCCAATTTACTCAGTTCATTTTCTAAATTACATAAAATATTGTTCAGCTTATCTTTACTATCTTTATAAACTTTTATAGTCTCTTCAAAAATAGCTGCATCAATTTCTATATCACACATATCTGCCATTAAACTTCGTCTCCTTATATATATGTTATCATTTATCTACTTCAAACTTTTAGTTTATCCTTGCAAATGTAATTTAGTTAGTGTTATCACTATCCACTGTGCAATGACTAAAAGTTCCTATCTTCTAATACTACTTTGAGCTAATTTTTTATCCTCAATTTCAAAACTTGATACTATCTTATTTACTGCTGATGTATCTTGGTCTATATCATCCTCAATTTTTTTTATTTCTTTAACTATTTTGTTGTACTCATCAGTAATAGGTATTACTACATTTCCTCTTAAGCCATCTTCTATATGTAAATTAGATCTAGACACTAAGCTGTATGCCTCATCTGCACTGTCACTAGCTGCCTTCAAACTACTTATAGTCTCTGCACAAGCTTCCTCATCTACTTTTATTTCACCTGAATTCATATTGTTTTTCCTCCTGCAACTTAATCTTTATCTATAGTTTTCATCCTTAGTATTTAGAATTTCTTTAAATTGTTCATCTAATTCTATTAAATCCCTATATGCTGGGTTTATTTTTATTACTTCGTTTAAGTCTTCTCTAGCCTCTTTATATCTATTTAAACTGATTCTATTTCTTGCTCTCATTAAATATGCATCTACAAAATTTCCATCTAAATCAATTATGTATTCATAAAGCTCTTCTGCCTTTTCATAGTCTCCTGTATCTCTCAAGCAATTAGCCTTTAAAAAGTTTAATTTATCATCATATGGATATTTAATAATTAGAAAATTATATTTCTTTATTGCTTCCCTGTAGGCTGTTTCTGCTTCTTCTAACCTACCTAGCCTTTTTAAATTTAAAGCTCTGTAATAGTATGAATTAATTAGAATAGGGTCTTCATCCTCTAGTTTATATATTATTTCTTTAAATAAATTTTCCGTATCTTCATATTCTCCAAGTAACATACATAGATTTGCTTTTGCAAACTTTCCTTCCATATTATTTGGGTGAAACTCTGAAATTTGATCATATACTAATTTGGCTTCATCCGTTTTCTTTAGATAAGTGAGCAATTGTCCTTTTTTTAATATTAATAAAACATTAGCTTCATCAAACACTAAGGACTTATCTACACACTCTAAAGCTTTTTCGAAGTTTTTCTGTTTTTCGAATAATATGGCTTTGTCATAATCTAAAGTCATCTGTTCACCTAATAATGCTTCTGCTGCAGCTATTGTTTCTAGTGCTTCTTCTATTTTGCCTAACTCACCCAATAGTACCGCCTTAAAATGATAGGCTTCTTCATTATCCACTTCAATTTTAAGTACTTTATCATAACATTCTATCGCTTCATCAAATCTTCTAAGCTTAACTAACAATGCTGCCCTTTTGTTCATTATTCTTGTGTTTTGAATATTTGCTATTATTGCTCTATCAAACCACTTTATAGCTTCTTCTAATTCTCCAAGGGCTTCCATGCAAAGTCCTAAATTACAATATACACCTTCACTTTTTTCTCCCAAATAAATTGCCTTATTGTATAGTTCTATAGCTCCTTTTATGTTATCTTTATAAAAAAACAATATATTAGCTTTTCCAAAATAAGCCATGCTTTCATTGGGATACTTCACTATAACCCTGTTATAACAATCCATTGCTTCATCTAGCTTGTTTATTGCTAAGCATAAATCAGCCTTATTTAGATATGCCTCTTTAAAATTTCCATCTTCTGCTATTGCCTTATTAAAATATTTTAAAGCTTCGTCTCCCTGATTTCTTTCAATAAATATTAGTCCTCTGTTATTATATTCTTGTGCTCTCGAAACTTCTTGGTACTCCATAATCTTCTCCTTTTTATATTCCTTTCATCAAATAATTCTCCATATGCTTTTCCTAATCTTATATACTTCATATAATATCTTAGCGCTATAAGAAAGAAGACTTATAAAGATTAAGTTTTTAATATTAGTTTTATTTGGTTTGATTTTCATAATACTGTGATGCAGCTGGATAACCAGAATAACTTGGGCTATCACTGTAATTTCCCATTCCCATCTTTCTTTTTTCTTCTTCCAATTGTTCTTGTTGTTTTGCCTCACTTGTTTCTTTTATGGCCTTTGACATAGCTTTTGCTGTGGCCTCATCTCGATTTTTGTACACCTGTGCTATATCAATTAAAGCTTTAGAGTATTCTTCTAATATTTCAGTATATGTATCCATATTTCTATCCAAAATAAAATATGTTTTTACAAAAGCCTTATAACTCTCTCCATTCCAATTATCCGTCAATTTTTCCGTTGCCGATTCTATATTTTGTTTTATTTCAGCACAATCTTTAGCTGCTTTATCAAACATATCTGAAGCATGCATTAGTTCATTTAATCCAACTTTAATTTTATCTGCCATTGTTTTGCCTCCTGCTGAAAATTTTAGTCATTTATCCATATAAACATTATCAATTTTCCCATATTCTCATATATTTTCTTTCTTCAAGCTTTGTATAAAAAAATATAGCTACTCGCTTCTTAAATCTTATCATCTTTTACCTCCAAAATACTGTTCACCATCTACTAGCCACTGCTTACTTTCTTTCGAGATATTCTTACTTATTAGCTTTCTGTCTACGTGTTTGTGATAGTTTTTTCTCATACTCTCTAATTTCATTAGTATGGTTTCCACACTTTTCATAAACATTTTTTTTATCCGCATACACTATAAAATCTTTAAACTTTCCACTTTTTTTATATATTGGTTCTAAATAATACTCATAATTATTATTATTTTTACATTTATATGCTGGAATCCTTAATTCACATATTTCACCATTAATATAGAATATAATATTATAGGCTCTTCCTCTTACTGTATCAATCTGTTCTATCATATAATCTATTCTGTCTACCTTATCTGCTTTTAATAATTTTGTATATCTTTCTATTTGATTTTTGTGCCATTTGTTTATATGTGCTGCTGGTATATAAAATACTATAAAAAGCATACTACCCATAATCAAACTAAAATCAATACCACATCTTATAGTATATAAAATATCAAAGCATATGGCTGCAATACTTATTGTATAAAAAAATATAGCTACTCTCTTCTGAAATCTTATCATCTCTTACCTCCAAATACGGATTTTATTCCACCTTCTATTGACTTTACCTCTTCTGGTACATAGCTAAAATGGAAACTATTCTGTGTTGTACAAAATCACTATTGTAGGTAATTTGACTCAATACACTTTATTTCTTTTTCTCCAATTCAAACTCTTTTCTCATTTTTCTGCTAGTTTTCTTTCTTATATTGTTGATAGAAATTTCTTGTGTTTTGCTATCTACAACATTATCTTTTACATGCTTTAACTTTGGTTTTGGTCTTATTGCTTTTTCATTCTTTCCTTCTTTTTCCTCTATATTTTCTTCCTTCAATCTCTCCATTTCCTTATATCTTTTAACATCCTGACTATAACTATGAGCTTTATCACGAAGATTTTTTTTGTCCATATATACTACAAATTCTCTTACTCTGCCCTTTCTGTCGTATACTGGTCTTAAGTAATATTCATTATTTTTATTGTTTCTACAATCCGTAGTACTAACACTCATACAGAAGTTTTTTCCTTCTATATAAAATTCAATTATGTAATATGATCCTCCCCTATAAAACTTCTGTGTCTTGACCATATAATCTATTCTCTTTATGTTCTTTCCATCCAGTAGTTCTCCATATGCTTTTCTTAATCTTCTATACTTCTTATGATATCTTAGTCCTATAAGAAAAAATATCATAGTAAATGCTATTATAAACATATCATTTTTAAAACTAAAAGGAATCCCTCTTAATATTCCAGCTATCTCCATACATGCAAAAAATCCCGATATAAGATAAAATATTATTGCTACCACTTTATATAATCTCATTACTTACTATCTCCTAGTCCCATCACCTTTAACTCCCCTAGAAAATATTTGCTATAAAATCCACTACTTACACCTTAATATATATGGTGGTATACTTACCTTCGTTATTTTACTTATCTTTATTCCTCTGTCTACGTGCTTGCGATAATTTTTTCTCATACTCCCTGAGTTCAACTCCTGAATTTATGCATTTTTCATCAGACTCCTTTTTATCCGCATATGCTATAAAATCTTTAAACTTTCCATTCTTTTTATATATTGGTTCTAAATAATAATCATAATTATTATTATTTTTACATTTATATGCTGGAATCCTCAATTCACACATTTCACCATTAATATAAAATAGAATATTATATGCTCTTCCTCTTACTGTATCAATATGATCTATCATATAATCTATTCTGTCTACCTTGTCTGCTTTTAATAATTTTGTATATCTTTCTATTTGATTTTTGTGCCATTTGTTTATATGTGCTGCTGGTATATAAAATACAATGAGAAACATGCTACTCATAATCAAACTAAAATCGATACCACATTTTATAGTATATAAAATATCAAAGCCTATTGCTGCAATACTTATTGTATAAAAAAATATGGCGAATCTCTTCTGTAATCTTATCATCTCTTACCTCCAAATACGGATTTTATTCCACCCTCTATTGACTTTACCTCTTCTGGTACATAACTAAAATGAAAACTATCCTGTGTACCTTCTGTGTTGTACAAAATCACTATTGTAGGTAATTTGACTCAATACACTTTACTTTTTTTGCTCTAATTCAGATTGTTTTCTCATTTTTCTGCTGGTTTTCTTTCTTATCTTGTTGATAGCAACCTCTTGTGCTTTAGTTGTTGCAGTATTATCTTTCACATGCTTTAACTTTGGTTTTGGTCTTATTGCTTTTTCATTCTTTTCTTCTTTTAATCTTTGCATTTCTTTATATTGTTCAAGATCATCCAGATAATTAAAAACCTTATTTTGAAGATTTTTTTTATCCATGTATACTACAAATTCTCTCACTCTGCCCTTTCTGTCGTATACCGGTCTTAAATAATATTCGTTATTTTTGTTGTTTCTACAGTCCATCTTCGTAGCTTTCATTGTAAATGGCTTTCCTTCTATGTAATATTCCAATATATAATAGTCTCCTCCTTTGTAGAATTTGTGATCCTTAATCATATAATCTATTTTTTCTACATTCTTTCCATCTAACAATTCTTTACACACTCTTCTTAACGCTCTATATTTTCTATGATTTATCAGACCAATAAGAAAAAAAACAACACTAAATGCTATTATAAACATATCTTCTTTTAAATTAAAAGGAATTCCTCTTAATATTCCGGCTATCTCCATATAAGCAAAAAATCCTGCTATTAAATAAAATATTATTGTTAATCCCTTATAAACTCTCAGCGATTATCAACTCCTAAGTTTATTGGCTTTAATTCACCTTTAAAATACTCCATATGAAATCCACTATATATGTCCTCTTTGTTTTGTAAATATATAGGAATGGTATATTTACCTATACTTAGCCTTCTGTCTACGTGCTTCTGATAGTTTTTTCTCATACTCTCTGAGTTCAATTCCTGAATTTATGCATTTTTCATCAGACTCATTTTTATCTGCATACACTATAAAATCTTTAAACTTTCCATTCTTTTTATATATCGGTTCTAAATAATATTCATAATTATTATTATTTTTACACTTATATGCTGGAATCCTCAATTCACACATCTCACCATTAATATAGAATAGAATATTATAAGCTCTTCCCCTTACTGTATCAATATGGTCTATTATATAATCTATTCTATCTGCCTTATCTGCTTTTAATAATTTTGTATATCTTTCTATTTGATTTTTGTGCCATTTATTTATGTGTGCTGCTGGTATATACAATACGATAAAAAGCATACTACCCATAATCAAACTAAAATCAATACCACATCTTATAGTATATAAAATATCAAAGCCTATGGCTGCAATACTTATTGTATAAAAAAATATAGCTACTCTCTTCTGAAATCTTATCATTTTTTACCTCCAAATATTGATTTTATTCCACCCTCTATTGACTTTACCTCTTCTGGTACATAGCTAAAATGGAAACTATCCTTTGTACCTTCTGTGTTATACAAAATCACTATTGTAGGTAATTTGACTCAATACACTTTACTTCTTTTTCTCCAATTCAAACTCTTTTCTCATTTTTCTGCTAGTTTTCTTTCTTATATTGTTGATAGAAATTTCTTGTGTTTTACTAGCTGCAGTATTATTTTTCACATGCTTTAACTTTGGTTTTGGTCTTATTGCTTTTTCATTCTTTTCTTCTTTTTCCTCTATATTTTCTTCCTTTAATCTCTCCATTTCCTTATATCTTTCAACATCCTGACTATAACTATGAGCTTTATCACGAAGATTTTTTTTGTCCATATATACTACAAATTCTCTTACTCTGCCCTTTCTGTCGTATACCGGTCTTAAGTAATATTCATTATTTTTATTGTTTCTACAATCCATAGTACTAACACTCATACAGAAGTTTTTTCCTTCTATATAAAATTCAATTATTTAATATGATCCTCCCCTATAAAACTTCTGTGTTTTGACCATATAATCTATTCTCTTTACATTCTTTCCATCCAGTAGTTCTCCATATGCTTTTCTTAATCTTCTATACTTCTTATGATATCTTAGTCCTATAAGAAAAAATACAGTACTCAGTGCTATAATAAGTATATAGTATTTAATAGCTACATGATTCCCTCGTATTATTCCAGTTATTACTCCAGCAATTTCCATATATCCGAAAAATCCAGCTATAAGATAAAATATTATTGCTACCACTTTATATAATCTCATTACTTACCATCTCCTAATCCCATTGCTTTTAACTCGTCTGGAAAATATTCACTATGAAATCCATTACTTATACCTTCTTTGTTATACAATAATGTCTAAATACAGACTCAAATTACTTCAGTTTCTAATGCAATTAAATTTAATACTTATGGACATTAATATATATTATCTTTGTTTATTATATTTCTTTTTCATCCTCTTACTTTTTGTTTTTGGTAATGCTAACTCCTTAGACTCTATATGTTTAGGTTTTTCTTCTTCCTTTTCTTCCTTCAATCTTTGCATTTCCTTATAATTTTCCAGATCACGCTCATAACTAATTTCTTTATCAAAAACATTTTTCTTGTCCATATATGGTACCAGTTCTTTAACTCTACCTTTTCTATCATATACTGGTCTTATATAATATTCATTATTTTTATTGTTTCTACAGTCCATCTTCGTAGCTTTCATTGTAAATGGCTTTTCTTCTATGTAATATTCCAATATATAATAGTCTCCTCCTTTGTAGAATTTGTGATCCTTAATCATATAATCTATTTTTTCTACATTCTTTCCATCTAACAATTCTTTACACACTCTTCTTAACGCTCTATATTTTCTATGATTTACTATTGCAATCAAATACAATATCAAATTCATTACATTATAGCTTAAATATCCATTAATTGTAATATAATTTCCCATTATTGTTCCATATATTTCTGCAAAGCTCATACTTCCTGCTATTAAATAAAATATTATTGTTAATACCTTATAAACTTTCATCGATTATCAACTCCTAAGTTTATTGGATTTAATTCACCTTTAAAATACTCCATATGAAATCCACTATATACATCTTCTTTATTATACAAATATATAGATGTTGGTATATTATACATATTTAACTTTATATCAAATCTCGCTTCATTTATTTTGTTTACAGCTTGCTTAATATCACCTTTATTTGATACAATTTGCCTTTGTAAATTATTTAAATTATTATTATAGTTTTGTGCATTTACGCTTAACTTAGGTAATAATTTACTATGATTATCTAAATATTTACTATCATTATAGTAATTAAAATTCTTTTTATATTGACCAAGTTCAGTCTTACTAACATTTCCTTTTAAACTTTTAATATAGTCTATCTTTTTTTGTGCGTTATTTATATAATCAATTTTCTTCTGAGTTTCCACTAATTTAGCAGTTGTCATATTGCTTGACTTCTCTATCTTTTTTATAGCATCAATTGCATCTGCTGATTTTGCACTCTCATTGGATATAATCAATCCATCTTTACCTAAATTAGACGGATTATGAATAAGATTCAATAAAGATATGGTAGCCATTCCCATATCAACTCCTGTCATCCAACAGTTTCTTGCATAATCAGCATACTTATCACTTTCTCCCATAAATTTTGCAAAGTTATATACACCCAACCCAGAAGCCCCTTTAATTAATCCATATCTAAACTCTCCATTTTGTGCATCTTTCTGAATATCTACCGAACTTTTTTTCTTTACATTTCTATCATATAATTGATTTGCATTTGACCATATTGTATCTACACTAATACATATACTAGCTATACTTAAGCACTTCCATACTACTTGAACAGCCCTTGCAAAACCTACTAAAGCACCAACTTCTGGCAAGAATATTCCTGTAACGATACCTCCTATTCCTTCAAGTGCCATAATAGATACTTTATCTACAGTATCTTTATTCCTATCATACCAAGATTCTGCGGAATCAATAGCATTTCCAACTGGATTATCTCCAATCTTCTCTCCAAGTGTTAATAGTCCTATCTTTTTTCTATAGTCATAACCACTTGATTTTATTCTGCTTGCACAATTTTTATCCATCTCAGTAAATTTCGTTATCACATAGATTACATTTGAATTCATTTTTTCCATTTTATCTTCAAGTGAATTTATTTCTTTTAATTTATTATGTAAATTGGTTAGTTCTATTTCTGTTGATTTTGATTTATTTTTTAATGAAAAGCTGTTTATAGCTGAATTCAAATTTCGTTTTACTTCTTCCAGTTTTGAACGGGACTGTGATATTTCCATTGCTAAACTTTCCATTTCTCCTGTGGATATTCCTATTTTACCCATATGTAGTCACCCTCTTTAGCTATTTTTAACTTCAAATTTTTATTTATCTTTAGTTTTGTATATACAAAATCGGAGGCTAAATTTAAACGGCACCTGTAGAGATATTAATTGATTTACCTACCTTTATCTGTATGTGCCATTGTTATCAGCCTCCAATATTGTATTACTTAGAGTATAATGGAACTTTTATTTTTACGAATTCATCTTTTCTAATAAAGTAACTATCGCCTTTAGTAAAGTTCTTCTCCTTAAAATTATATGGCAACATAATTTCATGGAACTTTTGGCTATTTAAGCTGTCAAACATAAAGCCAAAGCTTTCATTTCTCATCTCTTTGACAAATCCATAGGTATACATATAGTTCATAAAGCTTTCTTCTGTTCCTGCTGCCACAACAGAAACCTTCAAATTTTTATCCTTTTCTATTATGTCCCCTAATACATTTAACACTTCTATTTCTTGATTAAACTGTTGTATAAAATCATTTATATCATCAATAAACACTGTTATTAAAGGAATACTATCTAAATATTCTTTTTCACTAAGCGCTGATGCTGCACTATTGACTTTCAATTCATTTATTACATTTCTTCTTTCTTCTATTTTATTTTTTATTTGAAGCATTGCATTTCTAGTTTCATCCGTTCTATAACAATATGCTTTAACTGAAATCGCTTCTTTCATATCTAATAATCCATAATTTCCAGAGTCTATTAGGTAAATTTCTGACTCATCTAATGTTACTGTTACATCTAAAATATGTGCAATACTCTTTAAAACATTAGATTTACCTGTTTTAGATTTTCCAACTACAGTTACTATTGGATTATCTATTAAGTTTCCATATAAATGTTCAACTTCGTCATAATCTATACCTATTGGATATGTGTATTTTTTAGGTTCGTCTATACTTTTCAACTCTTCCAGTGAAGTTTCTATGTTAAGTACTTCTGGTACAATAGGTATTGGTTTTGCCTTTTTACCAGTCCAGAGGGAATTGAATTTGTTAATGATTTTTTTCGTATTTAAAGCTCTTTCTGCTTCACTTTCTCCATAGGAAGGCAATGCGATTTGTGCCTCATAAACGCTATCAGTATTAATTAAAATTCTTCCCTTTTTATTTTCAGGCTCCATTCTAACTCTTCCTGTAATATTTGAGTACTCTGACTTGTCAACACAAGTAAGTGATACTGCTAATTTAAAGTTTGTTGTCACCTTATATCTAACATTAGAATAACTTGCTGCGGTTATAACTAAGCTTATTCCAAGTGTTCCACCTTCTCTTGATAGGAATATAAATTCATCCTCAAGATCCGGATAAAACTCTATTAAAGCTGCATAGTTATCTAAAACCATAACTATTTGAGGTATTACAGCCCCACCAACTTCCCTATAAGCTTTTAGTGAACCAACTCCATTTTGAGAGAAAATTTTCTTTCTTCTATCAATTTCCTTACGAATATACTTTAATAAATTCATAAGCTTTTCTTCATCATCAGAAGTTACTACACCACCAACATAAGCTGACTCTTCGTACATTTTTAAAGTTCTTGCACCAAAATCTAGTATATACATATTAACTTCTTCTGGTGTATAGTTAAGCATTAAAGATATCATTAAGGTTTGAAGGAAGGTTGTTTTACCGTAACCAGGTGCACCTATTAATAGAAGATGTCCTAGCTCTCCTAAATCAATTTCAAGAGGTCTTTGATCTTGTCTTTCTGGATCATCTAGCATTCCAATTACAGGGCATATCCACTTGCTAGACTCAATCCACTCCTTGCCATTAAAGCCTGTCTTATTATCTCTAAGTAAATCTTCTAAATATATTTCAGCTTCTAACGGAGGTAACCATGGTCCATCAAGTCTTTCAATATTATTTTCACTGCATACCTTATCTATCTCTTCTATAGCTGCATCTAGCTGAGTCATTTTCTTTTTATCTTTTTCTTTATCTTTAGTGGAATATAAAAGACTTCTAGTTCCATCTATTCCCACATTAAATATTTCAATTTCCTTTTTGTTAACATCATCTTCATCGTACTTTTTAGCACCACTCCAAGCAGATTGAAACAATTCAAATATTTCATTATTACCAACTTGAAAATATGCTCTACCAGGTTCAACTATATCTGCTGCCAAGGATGACTTTAAAACTTCCTTACTATCTTCAGCATCTTGAACCTTAAGACATAGCTTGAACTTTGAGTTACTCCAAATCTGATTGTCTACAACACCAGCTGGCTTTTGTGTTGCAAGTATAAGGTGAACTCCCAAACTTCTTCCTATTCTGGCTGTACTCACTAGCTCTGCCATAAACTCTGGCTGATCACTTTTAAGCTCTGCAAATTCGTCCGCTACTATAAGTAAATGTGGTATTGGTTCTGTTACCTTCTTTTCTTTATAAAGCTTTATATATGCGTCAATATGATTAACATTATATCTACCAAAAATTCTTTGTCTTCTCTTAAGCTCACTTTTTATAGATACAAGGGATCTGTTTATTTGATTTCCGTCAAGGTTTGTAATTGTTCCAACTAAGTGAGGTAAATTTTTAAATAAGTTTGCCATACCTCCACCCTTGTAGTCAATTATTATTAATGCTACATCGTATGGGTGATAATTTATTGCCAGTGAAATAATATAGGTTTGTAGTATTTCACTCTTACCAGATCCGGTAGTTCCCGCAACAAGACCATGTGGTCCATGATATTTTTCATGAAGGTTTAAGTATTCTATTTCATCTCCAGCTTTAACACCTATTGGAACCTCCATAGTTTCATATACCTTATTTTTCTCCCAATTTGAAAGTACGTTAAAATCTTTTGTCCTCTTTATACCATATAAATCGAATAACGTAATCATACTTTTTAAAGAGCTTTCTGAGAAAGAACTCCTTACATTAATTGGTGCCATCCTTTTAGAATATTCATAACACTTTTCTAGATTTACATCATCAAAAGCAAATTGTAATTGATGTTCACGATTTATTGTGGCAGTACAATTTCCTGTGTAACCCTCTAAAACCTCTATGACATTTGTACATTCACTTGGAAGCATTTCTATACTTTCATTTATAAATATTGCAGTCATACTTATATTGTTTTTATTTTCCAAATAAGGCATTATAGGCTCATTATCTGTCACCTTATTGTCTGCAACAAAAACTATGTAATGAGGTAAACTTGGCTTTACTTCTCTACTGTCAGTATTTAAATCAGTACGCTCTCTTGCAACCTCATAAAGATAACTAAGTACATTATGTGAAGACTCCTTATCAAAGCCCATAAATCTTATGTCTTTTTTATCACTCCATATATGAGGTACCCATCTTACCCACTTTAAAAATTCTTTATCCATATTTGGTGCTATAACAGCTACCTTTACATCTTTATAAAAATGGCTTGCAGTTATTTTTACAAGCAAATTAGATATAAACTTATATGTATAGTCCTTTCTGCCAACTACACCTATTGGAGTAGAATTTAATAAATTTAAGCTTAAAGGTACATCTTTTACCCTCTGATATTTCTTTCTAAGCTCCGGTGCAAGTTTTTCAAGCTCGTCTATCTCCATTTTGTTTTTATTATCTGGAATTTTTATTGAAAAGGATATTGAAGTGTCTCCGTGTCCAAGCATTATATTTAAAAAGTCAGGATGGTCAATTTTTCTTTCCCATAGTCTTCTATCAAATTCACTTACAAAGTCAAAACATTCCTTGATTTCTGGATTCATAATTTTCAAGTTTTTCTTTTGTACTTCTACTGTAGCTGCTATTTCCTTTTCCTTTTCACTAATATACTCTCTATAAAATTTGTTTCTTTTCTTTTTATACTTTCTAGAGCTAATAAATTCTGACGCAAAAGTTACTACACTCACAATTGCGGAAAGTCCAACCATTCCCACAGAATACATCATGTAAGAGCTGTTGCCGCCTAATTTAGATGACATAGCAGACATCATAACTACCGTACCAATAACAGGTATTACAGAAAGCAAATACTGCATGGACACCTTGTTTGCTTTGTCTGGTGGAGCATCTATTTCTATCTCACCTTGTGGAAGCTCAACTAAAAATCTTGGTGATCTATAGAAATCGGGATAACTCATATGCTTATCAAACCTACCATTATTGTATACTGTAAGTCCTTTTATAATTATGTTTTCATTTAAGTTTGAAAGTGCTAAAGAATTATCCTTAAACAAAATCTTATGTCCACAAATTGTAATAAAATTATTATCTTTTAAATAAACTTTATCTTCTACCTTTTTTCCATCTACATATACGCCATATTTAGATTTAAGATCTGTTACATAAAACTCATTATTTGAATCAAGCTTTATTTCACAATGCCTATTATCTATTAAATCATCCTGCACACATATATTATTATCTTCATTTTTTCCAATACTTAAAGAAGTAGTATCCTTTAAAGAAATTACTTTATCATAGTTTTCTTTTTCCACTATGAAGTCTATGAAAAAGTTGATTTTAAATAATTCTTCTCTATCTTTTAAATTCTTAATGGTTATTTGATCACCATTAATTAGCACCTTTCTAGGAGTTTTAATATCATTTACTATACAGTATGCATTCTCTCCATCCTTAATTTGCCAAGAGGTATTTATTTTATTGAAGTAAATATAAACTAGTTCTTCTGTATCTAGCTTTAATTTAATATCACAATTTCCCCCGTTACCAACTAGTATGGTTCCTTTTCCATAATCGTCTAAGTCTATTTCTTTATAAAAGTCTGAATTATAAAGTATAAGGACATTACTATAATTTCTTTTTTCTTCCATTCTTTCACCTCTTAAATTTCACTATAATAGCTATATCAATATTATTGTGCTTCCATTGGCTATACCATATTTTTTTAACACGTCGTTTCCCTTTAAGAAGCCTGTTGGATTTTCTGTTTTTATATAATATCCAGATATCTTTATATTTCTTTCTTCAAATTGTAATGCTTTATTTAAAGCAGCACATATCTCTTTTACTGTGCTATCTATAGGTATTTCAAGTTCATATTCTTCTTTAGTTCCTTCGATTTTTACTATTACTACTGCTTTCTCCAAAACTTTTCTCCTCCATATTTACAGCAATTTCATCATCAGTTCATCTATACCTCTTAAAAAAATACTTCCTCTATTCTTTAAATATGTTAAGCTAGTAACGCTCTCTAGTGCCTCATCGTAATATATCTTTTGAATAATTGGCTTTTTCTCTCTTAACAAAACATCTGGTATGGTGTTTTCTGAACTATCCTTATATTTATTTTGTATAAAGCAAAAGTTATGTAGGTTATCCAGCTGTTTTAAAAAATTTTGCAGCTTTACATTTGAAAGTTTATCCTGTCCAATTGGTACTATAACTTTAGAAGATATTTCAAAGATGGTTTTATAATTTATATTAAAAGTAGAACTTAAGTCAACTATTATGTAGTTGTACATATCTGTTTCTAATAACTTTTTAAGCATAAATTTTACATCATCTACTTTTAACTCTTCTATATCAAGTACACTATCCACTGGTGCAAAATAATTTATTCCACTTTCTTCATCCTTTAATACTATATCCTTAATAACTTCTTTAAAATTTTCATCTCGCTCTTTTATAAAGTAAAGAAAGTCGGACATATTTTTACTTGTATTACAATCAAAGAAAACTAAAGTTGATTGTAAATCTTCCAGGTTCAAATATAACACTTCTTTATTTAAATCCGTCAGCTTTTTAGCTACCTCTACCGCAATAGTTGATTTACCTATTCCACCAACTGGTGAATACAGTGTTATTATATTGCCCTCTTGCCTTTTTGCCTCTTCTTTAGTATCTTCTGGATTATTATTGTAATATACACTCAATATTTCCTTGCAAAGTCTTTCACCTGGTTGATATTTTTTAAGTACAGCAAATCCATTAAATTCCTTTATGTTGTTGGCTTCTGACAAAACAGCAATAGTTTTTATTGAATTTCTAACAAGCCCATCATAAAACATATCTGGTGCAATAAGAAGTACATCTAAAATTCTATCTGAACTTACATACTTCTCTAGATATTCTCTACTAGTAAAGCATGTGATTCTAAAGGTATCTTCAAAGTTACTACTTACATAATTAACTAAACCCTTTAGGTATGCCGCATCTGTTTCTGCTATAATTAAATTTATCTTTGCCATAAATTACACCCCCATTTTAAAAAAACAGCTTTTCTATTCAATAGCAAATGTGAACTCACTATTAGCAAATATAATTGTATCTCCGTTTCTAATTTCATATAATTCATCACTATTTATTTTACGTCCATTTACAAAAGTTCCGTTTTTAGAATTTAAATCTATAAGATAATATTTTTCACCTTGTTTTCTTATTTCCGCATGAATTTTACCAACCGCTTTATTATCTGAAATATAATCTACTTGTCCAGATACTCTTCCTATTTTAAAGCAATCCTTATTTATAAATATCCTCTCCACCGTACCAGCTTTTTTGCTCATTAAGAAAGCTGTTTTTACATCTAAAAGCTCCGTTTCATAGGACATCTCTGTTACTATTTCTCGTTTTGAAGGTTTGCTTTTTTGGTCCTCTTTTCCCTTAACAATATAACTGGTATTGGCTTTTCTTTTATCGGCTACTGTTTCTACTTTATTTCTTCCCCTTAACCAAATAAAAGTTGTAAGAGCTCCATCTAAAATGACAACTAGTACTATGGATAAAATCTTAATCAAAATATTAGGTATAAATATAGCTTCAACTGCAATTATCCCTATTGATACTAATTGAAATATAGCTGTAAATATTATTTTAAGGATTTTGCTACTTCGGGCTTTACTTTTTCTTTCCGGCTTTATTTCTTCAACCTTTGGTGTGTCATTTACCTTACTAACTTCAACTTCATTATTAACTTCTTTTTCATGGTCAGCATTTATATTCTCTACTATACTAACTCTGTTCATATTAATATCTGAAATTTCTTCTTTTTCTACTGTAACCTCTGGGAGTTCTATCTTATCTTCAACTTTATTTACTTCCCCACTAGAGTCATTTACAGAACTTCTTTCAGCTTCTTCAAGATAATTTTTAAAACCTACTAATGTGAAATCTTCTTTTCTAAGATATTTTAAAGTTTCTTGAATTATATTTTCTGAATTTTTTTCTTCAACCGTAACAAAATCTATAATTAAACTTTTTATAAGATTTCTATATGTACTATTTATATCTTCTTCATTACTTATATTAAAAGGTAGATACAATAAATTAATGCTTAAATCTTTTTCATTTATAAATATTGTTCCTAAATCCATAAAGAATTTTTTCTCATCTAAAAAGTAGTTTTTACATTCTAAAAGACATACAGCCATATTTTTTAATATAGTTATAAACTCGCTTTTTCTTATAGTTCTGCCCTTTAAATATTCTTTTACAGGTATTCTTCCTGTAGCATCATACAAAATTTTTATTCTATCGTTAAATTGTCTTATTTCAATATTCAAAGCACCTGAAGTTGGATTATTATTTATCATTTCAACTTCATAATCAATAATACAATCTATATCATTCAAATAAGTTACTATATAATTTTTTGAAGGATTATTTTCAAACTCCAACTTTAAATTATTTTTATCCATTACTCATACTCCTCTTTTCTTTGTGTTCTAAAATCCAACATGTTTTTTTAATTTTTCTATAAAACCTTCATCAGATACAAATCCAACTATTATTACTGATATGTTGTCCTTTTCTCCTCTTTCTTTAACCCTATTTACAAACTCCTGTGCAGTA
Source organism: Clostridium felsineum DSM 794 (assembly GCF_002006355.2). Classification (NCBI taxonomy): domain Bacteria; kingdom Bacillati; phylum Bacillota; class Clostridia; order Eubacteriales; family Clostridiaceae; genus Clostridium; species Clostridium felsineum. The sequence continues at coordinate 1,302,578 of NZ_CP096980.1, read as the reverse complement.
TTTTGAAGTACGTCATTATCTATAGCATTTTTAATTTTTTTTATTTCATCATACAACTCTTTTTCTTCAAACTTATTATAAAGACCATCACAGCAAAGAATGAAAACATCATTTTTATTTATCCTTCCATACTGCTTAAAAACTTCGATATTTTCTTTAACCCCAACACATTGTGTAAGTATATTTTTCCTGGCACTGCTTTTAGCTTCATCTTCTGTCATAATATTATTTTTTACGTTCATAGCTACTAAGGTATGATCCTCCGTTAGCTGCTTTATTTCTTTATTTATTTTGTATATTCTACTGTCTCCAACATGAACAATATAATATTTATCCTTACAAAGTAATAATGCCGATATGGTTGTACCAACTTTGGCTAATTCTTTTTCACCATATTCCCTGATTTTTTTATTAACAACCTCTATAACTTTTACCATAAAATTTATTATTTGATTTTCATCTTTTTCATTTATTACTCTTTCATAATTTTTATCAAACCATTCTTTGAAAGATTTAACTGAAATAGAACTAGCTACTTCTCCAAAAGAAAGCCCTCCCATTCCATCACACATAACAAATAAACCAATATCCTGATTATTATTCTCATAAATCTTAACTAAGAAATTATCTTGATTAGTTGGCTTTACATTTCCTTTATCGCTTACAGCACCTACTACAATTTCCATATATGCTCCTTTGATCTCATCACCATATTTATGTAAATTCTAAACTATAGGTTTCCTAAGTAAACCATATATCATAATAACATTATTTTTTCAAATTTTCCACCCTCTACACCCTTTTTTTCTCAAATTTGCATTTCGTTTTTTAGTAGAATTGAAAAATAAATTAAACTCAATTATTAGGCGTATTTAGCCAATTAAAATGCAAAAAAAAAGCTGCATCCTAATTTCTTAGTTTGCAGCTTTTTTTTTACCTGTTTTATTACATGTTTTCAAACATTTTTATATCATCTTCTACGTTAGTTATTCCACCTATTCCAAAGTTATCAACTAAAACCTTTGCTACATTTGCTGATAAGAATGCTGGAAGTGTTGGTCCGAGATGAATGTTTTTAACTCCAACATATAATAGTGCAAGAAGTACTATTACAGCTTTTTGCTCATACCAAGCTATATTGTATGATATAGGAAGTTCATTTACATCTTCAAGTCCAAATACTTCTTTAAGCTTAAGTGCTATTACTACTAATGAATATGAATCATTACATTGTCCAGCATCAAGTACTCTTGGAATACCACCTATGTCTCCAAGGTCAAGCTTATTATATTTATACTTAGCACAACCTGCTGTAAGTATAACCGCATCCTTTGGAAGTGCTTTTGCAAAATCAGTGTAGTAATTTCTTGTTTTTGCTCTACCGTCACAGCCTGCCATTACATAAAATCTCTTGATTGCTCCTGATTCTACTGCATCTACAACCTTGTCAGCTAATGCTATAACTTGATTATGTGCAAAGCCTCCAATTATTTCTCCTTTTTCTATTTCTGTTGGTGCTGCACATTTTTTAGCATGTTCTATTATTTGAGAGAAATCTTTTGGCTCTCCATTTTCAATGTGTTTAACTCCTGGATAACCTGTTACACCTGTTGTGTACATTCTATCAATGTATGATGCTTTTGGAGGAACTATACAGTTTGTAGTCATTAATATTGGTCCATTAAAGCTTTCAAACTCTTCTGTTTGTTTCCACCATGCATTTCCATAGTTCCCTACAAAGTGAGAATACTTTTTAAATGCTGGATAGTAATTTGCTGGAAGCATTTCGCTGTGAGTATAAACATCTACTCCAGTTCCCTCTGTTTGTTTTAAAAGCTCTTCTATATCCTTTAAATCATGTCCACTTATTAATATTGCAGGATTGTTTCTAGTTCCTATATTAACTTTTGTTATTTCAGGATTTCCGTAAGTTTCTGTATTGGCTTTATCTAAAAGTGCCATTGCATCTACTCCAAATTTACCACACTCTAAAGCTAATTTAACTAACTCATCTGCGCCTAAGGTATCATCTAAAGTTGCAGCTAAAGCCTTTGCTACAAATCCTTGTATATTGCTGTCTTCATAGCTTAAATTACGCGCATGCTTTAAATATGCTGCGATACCTTTAATTCCATAAGTCAATAACTCTCTTAAAGATCTTATATCTTCATTTTCAGTTGAAAGTACTCCAACTGCATCATTCTTTTCGTTAAGCTCCTTATCAAAGCCTTTTTCTTTTAACTGTTTCTTTAATTCTTCTTTGTACTCTATTCCTTTTTCAATTCTCTCAGTAAATATATCTTCATCAAAGTTTGCATTTGTTATTGTTGCAAAAAGGCTATCAATTACAAAATTATCTACCTCTTTGTTTACTGATCCTAATTTTCTTGCCTCTACGTTATATAATGAAACTACTTTTAATGTATATATTAATAAATCTTGCTTTTTAGCTAAGTCTTCTGTTTTTCCGCAGACACCTCTTACTGTACATCCCTTGCAGCCTGCTGCTTCTTGACATTGATAACAAAACATACTCATTACTCTACCTCCGTAAAATTATTTTTCCTTGTTATGGTTAAATTATATTACGGTATAGTGTTTCATTCGGTAACAATTGTTACATCAACAAAATAAATTTAATTTGCATTAAAGGTATCCTGTAAACCACTGGTTTGAAGTACATTATCATCAGAAGTACCTCCTACAACTACAGTAAAATGTCCTAGCTCTGCTGTCCATGAACTTGTAGTTTCATTGAAATACGAAAGTGCTCTTTTATCTATGCTAAATTGTAGAGTTTCTGTTTCCCCTGGATTTAATAATTTTGTTTTTGCAAAGCCTTTTAATTCTTTATCCGGTCTATCTACTACATTTGAAGAAGCTTTAATGTAAAGTTGAGCTACCTCTTTACCTTTCACACTTCCTGTATTAGTAATATCTGCTGTCACATTAATTACTGAATTGTCATCCTTCAAATCAAATTTATCTGAACTTAATTTTATATTGCTATACTTAAAGTTTGTGTATGAAAGTCCATATCCAAATCTATATTGTGGTATTACATTTTTAGAATCATAATAACGGTATCCAACATAAATTCCTTCTTTATAATTGACTGGTGTTTTTGTATCCTTAGGAAAATAGCTTGAATCTGGCACATCTGAATACTTAACTGGCCAAGTAACTGTAAGCTTTCCTGATGGATTCACACTTCCGTTAATTATATTTCCTATTGCCTCTGCTCCCTTATTGCCTGGAAGTCCTACCCAAAGAATAGAATCAGCATATTGTGACCAGCTTGCAGTCTCAACTGGTGCTCCCGTATTTAACACTACAATAACTTTCTTATTTACTGCATGATATGCCTGTCCTAAAGTTTTTATAAGCTTCTCTTGCTCATCACTTAAATTCATTGAACTGTAATCTGAACCTTCATGACCTGGAAGTCCTATTGAAATAATAACAGCATCCAAATTTGTAGCTGATGCAATTGCAACTTCATTTGATACTCCCTCTTCAATGTTATTACCATTAACTTTAGTAGTTACATTAAAGCCTGCATTTTTAATTCCATCCACAAGTGAGGTAACATCATTAGAATCAGCATTTACAGTTGCACTACCGTTTCCTTCATATATAATACCACTGTCTGAAAACGCATTTTTTCCTGCTACAAGTACTTTATTCCCTGATTTTAGTGGAAGCGTATTATTATCATTTTTAAGAAGAACTATTCCTTCCTCTGCTAAATTTCTTGCCACCACATCCCCCTCTACTTGAAGATTTTGTGTAAGTTTAGTCTTCTTTAAAAATTGCTTTTTATCACCATACTCACCTTTAAAGGTTGGTGTCTTTATAACCAGTTTTAAAATATTTTTAATTGCCCTATCAAGATCACTTTCTTTAATTGCTCCCCAGGATGTAACAGCCGGCTTAATCTGTAGTAACCAAGCTGGCATTACTATTCCTGCCATGTTATAAAATCCACCGGGCTCATTAAGATCAAGTCCATTTTTGAAAGCCTCTGCTCTATTGTACGCACCCCAATCAGACATAATCATTCCATTAAATCCAAACTGATCTCTTAATACATTATTTAAAAGATAACTATTTTCTGTCATTCTTGTGCCGTTGACTTTGTTATATGCAGCCATTGCCGTCCATGGAGTTGCATTTTTCACCGTAGTTTCATACTGAGGAAGATAAATTTCTCTTAAAGCCCTTTCAGATATTATTTCATCACCATCAATTCTATTATTCTCTTGATTATTACCAGCAAAATGCTTTATACATGCTCCAACTCCCTCACCTTGAATTCCTTTTACTTCTTCTGTGCTAAGCTTGCCTATTAAATAGGGATCTTCTGAATAATATTCAAAGGTTCTTCCGCCCAGTGGATCCCTTACTATGTTCATAGCTGGTGATAAAATTACATCTGCACCATAATCTCTTCCTTCTTTAGCCATTACATCTCCAACTTGCCCCATCAATTCTGTAGACCAAGTAGAACCATTTAAAAGTGGATTTGGAAAACAAGTGGCATACTTTTTAGGGGCATAATTAGGAGTAATTGTAAGTCCGCCCATTCTTATTCCTTGGGGACCATCTGTAAGCTCTACTGCCGGTATGCCAAGCCTATCAATACCGAAAGTAGAACCTGCTCCTCCGTATGGTGTCATTAACCCTATTCCACAAACCATTTGACATTTTTCATCAAGTGTCATTTCTGAAATAACTGTAGGAATTGAAGCCTCATCTGTTAAGGTTACTACATTAGAAGCTTTCATCTTAGCATAGCTAAACTTAACTGGAAGAACTAATGACATTATTGTTATTAATCCTAGTATTTTATAAGCTCTTTTTCTCATAGTATCACCCTTTCTAACATGTTGTTTACTATATTCCACATTTTTATGTTTTTACCTCTTTTTAGCACGTGTAATAGCATGATATAATTATTAAGGGTATATTAGGAGGTAATTTTTATGCTTAGTACGGTTATTGATTTTATAATATGGATTCTTATTATTGAAACCTGTGTTATATTACATGAAATAGGTCATGCTTTAACTGCCTTACTCCTTACGAAAGATAAGGTCGTAATTAACCTAGGTTCTTATAATAAAAACCCTCTTAAAATTATAAAAATGAAAAGATTTAATATTATTTTTTATGATTATTTATTTTCCTTTGGCTATGTATCTTATAATCCACAAAAACTTAATACAAAAGCTAAAATATTATTTTACTTTAGCGGGCCCTTATTTACATTTATTGCCTTCATAATACTTATGTGTTTTTATAGTCTTTTTAATATTAAAGTGCTACATTATTTTCAAATATTTTTATTAATAGCATCTCTTATTAACCTTATTCCTTTTAAATTTCCTAAAATGCTTTGCGGCAATTTATATATCAAAAGCGATGGTTATAATATTATAAGGTACATTATTAGAAAAAAAAGCTTGCACTAAAATTAACATGCAAGCTTTTTTTTATTAATTTGTATGCCACTCTAAATTAAACTGCCCTTTAGTCTTGACTCCTACAGCTTTAATTGAATAAGTTCCCACTCCCTTTGCCTTGTATTTAAAATTTCCACTTTTACCTTCTAATAAATTCTTTATCTCTTTACCCGAAGGTGATATAAGTAAAAGCTTTAAATCTCCTTCTTTCACTACTGATGAATATTTTATACTTATTTCTTCATTATCTTTTACATAAATGCGTTTAGTTTTACTTCCGTTTAAATAACTATACTTGCAACTATAGCTATTAACATCAGAATATTCCATTACTCCTATTGCTAAATTGGTATCTCCAAATATTGTTTTTTTATTCGACATAGCTAATCTTCCTACAAGAAACACTCCTATAAATACTATTATAAAGAGTCCTATCCACACAAATTTATACTTTCTAAATACGTTCATTTTCATTCCATCCTCTATCAAATTTTTGTCCACAATAAGGGCAATATATCCACTGTTCTTTCACATTTTTTCCACAATTTGAGCATTTTTTGTTTTGTCCTTCACTTCTACTTACAATAATATAAATTATAAGTGGAACAGGAATACTGAAAAGAGCTACTATCGCCCAAATTACCGAAAATCTATTTTTTCTTTCTCTAGCATCAAGGTATATCCAAAGAGATTGTCCTATCCATAGAAATATAATTAAAGCTACAACCAAGGATTCTAGTATTGTCATTTTACAATTCCGCCTCCCATATAGTTTTTAGGTTTTATAAGTACTAAAAGAGGTAGTACAAATGTCATTATAAAATTCAAAACTAAACATACTTTTACACCAAATTTATATAAAATAGAAATTTCAACTATGACTGCAAAAACTAAAGAAAATCCATATATAAAATCTTGAATTCTTAATTCTTTATTTTCTTCTTCCTGTCTTGCAGCCTTTATTATACTTAAAGTATCTATATCTTTTATAACTCCTATCTTTTCCAGATAATCATCTTCAATATATTTATTTTTATTCATTACCTATCACCTCCTAAAATGCTTCTAAGAACCTTTACTGTATTATGAAGCCTTGACTTTACGGTGCCTTCTTTACAATCAATTATTTTACTTATTTCGTCTATGCTGTATCCATAATAATATTTTAATATAAAGGTAACTCTTTTTTCATAGGACATTTTCTGAAGCTCCTTAAGTGCTTTCATAACTTCTAACTTATCGCCTATTCTTTCTTCAAACCCAATCTTGCTTTTTAAATTTATAATCTCATTAATAGCTTTTGTTTCAAATTTACTTTGTCTTTTTACCTCATTTTTATATAAATTTAGTGCTATAGCTATGAGCCAACTTAGAAATTTACTTTCACCTCTAAATTTATTTATATTTATTACAGCCTTCATAAAGGTTTCTTGAACTAAATCCTCAGCAAAGCTAATATCTCCTGTTGTTTTAATTAAAAATCCAAAAAGTAATTTGTAATTCATTTGAAATAGTGTATTAAGTGCACCAGAGCTTCCCAATTGAGCTTTTTTTACAAGTTCTTTTTCCTCCAAATGCATTCCTCCAATTTAGTGTTAAAACTATAAATAATATAATAACTTAAAACCTCTCTAATAAGACAATCAAACTAAAAAAAAAGTTCATTATTTATAAAAAAAACTGTATGTAATATATTTTTTAACATATTACATACAGTTTCTATTCTTCTTTAAACTATTTTCTTATTCTCTTAACTATAATTATAATAGGAAATGAAACAATAAGCGCCATAGCAGCAGATATAATTCCGTTTGCCACCAGTATTAATAATGATTTTACTGCTGTACTATAGCTTATATGTAGTGCATTTGCATAAGCATTTATGTACAATATATAAATCATTCCTAAAACTCCAAGTGTATTAGTAAATGATCCAGCAATAATTCCTAATATTATACCTGATTTTTCAGATTTCCTTTTTATTATTTTATAAACATAATATGATATAATTCCAATTAAAATTCTTGGAAGCACAGAAACCAAAGGATTCATAAATATGAATGAAGTAGGCAGTGGTGTATTTATCGCCTGTATAATACTAAAAATTCCAAATAAAAGTCCTGTAATTGCTCCTACTATTGGTCCTCCTACTATTGCACCTATTATAACTGGTATATGCATTATAGTAGTTTTAAAGGGTGGTATCGGCAAAAATCCAATTCCTGTTACCCCTAATACTATAGTTACTGCAAATAACAATCCTATCATTGTTATTTGTCTAGTTTTAAGTTTTTGTCCATAAATTTTTTTTATCATTTTAAAGTACCTCGCTCTCATTCCTTTTATGGATATAAGTCGAATATAAATTTACTAAACTTCTTTATTTTGACCTATTTTAAAGTTAATATATCGTTTTTGAACACTTTGAAGTATAAGCATAAACGCAGCTCCTAAAAGCGCTAGTACAAAAACAATTATCCAAGTTGTATTTACTCCAAAGCTGTCTATTACCTTGCCAGAAATAAATATTCCTATAGCTCCTCCTAGTGAAGCTATAAGTTCCCCAACAGCTCCAAATCTTGCTCTACAATTTCTTGGGCTATTGTTTGAAATATAAACTCCAGTATTGGTTGCACCTAATATTTCACCAATGCTCCATATTACTGTTGAAAGTATAAATAGAAAATAATTATTTCCTATCACACTTATCATTCCTAAGCCCAATGCATAAAAAGCACCAGATAGAGCCATATTGCTAAGTGTTTTAAATTTTTTAGTTAAGTGCATTACAAACACAGTTAAAACTACTACTGTTATGGCATTTACACTCATAAGAAAACCATATTTTGATGACCCACTATTGCCAAATATACTGCTCATGGTAATAGGCATAGAAAATGAACATTGTCTATAAACTAAACTATATATCATATCTATACCAAAAAAAGCTACTACAAAGGGTCTCTTTAAAAGTATTTGGATAAGGTTTCCTTCCTCCTCCTTCTCTTCTATATTGTCTTCTCCTTTATGCTTTATTGGTTTAGTATCTTTGACAAATACTATAACAATAAATACCGCTATAAATGATGTTACTGCATCCAATATAAATAAAAGAGAGATATAATTATTAAATAAAAATCCTGCTACTACTGGTCCAATAGCAACCCCAAAATTTATTCCTAAATATAACAGAGACGATCCCATTTGCCGTTTAGATGGTGGCAGCAAATCTGCAACTATTGCAGATATACTAGGTCTTACAAAGCCATTAAAAAATGCTGATGCTATTAAAAGTGTAACTATAAGTTCTGGAACACGAATAAAACCACAAACCATAATAGCTACTGCTGCTAAACTTTGACCCAATATATAAGTTAGCTTACGACTTATCTTATCTGCTATTCTTCCTCCTAAAAAAGAAGCAGGGACTCCTACAACAGAAGCCACCATTACAATAGTTCCTGTTAAGGATGTGGAAAATTTAAGCTTTTGCGTTAAAAGCAGTGATAAAAACGGAAAAACAAAGTTTCCTAAACAGTTGATTACTTGTACTACAAATAAAAAGTATATACTTTTAGGTAAGCCCCTATAATTATTTATTATTTTCATCCTAACCCCCTACTTTTTTAATATCTCTAACTAAGTTTCTTGCTAAATATGAATATTATAACATAAATAGGAGTTTACCTAATAAATTATTATTGAGGAATTTTATTATAAATAACTCCTAGCTTATCTACCTCATCATCAGCCCTTCCAAAGAATCCAGCTATATACCATCCATTTGGTGCTGTAACCACCTCCGAATCGTCAGTTTTAGTACCACCTTCTAAAGTTTGTCCCTTATTTGTTTCAAATTTAGCATAGAATATTCTATCAGTACTTGTTCCACTTTTTTGTCCCTTGCATAAAGTAGCTTTGGTTACATACTCATTATTTTGGAGCGTAATTGAATTTTGATTCCCACCATTTCCGCCATTCAATATCTCTGATCCATCTAAATAATCCATTCCAACTGCATCCACTCTTCTATCTGCTCTCATGATTAATTTAGAAGGCTTGTTTTTTATATTATCAATATTGTTAAAGCCAAAGCCGCCTTTTCCTCCAAAGCTTTCACTCAAAGAAACATTATCAGCCTTTGTATAACTGAACTGTGCTGTTATTGGATAATGATCTGATAATTGATTACCTTTTTTATCTACAAATTTTGTATCCTCTAATCTATAGGAAAGTGCATCTAAAGATACTGATTTACTTCCTCTGAAAAGTATTTTATCAACTACTTCAAAGTCCGCACTGTTTCTATTTGTTTCATCCATAAGTGGGTTTCCAGTACTTGGATATACTCCATTCCTATCAAGTTTAACCCAAGCATCCTGTAAATTGCATGTATCAACTAAAGCCTGTCTAATATTGTCCTGTTGCCTTGTATATCTTGTATTTGTGTCTCCCATAACTATTACAGCATTTCCTTTAGAATTTTGATTTATGTACGCAGCTAATTGACTCATGTTATCGCGTCTAGCTTCGTAGCTTCCTTCATCATCTCCTGCATCAGCATGAAGAGTATATATATCTACATAAACTCCTGGTTCAAATTCATATTGGGAATACATGAAACCCTTAGGTGTAAGTTCATCACTTCCGTCAACTATAACACCATGTCTTTTATTCCAGGTTACTCTGTCGGTATCAAAAAAAGGATATTTGGAAATAAAATTAAGTCCATCTCCAAAGGGAACATTTCCAGAAGTTTTTGTAATATAAGGGGCAGTTATATACTTTAATAACTGATCATTATATGCAAAATCCTCTTCTACTGAAGCTACATCATAATCATTAAATAGTGGGCTCATTTGAAGTGTATTATCAGCAGGGTTACTACTAGACAACCCCTCTGGTAGTCCTGCAACATTATAGTCAAGTACTGAAAAAGTTTTACTTTGAGCTGCCTTTACCATACTAGAATTAAAGCCTATTAAAGCTCCAATTGAAATAGTTAATAGTAAAATTAGTTTTTTAGAAAACATACTAATACCTCCTAATGTAATTTATACTATATGTTACCATCCGTTCTATTGTTTTGCAAATAGTAAATCGTATTTTTTACAAAAATCTAACAAAATAAATCTTATATTAATAAATCATTATAATGTTATAATAGTAAGTGTTTAACATAATTTTAATTAGTAAATCGCTATTTGACTTTGTAAACTATCCATATTTCTAGGAATTTTATAAAAATCAAATACAGATGTTATATAAATTTAATTAACGTTAGGAGGCACTATGGGCAATAGTATTCTATTAAGTTTTTTTAAAAAGAATAAATTCAAGTATATCTTGGGGTTTATATTTGTTATTTTATCTTCATACATTCAGACCTTATTTCCAAAGGTTCTAGGCAACACAATTGACATACTTAAGCAAAATAATTTTAGTATACTCTACGTAAAAAAGAATATCTTATACATAATTCTAATAGCTATTTTTACATTTGCATTTACATATATATGGAGAAATTTAATAATTGGTACAGGAAGAACACTTGAATGTCATCTTAGAGAACAGCTTTTTGATAAATTTTTAGAGCTTTCACCTGAGTTTTACAACAATGAAAAAACAGGAAACCTAATAGCCTATGCTATAAACGATATTTCAGCAGTTAGAATGACTTTTGGACCTTCTATTGCTATGAGTATAAATGGACTAACCGTTTGTATTTCATCCATCTATTCCATGATATTTTCTATAAACTTAAGGCTAACTTTACTTTGCCTTGCACCAATTCCATTTATCATTGTAATTATGTTTAAGATAAGTAAACTAATTCGTACACGTTTTACAACTGTCCAAGAAAGCTTTGGAAATATATCTGACAAAGTAAATGAGAATATAAGCGGTATTAGAGTTATAAAAGCTTATGTTGAAGAAACAAAAGAGGTTGGAAACTTTGAAAAATTAAATGATGCTATGTCAAATGCTAATCTAAAAATGGTTAGAGTATCTTCAGCCTTATCTCCAATAATTGAACTTTGCTTTTCCATAAGCTTTTCTCTTAATTTAATAATAGGTGGAAATATGGTACTTAAAAATTCTGTATCACTTGGCGATTTTGTTGCCTTTAATACTTACCTTGCAATGATAATGGCTCCTGTGTTGTCTATTGGACGTGTTCTTATTGTATTTCAAAGAGGTATGGCATCCCTAAAACGTCTTAACAAAATCTTTTCCACAAAGCGTATTTTACTTGATGGTGAAAAAAATATAACAAAATCCTTTTGTGGAAATATAAATATAAAAGGCCTAAACTTTACTTATAAGGGTACTAATAAATTGGCTCTAAAAAATATCAATTTATCCATAAGAAAAGGAGAAGTAATTGGTATAGTAGGAAAAACTGGTTCTGGTAAAACCACCTTAGCCAACTTACTCTTAAAGCTTTATAATGTAGAAAATAGCACAATTTATTTTGATAATACAGATATAAATGACTACAATTTAAGCTCTATAAGAGATAATATTGGATGTGTTTTGCAAGACAATTTTCTTTTTTCATCCACAATTAAAAACAATATAACCTTTTTCAAAAATATATACACAGATGAAGAAATTATAAATGCTGCAAAGATGAGTTTAATATATAACACAATTTTAAGCTTTGAAAATGGTTTTGATACTATTCTAGGAGAGAGAGGTATAAACCTTTCTGGTGGTCAAAAACAGAGACTTTCTCTCGCTCGAGCTTTAGTAAAAAATCCAAAAATATTAATACTCGATGATGCTTTATCTGCTGTGGATACCGTAACTGAAACTAAAATAATAGAGAATCTACAACAGTTTAGGCACAAAAAAACTTTAATTATAATTGCTCATAGACTTTCAGCTGTTAAGAATGCTGATAAAATAATTGTGTTAGACAAAGGTGAGATATCCGAAATGGGCACACATAAGGAACTTTTAGAACAAGGAGGACTTTACTATGACATCTACAAAGAACAATATGAAAACAGAGAATAAGTTAAAAAGTCTTAAAAGACTCCTTCTCCTAACTTTACCTTATAAGAAGAAAATCTTTCTTTCAATTATATGCGTGCTTCTAGTTAATTCTGCCGAGCTATTAAAACCTTACATATTAAAGGTTTCAATAGATGATTTTTTAGTGGGTAGAAAAGTTCAAATTGGCTTTCACTCTATAACTTCTATGGGAATTCTATACTTTATTGTAGTTGCCCTTGGTGGATTTTTTTCAATAAGTGAAGCTAATTTAATAAATTCTGCAGCACAAAGTATTATGAAAAATCTTAGGGGTTCTGTATTTAAAACTATACAACTTCTACCACTATCTTACCTAGATAAGACCTCTTCTGGAAGTCTCATAACTAGAGCAACAAATGATGTAGAAGCTTTAAGCGAAATGTATACAGATGTAATTATAAGTCTATTTCAAGATATATTTTTACTAATTGGGATTATATACGCCATGCTTTCACTAAATATAAAGTTATCACTTGTATCCTTTTCTGTAATACCTGTTATGTTTATTTTAATTTTTTCTCTAAAAACAAAGATCAAGAGAAATTTTAAAAGAATGAAAAGTCTTATTGGAAAAATTAATGGCTTTATGGCTGAAAGCCTATCTGGAATGAAGCTTATTCAAATTTTTACTGCTGAAAAAGAAAAGAGAATAGAATTTAAAGCTTTGAACAACGAATACTTTAATGCTACCTTATTTCAAGTACGTTTAAACAGCATACTTCGTCCTGCTTCAAACATATTTCAAAATCTATCTATTGCTCTACTCCTTTGGTATTCAGTAGATAAAATTGCAAACCATACACTTCAAATAGGAGTTTTATATGCCTTTACAAGTTATATAAGGCAATTTTTCGATCCTATTTCAGACCTGGCTGATAACTATACTACTATTCAATCTGCTCTTGTTTCGGCAGATAGAATATTTGAACTTTTAGATAAAAAAAATATACTTGAAAATTTAGATGCTGGAATCCCAATAAAAAAACTTAACGGAACTGTTGAATTTAAAAATGTTTGGTTTTCATACGATAATAAAAATTTTATACTAAAGGATTTAAACTTTAAAATTGATAAGGGCGAAACTGCTGCTTTTGTTGGAGAAACTGGAGCTGGTAAAACTACTATAATAAGTCTTATAAGTGGTTTCTATAAGGTTCAAAAAGGTGAAATTTTAATAGATGGCATTAACATAAATTCCATAAGACCTTCTGATCTTAGAAAAAATGTAGCTGTAGTACTTCAAGATGTATTTTTATTTTCTGGAAATATAAAAGATAATATAACCCTTAATGATAAAATTAGTGATACCCTTATAAATTCAGCTATAGAATCTTCTATGGCTAAGAATTTTATAGAAAAGATGCCTAGAAAGCTTGAGGAGCCTGTTATGGAACGAGGTAAAACTTTCTCAGCTGGTCAAAAACAGCTTTTATCCTTTGCAAGAGCTATTGCCCATGATCCCTCAATATTTGTATTAGATGAAGCCACAGCAAATATTGATACCCATACTGAAAAGCTTATTCAAAAAGCAATCGAAAATATTACAAGAGATAAGACAACTTTTATAATTGCTCACAGACTTTCAACTATAAGAAACGCAGACAAAATACTATTTATAAAAAATGGCGAACTTTCAGAAATTGGTACTCACGATGAATTAATGAAGAAAGGAGGTTACTATAAAACTCTAGTTGAAGAGGGTAAAAATTAAAATACTGGCGTACAATTTTAGTACGCCAGTATTTTACATTACATTCTTCCAATTAAAAAGGCTATTATAATATATAAAACTGAATATATGGCAAAAGCATATTTGTATATCTTTCCTTCAAGGACTTCATCTCTGTCTGGAACATAGAACTCTTCTCCCTTTGACTTTCCTGCTGCTTTTATTGCCAAAATTATTTCGCATATTAAGTATACAATAATAGGACAAAATACTGCCAAAAAACTAGTGGCAATCGTAGCTGACGTATTACTTGTAAGCTTTCCTATTAATACTGATACTAAAAGATTTAAAAGAATAAAAAGACCTATTCTTTTAGTGTATTTATACAATCTTTCCCAACTGTAATCACTATATTTTGCTGTCTTATAGAAACTAAACATCCTTCTTCTTATATACACGTCTTGTTTTCCTATTGAATCCATTTTATTTTTTAAATCTAAGATAAAATGACCAATATTCTCTACAACTACAGTTAACCTTATATTTTGTTTATTTCCATAAATAATTTTAACCCATCCACCAATGTACGGTAATGAAGGAAACTTGATTTTTGTTATTTCATCATATTTTATTGTAGCTGTACCTTTAAGGTTTTTATATATAATCTCATCATCTTTTACTTTAATATTTATATTTTTAAATCTTCTAAACAATATAAAATAAAGTAACAAAAATTCAAGTCCCAAAAGCACTATTATAAATACACCTATTCCAATAAGCGCTCCCATAGCTGTAGCATTCATCTCATCTCCTGCTACTAATACTGCTGTTACTAACATTCCAATATACACTACTGCAAAAAATCCAATTATAGTTCCAAAAAATAAACCTGGTTTTCTTAAATGCTTTCTGTACAAATATTCTTTTTCCATTTTTTTCTTCCAATCCTTTTTCATTTGTTATTTTATAATAGTTTTATTTGAAAAGTCCTCCAAAGAAATTTTTTATTGAAGTCCATGTTTTAGCCAAAAATCCTTTAGTTTCATCACTCTCTAATGTACTTTTTAACTTATTAGTTACTTGGTTAAGTTGTCCCTTTATTTTGCTATAATCCAAATTAAGATTACTTATTTTATACATTACATTTGTTATATTCTTCACATCATTATCATTTAAATTATAATTATAATTATTTACTACATTCTTTACTATTTTTTCAGTTGCATCTTTACTTTCAGGTTTTTGTTCTACTACCTCTTTTTTCACCTCATTCATAAGTCCTGCTGCTTTATCTTTACCAATCTTTTGTCCTAGATTTCCTGTTGTAACTAATTCTTGGTTTGCAGCTTCTTTATTTGCTTCACTTATTTGATTTCCACCTTTACTAGCTTCAAAACCTTCCATAATTCCTGTAAGTGCTGCTGTTCCAGATACATTAAATGGTGCAGCTGCCTTAACCTTTGCATTTGTTATTCCTGCTGTAATAAGTGAATTTTTTATCATATCTGAAGTAACCCAATACAAATTATATGTAGTTACATTTATACCGCCACTTTCTGTTGGCTCAACATAAGAACAAGATATAGATTTTGTACCTATCTGTTCCTTTGTAGCTACTTTACCTAAATATTTTTTCTCATCATCTATGTTTACTTGTACCAAATTAACTTGATCCTTTGTAACTCCAAAATATTTTAACATACTTTGTTTTTGTTCTTCTGTTAAATCTCCGCCTAAGGTAACACTAGTAAAAGCATCAGCCTTAGCTTTGAGAGGAAGAGCAATCATTAATGATGCAACCATAAACATAATCATTAGATTCTTAATACTCTTAAGTTTCATTTCCTAACTCTCCTTATATATTTTTTGACTTATTATATATATTACATAATAAAATACAAAATTACAAACTATAAATGTTATTTGATTCTATGTTTTTTATGATATATTATAATATATAATTAAAATTTTGATTTGTATATAAGGAGGCTTAATTATGCCTTTAATTGATAACCATAACTTTTCTATAATGGTGGTAGACGATGAGGAACATATAGTTGAATTTTTAAAAATGGGACTAGAAGCAGAAGGTTTTAAAGTATATACTGCCTATAATGGACTTGATGCTGTAAAAAATACAAAAAATTTAAATCCAAGCTTAATAATTTTAGATGTAATGCTACCTTTAATGAACGGCTATGAAGTATGCTCTCTCATTAAAAAAGATTTAGATATTCCAATTATTATGCTTACTGCTAAAGATGAAATTGACGATAGAGTTTTAGGACTTGATCTTGGTGCTGATGATTATATGGTAAAACCTTTCAGCTTCAAAGAACTTTTAGCTAGAATAAACGCAAGGCTTAGAAGCAGCTTATCTAATACTTCAAGTAAGACAATTATTGGCCCTTTTTCTGTAGATGACAAGGCTCATGAAATTAAATATTTAAATAATCTTTTATCCTTATCTCCAACAGAATATAATTTACTGAAATATCTTCTTCTAAATAACAATATAGCTTTAAGTAAAGATCAAATATTAGAAAAAATATGGGGCTACGACTTTTCAGGAGAAAAAAACATAATAGAAGTCTATATAAGGTACTTAAGGGATAAAATTTCAGATAAGGACCACAAAATAATTCGTACTATAAGAGGTATAGGCTATAAGGTGGTAGTAAAATGAACAAACCACATATATTTAAAGAAAAAAGCTTAAAATGGCAGCTTTTAAGAAGAATGTTTTTACTTCTTGTATGCTTTCTTGTGATTTTGGAAATATTTCAATATTTTTTCCTAAAGCAATACCTAATAAGAACAAGAGAACAGCTTTTAGAATCTCGAATAAGTAATGTATGCCATATAGTAGATACTACAAATTCTGAAAGCACCCTAAAAAAGAACTTATTTTTTATTTTAAAGAATTCAATATATTTTAATACCTCTGCATCAGTTATCGATAAGGATGGAAATACCCTCTTAGCCTTTACTAATAACAAAAACTCCATTCCAGACACTCCTCCATCTAAAATTTCTCCTGACGGTCCCAAACTTTCATCTCATGAATATAAGCTTATTTTAAAAAGGCAAGGAAACTTGGATGGATATTCTTTAATAAAAAATAAACACGGTGATTTACAAATAACTATATGGCGTAAAATAGGAAAACTTAATTCACCCTCTGGCTTAATTCAACTAAGTACACCTTTTTCTTCTGTATCACCCTTATTGTACAAACAGCTTTATATATATATATTAGCCTGTACTCTTATATTAATTTTAAGTATCATAATCGGAGGCAGCCTAATTAAGCATACTTTAACACCACTATTTAATATAACTGATACTTTAAAAGATATTACCATTGGCGATTTAAATAAAAGACTTCCTGAAAACAATAATCAAATTGAGATAAATCAGCTATCAAATGCTTTTAATACTATGTTTTCAGGTATAGAAAGTTCCTTCAATCGCGAGAAGCAATTAAAAAAGCAAATGCAAC
The DNA here is from genome assembly GCF_002006355.2 of Clostridium felsineum DSM 794. Classification (NCBI taxonomy): domain Bacteria; kingdom Bacillati; phylum Bacillota; class Clostridia; order Eubacteriales; family Clostridiaceae; genus Clostridium; species Clostridium felsineum. Next base: position 1,284,901 of record NZ_CP096980.1, on the reverse strand, counting down.
AATTCGTTTCAGATGCTTCTCATGAACTTAGAACGCCTCTTACATCTATACGTGGTTTTGTTGAAGTTCTCCTTATGGGTTCTTATAAGGATGAAGAGAAATTAAAATTTGCTCTAAACACCATATTAACAGAAAATAATAGGTTAACAGAATTAGTTAATAATCTTTTAACACTGACTAGATTAGACAAAGGTATATACACTGAAATGGTTAAACAAAATATGAAAAATATAATTGAAGAAATATATCCTCAACTTAAAATTCTTGCTTCAAATAGACAATTAATTCTTAATATACATGATAATAATACTTATTTCTTGGGCAATAAAAATCAAATTAAACAAGTAATATTTAATATAGTCCAAAATTCAATAAATTACACTGATCCAGAAAACGGAATTATAACCATATCATTGTATACAGAAAATAATTTTCTTGTCCTTAAGTTATCAGACAATGGTGTTGGCATATCAGAGGAAGATTTAGCTCACATATTTGATAGATTTTTTAGAAGTGAAGTTCATCGCTCAAGGGCATCTGGAGGCTGTGGACTTGGACTATCCATTGCAAAATCAATTATCGAAGGTCATAGCGGTGAAATCTCTGCAAAAAGTACCCTTCGTCATGGAACTTCCTTCTATATAAAATTAAAAATGCTCTAATAATAAAAACTATACATTTTAAATGTATAGTTTTTATTAAATTAGAAAAGGCTTTCTATCATTGAACCATTATATATTGACACATCATTTTGTAAGTTATATTCTATATATAGAAAACGTTTTCTGTATATTGTTTAGGATGGTGTTCTATATGTTAAGTTTTTTCTCAATTTTACTTGCTTCATTTACACAAGGTATTACAGGTTTTGGTTTTGCATTAATCGCAGTTCCTCTACTTTCCTTTTTTATACCTGAGCTTAGAAATATTACCCCTATTATCGTTATCTATAGTCTTTTAACAAATATTATTATTCTGTACAAATCAAGAAGATATATCGACTTAAAAAAGGTTATATATCTAGTTATTTTTGCAATAATAGCAACACCTATAGGAACATATATGCTTATCTATGTGAATGTTACAGTTTTAAAAATTATTATAGGTCTAGTTATTGCTATTACCGCCTTTGCTATGCTAAAAAACTTCAAAATTAAACTTAAAAATGAAAAAATATCTTACGGAATAGTTGGCATTTTAAGTGGTATTTTAAATGGAAGTGCTGGACTTAGCGGACCACCTATAGTTTTATTCTTAACAAATCAAAATGTAGACAAAAATGTGTTTAGAGCAAATCTCACTTTTTTTGGATTAGCTACTAATATTTTTGCTATTATACTCTTTTATTTAGAGGGTATTATTAATACTCCAGTTATACACTTTACATTACTGTATTTTCCAGCACTCATAATTGGAGTATTAATCGGCATAGTAGTATCAACAAAAATTAATGAACGTCTATTTAGAAATATTACTATTTATTTAATAATCTTATTAGGCTTGTACACCTCCATATCAAGTATATTTAAATAATATCTTACCATATTATAATGCTGCTAATATACCTTCTATCACCTAGCAGCATCTATCCTTATTAGCTTACTTCAATTTGATTATTTATATTTTTTTATTTTTTATTCCCTTTCTTTTTATAATATTTTCATACTTTTCTCAGTTAATTCTAAGGAGACTTTAATATTATTCTAATTACAGTAATTTAATATATTTCTACAGGAGGTTCTAATATGTTTTTAACAAATATATTTTCCCCTAATATTTCTTATAATAAAATTTTCTATTGTCTTGGTACTGTAATAAATTTAACTGCATTTGGCAAAAACTGCGAAGTTGCCATAAGTGAAGCTATTGAAGCCTTAGAGAAAATAGATAACACTTTTTCAGCTTTTAAAGATTTTAGTGAAGTTTCAAACATAAATAAAAACGCCCACAGTAATTTTGTAAAATTAAGTGCTGAAACCTTTTTTCTAATTGAAAGTTCAATATACTATAGCAAATTAACAAATGGAAACTTTGATCCTACCATAAAACCACTTGTAAACTTATGGAGTATTGGAAAAGAAAATTTTAAAATTCCAAATAAAACTGAAATCTCTAATGTACTAAAACTTGTAAACTATAATGACCTCATACTTGATAAAAAAAACTCTTCCATAATGTTAAAAAATAATGGACAAAGCATAGATTTAGGAGGTATAGCAAAGGGATATGCTGCTGACAAAATAAAGGAAGTTTTCTATAAACATAAGATAAAACGGGGAATTATAGATTTGGGTGGAAATATTGTTGTAATTGGGCAAAAAGCTCCTAAACAAAACTGGAATATAGGTGTTCAGAATCCTTTCTCTACAAGAGGTGAATATATTGGAATACTAAATCTAAAAGATAAATCAGTAGTAACTTCTGGAAATTACGAAAGATATTCAGTAGTTAATGGAAAACACTATCATCATATAATAAATCCAAAAACTGGATACCCAGAAGACACTGATGTTGTTAGTGTAACTGTAATTTCGGATAAATCAATAGATGGAGATGGCTTATCTACAGGTCTTTATATTATGGGTGTCCTTAATAGTATAAATTTAATAAATTCACTTAAAGGCATAGATTGTATTTTCATAACAAGAAACAAAAATGTGTATTCAACAAATGGGATAAAGAATAATTTCAAACTAACAAATGAAGAATTTAATTTTCAAGAGGTGATATAAATGAATAAAAAAATTTCTATACTCCAAATAGCACGTTTTATTTCACAAACTATATTTCTTTTTTTACTTCCAGGCTTATTTGTCTTAAGCTTTAGTCAAATAGGAATATTATATTCCAATATCATAAAAGGCAATTTTAATTTCATAGCCTTATTTCCTTCTATATCAACTACACTAGTAACTTTAATAACAACAATATTACTAGGAAGGTTTTTTTGCGGCTGGATGTGTTCCTTTGGCTTTATGAATGATGTTATATATATGTTATCAAGTAAGATATTTAAAACAAAGTTTAAAGTAAGTGAAAAAACGGATAAATTTTTAAAAACACTAAAATATATACTATTAATTTTTATATTACTCTTTATTTGGACAACTGCTAATAAAAGTTTAGACAATTTAAGCCCTTGGAATGCCTTTGCCCAAATACCAAATTTCAAAACTTCTATTTTTCAATATTCTCTAGGATTTTTAATACTTGGGATAATTATTGTCGGTGCTGCTTTTGTAGAAAGATTTTTTTGTAGATACCTTTGTCCTCTTGGAGCAATTTTTACTCTTACATCTAAATTTAGACTATTTAAGATAAATAAGCCAAACGATAAATGTGGTAAGTGTAGACTATGCACTAATAAATGTGCTATGGGTATTGATCTTTATAAGTATCCTAAGGTTAAAAGTGGAGAGTGCATTGATTGTTTAAAATGTCTTGATGTATGCCCAAGAAAAAATACCAATTTAAATATAGCTGGAGAAAACATAAATCCAACATTAGCTAGTTCTATTGCAATTGCTACTTTTGCAGGAGTATATGCTATGTCAAATGTTGTTTCTTCTGCTTTACCTAATAGCAATTCTAATAGTACTCTAAGTTCAACTAGTGGTACTACCGCTACTCCTAGCGTTAAATATAAGGATGGTACATATACGGGTACCGGTACTGGTTTTAATCCTAATTTAAATGTTTCTGTAACTATTAAAAACGGTAAAATATCTAACATAGAACTTTTGTCTAATGATGAAACTCCTAGATTTTTTGATAGAGCCTCTAGCACCGTACCTAACGAAATTATTAAAGTTCAAGCTACAAATGTAGATACTGTATCTGGTGCTACTAGAAGTAGTAATGGTATTATGGAAGCTGTTCAAAATGCTTTAGATAAAGCAAGTGCTTCAAGCACAACTAACACTGCAACAAATGATAATAATAAAACCAACTCAGAAACTCAAAATAGTACCACAGAAGCTCCTTCTGCTCAAGACAATACTTCATCAAACACTGCTTCTTTAGCTTCATACAAAGATGGTACATATACTGGAACTGGTACTGGTTTCAACCCTAATTTGAATGTTTCTGTAACTATTAAAAGTGGTAAAATATCTAATATAGAACTTCTATCTAATGATGAAACTCCTAGATTTTTTGATAGGGCCTCTAACACCGTACCTGACGAAATTATTAAAGCTCAAGCTACAAATGTAGATGCTGTATCTGGCGCTACTAGAAGTAGTAATGGAATTATGGAAGCTGTTCAAAATGCTTTAAATAAAGCCAAATAATAAGGTGGAGTGAATATTTATAACCATATTCACTCCACCTTATACCCTTATATTTTAAACCTGGTAATCAGATCATTTAATTTCATTGATATTTCTGCTTGACTTTGTGCCATTTCTGCAACTTGATTAGCAGCTCCAACTAAATCACCTATCGTATTCTTTACATCTTCTGAGCTCTCTGCTTCATTCTGATGATTTTTACTCATATTTTGCATTGCTTCATTTACTTGACCAATAGTGGCTTCTAGTTCTTCTGACATAGATGCTATTTCACTAGACATATCACTTACAAACTCTGAATCTTTTTCATATTGATCTCCCATATCAACAAACTTGGAAAATTGAGCTTTAATATTACCATCCATAAACTTTAATATCTCACTACTAGTTTTAGATAAGTGTTCAAAGGCTTTATTAACCTTTTCAATAGTCATATTAATTCCTTCTACTGCTTCTGAAGACTGCTCTGCTAAACCTTTAACTTCATTTGCAACCACAGCAAAACCTTTTCCCATTTCCCCTGCTCTTGCTGCTTCTATGGATGCATTAAGTGATAACAAATTAGTCTGGTTGGCTATTTCAGCAATAGACTCAGCCATTATTCTTATATCTTCAAGTACCTTTCCTTCTTCTATAGCTGCAAGTATACTCTTTTCTTTTTCACTATATAACTCTATCATATGTTTAGATGCCATTTTACCTTCATTACTTGCCTTTGATGACCTAGCTTTTGATTGACTTGCATTATTACTTCCTTCAAGTGCCTTAGATGAAAGACTATTAATGCTTGAATCAACCTCTTGAACTGAAGCAGTTATTTCCTCTGAAGCAGCTACATTATCTTCTATACTTGTAGCTATTTTATTAATTTCATTATCTATAGTTGAGGTTTTTGAAGATAGTTCTTCACTTGTAGCTGAAAGTTCCTCACTAGATGCACTTAATTCTTCTGAGTTTACCATTATAGTCTTTATAAGTTCTCTTATATTTTCTTGAGCTTTATTAAGTGCTTCAGCAGATTGACCAAATTCATCCTTTCTATTATTTTCAAGCGATGTTGAAAAATCAAATTCAGCAAGTCTCTCTGATAATTTTTTTATTTTAATTAATGGTGTATTTATATGCTTTGCTAAAACTAATCCTAGCAGCAATGAAAGCACTACAGAAGATACTACAAAAATAATTGAAAGCATTATTGAGCTTCTATATTGTACTTTACTTTGATTGTAGTCAGCTTTCGCTAGCTTTCCATTTAAATCTATATCAGCATTTAAATACTTAAACATAAGCGTTCTGTATTTTTTAGTATTTGAATTAAATTCCGTATTTGCACTAGGATAATCACCAGCTTTAATATAACTGATAACCTTACTTCTTGAATCCTTCCACTTTTCTAAATTCTCCTGATAAGAAGAGAATAATTTTCTATCTTCTTCAGTAACTATTGTAGATTCATAAGCTTTCATCAATGTTGCGTTTTGATTTGCAATTTTATCAATATCACTAACTATACTATCTACCCTTCCTTTATTTATTGGATCCATTATCAAAAGAATATCTGCCCTTATTTCTGTAACATTGCCCTTTAACTCATATAGAATGTTAGTGCCCTTCATATCAACATTATATATGCTTTCCAAGCTGCTATTAACACTTGAAATTTTCCAAATGGCAACTGCTCCAGAAATAGCTGATAAAATTGCTATAATAATAAATGACAAAATTAACTTAAGAAAAATATTTAAATCCGCTATTTTTTTCATTTTCCCCTCCATCATAAATATTTTTATATTCTTATTAAAGATATTATCGTTATATATGTTCTTTTCTTAAATATTTTGTCGAAAAAGCAATCACTTAATTTCAATAAAAGAATAAGTGCTCAAATAAAGCACTCAACACTTAATAATTCAAAATTATATGTAGCTAAATTTATTTCGATCTATTAAATAAAAGTTTTCAGTTATATTTTGTGTAACTTTTATTTTCTTGTCTTCTGTAACAAATATTGCATCTACATCTATAAACCTTTTAATTAATTCAATTCCCCTATTAATCCCTAGCACAAAAGCAGCTGTAGAAAGAGCATCACACAACATTGAATTTTCTGCAATTACTGTTACACTTAAAAGGCTTGACCTTGCTGGATAGCCTGTTCTTCCATCCATTATATGATGATATTTAATATTATTTTTTTGAAAGTATCTTACATAATTTCCTGAAGTGACCACAGATTTATTATTAATATTAAGTGCAGCTATTATTTCCCCTCTTTCCTTTAGTGGATTCTGTATTCCTATACACCAAGCATCACCTTCTGGCCTTTTACCAAACACAGCTACATTACCTCCAAGATTTATAAATGCTGCTTTAATGTCTCTAGTTTTGTAAATTTCAATTGCCTTATCTGCTGCAAATCCTTTAGCTATTCCACCTAAATCTACCATCATATTTTTTTTAGATAATCTAACAGTACGACTTTTATCATCTAGTATTAAGTCTCTACAATTAACCAACCTAAGTGCAGTATCAATTTCCCGTCTACTAGGTATCTTTTCTTTATCTGAAAAAACTCCCCATAACTTTATAATGGGAGCTAAGCATATATCAAAAGCTCCGCTTGAAATTTCAGAAAAATATTTTGCACTTCTAATTACATCATAAACCTCCTTGCTAAGCTCAATTTCCTTTTCAAAGCCACATTCATTTAGAACTCCTATTTCACTTGAAGTATCATAAAAATTCATAGCCTTCTCTAAAGCCCTCATCTCCCTTTCAACTTCAAGCATTACTTCCTTTCCATTTTCACCATATATTCTTTGTGTTATTATTGTTCCCATACAAAACATTTCACTTTGAATATATTCTTCATTCATACTTTTTCACCACTTTTAAGTGCCGTTTCTATAGCTTTCAGTATAACCTTACTGCTATTTGTAGCCCCTGTTATGGTATCAACCTTAAGACTTTGAGCTTTAACTACTTCATCTGTTATAACCTCTGCTTTTTTTCCTCTTTCAGTTTTGTGCTTTAATAATTTTATAGAAATAATCCTATGACTTCTAACCTTAACACTTACTTTTGCCTCTATAAAATTCACATCATAACTCCCAATATAATCACCATCTGCAACCTTCTGCAAATTAACATTTTCTATCTTAGTATCCTTTACCTTACTTTGATAATTATTTACTGACATAAAGTATCTAGCTAAAACTATTATTCCTATTGAAATTACAACTCCAATTACAGATAATACAATTTTTCTTACCAATCTTAACTACCTCCTTATAGACCTTAGGATAATATCAAGTGCATTTCTAAGTATTTCCTCTGAATTTCTATTATAAAATTTCTTTGTATACTCATTTTTATTTATAGCCATACTTGAAAATCCCAAAATACATGACCATAAAGTAAGACTTATATCTACAGGCTCATAATCATTAATGATCTGTTTTTTACTTATTCCTCTTTCAACAATTTGCTTTAATAAACTAATGGAATACTCTCCTTGTTTATAGCATTCATTGAAAAGTTCTAAATTCACACTTTCATTTTTTGAAATCTCATCATTTTTGTATTCTAAAATTGCTTTAAAATATCCCTCATACTTAATGCTAAACTCTAAATACACCTCTCCCATCTTTCTTATATTCTCAATCTCATTATCATTGCTATTTTCCTTTAGTAATTTATCATTCATTGCATTTAGTATCTTATATCCCCTAAGCATTATTTCATAATATATTTCTTCCTTACTTTTAAAATAAGAATATATAGTTTTTTTAGTGAACTCTGCTTCTTTTGAAACATCATCCATTGTAGCATTATAAAAACCCTTATCAAAGAAAACTCTTTCAGCTGCATCTATTATACTCATTTTTCTATTTAACTTTTCCATTGCTTTACGATTTAGCATTTATTTCTTCCTTTCTTGTATACTATAAGTTTACTTTCTATACTATAAGTATACTTTATTATATAAAAAAGTCAACACTAAATAAAAAGCGGTAAGTTAAGGATATTATGTACTAAATTCCTTAAACTCACCGCTTTAAACTTAAGCTTTTCTATTCTTCAATTATTTCCGCTTCTGGATACTCTTCTCCAAAAGTTTCTATTGATACTGTCTTCATTCTTTGATCTTCTAAAGGCTTATCTGAATAATCTCTTTTAACTGAAACTATTCTATCAACTTCCTCAATTCCTTCTATAACCTTTCCAAATGCAGCATAATCTCCATCAAGATGAGGTGAAGTTTCTGTCATTATAAAGAACTGAGAACCTGCTGAATCAGGGAAACCAGTTCTAGCCATAGAAATTACTCCCTTTTCATGTTTTAAATTATTAGGAAAACCATTTGATGAAAATTCTCCTTTTATAGAATAACCAGGACCACCCATTCCGTTTCCATCAGGATCTCCTCCTTGAATCATAAATCCTGGTATTACTCTATGGAATATTACTCCATCATAAAAATTGTGGTTTATAAGAGAAATGAAATTATTCACAGTATTTGGTGCTATATGTGGATATAATTCTATTTTTATCTTACTTCCATTTTCCATTTCAATTGTTGCTATTGGATTTTTCATATTTTATTCCTCCATACAATATATTTTACATTAGATTATTATACCAAAAGGAGGATATTATATCCACAATTTTAACTAGCTTTATCTTCTTCATTTTCAAGAGAGCTATGTTTTGAACCATAGAAAATGTACATTAATATTCCTATAGCAAGCCAAACTAAAAACGCTACCCATGTTATTGGCTTAAGTGTAGTCATTAAAATTATACAACATATTATTGTTACTATAGGCGTAACAGGAACTGCCGGACATCTGAATTTTCTTTCTGCATTTGGCATTTTATATCTAAGTACTAAAACTGCTAATGCGACTACTGAAAAGCTTAGCAATGTTCCTATACTTAAAAAGTTAGTTATAATGTCTAGTGGTAAAAATCCTGCTATTATTGCTGCTGTAGCTCCAGTTAAAACAGTAGCTATATATGGTGTATTATGTTTAGGGTGTACTTTAGAAAGTGCTTTTGGAAGAAGTCCATCTCTAGACATAACCATGAATACTCTTATTTGTCCATAAAGAACTGCTATCATAGTTGATATCATTCCTAAAATTGCACCAACTCCAACTAACGCAGAACCCCAGTTTATTCCTACACTTGCAAGAGCCGCTGGAACAGCATCCTCTGTGACTATTTTATTATAGGGAACCATTCCTGTTAAAACAAAAGCCACTGAAATGTAAAGCAAACTTACTACTGCAAGGCAAATTATAAGGCCTCTTGAAACATCTCTTCCTGGATCTTCAGCTTCTTCAGCTGTAGTAGCGATAGCATCAAATCCTATATATGAGAAGAATATTACAGATGCACCAGCAAAAATTCCTTTAAACCCAAAAGGTGCAAATGGTTTATAGTTTGAAACATGTATATGAGTTGCACCAAGTATTAAAAAAAGTAATATAATTGCTATTTTTATAATAACTATTAAGTTATTTACTCGTGAGCTTTCTTTCATTCCATAATATAATATGTACGTCAATATCAATGTAATAAGAATCGCTGGTAAATCTACAATTCCACCTTTACTAGGCGAGGCTGTAATAATTTTAGGGAGCACTATACCAGCATTTTTTAGTATTCCAATAAAAGTTCCTGACCATCCTGATGCAACGGCACTACATGCTACAAGATACTCAGAGGTTAAACACCAACCTACTATCATAGCCACAATCTCTCCAAAGGTTATGTACGCATATGAATAAGTACTTCCTGATACAGGAAACATTGTTGCTAGTTCTGAATAACATAGTCCGCAAAGACAAGCTACCAAACCAGCTAATAAAAATGAAATAATAATACCGGGACCAGCCTTATGAGCTCCTGCACCTGTTGCTACAAATATTCCAACTCCTACAACTGCACCTATTCCTAATGCTGCTATGTCTTTTGTCTTAAGTGTTTTCTTAAGATGTGTTTTTTGTGCACTTAACATCATCTTATCTAATGATTTTTTTCTGAAGATTTTCATAAAAGTCCTCCTAATATGTATTACAAACGTCATTTTATTATATAATTAATTAAATGTATATGAAACTTCAATTTTTGCTTTATTTTTATCTAAATTATTGCATTATGTTGAAAAAAGTCGTCTATCTTTGCTTTTTTGTTAATTCTTTAATCTATGTTTGCAAATTCTCAATTTCACATTTTTTATCATCTTTTATTTTGAATTTAATTATTTTAACTAATTTATACGCGTTTTCATTAAATTATAGGCTTTTTTTTTAACTATTTATTATATACTTTTTTAAGGTTAGTATTACCAACTTTTTAAGTTTTATAATAAAAAAGGACTGCACCATTTTTTGGTACAGTCTATATGAAATAAGTTTATTTCCTAATACAAAGCAAACATTCCAACAAATAGTATTGATATAACATATAGTGGGATTGGAATTTCCTTTGCTTTTCCACCAAATACCTTTATTACAACATATGATAAAAATCCGAATGCAAGTCCATCTGTAATTGAATACGTTAAAAGTATCAATATTAGTGTTATAAATACAGGGAAGCACTCTGTAAAATCTGAAAAATCAACTTTTGATATAGGTTCCATCATTACAGCTCCTAATACAATAAGTACTGGTCCTGTTGCAAAAGAAGGTATTACTGTAAGTATTGGTGAGAAGAATAATGACAACAAAAATAGTAATGCAACTGTAAGTCCTGTAAGGCCTGTTCTTCCGCCTTCTGCTATACCTGAAGCTGACTCAACAAATGCAACTGGTGTTGAAGTACCAAGACATGCTCCTAAAGTTGACCCGATAGCATCTGCAGTTAAAACTTTATCTGCATTTTTAATGTTTCCTTCTTTATCAAGCAAATTTGCCTTTGAAGCTAACCCTATAAGAGTACCTATACTATCAAATATATCAATAAATAACATTGTAAGTATTACTGGAACAATTCCAATAACTGCTGCACTTTTAAAGTCAAATTTTAAAAATACTGGTTCAACTGATGGTGGTAATGATACTATTCCAGAAGGTGCTTTTGCAACTCCAAAAATTATACCAAGTACATATATAATTAACATTCCTATTACAAATGAGCCTTTTATATTCTTATTGTAAAGAACAGCTATTAGTAGCACTCCTATAACCGCTAATAATACTGTAGGCGATTTAAGACTTGCAAGTGTAACTAAGGTTCCGCTACTTCCAACTATAATACCTGCATCTTGAAGTCCTATAAAGGTTATAAAGAATCCTATTCCTATACTTATAGCATACTTTAAAGTCTGAGGTACACTATTTAAAATAATTTGTCTAATTTTAAATACATTTAATACTAAAAATATAATACCTTCAATTAATGATGCTGCAAGAGCTGTTTTCCATGAAAAATGTAATTTAATACATATAGTATACGTAAATAATGCGTTAAGTCCCATACCAGGAGCCATTCCAAAAGGATAATTAGCTACAAATGCCATTATCAAGGTTCCTACAAAAGATGATAATGCTGTTGCTACAAATATTGCCTTAACTGGCATTCCAGTTTTGCCTAGTATATCCGGATTAACCACAAGTATGTAAGCCATTGTCAAAAAAGTTGTAATACCTGCTAAAATTTCTGTCTTAACATTAGTTTTGTTTTCGGATAAGTGAAAAATCTTATCTAACATGATTACCTCCTAAAATTTAACTTTAAAAAATACAGAAAATTCCAAGTCAAAACTAATCTACACACAAACAAGATCACCAGTAATAGTAGATTTTAGTGAATATGTAAATTAATATTTCAACTGTGTTTTTCTTTAATTAAGTAATGATTCATTGACTAACTAAAATATTATATAAAACATATGATATCTAATTTAATAATAAATATACTTAATTAAGCATTATATTGAATATATTACTTAATTATCCATTATATAAATCATACATGTTTTATATAAAAAACCGACTTAAAGTATTAAAAAATATAAAAAGCTCCATAAAAAATTATGGAGCTTATAAATATCTAAAATACTTATAAACACCCATAGTCAGACAATTTACGGTAGTCTGGTAGAAACGCTTAGACCTTATTTCTAAGTATATACGGGTAATATGCTATTCATTTTCACTATTTAATTATTATAACCTTATATTACACCATTTTTCTAGCAAATGCAACATTTCTTTAATCTTTTTATAAAATTTTATTTATTTTTTTTAATTTTTATATAAATTTTTTATTTTTTTATACGTTAATAAAGTAAAACTAAATTTAGTAAGACCCTAAGTTAGATTAGTTAACTTTACTAAATCACATTTAACATTATCGGAAGTGATTAGCTTTGAAAAAAAATAAAACCTACTATATTTCAGCATGCTTATGCTTAGCTGGTTTAACCTTTTTACTTGCATCAATGGTTTCTAAAAAAAATCATTTCATAGGTACTAAACTATATATTATTTCTACTGGATTTTTTATTGTTGCCGCTATACTCAGTTATCCTAAACAAAAATAGAAACATTTAATCTTAGCTATATTTTAAGAAAGGTTGATAATATGGAAAAAAGCAAGTATCATCATGGTAATTTAAAAGAAGATATGATAAAAAACGGACTACAACTTTTAACTACTGAAGGCTATGAGGAATTTTCTCTAAGAAAAGTGGCAAAGATGTGTGGAGTTAGTCACACTGCTCCATACAAGCATTTTAGAAATAAAGATGAACTGATTTCAGCAATAATTTTTGAGGCAACACAAAAATTCAAAAGATCTCTTGAAGAAACATCACTTAGATACCAAAATGATTTTCAAAAACAAATAGTCGAAGTTGGCAAACGTTACATAAAATTCATGGTTGAAAACCCCGACTATTTCAAAGTACTTTTTATAAATGATTTAAACACTAAATTGGTAATTCAAGATGAAAGCCTAGCTTTTGTTAGGGGAGATGCTTTTGTTCCATTTAAAGAAACTGCTTCAAATTATTTAAATTCTTTAAACTTAAACTATAGCGATAAAGATTTAAATTTAAGTATTTTATTAATTTGGAGTACTATTCATGGACTAGCTGCTCTTTTAACAAATAAAGCAATAATATATTCAGGTGACTATCTTGAGTTAGCCGATAGTATTATTAGTAAAAACTTAAGTATTGTACTGAATTTATTATAATTTTTATACTAACCTAATAAAAGTAAAAGGTATATTTTAACCATATATACCTTTTATATCTATTATTGAAAATTCCTTTCTTAAATTGTATAATTATTATATTACAAATTTTTCTAATAACAAAACTTTTGTACATAATATTTTATACATTTGAGAGGGTGATAACTTATGTTAAGGGGAAAAAAACTAAAGTCAAAAAAATCATTAGGTATAAAATCTTGTCTAATTCTATCTTTTTCAATTATTATTTTTATTACTATGTCCATATTAAGCTTTGTAGTTTACACAAAATCAAAAAAGGCACTTACCAATTTAGGTGAAGATGCATTAAGAAATAGAATTAATATGGCAATTACAGAAATGGAAATACTTCAAAACCAAGTGGATAATAAAAAATTAACTTTAAAAAATGCTCAAGAAATTTTCCGTCAAAAAATGCTTGGTCCTAAAAATTCAAATAATAAAACACGTCCTTTTAATAAAAATTTAGAACTTAATATTAGTGCGTATATGTATGCAATTGATAGTAAGGGAATTGAAAAAATGCATCCTAAAAAAGAGGGTGAAAACATTTCCAATATGGTTGATCCAAAAGGCAACAATGTAACAAATCTTATAATTAATGAAGGAAATTCACCTAAAAACAAAGGTATTATCCATTTTTATTGGAAAAACCCAGGCGAAACTTCTATGAAACCTAAAACAAATGCAGTTGGATACTTTAAACCTTGGGATTGGTATATTAATGTTGGTGCATACGACAGCGATTTTTACAAACCAGCCAATACCATACTCTATTTCACACTACTTGTAGCTATACTTAACTTACTTATCGGTTCATTACTAATTTATATAATTATATCAAAAAAAATAGATCCGCTTAAAAATATAAAGTATGCTATGACAAAAGCTGCTTCTGGAAAACTTACTGTACGAGCTGATATAAAATATAATGACGAAATAGGTAACATATCTTCTGCTTTTAATACTATGATGGATAAAATTCAAGAAATAGTAGTTAAAATCAAAGATTCTTCAAATGAAATTCAAGATAAATCGCAAAACTTAACCTCAACCTCTGAAGAACTATCATCTTCCACCGAAGAAGTTGAAAAAATAATATCAACTGTTTCAACTGGTGCTAATTTACAAGTTTCAGATTTAGCCAAAGTCTCTGAACTTCTAAATAGTTTAAACCATAATATGCAGTTAATATCCACAAAATTAGGGGCTGTAAAAACTGAAGGTGACACTGCCAATTCAAAAATTGACTTAGGTGAGAGTGAAATTACAAATTTACTTACTTCTATGGATACTATAAAAACTTCCTTTCAAGCGGTTGTTACCAAAATAAGAACCCTTAATGCATCCATAACAGAAATAGTAGATACAACAAAATTTATAAATGAAATATCTGAAGATACAAATCTTTTAGCTTTAAACGCTGCAATTGAAGCTGCTAGAGCTGGTGAGGCTGGACGTGGATTTTCAGTTGTTTCAGAAAAAATCAGAGAATTAGCCGAACAAACTCAGAGTTTAACAAATAAAATTACTTCCTTAACGGCTTCCTTAAATGATAACACCAGTGAAGTAATATCTACCACCAAAAATATGGAAACATACTTTGAGGCTCAATCTTCTTCTATAAAAAATACTGCTATACAATTTAAAAATATATTTGAATCTATTAATAATATATTTCCTCTTATTGAAAATTCGTATACTTCAATGAGTGAAATATCCTCCTCAAAAAACACATTACTTTCAAAACTAGATACTTTAAATTCTGTTGCAATAAAGAACTCTAAAACCTCTGATTCCGTTGCTGTTTCTTCAAATAATCTTGCTAGTGCTTCTCAAGAAGTTGCCATTAATGCACAAAATCTTAATGTTATAGCAAGTAATCTTTTAAATACAGTAAACAATTTTGAAATTTAGTTTAACTATAAAAAATAAATAGAAGATAGCATACTACCTTCTATTTATTTTTCAAAGTAATAACAGTTAATTCCGGCCTATTAAAGAATCTAAAACCAAAACTTCCTATTCCAATACCTCTACTTACTATCATACTTGCATTATTCTGTTGAAATATACCACTGCAAAACTTGGGAAACAAATTATTTTCTGGTGAAAATACTCCCCCTATAAGTGGAAATCTTACCATCCCCCCATGCATATGTCCACATAATACAAGATCCGCTCCCCAGTCACTGTATGTTTCAAAAAAAATAGGATTATGTATCATCAAAATATTATACAATTCACTATTTGCTTGACCTATATTTTCTTCAAGATCCTCTAGTGTAAACTCTATACTTTTTGATTTTTTATCAAGCATATTTCTATAATATCTTGACTCCATAAATGCACCATATAAATTTATTATTTTCCCATTCAATAAAATCTCTCTTTTTTCATTTAATAAAACGTCCACTTTTATCTTCATAAGTTCTGCCATCATATTATTATATTTATGTGGATTAAGTATTCTTAAATTTTGTTCATGATTTCCAACTATAAAATAAACCTTATATTTTGAGCTCAAATTTTCAAGTAGCTTTATACAAACACTGTAATTTCCATCATCATTTATCATATCACCTGTAACCATAATTACATTAGGATTTATCTTATTTATCTTGTTTATTAATTTTGCATTATCATCACCATATCTTTTACTATGGAGATCTGCTAATTGCACAATTGTAAATCCATTAAATTCTTTCGGCAATCTTTTAGAGAATATTTTATATTTACAGATTTGAATAACATTATTATCTATAAACACTCTTGAACTTAATATAATCAAAATTATAATTACTACTATTAGCATTTTTTATCTCCTTGATTTACTTTTTGTTCTTAAGTATATCATATTAATATTTAACTAATCAAATTGAAGTTATACATACAATATCTGCATGTATAACTTTTTACATCAAGTTAAAACAGATGGACTTATACTAATTTCTGTTGACTTGCCTTTTTCATATGAGCTGTATGCTATTCGCATATAAGCCATATTTCCTCTAGAAGTTACAATCGTTGTATTACCTGGTTGTAACACTACATTGCTTTCATAGCTTAAACCATCATAAAACCATCGATTTTGATCATTACTTAATTGAATTTCAACCTGCGCACTATTTAAACCAACATTACTAATTGCAAAAGTACCATTTCCAACTCCAAGAGGTATTGCATTTGATGTCATAATAGAATCTGCTGTTGTATAATTTTCTGTTCCATAGCTTGTGAGAACTCTATTTGAAGAACTTCCATTTGAAAATTCAACATCTAATCTAGGCCATTGACTACTATTTATAGTATTAATACTTGAGAAACCTACTATTGATCCTTGACTAGCTTCCTCTCCGTTAATTACAACACCAAAATTGCTTGCTTCTCCCTTATGCCACTGACTAGCCAAATTAGTTAAATTTATATTAATAACTTCATTAATTTCATTGGTCAAATTAATATAACTAACATAATTGTTATTTATAATTGGCTGCGTATTAAATGTTACAGTATTTATTGCATAGCCTTGTAATATCTGATACAACTTAATTTGTTTTAATGCAGAGTTTAAATTATAATTTACATATAATTTAAGCTTTGCTGCTAATACTGAAGCTTCAATTGGAATTTTAGATAAATCAAATTGAAGTATCCCTCTATAAAAATCTGTTCCAGTTTGAGCTTTACCTACATAAATAGTATCCAGCGTACTATAGTTCTTAGTTGGCGCTGCCGAATAAACAAAGGTTGTACCAATTGGAGTGAAATTAAACTCACTCACTTTCTTATACCCCCTAAAATATAAAATTTAGATAAAAATTTATCTATAATTATATTATGATTTTTTTCTACTTAGGTTAACAATTTCATATTTCAATATTAAAAAACTCTCTCTTAGCCTCAGTTAAAATTGGTCTTGAAACATAAGCTATTATATAACAAAAAAAGCTTACAAATATTATAAATATAGAGTTTATGTTATTTATAAAATAATAAAAAATTAATATTATAGCTATTATTTCTACAAATATTCTCAAATTACTTTTATATAAAAGAAAAGTAATTCTTATAACTCTTTTTGCTCTAATATAAATCACTGAAATCACATCAAAAACAATCACAACAAATGCAAAAAAAAGAATTTTACTTCCCAATAATACTCCTCTAAATACCTCACTATTAATTCCGCCTAGAGGTTTTAAATTTCTAAAATAAAAATTAAATACCATGTAAGCTATTAAAATCAAACTCCAATAAAAAATACCTTCAAAAAAATTTTTTTTATAACCACGAAAAAACTTTTTCATAACGTTATTTGATATATCATTTTTTTCTATGACCTTATTCATTTCATAAAACAATGCTAAAATAGAAGGTCCGCAGAATACAGATAGAACCATTATAATTTTAAAAATCATATAACTTTTACTTTTTATATATACATATGAACAAAAAATAAAAGGTATATTCACTATAAAAAAACATAAACTAGAAATTATAAAAAGCCACAAATATTCTCCTATTATGTATAAAATATTATCTTCTAAAGTGTTTTTACTCATCCTACTTCTCCCAACACAGACTAACTCCTATTTCAATATCCAAAAATCCAAATATGAATATTAATTTATATAATATTTTATGCTTAGTAATTTTAAATATATTCCTTATTGGTTGCGATTATTTTTCACATAAAAGTATATACTATTATCCTAGATATATTTTAAATTTAACTATTGCATTATTTTGGATAAGTGCTATAATATAGTTAAACAATAATTATTATTATTTAATATAAATTATTAAATATTGAAAGTGAGGCGAAGCTGCTTAGCAGCAAATATTATGGTAAAAGTATACTCAACAACAACATGCCCTTGGTGCACAAAAGCAAAATCTTACTTAGCTTCTAAAAATATAGATTTTATAGATGCAAATGTTCAAGACGATATGAATGCAAGAGATGAAATGTTAAATTTATCTCATCAAAATGGTGTTCCTGTAATAAATATAGATGGAAATATAGTAATAGGATTTGATAAAGCTAAGATTGATGAACTTTTAAATTTAAGCTAATTTTTTAAAGTATATTATGTAATGGAGGTAATATCAATGAAAAAATATGTTTGTGTAGTATGTGGATATATTTATGATCCTGCTGAGGGTGATCCTGATAATGGAGTTAATCCAGGTACTTCTTTTGAAGATGTTCCTGATGATTGGCTTTGTCCTTTATGCGGAGTTGGAAAAGATCAATTTGAAGTAGTTGAAGACTAATATTAAAAATAAGAGAGCGGATATCCTTATTATATCGACTCTCTTATTTTTTTGTATACATTTATTAAAATTACGTATAATAATTTTAATAAATATAATAAAACTTTATGGAGGGATTTTTATGCAATCTTCTAAACTAGCAGCTTTTGAAATTCTTCATTTAACTAAATTACTACATAGCGAAATAACTACATATAAAAAGATGGATTCCACATTAAAAATGGTTACAGATGATGAATTGAAAGGATTTTTAAGTAAAATTAAAGACAAGGAAAAAGCAAATATACAATCTATACAAAATTTCATAGGTGATCAATAATAAACTGGAGGGACTTTTATGAAAATAATATCAAACTTAACAGGAACAGATGATAAAACTCTTACTAATGCCAATATAGCTTCTGATTTCACGACAAATTTAGATGATACCATAATTTCTTTGTCAACAGCCACTTGTCAAGCAATAAATCCTCAATTAAGGCAAGTACTTGATTCTCAGCTCGTATCAGCTATAAATACAAAACATGAACTATTGGATATGATGGTAAAGAAATCTTGGTATTCTCCTTTTGATGATCCAACAAAACAACTAAAAGACAGCTATATTGATGCCAAACGCATAATGGAAACCGAAAATTAAAACGCCAGTAAAAAGTACTGACGTTTTGAGGAGGACAATATCTATATATCTTTATAGTAATAATATAATATAAATATGTACTATGTATTTATATTATAAAAACAATTTATTAATAATAAATTAATCCACATATACAATATATTTCCTGATTTTATTCAGTATATATATACTTTTTGAGTAAAATTTGTAAACTTCTCCTGGTTAATTTCATAGTATATTCATGAAGTTAATTTTCAGGAGGATTTTATGTATTACAATAAATATATATGTGCAGACATGTCAACAGATGAGCCTCTACCTTCAAATGAGGATAACCGCCATCACCATCATCATAATAGTTCACAGGAAAATAATCATAAGCAAGAGGACGAAGATTATAATATGGATTTTCATTCTTGCCCTTTTATGAATTACTTACCTATTATGTCTAACAAAAAATCAAGCAATAAAAATTCATTTTATCCTATGATGAATCCTGCAGGAGTTCAAAATATGTGTCCTTTTTATGCTATGTTTCAAAACATGAATAATTTTCAAATGCAACAAGACTATGACTGTCCTACCTGTGGCAATAGAGATTCATATGATGATGATACCTACTATTATGATGATTTTGACTCATCCTATAATGATGATTTTATTGATACCGATTATATTAGTGAACCTTTATATGATGATGAAGAATATAGACATCATCACAAAAGGAGAAGACGTAGAAGACCAATTTGTCCTTATTATCCACATTGCAAGAGTATGTGCTGTCACCATCGTTAATTTTTAATATATTCTTTAATATCCCAAGTTCATTTTATTAAATAACTTGGGATATTTTTTATATTCTTATTATTAAAAAATGCTCCATTTTCCATAACCATATATGAGTAGTAAAATTTTAAAAATAATGTAACGTATTGCTTTAAAGACTAACTTTTCACTTTAGTTTTTTCTGCATATACAAGCACTATTCCAAAACATACTAAAATAAGTGCTATTAAATTTTTCACTTCAAAAATATTTTCTTTTAAGAATATACCGGATAGGAGTACTCCAAATATAGGAACTAAAAAATTAAAAATTGATATTATTCCAACCTTATTATATTTAAGGAGTGCTGCCCACAATGAAAAAGCTGTTGCCGAAAGTAATGCCAAATAGATTAATAATGTTACTGCCTTAACATTAAAACCTGATAAATTTCCTCCATTAACAAAACCTAAACCAGCAAGAAAAATTCCTCCTATAAAAAGCTGATAGCCTGTTACTATCATAGAATCCAATTTTTGGGTTATTCTTTTTCCGTATATACTTGAAGCTGAAAGTACAAGTGCCGCTAACATAATAAAGCCCTCCCCCATAAAAGAAAAGGAAAATTTCAGTATATCAGAATTAAAATTTGCAATTATAACTCCTGCAAAACCTATAATACAGCCAAGAATTCTACTGATATTAAGCTTATCGTTTTTATATATAAAATTAGCTAGTATTATACTAAAAAAAGTTCCTGTACTATTCATTATTGAACCTTTAGTTCCTGTTGTATATCCAAGTCCTACATAAAAAAATATGTATTGAAGAAGCGTTTGTGTAAGTCCTAAAATAATAATTTGCAATACATTTTTTTTATTAAAAATTTTCATATCCTTGTGAAGTATTATTGATATGACTATTACCATTATTCCTGCTAAAGCAAATCTATATCCTGCAAATACAAATTCACTAGGTACATCATTTGCCTTTATACAAAATAGCTTGTACCCTATTTTTACTCCTGGATAAGCACTTCCCCAAAGAAAACAACATATTGTGGCAAATATCACAACAAGTTTTTTATCGGTAAAAATATTTTTAGAATTCATTTTTTAGCACCCTTTCATTTTCTCACTAAAAAATCGCTAAAGATGACACATCTTCAGCGACTTTTATAGATGTCATTATATATTATATAATAACATAATTACATATATATTCAATTATGCTTGTTCAAGAGCTTGATTCAAATCCCATATTAAATCATCTGCGTCCTCTACTCCAATTGATAATCTTATCATGTCTGGAGTTACACCTGCTGCTCTTTGTTCTTCTTCATTAAGTTCAGCATGTGTTGTGCTTGAAGGATGTATAACAAGTGACTTTGCATCTGCAACATTTGCTAGAAGAGAGAATAATTTAACACTGTTTATGAATTTCTTTCCTGCTTCAAGTCCTCCCTTTATTCCAAAAGTAAATATTGAACCCGCTCCTTTTGGAAGATATTTTTTAGATAATTCTCTATATGGACTTTCCTCTAATTCGGGGTAGTTTATCCATGAAACCTTTGGATGATTTTTTAGAAATTCAACTACTTTTCTTGTATTCTCAACATGCTTTTGAACTCTAAGTGAAAGTGATTCTAGCCCTTGTAGAAAATAGAATGCACTTTGTGGACTAAGTGTTGCTCCTGTATTTCTTAAAAGTTGAACTCTTGCTTTTAATGCAAATGCAGGTGCACCCAAATCAGCATATACAAGTCCATTATAGCTCTTATCTGGTGTTGTAAAATCAGGGAACTTACCGCTAGCTCTCCAATCAAATTTACCACCATCAACTATAATTCCACCTATTGTAGTTCCGTGTCCTCCAATAAATTTTGTTGCTGAATGTACAACTACATCTGCTCCAAATTCTATCGGTCTTATAAGATATGGTGTACCAAAAGTATTATCTATTATAAGTGGTATTTTATTTTCATGTGCTATTTTAGCTACAGCTTCTATATCAAAAACATTTATTCTTGGATTTCCAATAGTTTCTCCATATACAGCTTTCGTTTTATCATTTATTGCTTTTCTTATATTTTCAGGATTATCTGGATCTACAAATACAACTTTTATTCCAAGCTTCTTAAGAGTAACCCCAAATAATTCATATGTTCCACCGTATAAAGTACTTGCTGCGACAATTTCATCTCCAGCACTTGCTACATTTAAAATTGCATAAGTAATTGCTGCAAGTCCTGATGCCGTTGCAAGACCAGCAACTCCGCCCTCAAGAGCTGCTACTCTATTCTCAAATACATCAGTAGTTGGATTCATTATTCTTGAATATACATTTCCAGGTTCCTTTAATTGAAATAAATTTGCTGCGTGATCAGCATTTTTAAATACATATGATGTAGTTTGATAAATAGGTACTGCCCTTGATCCTGTTGTAGGGTCAGCTACTTGACCTGCATGAACCTGTAGTGTTTCAAAACCAAATTTTCTTTCTTCACTCATTTTGAAAATCCCCTTTTTATTTATATTTTCTGTTCTTACTACTAAAAATGTATAAAATTAAATCCCCTTCATAATTGAAGAGGATTTTTATTAACTAAAAAATTTTATAATCCTCTTATCTCTCAAAATTAACTTTGCAGGAATTAACACCATGCATTCAAATGAAAAATGCTGGTTGTTGGGTTTCATAGGGCCAGTCCCTCCACCTCTCTTGATAAGACTTTATCATAACCATATTTAATTTTCCTAGTATTCATATATGAATTACTCAATTCATTTTATGTTTAAATTATATCATGTTATTTCCACCTGTCAATAGATTTTTACAATAAAAAAAAATTATTATAAAAATTCAAAATATTTTGTCCATAGAGAACTGTAACCATTGAAGCAATGGCTATAAATGGAACAAATGCCACATAATCTGTTTTGCTTTTTAACTTTAATAACATCAAAATCATTGATACAGCACCTGCAAGAATAATTGTCATAAATAACATAAGCATGCTAAATTTCATTCCCAAAAATAGACCACACATAAATATAACTTCTGCATCTCCCATACCAAAAACAGTTTTCTTAATAAATGCCTTACCAGCAAAATTTATTAAAACAATTATTCCTGAATATAAAATTGCTGCGAACAAATATTCATGTATACTATTTTTATAAAACAAATTTATTACCATAAAAATCACACCCACTAATATGCCAGGTAAAGTTGTACACAAATACACAACTTGTGTATCAAAATCTATTACTGAAATAATAAACAGCACTGAAAACAAAGCTATATACTTTAATGTTATTAAATTATATCCATATTTTAAATACAGCATTAAAAAAATAGTACCACATAAAATTTCAAAACCAAAATACCTAAATCCTATTTTTTCATTGCAATATCTACATCTGCCTTTTATTATAATATAACTTAATATAGGCATCATATCATACCATTTAAGTTTTTTTCCACATTTAGTACAATGAGATGGAGGATATATAATAGATTCCCCCTTTGGTATTCTTATTGTACATACATTTAAAAAACTTCCAATTATTATTCCTATAACAAATATTATAATAGTCATTTAGCTCTACTGTATCTTTGCCTTATTTTATCTATAATCTTATAATACTCGTTTATTTCTTCATTAAGTATTAAACTATCCTCTAACACTGTTTTATCTGTTAATCTAGTATCTTTAAAGTTTATCTCGTTGTATAACTTACTCCTTAAATTTTCTATACTTTCTAGTAATTTATTTACATTTTTCACATTAAACACCTCCAATGTTATTATTAACATTAGAGGTGTTTTATATTCATTTTTATCTTTATATTTCTTTTACCATGTGCTACCTTTTATTGTATTGGTGCCATAAGTATTCTTCCTGTTCCACGATAAACATTCACTAAGCCTTCACCTGAAACCGCTGAACCAATCAAACTTTTACTTGATTTTTCAACTCTAAACTCTAATGAATCTGACCAAGCAATTGCATAGTTTCCATCAATTCTAACTTCATCTTTTTCAAGTACAAATTCTATAAGCTCATCTCTAGGAACAGGACTCTCTAATACAGCAATTCCCTCACCTTTAAGACATAAATTAAATAAACCTTCTTTACCTAGCATTGCTGAAGAAAGATTAGTTCTCGCTACAACATTTTGCTTTACTCTTGATTCACAAGCAAGAAAAAGTCCGTCATCTATTACCATTCCACCCCAATCAGAAACATCTTCAAGTAAAATATGTCTATATGTAGGTTCTAACATCAATAAACCATTTCCTTGATATTTAGGTTTAATTGCAGATTCTTTTGTTACTTTGGATGATAGAGCCTTACCGAAGAAATCGCCTATTCCTTTAACATCTGCAGCCATACTAACATTTCCTGAAGTCCATTGCATAGCTCCTGCACTTATTGTATAAGCATTGCCATTCAATTCTATCAACACTTGTCTCTTTCTAATGTTCATTTCAGAAGCAAAATATGCAGCCATAGCCCCTGCAGCATTTACACTCAAATCCTTTTTATACTCAAGAACTTTTACATCTCCTTTAGTCTCTACTACTTCTATATTTTTATTTTCAAAAAGATTCTTACATTTTACCATCTATACTCTCCTTTTAATTTATACATTTTACTATTTTAATTTTTCTCTAACAGAATTTAATTTTTGTTCCATAGATGCCTTCTTATCTCTTCTATCATCTATACTTATAGATGTAATAACTCTTTCTGCTCCATTTTTAAAAGGAATTTCATGCATTTTTCTTATAACTTTAATTATTGTATCTAATTCTCCCTCAAATATTGTACACATTGGAGTTAATTGATATTTTATTTCTTTTTCGTCTTTAAGTATATTTTCACATGCTGCCACATAGCTACTTAAACTAGTTGAACCTGTACCTACAGGTATTATTGTTGCTTGTGCAATAGCCAAAATAATCACCCCTACTTCTTAAAAATTTCACTATAATATATTCATATCTCTACTCACATGGTTTAAAACTTCACAGCCTGTTTCCGTTACAACTACTAAATCCTCTATTCTAACTCCATACTTTTCAGGAATATATATACCTGGTTCTATTGAAAATACCATTCCAACTTGTGCCTTTATATCCGAGTTACCTCCTACAGAAGGAAATTCATGATCTTCTATACCAATGTTATGACCTGTTCTATGTGTAAAGTACTCGCCATAACCTTCTTTTTCTATTACCTCTCTAGTAATTTTATCTATATCACTTAATTTAACACCAGGTTTTACTGCATTTTTTCCTGCCTCATTAGCTCTCTTTACTATATCATAAATCTTTTTTGCTTCTTCACATGGTTCTTTATAGAAAAAAGTTCTTGTCATATCAGAACAATAGTTATTATACACTCCTCCCATATCTATAACTATAGAATCTCCTTCTTTTAACTTAGTATCATCCGGCATATGGTGTGGATCTGCTCCATTCTTACCATAACTACAAATAGTTTCAAAAGAAAGCTTCTCTATTCCATTCTTTTGAAAGATTTCTTGTATTACTTTTGCCATTTCTTTTTCTGTTTTACTTTCTTCAATATATTTTATTAGTTCTTCCATAACCTTATCATTTATTTTTGAAGACTCTCTTAAAACTTTTATTTCCTCTTCATCTTTTATCATTCTTACCTCATCTATAATTGGTGAGGAATTAATAAATTTCATATTAGAATTTTCCATAAGTTCTATTAAAAAATGTGCTGGCCAATTCTTATCTATTCCAAGTGTACTATCCTCATTAATTATTTTTAAAAGAATAGGAATAGGCTCCTCACTATCATCATAAGTTACAATTTCATTATTTCCTAATCCTTTACTATTCTTAAAAAGACTATTAATAATGAATGTAACCTTCCCGCTAACATTTATATACATTGCCATTAACCTCTCACCTGGATCAATTAAAGCTCCTGATAGGTAAAATACACTGGAAGGTGATGTCACTATTATTTGACTTAAGTTATGCTTTTTCATATTATCTATTACTCTTTTTATTCTACTATTCATATTCTTCACTCCTTACTTATAATTTACTATTCCTAAGAATATAGTCAAGCCTTTATTATTTTTATAATGATAAAAAACCAAGTAATAAATTCAAAAATCTATTGCTTAGTTTTTCTATTTTACATTACTAGTTTTTAAAAATCAAATTAATCCTATGGACATTTTAACATCCCGAATATACTTTTCCCTTTGAAAATATAGCTTTTCTGCTTCTTCTAAACTTATCTCTTTAAAACTGATTTTAGCCTTTGGCTTCATTTGAGCTATTTTGTACAAATCCACCTGCACTACTTGAGCTATTTTAGGATAACCTCCTGTAGTTTGTCTATCTGCTAAAAGAATTATAGGATTTCCGTCACGTGGTACCTGCACCGCACCTAATGAGATAGCTTCTGAAAGCATTTCGAACTCCTTTTTCAAGCTTAATTTTTTTCCTATAAGTCTGTACCCCATTCGATCTGAACTTGGTGTTACTTCAAAGTCAGAAGCAAAAAAATCCTCTCTGCTTTTCTTGTTAAAAAGATCAAATTGTACTCCACGAACCACCCTTAATTCATTGGACAACTTTTCCTTTTTCACATACCAAGAAGCTATCTTAAAATTATTATTATCTTTTAAACCTCTAATAATTCTAAAAGCAACTTTACTTTTTTCTTTATTTATATTAATTATATCTCCATTTTTTAACGCTCTACCCTTAAAACCACCTATACCTCCTCTAAGATAAGTACTTTTGCTTTCTAAAACCTTTTTTACATCCATTCCTCCTGCAAAAGCAATATAACTTCTACATCCAGATTTTACAGTCCCAAACTTTAAAATACTATCTTTTTTCAAATATATTGGTCTATACATTGATACTGGTTCATTATCTAAGGTTGGTGATAAATCTCCTCCTGTTATTGCTAAAAGTGTGCCCTTTTCTAACCTAAGCTGAGGTCCCATTAACGTAACCTCTATTACCCCTTCATTTTCGTCATTTCCAACTAAAATATTTGAAAGTCTCATTGCATAAGTATCCATCGCACCACTTACAAGTATTCCTTGATTCTGAAAACCATACCTGCCAATATCCTGTACAGTAGTAAGTAATCCTGGTTTTAAAACTTCTATTTTCATTACTCAACTACCTGCCTTTCGTATTCATCCTCGCTAATTGGTACAAATTCAACTAAATCACCTGCTCTAAGAAAGCTTGGATTTTTATCATTTGGTCTAAAAAGCTCTATTGGAGTTCTCCCTATAATGTTCCAACCTCCTGGAGTACTTATGGAATAAACTCCAGTCTGAACTCCACCTATTGCTACTGACCCTTTGGGAACAGCAGTGCGTGGTGTTTCTTTTCTTGGAACCGCAATTCTTTCATCCATTCCACCTAGATAAGGATATCCTGGGGCAAAACCTATCATATGTACCAAATACTTTCCACTAGCATGTACCCTTATAAATTCTTCTTTTGACATATTAGAGTACTGAGCTGAATACTCTAAATCCGGTCCAAATTTTCCTCCATAGCATACTGGAAGGCTTACAACTCTAGGCTCCTTCATATTTGAAAAATCTAGTTTCTTTACTATACCCTGAAGAATTGTTTTTACTGTTTCATAAGCAGGTCTATGATATAAATTCTTTTTTACAATTACAGGATCATAAATCACCATAACATTAGTGTAGGCAGGTATATACTCTATCATTCCCATAAATGGATTTGCATCAAGATAATCACATAAAGTTTTGATTTTTTTTTGAGTTACAGCATCTATTCCTCCTTCAAATTCAAGCATTATAGATACTTCATTTATAGAAAAAATTTTAACATTATTTTTCATTTTTCAACTTCTCCATCTCAAAACTCTTTATATCTATATTACTTTTTTTAATGGCCTTACTTATTTTGTCTGCAAATTCAAGTGCGTGAGTACCATCTCCATGAATACAAATTGTGTCTGCTTTTATTTCTATATCCTCACTTTGATCGGACATAACCTTTCCTTCTTTTATCATCCTTATAACCCTATTGACAGCTTTTTCAGTATCTGTAATAACAGCATCTTTCTCTCCTCTTGGAGTTAATGAGCCATCTACCCTATAATTTCTATCTGCAAAAACTTCACTTGCTGTTCTTAAGCCTAACTTTTTTCCAGCTTTAATTAATTCACTCTGATAAGGTCCAAATAAAATAAGCTCTGGCTCAATTTTATATACTGCCTCGGCTATAGCTTCAGCTAACTTTTCATCACGTGCTGCCATGTTATATAAAGCTCCATGTGTTTTTACATGTTGTAGTCTTCCTCCCTCTGCCTTTACAAACGCAGATAAAGCTCCTACTTGATAAACTACCATATTATATGTTTCTTCCCTGGTTATTTTAATATTTCTTCTACCAAAACCTATTAAGTCTGGAAGACCAGGGTGTGCCCCTATACTAACATTATTTAAAAGTGCTAATTTCACTGTATTATTCATTACATTAGGATCTCCTGCATGAAATCCGCAAGCAATATTTGCTGAAGTAATAAATTTAAGAATTTCTTCATCTTGTCCTATTTTATAAGCACCAAAGCTTTCTCCTAAATCACAATTCAAATCAACACTGTACATTGTTTATCCCCACATTTCATTTTAAGATTTATATGCACATTATACTTTTATTTAAACAAACTGTCAATTTAACGGCATTATTATTGATAACATGATATCAAACTCCAACTTTTATTAATATTTATCCACGTTTCACACAATAGACATTAGCTTCGTTGCAAATATAAAAAAATATAGACTTCTCTAAATAAACTGAACCTGAAATTCAGTTCTATGAAAAAAGCCTATATTATATTTCATTTTATAATTATGTACTAATAAGTGGCAGATGGCTAACCTATACATCTATCCACTTATTATTAGTCACATAATAAGTTCTAGACGTTAGCTACCAACCTTTAATTTTAATTCTTTATTTTTTAAACTTAATCCTTTTAGTTTTTCAATGTAGGTCTCATCATCACTTATTCTTATTAAATTTCCTATAAAGTATGGGTTTTTAGGAATTTCCTTAAATATAGCAAAATCTATTAACATTTTTGCCGTATTTATTTTCTTTACGTGTGTGTGCCCCTTTTTAAATACTTTATTTGTATTTATTACTAGATAGTCACTATTTACGGGTACAATTATATATTTGTTTCTTTTATAGATTTGATTCATATTTATCACCTTCATTTATTGAATGTGCACCAAGCTTATGATGCTAAGATAAAATAGAAAAATCATGAAATTAACTAATATTTAAACTAACCCCTACTCTAAAATATTACTCTCTATATATTTATTATACATATACAAAAAATATTTATCCACAACAATTTATTGGTTAAATGAATTAATTTTTTTAATTTGAAGAAGAATAATGCATGAAATATTTAAACACTTAAAGGAGGATTTTAAAATGTCAAAAGAAAAAAAATCTGCAACTAACAATCAATGGTCTTCATTACCTGAAGAAGGTTTTGATAAATCAAAACAAGGTAAGAGTAAAAAATCTGCTGAAAATAATCAATGGACTTCAACTATAAAAAATTCTAATAATAAATAGCCTAAAAGATGCCATATTTTTTGTGGCATCCTTTTTATTTAATATATTAACCTTATTTTTAAATTTAATCTCTATCCCTTTGCAAAATCATCATTACCTTTTTCATTAAATACCTCTTTCCAGGCTTTATCTGCATAAGGCTTAAATTCCTCTGCTGATTTTGTTAATTTGTCATGAAACTCTTTGTCATTAAGCATTTTTTCAGCTCCTGCATCATCTGGTTTAGCTCCAACTTCCTTGCATACATCAATTATAACATTGGTATTATCTATCATCATGCAAGGTCTAAGCATATTTTTGTTATACGGTTGTATAGACCTCAATTTCTTAAAAAATGGATCTCTAAACGCATCAATCAAATGTTTTCCCTTTAAATTTACTGTTGAAAAGTGGGAAAAAATGCATGGTTCAACATCCTCTTTTGAATTTACATGAAAATAGTTTTTTCCTGCAATACATCCTCCAACATAGGGTGCATCATTAAAAAAATCTATTGTAAAATACGGTTTTTTGTCTCTTATTTCTCTAGATCTTTCTCCTAAATAAGCTCTTTGCTCCGCTGTGAGCATCATATCAAAATCTACTGGATCACCATTTACTGGCATGAAGAGGAAATACCAACTCATCTTTGACCCCTTTTCTATGAGCATATCTGTGAATTCATCACTAAGTACTGTATTAATATTAGTTTTGGTAACTGCTGAAGATACTCCAAATAATATTCCCCTTTCATGGAGCATATCCATTGCCTTTAAAACCTTTTTGTAAGTTCCTGTACCTCTACGAGAATCTGTATCTTTTTCGAAACCCTCTATTGATAACATTGGTATTACATTACCACATTTTTTTATTCTATCTGCTATTTCTTCAGTAATTAAAAGACCACTAGTAAACGGTGTAAACATAACATCATTATATTTCTCATATAAATCAAGAAGATAATCGTTAAAGAATGGCTCTCCCCCTAAAACAATAATATAATATATTCCAAGATCCCTAGCTTCCCTTATTATTCTATCAACTTCTTCTTTAGGAATATCATCTTTTTTGCTGTAGCTTGACGCATAACAACCTTTACAATGAAGAGAACATCTCATAGATGGACTAATAAGCATAACAAAAGGGATTTTAGTATCTTCCTTTTTTAAGTATTTATCTTTTTTAGGTCCTGCATACCAAACTGCATTTGCAAAAAAGTTAGTAAAAAATTTCTTTAGGCATTTATTGTCCGTATTTTGCAGGATGTCTTGTATATACTGATGCTTACTTTTGTCATTGTTATAAAGATCCTCCACAATCTTAATTTGCTCAAGTGCTATTTTATCCTTCTTATTAAATTTTTTAACCGCCGAAAATATTTTAGTTACATTTTGTTCTGGATTCTTGTCAAGATAATCAACTACTTTGTTTACTATGGCATTTTTAGCTGCCTTTTCCAAAGCATTTTTTATCTCCATTGGAATTCCTCCTAGTAAATTAGTCCTATCATATATATTATAGTATCTCCATTACCCTTTTATAACTTTTTGCACTTTTAACTAAATTATACAGATGCCTATGAATACTTTTACATAGTATATAAGTAGCTGTTTTAGGTCTTCTTAAATTTATTATATATTTTAAAATTAATGATATAATAGGCCTAACATTAAACTTATTATTGAGGAGGAAATATTCATGCCACCAAAAACTGGGCGATTTTATGAATGTGCAAAGGTTTAAATAGACAAAACTAAATGTACTGTATGTGGACTTTGTGTAAAGGTATGTACGGGCGCTCCACTATTTATAGAAAATAAAATCGCTGTACTGGCTAAAAAGAAAAGTATTTTAACGTATTATAATACTTTTCTTTTTTAACTCCTTTAATGTATACATTGGCAGAAAATTTTTTACGCCTGTTAATTTAGCAATATCACTTATTATATTTCTACACTTATCTTTACTCTCACCATGAATCATTGTATACATGTTATATTTCCAATCATCATATGTCATTCTCTTATAGCAATGACTAACTTCTTTAAATTTTATCATTATTTTAGCTGCATCTTCTATTTTTTCTTCTGTAACCTCCCATGCTACAAGAACATTTACCTTAAAACCTACACTGGTATGCTTTAATACAGCTCCATATCTACGAAGTATTCCTTTTTGCTTAAATTCCTTTATTTTTTCAATTAGTTGTTTTTCAGATATACCAAGCTTTATTGCCATCTTTTCATATGGTTTACATTCTAAAGGAATATCCTGTTGGAGTACTTTTATTATTTCTAAATCCGTACACATTTTATCACTTCCTCACATCAAAAACTGCATTAATTTTAAATTTTTTCTCTTTAGGAAGTTCCAGCATTTTTTCGATCTTCCCACTAACTCTAAGCTTTTTTAAAAACATTTCAATCTCCTCTTTTGATGCTGCTGTAACAGTAAACCATATATTATAATAACAATCTCGCTGATAATTGTGAGTAACTCCATAAAATTTGTTTATAACCTCTACTACTTCCTCTAAATTCTCCTTTGAAACTCTTAATGCACATAATAAAGAACTATATCCAAGCTTTTCAGAATCAAAAGTCCCACTAATTCTTCTTATAATTCCTTTTTTCTTAAGTTCTTTTACTTTTTCTATTACTGTTGTTTCACTTAGATTAAGTTTTTTTGCTATTTTAAAAAACGGTCTATTTTCTAGTGGAAATTCAGTTTGAAGCATATTTAAAATTTTAATTTCAAATTCATCCATTAAATTTCCTCTCCTTACTAATATAACGCATAAATTCTATTGCATTGTGACTTATAAAAGATTCTAAGGTCGAATCCTTTTGACAGGAATATTTTACAATCCACAATGTAAGAATTTTAATGCGTTATATATAATGAAGACAAAAGTCATCAGAAGCCATTATATTTTGATTATTATAAAAAGCTGCTCGTGCTCTACATCCTCCACAACTATTTTTATACTCACAAACATTACACTTACCCTCATATTCTTTATGTCTAAGCTTTTTCAGAACTAAACTTTCTTCCCATATTTCATAGAAAGCTTTTTCTCTTACATTACCAACTGAAATATTCAAATATGCACAAGGCTGAACATTTCCTATAGGGCTAACAATACAGTAGCTTATTCCTGCAAGACATCCCTTTTTAAATCTTGTTTGTACTTCATTTTCTTCTGCTATTCTTACAAACTGTGGTGCACAAGTCGGTTTTATTTCTATTCTGCCTTCCTGCCCTTTTAACATTACCTCTTTAATTGAATTTTCATAATCTACCTTATTTAAAATTTCACTTTCTATATTTTCTCCTCTACCAGTTGGCACCATAAAAAATACATGATGTGAAGAAGCACCTATTCCTATAGCAAAATCAGTTATATTAGTTATTTCATATTTGTTCCAATTCATTACTGTAGTATTTATTTGAAACTTAATACCAGCTTTTTTTAGATTTTCAATTCCTATAATTGTACTTTCCCATGCCCCTTTAAGTCCCCTAAAATTATCATGCTTTTTAGCTTTAATGCTGTCCAAGCTTACTGCAACAGTGCTAATTCCAGCTTTTTTTAATTTCTCCGCGGCATTTGAAGTTATAAGTGTACCATTACTTCCCAAAACACATCTAAGCCCCGATTTTACTCCATAATTAATAAGTTCATAAATATCTTTTCTAATAAGTGGCTCTCCACCAGAAAAAATCATCATTTTAAAATTAGCCTTTACAATTTCATCTATGAGCTTTTTCCCTTCCTTTGTAGTAAGTTCTCCCTCTAATTTTTCACCTGAGTCTCTATAACAGTGTTTGCAATTCATATTACAAGAATTAGTTGTATTCCATGATACTATCATAATTTCACCTCAAATCAATCCTTCATTGTTAGAAATACCTATTTCACTATTAGTTAAGTA
Organism: Clostridium felsineum DSM 794; assembly: GCF_002006355.2. Classification (NCBI taxonomy): domain Bacteria; kingdom Bacillati; phylum Bacillota; class Clostridia; order Eubacteriales; family Clostridiaceae; genus Clostridium; species Clostridium felsineum. Next base: position 1,251,140 of record NZ_CP096980.1, on the reverse strand, counting down.
ACAGGCTGGGTCTGAAGCCCAAAAATCTCCCGTAACTGCCTCTGCTCTTGTTCTAAAATTACCATTACATATAGATAGCCAGTTACAATTTTTACATCTACCCTTTAATAAACTTTTTCTATCCTTAAGTCCTTTCATTATATTATTTGAATAATCTGTCCATATGTCTTTAAATTTTCTTTCTTTTATATTCCCGAGAGTATGACTAGCTGTAAACTGATCTGGATGAACGTTACCTCTATAATCAATATCTGCTATAGCAATCCCTGAACGATTTCCTCCATTTATTTTTAATAATTTTAATATATTATCAGCTTTTTCTTTATCCTTACTTCTCATCTTCAAGTACAAATAAACAGCATCTGCATGATTATCTACTGTAAGTATTTCAACTTTTTTTCCTAATTCAAAGGTTTTATCAATTATTAAATCCATTGCTGCTCTTGCCTCTTCTTTAGATATATCCTTATCAATCATAGAACTTCCTCTTCCAGAATACACAAGATGGTAAAAACACACCCTATCTATTTTTTCATCCTCTACTAATTGAAATATTTTTTCTAACTCTTTGTAATTATATCTGTTTATAGTAAATCTAAGTCCTACCCTTTGACCAATCTTTTTACAATTTCTTATACCCTGGAGTGCTTTTTCATATGCCCCTCTTTTTCCCCTAAAATCATCGTTTTTTTCTCCTATACCATCAATACTTACACCTACATAACTAACTCCTGCTTTTTTTATTCTTTCTGCCATAACTTCATCTATAAGAGTTCCATTGGTTGAAAGTGTGCTTCTGATGTTGTTTTTTTTAGCAAATTCTATAAGCTTAAATATATCCTTTCTAATTAAAGGTTCCCCTCCTGAGAATATTATTACCGGAACCTTAAAATCACTTAAATCAGAGATAAAATTCAAAGCCTCTTCTGTTGAAAGTTCTTCCTTATATTTTTTTTCATCTGCACCTGCATAACAATGCTTGCAGCTTAAATTACAAGTTTTAGTACAATTAAAAACAACCACTGGGCCTAAACTAGTAGTTGCACCATTTCTTTGATTTTTGGCTTCACTAACATATCTTAACTTATCTCCATAGCTTTCATTTGCACATAGAAGTTTAGATATTCCTATCATAAATCTCTCCTTAATTTTTAATAGTTTTTATTTTAAGTATATTTAACTACCCACAAAATTATTCTATAACACAAATAGGGACTGTAAGTTATACTCGCAATCCCTATTTAAACATTCCTATTTATCTTTTGTTGTATTTGCTGTACTTACCGGCACTAACTTACCACCACCTTGAAGTGTATAAGTTTTTCCTTGAAGTGCAGTATTGGCTGATGAATTATAATATATAGTATTTCCATTATCCTTTATATTAGAAAAAGTAGTATCTGAATCTGTTAAAGCTCCTACATATGAAGTTCCAGTCACATTCCAGTAGCTTGTCTTATCAAGACTTAAAGAAATATTAGTTAATGCATTGCTTGTGTTTATAGCACCTGTATATGTTGTATTATTACTTAATACAGCTGTAATTGAACTTATACTATTTGCTATTATACTTCCATTTAAAGCTTCACTATCAGCATTAAATACTACAGTTGCACCGTTTGAACCTGTAGTACCCCATCTATCGCTAGCTGCCTCTAAGAGAATTCCTGATGGATTAGTAAATTTTGCACCCTTTAAGCTTACTACTGTATTAGTATTAGTTGCATAAAATAGTGGTCCATTAAGTGCTGTTATACTTCCACCTGTCATTGTGAATTTACTTTTTCCAACTTCAGCATCTCCTGAAAAGCTTTGATATAACATAACTCCACGATTTACCGAACCAGTTATGTTGGTATTAGTCAAAGTTATAGAATTCTTTCCTTCAATAACTGCAGCTTCTGAACCTGATGCTGTAAAATTAGAATCCTCTGCTGAAATACTTCCTGTACAATATATTCCTGGTGAACCTTCTCCTTCTGTTGTACCTTTAACATTTTTAGCAATTACAGTTCCACATCCACGATCTGTAGCAAGATCCGCACAATGGGCTCCTTTTGTTGCAATTTTTACATTATTAGCATTTATAGTTCCACCTTGAGTAGCATCTAAACCTCTAGATGAATTTTTAGAGGTACTAACTGTAGAATTTGATATATTGATTATAGAACCACTTCCAGTTGAAAATATGCCATTTGCTCCATCTGCATTTGTTTCAACATAATCATTGTCAAGCGTTAACTGACTTGCTGAAGTTCCTAGTATCCCAGCATTAAGTCCATAAAAATTACTGCTATCCTCCGAAGTTGTATCCCCTGCAGTCTTTTTTATTGTTGAATTATAGAGTTTAAGTACACCACTGTTTGTTACTTTTACTGCTGCCTCGTTTGTATCCCCTGCAGTTATAAGCTGACTGGTTTTAGTTACATCTCCTCCTGTTTGTGTATATGCTGCTGTTCCCGTTACTTCTGTATTTCCTCCATTAGATGGTGGCACTGGTACATCACTAGAAGTATTTGCAGCGGCCATTGCCTTCATATTATTGTTACCATAGAAACATGAAAATACGCCGATACTCGTAATTAAGAGTAATGCAGCTCCCTTTATCATCATTTTTCTTCTTTCCATTTTTATTTCCTCCCTTAGATATATATGATTTAAGAAGATATTTTCAAGCTCTCTAACTTATCTCCTTGACAACAATATTACATGCAAATTGTTGTGTTAATATCAAAATTATGTATTATTTTCATGTGATTGGTTAATGTTTTGAAAACTTTTACCAATAAAAAAACATTGACTTAAAATATCTTAAATCAATGTTTTTCATATATTTGGTTTTAAAACAAACTACTTATTCCACTTAAATTACTTGCGTTTTCATTAGACGTACTTGAATCCATTTTATTACCATCTGGATTCGATAAACTGCTTAGTATCTGATATGCATAATTATTTCCTGACGATAAGGAGCTATTATTAGAGCTACTTGAATCTCCCGCACTATCTATACTAGAATATGATGATGACATACTTTGTAGTGCTTGAAGCTGCAACATAAGCTCTAATTCCTTAGCCGCTGATACATCATTTTTAGCGCCTGCTTTTTGTGTGCTGCTAGTACTACTTGTTGATGTACTACCATTTTGCTTTTCTAGTGCCTCTTTCATTATCATATTAAAAAGAGCACTATCACCACTAGAATTATTATTTGTACCAGAAATTTTTTGTGCACTGCTAGTTTGCATTGTTTGTAGTATTTGACTTATATCCATATTCTCACCTCTTCTTATATTGTCGTTTTAAATTTTCCCTCCTAAAGATAAGTTTATATAAGTTAATTTATACTTAATAAAGTCTTAATTTTTATTTTATAATTTGCGTAACATTTTTACTAGCAAAAACATACCTTATAATTAGTTATGTTTTATGGAGGTTTATTAATGTACACACCAAGTGATCAGTTTTTTTGTCCATACGCAAGAACAGAGGTTAATGCTGCTACCAATATGTGTTCTCAATTTGCTAGAATTCTTGGGGCTAAGGTAACAGAATCCAAACCAAATTCCTGCTCTACAGAAATTTCTAGAGATTCATTGAAGGTTACTATAATGGGTAAACCTTTAACTACTGTAACCAAAGCAGAATTTTCTTATCAAGCTTTAGATTCTTCAGGAAGAGCTTTAAATGTAGGAGAGATCGCACTACTTCAAGAAGAGGTAAATAGATTTATAACTGTACTTAGAAGAAATAGAATCGATGTAACTGCAATTCATAATCACTGGTTATTTGACACGCCAAAATTAATATACGTTCATTTACAATCTATCGAACCACCACTTCAGTTTGCACGAAAAGTAGCCGAAGCACTTTCTGTTTTAAGAATTTAATCCTTAGATAAACAAGCTTCTTGAGTATTTAAATCATACTCAAGAAGCTTATTTATCTTATACTAATTAGGCTTACTTTTAAAATAGTCACTCTCAATAATTTTATTTGCTATATCTAAACCTTTTACAGCTTTATCCTTATCGCTTTTACTTTTAGCATTTCCTACAAACTCTCCATTAGACCATACTGCATAACTTTCATTTGTATTCAATAAATTACGTCCCATTGCTGTATTTATATATTCTTTCTTATCAATTCCCAGAAGGTATAAAATTGTTGGCATTAAATCTACTTGCCCACCTGTTGTCTTTATTTCCTTTCCAGTAAGTGAACTGTTATATATAATTAGCGGCACCTCTTTATGATTATCAATCATCCAGCTTTCAGCACCTTTTGTTGTTTCCACATCACTTTGATAATATTTGTGAATTCCACAGTGGTCTCCATATATTACAACCATTGTATTATCAAGTGCTCCACTCTTCTTTAAATTATCAAGGAATATTCCTATTTGCTTATCCTCATAATGTACACTTTGAAGATATCCTCCAAGATAGGATGAATCAAGTTCACTATTTAATTTAAGTTCTCTATATTTAGCCGGCAAATCAAAAGGTGCATGTCCAGACATTGTTATTACATAGTTATACCATGGTCCTTTACTCTTCTCAACCATTGGAGTAGCCTGGTTTAAAAAGCTTCCATCACTAAGTCCAAGCCCAATATTTTCATCATCCTTAAAGCCCGTAGAATCAACAATATTTTGAAAACCTATAGAACTAAGTGCTGGCTTCCAATTCCAAAAAGAACCTTTATCTGCATGCAGAGCTTGAGTGTAGTATCCCTGTCTCCCCAAAATATTAGGCAAAGAATTATAATACTTATTATTGGGGTATCTGAAAAATGTACTTCCCGTAGATACTGGATAAATAGATGTATTTGTCATAAGTTCAGCATCTGAAGTTGTACCTTGATTTACCTCTTCATTATAATTACTAAAATAAAGGCTGTTCTTTAATAATTTATTTAAAGTTGGAGTTATCTCTTGACCATTTACATTCTTATTTATAACAAAATTCTCAAGAGATTCAACTTGTATAACCAAAAGATTCTTTCCCTTAAACATTCCGCTATACTGATTGTCTGGTAAATTTTCTTTATTTTTATTATCAAACCAGGCTTTAATTTCCTTTTTATCATCACTTGTAAGTTTTAATCCTCTGGAATTTTTTATATAATTATATATATCTAAATAATGATAGCCTATTGGTGAAGCATTACAAATTGTTATACTTGGCTTCCACTTCATTTCAAAAAAGGTTTGTTCTACATCATACTTATTCAAAGTATTTACCTTATACGGAACATAAATAGTATATATTGATGAAATTATAAATAATACTAAAAACAATACAATATTTCTAGAATGTTTTTTATATATTTTCTTATTTATAAAACCATAAGGTACTAATATAAATAAATCTATAATGAATATAATATCTGTTTTACGCATTAATGAAAAAACAGTACTAGAAAGATTGTCTAAATTTCCAGTTTCATTTAAAGAATACAAGGTTGGAAGAGACGTAAATCCCCTATAATACCATACATCAATAACAAATAAAATTGACAATAGTAAATTAGCTACTATAAGAAACCACATATGTCCTCTATTTTTAAATAAGTATGCAAAAGATATAATTAGAACTATAAAATAAATATATATATATGCATGTGAAATCTTCGTATAAGATGTTAACATTTCCTGAAACGTCGGATTTGTGTAGCTTATATTGCTTATAACTAAAAGCGATTTAACAAATAGTATAATTACTGTATAATACATGAGCTTACTTTTCCATAAATAGAATGCTGCATTTTTTAAGCCCTCAAAAATATTCTCTCGGCTTACCATTTCTTTAAAATTATCAAATACCCTATCCTTTAACGTTCTTTTTTCTGCATTATTAATGTCCAATAAAAATTCACCTCATAATTTGCTTTATCTTTTGTACCTTATATGCTTTAACCCCTGTTTAAAATTACTCTTACTATGATACTATTTTATTATTAACAAATTATAACGAGTTTCTTATAATTCTATAAACTTCATGTAACTTTATGAATATGTCCTTGATCTTTAACAATATTTGCAAATAAATTCAAATTAGATATTTCTATAACTCCTCTTAATAAAGTAACATTATTTAAACTCAACTAATATATTATTATAAATAAATAAAAAGGAATGATCTATATGTATACTAGCTACCAAACATATCCTTGTCCTTATTATATGAACAAACAATATTATAATTCAGACATCACATATGATTCCTATAACACGTATCATTGCCCTTATTATCGCAATATGCCAATGAATAATTCAAACTTTTCAGAAATCCAACTGAAAGATTACGGTCCTGAACCATTTGTAGTTAACATTGATACTGCTGCAAAGCGAAATAATAATTTCCGTACTGTTCTATGGACTGGCGATCATTTACAACTTACCTTAATGAGTATTCCTGTTGGAGGAGAAATAGGTTTAGAAAATCACCCAAATCTCGATCAATTCATACGAATCGAAAAAGGTCAAGGTCTTGTTAAAATGGGTGCTAGAAAAAATTTATTGGATTTTCAAAGAAGGGTCTATGATGGTTTTGCATTCATTATTCCAGCTAATACATGGCATAATCTAATAAATACAGGTAATACACCGCTTAAATTGTATTCTATTTATGCTCCTCCTCAACATCCATATGGTACAATTCATGTAACTAAGGAAGATGAATAAGATACTTTTAGCTAAACAAGATAATTTACCTTAAGTGAAATTTCTTAATTTTATGGTAATATAATAAAATTTGCTTCTATATCAATTGTATTTAATATAAGACTAAAAAACAGATGTCAATTGACACCTGTTTCTAATCTATAGGAGAATTCCTTCTTTTTTTAAATTTAAAATTTCATCAGTACCTCTTTTATATCCACCTGCATCTCTTAATGATTTTCCAAGCTTTTTACTGCCCGTCTTAAAGCTATCATTAGAAAGAATATTTTCTACAGCTTGTTTTAATTTTTCAGGTGTTACCTCACTTTTTTCAATAACAACTCCTGCGCCTAGCTCTGCAACTCTTTTTGCAACTATAGGCTGATCAGCAAATTGTGGTATGAGAATTAGTGGAATATCATAATACAACCCTTCATTTGTGCTATTCATGCCTCCATGAGTAATGAATATATCTGTATTCTTAAGCACTTCAAGCTGTGGTACATAATTGAACACTTCAAAATTTGAAGGTATATCCTTAAATGTTTTTATATCAACCTTCTTACCTACTGACATGATAACTTGTACATTCATATCACCAAAGGCTTTAAAACAATTTTCATAAAACTCAAGTGAGTTATTGAATATAGTTCCTAAAGATATATAAATTACTTTTTTATTTTCAGGGTTATTTATATTAAATTCAATAGCTTCTTTTCTATCAATTATAGATGGTCCTATGAATTTATAGCTTTCATCAAAACTTTCATTGTATGGTTGAAAATACCTTGAAGTATAAACAAAATTAATAGTACCTTGTCTAACAACCTCACCCAAAGTTTTAGGAAATTTCATATGAAAACTTTCTTCTAAATATCTAGCAAAATCTAAAATACTAGGATTATTTAAAACACCCATAAGCCCGCCAAGTGATAGCTTTTCTACTACCTTCTTTAATATTGTTTCATTTATACCAAAGGTTGTGGTTGAAGAAATTGCTGGTATATTTAATACTCTTCCTATTTCTACTCCAAATATAAATGTGGAATCATAGACAATATAATCAAACCTATCTTTTGAATTAAATACGGCTTCAATTATCTCTTTAAAGGTTTCAATAACATCTAAAATCATGTTGCTAAAATCCGATTTCATTATAGTGTCTAAAGAGACTTTATCACTAATTAAACTTAAGGACCCTCCAACTCTATTTGCCATATTAAAATTTTTATGTCCTATAAATTCAGCTCCAATTTCCTCTACTTTATTTCTAAATTCTTCACCTGCAATATAAGTAACCTTTTCTCCTCTATTCATTAATTCCCTTACAATTCCTATAGTAGGGTTAATATGTCCATGTCCTGCTATGCTTATAAATAATGCTCTTCCCATTTTCATCATTCCTTTACCTTATATGTCTTATAAACTTTATATACTTCAAAGTTTTAACAATATGTTGTATAATTTTATGTTATATTAGAACATTTACTATTTCAATAAACACATTTACAGAATATGTTCAAATTTCATATTAAGGAGTAACAAAGTTTTATGGGAATTTATAAAAAAAAGAGAGAGCAGACCATAACTAATTTGGTTAATTCGTTTCTATCAATATATGAAAAAAAAGATATAAATAAAATCACAATAAAGGAAATCACAGATAAGGCTGGTTATAATCGTGGTACCTTTTATATGTACTTTAAGGATGTATATGATATACTTCAGCATATTGAAAATGATCTATTTACAACCTTTGATAATTTAATGGAAAGTTTAAATACAGAAACTTTAAGTAATGAAGAAATACTAAAATACGCTATTGATATATTTAACAAAAACGGAGAACAATGCAGTTTACTTCTATCTCCTAGAGGTGATCCAAATTTCGCTATACTCTATAAAGAAAAGCTCAAAAAATATCTCTCACATAAAATAAAAAAAAATAATTCTTTTTCTGAAAAATATTCTGATTTTATTTTAGAGTTTTTTATAGCTGGCATTATTAATTGCATTTTTCTATGGCATGAGTCTCATCCTTTTCCTGTTCACGACTTATTGTTCTTATTAAATGAATTAATAGAAAATGATCCAAGCAGTCTAAGCTTATTATGATTTAAAACATAAGAACAGACTATATTATATAATGTTAACTATAGTCTGTTCTTAATATTATTTATAAATTATTTTTACCTTTTGTGGTATGTTATAGTAATTTCTCATCCATAAAAATTGAAAGGAGTGAAGCCCCCAAGGCTCACTTTCAGAAAAACTAGTATCATATTTTTTTAATACAATTTTATTAATCTTTTCACCCTTTTTTATATCTTTTGAATCTTCCTTTAACACAATAGAATTTTCATTGCGAGTAGAAAAATTCTTAGCATACCCCCTAAATATATACAAGTAATTTGAAAAAGCCACTACAACTACAACTGTAAGAACTAAACTGTTTATTTTCATATTTTGAATCTTCAATATATAAAAGAACATTAATGGTACAAAAATATAAAATGGAAGAAGAGTTCTCTCTCCACCATAAGGTGCAGCTAAAGCCCCTAAAAAAGCTGCTACATTTCCCACCGCAAGTGCTATAATAGCAGCATTTTTAGTCTTAAGTGTATGATAAATTAAAATATATAATGCTACAAATGCGGTAATTATTAAAAATATAGCTCTTATTTTTAATGATACAACAGGTTTGTAATAAATCTCTATATAAAAAGCAGTTAAGGCTATTACAACTGTTGGTAAAGCCTTATTTATTCTTTCAAATTTTTTATCTTTTATTTTTATTATATAAATTGAAAGATAAAATAAACATAAAAAAATCAAAATACAAACAGGTAATAAATGCGGTGTAAATATAATATTAATTTCTTCCTTAAGCCTCAATACTATCCTTGAAATAAACTTGAGCTTATAAAAACTAATTGCACTTACATCATTCATTCTATTTCTACTTCCTGGTGATATTATTAAAATTGTATATCCAAGTAATGATGCTATAAAGCATATAATATTAAATATTTTCATTTTCTTATTAAATATGGTATCAAAGAAAATATACACAAACACGGAAACGCAAAACATAAGTCCAACAAGTTCATGTGTCCATCCACCTATAAAGAAAACTAGTGGCATTAAATATTTAAATCTACCATATTCTTTTTTATCATTAAATAATCTCATCATTATAAACGCAATTAAAATAGATGTCCATAAATAACATACAGCTGCTGAATACCACATAGTTCCTTGTGCAAAAATCACCAAACTTGCAAGCCAAAAAAATGCTACTGCAAAAACCAGGTTGTATACTCTATTTATTTCTTTTCCAAAATCACAAACTTTTGAACATAATAAAAAGTACACAAACATTAATACAGTTTGAAATATTTTAATAACAATTGGGTTGAATTTCAAAAGCACTATTAATACAAAAAATCCTACTACTCTTCCTCCCCAATTCAAATAATGCCATTTTAAAAATTTCAATATTTGAATTATTCCATAGCTTGTACCTACATTTCCCATGTGTGGATATGGATGTCCTACTCCATCTCCGTTATATGTAAGCGTTGCATATCCATAATCATCAAATGAAATAAATCCCAACCAATTTTGAAGTGCAATAAGTATTAAAATCAGAGTTGCTACTATAAACATGAATTTATTCTTCTTTAGCAATTTATGCATAACTACATCTCCTAGTTGATTACTAATATTGTATTAAAATTACTACCATACAATTATACCCCAAAATCAGATTTTATCCAACTAGTTTTGCTAATAAATATAACAATAATGTATTTAAATTAATAATTTTTCATTTATATGGAATTTTTCTATATATTTAATATTTACAAATAAAGAAACGATGGTGCTCTTGGCATTTAGCATAAATGAAGCTACTGAACTATAGGATCATCAGCTTAAAAAGATTTACCATAATAATTATAGATACGTAAAACTAAAAAAAGATGACCCCTGTTCAATACAGAAATCATCTCGTTAATGTTCCTTAGTCCTTTTTTAAATCGTACTTGACAAAGGCTACTTTTTTATATAAAAAGGCGGATTGTATTTTTTATTATATATTCTTATTACTTCCCATTTCTTGTACGTATTCTTTCCCTTTATCATCATCATATACATGCTCCCATTTTGATATAACTACAGAAGCTAGAGAATTACCTACTACATTCACTGCAGTTCTGGCCATATCAAGAATACGATCAATTCCTGCTATAAAAGCTACTCCTGCCACAGGAATACCCATAGAGCCTAACGTTGCTAATAATACAACTAAAGATGCTCCAGCTACTCCTGCCATACCCTTTGAAGTAATCATAAGCACTACTACCAATTTAATTTGTGCTCCTACTGATAGATGAACTCCATATGCTTGGGCAATAAACAATGCTGCAATAGATTGATATAGGGTTGAGCCATCAAGATTAAAAGAATATCCTGTTGGAATAACAAAAGATACAACACTTTTAGGGCAGCCAAACCTCTCCATTTTTTGTATTATCTTAGGAAGTACTGCTTCAGAGCTTGCAGACGTAAAAGCAAGAAGAATTTCCTCTTTTATAACTCTAAGAAAAGATATAAAATTCACCTTAATAATAAATTTACATATTACACCAAGTACTACAAAAATAAAGAATATCATAGTTCCATAAATAGTAAGCGTCAATTTACCTAGTGGAATTAAAGAATGTATTCCAAACTTAGAAACCGCTGTTCCCATAAGTCCAAATACTCCTATTGGTGCAACCTTCATAACTTGATTAGTTACCCAAAACATAGCATCTGATATTCCTTGACATAATTTTATAACTGGTTTTCCCTTTTCTCCAATAGCTGAAACTCCAAGTCCAAACATAACTGAAAAGAATATTACAGCCAGTAAATCACCTTTTGCAAAAGATTCTACAACATTTGTAGGCACAATATTTACAATCATACTTATTAAACTATTGTCCTTTGCAGAATTTGTAGTTTTTACATAGCTAGATATGTCTGAAGCTGAAAGTGAACTTAAATTAATACCGCTTCCTGGATGAAATAAATTAGCCGCAACTATTCCTACTACAATTGCTACTGTAGTTACTAATTCAAAATATACTATAGTCTTTACTCCTAGTCTTCCTACTGTTTTACCACTTCCACCACCGGCAACCCCAACAACAAGTGTTGAAAAAATAATAGGAACTACTATCATTTTAATGAGATTTATAAAAATATCTCCCAAAGGTTTTAAATATGTGCTAACCGATGAGTTACCATAGAAAACGGTTCCAACTATAATTCCAAGTATGAGTCCAATAATAATTTGCATTCCTAAACCAATTTTAATTTTTTTCATTTTAGATTCTCCTTGTTAAAATAATTCTAGTAAAATAATCTATATTTAATTATTATCATATCTTTCTATTAATTTAATTAGTATTCTGTTAGTATATATACAAATTTAACAAATACATATTGTCCACAACTTTTAGTATATCATAATTTTCGCTAAGTTACTTAACTAATTCATCACAAAATCCCCTTTTTGCCTTTTTATTTAACATTTTTTTCACTGTTTACTATGATATTATGTATTTTGATTTATTTTAACAAAAATCCACTTAGCCAAATAAGCTAAGTGGATTAATATTTCTACTATTATTAAATTATGGTAAATCTACGAATTATATAGTTCCCTTTAATAATTTTATATCTAATAACATAAGGTCTCTTCCGTCAACTTTTCCATCACCATTTACATCTGCATTAGCTTTGTTTATTGTTACAGAATCCCCCTTAAAATAGCTTCTAAACATAGCAATATCCTGTGAATCAACTACTCCATTGCCATCTATATCACCTAAAAGTGTTGAACCATAATTTTTCACTTCAACATTTGTTGTGAAAGTTTTTGTAGAATCTCCTACCTTTACAGTGGTTATAACTGTTGTCTTTCCAGCACCCACAGCAGTTATCTTTCCATCATTAGATACCTTTGCAACATTCTCATCACTGCTAGCATAACTAATTGTTGAAGTTGAAAATCCATTATCTACTATTTGCTGCAAATCTTTTGGCAATGTAACAGAAAGACTTTCTACAGCTTTAGAAGAACTATCAAAATATAAGTTTGCTTCATTTATAGTAGCATTACTTACTTCTTGTTCTAATTTTTGTACATATACCTTATAAACCTTTGATACTGTTAAATTAGTTCCCTCATCTCCAACATAAATAGTTTGAAGTCCTGGAAAAACTTGACCATAGCTATCGTAGTTTGTAAGAGCTTTTTTATATGCACTTACCATATCACTAAGAGTATAGTATGCAATATTTGTACTTCCGTTTGATTTAGTCATTGTTGGATTTAAGGTTACCCAATTTGTGCCAGCTAAATTACCAGATAAAATCAATTGAGGTACCTTATCGCTTGTATATTCTACAGCTATAGTTAATTTATTTGTAAAATCAGAATCAGTAAAATCTAAGCCATAACCAAAGGACACTGCTTGTCCCCAATTTGAAGAGGTTGCTGTTCCATTGAATAAAGAATTTTCATCATAGTTGCTGATATCTTTTGGATTATTCCAACCATCTAACATTGCATTTACTATTTCTGGATATAAGAATTTAAGATTATTTCTATCAAAAAGTCCCATTGCATCCGTTCCACTAGAGGCAGAATTACTATTATCCCACCAACAACATGGTATTCCATAACCAGCTGCTGTCTGTAGATAGTATTTTGCAAAATTAACTCTGTCCTGTAGATTATTTTTATTTGTAGCTGCAAATTCTCCTATAACAACAGGTATTCCCTTTTGCAGGAATGTTTTATATAACAATCTAAAAGTTTTATCTATATATGACTTATCAGCATCACCAAAGGTAGAATATCCTCCTTTAGTTGAATCAGTATTCATAGCAAAGTTATATGGTATATATGCATGAATTGATACTGCAACATTAGAATCTTTTGGTACTACCATGGCTGAAACTTTAGCATAATCTGAAGCTGCACAATAAGTTGGCATCATTACAAGTCTTTTGTCATTGTTTCCACCAGTTCCACGAATTACAGAAAGTATTTTTGCATTATACTCATTTACTACATTATAATATGATGAATTTCCTGTCCAATCTTCACCATTTCTTGGTTCATTTATTGTTTCAAAGATTAATTTATCTCCATAATCTTTAAAATGAGTTGCAACTTGGTTCCATATAGCGCTTCCTTCTGTAAGAACAGTATCCTTATTTGCATCATTCATTTCACCCTGTATTTTATCATGATGAATATTAACAATAGCATACATATCATTGGCAAGTGCATAATTTATAACTGTTTCAACACGTGAAATGTAAGCTGGATCTATAGTGTAATTTGAATCAGTATAGTGCTGATCCCATCTTACTGGAATACGAACTGTATTAAAGCCAGCTTTCTTTATTTCATCTATCATCTTCTTAGTAGTTACAGGATTTCCCCATGCAGTTTCTCCACCATCAGACTCTAAAGTATTTCCTAAGTCCCAACCAACCTTCATATCCTTTACTAAATCCATAGCAGGAAGACCTCTCATTGTTGTTGGATAATGATAGTCATCAGGGAATTCTGGTGTTGGAGCAGGTGCTTTAGCATAAGTATAATCTGATAAAGTTACATCTGCTTTAACTGATGTAATCTTTTGCAGATAACTTGTTTTTGCAGTTGCATCCTTTGGAAGATAATCATTTAATAAAACTTGTGTTGTATTTCCTGTTATTCCCCAAGAAGCTTTTTTACCAGTATAGCTTTCTGAATAATCTTTATTTAAGTTAATTACAACATCATCATATCCAGTAGCCTTAACTGTAACTGTACCTATATGGAATTTTAATGTACTAGTATCACCTTCACCAAGGTTTCCATCTGAAATATTTATACCAAAATTAGCAGAAGAATTTGCCTTTGAAAAAGCTGTTGCTGTAGCGTCTTCTCCATCAAGGTTAGTAACATCTTGATATATTAAAGTAGCAGTATCTCCAAAATTCATCCAAGTCCAATCATCAGTAGTATTTTGTGCAAATGCAGCAGCATAGATTTTTGTTTGTTCACCCTTTGTTGTATATATAGCTTGTCCTGTTGTTGGTGTTGGTGCTTGTGCTTTAGTATAAGTGTAGTCTGATAAAGTTACATCTGCTTTAACACTTGATATTTTTTGCAAATAATTTGTTTTAGTAGTTGCATCTTTAGGAAGATAATCATTCAATAAAACTTGAGTTGTATTTCCTGTTATTCCCCAAGAAACCTTTTTAGCAGTATAGTTCTCTGAGTAATCTTTATTTAAGTTGATTACAAGATCATCGTATCCAGTAGCCTTTATTGTTACAGTTCCAATATGGAATTTTAATGCACTTGAATCACCCTCATTAAGATTTCCATCTGAAATATTTATACCAAAGTTTGCAGATGAATTTGCCTTAGAGAAAGCAGCAGCTGTAGTATCATTGGCATTAAGATTGGTAACATCTTGATATACTAAAGTGGCAGTATCTCCAAAACTCATCCATGCCCAATCATCAGTAGTATTTTGTGCAAATGCAGCAGCATAGATTTTTGTTTGTTCACCCTTTGTTGTGTATATAGCTTGTCCTGTTGTTGGTGTTGGCGCTTGTGCCTTAGTATAAGTGTAATCTGATAAAGTTACATCAGCTGTTACATCTGTAATCTTTTGAAGATAACTTGCTTTTGCAGCAGTGTCTTTTGGAAGATAGTCATTTAATAAAACCTGTGTTGCGTTTCCACTAACTCCCCAAGTTTCTTTTTTAGCAGTGTAGTTCTCTGAATAATCTTTGTTTAAATTAATTACAAGATCATCATATCCAGTAGCTTTTATTGTTACAGTTCCAACATGAAATTTTAGTGTGCTTGAATCTCCTGCACCAAGATTTCCATCTGAAATATTAATACCAAAGTTTGCAGTTGAATTTGCTTTTGCAAAAGCATTTGAAGTATTAGTATTTTTCAAGTTTGTTACATCCTGATATACCAGGCTAGCAGTGTCTCCAAAATCCATCCATGCCCAATCGTCAGTATTTTGTGCAAATGCAGAGGCATAAATTTTTGTTGTCTCACCTTTTGTTGTATAAATAGATTGTGTATCAGCGTTTACTTTAGTTGCAACATTGCTAATAGCACAAGTGAATAACATAGCTAAAATAACAAATAGCGATGTTACTCGATTCTTCTTTCTCATCATAAACCATTCCCTTCATATATCTTATAAAAGTTATGTGAAAATTTATGTACAATTACAGCGTAAAAATAAAATTTTACATTGCAATTATACTCTATTTTATCATATGATTACTTTAGTTGTAAACTTATCCATTGGTCAATTTTACTTTAATACATCTAGTTGTATTAATTGTAATAATATTCAATAGCGTAATATTACAGTTTTACTCTATGAAAATGCATTTCTTATAAAAAAAGAGAAAAAAAAAGGCCTCATTATTTAAAATAAAACTTGAAAAAATAAAAAAACGCCTATGTATAAGACGTCTTTTACCTGATAAATTTTTTTAAAATAAGGCTTTTATATCTCCTATGAAATTTCCAATATCTTTATTTGAATATACCCCATGATTTATATGTTTTAATTCCTTCGTCCATTCACACAAAAAATATACATCTTCAAAATGTATTCCCTTGCCTATTTCATATGTGAAGTATCTAATATCATTCTTTTTATTAAAGCCTATACCTATATATAAAGCCTCTTTTTCTTCTTTAGCCTCTGGCATTTTAACTACAATAAGAGATTTAGCCTTATTTATTTCTATATTATCAATTTCAAAGCTTGGAGGATTACTCCTTACAAAGCTTTTTTCTAACTCTATATTTCTCCATGAGGTTTTTAAATTTTTAATAAAACCATCTTTATCTTCTAATATTCTTTTTATAATCAAATTTCCAAACTTAAACAAAGAATACGGTAAAAAGTAATGCGAAAACTTATAATAATCTTCTCTGTACACTGACTATAACACTCCCTTTTAATTCTGACACGAACATATGTTCCTATAGTATTATATACCATTTTTTAATTAGTGTCAATAAATAATAAGATTTTATGGTAACATATGGTAATTCTATATAAAAAATAAATATCCTTTTTATATCAGGATATTTATCTAGACTTTTTTAAATTTCTTAAGACAGAAGGTCACTAAAATTGTCTTTCTACTTTCTCTTACATTTCTATATATAGCAAACAGCTATCATATTTAATGAAGCATCTTTCATTCCCTTTTCCACTTTAAAATCAGTCACAGAATAATAACTAATACTAGAAAAATACTTACTTAACATTTTACTAAATTCATCATAATTATATTCCTTTATATGGAAAGGATTGTTAACACTCTTTCGTGCTTCTCCATTTGGCGTAGAAATTATCATAACCCCTTCTTTCTTCAAAACTCTAATTGCTTCTCTAAAATAAGCTTTAATAGAATCAATAGGAAGATGTTCTAAAGTTTCAAAGGAAGTATACACATCGAATTTATTATCTTCAAAAGGCAGCTTTGTAACATCTCCCTCAATAAAATTTATATTTTCAAAATCATAAGCAGCTTTTGAAAATTCTATATTTCTAGGCGACAAATCCAAAGCATAAACTTTTTTACACTTATCTTTAAAATATGCTGCACCATATCCAAAACCAGAGGCAGCTTCCAAAATTTCATCTGTAGGCTTAATAAACTTCAAAGCAAATTTATACCTTTCAATTATTCTTACAAAACATAAAAACGGCATAAATTCGGTGGCAGGTATACCTCTTTCCCACATATATGCAAGATAGTTTTTATTTATATCCTCTTCAATCTCTTTATCAAACACATATCCTTGAATATTCTTATTATTTTCACTCTTTATATTTAAAATTCCATTAACAAACTCAACTATTTTACCTTTATGTTTACTATTAAAAATATAATTTGGTAATGCTATTTCTTTATTATTTTTATTATATAAAATATTAGTAAATACAATTTGCCTTCCCTTTTCATTCTTCAATATAAATTCTACAAGTTCAATATTTTGTGCTATCATTTCCCTTTTTCCCATTGTTAAATAAGCTTTTTCAAAATCAAATTTATTTATATATTCTGAAGTATATGGGGTAAACTCTTCAAACAGAGATAAAATATACGGAAAAGTCAATTTTTCATCAAATAAACCTTCTAACACTTTTTTTATTTTTATAATCTCATCTTCTAAAAAATAATTAACTTCAATAAAAGCTCTATACTCTTTTGAATTATACTCACCTTCACAAATCATTTTCACTGCTTCATTTAATGAACAAAACATAAATTTCTTATCCCATATTTCATCTGCAAACAAGAAATTATGAATTATAGGCTTTATCCCCCTTGCCATAGCCTCTGCAATTCCAAAACCAAAGCTTTCATGTATACTAGTAGACAAAAGATAATTTTTATCCTCCAAAAATGCCCCTATATCATTTTGCCACCCATGAAAAATCACATTGTCCTGAAGCTGCATTTTATTTATCTGATCCTTCCAGTACAATTCAATTAATCCATCCTGAAATTTACCTGCAACATATAATTTATATCTTTTATCCTTCTCCACAAGTACCTTCATTATTTGGAGCAATAATACTGGATTTTTTCTAGCATGAATATACCCTACATATGCAATATTAAACCCCTTTTTTCTTTCCTTAAATTTATATTTACTTAAATTAACTCCATTATTTACAGTTATAATGTTAACTCTTTCATCTATATCTGGAACTTGAATTTTTAAAAGCTTTTCCAAATGTTCTGTTACAATTATAAGCCTATCTACATTATCCCAATTAACCATTTTAGGATAATCAGTAAAAACCTCATACCTATGAAGTCTACACACAATTTTCTTTTTTTCAGCCATCTTTAATTTACTAGCGTATATTACCAGTTCATCACACCATTCAAAAAATGAAATATCCGCCCACTGCATCCACTTATTAATCTGATCATAACTCTTAACAATGATTTTTCTAGTGTCATATTCATCTGAAACACCACTAATTACATCCACAAGAAAATTATCCAAACCCTCTTTCACAAAGAAAGCCAATTTCTTCTTCATCAAATCCCACCTACAAAATAATCACTACATTATATTCTAGAGAGCATTCTTTTGTGAATTTGTAATGGTTTTCAACAAAAATATGAACATGTTACACACAAACATACTCGGTGCTTGGATCCCTGAACCCATTATAATCATATCAGAGGCTTGGACCTAGTCCATTATCCTTCTATAACTTCATATAAACTCTTTCTTCATTTCACCCACAGTTTTAATCCCTCATAGGTACTCTAAAAACGTACTTGCTGGAATATTGGATATAGAAGAAAAAGACAGTTTTAATTCCTCATAGGTACTCTAAAAACACAAATAGTTTCAGATGGAACGTCTTCAAAGAAATAGTTTTAATTCCTTATAGGTACTCTAAAAACTACAGACTGTTGCAGGAATGAATATAGGACATGCATGTTTTAATTCCTTATAGGTACTCTAAAAACAGGGGAGTGTGATGGTGATAGTTATTATTATGATTTGAGTTTTAATTCCTTATAGGTATTCTAAATGCAATCCTACCTGGGGCTTGGGTCGCTAGACCCATTATCCTTCTTTAACTCCATCCAAACTCTTTCTCTATTTCACCCACAGTTTTAATTCCTCATAGGTATTCTGAAAGCAATCCTACCAGGGGTTTGGGTCGTAAGACCCATTATCCTTCTATAACTTCATATAATATCTTTCTTCATTTCACCCACAGTTTTAATCCCTTATAGGTATTCTAAAAACTATAATAAAAGTATTGCAATTCTATAATAGCTATAGTAGTTTCAATTCCTCATAGGTAATCTAAAAACTTCCCAGCATGTGGAATGTCTAAAGTCTTTTTAGAGTTTCAATTCCTCATAGGTAATCTAAAAACATACTACCATCTAAAGTTGCTACTGTGCAACCCAACGCGTTTCAATTCCTCATAGGTAATCTAAAAACAATTTTGAGCAAATTTAAAAGCTTCATCTTTGTTATGTTTCAATTCCTCATAGGTAATCTAAAAACAATGCTTCAAACGGAGTAAAGCCAAGAGACGAAATGGTTTCAATTCCTCATAGGTAATCTAAAAACAAAAAACACTTATACGTTGTTTCCTGCTCGTATCCGGTGTTTCAATTCCTCATAGGTAATCTAAAAACCCATCTAATATAGCATACATCAGCTTCTTCAAAAAATCAACTTTTACAAATCTTCTTCAAAATCAATCAAAAATCAATACAAACCCGCTATTTTACTACAAACTAAAAAATCGTCGACCCCCCAGTGTTTTTACACTACTAAGGGTCGACGACAAATTTTAAGTTATATTTATTTATCTCTTAACTTTTATCTTCCAATATTTAAAAATTCTCCAACAAAAATTCTAAATTTAATCTTACCAAGAGCTTGGTGCGTGAAATTCATTATAATTCTAATCTTATCTGGTGCTTAGATCATAAGACCAGACCCACTATCCTTCTTTAACTCCATAAAATCTCTTTCTACATTTCATACACAGTTTAAATTCCTCATAGGTACTCTAAAAAACCATCCAATATAGCATACATCAGCTTCTTCAAAAAATCAACTTTTACAAACTTTCTTCAAAATTAATGAAAAACCAATCAAAACCAGCTATTTTACTACAAACCAAAAAATCGTCGACCCTCCAATGTTTTTACACTACTAAGGGTCGACGACAAATTTCAAGTTAGATTTATTTATCTCTTAATTCTTACTTATTTATTCTATCATTTTAAAATTTTCTAATCGTTATTCTGAAAGCAATCCTACCAGGGTTTTGGGTCGTAAGACCCATTATCCTTCTATAACTTCATATAATATCTTTATTCATTTCACCCACAGTTTTAATTCCTCATAGGTATTCTAAATGCAATCCTTCCAGGGGTTTGGGTCACTAGACCCATTATCCTTCTATAACTCCATCCAACCTCTTTCTCCATTTACCATCAGTTTCAATTCCTTATAGGTACTCTAAAAACTATACCTACAAATTAGAAAAGGAGTGTTGAAAATGAAGTTTTAATTCCTCATAGGTACTCTAGAAACATACTATTTATGAAAGGTAAATAAAAAAGGTAGGTGGTGTTTTAATTCCTCATAGGTACTCTAAAAACACCTGCTGCATGGACCACATTTCCAACCATTATAAAGTTTTAATTCCTCATAGGTACTCTAAAAACATCAGGTATATTAAAAGTTGTTGAGTTATCACCTGCACCAGTTTTAATTCCTCATAGGTACTCTAAAAACAAGAGTTATACCAGCACGAAACATTATGATATTAAAGTTTTAATTCCTCATAGGTACTCTAAAAACCCATCCAATATAGCATACATCAGCTTCTTCAAAAAATCAACTTTTACAAATTTTCTTCAAAATCAATAAAAAATCAATCCAAACCCGCTATTTTACTACAAACTAAAAAATCGTCGACCCCCCAGTGTTTTTACACTACTAAGGGTCGACAACAAATTTTAAGTTATATTTATTTATCTCTTAACTTTCAAATTCAGCAAATTCTAATATATTAAAATATAATAATATGTATTCTAAATGCAATCCTACCAGGAGTTTGGGTCGCCAGATCCATTATCCTTCTATAACCAAATCCAACCCCTTTTTCCATTTCACCCACAGTTTCAATCCCTCATAGGTATTCTAAAAACTTATACTAAAGATACAATATCGTGTAAGTTAGATCAGTTTCAATTCCTCATAGGTATTCTAAAAACTTAATAAGGAGATATAATATATGCAGACATTAAAGTGGTTTCAATTCCTCATAGGTATTCTAAAAACATATTTAATAACCAAACATAAGCAACTAACAAAAAGGTTTCAATTCCTCATAGGTACTCTAAAAACTTGTAGACCTAAAGAAACATGTTAGAAATTTTTCTAAGTTTCAATCCCTCATAGGTACTCTAAAACCCATAATTTCACCAGCAGAATCCTTTTTTGCATATTTTTGTTTCAATCCCTCATAGGTACTCTAAAACCCCATCCAATATAGCATACATCAGCTTCTTCAAAAAATCAACTTTTACAAATCTTCTTCAAAATCAATAAAAAATCAATCCAAACCCGCTACTTTACTACAAACTAAAAAATCGTCGACCCCACGGTGTTTTTACACTACTAAGGGTCGACGACAAATTTTAAGTTATATTTATTTATCTCTTAACTTTCCAATTAAGCAAATTCTAATATATTAAAATATAATAATATGTATTCTAAATGCAATCCTACCTGGGGCTTGGGTCGCTAGACCCATTATCCTTCTTTAACTCCATCCAAACTCTTTCTCTATTTCACCCACAGTTTTAATTCCTCATAGGTACTCTAAAGACTTACATACACCTTCTATCGCCATCCAACCGCATGATTGGTTTTAATTCCTCATAGGTACTCTAAAGACCAAATGCCCTCACCATCTCCTCCGACAGCTACATAACCGTTTTAATTCCTCATAGGTACTCTAAAGACTATGTTATGGGAAATCTAATCTTGAGGTGGGCTTCACGTTTTAATTCCTCATAGGTACTCTAAAGACTTATATTTATATTAAAGTCTTTATTATTTATATTTTGTTTTAATTCCTCATAGGTACTCTAAAGACCAACTAGTCCAGCTGCATGAACAGTATCAACAAGAGAGTTTTAATTCCTCATAGGTACTCTAAAGACGTTGTTTTGCTATCGCTTTTGCAAACGCTCTTACATGGTTTTAATTCCTCATAGGTACTCTAAAGACTTAGGTGACGTTGCTTGAATATCAAACCATTCATAGTTTTAATTCCTCATAGGTACTCTAAAGACCCATCTAATATAGCATACATCAGCTTCTCCAAAAAATCAACTTTTACAAATCTTTTTCAAAATCAATCAAAAATCAATCCAAACCCGCTATTTTACTACAAACTGAAAAATCGTCGACCCCCCGGTGTTTTTACACTACTCAGGGTCGACGACAAATTTTAAGTTATATTTATTTATCTCTTAACTTTCCAATTCAGCAAATTCTAATATATTAAAATATAATAATATGTATTCTAAATGCAATCCTACCAGGGGTTTGGGTCGTAAGATCCATTATCCTTCTTTAACCACATCCAACTTCTTTCTCTATTTCATCCACAGTTTCAATCCCTTATAGGTATTCTAAATACAATCCTACATGAGGTTTGGACGTAGTCCATTATCCTTCTATAACCTCATACCATCTCTTTCTCTATTTCACCCATAGTTTCAATTCCTTATAGGTAATCTAAAAACTACGATGTTTTTGAGTCTGAATTGCAAATTATTTTTGTTTCAATCCCTTATAGGTACTCTAAAAACTTCAATCTATGATCAGAACGATAAAGAAGATATTATGTTTCAATTCCTCATAGGTATTCTAAAAACTCATCCAATATAGCATACATCAGCTTCTTCAAAAAATCAACTTTTACAAATCTTCTTCAAAATTAACGAAAAACCAATTCAAACCCTCTATTTTACTATAAACTAAAAAATCGTCGCCCCCCGGTGTTTTTACACTACTAAGGGTCGACGACAAATTCTAAATTTAATCTTACTAAGAGCTTGATTCGTGAGATTCATTATACCTCTAATCTTATCTAGGGCTTAGGTCGTAAGACCCATTATCCTTCTTTAACCTCATCCAACCTCTTTATCCATTTTCCAACGGTTTCAATCCCTCATGGGTACTTTAAATACAATCCTACACGAGGTTTGGACGTAGTCCATTATCCTTCTATAACCTTATACCATCTCTTTCTACATTTCATAAACAGTTTCAATCCCTTATAGGTAATCTAAATGCAATCCTACCTGGGGCTTGGGTCGCTAGACCCATTATCCTTCTTTAACTCCATCCAGTCTCTTTCTCTATTTCACCCACAGTTTCAATCCCTCATAGGTATTCTAAAAACTAGAGAAAATTCAAAATGAGTTTGAATTTGAAGAATTGTTTCAATTCCTCATAGGTATTCTAAAAACTTTTAACACGTCTGTTGTTTCCACTGATTCCTGAATAGTTTCAATTCCTCATAGGTATTCTAAAAACTGATGCACTATACCATCAATTACTTTTATAGCCATGTTTCAATTCCTCATAGGTATTCTAAAAACCCATCAAATATAGCATACATCAGCTTCTTCAAAAAATCAACTTTTACAAACTTTCTTCAAAATTAATGAAAAACCAATCAAAACCTGCTATTTTACTACAAACTTAAAAATCGTCGACCCCCCAGTGTTTTTACACTACTCAGGGTCGACGACAAATTTTCAGTTAGATTTATTTATCTATTAATTCTTCAATTTCCTAAATTCAAATATACGTAAATATAATAATAAGTACTCCGAAAGCAATCCTACCAGGGGTTTGGGTCGCCAGACCCATTATCCTTCTATAACACATCCAACCACTTTCTCCATTTCACCCATAGTTTCAATTCCTTATAGGTATTCTAAAAACGAAAGATAGAAAAATTGTTTTTATATTTTGATGAAAAATAGTTTCAATTCCTTATAGGTATTCTAAAAACATTTAATAGTCATATTCAATATAGCTCTATTACTCTGTTTCAATTCCTTATAGGTATTCTAAAAACGTAAAAAGTTCTTAATGCCTGTACCAAATACCATTGCTGTTTCAATTCCTTATAGGTATTCTAAAAACTTAGAAACAACACATAAAGATAGTTTAGTCAATGCAAT
The DNA here is from genome assembly GCF_002006355.2 of Clostridium felsineum DSM 794. Taxonomy (NCBI): domain Bacteria; kingdom Bacillati; phylum Bacillota; class Clostridia; order Eubacteriales; family Clostridiaceae; genus Clostridium; species Clostridium felsineum. The sequence continues at coordinate 1,226,587 of NZ_CP096980.1, read as the reverse complement.
GTTTCAATTCCTTATAGGTATTCTAAAAACTAAAGTTATCACTGCATAAATCCTGCCAACCTAAATCGGTTTCAATTCCTTATAGGTATTCTAAAAACCCATCAAATATAGCATACATCAGCTTCTTCAAAAAATCAACTTTTACAAACTTTCTTCAAAATTAATGAAAAACCAATCAAAACCCGCTATTTTACTACAAACTTAAAAATCGTCGACCCTCCGGTGTTTTTACACTACTAAGGGTCGACGACAAATTTTAAGTTAGTTCTATTTATCTATTAATTTTTTAATTTCTTCAATTTCATATTTATCTAAACCAGATGCTTTAGCTATAAAATCATCATCCATTCCCATATCTACTAGATTCTTTACAACCAAAATTTCTTTATTTTTCTCTCCTTCTTTTATTCCATTTCTCTCAGCTGTTTTTATCTGAGCCTTGTAATCCATCAATGCCCTTAGATCATTTTCATAAACTTCTCTTTCTTCCTTACTCAAATACATTATATCTAGCTTTTCTATTGCTTTTTTTACTTTTTCATCTTCTGAAAGCTCTGACGGTATGCTATCTTTATCAAGTTCATATGCTCTACTTAAAAATGCTATCCATCTATCTAAACTCGTTTTCAATTCTTTATACTCTTTATTAAATTTATTTAATTCTATAAAATGCATTTCAAATATATTCGAAAACTCTTTTAGAGTTCTCGTGTTATATATTTTAAACTTATTGTGAAATTCTTTATCCTTCAAATAATTAAAATCTAGTATGTTTATTGATATAGTTTTCCTTAATTTCTCGTAATATTCTCCACTTTCTATTTGACTGGAGTACACTTTCGACCAATAATATAATGCTCTTTTATCAAAGAAATCCTGCTGTGATATCTGCATTTCTATGTCATACCATACTTCTTTATCATCCACCGCTTTTATATCTAAAATCGTCATTTTCCCGTTTCTATAGTCTGCTATGTTATATGGATTCTTTAATATTATGTCTTTTATTTGCTCATTTTCATCTATTATAGAATTTATAAATGCTATTAATATATCCTTATTTTCTTCACTGCCAAAAAGCTTCTTAAATGCAAAGTCAACTTTTGGGTTTAGCCTACACATTTCATTCACTCTCCAACCTTTTTTACTTTATATCATCATAACACAGCTTCATCATATTTGTATAGAATCTTACCAGGAAATCGACTAGATAGACCCATTATACTTCTAATCCTACCAGGGGTTTGGGTCGTCAGACCCATTATCCTTCTTTAACCCATCCAACCACTTTCTCCATTTCACCCACTGTTTTGATTCCTCATAGGTATTCTAAAAACTGGTGAAAAAATACAAAAAGAAATGAACAATGTTTTGTTTCAATTCCTCATAGGTATTCTAAAAACTAAAACAAAGATAAACAGATATAATTAATCTTAACATGTTTCAATTCCTTATAGGTATTCTGAAAGCAATCCTACCAGGGGTTTGGGTCGTAAGACCCATTATCCTTCTATAACTTCATATAATATCTTTCTTCATTTCACTCACAGTTTCAATTCCTCATAGGTATTCTAAAAACAATCATTTTTTAATTGGTTACAGAGATGTAAATATAGTTTCAATTCCTCATAGGTATTCTAAAAACAGATTAATAGGGTTTAAAAGTCCTTTAGATTTGACATGTTTCAATTCCTCATAGGTATTCTAAAAACAAGTTTATCCTAGATTTAATTTAGTCCCTGGGTTAAGTTTCAATTCCTCATAGGTATTCTAAAAACCCATCAAATATAGCATACATCAGCTTTCTTAAAAAATCAACTTTTACAAATTTTCTTCAGAATTAATGTAAAATCAATCCAAACCCGCTATTTTACTACAAACTAAAAAATCGTCGACCCCACGGTGTTTTTACACTACTCAGGGTCGACGACAAATTTTCAGTTAGATTTATTTATCTATTAATTCTTCAATTTCCTAAATTCAAATATACGTAAATATAATAATAAGTACTCCGAATGCAATCATATCAGAGGTTTGGGCGAAGTCCATTATTCTTCTTTAACCACATTCAATCTCTTTCTCCATTTCACCCACAGTTTTAATTCCTCATAGGTATTCTGAAAGCAATCCTACCAGGGGTTTGGGTCGTAAGACCCATTATCCTTTTATAACTTCATATAATATTTTTCTTCATTTCACCCACAGTTTCAATTCCTTATAAGTACTCTAAAAACAAGGAAATGTTTCTTCTAAAACACTTAAAATTTATGAGTTTCAATTCCTTATAGGTACTCTAAAAACAATACAACCCTAAAAAGAAGAAAGATGAATTTCACAGTTTCAATTCCTTATAGGTACTCTAAAAACCAGATATGAGGCAACAAGCCGATGTATTAGATACTAGTTTCAATTCCTTATAGGTACTCTAAAAACATTACTATTACAGATATAAAAAGAGGAATCAATGCGAGTTTCAATTCCTTATAGGTACTCTAAAAACCGTCACAGGGCTGTCAACAAGAATCGCTACAGCAGAAAGGTTTCAATTCCTTATAGGTACTCTAAAAACAATGTTTGATGCTACAGGACTTAAAGCCAATGGAATGTTTCAATTCCTTATAGGTACTCTAAAAACCCATCAAATATAGCATACATCAGCTTCTTCAAAAAATCAACTTTTACAAATTTTCTTCAGAATTAATGTAAAATCAATCCAAACCCGCTATTTCACTACAAACTAAAAAATCGTCGACCCCCCGGTGTTTTTACACTACTAAGGGTCGACGACAAATTTTAAGTTAGATTTATTTATCTATTAATTCTTCAATCTAGCAAATTCCAATATATTTAAATTTAATAGTAGATTCTCTAAAATCAATCTTACCAATGGTCTAGTAGCTATGACCATATTATTCTTCTTTAACCACATTCAATCTCTTTCTCCATTTCACCCACAGTTTTAATTCCTCATAGGTATTCTAAAAACTACGGAGTAACTAATGGCTAATTACGGATTTAGTTTGTTTCAATTCCTCATAGGTATTCTAAAAACAAAGGTTTACCGGAAAAATCTACAGCCGGTATAATGGGGTTTCAATTCCTCATAGGTATTCTAAAAACCTAATTGCCCAAAGTCTTCAGTACTTTCATGTTCTAAGTTTCAATTCCTCATAGGTATTCTAAAAACACAGTTTTAAACAACAAAAACACATCTAGCATAATGGAGTTTCAATTCCTCATAGGTATTCTAAAAACAGTACCACCTTTAATTGTTACGTTATATGAAGCCTGTTTCAATTCCTCATAGGTATTCTAAAAACTATAAGCAGTGGAGCAACAAATACTAATGGGGAAACAGGTTTCAATTCCTCATAGGTATTCTAAAAACAGTTAATCCAGAATTCTTTTATAAAGGACAAGATATGTTTCAATTCCTCATAGGTATTCTAAAAACGCTTTATACCGTATAAAATTGACTATGAATATAAAAAGTTTCAATTCCTCATAGGTATTCTAAAAACCTTACCAAGTGTCAGTACAGAGCTATTCAAGTCAGTTCCCAGTTTCAATTCCTCATAGGTATTCTAAAAACGCTTGCTGCTCTACTCCGATATATCTAAGTGTTATGTTTCAATTCCTCATAGGTATTCTAAAAACAGTGATTTACAGGATCAAGCAAGCAAATTAATAAAGTTTCAATTCCTCATAGGTATTCTAAAAACCCATCAAATATAGCATACATCAGCTTCTTCAAAAAATCAACTTTTACAAACTTTCTTCAAAATTAATGAAAAACCAATCAAAACCCGCTATTTTACTACAAACCAAAAAATCGTCGACCCCCCAGTGTTTTTACACTACTAAGGGTCGACGACAAATTTTCAGTTAGATTTATTTACTTATTAATTCTTTAATTTCCTAAATTCAAATATACGTAAATATAATAATAAGTACTCCGAATGCAATCATATCAGAGGTTTTGACGTAGTCCATTGTCTTTCTTTAACTTCATCCTAACTCTTTCCTCATTTCACCACTGTTTCAATTCAGTATATGTATTCTACAAACTGTGTAAGGAAAAATCTAAAGTAGTAATATATTTTGTGTTTTAATTCCTTATAGGTATTCTAAATGCAATTCTACCAGGGGTTTGGGTCGCCAGACCCATTATCCTTCTATAACTTCATATAATATCTTTCTTCATTTCACCCACAGTTTCAATTCCTTATAGGTACTCTAAGAACAATAAAAGGATCTAAAGAATCAAAACCATAAAGCAGTTTCAATTCCTTATAGGTATTCTAAAAACCCATTAAATATAGCATACATCAGCTTCTTCAAAAAATCAACTTTTACAAACTTTCTTGAAAATTAATGAAAAACCAATCAAAATCCGCTATTTTACTAAAAACCAAAAAATCGTCGACCCCCAGTGTTTTTACACTACTCAGGGTCGACGACAAATTTTAAGTTACTTTTATTTATCTCTTAATTCTTACTTATTTATTCTATCATTTTAAAATTTTCTAATCGTTATTCTGAAAGCAATCTTACTAGGGGCTTGGGTTGTCAGACCCATTATCCTTCTAATCCTACCAGAGGCTTGGACGGAGTCCATTATCCTTCTATAACCACATCCAACCACTTTCTTCATTTCACCCACTGTTTCAATTCCTTATAGGTATTCTGAAAGCAATCCTCCCAGAGGTTTGGACGAAGTCCATTATCCTTCTTTAACCACATCCAACCTCTTTATCCATTTCACTCAAAGTTTCAATTCCTCATAGGTATTCTAAAAACACTAAATATTATGCAATTTTTCGCATAGGGAAAAAGTTGTTTCAATTCCTCATAGGTATTCTAAAAACGTTAGTGCTTCACCGCTGACGGTCTTTATAGAATTGTTTCAATTCCTCATAGGTATTCTAAAAACCTTTCTGTACTTTGTATCATAGTCTTCTGGCAAATAGTTTCAATTCCTCATAGGTATTCTAAAAACTGTAAATACAAATATTTTTTAAAACATCCCCTTTTTTGTTTCAATTCCTCATAGGTATTCTAAAAACTTAGATATAAATTAAATTATAAGTTATACTTCCAGGTTTCAATTCCTCATAGGTATTCTAAAAACCCATCAAATATAGCATACATCAGCTTCTTCAAAAAATCAACTTTTACAAACTTTCTTCAAAATTAATGAAAAACCAATCAAAACCCGCTATTTTACTACAAACCAAAAAATCGTCGACCCCCCAGTGTTTTTACACTACTAAGGGTCGATGACAAATTTTCAGTTAGATTTATTTACCTATTAATCCTTTAATTTCCTAAATTCAAATATACGTAAATATAATAATAAGTACTCCGAATGCAATCATATCAGAGGTTTGGCGAAGTCCATTATCCTTCTTTAACTTCATATAATATCTTTCTTCATTTCACCCACAGTTTTAATCCCTCATAGGTACTCTAAATGCAATCCTACCAGGGGTTTGGGTCGCCAGACCCATTATCCTTCTATAACACATCCAACCACTTTCTCCATTTCATCCACAGTTTCAATCCCTTATAGGTACTCTAAATGCAATCCTACCAGGGGTTTGGGTCGCCAGACCCATTATCCTTCTATAACACATCCAACCTCTTTCTTTATTTTACCACAAGCTTCAATTCCTTATGGGTACTCTAAAAAACCATCAAATTAGCATACATCAGCTTTCTTAAAAAATCAAATTTTACACATTTCCTCAAAGATTAATAAAAAATCAATCTAAACTCCCTATTTTACTACAAACTAAAAAATCGTCGACCCCCAGTGTTTTAAACTACTCAGGGTCGACGAGAAATTTTCATTTAACTGTATAAACAATTTTAAAATCATAAAAATATATCCTGCTTATTTTTAGAAACTCCAAGTACTTCTCGCTTTGAATACTTTGTACTTTTAAAAGTATATATTATTATAGAATCCTCACCAGGCATCATAATATCAGAAAGCTCATACTTTAACTTCTTTAGATTTGCTACACTTATATCTCCTTCAAAAACAGAATTTTGTACCCACGTTAAATATTTTCTACATATTTTAAGTGCACGACCAACACGTTTTTCACCAAAGTCATAAACAAGTATCACAAACACTAACTACCACCTCGCAATAAAACCATCATACGGTTCATCCTCTGTAATATACTTTTGAAGCTTGTATAATTCAAGTCTTATTATGCGCTTATAACTTACAGTAGTTCCTATTTTAGGATGCTTTATTGTTGTTAACAGTTTGTTATTATATTCTTCAATAAACTTTTTTCGCCCTCTCTCATTAAGCATTATACCATTAAGATCAGCTTCAAAATCCTTTTCCGTTAGCTCATTTCTATTAAGAATCGAAAAAATAGTTCTATCCACTATTATAGGTTTAAATATTTCAGCAATATCAAGATTAAGAGAAAATCTCCTCATATTAGTTGAATGTAAATAGCCTATTCTTGGATCTAACTGAGTTTGATATATTTCACCCAAAACAGTTGTATACATCATAGAATTTCCAAAACTAATTAAAGCATTTATTTTGTCACGTGGAGGGCGCTTACTCCTTACTTTAAACTCAAATTCTGGATTTTTTATTATTTTTGAAAAACATCCATAGTAACCTTGCCTCATATTTCCTTCAACAGCCATAAGTTCCTCTACTGTTTTACAATTTTCCATAAGCTCTTTCTTTTCTGCCATATCTGTAATTTCAACCTCAAGCTCTACTCCCCTACTATTATAATATTTTAAAATTATAATTATATTTTCAACAGCAGTTTCTATTATCATCTTAGCTATTTTTATTCTCTTTTCATAATCAAGATAATTTTCAGCTTGCTTTAAAATTACATATCCAGAGTTTAAATGCTCTCTTGGATAAAAAGTTCCTGTATAATATCCATAATAATTAAAAAAGTGTATGCATATTTCCTTTTGAGACACAAAATCCAGAAATTTTTTATTTAAATTGATTTCACCAAACACCCAAATATTGTTTAATTCCTCTACTGGCAAATACTTTTTCTTTCCTTCACTTTCAAAATATACAGTATTGTCTTTCCTTTTTAAATCTCCATCATTAAAAATATAAATATCCTTTTTCACTACTTACCCTCCTTAAGAATAACAGTACTCTTTATATCCACAATTTTTACAAAAGCCTATCTTAACAGCTACCGGAGGATGATTTTCAGTATATATCTTTTCTATATCTAAGCACATTCCTGAAAGCTTACTAATTGATTCATCTGTTAATTCTATTTCAGTTCGCTTTTTTTCTTCTGGATACAGTAAGACACCTTTTGCCTCTATTCCTGCATTTTTTAGCTCATTTAAATAATATATAAGCTGCCATTTTGAAGCTTCAGCATACCTTGAAGACTTCTTTGTTTCACCGATAGTTATCTTATTTTTCGACTTAAAAATAACATCAAATTTAACATTACCAAAGCTTATTTCCTTATTGTTTCTTTTATATGTACGCTCATGAATAAATCTACCTAAATCTATATTTTCATCCTGCTGATCTGGTACTATTGATCTAGACATAAGCCATACTTCACGTTTGCATACATTATAATACCACAGCATAGTTCCGTTAATTTCCACAATCTCACCTCTACATAACAAAAAAATCTTCTTCCTGTTCTCTTTTATATCCAGTCTTATTGTCATAATATACTTCACATGCACTTTCAGGAAGATTCAAAATTAAATCCTCTTTATCATTTACTCTATCAATATGCTTAACTGGAATAGATAAAATATATTCTCTAATGCTGCTCTTTATTTCAAGCATTTTTTCACTCTTCAATTCAATATCTTTAATTTTTAGTGCAGCTAAAAGTTTTCCATAAACCTCTTCAGCCTCATCATTAATTCTAAAAAACACATCAACATAATTATCTTTTTCTTTTATAAGTGAAAACTTATCTATACTATAGTCCTCTTCACTAAAATGCATTTTTATAATTGACTTTTCAAACTCAAAGGAGACATCCTGATTTTTATACTTATCAACCTCATTAAAATACTTTGCAACAAGTTCAAAATACTCTTTTTCTTCTATAATTTTTTCATCCTTCAAAAGCTCCATACTTATATTTATTAAAGTTTTTCCATAAACTCTTTTACTATAATATGATCCACTATCATCAACCATAGCATAAATATATACATTTCCAATCTTCTTTTTACCATTTCTATTACACCTACCAGCAGACTGTATTATAGAAGAAATAGGTGCTATATCTCTTATAACAACATCAAAATCAAAATCCACACCAGCTTCAACAACTTGAGTTGACACAAGTATTATTTTTTCACCTTTATCTAATCGTGATATTACTTCATCTATTCTTTCTTTTCTATGGCATGGTAAAATGTTAGTTGATAAATACAAAACTATTCTCCCACTATTTTTAAGTTCATTATAAATTTTTAAAGACTGTGATATAGTATTGCATATTACAAGATAAGATTTTTCCTCCATATTTTCATAAAATTCCTCCACAAAATCATGTATTTTAATTGGATTAAGTCTTGGAATAATAGAGGTTCTATTGAACATATCAAAATACTTTTTATTATCCTTTAAAAGTTCAACCGAATTTAAAAGCATAAGCGGTTTTGTTGCAGTCATCATTATTATTCTGCAATCAAGATATTCACTAGCTGCTGTTAAAATAAATTCTACAAGCTTTAAATATTCTATATCTATTGCTTGAACTTCATCTAATATAATTATTGATTTTCTTATAGCATTAAATTTTTTAAGCATCCTATTTTTATTTCCAATTAAAGTTTGAAGAAGTTGAACAAATGTTGTAATCACTATACCGCTATTCCAATTTTCTATTAACATTTCAGCCTTAACCTTTGTATAATCATCATATTCACTATTATAATCAACATCTGCAAGGCTATGATGTTTTATAATATATTCGCTACTTTCGTTTTCAAAATTATCTATACTTTCAAAAAGAGAATATATGGAGGAGTAATTCTGATTTATTATTGATGTGAAAGGAAGTGAGTATATAATCTTTCTATTATCACCTAAAAGCTCTCTTAATTTTAAAGCGGCAAAAAAACCACAGTAGGTTTTACCTGTCCCTGTAGGCGAGGTTATTGAAAAAATTTTATTATTTTTATATGAAAGCTTAATTTGTTCTTGAACTTCATTAAATATTTTACTTCTGATTAGATTTACCTTTTCCTCTGCATTATCTTTAAATCTTTCATTTTTAGATTTATTTAAGATTTCAAAACTTGCAAACTTTACTTCAGAAAGCTTTAGGTTAGCGGCACTAATTTTGTCAGCAGCAATAAGGGAACTATAAAGCATTTGACTTACAAAATAATATTTTTCACTATCATTCTTATACTCAAAACCATACTGCAATTTTCTAAGCTTAGTTAATATTTTTTCAAAAGGCTTTTGTTCTATGAATGTATTAAAATAATCCCCATATCCTATTTTTTTATAATCATCTCCAATAAACTCTTTATTTTTTTCAATATCAGCTATTTGTTCAAGTGCATTGTCAATTTTGTCCATAAGATCAACTCTATCTATAACTTCTCTTTTAAAACTTTTAGGTAGGTTTACATATGCACTTTTTATACTTCCATGATGATGAAGTATTGAATTATATATAATTACTGGCATTATATCTTCATAAACATCTAGAGCAATAAATGCACCAAATAATGCTGAAATAAATCCATGACCATTCAGTTGATTTTTGGTCTTATTTTTACTCTTAATGTATTCTTGAAAAAAAGTAGTGTACTTTCCAAAATCATGAGTAAAACTTAAAATTTCTTCTGCTTTAGCATACTTTTTATCACAATATTTTTGAGAAAGTTCATTAACTTCAATTAGATGTTCCAAAACAAGCTTATCCGGATGAGAATAAAATTTCAATTTATCATCTCCTACAAAAATACTATATTTTCATCTTTAAGTCTTATAAATTCTGTATTAAGCTTTAATTTTAATGGATTACCATTTTCATCGTAAATATATGACGCCATATTTCCTATTTGTCTATCATTAAGAAATTCAACAGGCATTCTTTCCTTTAATAGTTTTAGATTTTCACTTTCAAATATGTCTATACTTCCCTCAACTATGTATTTTGAATTCACAAGAGTAGATATATCAATTACATCTATACTTTTTTCCTGTTCTACATAAACTCTTTCACAAAATTCAAAAATGCAATTAAACGGTGCTGATCCAAAATATGGACAATACACATATTTATTATTTTTTATTCTATATTCTAATTCATCCATAAGAGCTTTATCACTGATACTTACATAAATAGTATACTTAATTCCATTGTCCCCAGTTAAAATTTCCACTGGTATTTGTGTATGTTCTTTGGGTTCATATATATTAGCAGCACTTGTAGCTTTAATATAGTTTAAGCTTTGCATTATTTTTCTTATAGACCCGTCTTTTTTTATGGCTACATTAAGATTTGCTTTTGAGAAAACCTCATAGTAACTATTTCGTTCATATCCTAAAATAGCTGCTATCAAACCAACAATAGTAGTCCTTGGAGGTACCGAATAAGAAAGTGAAGATGAATTAGTGTAGAACTTCCTAAAGTGTGCAAACTTGCCTTTTAATTTTAATACCAATAAATCCATACTCTTCACCCTACTTTACTTCATTTAATGTAAAACTACTGAATGCCTCCTTAAAATCCACTTTATTTCCGTCAATAATTAATTTAAGCTTTTCATCTGCAAAATAATATAATTTAGAAATTCTATCTTTGTTTTTATAAAGAAAATGTATAAGCTCTGTTATATCTAAACTTACTTCCTTTATATCTCTTACACTCTCTTCTTCACAAGAAAACTTCAAATAATCTCTTAAATCTCCAAGTATAGTTTCATTATCCTTATATTCAACTCTCAAATAAAGTCTCGGATACTGTCCAATCTTACTTCTAGTAGCAAGCTCTGGTATAGCATATCTCATTGCTTTATCCAAAAGTTCAACATCTTCTTCTTTTAATTTTGTATGTTCTGCTCTTTTTCCACTTATAACTCCACTAAAAGCAATAAAGGAATACTTAACCCTATAGTCCTTTCCTATTGCACCTTGTGTATTTTTTTCATCAGTTGCAAAATGTGAAGTTATGCTTGATTCTAAAACCTCAACTTTATTTAAAGAATATCCCCAGTTAAACTGAACAGGTCCTATGAAATTTTTGTTATCCTTTTTTATAGGAATTGTTGCACCAAAAAGTCTTACATCTATAAGATTTTCTAGTATTGTATCAACATCACTACTTCCAAGATCCTTTATTCTTCCCTCTGCTGTTACTGCCTTATCTCCTACCTTTGACACAAATAATTTATACCCTCTATCTAAAAAATAATCTCTAACATATCTTTTCATTCTTAAATCAGAAACAAGATTTATCTCCCTTTCATAATCCATACGTGGTCTATTTTCTTCATCTGGATCTCCATTTGGATTTGTAAGCTTTCCATCATATAAATATAAAATTTCACTATTGTTCATTTTCTTTTCCTCCCTTACTATTGAGCATTGCCTTTGTAGTTTCATAACTATATCCTGATAAGATATAGAACAAATTTTCATGCTTATTTAACTTCCATGAACTTGAATTTTCATCCATAAGCCTCTTATATTCTGAAAAAATTACTTCATTGTAATTTCTTATCTTTTCCTGAATTAATTTATTAAACACTTCGTTACTAAGTCTTATAACCTTACTCTTATCAATTCCCCCGAAGTTTAACTTATTAAGAATTGGCTTCTTATCCCCGCCCATTCTTTTATATTGAGCATTTCCAATCTTACCTATAAGACATCCTAACAAAAACATGGCACTTTGCTGCTGCCCATATCCCATCTCTTTTATGTATCCTTTTAAACCTTCGTCACTTAACTTTAAATCAGAAACCTCCATTTTTTTCCCTTCCTTTATACATCCCATATATTTCAAAAATATTATACAAAAATTTGATTTAAGTATTGTATTATATATACCTGCCTTGCTATTCACATTATATCCTTGCTCATCAAAAAATTGTATTTTTGCGCACAAAATAACGCTCTTTATAAATTCCTCTAATTTCAAATTTCCCCCAGTTAATATTGCATCATATATTTGAAGAAGTTTTCTAAAATTCATAGGTTCAGAATTTTTAAGCCTAATTGGCGTCATAAAATAAAATGTTTGCAAATCTATTTTTAATTTGTAGTTTATACCCATAACTTTTTTACTTAGGCGAAGCATATCATAAGATACTGTTACAATTTTTTCAAATACAGATGGATTTACATCCTTTATCAACTTTTGAATTTTAGTTGCTTGATTTGCTCTTTTATAAAACATTATATTTACTAAAAAATATGAATCTTCATCATTTATGGCTTTTATATTTTCAATTTCACCTTTAAACTCCTCTACACCACTTAAATTCTTAGCTGTATTAAAAGAATATTCAAGCTTATCCGATACCTTATCCAATTGTTCTTTATTTATCGGTGCTCCTAGTATAAAATGTGGAATTAAATATACATTAAAGCCTACAATTTTTGTATTTAGCTTGTTTTGTATATAATTTTCTCCTGCCATAAGTTTATTTAGACAATCTTTGCATAGAAGCATATTTTTATCATAGCTATTAAGTTCACTTGCAAATATAATTTGATTTGTAGTGTAATATTTTATTTTCATTTTAGATAAATCTGATGTTAAACTATCACTACCCCCACACATACTACAAAACCCCAAAGTTTTCTTACTCTTCTTTCTGCTCTGTTTACTATTTAAAATCTGCTTTCTATATTCTTTAAACTCACTTAAAGGCGTTCCATCTATAACAATAGTGTAAATACCTATTTCATCTTTTTTTGTATCTAACTCTGATTTGACATAATTTTCGAACTTTTTAGAATACACTTTCTTTATTTTTGAAGTTATATTTTTATATCTTTGTTTTTCTTCTGTTTGAGCCTCTTCCTCTTCTATTTTATTTAAAGTATCTATAATATCTTCTTCACTAATTCCAAATTTTTTATAATTCAAAACATATCTATTTTTGGGTTTGAATTTTTCTCCCAAATCCACATAAAAATTGTCACATATAATTTTTATTTTACTATTTAGTTTCTCTCCCAAATCAATTTTAGCCAAATTAGAAAAAGTTTCAGTTATGTGATACAGATATGAATTACTTGTTGCAAACCATTGAGGAGATGCTGGACCATCTACCGAACCTATAAATAAATATTTTTCTGCTGTACTATTATCAATTTCTTCATTTATATCTAATTTAAATTCCATTTTCTCTGTGTCAAAACAAAATTTTAAAACATGCATTTGTTTTTGTTTTTTATTTTTTAAAGGGACATCTTTAATTAAATTTGAAAGCATATCGCTTCCATCAGAGAGCATTGAATTTCCTATTTGAATTATACCTTCAAGCACAAAGCCCCACCTCTTTTGGCATTTTAATGTGTCACTATCATAATTATTTTTATTATGTATATTTTAAATTTACAATAAGGTTATATTTTATTTAAAAATACCTATATTGTATTAAATTTAAAAGACAATACTATTATTATCTATAATTTAGTTTTTTATTCTCTTTTTGCAAAATATAATAAACCTTTTAGGTATTCTAAAAAATAAAGCATGCATATTTTAAATTTACAAATTTAAATTCCTTCTAGGTAGACTTGTTTTCAATATCTTTTTCTATATGTTACCATTTATTTAAATAAAATGCAATATTTTTTATAATTTAGCTATTCTATTTAAAACTTACTTATAGGAAGGTATACATTATATTACTGATATTTCCTCGTATATAAAGGCACTATGTCAGTTTAGTTACATATTGTCAATCTAGAATCTTTATTTTACTACAAACTAAAAAATCCCCGACCCGAGTATTTTTTTACTACTCAGGGTCGACGACAAATTTTAAGTTCATCTATTTATCTCTTAATTTTCTAATCTCTTCAATTTTTTCTTTATCTAAACCCGTTGCTTTAGCTATAAAATCATCATCCATTCTCATAGCTAATAAATTTTTCACAGTATTAATTTTTTCTTCTTTAATTCCTTCTTTTTTCCCTTTAACTATTCCAGTTCTCTCAGCTGTTTTTATCTGAGCCTTGTAATCCATCAATGCCTTTAAATCATTCTCATATACTTCTCTTTCTTCTTTACTTAAATACATTATATCTAGTTTTTCTATTGCTTTTTTTACCTCTCTATCTTCTGCAAGTTCTGCTGGTATACTATCTTTATCAAGTTCATATGCTCTACTTAAAAATGCTATCCATCTATCTAAGCTCGTTTTCAATTCTTTATAATCTTTATCAAATTTATTTAATTCTATAAAATGCATTTCAAATAAATTTGAAAATTCTTTTAAAGTTCTCGTGTTATATATTTTAAACTCATTGTGAAATTCTTTATCATTTAGGTAATTAAAATCCAGTATGTTTATTGATATGGTCTTCCTTAATTTCTCATAGTATTCTCCACTTTCTATTTGACTCGAATACACTTTTGACCAATAATACAGTGCTCTTTTATCAAAAAAATCCTGCTGCGATATCTGCATTTCTATGTCATACCATACTTCCTTATCATCCACCGCTTTTATATCTAAAATCGTCATTTTTCCATTTCTATAATCTGCTATGTTATATGGATTCTTTAATACTATGTCCTTTATCTGCTCATTTTCATCTATTATTGAATTTATAAATGCTATTAATATATCTTTATTTTCTTCACTGCCAAAAAGCTTCTTAAATGCAAAGTCAACTTTTGGGTTTAGCCTACACATTTCATTCACTCTCCAACCTTTTTTTACTTTATATCATCATAACACAGCTTCACAGTATTTGTATAGAATCATACTAAGAAATTGACTCGATAGACCCATTATACTTCTAATCCTACACGAGGTTTGGACGGAGTCCATTATCCTTCTATAACTTCATTCTACCTTTTCTTCATTTCCTACAGGTTTCAATTCCTTATAGGTACTCTAAAAACATAAGATCAAAGTGCACACATAAGTATGATGGTAAATTGTTTCAATTCCTTATAGGTACTCTAAAAACGTTTTCCCGAACTGGAGCAGTACTTTCGTTTTTGCGTTTCAATCCCTTATAGGTACTCTAAAAACTACTTTAGGTTTCATTACTTTAGACCCCCCTTACATGTTTCAATTCCTCATAGGTACTCTAAAAACCATTGATAAAGCTTCTGGTACAATACTTTTAAAACTTGGTTTCAATTCCTCATAGGTACTCTAAAAACTGATTTGGTTAGATGGAGAAAAAATCCAAAAAGAATTGTTTCAATTCCTCATAGGTACTCTAAAAACAAATTCTTCAGGAGAAAAGAACAATTATGGGAAGCTGTTTCAATTCCTCATAGGTACTCTAAAAACTTTATACCTTTCGTGTCTAATGCATGTAGCACTTGCATGTTTCAATTCCTCATAGGTACTCTAAAAACAATTTCTATATAGTCTTTTTTTATCTGCATTTACAGTTTCAATTCCTCATAGGTACTCTAAAAACCGAAGATAAACGAATGTAATTAATCTTAACATTAATGTTTCAATTCCTCATAGGTACTCTAAAAACTGAAACATCCAAGTTCCATTACCTAAATCCGTTCCATCGTTTCAATTCCTCATAGGTACTCTAAAAACATGAAAGCTATAGTATATTTAAAGGTAGAAGTAGATGGTTTCAATTCCTCATAGGTACTCTAAAAACTCCAGCACTCCCAAAGATGGTGACACAGGAATTGCGTGTTTCAATTCCTCATAGGTACTCTAAAAACCCATCAAATATAGCATACATCAGCTTCTTCAAAAAATCAACTATTACAAATTATATTAAAAATTAATGCAAAATCAATCAAAACCCGCTATTTTACTACAAACCAAAAAATCGTCGACTCCCCAGTATTTTTACACTACTCATGGTCGACGACAAATTTTAAGTTTTATTTATTTATCTCTTAATTCTTACTTATTTATTCTATCATTTTAAAGGTTGCCAATCGTCATTCTGAAAGCAATCCTACCAGAGGCTTGGACGGAGTCCATTATCCTTCTTTAACCACATTCAATCTCTTTCTCCATTTCACCCACAGTTTCAATTCCTTATAGGTACTCTAAAAACATAGATGGCTGTTCATATGAACAAATAGAATTCAAGTTTCAATTCCTTATAGGTACTCTAAAAACCATGTCGTTGTTTTGCAAGTACTCTTAGCTTAGAAAAGTTTCAATTCCTTATAGGTACTCTAAAAACATAGCTGTGGAATATGGAATGTTGGAACGAGAAGTTATGTTTCAATTCCTTATAGGTACTCTAAAAACTAACATTTATTAAGACACTTAGTTTAAATGCAAGTGTGTTTCAATTCCTTATAGGTACTCTAAAAACCCCATCAAGTATAGCATACATCAGCTTCTTCAAAAAATCAACTTTTACAAATTTTCTTCAGAATTAATGTAAAATCAATCCAAACCCGCTATTTCACTACAAACTAAAAAATCGTCGATCCCCCGGTGTTTTTACACTACTCAGGGTCAACGATAAATTTTAAGCTGTATTTATTTATATCTTAATTCTTTAATTTTTTAAATTGAAATATATCAAAATATAATAATAGGTATTCTAAAAGCAATCATACTAGGAGTTTGGGCGAAGTCCATTATCCTTCTTTAACCACATTCAACCACTTTCTCCATTTCACCCGCGGTTTTAATTCCTTATAGGTATTCTGAAAGCAATCCTACCAGGGGTTTGGGTCGCCAGACCCATTATCCTTCTATAACTTCATATAATATCTTTCTTCATTTCACCCACAGTTTCAATTCCTCATAGGTACTCTAAAAACCAAATGTGTTTGGTGACGGTAATATTTGTTTTGGAGGGTTTCAATTCCTCATAGGTACTCTAAAAACTTCAACAACCTACACAGCAAGAAAATACTAATACTTGTTTCAATTCCTCGTAGGTACTCTAAAAACAATAAGTATAGCACAATAAAGGAATATTTAGGCTATGTTTCAATTCCTCGTAGGTACTCTAAAAACAGTAATAATACACCTAGTTTAAATAATACTACTAAGTTTCAATTCCTCGTAGGTACTCTAAAAACATGGCTACAATAGGTTTTAATGCGGACTTTGCTCGGTTTCAATTCCTCGTAGGTACTCTAAAAACCATCATATTTGTGAGGATGCTGAAATGCAAGTAATATTGTTTCAATTCCTCGTAGGTACTCTAAAAACAAGGAGAAAGATAAAAAGAACTGATTGGAAATCTGGTTTCAATTCCTCGTAGGTACTCTAAAAACTGTAATAGCTAAGAATTTAATTACAAATGATATAAGTTTCAATTCCTCGTAGGTACTCTAAAAACCCCCATCAAATATAGCATACATCAGCTTCTTCAAAAAATCAACTTTTACAAACTTTCTTCAAAATTAATGAAAAACCAATCAAAACCCGCTATTTTACTACAAACCAAAAAATCGTCGACCCCCCAGTGTTTTTACACTACTAAGGGTCGACGACAAATTTTAAGTTAGATTTATTTATCTCTTAATTCTTATTTATTCTATCATTTTAAAATTTTCTAATCGTTATTCTGAAAGCAATCTTACTAGGAGCTTGGGTTGTCAGACCCATTATCCTTCTAATCCTACCAGAGGCTTGGACGGAGTCCATTATCCTTCTATAACCACATCCAACCTCTTTCTTTATTTTACCACAAGCTTCAATTCCTTATAGGTACTCTAAAAACTTTAACTTAAAGTTCCACCATTAATCCTATCTGCAAGGTTTCAATTCCTTATAGGTACTCTAAAAACCTGATGCAAATACCTCTATTAAATTTCCCTTCTTTTTCGTTTCAATTCCTTATAGGTACTCTAAAAACTAGAAGTATCTATGAAATAACTAGATATGAAGGTGAAGTTTCAATTCCTTATAGGTACTCTAAAAACATAGCCGATTACAAGGGGCAATGGGTGCTATAATAAGTTTCAATTCCTTATAGGTACTCTAAAAACATAGCTATGAATTTAACAATATGACCATAGATGAATGTTTCAATTCCTTATAGGTACTCTAAAAACTTATTGTATTTTATTACATTTGATT
The DNA here is from genome assembly GCF_002006355.2 of Clostridium felsineum DSM 794. Lineage (NCBI taxonomy): Bacteria > Bacillati > Bacillota > Clostridia > Eubacteriales > Clostridiaceae > Clostridium > Clostridium felsineum. The sequence goes on along the minus strand of NZ_CP096980.1, from coordinate 1,208,338 downwards.
AATGTTTTTACAGTTTCAATTCCTTATAGGTACTCTAAAAACAGAAGTAAAAGGTGGATTTCAAATAGTAGAATATGCGTTTCAATTCCTTATAGGTACTCTAAAAACAGTTTTTCCAATATTAGACTATTAAAATATTTATGGAAGTTTCAATTCCTTATAGGTACTCTAAAAACGTTTGTGTAGATTCAAAAGAAGAATTTGAAGAGATGTTTCAATTCCTTATAGGTACTCTAAAAACTATTTCTGCTGCATTATAGCCTTGTGCGCCACACTCAGTTTCAATTCCTTATAGGTACTCTAAAAACCCATCAAGTATAGCATACATCAGCTTCTTCAAAAAATCAACTTTTACAAATTTTCTTCAGAATTAATGTAAAATCAATCCAAACCCGCTATTTCACTACAAACTAAAAAATCGTCGACCCCCCGGTGTTTTTACACTACTCAGGGTCGACGATAAATTAAATAACATTAGTAATGTCACATTTTTTAATATTAGTCACGCCCAATACATTTCTCTATACATCCAAATCCTTGAGCATTTTTAGATCCAAAACCAGAATTATATCCAACATTTATAAGTTCTTTAGAACCATTTAAAATAAACTCACCATTCCAACCCTTTATGACTGTACTTTTATAGACAATTACCTTTTCTCTTAATTTACAATTTTTTACAGCCTTTATTTCAAAACTATCATCCAATGGCATCTTGCCAAAAGCAGCTTCATATTTTTTTATCAAATTTCTTCTTACAAGCTCTGAAAATTCATTTTCAAATGGGCTATAATAATAAGTTTTCTTTTTATCTTCATTTTCAAAGGTACTATATATTACAATAGGCGATTTTGTATAGACTTTAGCACCAGATTCAAGAACATTTTTTTCACATTTTATATCCTTTACGTGAACTATATTATTACCAAGCCTTACCTCATCACTCATAATTATACCATTAGCTAAATATGAAAGAAATTTATCATCCTGAGCTGCAACTTCAAGTTTTACTCTATCTTCATATGTTATTGTTTTTTCATTTCTATCTATTAAAAACTTACCTTGAAGTCTTGAAAAAGTATAGAGTTTATATGTTCTATTTCCAACTTTATATCCAAAATCATGTATAAATTTTTGATAATTTTCATCACTTAACCAGTTTAAAATAACCGCTTGAACAATATGATTGTACTGTTGTGGTAATCTTAGAGGTTTTTCAAATTCAAAATTTATTGTTAGTCTCATTTTCCGCCAACTTTCTAAATATACTTTATAAAACTTTTTTGCTAATCAAACTTTTTACCAATATTATTAAACAATGTAGCATAAGATTCATGTGGAAATAACATCGGATTATTTATAAGCATTAAAAGTTGATTTAGTTGAAATATTAAAGAAAGTATTACATTTTCATTTTCATTATTATCTACAATTTTAATCGACAAAAGACTCGTTTTTATATCTTTTCCTTTTGTATTTTTCTTATCTTGATATAACTGCATGTTATTTCCAAAACGCTCTACCTTATAATGATTTAATGATTCATACCATTGATAATATGTATCACTTTCATTTTTAATTACTTTTTTCAAAGAATTTTTATCCTTATTTACACAAAGACAAATGTCAAACATATTAATAGCTGCTTCTTTTATTTCTCCATTTCTACCAATACAACATAATATTCTTATAGGTCTAGTTGATGTTTGTGATTTAGTGTTTTTTTCATTTTCTATATTATTATCAACTAATCCAGGCATAACCCTTACAATAGAATTTAATGATGTGGTGAGCTTGTCTATACTTTTAATCCACTCACCTAAATCTTTAGTCTTAAGTTCTACACTTTTACATTGTATCACTACAGCCACTGCTTCTATAGGTATGAATTTTATCTTGCCATAATTAAATATATATGGAGTATATTGCTCATCAAATATTGCGAGATCTACTTCATCTGATATATTACCATTAGAATCAATAATAAAAACTCCTTGATCTATACAGAATTTTTTAGGGATAATTTTTTCAAATAAATCTTTCCACACTTCTTCTCTATAAGTTCCTGCTGTTAATTGATGATTGGGAGTATCTAAAAATAGTTGATCAACTACACATTTCTCAATATTCTTATAATTTTCGTAAAGTTTTTTTAATGTTTCTTCCTTATCCATATTTGCATTCTCACCTTTACCTTTTATTTTTCTTTTATATTTATAATCCTCATTAAAATTCAATATAAAATGTATAATTTTATTTTCTTCCTTTACTAATCTTAATCCTATCATTTGACTCAAATTTACTTGCTACATATTCTCTAAATCTTTCATCTTCTAAATCAACTGCCGGCATTTCTGCTAATTTTTCCCTTTCCTCATATTGCTTTAAATAACCCTCTATTGGTCTTAAAGCCTTTCTTTCCTTAAAATCTCCTAACTCCATATATTTAAGTTCACTATCTTTCGGAATTTGCTTATCATTTTTACTCAAACAAAAATATTTATATATATCAGTATCTTTTAAATCACACCCAAGATTTTTTTCCATGTTATTTTCAAAAGCTTGCTTACATCCTTCAATATCTATATCTTCTTCACAAGCACTACAATTTAATTTTGTAAATCTATTGGACATTTTAAGTTCTTTAACTGCAACTATATCTACTTTTATTTTCCCAAAGCCATAAGGTTTGCCTTGTCCAATATTATCTACAGCTTTATCATAGGGATTTAATGCCATAAGCAACAAACCAAGTTCATCATAATCCAAGTTTTCAAAATATATTCTTCCTATAAATTCTGATTTTGAATTAATTGATTTTAATTTTGCAAATTGATATTCTTGTGGTTCCCTTTTATGTGTATTATATCTACTATTATCACTTCTAACTTTTTCTAATTGAGTTTTAAAATCATCTACTATATTTACATTATCATGCATCCAGTAAAATTTTTCACCTCTAAGTTCAAAATCCTTCTCATAAGTATTTAAACTTCTTATATCATTTTTATCTTGTTTTAAATAAATTTGAAAAGAATTTATCTTAGGATTCATAAGACTTTTAAATATCTTATCCATCTCCCCTTTATTTTGTTTAAGTTTTGCATTAGTAAATTTCACTCTTCCCTTATAAGAAATTTCACCTTTCGTACTTTTAAAATTTGCAAATCCAAATATACCTTGAATATAATCTATACATTTTCCCTTATATTCCTGATTAACTTTTACTCCATCTGAAACAGATCCCCCATAAGCTACCTTTAAATATGGTGTAAATCCAAATGATTGAACTTCTTCATTTTTTTTATCTAGTACATAAAATACAGGAATGCATTCATTATTATCCGGCAAATGAAATTTTTTTGAAACATTTTTTATATATTTTATACTAGTATCAAAGCTAACTTTCAAGCTATGATTTATTGGTAATTTTCTTTTAACTTCATCTGGTTTATATATTATATAATGATTTTGTTTATTACTACCATTTACCTTAGACGAATTCATAAGTACACCATATTTTTTATTGTAGTTAAATTCTTTTATATATTTAATATTTAATTGATTATTTTTCACGTTTATTTCATAATCAATAGTTCTATAATATGGTTCATATTTTTTAACTTCATTATTTTGAAGTAACTTTGCTATATTATCAGCTATATTATCAATTTTACTTTGTATTGCTTTTTCTAAACATTTTTCTTCTTTGGTTATCTCTTCTTTTACCTTACTTTCTATTTTTTCCTTAAGCTCTGTTTTTAATCTCTTCTTCTCAAATTTCAAGTTCAAAACTTCATCCCATAAATCACTTCTTCTGTCTAGTCGATACATATAATTAACTAATCTATCGTTAACTCCTGATTTCTTAAATCTTTTTCTTAATTCCCCTTCATTTATATCTCTAAAGCTTCTTCCCTTTTCATCTTCAACAGCAGGTATTATCGTATATTTTCCATTTTTATTAGTTAAATATCCTGCCTTTACTTTATCAGTTATTTTCGGATTCTTTGGTTTTGAAAACAAGGTATTATTATATAATATTTTTAATACATCTTTTCCATTGGAAAACGGAGCTCTATACCACATTTTTTTATCATTTATAAATTCAGGATATGCACAAGAAAGCACTTCAGCATTACTTCGTACTCTTCCTCTCATTGTAGAACCTGGAATTGTACATTCATTGTTAACCTTAAAAAAGTTTCCTTTACCATCACCAATGAACATAGGCGATTCTGTAGTTATCTTATAATCAATATACCCTGTTTTAAGATTACTATAAAACTTATCATGATAAACAAGTTCATTAATGCCTTTGGCTTTTAACTTTGTTTTATCCTCATTTTCTATACATCCTTCTATAAAGTGTCTATAAACAACACTTTTAGGAAAAGGAATAAAATTGTACGGTGCTGATGCGTAATTTTCCATCACTTTTCACCTTCCTTTTTTATATCACATTTTATATCACAAAGTTTCGTATAATAAACATATGCTTGTCCGTCATCATCATACTTAAAAAAATGCCTTATAACTAATTTGTCATTTTCATTTTTAAATGGACTTTTATGTTTCTGTAAAATTTGCTGTTCTTCAACAAAATCATTATTACCTTCTGAATCAAAAATAACAACTGAAAACTTTTCGTCATCATTTTTAATTATTGATGCTTCTTTGATTTCATTGAAAAATTTAGCTTCAATTAAATCATCTAAAAAATAAAAGTTATCTATTTCCTTAACATTTGATAAATATAGATTGCTGTATGTATTTATCCATGCATATTTAAAATTATTTTCTAAACATATTTTCTCAACTTCTGATTTATTTATTTCTAATTTTTCCACAAATATCACCCCAATTCCTTTGAAATAATCTCTTCAAATATATCTAGATCTCCAACTAATTCTGTTTTATTCTCAAAATGTACTTTACATTTCTTATATTTGTTACCATCTATACCTATACTTATTCCGTTTAAAAGACCATAACCAACACCATCGCCACTTCCTATGGATACATAACCAAATCCTATATCTCTTAATGCTAATATTATAAGTGCTAACGCTTTGTTGTCTTCTTCTTTTAAAGTAATTTTAATTTCTATAGGATTATTCTTATTTGATACTACTAATTTTTCAGAAAATACCCCTCCTTCTGACACCCCACCAGTAAATCTATCGATTTTTATTCTATTATAAACTTGAGTATTTTCTTTTTTTAGTTTTACATCATGAAAAACAACTTTTCCCTTTATTTTATCTTGATTTTCATTATTTTGGCCTCCAAATATCTCCTCTAGATCACCTAAATCTTCTTTTTTTAGAGTATTATATATCTTGCTTATATAACTTCTTACAACTCCTTTTATAGTTGATGCAGGAATTACATAAAACCCACCTTCAAAATAAGAGTTTTGTACACTTTTTTTGGTATCACTTTTTCCTTGTACTAATTCTTTTTCTACTTTTCCTCTAACAATAAGTCCATCTTCACAATATCCCTTAAACTTTATTTCTATTTCTTCAGATTCTACTTCTCTTTTATTTGATTTTATTAAATTTTTCTTTTCTATTTTTTCTGAGCTAAGATATTCTTCTAAATCCTCTTTTTTTGATAAATCAAATTCTTTTTCATAAAGATCATCAACAGCTTCAAATTCCCCAAACCCGAAAGTTGTATTAGAGCCTAAAGTTATCTTTCCCTCTGAAAGTAAATAAATAAAATCTTCTATAAGAGTGCATAGTTCACCATAAATTTCCTCTTTCATTTCAAAAGCTCGTATTTCAAATGCTATATCAAAATGTTTTCCTTCAGATATGTGATACTTATTAAACAAGCATCCTCCTAATGAAGTTGAACTTTTATAATCAATTTTCACATGATCTCTTAACCTTAAATCTTCATTCTTTATTTCTTCAAATGAATATGAGTCGTAAAAATACACACAAGATATTTCTCCATCATTGCTAAATACTTTGCTGAATATATCATTTTTTCTATTCTCTAAAAAATTTCTGAAAGCACCTGCTATAGACGTTCCATTAATTAGCGCATGCTTGTCTACTAAAAGCAGATCATTTCCTTCTGTTCCATTACCTATCCTAAATGGTGATATATTTTTCAAACTAACTAAATATTGCTTTATTTTATTTACATCCACTATATTTCACCTTCATTCTTCTGCTTTATTGAATAATAAAAAGCTTCTCTAATTAGGGTAATAAATATTTTGCTTATATTAAAATTAATATTCTTATCAATATTACATCTAATAAATTCCTTTATATTAGCCAACTCCATTCTACTAATATAATTAAAATCATATTTGTCAAAAATCTTTTGATTTAATATTTTCTCCTTAATTTCATTTTTAGAATTATTTTCTGTTGTATCTTTTATTTCATTAATATAATTTTTAAGTTCATCTAAATAATTGCCTTCAGTTTTTAATATAGAATCCATTTTCGCTACAATGTTATTAGCTTGAGTCTTATCTAATGTTAATTCAACTTGATTTCTTGATATATAGTTTTTAATTTTAAGTTTTGTCTTTTCTTCATTTATTCTCATTTTTAAATCATTAATATAATCTTTAGTAACTGTACCTGATTGAGAATAGTCTTCATCATCTTTATTTATCATATCTTTATATACAATTTTTTTTGCTTTCAAGAATTGTGGATTTACAAATACCCTTCCAAAACCATCTAATATTCTATCTCCATGCTGTTTTTCTATAAATTTATTAATACTTTCATAATCAAAATTTTCTACTTTTTTTAGTTTTATTACACTTCCAGCCTCTACTCCATATACTTGAGGTAAATTACTTTGCCACTTTGAATTAAAACCAGTAATTATAGTAGGTTCAATTTCATATTCATATTCATCAAAATCTGTATTCAACTCTTTATTTAAATAATTTTTATCAAAAGAACTACTTATTTGTTGATTTTCATCTCTCAATATTGTATTTGATAAAAAATAAATATACATATTACTTTGCTCTGATTTATCTTTATTTAAATATCCTAATTTATCATCTAGTTTCTTAAAATCTTTAACCGACTCTAAATTAGTTATCTTAACTTTTCCATAACCACCAGTTCTAGAACCACCTAAATATAAAGTCCTATTTTCTAATATTTTTTTATATAACTCTTTTTTCTCTTCTAACGTTATTTTAGAAACATCTATTATCCCATAAAATTCTTGATTTTTACCAATAGCTTCATACCTAAATATATTTGATTTATCTTTTTCTCTAGAATGATGAAATCTAAACTCCTTTTTCACATTAAATTGATATAAAACATTTTCTGAACAATAAGAAAAAGCTCCTTTTTTCAATTTTTTAATTTTACGTACATTATTATCATTTAAATTATTATTGAAAATTATTGAAAAATCCTCTGCTAAATACTCCCTTGAACTTGATTTATCTCTTTCTTTAGTTATTCTGAATATATTGGGAGTAGGAAATGAAAAATACTTTTTTAAATTATCTTTAAATATTGGATATACATCATAAAATCTAACTTGCCTAATTATGGAATTAAAGTCTTTGTCTTTTTCATTATACTTACTAATTACAGCCCCTCTAACAGATGATCCAGTTATATAAAGTTTACTTTCCTCATAATCATACTTTGCCTGACTATCCCCTATTTTAACTGGTTCGTCTAAATTTATTTCATAAAATATATAATCAAAGTCATTTTCAGGCATATTTTTCACTTCTGTACTACCCTCATTTTCACATTCTAATAAACTTACTTTAACATTTCCTTTTCCCCTACTTTTATGTATACCTATATGCTTAAGTCCCTGAATTGCATTTTTAATAAATTTAAGCTTCTCTTTTTCTAGTTTCTCTTCACTCTCTATAAATCCTACAAAAACTAATCCCTTTTTTAATACTCTTGTTGCTCTTAATGATTTATCTTCTGCGACACCTTGTCCATTAATTTTTATAGAATACCTTATATCCGTTAAACATTGCATAACAATGCTTTTATCATTAGAAAATACTTCTTTAATATCCTTATCCAAATAAAAATTAGTAAACTTTAAAGCTCCCTCGTTTTGATAATCACCAAATAAACTTTTAACTATATTATCAAAATCCTTTTCATATGAAGGCTTTAAAACTTCTTCAGCAACATTCTTTAAATTGCCCTTGAAAGTTTTTCCCAAGAAATAAGGGAATCCATTTCTATCTAAGAGAATTTCCGTATTTACAACTCCATTTTTGGCTTCTCCATTTCCTAATATAGTTTCTGATAATAACTCTATAGTGATTGGATATTTAAACATTTTAATTTTCTCCTTTCACATATGTGTATAAATCCATAACATCTACCGCATCATATATTAATTGCTTATTCATATATACATTAGATTTTTCTTTATTATTTACATTGAGTATTTTATTTAAATTGTATTTTAATGCAAACAATTTAAACTCTTCCTCACTTGAATTCATAGCTCTAAATGCTCCTTTTATATTGCTCTTACCACTTCTATACCAAATCATTTTCAATATATTTTCAAAATGATCAAAATTATAATTCACGATATTTTCTATAAACTTCTTTATATCTTCTTGGGTACTTTGATTCTCCATTTTTATATTATTAATATTTGTTCCGTCAATTATATATGGTCTTCCTACTAATATTTCATCTCTGTTACTTTCAATGGATTTTTCTTTTCTAATTTCTGAAAGTTCACCCATTATGTTTCCTCTTTCAATTTGCCAGTCAATTATTGATGCATCATACTTTTCAACTTTTTCTTTAATTTTCTTTAATTTTCTCTTTGAATTTTCTTCTAATTCTTCTGCAATTTTTACAGCTCTAAAAAATGGATGTTTTTCTTTTACTATAGCTACACCAGCCCCAACCGTTAATTTTTCTTTACTTCCATCTCCTTTGAACAAAATTTCTTCATTGGATATTTTTTTTATAAAATTTTTGGTTATATCTATTGATAGTTTTCCGTTACTTATAAATGTTATATCATCACCAGCCAAAATTATTGGTCTTAAAGGAATTGTTTCTTTTTCGGGTCCACCTATTTTTTCTGAATAGTATTTATAATTATCTTTTAGCTCATTAACCATTTCTTCAAATGCATTTATGTATCGATTACTTATATCTTTTGTTAATTTATTAAATTCTTCTATATACCTCATGTTTTCTTCAAAATAATTATTTCTATCTAAATATTTAAAGCTCCCATTAAAACTCTGAATTTTTTTACCCATACCATTTCCATCTATACAAGTTACTCCAATATATCCACCTTTTTTATCTTTGTTCCAACTTATATCTTCAATCTCATCTGGGAATTTACTCATATCCTTTAAATTATGTTCTTTTATAAAATTCTTTTTATCACTATCCGAATTTATAATATAATAATCTAATTTACAATCATTATATACAGCAGCATAGAATTTCAATTTATCATTTGCTTCTTTAGAAATATAAACTTCCTCACTTTCATATCTTTTAACCTTAATTGCAGGTTTTCTTGTACTTTTACAAAGTTCTGTTAGCCCATAGCCTATTCGCTTAAATTGATTTTGTCTTTTCCCTTTCTTTTTAGTTAATTCATTTTCTATCTCATCATATAAATTAATTATTTTTTCATGACATAAATCAAATTTCTTCATTACTATAAGTAATTCCAACCCATCAAATTTTTCTATTACATATTTGCTAAATCTTTTATTAAATTCTATAGCTTGATCCTCATCAGAAAATATGTACATAGAATTGCCACCCGCTGCAAACAATTTATGTCCTATGTTTTTTTTATTAAAATTCTTAATATTAAATTCCTCATATGATAAATCCATATTTTTCAATATATCTATACCAAGTTCTTCTGAAACATATTTTATTATTTTTGATGCTCCTATTATTTCTTTTAGAACATTGCTTCTGAATATGTACTTTTGCTTACTACCAATATCAATCTTAACCACATAATATGTACTCTCTTTCAACACCATCACCTCACTTATAAATTTTAACATAAAATTTATTTTTTTGTTTTTTATCATATTTTTACTACACACTATATTCTGGGATAAAACAGTACTATCTCCTTTAATTTATCAAATTTATTATTTTCTCTTAGTTTACTATTTAACAAAAAATAAATAACTAACCTAATAATGACACTTCTATCACTTTAGATTAGCTAAAATTATTTAAAACGAGGTATTCTAAAAAATTAACTTTTAGAAATTTTCTTCAGAATTAATGAAAGATCAATCCAAAAATCCTATTACACTACAAACTAAAAAATCGTCGATCCCGTGCATTTTCAAACTCCACAGGATCGACGAAAAATTTTAAGTTACTTTTATTCATTAATAAATTTATAGTATCTATCAATATTACTTTCTATCTCATCTAAATTTATATAGCGTGCTTGCCTTATAGCTTCCTTTCCATTTACAAATACAATGACAGCTGGAAGTGTAAATACATTGTAAGAAGCTGCCAACTTTATATTACTTTCTACATTTATAAAAAGGCTTTTAATATTAGGATACTCCTTTAAAATTTCATTTACACCTGGTTTTATAACTTTACATACACCACAGGTATCACTTTCAAAATATATCAGCGACATTTCATTGCTATTTATTAGTTCCTCTACTTCTTCTTTTAAATATCTTTTACTCAATCTTATCAGTCCTTAAATAAATTTTGTATATATTATTTTTTCCTTCTTCAACAATAAACCATAAATATTATTTTCAAAACACAAACGTTTTTATTTCATTATATAATGTTTATATTTATTATAAATATAAACATTATATAATGAAATATATTTTTATAAATTGATATATATTTATCATAAACCACAATACTACCCTTCATATAAATTTAAATTACTTAAATCAATTCATATGATATAATTTAAAATGCACTTTTTTATATTGGAGGATCATAATGAAACAAAGACTCAATAAAACTAAATCAATAAATACGAAAAAAACAATACTTCTACTTATCATACCTATTGCTTTTATAATAACTTCAGTATTACCTGTAAAAATACCTGAAAAGGTAGCCGGTGATTTTAATAAAAATAGATTATTAGTTGAAGAGCAATTCATAACTGGACCACCATATAGAATTATTAAGGGCCATTCTTCTGTATCCAAGCTTTTCAAAGGTAGAGCCAAAATCGATACCTCTGAACTTGGTTTAACTGGAAATATTCCTTTAAACTCTATAGATATTAATGCCTTAAGGGATGAAAATTTAAGATATATAATAGAAGGTAAAATAGTAGGAACCACAGATATCTATGGCGATGGATATAAAGTTCCAATTTTTCATGTTACTAGTTGGCATCCTACCTCATATTTATCATGTTTTTATTATGGTAAATCAAAGACTTTTATTATTACCTGGTTAATCCTAGGCTGCTTATTTATATTAGAAATTATTGTGTTATTGATAAGATTAATTTTAAAATATTTGATAAAAAAATTCAGATAGATAAAAACAGTTGAGCTATTCACAAAACTCAACTGTTAATTGTTTATACTCCTCTTATCTCTAAGCATATCAAAAACTATAAAAATCACAACTAATAATCCTAGTAGAATCCAAATTAAAGCAACCGAAAAACTTATAAATTGAAACCACAATGTAGCATATAAATGGATAAAAACATATGACTAATATATAATAAATAAAATTATATTTCCATTTAGTTAATCGATTTAATAATTTTTTTATACCTTCTCTTTTATGTAGAAATCCCGTAAAAAATATGGAAACAGTGGTTGGAATAAACGCACCTAAAGTTAGAAGCAATCTAAAATCTTCATTATATATAGATTTACTAATAACCCTAATATAGGATAGATACACTATTCCCCAAATAATCCAAGTAACTACGTAAGTCATAACTACAAATGTTAATACTTCATGTTTTTTTATGTAACTTAAAGTTTTATATTTCAAAATAACACTTCCCTGATATAAAATTATCTGTATTATATTTACATACTATATATTTTATTGTGCAAAATCAACATATTAATTTAATTCCATTCCAAAATCAAAAACAAAAAGCGCCTCAAACACTTGAGACGCTTAAACTTTAATCTATAAAACATGTTAAATATATTTATCACAACATCAAGAACAATATATTATTTTCTCTAAGGAATTCTCATTTAATTAGTCATTGTACTTACTCAACATTGTGTCAATTGTAGAATCTAAATACTCTTTTATTTCATTTGATACTTCATTATCTATTGGAACATTCATAGATATACCATTATTATTTATTTCAACACACATAACGTTATAATAACTTGTATAATTTTCCGAATCTACAATTAAATCATTTGCGCTTTTCAATATTCCTGTATTATTATAAACTAAAATAAATCTACTCATTTTGTAAATATCATCAATCATATTTCTAATTTTAATGTACTTACTATTACTATCTGAAGACATTAATGATGAAAAACATATATTATTTTTGTTTATAAATAATAGCTTTTCCTCTATCTCTTTTTCAATAGAAATTTCACCATTAAGCGGAATATTTATAGGGAATACATCTAAAAGCTCTCCTATATAATTAAACAAATTTACATACTTATTTTTTCTTAAAATGTGTAATGCAAATAAAGGAATATCCGTATCCTTAAAAATAAATTGCATAGCTTTAATAAATATATCGTGTGACATGGTTAGCATTTCCTTATCACTTAATTTACTCCACTTTTCAAGGTTAGAATATTTATATATATATGTTCTAAACCTACGCTCCTTATTTTTTTCATAGAAAGCTTTAAAGATTTTATAAAAGCTTTCTAAATTTAAACCTTTAATAATATCTTCTTCTGATATTGAAACATAGTCATTACTTAAAAGTTTAATATATTCTTTATAAGGATGTTCAACCAAATTATTATTTCCCTTATAATAAATATCCATTAATTTATTTTTCAATACCTCAGAACTAAATCTGTCAAATATTAAATGAGTAGATGACATAAAAAATCTGTATGCTACATCTGAAACCTTTACTAAAATAACTTTTGAAGATAATTTATCTACATTATACATTGATTCTTGTTCGTAACAATCTATTTTCTCTAATAATTTTTCAATAATCTCATCCATTTGAGCCTTACTATATTTACTAATATCTATAAATGGTATTTTTATATTTTTCAAACCATATATTCTTATAAAATTATCATTTATTGAAATACTACTTCTAAGAACATCAAATACAAAATGTAAATCAATCAACGCTTTATTAAACTTTTTCAAATCTATTTTATCAAATAAAGGAATTTCTATAACAGAATTTCTAGCCATTGTACCATAAGAAACTTTCTGAATACCTATAAGTGGATAATCTTTATATTCTGTATTTGAAACTATATCTTGCTCATATACATTCATTTTATGTTCAGCATCTTCTAATACTTGCTCAATTATATTATTTTTCTTAGTGTTAATTATAGCTTCAATTTCTTTTTTATTTTTATAAAGTTCAGACATAAAAATTTCACATATTCCCTCAAATATTTCCTTTATGTCACTCAAACACCAAATTGCACTATCATAATTGAAATCAAATTTTAATTTATCTTCTTCCATGCTTACATTAATGGATAATGAGCTTAAGAAGGAATTCATTTTATCCATATCATTACCACATAAGAATTCAGACATCTTAATATCATGCATAGAACCATTTCCTTCAGCTATGCTACCAACATAATTAATAGTAATTTGTGGCATATTAATATTATTACTAAACTTATCAGTAGCTAATAAGTATCCCATACCTTTATTAGGAATATTATTAATTTCCTTTAACATATTATCTATAGTAGTATTAAGATCTTCTCCTACTTTAAAAATCAAAGGATACATGCTTGTAAACCAACCCACTGTTCTATCAACAAAAACATTATTTATACTGTCATATCTACCATGTACTTCAATATTTATGGCTATTTTCTCCTTGTTGTATTTATTACATACAGCTTTTGCAGTGGCCGCCATTAATATATTATCAATACCGGTATTTAATACTTTATTAGCAAGTACACTTAATCCTTTTAATTCTACATCACTTTCATAATTAAACATTTCACTTTCATTACTTTTTCTTACAATAGGCAATTTCACCTCTTCCACCATATTATTTATATTATTCCAATATTCATTTTCACTATTAAAATTATTTTGATCAATAAATTCCTTAAAACGCTTCACCCATTCATTAAAGGATGCTGTTTTTTGTGGTAAGCGTATAGGTTCATCATTATTACAATAATAATAAGCTGTAAAAATATCCTCTGCAATAATTCTCATTGATACAGCATCAACAACAAAATGATTAATACAAATATGAATATGATCACTGTTTTTTAAATTGAAAACTACTACACTCATTAAAGGACCTGTTTTTAAATTAATTGAGCACTGTGATTTTAAAATGTAATCATTAATTTTTTCTCTTATTTCATTAATGTTTGAATATTCTCTTAAATCATACACCTTAAATCCGAATAATTTGTCTTCCTCGCATTTATCAATAACTGGTGCACCATCTTTAACAATAACTCTTAACATATCATGATGTTGAACAACTGCACTTACAGCTTTAATCATATTTCTTTCTATTACTCTCTCAGGCAATTCAAACATCATAGACATATTAAAATGATTAGGGTTATACAAATTTGATTCTAAAAATAATTTTTGAATAGCTCCTAAAGATACTTCACCATATACTGGAGCATTATTCTCTTCTAAAATCAACTTTTTATCAATTAAATTCATCATTGGACAAATTCCCTCAACAGTCTGATATTGCATAATATTCTGTACCGTAACAATATAACCATTTTCTCTGATATTTGAAATAACTCTAATTGCCTTCAAGGAATCTCCACCTAATTCAAAGAAGTTATCTTTTACTCCTATTTTTTCAACATTTAATACTTCCTCAAAAGCCTTACATAATGTAATTTCCGCTTCACTTCGTGGCTCAATATAATCCAAATTAACATTCACTTTAATTTCAGGTAATGCTCTTTTGTCAATCTTTCCATTAGGTGTAAAAGGCATACTATCTATTTGCATTATATATGCAGGTATCATATACTGTGGAATCAATAGACCAAGCTTCTGTCTAATTTCAGCTATATCTATATCTTTATTAGCTACAATATATGCACTAATTGCTTTATCACCTGGTAAAGGTTCTCTTATAATTACAGCCGCATCTAATACATACTCAATACTTCTAATCGCATCCTCTATTTCTTCAAGTTCTATTCTAAATCCTCTAATCTTTATTTGCTCATCAATTCTTCCTAAATATTCAATATTACCATCAGGAAGCCACCTTGCAAGATCTCCTGAATGATACATTTTTCCTTCACCAAATGGATTATCTACAAATTTTTCATCTGTGAGTTTAGGATTATTAAGGTATCCTCTTGAAACTCCATCTCCAGCAATACATAGTTCCCCAGGTACACCAATTCCACAAAGACATTTTTGATTAAGTATATATATTTGTGTGTTTGATATAGGTTTACCTATTGGCGTTTTAAGCATCTTGTTCTCTATTTTATAGTGTGTAGTAAATGTTGTTGTTTCAGTAGGTCCATACATATTTCTAATGTCTATATTAGAATTTCTATCGGTCAATATACGAATGTGCTCTTCTGAAGCTGCTTCTCCTCCAAACATTAGGTATTTTAACGAATCAAATATAGTACTATCATAACTAATCATTTGATTGAACAGAGCAGTTGTAATAAACATTGTTGTAATTTTATTATCTATCAAATATTTTTTTAATAACTCACCATTCAAAAGTATTGATTTATTAATTAAGTGTAATTTAGCACCATTTAATAAACTTCCCCAGACTTCAAAAGTTGTTACATCAAATGTGAGCTGACACGTTTGTAAAATATTGGTTTTTTCATCCAATAATGTATAATCACAATTTTTAACTAGTTTAACAACGTTTTTATTTTCAATCATAACTCCTTTAGGGTTACCTGTGGTACCTGATGTATAAATAATAATTGCAATATCGTGTGGATTATTTATCATAACTGGATTAACTGAAACACTATCTAAACAGTCTACATCATAAAATTTTATAACTGGCAAATCACTATTTATTGTTAGACTATTTGTAATTATTGCTTTAGGCTTACAATGATTTAATATATAATTAATCCTATCCTCAGGATATGATTCATCAATTGGTACATATGCTGCACCTGATTTAATGATGCCACAAATACCTACAATAACTTCTAAACTTTTATGTGCAATAATTGCTACAACATCATTAGGTTTTACGCCTATCTCTTTAAGCCTCAAAGCAATGCTATTTGCCTTATTATTTAATTCTAAGTAGGTCAATTGTTTATCTTGAAAAACAACGGCAATTTTATCAGGATTTTTATTGACTTGTTCCTCAAAAAGTTCCACTACAGTCTTGTTAACAGGATATTCACGATCAGTATCATTAAATTGTTTGATTATTTGTAATTTTTCTTCTTTAGTTATAACTTCTACCTCACCTAGCCTAATATCTGGTTTACTTATAACTTGATCTAATACCAAAATAAAATGTGAAAGCATTCTTTCTGCGGTTTCTGACTTAAACAAGCTTGTACAATATTGAAGTTCTACAATAAACTCATTATTATTATTTTCTGTTATATCAAATAATAGATCGAACTTAACTACATCTCCTTTATATTCAGAATACTTAGAATCTACTTTAGAGAATTTTATTTCTTCCTTTTCATTGTTTTGGAAAGCAAGCATAACATCGAATAAAGGATTTCTAGCCACATCTCTTTTTATCTTAATCTCTTCAATCAATTCTTCAAATGGATACTCTTGGTTTTCATAAGCTTCCAAACTACTTATCTTCATTTC
This sequence comes from Clostridium felsineum DSM 794, assembly GCF_002006355.2. NCBI lineage: Bacteria > Bacillati > Bacillota > Clostridia > Eubacteriales > Clostridiaceae > Clostridium > Clostridium felsineum. Next base: position 1,191,335 of record NZ_CP096980.1, on the reverse strand, counting down.
TTCTAAAAAATCCAAATAAGTTTTTTCGGATTCTATTCTCCCTCGCATGGCAAGAGTATTTACAAAAACTCCAAGCATATTTTCAGTATCTTTATGTGTTCTACCACTTATAGGACTTCCGATTATTATATCTTCTTGTCTGCTATACTTACTTAAAAATACCATTGCTGCTGACAACAAAATTATGTACTCTGTTGTATTTGTTTTTCTAGCAAAATTTTTTATTCTCGATACTAATTCCTTACTAATTGTAGCCTCAATTTCAGCTCCTTTATAGCTTTGTTCTTTAGGTCTAGTATAATCAATAGGTATATCAAGTACAGGAATTTCATCACTAAATTGCTTTATCCAATATTTCTTTTGTGAAGACATATCCCTTTTCCTCATCCATTCACTATAATCCTTATATTGATGTGTTAATTCTTCAAGTTCTTCTCCATTATATAAAGCTGTAATTTCTCTTGTAAAAGTTTCTAGGCTCATACCATCCGATATTATATGATGTGTATCTATCATTAATAAATAATAATTTTTTCTCTTAACTAGCTTTATTCTTACAAGTGGTGCTTTACTTAAATCAAAAGGTCTTACAAAGCTATCCATAAGCTCTGACTCTGAAGTTTCTTCATCTATTAAATATTCATAATCTGCCTTTACGTTATCTAATATCTTCTGTACAGGTTCACCATTCAATATTAAAAATTCCGTTCTTAATATTTCGTGACGATCTATCATTTTCTGAATTGCAGCTTCCATCCTACTTGGATATACTTCTCCTTTAAGTTTTAAACTTCCAGGCATATTGTAAATTGTACTATTATCTCTTATTTTACATATAAGATAAATTCTTTTTTGTGCTGATGACATTTGATAGTATTCCTTTTGTTCTGCTTTAGGAATTGTAACAGCTTTTTTTACTTCTTTTTTATTTATAAAAGTCATTAATTTTTCTACTGTAGGATTACTGAATACATCTTTTATCTCTACTTTACATCCCGTCTTTGCCTCAATCTCATTCACTAATTTCGTTGCCCTAAGAGAATGCCCCCCAAGCTCAAAGAAACTATCTCTAATTCCTACTTTCTTAACTGTAAGTATTTCACTAAAAATATTGCATAACAGCTTCTCCATTCCATCTCTTGGTTCAATATACTCATTTTCAACCTTGGCTTCAATTTCTGGTAACATTCTTCTATTGAGCTTGCCACTATGAGTTAATGGTATTCTATCAAGCTGCATTATATATGAAGGAATCATATAATAAGGAAGACTTTTTTCCATTTCATTTCTTAGTTCATTAAAATTAACTTTTTCCTTGGATACTACATATGCATAAATTGCCGTATCACCAGATTTGTCTTTTCTTACTATCAATGCTGTATCCTGAATATATGCTATATTTCTTATTACACTTTCAATTTCTCCAAGCTCAATTCTAAAACCTCGAATCTTTATCTGTTCATCAATTCTTCCAAGATATTCAATATTACCATCAGGAAGCCAGCGTGCTAAATCTCCTGAACGATACATTCTACCTACACCAAATGGGTTTTTTACAAATTTTTCTTCTGTAAGCTGTTCACGTTTTAAATAACCACGACCAACACCTGCTCCTGCTATACACAACTCACCTGGTACTCCTATTCCACATAGGTTAATTCCATCAAGTATATATATCTGTGTATTTGCAATAGGTTTTCCAATAGGAACTGTTTTACACTCTTTTCCCGTGAACTTGTAGCTGCTAGCATTTACTGTAGTTTCTGTTGGTCCATAAGTATTTACAACTTCACACTTTCCAATCCATTTACTAAGAGTCGTGACATTTGCTGCTTCACCACCAGACTCAAGTACTCTAAGATATGGAAATTTATTAGGATTAAGCTCATTTAATAGCATAGGCGTAAATGAAACTACAGTAACCTTTTTCTCATTACAGTATTTTTCTATTTCTTGTGAATTTCTAATTTTATCATATGAAATCAAGCAAAGCGTACCACCGATTACTAATATGTTAAATATATCCCAAACTGACTGATCAAATATCATATTTGCAGCTTGAAGAACTACATCCTTATTAGTTAGGCCATAATTTTCTGTGTATGCAACAAGTAAATTATGTACACATTCATGTTCAATCATTACTCCCTTAGGTCTTCCTGTTGTTCCCGATGTATAAATAACATATGCTAAATCATTAGATTTATTAATCTTTTTAGGATTTTCAATTTTCCCTGAATAAAATTTTTCATCATAAAGATTAATCAATGGTATTTGTGTATTGATAGACAACTGCTCTTTAGCTACAAGAATTGCCTTTGGTTCACAGTCCTCTATCATATATTGAATTCTTTCCTTTGGGAATTTAGGATCTATAGGAACATAAGCACCACCAGACTTAAGTATAGCAAAAACTCCTATTATTACCTCTATACTTCTTTCTGCCATAATTGCAACAAAATCATTTGGCTTTATACCTATTTCACGAAGATTGTGTGCTAGTATATTAGCTCCTTCATTCAATTCTTTATAAGTTAGACTTTTTTCCTCAAAAACTAAAGCTACCTTATTAGGCGTTTTACTTACTTGCTCTTCGAATAAATCCACTATTGTCTTTTCCTTTGGATATTGAATTTTTACATTATTAAATTCATTAAGTATCTTATTTCTTTCTATATCTGTTATTATTTCAATATCAGATATATTTATATTAGGCTTTTTAACAACTTGCTCGAGCACTAATAAAAATCTTTTAAGTAGTATATTTATGCTTTCCTCTTTAAATAAATCCGTTCTGTACCTTAAAAATATATCAACAATACCATTACACTCAAGTAATTCAAAAGTTATATTTGCTTCTTGTAATTCAGGAATATATTGTATATCCTCTAGTTTTAAACTAGTTTTTTTAATAGAACGTCCTCCTACATTTTCATAAACAAATTCTGTATTAAAAACATTTTGACCTGTTAATTTAAGTTTTTGAATAAGCTTATTATAAGGGTAATTTATATGCTCATAAGATTCTATAAAGTTCTTTTTTACATTTTTTAAAAGTCTCTCAAAAGTTTCATTTGATAAAACTTCATTTTTTAGTATAATTGTATTTGTAAACATACCAATACAATCTTCAAATTCCCCATCAAATCTATTAGTTACTGGTGTACTAATGGCAATTTCATTTTCCCTTGAAGTTTTATGCACTAAAACATTAATTACCGATAAAAGTACCATAAATAATGAAGTACTATTAATTTTAGCTATATTTTTCAGACGCAAAAGCATTTCTGCATCAATTTTACCAATAATAGTATTTCCCGTATAGGTATTATTTTTGACTTCTTCATAATCATAAGGTATTGCTGTAACTTTAGGAACATGATCAAGATTATTAATCCAATACCCTTCATCCTCCTTCAGTTTACTTGAATTTAAATACTCTTGTTCCCATGCAACATAATCTTTATATTGATTTTTTAACTGTGGTAATTCTAAATTTCTGTAGAATTTAGAGAACTCATCAACAAACAAATCCATAGACATACCATCTGCTACTGTATGATGGAAATGAAATACTATTATTTGCTTATTTGTAGCTGTTGTTATCAATAATACCTCTAGAAGCGGTGGCTTAGCTAAATCAAACTTTGATATTGCTTGTGAAATACAATCATTAATTTCCAAATATTCACTTTGAATAATTTGTTTAACTTTAAATTCCCAATTATTAAAAACTTCCTGTACATATTCACCATCCTCTACATACATAGCTGTTCTTAGAATTTCATGTCTTCTAATTATTTCATTTACACTAGCTTCTATTTTTCTTACATTCAATTTTTCCTTAACTATATACGCTGAAATAATATCATAGGGATCTTCTTTGTTCATTAGTATATTTGAATACAAACGTTGTTGAATTATGGACATTGGCATTTTATGTGATTCACTGTTTTTTTCAAAACTATTCTCACTATAACTACCATCCTCTATATTTTGTTTTTTTAACCTGGATCCAGAATCAGGGTCTGTTGGATCTGTAAAATCCCCAAAATATCCAGCAGCTTTCATTTCACCAACAGTTGTTTTAACTGCATTAATTACTTTCTCTATGTCCTCCTCTGTATGTTCTGTTGAGAAGAAACAATTTCTGCCTTCCCACACATATATTCCTTTTTCAAGAAGACCATAATAGAATATTTCCCTATCTAACGTTACATTAAATCTAAACAATGAACCAAAATGATTAATATGAAGTGGAACATTTTCTTCATGGAAAAATTCATTCATTTTATTAACAAATCTACTTGTTTTATCATTTAATTCACTATAAATTGTATCCTTATTTTCTTTAATATGTTTTAAAACTGCATTTGCAGATGCCATTGCCAAAGGATGATGACAAAATGTACCTGCTACAAAAGTTCTCGTATCTTCACATGGAGGTACAGAATTATCACCAAAATACCACATACCACCATCTATACTATCAAGGTACTTAGCTTTTCCAGAAACAACTCCAATAGGCATACCTCCACCTATAACTTTACCATAGGTTACTATATCTGCTTGAACTCCAAAGAATTCTTGTGCACCACCTGACGAAATTCTAAAACCAGTTATTATTTCATCAAAAATTAATGCTATATTATTTTCTTCTGTTATCTTCCTTAACTTATGAAGAAATTCTTTTGGCTGAACATCTGGACGTCTACTTTGAACTGTTTCAGTTAATACACCCGCTATTATATCACTATGCTCTTCAATATATTTTAAAGATTCGTCATCATTATAATCAAGTAAAATTAAATCCTTAACGGAATTTTCTGTTATACCTGGTGCCATTGGAAGTGTTGAATTATCAGGATCTTTAGAATATGTTGGTACTCCAAGTAATCCATCATAAGTTCCATGAAAAGAGCCTTTAAAGCATACAATTTTATTTTTCTTATTAACAGCTCTCGCAAGTCTTACAGCAAACATATCCGCCTCTGTACCTGAATTACAGAAAAATACTCTTTCAACTCCTGTTAATTCTGATATTTGCCTAGCAACCTCTCCACTCAATCTTCCCATGGGTCCTAAAGGCATTCCATTTTCTATTTCTTTTTTCAACGCATTTTCAACAAATTGAGGACAATGTCCAAATAGACTTACACCAAAACCCATAGTTATATCCATTAACTCATTTCCATCAATATCTATTAGTTTTGATCCCTTTCCTTTCTCTGCTATAAGCTGATAAAGCATTTCCTTAAAGATAAAACGGAATCCCGCAGAATTTCTATTGCTTGCATATACATTTCTATATTTTTGTGTATCCTCTTTAGATTTTTTAGTGAGTTTTGTATATTTTTTCTCTATATTTTTTACATATTGAAGCTTAAGCCTTTCTAAAGTTGAATTTTCTTTAAAACTCATTTTTTTATATGGAACATAGTAATCTACTTTTATCTTATCTGTATTGTTATTTTTTGTAGTTTTAGCTTGTTCTTTATATTTTAAATTATTATTTTTTACAGTTTCTACTTCTTTCTTATGTTGATTCATATTTTTATTTATAATTGTTTTTTCATGTGATCTTGTACCGATCCCTACAATATTTTTAAAAATATCGTTCTGATTCTGCATAAGTTCAAATTGCTTTTCAAATAATTTATTTGCTAATTTCATTTCAACAGAACAATTAACATTAGTATTTTCTCCAATATCATAAATATCAGCATCTTGTACATTTATAACTTCTTTAGGTTTAACCTTTAGACCTATATTGTTGGATTCTTCTGTCACGCTAGAAGCAACCATATTATCTGCATTTTCTGAAACTTCAATCTTTTTATCATCTTCCTCAACCTCTAAATGTCCATTTTCTAAAATAAATTGGGCAAGCTTGCCTAAGTTATTAACTGATGTAAATAACTTGCCTATTGATATATCAATATCATACTTAATCTTAAGTTGCTTTCCAAGTGAAGCTAATAATAACGAATCAAATCCAAATGCAAACAATTCTTTATCAGGATCTATTTCCCCTCTCTCCATACCTGTAATCATATGAACCAACTCTACTAATTCTGATAAAACTCTTGTATACATACTCTCATTTACATTAGTGTCTGCCATTTCTTTAATACCTCCTATATTATCTTCTCTCCCTTTTTCAATGTTAATATTTTGTTTAGTGTTCTCTTTCCAAAATTTCTTTCTATTAAAAGGATAATTAGGTAAAAATATTTTTTGTTTTTCATATGATTTATGAAAGCTATTCCAGTTAATTTCTACACCATTTAAATACAATATCTTCAATGCTGTAAGTAACTGTTTATAATCTTCTATGCCATTTCTTAAAGATGGAACAAATATAGCTTCTTCTTTATCCATGCATTGTTCAGCAAGACCACTTAATGTTGCATTTCCTCCTATTTCAATAAATACATTTATACCCATTTTTTTTGCTTCCTCTATAGCTGCTTTATAGTTCACAGTTTTTGACAAGTGTTCTGACCAATACTTTTTTGTTCCCAATACATCTTCTTTCTCAACCTTGCCTGTAACACTAGAAATCATTTTTATCTTAAGCTTTGAAAAAATTGTATCCTTCAAATCATCGCTATATAATTTTTCATATTTCTTCATTATGACTGAATGGTATGGATGAAAAATCTTTAATTCATTTACAAACACTCTTGTCCTTTGCTGCAGAATATCTATTGTTTTGTCCACTTCATCCTTTAATCCTGATATTGTTACATTTTTAAGTGCATTTATAGCTGCAATAGAAACATTCTTACATCCACTAGCATCTATTGCTTCTTGTATTGTTTCAACATCAGTAAGAACTCCTACCATTTTTCCTTCTACATCTACTGATTCCATTAATTTTCCTCTTACCGCTATCATTTTTACTGCTTCATCTAAAGTAATAAGTCCTGCATAGCATGCTGCAGAATACTCACCTATACTATGTCCTATAACCACATCTGGATTTATGTCTGTAGTATTCCATACTTTCGTTAACGCATATTCTACAGTAAAAGTTACAGCTTGAGAGTATATAGGTTTATTTAATTTTTCTCCATTCTCATTAAAAATCGCACTCTTTATTGATATACCTAAAATATTTTCAAATGCTTTATGACATATATCAAAATTTTCTTTAAATTCACTCGAATTTTCATATAATTGTCTTGCTATATTCACATATACTGAGCCTTGTCCTGTAAATAAGAATGCTATTTTTTTCTTTTTAGGCTTTACTTTATTTGAATTATAATTATAAATTTTATCATCCTTTAAAGCCTCTTCTATAGCTTCTATGACCTTTTCTTTTTTATTTCCAACTAAAGCAAATCTGTAATTCAAGTGGCTTCTTGCTATATTAGAAGAATATGCAACATCATTTAACACAGTATCTTTTCTCATTAAATAATTTTTAATACTTTCCATATCATTTTTAAGAGAAGCCTCACTTTTAGTAGAAAGCGTTAATATATTACATGGTATTAAATTCAATCTATTTTCAATCTCTTCAGTTTCTGCCTCCTCCACAATTACATGGGCTAAAGTTCCGCTTATACCAAAACTATTTATTCCTGCTCTTCGTTTTCCCGAGGTTTTGATCCATGGTGTTAATTCCTTAACCACTTTTAATTTGTCCCAATTTATATTTTTATTAGGTTTATCAAAATGTATGCTAGGTGGTATTTGTTTATATTTTATTGAAAGCAATACCTTTATCAAACTTGCTATTCCTGCGGCTGCTTCTAAATGCCCAATATTAGATTTTACAGAACCTATAAGCATAGCATCTTTCTTATTTTTATATGCTTCACTTATAGCTTGTGCTTCAATACAATCTCCTAATGCTGTTCCCGTCCCATGTGCTTCAACATAATCAACATCATCATCAGATATTCCAGCTGAATATATGGCATTCTTTATTACATTTTTCTCTGATATTCCATTAGGTGCAAAAAAACCATTTGATTTTCCATCTTGTCCAATAGACACACTTTTTATCAAAGCTTCTATTTTGTTTTTATCTCTTATCGCATCGTTAGCACGTTTTAATATAACAATTCCACATCCTTCTCCACGACCAAACCCATCAGCAGCATCAGTAAATGTTTTGCATCTTCCATCAGGTGAAAGTGAATTAATTTGAGAAAGTCCCACAAATGCTTCTGGTCCTAAAATCAAATTGACCCCACCTACAATAGCCATATCACATTGACCATTTCTTAAACTATCAACTGCCATGCTCAATGCAGTTAAAGATGATGAACATGCAGTATCACAGGTTATAGCTGGTCCCTTTAAATCATAAAAATAAGATATTCTTCCTGCCGCTGATGTGGGCATAACACCAAATAAAGTATATGGTGTTATATCCTCCTTATTATCAGAAAAAAGCTCTGAGCTAACATATTCAAAGGATTCTTGTCCTATAAATACACCTGTTTTACTACCTTTTAATTTATTAATATCTATTCCTGCATTTTCCATAGCGCCCCAACTTACTTCAAGCAATAACTTATGCTGTGGATCAATTGATTGAGCTTCTTTTGCGGAAATTTCAAAATGTGTATTATCGAATTCCTTTATATCAGTATTTAAAAATGATGCGTATTTGGTATACATTTTTCCGGGACAACTTTTCTCATTACTAAAATATTGATTAACATTAAATCTGCTATTATCTATTTCAGTAACAGCATCAAATCCTTTTGAAAGTAATCTCCAAAATTCTTCGCAATTATTAGCTCCACCAGGAAACATACAATCATATCCAATCACTGCAATTTCCTTTTTATTAGTAGCTTCTTCAAGTTTATAGTTTAATTCATTAATTTTATTAGCTGCTTTTTTTAGCATTTTTTTATAGCTATTTATTTCATTATCATCTATTTTCATTCGCCTTATACCTCTACTTCTCTACCATATATTTATAATTTTCTTGAATCTAAAACAATAGTAATTAGTACACTAGAAATTTTTTTAAAAATCATGTAAGCATGGAATAGATTCCTTAATCTACTCTGTTAATTTTGTTAACTCTTGTAAAATATCATCTGCACTTTCTTCTATAAAATCTTCTTCCTCTTCTGCTTTTACCAAAATAAATTCATCTATTAAATAATTAGTTAATTCAATTAATGTAGGATAATTAAAGAAGGCTGCTACATCAAGATTTATATCTAATAATTTATTCAATTCATTTCTCATGGAAAATATCATTAAAGAATCAGCCCCTTGCTCTCTAAGTCCTATATCGCTAGCTGGTAATTTGCCGTTAGTAAAGCCCATAATTTTACCACACTTTTGCTGAAACTTATTTAACAAAAACTCCTTCTTTTCATCAGAATCCATACCCTTAAGTTTTTCTAATATTGAGTTATTTACATTACTTTTTTGCACTTTATTTTGAGGATATTCACTAATAATTTCAGATAAAAACTTTCTTTGCCAGCCTGTTGGTAAATTAGAATTCATTTTTTCCCAATTAATATCTAAAATTACTATTTCCTCGTATGGCTTTTCAAAATATTGCTCAATTATATTTTCCCCTGTTTCAATAGAAAATGCTTTAATCCCCATTGTAGACATATTTTCATCAATAGATTTATTTTGAGAAGCCATACCACCAGATTGCCATGGTCCCCAACACATTGCATAAGCAATAATTCCATCTTTTTGCATTTGTTTTGCAATTTTATTCATAAAATAATTTGCTGACGCATAGTTACTTTGACCCATGTTTCCAATAATTGATGTCATTGATGAAAGCATTATGAAGAAATCCAAATCTTCTTTATTAAGCGTATTATATACATTTACAGTACCTATTACTTTAGGGGCAAGAACTTTTTCAAAATCTTCCCACTCTTGATCAACAATCATCTTATCTCTTAAAACTCCTGCTGCATGAATAACCCCTTTTATTGGAGGTAATTTTTTTGTAACAATTGTGATTCCCTTATCTAGGCTGTCCTTATCACATACATCTGCATATAAAATTTCTATATTCACACCATTTTCTCTGAATTCATTAATTTGCTCCATAACTTCTATACTTGGTTTATGCCTGCACATAAGGATTAAATTTTTTGCACCTTTTTTTATAAGTTGTTTTGCATAAACTCTTCCTAAAGTTCCAGTACCACCTGTAATCAAATATGAAGCGTTTTCTATAACTGAAATTGGTTTCAATTTTTCTTGTTTGTGACTGTATTGTGCATGTTTAATTAATCTACTAATATATCTTCTTCCTTCACATAAGCATACTTCTTCTAAACTGTTACTTATAAGCTCTTCTATGAAAGTATTACTATCAACACTTTCTGTATCAATATCTAAAATACCATCAAATAATTTTAAATGCTCAATACTCATAACTTTAGCAAATCCCCACAATGCAGCTTGATTTAAATTAATTTTATGGTAGCTATCAGGCTTTTGAACATTTTGAGTTAAAATTTTTATTTTTATATTATCTTTTATATCAATTTTATTAATTACTTTTACTAAGTTTAATAAACCACTTAAACTATTGGTAAGCTTTAATTCTTCTTCATTATTACAATTGACATTAATGCCGCAGCAATATATTATTTTCAATTCTTCAATACGATTTTCATTTATAACATCATTAATCAATTTATCAATATAATCCTTTTTAGTTACATCAATATAATATAAATTAGAGTTTTCCTTTATATATTCATCTCTTTCATATAATGCTGATATAACATTAATATTCTTTTGAGCCAATTTTGAGCTAATGATCTCAGTTATATTCCTTTCATCACCAATTATTAAATAATTTTTAATATTAGATGCCTTGAAATCATTTTTTTCAATTTTCATCCAATCAGTATGATAATACAGACTATTAGAATTATTTTTTATTTCTCTAAGCAAACTACCACGATCTGTCAGTTGTGTCATTATATCATCCATTTTTATAATAGCTTCGCCTTTTGAATTATAAGCTTCTGAATTTGAATATATAATTCCATCACGAAGTTCTGTATTACCATGAACCCATAAATCATTTGATTCTCTGTAGTTGTACTTAATACTACCTAGATAATATGGTATTGATGTTTTTTTAGATTTCTCATCACTTGTATCATTTTTCTCCTTTATTTCATCTAATAAAGCACAAATTTGAGTTTGCAATACAGAATCAATAACACCTGGATACAATTCATACATATCCAAATTGGGCACATTCTCATCTGGCTTTATTAAAGAGATACTTTCTCCTCCTATGCAAGATGTTGTCATTATCCTGCGAAAGCTTATTCCTAAGTTAAATCCACTACTTTTCATCATCTTATATATACCATTTTCAGGTATTACGCTATCCTCTTTTTTAGCTTTAAATTCTTCAATATTTACATTAACATCACTATAAAAGAATTCATCTGATGTTATTACCTCTCCCTGAGCATGCAATAACCAATTTGAATCTGATACTTGTTCATCTCTACTAACTACTTTAAATTTCATTTTCCTGTCTTCTACTTCTTGAAGGCATATTTGAACCAATCTTTCTTCACCTTTATTTACTGCTAAAGGTACCCTCAATTCAACTGATTTAATTACGCAGCTTGCAGGATTTTTAAATTCTTTAACAGCAGATAATAGCATTGAAATATGTGCTGCTGCCGGTGAAATAGGCGTATCAAAAATAATATGTTCCTTCATAAAATATGGTTCATCTGCTTTGAATTTACGTTGGAATACAACTGAATTTTCCATAAGAGGTGATTGAATCTTTTGACCTAATAGTTTATTAACACCAATAATTGGGATACTCTCAGGAGTTTTTCTATCATAATGCAGCTCCTTCCAAAATACACTTTTATCATATGGATAATTAGGTAACGATACCTTATTCCATGACGTTTTTCCAAAGAACTCTACATTATCCCAGTTTATATTTACTCCTGCAATATAAAGCATTGCTATAGTCTCTGCTACTTGAATAGCATCTTCTTTTTTTAAGTTTAATGTTCCCAAAACAATTTTACTTTCACCAAGTATCAACGTGCATAATGCAGATAAAACTCTAGTCGACCCTACTTCCAAGTAAACATAATTTTCATTAGTATTTATGCTTGAAACAGCTTTGTAAAAATCCACTTTTTCTCTTATATGGCTTGTCCAATAATCTGCATCAAGAACTTTTTCTTCATCAATTTGCTCACCATAAAGTGCTGAAACAAATTTAATCTTGGATTTTGAAAAATTAACTTCCTTTGCAATAGCCTTAAAATCATCCATTATCGGTTCCATTAGTTTTGAATGAAAACCATGTGAAACCTTTAATTTACTTACACGAATTCCTCTCCCCTTAGCCTCTTGTAAAACTTTATCAACTGTATCACTATCACCTGATATTACACAAATTCCTTTAGAATTATGTGCTGCAATTGAAACATAACCATCATATTCATTTATCATTTCACTTACAGTCAATTCATCCGCGAATATTGTTCCCATTGATCCACTACCTGGAGCTGAATACATAAGACGTCCTCTTATAGAAACAAGTTTAACTGCATCTTCTAAACTCATAATACTTGCAACTACAGCCGCTACATACTCACCTATACTGTGTCCCATTACAATTTCAGGTATAACTCCATAATTACTCCACATAATATAAAGTGAATATTCAATAGAAAATATCAGTGGTTGAGCATATACAGTTTTTTCAATTATCTCATTACTGGCTTTGTCACTATATAATAAATCCACAACCGATTTAAGTATATATGGCTTAAATAATTTGTCACACAAAATCATAGCATCCCTAAATATTTTATTTGAATCAAAAATTGTCTTTCCCATATTTATATATTGTGAACCTTGACCAGTGAACATGAATACAAGTTTCCTATTCTTTTTAAACAAGTCTCTATGGTTCATATTACAAAAAACATCTTCTGGTTCTGAACCATCATAATACGATTTAAGTTTGTATAAAATCTCTTCCTTTGATTTTCCAACTACTGCAAATCTATATTCAAAATCAGCCCTTCCCCTATTAGCAGAATATATTATGTCAGTAAATTCCTTTTCATTAGAATTTTCTATACGACTGATATATTTCAAAATATACTGACTCAAAGATTTTTCATTTTTTGCAGAGATTTTTAAAACATAATTTAACCCTGTTTCATTTTCTTCTTCATTAAATATATGTTGTTTATATTCTTCTAAAATAACATGTGCATTAGAGCCCCCAAAACCAAATCCACTTACTGCTGCTCTTCTTACATCATTATCTTTTTCCCATTCATAAGGTTTACTTACCACTTTAATTGGTATTTCACTCCAATTAATATAAGGATTTGGAGTATTAAAATTCAAATTAGCTGGTATTAATTTATTTTTAAATGATAACAATACCTTTATAATAGATGCTATTCCAGATGCAGGCTCCAAATGTCCTATATTAGATTTTACTGAACCAATTCTCAATGGATTATCCATATCTCGATTTTTACAGTATGTATCAGCAACAGCATTTACTTCAATTGGATCTCCAAGTTTAGTTCCTGTTCCATGCATTTCTACATAATCAATATCTTGTCCTGATAAATTAGCCTCTTTCAAAGTACTCCTAATTAAATTAGCTTGTGAAACACCATTAGGTGCAGTAAGTCCATTACTCTTCCCGTCCTGATTAATACCTGTTGCATCTATTACTCCTAATATATTATCCTTATCACGTATAGCATCAGATAGTCTTTTTATGAGAATTACTCCACCACCTTCACCTCTACCGTATCCATCAGCACTTGCGTCAAAAGATTTACTATGTCCATCAGGGGATGTGGCATGTAACTTTGTAAATCCTACACTATTACTAGGTGAGACAAGTAAATTTACTCCTGCCACAACTGCCATTTTTGTTTCTGAATTTTTAATAGCTTTACAAGCCAAGTGTAATGCTGTCAATGCTGATGAACAGGCTGTGTCAACCGCAAAACTTGGACCCTCAAACCCAAATGTATATGATATTCTACCACATGCTACACTAAAGCCAATTCCTGTTAATGAATAAGCATCAACTTCACTAAGATCTCCTGAATACAAATGTGACATTAAATACTCATTAGATGATATACCTAAATATACACCTGTATCACTTCCATTATATTTAGTAATATCTAAGCAAGCATTTTCAAACGCTTCCCACGTAAGTTCTAATAACAATCTCTGCTGTGGATCAGTAGCCATTGCCTCTTTAGGTGATATGTTAAAAAAAAGAGCATCAAATTCATTTATTGGGACATTTAAAAAACCAGCTTTTTTACAATACATTTTCCCTGGCGCATTTTCATCTTTATCATAATACTTTTTTAAATCCCATCGTGTTTCAGGAACGTCAACAATTCCGTCAACGCCATCGACCATCATTTTCCAAAATTTATCTATATCATTTGCACCACCAGGGAAACGACAACTCATTCCTATAATTGCAATCTTATCATTTTGGATTTTTTCATTATCTCCCACTTCACTTCTCTCCTTTTCGATATATTTTATATTTTTAATGCTATATATATAATCCACAAATTGATCAATACTCGGATAATTAAATACTGTAGATACTTCTATGGTTATATTTAACTTTGCTTCTATTTCTTGTAAAAAGATAGGTATATTTATCGAAACAATTCCATAATCTTGGAACGTAAGCTTATAATCTGTTACTTTTATTTTGAACATCGTCTCAAGTCTTTCAACAATGATTAAAAGCATTTTCTCTCTTGTTAAATTATCTGATTGATGAAATTGTGTTGGCAACTTATTATTTAAATTATTATGTATTTGCTCAATGATGTAATTATATCTTCCTTGATTAAACATATTGGTAAGCTTTCGTCTTCTAACTTTCCCACTATAAGTTTTAGGTATACTTTCCATTGGAATAACTTCATAAATAATTAATCCATTAACATCATAAATCAATTTCTTGATTTTTCTAGCTATAGAAATAAATTTTTTTATTTCTATAGCATTATCTAACTTAAACATTGTTTCTACAAATGCAATAACAACTTCGGAATTTCCCTCACTGTCCATACCATTGCTAATAACAATCTGTTTAACTATATCGCTAGAAATATTTTTATTTAGAATATTCTCAATATTAATACAAGAATACTTTTTGCCATTTGAAACTACTAATTCTTTTTCTCTTCCTACGATAACTAAATCCCCATCTACTATAAAACCTACGTCTCCAGTATAAAGCCACAAACCTTCTTTAAACACCTTTTTAGTTAATTGAATATTATTATAGTAACCTTTTGTTACACTTTCCCCTCTTACTACTACATATCCTAACGTTTTTTCCGGTAATTCATTATTGGTATCATCAGTAATTCTTAATTCAACGGAACTAATTACTTTTCCCATTTCTAAAAACGTTACTTCATCGTTATTATTAGAAACATAACAATCTACTTTAGTACCAATATCCAGTTCATTATTAAGCAATTTATATGCCTTTGGCTTTGAATTTACACTGCCCGAGGATACCATTGTAGTACTTTCTGCTAGACCATATATTGGTACTACAGCATATGGCGATAATTTATGCACTTTTAACATATCTTTAAATTTATTTATTATTTTTACATTTACTTGTTCACCACCAACAGTTATACTTTTTACACAAGATAAATCCCAATTGAAAGTTATATTAGATTTTTCATATAAGTTCATAAAATGCATGATTGCAAAAGGAATCGTTCCAATTCTAGTTATTCTATACTCATTTACCTTTTCCATCCACAATAATGGATTTTTCATAAAGGTTTCAGTTGAAATCAAATATTGATTAATTCCAAGTACTATAGGCAGTAGATGAAAAATTATTAATCCATAACAATGTGTCAATGGCTGCCACGTTAATATAGTATCTTTAGAACTCATTTCATAATGATCTATAATGCTTTTTATATTAGAAATAATGTTTGAATTTGTTAAAACAACTCCTTTAGGTGTACCTGTTGAACCTGATGAAAATTGTATGTATACAATATCCTTAGGTAGAGAGGAAATCATATCTAATTTATGTTCTGCCTTCTCTAAATTCTCATACTCTAATTTTAGAATATTAATTTTTTTATTTTTAGGGCTATTAGGTAAAATATCTCCTTCAACAAAATCATATAATAAATATGGGCTATTTAAATTATCCAAAATTTTATCAATATCATTATTTTTACTATTAATTGTTGAATCTATAGGTATGGCTATGAATCCACCAATTATACATGCCCAGAAAGCATAAATATATTGTTCTAAATTCTTACAGTTAATTAAAACCTCTGAACCTTTCATGACACCATAGCTTTTCATTACATTACTAATAGCTAGACTTTTTATCATTAAATCTCTATATGAAATATAATGTTCTTCATTCTTATCTTTAATTATTGTTAGTCCATTATTTTTTTTTGCCGATTCTTTAAGAGCTGATAATAAATTATTATTTTCCATTCACTCACTTCCCTTTACAA
Source organism: Clostridium felsineum DSM 794 (assembly GCF_002006355.2). NCBI lineage: Bacteria > Bacillati > Bacillota > Clostridia > Eubacteriales > Clostridiaceae > Clostridium > Clostridium felsineum. The sequence goes on along the minus strand of NZ_CP096980.1, from coordinate 1,174,785 downwards.
TAACATTCCCAATGTATGTTCTATTTTAGTTAAAAACCGTAAGCGATTTTTCAATTTCAGAAATAATATTATCTACATCTTCAACAATTGAATAATCCGAATAATTAAAAATATTAGCATTTTCATCCTTATTAATAGCTATAGTAATTCCTGCATTTTTAATGCCAACCATATGCTGACTAGCACCTGATACACCTAATCCTATATATATTTGTGGAGAAATATTTTTACCGGATTGTCCAACCTGATACGCCTTTTCAATCATTCCTGCCTCAACGGCTGCCCTTGTTCCTATTACACCAATGCCGTATCTCTCAGCAATATCAAATATTTTATCACGAGTTTGTTTTTTACTAACACCTCTTCCAATACAAAATACAATAGAGTATTTATTAATATCCACATATTTTTTAACTTTAATTTTATTACTCTCAATTATTTCAACAATATCATTATAAGTACGTTTTTTTGAATTCAATTGTATTTTACTTATTTTCCCATCAATTGTCTCATCATATTGCTTTTTTACAAAAACATCTTTTTTTATTGTAGCTATTTTTATATTACAGCTTGTACACTTAATTTTAGCTATAAAAGAGCTATTAACCTCTTCTTTATAGAAGAAAAAATCATTCATAAACTGAATATCAATACAATCTGTAATCACTCCAGATTCAAATCGAGTGGATAATATTGCCGCAGAAGCCTTACCATAACTTGACTCCGAAAACATAATCACTTCTGGCCTTTGCTGATTAATTATTTCAGTGATAATATCTGCAAATTCGTTTACTTCAATTTTTTTAGCACTCTCATATATGATTACAGTATTGGCACCATAATCGATAAGTTTTTTTAATCTTTTTTCATCGTAATTACCTACACATATAGCTGATACATCCTTACAGCACTGATTTGCAAGAAATCTTGCCTTTGTTATAATCTGCAAATTATACTCACTATCATATTCTTTTGCATCACATACAACCAGTATTCCACTAACTGCCATAACACCACTCCTCAATAAATTACATAACAAGGTATAATTCAGATTTTTTTTCCCTCAATTATATCTAAAATTAATCCAGCCTTGTTAGCTATTGTCCCATCAATAACTTTATTTTCTTTTTTGTTAAAGCCATTTTCTATATTTAAAACTTTTGTCTTTGAACCTTTAATACCACATTTAGATATATCCGCTTGAATTTCAGCTGCACCCCATATTGTAATTTTTCTTTGACGTGCTCTTTTCAATGCAATAAGTCGTATATTCGGATGGTAAAGAACAAAATCATTAAATGACACTATACAAGGCATTTTAAATCTTATCTTCGTCATATTGTCATCATCATTTTGCATTACAACAACATATTTATCTTCTAAACTCTCAAACTTTTCTACCCTATTTAAAACAAAATACTTTAAACGTTCTCCAACACCAAACGCTACTTGTCCCGTTGCTCCATCAATAGATTTTTCTCCGAACACTACTATATCTACATTGGAAATTTTCCTTATAGCTTTTGATAACACATAACTAGTTGAAATAGTATCCGAACCAATAAAAGCTTCATCATTAAGTAATATTACTTCGTCCGCACCCATAGCTAATGCTTTTATCATAATACCTTCAGCTTTCATTGTGCCCATGCAAATGCATATTATTGTACATTTTGTTTCTTTTTTAAACTCAATACATTTTTCAAGCGCATATAAATCATATGGATTAATTACAAAACCTTCATTTGAATTATCATTTGAATATACAAACTCACTTTTTACAGCTTTAATACATACAACTATTCGCATACACCCTCCTATTTGCAACACGGTATTTCAGTTGAAAATATTTAATATTTAATATTTATCATGTTATATATAGTATTTTTTTGCATTTCATTGGTCCCTGAATATATACTACAAGCAAGTGCATCACGCATTTCTCGTTCCACATCATACTCTTTAGTGTAGCCATATGCACCAAATATTTGTATTGCATCCCTACATGTTTTTATGTAGTTCTCACTAACGAACAATTTGAACACAGATGTTTCTAAATAAGCTGTACGATTATTATCTTTTAGCCATGCAATTTTATATAGCATAAGCTTAGCCATTTCAATTCTTACTTGCATTTCAGCAATTTTATGAGATACTGCTTGATATTTCTCAATTGCATTTCCAAACTGCTTTCTTTTTTTAGCTTGCTCTAAACAAATTTCCATTATACGCTGCATAGCTCCAACGTGTGGTGCAAACTCATAACATCTTTCCCACTCAATTGCACATGTCATAATATTAGAACCGCGATTAAGCTTACCTATAATATTTTCCTTTGGAACTTTTACATTATTAAATATAATTTCGCTTGTCGGACATGCATTAAGTCCCATTTTTTCTATATCTGCACCACAAGTAACACCCTCATAATCCTTTTCTACAACAAATGCTGTTATCTTTTTTACTGGTTCTGTTTGAGTAACCGCAAATACTATGAAAATATCCGCAATAGGTCCATTGGAAATAAACATTTTTGTACCATTAAGTATATAATTATCTCCATCACACACAGCTTTTGTTTTCATTCCTAGTGCATCAGAACCAAATTCGGCCTCCGTTATAGCAATAGCTCCTATTTTTTCACCTTGAACCATTGATGGAATATACTTGTCCTTTAATAAATCAGAAGCATATAGATTAATAATATTTTGTGCTACCCAAATATGATTATTTATTACAAATACAAATCCATTATTTTTACATGCATAACCCAATGCTTCGAATACCAATGCAGCAGTTAAATAACTTTCTTGCAATCCACCATACTTTTCACTTATTGTTATACCTAAAAGACCAAAATCAGAAACCTTTTTCCACATTTCAAAAGAAAATTTCTCTAAATACTCACTATCATTTAAATCCTGTCTAGCAAAATTTATAACTGACTCTGTATACTCCTTTTGTTCTTTGGTTAATTTAAAATCCATTATTTTACCACCTCCTCATACATTAATTTTAAATATTTTGCCATCGGTCTTTCGTAAGACATATCTGCTTCTAATATACTTACTTTGTCATCTTTCTTAATCTCTTTAAATCCATTAAATTTATAAGTAATATACATTATTTTATTACGATCAGTAGGTACAAATTGAGCTCTCAGCGTTACACCTTCTTCTCTTGCTCTATTTACAATATAATTCAATAAAACATTTCCAACGCCTTTTGACATAACTCTACATGACATTAATAATAATTTTAATTCCCACACATTTTTATTTTTCTCAATAAGAGCTAGTCCTATCTTTCCATATTGACCAAATTTATCATCAAGTTGAACAACTAATACATCATACTTATCTGATTTAATAAAATTTTTCAATTCATCATAAGAATATATATATCCAGTAGAATTAAGTTGATGTGTCCTTACCGTAAGTTCTTCAACCCTTTGTAAATCATTTTCGGTAGCATGATTTATTCTCAAAATCATATTAAGCGTACTTAAAAACTCTTCTTTTGTACCACTAAAGTTTTTTTCAATTCCATTTCTTTTAATATCGTTTTGATACATTTTACGTCTGTTTTTAGAATCACTAGTAATATATTTAGGTATCATCCTATCCATATTTAAAATTTCATTAGCTTTAGCTGAATCTATACACAACACTTCTGGGTGCGTATATTTAACCTCCTCTAGTTCAAATACTTGATCATCAACAAATGCCAAAGTATCCATTCCTATATTTATTAATTTAGCAATATCTTCTATTGATTCTGATTTAGGATTCCAATTTATATGTGGATAAATAAAGTATTCCCATACTCCAAACTCTTCAAGCTTTTGTTTTGCCTGCTCATAGTTATTCTTACTACTTATTGATTGTAAAATACCTCTTTCATCCAGTTCTTTTACTATTTCAATAATATTTTTATTAACACCATCAATACTTTCTTCTGACAAAACCCCTTTCCATAAAGTATTATCCAAATCCCAAACAACACATTTAATTTTTTGTTCAGACATCTACTTATCTACCTCCACATTCTTAAGTTTTGAATTCAGTAAATTTTCAATTGAATTAATATTCTTAAAATTTTCAAGATCAAGTTCATCATTATTTATAGTTACTTCAAATTCTTTTTCAACAAAGCTTACAAGTTGCATGGCAAACAAAGAATTAACAAGCCCCTTTTCAAAAATATTATCATCATCATTAACCTCTGTCATATCCATAAATTTACCAAAAAAGTTTCTAAGTTTTTGTTTTATATCCATATTAATTGCCTCCTTAATAAATATTAAATATATAATTTATATAGCTATTTAAGTAATAATCTATCTTAATATTTATAAAATCCTTTTCCTTCTTTCCTACCTAATTCACCAGCATTAACCATTCGCTTTAGAAGGGGACAAGCACGAAATTTTGAATCTTCATATTGGTCATATAATATTCTAAGAGAATCCAAAACTGTATCTAATCCAATTAAATCGGCTGTTTCTAATGGACCCATCTTATGACCAAAAGCCTTCTTGAAAATATTATCTATCTGCTTAGGCGTTGCAACATTTTCATATACTAAAAACGCGGCTTCATTCATAAACAAATGTGATAGTCGATTTGATACAAAACCTGCACTATCATTTATTACTTCAATTGATATTCCAATATCCTTAAGCAGGCTTCCTATGATCTCAATTGTTTCTTTTGAAGTACGTCTTCCTTGAATCACCTCAGCAAAATTCTTTAATGGTACTGGATTCATAAAATGAACACCAATAACTTTATCCATTCTTTTTGTAAAAGCTCCTAACAATGTAATTGGTATACATGACGTATTGGCCATATATATACAGTCTTTCTTACATATCTGTTCTAATTTTTTATATACATTTTGTTTTATTTTTTCATCTTCAGGTACATTTTCAACTATGTAATCCACATCTTTCAACTCATCATAAGATAGTGATGTATTAATATTTTTCATAACATCATCAATATTTACTTTTTTATTAAACATGCTTGCAAATTTTAAATTTCTTTTAATTTCATTTACTGCAGAATCCAAGATTTCCTGATTAATATCAACAAGGATAACTCTATAGCCAAACTCCGCAAAACGTTGCGAAACACCTCGTCCCATAACACCTGCACCAATTACTCCAATACACTTATTCATAATATCCTCCATATAAATTTATTATTTCTATTCTAAAATCCTTAATATCTACCCTCCAATCTTTTAAACATAATATTTTACGTAAATGTTTATTCTTAATTTTCAAAAAATTCATTATGCTCTTATAATATATTTTTTGTAAATCACATTATTAATTGTTAAATAATGCGTAATTATATTATTTTTAATTCTTACAAATACAACTTTAAATTTTTGTAACATTATATAATGAAAAGAAGTGATTTTTTTGTTCCATCAATTCCTGAAATTTTCCCATTTCTGCTATATTGCCATCACGAAGAACTATTATCTTATCATATTTCTTCATAATTTCTTCATTAAATTTATGAGTAACTATTATTTTTGTAAGTCCTTTAAGATTAAGAATTGCATTTTCAACTTCATATGATGTTTTATTATCAAGAGCTGCTGTTGCTTCATCCATAATTATCACTGGAGTTTCTCTAATAAGGCAACGTGCAATAGATATGCGCTGTTTTTCACCTCCTGATAGATTAGAACCTCCTTCACCACTACTGTAATCAATTCCTTTTTCTGATATTAAATCCGATAATCCTGCCATAGCAACTGCATTATTAAATTTATCCTCACTAAATTCTTTAAACATTGTTATATTGTTTTTTATACTGCTATCAAAAAGAAAGACATTTTGCTGTATAACTGAAATAACATCATATAAGCTATCTAAATTAATGTTTTTAAGCTGCTTTCCGTCAATTAATATCTCTCCTTTATAGTCATAATAATACCCTAATAATAACTGTATCAGTGTAGACTTTCCACATCCACTGCTTCCTACAATGGCATAACTTTTTCCCTTCTCAAATTTCAAATCTATTCCCTTTAATATGGTTTTTTCAGTATTATAAGAAAAAGATACATCTTTCATAATGATAGACGAACCTACACTACTAATTGATATTTTTTCATCCTTCTCTTCTTTTTCACTTATAACATTAGAGATTTTTTCTATAAGCGTTAAAGAAGCTTTTTTGTTAGTTAGAAGAGGAAAAATCTTTTCAACAGGACCAGTTGCATACTGAGATAATTCAATAAAAGCAATTATTGCACCAATAGACATTATATTTTTGTAAGCAAAATATGAACCTACAGTAAAAATCATAGTTACTACTAATATTGTTGAAAATGTACTAGCAAGGCTTACAGAATCATTTGTATCACGCCTATCTCGTTTAGCTTCTTCAAGTGATAAATTTTTTTTTCTAAAAAGATTAAGTACTTCTTTCTCTGCTTTAAAACTCTTAATTAAAATAAAACCATTCAACAAATCCTTTACTTGATCAACAAAACTCTCTCCCTCATCTGATGTTTTTCTTTCTTTTAATACAAGATGTCTACCTAATATTAATGACAAGGTTATTGGTATTACACAAGCTAATATTACACAAATTGCCAAAATTAAGTTTAAATAAAGCATTGCACTCAAAGCAATAACGAACATTAAAGTTTGTTGAATGATTTGAAGTGTTCCATCTACATAATGTAATTCAATAGAGCTTAAATCATTAGAAAAAGTATTGATAATTCTGCCTGTAAACTCTGTTCCGAATTCTTTAATGGATTTACTTAATATTTTTCTAAAAATATAATCTTTAAAATTAGATAATGCTAATTTAATATATCTATTTTTCAAAACTTTTTGTGCATATCCAAAAGTACCATATAATACTAATATTGAAACAATAAATACTACTGCTAATTTTATACGTGAAATATCTTTATACTCTATTGCATCTATAGTAATCATCATTAAAAATGATACTGAAATAGATACTATAGAAAAAATTGTTTGAGTTATTATAGTTGCAATAAAATTAAGTTTGTTATTTATCATGAACTGTCTTCTACACATTAATTGTTGATTATCATAATTTTTATAATCCACTTTCACAATTACATTCTCCTCATATTAAATTTCAATAGAGTTTTAATTTTATATTTTATTTACCTGAGTATATTTTTGTAGCTTATATTTTTTAACTTATGCAATTTCCCACCACCCTTATAAAATAAATTTACGGTTATCCAAATACATATTACAAAATACTTTATTTCAATCTTTAAAATTTTCTAAATATTTATGCAATTTTACATCTGTATCCACTTTTTATGATTTTTATCTAAATTATACCTTTTTTGTTTGTTAATTTCAATTTTTTTTTGTAAAATCTACTTTAATTTTTTTTAACAAATGCTATCATTTCTACATTAATCCAAAATCAAAAAATAAAAAAACGCCTCAAACACTTGAGACGCTTAAACTTTAATTTGGCAGGGGCACTAGGATTTGAACCCAGAACCAATGGTTTTGGAGACCACTACTCTACCGTTGAGCCATACCCCTATATTCAGTTTTAACCTTACAGTAATTTCTATAAAGCCGCTACCGACAATAAATATTATATTATATATAATGCAAGCTGTCAATATAAATTTGTAATTTTCTATACAAAAAAGTTATTTTGCTTTATAACCTTTTAAAAAGGACTATAAAAATAGCCCCTTTTATGTTATTAATTACTTAAGGTAATTTCCCGATTTAAAGGATGCATATCCATTTGTAAACGAAACTGATATGTATCCATTTTCATCACTATCATTTCCCCAAATATATTCTTTATCGGTTGTACCTGTTCCTGTATCGTTTTCTTCTGATACAGTTCCATCTCCACCTAATAATGCTTTTATATCATCGTAGTTTTGTTTACCTTTTATTTTGTAGTACTTATTCTTTGATACTTTTATTTTATTATCGCCAAGCTTATATTCCATTTTCTCTATTGCCTTATTAGTTGAAGTACTATATGTAACATCTATAAATGAATAATCATCATTTTTCCACTTATATGATATTTTACCTTGCTTATCAGAATCCTTTTTTCCTGCTCCTAGGATTTTTTTAGTTTCTTCATAAGTCATTCCAACCTTTATCTTTGTAAATTGTGAATAGTTATATTGTTTCGAAGGCACAGGCTTATCTGCTGTTTTTGAGGCAGCACATCCTGTTAAACCTACTATTGTAATTACTCCTATTACTATGGCTGTCATTTTTAATTTAATGTTTTTCATTTTTTGCTCCCGCCTACATATTTATTTTTTAATACATATCAAACAAAACCAAATTGCTCCCTCTTAAAAGTTTAAGAAGGAGCAATTCAGGGTATATTCAATTTCGTGGTTTTTTTTATGAGATAAATATATCATTTTCTACAGTTTTCGTCAATACTTTTTTATTATTTTTTAAATTAAAATTAATTTTTTATTTGAAAGTTTTCCAATATAAATTCTTCTTTTACTTTTTTCGTAGTCTTTAATATGTACTCAGCTTTTTCGTTACAAAATAACTCTATTGAATTGTCATTCCTTAATAATCAGCTGTAAAATTCCAAAGCTCTGCTCCTCCACTTCTCCTATTTCCTTAGTTTTATCTATTTCTTCGATTACCTTTACAAAGCTTTCTATCTGCTCCAACATAAAATCTATATCAAGTTTTTCAATATGACCACTTTCTTTAACTGAGCACAAATATTCAGGAGCAGGAACTAAAGATATGGTAGGTATTTTAGCATTGTACAAAGGCTGCCCTTCTCCAAAATAAATATTAGCCTTTGGTTTTAAGGTAATACTCCTCACCTTACTTCTTCCACTTAAAGAATTTAAATATATTTTATTCATAAGCTTATTTCCTGTATATACAAGTTCAAGCTCTAAATCTTCTGCCTTCTTAAACTCTCCCTCAACATCAGTCCACCCAGTACAGCCAAGGTGCTCTATTGTTACCCCTGCCACTGCTTTTTTATTATCTTTCTTTCCATCCCAAAGCTCTTTATGGTTTTCTAGCCATCTTGTAGTTGCTTGACCCTTTATTCCAAATTCCGGTATTCTAAAATGTCCCGATACAAAAACAAATACAAGAGTTCTATTTCTATACTCCACAGGTATTTTAGAGAAATACTCTGCCAGCATTAAAAGGGCTGCACCACCGTTCTCTTCTACCGCATTAGGTCCATCTGTATGTGTATTTACTATAATAGTTTCTCTCTCGTTTTTTCCTTTTAACACAGCATATATAGTTTCACTGGCTGCTTTTTCTTTTTGAGCTTCTAATAAAAACTTTGCCTCTACTCCATTTTCAGCTAAACTTTTTAACTTTTCTCCTATTCTTTCATTTACCCACAAAGCTGGACACTGTCCGTAAGGCGTTGTAAAAGGCAGATACTGCCCTCCTATGCTTTCCTCTGATAAATTTTTCCATATGCATACTACCCCTAAAACTCCTTCTTCCGCTGCTTTTTTTAAATTAGGACCTTTAAGCACCGAACCTATAACTGAATTCACAATTTTTTTAGGCAGCTTAGCTTTTCCTTCTGGATAGCAGCATCTTTTCTTAAAAAATAATCTTGCTGGCAGTTTAGGTACAGCTACCTCCACCAAAGCAATTTTCCCCTTTGCTTTCTTAAAATCTTTAGAGTTCTTTACATAAACTAATTGCCCAATAGCTTCACCTTTTGTCTCTCCTGAATAAGGATAGTATGAAGCTACCTCCACTTCTTCAAACTGTCCACTATTATTTTTTATGGAAAGTCCCCATCTTTTAGCTTCCCATTTCTCAAAGCTATGTTCATCCTTAAGAACTTGAAAATCTAGCTTTATAAGTTCCTCTTCAAAGTATTTTATTAATTTTTTATGAGCCTCACTACCTGTAAATCTTGGTCCAAGTTCGTTTATTTTATTTTGGTGAAAAATTACTTTATTCCTATTTAAAAAATTCTGCATAATTTCCTCCCTCAAATATTATTACAAAAGTCTCTTGGTGATTTCCCAAAAAGTTTTTTAAAAGCACGAAAATAAGATGAATAGTCCTTAAATCCACACTGAAGATATGTTTTAGTTATTGTTTCTCCATCTTTTATCATATCCTTTGAAAGCAGTAATCTTTTTTGAAGCACATAGTTATGCACAGTATACCCCGTTTCTTTTTTAAATTTGTGCATAAGATAATATTTACTTATAAAAAATCTTTGAGCTATATTTTCTATTGAAAGATCGTTATTCAAATTAGTATTAATATATTTTAATATTTTTTCAATCTGTTTATCATACTGAAAAGTGTCCTTATCCTTCAAATAGGATTTTGCCAAATGGACTCTATTTAAATAAACAATAAGCTGCATAAAAAGCGAATTACTTAAGAGTTTACTTCCAAATTCCTCTGACACAATAGATTCTTCAAGGGAATTTATTATAAACTTAATATTATCCTTAAACTCATTTTTAAGTCTTACAAGATTAAAACTCTTTTCCTTTGCCACCTCAAAGCAATTAGCAAGATTACAATTGTCATAATTATGTTTTTCTATAAATTCAGAGTTTGCCCATATAATTATTCTCTCATAAGTTTTCTTTGAATCAATAATTGGTTTATGCACATCATGATTATTTACAAGTAGAATATCCCAAGGCCTAAGCTCGTAGGCTTTTCCTTCTATAAGGTATGTAACCTTTCCAGATATAAATATTATTATTTTATTAAAATCATGGTAATGAAATTCAAAGCTTTGACTTTTTTTATCCTTTAAATGAAAAAGCTGAAAATCTTCATTAAGATACCCTTTTTTCTTGTCCATTTTAAACACCTCAAAAAAATCATATAGCATTTTTTGCAATGTATCAAGCAATTTATACACTATTCATTGTTAAAATTTAATATATACTAGTATATAGAATGTTTATATGGAGGGTTTCACATGAAATTAAAAGAACTTTTGCATAACCTTGATTACAAAATAATAAAAGGGGACGTTAATATAGAAATAGATGGTATAAGTTACAATTCTAAAAAAGTGAAAAAAAATTATGCCTTTGTCTCCATTAAAGGAGCACATTTTGATGGTCATGATTTTATTAAAGAAGCTGCGCAAAATGGGGCTGCTGCAGTCATAATAGATGATGCTTTTTGTGATGATATAGAAAATGTAACTTTAGTAAAAGTCCATAATTCTAAGGTAGCTTTAGCATGCCTATGTAATTTATTTTATGAGGAGCCCTCTAAAGAACTAAATTTAATTGGAGTTACTGGTACTAATGGAAAAACTACTGTTATTCATTATATACGTGATATGCTTGAAGCTCATGGTGAAAGCACTGGTACCATAGGAACCTTAGGTTACGAATTAAAAGATAAGGAAATAAATGTAGAAAAAATTAATCCTACTACACCGGAAGCTTTAGAACTGAATCAAATATTAAGAGACTTTATAGACAAGGATGCTAAAAATGCTGTTATGGAGGTAACCTCTTCTGCTCTAATGAAACATAGAGTTGACTTTTGCAGCTTTAAGGTAGGTGTATTTACAAACCTTTCTCAGGACCATCTTGATGAACACGGTACCATGGAAAACTATAAAAATGAAAAGATAAAGCTATTTAAAAAATGTCCTGTTGGTGTAATAAATCTTGATGACAATATTGCTGCAGAGATTATGGCAAAAGGAACCTGTAAGTTTTTCACTTATGGAGTTTTAACTAAGGCAGATCTTACAGCTAAAAGCATAAGCTATAGTCCAAATTCCGTATCCTTTGAGGTTAAATATAAAGCTTTATCCTCAAAAATCACAGTAAATGTACCTGGTGAGTTTACTGTTTACAACACTTTAGCTGCTATAGGAAGTTTACTTTGCCTAGGTTTTCAATTTGAGGAGGTTTTAAAATTAACTAGTCATATAAAACCTGTTTTAGGAAGACTAGAAACCGTGAAAAATCCTTTAAACAAAAATATTATAATAGATTATGCTCATACTCCTGATTCGCTTGAAAAACTACTAATTATGGCTAGAGAAATGACTAACGGGAAAATTATAACAGTATTTGGCTGCGGCGGCGATAGAGATAAAAGTAAAAGAGGTCTTATGGGCATGGCCGTTGGAATTCTTTCTGATTACTGTATAATAACCTCCGATAATCCTAGGCACGAGAAACCTGAGGATATTATAAGAGATATTGAACGAGGCATGCAATCCATAAATTCTTCCTACGAAAAAGTTACAGATAGAAGAGAAGCAATTAAACGCGGTATTGAAAACCTAAAGGAAGAGGATATTTTAATAATAGCAGGAAAAGGTCATGAAGATTATCAAATTATCGGTAACACAAAAATTCATTTTGATGATAGAGAAGTTGTTACTGAATTTTTAAATTAAAATAAAGCCTTCTGTTTTTAGTAAGCAGAAGGCTTATTATTATATTTTATATCTTTTTATTTCCCCTTGAAGTTCTACAACTATTTTAGTTAAAGCTTCTGACGCCCTAACAATTTGTTCCATTAAAGCTGACTGTTCCTCAGAAGCTTCTGCAATTCCCTTTACGTTTTCGGAGGTTAAATCTGCTGCACCTGCTATATTTGAAACATTATTTGTCATATTATTAGAACTATTATATATTCCATCTACTTCATTCACTACATCATTTATCTTATCAGATACTTGTTTTACTGACTTTACAATCTCCTCGAAGGAATTTCCCGCTGTCTTTACTAAATTACTTCCCTTATCTACTGCTTCAGCTCCTATTTTCATGGATTCTATAGTGTTATTTATTTCAAGTTGAATATCTCTAATTAAAATTCCTATTTCCTCTGCTGCTTTGCTAGATTCCCCTGCTAGCTTTCTAACTTCATCTGCAACTACTGCAAAACCCCGTCCAGCTTCACCTGCACTAGCCGCTTCAATTGCAGCATTAAGTGCTAATAAATCTGTTTGCTCTGATATACTATTTATGATCTCAATTATACTATTAATTTTATTTGACTTATCCTCTAGCATATTTACCTTATCTACACTTTCGTTTACGTTCTTTGCCATTTTATCTATTTGTTTCACAGCTTCACCTATAAGCTTATCTCCATTTCCTGCTGCCCTTGAGGCAAAATCAGAAAGCTCAAAGGTTTTAGAAATATTCTCTTTAATATTCTTAATTGCCTTATTTATACCTTCAACTCCCATTGACATAGATCTAGTACTGCTTGCCTGCAAATCCACCTTTTCTGATATCTCAGCCATGCTATTTGAAACCTTTGCTGATGCCATTTCTGTCTTTTCTGCACTCTGTTTAAGTTCTTCTGAGGTACCTACAATATTATCAAGATTAACTCTAAAATTCCTAAATACATTTTTTAGATTTTCAGCCATTGTATTTAAGTTTTTAGTCATATCTCCTAATTCATCCTCAGATGCTACCTTCATAGTATTTGTAAGATCACCCTCAGAAATAGTTTTAGAAAAGTTGTTAACCTTAGCTATATTCTTTGTTATATAATTACCATAAACTATAATAGTAGCAGAAACTAATATTAGCATACCAAGACTTAACAAAATCATTATATTTAGCAGTGAATTAAGTGATTTGTATATTTCTGATTGTGATATAGTTATTGCTAAGATCCAATTAGTTTGTCCAATAGAAGTATAATATACCAACCTTTTATCACTTCCATCAGTATAATTGCTGCTCCCACTTTTACCACTTAATATTTCTCCTGATACTTCAGAAAATTTACTATCCTTTTTGATGCTTTGCTTCATAATCTTATCTTTGCTTCCAGTTATATAAAAGCCTTCTTTAGTTAACAAAAATGCTTTTCCTGTGTTGCCTATCTTTAAACTATCTACCATGTGTTGAAGCTTATTTAAATTTATATCAGCACTAGTTTCCCCTATAAAATTATTATTTTTATCATAAAAAGGAACAGCCGCAGTTGCCATAGTAATTTGGGTCGCAGAATCATAATAAGGTGGTGTCCAATTCACCTTACTGTTTTTACTATCTTTATACCAAGGTTGACTAGGATAATCATAATCCGCTGTCATATAATCCTCTGTATAAACTAGCTTGTCTCCGTCTTTATACACATAAGGTCCAAAGTATTTCATATCACTTTTAAATTTCCAAGGTTCATACCAAATACCTACTCCAAAAGTGTCAGCATTTATTTCTGAATATTTACTAAGTAAGCTTTTGTAATCTTTATTAGTTATAGTAAAATTATCTGCCTCTATAGTTCTTGCAAGGGTTTCTGCTACCCTTTGATGCCCTTCAAGTTTGTTTGTAATTGTCTCTTTTAATTGATTTATATTATTAGTCATTTTCAAATCAATTTCTTTATTAAGCATATTTCTGGAAAAATAGTAGCTAACTGATATTATAATCATCAATATAACAACTATAACTGGTAATACTGATACTAAGGTTCTTGCCCTAACACTTTTAATCTTCATTTATAGCTTCCTCCATCCAGTTTTAACTCTCCAATTTTTATATAAAACATAAGTTCTTTTACAATACAAAACACGCTAACATTCTTACTTTAAATCTATTATCGAATTTTGTATTATGAATTTTATATTATATAGCCAGATGGTTTTTGGAAATTTATATACCTTTGTATAATTTTTTCATATAAAGACAAAAGAACCACTGGAGATACGTTTTTTGTATTCTCAGTGGTTCTTCTATTGAAAACTAATTTGCATTGAATATTTCTTTAAATTTATCATAATCCTTAAGTACATCAAAAGCTGGCTCTTCTTTTATATCATCAATATAATCGCTATCATAATTTAAAGCTATTTTTAAATTTTCACAAGCTCCATCCTTGTCCCCATTTTTAATAAGACATATAGCCTTCTCAAAATATATTTCTGGGTCTTCCGAATCTATTTCTGCTAAATTATCATAACAGCTTATGGCACTGGAATAGTCTTCTTTCTTCACGTACATATCTCCCAGTGCAAAATAGTTTCCTTTATTCTTAGGGTTTACTATTATATTGTCTTTAAAGGTACTTATAGCACCATCTACATCATGAAGGGATATATAGCATTTTTCTATATAGTAGGATGCTTCCATGTCACTAGAGTCTAGCTTATAATATTTTTTAAAATATGTTAAACTTTTGTTGTAGCTTTTTTCTTTATATAAACTTAAGGCTTTTCCCCAAATAGCTGTTTTGTCAGTCGATTTCTTTTCTATTGCCTTAGTGTAATAACTTTCTGCCTTTTTATAATCCTTTAGTCCAAATAATGCAGTTCCCTTATTGCTGAGCTCTTCTGCTGTATTAGGCTCTTTCTTCAATGATTGATCTGCATAACTATTAGCAAGCTTATACATCTTAAGATTGTTATACGCCCAACTCATATTATTTAAAATAGCATCATCATTAGGATATTTTTCGTTTGCTTTTACTAATTGTAGTAGGCCTTCTTCATTTTTCCCCTGTGCTACAAGTACATATCCCTTATCACAAAGTGCTACCCTATCATCAGGATGCTTCTTTAAGTAATCATCAACTATTTTCATTGCCTCTGTATACTTTTTATGTTCACATAGTATTGTTATTCCTTTTGTATCAACACTAGATGATTTTTTATTTAAATTTTGTAGATCTTTTAAATCATAACTACATCCACTTAAGCAAGTTGCTAAAAGCATTAATGCTGCAATTTTTTTCTTATATTTTATCATATTTCTTCCTTCGTATCTGGCAAAACCAGTTATTTTAATTGGTTTTTATGTAATATATTATAGTTAATTTTACCACGTTATTATAATATATTAGAAAGATTATATCAAGTATATTTTAATCATATTAAAAATATAAGAAAAATTTCTATCGATTATGATATAGTTCTAAACTCATATCCTTGATTTTTAAAATATTCTATTATTTGTGGAAGAGCCTTAGCAACTTCTTCTTTACCATAAGTGTCATGCATTAATACTATTACCTTCTCTTGGCTTCCAGCACTTTTTTTGACTTCTTCAATTAATTCCGCCGCATTTTTCTTTTTACCTTCTGAATCAAAATCAGAAGCATTCCAATCTATGTTATAAATACCTCTTTCATTTAACTTAGCATCAAGTTGTGGTAAATTAGGGTCATGATAATAGGTTCTTGACATATAACCTCCAGGCATTCTTACTACTCTTGTATTAAAGCCTTGTCCTAATATGCCTTTAATAATATTATTAGTTTCATCTACTTCATTAATAAAGCCATCTACATTTGTTTTGTTTTGAGGATAAAGTATCCCCATATTATGAGAATAAGTATGATTAGCTATTGCATTTCCTTCATTATAAATTCTTTTAACTAAATTTCTACTTCCTTCACTAACATTTATCTCTTTTCCAACTAAAGAAAATGTAGCTTTTACATTATATTGTTTTAATGTATCTAATATCTTTGGTGTTACTGTTAAGGATGGACCATCGTCAAAAGTTAGAAACACTACTTTTTTTCCATCATTGCTTACCTTTTTATCTATTATATCTTTTACTTTTGCTGCATCATAAGTATACTTTTGTCCTTCTTCATTCACATTATTCCATTTATTTTCTATTACATTTTTTTTCTTTTCTTCTTTATTAGTTATTTTTTTATTATTTTTCACTTTAACCTTATGAGCGGCCACTGTTTCATTGGCTTGTACCTTTTTAGTGTTATATTGTTTATATCCTTTATAAAGTGCAGCAGCACCTATAACTAAAATTACTAAAATCAGCCCTCTTTTTAAAAATTTATTCTTTTTATTTTTTCTTCTTCTTAAGTTCATTTGTTATCTACTCCCACTTTTTTAAATTAATTTTATATAATATTTTATTTTTTGCTATATATAACGCATATTATTTTAATTTTTGGTATAATTATGCTTTTATGGAGTTAGTTTTACATGATTAGTTTTTTTATAACTATATATGACATATAATTTCTAATCATTGATGATTATAACTTATTTGCTTTAACATAAGCAATATATTTATGAAAATAAATTATTATTTAAGGGTATTTTACAATATTTTGTTTTTTATCATAATATTTTAGAATTAATTTATATAAGTAGACTTGTTTTTTACTAAGATTCAAAAGTTGTTCTATTAGGAAATTCCCCTTCTTCTTTGATGAAGCACCCAGCTAAATGTTGAGCTGCTCCATTAAAATAAAATTGTGGTGATTGTTCTAAATCTGGAGCAGGCTTTAATTCATTAAACATCCTTATAATTTTATTGCTAATTGCTTAATCTTTTTCATATATTTATCTTGTTTCATTTTACTAATCTTCTATTTTCCCATAACACAATAGATATAATCTATCCCTTTTTCTTTACATAACTCAATCAAATTAGGGTTGTTTTGAAATTTAGTATAATGATTTTAGTTAATAGATTCTTGGCATTTCTTCCACTTGAAATATCTACAGATTTTGAGAACGTACCTAATACAAACCCATTAACAAAGCCATAAGCGTCAGTTTTTCCTAGATACTTCCCAATGTTCTCGTTGTACCATTCTCAAAGCTCTTTTGTCAAGTTTCCGACTATATTAAAACTGTTGCCCGTTGTAACTATTGAGAAATGATTTATAGCCTCATTAACAACACCTACAATGAGAACAACCCCAACTTCCTCTCTGACTACTATCACAACAAGACCTGTTCCTGCAGCAATTTGCAGTTTATCCCCATTTAGTCCGGTTAATACCTCTCTTTTAGCTTTCTTCTTTGCTCCTTCAATCATTCGTTTCTGATCAGTAGTGTAGTTCTTACTAAATACTATTCCAATCATCCTTAAAGGCTCTCATTCCATTAGCTGCGTTTATCAAACAGCGAGACGTAAACTTTCATAAAATATTTATAAATATTGTAATTGATTCATTAGATTATGCTAAGAAATAGAAAAATCAAAGTAAAAAATCTTTAAAAATCTTAATGTTCCCAATATAGCTTCTTTTACCATCTTCAATTAGGTTCATATTGAAATCTTCAATTAATTGTCACATGATCTTTACTCCCCTAAATCTCTTTACATAGAAAAAGAGACAATGCTTATTCAGTAAAAACATTGTCTCTTATCATTGTCATAATATAATATTTAATTTTTCTTCTAGTTACAGCTCACTGTATTATTACAATTATGAATTATAGTATTCTCTAAGTTTTTATAGCTTTTATTAATTCTATTAGTTTATACACCTGGATATTTATTGATTTTGCAGCAGAAAGCTATTTGCAAAATAGAACTTTAGTGTAGAAAATAGGCTAACGCCTTTTTATCTTATATACTACTATTTCATTCCCTTAACTATATTATCTAAGATTTTAGCCTTACTTATTCTACAGAACTTGTCATTCACATTATCAGGATACCTTTCTTTAAAATTATTTAAGATAAATTTTATATTTTCTTCTGTAATAAGTTTATCTATTTCAATCAAATCACTAATTAATTCAACTAAATACTCATCATCGACTATCTCTAAATATTGTGGATAATTGTAATTATTTTCTTTATTATATGCTTGCCATGCTACATATGAAACTGAAATCATAATTGTACCATATTTATTCCCTAATTTATCATCCTCAGTACTATTGGTTATATCAGCTAAGCATTTATTATCATTAGCAATCAAACTACATATTTCATATTTATCAACATTACCGCCTTCTAACCATTCCCAACACATATCAATAGCATCTCTACAAATATTTGCCTTGTTTATAATACCGTAGATTCAATGTATTAACCTTGATTTAATTTTCTTCTTCGATATTACCAAAAGTTGCCAATACGAAACTGTACCAAAACGCCAATCTTCAAGACATTTTGGTACAGGTGTGGCTTAATAGTTGAGTTAATAACCCTATAATCTTATAGTAGTACAAATTTACTTTTATGCTCTAAATAGTCTTATTCCCTACTAGATAAACTTCAGACCATAGATGATCTACTGACATTAAATGGATCAACGTTCTTCTCTTCTAGCAATTCTTCAAATCTCTCTGTTCCATACTTCACAAAATATTCATATTCTGCCTGAGAAATAAAAAATGCTAACAATATTCTACCATCTTTATTGCCAGTTTCAGTACAAACATAGCTATAATCTTCCGGGAAAGCAAATGGGTCAGTAAGGTAAACTGCTCTTTTATCATATTTTTGAGCAAATCTTTTATCAATGCTCTCAATACCACTTATTGCTACTCCTCTTCCTAATTCTATTTCATTCCCTATGCAATAATATATTGTATTTGCAAGAATATACCCTGCACTATTAAATCCTCCATCGACCACCATTGAAATTTCTACATTATTTCCTACAATTTCATCATATTTACTTAATCCAAGTGTATTATAAACTAAACATTTTTCAAATACATTATCATACTTTAAAACTTGTATACTCGGCATTTCCTTATTATTTTTATACAACTCTCTATCAATTGGTTCTCCCAGAAATTTACAGTAGTGGTCATAGTAAAGTTCTCCATAATTAATCATCACTTTTTACTCCTTTATAATTTCCTTCTATTCCCTCAAACTTATGACAAATATTACATTCATGACATTGGACTCTTAATCTTTTATTATATTCATCTAACACTTCTTTTCGCGTTGGCTTTACTTCTCCAGCTTTCATCTTATTAACTCTTTCAGCCCAAGTATCCGGATAATGGTCTAAGTCGTATCCAATTCTCTTTATAGGTCCTCTTTTTGTATTAATAGTAATACTTTCAGGGATTTCTTTTCCACACGTAGGACAAATCATTTTTCCTGTGGTATTTTTTGGAGCCTCCCCCTCTGCTTTAGTACGGGAACCTTTTCTAAAGCCCCCTCTTTTATATAAACTATCTGTCTCTCCTTTAATAACTCCTGACGCTTTCTTTAAACCATTTTCTCCATCTTTAACCGTTCGAAGAGCATTTTTAGCTTCTTTGAATCCATTTTTAGTTGCTTTATAAATAGCTTCTGCCCCAGCTCCCGCTGCACCAGATGCAGAGAAGCAAGTGTTTACATACTTGCCACTTTCCTCCACATAAGTTTTTCCAAAAGCTTTTGCGAACGCAGCTGAAGCAGTCCCAAGATCACTTACTGTTCCTTTTACTTTAGTTAATAAACTCTTCGCATTTCTTGCACTTGAAATAGCTACAGATTTTGAGAATGTACCTATTTTTCCAAGTAAACTATCTACCTTGCTTGCATCAGTTATATGTTCCCAATTCCATTAACTTTTAAGTAGAATTATCGAATCCAGGTCTTCCTAGATTATCAGGCTACATATATCTTCTATTTCATTTTACTGGCTCCTAAAGATGTCTGTTATAATTAACCAAGAAGTCCTTTATCATATGCTTATACTTGTACAACTGTTAAAAAAATAATGAACCATCTTACTTAAATTCAGCTGGTTCATTTCATCTTTTTACTGCATTATTACAATTATGCAACTTTAATTATTACTGCTTTAGTTGACTTTAATCTCTTCTATGAAAAAGAATTTTTATGCAGTAAAATATTAATTTATTTTGCATCTACTTCTTGCTTTTCTGATATTAAAAAGTTCTCTAAATTATTTATCATTCGTTTCTTATTCTCTTCATGATAATACGTATATGAATTATCCTTAACTGGCATATATGATATAAAACCTTCCATATCTTGTGGATAATTAAAATCTGCATATACTTCCTCAATCTTTCTTAAAAGTTCATTATCATCTTCTATTGTACTTCTTAGATAATTTAATATTACATACCTTAATTTTCTTATCTCTAGCTTCCAACTTGTACTTTCTGAAATCAGCATATCGAAATTAAATTTTAAAAGCATTTTTGTAAGTATTTCATCTTTTAAATTATCTTCAATCCCCCATGCTAATTCATTTATTAATTCATCCTCCTCATATTTATCATCATCCATCATTTTAAGTGCATAAGTTGTTAACTCATTGCACTCTACTAGATTAATGCTTATACCAACGTATAATGTTCTCCAATCATAATCTACTCCGCTCTTATCTAGCATATCTACACCTATAATCATAATTTACCGCCTTTATTTTATAGTCTTTGGTTTGGAATACCATTAACCTTTCCATTTGGTATAAATCTTCTATGAGTTACTCCATTAGCTGAGTCAACAATCCATTCAAAAACTCCACTTTGGTCTACTGTAACTCTCTCAATTCTTTTAAATCCTTGAGTCTTATCATTGATTTGCTTATACTCATAACTTTTTTGTCCGCCTTCTATCTGATAAAGTTTTCTTGATATACCATCCCCACCAACAATATCAAATTCTTTAGCATATTGTATATAGTTGATAATTATGGCATCAAATCCATGTTGTCCATCATATGTTTTATAATCGCCCTCTTATTCCCATTCTTAATCGCATCCACAAAGTTATCCTTAACCTCACCAACTCCATTTTTTAAATTCTCAACTACTTCACTAAACTCTATGTTAGGTCCTACACTAGCTCTAAATCCACCAGCTAATTCAGCTTGCCTTTGAGGAATTAATCTTTTTAAATTCCCTGCTTTATTTTGTAATGCCTTTCCAAAATCTTTTATTGCTTTTGCTGACGGTGGTATCAGCTTTCCATATACAAATACTGCTGCCCCTTTAATATCATTAAACATTCTCCCTTGTAAATTAATGATATTCTCCGTATTTTTTGCACTTGAAACAGCGATGGATTTTGTGAATGTACCTATTCTACACGCTAAACTTTCTGCCTTGCTTGCCTTACTAGCCGCAGCACTAATATCTCCTGGATTCACAATTACACTTAAAACCGTCCCAGTTGTTTGTCCTATTTTATAAGCATCTCCACTAATAAGTTTGTTCCAATAGTTCCCAAATCATACTTTAAATTGTGCTTGCGCTTCAAGATTTGTGAGCAAAGTATAAACTGCTTTTCCCATGTCATATACGTCTAACTGACCCATTCCTCCAGCAAATTGAATAGTACCCTCGCCTAAACCAGCCACAAGCTTTCCAATGGGATTTCCTGTTTTCACTAAAGATTCTCAATGTTCTTGTTGTAACATTGCACAACCTCATTTGTCAAGTTTCCAATCAGATTATATCCCTCGCCAATAGTCGCTATTGAGGCATTATTGATAGCACTATTAACACCATCAACGACCATACTACCACTCAGAACAGTCAAACCAATCAACACTGCTAAGGCCACTCCAGCCGTTGGTTCATCATCTGTAAAAGGACTATTATTTTGTCTATCACTTCCACTTTTATCTGTATTTTATTAAGCTTTATTACTTTATAAACCATCCTAGTATACTTTTTGAGGATTAACAAAATATTTTAATATTAAAAAAGTACCAACCTATTTAGATTAGTACTTCTAAATTATATAATTATCTTTTACTCTTACAATTTATGTTTATTATTATTTTATTTTATTTGCCTCCTCAAGATACCTATCTAAATGATCATCTTTGCCCATTTGGATCCATGTTAAAGGTCTTTCGCAATGATAATGTGCAAATGTACTATTTAAAAAATTATCAGTATTACTATTAAATAACCCTTCATAAGTATAAAATTTTTCACTCTCTGAAATGTACACCAAGACTCCATTATTAGCTAGTTCTGCTACTGGTATAGTTTTTTCTTCTGCCTTTTCATCCTGATTCATATTTATACTATAACCACCTATAATATCCTTAATACAAGTTGAATATTCCGTAGTATAATCATCATCGTCATCATCAAATGGCTCATCTACTAATACTATCTTTAAATCTCCAAATTCCTCAAGCCATTTCTTTAATGCATCAAATACTTCATATCCCCTATCCTCTAAAAATTTTATATGTTCTGATATATCTATTTTTCTTCCTTCATACCATCCTGCTTCTTCTAATATTTTCTTTGTTTCATCTAATAACATACAACTACCACTCCTTATCATTTTAGAT
This sequence comes from Clostridium felsineum DSM 794, assembly GCF_002006355.2. NCBI lineage: Bacteria > Bacillati > Bacillota > Clostridia > Eubacteriales > Clostridiaceae > Clostridium > Clostridium felsineum. Next base: position 1,151,777 of record NZ_CP096980.1, on the reverse strand, counting down.
CTTTATCTTTTATTATTCTATGTCCTCCAAAAGTTTCCTTACAATTTTTACATGGTGCTTGAAAGCTTCCATCTTTTGTGCTAATACACCTTAATCCAATATTATCAAACTTAGCACCATTCATTATGGCTTTTCTTGAACTCCATATTTCTGCACAATTTTCTACATTCCATTCATCTTGAAAACTATAATTTCCATATCTATTTATGGCTTTGTCTCCATACTTTTCTTTTGCTGCTCGTTTTGTTTTTTCTATTGCATCACGCAATTTACTTAATTCAGATTTTATCTCTGTTCTAGATGATCCTTTATTATTATAATATGATTCTGGAAGACTATCTACATATTCATCTGATAATAAATAATTATAGTACTCTTCATAATTTTTATTAAATCTATTTTTAAATAGATTTTTATCAAATCTCTCTCCATCACCTAATATAGTTGGATTATTTGAATGATTACCTGATGAAGCCATTTCAGTTATCGATGGATTCTCTGTATCATACGCTAAATTAACTTTAGTTCCTAATTCTTTCTCATTATATTTATACAAAAGTTTAGATCTATATTTTTGTACAGTATTATTAATCAATCTTTCAAATGTAATACCTTTAGCATTTTTTGACACCCATTCAACATTATCTGAACCAAATAAATCTTTAAGACTTTCAAAATGTTCTTCTCCACTTAAAGAATATTTATTACCATTAGCATCACATGCCACCTCAACATCTGATTTAGCACAATTACCACTGCCTTTATATACCTTACCAGCTGTAAATATTGATGTAGCAAAACCAGTCCCAGTACCAATGTCATTCGCCCACACTGGGTCAATACCCGCAGATTTAGCAAGACTTGTTGCTATAGGTGCAACCACAAAGTTAGTTCCTACACCAACAGCTGTTGTTACAGTTGTTCGCCCCACACCTGCGATGATTGCTCTAGGTACCGCTTGTCCTGCTTTCAATGCAGCTCCAACAGGAATTACTGAACCAGCTACAAATACAGCAACATTTCCAAAGGTATCATAAGCACCTTGATTTCCTTGAAAAATGGTATCACGCAGTGGATTGAAAGCTTTATCTGCACCTGTAACCATGATTTGACTTCCTTCAAAAACATTGGATACCCCATAGGCTCCAGCACTCAAACCAGCTGTCCACGCCACCGCCACAAGAGGAGTTGCTGCACCAGCTGTTAGAATAATTGCAGCTGCTCCTATTACCACTGCACCAACTCCAAATACAACTTCCCAAGCACCTTTATGCTGATTCGCTTCCTTCTGTTTTTCTTCAGCCATTCGTTTCTGGTCAGTAGTGTAGTCCTTACAAATTCTATCCCAATCCTTCTTAAACTCTTTCTGATTATCCTTATTTTGTGCATACTTGATATTAGCCTCAAAAGCATTAACAAAATCCTTACTTATAAGCTTGCTAAAGCTTCCCGGGCTATAGGAATAGCCACGTGGAACCGAAAGTGTACTCTTTAAAAGAGCTTTTGTTTGTGCAATTAAATCTTGAACTTGATCAAACTCTCTGTATCCATTTTCGTATTTATTCCAGCTATCGTCAAGATTACTCACCGTTTTTTTCATGGAATCCATCTCACTCACAACATTGAAGAGACGTTTGCTGCCTGCACCTGATAGTGATATAATATCCTCTGCTTCATCTGAAATAGCTTTTAATTTATCCCCAATAGAAGTAAAATCAGAGCGGTGTGAGCTTAGATTACGCACATGAGCATCAAAATATACCTTAACTAGCTTGAAGTTCTCGCTGCTATCCACCTCTAAATAACCTTTGACATACTTGCCAAGTGTCATTTCATAATTGTTAAGTAGCAGCTCAAGTGTTTGAATCAAAGTCATATGTACTTCATTAATATATGCTTTCATTGCATCAGCTGCGTTACCTTTTATGGCATCAGTTTGGCTTAATTGAGTCATTGCCTGATATTGGCTATTTTTCCTCAAAAGGATGAGGAATGTTATGATATTCTGTAATAGTTTCTTTTTTTTGAAAGCCCCTTGAAATGATAATATATTTTTTACCTTTCTGCCTTTGCAATATATATTATAATATCTTTCGTGTAACTATTATTTATTAGTTATTTATCAACTAATTGGATACTGTTTACTTTTTTGTTTATAGTTGATACCTTATACTGTTCTTCTATGTGATAGTTCCTGTAGTTAGTGATGTAGAATCTCTTCATTTCTCCATTGAAATGTACTCCTTTCTTTTTTAGGCATGAGAAAAAGGCTAACGCCTTTTTAGCGTTAGCCTTCATTCCTACTTTGTTGTATTTAATCTTTTATTTTTGCTACATCTAGCTGCTTAATTACAATTATTCCAATCATCCTGCTAAATTTACTGCATTCTTTAAATAATTACTTTATGCATTTAAGTTGACTTTAATTTTGTATTCAGTATTATATAATCACTATATATCGTCTTTACTATTTAAGTATCTATCTATTATTTCTTTATGTCTTTCATTGGTAGGTTGAATATTTAGTACTTCATATTCCCAAATTATTTGCCTTTCTCCTGATGAAAATGGAGATTCTAATATATTATCATAATTAAATTTAATATTAAACTTTCCAGCATTATTTAATCTGAATGTAAAGTTAGTCCATACATTCTCATTATTTTCTTTATACTCTTTATATAATTCTTCAACAATATTAGTTAATTCCATTAATAAATCCTCATATATATTTTCATCAACACTGTATATCTCTGGAATATAGTGTCCGTATACAATATTATTTCTTGTTAATGAGTTGAAATAAAAATATACTTCACTTGAATCTTCTAGTACTTCTCCATATAAATAAATCTCATTCCACTTATCTGGTATCATCTCAACTAACATATTAGCAATTTTTCCGTATATTTCACCCATTTTTTTTGTTTCCATTTTATTAACCTCCAGACTTATTTGAAATTTTTATGATTTTAGTTTTTTCTCCCTCTATAGTATACTTTATTTTAAAGCTTACAGGACGTGAATTATTAAGCTCGTAAATATTCTGTATTTTTACTTGCACATCTTTTCCTTCTTTTAATGCATTTGCCCACTCCGTTTCCATGCTATACCATTTTCCACCTGATCTATTAATTTGAGAATTCATGGGTACTAAATTATCTATCTTTCCTGAACCTAGAAATTGTGAACCAATTAAATGACCACCATCATCATCTGGAAGTCTGTAATCACCACCTACAGTTCTTTGAGCATACAAACTTCTTTTACCATCTCCAAGCTTCAATTTTCCTTCAACTTCTTCTATGTCCCCCAAGCTATTAGTTTTATATTTATATCCTTCCTTTGTAGTATATTCACAATTAGGTTTTAGTACTTTTTTACCACTTAATCTAGTATATTGATTTCCATATTTTACTTTTTCAACATCTTCAGCCGCCCCATCAACAAAACCATTTTCTCCGCCCTTAACCGTTTGAAGAGCATTTTTAGCTTCTTTGAATCCATTTTTAGTTGCTTTATAAATAGCTTCTGCCCCAGCTCCCGCTGCACCAGATGCAGAGAAGCAAGTGTTTACATACTTGCCACTTTCCTCCACATAAGTTTTTCCAAAAGCTTTTGCGAACGCAGCTGAAGCAGTCCCAAGATCACTTACTGTTCCTTTTACTTTAGTTAATAGACTCTTCGCATTTCTTGCACTTGAAACAACTACGGATTTTGTGAAATCACCTACAATACCCTTACCTTTACTAATTACTGTACGCAAATCTGCAACTTTACTCCCAAGGTTATCAATAGCCCTCCCTGGTAAAGTAATAAGACTCTTCGCATTTTCTGCACTTGAAATAGCTACAGATTTTGAGAACGTACCTATTTTTCCAAGTAAACTATCTACCTTGCTTGCATCACTGGCCGCAGCACCAATATCTTCTGGAGCCACAAGTACACTTGCAGCTACCGCAGTTGTTTGTCCTATCACATAGGTATTTCCGCTACGAACCTGGTTCCACCAATTTCCAATGCTTGTACCAACTTGTGCTCTTGCTTCATGATTTGTACATAAAGTATAAACTGTTTTTCCTGTGTCATACACACTAAACTGCGCCATACCTGAGACCATTTCGCCTGTACCTGATACAAAACCATTAACAAAGCCATAAGCGCCAGTTTTTCCTAGAGATTTTCCAATGCTCTTGTTATACCATTGTCCTACTTCATTTGTCAAGTTTCCTACTAAATTATAACCATTGCCAGTTATAGCCATTGAGGTATGATTTATAGCACTATTAACTCCTCCAACAACCATACTACCGCCCAAAACAACTAAACCAATGGATACTCCACCTGTGAACGGTGTTAATCCCAGTCCTACCACTGTAATAACCGTACCACCTACAATCTGAAGCTCGTCCCAAATTAGTCCGATTAATCCCTCTTCCTGTGCTTTTTTCTTTGCTTCTTCAACCATTCGTTTCTGGTCAGTAGTATAGTCCTTACAAATTCTATCCCAATCCTTCTTAAACTCTTTCTGATTATCCTTATTTTGTGCATACTTGATATTAGCCTCAAAAGCATTAACAAAATCCTTACTTATAAGCTTACTAAAGCTTCCTGGACTATAGGAATAGCCACGTGGAACCGAAAGTGTACTCTTTAAAAGAGCTTTTGTTTGTGCAATTAAATCTTGAACTTGATCAAACTCTTTGTATCCATTTTCGTATTTATTCCAGCTATCGTCAAGATTACTCACCGTTTTTTTCATGGAATCCATCTCACTCACAACATTGAAGAGACGTTTGCTGGCTGCACCTGATAGTGATAGAATATCCTCTGCTTCATCTGAAATAGCTTTTAATTTATCCCCAATAGAAGTAAAATCAGAGCGGTGTGAGCTTAGATTACGCACATGGGCATCAAAATCTTCCTTAACTAGCTTGAAGCTCTCGCTACTATCTACCTCTAAATAACCTTTGACATACTTGCCAAGTGTCATTTCATAATTGTTAAGGAGCAACTCAAGTGTTTGAATTAAAGTCATATGTACTTCATTAATATATGCTTTCATTGCATCAGCTGCGTTACCTTTTGTGGCATCAGTTTGGCTTAATTGAGTCATTGCCTGATTCAATTCGTCAAGTGGCTGTGTACGATTTTTTATTCCCGCTGCAATCCTAACAGAAAGGTCAGTGAGCGCATCATAATATAGTTCTGTATTACTCATAGTTGTCCTCCATATCTCGCACAGATAAAAGGGTCATCTTCAAAGTCCCCAACCTCTGTTGTCGCTATTTCCCATATTGAAACATTTTTTATTTACTTCACTCTATTATTTGTTTCAAATGGCTTTATATTCATTTATACCTAAATATTTCATTTATAAATACTATCAACATTATAGTCTCAGTTTTATAATGTTTCAAGCTATTTTAATATCTATTTTAATTTAATTTACATTAATATGAATCTCCAATACAATTATCATATGATTTTGCATATATTTCACCAAAATATCTTCTAAAAAATCCTCTATTTCATTTATACTGATATGTAGAACTTCATTTACTTTTCTTTCAATTGAAGAAAACTTTTTAGAAAGATTATTTTAATCCTCATGGCTAATTTTATGTCATCAGTAAATAAATTAGCATTTGAGGCTATTTTACAACCTTTTATTTTTTCACTATAATATTTTTATAATGAATTGATATAATTGGGAGGTATAAAAAAACCATGAAAATTTATAATAAGCTTGTAAGAGATAAAATACCAGAAATCATAGAGAACTCTGGAAAAACCTTTGATATTCACTACGCAAAAAAAGAAGATTTAATAGCTTTACTTGAAGCTAAACTTTTAGAAGAGTCAAAAGAATTTTCAGAAGATAAAAATCTTGAAGAATTGGCAGATTTAATGGAGGTTATTCTGGGTTTAACCTCTACACTTGGATTTTCTGAAGAAGAACTTATAAAAAAGAGAAATGAAAAAAAGGCTGAAAGAGGCGGTTTTGAAAAAGGAATTGTGCTTGAAAAGGTTTATGAATAAAAAAGCTTAGATATTACGTTCTAAGCTTTCTCATGTTCATATATTTCTTTTTGTTTTTTCTCTAAGCGTTCTTTATAAAATTTTATAGTTTTGTAGTCAATAACATCTTTAAAATGTTTTATAAATTCTTTATTTTGTTGAAATTTTTTAAGATTATCCTTTATATTATAACTTTCACCCATATCCATAAAAAATTCTGAAGCTGTATTTACAAATGCCTTTCTTGGATTTTTAGCAATTTTTAAATATTCTTTCTTGTCCCAATTTAAATATCCTTGAGTACCTTTGTCTCTTACTAAATCTACAGCATTGTAAGCTTTACTATAAAAATCCTTAAAACTCAAATATATATCTTCTTCACTTACAGATAATTTAAAATCACCATTATTGTAAAATGCTAAAAGCAGTGGCATCTTATAGGTTTTTGACATTGCAGTATTTTCTAATTTTTTTATAAAATCATGAGCATTTGTGCCTACTAATTCTTTTTCTTTATCATTAATTTCATTTATATTGTTTAAAAAACTTAAATAATCATTAAATATATTTACTTTTGAATTATTTCTAATAATATTGTAAACATAATTATCTATATATTTATACATTTCATATCTTGTAGGTACTCTTTCTAATTCTTCTTTTACCCTGTAGAATTCATCTCTAACTAAATCCAAAAGCTTTTTTTGCTTTTCTTCTATTTTCTTAAATATATCAACTATTCTAAAATCAAAATCTACAGTACATCCATCTGGATATTCTTCTTCATCTAAAAGTCTTGATTTTTTAGCTTTATCATAATTACGTATATCTTCACCACTTAAAACATAGGGAACTAAGTTTGCTTTTTTATAATTTCCTATAAAATCTAATACATTTAAATATTTTTTATCACCATGACCTCTAAGTCCTCGTCCAAGCTGTTGCAAAAATACAGTTTCTGATTCAGTTGGTCTTAAAAACATTACCATATCTATCTCTGGTACATCTAAACCTTCATTAAACATATCTACTGAAAAAATAACTTTTATCTTTCCTTGTTTGAATTTTTCCAAAGCTTCTACTCGATTCATTGAGTACTGCATTTTTTCACCACTTAATACAGCATAGGCTTCTACACCCTTTTTAGAAAAATATCCTGCCATATAGTTTGCGTGTTTTCTACTTGAACAAAATCCCAATGCTCTTTTACTAGTATATTTTTCATAATGTTTTAAGATTAAATCTGCACGTTTTTCCACCATTAATGCTTCTTCTAAGTCTTTTTCTATGTACTTACCCTTTTGAACAGCTATTTTACCATAATCCGTCTCATCAAATATTCCATAGTATCTAAAAGGAACAAGCCAGCCTTTATTTATGGCTTCTTTAAGCCTTACCTCATAAACAACATTATGTTTACATATATCAAACACATCTTTGTTGTCCATTCTTTCAGGTGTAGCTGTGATTCCCAGTAAAAATTTAGGTGTAAAATAATTTATTATATTTTGATAACACTTTGTAACTGCATGATGAAATTCATCTATAACTATATAATCAAAATAATCTTTTTTAAAGTATTCTTCATTACAATACTCAAGCCTTCCTAATGTTTGTACTGTAGCAAATAATATATCACATTTTTCATCTTTACTTTTTCCTGTAAAAAATCCCACTTTGTCTTCTGGTCTAACACACTTAAATGCAGATTGTGCTTGTTCTATAATTTCTTGCCTGTGTGCTACAAATAATATCTTTTTAAACTTCTTTGAATCAAAGGCTGCTAAAAAAGTTTTTCCTATCCCTGTTGCAGCAATTACAATTCCCCTATCAAAGCCTTCTTCCCTTGATTTTTTTAGTGCATACAAAGCCTCTACTTGAGCTGGTTTGGGAGAATATAACTCAACTACCTTTTCATCTTGTAAATCTTCTGATTTATCCATATGGTAAAATAGCTTTGGCTTTCTCCAAGCTTTTGAATATCTTTTTAGTTCATTGTCATCAACAATTATTGAATGATTTAAAAATAAATCTTCAAAAGTTTGTTTATATTCTTTAAAATCATTTTCATGTTCACTTTTTTTAATTCTATAATTCCATTCAATTCCACTTGTTAAGGCTGATTTAGATATATTAGAAGAACCTATAAATATATCTCCATCTTTTTCATATTCAAATATGTATGCTTTAGGATGAAAGGATTTATTACGTATATTATAAAATCTCAAATCCACTTTATCTGAAAGTTCATCTTTTAAACGGTATAATGCATGAGGTTGCGTTATATTAAGGTAATTTCCTGTTAAAATTCTTACTGGAACACCCTTTTCTAAAGCTTCTTTTAAATCCCCTACTAATAATTTAACTCCAGATTCCATTAGAAAAGCTACTATTATATCTATAGACTTAGCTTTTTTAATGGAAGCTTTTAGCTGAGGGAGTAGATGATTCATATCTCCTGTTATACAATTTAGAAGTTCTATTTCTTTTTCTTTGTAAGGTAAATCTTGTTTTATTGTAGCTTTTGTATTCATGGTATCTTTCCTTTACAAAATTCATTATATTTATATCTTACTACAAAATTACTTTTGTTTATCATATTCCTTTTCTCCTAAAAACTTTCTAAAATTACTATTTTCATTTTCAGATATTTCTTCAATTTTTTGAACTAACGCTTTAACCAAATTTTCTCTATCCATATTATTGTATTTTTCTAATCCCATGGACGCCAATCTTATTTCTTTTTTTATATATTCTGCAGCCTCTCTATATTTCAACCATGAAAGTTTATAACTATAAAATGTAATAGCTGCTGTAATAATACTTGCTAAAACACCACATATACTAGCTATGTATTTAGTAATTATACTATTAGAAAGATTAAATATTGGTATAGTAGCTGTTAAAATTATAACCAATGCATTCAAACTTTTATATTTATATCTTCCAACCTTTCCTTTTTTACAATACCAATTAAGATGATAAATTATAATATTTTTTGCTTTATCATCATTAACAAATCCTTATGCAATCTAATTTCATCATCAAAATTATATTTTTTTTGCTTCATAATCTCCCCCACACCATATTTTCACACTACTAATTTTTCAATTATTTCATTGACTTCTTTAAGTATTTCATCTTTTGTCAATCCCCTATCTTTAATAAAGCTATAATTTAATCCATTTAATCTTATCTTATCAAGCCACTCTATTATTTGTTTGCTTGAGTACTTTCCCTTTTTCATTAAAATATCATATATTAATGAAAATTCATTATTTATCCTTGTATTAAACACAACAGGATCATCAGTATTTATTGTAACAATTACATCTTCTTTTTCAGGTGAACTTAAATTTGTTATATGATAATCTTCAAAAGTTGAAAAATCACCAATAATTAAATTTGATGTTGGATTCGTTTCAATTATAATCCCTCTTTCACTGATTTTCTTCTTCATATATTCTTGAAGTTTTTTATATTTACTTATCAAAACACTATTTACATTTATGGTGAGTGTTTTTTTCATATTTTTCAAAAAATATTCACACTGTATTGCTTGATTTATAAGATTTGGAGACCAAACTATATTATCAAAATCAAAATTGCTACTAGTAAACTCAGCATCATTTTCACTATAATATTTTTTTTTAGTAAATTCTTTCAATTTACATTTTTTGAATTTGCTATTATTTCTATTACACAATCCATTAAACTTTTTTAAATACCCTCTATATAAATCTCTTACTGTTAAACCATCAGTAAATCCAAAAATACTCTCAGAAATTTGAAAAATATGATTTTCTAGATATGAAATATTTTCTAAATCTTTATAATTTTCATCTTTTGTATATAACCCCCATTCCCATAAAAGATTCTCAAAATATTCTCCAACTGGCATATAAATTGAAGTATTAATCTCTGCCCATTTATCAATATCTAATCCAATTACTATAGCATGTCCTAGTCTGTCTCCAGATTTAAATCCTAATTTTTCAATAACTTCATCAATATGTCTAATACCACTTACAATACTTCTGAATTCTTCACCTACATGATATGTAAATCCTATATCACTAATAAAATGTTTTTCACATTTTACTGATGTTTTCATATTTTTATGTTGTCTTAAAATCTTGTACGCTTTAACAAATACATAAGGCTCAGTATCATTTTCCTTACTTGCAGCATCTATACCAACTATATAATTCGAAATCCAAGGTATATCTTTTCTTATTTTGCTTATAACCTCTGCCTGTCTAGCATATTTTTCAGATAAATCATCATAATGAATATAACCTTTTTGCTTCTCTTCACTATCTGAATAAAAACATTTATCTTTAATACCTTTATATTCTTTTATGAAATGAAACACTATACCAATACTAGGAATAGTGTTTTTTCTACCACTATTATCATCCTTATAATTTTTTAGTACACTTTTATATCCTCTAAATATATTTAAAAGATTACTTTTAACTCTAGACTCATTTTCATTTGGCGAACATCTTATTTCAAGTTTTTTTATATTTTGATTATTAAGCTGACTATATAATAATTCCTCAGTATAATACCGATTATAAAAGCTAGATTGTCTGCTATATATTTTTGAAAATAAATCTAATCCTTTTCCTGCTGTATGTTGCTGTACTATATACTTATAAACTATATTTTTAATTTTTACGTATTGCCAAAAAATCTTTTTAAAATATTCCTCTCCATTAATTTTCATATATTCAATTGCTTTAGAATTAAATATATATTCTGGATATAACGTTCCTTTAAACCTATATAATTCATATATTACATCATTCTTAAACCTATAAAAATCACTAAATATATAAGTCAAAATATCATTTTTTAATATAATCTGACTATAATCCTTATCATAATTATAATCTATAGATTTATAATCAATATTATATTCATCTCTTATCCCATTAAAAATATTATTAAAATAAATATCTTCATTATGAAATTTATAACCTTCTAAAAATTTTTCACAAATCCATTTAACTGGTCTTTCTAATTTTCTATTTTTGATTTTAAATTTATCATCTATACTATTAACAAATTCACCAAAAGTACCATTAACATTATTAAGATATATAGACATTATTAATCTAATTATTTGAGCTACTTTAATATAATTTTTAAATTCAATAACCCCATCTATTGTTTTTATTTTAATTTTATTTAATACATTATCTTTTCTTTTCACATTATTCATAAGCCACATCCAAATCCTAATAAAGTCTTTAGCTGCTCCCATGTGCATATGTAATTCTGCAACACCTTTTTCTAGTACATTATCAAGCAAAGTATCTGTTGTAAATACAGGTGAGTTCCAAATGCACATATCTTCTAGTTCATCAAATCCACATTCTGATATAAAGCTACCTTTAACTGTATCCATATCAATAAGATGTTTTAATGCATACCACTCAAACTTATGATTATAATTTTCACCAATTTCAATTTGATTTTTATTAAATACTTTATTTCTATTTTTTCCACTAATAAAAATTTTTCCGTTTCTTATATCAAAATAGTTATTACCAATAATTGAATTTAAATGCAATAATATATCCTCGCAACAATACTGAACTGAAATATTGTTTCCATTACACCGTAAAACATTATTTAAATTCCAATATTCATATATAATACTTTTTATCGAATCAATCTTTGTTGTGTAAAATCCTTCTCTTATATCATTAAAAATCTCATCTATACTAATATCTATATTTTTCTTTTCTCCATTAATTTTTAATTTTACATCTGAAATTTCATTAACAAAAGGAGCCATAAAATCCGGATTAATATAAGAGTAATAAGAAGAAAATGGATAAGTTAATATTTTTAGTTTTTGGATAAATAACCCATTATTCATTATCTTTTTCTCCCACTAATAATTTTTTATTTTCTGGTTCTTCAATAAATTCTCTTACTCTCTTATCAAGTAATCCTTTTTCATTATCATTTGTAATATCCGTTTCTTTTATCTTATTAACAATATCCTTATTCTCTTTACCAAATGCTTTGTATCTATTATCTCCTATGCCTTTTATAAATTTTTTTATTTCTCTTATCTTAAGTTCTAAAACAATTTCTCTTCTCCACTCTCTATACAGTACATTTACAAAATATATATCTAATATATTTCCAAGTTCAGAATTTACATTTTTTTGATAATACTTGCTTTTCTGATCTTCTTCTATATATTTATATTCATTGATTATTTCATTTAATTTTAATAAACTATCATCAAAATAAGTCTCATCTGCTATAATTTTTTTTATTAAATTAACTTTTTTTCCCCCATGGCTCTTATTACCTATTAAATTTACCAATCTTCTAAAACTATTAAATTCTTCACTGATTAGCCTATCTATAAAATCTGCTACATCTTTATTTACTGTAGTAACGCTTTTCTTATCGTCAATTAGGTTTTCATCTAACTTTAGACGAACTTTTAATTCTTCAATTTCCACTTTTAATCTTTCTTGTTGAAAATCTGCACCTAAACCTATAATTAATTGACATAAATCACTAAGTACTTTGCAATAATCACCATTTCTTGATGTAAGTATTCTCGAAAGATTACTATATTTTTCCATTTTTTCTTTAATTTCCATATCTTCATCTCTTACTTTTAAAATAATTCTCTTTATTAAAGATTCATCAATCTTATATAAAATGGTACTTATTTCAATCCACAATTTTGATGTCTCTGTATTAAAACTATAAATTACGTCTTTTAATCTTAAAATCAAAGGGTTTTTATTTATTTCAGTGGGTTTTTCATCTTCTAAAATTGCTTTTATTTCCTTTATTCTGTTTTGGTAACTTAAATTACTCTTTAAATAAGGAACATATTTAGAATACATCACCATAAAGTTGTCTTTTTCTATATAATGCTTATATTGATTTATCAATTCATCATGAATCTCCTCAAAAGTATTTATATAATCTAAAATACTAAATAAACGCCTTTGATAATTATTAAATACAATATCTCTATGAATTACATTAAAATTATATCCTGTATAATAACTAATTATATATTCCTTTTGATTCATATTTTTAATATTACTTTCTTGGTACCATTCACTTAACTGTTTCCATTTAGGCAAATCAACCACTTGTGTTAACTTATAGTCTTTAATTATTTCTAATGCATAAATAAAAAAAGCTTTTAATCTATCCCTAATATTTCTTTTAATTTTACTATCCTTTATTATTATAGGAACTAATATTTGATAAATATTTTGAAATAAGTAATAATGCGTGAAACAATTCAAATTAATCATATATACATCGAAAAATTTTTGGTAATCACAATATACTATAACATTTGAATAATTAGGATTTCTAACTATTTTAACATAATCAGCGTTTAAAAATTCAACACATAAATCATAAAAAAATTGTATAAAAGAGCTTTGTGTATCATTCAACCTTACTTTAATTATTTCACTTTTTATTCCTTGGTTCATTTTAACTAAATCCGAATTGCTTATATACTTCATTATTAGTAATTCAGATGAAATATTAAATTCTCTAAAATATGATTCATTTGAAGTTATCTCTATATTAGAAAAATCAATATTAACTTTCTTAGTTGTTCCATCAATAAAAAATACATTATCCATATTAAATTCATTACTTATATACTCATTTAATTCCAAATTATTATTTCTTATATAATTATACAAATTATAAATTATATCGAAATTATTTTCTAAATCCTTATTTTCATATTCATGTCCATAAAAATTTTCAAAATAAACTTTTTTTAATATTTCATTATTACTTTTATTTTCTAAATAACTATAGAAATTTAGAAGCCCCCTAGGAAATTTAAAAATTAAGTTAGCAAACTGATTTGGTGATTCATATACATTTTTATAAACTCCACTCTCTTCATTAGTATATTCTCTAAACTTGTCCTGAATATGATTAAATTTATTATAATATGTATAAAACCCTTGAAAATTTCTTTGTTCACTCAGCGTTTTATAATTATATTCTAAGTTATCCACATTTATTTTAAATTCATCAAACATATCTTTTATATCATGTACATTTTGTTGTTCCTTTTTATTTTTTCCATTTGTCATATCAATTTTTAGCTTCCCAAAAAATTTGTATAATCCATCACATTTCTCGTTTCCATATGGAGTAAATCTAAATCTATCCTCAAGTTTAAAACTATCAAGTTCATTCCTATACGCAGCTGGAAATACTTTTTCAAGAAATTCTTCTGTACTTTGTACTGTTTTTTGCCATTTACTTTTATCTACTATTTTTCTATCTATATCAATACTTACTGGTATTTTTTCTCGCCTCAAAGAATCAATTATAATCTCTTCCTTAAAAGTAACAATATAACCTAATATAAATACAACAATATTAGTATGCCCTAAATAATTTAACATTGTTTTTAAAATTTCAGGACCACATTCAGGATTTATATCTATATCATCAAAAGTTATAAAAATCAATGGTTCATTATCATCATCTTTATTTTTAATAAGTTCAATAAATCTATCTATAAACTTATCAAATTTATCTATAAGCTGCATATCTGAAAATGTTGATTCCTCATTTAATTTTTCATATTCATAACTACCGTCTGATAAAGACGCTGAATTATTTCTATAATTTGGTCTAGATAATATGTAACTTTTTTTTAATTCATTATAACTACTTACTAATTCAGTAAGTTTATTTTTATTACAATAATATGGATTATTAAATTTATCTTTAAGTATTCTTATTTTTTCTTCAAAAGAATATATTACCCACCCCAATGCATTACCTTCTGAATTAAATTTACTTGGATCTATAATCGGTAAAATTATATTTTTAGATAAACTCTTTTTATTTTCATTTTTATTTTCTTCTTCTAATTCCCGTATTATAGTTAAAATCATAGATGTCTTACCAGAACCTCTATCTCCTGATATTAATATAAAATTATATGACTTTTCCTTTATAATTGATAAATTATCCTTTTCTTTTTTATTATATTCTTTAGCATCTGTTCTCATTTTATCAATTAAACTATTTATTCTTTCTTTTACTCTTATTTTATCATCAGGTAAATTTTCACCCAATACACCCGGTCCCATATGCATTTTAAGCACTTCCTATCTATATAAATTATAGTATTTTTACATTTATTACACATGTATATTTTACTACAAAATTATAACACTTTCACTTTAATATCCCACAATTTATAATTTTTAATGATTATTATCTCGAATCAATTAAAGGTATTATTTGCACAGCATTTCTCCAACATAAGTTTTTTCTTCAATTTTTATAATATTAATACTATTTTTCAACAATACCGCTATAAGTTTCCATGTGCTACTATAATACCATAGAAAATTACTTAATACTTCAAAGCATTTAAAAGGGCTGCTCTTATTATTTTAAATGCTATTTTTATATAAGGAGGTAAGCTAAAACCTTAATAACATATAGGCAGTCCAAAAATCTAATGAGTAATTTAAACAGGGTTTTGATAATTATAGAATTTCTATAAGCTATCACAGCCCTTTTTTATTACAAAAAATCAAAAATTTTAAAATGAGAAAGGAATTGATAAAATGAAAGGTATTGATATTTATTCAGGACAAGGAAGTGTAGACTTCAATGCAGTAAGAAACAGTGGAGTGGAGGTTGTATATATCAAAGCAACAGAAGGAGTAACTTATACAGACTCAACTTATAGAACTTTTTATAATGGAGCAAAGGAAGCAGGTCTTAAAGTTGGTTTTTACCACTTCTTAAGAGCAAATAGCCCAATTGACGAAGCTGAACATTTTCTAAACACTATTTCTGGTCTATCTTATGATTGCAAATGTGCTATAGATGTAGAAGTTACACTTGGACAAAGTACTGATCAAATAAGTTCAAATGTAAGGCAATTTGCAGATCACTTAATAGGAAAAGGCATAGATGTTTGTATGTATACTTACACTAGCTTCTACAAGGATAATTTAAATAGTACTGTTAAAGACTTACCATTATGGATAGCTGAATATGGAGTAAATTCCCCTAACATAGATGCTTCTTATGTGGGTTTTCAATATTCCGAAACTGGATCTGTAAGTGGTATAAGTGGAAATGTAGATTTAGATACTTTCTCTGATGGTATATTAGTTGGAGGTTCTCAAGTTGGGGATGATACTATAAAAACTATACAAAAGGATTTAAATATCTTATTAAAAAGAGGTCTTGATGTAGATGGTATAGAAGGCCCTCAAACAAAACAAGCAATAGAAGATTTTCAATCAATAATGGGACTTACAGCAGACGGTATCTGGGGTTCAAACACTCAAGCTGCTGCTGATCAAATTTTTTCTAGACCACTAGATGGAGTACCCTACCCTCACTATGAATATGCAACAAGATACATTCAATACAGAGTAGGTGCAAGCATAGATGGAAGCTTTGGTAATGGAACAAAAGCAAAGGTTCAAACTTGGCAGGCAAATAATGGACTTTCTGCAGATGGTGTTGTAGGAGCCGCTTCTTGGTCAAAACTTTTAGACTAATTTCTAACTAACGTTAAATGGACAGCCATTTTTAAGATGGTTGTCCATTTTTTTATTTACATTATTTTCATGAATACTATCGTGATGATATATTATTTGATTCAGCTTGCGTGTTTGTATTCGTGTTTGTATTATTGTTATTATTCACAGTATTAGTTGCTGGTTGTGGAACATTTATAGCTTGTGTAGTCGTATTTGTTGAAGGATCATTTATAAATGGTACCGGGTCCCATGTTCTCCCATCTGAATTTTTAAGTATTCTAACCTCAACAGCTTCAACTCTTAAACTTTCTCCAACTGTTCCAGCCACACTTCCATCCATTACCCAGCCTCTCCAGCCTTGATTTTCTACATATACTCTATACTCAACACTATATCCCAGCATATTCTCTAAAGCTATTTTTACCGCTTCCATGCGAAGTCCTATTCCATCTGTTCCTGACTCCACTCCATCTTCTACAGGACTTTGCCAACCTCTATCTTGTAAATGAGTTTGATATTTTATGTGTGCTCCTTGTGGTGCATTAACTAAATTAATTTTTAATGCCTCTAATCTACGGGCTTGTCCTTCAGTTCCTTCTATTTGTCCATTTTCAGCTGGTTCCTGCCAACCTACGTTTTGTACATGTCCACTATAAGAAACTCCTGCTGTTGAATCTTTAACTGTTGTGTTAACTATTCTTACTTCTACTGCTTCAACTCTAAGAGCTTGCCCCTCTGTTCCTGCATCTTCTCCATCACTTACCCAATCTTGCCAACCTTGATTTTGTACATAAGCTCTATATTGAACAGAGTAATTTGGCATATTTTGAAGTTTTATTTTTACTGCTTCAACACGAAGTCTTTGTCCTTCTGTTCCAGATTCTTCTCCATCTTTAACCCAACCTTGCCAACCTCTATCTTGTACATGAGTCTGATATTCTATATGTGCTCCTTGTGGTGCATTATTTAAATGTAATTTTAATGCCTCAACTCTAAGAGCTTGTCCCTCTGTTCCTGCTTCATCTCCATTGCTAACTTCATTTTGCCAACCTACATTTTGTACATGAGCAGAATATGTTACCCCCACGTCAGTACTTGGTGCATCTGCCTTTACATTGCCATTTACGAAAGATACATTTGCAGCAGTTAACGCTAGTGTTATTAGACCTATTAATAATTTCTTTTTCACCATACATTTCCTCCCTAAAAATACATTTTATTCCTGCATAATTATATCTTACATTTTTTTCCTACGCTTTGCAAATACATTTATTTATTTTTATCAAAACCCGTACCTGTAATCTCTGTTTTTATGCCCTCGAGTACATTACCACTCACATCTAAATTAAGCTCACAATTTGCAGTTTTGCCATCTGCCTTTTTAGCTGTAACTCCTATTTTATAAGGATTTTCAATTCTAGTTCCCTTTTTTATAGTTTGAGGTGTCTTTAAAGGTATTATATATTCAAGCTTTTCTTCATGTTTTTCCTCTTCTTTGATTTCTTTATTTATTGGAAATATTGTTCCCCTTTCATCATTTATAGTTATTTCTTCAGGCATTGCTATTGAAAGATACTTTGCATTTCCTGTAGTATTTATATCTAAAATAACTCTTGAACCTTGTTTTGCTGGATTAGGTGTTATACTTCCCGTAACAGTTATGGGCTCTTCATTTATAACATAGTTTTTAGTCACAGTATTTTTATTTCCTAAGTTATCTACAACGGTTACTTCAAAGGTGTAATTTCCTATTCCATTTAACTGCACACTTCCCTCCATATTATTTATGGCATAAGGAATGGCTGTTTTTTCAGGATCATAGCTGTCTACATATCCACCTGTTGCCTTATCATTATTATATAAAGCTTTATCATCCTCTGTAACAAAGTAAGAATTAGCGGTTATATCTGAATGATACTGTGGATAAAAGGTTTTGTTATCTACTACTGCACCATCTTTTATTACTTGATACTGATAATACTGTATTCCTGAACCACTATCAAAAAATTTCATATTTAAATCTATATCCTTATCTGTATTAGCCCCATTATCTGAAGTAACCTGCACTTCTGGTGCTGTCCCGTCTGTTTTTATATTTTCATTAGACTGAGGCCACTTTGAAAAATCATTTTCATCTGCAAGCCAACTACCATTATAGCTTTTTTCGTTGGATCTTATTAAATAAGTCTTATCTGGCATATTAAACTGAAGCCAAAATAAAGCTCCATAGTGAAGATAATTTTGCGTATCCACTGTTCTTCCACGTCTTGAGCTTACCAGCGTAATATCATCACTTTTACCTATAGTATTAAATTCACCAGTATGTGCCTCGCTGTCAAAGGGCTGATTTATTGAAAATTCACTTGGTGATATGGTACCAAATAAATTTAAAAATGATGTTTGTATTGAATTGTTCATATCGTTATTATATCTAAACTGTTTTCCCCAAACAGTTACTCCAAGAACATCACCTTTTTTGCACCATACTGTATTTCCTATTCTAAAGCCATTGTACTCAACTCCACTTCCTCCTGTAATAGGATAATCTGTTGGTGTTGCCATTGAACCATTTCTGTATAGATCTATTTCTGGTGAAGAGTTTCCTATATCAATAGCAAAAACATAAAATCCAATAATTAATAAAGTAATGATTGAAATACTACCTATAGCAAATACTTTTACATACATATTAATTTTTCTTATCATTTTATTGCCTCCAAAATTATTTGCAAAATAAAAAACTCCTCATCCTATAATGAGAAGTTTTTATAAAATTATTTATTAGTAAAATATGCTACAACTCTGTCAACCCAATAGGTTCCTGAACCGTCTGTATTTACATAAAATCTATCAAAGGTTTGAGATGAATCAAAACCTGAGATTAAAAACTGAGTGTTAAGTTTCTCTGCCGCTGCTTTAAGACTATCTAAATTTTTGCCACTTGTTGAACTATATTCTTTGTATACATTAACTACCTTATATATATTCCCATTAGCTGTATACAATCCACCATTATTATCATTGTATGCACTTTCAATATCTGCTTTCATTTCATCAGTTGTCATTAATTGTATTGCTGTCTTATTTCCATCTATATCAATACTATTAAAAACATCACCACTTATCTGTTTGCCATTATTATATCCATATATAGTTCCAGTTGGTGTCTTTGTCTTCCCCATTGCCGTATTTAGCTGATCAGATAATGTAAAATCCGTATTCATACTTTTAGTATCAGGTTGCATCTTTGTAGGATTGTCTGGAATTACTGTGTCATCATTTATAAAAGGCTGTGGTGTTGGTGTAATGTTATCTTTTGTCTTAACTATCCTAACCTCAATAGCCTCTATTCTAAGTGCTTTTCCATCTGTTCCTGCCTCTTGTCCATCACTTTTCCAATCCTGCCAGCCTACATTTTCCACGTGTGCTCTATATTGAACGCTGTACCCTGGCATATCTTCTAGTGCTATTTTTACTGCTTCAACTCTAAGGCTTTTTCCATCTGTTCCTGCTTCTATTCCATCCTCTACTGGACTTTGCCAGCCTATATTTTGCACATGAGTTTGATATTTTATATGAGCTCCTACTGGTGCATTATTTAAATTTAACTTTAATGCCTCAACTCTAAGTGCTTGTCCTTCTGTTCCTGATACTTGGCCATTTTCAACAGCTTGCTGCCAGCCAACATTTTGTACATGACCAGCATAAGCAACTCCTACTGTTGTATTATCACTTGTCCTAACTATTCTAATTTCAAGTGCCTCTACTCTAAGTGCTTTTCCATCTGTTCCTGCTTCTTGACCATCGCTTACCCAATCCTGCCATCCTACATTCTGTACATGTGCTCTATACTCAATACTGTAACCTGGCATATTCTTAAGTTTTATTTGTATTGCTTCCACTCGAAGACTTTGTCCGTCTGTTCCCGCTTCTGCTCCATCTTGTACCCAACCTTGCCAACCTATATTTTGTACATGCGTTTGGTATTCGATGTGGGCTCCCTCTGGCGCATTATTTAATTTTAGTTTTAACGCTTCCACTCTAAGAGCTTGCCCATCTGTTCCTGCCTCTTGTCCATTACTTACTTCACCTTGCCAGCCTATGTTTTGTACATGTCCTTGATAAGTTACTCCAACCATATTAGCTGGTGCATTTGCCTTTACATTACTTTTTAAACAAGCTATATTAACAGTTGTAAATACCGCTGCAATTATTCCTATAATGAGCTTTCTTTTCATTTTACAATTCCCCCTTGTAATACATTTTATTACCTATTATTTATATTTTATAATTTATGCCTATTTTTTGCAAATTAATTTTATACTCCCCCCTACATAATTAGTCACAGTTTTATCTGTAATAGCATTTAAACAGCCCTTAGCCTATAAAAAAACTTCTCTCATTTATATTATAGGTTATAACCTTAAGAATATATTGCCTTGTATGTGACAGTTATCTTATAAACAAAATTGCCACTGGGATTTTATTAACCTCAGTGGCAGTTTTGTTTATAAGTTTTATTCATTTCTTTTTGAAAGCAATCTTCTGAAAGCAGCTTCAAATCTTTCATCATCCTCAGTTGTTCTTTTTTTAGGACCTTTCATATGATTTTTAGAAGAAGCTCTCCTTGCTTTTTTTGCTATGTGCCTTTCCATAAGCATTCTATCTATATTATCATTTTCATATAGTTTTCCTGATTGATGGATAGCTAAAGCGCCCTTTCCTAGTGCCATAGCTGCCACCCCATAATCTTGAGTAACAACTACATCATTTTTATGACAAAGATTAATTAGTGCAAAATCCACCGCATCCGCTCCTGCTCCAATTACTTTGATCTCACTGTAGGTGGAATTTAGTATATGGTTTGTGTCACATAATAATGTAACTGGAATTTTCATTTCTTTTGCAACCTTTTCTACAATAAAAACTACTGGACAGGCATCCGCATCAACATAAATCTTCATTTATATCACATCCATTTTAAATTTAAATACATACTCTACTATAGCATACCTTGACAGGTAATTTTCATTTTTTATAGGTTACTATTACTCTCTTAGATAGTTTTTTACCTAGCATATAAAATATATTGCCAAAAATTCTTTTTATAATTGGCAATGGTACACTTTTATCATAAGGCTCGGCTATTCTGTTTTGCCAGAACTCCCCATCAGCTGTCTCATATTCCTTTCCTTTTACATAATCAAAGCTCATTCCACGGAAAAGATTATACGGTATTAAAACTGAATAATCTGGGGTGTGAAGCTTTTTACTTTCAACATCTTTATAGAATTTTTCAACTACAGCTTTAGTTCTTATTTTGTGTTTTTCCTTTACTACATAGTTATTCCAGCTATTAGAACTTATCCAAAGTCCATATGCTTTATTGAATCCCCACCCTTTAAAGTAACCTATCATTGTTTTCACAGCATTTTTAGCTCCAACTCCTCCTGTGGTTGATATAACGAGTACTTTTTTATTGAAGTATCTTGGTCTGTGAAACATAAAACACAAATGATCCACAAAGTTTTTTGTCAAAGCTGGCATAGACATAATATAAGTTGGTGCTGAAAAAATAACCCCATCACTATTTTCTATTGCCTCCATTAATTTTTCAATTATGCTGTTATGTGGACACAGTTTATGACCCTTTCTAAAGCATAAGCTGCACCCTAGACAAAAGGGCAAATTTAAATCTTTAAGATGAATTTCCTTATACTCTATTTCATCCGAAAGTAAATTAAGTTCTTTTTTTACTAGTTTAGCTAATGTCCATGTATTTCCTAGTCTAATTCCTCCGTTAATTATTAATATTTTCATCCTTATCTCTCCCAATAAATAATCTATCTATTACAAAATCAATAAAAATGTCTCTACTATTCTTTTCATCAAAGTTAAACCCAAAACTATTTTTTGTAACCTCTTTTCTTAAAAAAGCATTTTGAAGTACCGAGGTTAAAATAAAACTTAAAAGTGCTTTTTCCTTTTCTGAAAACTCTACATCCTCCAATGAAAACATAAAGCCTTTAACTGTTTTCATTGTGTTATCTAAAGCTCTAGGGTTCATCATATCTCCCACTATAGATATTTTAGAAACTGACGGGTTTTCAATTAAAAAATCCGCTACTTCTTTAGAAACCTCTTTTAGCCTGTCTATAGGATTTATTTTTTCTTCAATATTTGGTTTAAAATTTTTAATTATTCCTTCAATAATTTTTTGAACAGCAATTTCAATTAAGTTATCTTTTGACTTAAAATGATAATTAACTAGACCTAAGCCCACCTCTGCTTTTTTGGCAATGCTGCGAGTAGTTATTTCATTAATCTCCCCGCTGCTACTTTTTATAAGTTCTATTGCTGCTTCAATTATTTTTTCTTTTACAAACTCTGATTTATTCATATGCCCTCCATTTTTGAACATCGTTCAATTTATTTTATTGTATGCCTTTTAGAATATTTTTGTCAATGTGTTTTTGATGTTTTATAAAAAAAGAATGAACAAGCTGACTTACGATTAGCTTGTTCATTCTTTCATATGTATTTGTTATTGCATAAAACTCCTCCTCCAATAATAGCAAGTCCAAAAAAACTCAAGGGTGCCTGTGCTATTCCTTCTAGGTCTCCAAATCTTTTATCATTGTACAAGCCTGTTAAATAAAAATACTAGCAGACCAAAGCCCGCTAGCATCTTTTACAGTTTATTTTTCACCTTTAAGTATAAATAAGGAGTACTCTATATCTTTCCCCGCCATATTTTTCTTGTCCTCAAAAAACGTTTTAGATTCAGTTTTCTTAAATCCCGTGCTCATTAAAATTTTCTTGAATTCTTCTTGATCAAATCCATTATGTCCATGAAAATCTTTTTCACTTGCATGAAAGCTTCCATCCTCCGTGTTTAAATCAACAATACACAGATATCCACCTTCATTTAAATAGTCATAAAATATTTTAACTACTTTTTTAGTATCTTCAATGTGATGAAGCACCATAGATGTATAAATAACATCATATTTTTCTTTTAAAGGCTCTTTAAATATATCCAGTTTTTTTGCTTTCATATTGTCTACTTTATATCTATTTATCTTTGAATTAACAACTTCTATCATACCTTCTGATGCATCAACCAATGTAATCCTTTTAAATTCATTTTGAAGGTTGAAGCTTATAAGCCCAGTGCCGCATCCAAATTCCATGGCAGAATAACTTTTATCCAAGGGTATAGCTTTTTTTATTTCCTCTACTATTAAGCTTGCCCTATTAATTCTTGCTTCATTATCCCATTCTTTAGCATATTTATCAAAATTCATCCAAAAAACCGCCTCTCCTTTAGTTAGCTATAAGTTCCTCAACAATCTTTTCGTCTGCAGGTAAAAATTTAAAATCTTTTAACTCATCTTTTTTAACCCATTTGTACTCATCATGAACAGAAAGTTTTATATCTCCACCCACTATTTTGCCTTTGAATGCATTCAGTTTTATTCCAAGTCCACCATCATTATAAACACTTTCGCCGAAATATTCTCCAACTTTAATATCAATATCAAGTTCTTCTTTTACCTCTCTAGCTAGTGCTTCTCTTCTGGTTTCTCCGTTTTCAATTTTTCCACCTGGAAATTCGAAGCATCCCCCATTGTTTTTTCCTTCAGCTATCTTTGTTATTAGTATTTCATCGTTTTCATTTGTGAGAATAGCTGCAACTATGTCCAACATATAATACACCCCTTCTCTTATTAATATTATAATACTTATTAGGAAAATAATACATATAAACCTTCTTATTACCCATTTTGGTATTCTAAGTACAAAAGTACAACCCAAAAGCATAAAACAGTAATGTCATACTTTGGGGCTGTAACTTATTTTTGAAACTCTGCCCTTTATATTAGTATACTTATGCTAGTTATTAAAATATATCCTCGTTTTTGTTAAATATTACCATTAATATTTTATCTTAAACTTCCTTTCTTTGTCAATAATTTCTATTTTTTTAGTAACCATCTCATCTATGTGCACAAAGGTATTGCCCTTTCTTATTTCATATAAAAATTTGTTTATGTTATCGTCTTCGCCCTGAATTTCTATTCTAACAGTTCCATCCTCACAGTTTTCTACTGTTCCAGTTATTTGGTTAAGACCTGCTGTAGACTGCACAAAGTACCTAAATCCAACCCCTTGAACCCTTCCACTTACCTTCACTAAATATCTTTCCATGAAATCCACCTCTATGTAAAATATATTATTCTTTTTGTGTATATTATATCATTTCTGCATATTATTATAATGGTAATTTATATGTTATAAAATAGAAGTATTCAAAATTCATTTTTTAATTTAATACAAAAAAGCCTTGAATTAATTTTGCTATATGCTATGTATTGTGATAAAATGTAGACTGTCAAAATAAATATAAACTAGGAGGTTACTTATGGAAGATTTAAGATTATCTCGCGAAAATCAAGGCGTTCGAAGTTTTATTCAACAAGTTTATATGTGGATGACTTTAGCCCTTTTAACTACTGCTGGAGTTGCTCTTGCTGTATCAACTTCACCAAGCTTGATAGAAGCTATTTTTGTAAACAGATCTCTTTTCTTTGTTTTAATTATAGCTGAGGTTTTTCTTGTTGGTTTTTTATCAAGAGGTATAAATAAAATGTCCTCACAGGTTGCAACTGCAATATTCTTTGTATACTCTGTTGTAAATGGTTTTACATTTTCATGGATATTTCTTGCTTATGATTTAGGTTCAATTTCAAGTATCTTCTTTATAACTGCAGGAACCTTCGGAGCTATGTCCTTATATGGATATGTTACAAAAAAAGATCTTTCAAGCATAGGTAATATATGCCTCATGGGCTTAATAGGTCTTATTATTGCTTCTATAGTTAATATTTTTATAATTAATAATACTTTTTCATTAATTGTATCCTTTATAGGAGTTATCATATTTGTAGCTATTACCGCTTACGATACTCAAAGGATTAAGAAAATGGCAGTGTCTTTAAGTTATTCTGATGATATGGAAGTTTCTGCAAAGGGAAGTATCCTTGGAGCACTTACATTATATCTTGATTTTATAAATCTATTTATTTACATGTTAAGATTATTTGGAAGAAAAAGATAAAAAATGTTAGCAGAAAACTGCTAACATTTTTTTATTTATCATATTCTTCTTTAAGTTTCTTGAAAATAGGAAGTGCTTTTAAAATTTGCTCCGTTGTAACACAATATGAAATACGAACATGTGAAGGACAGCCAAAATCATCCCCTGGAACTAATAATAAATCATATTTTTTTGCCTTTTCTGAAAAAGCACATGCATCTTCTTCTAAAGCTTCTGGGAAAAGATAAAATGCTCCTTCTGGCTTTACGCATTTGTAACCTAATTTTATTAGCCCATCATATAACAAATCTCTGTTCTTTTTGTAAATCTCAATATCCGCTGTAACTCCAGTACATTTAGCTACTACCTTTTGAAATAAACTTGGAGCACAAACGTATCCAAGTGCTCTGCCAGCTCCACAAACAGCTGCGTACACTTTCTTAGCTTCTTCCATTTCACTTGGTACAACAATGTATCCTATTCTTTCTCCTGGAAGTGACAGTGATTTACTGTAAGAATAGCATACAAAAGTATTATCATAGTATTTTGTAAGGTATGGTACCTCTACATCATATGCAATTTCACGATATGGTTCATCAGAAATAAGATAAATTGGGTGATTATATTCCTTTGATTTTGCCTTAAGGATTTCTGTAAGCTTTATTATAGTCTCCTCTGTATAAACTACTCCCGAAGGGTTGTTTGGAGTATTTACTATAACAGCCTTTGTTTTTTCATTTAATTTTTTTTCAAACTCTCCAAAATCTATTTGAAAGTCTTGAATTTTTGCAGGAACTACTACAAGCTTTCCACCAGCAGCTTCTACAAAACATCTATACTCAGGAAAATATGGTGCAAAGGTAATAAATTCGTCTCCCTTATCTGCTAAGGCTGAAAAACAAATATGTATTGATGCAGCTGCACCTACTGTCATATATAAATTGTTTCCATCAAATTTTGTACCAAACCTCTTATTTATATCTTCTGCAAGAGTATTTCTTACCTTTAAATCTCCTTGCGCACTTGTATAACTATGAATATCTACAGGATTTTCTTCTTCTAATATTTCAAGTATTGCTTTTTTTACTGCTTCTGGTGCAGGAACATTAGGGTTTCCAATACTAAAATCATATACATTTTCTGCTCCTACTTCTTCAGCTCTTTTTTTTCCGAATTCAAACAATTCTCTTATAACAGAGCGTTTACTTCCAAGTTCATACATTTTCTCTGATACCATATAAATTTCCTCCTAACCTAATATAAGTCCTTATTTTATTATATCATCAATCTTTATAGTTAAAAACAAAACAATATATTATTCCTTCCAAATAAGTCCACAAAAGAGTTCAAAAAGTTGAAAAAAGTTTTTAGGATCTTTTCCTGTTAACTTTTTTATCCTTTCAAGCCTGTAATTTAAAGTATTCCTGTGAATATTAAGTCTTAAAGCTGCATCATTTATTTGTCCGTTTTCCTCTACATAAATTTGTATTGTCTGAATTAGCTCAAGCTTATATTCCGATTTATCTATATTAGAAATTAAATTTGTAACTTGATCCTTATTTTTATGATACAAATGTATAAAAAACTTTAATTCACCATAATTATATATTTTCGAATTAGGCTTTATTTTCTCCCCTATTTCTACTACCTTTCTGGTATTTTCAAGGGATATAGCGAAAATTTCTTCCTTTTCTCCTATTCCTATCTTTTCTACATCTCTACACAATTTCAATTCATTAATCAGACTCTTGCATTTATAATCATCTGCAATAAAAAACACTATTTTATTGGTATTTAATTCATAATTAAAAATATACTTTTTACGAAGCTGAAAAATTTCTTTTGAAACATTACTTATAAAGACCAATATTGCTCTGTGCTTTTTGGAAATATTAAAGCCACAGTCCTCAGCTATTTTTAAAATCTTTTCATCATATGGTATTTTTCTATTTACAAGATCATAATAGAATCTTTCACGCTTAAGATTTATACTTTGATTTTTTTCGTTTGCTTCTGCTTGTTCTATCAAAAGCACTGCTGTTACACGAACGAGCTTTATAAATTTTTTAACTTCATCTGAATATCCAGTTATACCTATTACCCCAATTACTTTTCCATCTATTATTATAGGCTCATTTACTCCTGGCTTAACACCTTTTCTTTCATCATATATTATATTTAAAGCTTTTTTTCTAATTGCCTCAACTGCTCCTCCATGTATATTTCCTATTCGGCTGGAATCTCCACTTCCTATTATTACTCCTTCTTCATTCATAACATTTATATTATATGGAACTACACTCATCATTTCTTCCACTATATTTTGAGCAATAACCTTTGATAACTTCATTTTCTCACTCTTTTCCTACATAAATATACTATAGTAATGTTTTAATTTCTACTACAAAATAATTTTTATGCATCACACAAAAAGTTGAAGGGTCTATAATTATGTCCCTTCAACTTAAAGTCATTTTAATCATTTTTATAAAGTTATTTAGTAAAATAAATGTTTATATACTTAAATTTATTAATCTCATCACATTTTCAGATGCTTTTTCAATGTTCTCTTTTCCATCCTTTAGTGCTTTTTCAAGAGTTTCCGCTCCTCTTACTATTCCAAATATTGAATCTATACCTTCTTCATATAAATCTTCTATCCCACTTCCAACTTTTCCTGCTAGCGCAATAACTGGCTTATTATATTTTTTAGCAAGCTTAGCCACACCAATTGGCGTCTTTCCAAATTTTGTTTGATAATCTATACTTCCTTCTCCTGTTAAAACAAAATCACAGTTTTTAAGCTTTTCTTCTAAGAGGGAGTACTTGATAACAAGCTCTATTCCCGGTTTAAGCTTACCATCTACAAAAGCCACGAGACCTGCACCAAGTCCTCCTGCTGCCCCTGCTCCAGAAACATCCATAACATCTTTGTTTAACTGCTTCTTTATTATTTTTGCATAATGCTCTAAATTTTTGTCTAGAACTTCAATAATTTCTTTTGTGGCACCCTTTTGAGGTCCGAAAATATTAGAGGCTCCATTTTCACCGCAAAGTGGATTGCTTACGTCACAGGCTACTTCTATTTCAACCTTATTTAATCTGCTATCAAGCTGGGATAAATCTATTTTACTTAGTTTATCTAAATTTCCTCCTCCAAGCCCTATATCTTCTCCTTTTTCATCCAAAAATTTAGCACCAAGTGCCTTTATAGCTCCTGCTCCACCATCATTAGTGGCACTTCCACCTATGCCTATAAGTATTTTTTTTACGCCCTTATCAAGACAAGCTTTTATAAGTTCTCCTGTGCCATATGTAGTTGTAACCAACGGGTTTCTTTTGTCTAGTGGCACTAAATGGATACCACTAGCACTTGCCATCTCAATTACACCAACTTCTCCATTTCCTAAAATTCCATATTGTGCTTGAACTTTGTTTAGAAGAGGTCCTACTGCTTCTATTGAATATATTTTTCCTCCTGTAGCATCTACAAGAGATTGCATTGTACCTTCTCCTCCATCTGCCATTGGGACACTAATACAATTCACTTTATCATTTACCCTCTTTATACCCTTTTCCATAGCAGAACAAACTTCTTTTGCTGTCATACTCTCCTTAAAAGAATCTGGAGCTAATACTACTGTAAAATTTTTCATAAGACATTCTCCTAATCTACCTTTTATAATAATCCATAAATAATAACTGCTGTCAGTGCTATAGAACCTCCAACTATAGATTCATATGGCATTAGTTTCATACGTTCTTTAATATTCATCTTAACTGCATCTGCAGATGCATGAAAAAAATTACCATGAGGAAGGTGATCAATAACAACTGCACCTGTATTAATCATTACTGCTGCACTTAAAGGTGCTACTCCCATGGCAAGTATTGCTTTTCCAAAGGTTCCTGTTGCCACAATTGAACCTGTTGATGTGGATGCTGTAGCTGCCGCCATGAGTATACCGGATATTGGCGCTAAAAATACTCCTGATATTCCACAAGAATGTATCGCACTAACAACCACACTGCTTAAATTAGATTTTGAAATAACTCCTGCAATTGCTCCTGCTCCAATTAATATCATTACTGTGCCTGTCATTCTATTAAGACCAGCTGTTGTATATTCAATAGTTTTATTTATTTTTCCCATTGCAATGATTCCAACTAAACCTGCAATTGGAAGTATATACATAGCATCTATTTTAAGTTCTGTTAAAATTTTTATATGAAATATGCTTCCAATAGGATTTAATGCCAAAAGTATTATTGCAACTACTGGTGCAACCATTGCTTTTATAAAACTTATATTTCCTTTATTTGAAATAACCTTACTGATTTCTGTATCTTTAATAAGTTCTCCTCTTTTGCTAATTAAAGTTGCAACTATATATGTAATTATAAGTCCTATTATAGCAGGAATAAATGCTCCAATCATAACTCTAGCTAATTCAACATTGAAACCCTTTGCAGCTGCGATAGTATTTGGATTAGGTGAAATTACATTTCCTGCCTTACCTCCACCTATCATAGCTAAAAGTATAGATGACTTTGTTATCCCTACTCGTTTGGCTACTGGAAGTGCTATTGGTGCAACTATAATAACTGTAACTGGTATAAACACTCCTACGGCAGTAATTATCATACTAGCTAGTGCAATTGCTAAAAGAACTTTTTTCTCACCAAGCTTTTCTACTATAGTCTCCGCAATCTTTTCTGCTGCTCCTGATTCAATTAAAACACCAGCTAAAACTCCCGCTGCCACTACACGAACTACTGCTCCCATTACACTGTTTGTGCCTGAAATTATAACGTCAACTGTTTGCGATAGACTTGCTCCCCCTACAAGTGCTCCCACAATTGCTCCTATAAAAAGTGAGTATACAGGATTGATTTTTTTTAGTATAAATATTACTGCAATTAATAGACCAACTATTGCTCCACCCCAATGAATAATGTACATATGAGTTCCTCCTCTTACGGTAACGTTTTCTTTTGTTGTATAACAGTATTAATCATAATATATTTACTATCCTCTTTCTATTGTCTATTTAATGATTTTTTTTGTTCATTTGCACAAAAAATGTTAGCGTTATATATAATACACACTAACATTTATATTTTTTTATTTTATAAGTTCTTTCATAGCCTTCATATTTTCTTTAATTGTATTTATATAATCTGAATTTTCATCGTAAGTTATAAATTTAAGAGTTTTCATATTATATTTTTGTATTGTCCCATTATACATTTGTGGATTTTTATCATCACTATATATATAACAGATTTTCTTTTTATCTTTTAGTTTGTCTTGAAGATTTTTTGATGTATCTGGCTTTGTAAGATCGTCTGCTGATACCTTAACACTATCTAAGCCTGCATAACTAAAAAAGTAATCAAAGCTTGAATCTTCCGTTACAAAGGTGTATTCCTTTAACTTATCATTTATAGCTTTAAAGTCTTTTTCACAGTCATTTACTTTTTTTATGTATGTAGCAAAATTCTTTTCATAGAAATCTCTACTTTTAGCATCTTTTTCTTCTAATGAATTCTTTATGTTAACAAGCATTGTTTTGTAATTACTTAAATCTGTCCAATAGTATGAATTCTTTGTTACCGATATATTTCCATACTGAACTTTGTTGTCCAAATCCAAAATTTTAGTTCCTCTAGACATATCCACTGTAGCCACACTATTTTTATCAAGCTTACCTATAAAATCTGAAGCCCAAGGTTCAAAATCTGCACCTAAATACATAAAAATATTGTATTTCGATACGTTATTTATACTATCTGTTGTATATTCAAATTGTTTTACATCCACATCATTTTTAAACATAAATTGAACATTATGTCTATTACCAGAAATGTCTTTAATAACATTATAGAGAAATTTATTTGTGGTCATTATGTCGAGACTAACAACAGACACTTTTCCATCCACCTTTTTTGTTGGAACTTTAATATTTGTCTTTCCGGTATTGGTGCAACCCATAAGTGAAGCTATCAAAACTACATTTATGATTAAACAAAGGAATTTTTTCATATTTTCACCTCTATTGTAAATTAAAAAACTGTAACTATTAAACTTAAAATTTCTGTATATATAATATCGCATTTACTTCTTTATTTATTATACCTATAACTAAATTTAATCTCAACTCTATAAATATTTTTATATAAAATAGTACTGTTTTTATTTTTTTTTCATACGATAACTATTAGTATACAAGTTGTGAAAGTACTAATATATTCTTAATTTTAAAATATCCTAGAGTGGAACCTGTTAATCAGTGATATTTTAGAAGCCACAATGTTATAATTTTAGTAATTAACTATAGACTTATTGGTTGGAGGTTAACTATGCGTATAAGCTTTGAAAAAATAATAAGATCTGTATCTTTAGCACTTGATTTAGCTGAAATTAGTTCTTCTGAAAATCCACATTGTAGAAAAAATATTTCAAATGTGAACTTTTCAAATCACAAATTTTATAATCACTCAAAACGCACCACTTATATTGCTTTGAAATTAGCTAAGATGCTTAATTTAACTGATGATTCTATGAAAAACTTATACATAGCATCTCTTCTGCATGATATTGGGGCGGTTAATTCACTCAATGAAAGCCACACTTCTAGTGCTTTTATAAGAAGACATTGTGTTGACGGGGCCTTAATAACTGAAAATCTTCCTATTTTCAACAGCGTATCCCCTATAATACATTATCATCATGAAAACTCTAATGGTACTGGTCCTTTTAAATTAAAAAGCACTGAAATACCTATTGAAAGTAAAATTATTCATTTAGCTGATATGGTTGAAACAATTTATGATGAAAATGTACCTGCTTTTAAGCAGCATAAGGGAATAATAAACTTAATGGAATCAAATCCTTTATTTGACAAGGATGTTTCAAAAGCCTTTTTCTCTGTTGCCCAAAAAGAAATATTTTGGTTTGATATGGAAAACATATCCTTTCTTGATTCCATACTAGATACCATATCACCTAATATAACGGATAAATTAGATTTACAACAATTTGAAAGCTTCGCTGTAATGATATCTGATGTAATTGATAGTAAGAGTAGCTTTACTGCTAGACACTCAAGGAGTATATCTAATCTTGCTTTTAGGGTTTCAAAATATCTTAGATATTCAGATGAAAAGTGTCTTAAAATGAAAATCGCAGGACTTCTTCATGACATAGGAAAACTGGCTATCCCTACAACTATTTTAGATAAAAATGGTTCTCTTACAGATGACGAGTTTTCAATTATAAAATCTCATGTATACTATACAAAAATAATTTTAGATAGTATTGACAATATAAATGATATTAGCGAATGGGCTTCTTCTCATCACGAAAAATTAGATGGAACTGGTTACCCAAGACATCTATCCGCTAATGAATTGCCAGAAGAATCTAGAATAATGGGAGTATGCGATATATATCAAGCTTTAACTGAGGATAGACCTTACAGAAAAGGTATGAGTCATGATAAAGCTTTTAAAATACTAAACGATATGGCAGAACATGGTTCTATATGTAAAAAGGCTGTAGCACAATTAGCTGGTGCTTTAAAAGCAAATTAATAGGTAATAATATATAACATAGGGCTTTAATTTAAGCCCTATGTCTTTTATTTTTTGTATATTTGATATAAACTTAATAGGTATGAAATTCACAAAACGAGGTGATTTTATGGAATTTATTGTGGATAGTGTTGATAAAACCTTTAGTATTGGTGAACAATTAGGTGCTTTAGCTATGCCAGGAGATATAATTTGTTTAAATGGAGATTTAGGTTCTGGTAAAACCCATTTTACAAAGGGTATTGCGAAAGGACTTAATATTGAAGAATACATAACAAGTCCAACTTTCAACATAGTAAATGAATATACAGGGAGACTTAAGTTATATCATTTTGATGTTTATAGAGTAAATGATCCTGATGAAATTTACGCCATAGGCTTTGATGAATATATCTTTAGTGATGCTGTAAGTGTTATAGAGTGGTCAGACTACATCAGGAGTATAATCCCACCTGAGCATATTGAAGTTACAATAAACAAACTTCTAAACCAAGGTGAAAATTACAGAAAAATAACAATTACGTTTACTGACAAAAGATATGATTATGTAAAGGAGATTAAGATATGAAACTTTTAGCTATTGATTCTGCTACACAGGCGGCTACTTGTACTGTAATGGATGACGATAAACTTCTAGGAGAAATTACATTCAACTATAAAAAGCAACATTCAGTAATACTTATGACTATGATTGATAATATGTTAAATACAGTTAATCTAAAAGTTGAAGATTTAGATGGTTTTGTTGTTTCAAAGGGCCCTGGTTCCTTTACTGGACTTAGAATTGGAATGTCAATTATTAAAGGCTTAAGTGAAGGTTCAAAAAAACCGTTTGTAAGTGTATCTTCTCTTGATGCCTTGGCTCACAATATGGCATACTCTTCTGGAATAATATGTCCAGTGTTAGATGCACTTAGAGATAATGTTTATACTGCATTATATACCTTTGAGAATGACACACTAAAAAGACTTACAGATTATGATGCTATGCATATTACAGAACTTCTTGAGCTACTAAAAACTTATAATTCAAAGGTTACGTTCATAGGTGATGCAACTTTTAAATTTAAAGATTTTTTTCAGGAAAACCTTGAAGATGCGCACTTCGCTCCTGCACATCTTAATTTAGTAAGGTCCTCAAGCTTATGTGACATAGGTATGAAGCTATTAAAATCGGGTGTTGAAGACGATTTAATAACCTCTAAACCTATATATATAAGAAAATCTCAAGCCGAGAGAGAATACGAAAAAAGGACAGGTATGAGTATAGATGAGTAATCTAACAGTGCATCCCTTAAAAAAAGAAGATATAGATTCTATAATTGCTATTGAAAATTTGTGCTTTCCCACACCTTGGACAAAAGAATCTATGGAGGGTGAACTAAATAACAAATTTGCTAAATATTTAGTGATAAAAAAAGATAATGTTGTAATTGGCTATGGGGGGTTGTGGCTCATAATTGATGAAGGACATATAACTAATATAGCAGTTCATCCTGAATTTAGAGGGATAGGTATTGGAAACTTAATTGTTAAAGAACTTATAAAGCTATGCTCCATTAGAAATATAAACTCTATGACTTTAGAAGTCAGAGTATCAAATATAGTAGCTCAAAATCTATATAAAAAATTCGGATTTAAAGAAGAGGGCATAAGGAAAAAATATTACAGCGACAATAATGAAGATGCTCTTATAATGTGGAGAAATGAAAAATAGCAGGTTAATCCTGCTATTTTAACATAGTTTCTACTTTTTTATTACTTAGCTCTTCAGTTTCTCTATGAAGTATTGGTGAAACTCTTTTATACATTACCATAGTTAATGCCGAAATGATAACACCTTTGAGTAAGTTAAAAGGTAGTATAGAATACACTACAAAACTATTCAAATCATTTATTGATGAATTTATAGCATGACCTGTTTTAACAATTTCTTTTATAGGAAAATGAAGTAATGTTTCGTACAATGGTAAGAATATAAAGTAGTTTAATACACTTGCAACCACAGACATTACAATAACTCCTGTACTAAGTGATATAACAGCATTTGTTTTTGTCTTTTTATGCTTGTACATAGCTCCTGAAACTAAAACTAACATGCTACCAACTATAAAGTTTGCCAATTCTCCTGTACCTGCTGTTTGAGTTCTTAAAAGATGAAGAACATTTTTTATAAGTTCTATTATTATTCCTGCTATAGGTCCCATTGCAAAGGCTCCTAAAAGTGCTGGCAAGTCACTTATATCTATTTGTAAGAAAGCAGGGAAAATTGGAATAGGAAATTCAATAAACATAAGTATAAAGCCAATTACTGATAAAAGTGAAATTTTGATTAAAGTACTAAGTTTTGAATTCTTCAAGTTAACTCCTCCTAAAACCTTCAAGACATTAAAAAAGCCCCGACTAAAAGCCAGGGCATACATACCAAATTTAATGCACTCTTCTTTCATCCAGACTTTACTGTCGGCTCTGGAATTTAACCAGATCATACCTAAAAAGGCTCGCGGGCTATACCGCCGGTAGGGAATCTCACCCTGCCCTGAAGATTATTTTATATTTTTTATATATTATATATCATTATTAGAATAAATTCAATATGTTTTTAATTTAAAACTACTTTTTCATAGTTAGGGATATCCTATTTCTTTTTTCATCAACTTCTAAAATTCTAACCTCTACTACATCTCCTACTTTTACTACATCAAGAGGATGTTTTACAAAGCTGTCTGAAAGTTGACTTATATGAACAAGTCCATCCTGATGAACCCCAATATCTACAAAAGCTCCAAAATCAGCAACATTTCTTACTGTTCCCATAAGCACCATACCTGGTTTAAGTTGTTTTATGTCCATAATTCCTGTTTTTAATATAGGCTTTGGCATTTCTTCTCTAGGGTCTCTTCCTGGTTTTTTTATTGAACTTATTATATCTGTAAGTGTTGGAACTCCTATATCAAGACTATCAGCTAATTTTTCTATGCCAAAGAATTTTACCTTGCTATCAATATCTTTTAAGTTTCCCTTTGCTATATCTTCTGCTTTATAACCTAGTTTACCTAAAAACTCCTCCGCTTTTTTATAGGATTCAGGGTGAACAGAAGTGTTATCTAGCACATTATCTCCATCCATTATTCTTAAAAATCCTGCACATTGCTCGAAAGCTTTTGGTCCTAGTCTTTTCACCTTTAAAAGCTCTTTTCTGTTACTAAACGCTCCATTCTCTTCTCTATATTCGACTATATTCTTGGCGATATTAGCATTTATACCTGATACATAAGAGAGTAGCGATGGAGTTGCTATATTAAGATCTACTCCTACGTTATTAACACAATCCTCAACTATTCCTTTTAAGGATTCATCCATTTTTTTAGGTGCTACATCGTGCTGATATTGGCCAACACCTATTGATTTAGGATCAATCTTTACAAGCTCACTTAATGGGTCTTGAAGTCTTCTTCCTATAGAAATAGCTCCTCTTAAAGAAACATTTATATCTGGATATTCTTTTGCCGCAAGCTCTGATGCTGAATAAACTGATGCTCCAGCTTCTGAAACTATTACGTAATAAACATCCATTCCTTTTTCCTGCTTTACTTCCTTTAAAAGTCTTGTAACTACTTCCTCAGATTCCCTACTAGCAGTTCCGTTACCTAAAGATACTACCCCTACATTGTATTTATATATAAGCTCTTTTAAAGTCTTTATAGAACCTTCTACATCATTTTGTGGTGCTGTAGCGTAAACCGTAGCTGTATCTAAAAGCTTTCCTGTTTCATCTAAAACTGCAATTTTACAGCCTGTTCTGAAACCAGGATCATATCCAAGAACAGCATTTCCCTTAATTGGTGGCTGCATTAAAAGAGCTTTTAAATTAGCCTTAAATATTTCAATAGCTGAATTCTCTCCTTTTTCAGTAAGCTCAGCTCTTATTTCTCTCTCTATAGATGGATATATTAATCTCTTAAGTGAATCCTTAATACTCTCTTCTATGTACTTATCAGTTACATTATTTCCTGTCAAACAATTTAAAACAAGGTAATTTATTATTTTCTCATCATCTGTTGTTATTTTTACTGATAGAATTTTTTCTTTTTCTCCTCTGTTTATTGCAAGAACTCTATGTGGTGGAATTTTACTTACAGCTTCCTTGAAATCATAGTACATTTCATACGGTGTTGGTTCACTGCTGCTTCCTTGAGTTTCTAAAATACCACTCTTGTAAGTGTACTTTCTTATCCATTTTCTAAATTCAGCATTATCTGATATAACTTCACTTATTATATCCTCAGCACCGTTAAGTGCATCTTGCATAGAATTCACACCTTTTTCCTCATTTATAAAGGTCTTTGCAAACTCTTCTATATTATCCTTGAATTTTCCACTTAAAATTTCGTCTGCAAGAGGCTTTAATCCCTTTTCAAGTGCTATTGTTGCTCTTGTTCTTTTTTTAGGCTTATATGGTCTATATAAATCCTCTACTTCTGTCATTGTTTCTGCTTTTAATACTTTTTCTTTTAATTCATCTGTAAGCTTTCCCTGCTCTTCTATGGACTTTATTACTGTTTCTTTTCTATCATCAAGGTTTCTAAGATAAATCAGGCTTTCGTTTAATTCCCTTAAAGTAACATCACTTAGTCCCCCTGTTCTTTCCTTTCTATATCTTGCTATAAAAGGCACTGTTGCCCCTTCATCTAACATTTCTATTACATTGTTAACTTGACTAACCTTAATTTTTAGCTTCTCAGCCAATCTAGTACTTATATCTTTCATAAATAATTCACCCGATCTCTAATCTTTAATAAATCCGGGCTTTTCACCTCATCTTTCTTTTTGATACTTTAACATTATAAAACAAAAACTTTGGGTATTTCAACTTTAATGTAATATACTTTTTTTTTATTACATAGAAATATATGAACGAATTTATAGGATGGAGATATATGAAAAAAAAACTTATGGTAATACCTCTAATTTTGTTTCTACTACTGTTTGGCTTTAGTTTTTATAAATACCACAGCATACATAAATTCAATGCTAATGCTGTCAAAAAAAACATAGATTTTTTATCTAATAGTGATTTCAAAGGAAGACTTGGTGGTACTCTTGAAAACGAAGAAGCTGCAAGGTATATACAAGCCCAATTTGAAGCTGAAAATCTAAAAAAATTCAACTCAAATTATTATTATCAAGTATTTAAAACCAACTATCCAAAAAAAGTAGCTGGTACTCCTTACTTAAAAGTAATAGATAATACAAATACTTTAGTAAAGACTTATACCTACGGTAAAGATTTTAAAGAAGATTTACTTAGCTTTAAACAAAATCACCCTATTCTTTACAAAAATTTTAGTTTTTCCGAAAGCAAATACTATATAAAAGTTCATTCAGGAAACAACATATATGTGTTCTATTGTCCAGAAAAAGATAACCTATCATTTAGAAGTTCTTTTGATGAAAATAGTCCTTACTCACTATTTGTATCCACAACTGAACAAACTTTAAATGAACTAAAAAATTATCTTAAAAATGGTTATATAGTGGATTGCTTTATACCTTATGAAAATAGTGAAACCAACTTAAAAAACATAGTAGGTTATATTAAGGGGAAAAGTTCTAAAAATCCTATAGTTATATCTGCACACTTTGATCATGTTGGTGAAGATTTAAATGGCAACATCTATCATGGTGCACTGGACAACGCTTCTGGTGTAAGTTTTATTATCGAAATGAGTAAGTTTTTAAAATCCTTAGGTACACCCGACAGAGACATAATATTTGCTGCCTTTAATGGAGAAGAATTTGGCCTTAAGGGTTCAGAAGCTTTTGTAAATAAATATTTATCCTCAATTAAAACTGCTAGCGAATTTAATTTTGATATGGTTGGTTCTAAAACACCTCTCTGCATTATGGGCGCAAAAAAAGATTCTGCCAATACTGATTTAATAAGGGAAACAGCAGATATATGTTCTAAGGATAACGTACCTTTTAATTACTTATTTGAAAATGCCAGTGATCATTCTCCTTTTAGGGATAATAAAATATCTGCACTTACTTTTTGTGATAATGATACCTCAAGAATTCATACACCTTCTGACACAGCTTCACATATTTCTACAGCTGCTATTGATACATGCTTTGAGGTAGCTTCTAAAGAAATCATAAATAAGGCATACGCATCAAATCCATTTATATTATACAATAAAGAAATAACTCTCTTTTCATTGTGTGGCTTTATTTTATCTTCCTTAATTACAATTGTATTCATTTTAAAAAAGACAAAATAAAACTTAACTTATGCATATATGTGCATAAGTTAGTTATTTCTATAAGCTTCAGCTGCAATATCAGGGTCTACTGTATTTATCATTATCCCTGTACCTAACTCAAACCCACCCATTGGATTAAGTCTAGGTATTATATCTAAATAAAAATGGTAAAAATCATTTTCCTCTTTTAAAAAATGAAAACATATATTGTAGCTGCAGTTTTCTTTAATATTATTTAGCTTTCTCAATACTAATGCAATTATTTCTGCTAATTCCATCATTTCTAAATCATTCAAACAAAAGTTACTTTTATGTTTATTTTTAATTATAGTTACTTTATATTGGTACATAGAATCATAAGGACAAAAAGCAGTAAAATAATTGCCTTCTTTGATTATTCTTTTTTTATTTTTGATTTCATTTTTTAAAGTACTACAATAAAAACATTCTCCATTTTTTTCATAGTACTTTTTATTATTATTTATTTCCTCAGAAATTTTATCTGGCATTATATTTATTCCAACTATTTGAGAATGAGGATGTTTCAGTGATGCCCCTGCATCTTTACCGCAATTTTTAAATATTTGAACATACTTTATGTCTTCATTTTCATATAATTTATCCACTGTATATTCATATGCTTTTATAATTTCTTTAAGCTGGTCTTTTGTAAATTCATGCATGTTATCACTATGATTTTTTCCTTCAACCACCACATAATGCTGCCCAAAAATCTCTTTATTGTCTTTACTTTTTTCTTTCACAATAGGATATTTATTTTCAGAAACTTTAACGTAATAAGGCTTATTTGTATTATAAATTACTAAGGGTGTTTTGTATTCATTACCAAGGCAAAACGGACATTCTTTTTCATACTGCACTTTTCTCTCAATTATATCCTTATTTTTTAGTTCAATAGGTCTTTCTGCTCTTCTTTTATTTATTATTACAGTAGTGTTTTTTATTTTATTTCTTCTTATACTCAAAGTTATGCCTCCTTTATAGCAACAATAACTAAAAGCTTTCTTTATTTAGATATTCTATTATAAAGTTATCAATTTCTCCATCCATAACAGCATTTACATTTGAAGTTTCTACACCAGTTCTGTGATCCTTAACCATAGTATATGGCTGAAATACATAAGATCTTATTTGATTTCCCCAACCCATATCCTTAAGTTCACCAGCTAAATCCTCTATTTTCTCTTTATGCATTCTTTCTTTTAATTCAACAAGCTTTGATTTTAACATATTCATAGCAGTTTCTTTGTTAGAATGTTGGCTTCTTTCTGATTGACATTGAACCACTATACCTGTTGGAATATGAGTTATTCTTACTGCTGATTCTGTCTTATTTACATGCTGTCCTCCAGCTCCTGAAGCTCTATAGGTATCTACCCTTAAATCTTCTGGTCTAATAACTATATCTTGACTTTGAGTAAGCTGTGGAAGTACTTCTACAGATGAAAATGAGGTTTGCCTTTTACCATTTGCATTAAAAGGAGAAATTCTCACTAATCTGTGTATTCCCTTTTCTGCTTTTAAATATCCATAGGCAAACTCACCTTCAACATTTATTGTAACACTTTTTATACCTGCTTCATCACCAGGGAGCATATCTACTATGTTTACCTTAAAACCCTTAGCCTCTGCCCACCTTGTATACATCCTTAGGAGCATTTGTGTCCAATCTTGTGCATCTGTACCT
The DNA here is from genome assembly GCF_002006355.2 of Clostridium felsineum DSM 794. Lineage (NCBI taxonomy): Bacteria > Bacillati > Bacillota > Clostridia > Eubacteriales > Clostridiaceae > Clostridium > Clostridium felsineum. Next base: position 1,110,530 of record NZ_CP096980.1, on the reverse strand, counting down.
CCAACACCTGTATGAAGGTTTAAAATAGCATTGTTTCTATCATATTCTCCAGATAAAATTATTTCTATTTTAAAATTATTTACTTCTTTCTGTAAATCTCGAACTTCTTTTAATATTTCTTCTGCTTCTTCTTCATTTTCTTCTTCTCTACACATTTCTATAAGCACATTGTTATCTTCAATTCTACTTTCAATGGAATTAAATCTATCAATTCTTCCTTTTAGAAATTTTATTTCCATGCTTATTTCCTGTGCTCTTTTTACATCATTCCAGAAATCTGGTTCCTGCATGTCTCTTTCGAGTTCATCTATTCTACTTCTATTTTTATCGAAGTCAAAGAGAAGCCCTCATTTCTTTTGTCATAGTTTCTATTTCTTTTATTACTGAAGCTGCTTCTTCAATCTTTATTAACAAAAAATTCACCCTCTCAGTTTTATATATAAATTTATACCTGCACCATAGCCTTTAAATTTAGAGACTTTTGGAACAGGTATATTTCATTTCAATAATTTTACTTTTGTTATTTACGCTCTTCTTCCACAACAATCTTTGTACTTTTTACCAGAACCACAAGGGCATAAATCATTTCTTCCTACTTTTTTCTCTTTTCTTTTTACTGGTTCCTTTTTAGTATCACCAGTATCGGCTCCACTATAATTTATTTCTGTTTCTTTAACAACTCTCTCTCTTTCAGGAGCTCTTTCTGCTTGAACATGGAATAGATACTTAACAGTTTCTACCTTTATTGTTTCTACCATCTCTTCAAACATTTCGCTTCCTTCCATTTGATATGCTTGAGTAGGATCTTGTTGTTTATATGCTCTAAGTCCTATTCCTTGTTTTAAGTGCTCCATACTGTCTATGTGATCCATCCACTTTGTATCAACAACCCTTAAAAGAATTACACGTTCAAGTTCTCTCATTTGTTCACTTGAGAACTCCTCTTCTTTCTTCTCATATATATCCTTAGCTATTGAATAAAGCTTTTCTTTTATTTCCTCATTTGACATAGTTGAAAGTTCTTCTACTTCCACTAAACCTCTTGGAACACATATATCATCAAGATAATTTAAAATGCTTTCAATATCAGCTTCAAGTTCTTCATCAACTCCGCTCATATGCGCATCAACAGCATTATAAACTATATCTTTTACCATTGCATCTATTTGATCTTTTAAATTTTCACCTTCAAGAACTTCACTTCTCTGTTTGTAGATAATTTCCCTTTGCTTATTCATTACATCATCATATTGAATAAGAGTTTTTCTTATATCAAAGTTATTACCTTCAACCTTCTTTTGAGCGTTCTCTATAGCACCACTTACCATTTTACTTTCTATTGCATCATCGTCTCCAAGACCTAACTTTTCGACCATGCTCTTAAGCTTATCAGAACCAAATATTCTCATAAGATCATCATCTAAAGAAACATAAAATCTTGAATAACCTTTATCACCTTGACGACCAGCACGACCTCTAAGCTGATTATCTATACGCCTTGATTCATGTCTTTCTGTACCAATTATTTTAAGACCACCAAGTTCAATTACTCCATCTCCAAGCTTTATGTCGGTACCACGACCTGCCATATTGGTTGCTATAGTTACCATTCCCTTTTCTCCAGCATGAGATATTATCTCCGCTTCTTGTTCATGATACTTAGCATTCAAAACCTGATGACGTACTCCCTTTTTCTTAAGAAGTGCTGAAAGTACCTCTGACTTTTCGATACTTACAGTACCAACAAGTACTGGCTGACCTTTTTTGTTAGTTTCAGCTATATCTTCAACCACTGCCTTGAATTTTCCAAGTTCAGTTTTATATACTATATCTGATGCATCTATTCTAGCTATTGGTCTATGTGTTGGAATTACAACTACATCCAGACCATATATTTCTCTAAATTCTATTTCTTCTGTAAGTGCTGTACCTGTCATACCAGATAGTTTCTCATACATTCTGAAATAGTTTTGGAAGGTTATTGTAGCAAGTGTTTTTGATTCTTTTTGAACCTTAACACCTTCTTTTGCTTCTATAGCCTGATGAAGTCCATCACTATATCTTCTACCTTCCATAAGTCTTCCTGTAAATTCATCTACTATTACTACTTCATCATCTTTTACCATATAATCCTTATCAAGCTTCATTAAATAATTTGCCTTTAAAGCTTGAGACGTATGATGTTGTATTTCCATGTTCTCTGGATCTGCATAGTTGTCAACATGATAATACTTTTCTGCTTTTGCAACACCTTCATCTGTTAATATAGCAGAGTTTGTTTTTTCATCAATTGTAAAATCCTTTTCTTTTCTTAACATTTTTGCGAAGTTATCTGCAACTTTATAAAACTCAGTGGATTTCTCCCCTTCACCTGAAATTATAAGAGGGGTTCTTGCTTCATCGATTAGTATTGAATCCACCTCATCGACTATACAGAAGTTAAGCGGTCTTTGAACTCTTTCTTCCTTATATATAACCATATTATCTCTTAAATAATCGAATCCAAATTCATTATTTGTACCGTAAGTTATATCCGCGCCGTATGCATCCTGTCTTTGTTTTTGATCAAGTTCATGTACTATTACACCTGTAGTTAATCCAAGATAATGATAAAGCTGGCTCATCCATTCCATATCTCTTTTGGCAAGATAATCATTTACTGTTACTACATGAACTCCCTTACCTGTAATAGCGTTTAAATATGAAGGCAATGTTGCAACTAATGTCTTTCCTTCACCAGTTTTCATTTCTGAAATTCTTCCTTGATGAAGAACAATACCTCCTATAATTTGTTCTCTAAAATGTTTTAAGCCAAGCACTCTTGATGAAGCTTCTCTTACTACCGCAAATGCCTCAACAAGTAAATCATCAAGTGTTTCCCCATTTTCATACCTTTGTTTAAATTCTGCAGTTTTAGCCTTAAGTTCATCCTCACTTAAAGCCTGCATTGATCCATCTAGTGCCTCTACTTTATCAACAAGAGGAATAATTCTTTTTACTTCTTTATCACTATATGTACCAAATATTTTCTCTAACAGTCCCATAATATTCATCCTCACTATAAATTTTATAATATTATTTAAAATGCGGTAATATTAAGCATTTATAATATTAGCATTATTTTTTACCTTAAATAGATTAATTTAATATCTAATAGATTATATCATTTATTCAATAATCATTCAACTTTATATAAGCTTAAAACATTAATTTCTACAAAAAATTAACATTTACAAAAAAAGAGTAAGGAAAATTCCTTACTCTTTTACTAAAATTCTGGTTCTATCAAACCATAATTACCATCTTTTCGTTTATATACTACATTTACTTCATTTGAATCACCATTTTGGAATACAAAAAAGTTATGCCCTAAAAGCTCCATTTCAAGTACTGCTTCCTCTTCAGACATTGGCTTTATAGCAAATCTTTTAGTTTTTACTATTTGAGCCTCTTCTTCTTCCTTGTGATAATCTGGAATTTCCTTAAATCTTAAAGAATCTGAATATTTTCTTCTTTCAAGCTTTGTTTTTTGTTTTCTCACTTGTCTTTCAAGTTTATCACCAACAATATCTATTGAAGCATACATGTTATCGTTTGACTCTTCTCCTCTTAAAATCACACCATTAAAAGGTATTGTGACCTCAACTATTTGTCTGTTCTTTTCAACACTCAATGTAACATGTGCCTCAACTTCAGGTTTAAAGTACTTCTCAAGTTTTGATATTTGTTTCTCGACAGCCTCCCTAAGTCCTGCTGTGACTTCCAAATTTCTTCCACTAATTATTAAATTCATAATTTCAGCCCCTCTCTAAACCCAATATAGATGTACAATTGATTTTCAATTATATATCTTTATCTTAACTTAATTTTAACTTCTATAACTATATTTTAACTTCTTCTAAATGACAAAACAAGTTGAATAAACCAAATAAACTATATGTTAGACAAGTTTATATCTACCTTACTCTTATTTTCTATTTCTTTTAAACCTTTTCTGTTTGAATTATTCATATTTTCAGTTTATTCTGTTAATTGTTTGTTTATTATTTAGTATGCGCATTTTATTTTTTCTTATAATTAAATTTTATTTTTTGTTTTTCTATTTACTTCTTATCTCTTGTTTTTTACATTATAATATATCATGGTTATTCCCTGTAAATTTTATAGAAAATATTGACATTCATGTCATTTTGTTATATAATTTGTATAAAGTTAGTGTAATTTAATATCTTAATATTTTTAATTATATGTAAAATCAACGCAATAAATATTAGGGGATGGTAAAAATAAAATTAGAGATATTGAAAAAATTACCTGAAAAATCTTCAAATCTTCCAACTTTACTTTTTGTACATGGTGCAAGCCATGGAATGTGGTGCTGGCAAGAAAACTTCATTCCATATTTTTCATCTAAAAATTTTCCAGTATATGCATTAGATTTACGTGGACATGGTAAAAGTGAAGGATTTAATGATATTGATTCTTTTTCCTTATCACAATATGCAGATGACGTAATGGAGGTAATGAATCAATTAGATGAAAATGTAATACTTATTGGCCATTCAATGGGTGGTGCGGTAGTTCAAAAGATATTATCCCTACATCCTAAAAACGTTAAAGCAGCAGTTCTTCTATCGTCTGTTCCACATAGTGGAATGTTTAAAGACTTGATAAAACTTCTATTTACACAATTCAAAAATGTTAGACAAGCCAAAAAATCTTTTAGTTGTGAAAATGTAAGATTTCCATTTGAGGTATATGTAGATGACAATATACCATCAGAAAAACTAAAATTATATTCAAACTTAATACAACTTGAATCTAAAAAAGCTTCACTAGAAATATTCACTAGTATTGTTCCCAAAAATTTAAATGTACATATTCCTATGCTAATAGTTGGATCAAAATGTGATAAAATTGTTTCTGCAAAAAGTGTAGCTTTAACAGCCAAATTTTACAAAACCAAACCAATTATCTTAAATAATTTATCCCATGATATGATGCTAGATTCTAACTGGAAGATTGTTGCCGATATAATATATGACTTTTGTGCAGATTTACCAAGAAAAAAATATGTATGTGAGTACGCTAAGACGAGTGTTTAGCATACTGTGATTTCCTTCTTATTAAGTAATCAATTAAAAACCAAATTTTTATGCTTTGTGTAAACACATATCATATTTTTACATAAGTCCACTTAATCGTCCCTTCTTGTTTATTTTTTTCTATTTCTCATCTAAATAACCAAGTATTAATGCTATCATTAGAAAACAATATTATTAAAAAATGAATCTATTCCAAGAAATTTAGCAGTAATAGCTGAATTTTATGCAGCAAGAATTTTATCAGTATTACTAGTTATAAAGTTAGCAATAAGTAATTCTAGTTTAAATAAAAAAAGAGCATCACTTGTGATTAAATTTTAATCATAAGTGATGCTCTTGTAATTTTTTTCAAAGCTACAAAGTTATTTCACTAATTATTGATTTATAATTACATATATTAACCTAATACTTATACCAAAATAAATATAAACTCATATATTATTACTTAATTAAGTGTTTGCTTTTTAAAAATTCGTCTGCTACATTTTTAGGATCTTGTCCATTATCAACTTTATAATTAAGTTCTCTCATTTCATCATCTGTGATTTGATTTTTAAGTTTTGAGAGAACAGATTTTAATTCAGGAAACTTTTTCAGGGTATCTTCACTTACAATTGGAACCGCATAATACGGTGGAAAAAAGTTCTTATCATCTTTTAATGTTTTTAAATTAAATTTCTTTAACAATCCATCTGTTGAAAAAGCATCTGTTACTTGTGTTTCATTTTTATTCAAAGATGAGTACCTGAGTCCTCCATCTAATCCCTTTGTACTTTTAAAATTAAGTCCATAACTTTTATTTAATCCAATAAATCCATCTGTTCTATTTAAAAATTCCATAGTACTACCTAAAACAAAATTATTACTTACTTTTGCTAAATCAGATACTGTATTTATATTATATTTTGCAGCTAAGTCTCTATTCATTGCAAGTACATAAGTATTATTAAAACCAATTGGATCAAGCCAAGCTATATTATATTTATCATGAAAGAAGCTTTTAACTTCATTAAATACTTTTTGTTCATTAGCTTCAGAAGATTTTTTCATTATATCCACAAGACCTGTACCTGTATATTCAACATACATATCTATATCTCCTGATTTTAATGCATTAAAAGCTACACTTGTACCACCAAGATTTAATTTTCTTTCTACTTTATAATTTGTATTATGTTCTATTAAAGAAGCTATCATATTGCCCACTATAAGTTGTTCATTAAAATTCTTTGAACCAACTACAATAACTTTTTTATTCATGCTTTTATAAAACATTACTGAACCAGAAACTACAATTATTATTGTAAGAATAGCAGCTATAATTCTATTACGTTTTTTATTAACTTTTTTAGACCTAGATTTTTTTCTTCCTTCTGTAGTAACTAAATTTTCTATCTTGCCTATTATAAAATCTAAAAGCAGGGCAAGTATTGAAGCGGGGATTGCCCCAGCTAATATCATGTTATTATTTACTGTTTGCACACCAGAAAATACAAGGTATCCAAGACCACCAGCACCAATAAACGCAGCAATTGTCATAAGACCTACAGCTGTTACCACTGAAATTCTTATACCTGACATTATTACAGGCATTGCTAGCGGTAAACTTATCTTTATAAGTATTTGGTTCTTTGTTAATCCTATACCTGTTGCTGCTTCAATTATGTGAGGTTGTACATTTTTAAGACCAGTAAATGTATTCTTTATAATAGGAAGTAATGAATATAAAACAACCATTACTATGGCAGGTTTACTGCCTATTCCAAAGAAAGGAATCAAAAATCCTAACAGTGCCATACTTGGAATAGATTGAGCTATATTTGCTAATGCTATAACTGACGAAGAAATTTTTCTAGCTCTTGTTATTAAAATTCCTATAGGTACTCCTATAATTATTGAAATAATTACTGCAAATAGTGTAAGTTCTATATGTTGAATAAATAGACTAAATATTTGGTCTTTTCTGTCAATTACAAAATTAATAAAGCTACTCATACAAATCGACCTCCTTGTTAATAAATTGATTGCTTAATACAGAAAGCAAACTACTTTTTGTAATAAGTCCAACGAGGTTCGCCTTATTATCTAAAACTGGCATAAAACCAATTTTTTTGTTTTCAATTATTTCTAGTACCTTTATTATTGAATCACTTTCATTTATTGTAATTAAATTATTTCTCATAATATCTTTAACCTTTTTATTTTCATTTATACTAACTTTTAATTCCCTTAAAGTAACAACTCCAAGTAATTTATTATCCTTAGAAGTTATAATCAATCTATCAACATGATTTGATTTCATAATTTCTAAGGCTTGAATTGAAGTTCTTTCCGGACTTGATTTCACCACAGTTTTTATCATTATATCTTTAACCTTAATCAAATCAGGCTGATTCCATATCATATTTTCACCAACAAAAGTCTTTACAAAATCATCCTTAGGTTTTCTTAGTATTTTATCTGGAGTATCATACTGAATTACTTCCCCGTCTTTCATAATGCAAATTCTATCTGCCAACTTTAAAGCTTCATCCATATCATGTGTTACAAATACTATAGTCTTTTTTAAATTTTGATGTATTGAAAAAATTTCATCTTGAAGTTGATTTCTTGTTATTGGATCTAGTGCACTAAAGGGTTCATCCATAAGTATTACCTCAGGATCCATAGCAAGCGCACGTGCAATTCCAATTCTTTGCTGTTGACCACCACTTAATTCATTCGGATACTTGTACCTATAACTTTCAGGATCTAGTCCAACTAAATTTAGTAATTCTTCTACTTTGCTACTAATTTTATCTTTATCAATTTTCTCAATATTCATTATCATTCCTATATTCTCTTCTACTGTGAGATGTGGAAAAAGTCCTGTTTGCTGTATTACATATCCTATATTTCTTCTTAATTTAATAGTATTTTCTTTTTCTATTTTATTTCCGTCTATTAAAATTTCACCAGAAGTTTGAGTTATTAATCTATTTATCATCTTTAATGTAGTTGTTTTTCCACATCCACTTGGTCCAATTAAAGTTACAAGTTCACCTTTATTAATAGTTATATTAACATTATTTAATATAGTTTTACCATTAACTTTTTTATATATATTTTTTAATTCTATCAAAAAAACACCCCTTACTATAATAAGAAACAACTTGACTTAAAAATCAAGTTGTTTCTTATTATACTATAGTATAGCCATTTTGTAAAGTTTAATGATATTCAATATCAATGTACACCCATTTATAACTATTATTACTTTACATTTTTCAATAGTTATTTTGTCGAATTTTGTTTGTAATATAAATATAAAAAAAAATGAGCTTACGCTCATCACCTTAACATTTTTATTATTTTATATCATTATAAATAAAACTTTTAATTCTATAATAACTTCCCTCATCACCTATGGCTATAAATATATCATTACTTTTAAAAATTGAATATGGACCTGGTGAAAGTATAAGTTTTCCATCACGACGTATCCCTATTATTGTAGCACCAGTATTCTGCCAAAACTTAGTTTCAGAAATTTTTTTCCCAACAATATCTAAATTATCATATATTTTAAACTCAAATGGAATAAATGGATTTGTTTCACTAAACCTACTAGAATAGTCTATTAATTCATTAGTAATACTATCTATCCTTTTTTCTAATTCATTTCTACTATTTATTAGTTCTTCAATCTCTGCCTTTAAAGAGGTTAAGGAATTTGTATCCTTATACTTTTTTATAAATTCAAGACATTTATCTAAGGATGTTATGATTATACCGTTACCTTTTTCAACTTTTACTATACCAGTATCATTTAATATAGCAACAGCACGCCTTATAGTTTCAGGAGAAACTTTGTAGTGACCTGCAAGATGGGAACGACCATGCAATTTCATTCCTACTGAAAAATCCCCAGATACTATCCTATTTGCAATGTCAATAGCAATTTTTTGATAAACAGGTTTTGTTACACATTGAGACATAGCTTTAAGACTCCATTTGCATTACAATGGAGAACCTCCTCTTTATATTCAATTTCACTATGAATTAATAAAAATATTAAGTTAGTTGACCTGGTTTTTGACCCCACACTCGCCTGCTGGAACTTTCGCTACCCGGTATTATCCTCTCACTACTAATTCTCTCGCCTTAAGCGGCAGGACTTACTTCTAAGCCGCACCATGCTCATTAAAACTTTGTTTAACTTACGTGGATCGTTTCGCCTGCGACTGGCATCGACTTTCAACCACAAACCTAACTTAATATAATAATATTATATACTACTTTTTGCTATAGTCAATACTATAACTTTTTTTGCTCCATTTTCTATCAATTCTTTTGAACAAAAAAAGGTTGTTGCTCCAGTGGTGAAAACATCATCGATAAGTAGTACAACCTTGTTTCCAATTTTATCTTTAGGCTTAAAAACAAATGTTCCCTTTAAATTATTCCACCGCATTTCATCTGTAAGTCCTATCTGATCCTTTGTTTGTGTAGTTTTTCTTATGTAGTGTTTTAATGGTTTATCAGACATTCTAGAAAGCTTTAGCGCTAAAAATTCGCTTTGGTTAAATCCTCTCTTTCTAAAATCATATTTAGTCATTGGTACATAAACTATTTCATCAAATTGCACCTTATTTTTAACTAATACTTTATTCATAAGCTCAGCTAAAGCTTCACCACATAAAAAATCTTTTCTGTATTTTAATTTTATTATCATCTCACGTATAATACTTGAATAATATGCAGCGCAATATACGGTAAAATTAATACCATTTTTATCAATAATATAAGAACTATTACAAAACTTCACTTTATTCAAACACTCTTTGCAAAGAATTTCATCATCATAAATTTCTTTTTTACAAGCCGAACATTTTTCACCATTACAATATATAATGCTAACTATTGCATCAAATATATATATTAAATAGTTAATAATCCTTTTTCCCATGCTATTTTGTTAAAATTTCTTGTTATATCTTTAGCCTTTTCCATACATTCTGTTTCTTTATTAGCTATAAATATAACTTCTCCTCTCCTTGAAATATCACTTTTTCCCGTTCTTCCACAAAAATAAATAAGTGATTTAAAGCTAAATCTATTATCTTCATTAAAATACACCATTATGTTTGCATCACTTTCTGGTGTTAAAACTTCATCAAATCTATCTGTTATAATTATTGACTTTTTTAATTCTCCTAAACCCATTTTTTTATTTTTGCTTGAATATTCGAACACTTTACCTTTAAATCCTAGTTTATAATTCGTTAAATAATTAAAAAAGCTATTCATTCTGTTAATATCTTTAACTGGTATTACTGTGTTTTTATTAGAACTTACAGACCACTTAAGGTAATCATAAACGACAAATGGCATATCATTATTTATATCTATTCTAGTAAGTATAACCCTTGGTTCAACTACAGGCATACCATCATAATTTATTGGTATTGTTATTTCTCTTCCTCTATCAAATATAGAATCAACTGAATAAGCTATAAATTTACACTCTTTTGTTTCAAATCTCTCAAGTAGTCTTATTATTTCTCTTCTATTATGCATAGGAAAACTTCTTATGTCATCATAAATAACCAAATCAAATTTAAACTGAAGATCAAAAGCATTTTCATAATTACATACTATAAAATTTGATGTTGTATACAATGTTTTACCCCTATAATATATATAATCCTTATGATTGGATCTTTTTATTAATTTCACTATTTCAACATCTTTTTCATTTTCATCCGTTATATAAAGAACACTTTTTCCATTTGCCATATACTCAATTATACTGCTCAAAAAAATCTCTGATGTATTGTATGGTGGTGAATTTAAATTTATATATCTTTCTCTGCTATTTAATAATTTCGAAAGAGTCTGAGCTATTTTATTGTATTCTTCTCTAATTTTAACAAATGATCTTTCCATTACAAATCTCTCCTAACTCTCTTCTTTTATTATATCTTCAATTCTCCATTTAAGTCCTGAATATCTTTCAAAGCTTTTATCATTATCTATCATAAATTTAATAGCTTTAGGAAACCCAACTATTACAACTAACTGCTTAGCTCTTGTAATTCCAGTATACAAAAGATTTCTATTCATAAGTAGGGGTGGTCCCATTGTCATTGGAAGAATTACTACTGGAAATTCACTTCCTTGGCTTTTGTGAATGGTTACTGCATATGCAAGTTCTAATTCATCTAAATTAATTCTTTCATATGTAACTTCTTTTTCATCATCAAAAATAACTATAACATTATTATCTTCATCTATATCATTGACAACTCCTATATCTCCATTAAAAACTCCTTCTCCAGACTTTTCCCCTTCGCCTGTTATCCTATTCCACTTTAACATATAGTTATTCTTTATCTGCATAACTTTGTCTCCAACCCTAAAAATATTGTCACGAAATTTAATTTCAGGTTTATTTTTATGAGGTGGATTTATAATGCTCTGTAAATTAGTATTTAAATTTATTACCCCTGCACTACCTCTTTTCATGGGCGAAAGTACTTGTATGTCTCTTACAGCATTCCATTTCTTATTAAACTTAGGAAGCCTTTCATATACTAAACTAATTATAGTATTAGTTATACCTTCTGCATTATCTTCTTTTATAAAATAAAAATCCTTATCCTTCCTATTCAAAAGTGGCATTTCACCATTGTTAATTTTATGAGCATTTACTATAATCATACTCTCCTTAGATTGTCTAAATATATCTGCTAATCTAACAACTTTTACACATTTACTCTCAATTATATCTCTAAGAACATTTCCTGGTCCAACAGATGGAAGTTGATCTACATCTCCAACTATTATAACCCTAGTTCCCATACCTATTGATTTTAAAAGACTATTCATCAAGACAATATCAATCATTGATGCTTCATCTATTATTACAACATCACATTGAAGTGTACTGTCATTATTGTTATCTAGAAACACCTCATCTTCATAACCAATCTCCAGTAACCTATGAATAGTTTTAGCTTCCCTACCTGTTGATTCGGACATTCTTTTTGCGGCTCTTCCTGTCGGTGCAGCCATAAATACCTTCATGTTTAATTCTTCAAATATATACGTTATACATCTTATTATCGTTGTTTTTCCAGTTCCAGGACCTCCTGTTATAACTTCTATTCCGTTTAAAAACGCTCCCTCAATAGCTTCAATTTGAGATGGTGCAAACTTTATTCCATTTTCATTTTCAAATTGTTTTATTTTTTCATCTACATTTATATCTAGACTTTTATAACTGTCATAAGCAAGTGTTACTATTTTTCTTGTTATACCTATTTCACAATAATAATATTCCATAGTAAAAACGCAATTTTCGCCATTTATTATTTCCACTTTTATTCTTTGAGAAAGTGTACATTCATATACTGCTTTTTCTACTTCATCTTTTTTTACATTTAGTACTTCCATGCAATTTTTTATAAGCTTTTCCATTGGCATATATGTGTTACCTAACATACAAAATTCATTTATCACATAAGATACACCACTTTGAATTCTAAATGGAGAATTTCCTTCTATTCCAAGACTTCTAGCTATTTTATCTGCTGTTTTAAATCCTATTCCAGATATTTCTTCAACAAGTATATATGGATTTTGTTTCACTACTTCTATAGCCTTTGCTTTATAATGATTATATATTTTTACACATTGTTTGGGCGTCACTCCATAATTTTGAAGAAAAATCATTATATTTCTTACTTCTCTTTGTTCAGAATAAGTCTCATATATCTTATCTATTTTCTTTTTACCTATTCCCTCTATTTCACTTAATCTATATATATCATTATCTAATATTTCAAGCGTTTGTTCTCCAAATTTGTTTACTATTTTTTGGGCTGTTACTGGTCCTATTCCAGCAATAATTCCTGATGCTAGATATTTTTCTATACCTAATAAAGAATTGGGTAAAATTTCCTCACAACGTTCTATTTTAAACTGTTTTCCAAACTGAGGATGAACAATCCATTCTCCTGAAACCTTTAAAGATTGCCCTTCCATAACATAGGGTATACACCCAACTATTGTAATTTTATCCTCTTCTTTTGGCTTGGCATTAGCAACTACATACCCATTCTCTTCATTTTTAAACACAACAGTGTCGACAACACAATGAAGTTCTAACATACAGATTTCCCCTTACTTACAGTAATTTTTCAACAAACTATAGTTTTATTCTTCTTACTTTTAATTTAACTATAATAACCCTCATACGAAAAAGAGATACAACTATATATGTACCCCCTTCTACAATTTTATCTTTTTGTAAGATGCTTATTGCAAATGATTTCAGTTAGTTTTAAAGCTAATATAATACCTATATAAATTAAAACACAAAATATCTCAACACCAACTCTTTTTCCAGACCAAATATATAAAAAATTTAATATATGCAAGAAAGTTTTAAGTGCTAAAAATGTCAATCCAAAAGATATAACTACTATAAAAATCAAAACTTTTATCATGAAATTTTTCAAATTACAAATCATGTGCAAAAATCCACCTTCATATGGATTTTCCATAAACCTACCTTCTTTACCACGATAATTACTCTTATTATAATATCATAGTATGCACAAATTTAAAATATCATATTAAAACATTTTAACACAAGTATAATGGTATGTTAACATCTTTTTCAATTATTTAAATATACATAAAAAATATGCTACCTAAAGGCAGCATATTTTTTATATATATTTTTTTATTTCTTGGACTCTATCTAGATTCTCCCATGGTAATTCCACATCTAATCTTCCAAAATGTCCATAAGCTGCTACTTGTCTATATATAGGTCTCCTAAGTTCAAGATCCCTTATTATAGCTCCTGGTCTTAAATCAAATACTTTCTCTACTATTTCAACGATTTTACTTTCTGATATCTTACCTGTACCAAATGTATCAACTAATATAGATACTGGCTTTGCAACTCCTATTGCATAAGCAAGTTGTACCTCAAGTTTATCAGCAATTCCAGCTGCTACAAGATTTTTAGCTACCCATCTTGCTGCATAAGCTGCTGATCTATCAACTTTAGTTGGATCTTTTCCAGAAAATGCACCACCGCCGTGTCTACCATATCCGCCATACGTATCAACGATTATTTTTCTTCCTGTAAGTCCTGTATCACCTTGGGGACCTCCAACAACAAATCTTCCAGTAGGATTTATATAGTACTTTGTGTTTTGGTCTAAAAGTTCAGGAGATATAACTTTCTTTATTACTTCTTCTATCATATCTCTTTCAATTTGATCATGCTCAACCTCTGGACCATGCTGTGTAGATATTACAACAGCATCAATTCTTACTGGCTTATCATCTTCATATTCTACTGTAACTTGAGTTTTTCCATCTGGTCTTAAATAACTTAAGGTACCATCTTTTCTAACATCAGCTAATCTTTTAGATAATCTATGAGCTAGTGCTATAGGCATTGGCATATATTCTTTTGTTTCATTTGTTGCAAAACCAAACATCATACCTTGGTCTCCTGCACCAACAGCATCAATTTTATCCATTTCACCTTTTCTAGATTCTAAAGCTTCATCTACTCCCATAGCAATATCTGCAGATTGCTCATCAATTGATGTTACCACTGCGCATGTATCACAATCAAAACCATATTTAGCTCTAGTATAACCTATTTCCCTTAAAGTCTTTCTTACTATCTTAGGAATATCTACATAACAGTTTGTTGATATTTCTCCCATGACATTAACAATACCGGTAGTTACTGTAGTTTCACATGCAACTCTTCCATTAGGGTCTTTTTCTAGAATAGCATCTAAAACAGCATCTGATATTTGGTCACAAATTTTATCTGGATGGCCTTCTGTTACTGACTCTGATGTAAATAATTTTCTCATTATCTCCAATTCCTCCTCTAATTATAATATAAAAAATAATAAAAGCCTCTTCAATAAGAAGAGACTTGATTAACATTCTCTCTCTTATCTTGCAGAATATCTCTGCAGGAATTGGCACCTTTATGTTATTAAATAACATCGGTTGCCGGGCTTCATCGGGCCATTTCCCTCCACCTCTCTTGATAAGAGCCATATTTCAATTTTTTTAAACTAAATATAAAAATCCCAATACAACATCACAAAATTTTACATAAATACAATTTACATATTAATAATATATCACTTAGCAAATATAGTCAATACAAATTCTTAAAAAAAAAGACACTTAGTGTCTTTTTGGTGGAGGAACATGGATTCGAACCATGGAAAGCTGAGCTAACAGATTTACAGTCTGCCCCCTTTGGCCACTCGGGAATTCCTCCATATATGGTGCTGGCAGTAGGAATTGAACCCACAACCTACTGATTACAAGTCAGTTGCTCTACCAATTGAGCTATGCCAGCTTATTAAGTTTTGTATGGTGGGCATTACAGGGCTCGAACCTGTGACCCTCTGCTTGTAAGGCAGATGCTCTCCCAGCTGAGCTAAACGCCCATACATATAATGGTGGAGGAACATGGATTCGAACCATGGAAAGCTGAGCTAACAGATTTACAGTCTGCCCCCTTTGGCCACTCGGGAATTCCTCCACATGACTTGCAGGTGATGTTTTCACCGCATCAACAAGTAATAGTATACAGTGATAATCATTTAAAATCAATTCCCATTTTAGACCATTAAATATAAATATCATTGTATTATTCCATTTTTCTCTCAATTACTTCACTTTAATCATCTACTTTAATTTTATACAATATTGCTTTTAAAACTTATTGTGATAATAATATGCTTACCATCATATAAATTATCTAGGAGGTGATTCTGTTGAATAAAATAAAGACTTCTTACAATACACCAATGGCATACTATAAACTTTCGAATTTCTTAAAACACTATATTACTGATGATACAATAGTAGTATGTATAGGAACAGATCGCTGTATAGGTGATTGTCTTGGTCCCTTAGTTGGAACTATGCTGAAGGAAAAATTTTTTCCCTTAGATGTTTATGGTACAATTTCAGAACCTATACATGCTTTAAATATAGATAAAAAATTATATAAAATAAAGAATAATCATAAAAATTCAACAATAATAGGTATAGACGCTTGCTTAGGTGATACAGAAAACATAGGTGAAATTCAAGTAAGGGATTACGCTATTCATCCTGGAAAGGGTGTTGGAAAATCACTTCCTGATGTCGGTGAGGTCTCCATTGTTGGAATAGTAGATTCCTGCGAAAGTAGTGAATTATTCACTAATAGAAATATACGTTTAAATTTAGTCTTTGAAATGTCAAAAATTATAGTACAAACAATAATACATTCATACTACCTTTACCAAAACCTTCAAGATAATACTTTTCCCAATAATATGCCTAACTTCAAATAAAACATGAGAAAATATATAAATTATAATTTTATTTAATAAAAAATTGAAAGTGCAATATGCCCTTTCAATTTTTTATTGATATTTACTTTTAAAGTTATAAATATATAATTAACACTAATTAGATTTATTTTATAAGACTTAAATCTAAATCATCACTATTCATATCTAATTTATCTATATATTCAAGTGATTTTCCTGTTCCTAATGCAACACATGATACAGGATCTTCTGCAACATATACAGGTACCTGAGTTATATCTTGAATAAATTTATCAAGACCATTTAACAGAGCACCTCCGCCTGTCATCATTATACCCTTATCAGATACATCTGCTGCTAACTCTGGAGGTGTTTTCTCAAGAACAGCATGTGCACATTCTGCAATTGAACTTACAGCCTCTCTAAGAGCTTCTCTCATTTCCGAAGAAGATACCTCAACATTTTTAGGAAGACCTGTAACCAAATCTCTTCCTCTTATTTCCATAGTCTCTTCTATTTCTTTTTTATAAGCCGAACCTATATTTATCTTTAAATCCTCAGCTGTTCTTTCTCCGATCATTAATTTGTGTTTTTTTCGTATATATTTTATTATAGATTCGTCAAATGTATCTCCAGCTACTTTTATAGAACTTCTTACCACCATACCGCCTAATGAAATTACAGCTATATCAGTAGTTCCTCCTCCTATATCTATAACCATATTTCCGCTTGCTTTAGAAATATCAAGTCCAGCTCCAATAGCTGCTGCTAATGGTTCCTCTATTAAACTAACTTTCTTAGCTCCAGCATTTTTTGCAGCATCTTTTACTGCTCTCTTTTCAACTCCTGTAGCTTCACAAGGGACACATATTATAATCTTAGGCTGAGATACTCTTCTTTTACCGCAAGCTTTTCTTATAAAGTGTTTGAGCATTTTCTCAGTCACATCATAATCAGAAATCACACCATTTCTTAATGGACGTATTGCAGTAATATTGCCAGGCGTTCTACCTATCATTTGCCTTGCTTCTTCTCCAACAGCTAAAACTTCATTATTAGTACGGTTTATTGCTACAACAGATGGTTCTTTTAAAATTACACCTTTACCTTTTAAATAAACCAAAACTGTAGCAGTTCCTAGGTCTATTCCCATATCATTTCCTATACCAAAAAACATTCCTTTATTCACTCCATCTCATACGTTTATTTCTACGCTTTAAATACAGATATATTTTAAAATCTCAATTTAATTTACTTTTTTAATTAAAATCAAATAATATATCTTGTAGTGTAATATCAGAAATATATTTATATATCTCCTATATTATTATAAACGGAATGTTTTTAACCTTCAATAGCTTTATACTTCATTTTGGTTGCTTTTCCTCCTCTTATATGCCTTTCCGCCTTATTTAACTCAAGCACACCTTTAGCAAGCTCAGCAATTTGAGGATTTATTTGAGGTAATCTTTCTGTCATATCTTTGTGTATTGTACTCTTGCTAACACCAAAAACTTTAGCTGTTTTTCGAATAGTAGCCTTAGATTCAATTATATATTTCGCAACTTCCATAACTCTTTCTTCAATGTAATCTTTCAAAGTTGCTACCTCCTTAACCCTTCTACTTAATAAATATGCATTAATGTCTTCATAAATTACTTTGAGTATTTTCAAAATAATTTATAAGATTTTAATGAACTAGAATTTTTTCAGGATCTACAGCTAAATAAGTTCCATCCTTTTGCTTTTGGTCAATTTCAAAATACAAGCAGCTTGAATCTGTTATTAACTTATTACTGTAATTACTGTCACCTATTTTACCTATGGTTTGACCTTGTTTAACATTATCATTTGGCTTAATTGATATACTTTTTTCATCCAAATTATCATATACTGTAGTATATCCTGTTTGATCATTTACAATTGTTACTTTACCATTATCAACATTCTTCACTACTCCATCGCAAGTAGCTAAAACATTTAATTCTTTACTAGGAGATATATATTCTCCTGGTATATTAGTGTACTTTCCATTTTTAGCATACCAAGTATCAAATTTCACAACTATATTACCGTTCTTAAGTGGATCCAAAAAAGTACTTTTTACAACGTTATTAGCTGCTGCTGGTGCTGTAGGTTGTGTATCTTTTTTCATTAGGTTTTGATTTACTTGCTTTGCATTTTCTATCTTTTCTTTTGCTGCATTTCCTTTATCTGTTGTTTTTGATACTTCATTTTTACTTTGTGTAACGTTCTTTTGTTTAGGTTGATTCATAGAAACACTTTTAGTATTATTCTTTATATTCATATATATGCTGACTGCACCTATAATACATAAGCAACAAAATAATACTATGTAAAAAGCATTTCTTTTGAGAAAATTAATCACCCTATTTTCTTTATTGTTTTGTTTATTTTTCCAATCATTATTCATTGCTAACACCTCCTTTTAGTATTGTGTCCATAACATAGCAAAAAATACATTTTATATGAATATTTTTTGCCATATTGCTCTAATTGTTGCAAAATAAAAAATTAGTCCCATCAATAAATACAATCCAAACTACTTATACATAATCTGGCTATATATATCTTTGAAACTAATTTATTTAGTATATATGTTATAGCTTTAATAACTTTATATTTACAATTAGTAACTTATATTTTTTATTTCTACTCCTGTATAATAATGCTTAATTATATCTTTATAATTTGATCCTTTGTCAGCCATTGCTTTAGCTCCCCATTGACTCATTCCAAGACCATGACCATATCCTATACAATCAAATTCAATACTTGAAATATTATACTTAATCTGAAAATTTGTTGAATTTAACCCTAGTATAGTTCTGAACTTTGTTCCAAGTAAAACATTATTTCCCACTTTAACTTCATTGACACTCCCTGTGCTATTTTTTTTAACTATACTAATTCCCATCCTTGCTTGAATACTATTTATTTTGTTATTAACACATGAATTTATTTTATCTACAAAATCACTATATGACATTTTTAACGTTGTTTTGTACTTACTAGCTGATTCTTCTCCTGGACTTGAAACACTTCTTAAATAAGGCTTATCTTCATTCAACACTTCTTTTATATTTTCAGTTTTACCACTGCTAACAGAAAAGTAATATGGATCTGTTATTATTTTATTTTTATATGTAATTACCTCCCCCTTGGTATCCTCTACTGCAGTGCTTACTTTATTCCAATATTCATTAGCTTTATCCTTAGGAAATTTACTCAACACGTCCTTCTTATCTGTATAAACTTGACACTGTACTGTATTTACCACATCTGCACCATATGCATCCTTATATTTTTTCCCACCAAATTCTTCCATGTGGCATACCGCAAAGGTTCTTGCTGCAATAGCCTGCGCCTTCAGAGCTTCTATATTAAATTCTGCCGGCATTTCAGAAGGAACTACTCCTTTTACATACTCCTCAAGATTTAAATTTTCAATTTTCTTTTCGTTACTCATATAAACAGTTATCTCACAATCTTCAGTATTTTTTTTCACAATATCTAAATCATCATTATTTTTGTTATAGGATTTTTTACTTACATTACCTCCCTTTTTATAATACTCATTATTATTTATTCCCCCAATGAATATAGAAACTAAAAAAACAAATACTATAACAACAGCTAATCCCATAAGAAATCTTTTTATCACTTACTTATCCCCCTGTTTTTTGATGTTAGATTTTAATTTATAACATCATATTGTAATAAAATTTATTTTATTCTAACTTCTCTATATACTATACTATTTATATTTTTGAAAATTATTACACTGCTTTTCATCTGTAATTATAAAAAAGTAGAATACCTATTTAATTTAATGTTTATTTCCATCTAGAAAACATTATTAAGGTATCCTACTTTATATTATATTTAATATTCTTTTATTCCTTTGTTCTTTCAATTTTTGCGCCTAACTTTCTAAGCTTTTTTTCAATATTAACATATCCTCTATCAATGTGGTATATATCACTTATTTGTGTTTCACCCTCTGCTGCTAGACCTGCTAATATAAGTGCAGCACCCGCTCTTAAATCTGTTGCTCTTACACTACAACCTAAAAACTCATTTACTCCCATTATCACTGCACTTCTTCCATCAATCTTTATATTTGCACCAAATCTCTTTAATTCAGGAACGTGCATAAACCTATTTTCAAAAATCGTTTCAGTTATAACACTTGTGCCTTTAGTACAACATAAAAGTGACATGATTTGAGCTTGCATATCTGTTGGAAATCCTGGATATGGCATAGTTTTTATATCTACTGGTCTTAACTCGTTTCTACCATCTATTATCAAATCTTTTTCATTTATCTCCATATTTATTCCCATCTCACAAAACTTAGCTATCATTGGTTTTATACTTTTTTCTTCTATGCCATTTATCTTTATTTTACTTTTAGTTATAGCTGCTGCTATTATAAACGTTCCCGTTTCTATCCTATCGTAAATTGGTCTATACTTTATCCCTTTTAATTTCTTAACACCTTTTATTATTATTGCTCCTGTTTCTATTTTCTTTATATCTGATCCCATTTCATTTAAAAAATCAATTAAATCATCTATTTCTGGCTCTTGGGCAGCATTCTCTATTATGGTTTCTCCCTCTGCAAAAACTGAAGCCATTATTATATTTTCAGTAGCACCAACTGATGGAAAATCAAGATATATCCTATCACCTAAAAGTTTAGATGCTTTTCCTTCAACATATCCATGACCAATTTTTATATCTACTCCTAATGCCTTTAACCCTTTAAGGTGCAAATCTATTGGTCTAGTTCCTATATTGCACCCTCCTGGAAGAGATATCTTAAATTTACCGTATCTTGAAATCATTGGTCCCATAATTAAAAATGATCCTCTCATCTTCCTTACAAGTTCAGCATCTGGCTCAGTATTTTTAATATTTGACGTATCTATCTTCATGTCTCCAGTATTAAAATCTATGTCTATATCAGCACCCATAGATTTTAATAAATCGCCTATCACAAACACATCTAAAAGCATAGGACAATTTTTTATAGTGCATTTCTCACCACATAATATGGTCGCAGCAATTATTGGTAGCACTGAATTTTTTGCACAACTTATATTCACTTCACCATTTAAAGTTTCCCCACCCTTTATAATAAATTTATTCATTTTAATCCTCCAATCATAACTGCATACCAAAATATGATTTAGTTATATAATTTTTAATACGTAATTGGTATGATTGGTGTACCAACTATTATAAAATTTCCGTTTTCATATTTACATACAGAATAATTAAAATCTACTTTTCTATTTCCATCTCGTATATAATTAAACTTTTTTGTGTATGCAGTAGTGCTTAAATTTTTATTTAACTTAACCGTTTTTATATTTTCCGCCCTTATACTGCTTAAAATTTTCTTCACTTTTTCATCTATGTTTTTAATGTTTTTAATTTTACTTTTAGCTTTTAAATACTTATAACACTGTAAATTATTGCAATTAAAATCCTTCCCAAGTATAGTTTCTTCAATATTGTTAAGATTATTATTATTAACTTTTTCCTCTTCTACAATATCTACTTTAACTTTATCTTTATCTAGCACACTTGCTTCTATATAACCTGATATATTTGGATTTTTAAATTCTATACAATAGCCTAATCCATCATCTAAAGTTACCGTGCTATATAGATTTTTTACACCTGAACCCTTAATATTTTTTATAATACCGTTACTTAAATTTTTACAATTTCCATTATTTATAAATGAAATATTTACACCAGTTTCCACCACATTACTCTGTGTATCCTTTACTATATCTCCAAAAATATCTTGATTCAATTCCGCCCTTATACTATGTCCACAAATGAGCAGCAGTGATATAAATATTAATAGTGCAAAACAAAAAATTAGTTTGTTGTACTTCATGTTTTCCATCCTCCTTATAGTAAAGATTATTGACAGAAAACATTCTTTTTATTCCTAGATGAATTTAAGTTTTGGACAAGCAGTTAACTATGAAAAATCAATATTTATACCAGCAAAAAATAATTACTAGTACACTATTAATATATAAATTTATTTAAAAAGTGTGAAAAAAAAACCGCGAAAAAAATCCACGGTTTTTTAATATTAATTAACTATTCTTTGTTTTAATTCTTGCAAGTGCTCTTGAAAGAGATAGTTCTGCTCTTTTTACATCTATATTGTCTCCACTACTTTTAAGTCTTTTTTCTGCTCTTTCCTTAGCTGTTTCAGCTCTATTAATATCTATCTCATCTGGCCATTCGCTTGCATCACACAAAAAAGAAACTTCTTCTGCGCCTACATTTAAAATGCCAGTAGATGTAAATACTTCTTTTCTTGAACCATCTTCTTCTACTAATATTGTCTCAGTTGGTGTTAAAAAAGCAACTAAGTCTGTGTGATTGGGAAGTATTCCTATCTCACCTTCAACTGTTCTAGTTATAATCTCTTTTACATTTCCAACATAAAACGTCTTTTGAGGAGTTAGTATGCTCAACTTAATATTATTTGCCATACAAAATCACTCCTTAGCTTTCCATCATTTTTTTAGCTTTTTCTTTTACATCTTCTATTGTTCCTGCAAATAAGAATGCAGCTTCTGGAAGATCATCACACTTACCATCCAATATTTCTTTAAAACTTCTTATAGTATCTTTTACAGTTACAAATTGACCCTTCATTCCTGTAAATTGTTCAGCAACACTAAAAGCTTGAGATAAGAATCTCTGTACTTTTCTTGCTCTTCCAACTAACAATCTATCTTCATCTGAAAGTTCGTCAACACCAAGTATAGCTATGATATCTTGAAGTTCTTGATATCTTTCAAGTATATGCTTAACTTTATTGGCAACTTCATAATGTTCTTCTCCTACAATTCTTGGATCAAGTATTCTTGAAGTTGATTCAAGAGGACTAACTGCAGGATAAATTCCAAGGTTTGATATTTCTCTTGAAAGAACTGTTGTTGCATCAAGATGCGTAAATGTTGTTGCTGGAGCTGGGTCCGTAAGGTCATCAGCAGGAACATATACAGCCTGAACGGATGTAATTGATCCTTGTTTTGTTGATGTTATTCTCTCTTGAAGAGCACCCATTTCATTTGCAAGTGTTGGTTGATAACCAACGGCACTAGGTATTCTACCAAGTAAAGCTGAAACCTCTGAACCAGCTTGTGTGAATCTGAATATATTATCTATAAATAGAAGCACGTCTTGACCTTTGTCTCTGAAATATTCAGCCATTGTAAGTCCTGTTAAAGCAACTCTCATTCTAGCACCAGGTGGTTCATTCATCTGACCAAATACTAGCGCTGTCTTATTTATAACCCCTGAATCTTTCATTTCATAATAAAGGTCATTACCTTCTCTTGTTCTTTCTCCAACACCTGTGAATACTGATAATCCACCGTGCTCTTTTGCTATATTATTTATAAGTTCTTGAATAAGAACTGTCTTACCAACACCAGCACCACCGAACAAACCGATCTTTCCACCTCTTTGATATGGAGCAAGTAAATCTATAACCTTAATACCTGTTTCAAACATTTCTGGTTGAACTGATTGTTCTTCAAAACTTGGAGCTGATCTATGGATTGGATAATATTGATCAGTACTTATATCTCCTGCTTCATCTATTGTTTGACCTAAAACATTAAAAAGACGACCTAAAACACTCTCTCCAACTGGTACAGATATTGGTTTACCTGTATCAACTGCTTCCATGCCTCTTTTTAATCCATCAGTACCTTCCATTGCTATTGTTCTTACTACGTCGTCTCCTACGTGTTGTTCAACCTCAGCAATGAGTTTTTGATCATTTCCCATATTTATTTCTATGGAATTATAGATGTCAGGAAGGTTCTCTGCATCAAATTTAATATCCACAACAGGTCCTATTACCTGAACAATTTTTCCTACATGTTCTGGCATCAGTTTCCCTCCTTATTTAAGAGCTTCTGCTCCTCCAACTATTTCTGTAATTTCTTGAGTAATAGCGCTTTGTCTAATTCTATTATAAGTAATATTCAAAGCTTCAAGTAAGTCATTTGCATTTTTAGTAGCACTATCCATTGAAGACATTCTAGATGCCTGCTCACTTGCCTTAGAATTTAACAACATATTAAACAATTGCTGTTCAATATGAAGCCTTATAGCCTTTTCAAGTATAATTTCTGGCTCTGGCTCAAACTCAGCTACACTCACTTTTTCCATCTTTTTAGGTTCTATAGGCAGAACTTTTTTTACCTCATTCTTTTGGTTTACTGTAGATACAAATTTAGTATATACAACATAAACTTCTCCTATTTCACCTTTTTCATAAAGACTTAAAGCACGGTCTGCTATTTCTTTAGCCTCATTTAATCCTGGTTCGTTTGGAATATCAACGTATTCGGATAAAGTCTCATATTTAAGCCTTTTAAAATAAGATATTCCTTTTTGACCAACAGTTATAAGTAAGGATTTATCCTTATCCTTTTTCATAACTTCGTCAGCAGCAGATACAACAGCTCCGTTAAAACCTCCACAAAGACCAGAATCAGAAGTCAAAGCTATATAAAGTTTCTTATCGCTTTTATTTCCAGCTACATATAAATTATTCTTACCAGAAGAATTTACAATTTTATCTATAGCACTATTAAAAGCTTCATAATATCCTTTATTAGCTTCGAGGTTCTGTCTAGATTTTCTTAAATTAGAGGTGGCTATAAGTCCCATGGCGTTTGTTATCTTCTTAGTATTTGTGATAGACTTAATTCTTCTTTTTATAGTAATAAGTCCTGCTCCTGCCATTACTTCACCTCCTGCATAGGAAAGTCAATAACTACTGTTCCTCTGCTAAAAATATCTTTTTATATTCATTAATAGCTTTAGTAAGTTCACTGCTTATTTCGTCAGTTAATTCTTTCTTTTCAACTATTTGTTTACCTAAATCTCTATAATGAGCATCGATATATTCAAATAATCCACTTTCAAATGCATTAAGTTTTGAAACCTCAATATCCATTACATATTCATTTACAACTGCAAATAATATCATTACCTGCTTTTCAACTGGCATTGGTTTATATTGCGGTTGTTTCATTAACTCTGTAAGTCTCTTACCTTTTTCAAGTCTCTTTTTAGATTCTTTATCAAGATCAGAACCGAACTGAGCAAATGCTGCAAGTTCTCTATATTGTGCAAGCTCAAGTCTTAAAGTTCCCGAAAGCTTCTTCATTGCTTTAATTTGAGCACTACCACCAACTCTTGATACCGAAATACCTGAGTTAACAGCTGGTCTCTGTCCTGCATAGAACAATTCTGATTCAAGGAATATTTGACCATCTGTGATTGAAATAACATTTGTTGGTATGTAACCAGCAACATCACCTGCAAGAGTCTCTATTATAGGAAGTGCTGTTATTGAACCTCCTCCAAGTTTATCTGAAAGCTTAGCAGCTCTTTCAAGAAGTCTTGAATGTAAATAGAATACGTCTCCAGGATATGCTTCTCTGCCTGGTGGTCTACGTAAAAGTAATGACATAGTTCTATAAGCAACAGCGTGCTTTGAAAGATCATCATATACAATAAGTACATCTTTTCCTTTAAACATAAAGTTTTCGGCAATTGTTACTCCTGAATATGGTGATAAATATTGAAGTGGTGCTGAATCTGAAGCACTTGCTGCTACAACTATGCTGTAATCCATAGCTCCCATTTCTTCAAATGTATTAACTATATGCGCTACTGTAGATTGCTTTTGACCTATAGCAACATATATACAAATTACGTCTTTTCCCTTTTGATTTAATATAGTATCGATAGCTATTGCAGTTTTACCTGTCTGTCTATCTCCTATAATAAGTTCTCTTTGTCCTTTTCCAATAGGTATCATTGAGTCTATGGCTTTTAATCCTGTTTGAAGTGGTTGATTAACTGACTGTCTATCAATAACTCCTGTAGCTTTTATATCTACTGGTTTTGAATCTTCAGCTTTTATTGGTCCTTTACCATCTATTGGTTGACCAAGAGCATTTACAACTCTTCCAAGCATTGCTTCACCAACAGGCACTTCAACAACTTTTCCTGTACTCTTAACAATGTCACCTTCCTTGATTCCTTCTTCTGAACCAAGTAAAACACATCCAACATTGTCTTGTTCAAGGTTTAGAGCCATTCCATATACATCGTTTGGAAACTCAAGAAGTTCGCCAGCCATACAATTTTTTAAACCATATATTCTAGCGATACCATCACCTATTTCTATTATAGTACCTGAATCTACTGTTTCTAATTTATTTTCGTATCCTTCAATTTGACTTTTTATTATTGAAGTTATCTCTTCAGGTTTTATGTTCATAGGCTCACCTCTATCCTTTTTTAAGCATTAATTTTTTCATGCTATCTAATTTAAATTTAACAGTTCCATCAATTACATCGTCACCAACTCTTACATAAACTCCACCAATAATACTTTTATCTATTATTTCTTTCAATATAACTGTTTTGTTATATTTAGCTGAAAGTTTACTTGTAAGAGTTGTCTTTTCACCTTCAGTAAGTGGTATTACAGTTTTAACGTCTGCAATAACTTTATTGTGTTTCTCAAGAGAAATTATATTTAACTGAGATAAAATCCCCTCAGCATCATGAATTCTCTTTTTTTCAATAAGAAGTAACAAAAAGTTAAGTAACTTCTCATCAATTTTTCCCTTAAAGATTTCCATAAATATTTTCTTTTTTTCAGAAGTACTTACTTGTGGATGATTAACAACTTGAATCACATCTTGGTTTGTTTTAAGTAAACCAACAATATCATTAAAATCGTTAATATACTCCTCTAATTTTTGTCTCTCTTCACCTACTTCATATAAAGCAAGTGCATATCTTCTATCCAAATACTCATACATAATTAAATACCTACCTTAGATACAAAATCTTCTATGAGTTTCCTATGTTCTACTTCATTTATGGAATTTTCAAGAGCTTTTGATGATATTAATACTGCAAGTTCAACAACTTGATTTTTAATTTCATCTTCTGCTTTCTCTTTCTCTCTTTGGGTTTCCCTCTTAGCTCTTTCTAAAATGTTCTGAGCTTCATTTTTAGCTTCTTCTGTTATTTCATCCGAAACTTTTTCAGCCTTTACTTTGTAGTTTTCTACAATTGTTTTACCTTGAAGTTTTGAATCTTCTAGGTTCTTTTCGCATTTAACTTTTAAACGCTTAGCTTCTTCATTTTGATCATCAGCATTTTTTATTGTCAATGCAACTTCACTATTCCTATCATCAATAACTTTATTTACTTTATCAAATAAAAAGTGTTTTAGTATCAACATAAGGATTATAAAGTTTACTATTGTAAATACTATCGTACTTATACTAAATTCCATATACTTAGAAGCCTCCCTCCAGGCTTAGTCTTTATTAAAAATAAACCCATTATTTATCTTATAACGAATAATAACATTATAGCAACAAATAAAGCATATAATGATGTAACTTCAGCAAATGCTAAACCCATTATCATTGTAGGCATAACTTTTGATGCAGATTCTGGTTGCCTTCCAATAGCTTCAACAGCCTTACCTGTAACTGAACCTATACCGACACCTCCACCAATACATCCAATTGCTGCTAAACCTGCACCAATAGCATTCATTCCATGTAAAAAAGTAGTAGAATCAATATTCATATCATTTCCTCCTTAAAAGTTTAAATTTTAGTATATAATAACTAACATCAATTTTGATGCAGCTTATTATTATCTTAATAACACATACCTATTCATGTCCCATACCTAATTTAGTAAATATCATAGTTAACAGTATGAATACATAAGCTTGAAGAACACCATCAAACATATCAAAGAAACCATGAAGCGGTATTGGAATTATCAATTTAGCTGGTGTTGCATAAACTAAAGATATAACTATAGCACCAACAAGCATATTAATAAATAAACGCAAACATAATGATATTGGTACTGTGAATTTTTCTAGTATATTCATAGGAGCCATTATTGGTCCTTCACCAAAAATTGATTTTAAATAACCACCAATACCAGTTCTTTTTATTACGGTTGCATTTATTAAGAAAGCACTTACTATTGCAAAACCTGCTGTAACACTAATATCCTTTGTTACTGGTTCAACACCTACTAGTCCTGTTAAATTTAAGAAAAGTATAAATACTGCCATGGAACCAATAATTGGAACAAAGTTCATGAATTTGTCTCCCATGTTTTCTTTTACTAATCCATTTATTAAATTAACAATCATTTCCACTACACTTTGCTTTTTGTTTGGAATCTTCTTTAAATTGCTAGTAAGCGCTAATGTCAACACTAATATAATTAACATTATAATCCATTGTACTACTACAGATTGTTTTATAGCAATATTAAATCCCCCAAATTTCAGAGCAAACATTGTTTTTGACCCTAGATCCATTTAAATCACTTCCTTCCATTGCTTTTTAATAATAGCCCATAAATAGTGAGTGCTATAAAATGAGCACTATAACCACCTATATAGGCAATTAGATAATATTTATATATTATACATAGAACAATACTTATAATACCAACAAGTATTACTCTAAAAATTGAACTTAAAAGTATAAGTGACTTAGTTCCTTTCTTTTTAATCAAAACAAAATTAGCAGTTACAGTACTTAGATAAAAATTCAAAGCTGCTGTAAAGACCCCTAACGTCATTACAATTGAAAACATATAGTTGGTAATAAATAGAAGAACTACGAAAATTATTGCAGCGATAATTGCATCACAAATTGTTACCAACTTTAACATTCTTTTAACATCAAAATCCAAATTACTTCCTCCACTATATTAACACGATATTTAAATTATATATCTTAAATTTTTATAAATAAAACTCCGTTTTAAGATTTTTTTAATAATATTCACCCTTTTTTCATGTTTGCAAACGTTTTAAACCCATTTCTTGTCGCTATAGTAATTATAAATCAATTTTGCTCCAAGTATTGCATTAAGTTCTTCTTTATTCAAATGACTGAATATTATAAATTTATACTTTTTTTTCGAATATTATGCAATTTTCAACACAATTATCTGCCTCTATTTTTTATATATAAAATAACCTTATAATTTAAAGTTTTCATTATTGTCACATTTTTTATACAAAAATTTAGAGATTTTTTTTAAAAAATAACTCTATAGAACTTTTTCGTTCTATAGAGTTATTTTTAACAATATTTACTAGCATCTTTCAAGTAATATTGCAGTTCCTTGTCCTCCACCTATACATAAAGTTGCCAAACCTTTTTTAGCATCTCTTTTTTGCATAGCGTGAACAAGCGTAACAAGTATTCTTGCACCAGATGCTCCAATTGGATGTCCGAGTGCAATAGCTCCACCATTTACATTTACTTTATTCATATCAAATTTCAAGTCTTTTGCTACTGCTAAACTTTGAGCTGCAAAAGCTTCATTTGATTCTATTAAATCTAATTCATCAACTGTCCAACCTGCTTTTTCAATAGCTCCTTTTGTTGCATAAAAAGGTCCATATCCCATTATTGCTGGGTCAACTCCTGCTGAACCATAAGAAACAATTTTAGCAAGTGGTTTTACTCCAAGCTCTTTTGCTTTATCTGCACTCATAATTACAAGTACTGCTGCACAATCATTTAATCCTGAAGCATTACCTGCAGTAACTGTTCCATCTTTCTTAAATGCAGGTTTTAATTTTGCAAGTCCTTCTATAGTTGAGCCGAATCTAGGATGTTCATCTGTATCAAATACAACGTCACCTTTTCTTGTTTTTATTACTACTGGAACTATTTCATCTTTAAATTGACCTGTTTTTATAGCTTCTTCAGCTTTCTTTTGTGAAGCAAGTGCAAATTCATCTTGTTCTTCTCTTGAAATATTCCATCTCTCTGCTATATTTTCAGCTGTAATTCCCATGTGATAATCATTAAATGCATCCCATAATCCATCAGTGATCATTTCATCAATGAATTTAGCGTCTCCCATTCTATATCCCCATCTAGCATTGTTTGCTAAAAAAGGAGCTCTAGACATGTTTTCCATACCACCTGCTATTATTACATCTGCATCTCCTGCTTTTATAATTTGTGCTGCCAAGCTAACTGTTCTAAGTCCTGATCCACAAACTTTATTTACTGTCAATGCTGGAATTTCAACTGGTAAACCTGCTTTAAACGATGCCTGTCTTGCTGGATTCTGTCCTAATCCTGCTTGAAGAACATTACCTAAAATAACTTCATTAACATCTTCTGGCTTTATTCCTGCTTTTTTAACAGCTTCCTTTATGGCTATAGCTCCCAAATCTACTGCTGGTACATCCTTAAGACCCTTTCCATAAGATCCAATCGCTGTTCTTACTGCACTAGCTATTACAACTTCTTTCATTATACCTAACCTCCTAAATTTTAATTACGGGGTAATGATAAACCAATTTAATGCATTTCATAAATCCCATAGTTTATACCTAATTTATACGTTTTCTCTAACAACTTAATTATACCCACTATTATTATTTTTATCAATATATTTTGTTAAAAAAAACACAAACTTTAATAATTTTTAACAAAAAATAAACTTATGAACATGTCGTTGCAACCTAAAATGGGCTCTCAACAAAAATTCATAAGTTTATATTTTAACTATATATAATACATAAAACACTTACATTGAGCCACATAAAATATTCCTGCCTAATTGGTTCGACCCTAGAATCTTTTATGTGGCTCAATATTTTAGTGTTTTCGCATTATATAACTATCCCTTAACTCTCTCACTACAATTATAAAATATTCCCGCCTAATTGGTTCGACCCTAGAATCTTTTATGTGGCTCAATATTTTAGTGTTTTCGCATTATATAACTATCCCTTAACTCTCTCACTACAATTATAAAATATTCCTGTCTAAGCGGCTGACCCTAGAATCTTTTATGTGGCTCAATGTTTTAGTGTTTTCACATTATATAACTACATCTAAATATTATTTTTTGGCGAAAATTCATCTGGTCTACTTTTTAATTTTCCAAAGTGATACAATATGGCATCAACTATTCTTTCAGATGCTTTTCCATCACCATATGGATTTATAGCCTTACTCATTCTTTCGTATTCATCTTGATTTTTCATTATCTTATAAGTTTCATCTACTATTTTTTTAACATCAGTTCCTACTAATTTTACAGTTCCAGCTTCTACTGCTTCTGGTCTTTCAGTTACATCACGTAAAACAAGTACAGGTTTTCCTAAATGTGGAGCTTCTTCTTGAAGTCCACCTGAATCTGTCATAACCATAAAACATTTATTCATAAGATTATGAGTTTCTTTTGTATCAAGTGGAGAAAGTAAATGAACTCCCCTCATTCCATTTAAATTTTTAAATACAACATCTTTAACTATTGGATTTAAATGCACTAAATATACAAGTTCAACATCATCATTTTCTTCTACAATTCTTCTCAATGCTGTACATATATTTTCTATTCCTTTTCCCCAGTTCTCACGCCTATGAGCTGTTACCATTATAACCTTTTTATTTTTATAATCTAAATTATTAAGTTCTTCATTTTCAAATACATAGTCCTCTTCTACTGTATGATTCATAGCATCTACAACTGTATTTCCTGTAATAAATATATTTTCTTCAGCAACAGCTTCTCTTAAAAGATTTCCTCTTGAACCAGCAGTTGGCGCAAAATGTAAATCTGCAACTGCCCCTGTAAGTTTTCTATTCATTTCTTCTGGAAACGGAAAATATTTATTAAATGTTCTAAGACCTGCTTCAACATGTCCTACTGCTATTTTCTTATAAAATGCCGCTAATGCCGCAGCAAAGGTTGTTGTTGTATCTCCATGTACAAGAACAATATCTGGCTTTTCTTCAGTAAAAATCTTATCTAATCCCTCTAAAACTCTTGCTGTTATACCTGTAAGACTCTGTTTTGTTTTCATTATATTCAAATCAAAATCCGGATTTATATCAAATAAATTAAGTACTTGATCTAACATTTGCCTATGTTGTGCTGTAACGCATACTTTTGATTCAACATTTTCATTTTGATTTAATTTTCTTACTAATGGCGCCATTTTTATTGCTTCCGGCCTGGTGCCAAATATACTTACTACTTTTATCTTTTCCATAAAACAACCTCCTCGAGCTAATACAACTCTTACACATTACTTTATTTATGTTTAAATAATCCAAATTTCCATGCTAAACCAACTACACATACAACGGCTCCTGCAAAAATAACATAGGCTTTAGTATTAGTAAGTTGCATTGCTATTACTGCTATAAGTCCCATTATTGCACTTATAAAATACATTATTAAAACTGCTTGTTTTTGATTTAATCCCATATCAAGTAGTCTATGATGCAAATGCCCCCTATCAGCCTGCATTATCGGCTTTCCATTTATTTTTCTCCTTATTATTGCAAATATAGTATCATAAATCGGTAGTCCAAGAACCAATATTGGAACTGCCAAAACAACAGCAGAGGCAGACTTTATAGCTCCTTGAATAGATATAGCAGCTAAAGCAAAACCAAGAAATTGAGCTCCTGTATCTCCCATGAAAATTGATGCCGGATTAAAATTATATGGTAAAAATCCTAATATAGATCCAGCTAATATTACTGATAATATTTCCGCTTCAATTCTACTAGGCCCGTTTAAAAATGCAACTATCGCTATAGTAATACTTGAAATAACTCCAACACCTGCTGACAAACCATCTAGTCCATCTATTAAATTAAATGCATTTGTAACGCCAATTATCCATATAATAGTTATTGCTATCCCCAAAAAATTATTTATCGGTATGTACGAAAAAGAATTGCTAATAGGATTTGTTATCATCGATACCCTAAGACCAAATCCAATCAAAACAAATGCACCACAAAGTTGAAATAATACTTTATATATGGGTCTTAAACATTTCAAATCATCAATAAAGCCTCCGATAACTATTATTCCACCACCAAATATTATTCCCAGTTCTGCCCTATCTAAAGGACCTTTTTTTAGTATCAACACTATTACAAAGGATAAATATATCGCAAGACCACCTATTTTAGGTATAGGCTTTTTATGAACTCTTCTTTTATCTTTAGGTATATCTATGGCTTTTATATGAATTGCAAATTTTCTCACAAGCGGTGTAGCCAAAAACGAAATGACCACTGCTACAATAAACATGATGTACTTTTTCTCCATATTTACCTTCCTTTTTTCTATTGCTAAATGAAATTTTTTAACTATGTACTAATACTCTATTTCACCCCTAAGTGAATCATCATCCTCAATCCAATCTTTTATTTCTATTTCTCTAAAATTTTTTTCATCATCTCTTATCACAATTTTTTCTATGCCTGAATTTAGAATCAGTCTTTTACACATAGAACATGGAAATGCTTTTTCTACATACTCATGCGACTCAGCATTTTTTCCCACAAGATAAAGCGTACTACCTATCATCTCATTTCTTGCAGCACTTATTATAGCATTTGCTTCAGCATGAACTGACCTACATAATTCATAATGAGTCCCTCTTTTTACATTAAGCTTCTTTCTTATACATACACCAATATCACTACAATTTTTTCTTCCACGAGGTGCTCCCGTATAACCTGTAGATATTATTTCATCATTCTTTACTATTATAGCTCCAAAATCTCTTCTAAGGCATGTTCCTCTTTCAAGTACTGTTTCTGCTATATCTAAATAATAATTATTTTTATCTCGTCTCTCCATAATACTTCTCCCTTATTTTAACTAAAAGCTTAATTGATTTAATTCTTAATACAACCATTTCTAATTATAGTTTAAAATATTAAAAAATGCACCCATTAATTAAATCTTTTTATAAAATTTTAGTTAATTTTGAACACTAAACTTGTATTTTATATGTTTTCAGAAAATATTGGATTACAATCACCTTTTACTTAAATTCTTTATATAACTAAATTTCAACTTAGTTATTTTCATGTTATACTTGCAAATGATTTGCATTATGCTTATAATATATTGTTGTAGATAATTAACAGAAATTTTATATCCTTAAAATAGGAGTGATTTTATAAATGATATCAATTAAAAATCTTTATTTTTCTTATAGCAAAGATTCTAATTATGTAATAGACGACTTAAATTTACATATAAAAAATGGTTCCTATACTTCAATATTAGGGCAAAACGGCACTGGAAAAAGTACTTTAATAAAACTCATTTTAGGTCTTTTAAAACCTGTAAAAGGCAACATAACAATATCTACTAATAAAATAGGATATGTGCCTCAAAGTACTGAAAATTTTAATTTTGCTTTTCCAATAACTGTACGTGAACTTCTCCTATGTCATGCAAAATCTCTTAAACTTAAAAGTCCTGAAAGTACAGTTATTAAATCTCTTAAACTTTTAGGAATGGAAAACTTTCAAAAGAACCTTATTGGTTCATTATCTGGAGGTCAAAAGCAAAAAATTTTTATAGCTAGATCTTTAATCGGAAATCCAGAACTTTTAATTCTAGATGAACCTTCAACTGGAGTAGATGTAAAGAGCCAAAAAGAAATCTATGGCTTCCTTAAAAAAATAAATAAAGAAAATAACGTAACAATAATATGCGTAGAACATAATCTAAAGGCCGCGTATTCAAATTCAACTCATATTTTAAATTTTCATGCGGAAACTGGTTCTCTTTTAAATATTAACGAATTTCTAAGAAATAACATGGAGGTTGTAAATAATGATTGAATTATTTCATCTAAGTTTTATGCAAAATGCTTTAATTGCTTCAATAATGATTGCAATCTTATGTCCTCTCATAGGCATCTTCTTAGTTCTTAAAAGACATTCTATGGTGGGTGATGCATTATCACATGCTTCTTTTGCTGGTGTGGCTTTAGGAATTTTTATTGGGGTTAGCCCTCTTGTAACTACTTTTATTTTTGTATCAATGTGTGCCCTTTTAATCGAACTTCTTAGAAATTCATTTAAACAATATTCAGATTTAGTTCTTCCAATTATTTTAACTCTATCTGTTGGAATTGCTATAACCTTGACTACAAGCGGAAGAGCTAGCGGAAATATAGAATCTTTTCTTTTTGGAAGTATTTTAACAGTTACAAAAGGTGATATAGTATTAATTTCTATAATAAGCGTAATATCAATATTAACCATAATTTTGTTCTATAACAAATTTTTATATACAACCTTTGATGAGGACGGAGCTAAAATTTCAGGAATCAATACAAAACTCTTGAACTATGTATTCTCTCTTGTAGTTGGTTTTGTTATCTCTATTTCAATACAAATAACAGGAATATTAGTAGTATCTTCTCTTTTAGCAGTTCCTGTTGCGGCTGCTATGCAATTTAAAAAAGGTTTTAAGGCAACTCTACTATATTCTATACTCTTTAGCTTTATAGATGTGTTAGTGGGCTTATTTAGCTCTTATTACTTAAACTGTGCTCCTGGTGGAACAGTTGCACTAACATCTGTATTTACTTTAATAATTGCCATTATAATTAGAAGAATTGCTAGAATAGAATAAAAAAAAGTGTTGAAAATTAATTCAACACTTTTTTCATTTTATTTTGTACCAAATAATCTATCTCCTGCATCACCTAGACCAGGAATTATATATCCGTTTTCATCTAATCTTTCATCAATAGATGCAAGGTAAATATCAACATCTGGATGTGCTTCTTGTACTGCAGCTATACCTTCTGGTGCTCCTATAAGACACATCAATCTTATGTATTTTGCTCCTCTTTTCTTAAGGAGTGCTATAGCATCAATTGCTGAACCACCTGTTGCAAGCATAGGATCAGTTACAATTATATCTCTTTCTTCTATATCTTGAGGAAGCTTACAGAAGTATTCTACTGGCTTTAATGTTTCTTCATCTCTATATAAACCTATATGACCAACCTTAGCTGCTGGTATTAATTTTAATACTCCATTAACCATTCCAAGTCCTGCTCTAAGTATAGGAACTATAGCAACTTTTTTTCCTGCAAGCATCTTACATTTAGTAGTGCATATAGGAGTTTCTATTTCAACAGTCTCAAGTTGCATTTCTCTTGTTACTTCATATGCCATAAGCATAGCAACTTCTTCTACCATCTCTCTAAAATCCTTAGAACCTGTATTTTTATTTCTCATAAATGCTAATTTGTGTAGTATAAGCGGATGTGATATTTGTGTTACTTTACTCATTATTTCATTCCTCCATTAAATTTTTTCTCTATTCCTGTAATCTTATCTATCCTTCTTTGGTGTCTATCACCTTCAAATTTTGAATTCAAGAAGGTATCTACAATATCAAGCGCTAAGCCTGTTCCTACAACTCTTTCGCCCATTGCAAGTATATTTGCATTATTGTGTTCTCTTGATGCATGAGCACAGAATGTATCTGAACATACAGCTGCTCTTATTCCTGGTACTTTATTGGCTGAAATACTTATTCCTATACCTGTTCCACAAATAAGTATTCCAAACTCAAAATTATTTTGAGCAACTTCTTCTGCTACCTTTAATGCATAATCTGGGTAATCACATGAATCTTCACTAAAAGTGCCAAAATCCTTAACTTCAATGTTTTTACCTTCTAAATGTTTTATAACTTCCTTTTTTAATGAAAATCCTGCATGATCACTACCTATTGCTATTTTCATAAAAACACCTCCACTTAATACATAATCGCAAAAAAAGAAGATAAGAGTATATTAATTAAATACTTCTATCTTCATTTAATTTTTTAATAAGCATTTCTAATCTCTTTTCAAGATCTCTATAAGTTTGCCTATAAACTTCTACGCTTTTGCCATAAGGATCAGTTACATCTCCCTCTAACTCTATATACTCACTCAATGAATATATCTTATTTGCACTTTTCTCCATATGACTTCTAAGCATATCACTTAAATATGATGTCATTGTTAAAACCAAATCACAAGTATCAACTAAAAAAGGAGTCAATTGTACAGCTTTTCTGCCTGATATATCCACATTAAGATTTTCTTTAACTACACTAGCTGAATTTAAGGATGTTCTACTTTCGGCAATAACAGATGCACCTGCTGAAAAAGCTTCTATACCTTTAATATTACACATACTATTAAATATAGCTTCTGCCATACAACTTCTACATGTGTTACCAGTACAAACAAAAAGTATTTTCATAATCTCCTCCTCAAATTCTTTAGAAAAATAAGTTCTTCCTTATTATTCTTTAATTAACTTAAACATTTATTATATCAAATCCAGCTGACTTATTTAATCGATTCATAATAGCAACTCCAAAACCTTCTTCACTAAAAGCTTCTGAAAGTATAACATCAACTTTTTGGTCATCAAACTCTCTTAGGGTCTCAAACAAATTTTTCCCTATAGTATAAATATCATTTCTACTTCCTAGCGATATTACAGAAGCATTCTTATACTTATCTTTTGTTTCATCAGTCGCCATTATTCCAACTTTTTTATTGTCATCTATATAATTTTGCACTATTTCATTAATTTTTTCAATAGTTTTTTTCAAATCTCCGCTTATTATTTTTACATCCGCCTTAGGTGCATAGTGTTTGTATTTCATTCCTGGTGCTTTAGGCTTAAACTCTGTAGTACTTTTTTTCATAATAGCAGGATCTATGTAGGCATTATTCTCCACTTTTCTCACCATTTCAAGGGTAATTGCTCCTGGCCTTAAAATACATACCGGATTGACTGTACAATCTATAATTGTGGACTCTAATCCAAATTCACAATTTTCTCCTCCTATTATATAATCAACTTTACCATTTAAGTCCTCTATGCATCTTTGTATATCAGTTGGACTTGGTCTTCCTGATATATTGGCTGAAGGCGCTGCTATTGGCACACCTGAATATCTTATAAGCTTTCTCGCAATTCTACTAGATGGCATCCTTACACCTACACTGGTTAACCCTGCACTTGTTACATCAGATATTATGGACTTTTTCTCCAGTATTAAAGTCATAGGTCCTGGCCAAAATTCTTGCATAAGTCTTTTTGCACTTTCACTTATATTTTGGGCATATTTATCCACATCTTCAAAATCAGCTACATGAATTATCAACGGATTATCCTGTGGTCTTCCCTTTGCTTCAAAGATTTTAGTTACTGCTTTTCCATCTTCTGCATTGGCTCCTAATCCATAAACAGTTTCTGTTGGAAAAACAACCAATTTTCCTTTTTGTATAAGTTCCCCAGCTTCTTTCAAAGCCTTATCTGCCTCTATATCATCTTTATTTAAATTAACTATTTTAGTATACAAATTAAACACCTCAGGTTTCTTTAATCTTTTTAAGTTGTTCTATAGATTCATCTGTAAATTTAGCTCCCAAACATACTTTAAAAAGAGTATTTAAAAGAGTATATTTTTTGTATCCTCCATTTCTTATAATTACATAATAGTAATCATCCTCAGGATGTATTTTTTTTATTTTCATATAATATCGAGAAACATCAGGGTATCTTTTCATGAAATTTTTTCCGACAATTCTTAAATATTTATTCCTAAATCTAAACTTAGTTATAAGAATTATCCTCATATCTTTTCCATCTTTTTCAGCATGAACTAAACTTACCTTTTCACATACAATATTATTGTTTTTCTTAAATAATCCATCATTTATTCTTATTTTAAATCCATCACATTCAAAACTCAAATGATTATTTTTTATTCTAACCAATATAGCAAGTACCACAAGTAGCTCAATTACTACTAAATAAATTATATAGAATATGTTAGCCACATGTGAATGCACTAAAACTACTGGCATCGCACAAAAAATAAAGCACATAAAAAGAATAAACAAGTTATCATAGCTATTCTGCTTTTTTATGGCTTTATCTAAATTCACAAAAATCACCTTCTATTAAATCAATCTTTTGTATTTCCCATTTCTTTCATTTTTTCTGCTTGTTCAGCGGTTATAAGTCCATTTATAACTTCATCTATGTCTCCATCTAAGAACTGATCAAGCTTATATATTGTAAGTCCTATTCTATGATCTGTTATTCTTCCTTGTGGAAAATTGTAAGTCCTAATTCTCTCACTTCTATCTCCACTTCCTACTTGATTTTTTCTATTTTCAGCAATTCCTGCACTTCTCTCTGCTTCTGCCTTTTCATAAAGTCTTGCTCTAAGTACCTTCATTGCTTTTTCTTTATTTTTTAGCTGTCTTTTTTCATCTTGACAAGATACAACTATACCACTAGGAATATGTGTTATTCTTACAGCTGAATCTGTAGTATTTACGCACTGACCACCATGTCCTGATGCTCTAAATACATCTACTCTAATATCATTTGGATTTATTTCTATATCAACATCATCAACCTCTGGAAGAACTGCAACCGTAGCTGCTGAAGTATGTATTCTTCCACTAGATTCTGTATCTGGAACTCTTTGTACTCTATGAGTTCCGCTTTCATACTTCATTCTGCTATAAGCTCCATTTCCTTTTATCATAAATACAACTTCTTTAAATCCACCTATATCAGTTTCATTAGCACTCATAACTTCAACATGCCAGCCTTGTCTTTCTGCATATCTCGTATACATTCTAAATAAGTCAGCAGCAAACAGTGCAGCTTCTTCTCCACCTGTTCCACCTCTTATTTCTACAAATACATTCTTACTATCATTTGGATCTTTAGGTAAAAGCATTACCCTTAATTCTTCTTCATAATCCTCAACACTTTTTTCTAATTCTTTTATTTCTTCTTCTACCATTTCTTTGAGTTCAGCATCAATCTTATCTCTAAGCATTTCCTTGTCTGCTTCAAGATCTTCCTTTGCTTTTTTGTATTCTCTATATTTTAAAACTATGGTTTCAACTTCTGAATGTTCTTTACACAGTTTTTGCCATTCGTTTTGATTTGCCATAACAGATGGGTCACTTATTTTTATAGATAATTCATCATATTTACTTTCTATGAATTCAAGTCTCTCTAACATTATTATCACTCCGTATTTATATTTTCACAACAATAAATTATATCACACTAGACTTCGTATAATCAAACTCAGAATGTTAGTTACAATCCACCTCTTACAGCTAAAACCACTCTATCCATTTTTGCAAGATCCTTTCTCTTTTCTACTGATATAAATCCTTCATTTTTTAATATCTGAAAAACCTCGTCTGCTTCATCACTTCCTATTTCATAAGCAATGAGCCCACCTGGTTTTAGAATTTCTTTACTCATTGAGGTTATTTTCCTATAAAATTCAAGTCCATCTTCTCCACCTGAGAGTGCAATTTTGGGTTCATATTCTTTTACGTCTTCCATTAAAGTAGGAATTTCATCCTCTCTTATATAAGGTGGGTTTGATACTATAACATCAAACTTTTCTCCTCTTTCTATAACCTTCCTCAAAAGATCTCCTTCTTCTATTTTTACCCTATCTTCTAACTCTAAACTCTTACGGTTTATTTCACTAACTCTAATTGCATCTTTAGATATATCCGTACATAGCACCTCTACATTATTTGCATACTTTGCTATAGAAAGACCTATTGCTCCACTTCCTGAACAAACATCGCATACCTTTTTATAGTTATTGTATTCTATATATTTTAAAACCTCTTCTACCAATATTTCAGTATCTGGTCTTGGTATCAGAACACCTTCTTCGATATGAAAATCCAGCCCCATAAATTCACACTGCTTTGTTATATATCTAAGAGGCATTTTTTTTCTTCTCATATCTATATATCTAAAATATTCTTCTGCTTTATCCTCATCAATTTCAAAATCTCTATTGGTAATTATAAAAAGTTTATCCTTTTTAATAACATGAGTCAATAATATCTGACTATCTTCCATATAAAATTCTTTATTGCTTTCCTTTAATATAGAATATGCTTTAACAAGTGCCTCTTTTATTTTCATTTAACCTCTGTCTCCTCTATAGACTTTTCATCTTCAGAATCTATTCCTTCTGCAACCTTTAAAGCCTTTATTGCAACTTCAAGTTGATCCTCTGAAGGTTCTTTTGTTGTAAGACGTTGAAGCATAAGTCCTGGATAAGATAATAATTTTGATATATTACTTTCGCTTTTTCCCA
Organism: Clostridium felsineum DSM 794; assembly: GCF_002006355.2. Lineage (NCBI taxonomy): Bacteria > Bacillati > Bacillota > Clostridia > Eubacteriales > Clostridiaceae > Clostridium > Clostridium felsineum. The sequence continues at coordinate 1,068,919 of NZ_CP096980.1, read as the reverse complement.
TCCATTTTATAATTTCATATGTAACTCCCGAAACAAGTGGAAGAAGTATAATTCTCCATATAATTCTCTCTGGAAGTGAGTGCCATTTTGTAAATGAAAAAATAATAATACTTACTATCATTACTAAAAACAGAAAGTTTGTACCACACCTTGGATGAAATCTTGAATATTTTGAAGCCTTCTCAGGCGTAAGTTCATCCTCATCTTCATAACAAAATACTGTTTTATGTTCTGCTCCATGATACTCAAAAACTCTCTGAATATCACTCATTTTTCCTATAAAAAATATATAAATTATAAATATAGCTACTCTTATTATACCTTCTAGAAAATTTAAAGCTATAGAACTACTATTAACTTTTGAAAATAAATTTGCTAAAAAGGTTGGAAGTATAAAAAATACAGCTACCGCAAACACAAGAGATATCATAAGTGAAAATATTAAAAGAAAGTCATTAGCCTTATCTCCTAAAATTTTCTCTACAAATTTATCAAATTTTGAAGGTTTCTCATCTTCTTCTGAAGTTTCTTCAAAAAATGAAGCTGAATAATTTAAAGTTTTAATACCTATAACTAGAGATTCAATGAGTGATACAAAACCCCTGATTATTGGTAAACCAAAAAACTTGTTTTTCTTAGTATACGGAATAACATTCTTAAATTCCACACTAATACTTCCGTCTGAAGTTCTAACTGCTGTTGCTATACCTTTAGTTCCGCGCATCATAACGCCTTCTATAACTGCTTGACCTCCGACCGTTCCTTTTTTACCCATTATCTATCACACCTCTTTTTTGGGGAACAACATGGCACTTTCTGCATCTTGCTTCATAGGATTCTGTAGCCCCTATAAGCACTATAGGATCATTATAACATGCTGGTTCTCCATTAATAAGTCTCTGGGTTCTAGTTGCAGGATTACCACACACCACACATATTGCTTGAATTTTATCCACAAATTCAGCAATTGCCATAAGTTCAGGCATTGGTCCAAATGGTTTTCCTCTAAAATCCATATCAAGACCAGCACAAATTACTCTTTTGCCTTTCTCTGCAATATTGTTAACAATTTCCACTACCTCATCATCAAAAAATTGTACTTCATCTATTGCTATAACTTCTGTATCCTTACAAAGAAGCTCTATTATTTCTCTACTATTTCTAATTGCAACCGCTTCTTCTTTTTCTCCCATGTGCGAAACTACATCTTCCTTACTATATCTGTTATCTATTTCAGGCTTAAAAACCTGGATCTTCTGTTTTGCAATTTTAACTCTTCTAATTCTTCTAATAAGCTCTTCTGATTTTCCACTATACATTGGTCCAACAATAACTTCAACCCATCCGTGATCTTTTGGTCTATACATAAACTATTATCCCCCTACATGGATTTTTTAACATATTATTTTTGCATTACTATATATTCTATCAAATATAGTGAATTAATTAAAGTGCTTTATTGTGCTTACTACAAATTTATTGACTAAACTATTTGTAAATGTTATAATATCATAGTTGATAATGTAGATACGTAAAGAGGTGAATGTAATGCAAAAGGATATACAACCAGAATACTTTGAAGATGCAGTTGTTAAATGTGCGTGCGGAAATACTTTCACAACAGGTTCCACTAAAAAAGAATTAAAAGTTGATATTTGCTCAAAATGTCATCCATTCTTTACAGGACAGCAAAAAATTGTTGATGTTGGTGGAAGAGTTGAGAAGTTCAGAAAAAAATACAACTTGTCTGAAGGCAAATAAATCATTGTTTAGAGAAACGGAGGTAATTATAAATAATAACTTTCGTTTCTTTGTTTTTTTGCACAAAAAAATTACTGTAGGATTTCCAAAGTTAACTTAACAATAGAGCATCCTACAATAAATTGCAAATAAAGCTTAACATTAAAACTTCATTTGCATATTGCCTACCACTTTCCTTTATTTATAATATTTACAATATCAATATTATTCTTAGTCTCATTAAGCATATTAATAAGCTTTTCAGTAACGTCTTGTGTACTATTATTACTACCATAGAGAACTCTTCTTATTTTAAATGCCGCCTCAAGTTCATCATGATTTAAAAGTTCACTTTCTTTTCTAGTTCCAGATTTATATATATCAATAGCTGGGAAGATTCTTCTCTCTTGAAGTCTTCTATCAAGATGAACTTCCATATTTCCGGTTCCCTTAAACTCTTCAAAAATCATATCATCCATTCTACTTCCGGTATCAACTAATGCTGTAGCTAGTATTGTAAGACTTCCGCCCTCTTCTATATTTCTAGCTGCTCCAAAGAACTTTTTAGGCATAATTAAAGCTCCTGGATCAAGTCCTCCGGAAAGAGTTCTACCAGTTGGTGTTATTGTAAGGTTATAAGCTCTTGCAAGCCTTGTTAAACTATCTAAAAGTATTACTACATCCTGACCTTGTTCAACCATTCTCTTTGCTCTTTCAAGAACCATATATGCAACTTTAGTATGATGCTCTGGCTCTTCATCAAAAGTAGAATATATTACCTCTCCCTTTATGCTTCTTTGCATATCTGTAACTTCTTCCGGTCTTTCATCAATTAAAACTACTATAAGCTTAGTCTCAGGATGATTTTGAGCTAAACTTTGAGCTACACTTTTAAGAAGAGTTGTTTTTCCAGCCTTCGGAGGTGCTACTATAAGTCCTCTCTGTCCTTTTCCTATAGGGCTTATTAAATCCATAAGCCTTGTTGCAAGTTCCTCACTATTTTTTTCTAAGCTTAATCTTTCATTAGGATATATAGGAGTTAATTTTTCAAACGGCGCTCTTCTAACTGATTTTTCCGGATTCTCACCATTAACCTTTTCAACATATAAAAGTGCTTTAAATTTTTCTCCCTCTTTAGGTATTCTAACTTTTCCTTGAACTTCATCACCCGTTTTCAAATTAAATCTTCTTATTTGTGAAGGTGATACATATATGTCCTCTGGACTAGTTAGGTAGTTTTTACCTCTTAAAAATCCAAAATTATTATTTTCTACTAATTCAAGTACTCCTTTTGCCGAATCTGATTCATCTACCATTTCTTTAAATCTTTCATTTTTGTTTTCTTTTGGTACATATCTATTATTATTGTGTACTCTTTCACCAGTTCTAGCATTATTGTTCATAGTATTATTGTTATTTGTATTTGTATTTGTATTTGCATTACTATTGTTTATATTGCCATTATTTGCATTGATATTATTTGTGTTACTATTATTTGTATTGCTATTATTTGTATTGCTATTATTGCCGCTCTCCATTACAGTATTGCTTTTTTCCTCCAAAACATTTTTAGGCTTTATATTTTCCTTAAGCATAACACCATCTTTTTCTATGCTATTTGGAGACTTTTTATTTATTTCATCTATTAAATCTTTTTTTCTATATTTAGATACATTTTTAAGTCCAAGTTCTTTTGCTAATTCTTTTAACTCTGTAACTGTCATACTCTCTAGGTCATTTAAGTCATTATTAATCAAACAGTAAGCACCTCCAATAAATTTATACTGTATATATACTTGCAGCCTAAATTACTCGTTTTCAATATATAATTTACAAACACAGCAAATTACATCTATATAAATGTAATATTATTTTCGCATTATATCTAATATTGGGAATTTATCAATAAATAGAATCTAAAAGACAAGGCAATATTATTTCATGTGGAAATAATATCTTCAATTGAATTTATTAAAATGGTATTCATTATTATAAAGTTTAAACTTAAAACAAATAAAAATCAAGTATTCTAACTTATTATATCATCATATATAACTTCTTATTAGTTTCCGAATATTTTTTTATTCTATTTTCTACCTTATCAGGTCTTCCAATAAATATAACTGGTATACCCAAAGTCTCGCAACCACCAATAAGAACCTCTCTTTTAAAAATATCAGAAATGTTATAACTAAAATTATGATATTCATCACATACATTACATTTAATTTTGATGTTAATTTTTTTATTCTCTACATGCAATTCAAAATTATCATATAGAATATTTAGTTCCTTTAACTCAAAAATAGTAACTTCATTTATATCATAGCTACCATATTTATTTTTTAGTGCAATAACAATAGAAGTGTTAAATGTCATATTTTTACCTCCATACTTCAATTTGAAGCAAAAAATATCTGCAATTTATAAAATAACTTTAACATTTACCGCTATAGAACTCCCTTAAACTAACTAGAATCCTTTTATTATATAATAATTCTATAAAAAAAGTTAAAATCCTTTAGCTTTAAAAAATTTCTATAAGCAACCTAATAATATTTACTAAAGGCTATTGAATCGATGATTTTTAAACCACCAATACAACAGCCCTTAAAATTTTACTAATTGCATTCCATAAAAAACACTAATATTATTATGACTTTACACTATTTCTGCTTTTTTGAACATGCTGCCTTTATAAAATCTCTGAAAAGAGCATGCGGTCTATTTGGTCTTGATTTAAATTCAGGATGAAATTGAACTCCTACGAACCAAGGATGATCTTTAACTTCAACTATTTCCACTAATCTATCATCTGGACTTGTTCCTGCAAGAATCAAACCTTCTTCTGTTAATCTCTTTCTGTATTCATTGTTAAATTCATATCTATGTCTATGTCTTTCATATATAACTTCTTCTTCATACGCATCATATGCATTTGTATCCTTTGATAATTTACATGCATATAATCCAAGTCTCATTGTTCCACCTTTATCATCTATATCCTTTTGATCTGGCATAAGATCTATAACAGGATATTTTGTTTGTGGATCTATTTCTGAACTATGTGCTCCATCAAGTCCTAAAACGTTTCTTGCATACTCTATTACTGCACACTGCATTCCAAGGCATATTCCAAAAAACGGAACTTTGTTTTCTCTAGCCCATCTAACAGCTTCAATTTTTCCTTCGATACCTCTATCTCCAAATCCACCTGGAACAAGTATACCATCAACATCACTTAATATACTATCAATATTATCTTTTGTAACACCTTCTGAATTAATCCATTTAACATTAACGGAAACGTTATTTGCAAAACCCCCGTGATTAAGAGATTCTACTACCGATATATATGCATCATGTAATTCAACATATTTTCCTACAAGACCTATTGTAACTTCTCCGGAAAGGCTTTTAATATTTTTAACCATTCCTTCCCATTCTGAATTATCAACGTCTTTACAGTTTATCTCTAGTTTTTTACAAACCAAAGAATCTAGACCTTGATCATGAAGCATTAATGGAACTTCATATAAGTTTTCAGCATCCAAATTTGAAATAACTGAATCTCCATCTATATTGCAGAATAAGCCTATTTTATTTCTAACGTCCTTAGATATTTCCTTTTCTGTTCTGCAAACTATAACATCTGGTTGAATACCTATACCTCTTAATTCCTTAACTGAATGTTGAGTAGGCTTAGTCTTTATTTCTCCTGCTTTACTTAAATAAGGTAAAAGTGTTACATGGATAAAACATGCATTTCCGAATCCAACTTCATATTTTATTTGTCTGATAGCTTCAATGAATGGAAGAGATTCAATATCACCAACAGTTCCTCCTATTTCAGTTATTACTACATCTACATCTTTTTCTTTAGCAACTCTATAAACTCTTTCTTTAAGTTCATTTGTTATATGAGGTATTACTTGAACTGTTCCTCCAAGATAATCTCCTCTTCTTTCTTTGTTTATAACTGACCAATAAACTTTTCCTGTTGTTACATTACTGTTTTTACTTAGGTTCTCATCAATAAACCTTTCATAATGACCTAAATCCAAATCTGTTTCAGCACCATCATCTGTTACAAATACTTCTCCGTGTTGATATGGACTCATTGTTCCTGGGTCTACATTTATATACGGATCAAATTTTTGTATTGATACCTTAAGTCCTCTATTTTTAAGAAGTCGTCCTAGTGAAGCTGCCGTTATTCCCTTACCTAGTGACGAAACAACTCCGCCTGTTACGAATATGTATTTAGTTTTCATCAAACTACCTCCTATAAAATTTATCATATACTTCAAATACTTCAAAAAAATAAAAATAATTCAATTTAGCATTGACTATATACATAAATAAGTATATAATAGAAAATACACTCACTTATGTATATAGTCTTATATGTAGTCTTTTTAACACATGTATTCTATTTTATCATATGTGCGTTTTTTTTTCTACTTTTATTTTCATTTTATTTTAAGTCTATATGATATTTTTCACCTCATCATCGATTCTAAGGTACATCTCCCTAAAATTTTTGTTAACAAGAAATTTTTCTAAAGCCTTTTTATAATTATAAATCATTTGCTTTTTGCTAAAATTATTCAAATCATTATTCATGCTATTAACCTCAACCCCGTATTTTTTCACCAAAAGAAAAAACATATATTTACAATCCTTATCTCTTAAAATCTCACACAACTCTTTTGAACTAATTCCTTTATATTCACATATCGTTTCAATAATCTTTTCATAATCTGCTTTAAACATAAACTATCTCCTTTCCATACATATATTTAAATTATTTACACTAAAATCCATAATTAAACATATGTTTATAGAAAAAAGACACCTATTTAAGTGTCTTTATATTTATATCTATAATTGTAGATTGAGATAATTGATTTACTATACTTAAATCATAGCTAATATTTACATCTCCACCATCATCATTTACGTTTATATCTATATTTTTAGTACTTATTTTTAATTCCATAGTTCCATATGGTGTACTGTAGATAGAATAGTTATCTTTGTCTTTTTCAAATTCCATTTTAGTAGAAGTAGAACCTTGTCTTAGAATAGAGCACTTATCATCTTTAATTTTAAGTGTAGTTGTTGTTCCTTCCATACCTGATATTTCAGTTTCTTTATATGTTGCATAATAACAATTATTTTTTTTATAAAAATCTCCTGGAGTGACAACTGATATTGGTTCATCTTTTCCTTGTTTGCTTGAAATGCTTATAATCGCCTTTCTACCCATTATTTATATTTCTCCTATTTAAGCGTTATTTCTATTTATAGCAAGCTCTATTAAATCATCAATAAGCTTACTATATTCCTTACCTGATGCTCCCCATAACTTCGGATACATACTTATGCTTGTGAATCCCGGAATTGTATTAACCTCATTAAGATACATTTCAGTTGTATCTTTATCAACTAAAAAATCTACTCTGGACATTCCAGCACAATCTAGTGCCTTATAAACTTCTATTGCAATACTCTTTATTTTTTCAAGATCAGCTTCATTTAAATTTGCAGGTATTAAGAGTTTAGACGCTTCATTTTCATACTTTGCTTCATAATCATAAAATTCTTTTGCTGGTACTATCTCTCCTGGAACAGCTGCTTTAGGCTCATCATTTCCAAGTACAGCCACCTCAATTTCTCTAGCATTAAGAGCTTCTTCAACAAGAATTTTTCTATCATATTTCATAGCTTCTTCAAGTCCTGCTTCAAGCTCTTTTCTATCATGAGCTTTTGTTATACCTACAGAAGAGCCACTGTTAGAGGGTTTTATAAATACCGCATATCCTAATTTATTTTCTATTTCTTTTATTATATCTTCTTTACTATTTTTATATTCATGTGCATTTACAATTACATAATCTGCTTGTTTTATATTAAAATGTTCAAGTACATATTTTGTGTATACTTTGTCCATACATACTGAAGATGATAATACACCAGGACCAACACATGGTATACCTACAAGCTTACATAGTCCCTGAATTGTTCCATCTTCACCATATAAACCATGCATAACTGGAAATACTACATCAACTTCTCTATTGAATAGTACTGATTGACCATTTGGGCTCTTATAAAATTCATCTTTTTCCCATTCTCCATTTTCAATTTTATCTACACTTCCTGTATATTCAAACCATTCACCTTGTTTTGTTATTCCTATAGGAAATAGATCATATTTTGATGTATCTATATTTTTCAAAACAGACGCTGCCGATACTCTTGATACCTCATGTTCTGTTGATTGTCCTCCAAATAGTATAGCCACTTTCTTTTTCATAATATCGCTCCTTTAAAAATTTCATAAAAACCTATAATTATTATAATATATTAATTTACAATAAAAAACTACCACAAGATAATTTATAAAACTATCTTGTGGTACTATAACTACATGGTTAATTTTCCATTTGGAGTATTTCTTATTTGTAGTATCTTTGTTTCATATCCTGTAGCAGCGTCTATATACTCTACAAAATCTTGACCTTTATAATTTCCTACAAATTCATATGTCAATATCTCTGTATTTGTTTCCGTTGGAACTACAGCTAAATTGACACTAGAAATATTAAGTCTTTTTCCAACTTTACTTTGTGCTGCTTCCTTGCTTATTTTTGGAGTAGGCAAACTTCTATTATCTACATGTGAAATAAGATATTTTTTAGCTTCCACTCCAACTATACTTCCATCTTCTAATGATACCTTTAATTTAATCATATCCGGATAAATAGATATACCATTTTCAGTATATACGTAACTTATAACTCCTACATTTCCGTAATTAGAGAAGTATGTAGATTTCATATTTGTATACCCAAAGCTATTTAAATAATTCGTTCCTATATCTGTTGCTTTTTTTATATCCATACTACTTTTGTTTACAGCCTTGTTATCAAGTAAACTAAATAATTTTCCACCGTGTTTAGTGATCTCGCATCTTACTTTGCTTGCATTTTTATCTCTTCCTTTTATTGAAACACTGAAAGTATACATTGGAATATTTGATTTACCACTATCTACAATTTCTATATTTTGTATCCTATCTTCACCAATAGCCTTTCTGACTACGTTTTCTGCATCTTTACGACTTACCTCTTTCATACCATTGACTTTAGGTGGTATTTCAAGATTGTTATCCGAAAAAGGTCCATCATATATGAGTGCTGGGTACTGTGCTGATTGTTTTTGAATATTTTTAAAACTATCTGATATATTTGCCCCATTATTTGACGCAAGCGCTCCCCCAACTTTTTTTCTTATCTCACCCCAGCTGACTTTTCCTAAATTTATATTGCTTTGTACTGTTTTCAACTGATTCTCTAATCCATCTGCTTGATTTTTTAACCTCTCAACTTGTGCTATATCTGAATCACTTAACTCTTCTCCCTTAGCAGCCTTATTTTCAAGTACATAACAAAAATCTCCTAGCTGTGATATAAACTTACTAGTTCCTTGAAGTTCTTGCTGTGCAATGGGCATAGAATGCAACTTATCATTAGCTACAGTAGAATATCTATATATATCACCCAAAACTAACGTACTTTGTTCCCTTGAGCCTAATACAGGAATTTTAGAAAGATCTGATTCTATATTTTCCACAGAATCTATAAGTTGATACATGCTTTTACTATATTCAGCTTGGAGATAATTTTTATAGTCTGTTTTTTCTAGTGTCATAAGTACAGCATAAGTAGTAGAAAAAACGACTATAATTGCTACGGCTAATGTATATGTAATTCTTTTAGTACTACTCTTCATTATTAATTTCCTCCTCGTTTATTTCAAATGTTCATACTACAAAAATACTTTTACATTCTGCCTCATAAAAGATTCTAGCGTCGAACCTTTTATGCAGGAATATTTTACAAGTCACAATGTTAGTGTTTTATTGTATATTTATATAATCCGAAAACACTTTTACATTCTGCCTTATAAAAGATTCTAGCGTCGAACCTTTTATGCAGGAATATTTTATAAGTCACAATGTTAGTGTTTTATTGTATTATATATACCTAGTTTTCATTTTTTGCTTGAATAATATACCCATTAAACATTAATTTTTCAATAAATAATTTTGAAAGGTATTTATAATTGATGTCATATTATATATAATTAAAGGTGCATTAATAATTTAAAATGTAGATCACTTATCACGCATTTTATTTCAAGACTAATATTGAAAGGTGAATAATAATGAAATTTTTAATTCTTTCGGTTTCGGCCGGTGGTGGACATATACATGCTGCTTATGCTTTAAAAAAGTATATAACACAGTATGAAGAAGGTTCACAAGTTGAATTGCTGGATACTATTAAATATTTAAATCCATTTTTGGATAAAGTTCTTATAGGCGGTTACTTAAAAACATTAAAAGTATCTCCTGCATTATTCGGCAAACTCTATAACTTCACTGAAAAAGATGATAATCTTGCTTCATTAAGTAATAAACTAAATGAATTCATGGCATATAAACTTATTCCTATAATTGAAAGTTTTAATCCAGATGTAATTATATGTACTCATCCATTTCCTACAGAGATGGTTTCCATATTAAAATCCAAAGAATCTTTAAAAACACCTATGCTTTGTATACTTACTGATTATGCTCCTCACAGCTTTTGGATAAGACCACAAGTAGATTCTTACATAGTATCTAATTCTGATATGATAGAAGAGATGGTTAAACGGGGTGTAAAAAGAGAAAACATTTATGATTTGGGTATACCTGTTGATCCCGACTTCATGAAAACCTTTGATAAAAATGAAACGTTAAACGAGTTAAATTTATCTCTACATAAGAAAACCATACTCATAATGGGGGGAAGCCTCGGCTTTGGTAAAATTGAAAAAATATATGAGTCTCTTTCAAAATCAAACGCTAATATTCAGATTATAATAATAACTGGTAACAATAAAAAACTTTATTCAAAACTCTTAGAAATAGCTGAAATCTCAAATGTTGAAACGAGAATACTTGGATACACAAAAGAAGTAAATAGATATATGCAGGCCTCTGACTTACTTCTTACTAAACCTGGTGGACTTACTATAACAGAAGCTTTAATTTGCAGAATTCCTCTAGCTATTTTTTCTCCACTACCTGGTCAAGAGGAAAAAAATGAAGATTTTCTTTTAAAACACAATTTAGCAATAAGTATACATGATATTGAAAACTGCTGCGTTACTATAGAAAATTTAATTTCTAATCCTGAATTATTAGATACGATGAAAAACAACTGCAGTAATTTTTCCAAACCATATAGTGGTAAAAACATATGTGAACTTCTTATTAATTTAATAAATAAAAATCAAAAAATAGATATAAACAATGCAGACTATAGTAATTAATCTGCATTGTTTGTCTTATGTACTCATTTTTTCAAATCATTAATAATTTTCTTCATCTCTTCTACTATTTTAAATTTAACATGAATCTTTCCATCATCCTTATAATTACATACAACCTTATATTCTTCTGGTGTTAATACCTTTTTCATCTCATTATCTGTTTTTTTCTCCTCTATTGCTCCTTTAGTTATATCCGTAAAACATAGCGGCGGAAACATTACGCACCACCAATTGTGTCCTTTTGCTTGTCCAATAAGAATTCTATAAGCCTCATATTTTCCTTCAGGTAATATTATATTTCCATAACTTTTAACTGGAAAATCAACCTTTGCTAATTCAGTATTAACTTTATATTGATAACCATTTTCTTTAATAACCTTATCCGCAATTCTTCTTATAGCCCAATCACTATTAATTAAAATTTTTCTCGATTCATTTATATCTTTACTATTTTCAAGCTTAGGCTTCATATAATTTATAACAGCATCTCTAACCTTTAATTTTAAACTTTGATCTTCACCTGAATCGCTATTTGCAAGCACATGGAATCTTATAACTTTTTTAGCTATACTCATTTGCACATTATCTTCACTACTATTCATCTCTGTATTTGCGAATACATAATTAACACTCATAAAAACTATATAAAAAATTGCAAGTATTATTACCATTAAAATCTTTTTTTTCATATCCATCCCTCCATCTACTAGAAATTATTTCCACTAATTTATTTTCTATTCATCATTTTATAAATTTTTCAGAGGGCATTCGTTAATCATAATTTTCATCGCACTAGGATTTTACCTTATATTTCCACGTTACAATTCATTTTTATGGCAATAATACTGAATGTATGTAATAAATTTTTTCTTGTAGGTGATCTTAATGATTAGATATACTAATATGCCTCTACTCAAAAAAATTTACACAAAAAAAACACCCGAAGAAATATGTACTATCAACGTGGCGCTTTTTTCAACCTTACTATTAGAAACTGGTATTGTATATGATTTTTTAACAATGAATCGAAATCACTTCCTAACCTATGTATTTTTAAGCATATTAACGGCTTTACTCTCTATTTTATTAATTAAGCTATCAAGCCTTTATGAGTATATATTATTAAAAAGATGCGAATTAATATTGTACATAGTACGTGAAGGAGATTCTCTTATAAGCATATCAAATCTATGCATGCCAGAATGTAATCCTTGGAAAACATCCTCTTTAATAAAAAAAATAAATCACATAGAAAATTTCATATACATTGGTCAACAAATTTGGATTCCTATGAAAATTTAAAATATTTTATTTTCTGGTACATATTTTCTAACAAGATTATAAACGTGCTCCTTCATTCTTTTAGAATCCTCATAAGTATAATAATCATCAATATTAGAAAATTTATATCCAAAAATATTTTCATATGGATTTAATTTTCTAATTCTCTTTAAATGTTCTTTTTTTACTCTAAAGGTATCAATATTTATATCTCTCACTTTTTCCTTATTTATTGAATTAAATATTTTTGTTATAAATTTTTCATATACATTATCAAAATTATTTATTTGCATTATTGGTTCAATTGAAAGCCTTACCTGTACCCCTTTTTCTATAGCTTCACCTATACTCTTTAATCTACTATTTAGACTAGGTACTTTAAATTCGTATTTTTGTATAACTTCATCTGGCAAAAGAGACCATGCAAATATAACATTACTTGGTATATCAAGATGTTTTACACTTTTGAAATTTATACTTTTAGTTCTTATCTCAATAAGTATGTTAGGATTTTTTTCTGCCATCCTTATCCACTTCTCAGCAAAACCTGTAATATTCTCAAAAACCAATATATCAGAATCATAGGATATGCAAACATATATTTTCTTTCCTTTACCCTTCTCTACTGCTGCTTCTATAAAGTCTTCTACATTCACAAATATAACTACGTTACTAGACGGATATAACCCTTTTAAATAACAGTACTCACAATTATATATACAATTTAATATGCTAGAAGAATAATAAAAATTTTCTTGTCCAAAATCCTCACACATATCAGAACCATCATATATAAAATTACTTTTTGCCTTTGCTAGTATAAGCTTCTGTGAATATTTTTGAACATTAAAATTTTGTCTCACTCTATTAAATACATCTCTATAGTTATTTATGTATATAAGCTTACTATTCGGGAAATTTTGTAATATTTTCCTTGTGACTTTAAAATTTTTTATTTCCTCCTCTACGTATATATGAGAAAATTTATTTTCAATAGCATTCAAACTGATTTTATGCCCACATATCATTGATGAGTTTTGAAAAATATTTCTTTCCATCATTTTTAATCTTCACTTCCAATTTTAAAAATCCACTAAAATCAAATTCTTTATTATTTCTAATTTTGTATGCTACCATTGCTCTTTTGATTTCTATCTTTTGGCTTTCTGTAAGCCTTAAAACTTGAACCAATTTTTCCATGTTTCTAGTGCATACATCGCTCAAAAATTTTTCTTTATAAAATACATTTTCATAATTTTTAATATATGAATTTACTTTAGACATATTTTTTTTTATCAGTTCACCTAAACATTTTAATTCAACTTTTGAGCCATCGGCCTTGTCAGATACCACCTTAATAATAGCAATTTGGTGATTCTCGAAAAACTTAGATGCACATTCAAAAAAAGCGCTTCCTTCCATATCACATATATCCTTAACATTGCCATCTACAACAGGAGTTGTAAAAGTTTGAAGAGTTCCCTCTTCAAACTCATGTTTTAAAATCATATCAGGATAAAATTCCCTCTTAGTATCAACATCTATAATTTTATTTACAAGTATTCCTTCTCCTATGTTTCTACTCCTACCCCCACATATACCAATATTTATAATTATATCTTCACTATTCTTTACTGTTTCTCTGCCGATATAACCAATTGCACAAGCAGCATTTATCTTTCCTATTCCACTAATTATTAACTTAATATATTCATTACAAAAAATTTGAAAACTGGAATAAGAAAATTCTTTCTTTAAATTATAATACAAAATTATTTCCTCGGCCTCTTTATAAAAGCTACACAAAAAATAAACCATAACCTTAAACCGTCCTTGTTATAAAAACCTTTTTATAATATTTTTTCATTTCATAGAAATAGCTTTCTGCCTTTTCTTTACTATCAAAAAAGCCAAAAACTGTTGGTCCACTACCGCTCATCATTGCACCTTGTGCTCCAAACTCAAGCGCTTTAGCTTTAATCTGGTTTATCTCATCATATTTAACTGCTGTAACATTTTCCAAAACATTAACCATATTATTTACAACAAAATCAAAATCACCTTTATTTACAGCTTCTATTATTTTTCTACTATCAGGATGAATAATATTGGTACATTTATCATATTCCGAATAAACTATTTTTGTAGATGCCCCAAAATTAGGTTTTACAAGTACAATTAGTCTATCTTTTAAACTTTGAAGTTTAGTTATTTTTTCCCCTATGCCTTCACAGAAAGCTGTACCTCCAACTATACAAAACGGAACATCTGCTCCAATTTTCACCCCTAATTCAATAAGTTCTTTATCTGTAATTTGATTTTTAAAAAGTTGTCTCATAGCTTTAAGCACTGCAGCACCATCAGCACTACCTCCCGCAAGCCCTGCTGCAACTGGTATTCTTTTATTTATATGTATACTTACTCCTTTATCAATCTTGTATGTATCTATAAAAAGCTGTGCTGCTCTATATGCTATATTCTTATGATTTATCGGTATATTTCTTCTGTTTGATGTAATTCTTATTCCTTCATCAATAACTTTTATATCTAAAACATCATATAAATTAATACTCTGCATTATCATTTCTAGTAAATGGTATCCATCTTCTCTATTGCCTATAACATCAAGAGAAATATTTACTTTAGCATAAGCTTTAACTTTCATTTAAACCCCTCCAATTATAAATTCTATTATATCACAGAAGAAAAAAATATATAAAAATGTCTCGAAACTTTTTCAAGAATTTCGAGACATTTTTATATATTCTTATTTATTCTTCAATCTATAATACATTATATTAATTATATAACTGCCCTTCCTGGTATTATCAACTTTTGACCTGCCAATATAAGACTTTCATCCTCTATGCTATTAGCTTTTTCTATGCTTTCAACAGTCGTAGCATAATTTTTTGCTATCTTCCATAGCGTATCTCCTGTTTGAACACAGTATATTGTAACACTGGCTTTCTTTTCAGGCGCCCCTTCCTCTGATGGTTCTACATTAACTATAAAGTTCTTATCCTTTTCATAGCTTACCTTTTCATCAAATGATATAAGAGCTTTTATAGCTATTGTATTAGCTTCTAATGTACTCTCTATATTTTCTATATTAGATCTTACATTACACATCATGTTTATCTTACACCCTTCTACTTCAGAAGAATTCGTAAATGGGATATCCTCATTTACTGCATATATACCTTTTTCTGATGTTCTATAAAGCACAGATACATTCAATAATCCCTCAATAGAAACCTTATCCTCAAACACCTTTTTGTCTGTAATACTTATCTTTCCATAAGCTGCAATTATACCAGCTGGCGCTGGTGCATCTTCTGGTAGTTCTATATTATCTTTAACTATAGTTTCTGAATAATTATGATCTTGAATTATATTTATTTTATAATTTTTTTTCTTAACGTCTAAAACTGTCTCCGGAGAATAGACATCATCTATAGAATTAGTTTCCATTCTATTAATTACCTTAACATCACATTTTACAATTGATTCTGTAGATATTATTCTACTCTCCCCTAGATCATCTTGTTTTACATTGAATTCATAAGCATCGACCCTAAAAATAGAATCATTATCCATAGTAGGCTCTGCTCCGTCCACTATTTCTTCTCCTGTTATCTCAACATCATCTGAAATATAATTTATTTCTCCTGAGTCCTTAGCTTTATATAATATTTCAACCAATGCATACGCATTTGCCTCTACTTTTCCATCTAACACTTTAATATTCTTTTTATGAATATTTACATCACACCTTAGTATCTCATCTGCTTGTTCTTTATCTGCTGGAATTTGTATATTAGATTTTGCAATCAAATCCATAGACGTTCTACTAACTATATTATCTATCTTAGTATTATTTTTTAAAAATTGAACTTCACCAATACCAACTATATCCTTCACCATTTCAATTTTAGATGGTTTACTTGCTCTCCCGTAAATTTCCACTATGCCTTCAACGCTTATTTTTCTCTCATTTATAATATTGCAATTCATATGTTCTACATATGGTTTTACATTACAAATCATATCACGTTCACAATTAACTATGTCTATATAATTAGAGAACTTGGAAGAATAATTCACTCCATATACATCATTTTTTAAATCTCCCGTCCCTAAATATATTACATTAAATTCCATTTGACCTTCCACATATATTTTATCTTTCATCATTTCTGTATTTATAATTTTAGGCTTTGCATCCACCATAAGTATCTGCTTTACATCTGGTCTAGTATCTGGTATAACATATTCCTCTTTAACAACAGTATCAACAATATTTTGCCCAACTGCTTTTTCATAATCTATACTTTCCATTAGCAATTCAGCTGCCATAATTCACCCTCCTATAAATTATAATATAAATATAAACATACAATTTATCTGCATATTATAATCTATAAAAGAATTATTAAAAATATGATAGTTTTAGTAATATTTTTTTATATTAAAATTGATACACACACTCAAATATTAAAAAATATTACTGATATTTATATGACACGTTCAGACTTATTTCGCAAAAATGCTTATATTTTATCTATATAATTACAAAAAATAAACTTGACATTTTTTAATATATATAGTAACATAGAAATTGGTTATTGACCATATAACCTCTCATAAATTCTCAATACCCTTTTATACCATAGTTGAAAGATGGATTCAAAGCCATCTTTCTTTTTTTATATAACAAAAATCTTTAATTACCATTTAAAAGAATAATTAAAGATTATAAATAATAAAATATAAATAAAAGCGATACAATAATAGTACCGCTTCTTAATCATGCACCAAAAACAATCTGCACTGATTTAGTTAACACATCTGAATAGCTATATGTCACAGTCCTTTGGGTGTCGCTCTCCAATCTAACTACAAAAATACTTGGATAAGTCTTTTCTATAACTCCATTGTTAACAACTATTTTTTTTCTTCCACCATTTGATTTAAGTGTAACTTTTTCACCAATATGGTTTTCTATATTAGCTTTAATTGAGGCCAAACCGTTTTGCTTTATCACAAATAACACCCTCTTTCAATAGTAACAATTATATAGCAAAAATGCAATTTTGTCAAGCAAAACTATTATTTTACCAGTATTACATATAGATTGTCAAGGTTAATTTTTTATGAACATGCATATCCTAAGTAATTTTATGCGCTAAGGCTTTTGTTTTCTTGTCCATTAAGCCCTTTTAGAATATATTAATTAAAAATCATTTATTTTTTTTACAAGTAATTTTTTGTTAAATATATTTATGCTATTTTTATTTATGTATACTTTTATAATTTAAGGCAAATTTAAATTTATACATAAGCTTAGAAAGTTATAATACCTTATAACTTTTAAAATATCCTAGAGTCGAACCTTTAAGCAGTTATATTTTACAAATTACAATATAATAACTTTATTACAACGTATATACATAAAATTAAGAGAGACTTTTAAATCCCTCTTAATTGCTTTTTAAGTAATATATGTTGATCTAGGGTATCCTTCCCTACATTTTCCTCTCGTTTGAAGTCCTCCTATTCCTTTTACTCCTGTTACGGTTCCTTTAACTACATCCTTAATATTTACTATTTGACCAACATTGGTATATGCAACCTTTTCACTTACAAAAACAGGATCTAAACAATGAATTAAAACCCTTCCTGGAGAACTAGCATAATTTGCACCAGCATTTAGAATTCCTTCATAACATGATTGACATGCACCAGCAAAAATAACAAGATCATCATAGCTTGGTTCATAGTCTCTTAAATTGGAAACTGATTTTATAAAATATGCTGAATTTCTATAATTATTTATATCCATATAATCCTTTGCACCTTTGATCATACTATCATGTCCTGTTATTACCACTATATCTGGTTTAATATCTTTAACAATACCTACTATTTTATTGGGCTGCTCTCTTTCTGGCATAACCTTTCCTACAGCATCTATTGAAAGTTGTTTATACACCTTAAGACATACTTCTAAATATTCTGAGTCTCCATCTATATGAAGTACTTTTCCTGGTCTAGCAAAGGTCATGTTATTTACTGTTTCACTATTGCCTGAAATTCTCATTTTTTTTTTCTTATATGTCTTTATATTTTCTACAATACTTTGCTCTGCTCTAAATGCATCTGATCTTTTTATCATTATATTTTTAATTGAATTATTTATCTTTTCATTAAATATACTGTCAACTTTACCTTCATTGTTTGGTTTAACTAACCTTAAATCTCGTTCTGGTGAATCAGCTATTATTCTTAAATTAACTCCTTTTAGCACATAATATTTTATTCCCTTATCATTTATTATATCTATAATTTTGAAGGTTATATCTTCACCATAAGATTTTCTTACCACAAAATCTCCAATAACCAAAAATCTCACCCCTCAGTATTTACACATAATATACTATGAAGGTGAGACTTTGCTTGTTACATTTACTATTGGAGATTATATGCCTCTTTAAACTCTTCGATGAACTTAATGTAATTTTCCCTTTCTTCAATAAGTTCCTCCATTTTATTATTAAAAGTATTTTGTCCCCAATTTACCTCATTATAATAATATCTATTAGCTAATCTCCAAAATCTCTGAGGAAATATTAAAAATGCATATATAACCCCGTATTCATCTTCTTCTAATTTAGAAATACTATTGTAAGAATCCAAAATAAGTTCTGCAGTCTTCATACTCCAATTTGATCTTTTAAGTACTTTTATCATAAAATTTGAAATGTCATATGCTCTCAATTCTCTTTTACAATAATCAAAATCAATTACGTACACATTGTCTTCATTATTTATTATAATATTATGATAGGTATAATCATGATGGCAAAATCCTTTTTCCTCTTCCGCTACAGCACATAACTCTTCATATTTAGAGTTTTTAAGTACATTCATAGATTTTATGCCTTGTTCTTTGAAGAAATCTACATTTTTAATGTAATTTAAATCAAAATCTTTTTTATTGCCTTTCTTTCTCGCCATATCCCGCATCTTATCCAAAGCCTTAACTCTTTTTTCTATAAGATGTGGCCATCTTCCTAAATCACTTTTAAGCTTACTATTTTCTGGTGGCTCATATCCCTTCGAACCTTCATGCATTCTTGCGAGAGTCTTTGATGCTTTAACTAAATCTTCTGTATCATAAAAGCTACATTCTCTCCCTTCTATCCACTCTGACAGTGTATAAATATCCTCGTTAACAAGTGCATAGGGATTCCCCTCTGTGTTAAGGCAATATTTATCTACATACTTAAAACCACTATTTATAAGATGTTCTTTTGCCGCATAAACAAACAATAATTTTTGTATACCATAATTTATTTTTTTGAGACACTTATTTCCCTTATTGGTTTTCACAAAATATACACCTTTATTGGGTTTTATATATTCAATTTTAATATTGAACTGTCTCTCGATTTCAAATTCCCTCATCATTTCACATCACCTCCAATACATTAAATTTATATGTACCTATAAATGATTTTAGAAGAGAAAAATATGTTTTATTACATTATGTACATTTATAATTATTAAAATTTCTTTAATTGTACGCTAAATTTTTAACATAATATTTATTTGTACACTAGATATTTTCTTAATGATAAGCTTATAAATTTGATTCATGTGATTTTTGAACACTTTTATATATACTTTAATATAATAAGATTGTAGTACTTTGTATGGAGATATTTTATGAAAATAGGAATTGACGGCAGAGCAGCAAAGTGGTATCGGGGAACTGGTATAGGAACCTATACCTATGAACTTATAAACCATATAAATAGATTAGACAAGATAAACAACTATACTATTTTTTTACCTGATCCATTAAATTTAAATTTTGAATTTAAAAATAACTTTAATTTAAAAAGTATAGACTATAAAGCTAAAAATAATTTTTGGGATCAAGTTAATATACCTAATATAATAACCAAAAACGATACTGAATTATATCATGTTCCTCAAAATGGTATTGGTCTTCCACATAATAAGAGCTGTCGCTTTACCATAACACTTCATGATATTATTCCATATAAAATGCCTGAAACCGTTGGGAAAAAATACCTAAAAATTTTCACAGAGCAAATTCAAAAAATAATTCCTCTCTGTGATGGTATTATAACAGTGTCCAATTTTTCTAAGCATGATATATCCAAATTTTTTAATTATCCTGAAAATAACATATATGTGACTTACTTATCAGCTGAAAATATATACAAGCCAATTGATAAAGTTCTTTCTAAAAAAATAATTAAGACTGTATATGGAATAAATAACGACTATATACTCTATGTAGGTGGATTTAGTCCTAGAAAGAATATTTTAGGAATAATAGAAGCCTTTAGTAAATTAAAAAAAAGTATTAAATCAAATTTAAAATTAATCATAGCTGGTAAAAAAGGTCAATCTTATTTAAGTTATGTTGATATAGCCAATAAATTAAATATTTCATCAGATGTTATTTTCCCAGGCTTTGTAACTCTAGAATACATGCCTTTTTTATACAATGCCGCTGAATTTTTAATTTATCCATCCTTCTATGAGGGTTTTGGACTTCCCCCTTTAGAAGCTATGGCATGTAAATTACCCGTAATTACATCAAATACAACTTCTCTTTATGAAATATTTAAAGATTGTGCCTTTACTGTCAACCCTTATGATATCGAAGATATTAAAAATGCTATGGAATTAATGTATTCAGATAATAGAACTAGAGCTATTTTTTCTGAAAAAGGTTTTAATTTCTCGAAAAAACTTACGTGGAATGACACAACTATTTCAACAATAGCTGCTTATAAAAAAATTTCAAAAAATTAAATAAGTGAAGATTTTCTAAACTTCACTTATTCTAACCTTTTAAATTTTCAATTCTTTTTTTAGGTCTTCTAAAAATTCAATTCTATTCTCTTCAGTATTAATTTTTCTGTTCATTTTAGCCATAAACTCTTCCTCTGACCATTCTTTTCTTTTAGTATAATAATTTTTAACTATTTCATAAAAGTCCTCTGGGAAACTTAATATGTCAAATAATACTTCTATCTCATTCCTATTTAAGCTATTAGATTTGCAATAATTAGAGATGATGGTATTTGAATTACTTATAGCATAATTAAATACTTTTGCAGCTTTTGATATTATATTAGCAAGATCATGTACTTTAAGGTCTATTATTGCATAATCAAAATCTATAAAATATGCCTCTTCATCTTTTATAATTATATTATGATGTGCTAAGTCATGATGGCATAACACTATTTTGTCTTCCTCACTACATAATTTGTAGTATTGACTATTTTCCATAGCATCAATACTTTTACCGATTTGTTCCATATAGTAATCAACATTTTTCAAAAATGCTTCATCAAATTCATTAGGCTTTTCATATAATTTAGCCATTTTCTTAAAAAAAATCAATTCTTCTTTTTTTCTTTTAAAGCTTTTTATCATTTTTCCCCATTTATTTTTACTATCGTTATTTTTATATCTAAACCCTTCTGATGCACCATGAAGTTGTCCTAATGAAAATGCACTTACACTTAAATCAACTGGATTACTAAATTCACATTCTTTACCTTCTATCATATCCATAATACAATAAAGGTCTCCATTTTTTATAGCATAATATTCTCCATTTTGTGTTTTATTAAAATCCATTATTCTTGTAAATCCATTTTCATTTTTTATATAATTTACTACAGATAAAATAAATTTAAATTCCTCAATAGTATAATCTATTTTTTTAAGTATTTTTTCTCCTTTATCTGTAGATATTAAAAATGCTTTCCTAAGAGGCATTACATTATATACAGAAAGATTGAACTCATTAAATAATTCAACATCTAATTCATAACTTGCAAGCCTACCTTCTCTATATGACCTTAAATCAAGCATAAGTCTACCTCCTAAATAATACTCTCCCCATCTTTTCTTATAGCTTTATTAAGTTTTGCAGTAAATTTATCTTCTAGATCTTTATCAGTATTTCTTTGGTACCTTTCAACACATTTTATATACTCTACAGGGAATGATATTAAAGCTTTCATAAAATTTTCACTTTCTCGTTCAATACCTTCTGTTAAAATATATTCATCTATTAATAATTCAAAATCAAAATCAAAATTATTAATTTTTAACTTATTCAAAAACTTTATTCCATCTATTTCAACCATGTTAAAAGCCACATCACTATAATCTACTATACAAAGCTCCTTATCTTTCCAAAGGTTATCAAAATAGCAATTTCCAAGACAAATATCATTATTTCTCATGCCTCTTTTTATTATTTGAATATATTTATCGTCACTAATATAATTAAGACACTTTTCACACCTTTTAATAACACCTTTGTAGGTACTTAAAAAGTATTCATCAAACATGGTTAATTCATTACTTTTTTCTTTTATAGCTGCATATTTTTTTAAGTTTTTTTCTTGTATTTTATATTGCCCAACAAGTTTACCAATTTTATTTTTTATATTCTTTACATCGAAGCCATTATAGCCTCTAGCTATTTTATGAAATTCTCCTATTATATGAATCTGTTCTATAATTTTTTTTTCATCTATATAATTTTTATTCATTACATGTACAGTATTACATATATTTATTCCTTTTTTTTTAATGTAATCTATAAAAGAAATATCTTCTATGCTACTCAAAATATCACCTCTAATTACAAATATTTTAAATTTATAAGTTCCTCTACGAATTCCTGTCTTTCATCCTTATCTTTATGAAGCCTATTTAATCTACTGATAAAAAACTCCTCTGTCCAGGGTTGCTTCTCAACATAATATTGAAGTCCAACTTGCCAATAACCCTGAGGAAATTCTATAAAGGCTGCAATTATAGGTATATCACTATTTTCTATGGTGTATTTTTCATTATATGTGTCTAAAATAAATAAACAACTTTTCATATCCCATAAGCCATTTTTCATCTTTCTTATAAGAATACTTGATAAATCATGGAGATGTGTATCTAATATACAATAATCGAAATCTATGATATTGATATTTTCTTTTTTGTCTATTAGTATATTATGATGAGCATAATCATGGTGACAAAATCCATTTAACTTAAATTCTTTTTTCATTTTATGATCGTATTCGGACTTTTCTATATCTGATATTGATTTATCGACCTTAACTAACTCTTCTTGCATCATTTTGGAATACAAATTATCAAATTCAGTTTTTTTATCTTTTTTTGAAATCATACTTTTGAATTTTAATATCTCATCTCTTCTATTTTTAAAATTACCTATCCATTTAAACCAACCTACTCTTGGATTCATATCTTCTGTAACTACAAAATTTCTACTTTTTAAATGTAACTCTGCAAGAACTTTTACCGCCATTTTTAAGTCTACAGGATTATCAAAATTGCATAGTCTAGAATCAACCCAATCCGTCAGATATACATATCCTTTTTGAAATTTTATAAACTGATCTCCCTTAATTGTTCTAATAATTTCAGGAATATTATCAAAGCCATTCTTTTTTAAATGTTCTATAGCTTTTACTATAAAAAGAACATGCCCATAATCATAGCTTATACACTTAAGGCAGTAACTTTTTAAATTATCACTGATTTTATAAACATTTTTTATTTTCTTGTAATCTTTAACCTTAATATTATAATTGTCTTTTAAAAATCTACTAATCTCTTCACTTTTCATAGTATTTTCACCATTATCCTAGTCTCACACATTTATTATATGAGAATTTACTTAACTGTGTGCTGACAGAATGTTATAATATTTTTAAATTATATATATTTTAATTTTTATATACAGAATAAAATTTATCACACATTTAACATTTAAATCTATACTATATTGTAAGGATAAAGCATAATGGGAGATGTGCAAATGAACATAGCAATTGATGTCCGAGGAATAAATCTTTACAGAGGAACTGGAATCGGAACATATACTGAAAACTTTGTAAGAGAGCTTTTAAACACGGATAACAAAAACTTATATACTTTGTACTGGTATGGCACCGGCTATAATAATTTTATAAAATCAAATTCTAAAATAAACATAGTTTCCAAAGGCTCACACAGCTTTTTCGAGAAATACTACTTTCCTGAAAATATAATAAAAAACAATATCGAAATATATCATGTTCCTCAAAATGGAATAGGCCTTAATCCAAATATACCATGCATAAAAGTCTGTACTGTTCATGATTTAATTCCTTATATCATGCCTGAAACAGTTGGAAAAGGATATCTTTTAAAATTTCTAAAAAATATGCCTTTTATTATAGAAAATTCTGATGCTATTTTAACTGTGTCGGAATACTCAAAAAAAGACATTCTAAAGTATTTTCCAATAGATGAAAATAAAATATTTGTAACACCTCTTGCTGCAAATTATAATTACAAGCCGCTTAATAAAGAAAATTGCAAAAAATTCATTTATAAAAACTATGAAATTGATGCACCATTTATTTTATATTTAGGTGGTTTCAGTAAAAGAAAAAACATAAAAAATCTTATAATTTCTTTTTCTGAAGCAAACAAAAAATTAACTCAAAAACATAAATTGGTGATAATAGGTTTATGTAGGGATGAACTTATAAATTTAAAAGACTTATGTCGCAATTTAAACATCTCAAATGATGTTATTTTTACTGGCTATATAGAAGAGAAGCTTTTGCCTCTATTTTACAATGCTGCTGAAATCTTTGTATACCCTTCGCTCTATGAAGGTTTTGGACTTCCTGTCCTTGAAGCTATGAGTTGTAAAACCCCCGTAATAACTTCAAATACCTCTTCTATACCAGAAATAACTGGTAACGATGCTTTACTTATAAATCCTTTAGATACCTCTGAACTTAGGGATTCTATATTAAAAGTCCTTGAAGACAATAAATTAAAACAAAAATTAAGCATAGATGGCTTTAATCGTTCTAAAAGATTTTCATGGAAAAACACTTCAAATAAAACTCTAGAAGCATATAAAAACATCTATACAAACCTTATTTAGTTGCTCAAAACGAGAAGGAGTATACTCAATATAATTATCGAGTATACTCCTTCTCTTAAATCTTAATAAAACTGAAACATAGAGCAAATATTAATTTTAACTTTCTTTATAAATATAATACCACATTAGTATCACAAAGTAAACGTTTAAATTGAAAATATAATAAATAAGTTTTTACACTTATTTATTATATTTATCATCTAAATTCTTCTGAATATTTTCTATAATTTCATCTATATTTTTGTTTTGCGCTGCCTCATTCCCTATTTCTTTTACTATATAATCATCTATTTCTTCATAATTTTTATAGTACTTTATATCAGAAAACATCTTTGCAGCATTCATATACATTTCATATACATCATATCCACCAATATAATCATTTTTTTTATGTATTTTATCATATGTATACACACTTGCATTACTAGAACATAATGCATATATTGCAAATTGCTTATATGAAGCTTCTTCATCGCTTGTAACAAACTTAGCAAATACACTAGCATATGATTTATTCTTAGAATTATCTGTTACCAGAAAATTTTCTCCTCCTCTATATGCGGTGTTATTTCCTGCCTGTTCAAAAGCTGGCAACCTTTGCACTGAAACCTTACCCTTTAGATTCGAGTAATTATTTTCAAGATATAAAATTTCTTCTGGAGATGCCATCATGGATACAATTTCTCCTGAAGCAAAAGCCTTTGGCGTATCCTTTCCAGGTTCAACACTTATATTTGTATTTCCCTTAATTATATCAAAAAGAAAACTTGAAGCTTCTTTAAATTTATCATTCTTTATATTAACCTTATTATTGCTATCTAAAAAATTAACTCCTAATTCTGTATTTTGAACATTATAAATATCGCTTAAATCTGAAATGTATGTTAAATTTTTTCCATTCTGTTTAACTGCATTTCCAAGTTCATTGTATTCCTGCCAGGTTTTTATGTCCTCTGGCTTAACATTTAAACTATTTAGTATATCTGATCTATAAAACATGAATAACGGCTCAGTATACCAAGGATAACCGTAAACCTTTCCTTCATTAGTTAAATTATGAACTTTATTAGATAAGAACATATCGCTTTTTATATCACTATCAGAAGACATATTAACAAGCTTTTGATTAAATTTATCAATAAAACTAGATGCATTTAAATCTCCAATTTCCACAACATCAGGAAGCTTTGACTTATTTTTAACATTACTTTCGTAATTCTTCATTATGTCTTCCTCAGTCATAAACACTGGATTTACAGTTATGTAATCATATTTTTTATTAAAATCATTTATTTGATCTTTTATTATATTTTGATCTTTACTATTTATCCATATAGTTATACTTACTTTTTTTTGAGTGGTATTTGGGTTAGATTTAATTGCATTAGTGTTTTTTGAAGTACCACAAGCTGAAGCGTAAAAAATTATACTAGAACTCATAACTACAAACAAAAAACTTTTAAAAAATCTTTTCATACTCTTTTGGTTACTGAAAACTTATATTTTTTATACTTCATTCCTATAATTCTAGCTGTTTTGCAGTAACTCTCTCCCTTCTTATTCTTAAAATATTTTACGTTTTAATTTTCATTTTTTAAATTAGTAATCTTTTATATTTTATAACTATATTCCTATTCAAATTATATAATAACATTTTATTTTTAAGCAGTCCACAAATAGAATTTCCAGTACCCAATCTTGTATTATATTTTCTCCATATTAATACCACTATATTACCTTCATTGTAAACTTTTTTCATACATTATTTAAAATCATGCCCTTGTAAATATTTTTAATTTGTGGTATTTTAACTTGTGTAATGGGAAGTATCTATCTTTAGAACTTCACCTAAGTTTTTTATTAAGTATATAATAAATTTGCCCATATCAAATGAGTGGGACAACTAACTTAATATCTTGATATATAAAAAGCAAAGGTTTGTTTTTTGATACTACCCTTTTATGAAGACTATTTTAAATAGCTTTAAGGAGGATTATTTAATGAAAAATACTACTGAAACTTTTAGAAACGCAAAAACAAAACAAGAAAAACTTGTAATGTTAACAGCCTATGATTACTCTACAGCCAAGATAATTGATTCATGTGATATCAATGGAATTCTCGTAGGAGATTCTCTCGGTATGGTATGTCTTGGCTATGAAAATACATTAAGTGTAACAATGGAAGATATGATTCATCACACCAAAGCCGTAGTACGTGGTGCAAAAAATACTCTTGTTGTCGCAGATTTACCATTTATGTCCTATCAAACCTCAATTTACGATGCAGTTTTTAATGCTGGAAGACTTATTAAAGAAGGTCATGCCACTGCAATTAAACTTGAAGGCGGCGCTTTAGTTTGCGATAGAATAAAAGCAATAGTCGACGCCCAAATTCCTGTAATGGGCCATATCGGTCTAACTCCCCAATCTGTAAATGCCTTTGGCGGTTTCAAAATTCAAGGAAAAAGTATAGATAAAGCAAAACAATTAATTGAAGATGCAAAAAAAATAGAAGAAGCTGGTGCTTTTGCTATAACCCTAGAGGGAATTCCAGAAAAACTCGCTAAATTAATAACTGAAAGTATAAATATACCTACTATTGGAATTGGCGCAGGGAAATACTGTGATGGTCAAATACTTGTATATCAAGATATGCTTGGTATGTTTGATGATTTGGCTCCTAAATTCGTCAAAAAATATGGTGATATCGGAAAAAATATGCGAGAAGCTTTTAATAGCTATGCAAAAGAAGTGCGCTCTAGTGCTTTTCCAGATGAAGCACATTCATTTAAAATTGATCAGAACATTATAGATGAACTGATTAAATAGGAAAGGAAGTAAATGTAATGGAAATTTTACATTCAATTAGTGATGTCAAAAAATACGTAAAACGCTTTAAAAGTGAAGGACTAACCATAGGACTAGTTCCAACTATGGGCTATCTACACGAAGGACATAAAAGTTTAATTGAAAAAGCCTCTTCAGAAAATGATAGAGTTATAGTCAGCGATTTTGTAAACCCAATCCAATTTGGACCTAATGAAGATTTAGATGTTTATCCAAGAGATTTAGAACATGATGCTAAACTTTCAGAAAGTGCTGGTGCTTCAATCTTATTTAATCCAGAACCTTCTGAAATGTACTTTGATGATGCAGTTACCTTTGTAAACTCTTCTGAAATAACCGATGTACTTTGTGGTGCTAGACGTCCTGGTCACTTTAGAGGTGTTTGTACTGTGGTTACTAAATTATTTAATATAGCATGCCCTGATAAAGCTTATTTCGGTGAAAAAGATGCTCAACAGTTAGCTGTAATTAAAAGAATGGTACGTGATTTAAATTTTGATATTGAGATAGTTGGCTGTCCTATAATTAGAGAAGAAGATGGACTAGCTAAAAGTTCAAGAAATACTTACCTCTCACCTGAAGAACGAAAGGCTGCAACTGTTCTTTCTAGGAGTTTAAATAATGCAAGGGAAATTCTTAAAACTGGTGAAAGAGATGCCGATAAAATAATAAAAGCTATAACTCTAGATATAGAAAAAGAGCCATTAGCAAAAATAGATTATGTTGAAGTTGTAGATAGTCTTTCCTTAAAATCCGTTTCTAAAATTGAAAAATCAGTATTAATACCTATTGCCGTTTATATAGGTAAAATAAGACTAATTGACAATTTCACCTTTAATATATAAATTACTCTGGAGGAATAAAATGCAATTAAATATGTTAAAATCTAAAATTCATAGAGCAACAGTTGTTCAAGCTGAATTAAATTATGTTGGAAGTATAACAATAGATAGAGATCTTATGGATAATGCTAACATACTTGAATACGAAAAAGTAGAAATAGCAAATATAAATAATGGTATGCGATTTGAAACTTACGTAATAGCTGGAGAACGTGGAAGCGGAATGATATGCCTTAATGGGGCTGCTGCTAGATGTGCCCAAGCTGGTGATAAAGTAATAATAATGTGTTACTGCACTTTAACACCTGCTGAAGCTTCAGAATACAGACCAAAAGTTGTATTTGTAAATGATGATAATACCATATCAAAGGTTACAGAATATGAGAAGCATGGAACAATTGAATAAATAATAAAAATAGTCTACTATGAACACCTTAAGGTTTCATAGTAGACTATTTTTACTCCCCAAATATACTTCTAACCCACTCTACACTTAAATTAAACCAAGAAGCTAAATGAGGATTTATATTTCCTCCTGCATCTGTTTCTTTAGTTCCAAGTGACATTCCATGTTTTCCATCTGGATAAATATGTAGTTCAAAAGAAATTTGAAGTTTAGAAAGCTGATCTACAAATAACATAGAATTTTGAACTGGCACTACCTTATCATTAAAAGTATGCCAAATAAAAGTAGTTGGCGTTTTTTCTGATACCTGTTTTTCTACTGATACTTCGTAGAGTAACTTTTTATCTGGATTTTCTCCTAGTAAGCAGTTAAAGGATTCTCTGTGTGCAAATTCTCCTGAGGTTATTACTGGATAGGATAGTATAAGTGCATTTGGTTTTAAAAATTCTTTTCTTATTCCTTCTTTATTGAACAATTCATCTTTAAACCATTTAGTTCCTAACATTCCTGCCAAATGTCCTCCTGCTGAAAATCCACAAACAACTATTTTTTCTTTATCTATATTCCACTTATCTGCATTTTCCCTTATTATAGTGATTGCTCTTGCTGCATCAAGCATTGGCTTTGGATATCTATTAGGATAAACACTATAGTGAAGAACAAATGCACTAAATCCAGCTGCATTATAGTTTACAGCTATAGGTTCTCCCTCTCTAGGTGATGTATGATTATATCCTCCACCTGGTAAAATTAAAATTGCTACTCTTTTTTTATCTCCATCTAAAATATAAGTTTCCATCGTTGGTCTAAAACTCTTATCGCAGCCCTCATAAGAAAGTCCGTTCCATATATCAATAACCCTATTTATCACTTAAAACTCCCCCAAAAAAAATTAATAACTTATCTCTTCTAATATTTCACGTTCCACTTTATTTACATCAGGTACATAGCTTTTAATAAATTTAATTTTTCCTTCTATCGTATATTCACCAAGTGATGCTGGAATTAGTACACTCTCTCCAAATTCTATTTTTTCTTTTCCTTCTTTATATGATATTTCTCCAAAGCCATCAACGCACGTTAAAATATAAAATCTCTCTTCATCGCTTGTTTCGCTAACCTTATCTGAAACATCATAAATTTCAAGCGAAAAATCTCTTCCAAGGCAAAAATAAGTTTTTTCATAACCATATCGTATTACTTTTACTCCCTTACTTTTTTTCCCTTTAAGGTTTAAATCTATAACATCAAGTGCTTTTTTCACATGAAGCTCCCTGCCTCTATTATAATCATATACTCTATAGGTTGTATCGCTATTTTGCTGTATTTCCGCTACTGTAACTCCCCCTCCTATAGCATGTATCATACCACTTCTTACAAGACACACGTCTCCTTTTTTTACATGTATTTTATTCATGTATTTATCAAGCTTTCCTGTTTCTATGCCTTCTTTAAGTAATTCTTTAGTACAATTTTCTGTAGTTCCTACTACTAATGCCGCCCCATCTTCTGCATCAATTACATACCAAACCTCTGTTTTACCCATATCATTCTCTATTTTTTTTGCATATTCATCATTTGGATGTACTTGAACAGAAAGATCACTTTTAGCATTTATAAGCTTTATAAGAAGAGGAAACCATTCTTTTTTTATTTTTGTACCTATAACTTCACTCTCTTTTTCTTTTATTAAATCATCAAGTCTTTTACCCTTAAATTCACCATTAGAAATTACACTTGTTCCATTTTTATGACAAGCTACGTCCCAACTTTCCCCAATACTGCCTTCAGGTAAATCCTTCCTAAACTTTTCTAAATCTCTTCCACCCCAAATTTTTTCATAATATAAATGTTTAAATTTTAATGGATACATATTTATATTCGCTGCATAAACATTTAGTATAAGTTATAATGTTATAACGTTTAATGTAAAAGCAGCTCCACCCTCCTTTATACTAAAATATCTTTCCCTACTTTTAGTTATTATTTTAACACAAAATTGTAACATAGTAAAATTAGTCTATAAATATTTTATGCTTAACTTTATCTAAGTAGATATATCCTTGTTATTAAATTCGAATAACTTTCCCTCTTTCTTTTCCACTTCATATACTGGACAATGAATATACTCCTTTGTAATATTTTTAATTTTTTCTTTATTTTCTTCACTGCAATTTAATCCTAAGTATATTCCTTCAGGCTTTATAGGACAAATAATACCTGAGTTCTTATCCTTATGTGCTTTTAATATTATTCTCCATTCTTTTTCATAACTCCAGCTTACATGCTTTATTTGCATAAGAAAAAAAAGTAGGTACATTCTATCTTCTCCATCATCCTTAAACACCCTTTCTAAAAACTTTGTAATATCGTATTTTTCAGTTTCATACCTTATTGGAATTATATACTTTGAAAATTTATTCATATAGTTTAAATCAAAGAAATTATATTGTATGCAAATTCCAGTATGATTGTTTGCATAATGTGCCCACATCGGCATACTATTAAGCTCTTCTGAAAAGCAACATATTTTTATATTGTTTCTAAGTCCATTAATATAGTCTTCTATACTGACTTTATTAGTATAATTTGAGAGTACAGCTTTATCAAAAAAAACTCCACATGAATCAAAAGGATCATTAAATTTATCCGGATTTGCGAACCATATTTTATTATCTTTAAGTGCACTAAGTCTGTTTTCGTCAATGATTTCATACTTATATAACTTTTTAGGAAAATTTCTATACTTTAATTTATAAGCTTCGTCTTTTCTGCCATCAAAAAGTAGCTTAATAAATTCATCTATCCATTCCATTTTACATAATCTCCTTAAAATAGTATAAGCTTTATTCTTTCCATTTTAATAAGATATTATAAAATAAAAGATTTCACACGTTTATATATTTATAGCATGTGAAATCTTTTATTTTATATAATTTTTTTGATAAGTCTTTTAACTACAGCGGGATCTTTCATAGCAGAAGACATAATTGCAGCTCCCTTAGCACCTGAATTCATTACTTCTACTATATTTTTTTCACTAATACCCCCAATGGCAATTTCAGGTATAGTTATCTCCCTTGCTATATGCCTTAAAAACTCCGTTCCTTTTCCTTTAAGTCCCTTTTTACATTCTGTTTCATATATATTTCCCACAAGAATGTAGTCCGCCCCATTTTCCTCTGCTCTTTTAGCTTCCTCTATACTATGAATGGATACTCCATTTTTTATAATTTTACTTCCACCTTTTTGAATAAAATCTATGAATCTTGACTGGTATGCATATGCTTTTATTTCTTCCGCTACTCTTAAGTTTCCATTTACAATTAAATTAGCCTCATACCTATCAGTAATATCTTTCATTTTACTGGCAACCTTATATAATTCTTCATAACTTAAATCCTTTTCTCTTAAAATTATATTTTTAGTGCCATAATCTAGTGCCTTTTCAATACATCCAAATAAATTATCATGTAAAATTAATTTTCTATTAGTAACTACATAAATCATAATGCATTTTCAAAATCCTTGAATACAGGATTGTATCCTAATTCTTTTATTTTATTATAAACCTCAGCTACGCTTCTTTTATCATTTGTATCAAATTGTCCTTCTCCCTTATCCTTTATACTATGTCCTCCAACTTCTGTGGAAACCCCCGCTGACATTTTTGTAACTCCCATTGGAATTAGACTATCTCTAAAACTTGCTGGTTCTCGTGTGGTTATATTAGTCCCTGCTCTTGGCAAAAACATTTTATAAGCTAAGATTACCTGTACAATATTTTTATCATTTACATCATATACATCATTAAAACTTCCTGCATGTGGCCTTATTCTTGGAGCTGACATAGAAATTTCAACGCTTGGAAACTTTTCTTGTATATACATAGCATGTAATCCTGTAAAAAATGCTTCTTGTCTCCATTTATAAAGACCTAAAAGTGCTCCTGCTCCTATAGAATGAATACCTGCCTTGCAAACTCTTTCTGGTGCATCGAGTCTAAATTTAAAATTCTTTTTTGGTCCACTTAAATGTACCTTTGAATATTTTTCTTCATTATAAGTTTCCTGATAAATAGTCAAACTATCTGCGCCTGCCTCTACCAACTCTTTGTATTCATCAACTTCAAGTGGATATATTTCTATACATATTGAACTAAAATATTTCTTAAGTAGCTTTATTGCATCTCTTATATAGGAAACAGGGGTTTGAACCTTTGATTCACCTGTAAGAACTATTATATTCCTCATACCTGTTTCATATATAGCTTTAGCTTCTTTTTCTATTTCCTCCATGGTAAGCTGTTTTCTTTTTATTTTATTTTTTACATTATATCCACAATAAGCACAACCATTAACACAAAAATTTGCAATATATATAGGCGTATATAACACTACCGTTTTTCCAAAATTTTTAAGTGATATTTCTCTAGCCTTTTGTGCCATAACCTCTAAATAGTTTTCTGCTGCAGGTGATAGCAGTTTCAAAAAATCTTTTTCATGAATAATATCTTTGTGTAATATTTTTTCTATATCTTCCTTTGTTACTTTTGAAAAAAAGCTTTCAAAATCAAAATCCCTATATTCCTGTAATTTTTCATAAAAACTCATTTTATTCACTTCCTATCGTAAAAATCCTGTAAGTGGAGATGATGCTGATGCATATTCTCTTTCTGCTCCAAGCTTTGCTCTATATGCCATTCTACCTGCTCTAACTGCAAGCGAAAATGCTTCTGCCATATCTACTGGATCTTCTGCTGTTGCTATAGCTGTATTTACAAGCACTGCGTCAGCTCCCATTTCCATAGCTAATGCCGCATCAGAAGGTTTTCCTATTCCTGCATCTACAACTACAGGCACTTCATTTATTTCTTCTATTAAAATTTTAAGCATTTCTTTAGTCCTAAGTCCCCTATTACTTCCAATTGGAGCTCCTAGTGGCATAACAGCTGCTGCTCCAACATTTACAAGTCTTCTCGCATCCATTAGATCTGGATTTATATATGGAAGCACAGTAAAGCCTTCTTTTACTAAAGCTTCAGTAGCCTTTATAGTTTCATAATTATCTGGCAATAAATATTTATTATCTGATATAACTTCTATCTTAACCCAATTTCCACAACCAGCCGCTTTAGCTATTTTAGCTAGTCTTATAGCTTCTTCAGCATTTCTAGCCCCTGACGTATTTGGAAGAAGTATTAAATCTTCGCCTATAAAATTAAGTATATTATCATTCTGAGATGTTATATCAACTCTTCTAAGCGCTACCGTAATAACCTTTGATTTTGACTTATTCATAATTTGTGGTATTAATTCATTAGAACTTAATTTACCTGTCCCAACAAAAAGTCTATTTTCTAATTTAACTGAACCTATTTGCAATTCGTCCACTTTAATTCCTCCTAAATTTTATTTATCTTCCATTATTATTCTAAGTACTGCATTTGCCTCATGATTAGCTGCTATAGAAACCCTTGGTGCCATAAGTCCTAAACCCACTTTTGCCTCATTTTCTCCATCACCTACAAGATAAAAATTTTCATTTATTTTTTTTGTTACTATGCTATTACTAGTAAAATATCCTGCCATACCAGAAGCCCCAACTATTTTTTTGTCCTTCATTTTGGTAAGAACACTATTTACAAGCTCTGACTTACATATTGGATTATCAAAAGCTTCTACAACTATATCAACAGCCTTAAAAATCTCTTCTACATTTTCTTCACTTATAAAAGCATCTATTGTGTCCACTTTTACAAATGGATTACACTCACTTATTATTTGTTTAAGTGCCTCTGTTTTTTTCATACCTATATGTTTTATAAAATAATGCTGTCTATTTAAGTTACTTGGTTCAACCACATCAAAATCCACAAGTAATAACCTACCTATACCTATTCTGGCAAGGCTCACAGCAACATTTGATCCTAATCCTCCAAGACCAGCTATACCAACAAATGCCTCCTTTACCCTTGTATGCACCTTAGGTGTATGTCTTGCCACAAGCTGTGCTTCCATATCTTCTTTTTTAGGTATCTCACCTTTTTTTATAAAAACGATGTTATCTTCTTTTTTTAACACTACATTTTCTTTCATAATAAAACCATTATAAATAACAACATCTGCATCACTTTTTATTTCTTCTTTAAGCTCCATTAGTGTAGTATTAATTCCAACCTCTCGGGGTCTTTCATTTACATATACTCTCATTTTTAGCCTCCTCCAACAAATCTAATTATTTCTACTTTAGAGTCACTTGAGAGTTTTTTTCGTTTGTATTCATTTTTATCAACTATTTCTAAGTCCACTTCCACAACTACTTTATTACTTTCTATGTTCAATTTTTTTAAAAGTTCATAAACTGTTGTTTCCTCATAAAGTTCCATGTCTTTTCCGTTTACTACCATTAAATCACCTCTTTTATATAAATAAAAAAGAGAAGCAAAATTGCTTCCCTCATAACTTTCAATTAAAACATATAAACTTCTGCGCAGAATTATATGTAATAAGATCTGATGATATTATCTCCCTACGTTGGCATTATCCAAATCAGGTTATGAGGGTCTGGAATCACATTCCACTCTCAGCCTGTCTACAGGCTCCCCAGTAACAATATTTAGTTTTTATATTTTTAATTTAGCATAACAAAACAAAAAATGCAAATTTTTATTGAAGCTATTTTAAATTTTCATTACTTAAAATGTATAGAAAACCATGCAATGGATATAGATATATAATACTTACTCCACATAATTTATGTTTTAAAAATTTAATAATATTATTTTTAAGAAATATTTTTTAATGATATAATATTGTATAAATATTTTCATTAGGAGTGTTTATGGAAAAACTTGATAGAATAAATTTAATATTAAATCATAGAAATTTTAAAAATTATTTATCCAAAACCCTAAAATATGAAAAGGGTCGAAAATTTTGTTCTCATACCTTAGAACATTTTCTTGATGTTGCAAGAATCTCGTACATAATTGTTCTTGAAGAAAAGCTAGACATAAAAAAGGATATAATTTATGCCTCTGCCCTCCTTCACGATATAGGTAGATGGCAACAATATGAAAGCGGCATTCCTCATTCTACTGCAAGTGCAAACCTTTCAATAGATATCTTAAAAGATTGCAACTTTAATTCTTTAGAAATTGAACTTATAATTGAAGCTATTAAAAATCATGGAAAAGTAAATTCAATTTCGCATTTAAGCTCTATACTTTATAGAAGTGATAAACTTTCAAGAAATTGCTTTAATTGTTCTGCTTACGCAGAATGTAATTGGAGTTACCATAAAAAAAATTCAAGCATAAAATATTAAGGAGTAATCAAAATGAGAATAGGTAACAAAGATTTTTTAATAGGTAAAAGGACCTATATAATGGGAATTTTAAATGTAACACCTGACTCCTTCTCTGATGGAGGAAAATTCAACAATTTAGATAATGCCCTAAAACATGCTGCTAAACTTATAGAAGATGGTGCAGACATAATCGATATTGGTGGTGAATCAACAAGACCAAATCATTCACCTGTTGATAAAAACGAAGAATTAGACAGAGTTATTCCAATAATAGAAGCTTTAGTTCATGAGTTTGATATTCCCCTTTCAATAGATACTTATAAAGGTGAAGTAGCTGAGGCTGCCTTAAAAGCTGGTGCTCATCTTGTTAATGATGTATGGGGTTTTAAAAAGGATTCATATATAGCTAAGGTTGCTGCAAAATATGATGTTCCATGCTGTCTAATGCATAATAGACAAGACTTAAATTATATTGATTTTCTTGAAGATGTCATTAACGATTTAAAAGAAAGCATTAATATAGCACTAGACGCAGGTGTAAAAAAAGAAAATATAATGATAGATCCTGGAATAGGTTTTGCTAAAAGCTTTGAGCAGAATTTATCTTTAATGAATAATTTAGAAAAACTTAAAATTTTAAATTTTCCTATGCTTCTAGGTACTTCTAGAAAATCTATGATAGGTAATATTTTAAATTTGCCACCAAACGAAAGAGTTGAAGGTACAGCTGCAACTTCAGTTATCGGAGTTACTAAAGGCTGTGATTTTATTAGAGTTCATGATGTTCTTGAAAATAAAAGAGCCTGTACTGTAGCAGATGCCATATTAAGGAGATGAGCAAACTTTGGACAAAATAACTATAGAAGATTTTGAAGTATTTGCGTATCATGGTGTGTTGGAAGAAGAAAAAACACTTGGACAAAAATTTTTATTATCCCTATACTTAGATTTAGATTTAAGAAAATCAGGGATATCAAAAGCTTTAAATGATACCGTAAATTACGCTGAACTATTAGATAATATAGAAGAAGAATTTACAAAACAAAGTTTCGATTTAATAGAAACTGCTGCTGAAAAAATAGCAGAGTTTATTTTGCTAAACTACAATTTAGTTAAAGCCGTTAAGGTAATCCTAAAAAAACCTTGGGCTCCTGTAAAAAAACATGTGAAATGTATTTCTGTAGAAATCGAAAGAAGTTGGCATACAGCTTATATAGGTCTTGGTTCTAATATTGGAAATAAAGAAGAAAATTTAAAAGAAGCCCTTGCACTTATAGAAAAAAATTTCCAATGCGTTTTAACTGAAGTTTCTAATTTCTATATAACAAGACCTGTTGGTTATTTAAATCAAGATAATTTTTTAAACTGTGCTGCTGAAATAAAAACCTTAATGTCACCAAACGAACTAGTGGACTTTTTTCTAAGAATTGAAGAAACCTTAAAACGAAAAAGAACAGTACACTGGGGACCACGAACCATTGATTTAGATGTTTTACTTTATGATAATCTAATTACAGATGATCCTCACATAACCTTACCTCATCCTAGAATGACAGAGCGACTTTTTGTTTTAACTCCACTATGTGATATAAATCCTAATTTAGTCCATCCAGTCTTAAATGATAGAATAATAAATATAAAAAATAATTTATCTAAAGTACAAGTACTATAAAACTAAAAGTAAATCTTGAAAATTTAATTTTATCAAGATTTACTTTTTTCCATGTATGTACTATAATAACTACAGGATTCATTAATATCCAATAAATTTTATAAATAAAAACGTGTGCTAGGGGTGCCCTTGGGCTGAGAAACAATTATACCATGTTAACCCTTAACCTGATCTGGATAATACCAGCGTAGGGAAGCAATGTAAATTCAGAATTATTTACTGTAATTTATAGTTGAACTTTTCTACTATTAATTACAGTTTTTTATTTTTTGGGTAACTTTAAGCACATATTAATCTTGGAGGTCTTATTATGGACAATTTTTCATTTTCAAAAAGTATTAAAACAATATCACAAAGTCCATCCGCTATTGCTGCACTTATAGGAGTTTTAATTATAATAATTGTTCTATTGAGAATTAGAAAAATCAAATTCTCTACAAAATTAATAACTCAAATAGGTGTTGTACTTGCCCTTGCGACAGTTCTAAGCTTCTTTAAAATATATAAACTTCCACAAGGAGGAAACATTACCTTAGGAAGTATGGTGCCAATACTACTAATCGCTTTTTTTTATGGTCCTGAAGTTGGATTTTTAACTGGATTTTTATTTGGAATAATTGATCTTATGATCGACCCATATATACTCCACCCAGTTCAAGTACTCTTTGATTACCCTCTCCCTTATATGGCACTTGGGTTTGCTGGTTATTTTAAAAACAAAAGACTAATTGGAACAATTGCTGCTGTATTTATAAGGCTTTTATTTCATGTTGTTTCTGGTGTTGTTTTCTTCGCTAGTAGTGCACCAAAAGGCCAATCTCCACTTATTTATTCTATAATATATAATGCTTCATTTTTATCTATCGACTGTGTAATTTGTCTTGTGATTATAGCTATAATTCCCTTTAAACGTTTATATAAAATTGCCAATTTAAATATTTAGAATAAGGTGCTTTTAATTTTCAGCACCTTATTTTAAACATAGCTTACTTCTAATGGATTTCTATCCACTACCCTCTTATATTTATATTTGGGATAGCCTACCATTACAGCTCCTGTTATTACACTATCTTCTGAAATATTAAATAACTCCATAAGAGGCTCATATTTATCAAATACACACATTTCAAAAAGACCCGCAAAGCAACTTCCTAAGCCTAAAGTAGTTGCAAATAACTCCATATAAGAAAAAGAAAAAATAGTATTTTCTCGCCCATTTTTGAATCCTTTAGGCGCAGTTGCTAAAACTAATGTAGGAGCATTTCTTAGTATTTTATCTATTCCTTGTTCCCTATAATCCTTAATATGTTTAGGAAAGCTCCAGTGCATAGTAGGTGTATCTATTTTATCTTCCATCCAGTTTATAACAACTTCAGTAGCTTTTTTAAGTATTTTTTTATCTGTAACTATAACGTATGATATATTCTGACTATTACTTGCTGTGGGAGCAAAATGAGCAATATTAATTAACTTCATTAACTTTTCTTTCTCTACAGGAATATTTTTATAGCATCTAATTGATCTACGTGATCTTAAAAACATTTCGGCTTTGTTTTCGTCTATTACAGGAAATTGTTTTAATTCTTGCTGCCTTAAAAGAGGTGTTCTAACATTATCAATAGCTTTATTAGGACATACTGCCACACATTGTCCACATCCTATACAGTTTGTTCCTTCTAATTCTTCCGGTCCTTCTTCTCCCATACCTAAAACTATTGATGGACATACCTCTATACAAATTCCACACTTTTTACATTTTGACTTTTGTAACTTAATAAGTTCCATTATACTTCATCCTCTCTTGTATACTCATATACTTGCTTGTATAAACAAATTGCTTACGTTATAATAGTAGGCATTAATTGCTAATTTAACAAGTACGCACATTAAAGTGCTATAGTACCCATTTGTATACTACATAATTTAAATTTCAGGAGGATAATAATGATTAAATATAATAATATAGAATATAATTGTTCTATGGAACTTACCATGGAAATCATAGGTGGAAAATGGAAGACTCTTATTCTTTGGTACTTGGGAAAAGAAACTTTAAGATTTGGTCAGTTAAAAAAGAAATTACCTAAAATCACCCATAAAATGCTTACTCAACAACTTAGAGCTTTAGAAGAAACCGGACTAATACATAGATCTGTTTATCCATCTGTACCACCTAAGGTTGAATATTCTCTTACTAATTCTGGACAAAGTCTTCTTCCTGTTTTAAAGGGTCTTTGCACATGGGCTCTTAACTATGTTGAAAACAATCCAAAAATTTAATAATATACTCTAGATGTTTTATCAATTTTTTATACCTACTACAGCTTTTCTTTATAAAATTGTTATGGAGAGTTAAGAAATAAAATATATAATAATTCCTATATTCACTTTAGGAGGATTTTTAAATGAACATAAAAAAAATAGTTGCGCTTTTCATAACCTCAACTTTATCCTTATCCTTGTTGGTTGGATGTGGAAGTAATAATGCTACCCAAAACTCAAATAACACAACTACAAAAAAAGTAGATACCACTCAAATTAAAGCACAATATCAATCAAAGCTTAAAGAACTTGTTACTAAAAGCACTATAACTCAAGCTCAATCTGATAAAATCTTAACTACTTTAACTAACCATATTGGAAAGGGACATAGAAGAGCTGGCAATAAATCTAACGATAGTGGTGCAAATAAGCCTAATAACTCTGGTGATAATGTCCAAAATAATAATAAAAACAACAATAGACAAAATTTCAATCCACTAAATAGCTTAGTTCAAAATGGAATAATAACGCAAGATCAAGCAAATACAGTATGGCAGACTTTACGTGGAAGTTTTAATCTAGAGAAGAATACTACAACAAATAATCAATAAAGTAAAAAAACAATCTGCACATTTTGCAGATTGTTTTTTGTTAACGATATGTTCAATTAAAGTTCTTTTATGTACCACGCATCATTTTCATTATTGCTTTTTTCAAAAATTGGCTTTTTCAAAGAAATAAATCCATTTTTCTTATAAAATTCATTAACAGCTATCATATTTGAAAAAGTTTTAACATAACACTTTCTATAATATCTTCCAGCAAAATCTAAGGCTATTTCTAATAAAATTTTATCAATCCTACTTTGCCTTACCTCTTTAAGTAAATACATGCTATAAAGCTCACATATATCTCCATTATTACTTAAAGGCTTAATGCCACAGCCTGCTACCAAATTTTCGTCTTCCTCTACAACCCAATAATTTGATTTTTTATTTTTCTCTTCACTATAAAATATGCTAAAATCAAAATTTACATCCGTACACCCTACTTTATCTCCTTTAAATTCTCTCATACAACTATTAATAAGGTTTTCAAGCTGATTAATATCTTTTCTCTCTATTTTTCTTATAATCATAATTTTTTCCTCCACCTATTCTTATATTATAGAATTTATCAATTACAAGGAGGTTATACGGATAAAAAATCAAATTCTTTTTTTAATTATCATATATACATTTTTTATTCTTAAATATGATGAGAAAAATCCAAATACCATTACTACATACAAAAAATAATTTACGAATCTTTTTATAATATATGCATCTACAAACATTGAAACACAAAACATGCCAGGAATTATAAAAAATATTGCAGAAACAACTCTTCCAATTGGATCAAAAATAAAAAAATTATCAGAATTATTTAAACCCCTTATCAACTTTGATGTAATTATAAATTCAAGAAATTTAAAAAATACAAATAATAAAAACCAAATAGGCATAATTTTAAACACTATTAATGTAATATATGATGTTACTATATATAATAAGTCGGCAACTACATCTAGTTTTGCTCCTATCTCTGAGGTTACCTCCATCTTTCTTGCAATTTTACCATCTAATAAATCCGAAAAACAGATAGCCAAGAAAACAATTATTATCTCTTCAATTCCTAGATTATTATATTGAAAATGCATTATTATAAAATACATAAATATAAATGCCATTATTATTCTAAATAAAGTTAAACTATTAGGTACGATTTTAATAACTCTATTCACAAAATCACCTTCCAATTCTACTCTTGTTCTTTAAAATATACTTTTATTTACTTATCTATCTTAATATATTAAAATTAATCTATATAATAGACAAGGGAGTGGATACTATTGAAAATTGCAGTAATAGGTGCTGGGGCTATGGGCGGACTCTATGGTGCTTATCTCTCACGTAACAATGATGTTTATATGATTGATGTTAATGAAAAAACTGTCAATTCTATAAACAACGATGGTATATTAATTTATGAAAAAGAAAGCGATAAAACAGAAGTTTTTAAAATTCCTGCATTTACTAATTCATCAAGCTTATGTACTATGGATTTGGTTATTTTATTTGTTAAAAATCTTTACACCTTATCTGCCTTAAAAAGTAACTTAAACTTATTTAATGATTCTACACTTGCAATTTCTCTGCAAAATGGTGCTGGAAACGATAGGGATTTAGAAAAATTCATAAAAAAAGAAAACATACTAATTGGCACAACTGAACACAGCTGCTCTATTTTAGAGAATAACAAAATATCTCATAACCAAAATGGAATAACAAATATAGGTATGGTTGCTTATAATAATACCGTACTTGAAAATACAAAAAAATTATTTGAAGCCTGCAATTTAAAAACAGTAGTTTATGAGAACATTCAAGAAATTATCTGGAATAAATTATTCATTAATATGGCTCTTAACGCTATAACTGCAATTCTAAATTGTAAAATAGGCTATCTTGGTGAAAACAAACATGCTTTTGAGATTGTAAGGAATATTTTATCTGAAGCTGTTGATGTTGCAATTATTGATGGAACTCACTTCGACAAAAATGAAGTAATTACTAGAGTAGAAAAATACATTAATAAAGACTTAAGAAATGCAATAACTTCGATGAATCAGGATGTTTTAAATAAAAGGCTTACCGAAATAGACCATATCAACGGAGCTGTTTCTACTTTAGGAAAAGCTTACAAAATTCCTACGCCTTATAATGATTGTATAATCCACATTATTCATTCTATAGAAGGCTTATATAAACATTAAGTAACAAATAAAAACTTAAGTTCTACAAATTAATATTCAATGGCTTGTACAGCTTAAGTTTTTTATTATATATTTCTAATTTCCTGTTAACTGTTTTAAATAATCTGTATAGCTTACTATCGGAACTGAACCATTTATTCCTCTATTTTTACCTATGGTGAAGATGTTATTTTTAGAAATTCCCACACTTGAATAAGCTTCCACATCTGTTCCTGCATTTCCAAAACCATAGTCAAATTCTATACCTTT
The DNA here is from genome assembly GCF_002006355.2 of Clostridium felsineum DSM 794. Taxonomy (NCBI): domain Bacteria; kingdom Bacillati; phylum Bacillota; class Clostridia; order Eubacteriales; family Clostridiaceae; genus Clostridium; species Clostridium felsineum. The sequence continues at coordinate 1,025,066 of NZ_CP096980.1, read as the reverse complement.
ACTTTTAAGACTATTTAAATAATTTTCCTTAAAGGTAGCAGCAGCTTCTCCAAGAACTAAATCTCCTCCAGATGAAGTATGAACTAATCCCATAGGGAAATTTTCGGTGCAAAGCCAACTTTGACTTTCCTCAGATAGCCAATATGGTCTTGCTGTTAAATATAATATTCCATAGCCTTTCGATGCATAATATTTAACCACATTATTTGCATCTGGATACATTTCTGCTTTATAGCTTGAATTAAAAAACTCACCAGCATATTGCTTTACATCTTCAAAATCACTTGTTGTTAAAGTTCCATCCATATCAAAAACAACATATTTTTTAGCTCCATCTAAAATTTGAAGATACATATCCGCTTCTGTTCCATCACCTTCAACGTAAAGTTTAATTAAATGTGTACCCACAGATAATTTCATATTATCAGGTATATTATATTGTATATGTCCCTTAGAATCAGTTTTTACTCTTCCTATATTTGTCCACACTGGTGATTTAGAATCAAGAGAGTATTCATAAATTGATACCCATTCATTCTTTAACTTAACTCTTAAATCCCCATACATAAAATCCCCTTCCACTATTTGAGGTTCTCCCGATGTATAAACTTCATCATAGCCATTGTGATGTGGATTATGCTTAGTTATAACTTGGCTATTTACCCAATTTAGAAAGCCAGTAGGATTAGGTCTTGTAAATTCTCCATTCTTAAAATCAAAATAGCTAATTGAATTAGTATTTAAATTATAACTTGAAGCCAATACAGCCTTACCACTAAAAAACATAAATATACTTAATAATATAATAGTAATATTTATAATTTTGATTTTTTTATTCATAAATTTTCTCCCCTTTATAATAAAATATATATTTCTATTATAAAGGGGATTTTATTACATTAAAATACTTTTTATCATCTTTACTTCAATTTTTCAAAATTATTCATAGCAAGATTAACAATATATTCAATAGGATTTTCATCATTTGATGGACATATATTACTACACATACTTATAAGTTTCTTATTACCATTTGATACACAAAAGCCGTATCCCGCCGATTTTATAAGTTCATAATCATTCATATTGTCACCTACTGAAATCACCTTATTAATATCTATATTTTTAAGGTTACAAAGATTTTTTAATGCAGCCCCTTTTGATAGATTATCTGGAAGTATTTCTAAATAATTTTCTCCGCTTCTTACTAAATTTATTTTTCCAAAAAGATTTTCAAAATTTTCTTCTAAATAATCTTCATCTTCCTCTTCTGCCAAAACAAGAACTTTCGTCCAGTTTTCTTTCCAAAGTGTTTCTGGAATTTCATAAAAAACTTCGTATCCTCTCTTTTTAAATCTTTCTGTAAACCTACAAGAACTATAAATATAAGTATTTTCATTACTGTATATCTCAATACCAAATGAAGGATTATACTCTTTTATTTTTTTTACTATTTCCTTCACTCTATCTTCTAATTCTATTTCAAACACAGTTTTTTCATTTTGAAAATCATATATTTTAGCTCCATTATAAAGTATTACAGGTAAATCAACAGGAAGATCTCTTATATATCTATATGCCGACTCCATTGTTCTCCCTGTAGCTATAGTAAATCTCCCACCTAAACTCTGAAATTTTTTTATTGCCTCTATATTTTTGTCTGATATTCTTCTGTCACTATCAATTAAAGTATCATCCATATCCGATATTAAAAGCCATCCTTCAAATCTTTTGTTCAAATATATCACCCTTCAAAACTTTTTAATTACAATTTTAATTATATCAGTAAAAATTAAAAACAATAGTTTAAATTATTTAAATCTTGTCTCAAGCCCAGGTAGATTTCTATAAATAACCATCCACAATAGTAATATCCAAATTAATATTGCTAATATTATTGAAATTCCATATGCAATTTTATCTTTATTATTTCTCGCTATTTTTTTTTATCCTCATATCTAATTTATTCTCTTTAATAACTTCTATAAATTTAAGATGTTTTTCACTATGGCGCATTTCTAATTTTATATCTTGACCTAACAAAGGTTTTATTGTTAATAAATCAAATCCCTTATTCACATTTTTATTCTCTATATAATCTATATCTTTAAAATTATAATGCTTTATTTTAAGTGCTAAATATGAATCATTTGCTTCTATTACTGAAATACTTTTATCTGTAAGAATTATTGCTGTTTTAGTAGGCCATGAAGTCCATATAGATGATATAGATGCATATCCATATCCCATTCCCTGTGCCAGTCTAACTCCATAGGTTTCTGCCCAAAATACATACTTCACCTTTTCATCTTTTTCAAATTGGTCTTCAACCTTTTCAAAAGCTTCTTCCATATTAGCTCTTTTATATAGCCTCTTCATATTAGTTTTCATTTTTAAAAGCACAGCATCATTAATTTTTTCATTTTCATATTTTTTTATTTCTTCTTGGCTTATAAAAACATCGTTATAACTAATTAGTTTTTCTCTATCCTCCATGTTTACAACTCCCTTCCTTTTAATATTTGCTTTAACTTTTTTCTTCCTCTACTCAAGCGATTATAAACTGAAATTGACGTTAACCCCATATCAATAGCTATTTGCCCAATTGAACAATCTTTTATATATCTTTTCACAAAGATTTCCTTATCTTTTATACTTAAATTATTTAAAAGCTCTAGTATTGATTTTTTATTTTCTTTTTTCAAATAATTATCTTCAATATCTACTAAAGAATTTACCTTTAAATCATCTATATCAATATTGTTTCTAAACTTTTTCAATTTTTTCTTATAGGTTAGAGCTTTATTTTTAGAAATCACAATTATCCAGCACTTTAAATTTCCTTTTTCCTTTGAAAAACAGTCCATATTTCTCCAAAGGCACATCAATATGTCATCTATGCACTCTTCCACACTTGTGGTTTCATGACTTTCATTTAATACTGCCCTAACCACATTGTGAATTATGCTTCCATATCTATCTATTAATTTATTAAAAGAATTTACATCCCTCTTCAATATACCATCGACTATCTTTTCATCCTTCTCATCCATCTTCTCACCTCAAAATATAAGCCTTTACTATATATACCATTAACAAGAAATATTTTTGTCATAATCCAATTATAAATATTTTTACAACAATTTGCTAAAAAAGCATTTATAAGCGAGTAATATATTATAAACACTAAATTTTATTGGAGGCTTTATAAAATGAAAAAACATAAAAAGCTAATTATCTTTTTAATACTATTTCTAATTCCTGCAAGCTTAGTTGCTGTATACAATATAAAAAAATACACTAAACCAAAAGCAAAAGGTATATTCTACAAGGTAGAAAAGGATGGAAACTATTTATATCTAGGTGGTACAATCCATATTGGAAAAAATGAGCCATTTAAATTTTCTAAAGCTATTGAAAATGCCTATACAGAATCCACTGCATTAGTTGTAGAATCAGATATTACAGACACTAGCACAATGTATAAATTCGTAAAAGACGTAACTTACCCAAAAGGTGACAATTTATACAACCACATAACTCCTGCTGCTAAGAACCATATTGAACCAATCATGCAAAAGTTAAATTTAAAGCTTGATACCTATAGAAATGATACTCTAGGTTACTTATACGCTACTATTCTTGATAATGAACTATTATCTGATAATACAACTAGTTATGGTTTTGACTATTATTTTCTAAAAAGAGCTAAAGAAAATAACAAAGAAATTGTTGCTTTAGAAGATGCTAAAACTCAAGCTAATGCATTAAATGCTGGTGGTGATGCTTATCAAAATTATCAACTTGAAAATATGCCTTATCCTGATGATGCTAAAAAGGCCTTTGATGCTGAATATACTGCAATTTTAAATGGTGACGTATCAAATTTTGAAAAAACTGACCTTGGAAAGAACTCAAATAATAAAGCCGTTCGAGATTATTACAATTCCTTAATACTACAAAGAAATATAAAAATGTGTAATAAAATAGAGAATTATATAGCTTCAGGCAAAAAATATTTTATAGTTGTTGGAACTGGACATGTACTTGGACCTGATGGACTTGTAAAAATGTTAAAAAAGGATGGTTTTGTAGTCACAAGACTTTAATAAAAGCTTTTTACTTCCAAAGTTTCAATTATTAATAAAATGTAGTATTATAAATATTAAGCTTTATTAATTTTATAGGAGGTATTTAAATGGAAAAAATCGCAAGTTTTACTGTTAACCATTTAACACTTAAACCTGGAGTTTATGTTTCAAGAAAAGACAAATTTGGAGATGTGGTTTTAACTACTTTTGATATACGTATGACAAGTCCTAATGACGAACCAGTTATGAATACAGCTGAAATGCATACTATTGAACATTTAGCTGCAACTTTTTTAAGAAATCACAAGGACTATTCGGCAAAAACAGTATATTTTGGACCAATGGGATGTAGAACAGGTTTTTATTTAATTCTACAAGGAGATTATCTATCAAAAGATATCGTACCTTTACTTAAAGAACTATATAAATTTATTGCCGACTTCAAGGGAGAAGTTCCAGGTGCTGCAGCACGTGATTGTGGCAATTACCTTGACATGAACCTTACTATGGCAAACTATTTAGGAAAAAAATTCTTGAGTTTACTTGATAACATAACTGAAGATAGATTAAATTATCCAGCTTAAATGATTGAAACCACTAAAACACAAGATTGATGTCTTACTATCAGTCTTGTGCTTTATTTTTATATATTACATTTATTCACATAATGGTTATTTAATTTATTTAATATATTTTTTACCTTTATTTATTTATTAATTGAATTATTTACTTTTTTTTCAAAACATGTTACAATATATTCCTAAAGGAGGGAAATATATTGAAAAAACTTTTTAATAATCTATTTTTATTATGTTCTATAATCTTTTTAGGTACAATTTTATGGGGACACAGTGTACAAGCTGACGATTCTTTTACATACCCTAGTGCATATGGTTGGTGGCAAACTGACAGTGGCTACGACTTAAATCATGTTAGCAGCCGTATGGTTAGTGGTGATTTCAATGGTGATGGTAAAACTGACGTTGCTACTTTCTATGACTATGGTAATGGTGCTTCAAGAATTCATGTATTTACATCTAACGGAAGCTCTTTTGATTATGCTAGTGCATATGGTTGGTGGAAGACTGATAACGGTTACGATACTAGCCGAATTGCAGATGTTGTCGCTGGTGACTTTAATGGTGATGGTAAAGACGACATTGCTGTAATATACAATTATGGCGGTGGAGCTACTAGAATTCATGTATTTATTTCTACTGGAAATTCCTTTAGTTATACTGATTGCAATGGTTGGTGGAGCACTCCTAGTGGATATGATGCAGGTAGAATTACAGCTGCTGTCGCTGGTGATTTTAATGGTGATGGTAAAGCTGATATTGCTACTTTCTATGACTATGGTAATTCTGAAACCAGAATTCATGTTTTCACTTCTACAGGAAGTTCCTTTAGTTATACTGATTGTAATGGTTGGTGGAATAGTACTGGATACGATTCTAATAGAATTAAAGGACGAGTTGTAGCTGGTGATTTTAACGGTGATGGTAAAACTGACATTGCTGCCATGTATGACTACGGTAATTCTGAAAGTAGAATACATGTGTTTACATCTACAGGAAGTTCCTTTACTTACGCCGGTGGCTATGGTTGGTGGAACTCTACTGGGTATGATGCAAATAGAGTTACTGGAAAGCTTGTAGCTGGTGACTTTGATGGTGATGGTAAGTCTGATATTGCTGCTATGTATGACTACGGTAATTCTGAAACTAGAATCCATGTATTTAAATCTACTGGAGATTCCTTCACTTATACCGGTGCTAACGGCTGGTGGAATACCACTGGCTATGATGCAAATAAAATTACTGGAAGAGTTGTAGCTGGTGATTTTAATGGTGATAAAAAAGCTGATATTGCTGCCTTTTACGACTATGGAAATACTGCCTCTAGAATTCATGTATTCTTATCTAATGCTACTTCCCCTGTCTCATTAAAGGGTAAAGAGTTAGTAGCTTATGCTGAAACTTTCATAGGTGTTCCATATGTATGGGGTGGCACTTCTCCTAGCGGCTTTGATTGTTCAGGTTTAGTACAGTATTGTTATGCTCACTTTGGAGTATCTCTTCCACGTACTACTTATGACCAAGTTAACTATGGTACTACTGTAACAGATTTACAACCAGGAGACTTATTATTCTTTGGTTCGGCCTCTAGTCCATATCATGTGGCTATTTATGCTGGAAATGGTCAAATGGTTGAAGCCCCTCGTACAGGATTAAACGTACGTCTTACTGATGTTAGATCATATTCAATAGCTAAAAGAATTTTTAATTAATACGAAAAGTTGTCCACAAAATTTGTGGACAACTTTTGTATTTATTAACTTGATTTAAGTGTTTCGCAATTTCAACTTTCATCCTTTTATTTTAATTATTTACTTTTTTAAATATATTGCTACAATATACTAACAGAGGAGATGAATATATTGAAAAAGAATTTTACAACCTTATTATTATCAGGTTCTATAATTTTTATTGGTACAACTTTATTCACATATAATGTACAAGCTAGTAAATTAAATACTACAAAAAAGTCTGCTGTTTCTAGTCTTAATACTTATAAGGTTTCTACTTCTTCACAAGGAGAAGACTTATCAGCTTATGCAGAAACTTTTATAGGTGTTCCATGTGTATGGGGTGGTTCTTCTCCTAGTGGCTTTGATTGTTCAGGCTTAGTACAGTATTGTTATGCTCACTTTGGAGTACCTCTTCCACGTACTACTTATGAACAAATTTACGTAGGTACTACAGTAACTGATGAGCTTCAACCAGGAGACCTATTATTTTTCGGTCCAACATCTAGCCCATATCATGTAGCTATTTATGTTGGAAATGGGCAAATGGTTGAAGCTACTCATCCAGGAACAAATGTACGTCTTACTTCGGTCAGATCATATTCCATAGCTAAAAGAATTTTTAAATAGAAAAAAGTTGTTCACAAATTTTATGTGAACAACTTTTTTCTATTTATTAACAACATTAACTGGAAATCCATTCACATATTGCTTTAAATTATGCACAGCTATGCTTATAAGTCTCCTTCTTGCTTCACTTGTAGCCCACGCAATGTGTGGTGTTATTATACAATTTTTAGCCTTTAAAAGTGGATTATTTTTATTTATCGGTTCAGTAGAAACCACGTCAACTGCTGCTGCATATACTTTTCCTGTCTTTAATGCTGTGTATAAATCCTCTTCATTTATAAGTCCACCCCTTGCAGTGTTTATTATAATAACTTTTTCTTTCATTTTCTTTATGCTATCTTTATTTATCATCTCTTTATTTTCTTCTTTCAAGGGACAATGAAGCGAAACTATATCTGCTTCTTTAAATAGATCCTCTAAACTTACAAATTTCATAGTCTCACTTTCAAGTTTTTTATCCGGATGAGGAGTATTTACAATAACTTTCATTCCTAAAGCTTCTGCTGCCCTTTGCATAGATTTACCTATACTTCCATACCCAATAAGTCCTATAGTTTTTCCGTAAAGTTCGATCATAGGATATTTTAAATATGTAAAATCATCACAGTTTTGCCATTCTCCTTTTTTTACTGATATATTATGTTCTCCAACATGGCCACATACTTCGAGTAAAAGTGCCATAGACATCTGAACTACCGATTGGGTACTGTATGCAGGAATATTTGTTACTATAATTCCATTTTCCTTTGCAAACTCTAAATCCACTACGTTATATCCGGTAGCTAGTACACCTATGTATTTTAATTTAGGAAGCTTATGAAGAACCTCGTTAGTCAATATAGTCTTATTAGTTAAAATAGCTTCAGCATCTTTAGCTCTTTCAATTATTTTGTCTTCTTTTTTTCCAGTATAATCAGTTCTGTCGTAAACAGTTAAGTCACCTATCTCTTCAAATTCTCTCCAGGACATATCACCAGGATTTAAGGTATATCCATCCAAAACTACTATTTTCAATTTTAACCCCTCCCTAAAACTTTATCATTCTTTATAATTTCTCTATTATTTTTTCCTGTTGGTACCGTTCTAAGAACATTAAACTCAGCAAAACTATTACTTTCATTTTGAATAGTGTGTATGGCCTTACCCATCCGTACTATCATACCTTTAGTTAATGTTCTTGAATATTCTTTACCTTCTTCTATCCACTTTAAAACTATTTTCCCACTTACAACTATTACTGCTTCATCAATAGCTCTATGTTTATGATATTCTTGAATTGAGTGTGGTGGAATTTTATTTAAATGTATTTCGTATTCATCAAATATAAAATAATCAACCTCAGTACCATTTTCCTTTTTCACTGATATAGAGTCATCTTTTGTATATACTTTTAAATTATTCATAAATACACACATCCTTCTTGCCTCTTATTATACGTATTTTTTATATGTACATCAATTTCTATTTTCTTCACATAATTTAGCCAAACTAACTTTATCCAATATTCTAAGTATGAATATATCACCTTTCATAGAATTATTTTTCTAAAAAAATATGCGATATTTTGCATAAACTAATATTGCGTGCAAAACACCACATATTTCATTAAAAATTTTATTATACTAATTCAAAAACAAAAACAATTTTAATTTATGCTCTCTTTTTTATATTCTAACATTTTACCATTTATCATAATGTACTCTCGATGTATTATATCTATTCGATGCCTCTTTATTCTCATCTGGATATCCTATGGATATTATTGACAACGGTATTATATTACTTGGTAAATTTAATAACTTCCTTATACCACTAACTCTATCCTCCATTGGATATACTCCCAACCATACAGCTCCTAAACCTTTTTCTTCAGCAGCTAATAATATATTTTCTGTTGCAGCCGAACAGTCTTGTACCCAAAAGCCTTTAACTTTTTCTTTGTCAATATCTCCACAAACTACAATTGCAACGTCTGCACTTAATAACATTTTTGAATATGCATGCACTTCTGTTATCTTTTCCATAGTATCTTTATCTCGCAAAACCATAAACTCCCATGGCTGTTCATTTCCTGCTGATGGTGCAGCCATACCAGCTTTTAAAAGCTCATCTACTATTTCATTACCAACTTTAATACCTTTATACTTTCTTATACTTCTCCTTTTTAATATTATACTCATATTCTAACACTCCCTTCTTATATTTAATTCTGTTTTAGTTTTTATATCCCCTTCTTATATTGTAATATTTTCCTAATATTCTTTAAAAGCATATAAAAAAACAGGAGTCTGTTTACATCTAACTCCTGTCTTTAATAAATAAATTCAAACTCCAAATAATCTATTTGTCATCTAACTTTATATTTCCTAGCAGTGCTGCGAATGGATTATTATTAAAATCCTCCGCTTCCTTTTTCATTTTTTTCATGTAGTTTGATACTTCTCTTTTATTTACTTTCTTATTATCACCTTTAAATCTATTTTGGAAGGAAGCGTATTTTTCTCTAAAGCTGCAATTTGGACATACATATATTCTTCCCGCTCCTTCTCCCCTAAGCTCTAGCTTTTTATGGCATTCAGGACATCTTACATTTGTGAACATGGCTGAGTTTTCTCTATGTCCACACTCTCTATCCTGACATACAAGCATTCTTCCTCTTTTACCATTTACCTGAAGCATGTATTTTCCACACTCTGGACATTTTGTTCCTGTCAAATTATCATATTTAAAGGTATCCTTACTACCTTTTACATCGTCTACAAGCTTAGATGCATAACCTTTAATCTCATTTACAAAGCTTAAACCATTTAATTTGCCCTTACTTATAGCATCAAGCTGTCCTTCCCACTTTGCAGTTAATAGTGGAGATTTCAAATCAGAAGGTACTAAATTAACTAACTGTTTTCCTTTTGAGGTAGGTACTATTTCATTCCCCTTCTTTTCTATATAAAAAGTCTTATATAGCTTTTCTATTATATCTGCTCTTGTTGCAACAGTACCAAGCCCTCCAGTTTCTCCAAGTGTTTTAGCTGAAGTTTTATCCATACTTACATACTTTTGAGGATTTTCCATAGCTGATAAAAGTGTTGCTTCTGTAAATCTTGAAGGTGGCTTAGTTTGACCTTTCTTTATTACAATCTCACTAAAGGTAATATCATCTCCATTATTAACTGAAGGAAGAGTCTGCTCCTTTAATTCACTTTTTTCCTCAAAATCTTCTGTTTTATCATAGACCTCTTTCCAGCCCTTTTTCTTAACAACCTTACCTTTTGCTATAAATATCTCATTCTCTACTTCTACTTTAATTGTTGTTTGAAGATACTCAAAAGCTGGAAGCATTATACTTAAAAATCTCTTTACAACCAAATCATATATTTTAAATTCCTCATTGCTTAAAGCTCCTAGTGCTGGCTTTTCTTCTGTTGGAATTATGGCATAATGATCTGTTACCTTAGAATCGTCTACAAAACCTTTGTGTACATTTATTTTGCTTTTTAATATTTCTGCTGCAAATTTTGAATACTTTCCTATGGATATTGCTTTTAATCTATCTTTAAGTGTTGCTACAACATCATGAGGAATATATCTTGAATCCGTTCTAGGATAAGTTAAAAGCTTATGATTTTCATAAAGTCTTTGCATTATTGATAAAGTTTCTTTTGCTGAAAATCCAAAAAATCTATTTGCATCTCTTTGAAGCTCTGTTAAATCATATAGTGCAGGAGAATATTTTTTCTTATTACTTTCACTTACCTCTACTATTTTTCCTTTTCTCCCCTTTAATTTTGCTGCTACACTCTCAGCTTTTTCTTTATCAAAGATTTTAAAGTCTCCTCTTCTATCATGCCAATTCATAGAAAAGTTTTTTACCTTTCCTTCTATAGTATAATAATCCTTAGGCTTGAACTTTCTTATTTCTTCTTCTCTTTCAACTATCATATAAAGTGTAGGTGTTTGAACTCTACCTGCTGATAATTGTGCATTGTATTTACAAGTTAATGCACGTGTAACATTTAATCCAACAAACCAATCAGCCTCTGATCGACATTTTGCAGACTTATATAAATTTTCGTACTCGCGGCCATCCTTTAAATGCTGAAAACCTTCTTTTACTGCTCTTTCTGTTTGAGAGGATATCCATAAACGCTTTATTGGCTTTTTCCATTTAGCCATTTCGATTATCCATCTTGCAACAAGCTCTCCCTCACGTCCTGCATCTGTTGCTATTACAAGCTCATCTAAATCCTTTCTTTCCATGACCTTTTTAATATCATAGAAATGTTTTGATGTATTTTTAAGAACACTTAATTTCATATACTTAGGAAGCATTGGTAGTGTATCCATACTCCACTTTTTATATTTTTCACCATAGCTCTCAGGATCAGCTAAAGAAACTAAATGTCCAAGCGCCCATATAACTACATATTTATTTCCTTCTAAATGAGTTTTCTTATTAATATTTGCTTTTAGAACCTTCGCAAGATCTCTTGCAACACTAGGTTTTTCTGCCAAGACGAGTATTTTTCCCATTTTACAGTCAACTCCTTTTCAATGATTAATTGTATCATAAAATAAAGCTTTAGTGAATTTACGTTAAAAGGCAGAAATCTAAAATTAAGATTTCTGCCTTTTAATTAAACTGTCCACTGTTCACAATTCCATACATCTGTCGCAAGATTTTCATAAAACTCTCTTTCATGACATACCAAAATTATACTTCCTTCATATTCCTTTAAGGCTCTTTTAAGTTCTTCCTTAGCATAAATATCCAAATGATTTGTTGGCTCATCTAACACTAATATATTGGTGGGCTTATTAATAAGCTTACATAATCTAACCTTCGCTTGCTCCCCTCCACTTAATATATTAATAGGACTATCTATATGTTGTCTTGTTAATCCACATTTAGCAAGATCACTTCTAACCTCTGTCTGCGTTAAATTAGGGAACGTGTTCCATACCTCATATAAAACTGTATTCTTACTATCTTGTGCAATTTCCTGTTCAAAGTATCCTATTTTTTTATAATCACTTAAGGTTACAGTACCTTTTATTGGTTTTAATAATCCAAAAAGGCTTTTCAAAAGAGTTGTTTTTCCAAGCCCATTGGCACCAGTTATTGCAATCTTTTGTCCTCTTTTCATTTTTAAATCTATAGGTTTGGTTAAGGGTTTATCATATCCTATAACTAGACCTTTAGCATTAAAAATTAAACTTTCTGGCATTTTTGCACTTTTAAATTTAAAATATGGCTTTATTATATTTTTGTTAATTTCTATTCTTTCAATTTTATTAAGCTTCTTTTCCCTTGATTTTGCTTGCTTTGCTGTTGCTGTTCTTACTTTATTTTTTCTTATATATTCTTCAAGCTTTGCTATTTCATTTTGCTGCTCTTTATATTCTATTTTTAACTGCTGTTTTTTTATTTCATAAAGCTTAAGATAGTATTCATAGTTTCCTTGATACCTTGTTAGTGTCTTGTGCTCAAGATGATAAATTACATTCACTGTACTATTTAGAAAGCTATTATCGTGAGATATTAATATAAATGCATTTTCATAATTTATTAAATACTCCTTTAACCACTCTATATGCTCTACATCAAGATGATTAGTTGGCTCATCTAATAATAAAATATCTGGCTTTTGAAGGAGCAATTTGGAAAGTAAAATTTTAGTTCTTTGACCACCACTTAAAGCTGAAACATCTTTATTTAAAAGTTCTTTAATTCCAAGCCCTGCAGCAACACTTTGTATTTTAGAATTAATACTATAAAAATCATTTTTATCTAAAATCTCTTGAAATACATCAATTTTATTTAATGCCTTATTCATATCTTCTTCGTTCATACTACCAAGTTCATCATATAATTTATTCACTTTATTTTCTATTTCAAACAAACCCTCAAAAGCTTCCTTTAGAAAATTTAGAGCTGTGACACCTTTTTTTAATGAAGCATGCTGATCCATATATCCAATCCTAAACTTATTATTCCACTTAATAGTACCATCATCCGGTAAAATTTCACCGCAAATAAGCTTCATAAAGGTTGATTTACCCTCTCCATTAGCACCAATAAGTCCTATATGCTCACCTTTTAAAATTCTAAAGTTTGCCCTATTAAATATCACCCTATCACCAAAAGAATGACTCATGTTTTCTACTGTTAAAATACTCATTTTATTCTACTTCCTTTAGTTTATTATATTAAAATATTATCATTATAAAGCTTTGAGGTTCAAGTTTATAAACATTTCTGTAGAATTTAAGAACATATTCTGAAATTAATGGACTTTAGATAAATTTTAAATGATATACTTATTATATAGACTATAACTGAGAAAGGAATGCTATATGAACAAAACTAGAATCAAAGATATGACAGAAGGAAATCCCCTTCAGTTAATTTTTACATTTGCTTTACCTATTTTTTTAGGAAACATATTTCAGCAATTATACAATGTACTTGATACCATGATTGCAGGATACAACTTAGGTGATAATGCTTTAGCTGCCATTGGTGCAACCTCTGCTATATACAGTCTTATTATAGGAATGGCCAATGGAATGAATAATGGCTACAGTATAATAGTTGCTAGAAGCTATGGAGAAAAAAATATGGAAAAGCTTCGTCATTCTGTTGGTGTAATGCTGATATTAAACGTTATAACAGCACTACTTTTTACTTTACTTTCATGTATCTTTATTATGCCAATCCTCAAACTTCTAAATACACCACCAGAAATTATCAAAGATGCCTACGAATTTATAATTATTATTTTACTTGGAATAACTTCAACCATTTTATATAATATGGAAGCAGGTGTTTTAAGGGCCTTAGGAAATAGTAAAACTCCTCTAGTTTTTCTTATTATATCTTTATTTTTCAACTTAGCTATGGATTTAATATTTGTTGTTATAATGCATGGAGGGGTATGGTCAACAGCCCTTGCCACAGTTATATCTGAAGTGTTGTCTGTAATTCTATGTTTTATACATATTGTTAAATATTATCCAGAGTTAAAGCTTTCTAAAAAGCACTTTCATTTTGATAAAGAGCTTATAATTGAAATGTTTACTACAGGTCTTTCTATGGGCTTAATGAGTTCAATTTTTGCATTAGGTACTGTAATACTTCAAGGCTCAATTAATAGTCTTGGAAAAGCAACTATTACTGCTCACTTAGCCGCAAGAAAGCTTGATGAAATGCTTATGCTTCCACTTTCTACCTTGGTAACTGCAAATGCCACTTTTGTGGGACAAAATTATGGAGCTAAAAAAATAAATAGAATTCGTGAAGGTATAAAAAAGACATGTGTTTTGGGCTTTATATGGGCAACTTTTTGTGTCCTTATTGCATATACAGCTGCACCTATACTTACAAAAGCACTTACAGGAACCTCTGATAGTTATATTACTAACATGGCTGCAAAATATTTAAAAATAAATCTTCCATTTTTTTATGTGCTTCACATTCTGCTTGTACTTAGAACCTCTCTTCAAGGAATTGGACGAAAAATAGCACCACTTATATCCAGCAGTATTGAAATGATAGGTAAGTTTGCAGCGGTTTTATGGCTTGTTCCAAAACTAGGATACCTAGGAGTATGCATTGTGGAACCCATATTATGGGTACTTTGTACATTGTTCTTATTAGGTACTTTCTTTAAAATAGAAAAAGATTTTGAAAAGCTTAAAATTAGTTAATAAATTATAAAATCGCTAATTTTGTTTTGCAGCTTAGCGATTTTAATTTATATTTAAAATAATTCTTTTAAGGACTCAAATTTTTTATATTTCTTACAATTCTTCTAATACTACCCTCTGTTAAGAAATATTGCTCAGCTAAAGCTTTAACTGATACTCCAGAGGAATACTTATTAAAGATTTCTTTATCTCTATTCTTGAGGTAACTTTTAGTTTCAGTATTTTCTCCCCAAGATTTTTTATTTTCATTTTTTCTAGGTATATAAATGTATCCACCATCAATATAATTTTGAATTATTTCAATTATATTTTGTGGAAGTATATTTTGTGCTTTTTCATATTTCATAGAACTTAGCTCCTATCTACATTAATTTGTAAATAAAAAGCAAAGACTAAATAAA
Organism: Clostridium felsineum DSM 794; assembly: GCF_002006355.2. Classification (NCBI taxonomy): domain Bacteria; kingdom Bacillati; phylum Bacillota; class Clostridia; order Eubacteriales; family Clostridiaceae; genus Clostridium; species Clostridium felsineum. The sequence goes on along the minus strand of NZ_CP096980.1, from coordinate 1,009,929 downwards.
ATATGAAAAACTCATTGGTTTTCAAAGCTCCAAGCAAAAGTTTTTCATATCTTATAATCCTTGCATGGAGCTTACTACATTAGCCAAAAAAGTCTTTAATTTCATTTTACATTTCACTTCCCTTTATCAAGCCTTTATAATATAAGTATAATATAATTTTTATAGAGAAACAATGATTGTAAATACAACACTTATTTTAGGTTAATATATTTCACAAACTATGATATAATTTTAATTATCTAAAAAAATAATAAGTGAGGGTATAAGATCCCTAAGTAGAAAGGAAGTAATCCGTGTTAACTGTAAATAATGTAAGTTTAAGATATGGTGGAAGAAAACTATTTGAGGACGTAAATTTGAAATTCACTCCAGGCAACTGTTACGGAATCATTGGAGCGAACGGAGCTGGAAAAAGTACATTTTTAAAAATATTATCAGGAGAAATTGAACCAAATACAGGTGATGTTTCTGTAGATAGCAATACTAGAATCTCTGTTTTAAAGCAAGATCATTTTGGTTATGATGAATATGAAGTTTTAGAAACAGTAATAATGGGAAATGAACGTCTATACGCTATTATGAAAGAGAAAGACGCTCTATATGCTAAACCTGACTTTAGTGAAGAAGATGGAATTAAAGCATCTAATTTAGAGGGTGAATTTGCAGAACTAAATGGTTGGGAAGCAGAATCTGAAGCAGCTACACTTCTTCAAGGTCTTGGAATTCCAACAGAACTTCATAGTAAAAAAATGTCTGATTTAACTGGTGGAGAAAAGGTGAAAGTACTTTTAGCTCAAGCACTCTTCGGAAACCCTGGAATATTACTTCTCGACGAGCCTACTAACCATCTCGACATAAAATCAATTGCTTGGCTTGAAGAATTTTTAATAGATTTTGAAGGAACTGTTATAGTTGTATCCCATGATAGACATTTCTTAAATAAAGTTTGTACTATGATTGCTGATGTAGATTACGGTAAAATAACCCTTTATGTTGGAAACTATGATTTCTGGTATAAATCAAGTACTCTTGCCCTTGAAATGGCAAAAGATCAAAACAAGAAAAAAGAAGAAAAAATTAAAGAGTTAAAAGACTTTATAGCTAGATTTAGCGCTAACGCTTCAAAATCCAAGCAAGCTACTTCACGTAAGAAAATGCTTGATAAATTAAACCTTGAAGACATTAAACCATCAAATAGAAAATATCCTTTTATTGCATTTAAACCAGAAAGAGAACCTGGAAATGACATTTTAACTGTTGAAAATCTTTCAAAAACAATTGATGGAGAAAAAGTTTTAAATAATGTAAGCTTTATAGTTTCTAAAGACGATAAAATAGCATTAGTTGGAGGAAATGAAATAGCGGAGACTACTTTATTTAAAATACTTTCAGGTGAAATGGAGCCAGATAGTGGAAGCTTTAAATGGGGAATAACAATAACAAACGCTTATTTTCCAAAGGATAACTCTGAATACTTCAATGATTGTGATTTAAGCTTAGTTGATTGGCTTCGTCAATATTCAGAAGAAAAAACAGAAACCTATATAAGAGGCTTTTTAGGTAGGATGTTATTTTCAGGAGAAGAAGCTCTAAAAAAGGCAAGCGTTCTTTCTGGAGGAGAAAAGGTAAGATGTATGCTAGCAAAAACAATGCTTACAAATGCAAACTTTTTAATGTTTGACCAACCAACAAACCATCTTGACTTAGAATCTATAACAGCTTTAAATAATGGTTTAACAACATATAAAAGTAATTTGATATTTACATCTCATGACCACGAATTTATTCAAACTATAGCAAATAGGATTATAGAAATTACTGACGATGGAATAATTGATAGAAAATGTACTTATGATGAGTACCTTGAAATTCAATAATCAAATAAATTGCGGCATCTATATTTAATGGATGCCTTTTTTTATATTGAAAATCTTTATGAATTGATCTCATAATTTACATATAATAATAAGTTTTATTTATCATTTCATTGTGATTTCATATTAAAAACACTAATAATTGTATTTTGTAATAATTAATATAACCATATTTTCAATTAACGTTTACAACGAATTTCAAACATATTTTTTTTAATTTAATAAAGAAATGCAGTTATTATATGATAAAATTAAATTAAGAAAAGAAATTATAAAATATTATTTACATAGCAACTTAAATTCTACCAATAACTTAAGAAAAGAAAAAATAGTATTTAATTTTATAAGCTCTATTTATTTTGGAGCTTTATAACCCTGCTATGGTTTGAAAATTAATCGAGGTGAAAGTTTTGAATAGTGACGTATTAAATCAAGTATTTATGTTATTCTTAATGATTCTTGTAGGTATTTACGCTTCAAAAATGGGATATATCGACAAGAAATTAAATGTAGGGTTAAGTAATTTATTATTAAAAATAACACTTCCATTATTAGTAATAAACTCTTTTTTAACAATAAAATTTTCAAAGTCAGTATTAACTTCTGCTGAAAACATTTTGTTATATGCCCTAATAATTCATGTAGTTTTAATTATTTTTTCTAAACTAGCCTATACAAAGGTTACTGATTCTAAAAAAGGTGTGTCGAAATTTTTAACTGTTTTTTCCAACTCAGGTTTTATGGGATATCCGGTTCTAAAAAGTATTTATGGTGCAAAAGGAGTCTTTTATTGTGCTATATTCGGTATAATTTTAAATCTTTTTATGTTTAGTTATGGAATAATGGTTTTAAAAAATTCCAAAGACAATTCTTTTAAAGAGTTAAAACGTGCAGTCATCAATCCTGCAATTATAGCTACTATTATTGGTTTTATTTTATTTATTTTCAATGTAAAACTTCCTACTTTGGTAATATCAACTATTAGTTCAATTGGTTCAATGACCTCTCCTTTATCAATGATAATTGTTGGAATAATGTTAGCTGACATTAATATTGGAGATTTGTTTAAAGACAAGCTAGTTTATATGCTGACTGTGGTTAAGCTTTTAATTGTACCAGCCATAACCTTTGTAGTATTAAAATTATTAAATGCTGATCAAATAGTTATAGGCGTAATTGTTGTACTCGAAGCAATGCCTGCAGCCTCTAATGCAGCTGTTATGAGCCTTCAATATGGGAGTGATGAGAATGTAGCTTTAAAACATATTTTTATAACTACTGTACTTTCCATTGTAGTAATACCTTTAGTAATTAAATTAGTAGTGTAAATAATTATAGTGCTAGATTTAGCTACGTTCTCTCCTAAATCTAGCACTACACATTTAGTTTATTATCTTAACTCTCTTTTGATACTTTTCTTTTAAGTCCTCTGAAATACCCTCATCTGTAATAATCGCAGTTATATCCTCCAAATTGTAAAAACCAAAGAAATCTTCTTTTCCAATTTTTGTACTGTCTGATAGTACATATTTTTCCATGGCATTATCTAATATGATTTTTTGACAAGCTCCCTCTTCTTCATTTGAAGTAGTTATATTGTTATCGCAAATTCCATTAGTGCCCACAAAAGCAGTTTTAACCCTCATACTCTTTAATATATCGTTTGTAAAACTTCCAACAAATACGTCTGTTCTCTTTCTATATCTTCCACCTACTAGTATAACTTCAAATCTACTATCATCCTTAAATCTTAAAAACACTGGCATTGAATTTGTTATTACCTTAGCATATGAGACATTTATATAATCATATATAAGTTCATTAGTAGTTCCCGGTCCTATGTAAATTATATCATTCTCTTCTACCATACCAGCCGCAATCTTAGCTATATGCTTCTTTAACTCTATATTTATTTTTCTTTTTTCATTACTTGAAAGTTCCTTAAAATTATCTTTGGCAGATTTCTGTACTTTCTTTGCTCCACCATATATTCTCTTAATGAAACCTCTTTCTTCAAGTATTTTCAAATCTCTTCTTATAGTTATCTCCGTTACTCCAAGTTTTTCATTTATATCAGTTATTTTTATTATATTATTTTCATCTACCATATCTAATATTTTCTGTAATCTTTCTTCTTTTAACATATTTAATCCTCCAAGAATAGAATAAGACATATATATTATTCTATACTAAAGAATAAAAAAATGTAACCTCAATTATACACAAATATGCACTAAACTTTGCATTTATCACGATATACTCCCAATATTTACTATATTTGTTATATTCTTTAGGCATCATTTATACAAAACTATTATTGCAGCAGCTATAAGAATCACACCCATAAAAGCAGGCGCAGCATGACCAATTGATACATAAATTTGTCCACCAATAATAGGTCCAACTATTCTTGACAAAGCTTGAATAGATTGACTACCTCCTTGAATCCTTCCTTGTTCACTAGCATCACCAGACTTAGAAAGCATTCCATTAAAGGAAGGTCCAAAAATTGAATCTCCGAAACCAAATATAAACATTCCTACAATAAATAAAGGATAAAATGAAAACAAAGCCGATGCTGCAATAAGACTATAACCTATAATCTCAGAAATCATTCCTAAAATTGCTATCTGTGCATCGCTAAGTTTTATCAAAAGCCTTTGCATTATAAATCCTTGTGAGATAATGTCCTGAAACCCCATAATTGATAGAACAAGTCCGATTAATACAGGCTTTAAACTAAAAGTATCTATTGTAAATTGTGAAAAAATTGCCTGTAAGGATCCGTTGGGGATCCAAAGTAATAACGCTGCGATAAGTAGTCTTTTTAAGTTTTTCATAGAAAGTACGCTTATAAGCTGTGTAAGTGGATTCAGTCTTACAAACGTTATTTTTTCTAGTCTCCTATTTTTATCAAGGCTTTCAGGCATGAAAAAAAATCCATAAATAAAATTTAATAAAGTTATTATTGCTGCAAAATACATAGGCATGGAATAACCAAACTTAGCAAGTAATCCACCTAGAGTAGGTCCAGTTACAGTTCCTAAACCTGCAACTGCACTAACCCATCCAAAATATTTCGTTCTCTTTTCCCTAGGCGTAATATCTGCAAAATATGCAAAGATAGTGCTTATATTTCCGCCTGTTATACCATCTATTATACGTCCTGCAAATAGTATCCATAGAGCTCCTCCTATACCAAAAACTAAGTATCCAACTGTGGAACCCAAAAGACATACTAAAAGTACTGGACGTCGTCCATATCTATCGCTTAAAGCTCCAAGTCCAGGGGCTGAAAAGAACATACAAACTGCATAAACAGAAGTCAGCATTGTAACGACTAGGGCTTGATTGTTTGTATTGCTTATATAAGGTTGTACTAAAAATGGTACAATAGGTATTATGATACTAAAGCCTATTGAACAAAGAAACACAGACATTAAACCAAATATTAAAGATTTTTTATCCACAGTTTGTTCTATGCTTTGTTTATTATGTGATTTAAATTTGAACATTTAGATTCTCCTCTCAAAGATATTTTGTTTCCCCGGAAACATATTTACTCTAACACAGTTTTGTTTCCTTGTCAACAAAACAAAAAATAATAAAAATGCAGCCCTTTCACCTTTAGTGATAAGCTGCCTTTAGTTATATTTTTTATTCAGATCTATTATCTATCCCTTGTTTTTTTATTTCTTCATCCAAATGCTTACTATACTTTTCCACAAAATTAAGCATACTATCAAATTGTTCTTCGGTTATATGTTCAAATACAGTTTTATCTCTTTCCCTAAACTCTTTGTGCAATTTTTCATGAGTTTTGTTAATCTCTTTCCCTTTTTGGGTAAGTCTAAAATAAATTTCTTTCTTGTTATCTGGTTTCTGATAGCTTTCTATAAAACCTTTTTCCATTAACTTTCTAGCTATTTTACTTATAGCACTTCTTGTCATATAAAAAGACTCCGCAAGTTTTGTCACATTTGAATCTGCATTTTTTGCAATGTATTCAATACAATGAACCTCAGAAGGCTTATATCCCTTAAGTTCTTCTTCCATCTTAACCTTATTAAGCCAAGACATCTTATTTAATACATCCCTAAAGCCCATTATTACCTGTTCTTCTTTGTTCATGGCATGTCCTCCCCTCCGTTGGCACATTAACAATATTATATTAAATTTTTGTTTCTATTTCAACAATATGAAAATAATTACTTTATAGCTTAAACAATATAAATATAAAAAGTGCTATTCCTTTTAAGAATGCACTTTTTATATTCAGTACTTTTCTATTTTTACTTTGTCCATAATATCTTTAACCGTATTTAATTCAACCCATCCTGTTTCTTTTATCATAGCATTTGCTGTTCCACAGGCTGAAGCCAATGCTATAATTTTTTCTATATCATAATTTCTGTGAAGTCCAACAGCAAAGCCCCCAACTAGAGAATCCCCTGAACCTACAGGATTTACTGCTTTTACCTTTGGAATAAATACTTTATATATTTTTTTATTAAAACTAATTAAAGAACCTCCGGCTCCTAAGGATACAATAACACATTTTATTCCTCTACTATTGAGTATTTTTATATGATCTATTATATCTTTTTCATTTACTATAGCTTTTCCAGTTAACATTTCAAGCTCATCTTTGTTAGGTTTTATTAAAAAAGGTTTTGCCTCTATGCCTTCCTTAAGTAAATCTCCACTTGTATCTAATAGAAATTTTTTATCACTTCTATTTGCTCTTTCAATAAGCTTTTTGTAAACATCCTTTGGTACATTTCTAGGTGCACTACCTGATGCTACTATAATATTAGATTTACAAAGAAGCTTTTCATAAACCTTATAGAACTCCTCTTGTTCCTCCTCTGTAACTTCAGGTCCTGGTTCTAAAATTTCTGTTTGAACTAAGTCATCAGTTACAAAGGCAAGACATTCACGAGTATCTTTTTTTATTTTAACAAACTCGCTCTTAATACCTATTTCTCTGAGTTTTGCTTCAATAAACTCACCTGTTTTTCCACCTACATAACCTGTAGTAGTAATATCTTCACCTAAAATGTGTGCTACATTTGCAACATGTAAGCCTTTTCCCCCTGCCGTATTTTCTACAGCTCTTGCTCTCATAACCTTTCCTTTAACTATATCTTCTATTTCATATCTTTTATCAACAGATGCATTTAAGTTTATGATTGTAATCAAGCTTTTCCCTCGCTCCCACACATCTTGATCTTCTTAACAACAATTTCCTTCATTGCTTTCTTTCCTGGAGTCATGTAATTTCTTGGATCGTTTGCATCTGGATGTTCTTTAAAGTATTCTTTAACTGCATCAGAAAAAGGTATTTTAAGATCTGTGGCAATATTTACTTTACATATTCCAAGTTCGATGGCTCTTTTAACTAAATCTTCTGGAACATCAGAAGCCCCATGAAGTACCAACGGAACATCTACCTTTTCTCTTATCTGCTTAAGTCTATCAAAGTCAAGCTTTGGCTCTCCTTTATAGAGACCATGTGCCGTTCCTATAGCAACCGCAAGAGAATCTATTCCTGTCTTTTCTACAAATTCTTTTGCTGCATCAGGATTAGTGTACATTGCATCCTTTTCATCTACGACAACCTCTTCTTCTCTCCCTCCAAGCATTCCAAGTTCAGCCTCTACAACTGTACCTTTTAAATGTGCATATTCAACAACTTCTTTTGTAATTTTAATATTATCCTCAAAGGACATTTTTGAAGCATCTATCATAGCTGATGTAAAGCCTACATCTACACAGTGTTTAAGTCTTTCTACATCTTGAAAATGATCTAGATGCATTGCTATTGGTATATTTATATGCTTTGCTGCTGCTTCTTTAGCAATTGCTATTAAATATTCCTCTCCGCTATAATCTATAGTACCAGGAGTTCCTGCTATTATTACTGGTGAATTTAATTCACTTGCAGCTTCAACTACCACTCTAAATGTTTCAAGATTGTGTATATTAAATGCAGGTACTGCATAATGCTGCTTTTGAGCTTTAACTAATAATCCTTTTGTTGTAACTAACATGATACTAACCCCTTCCCTTCTTTTATAAAAGTTTAAAAACCTTCAATGATTTATATCTAAATTACTCCTTTGGATAGCCACCGTTGTCCCACTTTTCTATAAATTCATCAAAGAAATGTTCATTTCCAAATTGACCCTCATCGTTCTTTATAAGTGAATCTATTCCTTTTATTATCTCCTCATTTTCTTTAGTAGGCTGGTACTGAGCTTCTAAAAAAGCATCTATTATATTTTCTATAAGACCTATTCCAGCTATTCTGCCACCTACTGCTATTACATTAGCATTCAAATATTCCTTTGCGTATCTTGCTGTTGTTACATCTCTAACAAGTGCTGCTCTTATTCCCTTCACCTTGTTTGCTGAGTTTGATATTCCAACTCCAGTTCCACATAAAATAACTCCTAAATCTGCTTCGCCTGATGCAACCTTTTCAGCTGCCTTTTTACCAAATATAGGATAATGTGTTCTTACAAAGTCATAGGTTCCGTTATCTATAACCGTATGACCCTTTGATTTTAAATACTCCGAAATCTTCATTTTTATATCTGGAACTATATGATCTGAACCTATTGAAATTATCATTTTACTACCCCCCGTAATTTATAGCATTTTATTTAACATATCAACTCTTATTTGATGTCTTCCACCTGCATATTCTTCAGCTAAATATGCATCAATCATTTTCTCTAAAAGCTTCTTTCCAACAATTCCTGCTCCGATTGCAAGCATATTTGCTGAATTATGTTGACTTGTCATTTTAGACGAATGTTCGTCTGAAACTTCTGCACATATTATTCCTTTGTGCTTAGCTCCAACCATAAAAGAACCTGCTCCATATTCATCTATGGCTATACCACGTTCAACTTCTTTATCCATAATTGCCTTTGCAACTAAACTAGCAGCTTCAACAAGATTACTTCCCTTTTTAGGAGTTTTATCTACCACTTCGATTCCCTTTACTTTTAAATAATTTTTTAAATATTCTTTCAATTCAAAGCCATCTGTATCTGCTCCTATAGCTATTTTCATAAAAAATTACCTTCCTCTCTAATTTAACTTGTACTTTTTATATTATTCTCTTCCGTGAATCACCAACAATCTACACACAATATTAATCCACAGAAGAGTAAAATGGACCTATTGATTTCCTCTTCTTACATTTTAGCTATCATTATTTTTATGAGTTTATTATTTTAGCTCTCTTCTCATACTTGTTCTTTAATCTTTCATCTATATTCTTGTCTGTAATTACAGCTGTTACCTTCTCCAAATTATAAAAACTAAAGAAATCTTCCTTCTCCAACTTGCTGCTGTCACATAAAACAAATTTTTTTATTGCATTATCCATTATTATCTTTTGACACATCCCCTCTTCTTCATTTGAAGTGGTTATATTATCATTATATATACCATTTGTACCTACAAAAGCAGTTTTAACTCTCATACTTTTTAAATTTGTATTCGTAAAACTTCCTACAAACACATCTGTGTGAGAACGGTATCTTCCTCCTATAAGTATAATTTCATATCTTTTATCATTTTTGAACTTTAAGAAAACTGGCATTGAATTAGTTATAACCTTTACATACGAAACTTTTAGATAATCATATATAAGTTCGCTTGTAGTTCCAGGTCCTATATATATGATGTCGTTTTCTTCAATCATTTCACTGGCAAGCTTAGCAATATGCTTTTTTTGTTCTATATTGATTTTTTTCTTTTCATTGTTAGATAACTCTTTGAATGTATCTTTATTACTTATGATTATTTTCTTTGCGCCACCATAAATTCTTTCAAGCAGCCCCTTATTTTCAAGAACTTTTAAATCTCTTCTAACTGTTATCTCTGTAACACCCAATTTTTCATTGATATCCGTTATCTTTATTATGTTATTTTTCTCGAGCATATCTAATATTTTTTGGAATCTTTCATCCTTTAGCATATGTACGCCTCCATATTTGACTATACAAAATTATGCACAATTTCTGTTTACGATTATATATTATCACTTATCATTATCATTTTCAATACCATTTATGATTAATTTTATCATTTTGTTGAACATTGTTGTTCTATTGTTGTCTTTAAGTAACTAATTTTCAAAACATATTCTACTTTTTTTATTTTTGTCTTTACTTTTTAATAGTAATCGATTACTATATTGTTATAGAGGAGGAATTAATATGGATATTATAAATACCTTGCAAAATGAATTCAGCAAAATTTTTAATCACACTCATGAAAATGTTTTCTTTTCTCCTGGCAGAGTTAATCTTATAGGAGAACATACTGATTACAATGGTGGACATGTATTTCCTTGCGCTTTAACTATAGGAACTTATGGTTTAGTTTCAAAAAGAAACGATAACAAAGTTCTTGCATATTCATTAAATTTTGATAAATTAGGTATAATCGAATTTAATTTAGATGATTTAAAAAACTGTAAAAAAGATAATTGGGCAAACTATATTAAAGGTGTTATAGATACTTTTAAAAAACATGGTTACAATATAGAAAATGGTTTTGAAATTCTTTTCTATGGAAATATACCAAACGGCTCAGGCTTATCTTCCTCAGCTTCTATTGAGGTTTTAACTGGTACTATCTTAAATGATTTATTTAACTTAAATATAGACATGGTTGAAATAGTAAAAATGTGCCAAGCCGCAGAAAACAATTTTATAGGTGTTAACTGTGGAATAATGGATCAATTTTCAATCGGAATGGGTAAAGAAGATTGTGCAATTTTACTTGATTGCAGTACTTTACAATATACCTATAGCAAATTAGACATGACTGGTCACAAAATAGTCATAGGGAACACAAATAAAAAAAGAGGTCTTGCAGATTCAAAATATAATGAAAGACGCAGCGAATGTGAAGCTGCATTAAAAGACCTTCAAAAAGTTAAAAATATAAAATCTTTGGGTGAGCTTACTGAAGCTGAATTTGAAGAAATAAAAGGATACATCTCAAATCCTACACAATTAAAAAGAGCTAGACATGCAGTTTATGAAAATCAAAGAACTATAAAAGCTGTAGCAGCTCTTAATAAGAATGATCTTGCAACCTTCGGAAAACTTATGAATGAATCTCATATTTCTTTAAGAGATGATTACGAAGTTACAGGAATCGAATTAGATACTCTAGTTTCTTTAGCTTTAGAAGCAAAAGGTGTTATAGGTTCTAGAATGACGGGTGCTGGTTTTGGTGGCTGCACTGTCAGTATAGTTAAAGATGAAAACGTTAATGAATTTACAGAAAACATCAAAGTAAAATATAAAGAAAAAATCGGCTATGAACCAAGCTTTTACATTGTTGATATTGCCGATGGTGCTAAAAAATTAGTTTAATTTGAAAGGAATGATTTTTATGTCAATTTTAGTTTGCGGTGGTGCAGGTTATATTGGATCTCATACTGTACATGAATTAGTAGAAAATGGAGCAGAGGTTGTTATTGTCGATAATCTTCAAAGTGGACACTTACAAGCTGTAAATAAAAAAGCAAAATTCTATAAAGGTGATATACGTGATAGTGAATTTTTAGATAAGGTTTTTTCCGAAAACAAAATAGAAGCTATAATACATTTTGCTGCTAATTCTTTAGTCGGAGAAAGTATGCAAAAGCCTCTTCTTTATTTTAATAATAATGTATATGGTATGCAGATTTTATTAGAAAGCATGGTAAAACACAATATTAAAAATATAGTATTCTCTTCTACTGCTGCTGTATATGGCGAGCCAAAAAATATTCCTATTCTAGAAAACGATGCTACAAATCCAACTAACACTTATGGAGAAACAAAATTGACCATGGAAAAAATGATGAAATGGTCAAGCAAAGCTTACGGTATTAACTATGTAGCATTAAGATACTTTAACGTAGCTGGTGCACTAGATGACGGAAGTATTGGCGAAGATCACAACCCAGAAACACATTTAATACCTCTTATACTTCAAGTTCCACTTAAAAAGCGCCCATTTATAACTGTATTCGGAACAGATTACGCTACAGATGATGGTACATGTGTAAGAGACTATATACATGTTATTGATTTAGCTGATGCTCATATAAAGGCAGTTGAATATTTGAAAAACGGTGGAAGCAGTGATATATTTAACCTTGGTAACGGAATAGGCTTTAGCGTAAAAGAAATGATTGATGCAGCTAAAGATGTTACAAAACAAGATATTAAAGTTGAATATGGTGAAAGACGTTCTGGAGATCCAGCTAAACTAGTTGCTTCAAGCGAAAAAGCAAGAAAAGTTTTAGGTTGGTCACCAAAATTCACAAATGTTAAAGATATAATAAAGGATGCTTGGAATTGGCACGAAACTCATCCAAATGGTTTTGAAGACTAGGAGGCTTTAAAATGATTAATTTTGAAATAAATAGACTTTTAAATTTTTCTCTAAAAAAAGGTCTTATATATGAAGAAGATAAAATTTACTCTTCTAACATGCTTGCAGGTCTATTTAAATTAGATAATTTCTATTTTGAGGAAGTTAATGAAGCTTTAGATACTGCTACACCTATTTTAGAAAATTTATTAGCTTATGCAGTAGAAAACAATTTTATAGCTGACACAACAACTGAAAGAGATTTGTTTGATACTCAAATAATGAATTGCGTTATGCCAAGACCTTCTGAGGTTATAAAAGCTTTTAATACAAAACTCAAAGAGTCTCCTGAATGCGCTACTGATTATTACTACAATTTAGCCATTGCTTCAAACTACGTAAGAAAAGATAGAATTAATAAAAATATGACTTGGAAAACAGCTACAGAGTATGGAGATTTAGATATAACAATAAACTTGTCAAAACCTGAAAAAGACCCAAAGGATATTATGCGTGCAAGATTATTTAAATCAACTTCATATCCAAAATGTCTTTTATGCAAAGAAAATGAGGGCTTTTACGGAAATATAAATCATCCTGCAAGACAAACTATCAGGATAATTCCCTTAGAATTAAATAAAAATAACTTTTTTATGCAGTATTCTCCCTATACTTACTATAATGAACATTGTATAATATTAAATAGTGAACATATTCCTATGAAAATAAATAGAACTACTTTTGGAAATCTTTTAGCTTTCATAGATATTTTGCCTCACTATTTTGCTGGTTCCAATGCAGACCTTCCTATTGTAGGCGGTTCTATACTATCACATGATCATTATCAAGGTGGAAGATATACTTTTGCAATGGAAAAAGCACCTATAGAAAAGGCTTACAGCATAAAAGGCTATGAAGATGTAAAAATAGGAAGAGTTAAATGGCCTATGTCCGTAGTTAGAATTTCTTCAACTGATAAAAATAAGCTTATTGATTTAGCTGAACATATATTAAATACTTGGAGAAATTATTCAGATGAAGAGCACGATATACTAAGCCATTCTGAAAATGAACCTCATAATACGATAACACCTATTGCTAGAAGACGAAATGATGAATATGAACTAGATTTAGTTCTTAGAAATAATAGAACAAGTGAAAAATATCCTCTTGGAATTTTCCATCCTCATAACGAAGTTCATCACATAAAAAAAGAAAATATAGGTCTTATCGAGGTAATGGGTTTAGCTGTTCTTCCTGCTAGATTAAAAACAGAATTAGCTTTAATAAAGGAAAATTTAATATCAAATAAAGCTGATATTTCTACTATAGATCAAATTTCAAAGCACAGTGATTGGTACAAATATCTACTAACTACTTACAAAAATATCACAGAAGAAAACGCTGACGATATTCTACAAAGAGAAGTTGGTATTAAATTCTTAGAAGTATTAACTAATGCAGGTGTGTATAAACGAGATTCAAGCGGTCTTTCCGCTTTCGATAAATTTATTAATATATTATAAGGTGATGAGATTATGAAAGCAACTATACTTGAAGTAGCTGACAGAGCAAACGTGTCTGTAGCTACAGTTTCTAGGGTAATGAATAACAATTATCCTGTAAAAGCAGAAACACGTGAAAAGGTACTTAAAGCAATAAAAGAATTAAATTATATACCAAACATGCAGGCACGTGAATTAACTCAAAAAAAATCTGCTACTATCGGTATAGTTTCTCCAAGCATAAGCAACATGTTTTTTACCGAGGTTATTAAAGGTATAGAGAGTTATTTACGTGATAAATCTCTATCTCTTCTATTAACCTGCACTAATGACGATGCTGATGAAGAACAAAAATGTATAACTAATTTAGTATCAAGAAATGTATCCGGTATAATAGTAATCAGTCCTAATACTCTTAATGTAAAATCCGGCTTCTATGATGATATATCAGATAACATGCCTCTTGTTTTTATTAACAGTTACCATGTGGATTCCAATATTTCTTGTGTTTCCAATGATGAATCTATGGGTGCTAATATAGCTCTAAACTATTTGTTAAAAAACAATCACAAAGAAATTCTCTTTGTTAGAGGTAAAGATAGTTATTCATATGATATAAAAGAAGAAGTATATACAAAAAACATGAAGGAATTAGGTCTTTTTAACACTAAAAATATTATCAACATAGGCAACGGAAATAGTAGCGATACTGTGGATAACACCACTGAGGTTTTTCTTAAACTACTAAAAACTACTAAAGCAACTGCTGCTTTTGCCTGTAATGATCTTATGGCAGTTGGTATATTAAATGCTTGTAAGCGCTTAAATTTAGTTGTACCACAAGACTTTTCTATAATTGGCTATGATGATATATCCTTGAGCAAATTTGTGGAACCTAAACTAACAACTGTTGATCAAAACATGTTTCTTCTTGGAACTAATGCTGCAACCTTATTAATAGAAAAAATTGATTGTGATAATAAATATAGTAAAAGAATAATATTAAATAATTATATAGTTGAAAGGGATACTGTAAGCTCTATATAGCTTCAGTTTCCTTAATTAAAAATTTCAAGGAGGTTTTTTTTATTATGTCCATTACTAAAGCTTTATTTGGCAAAACAAAGAACAATGAAACAATTGATATATTCACTCTTTCAAACTCAAATGGTGTTAGTGTTCAAGTTATAAATTATGGAGCAACTATAGTTTCTATAAAAACACCTGATAAGGATGGAAATTTAGGTGATATCGTTTTCGGCTATGATAACGTTTCCTCTTATGAAGATTGCGATAAATATATAGGTGCAACCTTAGGTAGATGCGCTAATAGAATAAAAAATGGTAAATTTACATTAGAAGACGTAGAATATTCTTTAGCTACTAATAATCATCCAAA
This sequence comes from Clostridium felsineum DSM 794, assembly GCF_002006355.2. NCBI lineage: Bacteria > Bacillati > Bacillota > Clostridia > Eubacteriales > Clostridiaceae > Clostridium > Clostridium felsineum. The sequence continues at coordinate 994,756 of NZ_CP096980.1, read as the reverse complement.
TCACTTACATGGTGGTATTAAAGGTTTTAACAAAGTTGTATGGCAAGCTTCTATGGATGAAGCTAAAGAACTTTTAGAGCTTTCATACCTAAGTAAGGATGGAGAAGAAGGTTATCCAGGAAATCTAAAGGTTACAATTACTTATACTTTATCAGAAGATAATTCTTTTAAAATAAACTATAAAGCAGTAACTGATAAAACAACTATAGTTAACCTTTCTAATCATTCTTATTTCAACTTAACAGCTAATCCTAATATAAGTCCTTTAAATCATGAATTAGTAATTAATGCGGATAGCTTTACTGAAATAGACGATACTTTTGCTCCAAACGGTAAACTAATTGATGTAGCTAAAACACCTATGGATTTCAAAAAATCAAAAGCTGTTATAAATGACATTAAAAGTGACTTTCCTCAACTTGTTTTAGCTAATGGTTATGATCATAACTTTGTATTAAATTCTAAGGGTGATATTAACGTTTTAGCTGCAAAATTAACTGAAGAAACTACTGGAAGAAGTCTTGAGGTTTACACTACAATGCCTTGTATGCAATTTTATAGTTCAAACTTTCTTGATGGGACAAACATAGGCAAGAATGGCTTTCACTATGAACAAAGAGCTGCTCTTTGCTTTGAAACACAATATGCACCAAATGCTATAAACCTACCTTCCTTCACTTCTCCTATTTTAAAGAAAGGCGAAGAATACAACCAAAGTACAATATTTAAGTTCTCTACTTTATAAAATTTAAAGGCAAAGCTTGATATGCAGCTTTGCCTTTAATCAATAAATCTACTCAAATTTTTTACGCTTATAAATAACTCTAAAAAGAATAATAGGAAGTATGATCCAAATAATCATTATTATCAAACTTTGTGGTGAACTAAAAATCCCCTTTCCTTCAATAATATTTCCTAATAACAAATCCATGGCTGATATACCACATAGACTTGATATCCTTGATAGTACCGAATTTAAGCTTCCGCCAAGTGTAACAATGTATATCAAAAGCATTATTATTATAGATACGAACATAGCTTCTGATTGATTTCTACATACAAATCCAATTAGTGCACCAATTAAAGTAACCGAAAGAAGTGAAATAAATATTATTAGGATAATTTCAATAAAAGCTATAAAATTTAGTTTAAATATATTCAATACCGAAAGTATATTTGCAAATAATGCAAAAAATATAAATGGCAAAACCTTACCCATCAAAAATTCAAAAGAATTTACAGAATAAAGTATTAGCACATCCAAAGTATGTTTTTCTTTTTCTTCAATAATAAGATATGGCATTAAAATTATTCCTAAAAAAGTGATTCCCGAATTTATACACAAATCTATCTTAAATAAAACTTCCTTAAATACACTTCCATAAAATATGGATGTTAAAAACGGCAAAAATAATGCTATTATTATAATAGGATTTTTATCATAATCCTTTAATTCTTTACTGATTAATGCTTTAATTGTTCTTTTACAGGCTTTCATATTATCACCACCATATCTAATATAGTTTTTTCTTTTTGTATATATAAGTAAATATAATTAAAGGAACAATCAGCCAAAGGCCTATCACAAATAAACTATACCCTGAATAAAAAAATCCCTTTCCTTCTAAAACATTTTTTATTATAAAATTCATATTTGAAATATTTATAAGACTATTGATATTAGAAAAAACTTCAAATGGTTGAAATTCTGGAAGTACCATAAATATTAACATGGACGGAAGTAAATATATCAAGCTCTGTATAGAATTTTGTGCTATAAAACCTATAATAGACATTACTATTAATTCGCTGATAGTTACTACAGAAATTAATATAAATAAGCCCGGAAGATATAATAATTTTACTCTAAATAAAATTAGCATAACGGTACTCATTAAAATAGATGTGCACATTACTAAAAAATTTTTACCAATAAAAAATTCTAAGGTGCTTATTCCTGAAAGCATCAATACACCTAAGGTTTTCTTCTCTTTCTCTTCTACAATATATGAAGCGCTAAAACTTGTGGCGGGCGCTGAAATGCACATAATTAAAATCATAGAAATTGCAACATAACTAGCTTTAAAATTACCATTTCTAGTTACTCCTCTAAAAAATACAGTTAAAAATAAAGGTCCTCCAATGAAAAATCCAAGTCCTAATAACGTTATTGGATTTCTTCTATAGTCTTGAAGCTCTTTTAAAAATATAGCTTTTATATGTCTAATACTTTTCTTCATGAAAGCTTCCTCCCTGTAACCTTGAGAAATATTTCTTCAATACTTGGCTCATAGGAATGTATTGATTCTAACTGCTCTGACTGAAGCCATAATTTTATTTTTTCCGCACTTTCAGCACTTTTACTTAAAGTTATCTTTCTGTCACTATTTTTAAGCCTAATTTGAATAACTGGTTTTGAATATTTTAATTTTAAATTCTCATGAGAATCCAGCTCAACAATAGCTCCATCGTTTAAAAATGCAATACGATCACAAAGTTTATCAGCTTCAGCCATATCATGAGTTGTTAGAAATATTGTGGTTCCTTCTGAGTTTATTTCCTTTAATAACTTATGGATTTCGTTTGATATTGATGGGTCTAATGAAGAAGTTGGTTCATCTAAAAATAACAATTCAGGCTTGTTTATTATAGATCTAGCTAAAACTAATCTTTGTTTCATTCCTTTGGAGAGTTTTTTTACAATTGTCCTTTTATCATTTCCTAGTCCAACTCTATCTAAAAGTTCTTCAATAGCTTCTTTTTTAGCACCACATATATCTACAAAAAGTTTCAGGTTGTCCCAAACTGTAAGTCTTTCATAAACACCACTATTATCACTTAAAATTCCAACTCTGCTTAATATACTTCTATTAAAAGAGTAAATATCTTGTCCAAGAACTACTGCTTTTCCTGATGTAGGAATAATCTGAGAGGTTAGTATTTTTATTGTTGTTGTTTTTCCTGCACCACTAGGCCCTAGCAGACCAAATATCTCATTCCTTTTAACTTCAAAATTAAGATTATTTAAAACCTCTTTATCCTTATATATTTTCTTAATATCTTTCATAACAATTATATTTTCCATAATTAGCACCCCTCTTCTAAAAACATAATGCATACACCTTATCTCCAATAAACATATTTTATAATAGCTTTACAAATTTTTGTAGTCCTTTAGGTAACTGACGGAATTACTTAAGTAACTTGATAATATAAAAAGTGCTGTAATATAAGTGTTTTATCACTAATTACAGCACCCCTAATTTATTTCTAAGAGCTTTTTAATATTCTATTTCATCAAAATTCACTAATGCTTTACTGTCTGATATTTTCTTAAACCAATAAGCACTTTTTTTAGCATATCTATTTTGAGTCTTAAAATCTACATAAAATAATCCATATCTTTTATTGTAGCCGTTACTCCAAGAAAGCACATCCATAAGTGACCATACAAAATATCCTTTTACATTAACTCCTTCACTTTTAGCTTGAAGTATAGCTTCTAAATGTTTATTTATATATTCTATACGTGGAGTATCATCAATTTTTCCATCCTCAAAATCATCCTTATAGCCCATCCCATTTTCAGTTACATATATTTTTTTATAGTTTGGATATTCATTTTTAATCCTAACTAACATATCATGAAGTCCCTTTGGATAAATTGGCCAATCCCAATCTGTTGTTGGTACCTCTGGATTATTAACACGCTCTCCTATACCTTTAAGTGCAAAAATACTTGTTCCTTTTTCCCCTGTGCCATTGTGGTGTATTCTACTTTCTCCTTCATAACCCTTTAAGAAGTGACTAGAATAATAATTCATCCCTAAGAAATCAATTTTTGAAGCTGCCTTTTTAAGTACTTCTAAATCACCCTCGTAAACCTTAAGTTCTCCACCATTTTTAGTCATTATTTCATTAATTGTGTCTTTTGTTTCTTCCGGATATTCCCCTTTAAAGCATGCATCAAGCATAAATTTGTTTGACAACATATAATCTAAGTAGGCCGCTCTTTTATCTTCCTTTGAATCAGTTATTGGGTATTTTCCTTCTAGTGTATGAACTATTCCTATTTCTCCTTTTAAATTCATACTTTTGTACAATTCAACTACTCTAGCATGTGCAACCATCATATTATGCATAGACTGTACTGCCTTTGGTATATCATACTTTACACTTGGTGGGAAGTTTCCTATTATATAACCATTTTGAGCAACTGCCCATGCTTCATTAAAGGTTATCCACTTCTTTACCCTATCTCCTAAAGCTTCAAAACACACCTTTGCAAATCTAACAAAATGCTCTATGTTATCTCTATTTAACCAATCTCCATTTTTAAATAAAGCTAACGGTGTATCAAAATGATGAAGCGTTACAAAAGGCTCAACCCCGTTTTCTATACATTCATCAATCAAATCACTATAGAACTTAAGTCCTTTAGGATTAATATCACCCACTCCATCTGGAATAACACGTGACCAAGCTATGGATACTCTTATTCCATTTACTCCAAACTTTCTCGAAAGCTGAAGATCTTCTTTATATTTATGATAAAAATCACTTGCAGCATCACCAGTAAATCTACCTTCTTTTTCAAGATATTCATCCCAAATACAAGGGCCTTTTCCGTCTTCTTTTGTAGCTCCTTCTGCCTGATAAGCTGCTGTTGCCCCTCCAAATATAAAGTCTTCTCCAAAGTTATTCATCATTACTTCCCTTCTTTCTAACCATTTATTATATCTAATGCAAACTTTAGTGCTCCAACAGGATCTCTAGTTAATTTTACATACTCTTTACCTGTTGTTGTTGCTGATTTAGTTCCCTTAGATGAACAATCAGCTTTTAATTCCTCATACATAGATGCCATTTGAGGTGCTAATATAATAAGATCATAATCTGATATTACATCCTTATGTTGACCATAAGCCATAGCTATAGATTCTACATTTATACCTTCCTGTTTTGCTCCCTTAGTTATAGCATTTGCAAGCATACTACTTGTAGCTCCACTAGCACAAAGCACTAATACTAACTGTTTTTTATCTATTTTACTTTCTATTTTAACTTTTTCTACTGGTTTTTCCTCTAATTTTACTACTGGTTTTTCTTTACTTATTTCATTGAGTTCATTTTTTGCTCTTTCTGCCTCTTCAATCACTAGCTCCCTATCGTAAACTTTAAAGAATGGATAGTACATAACAAAATCTACTACTAATAAAAGAGGTGCTAATATAAATGCCAATTTTGCAAATCCTGTACCTAATATCAAACCTATTGGTGCTGGTGTTGTCCATGGAATTATATAAATAAAGCCGCTCATTCCTAAGTTATCTATAAAGAATTTAAATATCCATACATTAAATATTGGGGTTAGTATAAATGGTACAAAGAATATTGGATTAAGTACAATTGGTGCTCCAAATAAGATTGGTTCATTTACCGCAAAGCACACAGGAATTATTGATGTTCTACCTACTGCCTTTAGCTGCTTAGATCTAGCTAAGAAAGCAAACATAACCGTTAACATCAAAGTAGCACCAGTACCTCCAATTGTTGCTATAAAATATGAAGTTCCATGAGTTAATACATATGATGCATGTTGACCTGCTTGATGTAACTTTAAGTTAGCTTCAACATTTGCAATATATATAGCTGTTACTGCTGGTTCTACAATAGATGGTCCGTGAATACCTACAAACCAGAACATTGCCATGGCTCCATATATTATAGCTAAGCCAACATATCCATCTGCTGCTGAAAATAAAGGTTTTAAAACATCTAAAATCCACGCACTGAAAACTTCTCCTGTAACTTGTCTGAATACTAAGTCAAATAACCAGAAGAATAAAACGGAGGCTGCTAGAGGAATTAAGTCTTCAAAGGTTTGTGCAACATTGTGTGGTACTTCATCTGGAAGTTTTATTGTTACATTATTTTTTACAAATAGCTTATATATGTTAGGAACTATAAAAGCAACTACAAATGCTGATAATAGACCTTTTGTTCCCATAAAATCGCTAGAAAATCCGCCCTTAACAGGTTGTACCGCTATTAGAAGAAAACATATAATGGATACAATCATTACTGACACGTTATTAATCTGTCTTAATTTAGGTAACTTACCGTTAATATTATCCGTTAAACTCTTAGCAATAGTGGCTACCATTAGAACTGCTAATATTCCCATAGAATAGTTATAAGCCTTCATAAGTATATCGTTAACATTAGTTGGCCAATAAAAACCCCATGCATTTGGAACACATGCTATAAGTAAAAAAATACTTGAAAACAGAATAACTGGCATGCAGCTTAGAAATCCATCTCGTATGGCCCTAAGATAAGGGTTATTAGACACTTTTTCAAAGAAAGGTTTCATTTTTTCAATTAGTGCGATTAATTTTTTCATCGAAATTCCTCCTATTTTTTATTATAAATTATTAAATGAACATACAAATTCACCCAATAAAAATATATCCCCTATTAATTTACTTTTTTATATAGACTAATTAGATTTTTTACAAGATCTCTTAAAAGCATTACTGTCATTAGATGATCTTGTGCATGTACAACTAAAAATCCTACCTCTATTTTTTCACCTTGAGCCTCCATTTGAATCATTTTTGTTTGTACGTTATGTGCTTCAAGTATAAGTTCGTTACCTTCCTCTACTAATTTTCCTGCCTTATCATATTCTTTATTATTTGCTGCATTTAAAGCCTCCAAATATTTTGATCTTGCATCTCCTGCATAAGCAACTATCTCCATTGTTGTTAATTCTAATTCTTCCTTATTCATAATAATATTCCTCCACCTTTATAATTTTTTAATCATTTTAATTTATCTATTGAATTGTTTATTATAGTACAATATTTAGAATACTTATTTTTTATTGTCTTATCCAACTTTGAATCTGTAACTAAAGCAGTTATTTCTTCAAGCTTATACAAAGTATAGAAGTCTTGTCTCTCAATTTTACTTGAGTCACAAACCAAGTATCTTTCTACTGCATTATTCATTATTATTCTTTGCGATTGACCTTCTTCTTCATTGGAGGTCATTATGTTATTTCCCGAAACTCCATTTGCACCTATAAAAGCTAATTTAACTCTAATTTTTCTTAAAATTTCATCTGTAAAACTTCCAATAAAAGTACCTGTCTTACTTCTAAGCCTTCCACCAATTAAAATAAGCTCAAATCTATCATCATTTTTAAATTTTTCAAAAACATTAATACAATTAGTTATTATTTTTACTGGTGAAACATCAATATAATCGTAAATATATTCATTTGTTGTACCTGGTCCAATGTATACAATGTCATTTTCTTTTATAAGTGAAGCCGCTAATTTGGCAGCTTCAATTTTGCCATCAGCATTTATGTTTCTTTTTTCACTTGGCGAAAGTTCCTCAAATTTCATTTCACCTTTTGTTCTTGCTCCACCATATATCCTAATTAATTTCCCTTGTTCTTCTAAATATTTAAGATCTCTTCTAATTGTCATTTGCGTTGCTTTAAACTCTTTAGTTAAATCCACTACTCTAATTATTCCAAATCTATTTAAATCCTCAAGAATCATTTCATGCCTTTGTTCCTTTAACACATTTATCATCACCCCACATAAAAACATGGTATTTTACAATATTATTTCTTAATCACTTTTTATAATACTTTTGTTCTTTTATGTTGCTGTTTTCGTTTACATTTATATAATATATCTTTAGGTAAGGTTTGTCAATAATAATGTTGTAATATTTTTATTTGTTTCTTGTTCTACTTTTGTTTGATAAAATACCTTTTTTCAGTGTAAAAAAACTAAAACAATAAAAAATATTACATTTTTAAGATAAATCGTTTACATATATTCAAGTAGCTGTTATAATCTTGTTATAAAGTATTATAGTAGTAGTTTAACACTTTTTCCTTTTTTAAAAAAATATTACTATAAACACTTTAAAATAAACATAGAAAGCGCTTTCTATATCTCAGATAAAATTTAAAATTAGAACATATGGAGGGTTATTATTATGTTAAAAAAATTCACAAAAATACTTTCAGCTACTCTACTTTGTACTTCGTTATGCTTTAGTATAGCTTCATTTTCAATAAGTGCCAAAGCTTCTTCTAACTTTGCAAATGGTGCAGATATTGGTTGGTTAAATCAATTAGAAAATAACGGAGTAAAATGGCAGGATACAAATGGGAAACAAGGTGATGCCCTTGCTATATTAAAAAAACACGGCGTTAATTCTGTGAGATTACGTGTGTTTGTAAATCCGCCTTCTGACGCTCAATGGGTAAAAAGAGATGGCACAAAATGCCTTTTAGGTTATAGTGATACACAAAGTGTAATAAGCACTGCTAAAAGAGCTAAAAAATTAGGAATGAAGGTAATGATTGATTTTCATTATAGTGATCACTTTGCAGATCCAGCCTATCAAGACAAACCAACCGACTGGGTAACCGACGACTTTAATAAGCTTAAAAATGATGTTTATTCACATACATACTCTGTAATGTCAGCTCTTAGGAATGCTGGTATAACTCCTGATTGGGTTCAAGTTGGAAATGAAATTAATGGTGGTATGCTTTGGCCTGATGGAAGCAACTACAACTATACAAAATTATCACAATTAATAAATTCTGGCTACAATGCAATCAAAACTGTAAGCCCCTCTTCAAAGGTTGTAATTCATTTATCAAGTGGAGCAAATAACAGTCTTTACAGAACTTTCTTTGATGGTCTTACAAATGCTGGTGCACACTTTGACGTTATAGGTATGTCTTACTATCCTTACTGGGATAACACAGATTATACCAAAAATATTAATGCTCTAAGCTACAATTTGGATGACATGGCCTCTCGATATAATAAAGAGGTTATAATCTCTGAAACTGGTGGCCTAGAAAAAGATCCTAACAACACTTACGATATGCTTAAAGCTGTTATAAAAAAAGTCAAAGAAGTTCCAAATAAAAAAGGACTTGGTGTATTCTACTGGGAACCAGAAGCAAACTCAAGCGTTTTGCCTGATTCATATCCTTTAGGTACTACAACTAAGGTTTCTGATAACGTTTTAAAATTTACAAAAGCTATAAAAGCCTTTAAATAAACTCACTATAATAAAAGTCAGCAATTAAATGCTGACTTTTATTAGTTTATTTTCTCATAGTAATATTCTGTAAGTTCTTTGTAAATCTCTATTTCTTTTTCACCAAAAGCATTCAAATTATAGATTCCTCTATCTATTCTATCAAACCAACCATAATGATTACTGTACAAAATTGATGAGGTTTTTTTTGAATCTGTGCCAAGCTTTTTAAGCTGAGAAGGCGACATTGCTCCAAACTTTTTGAGGCAACAGGCTATAAAAATTGATTGTTCTCTATATGCTGTTACAAGCTTTTTATGAACACTTCCTCCAGAATTTAAATTCTTATGCCTACTTTTTATTTCATTAATTATTTTTTCCCGTTTCTTTTTATTTTTGCCTATACTCTTTTTTCTATCAAAGCTTTCTGGTTCTATTGCAATTTCAATAATTCCTTTATCACCTCTAAACGAAACCCATATAAGTCCAAGCTCTAACCGCCTTATCAAATGGTACATATCCCTTAAATTAGAATTCATCTTAATTTTTTTAGGTTTCAAAACAGCTATATAAACAAGATCTGCTGTTTTTTGTCTCTTTACAGCTTGTGATAAAAGCCTTACCGTTAAATTCTTTTTAAGTTCAATAACTATTAGCACATCTTCTTTTATTGCTGTTACATCGCAATCTTCAACTTCACTTCTAACTACGTATCCTTCACTTATAAAAAAATCTTCAATGGGTTTGGAGAGTTTTTCTTCCCTTATATCTTCAGTAACCATATTAACACCTCTAAGCTAATTATAGTATATATTATAATACAACTGACCTATTAGCTTAAAATTTATTTCTAGTCTTCTCTTAGTATATTAACGTCCTTACCTTCCATAACCTTGTTCATATTTCTAACTGCGCACATTTTACCACACATAGTACATGTATCAGGATCTTCAGGCACAGATTCTTTTCTATATCTTATTGCCTTTTCTTTATCTATAGATAAATCAAACATAGCTTTCCAATCTAGTTTTTGTCTAGCCTCTGCCATTTTATTATCCCACTCTCTAGCTCCTTTTACATTTTTAGCAATATCCGCAGCATGTGCCGCAATTTTTGATGCTATAATACCTTCTTTCATATCTTCAACATTTGGAAGTCTTAAATGCTCTGCTGGTGTAACATAGCATAAAAAGTCTGCTCCACTTGCTGCTGCAATAGCCCCTCCTATGGCACTAGTTATGTGATCATATCCTGGTGCTATATCTGTAACAATAGGTCCTAATACATAAAATGGTGCTCCATGACAAAGCTTCTTTTCAATAATCATATTTGACTGTATTTCATTTATAGCCATATGCCCTGGTCCTTCTACCATAACCTGTACATTTCTTCCCCACGCTCTTTTAGTAAGTTCTCCAAGCTTTATAAGTTCTGTTATTTGACTAGCATCCGTAGAATCATCTATACATCCCGGTCTGCAAGCATCTCCAAGACTTATAGTTACATCATACTTTTCACATATATCAAGCACTTTATCATAATATTCATAGAATGGATTTTCTTTATTGTTTAATTCCATCCATGCATATAATAAAGAGCCTCCCCTTGAAACTATATTCATAGTTCTTTTATTTCTTTTAAAAATTTCTGCTGTTTCTCTATTTATTCCAGCATGAATAGTCATGAAATCTACACCATCTTTAGCTTGTTTCTCTACAACTTTTATCATTTCTTCTGCAGTTATATCTTTAAGTTCTTTATCATAAAATCCAATTGCATCATATATAGGCACTGTACCTATCATTGCTTTTGACATACCTATTAATTTTTTTCTAAACTCCTCTGTTTTTCCAAAGGAACTTAAATCCATGATTGCTTCTGCCTTCATATCTATAGCTACTATCGCCTTTTTTATCTCCATATCTAGATTTTGGCAATCTTTAGATATACCTAAATTTACATTTATCTTTGTTTTTAAGCCTTGTCCAACACCCTCAGCACTTATAGCCTTGTGATTTTTATTAGCTGGTATAACTATTTTTCCTTCTGCCATTAAACTTTTTAATTCATCAATATCCATTTTCTCTTTTTCTGCAACAATTTTCATTTCCTCTGTTGTAATATTTTTTTTTGCTGCATCCATTTGTGTTGTGTAATCCATAATATACTCTCCTTTTAATTTTATATTAGGATTCAGTTACATCATAAAATAAAAAAGCTCACCAAACGGCAAGCTCAAAAAACTTATATAACATATAATATAATGTACTGCTTCCCTACGGTAGTGTTAACTACATCAAGTTCAAAGGGTTGGACTTATCCTCTCAGCCTATTTTTTAGTTATATTATACATAATCCCTAAAAAGGCACCCCTAGCTAAAATATATTTAATTTTCCTTAATTATAGCACTTAACTACGTCTCATATCAAGTATATATTTTATAAAAGAAATTATTAAGAAAATTTAAAGTGATTTTTAAGTTTTATAGTATATAATATAAGCTATATGGAAATATAATCATTGGCAGGTATATTTTATTAATATAGTATTTCCCTAAGCAAATAACTTTCAAAGGAGATTTATTTATGCTCACAATTAATATGTTATCATCAGCAGAAAAAGTTAAAGGTCAAGGTGTTATGTCTGCATATATTGAACAAGTTAATTTAGTAAAAAATGAACTCAATTCAGAGTTTGAGGTTAATATAAATAAATTTAAATTCTGTGACATAACACACTATCATACAATAGACTTTAAATTTTTTCTTAGTATACCCTTTTTTAAAATTAAGGGACCTACTGTAGCATATGTACATTTTGTACCTGAAACTATTGAAGACAGCCTAAAACTGCCGCTTTTAGTAAAAAAAATATTTTATAAATACATAATATGGTTTTATAAAAAGGTCGATTATTTAGTCGTAGTAAATCCCTATTTTATAGACGTGCTTCAAAACTATGGAATAGAAAAATCAAAAGCAACCTATATACCAAACTTTGTTTCAGAAGATAATTTTTATAGATGCACAGAAGAAAAGAGACTATCCTTTAAAAAATCTTTTGGCATTCCACTTGATAAATTTATAGTATTAGGGGTAGGCCAAGTGCAAACTAGAAAAGGTGTTCTAGATTTTATAGAAACCGCAAAAAAGCTTCCTGATATTCAGTTTGTATGGGCGGGTGGATTTTCTTTCGGCAGCATAACAGAAGGCTATGCAGAACTAAAGGAAATAGTAAAAAATCCTCCTAATAATGTAAAGTTTTTAGGAATTATTGATAGAGAAAAAATGAACTCTCTCTACAATACAGCAGATTTGATGTTTTTACCTTCTTACAATGAACTATTTCCCATGTCTATCTTAGAAGCACTGTCATTAAAAATTCCTGTTCTTCTAAGGGATATAGATATATATAAAGTTATACTATTTGATTATTATTTAAAAGGAAGTAATACTAATGAATTTTCTAGTATAATAAGAAATCTTAAAAATGATAATACTATGTATAATAAATGGAGTGAAAATTCCGCACGTTGTCATGATTTTTATTCAAAAGAACACGTTTTAACACAATGGAAATCTTTCTATAACAAAATATATTATAAAAAAAATAAAATTTAGGAGTAATAAAATTAATGGGAAACAAAATCTTGAACTTAATTGTAGTAATATTATGTGCTGGTATATTTTTATCTTTTTTCATTTTTAACAAAAGCTCTAGTTCGTTAGCTACTATAGTTTCTAAATTAGATATGCATTGGATAATTATAGCTTTAATTTTCATGCTTATATTTTGGCTACTTGAATCTATTATACTTCATATTATAACTACAATAATTCACAAATCAAAGAACCTTTTTACCAAGTCAATAAAATTTGCCATGATAGGACAATTCTGGGGTTCCATTACTCCTTTTGCTTCTGGAAGTCAGCCCGCTCAATTTTACGCTATGACGGAGTATGGTATTCCAGGTGCTAGCGCTAGTTCTATATTAATGATTAAATTTATAGTTCATCAGACAGTGTTTACAATATACTCTATATTAGTTGTACTATTAAAATTCAACTATTTTAGAGGCAATATAAAGTATTTTACCTACTTTTGGGTTGTAGGCTTTACTTTTAACACTTTAATTATTATAGTAGCATGTTCATTTTTAATAAATCATAACTTAACAGAAAAAGTTCTTCACATTATAATATCATTACTTGGAAAAGTTAAAATAATAAAAAATCCTGAAAAACGCTTTAAAAAAATACAAGAAGGGTTAGTTAACTTTCATAAAAATTCATCTATAATATGGAACAACAAAATTGTATGCCTTAATGCCTGCATACTTACTTTCATTCAGTGGACAATATACTATTCAATTCCATATTGTGTTTACAGAAGCTTCGGGTTTAACTCAGCTAATATTTTTACTATGATATCAGCTCAGGTTTTTTTAACAATAATTATGTCTTGTATTCCACTTCCCGGCGGTGAGGGTGGTGCTGAAGGCGGTTTCTTTTTGATTTTCAAGTTGTTTTTCCCTCAAAAAATGATTCTATCGGCTATATTAATTTGGAGAATACTTTCTTACTATTCATGTATTTTATCTGGAAGCTTATTTTCCATGCTTTCATCAAAAAATGATAAAGATAAGGCAACATCTTCATCCTAAAAAAAATTTTCAATTTTAACAAAATATTATTCTATTATAAGTAAAATATGAGTTATAATATTTAAGGAAGAGGGTGAGTTATGATTTGACTTCAAGGATAAAACATTAAAACTATATAAACTAGCTTTATACTACTTATACTTATTTTGTATGAATTAATGTAAATACACAGTAATATATTGATTATGTAGTTTTATTATCAGTAATTATAATATTTTAGAGGGTGAATTTCTTGATTAAGAAAAAACAAAACAAACAGAAAAAACTTTTAATTATTAGAGCTGCAGTGATATGCTCAGTTGCAGTTATATGTTGGACCGCTTTTTTTATTTTCGGGACATACTATCATAAAAAAAGCGCGGTCGCTGCCAATCCTGCACAGAAAAAAACTGCTTTAGCCAAAGTAAAAAAACACAATAAACAAAAGGACAAGCAAGCCAAATTAGCATCAATAGTACCTGGAGATTTAAAACCTTGGGATGTTAAAAGAACTGATAACAAAAAAGTAGCTTACTTAACCTTTGATGATGGTCCGTCAAATAATACGAAAAAAATATTGAGCATTTTAGATGCTAATCAAATAAAAGCCACATTTTTTATAATAGGTCAAAATGCAGAGAGGTATCCTGATTTAGTAAAACAGGAAGCTGAGGATGGTCAATCTATAGGTAATCATACATATTCTCATAATATATCTTATAGAGAATCAACTGACCAGTTCGTAGCTGATGTTAATCACTGTGATACTGTTCTTAAATCCATTTTAGGCGATAATTATACACCTAAACTAGTTAGATTTCCAGGAGGTTCCTTCGGAAACAGACTAAAACCTTTTAGGGATGCAATAACTTCTGCTGGTTATAGATTTTTAGACTGGAATGATATGAATGGTGATGCAGAACATCCATACGTTTCAACTCAAATGTTAATACAAAATGTAAAAAGATATACTGGAAACCAACAAACCATAGTTGTTTTGATGCACGATGCCCCTGCTAAAACAACTACAGTAGATGCATTACCCGAAATAATACAGTACTTAAAAGGTCTTGGTTATTCCTTTGATAAGATTTCCTAAAATATTCATACTATTTTAAAACTTATATAAATCTTATCATACAACAATAAAATTTATATAAGGAAAAAATAAAATATTTATAAAATTTATACCGTATTAAAAATTTTTTTCTACTTATAATATTATAGAGATTTTTAATTAAATGTTGAAAGGAAGTATAATATTATGGGTGTTAGTAACGCAATGACAGCAGATTTTCTACGCTCAGCTTACGGTGGAGAAAGTCAGGCTCATATGAGATATTTAATTTGGGGAGAAGAAGCAGAAAAAAACAATTTCCCCAATATAGGAAAATTGTTTAGAGCAATTGCCTATGCAGAATACGTTCATGCACAAAACCATTTTAATATTCTAAAAGACAATTTATATGACACTTCTGTTGTTGCAGGGGCTGTATTTGGTAGTACAAATATAATTGACAATCTTCAAGGAGCTATAAATGGAGAACTTCACGAAATAAAACAAATGTATCCTGTATATCTTGAAACTGCTAAATTTCAAAAAGAAAAGAATGCAGAAAAAAGTTTTCATTATGCATTGGAAGCCGAAAAAGTTCACGCAAAGCTATTTCAAGATGCCCAAAATTCTGCTAAAGAAAACAAAGATATATCAATAACAAGTGTATATGTTTGTCCTGTTTGTGGATTTACAACACTTGATGATAATGTAGCACAATGTCCTATATGTGGTGTTAAAAAAGATAATTTCAAAAAATTCTAACATACAATAAATATTGACTTTACTACATTATATAATTCTTTGCTACATAAAAAATACTCATGTGCTCTCATTAAAAGCACATGAGTATTTTATTTTTTATAACTTAACTCCATTTTAAAATTATCAAAGAAATTCAGAACATTTCTAGAGTTAACTGGTTTACTAAATATAAATCCTTGAATCTTACTACAATTCATACTGCTCAAGCAATTAAGTTGTTCTTTATGCTCTACACCTTCTGCAATAATGTCAATTTCTAAATCCTTTGCAAGATTGATTATATTTTTAGTTATCATAAGATCACGCTTTGAATTGTACATTTTATCTACAAAAGATTTATCGAGTTTTATACCATCTAAGGGTATATTATATAAATAATTTAATGAGGAATACATAGTTCCAAAATCATCAATATATATTCTTATACCTAACGTTCTCAATTCGCTTAGAACTCTTAATACTTTATCACTCAAAACCGTTCTCTCTACCACTTCAAATATAATATATCTAGGATTTACATTTTTACTCCTTATGACTTCTTCAACAAAGCCAACAAAAGACGCTTCCCAAAGTTGACTTTCTGCTATATTAATAGACATACTAAGTTTGTCATATCCCATATCATTAAATCTTTTAAGTTCTGATAGAGCTTCTGTTATAACAAATCTCCCAATTGAATTAATCATACCATTTTTTTCAATCATATTTATAAAATAATTAGGTCCTAACATTCCCTTTTGTGGATGTCTCCACCTTAAAAGAGCTTCAAGTCCGTAAATACCCATTTGGTCAGTATCTACCTGTGGTTGATAATACAACTCAAACTCACTATTTTCAATAGCATGACTTATTTCATGAAGCATCTTTTCGTCTCTAAATAATTTTTCAGATGATTTATAATCAAAAATCTCATAACTATTTTTTTCAGAACGCTTGGAAAAACTCAATGCAACTTCCGCACAACTTAATACATTTTGAATATTATTACTATCATAAGGATATAAGGCGATTCCCATATTCATACCAATCTTAAAACCCGTATGATATTTAATAGAATATGAATCAAAAAATTTAACTATACTTTCAGCAATAGCCTTAAATTCTTTTCTCTCATTAAAAGGAAACAAAGAAACAAATTTATCTCCACTAATCCTTTTAACCTCGCATATATCTTTTAAATATTCTTGCAAATTATCAGAAATCTCTTCTAACAATTTATCTCCTTTTTCATAACCGAACTTATAATTATAAATTTTAAATTTGGATATATCTATAAGATATAGTGCAAACTTATTGCTCCTTTGTAGTAACTTCCCGTTCTTACATTTATCGGTAAATTCTATTACATCCCTCCACATAAAACTCACTACTTTCATACCTTTTATTATATTATATACAACCCGGATTTAAAATTTAAATATTACATTTTATTTACTCATTATATCATAGTATTAATTAAACCACAAATATTAATATATGTTTTTTATTTACATTATAATTCGTATTAAATCACTACAAATTCAACATAATATTTATTTTTTTTATTGTTTTCTTTTTATTTTTCAGGTTGCTCTTTATATATTTTTCTATTTTATTTTAGTATAATATGAATTTATTTTTATATAATCCTCAGTAAAGTCTGATCCCCAAACAATGGCCTTAAACTTACCCACATTCAAATTAACTTTAATTTTACATTCACTACTACTTTCAAGGTAATTTTTAATTTTTTGATAATTCTTTTCACAAATATTACCTTTATCATATATAACAATATCATTAAAAGCTATTTGTATTTTCAATGGGTTAACATCTTCATCAAGTGATTTCCCTATAGCCATAGCAACCCTTCCCCAATTTGGGTCCGAACCGTATACTGCTATTTTTACTAAAGGTGAATTTATAATTGCCTTTGCTATGGTTTTAGCACTTTCAAAACTGCTGCTTCCATTTACCGTAACCTCTATAAGCTTTGATACTCCTTCTCCATCCTTAACTATATCCTTTGAAATATCTATACACATCTTTGTAAAAGCTCTTTCAAATAACTCTAAATTAACCTCTTTTATATATCCATTTGCAAGAATGGCTGCTGTATCACTTGTACTTGTATCATGGTCTATGCTTATCATATTAAAAGATTTATCAGTTACCCTTTTTAAAATTCCCTTAAGTGCTTCTCCCTCAATATATGCATCTGTAAAAAAATACGCGAGCATAGTTGCCATATTAGGTTCAATCATTCCAGATCCTTTAGCTATTCCAAGAATCGTTACATCATTAACTTTTAAACTTCTTATTTTTAGCTTCTTATCTGTTGTCATAATTGCTCTATTAAAATCTTCCCAGTTATTTTCACCAAGGAGTTTTTTTATCCCTTCAGTACCTTCAATTATATTCTCTATTGGAAGTTGCTTTCCTATTATTCCTGTAGCTGAAGGAAGTATATCTTTGCTATCGATACCCAATTCTTCTGAAATTTTATTTAATATTCTGTAGGTATTTTCTATACCTTCTTCTCCTGTTGCTACATTTGCAACTCCACTAGTAACAACAACAGCTTGAAGCCTGTTATTCTTTATATTTTCCTTACCTACAATAATAGGAACTCCACAAAACTTATTTTTTGTAAAGACCGCCGCTGCATTACACATCCTTTTAGAATATACAACACCTAAATCTAACTTTCTTTTTTTTATTCCAACATGCTTTCCACAACATAAAAAACCTTTTGGTATTAAATACTCAGTCATATATCACATCTCCTTAAATACTATGTGCTGTAATATATTATATAATTTAATTTATAATTATTCAATATTTCTTATATTTATACATCGGATAAAAAAATAAAGTTCACTCCTGTATAACAATACAAAAGAGAACTTGTTTATATTTTTCCTATACAACTTCCTTTTTTATATGCATCGGATCTTTTTCACGATATTCCTCTGGTAAATGACTTACATCATTTAATGTTACTATACGAGGCATATCATCATTAAACTCTAGCTTGCATATTGATGTATTTCCTAATAAGATTCTATGATACATTAACATGTCCCAATTAAAAAGAGCTATAAGTACCGCTTTTATTATTCCTCCATGAGCCACCATTACAATGCTTTTGCCTTTATTTTCTCTAACTATTTTTAATACAGCTTCTTTAGCTCTCAATGAAGCCCTTTTTATACTTAAATCTCCACCACATAAGGGACCTTCCTCTGCGTCATTTCTCCAAATATTAAACTCTTTTGGGAATTCTAATTCTATGTCCTTCATTGTTAAGCCTTCCCAAAGCCCAAAGTTTATCTCCCTTAAATCCTCTTCAACTACAGGCTTTATTCCTTTAGTTTCTGCAATCAAACTTGCAGTATCAAAAGCCCTCTTTAAAGGACTTGCATAAACACAATCAAACTTTCCTTCTAATCTTTTAGAAACCTTCTCAGCTTGTCTTATTCCGTTATTAGTAAGATTAATATCATGGCAACCCTGAAATCTTCCCTGCACATTCCACTCAGTCTCTCCATGTCTTACAAGTAAAACCGTTGTTTTCATAATTAATAACCACATCCTTTTATGTGGTTATTATATCACTTCACATTACTTAACAGCAATATATAAATAGCAGAGTGATTTTCCATATTTTATATACTAAAAAAGCTTTAAGAAAAGCACTATAAAAATAGCCTTAATGAAATATTCAAAAATATTAAATAATTATAAGATATGCCATTTAAAAAACATAGGGAGAGGGCTAATAAGTGCCCTTCCCTTTTTTGTTAAACGCCATTATCTGTATCTACTACTTAGAAAAAACTCTATATTGTGATACTGTTATAAATAATATGAACTATTGTAACTATAAATCTACATAAACATATACTTACATGGCGTTATTCTGTGGGATACTATATGGAAGTATAGATATTATTGTGCCATAAAACAGTACTTTTGAACCATTATCTTTTATGTCTAATATAAAGTTGTATGGGTGTGTTATAAGTTAGTATCAAAAGTACAACAAAAATAACATCTTTTGTAATAGTAAAAAGGTTAAAATATATTTAAGAAAAAAGTGCATAAATTGAAACGTCCACCAACAGGTGAGAAGGTATTAATACGTGCCAACTTATGTCTGTAATATTTTTTCTGACACAAAAACTTTTCACAATAATTGTGTCAGTACTGCGTTAGTCTTGTCTGTTTCTTGCGGTAGTACTGCGGTAATTGTCTGTGAGTGCCAAAGGATAATTTTATAGAAGCCTAGTCAATTCTCAATACCGTCCTAGAGGGTTATATGTTTACTAAAGGGCACCCACAACACAGCCTATTATATTACTGTAATTAATGTAAGTAAATAAAAAATAAGTATAAACCTCTATATGAAATTTTTTACAGTAAAATTTAAAATTTACAAAACCTAACCATTGCATTCAATACTTTAAGACATTTGTAATTATGGTTAAAAATGTTTTTTGACAAAAATAACAGTAAAAAAAGAACACTAACAGTATTACTGCTAATGCCCTTTTTTACTACCGCATTTTAATATTACAGTTTTTTCAGTTTATCACCACGGAAACCCCGGACTATAAGCTAGTATAGCATAACCAGCATTAGTCACACAGATAACAGCAGTCATTACTCCAACTGCTACACCAAACAGTAACACACCCTTTAGTCCTGTCAGTGCCTTTAGTTTATCTTTTAACCTTAGCATTCTTTCACCCCCTTTTTATTACAGAAACCGCAGATTTCTATAATAATGCTATCTTGACGGCGTTTTGCATAGTACTCTATAATAGCAGTCATAACTTTTGGTGGTATAGAGTTTCTCTCCTCAATCAACAACACAAGCTCATCTCTTAAATTTATAGGCAGTTCTTTATTGTCAACTTTTGCAAATTCTATTAAAGTATCACATACTCCTTTTTCATACTTGAAGGATTTGGCAGAATCAAGAGCTTTTTTTAAATAATAAACAGGATTGTCTCCTAGTAGTCTACACAATAAACCTAGTTCAAAATAAATTGCAGGTAAGAACATCCATTCTCCAGAAACATCGCCTACTAACTTTTTAATCTGCTCAGCACAATCAACAGCTTTATACTTTTGACCTAATTTAATATACCCCTCTGCTAAATTGCCATAATACAAACACATATTCTTTATATCATCTTTAGATGCTGATTTTAGAAGATGTATGTTAATGTTCAAAGCTTCCGCATAGTGTTTAGTTGCGTGCAAACATGACGCCCTTAATAATTCCACTTTGTTTTGTTTCTGCTTATCTGTTAACTTTATAGCATATTGAAAATCTTCTAATACCTTCAACGCTTTTTCGTATTGCCCTAGATCATTATAATACAAAGCCATATTAAACATAAATATCCCTTTGTATTCTTCTTCCATATCTGCAAATCTATCAAGTGCATATTTACATACATTTATTCCTTCTTTAAATCTGCCCATATAATAGTAAACAATAGATAATTTACGCAATGCAGGGATTAGTTTTGATAGACTTTCCTTACTGTTTACTAAATAACGTATGTTCTCAAAGTATATTGAAGCTCTATAAAATTCGTTTTTGCTTGTAAAATAATCTCCTGCAATTTCACATATTTCAATTTTAAGTTCGGGAAAATCCCACTGAACTAACATATTTTCTACTGATTTTAATAATTCACTAAAACGATTATCTTTAAAAAAACTTGCATCCTTGAGATCTCTTATATATTTATTTATTATTTTTTTTGCCTGTTCATTTTCATCTTCAAGTAAATAGTCAACATTTAAATTTTTATCAATAGGAATTCCTCTATGTTTTAATATATCGCTTGTATTTCTTATTATTAATTCTGCTGTACTTCTTGTTAGATTAGCTTTTCCGTGTTCAATTTGACTTATGAGGTTACGGGTGAGCTCTGTTCCTACGATGTCATCTTGATTTAACTTATATTCGCTTCTTAATTTTTTTATCTTTTCGCCAACCGTCATAATGTTCGTCATGTATTTAATCACCACCGTAATATTAATTGTTTACTATAGTATATCAGTTTTGCAATATACTGTAAACATTCTAAATATAAGGAATATGGTGGATCATAGACGTCATTACTTAACAGCAATATATAAATAGCAGTGAGCCTTTCCATCTTTTGTATACTCAGGAGGAACAGTACTTTCATAGTCCTCTGTAAAAGTCCTATCTATATTGCCTGATTTGTAGTCTTGCCATACTTTTTTCCATGCCTTTTTTGCACATATACTTATGTTACCACTCTCGTCTTCTTCATCATATTTTTTATAAAGACCTTCCATTACTTTCATTTCCATTTCCTCAAAGAAATCAGGCTTTACTGCCATTACAGTAATATCATGGTTTCCCATTTCGTCACTAGTATAATTACTATATTTAGAAACCGGAGAAACACCTTTTTGAAATACATGATCTGTATCAAAAAGAATGGGTAATTTTCCGTTTTCAATGTCCTTCCAAATTTCATCTATTTCTTTCATTCCCTCTATGGAGTTATTAGTTCTTATTGTAACCTCTTTTAATTTATAACTCATAATTCACCTTTTCCTTCTTTGTTTAATAATCATTAGTCATCATTGAGTGAGCTATACATGCATTATGCAGTTTTTCCTTGCAAAAATCCCACCATTGATTTTCTGTCATATTTCCTATTTTAATTTGATGTGGAAAATAATTAAATATCACTCCAGGTACAGAAATTCCAAGAAGCATTCTAATATTCCCACATCCCATTTCACTAGAAAATAATTCATCACATTTAGAACGGAATTCCGAAATAACATTAACCCCTTTCAATTTTTTCATTTTATTATCAATTAAAATACAATGTTTAATTGGATACCGCAATAATTTTACCTTTGCATTTAATATAACCATATCCGGTACGCATACATCTACTGTTACTTCAATATCATGTTGACCATCAATTAAATGTGAAGTGGTTCTCCAAATATCGTCTTCCAGCTCATAATAATTAACCTCAAAGTTTCTCGAATAAAGGCTTTTTTCCATAAATACACCTCCGTAATTATACTCAGTACTGACTATAATAGCATTTTTTTGGAACTCCTAAGAGAGTTCCTTTAATGTCTCATTTATCCATTTTAATTCAGTTTGTAAATGATATATATGATGATTAAATATACTAATACAATAAATTCTATAATCAGGTAACAAATTATTAAGTGTATTATCTTTAGTAACTATTAATTCTTTCAACTTGTTTTCTATATATTCTTTTTGCCTATTTAAATTTATAATAATAGCATTCTTATTAGCAAAATCAGAAAAATATAATACTCCATCAAAATCAAATTCCAAACTATAATTTTCAGCTAAAATTTTATTAAGTAGAGAATTAAAATAATTAACTCCCAAATCAGTAATAGAATATACTGTTTTTTCAGGTCTATTGCCATCTTTCTGAATAACAGAATTTATATAGGCTTTTTCAGATAGTTTATCCAAATGATAATATATTGTAGGAAGTTTAATTTTTGCAAATGCTGCTATATTATCTGACACTATTTGTTTAATACTATATCCATGCTTTGGACCATATCTCATAAGAAGCCCTAAAATATATAATTGAACTTTCATTTTTAATCTCCTCATACTCAGTACTGACTATAGTATATCATTTTATTAAATAATGTCAACAATACTTACAAATTGTGTAATTAACTTCTATATCATCACTTTATGAAAATCATTCTATACCTTTATTCTTGTGTAATGCTCCTTTTCATCTGAATGATGTACATAAGCATTATTGTTTAACTGAACTTTTAACGATGCTGGATTATCAATATGTACGCTAAAATATATTTCATCTTCCTTAATGATTTTTTTTGCTTTTTCTATAGCTAAAGCTAGTCCTTTTGTAGCATATCCTTTTGAGCGATAATCTTTATGAATACCATAACCAATATGCCCCACACCATTTCTTAAAGCCTCAGTTAAATAATGTCTTATCTTAAATAGTCCTACAATACTATCTTCATCCCACAAAAAATAAAAGCTTTGTGGTACATAACCTTTAGGTAAATCTATGCCTTTTGAAAACTTTATAATTTCTGGTAATGCCTTATTTACAAAATCTTCATAAGATAAGCCATAATATTTATTTTCAAAACCATTTTCATCTGTAGGTGTGTCCTTAATAAATTTATATTCTTTTTTAGCATCTTCTAGGTTTGCTTCCTTTAAATAAATCATATGTTTCCGCCTTTACTTTAAATTTAATTTCATATAAATTGAAGTATCCATAGGACTATTATTATATGACTCAATTTCATAAAATCCAAATTTTTTATATAAACTTATAGCCCCTTTTAAAAAAGGTAATGTGTCTAAAAGCATACTTTTATAACCAATCTCTTTAGCATCTTTAATAATTGTTTTTACTAATTGACCTGCAATTTTGTGTCCTCGAAACTCTTCTCTAACGTATAGTCTTTTCATTTCACAGTTTTCATTATCTATTTTTCTTAATCCAATACATCCTACAATTTTATTTTTAGCCTTAACTATGTATAATCTACCATAGGGCAATCCATATTTCTCTTCTAGGTGTTCGATTTCAGAATCATAATTTTGCAACTCCAAATATTTCTCAAAGCTAGAATCATTTTCGATAAGCATTTGTGTATATTCCGAAAATAACCTTCCTATTTCCTCTTTTTCATCATAAGCAAATTTAATCTCTATTTCTATATCACTACTGGATTGCTTATTATACCACTGTTCTTTAGTAATACAAGTAGCATGCTCAGTTCTAATATCATTCATTAAATTACATTCTATATCTTTCTCAGTATGATGATACTTAAATCCGCATTTTTGTTGAACACGCCAAGATTTATTATTCCCTTCAAAATATCCACACCAAATAACTTTAAGGCCCAATTCTTCAAAGCCATAACGCATAAGCTCCTTAACCGCCTCTGGTATCAAACCTTTTCCCCAATAAGGGACACCAATCCAGTAACCAATTTCACCTTCCTTATCACCTACAGTTAGATTACTCTTTTTACCAAGCATAAGTCCTACACTACCAATTGGTAATCCATCTTTTTTTAATACAACTGCATAAGTCTCATCTTCTGAAAGAACCTCTTTGATAATCTGACGACTATTCTCAACGCTGGTATGTACTGGCCACCCTGCAATTGGCCCTACCCTTGGATCCTTCGCATACTTATATAACTGATCTGCGTCTTCTTCCTTCCATGGACGCAATATAAGTCTTTTAGTTTCTAATAACATTTTTATCATCTCCTTAAGTAGTATATAGCTTATTTTTATTTAACAGAAGGTATTCAGCTTCTAAATAACTTCCTTCTAATTCATGAACTTATACTCTTCTAAGCTAACTAATCACTACAATCCCCGTGCGTATAAAATTCCTTTTTTAATTGCCTTTGCTAAACCTTTAGGATTTTCCCATGCCATAGAATGTCCTGCCCCTTCTACAATTTCAATATTTATTTCGTGCTTTCTTAGTTCTATTTCATCATTATCTGGTAAGGACTTCTCACCAAAAACAAATGTCCTTTTTAAGTTAAGTGAATATAATATTTCACGCCAAGATGTTTCTCCTCCAAGAACTGCTGATTTTGAAATTCTACTAATAGCAGTAGATGAACAAACAGCTAAAGATGCCTTCCACATAGAACTTTCACTGGAGTTTTCATTTATAATTTTATCAAATATAGAATTAACAAAATCCTCTTCTGTGTAACTTCCAATCTCATAGCTTGATGAACCTTTACTACTTTTGTCTAAATTAGACTCACTAAGAATAATTGTTTCAATATTTTCCCCGCATTTATCCGCAAGTTCTAATGCAATAGCTCCGCCCAAACTATGTCCAAATATAATGAATTTGTTTAACTTTAAGTCTTGAACAAAATTATATAAGTAGTTTGCATGTTCTTTTACGGTATACTTATAGTTATCTGGTTTATCACTAAATCCACTACCTAATAAGTCTACTAATATTCGCCTGTGCTTTATCAAATCACTTTGTGCTGCTACTTCTGGATAATCAAATGAACCTGCACAGCCTAAACCATGTATAAATAATATTGGGGTATCCTCACCAGGTAAATCATGATACCTCATCTTTGTTTTGTTATCTAATATATATTCTTTCATATATATCACTACTTTCTTTAAAATTGATAGCTCATATTAGATTTTAATATAAATTATATCTTCTCGAATTAACCTTCCTTTAATTTCATCTTCGCGTTTCGATACAATATTCCCACCCATATGTTTATAAAATCTCATAGCTGGATTTCCTTTTAGACAATTAATTATTACTGAAGAATACCCAAGCTGTTTTAATTCATCTATTGTAGTTAAAAATAATTTTTTTCCTAATCCTAATCCCTGAAAACCTTGAAGTAAATACAGTGCATTAATTTCTCCTGAATCAGCAAATGATGTATTTCTTGATTTCCCATAACTACAAAATCCTATAATTGTATTTTCTAAAGATATTACTATTACATTATTATTTTTCTTTATATCTTCTCGTCTTTTCTCAGCTAAATCTTTTAACTCATTAATTCTTTTATTAATCAACTCATCAGGTATTAATCCAGTATATGTTGTTTTCCATGTATATACATTTACTATACTTATGCCTAATGCATCTTCTCCAATGGCTTTACGAATTTCAAACATGTATTTACACCTACTACCCTATTTAGATTTTTATATAATTAAACAATTTATTTTTTATATAAAATAATAACTACAAATTAATTATCTTAGCCATTAAGTATTCATCTATGTACTTTCCATCCACATACATAGATTTTCTTTTTATGCCCTCTATTTCAAAGCCATTTTTTCTATATAAATGCGTGGCCACCTTATTAATACAAAGCACCGTAAGTTCAAGCCTAATGATTTTTCTTTGCTTAGCCCATTCATTTAGCTTTTCAAAAAACTTTGTACCAATTCCATCATTTTGATATTTTTCTCTTATACCAACTACTATATATGCGCTATGTTTATTTCTTCTTACTGCTCCTATCTCAGCTGAAATATAACCTATAATTTCACTTTTATCTAATGTTAAAAAAATAAATTATTTTCATCTACTGCACCATCCACAACCTTATGAAGTTTATCTAATCTTTTAGGTCTTTCACCTGGCTCAAACATCATAAACTTTGTTTCATAATCCAAGCTATTCATCATTTCCCACAAAACTCTTGTATCTGATTTTTCAACATTTCTGAATACAATATTGCTATTCAAAAATATCCCCCCTTAGATATATTTATTAAGCCATTGTATAACCTCTTCTTCTGACTTACTTGTATGAAAATCATGTTCACTATTAACTGATATTGTTAACTCACTCTTAAACCTTTTTACAAAATCCTCTATAACTATAGAACTCTGCAAATTATCTTTTGTTCCATAAATAATTGAGGTGGGTACATTCCATTTAATAATCGGATGTTGTTTTACATAACAATAGTAATCCCAAGAAAGGATATCTATTGGTGTAGCTATTTTCTTTTTTTCTCTAAGTAATTCCTCAGTTACATTAAACCATTCGAACATTTTTCCTATAAGATGTTCCATATCAACAATTGGTGACTGAAATAAACATTTATCTATAGGATAATCTTTATATGCAATTAAGCTAAAATATGCACCTAGACTACAGCCAAATAAATTTATGATTGTCCACTTCTTCTCTACATAACTCCAAACTATTTTAAGCTCCTGTACTCCATTAAAAACATCACATTTATAATTTTCATTTTTTCGTTCACCGTGTTCAGGAAGATCAAAGCTAAGAACCTGATATCCTTTATCTTCAGCTATCTGGGCAAATTTATGTGCACTTTCTTTATTTGATCCTTTTCCATGTACAAATATATATATTTTATCTGAAGCCTTTCCCCACAAAATAGCTGGAATATTTCCTATTTCTATTCTTCTCTTATTTAAAAAACTCATAATACACCTCTCTTAATAAAATATGTATTGTTTTTTACCATATAAAACAGTATATTATATATAATATATCATTTTAGAGGGAAGATGTTAATTATGGAAATTTTAAAGAACAGAAAATTTTTTATAGCTTTTGTTGTTCTTATACTTTTACTAATCTTATCCATTGTAGGCTACTTTGGCTTTAATTCTTTAAAAAGTACTAATGATAATTCAACAGGTATAAACGACGTATCACAAAATATAGAAGGTAAAATGTATACTGACAATACCAGTGACAATACCTATGATGTAAAATTTGCCTATTTAGATGGTAAGGACGTTAGAAACATAAAACTAAAAAACTCAAAATGCAGTATAAAAATTTCATCAAAGGTTAAAACAGGAAACTTGAATTTAAAATTAAAGAAAAATAACAACATTATTCTATCTAAAACTATTTTCAATAAAAGCGGAAATGCAGATACCACCTTAAATGTTACAGGAGTTAATAAAAATGGCATTAATATTGAGGTTACAGCTAAAAAAGCCTATAACGGCAGCATATACCTGACTTTTAATTAATAAAAAAGTACTGTAGATATCCTTATAAAATTATCTACAGCACTACTTTTATTTATGACTTTTTAAAACTTCCTCAATTCTTTGAGCTATAGCCTTGTAGCCAGAACTGTTAGGATGAAAATTATCTATAGTAAGGTATTTTTCAGTATCATACTTAAAAAGATCATAGGTTGGTATAAAAACTGCATTAGAGTCATCTGCAATAATATTTTGTGTTCTATAATTCCAAGTATTTAAAAGTTCAATTTTATCTGTTCCTATACTATTTCCAAAGGGATTATATAAACCTATAAAAACAACAGTGCATTTAGAATTATTATCCCGTATAAGTTTAACTATATCCATCACATTATCTACATACTTATCCTCTGTATTTTTTAAATCAATGGCTGAAATAGTATTTTCAAATTTAAATTTACTTACCTCGTTTCCTCCAATAGATATAAAAATCATATTTGCTTTCTTAATTAAATTTTCAGTATCCTTATTTTTTACTATCTGAAGAAGACCATTTGATACATCTCCATTAACCGCTATATTATCAATCTTAACATTTTTATTGTTTTTCTTTCTAAAATAATCCGCAAAATATCCGCTAAAGCCTTTACCTTTCTCATCTCCTGTACCCTTTGCCAAAGAATCTCCCATCACAAGGATATTATAGGCATTAGTAGTATTATTATTTCCTTTTATCATAGAAGTCTCCTTACTACTTTTACTTATATACTTGTCCACAGGAGATGATGTTAAACCTACTGCTTCTCTTATTCCTAAAATTGATATCACTAAAACTACACTAGCTGCAATAACAACTATACCCATTATTAATTTTTTTAACATTTTCTCACCTCTCTAAACAAGTACGTCTTTTCTATTAAATGCAACAAAGCTTATGACAACTGAAACTACTGCCCATATTATTAATATTAGCATTGAAAAGTCAAAATTCATACCTGATACTATTCTCACTTTTCCAGTAAGATACTGGGGTAAATTTAAGTTAACCACAAAAAAATATTTTGCCGCCTCTATATCTTCTAAAAATACACTTAAAATATTTCCTCCTATTAATGCTGCCATCATTATTCCTATAGCTGCTCCGACACTTCTTACAAAAATTGATATCATGAAAGATATTGATGCAACAACTATAGATATAAAAAAGCTTAAAGCAGAAATAATCAAAATATACTCGCCCTCATATATTCCAACAACACTTGAAGCATTAACCTTACCAGCTATTACTTTATATCCAGTTATAACTGGTTCATAAAAGCCAGGACGTTTAAATACAATAAATGAAACTATTAAAGGTATTATAGTCATCAAAAATACAACAAACCCAGACATTATAATAAGTGCTATATATTTACTAAGTAATATCTTCCATCTAGGATATGATCTTGTTAAAAGCATCTTTATTGTTCTATTAGAAAACTCTGAAGAAACTATATCCGCCGCAAGAATTATTATAAGCAGTGGAAGCATTAAAGTAAAAGATTGCTCCATTAAATTAGAAGTAAAATTTCCAACTGTAGGTGACATAGGATTCATATTATTTTTAAGGTAGTATCTGTACTGTTCTATTTGAACATTGATGGATCTTTCATCAGCTTTTTGAACATTTTTATACTTCAGCTTAGTTTGTAAATCCTCAATTTGCTGGCTTATTAAAGGCCTCCAATCATAATTTGTGCTGTTACTATTGGTATAGCTTCTAACTGTTCTCTGGTACTTATTATTTTGACCATAAGCAAATGCACAAGCTTCTATTAATATAATTATCATAATTAAAATTATTTTTTTCTTAAATAACATCTTTATGAGTTCATTTTTAATTAGCTTTACCACATTTTCACCTACCCTACCTATCCTCTGTAATATTTAAAAATAAATCCTCAAGATTTTTCTGTCTACTACTAGCAAATTTAATTTTTAGACCATTATTTACAAACGAATCATTTATCGTAATAAGTCTTTCTTCATCAACTGATGCCTCAAGTTTATTATCGTTAACTTTGCTGTTTATTTGCCAGTTTTCTTTTAAGATTTTTTTACCTTTTTCATTATCACTGAGCTCCCAAAATACTTCTTTAGTTTTTAAAAGTTCTTTAACTGATGCATTTTTAAGAACTCTCCCAGCTTTTATTATTGATACCTTATCACATATGAGTTCAATTTCCGCTATAAGATGACTTGAAATAAGTACCGATATTTTTTCTTCTTTTGATAACCTTTGTATTAAATTTCTTAAGTCATTTATGCCTGATGGATCAAGACCATTAGTAGGTTCATCTAAAATTAGCAGCTTTGGTCTTTTCATAAGTGCTTGTGCAAGCCCCATTCTTTGCTTCATACCAAGAGAATAAGTTGAAACCTTATCATTTATACTTTTTCTCATATTAACTAAATCAATTGCATAATCAATGTCCTCTTTTGTTACATTTTTATCCATGTCTGCAAGCATATTAAGATTATCGTATCCACTCATGTACTCGTATAAATCTGGTCCTTCTATTATACACCCTACTTTTTCCATTGCTTTAACATATTCATTAGTAATTGAGTGTCCGCAAATTTCAATTTTACCTGAAGTGGGTTTAGAAAGTCCTACAATCATTCTAAGGGTTGTGGATTTCCCTGAGCCATTGGGTCCTAAAAAGCCCAAAACCTCACCTTCATCTATTGAAAAAGTTATACCCTTTATAATTTCCCTACCATGTATTACTTTATGCACATCCTTAACAAGTAAAATTTTCTCCTCCATAATATACACTTCTCCTATTTACTTACTAAAATCAAGATTTATCTTCACTATCTCTCCCTTTGTACCTACTCTTATAGGTGGACCCCAAGTGCCATAACCAGAAGTTACTATCAAATTAAAATTTCTTCTTTTCATATATCCATAGCTATCTTCAAACACAAGTTCTGTAGTAAAATTAAACGGAAAAACTTGCCCTTGATGAGTATGCCCTGAAAGCTGCAAATCCACTCCGTTTTTTTCTGCTTCTTCTAAAGCAACTGGTCTATGGTTTAATTCAATAATAGGCAATTTTTTATCTACATTCTTTAGAACTTCCTTTAATGGCTTTACTTTTCCACCTGCCGCATCATTTCTTCCCACAACATAAAAGCTATCATTAACTTTAACTGCCTCATCCTTAAGTACCTTAACCTTTGCTTTTTCCATATATTTAATTGCCACCTCGGCATTATTCATATATTCATGATTTCCAGTTATTGAATAAACTCCGTATTTTGTTTTTATTTTTTTAAAAGCACTGCTATAGTATTTTTCAAGAGAAGCTTCTGTACTTTCGTCTACCATATCTCCTGCAAAAAACACTATATCTGGATTAAGTCTATTTATTGAAGTAACAAGCTTATCAATTCCATGTTCTCTAATCATTATACCCATATGCACATCTGATACTAATACAATATTTAACTTTTTTATTTTACCTGCCTTTTTATTTACATTAACTGTATAATTGGTTGTTGTTTGATTAATAGCATGCCAAAAGCCCAATATAACTATAGCTAAAACTACTATAAAAATAGAGATTCCTCTACCATAAACAGTGCTCAAATAAGCTCTCCCTTTTCCTCTAAACCCTAGTTTATTTAACATAAATTTTATGAAATCAGTTATTGGAAAAAGTATTATAAGATAACAAAATACAGCTAGAGAAATTGCACTTATATATGTAAACATTTCTGTAAGCATATTATTTATGGTTATAGTACTTCTTAAAATAGCAGCTATTATAAAAGAGAATGCTAAAAGCCAAAATATAATCCAGTATAATTTTGTTCCTGAACTATTACGCTTAGTAAAAAGTACTCGTTTTCCTTTTGCTCCGATATAGTACCAAAGCATAGTATATATAAATAATATTAATAATAGTAAAATAATATTTCCAACTATTATTAAAAGCGTTCTCACTAAATCACTTTCTTTCTAACTCTACATGTTAATTTTTATTAATTATACATTTATATATCTTTTAATACAACCTTATTTAAAGGTTTTCTAAGCATATCTATAACAACAATAATAGCAATAAAAATTATACCTATCCATACCACATTACTTACCCTATTTAATGAAAATCTAAATATTACAGCATAGGTATCATCAAATCCATGAAGTAGAATTGCTATAAGTAAACTTCCTTTTGTTTTATTATAAAGCCATGTTATTTCTAAGGACAAAATTATAGTTACTATTAGGTAGCTTATAAAGCCTTCATACCCTGAGCCTTTAATAAAAAACATAGGCAAATGCCAAAAAGTCCATATGACTCCTACTATTATTCCTGAAAGTATTGGATGAAATTTACTTTGAAGTCTAGGAAGTAAAAAACCTCTCCATCCAAGCTCTTCTTCAACAGGACCTCCAAATAAAACTATTAATACAAATAAGCCTATCACACCAATTATACTATTAGTTTTAAATAAATAAGACTGACTGGTATTAATTATAACTTTAGTATTTCCACCTAGTACATTATAAATAACTCCAATAATAAAACTTTGTGCATTTACAGAAAACATTGCGGCTAAATAAAAAAGAACATTAAATTTCCACTTCATTAGGCTTTTAAATAAATAATTTATACCAGCTTTTCCTCTAAAATAATAAGAGAGTATTATTCCTACAATACTTGGCATAGACGCTCCTAATATTCTTAAAAAGGTATATAGACTATTATTATAATAAATACTTTTATTTAAAATACTTCTAGATGATAAGGCTAAAATTCCCCAACATAAATACGTTCCTACAAAAGTAAAAATCAAAAAAGTTATTATTTCGTCTCTCTTTAATTGCTTCAATTTTTCACCTCTTTTCTGTTCTAGTTTATATCCTTTTCTATGTTATTGTAAAGAAAAAAGAAGGTAATAACGTAACCTTCTTCCTCAAAACCTTTTTTTATTTAAAATATATTTGTCCTATAAGTAAGTTTAATTATTTCATTTAATGATCCACATTAAAGGTAATTATCTTATCGAAGACTATATATTAATCTTCGCCTGATACATTAAACTTATAGGTTGGTGTATTGGTTTTACCACTTGCTTTATCATTATTATTGTAAACATATGTACCTTTTTATACAAGTATGTAACAAAATAAAAGCATTTAAAATTAATTAAATGCCTTTATTATCTCTATTCTTATTCAATTTTCTAATCTAATCTTTTTATCTAACCTTTACAGTATTCAAATGAATTTCTAATGCTTTTTTAATTCCTAGCTGTTCAATATTTACTATATTTTTAGTAATAGCCATTTTTAAACCTTCAACTTTATTTAAATCCATTTTCCATATGTCCTTATAAGCTAAAACTGCTTGAACTAGCTTTTCTAAAGCTTCCTCTGTTCCGTCACAATTTTCCCAGATAGTTTTGTAAAACTTTAAAATATGATCATCATCTGATAATTCTATAGTTTCCTTGCCTCTCTTGCCCTTATAAAAATATATTAAAGCTGCTAGTGAAAATACTAGTCTATGAGGAAGTTCTCCATTTATCTTTAAATAATCAAGTATAGAAGGCATGTCTCTTGTTTCAAACTTTGACATAGAATTTAAAGCTATAGTCATTAAATAATGATGTATAAATGGGTTTTTAAATCTTTCAATAATTGAATCAGCATATGTAACTAGCTCTTCTTCTGGAATATCTTCACTTACTAAAGTAGGAACTATTTCTTCATATATAGCTTCTTTTATAAATTCTCCTACAACTTCATGCTCTACAGCTTCTCTTACAGTATCTAACCCATAAAGGTATGCCACTGGAACAAGTGCAGTATGAGCTCCGTTTAATATTCTTACTTTTCTTTCTCTATATGGCGTAACATCATTAACCAATTTTACGTTTAGTCCAGCTTCTTCAACTGGAAGTTCATCCTTAAGGAAGCTTGGTCCTTCAATTACCCATAAATAATATTGTTCACTTACTACTACCATTTTATCTTCATATCCGATTTCTTTTGTAACTTCTTCAATATTATCCTTAGGATATCCTGGAACTATTCTATCTACAAGTGTATTGCAAAATGTATTCTCTGTTTCTATCCAAGCTAAAAACTCTTCTTCAAGCTTCCACACCTCTGCATACTTCTTTATTATAGCTTTAAGCTCCTCACCATTTTTTTCAATTAACTCACAAGGAATAACTATAAGACCCCTGCCCTTTTCCCCTTTAAAAAATTTAAACCTTTCATACAATAACGCTGTAAGTTTTCCTGGATAACTTTTTTGACATCCACTTTTGTATTTATCATTTTCATCAAAGGCAATTCCAGCTTCTGTTGTGTTTGATATAACAAATTTTAATTCCTTACTTCTTGCTACTTCAAGATATTTATCAAACTCTTCATATGGATTTATACAGTTACTTATACAGTTAATAACAGAATGCTCCTTAACAGCTTCTCCATCCTTAATTCCTTGAAGACATACAGTAAATAGACCATCTTGTGCCTTTAATTTAGGGAGTACTCTTCCGCTTTCTCTAGGTTGAATTGCTACTACTCCTGAATTAAAATTAGCCTCATCATTCATTTTTTGTATTTGCCAGTCCACAAAAGCTCTTAAAAAGTTTCCTTCTCCAAATTGTATAATTCTCTCGGGGTATTTTTTATAGTCTTTAAAGGTTTCCTTATTTAAATTCATTATGGTTCCTCCTAAGGTTTTATTATAAAAGTTTTAAATGCTTCGCTCTGTTTTATGCACACGTTAACAATTGCAAATAGAACTTCTCTTGATTTTTCATTTCCCAAAACGTTTTCTCTATTCATGTTAACTTTTACATCTGATACTCTATATTATAATTACTTAATTTCAAAATTTCAACCCTTTTTGCACACGTTAACATTTTAACAAACTGTTTTGCATATTTCTATGAATAATATGAGGCTTAGATTTTAATATTTACAATTAAAACCTAAGCCTTATACTATCTTGGTTAGCTTACACTCGAATATTATGTATCTGACCTTTTAATTTTCTTTGTAAGAGAATCTTTTATTAAGTAAAACTTTTTTAAAACCTTCCAGCCACGTGATTTATAAATTTTATTAAGCTCTTTTCTATAATATATACGCTTGTTCTCTTGTTCTTCTAATTTAAAATTCACTTTTTTTACTTTCTTCTTATAAATTTCTAACTCCTTAGATAGCTTGTACATATTAATTTGAAGTATGCTATTTTGCAGATTTAATTGCGCCATTTCATACTTTTCATCACATTTTTTTGAAGCTACAGCTGTACTACCACTTGGAACATTTTCTTTTATTCTCTCCACATGTTCCTTAAGTATTTTCCTGTCCTTAGCAATTATATTTGAATAGTCCAAAGGATTGTTTATCACCTGCTCTGATAAACTTATAATATCACCTAAATTTCTAAATAAGTACCCCTCAAGCCCTCTATCCTGAAGAAAGAATCTAGATTTTTCCTGCTCCATTAATATAAATGGAACATTATGTGTGTATGAAAATATAGCTCCATGCAATGAACATGTTATAAAATAATCAAACTTCCCTACTATAGTAAATATATGAAGTGGCTTCATTATTGGAAGAATCCTAGAATTTTTAATTTTGCTACTCAATTTACTCATATAAAGATAGTCATAATTATAATGTGTTATTGGAATAAAATATATATTATATGGAAGCCTAGACGCCCAATTTATAAATAATTCTTCTTCCTCTTTAGAAAAAACATCTGGAATAAGATGAATTCCTATACTCCGTTCTTTTATATTAATAGGACATTCTTTTAAATCATCTAAAAGCATTGTTGTACATGGAACTACCCTGCTATCCTTATTAATATAACCAGCTTTTTTTCTGTCACCTTCGCTTCTAAAGGATATATATTTATAATCTTCTAAATATTCAAGATCAGTAGGATTACCAACAACTCCAACAGAATTTAATATATTAGCCCCCCTGAGCTTAAATTTATCATAAAAGAAATCACTATTTTCTCTTAATAAGTGACCTCCTCCTATGATTACAGTATCATATTTAAGTAAATCAACATTATTAAGTAAAACCTCATCATAATCAACTTTTAAATTTTTCACTATTTTTCTCAAACTAATACCAATGGCCACATCACCAGTATTTCCACTGATATTATCGTACATTATTCCCACTTTCCTCTTCAATAAGTACACCCCTTAAAATACACCTTTTTATGTATTCACATTATTATAATTTGTTAGTCTATAGTATAACCATGAAAAATTAACATAATATAAATTTAATATAAAATTTTTATAATCTTTAGTAAACACAAAATCTCCCTTTGATAAACAAAGAGAGATTTTATGTTATTCTATAACACATTCTTTAATTTTTTCTACAAACTTGTCCATTTCCTCATCATTTCCTATACTTACTCTTAAGTAATTATTAATTCTTTCGGTATTAAAATATCTTACCAATATTCCTTTTTTCTTTAGTTCTTTAAATATATGTTCTGCCAAAACCTTTGGATGACTTATAAATATAAAATTAGCCTTAGACTCTATTACCTTAAATCCAATTTTCCTTAATTTATTAGTCACTCTATCCCTTGTAATTATAATTTTTTCCCTTGTCTTCTGAAAATATTCCTTGTCCTTAAATGCAGCTTCTGCTCCTGCAAGGGCAATTCTATCTAAAGTATATGAATTTATAGAATTTTTAACTCTAAGCAAGCCTTCAATTAACTTTGAGTCTCCCATTGCAAATCCAACCCTAAGTCCTGCAAGTGATCTTGATTTTGATAAAGTTTGAACAATTAAAAGATTAGGATACTCTTTTATAAGTCCTACAGCTGACTCTCCGCCAAAATCAATATATGCTTCATCAACAATAACTACCGAGTTAGAATTATACTCTACTATTCTTTTTATATCATTAAGTTCAATATACTTTGCAGTAGGCGCATTGGGATTTGGAATAATTATTCCGCCATTTTCTTTTAAAAATCCATCAACATCTATACTAAAATCGTCCTTTAAAGGAATAAGCTCACAATTTAAACCGAGTAAATTAGTATATACTTTATAAAAACTATATGTTATATCTGCAAAAAATACAGTTTTTTTAGAATCAAAAAAAGTCATAAAGGAAAATGCTAAAACTTCATCGGAGCCATTTCCTACAAAAACCTCGTCCTCTGATATGTTATAGTAATCTGCAACAACCCTTTTTAAAGAATCACAATTAGGGTCAGGATAAAGTTTAAGTTTAAAGTTCGCCGCATCTTTTATAGCTTCAATAACCTTTGGTGATGGAGGGTATGGATTTTCGTTTGTATTTAATTTTATGTATTTTTGATCTTTAGGTTGTTCACCTGGAACATATGGTTCTAATTTTTTTACTCTTTCATTCCAAAATTTACTCATACTTTTCACCTCAAAACACTAAAATATAAAGTTTACCCTAGAACCCAAGTATATATTAACTTGTCTTCTTATATGTATACTATAGCACAAAACTTTAGTGAGTTAAAGTAGTAAATCGTAGAATTGTTTTCTATTCTTCAATATCTATAGAATATGTGCATTGAAATTCTTTTTCTGCCTCTAACATAAGTCCATCTTCTTTTTCTCTAAAATCTCCATTAAAATCTTCGTAATCAGCATGACCAAACCATGGCTCTATACAGACAAATGGTGCACCCTCAGGTTTAGACCATAATCCAACATAAGGGAAGCCTTCAAAAGATACTGTTACTGTAGTGGTATTTTTATCATTCCTTAAGGATATACTTGTAGAATCTAAATCCTTTAATATTAATGCACCTTGCTTAAATATATGTTCACCCAAACTCAATATGTTAGATGCATATAAAAAAGGAGATCTGTTTCTAGATAGTAGACTATTTGAATTTAATTTGCTTACCCCTGTTGTTTCTCTATTTTCGAATTCAATATAATAATCTTCAAATTGTAATTCATCTTCTTCTGCTTGTTTTCCAATAACAGGACAATTAAAGGCAGGATGAGCTCCTATAGAAAAATATATTTTATCTTCATCTACATTCTTTACATTGTAGGTAACATCAATTTTACTCTCTTTAAGACAGTATATGACCCTTAACTCAAATTTATACGGATACTTTTCTAAAGTTTCTTCATTCCATCCAAGTTTAAAAACTGCTGTATCTTCAGTTTTACTTTCTAATTCAAATTTCATATCTCTAGCAAATCCATGTTGAGGGAGTTTATATATTTTATCATCTATTCTGTATTTATCTTCTTTCACTCTTCCTACTATAGGAAATAAAATAGGTGCATGTCTGCCCCAATATTTTGAATCAGCAGTCCAGATATATTCATTGTCAGTTTTTTTTCCTTTTACGCTAGTAAGTTCTGCCCCATCTTCTGATATTGAAACTTTCAAATTTTCATTTTCTAAACTCACACACATTATTACCACTCCTTAAATATTATCATCTTAAGCTTAACTTTTTAAATTCATATTCCCACAAAGAATGCAATTATATACCTTTATCTAAAGCAAATACTCCTTACTTTATTTAGTACATCATAAGATACTTCTTTTAAGTCCCTTATATATTTTATCATTTAATTGTATTATATAACAGTTTTTTTGATTATATTTCAATGCGAACTTCCAAAATTCCAATTGAAATTTTACATAAATTGATTATTGTGTTATCATAAAGAAAGTTATATTTACACTGAGGGGGAAAGCAATTGAATAAGAGAGTTTTTTTATCTGTTATTACAATGCTGGCTATAATCATTACTTTCAATGGTAACATGGGTAATGTACTAGCTGCACAACCATCTAATAACGACGATGCGCTTAAGCAAACGCAGGCAGACAAAAAGAACATACAAAACAAAATTCAAGATTTAAATGGTAAGGTTGAAGATGTATTAAAAAAGATTGATAATAACAAGAAAGATATGAACAAAATATATGATGAAATGCAATCTAACCAAAAAAAATTGAATGATACCAAAAACGCATTAACTTCACAGCAAAATTTACTTAATCAAAGAGTAAGAGCAATGTACATGAATGGAACAGATTCCTATGTAAACATACTTTTCTCTTCAAA
Source organism: Clostridium felsineum DSM 794 (assembly GCF_002006355.2). NCBI lineage: Bacteria > Bacillati > Bacillota > Clostridia > Eubacteriales > Clostridiaceae > Clostridium > Clostridium felsineum. The sequence continues at coordinate 955,498 of NZ_CP096980.1, read as the reverse complement.
AAGCTTTAATGATTTTGCATCAAAGGCTAATGCAATCGCGAAAGTAATTGAATTCGATAAAAATGTTATTAGCAATGTAAAAAGTCAAAAAGACGTTATAAGCAAAGAAAGTCAATCGTTAAATGATGAAAATCAAAAACTTTTATCTTTAAAGAAAAGTAATGAAGATTTACTTTTAAGCTTAAATCAAAACGTTGGACAACAAAAAGACTTACTTGCTAAAACTACTCAGAAGGAACAAACTCTGCTAGCTGAAAAAGCAGCGGAAGAAGAGCGACAAAGAGAAGCAGCAGCGGCTGCCGCAGCTGCCGCAGCAAAAGCAAAAGCTTCTCCTGTTACTCCTAATACTAACAAAAGTAATACTCAGCTTCTTTCAAGTCCGAGTCAACCACCTGCTGTAAGTGGATCTGTAATAACCTTAGTTGCTACAGGCTACTCTGATGATGGTTTTACAGCATCTGGAACACATACTGTTAGAAATCCTGGTGGATACAGTACCGTCGCGGTAGATCCTACAGTTATTAGACCAGGCTCTCGACTTTACGTAGATGGCTATGGATACGCCGTTGCAGATGATACTGGTGGAGACATTATAGGAAACAGAATCGACTTATTCTTTTCAAGTAATCAAGATGCGCTGAACTGGGGAAGAAGAAGTGTAACCGTTCACATTCTTAATTAACAAAGTTTTTTACAATCAATTCTAAGAAATCACGTCAAAAAAGCGTGAGATTAATCTTTCTTAATTAATCTCACGCTTTTTTATATTCTAATACTAATCTACATTTATTCCTATCATTTTCATCAAATACTTAGCATTTGTAGTATCTGATGGTCCAGTTTTAAGCTTGTAATCAAATAGTATTTTATCTTCCAAATAAGTTTCCGAAAAATGATAATTTTTTATTCTTCTCTTTTCATCTGACTCTAATTCACATAGTTCAAAATCATGAGTAGATATTAAACCAAAAATCCAATCTTCATTTAATATCTTTAACACCTTTTTAGCACCTGCTATTCTATCATTAGAATTGGTTCCATGGAATATTTCATCAATAAGAAATATCATAGGTGTTTTTTTATTAACATTTTCTATCATTTTCTTTATTCTCATAAGTTCAACATAAAATGTTGACATACCATTATTAAGGTCATCTGTTATTCTCATAGATGTGTATATATCAACAATTGAACACTTTAAATTAGAAGCACAAACTGGCGCGCCTGCATAAGCTAAAACCAAATTTATTCCAACTGTTCTTAAGAAGGTTGTTTTACCTGCCATATTGGCCCCTGTTATTACAAATATTTTATTATCCATATCAACATCATTATTTACTCTCTTATCTTCGCTTATAAGAGGATGTCCAACCTGCTGTCCTGAAAACGTAAGTCCCTTTTCAGCAATAGCTGGAAAAACCATATGCTCATTCAATTTAAAAATAACAGAAAGACTTGAAACACTCTCAAATTCACCTATAACATGAACCCATTTTGAAACTGCACTGCCGTATCTATCCTTCCATCTTTCAAACTCAAATACACACTGATAATCCCAAAGCATTATAATTCCAAAAATAACATATCCAAAAATATTACTTTTTAATTCTAACTTTTCAGTTATACTAATTAAACTTTTAAATATTTTATATGCTGGTTTATTTTCAAAATACAGAGCTGATTTTAATTCTTTAAGATAATCACTTTTAAATTCTTCATTTTCAACAATATCAAGTATTCTAAAATAAGCTTTTAAATCTTTTCTTATTTTATATATTGTTTTTAACACAGGAGCTACTTTTAAATACCCCAAAACATTTATAAGCATATGAAGCACAAATAGCGCACCTATAACCCAATAATAAGCTCTAAGCTTCATGTATATTATTATAATTGTCATAACTATTGATATAACCGGAAGAACTCTTATAAATGCCTCAATAATAAAACTTCCAAATAGATGATGTGTATTTTCAAGATCATCAAATAACTCTTCAGGATTTTCACCTAATTCATTTGACACTCCTTGAGCTTCTATCCTTTGACAAAAATCAACTTTCCCTTTAAGTTCTTCTACAGCCTTTTGTCGCTTTTTTATTATTTCAATGTCCTTATTTGGACTTTTTAATGCTTCTGCCAAACTTTTTCTTCCTAAAAAGGTTACTGCTGTATTAATTAGTTGGAACAAAGACTTTTTACCAAATATATCTAAGTCACCAAGATATGGATACTCCTCATCTTGAAATTCTTCTCCTATATCCTCAAATGAAGTCCACGTACCATCTATCCTTTTTAAATATTTTTCATTAACGTTTACTAAATTGTCAGCAACTGCAAGTCTATCTGCTATTTTTTCATGTATTTTTAATATATATACAAATAAAGCATATGATAAAATTGTTCCTATTAATATAAATACTGATGGATTCTTTACTAAAAAATACGTAAACGAAAGTGCTACAACAAATACTAAAAGTCTAAGCAAACTCATCATATTATAATTTTGCTTTAATTTTACCTGCTCTCCTTTAAAATTCTCTATTCTATGTAAAAATTCTTCATTTTTATTCATACTAAGTTTCCCTTCATTATTTTTATATCTTCATAATTATATCATACATGTATATTATTTGAAACAAAAATCATCCCTTAAAAAGCAATGTAATAAAAATTTTTGACACTTATTCTTCATTTATTGCAAATTTTCTTATAACTTTTGCTACTCCATCATTATCATTAGTATCAGTTATGTAATCTGCTATTTTTTTTACTTTTTCCACTCCATTCCCCATTGCCACTCCAACTCCCCCATATTCTATCATAGATAAATCATTTTCACTATCACCTATTGCTATTATTTCTTCTCTCTTAACACCATACTGCTGTGATAAAATCTTAATTGCATTCCCCTTAGATGCACTCTTTGCTGTAATTTCAATATTATACCTTGATGAGCACACAAGCTCTATATCATCTATCTTTTTTAATTCTTCTTTAAGCACTGCTATTTTGTTTGCACTTATGTCCACTATCTCACACTTTATAATTTTATCATCTTTTCCAAATGATTCTAAATACCTATTATAATTATTTATATACTTTATCTTAGAATCACCTTTCATTACAGATTTAAAGAAAACAAAACACATCACAAGGTAAGCAATTTTACTTCCGCAAATAGCACTATCTTTAGTATGAAATGCCAATCTCCCTTGCAATTTATTACATATTTCTGTAATCCTCAAAAGAATATCCACACTAATAGCTTTTTCATATATGATTTTATCATTTTTTCCTCTTATAATTGCACCATTAGAAGCAATGACTGGTGATTTTACCCCTATAAGCTCAGAATAAAAAGCTGCATTAGAATATATTCTGCCAGTTGTGATAACTATATCTATTCCCTTTAAATGTGCCTCCCTTATAGCTTCTTTAGTTTCATAACTTATGCGTCTTTTACTGTTTAATAAAGTTCCATCCATATCTATACATATCAATTTATATTTCATCTTTTATCTCCCGCGCTTAAAATTTGCTTCATACTCATAATTCTATAATAGCCTGATATATAACACAAGAGTTATTTCCTAACCTTTACAATATGTTAAACTTAATTGTAAATATATAAAATATAAGCTGGCTAAAAGAAATCTTGGAAAAATAAAATCTTCTTTTAGCCAGCTTAGTTTAAGTGATTATGCTTTTTATACCCATGTTTTCAAGCTTACCACAAAGGGCATCCATAGTAAGCTTGGGATTCCTATAAAATTCACTTCCTTTTAATCTATAGAATTTCCAACCTACCCTTTCAAGTGCCATCTGTCTCTCTCTCTGTCTTTCCCAATTTTCTAAATCATTATGATTTCCACTATCACATGCAATAGCAATCCTATTTGATGCATCCTCTATTATAAAATCCACTTTATATTTTCTAAGATCTTCAAAAGGTTTTACATTATAACCTCTTTCTTTTATGTTATTGAAAACATCCTTTTCAAAATCATCTGCAAGTACCATTTTATCCTTATCAATTTTATTTTTATTCAATGAAGGATCCAGACAATATCTTAAAAATTTTGTTCTAACACAATTGTCACTTAGCTTGTCCTCATCTACTGATGAAAATACCCACATTTGATTTCTCGCCCTACTTGCCGCAACATTAAACCTTCTTAAATCAGCCTCACGAGTTAATGCTGAAATTTTACTGCCGTTTGAAACAACTAAAGATAAAAACATTATATCTCTTTCATCCCCCTGAAATGAAAAAGCATCTCCACAAAGTATTTTTCTTTTAAGCATTTCCTTTTCACCTAATCTACGTCTAAGCATACTTTCAATTAATTCAGCTTGTTGTTCTCCAAGTAGAGATATAACTCCCATATTCATATTATCGTATTTAGAACTTGAACAGCATGCTATTATAGATGAAACTATTGCTTTAGCTTCATTTTCATTAGTTTGTCTCATATTATCTTTAAGTCCATCTTTAACCCTTACTACCTTTACCGGGTCACTAAAAGCTTCATTTGCCTTGGGATACCTAAGTGGTATTATTTCATTAGAATAACTTACATTATTACTAAATCCTATTATTTCAGGTACACATCTAAAGTGTTCTCTTAAGAGAAGCCTATCAGGAAATACTCTAAGTGCAGTATTGTAGAGACTTGTTTGTAGATCAAACCATTGAGAGTGCGGTATACCCTTTAAATGCCTTTTTATTAATTCATCAACACTTTCCTCTTCAATTCCAACTGCTTGAGGACTTATTTGCTTATCATCACCTACTATAACGGCTCTTTTACCTCTAAAAAGAGCACTTATACCAAATATATCACTTTGATTGCTCTCATCAAATATTACCACATCAAATAAATTAGAATTGAGCCCAATGTTCTCTATAACCTTATTTAAAGGCATTATCCACACGGGAATACAATCCTTACACTTTTCCATCTCCATTTGAGCCATTTTTCTATACTTTAACACAAACTTCCCAGTCCCTCTCCCTATTCTTTTTACAGCTTGAAGCCATGCATACAGGCTTCTTTTTTGAAGATCAGTTGTACTTTTAATTTCATTGAGCCAAGCTTTCTTAGATACGATTCTCCTTATAAGAACTCTCTCCTTAATCTTCTCATTTTCAATTATTTCTTCAAGATTTTCTGTTTTCAGCTTATGTGATTTTTCTAATATATCATTCATCTGCTTCCATCTCCAAGCAGCATTTAAATTCTTATATTTGCTTCTTTTTTCTGAATTCAAAAGCTTGCTTACAAATATAGGTGCTATTTTCTCTATTCCATTTTTAAGTGAATTTATTTCTTTCACTGTTCCTACCATACTCTTAAGTCTTTGTATTTCTGAATAGGCTTTTTTTATCTTTTTTATATCCCTGCTCTCAATAGCTTCTGCCATGCATTCCATTCCATAATTATTTCTTGACAGTTTAACTAACCCATTTAAAAATGTTTTCGCCTTTTCATATTCAGAAATATTTTTAATACTAATAATGCCTTTTTTTATTTTTGTGTAGGTTTCTTTTTTATGCCAATCCATCTTATTTAGGAAGGTTATATTTTCCATATTAAGCAATATTTTATTTTTGTAATTAGCATTCCAATTAACTATATCACCAATGTCCTTTATCTGACTCTCAAGTCTTATAAAAGTAGCTGCATCAAATTTTTTTATCTCCTCACCTTTAAACTTTTTAACATTTTTATTCCAAAGCTCCATTAATTTATTTTGAATATCTATTTTTTCTAGAAATAACTTTAATATCTCTATTTTATCGCCAAACTGAAGATTCTCCCCATCCACTGCACACTCATTAAAAATGTAATTTAAATTCCTATGTCTAAATTTGAATAGCTTATTTATTTTGCCTTTATTTTTAGCTTGTACATATATGCTCTTAAAATCCTTCGCCAATTTATCTATATCCATTTTTTCTGGCATCGTTATTTTATGTGACACAATTATGGTTTGTATATCTGAAAGACGACGTATATATTCACTGCTTCTAACAAACAGATTTTTTATTTCTGGTCTTTCTACATCACTAAAATAGTAACATATCATTACATTCTTAAGCCAACCCTTTTCTATTTCCTCCATTTTATTTTCAGCCTTATCAATTAACTGTATAAGCTTATCATGATCTATATTGACCTCAGCCTTATAATTTATGACCCATCCTTTTAAATTACTTTTATCTTTACTATGATCTTTAACCGTGTAATTCTGGAAATTTGTTATTATTTTTTCATAATCCGGGATTTCATCCAGAATCTTTAGTGATAAAGTAACTTTCTTTAAATCTTCGATATTCATACTATTTAATAGGTATATAAAATGTCCAAACTGTTGATTAGTAAATGGGCACTGTAAATCTATCGGAATTTCATCTTCTATCCAATTCAATTCTTTTTCATTTTTATTTACCCATTTTGCTATTTCCATAAGGGTCATTGCCTTTCCCCCTATGCTGAGTTTTTTATTTTCTATACATTCTAGTTCTTTTATTTTATTATAAGTTTTCTCTTGATACTTTCTACAAAACATGAGTTCATTCTCTAAAGGCTTTATTTCCTTGCTTATGTCATTGGGATTTAAGGATAAGTTTTCTGTTATTTTTCTTACAGAATCATCAAGGTCCTTTAGCGCTTTAGTATCATCACCTAAAAGACTAATACATAGAGGCTTGATTTCTTCAGGTATCTTATCTGAAAGCACTCTTAATGCTCTTCCTGTTTGACTTGTTACTAAAACTCTCTTTCCGTTAGCCAAAAGATGACAAACAAGATTTACTATAGTATGACTTTTACCAGTGCCAGGAGGTCCTTGAACAACAACGCCAAAATTGTCCGAAAGCTTCTTTACAATTTCCTTCTGTTCTTCGTTGTAATGAAGTGGAAATAGCAAATTATCATTTATTTTCTGCCAGTTTTGTGCTTCCTCGCTATCCTCTTCTATTTTTCTAGTTTCAACAAGAGCTTTTATTGGGGCTGGAATTGGATAATTCTCATCTATGCTATCTATAATATTACATAATTCCTTATTCCAAAGCCTATTATCAGTTTTTCTTACAACAACAACAGCTTCATTATAAAACACAGGATATTTAGAAGCTTTTATACTGCTAATTGAAGTTACATTTTTCTGTATTTCACCTTTAGGATTTATTTCAGCACTCAAATAATGTGCTATTTTATATAAGATATCCCTAACATTTTTCATTTCGCGTACATCTAGACAGCTTTTTTCGAATTCTTCCTTAACTTTAATTATTTCATCCATATTAGGAATTGTCATTCCCGAAAACATATCCAATTCAAGACTTGTTTTATTGTCATAAGGTTTTAATAAAAATCTACCAGCTTCCGCATCAAAGCTCAATTCCATCTTTGTTGTAAATATAGGGTGAAATATCTTTTTATTATCTCCGTTCCATGAAAGCATATAATTACCGCATACAATCTCAATATTTTCATTGTTTTTTTGTATCCTCAAATAAAGTTGAAAAAAGGAATCATATAATTCTTTGTTATCCTTTTTAACCTCCAACCATATTTCTTGAGAATTATCCAGATTGACAACTATATTTTTATTATTTTTAAGCTGATTTTTCCAATATAATTTATCATACTTCCCAACATCCCTTATTACGTCTTCATTCATATTTTTTATACTCAATAAGTAAGAAAATAATTCCTTTACTTTGATTTTAGTATCCATCCAAACTCCCCCATATTAATAAAGTTTTATTCTTAAATAATATTGGAAACCAAGGTAAACTTAACTCTATTGTAAAATGACAATGTTCAAGATATTACGCTAAGTTAATTATTTAACCTCAAATCCTTTATATGGTTAATTTTTCCATCTCTTATAACATTATACCATATATTTACAATTATTCAAATTTATTTTAACCGGGGAGTAAAAAACTCCCCACACTATTATCCTTTGTGTGGGGAGTCACCATAAAACTATTTTATTTACATGAATCTCTCTCTATTATACTGTAATCGAGTAAATAATGAAGACATTCTGGTTCTGCTTTATTTATTATTTTTATAAGCATTCTCATTCCAACAGAACCCATATCATAAGTAGGTTGTTCTACTGTTGTAAGCTTTGGATAAAAAATAGATGATGTATAAATGTTATCAAATCCCATAACATCTACCTCTGTTGGAACAGCTATTCCATTCTCTCTAAGTGCATTTATAACACCCATTGCTACTTCATCACATGCACAGAAAACGGCATCTATCTTTTCTTTTTTGATTATAACATTAATTCCATCTGATCCATCTACAGCCTTTAAACCTCCAAATTGAATCAAATCTTCATTAATTTCAATATTATTGTCTACAAGCGCCTTCTCATATCCTTCGTATCTTCTAGCACTAGCATTATTCTTCATTTTAGGATTTACACCTACATAAGCAATTTTCTTATTACCTTTTTTTATCAAGTAATTTACAGCGTCATATGCAGCTTTTTTATTATCAATTGTTACACTTGGAAAAGCATCTTCACTTTCCCCTTCTCTTGTTTCAACAAGTACAGTAGGAATTTTAAGATCCCTTAAAAGTTGAAGTATTTCAGGTGCTAAAGAATTACTCATATAAATAACTCCATCCACCATTTTCTCCTTAAGTACTCTAATGTAATCTTTTTCTTTTGAAATGTCCAAATCCGTATTACACAAAATTACATTATAATTATATATGTTAGCTACGTCTTCCGCTCCTCTTACTATCTCAGGATAAAATTGACTTGATATATCCGGTATAACGATTCCAATAGTCCTTGTTCTTTGAGTTTTAAGACTTCTTGCCACAATATTAGGTCTATAATCTAACTTTTTAATTGCTTCCATTACCTTTTTCTTGGTTTCTTCATTTACAACGTCTACATTATTCAAAACTCTAGAAACCGTTGCAATAGATACTCTCGCTTCTCTAGCGACATCTTTAATAGAGGCAGCCATAAAAAATCACTCCTATAATTCTATATTTAATCTATTATTATTATATTTTACCTGCACTAATAGTTATAATCTTTTTATACCATATTTCCTTGTAAAACGCAAATTTCTATTGTTATATAACATATCCTTAGATTTTCAATTAATATCATTAGAATAATAAGTGATAAGTGTCTGAACTTATTTTTTTATGTTCAATATCACTTATCACCCTTATTACTAAATATATTATATTACTTTCTTAATAAATATATCTTAAGTTCTTCACCATTTATGTTATAAACAGTAGCTTTTTCATTCTCACTATATACTATATCGGTTGCTAAGGTTTCTTTTTTAATAGTATCTTCGAATTTTTTAACTACAGCTTCAAGTTTTTCGTTATTTGATACGTAGATTTCTATCTTATCTGCTACTTCAAAACCACTTTCTTTTCTTATGTTTTGAATCTTACTTAATATTTCTCTTAAGTATCCTTCTTCTCTTAGTTCTTCTGTTATTGTTGTTTCAAGAACTATTCCTATTTCTCCAACACCTGCAAACGCAAAGCCTTCAAGTCCCTGCATTGTAACAAGTAAGTTTGTGCTATTTAATTCTATCTCAGTACCATCCACATCTACTTTAACAGCTTCTCCACTTCTTACTCTCTTAGCAAGCTCCATTTGATCCATTGAAGAAATTTCTTTTCTTATCTTAGGAATAAGCTTTCCATAAGATTTTCCAAGTACAGGTAAGTTAGGTTTTATTTCAAAGTTAACATATTTTGAAAGATCTGCTCCAAACTCAACCTTCTTAACATTAAGCTCATCTTTTATTATATCTCCATAATAATTTGGAAGAGCTTTTGTACTTACACGCATTTCATAAAGTGGCTGTCTGTTCTTAATGTTAGCTCCATTTCTAGCACTTCTTCCAAGCTTAACTATTGATATAGCAAGTTTCATTTCTGCTTCAAGTGAGCTATCTATAACGCTTTCATCATATTCAGGCCATTTACAAAGATGTACGCTTTCCTCCGCATTTTCATTTATACTTGTAACTAAACTTTGATATATTTCCTCTGTCATAAATGGTATAAATGGTGCTGCAACCTTAGATAAAGTAACAAGAACTTTGTAAAGCGTAACATATGCTCCTATCTTATCATCTGTAAGGTTTTGAGACCAATATCTTGATCTATTTCTTCTTACATACCAATTTGAAAGATCATCTACAAAATCTTGTATTTCAAGTGCTGCCCCTGTTATTCCATAAGAATCAAGGGAATTCTCTACATCCTTTATAAGCGTATTTAATCTAGATATAATCCACTTATCCATAACATTTTCAGAAACAAAATTCTTATAATCGTTTGGATTGAATTTATCTATTTCAGCATATAGTACATAGAAGGAATATACATTCCACAAAGTACTTAGGAACTTTCTTTGTGTTTCTGCTACATCTTCCTGAGAAAATCTAGTTGGAAGCCATGGTGCACTTGCTGTATAGAAGTGCCATCTACAAGCATCTGCTCCTTGATTATCTAAAACATCAAATGGATCTACAACATTTCCTTTATGCTTTGACATTTTAAGACCATGTTTATCAAGTACGTGACCTAATACTATACAATTCTCAAAAGAACTCTTATCAAATATTGATGTAGAAATTGCAAGTAATGTATAGAACCATCCTCTTGTTTGGTCTACTGCTTCTGATATAAATTGTGCTGGGAAAGTTTTCTCAAACACTTCTTTATTTTCAAAAGGATAATGAAGTTGTGCAAAAGGCATTGAACCTGAATCAAACCAGCAATCTATAACCTCTTCTGTTCTTTCCATAGGCTTTCCACAATGAGGACAAGTAAGTTTCACTTCATCTATATAAGGCTTATGAAGCTCTATATTATCTGGAACATTAATTCCTTTCTCCTTAAGCTCTTCTATACTTCCAATACACTCTCTATGACCACATTCACATTGCCATATTGGAAGAGGTGTACCCCAGTATCTATCTCTACTAATACCCCAATCTATAACATTTTCAACGAACTTACCAAACCTTCCTGTTCTTATGTTATCAGGATACCAATTAATCTTATTGTTGTTTTCAACAAGTTTATCTCTTAATGAGGTCATTTTTACAAACCAGCTATCTCTTGGATAGTATAAAAGTGGTGTGTCACATCTCCAGCAGTGAGGATATGAGTGAGTAAACTTTTCTGATTTATATAAAGTTTCGTTTTCCTTCATGTATTCTAATATTTTAGGATCTGCTTTCTTTACAAACAATCCCTTCCATGGTTCTACTGAATCTACAAATTTACCTTCACCATTAACTAGGTTAATAAGTGGCAAATCGTATTTTTTGCCTAGCATATTATCGTCTTCACCATAAGCAGGTGCTATATGAACTATTCCTGTACCATCTGATAAAGTTACGAAATCTCCGTGTACAACATAAAATGCCTTTTTTTCTGGAGTTTCAAATTTAAATAATTGCTCGTATTCAACTCCTAAAAGTTTTTCACCTTTGAATTCAGAAACAACTTCATATTCTCCTTCAAGTACACTTAATAATGCTTTTGCAAGTATTAAATGGTCTCCGTTATTTATAACTTCTACATAATCATAAGACTTATTTATAGCAAGAGCTACGTTACTTGGAAGTGTCCATGGTGTAGTTGTCCATGCTAATATATATTTATTTTCTTCACCCTTAATCTTGAATTTAACAAAAGCTGTTGCTTCTTTTACATCTTTATATCCTTGAGCAACTTCGTGTGAAGAAAGAGCAGTTCCACATCTAGGACAATATGGTACTATTTTATGACCTTTATACAAAAGATCTTTATCCCACATTTGTTTTAATGCCCACCATACTGATTCAATATAGTCATTGTGATAAGTTACATAAGGATTTTCCATATCAACCCAGTAGCCTAGCTTTTCAGACATATCCTTCCATAGGTTAACATATGAAAAAACACTATCCTTACACTCTTTAACAAACTTTTCAATTCCATATTCCTCTATTTGAGGTTTTCCTGAAATTCCAAGCTTTTTTTCTATTTCAAGCTCTACAGGAAGTCCGTGAGTATCCCATCCAGCTTTTCTTAAAACCTTGCAGCCTTTCATTACTTTATATCTTGGAATTAAATCCTTCATTACTCTTGTAAGAATATGCCCTACATGTGGTCTTCCATTTGCAGTTGGAGGTCCATCATAAAAGGTAAAATATTCACCATCCTGATTTGAATCAAAACTCTTTTTTACTATCTCTTTCTCATTCCATAAATTCAGTACATCTCTTTCAATGTCAACAAACGATTTGCTAGAATCAACTTTCTTATACATATGAAACTCCTTTCCAAAGCGCTAGTTATTGGGATAGACTCCCTATATTTATTTTTTATGTACATATAATAAAAAACCCCGCCCTCAAATAGGACGAAGTTACATTCGCTTATATACCACCTATGGTCTAGTTTTCAAGCACTATTTAATGCCCTATTCTTTAACGCAGAATTACGAAAAAACCTACTATAATTTCAGTCTCCAGCTCCTGGGTGATTTTCCTTAAATTCCGGTTGCAAAGCTTCCACCAATACTTTGCTCTCTAAAAACCTTCCAAAAAGTACTTTTCCCATTCCACACTATTGTTATTTTATACTAATACATTATAACTTATATAATATTATATTACAAGATATTATTTATACTAATCTCTGATATTAATATTGCTCTTACTTATAACTATTTATTTAATTACCCTACTGTTTGAACCTCTTTATAATTAACTGTTTTCTCGTTTATATCTATATTATAATTATACCCAATTTCTAAAGCTTTTAAATTCTTTTCTATTGTTGACTTGGGTACCTTCATTGCAACAGCTTTTTTAATGGTTTCAAATGATACAATTTTTGTAACCCTTACTAATAATCCCAACATAATAATATTTGTGTATAAGCTTTTGCCAAACTTGTCTATAGCCAATCGCGTTAATGGCGCCTTTATTATATTAGGATGTTTAGGTACTTTGCATACTAAATCTTCATCTATAATTAGAATTCCTTGACCTTTAAGCTCGGAAAAATATTTATCTGCAGCTTTTTGAGTTAAAGCAATAACTATATCTGGTTTAATTATTTTAGGATGATTTATAAATACCTTAGATATTATAACCTCAGACTTACAGTTACCACCCCGTGCTTCTGCTCCATAAGACTGATATTGAACCACTTCTTTACCTTCCATAACAGCTGCTTCACCCAAAATTATTGCAGTAGTAATTATTCCTTGACCACCAGAACCGCATAACTGTATTTGTTTCACTCTTCTCTCCTCCATACCCTGTTAATAATTTTGTTATACTCTGTACTGTATTCCGGTTCGCTAATTTTACGTAAAACACCAATCGGAAACTTATCACTTTCTCCATCGTTTATTGTTTTTTTATAATCTTTTATGTTAACTGCATTTTCCTTCATCCACAGTAACATTTTTGATGCATCACCAATTCCATTCCTTCTACCATAATTAGTAACACATTGTGTAATAACCTCAACTAATGAAAATCCATTGTTAGAAATGCCTTGAAGAATTAAATCAACTAAAAGCTGTACATGATAAGTTGTACTTCTAGCAATATATGTAGCTCCAGCCGCTTTTGCAAGTTCACATACATCAAAAGACCTATCAATTGATCCATAAGGTGTTGTTGTTGCCTTTTTTCCTTTAGGCGTAAGTGGTGATGCTTGTCCTCCTGTCATACCATAAATATTGTTATTAAATAGCACTACTGTTAAATCAATATTTCTTCTTGCTGCATGTATAAAATGATTTCCTCCAATTGCGGTACAATCACCATCCCCTGTTATTACAATAACTTTTAATTTAGGATTAGCTAATTTAATACCTGTAGCAAATGGTATTGCCCTTCCATGAACTGTATGTATTGAATCAAGATTCATATAAGAATATGCCCTAGATGAGCAGCCAATTCCAGATACAATGACTACATTATCCTCATCAATATTATATAGTTCAATAGCCTTAGCAATAGCTTTCATTATAATACCGTTTCCACAACCTGAACACCACATATGTGGCAGTCTATTCATAAGCAAATACTTTTCGTAATTTCTCTCATGATGTATCATTTTACCACCCCTGTTCTTAATTTCTGAATGGCCAAGAGTATTTCTTGTGGGGTGAATATTTTAGTATTATATTTAGGTAAAGAAATAACTTGAGCAGCACCACCTGCAACACGTTCTACTTCTAAAACCAGTTGACCATAATTCATTTCTGGAACAAGTATTTTTTCTACTTTATGTGCCAACCTTTTTATAACCTTACTAGCAAATGGCCAAATTGTCATTAATCTAATCATGCCAACTTTAATTCCTTTTTCACGTGCAATTTTAACTGCTTCATATGCTGTTCTAGCTGTTCCCCCATATGCTACTACTGCATATTCTGCATCTTCCATATAAAATTCGTCATAATGAGTAATCTCATCTTGTACTCTGCTTATTTTTTTATGTAAACGTTCAATGGTATACTTAGTCATTTGTTCACTACTATCTGGAAAACCTTCTTCATTATGAATAAGACCAGTAACATGAATTTTGTATCCCATTCCAACATCAGCTATATTAGGAACACAATCTTCCATAGTATTATATGGCTTATAATCCTTGCCTTTTGGACACATAGGTACACAATGTGGATATATTTCTATATCTTTAGCTTCTGGCAAAATAACCTTTTCTCTCATATGACCAACAACTTCATCAAGTAAAATAATAACTGGAGTACGAAACCTTTGAGCATAATTTACGGCAAGTACAGTTACATTAAAAGTCTCTATTACTGTCCATGGTGACAATGCAATCATAGGATGATCACCATGAGTTCCCCAACGTGCTTGCATTACATCCCCTTGTGATGGTGATGTTGGTTGTCCTGTAGATGGTCCCATACGTTGAACATCTGCAATTACAATTGGTATCTCAGATGCACAAGCATATCCAATTAATTCTTGCTTTAACGAAATTCCAGGGCCTGCACTAGCAGTGAGTCCTTTTTTACCAGCCAAAGCTGCACCAAGCACTACTCCTATACCAGCAATCTCATCTTCCATTTGTATAAAAGTACCACCTACGCTAGGAAGTCTCTCAGCCATGATTTCTGCAATTTCTGTAGATGGTGTAATAGGATATCCACCAAAAAAGTTTATTCCCGCAGCCAATGCACCTTCTGCACACGCTTCATTCCCTTGCATCAATCTAGCACTTCTCATACTTCTAGCCTCTTTTCCACATAAATTGCATAATCAGGACATCTTAATTCGCATTGGCCACAATTTATACATGCTTCTTCGTTAACAACTTTTACTTTTTCTAAATCATCTAAAGCTAAAACTTTTTTTGGGCAAAATGATATACAAATGTTGCAACCTTTACATCTTTCTTTTTTTATCACAAATTTCACTTTCATGATTATTCACCCCATTTATTCCGCCACAATAATATATATTGTGGTATTTAATAGCTAACTTTCTCAGAACAAAATATAATATTATTTAAATACCTTGTATTCAGGAGGTCGTTTTTCATAAAATGCTCGTATTCCTTCCTCTCTATCCGGATGATTAGCTAATACCGCTTGGCACATTTTTTCATATTTCATTCCAAATTCGTTTCCTGCACTAGACGCAATATTTATAGATGACTTTGCTAAATATACAGCCATCGGTGATTTACTTATTAGCTTGTTTACTATTTTTTCAGCGGCCAATAATAACTCTTCTTTTTCTGCTATTTCATAAACAATCCCCAAAGCTTTTGCCTCTTCTGCATGTATTCTATCGCCCAATAAAATTACCTGCTTTGCACGTGCTGTACCTATAAGATAACTAAGTCTTTGCGTTCCTCCTGCAGATGGAATTACTCCTAAATTTACTTCTGGCAATCCAAATACAGCATTTTCACTTGATACTCTGAAATCACAGGATAAAACAACCTCCATACCTCCTCCTAAAGCATAACCATTTACGGCTGCAATTACTGGAAGTTTAAACCTTTCAATTCTTGAACATAAGCTTTGTAAGCCAGATTCAAGAATTTGCAAGGAAGTTTTTTTCTTTAGTTTCTTTAGGTCTGCACCTGCTGAGAAATATTTATAGCCTTTTCCAGTCAAAACTACTGCTCTTAGAGTATTATCCTCACTAATAATATCTAAAGCATTATTAATTTCACTTACAGTATATTCATCTAACGCATTACAAACATTCTCCCTACAAATAGTTACTAATGCATACTTATTTTCATTTATATCTAATTTAATATTTTTAAATTCCATTGATCTTTAATATGGCAAATAGCTACCATATTCTCCTCCCATGATATAATTGATATTTATTTTATATAGTTATTTCAAAAAAACCTTAGGTGGAAGTCCTCCCCCATCTAATTCTATTACTGTACCTGTAATATACTGATTTTGTGCAACGAAACATACAGTATCCGCAACCTCTGACTCGCTTGCAAACCTTCCTAATGGTATTTGTTCTCTCAATTTATCCATATAAATTTTATGTCTCTCATCTTTTTTACAAGCATTTATTAATGCCTCACCTTCAATAGCTCCTGGTGCAATTGCTACACAACGTATTCCATACTTAGCTAACTCCAGTGCCCATGTTCTCGTTAATGAAGTTACACCTGCTTTAGCTGCTGTATATGCTGACTGCCCATACGCTCCATTTCTAACCGCTGTTACAATATTCACAATAGTGCCTTGAGCGTTCTGTTCAAGCATTATACCTGCCTCTTCTCTTCCACATAGAAAAACAGAATTCAAATTAATATCAATAGTATTTTTCCAAGCCTCAAGGCTGTGCAACAAAATCTCTCCATCTTTTGTTTTTTTAACTAACTTTTGAGATAAATTTTTGCCAACACAATTTATACACAAATCCAAAGTTCCTTGTTTCTTTACTTTTAGGAAAAGATTTTTTATTGAATCTTCATTTGTGGCATCTGCAACTTCTACATTAATGTTGATTTCATTTTTTTTAGCTATTTCTCTTGCCTTATCCAAATTTTCTTTTCTTGAACTAACAATAGTGACATTCCACTTTTTCAAAGCAAGTTTACAAGCAATAGCAAAACCTATCCCTTTACTTCCTCCAATAACAACAGCATTCTTCCCCATAAAACGTTCTCCTTTACTTTAAACAATAAAATCAATAGTAATACATACCCTATTTCTTATATTTAAATAGAATACCTCCCCAGTTCACACCTCTTCCAAAGCTGCATGTAAAAATAGTATCTCCTGGTTTTATAATACCCTTATGAACATTTTCAGATAAGCAAGAAGGTCCCCCAACACTTGAGGTATTTCCACGATATCCAATATTAAGTAGTAACTTTTCCTTAGGTATTGATAAAGTACTAGCTATCTTATTTATCATATTAATATTAGCTTGATGTGGAATAAACCAATCAACATCATCAATGCCAATATTATTTCTTGTAAAAATTTCCCTTGAAACATTTATTAGGCTTTCAGTTCCTATAGCTGAAACTTCCTTACCTTTCATAAGTATATTGTTATCATCATCTATATCAAATGCATTAAAGTGACTTCCATCAGAATGCATAACAACATCAATTAGCCCTGATTCCTTGCTATCTGATCTTTTCCATACAGCCGCAGCCGCTCCCGCACCAAATAACGTAGAATTTTTATATTTAAAATTTAATATAGGCTTTGGATTTTCTGCACATACCACTAATGCAGTATTTAAATTGAGGCTATTTAATAAAGATACCGCCACAGTACTTATATCAACAAATCCTAAACAAGCAACACCGCTAACATCAAAAACAAAAGCTTTTTTTGCCCCTATTGCAGCTTGAAGTGGAGGTGCTATGTCCATATAACGATTAAATCTAGTTGATGGGTTTGAAACAGCACGAGTTGTAGAACTTGTACATATTAATACATCAATATCTTCAACTGTAATTCCCGCATCTTTTATTGCCATTTCAGATGCCTTTTGTGCCAATTCTAAATGACGTTCTTCATTTGTATCTGCCCAATGACGTGCTGAGACACCTGTATGTTCTACAATCCATTTGTTATCAAATCCATATAGTTTCTCTAACTCTTCATTTGTAACCGGTTCACCAGGAAAATAATGACCTATTCCTGCTAATTCAACTGGTACTCCAACAATTTTACTAGGTATACTTTTAATCATTATCTATACACTCCTTCTGGGTCCATAGTCCACACTAATTTTCTTTCTTCAAAACTAATATTTGCTTCTTCTATTAAATCTTTATCTACATCTACAGCCCAATTCGTTAAATTATTAATATTATCTTTAGGATCTTTATATAAAGACTCTTCTGAATACCAAGTTTCCAATTTAAACTTCTCATTTTTATTGTTACGTCCAAATCTACCAAAGGTAGTTACAACATCTTTTACATTTGTACCTGGACTAGTTATAAACTCAACCTTATTAACCATTCTCTTTTTTCCAGCAGCTACTATAACCATACTATCAGTAACAGAAGCAATATCATTAGCACCACCTGAACCAGTCATAAAACTACCATCTTTTAATAAGGTAGAATTTATATTACCTTCCTCATCTACTTCTGCTGCTCCTAAAACTCCCAGGCATTTTCTTTGATATCCAACCTGTGCACCAAGAATTTCGAGAACATTACTCCACTTTTCACAATTAGCAGCATGGCGTTGACTAAATAAAAAAACATCTCCATAATATGGAACCATACCATAAAAACCAAGCTCTGACATTATCCTTACATGTATTCCTTGCTTTTCAAGTACAGAAGAAGCTATCCACGCGGCAATATGCGCAAAGCCTATTCCTGCCAAAATAGTTCTATATTTGTATTTCTTTACTTTTTCAATAATAGCTCTAGAAGCTAAAATAATTAAAATTTCGCCAACACTTGGTTTTCCAGTAGGCTCTATATCTATCTTAGGTAAAGTAGGCTTACATATAATACTTTTCTTTTCTCTTCTTATCATCTCTAAGTATTCGGCTTGTCCTATATTAATCCATTTATCAAACCATTTTTCAGTGTTTTCAGATGTTTTAGTAGCATTTCTAGCTTCATCGAAATAATCATAATCATCGTAGTAA
Organism: Clostridium felsineum DSM 794; assembly: GCF_002006355.2. Lineage (NCBI taxonomy): Bacteria > Bacillati > Bacillota > Clostridia > Eubacteriales > Clostridiaceae > Clostridium > Clostridium felsineum. Next base: position 936,309 of record NZ_CP096980.1, on the reverse strand, counting down.
TTTTCAATATCAACAACACCATCTATTCTCATCCCTTGTGGATATGCTCCAAATGGAACTTCACAAACACCTATTACTCTATCCCCCGGTATAACAACTTTATCTATATTCTTTTTAATAACCTCTGACGAAACAATTTTTTCTACTGTTACCAATACACCTTTTTTTGCAGCTAAACATCCCCAGTTTCCTTCACCTAATGGTCCACTTAAAACAACATTTCCCTTTTCATCAGCGCAAATCCCATGAACCAATGTTATATCAGGAGATAATGACTTAAGCAGTGTGATACTTTTTTTACTATCACATGGATCATTTATTTTAAATGCGTAATCCCTTGCTTCATCAAGTAAATCACTATCAGTTAAAGAATTAGTTGTAACATACGGTAAATTTAATGCCCCTCCCATTAATCTTTCAATAAGTGTTAACATAGAGGTTTGCTCTACAGTAAATGGTTCTCCCTTTGATATAATATTTTTATACACCCAATTAGGCCTAGGTTTTGGACAATTGTCACCAAAAAAGCCTGTAATTACATGCTTAGCAATACCTGACATAGCAATTGCGTGTAAATTACCAACCAAACCTGTTGCACTAATGGTAAACTCAGGGCTATCCTTTTTAAAACATCTAACTAAAGAATTTACTGCAGCATTAGGCCTGGACATTGTAGCTGCTATATGTATATACATACCCTTTTTTATATTTTTAATCATCATATCGTCAAGATCCGAATAAATTATATTTTTCATTATTGAACCTCTCCTAATCCTACCATAGCGCTTTGGCTACCGTGTGCATGTGTAAATGATATGATGTTTTTGACTTTTGTTTTTCTTGGTCCTTCAGCCACATGATCAAAATCACATTCAGGATCAATTTTTTCAATATTTATAGTCGGACAAAGGGTTTGATTTTTTATCATTAATGCACTTGCTGCTATATTCAACACTCCCGAACCACCAAAAAGATGTCCAAATATAGGTTTTATTGCCCCCATTGGCGGACGCTTACTAACCTCTGGATAAATATTAGAAAGTATTCTGCATTCCCCTAAATCATTATATTTCGTAGCTGTTCCATGTGCACAAACATAAGAAATATCCTCAGCTTGTCTATTCATTCCTACCAGTAAACGGTTAAACATTTTTGCATTAGGTTTACCAGACATATCCATTCGTGTAGCATGATGAGCCTCATTAATTTCTGCATGATCAAGCAACTCACAGTATATTTTTGCTCCTCTTGCAATTGCCTTATCTTTTCTTTCAATACATAAAGCAACCGCTCCTTCGCCAAGTGCAAATCCATCTCTATTTAAATCATATGGTTTCATTGCTTTTTTTGGATCAACAGCTTCTTTAGTATATACGTAACTTTTTTCCGATGTATATAAACCAATAAGTGGTGGGATAACAGGATATTCCTCTCCACACACAAACATAACATCTTGGGCACCTCTTCGAATTTCATTCATTGCAATACCAATAGCTTGATTTCCTCCTACACACGCAGAAGAAAGCGAGCATACTAAGCCTTTTATGTTAGCATATATTGCGTACATAGTTATTGATGTACCATTTAAACCTGTAATCATATCATCACTATTTAATAATATTTCATTTCCCTCAGTCATCTGCTTTTTAGCAGTACGATACCACCAACTTAAGGTTCCCCTCGAAGATGATCCCATAATACCTATACGTTCTGGGTCAACATCTCCCTCTAAAAGCTTTGCATCCTTTCTAGCATTTTCAAGTGCAGACATCCCCATAAGAATCTCCCTATCATACTTCTTTGTAGCAAAATGCTCGTTTAAATTAGGCAAATACTTAGTATAATCGAAATCATTTATTGTAGCAGCAACTTTTGCTTTTAAATTAGTAGTATCAAAACGCTTAATAAAATCGATTTGTGAATTTCCCTGAGAAACATTTTTCCAAAAGGTATCAACATCATAAGTATTTGCTAAAATTGTACCTATACCCGTAATAACTAAATCAGTATTTTCTTTCATTACACTTCATCTCCCCATGTTATATATTGAAATTATTAAATTAAAAAGCAAAAATATTGTTCATTATTTTATAGATTGAAATAAAAAACAATATTATTAGCTGCTTTAATAACTGGCGGTATATTTTCAGACTATTTTAAAAATTACATCTTTTATTATGCAAATTAAAGCCCCAAATAATTATTAAAACAAATATAATTTAGACAAAATTACACTTTTTTACTTATAATATTACATTTTACTTAATTTAATATTAATTTATATTTATAACTTATAATCTTTTTATTTGATTTAAAGTAATTATATTACAGCAACTTTATTTTACCATATTTTCCTTAACTGTCAATATAATAATTTTACGTTAATACTTATTATTAGCCATATTTCAAGCAATTACTTTAACATTATTTATATTTTTCATTATTGGATTACATCATAAGACATGCTCTGTTAAAAATATATTCTTTAAATCATCAGTATGTAACAATATTATCAAGTTTTTATTTATTAGTATTAATTTGCTTTAATATTTGTAAAAACAGAATATATGCAAATATGCTCCCCTTACAGCAAATGTTCCATTGTCCCATTTACCATAAAAGAAGCATATTTTACTAAAGTCCTCATTTATGAATTTCCAATATATTTACGTAAAACCTCCTGCGTATTTTCCCCAAGCTTGGCTACTAAATTTTTATCCCTAGAAATAATGGATGAAAATTTAACCGGATGTTCTAGCACTTTTATCTTTCCTTTACAAAAATGTTGCTTAGTTATCAATTGTCTTGTTTTAATATGATTATTACTCTCTAATTCATCTAATCGTAACACCGGTGAAACACAGGCATCTACATCTTCAAAAATCTCCATCCACTGCTTTAAAGTTTTAGTCTTTATTATATTTTGAATTTCATCCTTAATTATAAACAGCTTTGAATTATCATATACAAATGTAATTAAATCTTCTCTTTCAATAGCAATACAAAACCTTTCCCAAAACTTAGGTTCAATGGCTGCAACTGCTAATCCCCTACCATCTAATGTTTCATACACACAATAACTAGCACTTTTACCAAAAAGCACACTTTCATACTGATTTGGTAACTCATTCTTTCTATAATAGTCTGGCATAATACACTGAAGACAATTTGATAATGTAACATCCATTAAAGAAACATCAATGTATTGTCCTTCGTTGTATTTATTTCTATTCTGAAGCGCTAATAAAATAGCCACCGCACTATTTAGACTACCAACCACATCCGATAACTGGAAAGGTGGAAATGTCATATTAGAAGCATCATTTCCATTTGTCCTATTTATAATATCAAGCACACCTGAGTAACTTAAATAATTAATATCATGTCCTGCCTTATTGGAATACACCCCATCTTGTCCATATCCTGTTATTGAACAATATATAAGTTTAGGATTATATTTCTTAACACTTTCATAATCAAGTCCTATTTTTTTCATTATATTAGGTCTATAAGATTCTACTACAATATCTACATCTTTTATAATTTTCTTTATAATTTCTATACCATCTTCTGTTTTTAAATCAACACAAATACTTTTCTTATTACGATTAAGTGTAGCAAATATAGCACCGTAATCTTCATCACTCCTACATCTGAATTTTCTATTATAATCACCTTTATTGGGTTCTTCTATCTTAATAACTTCTGCACCATAATCAGCTAATATTTGCGTACACAATGGTCCAGGGAAAAGTCGTGTAAAATCTAATATTTTTATTGATTCTAGTGGTAACCTTTTTACGTTTGCTTTTTTATCATTAAAGCTTTCCTCACCATTTACATATAATTTATTAATATTATCCTTAATCACTTCTTCCATACAATTGTATACCCCCTAAATAGTATATCTAATTACTAAATTAAAAGTCTTACTAAAAATATGTTATCCCTAAAGAACGTATAATTCCTCATATTTAATTACAGTTTATATCCATTATAATAGTATATTACTACTATAAATTACATTTTTCAAACATTTTTACTTAAATTCACTTTTTTCTTCAATAATTTCAACTAATTATATATATAATCTTACTTATTATTAGTTTTATTTCTTTAAATGTGGTTAGAATTATTAATATAATCTTAATATGAGATATATTTTAATGGATTCTAAAGAATTTACACTTTCATTAAATTTATACCCTGTACCTTTAATTAAATGAAAGGAAAGAATATAATTATGAAAAAAATTACTATGATATTCACTCTTATTATGCTTTTCTTATGTAGTGGATGTGCTAAATCTACTATAAGCAAAGCTTCGAATAAAATCACACCTAAACTCAATTACAATAAAATTCATTATTCACAGTATCAAAATGACTGCTACAAAAACGGAAATTCCATTGGAAACATAAGTAACTACGGTACTTCCCTAGCCGATAAAAATTACATATACTACTCTGCAACCTATGGAGCTCCAGGTATATATCGAATGAATTATGATGGTTCAAATAAAAAGAAATTAACTTCTGATAAAGCTTATTATCTTAATTCAGATGACAGCTTCATATATTATAGAAATGTATCTGATGATGGAAAGCTATATAAAATAAATAAAGGTGATCTAAAAACTTATAAAATTTCAGATGATAAAGTATTCTATCTTAATCTGTCTTCTGGCTATCTATACTATCAAAATGAAAATGATGAAAACAAATTATATAAAATGACTATAGATGGTCTAAATAAGCAAAAATTAAACAACTCTTATTCCTCCTACATAACGGTTTTAGATGATTATATATACTATCAAGATGAGACTAAGGGAAACTCTCTATATAAAATAAGGAAAGATGGTTCAGACGAAACTAAGCTAAACAACGACATTTCAATTTATATAAATACACACAAAGATTTAATATATTACACAAATGATTCAGATAGCGGAAGTTTATATAAAATCAAAAAAGACGGTGAGGGAAAAGAGCAGGTTGATGCCTCCCCTTCACATTTCTTAAATTTAAGTGACAACTATATATACTCTAGCGACAATAAAAGAAATTCTTTTTTCAAAATTAATGCAGATACTTTAAGAAAAACAACTTTTAATCTTAACAATGTATCAAAGGTCTCAAACATAAATATTACACCTAACTTTATTTTCTTTGATGGTACAGAAAATGGAGTAACCTCAAATTACATTATGAAAGCAGATGGAAGTGAACTTCATAAGCTTCAATAATTTTAATTACAAAAGGCTTTCTGTGATAAGATAAAAATCACAGAAAGCCTTTACAGTTTTATTCCTTCTTTTATACCCTTTTACATAAGATAGTTTTTGTTATATTGGATAATTCTATACCTAATAATTTATAAAAATCACATCACTTTTTTATAAACTAAATTACATATATGTATATATTAATTTGAACTTCCTTAAAATTCATTTTATAATAAAAAGTGGTTTTAAATCACAAATACATACTTTAGGAGGAATTTTATGAAACTCAAAAAAATGTTCAGTACATTATTAATAGCTGTATTTGCTTTTTCATTTACAACTACTAATAATATTTCTGCTGATACTACACCACAACTAGATTTAACCGTCACGCCTAATAATGATGCAAATTGTAATGACTTAAAATGGAATATGTCTGGTGCATCGCAAGATTATTCCTATAAGTTATATTCTAAAAAATCAACAGACTCACAATTTCAAACTACGCCTTGTAAAGGTACTACTACAGACAAGGTTCATGTACTAAATGTTTATCCAGATGCAGGAAACAACCTAAAAAGTTGGATGGAAGATCCTAATCCAGAAGATGCAACAGGATATGGAAAAGGCATTATAACTGTTACTGAAATCCCACTAAGCACATTTAACTCTAATCCTAATATAAAGGATAGTAATGGAAATGAGTATGATGTTATTATGTTTGGTTCATGGGATAGTAACAATTCAGAAGATTTAAATGCTACTTCTGAACCTGTTGTTGAATCATTCATAAAAAGTGGCAGAGGTGTTCTTTTTGGGCATGATACTATAAACCAAACTTATTTTTCTAAATTAGCCAATTATGCAAACTTAAACCTGAAAACAAATTCTAATCCTTATACAGGTTCTGCCAACGATAACGGTAGAATCTTACCAGCTAGCTCCACTACTTCTAATCTTACTAAAGTAAAAACAGGTTCTTTAGTAAACTATCCTTGGACAATTAACAATAACTTATCCGTACCTGTAACCCATAATTCTCAACTATCATATGGAGATATTTGGATTAGATTTACTCATAAATCATATACCGCTGATGATATGATTAACCCTGGAAACTTCTATTTAAGTACCTGGAATAATACAGCAATGATTCAAACAGGTCATTCAAATGGACAAGCTAACTCTGATGAAAAAAAATTACTTGCAAATACTCTATTATATTTAGCTCAAGTAACAGATCAAACCTCTTGGGAGGATCATAAAGGACAAGATGTAGATGCACCAAATAAACCTGTTATAAATTCTGTAACTAATGATACTTCCAAAAATCAAATTTCTCTAGATTATTCATCTACAGATAACGGAAGTACCTATGATTATTATGTTGAAGCAACAGGAAAAAATGATGGCACAAAAGTAAGTTCAGCTACAAAAACAGCAACTGTTACAACTGGTATAAATGGCTATTCTATTGTAGTGGATCAAAATCCTGATACAATTCCTGGTAATACAATTACTACAACTTCAACAAATTATGTTATAAATAATTCATATAAAAATGATTTTTATGTTCATATTGCAGCAATAGATAAAGCTGGAAATATATCAGAAGTAACTCATCAAAAGGTTCAAGTTCAAAATGCTACTGGCATAACCTTAAATAAAAATACAGATGAATTGATAACAGGACAAAATGACAAATTAATAGCAACCATAACTCCTGATGATGCAATAGACAAAAGTGTAGTATGGTCAACAAGTGATCCATCCATAGCCTCAGTAGATTCTAATGGAACTATAACAGCCCAAAATGAAGGAACAGCAACAATAACAGCAACAACAGCTGATGGAAAAACAGCCTCATGTGTAGTAACTGTTACTCCAAATCGTGATAAAGCAAGATTATCAATAACAATGACGAATGGACAAACTGAAACATTTATAACATCAATGGATATCGTTAATAACTTTATATCCTGGTATAAATTAAAATCAACTGGTGTTGGTCAATTAGACTATATATTTAATAAATTAAATGCAAGCATATTAAAAACAGAATATATATCCTTTGATAAAATATCATCCTTTGAAGTAGCTGATTTCACTAAAATTTCACCTACAAATATTACAAGAATAAACTTAAACAAAACTACAGATAAATTAAAACCAGGTGACTCAGATATACTTTCAGCAGCAGTTACACCAACTGATATTTCAAGTAAAGGCATAACTTGGAGTAGTAGTGATAAAACTATAGCTGATGTTGACTCTACAGGAAAAATATCAGCATTAAAGGATGGTACTGCAATAATAACTGCTGCAACAGCTGATGGAAAAATAGCTAAATGTACAATAACTGTAGATTCAACAGCTAATACTGATATTGCAACATTATCTATAACAATGACAAATGGACAATCTAAGATATATGATATACCAACAGATACGATTAATGATTTTATCGGATGGCGTAATTCAAGATCAGCTGGTGTTGGCGACCCTTTCTATACTTTTGATACAACACAAACTTTTGATTCAAGCATAATAAAAACAGATTATGTTATATTTAATGAAATTTCATCTTTTGATATATACAATTAATTAATATTATTAAAAGAGATGCTGTTACGCTAACCAGCATCTCTTTTAAATTCATATTAAGCTTTCTGACTTACAAACCTTATTGTATTCCCTATATTCTTAATTCTATCCACAATCATAGCTACCCCAATAGGCATAACTACTCCAAATAAAGCATAAACAATCCACCAATCAATGTGATTAGTTATAGTTCTGTTATTTAAATAAGAATAGTCCATTTTATAAATATTTATTTGCATGAAATTAACGAGCTTAAAGGAAATCATATGAAGTGCTAAAATTGACAGGCTATTTTTACCTATAAACGCCAATGCCCCACACCTCTTCTTATTAACTAAAACTTCTGCTAAATACAAATTTAAATATATTCCTAGAACAGAATTAGTAACAAACACTATAGGATACATATAAAAATTCCCCATATTAGTACCTACAAATTGACAACTTAAAATTATTCCAGACAAACTTAATATTGCTAAATATAAATTTAATTTAATATATGCTTTGTATTTTTTATACATATTACCAAGGAAAAAAGCTAGTAGACTTACAGGGACAAGGCTCCAGGTTGGAACTGTAAAACTCCCCTTACCACTTCCCACGTGTCTTGTTACAACAACATCCGCAGCAAATAATAATATCATAAATACTGCCCCTACAACTTCTTTTTTTACTACTTTAAGCTTATTAAGGACAAAATTTATAGCCCAAAATACTATATTAGTAATAAATAAAACCTTAATGAACCAAAATTGTCCAAGTGCATCTGACTGTATTTCATGAAAGGTTAAAATCTTAAACGCTGAGCTTACAAAATCCTTTATACCATAATTTTGATAATGATATATATTAAATTTCACAAATACATTATGCAATATCAAAAATATAAATTCATAAGTTATAAAAGGTACATACAAGGTTTTTATTCTTTTTTTAATTAACTCTATAGGGTTACTTCTATATTCCTCCTTATAAAAATATCCCGATATAAAGAAAAATAACACAACATGATAGGAATACACAAATCTAAGTAAGGGCGACTGTGTATGTCCAATTACTATAGCAATAATCCCCAAGCCCTTTATAACATCCATCCCTATTGAACGTTTATTTTCCATAGTTCTCCTTTTCTGCGTACATTTTTTCCAAAAATAAAAGGTAAATATTTATTTATAGCTTCAATAATTGGTTTAAGTACTGCTAAACATATTCCTATATCTACTAATGTTACTAGACTTCTAAAAAAGAAATTACCTAAAGGCAGCTTAAGAGCACTCTGAATAGGATCAAGAATTACTATAAAAATAATAAAATGTAATCCCATAATTGCAAGGCTGTTTTTGCCAAGCCACTCTAAAAGCTTAAATTCACCTATTAAATTAGATAATATAATAATACTTAAACTTCCAGTTAATGAGGTTACTATAAACACCAAGTAATTTCCATACCTGTCCACTATCATTTGAACTATAGTATTGTTTAATCCAATGGAAAGTATTAATGTTAAAAAAGCCATAATTAAAAGCATAGGAATAGTATTTAATTTAAACTTTATTTTTATGTTCTTAGCAAAATCCCCCATAATATAAAATGCAATTCCTGTAAATGCTACATCTAATTTTAGTGGAAGATAAATTTTAAACTCTGAAACACTCCAGCCTAAAGCTAAAAATAAACCTATAAAAACAAAATAAAATTTTCTGTTATATAAAAGTTTATTTACTGGATAATATAAGACATATACCACAAATAAGCACACTAAAAACCATAAAGGACCATTCCAAAATCCATTTGGTGTTAAATAAAAGAATTCACTTATAAGCTCTTTTCCGTTTACCCTACTTAATATATTAAAATTCATAGCTATAAGTTGAATACCTAGTGAAATAATCCAAAAGAATATATATGGTACAATTATAGTTTTAAACTTGTGCTTAACATATAAAAAATATCCTTCACCTTTATCTCTATATAAATATCCTGAAATCAAGAAGAACAACGGTATATGAAAAGAATAAATAAACTTCACCATAATATCTGGTATAGATCTATGTCCTAGCAAAACTAGTAAAATTCCAATTCCCTTAGCAATATCTATACTCCTATTTCTTTCCATCTTCTCCCCCAAGGTCTATATCTCTTCTGCTATTTTTTCATCTTCTTCGTAATAATAATTACCATAATACCCACGTCTGCTTTCCATCTTCACTCTATTTAAAACTGAACCTATTATATTAGCATTAACATTCTCTAACAGTTCCTTAGCTCTTTTAGCTGCTTCTATGTCAGCAACTCCAGAACTTACAACAAGAATAACTCCATCTGCCATAGTTGATAAAACCTGTGGATCTGTTACTGCTATTACCGGTGGTGCATCAAGTATTATATATTTAAAATTTCCTCTAGCTTCTGCTAAAAATTCCTTCATCCTTTTTGAAGCTAACATTTCAGCTGGATTTGGAGGTATTTTACCAGCTGTTAATACACATAAATTTTTATTATACCAATGATTTGCCTCTTCAAACTTAATGTGACCTGCAAGAACATTTGATAATCCATCATAATTTGATATTTTAAATTTCTTGTGTACACTTGGTTTTCTTAAGTCACAATCTATAAGCAGAACTGAATTTCCTGACTCAGCCATAGCTAAAGCCAAATTACTGGAAGTAGTAGATTTTCCTTCTCCTGGTCCTGAACTAGTCACAAGTATCAACTGCATATCTTTATCAAAACTAGAAAATTGTATATTACTTCTAAGTGTTCTATAAGCCTCTGCTATAGGTGATTTTGGTTTATCCTTAACTACTAACATTTTCTCTCCCCCTTACTGCTCTTCATAATTAGGTATAACACCAATTACAGGCAAATCTAAATATCTTTTTACATCTTCTTGAGTTTTTATAGTCTTGTCTACATAATCTTTAAAAAAAGCTATACCAATGGATACAAAAAGTCCTAAAACTAACGCTATCGCTACATTCATTGCTTTTTTAGGCTTTATAGGGGCCTTAGGTATTACTGCACTATCAATTATTCTAGCATCTCCTGCTGTGTATACCTCTTTTGATACTTCTACAAAGCTATCAGAAAAATCATTTGCAATATCTGATGCTTTAACAGGTGATTTTGCAGTTGCCGTTACATCTATTATTTGTGTACCGGTTTGTGGTGTAACTGTTATTGCACCTAAAACTTCATCCGCTGTTGTTCCATCATTTAACTTACTTACTGTTTTATTTGCTACTAACTTAGACTGAGCTATCTCTGCATAAGTTTTTGTAAGATTTTGAGACATCATAACATCATTGTATTGTTCATTAGTACTAGATTTTGAATCATTTTTTCCTATTATAATCGTAACATGTCCTTGATAAGTTGGTTTTATTATAAAAAAGCTTAAAATTACCGAAAATACCACAAAAATTGTTGTTACTACTGTAATCATTATTTTTTCTTTTTTTAAAACATCAAAGATTCCATTAAAATCTATATCATTTTGCTGTTCCATCAAGTACCCTCCCATTTTCACATTTATATTAATATTTTAAATATGACTACTACATTATAAACTAAAATAAGATGATTTGAAATAGTTTTCGCTCATATTATTTGAAAAAAGCAAAAATTCCTTTGGTTTTCTTGAATTTTCGTGCTTTACTTTCAATATTCTCATTTTTTATAAGCAAATTAGCATTTCTCACAAATTTTTCTCCTAATCCATGATCTATCTTTGTAATCTCCTTTAAAGCCTTATTATAACCAGGCGCTCTTTTTCCTATAGAATGAGCGTCCGAAGAAATAAAAGTCGCTACCCCTTCTTCTATAAGCCTTATAGCTGTATTTTGTACAATTTTTCCCCAAAGTCCCTCAATACTACCTGCATTTATTTGAAAATAAGTATTTTCTTCTATAAATTCATTTATTTTGTATATATCCTTTTGAATATAAATATATCTTTCAGGATGAGCTATAATAGGCTTAACTCCTTTTATCTTAAGTTCATACAAAATATCTATTACATTTTCATTTAAATGCATCATATCAAATTCCACCAGCATATAATTTGTATCTTTGATGCATCCTATTTTTCCTTCCTTATATGCGTCAAGTGTATAATTATCTATAAAAACTTCTTGACCTGGTATAATATCTATTCCAACGGCTTTTTCTTTCAAAATTTCATTTAATTCATTTGTCTTCTCTTCGATTAAAGAAATGCTATTCTCAAATTTTCCTCTATAGTAGTGAGAGCTTGCAACCATTTTAGTTATACCTCTCTCTTTAGCTATACTTAGCATTTCAAGTGTAGTTTCAATTGAATTTGATCCATCATCAATTCCTGGAATAATATGCGAATGTATATCTACCATTTTAAATTCCTCCTCTATTTAGCTGGTATATCAACAAGTGAAGTTTTAGCTGTAGGCTTTATATCATCAAATATATATTTTCTCATTTGGTCAGCCGTAACCCCTAAATCCGTTTTAAGATACCAAACATTGTCTATCATGGCACCACTACAATAACCGTCTATAGGAAATCTCTCTTGATCTATAGTACTCATATTTGATGAAATAAATTTTGTACTATAGCCAGCAATATCAACTCCACTTAAATTTGTTTCTGTATATGGAAGTACTTCATCAAGTATGCTTAACATATTTCCTTTTCCCTGTCCTTGAAGTTTATTGAATACTGCCATAAGTACCGTCCTTTGTCTTTCAGTTCTTTCAAAGTCACCACCTGCTGTATACCTTATTCTTGAATATGCAACTGCTTGTCTTCCATCTAAAAGCTGTTTTCCAGAAGAAGTCACATGATTAGGAGTAACCTTTTCGTACTTTGATACTTCATCTATATATGAGTTAAGATACTTTATTTCATCAGGTTGAACATCTATTTCAACACCATTTAACTTATCAATAATTTTTTCAAGAGCATAAAAGTCAACTGTTACATAATTCTTAATATTTAAATTAAAATTTTCATTTATAGTTTTTATCGCAAGCTGTGGTCCACCATAAGCATAGGCATGTGTTATTTTAGTCATTCCATGTCCATCAACCTTTACATAGGTATCTCTCATTATGGAAGAAATTTTTAGTTTTTTATGCTCAGAATCCATTGTTAAAACCATAATAGCATCTGAACGAGAAATATCTGTTTTTAAACGTCTATCAACTCCAAATAGTGCTATATTTACACTGTCCTTATACTTACTTAAATCTGTTTGTGTTTTATTCGATATTCCAAGGTCTGTAGGTTTTTTTGATATTTCTGTCTTCTTCATTTTACTTGTCTTAGAGAAAAAATACGCTCCGCCTGCTGCACCTAAACCAAAAATCAAAACAAAGAATATAATAAAAATTGATTTAACAATTCCGAATTTCTTTTCTTTTTTGTTTTTCATAATTTCTCTCCTCATACCCTTTTTATTTTTTTATATGAAAATGCTACCAATGTTTTTATTTCCTCTACCCTCATAATATATAAAAGAACTACATAAACAATTAAAGCTAATATACTTAAACCTCCAAAACCAATAATTTCAATACCTATAGATTTGTTTAGAAGCATTATTCCTAAAAACTCATAAAATATCTTTAAAAAAATTCCCATACAACAACATGCAAAAACAACCTTAAATGCTACTATTATAGTCTTTGTATAGTTTATATTTTTAAGTCTTGAATTTAATTTTATAAAAAGAAGAAGGGTAGATATGTATGCTGCTATAGAAGATGCTAATGCAATTCCTCCAAGCTTTAAAATGTCCTTTAAATAGTACGCCAATATAACATTTGTAAATACAGTAATAGCCGAATTTATCATAGGTGTCCTTGTATCCTTTAATGCATAAAACATTCTACTTAAAAGTTCCCTAAGACCTGCTGCAAGAATACCTATAATATAATAAAACAAAGCTGTAGCTGTCATTATAGTTGATTTATTTGAAAACGCATCTCTCTCAAACAAAATCTTAACTATAGGCACACTTTCAATAAGCACTATTGTCATTATTGGAAATAAAATTATAATTATTGACTTTATTGAATTATTAAAGGTATAAATAAGTTCCGTAAGTTTATCCACAGAAGACAATTTTGCCATTCTTGGGTACATAACTGTAACAATTGATATAACAAATATATCCATAACTAAAGAATTAAGTCTAGAAGCATAACTCAGTGCTGCAACACTACCGGTTTCAAGTGATGATGCAAATCTCCCATTAAAAAGTGAAGTTATCTGTTGAACACTGGTGCCAAGAAGTATAGGCACTAATAAAATAGTCATTTTTCTCAAATCATTATCTGAAATATTTAAAATAGGTCTATATTTGTATTTCATTTTTGATAAAGATGGTATATGAATTAAAAATTGAATAAACATAGAAAATACAATAACTTCTGTTAAACCTACAACACCATATTTTGAACTAAAAAATATTAAATATCCAATCACTAACAAATTATATGGAATACCGATTAATGCTGGAATTAAAAAGTGTTCCTTTGCCTGTAATATGGCAGTAGATAAAAACACCCAGGTATTTACTATTATTATTAGTAGAAAAATTCTTGTTAATTTTATCGTTAATAAATACTTAAAACCATGAAAATCTGGTGCTATTAACCTAACGAATTGAGGACAAAACACTTCTCCTATTAAAGTTAAAACTATTGATAATAAAGTTAGTACAGTTATAACATTATTTGAAAACTTAAAAGCTCTCTTCTCTCCCTTTGTAACAATAACATCATTAAATATTGGAACAAAGGTATTTACAATTGCCGCTCCCATTATGGCAAATATTATATTAGGAACTACTGATGCCATAGAAAACGCATCTGCAGATATACTAGTACCAAATTTAGAGGCCGTAATAAAATCTCTTGCAAAACCAGTTAGTTTTGACAACAAATTTATAATAATAACCATAGATGTGATTTTTAATAAAGATACCTTTTTATTTTTTGTCATTTTACTTACCTCTCATACTTAAGTCCATGAAACTTAGTACAGTAGACTATAAACAATATCATTGGAACAGTGAAATGTATTGATCCCGTTGTCATTGAGCTTATTATAAAAAACAAAATTTTATTTATATCTGTAATATTCTTTTCTCTAAAGTCCACATAAAGATTTTTTATTATAAATGCAAATACAGCTAATATAAGAATTGCTCCAAACCTAGAAGCTATTTCTAAAAACAAATTGTCTGAAAACTCTACAATAGTTATAACTGAATTTACATAAGTATACATTTGTACTTTTATGTTAAAAGGAACACCTATAACCCAATATTTTTTTATATACTCCAAAGCTACCTGCCACTTAACCCATCTATTATCTGCCTGAATGTAGCTTGCAGAAAAAAAGTAAACATTGTATTTAGTTATAGCAATCCATACAGCTGTAGACGCTATTCCTATAATAGAGGTAGTTATTAAAACCTTCTTAACTTTTCTACCACTTTTATGTTTTAGTATTTTTATAATAAGATATAAAAATAATATACCAATGGCAGTTCTAGACAACGTAAGCATTATACATATTACAAGAAGAAATCTATATATATTAAATAACATTTTAAAGCTATTTTTCTCTCTATAATCCACTATTAAATAAACCATTACAAAATATAATCCGGCATGATTAGGCGATGCAAAAACAGACATCATTCTTATCTTATTTAAAAATCCCATACTATAAGCTTGAATTATATTAGGCGCAACGAGACCATAATAATTATTTTTTATAAAGAATAAAAATGAAAATCCCATTACTACTATAGAAGATAAAATAAGTGTATTTATAATACTTTCTTTTTTTACATTAATGTTAATAATAATAATGAAACACACAAAACTGAATAAATAATTGAAATTATTGTTATCAGCTAGCCATTTTGTAAAATCACTTGGATTATTAATAGCTAAAAGTTTAAGTGCCAACACTACAAAGAATATCAAATAAATTATCATTACCTCTTTAATTTTAGGCGTCATCCTTTTAAGTCTTCTTGTTATAAAAATGGAGAAGATAAGAGCTACGACAAGTCCAATCTTAATAGCATTTACACTCAAAAGACTATCTTCTCTAAGTGTTAAAATACCTTTTATAATAATCTCAAAGGTGGAAAACACTATAAAAATATTTAATAATATTTGCCCTAATTTATCCTGCCTCACTCTTGATAACATATTTTCTCCTTAACTCTCATATTCTTTGCAATAAAATTTAGCAATGCTTGCTATATCATATTTTTCACTTTCTCTTTTGGCATTTACCTTCATCACTTTTAAAGTGGAATTTTCTTCTACTAGTTTCAGTATGGCATTTTTTAAGTTTTCACTATTTCTTTCTTCTATTATCACACCTGAAAAACCATTTTCTATTATTTCCATAGGTCCATCAGAGGGAGTTGATATAACTGTACATCCGGCTGCAAAGGCTTCTATAACCACCATACCAAAGGATTCATTAATGGATGGTACAATTAAGACATCTAGAGCAGCCAATATATCCGGCACATCATTTCTTTCTCCCAAAAGGATAATATTTTCTTCAAGCTTATACTCTTTAATTTTTTCTATAACTTCATTTTTATACTGTGCATCCTTAGGATTATTAAAAATACTATCTCCTACGAGAAGGAATTTGTAATTTTTATATCCAGCCTCCACAATAGCTTTTGCTGTGTCCACCATTAATTTTTGTCCCTTAATAGGCTGAAATCTAGCTATAACCCCAAGAAGCTTTTCTTCCTTACCTATATTTAATTCTTCTCTTATATTTTTGCCATTTCCATTTCTGAACTTATCTAAATTAATACCTAACCTTTCTTTTAAAAGCTTATTTCTATTAATTTTATTTTTTATTAGGTTCTCCTGAACACTATCAGAAACAGAAATTATTTTATCAATAAATAAATTTACTAATAGTCTCTTTATAAAATTGAATTTATACCATTGACCATGACATATCCAAATAATCTTACAGTTTTTTCTTGATACTTTACTTATAATGCTAAATAATACTGCACTGGTCCATTCATTACACTGTATTACTTCTATATTATTTCTATATAAAAACTCTTTAATACTCTTTATTGTTTTAATAATCTCTTTCACTTTAAAACTTTTAAATGCAGTTTTAAAATCTAATACTTCACAATTAACATTAATTTTTTTTAACTTATCCACTAATTTGCCATCAAATCTACACATAAGAGAGCTATTTATCCCATATTTTTTATTTTTTAAAGAAAACTCCTGCAATAAATTAAATAAGCTAGTCTCTCCCCCACCTAAGCTTCCTAGATCTGAAACAAATAATACATTCATAATGTTTACTTAGCCTCCATAGTATATAAATTACTGTCTACTTCTAAATTTTCCATAGCAGAACTGCATCTTAAAAAGCTTGCTAAAATTTCAGTGTTTAAATCCTTCTGTTTTACAATTCTTAATGTTCTTTCCCTGCTTTCAATTACGCTTACTGAGCTTTTGTATAGATCATGAATATTCTTTAATATCCTCTCACTATCAATATTACTCTCAATCCAATTCTCACCATTACCCACATTCTCTGATAAATCTAACACTCCAAATTGTCTTGCCACACTGTAAACTTTAGGATGATATATTAAAGGAATAACTTTTTTCCCGAATATTAGAGATAATATAACTGAATGATATCTCATACCTACAATTATGTTTTTATTATTCAATTCACCTATTGTGTCATACATATTTTCTGACACAAAAACTTCCACCTTACATTTTTTATTTATACTTTTAAGAAATCCTATATCTTCTGAATAGTGAAAAGGAATTAGAGTTATCTTCCACTTTTCTTTTTTTAACCTTCTTATGGTCCTAATAATTTCTCTTCTGTATTCCTTGCTTTCTTTTGTACCTACCTTAAATAACCTGGCTAAAACAAAAGCTACACTTTTATCTTTCACCTCTTTTTTAGGGTATTTATCTTGCAACAGCTTTGTTATATTAAATACAGAATCACCTGTCAAAACCACATTGTTAAGGCCAATTGATTTTAATAATTTATAAGATTCCTCATCTCTA
Source organism: Clostridium felsineum DSM 794 (assembly GCF_002006355.2). NCBI lineage: Bacteria > Bacillati > Bacillota > Clostridia > Eubacteriales > Clostridiaceae > Clostridium > Clostridium felsineum. The sequence goes on along the minus strand of NZ_CP096980.1, from coordinate 918,381 downwards.
ACCGTAATAACCTCTAATTTTTTTAGCTTGTTATAAAATCTTATTTTAGATTTTTCTTTAAGTATAGGTCCAGCTCCAACCCCTATCATGCATATTGGTTTATTCATAAAACTAAACAAATCAATTAAGAAAAAAATTGTTTTAGTAGAGCTAGGATTCCAATCAGAAAGCGCTCCTCCACTAGCTATTATAAGTTGATTTGAAAGTAATATATTTAAAATAACCTTAATGATATTGTGCTTTAAAATAGCTCTTAAAAAAGATTTTATTGTCCAATTTACATAGGTAGAAACTCTATTAAGTCCTAAAGAGGAGTGAATCTTATTTATAACCTTTGGCTTAGTCCCCATTGCGTTTACTTTAACCCTACTGTCTATCTTTTGTACCATCCTTGCAATACTTTTTAATATAAGCTCATCCCCAATATTTTCTTCCCCTGTCCAACTGTAAATAAGTACCTCCCTTTTCATCTCTCTCACCTCTATATATCAAATAATTGAGTATACGCTTTTTTCCAACTATATTGCTTTTGCACTATTTCTCGTCCGTTTTTTCCTATACTTTTTCTAAAATTATTATCTGATAACAAAAGCAAAATTTTATCTATCCACTGACTATCATTTTCTGCAATGATTACATCTACTCCATCTTTAACCTTTATACCTTCAACACTTATTCTGCTGGCAACTATTGGCTTGTTCATGCTCATTGCCTCTAATATCTTATTTTTCATTCCTGTACCATAGTTTAATGGAGAAACATATATTGAAGCTTTAGCTATATACTCAGCTATATCCTCCACAAACCCCGTAACTACCACATTTTTATTTTGCAATGCATTTATTTCATCATCTGGATTTTTTCCTACTATATAAAACTTTATATCAGGATATTTTTTGACTATCTCTGGTAAAATTTTATGACAAAAATAAAGTACTGCATCTTTATTAGGTTCATAATTCATAATTCCTGTAAATATAATACTCTTTTCTTTTAAATTAATAGTTTTATATTTTCTAATATCAAAGTTTTGTATATTAACACCTAAATTTATATGACGGATATTCTTCTCTTTAAAATTATTCTTAACATACTTTGCATCACTGTCTGAAACAAAGAACACCTTACTAAATTTTTTGTAATATTTTTCTTCAATCCTTTTATAATACTTGTATTGAAGGGTGTTATAAACTTTAGCTATAAATTTTGAATTAGTCTTGCTTTTCCTATTAAAAAACAAGCTTACACAATCACATTCAAAAAATATTTTTCGTCTACCCACTATCATATTCTCAAAAAGTACACTAGAAAATTGATCAAAGAACACAATATCATATTTGTTTTTGTTTAAATTCGTAAGCTCACCCCTTAGTAATGAATGTTTATACTGATACAACCCATAAGGCGTAAACCTCAAAACACTTAAAACTCTATCTGAAAGTTTTGTTCTTGTACGTAAGTTTTTATTATATATTTTTCTAGTGTATTTACTAATTTCTTTTTCCGCCTCTTTGTCGTATTCATCATAATATAATAAATCTATAGAATTATTAGCGCTCTTATTTTGTTTTAACAGATTATATATTATTAAAGCTCCTCCTGATTTATGGGGAGGATACGGACAACTTGGAGTAATTATTAAAATTTTCATCTCACACCTCTACATATAATTTCTCAAGCTCACCCATAGTAATATCTAAATTAAATCTTTCCTCAACTAACTTTCTAGCCTCTTTAATGATATTTTTATCATAGTTTTTGTAAACCTCAGTTATCTTAGACACAAAACTATCACTATCATAATCTTTTATTACATAACCCGTTTTTTCATCAATAACACAGTCTCTAATTCCACCAATGTCTACACTGATAACTACTGCACCAACTGCCATTGCCTCTAAAAGTGTCATAGGAAAAACTTCCCGAGTTGACACTAGTAAGATTACATCCACATCAGCTAAAAATTCATATGGATTTTCCACATTTCCAAGCATTTTTACTCTATGCTTTAAATTTTTTTCTTCTATGTTGTTTCGGATTTCTTCTTTAAGGGGACCATCTCCACCAATGAATGCCTTAAAATCAATTTCCTCATTTAAAGCATTGATTTTCTCAACTACCTCAATAAAAAACTGATGATTTTTTTCCCTTGAAAGTCTTGCTAACATGCCAATTTTAAAATCCTTTATAGAAGCCTTTTCTTTAAATTTAAAGTGTGATAAGTCTATGCTGTTAGGAATAACCTGAATCTTTTCCTTTAAAACTCCAATGGAAATCATATTTTCTCTATCCTTATTACATACCGCTAGAACTTTATCCACATTTTTATTAACAAAGGCACTAAACAATTTTGTATTTATTTTTTCTAATATAGTCATATTGTGCTTAGTATATACTATCTTCAATTTTTTTCTGTACATTTTTTTTATTATGGAGGAAATAATAGCAAGCCTTAAGGAATTAGCATGAATAACTTCTATATCCTTTGATACTACTATATCTTTTATAGTTTTAACTTTATTAAAAATACTCTTTTCATACTCAAAATAATTGTGTTTGTTTTTTAATTTATCAAAACATTTTCCATTAACCGCTGCTGTATAAAAATTAATCTTTTCTAAATCAACCTTGTTTTCAATTTTATAGAAATAAGTTTCAGCTCCACCTACTCTAAGCTCTTCTGCTAAAAATAGTACATTTGCACTTTTCATTTAATCATCCCTTTTATCCTTCACTATTTCTGTAACAAAAGAATATAGGTTTTGTGTTATGTTAATTTCCTCTCTAATATTTCTCTCCTTTTGTCCATACCCTGTCATAACCAAAAAAGCTTCTATTTTATTACTCAAGGCTGGAAGTAAATCAGATATTTTATCCCCAACTGCATAGGATTTTTCCACATCGATGTTGATATCCTGTATAGCCTTTTTGTACAAACCATCTTTGGGCTTTCTACAATCACAATCAGTCTTATACTTACCCTTCCCATCAATAGGATGATGAGGACAATAGTAAAACGCATCAACGTGTGCATCACACTTTTTAAGTTCTTCTTGAATAAACTCATGAAGCTTTTTTACATCTTCCTCCGTATAATATCCTCTCGCCACACCAGCTTGATTAGTTATAACTACAACCTTATACCCATTGTCATTTAAAATTTTTATAGCCTCTCTCGTTCCCTCTATAAATTCAAAATCTTCTATTTTATACAAGTAATTTTTTTCTACATTTATAGTTCCATCTCTATCTATAAATACAGCCTTATTCATCTAGCTTATCCTCAAATAATCTCTTTTTAATAAATTTTCAGTATTACCCTCAAATAATTCTTTTTCAACAAGCTCACACATTATATGTCCTATCATTATGTGTGCCTCCTGTATTCTAGGGGTATCCTCTGATGGTACAACCATAGGCACATCACAATAGTTTTTATTATCTCCACCATCTCTTCCTAAAAAACCGATAGTAATCATTCCTAAAGCTTTTGCCTTTTTTAAAGCTAAAGATATATTAGGAGAATTTCCACTAGTGCTTATCCCAATTATTACGTCACCTTCTTTTCCAAAAGCCTCTACCTGTCTTTCAAAAATGTTTTTGTAATCATAATCATTACCTATTGAAGTTAAAACTGATGTATTTACTGTAAGTGCTATAGCTGGCAGAGCATTTCTATCCATTTTAAACTTGCTTACAAATTCTGCTGCAATATGCTGTGAATCTGCTGCACTTCCTCCATTTCCACAGATGAGAACCTTATTTCCTGACCTGTAAGCTTTTATAACAATATTCACAATATTTTGAATTGACTCTATAAAATTATCATCACCTAGAAGTTTCTGTTTGGCTTCTATACTTGATTTTATTTGATTTTCTATTAAACTTCTCATTATCCTATACCCTCCATAGTACTAATTCCAAACTTATATTTTCCTTCAGTTGTAGCAACTTGAATCTCATTATATTTCCATCTAGAATCATCTACTACCCAGCTTTGCATTCCGCCTAATTCAAAATTCCACTCAGATATTTGACCGCCCATTTTTTCAAGAGCTTCAGCTACTGCATGCTTTTTATTGTACGGACAATATACTAAAAGATATCCTCCGCCCCCAGCACCTAAAAGTTTACCGCCAAGTGCTCCTTTCTTTAATGCCTCTTCATACAGTTCATCTATCTTAGAATTTGATATCTTACTGCTCATCTTCTTTTTCATTTCCCAACCGTGGTGTAGAAGACTCCCAAAGTTATTCAGGTTATTTCTTAAAAGTTCTTTTTTCATGGCATACGCTAGAGCTTTTATCTCATGCATAGCATTTACTACATCTTCTTTTTTTTCTACATAATTATTAACCTGATCCTTTATTATGTTTGCCGAAACATGGATATTTCCTGTGTAGCACAAAAGCAGATTATATTGAAGTTCATTTGTTATTCCTTTATTTATTTTTAAAGGATTTACGATAACCTCTTCATTATCTATTTCCATGAAATTAAAACCACCAAAGGTTGCAGCATACTGATCTTGATAACCTCCATCTATTTTAAGATCCTTTCTTTCAACCTCATAAGCCATAGCTGCAAGTTCATATTGATCCATAACAATGCCCTTCCATCTTGCCATTGCTCCCAAAAGAGCTACTACTACTGTAGATGAAGTTCCAAGTCCTGAACCAGCTGGTGCATCACTTTGAAGATAAACCTCACAGCCTTTATTTATATTCATTCTTTTTAATGCTGCTTTAACTAAATCAAGCTTACCATCATATACTAAATTCTCATTACAATTATATTTAACGGTCATATCAAAATCTAAAGAATTAACAACAATATTATCTGTATCATTTGGAACTATTGAACAGTAGGCATATTTATTTATTGTAGTATTTAATACAACTCCACCATACTCATTGCAATAGGGTTCAACATCTGTTCCGCCCCCACCAAAGCTTATTCTAAGTGGTGCTTTAGATCTTATAATCAATTTTTCTCTCCCCTTTTCACCTTAGTGCAAAACTTTATATAATCCTCTGGTATTCCTATATCAATAAAGTAATTTCCGCACCCATAACCATATATTTTTTCCTCTCTCAAAACCTTGGGTATAACCTCTTTTTCAAGAGAGACCTTCTTCTCATTCTCAATTAAATTTAAAATTTTCTTCTTAATTATATAAATACCGCCATTTATATAATCTGATTTTGAAGTCTCGCCTTTTTCAACAAAGCTTGTAATTTTATTTTCTTTGTCACATTCAACTGCACCATACCTTGAAGCATCAGCTATTTTCCTAAGAACCATAGTGAATATACTATTGGTGTTTTTATGAAATTCATACAACTTTTTAAAATCCACATCAAAGTAAGTGTCTCCGTTTAAAACAAAAACTTCATCCTTTATATACTTTTCAGCATTTTTTATAGCTCCCGCTGTTCCAAGCTGTACATTTTCCTTAGAGTAAACTATATTAACACCAAATTCTCTACCATCTTTAAAATAATCCTCTATAATTTCACTCATATACCCTGTTGCTAAAATAATATCTTTTATACCATTCTTCTTTAAATTCCTTATTAAATATTCTAGAAATGGCTTATCTTCTATTAATGCCATGGGTTTAGGTCTATCCTTAACTATACTTCTTAATCTTGTTCCTAAGCCTCCAACTAAAATTAACGCTTGCATATTATCAACCTCTATTTAATAAGTTAAATACTTTTTCCCAAGACTTCATCTTAATATTCCAATCATAATTACTAATAACAAAGCTTCTGCCATTTGAAGAAAGCTTATTGTATAACTCATCATCACTGGTTAATTTAAGCACAGCCTCTGCAAACTTTTTTTCATCATCTTCAATTATAATATCCTTGTAATTTTCTACATTCATTCCCTCTGCACCAATGGATGTTGTAACTACTGGTACTCCCATAGCCATTGCTTCTAATATCTTTGTTTTTATTCCACTTCCAAATCTAAGAGGTGCTACAAAAACCCTGCTTTCTTTTATGTGCTGCCTTACATCAGGAACTCTTCCTCTTATATCAACATCTTGATCATGTGAAAGCTTTCTAATTGAAGGGGTAACATTTCCCCCAACTAATCTTAATACAAGCTCTTTTTTACGCTTTTTTATAATTGGAAATATGTTGTTATAAAAATATAAAACTGCGTCTTCATTGTGTGGAGCAGAATAAACTCCTAAAAAGCTTATTACATTATTTCTTACCTTCATATCTTTTTCTGAAAAATACTGGCAATTAACTCCTGTTGAAACCGTTACCGCTTTATGCTCATTAAGGCTTCTATTTAATCTCTCTTTTTCCCTATCTGATACTAAAACCACAGCATCATAACTCTTTGAAATTTCCACTTCATAATCTACTAAAGCTTTACATTCATACTGAAGTATTATTTTTTTAACAAAATCCTTATCTGTAAGCTTTTTAATAAATTTAGGCAACTTTTCAGAAAATGCTCCGAAAGGATTTATTATTTTTCCCTTTGCATTAAGCTGCCTCTCATATCTTACTGAGAGCATATCATCCATATCGAATATTTTTTTCCCTTTAAAATCCTTAAGATATTCACTAGTTCTAACCATATCTGCCATTACAATATCTGGTTTTTCCTTTTGAATTATTTCATCTACATAACTTTTAGTAGCTTTTGAATAATATAAAGCCACCTGCAAAGGCATTTTCTTAGCTACTACCATGTTTAACAAATTGATAATAACTACTTTTTTAGAAGGAGCTTTTACCTTATAAAGTTTTTCAATATATTCATTTGGTTTTTTTAATACTTCATTTTTATCATCAAAGGTTACTACTATGATTTTGTACTTATACATTTTTCGTAAATATTTTATATAATAGTACAGGCTCATTTCTCTACCAGATACAGGTTCAAGTGGCAATCTACTTGTGAAAAATAGTAGTTTTTTTCTCATATTGAATACCCTTTTATACCTCTCTACTCTTTAACTTTTTTCTTTATTTCTTTTATTCTCTCTATATCCTCTTTTTTACCAACAAAAATTATATCATCACTTTCAACCACAAATACCTCAGAAAGTCCAACCACAACTATAGGCTTCTTTTTTCCAACAACGATGTTATTTTTACCATCTATATTTTTTATATCACCAACACAAACATTGTTATCTTCATCCTTATCTCTATACCTTTCAACTGCATACCAGGTTCCTATATCATCCCAACCAAAGTTACAAGGAATCACATATATATTGTCTGCCTTTTCCATTATTCCATAATCTACTGATATAGCCTCAACCTTTAAATATTCCTTTTCTAAAATATCTTTTAACTGATTTTCTTTCTCTTCAGCTATTTTCTTTAATATATTATAGGTTTTATTAAGATGTTTTTCAGTTAGGCCAAGTATTGTAGAACATTTCCATATGAACATTCCGCCATTCCAAAGGAAGTTACCATCTTCAACATACCTTTCGGCATTTTCTTTATTAGGTTTTTCCACAAATTTTTCTACTCTTTTTATCTCAAAGCCATCTATTTCGCTTCTAACTACTCCTGATTTTATATAGCCATAACCTGTTTCAGGCCTAGTAGGTTTCATTCCAAGTGTGACTATAACACTTTCATTTTCCTCTACAAACTTCTCAGCTGCCTTTATAGTTTTTAAAAGTTTATCATCATCAACTATTAGCTGATCTGAAGGGAGTACCACTAAGCTTGCATCCTTATAATATTTGTTTATTATAAAAGCAGATAATGCTATACAAGGTGCAGTATTCTTCCCTACAGGTTCAACTATTATATTTCTTTCTGGTAACTCTGGAAGCTGCTGTTTTAATATATCAACATATCTTTCACCGGTTACTACAAAAATTCTCTCAATATCAATTACACCTTGCAGTCTCTCTACTGTCATCTGAATCATTGTTTTATCACTTAAAAGCTGCAAAAATTGCTTTGGCTTTTCATCTGTCGATAGAGGCCAAAATCTCTCTCCTTTTCCACCTGCCATTATTAGTGCACAAAGCATATACAAAAATTCCCCCTTACTTTATTACATTGCTCCGTCTTTTTTCATAACTACTATAAATGTCATAAATAATATTTTTAGGTCCATCCATAAGCTTCTATTATCTATATAATTCATATCAAGTATAACTCTTTCCTCGTATGAAGTATCACTTCTTCCACTAACCTGCCACAAGCCTGTAACTCCTGGCTTTACACTCAAAAACTTTCTTCCATGTTCACCATACTTAACTAATTCTGCTTCAACTATAGGTCTTGGACCAACTAAAGTCATGTTGCCAATTAACACATTAAAAAATTGTGGAAGCTCATCAAGGCTTGTCTTTCTTAGAAATCTACCTACCTTAGTTATTCTAGGATCATTTTCAAGTTTAAAATTTTCTTCAAATTCTTTTTTCTCGGAAGGCGTCATATTTTTCAGAACCTCTTCTGCATTTTGGACCATAGTTCTGAATTTATAGACCTTTATGTACCTTCCCCTATACCCTAGTCTAATATGTGAAAAAATAGCATTTCCTTCTGAACTCATTTTTATATAAATAGAGATAATCAACATAAGAGGACTAAGCATAACTATACCAATTATTGAGACTATTATATCTATGGATCTTTTAGCTACATAATACATATTACTTCTGTTGTAATTCTTACATGCACTAACTTCGACTCCACTGCTGTATTCTAAATCTAACTCTTGCAACTTATGTTCCTCCTCCTTAATCTAAAACTATTACTATTTTTAAATAACATTATACATTAACCTTCTTAATTTTTCACCACTTTTCTCGAAATTTCGCTAGTTTTTTTTAGGTTAGCATGTATACATATTAATGTTTTTACTTTTATATCCTGTTTTTTTATTATCGTACTATATATTTTTATGCTTTATATGTAAAATCAATAATTTTGTCATAATTTGTAGAAGAATTTATATAATTTTCTTTACTGTTGGTAAAATAATCCTTACTGTTTTAAGTTTGGATATAAAAAAAGAGCAAAATCTTAAAAATCAATTCTACTCATCAATACAATGACTCTTACCAAAGTAAACTAAGCTATTCTTAAAACATTATATTCACAGACCCTATAAAAATAAATTTATAAGTTATGTGTTTATTTTTTTTCAAAATTTGATATAATATAAATAAGAAATGCCTAGTGCTGTAACACTAAGCATTGCCCAGAACGTTTATTTTATTTTAGGGCTATCGGATTAATCAAACAGATTTTAATTAAGAGAAAACACTAATCTTCGCTGGATGGGTGTTTTTTCTCTTTGCCGTTAACTTCTATATGAATACCAAGAAATTTTATCTCAATAATTAAATTAGAAACAAAAAGATTATGTCTTAAAACTAACCTAACAATATAAAGTACTGTTAGATTTTTTATAATCAATTCTAGCATATCCAATACCACCTCCTTTAAACTAAAGTGAAAAAGATTCACAACTAGCCCAAGGAAGGATAAAGCGTCCAAAACCTCCGCAACCATCCTTCTGCGGATAATAAATTTACACTTAAATATTGTAGCATAATTATAAATGAGGATACATAGGAACTTAGTGGAAATAAACTCTTATTAACGTAAGAAAATATAAGAAGTTGTTTGAATCATAACCTCCAAACAACTCCTTATATTTTCTTCCTTAATTTAAAAAATCTTCTATTACTTCTTTACATATTGAAACTGCTTTGTCTATTTCATCTTCCTTAATATTTAATGGAGGATTAAAATATAATACATTGCCAAGGGGTCTTAATATCAAACCCTTATTTAATGCGCTTTTATATATTTCATAACCTATTCTAAGTCTAGGATCATACCCCTCTTTTGTCTCTTTATTGGTTACAAGCTCCATTGCATTAATAAGCCCGATATGCCTAATTTCACCTATATGAGGATTCTCTAGCAATGCATTATTTAGCTTACTATTTAAATACTCAGCCTTTATTTTTGCATTGTCTAAAATATTTTCTTCTCTTAGAATTTTTTGGACTGCCAAAGCAGCAGAACAGCTAAGAGGATTTCCACTATAGGTATGACTGTGCATAAATGCTTTTCCTTTATTATAATCATCGTAAAAAGCATTGTAGATTTTCTCTGTTGTAATTGTTATGGACATAGGCATGTATCCACCAGTCAAGGCTTTAGATACACACATAATATCTGGACTTACCTTTGCGTGATCAAAAGCAAACATTTTTCCTGTCCTTCCAAAGCCAGTAGCGATTTCGTCTGCAATAAGCAGTACCTTGTATTCATCACATAGCCTTCTTAATTTTCTTAAATAACTGGCTGGATAAATTTTCATTCCTGCACTTCCTTGAAGTAACGGCTCTACAATTATTGCACAAGTCTCCTCTCCCCATTTTTCAAAAGCTTTTTCTAAATGTTCAAAACACTCTACCTCACAAGACTTTCTATCTTTACCATAAGGGCATCTATAGCAATCAGGTGCTTGTACATGAATGGCATCCATCAACATAGGCTTGTATATTTTTGCATATAAGTCCATACCTCCTACAGATAAAGCCCCAATAGTCTCTCCATGGTATCCTTCACTTAAACACATGAACTTTGTTTTCTTCTTATTGCCTGTTTGGTATTGATACTGAAAGCTCATTTTCAAAGCACATTCAACAGATGCCGAACCATTGTCAGCGAAATTAAATTTTGTAAGGCCTTTAGGAAGTACTTTAATTAATTCTTCACAAAGTTCTATTGCTGGTTCATGAGAAAAATTAGCGAAAATAACATGTTCCAACTTATCAAGCTGATTTTTAATATATTCATTTATTTTGGGATTACAGTGCCCAAGCAAATTACACCACCAGGAACTCACTATATCTATGTACTCCTTGCCCTCTTTATCATACAGATAAATACCCTTACCATGATCAATTATAATAGGCTTTAGTTCCTCATAATCCTTCATTTGAGAGCAGGGATGCCATATATACTTTAAATCTTTTTCTACTAAGTTCATATCCACACTCTTTTCTATTTTGTTAATCATCATACATTTCCAGTAATTTATTTATATCAATATTAAGTTCTTTGTCATTTTCTTCAACTAAAGCTACAACCTTAACTTTAGTAATTTCCTCTATCATCTTTATGTTATCCTCGTGAAGCATGTTTCCTTTACTATAATGATTTAATATAATTCCATTTATAGGTATATCTCTATTTTTTAAATATTCTACAGTAAGAACCACGTTATTAATTGTTCCAAGACCTGCATCTGCAATAATTAAAGTAGAAAGTCCCAATTCTTTTATAATATCCTCAAGCATAATTTTTTTATTATCATATCTTATAGGACATACTATTCCACCACTGCCCTCCATAGTTAAATAATCATACTTTGATAAAGCCTTATTAAAATCTTCTGCAACTTTACTTATTTCCACTGGATTCCCCTCTATTTGTGAAGCTAAATGTGGTGATACTGCTTCTTTATACACATATGACACAAGGTTATCCACATTTTCATTAATCTTAGCAATTTTATTCACATAATAAGCATCACCTGGCACAATACCATTTTCCGTTACCTCTGCTCCACTTAAGGCCGCCTTATAATAACCTGCCTTGTAGCAATTGTCTCTCAACTTCTTAACTATGAGTGCTGTTACAAACGTTTTTCCTATATCAGTTCCTGTTGCTGTAATAAAAATTTTCTTACTCATTCCAAATCCCCACCTCAAATCCAAGTTCTTTAATCATTTTCATATCTGTTTCTATTGATATTCCAGATGTAGTTAACATATCTCCTGAAATTACCGCGTTTGCTCCTGATAGAAAGCACTTTCTACCCTTATCAGGTAATAATCCTCTTCCACCTGCAAGTCTAATTGATGCATTTGGCACTAAAAATCTAAATATGGCAACAATCCTGCACATATCATCATTTGTAAGCTTTTTATTGTTTTCATAGGGTGTACCTTTAATAGGATTTAACATATTTACAGGAATTGAACGTATTCCTAAATTTCTTATATCAATAGCCATCTCAATTCTATCTTCCATAGTCTCTGAAAGCCCCATAATTCCACCACTACATAAATTTAATCCAGCTTTTTTAGCCTCATTAATTGCTCTGATTTTCTCTTCATAAGTATGAGTTGTACACACATTTTTAAAATTACTTTTTGAAGTTTCTAGATTGTTATGAACTCTTGTAACTCCTGCTTTTCTAAGTTTTGCATACTGCTCTTTATTTAAAAGTCCAAAAGATCCACAGACAGATATATTTGTATTTTCTTTTATCTTTCTTACACTGTCACAAACCTTATCAACTTCATCATCACTTAATCTTTTTCCTGAAGTTACAATAGAATAGCGCAGCACTCCCTTATCATCACTATATTTTGCTGCTTTAAGAACTTCTTCACTGTCTAGAAGTGAATATGTATTTATATCTGTATTATAGAAGGAAGATTGTGCACAGAACTTACAATTTTCAGAACACTTACCGCTCTTACCATTTATAATGGTGCATATATCAAAGGTATTACCACAGTAGTGCTTTCTTATTTCATTTGCTGCACTGCACAAATCTTCTAATTTTTCATCCACTAAAGTAAGAGCTTCCTCTTTTTCTATCATTTTTCCACTCAATACTTTATTTTTTAGTTTCTCTAATGTATTCATAATATACTCTTCCTTTCATCTAAAGAATTTAACTGCTGGAATAAGTCGTTTGTAAAGTACTGCACTTATTACACAAAGTAGAATATCTCCTGGAACTGCTAATATAAAACAGTATAAAAATAGTGGCCATACACCTATTGGAGTGTTTATTACAAAATTACAAATTATATAATAATAAATCATTCCAAAACCATAAACAATAACTAATCCAATAAAATTTCCTAATAGAACTCTCTTATATGTAGGATTAGAAACTTTATTTGCAATTTTTCCAGTAACATAGCTAGCAATACAAAAGCCAATTATATATCCAAAAGTTGGTTTAAATACATAACCTATTCCTCCTCCCTCTGTAAATATAGGCAGACCTATAAGACCTAACAGCATGTACACAAATACACTGCAAGCTCCCAGCTCTCCTCCAAGCAGAAGACCTGCCATCATAGTAAATAAAAATTGAAGTGTAAACGGCAAAACCGGTATAGGAATCTTAATAAATGTTCCTACTGCAATTAATGCTGTAAAAAGACTACACATAATTAGCTGTTTTGTTGTTATCTTTTTATTCTTTTGTATTAAACTTACTTTTTGGCAATCCATTTCCTCACCTCCACAACCAATATATACCTTTAGAATAATATTGTCAACTTTGTTTATTAGTATGGTTGACAATATAATTTGTGCGAAAATTTCTAAATAGCTAATAAGAACCAAGCTAATATTTCTTATTTTGAAACGTTAACTCTAGTAGCTAATAATAATATTTATTTATTGTTTTGCAATTTAATATTTTCAAGCTATTCTATGGCTATACCATCTGCATTTAACTTATGTTTTCTAACAATTTTATCATTCTCTACTATTAATTTTTATAGAGCCTCTTTTTCTCCAGTTATGCCTATTTCAAGCAGCTTGTAGCCCTTTGAGCTTATCTTAAATAAAGTTTAAAAGCTCTCAAGTGCTGCCCTGCTTCTCCCATAGTTAGTGCGTTTAGTACATTTTCTACATCCATACCAGTAAGTTCTATTGATGCCCCATCAAAATCTCCTACCTTTAGTAAATTCCGTTTTTCCAATGTTTAGGTTTATTGACATCCTAATTATTGTGTCTAAAATACTTCTCACAAATTCCCAATTCACTTATTTTTAATTTCTACTAATATTTTTGTACAAAAAACTTCTAAATCACTAATTTAAAAAGCTAACATTTCTTATTTTGAAATGTTAGCTCTATTAGATAATAATCTTTATTTATTATTTTCCAGTTTAATGTTCTGAAACCATTCTATAGCTATATCATCTGCTGTTTTAATTGAATCAGTAGAATATATTAAATCGTATTTATATTCTGCTGTTAAACTATTCTTGTTAACATCATATATTAATTTTATTTCCGTTGGCATCTCTCTTTTATATTCCTTACACAGTCTATAAATTTTTTCAATATCCTCATTAATGATATTAAGTACACCTTTTTGGCGCTCCACTGAAGTATCATACCTAAATCTATTCATTCCAATATTTACAGCATCATTTAACTTATGTTTTCTAACAATCTTATCATTAATATTATAAAAGAAATCACTTGAAATCATACTTTCCTCAAATGAACAATAAATATAAATTTTATTTGCTTTATTTTCTGCATATTCTAAACATATTGATACCATATCTGCCTGCAATTCACTAAAAAAATCTTCAAAATTCTTATTCATATCGTCCTCCTAATTTAATAAAATCTTTGAAAAAAATTCTCCACCTATTTCATAGGTGTACATTAAATTTAGATGGTCTCATACTATTTCCCTCGTATTTAATATCTAATTTTACTTTAACTTGTTTCCCTTCTTCTAATGCTTTTGCCCATTGATTTTCTATCTTCTTATATTGACTTTTATTCACATTTTCTAATTGAGAAACTAAATTATCTATCTTAGGTGATCCTCCAAATCTATCACCAGCTAAATGTCCTGCATTATCCTTTCCCCTTAATTTTCCTGGTGTATTTTTACTATGTGGTAATCTATTACTTCTTTCTGTTAATTTCAAATTATCTGTTTCAAATTTTTCAATTCTTCCAATATTATCTGTTTCATAAAAATAGTCAAACTCTCCTGTTTTATATCTAATGTTAGGTTTTAATTTATTCTTTCTTCCATTATTAAATTGTTTTCCTTCATCTACTAAAGTTTTACTTTCAATACTTTTCTTATTCCCACCATCACCATCATACACTATTTTATACAAATCATCTAATTTCCGCTTAGCTGACTCTAAAGCTGTCTTTATTATGCCTTCTTCTTTCTTTATATTTTCGGCTGTTTCTTCTATTTGTTCAAGCCCCTTTGCACCTGTAAATGCTAAATACTGTTAATTTTGATAAAGCCTCTTTTGCTCCAGTTATGCCTATTTTAAGCAGCTTGTATCCTTTTGAACCTAACTTAAATAGCGTTTGAAAACCCTCAATTGCTGCTCCTGCTTCTCTCATAGTTAGTGCGTTTAGTATATTTTCTACATCCATACCAGTAAGTTCTATTGATGCCCCATCAAAGTCTCCTACCTTAGTAAATTCCGTTTTTGCAGTGTTTATGTTTATTGAAATCCTAACCATTATATCCAATATGCTTTTTGAAGCATTTAAATAAAAAAGATGTTTCATCTGCTATCTCAAATGAAACATCTCTATTCCTAAACAAAATCTATATTTACCAGCATTTTATCATTATAAAGTAATGTTTTATATTTTGCTGTGATAACAAAACTATATTTGTAGCCTAATATTGATGACTAAGGTATAAGCACCTTCATCTATATTATTCTCGCAACCTTGGGAGACATATTATTTAAATAGCTATATCTTGGTATCCAACTTCAATAACTTGTTCATTATTTAGTCTAACACCTACACCATTTTCTTCATCCCATGTGCAATCAAAACTTATACCTATACTTCTTCCACCATAAATATTAGCATAAGGTACCTTTATTCCAACTAAAGTAATATAATTTAATAGTTCTTTAGTTGAATTTATTTCTGGATAATATTCATTAAATTCAATATCATATCCTAATTCCTTACGTCTTTCCTTATAATAATCTAAAATGGGTTTTAAAAGTGTTTTCTGAATACTATTCCAATAATTAATTAAAACTTGATAAGCTTCATATTGACCACCTTCAAATTTACCATCATCATCTCCAGCTATAATTAACATAATATCAACTTCTTTATTTAAAAAATTAATTTTACTGTTTTTTGACCAAATATAATCATATTCTATTTCACCAAATATTGAATCATTAATCATTATAAATCACTCCTATATATCTAGCGTATTGTTTGTACACTATTGAATTTTATTTTTATATGCACCTGCATTAATCTCTCCAACGCCTCCAGTGTGTCCAAAGGTCGAATTGATTTTCGTTGGTACAAGCTGAATTGTTTTCGTATCATTTAACTCATGCCACGTTAGGTTATTTTTCACCCTATATTTCTCGATATCAGAAGGTTTAATATCTCCTGCTACCATATCAAATTTTTTTGCTAATTCTGAAGATTTGTTGAGTTTTTTTGCTAATTCTGTATTAGCCTGTTCAAAATTTAAGTTTCTGGCCTTGTTCCCATTTACTCCTTTTCCACCAAGCATATACTTTATCTCAACTTCAGCTTTTGAAACTGGCGAAAAATCAGGAACTCCATTTTTATACTGAATCCCATCAACACCTGCTTTATCTAATATCTTTTTTAATTCAGGGTCTGGCGGTGGCTTAAGTGTACATAGAGATTCCCCCCTGTTTCCTTTAAACTCTACTTTTACATTCGCCTCCGCAGGTGTTTGGTTAATTCTTGCTTCATATGAACTAGCAAAGTCTTCTTGCTTAAAAGCAGGAGGAATATCTTTTCCACCACTCTCTCCATCATACACTATTTTGTACAAATCATCTAATTTCCGCTTTGCTGACTCTAACGCTGTCTTTATTATGCCTTCTTCTTTCTTTATATTTTCAGCTGTTTCTTCTATTTGTTCTAGTCCCTTTACACCTGCAAATGCCAATGCTACCTTCTCTACTGTTAATTTTGATAGAGCCTCTTTTGCTCCAGTTATGCCTATTTTAAGCAGCTTGTATCCTTTTGTTCCTAGCTTAAATAGCGTTTGAAAACCCTCAATTGCTGCTCCTGCTTCTCTTCATAGTTATTGTATTTAATACATTTTCTAAATCTATTTCTGTAAGTTCTATTGATACCCCATCAAAGTCTCCTACCTTTAGTTTACTTTTTACTATATCACTTTCAATTTTACTTTTGACAGCTTGTTCAAATGCCCACCTTAATATATCTTTCTACAGCTTAGCATTTGGCAATAAATTTGCTTTTACTGTATTTTCTTTTGAAGGCTCGTCCCCCCTGTAAATTCTTTTAGGATGGAGTGCTTTTAAATCAAAACTATTTTTGTCTGCATTTATAAATTCCGTTTTTCCAGTGTTTAGGTTTATTGACATCCTAACCATTATATCCAATATGCTTTTTGAAGAAGTTAAAATTTTGGTTACATCACCTTGAACTGCTTTAATTATATCTGAACTTAATCCATTATTTAATCTTCTCTGCTCTCTTTTTATATCATTTTTAACTGCTTCTGTTTTGTCTATTCCTTTTCTCAATTCTTTTATAAATGAGTCCATTTTTGAAATTACTACTAATATTTCATCTGCTATTTGTATCACACTTTATGTCATAAATTTTATCTTTAGTAAAATATGTTCCTTACTTATCCTTTTATTTTATTGTTTTCCTTCTCTTATATCAATAATAGCCTTTTTTATTTAATTTAAGTGCTTACAAGCTTTAAATTAAATAAAAAAAAGAGCCGTTCTGAAACTAATGCCTCAAAACAACTCTTCCATTCTTAATTTTATATTTATTCCTCTTCTTCTTTATGCTTTTTTACTTTTTGTCCCTCATCACCATAGTAATAATAATATCCACCATAGTAACCATGTCTACTTTGAGTATCAACTCTATTTAAAACTGAACCTATTATATTAGCGTTCACGTTTTCTAAAAGTTCTTTAGCTCTTTTAGCTGCCTCAATTTCAGCCACTCCTGAACTTACAACTAAAATCACCCCATCAACCATAGTTGATAAAATCTGTGGGTCAGTTACTGCTATTACTGGTGGTGCATCAAGTATTATGTATTTAAAAACTCCCCTTGCTTCTTTTAAAAATGCTTTCATTCTATTAGAAGATAACATTTCAGCTGGATTGGGAGGAATTTTTCCCGCCGTAAGTATACATAAATTTTTACTATACCAATGACTTGAATCTTCAAATTTAGCACGTCCAGCTAGTACATTTGATAAACCAACATTGTTGGATATCTTAAATTTTTTGTGGGTACTTGGCTTTCTAAGGTCGCAGTCTAACAATAAAACTGAATTTCCTGCCTCTGCCATTGCCAAAGCTAAATTGCAGGAAGTAGTTGATTTTCCTTCCCCTGGTCCTGAACTAGTTATCAATATTAACTGCATTTCCTTATCAAAACTTGAAAATTGTATATTACTCCTAAGTGTTCTATAAGCCTCTGATATAGGAGATTTAGGTTTGTCCTTAACTACTAACATATTTCTCCCCCTTTAATCTTCTTCATAGTTAGGTATTACCCCAATTACTGGCAAATCTAAATGCCTCTTTATATCTTCTTGTGTTTTTATGGTTTTATCCATGTATTCTTTAAGAAAAGCTATACCAATTGACACAAAAAGTCCTAAAATAAAAGCTACAGCAATATTCATAAGCTTTTTAGGCTTTATCGGTGCTTTTGGTGCTGTTGCTCTATCGATTATTCTAGCATCCCCTGCTGTATAAACTGCTTTTGAAACCTCAACAAAGCTATCTGAAAAATCATTTGCTAAATCTGCTGCTGCTTCTGGTGACTTTGCATTTGCGGTTATATCTATTATTTGTGTTCCTGTTTGAGGTGTAACTGTTACTGCACTTGATATAGCGTCAATTTTAGTTCCATTAGCAAGTTTGTCTACAGTTTTACTTGCAACTGATCTTGACTCAGCAATTTGAGCATAGGTTTTTGTAAGATTTTGAGACATCATTACATCATTGTATTGTTCATTAGTTGTTGATTTTGTATCATTTCTACCTATTATAACTGTAACGTGTCCCTGATAAGTTGGTTTAAGTATAAAAAAGCTTAAAACAGCTGAAAATAGCACAAAAAATATTGTTACTATAGCTATCATGCCCTTTTCTTTATTTAAAACGTCAAAAAAACCAGTAAAGTCTATATCATTTTCTTGTCCCATTGGTTTCCCCCCTGTGTATAAATTCATTCTTCTCTACTTAAAAAAAGAGAAGAACCCTTTTTTTCTTTTTAGTTTTCGAGGAATCATCTTTATGTCCTCATTCTCTATAAGTAAATCTGCGTTTTTTACAAATTTCCCAGGCAATATACTGTCGATTTTAGATATTTCCTTAAGTGCCCTGTCATAGCCTGGACATCTTTTTCCTGCGGAGTGCGCATCTGAGGCAATGAAGCTAACTACACCTTCTTCTATAAGCTTTAGTGCTGTTTTTTGTACAGTTTTCCCAAAAACACCTTCTACACTTCCTGCATTTACTTGAAAATAAATATTGTCATCTATGAGATCATTTATTTTATACAAATCCTTTTGAATATAGGTATATCTTTCAGGATGAGCTATTATAGGCTTAACTCCTTTTATTTGAAGTTCATATAAAATGTCCGCTGCATTTTCAGGAAGTGACATCATATCAAATTCCACAAGCATATAGTTTGTGTCTTTTATACACCCAATTATTCCATTTTTATAAGCTTCCATTGTATGATTATCTATAAAAACCTCTTGCCCTGGTATAACCTCAATATCTACTGATTTTTCTTTAAATATGTTATTTAGATGTTCTGATTTTTTAGAAATATCAGCTATACTATTTTCAAATCTACCTCTAAAATAATGAGAGGTGGCAATCATTTTAGTAAGTCCTGCCTTCTTAGCTATATCCATCATTTTTAAGGTAGTATCAAGTGAATTTGAACCATCATCAATTTCTGGTATTATATGCGAATGTATGTCTACCACTAAATCACCTCTTTCTTTTGTGCTTTTATTTAGCAGGTATATTTACTAGTGATGTTTTAGGTGTTGGCTTTACATCATCAAAAATATATTTTCTCATTTGATCAGAAGTCACAGCTAAATCCGTATTAAGATACCAAACACCATCTACAGTAATTCCACTGCAATAACCATCAACTGGAAATCTTTCTTGATCTATAGAATCTATATTTAACGAAATAAATTTTGTACCATACTTTGCAATATCAAGACTACCTAAGCTTGTTTCAGTGTATGGAAGCATTTCATCCATCATGCTTATCATGTTACCTTTTCCTTGAGCCTTCATTTTATTGAAAACTGCCATGAGTACAGTTCTTTGTCTTTCCGTTCTCTGAAAATCACCACCAGCTGTGTATCTAATTCTAGAATAAGCTACTGCTTGTCTTCCATCTAAAAGCTGTTTCCCAGATGCTGTAACATGATTAGGCTTAACCTTCTCATATTTCGAAACTTCATCTATATAACTGTTCAAATAATTAACTTCATCTGGCTGAACATCTATTTCCACACCATTAAGCTTGTCTATAATTTTTTCAAAGGCATAAAAATCAACAGTTACATAATCTTTAACATTTAAATTGAAGTTCTCATTTATAGTTTTTATTGCCAACTGCGGACCACCGTAAGCATAGGCATGAGTTATTTTAGTCTTACCATGTCCATCAACATTTACATATGTATCTCTCATTATTGAGGATATTTTCAACTTTTTATGTGTCGGATCCATTGTTAAAATTAGAATAGAATCTGAACGAGATATATCTGTCTTTTCACGTCTATCAACTCCAAATAATGCTATGTTTATAGTGTCGTCATATTTCTGCAAATCTGTTTGAGTCTTCTGTGATATTCCAAGGTCAGATGGTTTTTTTGATATTACTTTTTTCTTCATTTTACTTGTTTTTGAATAAAAGTACCCACCAGCTGTTACACCTACTACTACTATTAAAATAAAAACTGTGAGAAAAAACTTTTTCAAAAAGCTAAATTTCTTTTTAGGTTTCATGATTACCTCCTTTTACCAATTGGTTCTTATGTTTTAAAATACTTATTCAAATTGTATATATTTTAATTAGAATTTAATCTTTTCAAAACATCTTCATTTAACTCAGAATATAACAAATTCAAGTTTTTCTTAATAAAGTTATTGTCTATTTTTGAATAATCAAATTCTAACGCCTGTTGAATCAATTTTTTTGGTATTCGATATTTAATGATTTTAGCAGGATTACCTACTGCAACTGCATATGGGGGGATGTTTTTAGAAACCACACTACCAGCACCAACTACAGCACCTTTGCCAATTGTCACACCTGATAAAATTATTGAATTCATTCCTATCCACACACCGTCCTCAATTATGATAGTACCCTTCGTATAAGCTTCATCACTCTCTCCCAAAATTTTTGTTTTAAATGGATATGTAGATATTGTATCCATCCTATGATTTCCACCCAGAATAAATTCTGTTCCTAATGCAATAGATACATACTCCCCTATTATTAATTTTTCTTTAGCATCGTCCCATTGATGTACTTGAAGAATGCCATAAGACATTTTTCCTACTTTAACTTTATTTAAATCAAAAATGTTTTTTACAGAAGTAAAATTATTCTTATTTTTTTTTCTCCATTTAATTTTGAAAAACACAAGCTTAACATGATATATTATCCTATCAATTATAATTTTCACCACCTCCATTGTTATAAAAATTTATTATTTAATAACTAATTTTATGGTTATAATTAAGATCATAAGTGTTTTATATCTCTAAAAAAGATTTAATTTTATCACATATTACCATCCAATTATAATTTTCGTATGCAAAATTTTGTATTTCATTACTTATATATTTTAATTCTTGACTTTTACACTTTTCAAGTAACAATTCACAAAGTTTTTCAATATCATTTACTGGAAATATTCTCCCATACTTTTCGTTATTCGTAATATCATAAGCTGCTGGTACATCAGAAGAAATAACATAACATCCATTTTTTATTGCTTCAACTAAAACGAAACCAAAACTCTCATATAATGACGTTAAACAAAATATTTTAGCTGACTCATATTCATTTTTAAGTATTTCTCTATCATACATAGGTCCTTTAAAACTAACTTTATCTTTTAATGATGGATACTTATTAAAATACTTATATATATAATCTTTAAATTTATCTTCAATTGGTCCTACTAAATTAAGTTTCCAATTGGGTATTTTATCATGAATCAATGCAAAAGCTTGTAATAAAATATCATTAGCTTTTTCCTTAGAGCCAATTCTTCCTACTGTTATTATTACATCTTTCTTCTTAATATTTACATTTCTTTCAATATTGAAATTACTTTCATAAAATCCATTTGGCACAAACTTAACTTCTTTAAAATTATTTTCATTAAAATAATCACATAATTCTTTGGTTTCTACACTTACTAATTTGCATTTTCGAAAAATATATTTTATAAAATTATGCTTTGCTCCTTTTTTATATATTAAATATGTCTTAATTTCTCTGTTAGCATCTAATTTTAAAAATACTTTTCCACTACTATTTAAAAACTTATATATCAATATCCATAGATATGATCTTTTAGAAAGATGAAATATATGTAAAACATCTATTTTATTTGAATTTTTCATCAAGTATACTATACTGTCTAATGTAGCATTTCCTGTATATTTCTTTATAAAATTAACTTTCAGTCCCTTAACTTCTTTTTTTAAATAAGGATATTCACCATTGTTATAGCATGCCAAGTATGACTGAAATCCATATTTTTTATGCAATGCATAAGCAATCATTCCAACATCTTTTATTAAGTGTATGTTCTCTGATTCAGGAAATAATGTTACAAATCTCATTTCATTCTTTCCTTTCTAGTAAAAGATTTTTTATTTCTTTAATTGTTATAACCTTAAATATAAATAAAGAAACAAAGTAACTTAAAGTACCAATTATAGATAACACTATCGCATTTACTGTTATAATCTTAAATAATATTATTGTAAAGCTCATTATAATTGAAGATATAATAACTTTTAAAATAAAAGAATTATTATATTTTATAGAAATTTGTGAATTGGTTACTTTAAACATTAAAATAAGATTAAGTACCTCACTAATTAAAGTATTTATTGCAGCTGCCTCTATCCCAAATTTACCAATAAAAATGAAATTAGAAACTATATTATACAAAGATGAAACTAGTACTATATTCATGTATTTTTTTTGAAGTTCCCATGCACTTAATGCATATCCATATATTTCTCTCACATATAATAAAGCAACATATATAATTAAAATAGTAAATATGCTATATGCTCCCGAATATTTATTACCATAAATTGTATTTATAACTTCTCGTTTCATTATAAATGCTATAAATATTAATGGCACAGAGATTATATATATTATTTTCCTTAAATTATTAATAAGATCATTTAATTTATATTTTACTTCTGAATTGTAATACTTAATTAACAAAGGATAGATTGGGGTAAAAAAAAGTCCGGCTATCATTATAAAAACATTAACTATCTTATAAACAGAATTATAAATGCCTATTTCATAATCAGTTCTCATAAATCCCAACATAAGAGTTGCTATATTAGAATTTATTGTAGCAAAAATACCAGAAAAGAAAAATGGCCATGATGCTAAAATTAATTTTTTATATTCTTTTAAGTTAATTGTAAATTTAAACTTAATTTTATATAATTTTTTAATTAATATAATAAGGTATAAACTACTAATTAAAGTCGCCATAAACATAAATAAAGCTAAATAATATACATTCTTAATTTTAAAGATTAATATTGATACGATAACTGCTATTGAATATAAAATATTTTTTATTATTATAGACCTAGAGTTATATTGCATCTCTTCATTAGCATTAAAAATCCAATCAACACAAATAGCTGTTGGAAAAATTGTCAAACCATAAAATAGTATGCTTAATTTATATAATTCGCTTTTACGTATAATAATAACAAATATTACAATTAAAACGTACGATATAATTGCAAGAAAAATTCTCAGACTCATTATTAAATTTATACTATAATTATTATTTTTTTTTGATTTTGCAATCTCTATAATTCCAAAAGTTTGCAACCCAAAACTAGCTAAAGCTGTAAAATACATTATCACAGCATTAGAAAAATTTATTACTCCAAAATTGTTTGGTCCAAAATATCTTGCTATATAAACAGTTGCAATAAATGCTAATATTTGTCCCAAAAAATTAGAAAACAAAAGTGAGAAAAAATTTTTAACTACTTTATTTACCTTTTTCATATTAAATTCACCTTATTAAGTAACATTAACATTGCAAAAAAATCTTTTCGTATTTTTCCACAATGAATTTCCAACTATATTTATTAGAAATTATATTCTTACATAACTCTCCATGCTCTTTAATTTCCTCATTACTTAGTTTTTCAACTTCTTCTATTAGACAACTTAAATTTCTCTCTTCTGAATCAAAATAGTATGTGGCCTTTTGTCCTACTTCTCTGTTAAAAATAACATTGTATAATAAATTTAATTTTGTTGTAGCTAATGCTTCTAACAACGATGGATTAGTTCCACCAACTGAATGTCCATGAATATATGCAAATGCTTGACTACGTAACATATGCAATTTATATTCATCGTAAATAGTTCCAACAAATTTAATTCTTTTATCATTTACAAACCTTACCGAATTAACTAAATAATTATAAAATTTTAAATTAGTATCACTATTGGTTACTAAAACTAAATCTTTTTGGGTTTTAGAATTCATGAATTCTTTTATTATAAACTCATAATTATTTTCTGGTACAAATCGCCCAACTACTAGATAGTAATTATTATTATTAATATCATTCCTTTTCATCCACTCACTAAACTCAACTTCTTTATTTATATTTCTCTTGTAATCTATAATTTCAGCTCCATACGGAATAAATACAGTTTTAGGATTATATTTTTTATATTCATCATTTATATATCTTTCAATCCCAATAGAATCACATACTACTATATCTCCACTTTTAATCATCAATTTTTCAGATATTTTCCAATACTTTTTTACAGCACAGTTCCATTTACTTCTTTTCCATTCATGACCATCAGGATTTATATAAATTTTAGCTTCAAGCGTTTTTATGTATTTCTTATAAAAATTCAAGAATGGCCCTATTCTACAAGCTAATATATATATTATACTATTTGAACCTATCCTTTTTTGCTTTATGTAATTTCTAACTCTAATTAATGACATGATATCATAAATCACAGCACTAGCAGAACCCACTTTAGGCACCTTTACATTAAAACAATTTGCATTATTATAAACAAATTTATCATTGTTTTTTCCCATACACGAAACATAATAATGTATTTGTTCGTTTTTACTTTTTTCTGTCAACTTATCAACAAATGTTTCAAACCCTCCATAATTAGCTGGTATACCTTTAGATCCAATTATAAAAATATGCTTCACCTACATACTCACTCCTATTTTACATACAAACATTATTATATAATTCTTTTACATCTTTACATATATTTTGCCAATCAAAATTTTTTTCCGCATATTTTTTCCCGTTTGCACCTATCTTGTCAATAGCATCCATACTCTCCTTTGAAAATGATACTATTGCTTTAGCTAATAATTCTTTATTAGCTTTAGGGACTAATACACCTGTTATATTTTGTTCAACTACTTCACCTAGTCCACCAACATCAGTTGCTATAACTGGTTTAGAATAAGCATATGCCAACTGTACTACACCACTTTGATATATTTCTAAATATGGCAGTACTATTACATCACTTGCACAAAAATAATATCCTATATCTTCATCTGGTATAAATTTAATATCACATCTAATATAATCTTTTAAGTTTAATTTATCTATAATGTCTTGATAATATGCAAAATTATCTTTCCACACTTTTCCTGCAATTATTAAGTATATATTTTTATTT
This sequence comes from Clostridium felsineum DSM 794, assembly GCF_002006355.2. Classification (NCBI taxonomy): domain Bacteria; kingdom Bacillati; phylum Bacillota; class Clostridia; order Eubacteriales; family Clostridiaceae; genus Clostridium; species Clostridium felsineum. Next base: position 892,552 of record NZ_CP096980.1, on the reverse strand, counting down.
TCTTTTACAGCCAAACTTAAAGCTTGTATTAGTATATGTAATCCTTTGACTTTTTTTATCTGACCAAAAAACAGAAAAACTTTTTTATTGTTTGCAATACTAAGAGCTTTTCTAGCTACATGCTTATCAATAGTCTTAACATTACTAATAAAATGGCCATGAGGTATATATTTACATTTATCCTTTTCCAAATTAAATTCTTGTTGAATCCTATCAACATTAACCTTCGCCTGTAAAATTATCCTGTCAGTTTTATTATATATCTTTTTATGATAATGGTAATCGTATATTTTTTTATTAAATGGTAAAATATCATGAACAGTCATTACAATCTTAACCCTTTTTTTACTTATCATATTCAAGAAATAATAATCAACAGGTGCAAATGTAATCCATTGGACATGTAATATATCTATATTTTCAATTTCGATATATTTTATTATTTCTCTCCAACTATTTATGTATTGTAATAACTTTTTGACCTTTCCTCTTCTACCAAATGATTTAAAAATTTTTTTAAATTCTACGTTTAATCCTTCTGTATTATTACAATCATTTGTTATCAGTTTTACATTTATTCCGTTTTTGTACAATCCATTACATAAATCAAATGAATATTTATTATTTATGTTCCCTATCTGATCTATTAAGAAAACCTTCAAATTCCCACCTCCAAACATCAATAATTACTTATATTTCTTCATTTATATTATTAGTAAATTTTAAGCATAATAATGTTAATGATAAAATCAACAACATTATTATTGGCTTCCATGCAAAACATTCATAGAAAAACATATTTATAGAGATACTAATAAAAATAATTGACATTAAAATTTCAAATTTGTTTTCAGTAAATATAATCTTTTTTATATAAAAAATCAATATAATTATATATATAACAACACTTATTACTCCAAATTCGTATAACATTGTCATATATTGATTATCTGTATATTGAAATCCTTGCATAAGTACTTGATTATTCATCATAAAATCTTTTACAGTATCATATCCATTTCCAAATAACTTAATGAACCAGTTACTATTAATCCAATTATTTATTATATTACCTATAGTAACAACTCGTTGTATTTTAGATCCATCACCTAATTCTATAAGCATAAATCTTTCATAAATTTTCTTTATTACACCAGACTTATAAAGTAAAAAGCTGACCAATATTGTAATAAAATCAAATGCAATTATGTAGTTCACTTTTAATTTTAACTTTTTATTATTTTTATTATTATAGATAATTCTATTAATAAGATATAAAATTAAAATCACAAAAAAAGCAAGCCAAGAACTTCTTGATTTTGTAAAATATAAATTCATGAGAATTACACTTGAAAAAACAATTTTTTTATATGTACTCTTTTCCAAAAGAATGCATATAAAAAAGAATACTACTAATATATTTCCATATATTATAGGATGACCAAATGCAGAATAAACTCTAAATTCGTCATATCCATATGTTGTTTGAAATGAAATTTTATCCCCTTGGAGGCTTTCGCTAAGAAATTCAAAGAAAATATTTTTCTTACTCAATATCTCATAAATTCCCACAAAATTAAAAAGCACAACGAAATTTAAAGAAGCTTTCAAAAATTTTACTATATACTCATATCCATATTTGATAACTATTATAATAGTTATTGGAACCATAAGAAATATTATTAATAGTTTCCCCGTATTTGTTAAGCTAAAATTATAAATTGTTGATAAAAAACAACAAAATATAAATAAACTAACCATGCAAGACTCTTTTATTTTAAAAGAAATTCTTCTACTTAAATTGAAATTTTTAATTAACTCACTAAATAACAATAAACAAATAATAATTATTATAAATACATTGTACATAAAATTGAGTTTTTTATATATAACTACTATTGATGCAATAAATAATATAACTAGTAAGTTTATTTTTAAAATAAATTTTCTATTCATAAAATCAACTCTTTCTCCGATGTATAAATAGCATAGAATCAAACTCACTCTATGTTATCAAAAATTGTAGACTTAATTTTATAATACTCGCTAATTCCCTTTATACAAGCACTATTATTTTGCCTTCTATCAAAAATCTTAATAAAAAAAGTAAGATAAAACCACACTAAACTAGTATACTTATATATACCATTCATATACTTATTTATAAATATAAGTCTATTTCTAGTCATATAAAATTGAGTAAAAAATGATTTACATCCACCGGTAGATGAACTAACCTTATGATAAATAACTGAATTCGGTTCATATAATATTTTATACCCACTATTTATAATTCTGTAACAATAATCCGTATCCTCATAATACATAAAATATTTTTCATTCATATAACCAACATTATTAATTAATTCTTTACTTATTAATTGAAAACATCCAGATGCAAATTTAATCTGCTGTTTACATGAATATTTTTCTCCAACATCAATTTCGTTCATACCTACATGATATGCATTTCCCTTTAGTTCATTTATTCCACCTCCAGCAAACCATATTCTTTTAGGTTCTGCATAATAGTATATTTTACCAGTCAACATTCCTACTTTTTTATTAACATCAATATTTTTTACTAAATTCATTAAAAAATCTTTCTCAACTACAGTGTCGTTGTTTATTAATAGCACATATTCTGCTCCATTATCTATAGCATATTTAATTCCAATATTATTACCTGCCGCAAATCCTCTGTTGCTTTCAGCTTGAATAATAACATGTTTATCAAAGTTCTTCTTTAATATCTCTGCTGAGCTATCTTTAGATGCATTATCTACTATAACTATTTTGTAATTGCTGTAGGTTATTTTCTCAATACTATTTACACACTCAATAGTATCTTTGTATCCATTATAATTTAATATAATTATATAAACTAACGGTTGTCCCATTACTCTATCCTTTCAATATATCTAAATATCGCTATGTAAAAATCCATTTATTTTTCCTTTACCTTTTTCTTAATCTCTTTTATCCTCTCAATGTCATCCTTTTTACCAACAAAAATAATATCATCACTTTCAACCACAAAAACATCTGAAAGTCCAACCACAACTATAGGCTTTTCTCTTCCTACCAATATATTATTTTTGCTATCTATACTTTTAATGTCACCTACGCAAACATTATTGTATTCATCCTTGTCCCTGTACCTTTCCACTGCGTACCAAGTTCCAATATCATCCCAACCGAAATCACAAGGAATTACATATATACTATCTGCTTTTTCCATAATTCCATAGTCGACAGATATATTCTCTACTTTTTCATATTCTTTTTTTAATACAATTTGAAATTCATCTTTTCCTACATCCATTACATTTTTTAATATGTTATAAGTTTTATTTAAATATTTCTCCGTTAACTTAAGAATTGTAGAACATTTCCATATGAACATTCCACCATTCCAAAGAAAGTTTCCCGCCTCAACATATTTCTCCGCCTTTTCCTTATTAGGCTTTTCTACAAACTTATTTACCTTTTTTATTTCAAATTGATCTATCTTATCACTTACTTCTCCTGATTCTATGTATCCATATCCTGTTTCAGGTCTTGTAGGCTCCATTCCCAAGGTAACTATAGAAGCATCATTTTTAGAAACAAACTCTTCTGCCGCTTTTATAGTATTTAGTAGCTTGTCCTCATGTACTATTAAGTGGTCTGACGGAAGCACAACAATGGAAGCATCCCCATAGTACTTGTTTATTACAAAAGCCGAAAGTGCTATACAAGGTGCCGTATTCCTACCAACAGGTTCAACTATTATATTCCTTTTAGGAAGTTTTGGAAGCTGTTCTCTTAGAATATCAACATATCTTTCACCAGTTACTACAAATATTCTTTCAATATCTATTAAATCTTCAAGCCTTTCTACAGTCATTTGAATCATAGTTTTATCACCCAGAAGCTGTAAAAACTGTTTTGGCTTTTCATCTGTGGATAGTGGCCAAAAACGTTCTCCTCGTCCTCCAGCCATTATTAGTGCACAAAGCATGTGACTCCTCCTTACATTGCGTTTTTGTCTCCAAAAAGTAAAAAAAATGTTCTAAATATAAGTTTTAAATCTAAAAATGTACTTCTTTCCTTTATATACTTTAAATCAAGTCTAATCCATTCCTCAAAACCAATAGAACTCCTCCCCATAACCTGCCAATAACAGGTTAAGCCAGGCTTAACTAGGAATTTCTTTTTCTGAAGTTCATTAAACTTTTTTACTTCACTAGGCAAATTAGGTCTTGGTCCTACAAGTGACATTTCACCTCTTAGAACATTGAAAAGCTGTGGGAGCTCATCTAAACTAGTTTTTCTTATAAATCTTCCGATCTTAGTTATCCTTGGGTCATCACTCATTTTAAACATTGGTCCTGATACTTCATTTTTATCCTTGAGCTCTGCTAGAAGTTTCTCTGCATTTTCCACCATAGAGCGAAACTTGTACATATTGAATGTCCTTCCATTTTGCCCCACCCTTTTTTGCGAAAAAATAATAGACCCTTTTGAATCCATCTTTATAGCAATAATTACTACCAGCATTACAGGACTTAAAATTACTATTCCAATAGCTGAACCAATTATATCTATAATTCTCTTTATTATGTAATATATAATGCCCTTATCTAAGCTTTTATCCGGCATAAATACAAGTTTATCATCCTCAAATTCTAAATTCTGCAATATATGCCCCTCCCTGTAATTAAAAAACATATTATACTTTCTAAAACATATTATACACCAACTCTCTAATAATTTCACTATTTCACCAACAATTTCGTTAAAATTTGCATTAAAATCCTTTTAATTTCACCACTTTTATAGCTATTTACTATGTTTTATGGGGTAAATATTATTAATTACCTTCGACTTTTTTATTACTATTATTATTTATACAAATTCATTTCACATAAATTTCATCACTTACAATTTTGTTTTGTGATATAATTTTATAGAATATAAGGAGGCAAAAAAATATGAAAAAAATTTTTTTGATTTTGCTCTGTTTACTCTGTTTTGGTTTCATTTTTTACAATTCTTCCCAAAACGGAAATGCATCTAATGATAGAAGTTATAAAGTTACAAATGAATTAAGAAATTTTTATAGAAAAATAAAAGGTGAGAATAAAGAAAACTACACAAAACTTCCTACTAATCCTCGTGATGAGAAAATAAACCTCTTTATAAGAAAAAATGCTCATGCCTTTGAGTATTGTCTTCTAGCAGGAATAGTTACAATAATTATTTTCAGCTTAGGCTTAAAAGGAAGATATGCTATAGTGTACATATGGTTTATATGCCTTTTTTACGCAGTACTTGATGAATTTCATCAAATGTATGTTCCAGGAAGGACATCGCTTGTTTCGGATGTTTTAGTGGATTTTCTTGGGGCAAATATAGGTATGTGGTTTAGTTATTTTGTTTATTACACAATATTTAAAAAATTCAGAAGCAAAAAATAAAAAAACAATACCCATGTTTATAGGGCAAAAGTTTCATAAACATGGGTACTGTTTTATTTATATTCCTTAGCTTTTTCTTCTCCTCTAAGGACTCTAAGGCCGCCCTCTGCTAGTGCAAGAAGTTCATCTTCTCCACCATATCTAACTACAGGAGCTATGAATTTTACTCTGTCTTCTATTGCATCACATACATATGGGTTGTAAGCAATTCCACCTGTTAAAATTATTGCATCTACTTTTCCTTTTAAAACGGTGGCACATTTACCTATATCTTTTGCTACCTGGTATGTGAAGGCTTCATAAATAAGTCCGCATTTCTTATCTCCTTCAAGAGCTTTATCAACTACAGCTTTAAAATCAATAGTATTTAAATAGCTGACAACTCCGCCTTTACCGTTTATCTTTTTCATTACTTCTTCATAAGTGTATTTTTTGCTGAAACACATTCTTACAAGATCTCCTACTGGAACTCCGCCACTTCTCTCTGGTGAGAATGGACCTTCTCCATCAAGTGTGTTATTCACTTCTACCACTCTACCAGCTTTATGAGTACCTACTGAAGTTCCTCCACCCATATGAACTACTATTAAGTTAAGATCTTCGTATTTCTTTTTAGTTTCCTTTGCATATCTTCTTGCAACTGCTTTTTGATTTAATGCATGAAATATACTTTTTCTAGGAATATCAGCCATTCCTGATACTCTAGCAATTTCTTCAAGTTCATCAACAACAACTGGATCAACTATATATGCAGGAACATTTATTTCTTTTGCTATTTCATTTGCAATGATTCCACCAAGGTTTGAGGCATGCTGTCCTTGAACTCCTACCTTAAGATCCTTAAGCATTGCATCATTTACTCCATAAGTTCCGCTTACTATTGGTTTTAGAAGTCCCCCTCTGCCAATTATGGCATTTAGAGAACTTACTTCTATATTTGCTTCCTTTAGTGCGTCTAAAATTACTTCTTTTCTAAATTCAAACTGATCAAAGATAGTATCATACTTTTCTATCTCTTCTGCTGAATGTCTTAAAGTTTTTTCAAATATCTCTTTTTCATCATCGTAAATACCGATTTTAGTTGAGGTAGAGCCAGGATTGATTATTAATAATCTGTACATTATACATTCCTCCACTTAACTTAAATTATTTGCTTCCTGCAACTAATGCTGCAAGTGCTATAGAATTCATTTTTGTTTCATGGCTGTCAGCTCTTGAAGTTAAAACAACTGGTGCAGCAGTTCCAACTAAAATTCCACCATTTTTTGAATCTGTTGTATATGTTAAAGTTTTGTACATTACATTTCCTGTTTCTATGTTTGGCATTAAGAAGATATCAGCCTTTCCAGCAACTTCTCCTGTTACATTTTTATGATGTGCTGCTTCTGCTGATAACGCTATGTCTAGTGCTAAAGGTCCATCAACTACACAACCCTTAAATTGTCCTCTGTCGCTCATTTTTGAAAGCATTGCTGCATCAAGTGTCGCTGGCATTTTAGGGTTTACAACCTCAACTGCACAAATTGGCGCAACCTTTGGATTTTCTATACCTATTGCATGTGCAACCTTAACTGAGTTGTTTACTATATCAATTTTTTCTTTTAATTCAGGATAAGTATTAAATGCAACATCTGTTAAGAATAAAAGTCTATCAAATTTTTCAGTTTCAAATACTGCAACGTGGGACATAGTTTTTCCAGTTCTAAGTCCAACTTCTTTGTTTAATACTGATCTTAAAAATGTTGCTGTATTTATAAGTCCTTTCATTACCATATCAGCTTTTCCTGTTGATACAAGTTCTACTGCTTTTAAAGCTGCCTTTTTTACATCAGGCTCGTTTACTATCTCAAAATCATTTATATCCATTCCTATTTTAAGCGCAATTGATACAATTTCGTCATGATCTCCTACAAGTATAGCGTCTGCAATTCCATTTTTCTTGGCGTCTCTTACTGCTTCAAGTACTGGTTCGTCTTGAGCTACAGCAACAGCAACCTTTTTCATCTCTTTACTTTTTACCTTCATGATGATTTCATTAAAACTCTTAATCACTTGTCGTACACTCCCTTTACTTTTTATATCTCTGTTAAATGATTAACGTGCTCATTTATATTTTAACAAACTTTTCCCATGAAGTTAAGTTTTTTAGAAAATTATTTAAATTTATATTTTTTCATTATGCTCTCTGCAGACTTTATTCCATCTACAGCCGCTGATATTATGCCTCCAGCAAAGCCTGCGCCCTCACCTGATGGATATAAGCCTTTTAGTGAAATACTTTCAAGCTTTTCGTTTCTAGTTATCTTCAAAGGTGCTGAGGTTCTGGTTTCTATTCCTGTCATTACAGCATCAGAATACATATAACCTGTTATTTTTTTATCAAAATTCACAAATCCCTCTTTCAAAGAATCTATTACATAACTTGGTAAACACTCTTTTAGTGCCGCAAATTTATACCCTGGAGTGTACGATGGTTTTACGCTTCCTACTTTAGTTGTTACCTTATCCTGCATAAAATCACCTACAAGCTGCACTGGTGCATTATAACCTCCACCGCCTGCTAAATATGCAAGGTGCTCATAATATCTTTGAAATTCCATTCCTATAAGTGGACTTTTGTCACTTATATCCTTGTTAAAAAGAGCCTTGGAAGCTTTGAAATCTTCACTATTTACAGTTACTACAAGAGCTGCATTTGCATTTTCAAGATCTCTCTTGTAATAGCTCATACCATTACATACAAGTCTTTCTTCCTCTGATGATGATGCTACAACTGCCCCGCCTGGACACATGCAAAAACTATAAACTCCCCTTTTTTCCTTGGTTGTGTAAGTCAATTTGTAGTCTGCTGCTTTAAGTCTAGGATGATTTTTATACTTTCCATACTGATGTTCATTTATAAAATCCTGTGGATGCTCTATCCTAACCCCTATAGCAAAGGGCTTTGGTTCCATAAATACGGCTTTTTTGTTGAGCATTTCATAGGTATCTCTAGAACTATGTCCTATGGCAAGTACAACACATTCACAAGGAATTTCTTCACCATTCACAATTACAGCCTCTACACTGTTATTTTTCATTATTATATCTTCAAGTCTGCTGTTAAACCTCACTTCTCCGCCTAAAGCTATTATTCTCTCACGTATATTTTTAACTACTTTTTTTAATATATCCGTTCCTATATGAGGTTTTCCCATATAACCTATTTCTTCTGGTGCTCCGCCTTTTATAAATTCCTCTAAAACATAACTGCACCTAGGATCTTTTATTCTTGTAGTAAGCTTACCATCAGAGAAAGTTCCTGCTCCACCCTCTCCAAATTGAACATTAGACTCTGTATTTAGTACTCCTGTTTTCCAAAAGTTATCCACAGTCTCCGTTCTTTTATCAACATTTTCTCCTCTTTCAAACACAAGAGGTGCATAACCATTCTCAGCAAGTGTAAGCGCTGCGAACATTCCACAAGGACCAGTTCCAATAACTATAGGTCTATGCTTTAATTTTTCATCTCCGAATTTAAATTCTTCTTCTATATGATTTTTTTCTAAGACTGCATCCTTTCCGTGAACCCTAGATATTATTTTGCTTTCATTTTTACATTTAACCTCTACTGAATAGTTAAATTTTATTGCATCCTTTTTTCTTGCATCTATAGATTCTCTTAAAATTTTAAAACTTTCAAAGTCCTCTTTAGATATTCTAAGCTTTTTTGCCGCCTTTTTTCTCAAATCCTCTAAATTTTCGTCTATATCTAAATTCAAATTATTAATTCTTATCACTGTACGCTCTCCTTATTTTGTTATTGTTACATTTACTTTGTCTAAGTCCTGTGATACCTTACTAATTCCTGAAGGTAATGTAACATTCACACCTTCTGTATAGGTTCCTTCTGCTAAATTAGTAAGATCTATATTAGCCTTTATATCTCCATCTTTAATATTATTGATATCTGTTACATAACCAGACACCACTATATTTAAAACTTCATTAGAAAGCTGCGCCTTTAAATTCTGACCTAAATTTGAAGTTGTTATATTTACCTTAAAAGTCTTTTGAATTGTAGTATCTGTATCTACCTTTACATTTATACTATCATCTGAATTTACAATTCTAACGCCGTCTGGAACTAAAAGCCTTACCTTAACTGTTTGACCTGCTGATATTTTAGATAAATCTATTGGCTCGGTATCTAGGGAGTTTATATTTTTTACTCCCTCGCTTACCCCCTCTATTTGTACACTGTCTGCAACCGGTGTAATAGTTTTTACCTTCACACCACTAGGAGATTGGCCTGTAGTTTTAACATTTATACTAACGTTTTTTATTTTCTTTTTTTTAGTTAAAGTAACATTAACTTCTTTGGTATCTAAAGCAACTCCTCCTATTACTGCTCCTTTAGCGTCAACTGCTTCAAGTTTAACCTTACTCTCAAAGCTATCAGCTTCATCACTTTTAATATCTACAATTCCTTCAACATGGTCTACCATACTTACTAGCTCTGAAGCTCCTGAAACGCTCACCTTTGATGGAGTGGAAAATGCATCATAAAGTCCCACCGTATAAGCATTTTTACCCTGCTTTTTTATATCAACTGATACATCCTTTTTATCGATTTTATCAATTTTTACACTTACCCACATGTTATCTTCTTGAACTATACTTATATTATTGGGCGATTTAACTATTTGTACTGGAATCTTGTTGTCACCTTTTTTAACAGCATACGAAGCTATATCGGCTACTATTTTGAATTCGCTCTGTTTAACCTTATAAACATCCGTAGCATTTCCTTTTATAGTAACTGAAATTTCAAATTTTTGATTTGGTGCTAAGGTGAGATTATTATCCTTAAGAGAATCAATATTGTTAATAGTTACTGGTATATTTTTAATTTTATAAGTTTTAATAGGATTTTCATAATTAGTAATATAAAGCCACAAACAAAATGCAGCTATAAAACATGCTATTCTAACTATTATTTCTCTTTTTGTCTTTTTCTCCACCCTTTCACCTTCTCCCAATAAGTAATTTTTTTACTATATCTATTTATTATTATATTCATCAATATATCCTTCAACTTTTTAGGTGTGTAGTTTCTAGTTAGCCTTCCATTTATAGCAAGAGATATATTGCCGGTTTCTTCTGATACTATTATAACTAAGGCATCTGAATTCTCTGATATGCCAATTCCAGCTCTATGCCTTGTTCCTAATTTTTTATTTATGTCATTGTTAGAAGTAAGCGGCAAGAAACATCCTGCTGCTACTATTCTGCCATTTCTTATAATTGTCGCTCCATCATGAAGTGGTGTATTTACAACAAATATATTTTCCAAGATAGCTGCTGAAACTATTGCATCAACTCTTGTACCTGTACTTATTATATCTTCAAGTCCTGTAGCCTGCTCAATTATGATAAGTGCTCCTGTTTTACTTTCAGCTAAATTTTTAACACTGGTAATAACTTCCTTTAATATCTTATCTACAGTATCCTTATCCTGAAGAATATGACCTTCCTTAAAGGCACTTCTGCCTATTCTCTCAAGGGCCCTTCTAATCTCTGGTTGAAATATTATAACCATAGAAAGAACACCTATAGTTATAGTTCTTTGAAGAATCCAATTTAACATAGTAAGATGAAAAATATCACTTAAAGGTATTAATAGAATTATTAATAGCACACCCTTTAGTAGCTGCATGGCTCTGGTTTCTTTTATTATACTGTAGGTTTTATAAAAAATATATGTAACAACAAGTATATCTACTATGGACCAAATATTTAATCCTTTTAGTGAGTTTTGTATTATGTCTATTAATTCCAAACTTTTTTCACCTCCATAATATTATATAAACCTCTGCTATTCCACACTTAATTATACACTAAGCAGATATAATTATATATTTTAAATTTATAATTTTTTATTAATGTTTATTTAATATAATTTTACATTTCCCCTTAATATTCCATCAAAACGATTTAATTGGTCTTCCCTATAAATAAAAGAATATATATATAGATTTTTACATAATTATATACATAAGGAGTTGATAAACATGAAGAAAAAATTTTTAAATAAAAAAACGGCCTTCATTATATTTATGTCAATATTATCGTGTGTTCTTGTTTTTTCTGTAACCTATAATTTATTTATTATAAGCTATTATAGAGATTATGAACACTCTATTGAAACAATTGCATCCTCAATTAACACTGCAAATAATATTTCTTCAAGCTTTGATATTAAAAATACTAAAACAAATGTTACTAAAAGTATCAATCTACTTATAAAGGCCCAAAATCATCTAAATAAACTACATGAAGTAAATAAGTACAAATATGTGGTACAAGACCTAAAAACAGGTCTAAGTGGAAATATTTTAGCCTACAAGCAGCTTATACTTTGCATAAATAATTCAGAAGATCCTAATATATCCACATCAATTCATTCATTAGATAAATATAGAAATTCATGCTTAAAACAATATTCTAGAGTAAACTGTATGAAAAAAGATTTGCTCAAAATAGATAAATTTATAGACCTTATTTATAATTCTAAACACTATTTTTCTGAAAAAGAAGCCTTAAAAAAGTATAACACTGTTTCATCTGAGGAAGTCGAAGAATTTACTACCAATTTTTCTACTATGGTAAATGAATTTAAGTCTATATTAACCAATTTTGACTCCTATGCCGAAAATGCTAGGAACAAAAAAATTTCTTATACTTATGTAATAAATAAAATAGAACAAAGCCAAAACGCTCTTGATAACTTCGAGCAAAATCTAAATACTCTATCTATTCCTCAAAGCAAGCTTGAAGTATTCTCTTCACTAAAAAAAGCTATGAATGATTACAAAGCTTACATAAAATCCTTTTTACCAGCTTTAACCTACGAAGAAAATTCATCTGATACTTACATCTCAACTTCTGAGGTTAATAAGCTTTACAGCGACTCTAATTATAAGTTTAAACAAACTGAGGAAGACCTTAAGGAATTTAATAAATTATTCAGATAATATTTTACCTTAAGGTACTAATTTAAAGCCTTTTAGATTTTTTATGGTTTAAATGAATTTTTTTCATAATCTTGTGCATAATATCATTAGCCTAAATTATAAAAACGGGGAAACCAATCTTTGGGGGTGAATCGCATTTATGCGTAGGTTTGTGCCTTTACCGAATCCGTCAGCTAACCTCGTATAATAAAAGGAGGAAGATTAATGAAAAAATTTATTTGGGCTATTATATTTTTTACTTTAATTTTATGCTGTCTACCTAATACTTGTAGTGCAAAAATTTTTTTTAAACCAAAGGAGGGAATACCTTATAATCCTTTATCCATAGTAAAAGAAGATAAAGCGGAGAAAAACTTATACGATGAAAAAGTAGATTCTGTTCAGGTCTTCAATCCAAATGGCAATTCTATTTATATCACCAATAATGATATTAACTTAATGGCACAGGTGGTATATGCTGAAAGCTGTTCAGAACCATATGAGGGGAAGGTTGCTGTAGCCTCAGTAATTTTGAATAGGCTTCAAAATCCTGAGTTTCCAAAATCCATAGGTGATGTAATTAAACAAAAGTATGCATTTTCCTGTATTAAAGATGGTGAAATAGCGGTAACACCAAATGAAGACTGCTACAATGCAGTTATGGATGCTTTGCATGGTAAGGATCCTACACCTAAAGCTATGTATTTTTATAACCCTAGAATATCAACATCCGAATGGATGAATAACATACAAAAAGAAAATGTAAAAGTTATAGGCAACCACGTATTTTTTAAAACATATAAACAATAAAATAATAAGGATGATTTTTCTTTCATTTTACTGCAAAAGCCTATTAGGGGTTTCTTGCAGTAAAATGAAAGTATCATCCTTATTATTTTCTATATAATTTTTCTACAGCATTAAGTGCTGCTACCTGACCTTCTCCTACAGACTTCATATATTGATAAGGTCTCCCTGTACAGTCTCCTGCGGCATAACACCCTTCAATATTGGTCTCCATCTTTCTGTTTACCTTTATGTGACCATCTTCAACTTCAAGTCCAGGAACAAGCTGCTCTGGAGGTGCACTATCTTTAAGCACAAATACTCCATCTGTTTCAAGCTCTCTCAACTTAAGCTTAAGCTTTTCCACTTTATTTTGTCCTACAATTTCAACGGGAGTATCTTTTACAAGCTCTACCTCTTGAGTTAGTTCATAATCATCTCTATACATTGGAACATAATATACTTTAGATGCAAGTTCAGATAAATAATTTGCTTCACTTTCTGCTTCCTTATTGTATCCCACTATAGTTACAACTTTATTTTTGTACAAAGGAGCATCACAAGTAGCGCAATAACCTACTCCTCTTCCTAAAAATTTATCTTCTCCATTTAACGGTTTTGTGTGTTCCATACCCATAGCAAGTATTACCTTAGTGGCTTCATAAGTATCACCACTAGTCATTATTGAGAAATATTCTCCCATTGCATATATATTATTAACCTTTACATTTTCTATTTGTATACCCATGTTATCTATGTGTTCTTTAAACTTATCCCTAAGCTCAGCTCCCTTTATGCCATAAAAGCCAAGGTAATTGTCTATTTTAGGTGCCAAAGTTAGCTTCTTACTTAAATCACTGCTTCCAAACACAATAACTTTTCTATTTCTTGTTTTTGCATTTATTGCGGAAGCTAGACCAGCAGGTCCACTTCCTATTATTGCAATATCATATCTTTCCATTTTTCTTATATGTGTTTCTCTATAGCAGCTGTAATTGATTGTTTAGGTCTAAAGCCTACTAAAGTATCTACTGGATTTCCGTCTTTAAATATCATAACTGTAGGTATACTTGCAATTCCGAATTTACTTGCCACTCCTGGATTATCATCCACATTAACTTTTGTAAACTTTGCTTTTCCTTGGAGTTCTTCTGATACCTCTTCTATTACAGGTCCAAGCATTTTGCAAGGTCCACACCATGGTGCCCAAAAGTCAACTATCACAGGTTCTCCTGAAGCTTTTATTTCTTCATCAAAAATAGAATCATTAATTTCTTTTACCATTTTTATTCCTCCTTGATACCCCCATAGGGTATGTTGTAATTATATTTTATCATGCTCTAAAATAATGTCAATCTTTTATACATATTATATTATAATCATATCATACTTATAATATAATTTTGTTTTTAAATAATTGTACTGAATTAATTTATTTATTTAGTATATTAGTTATATTAGAATTATTATAAATTGATTTAGGATAGTTATCTGAAAGCTTTTCAGCGTATTTTTTAGCATCCTCAATATTTACATCCTTATTTAAAATAGCTAAATTATACAAAACAGTTTCCTCATAACTTCCCTTTTCAAATTTTTGATCATATAATTTATAATAATTCATTGCCCCTTCTACATCATTGGTATTTTTATAGGTTTCTCCTGTAAAATAAATTATATCTGCATATAAATAGTTTTTTTCTCCATATTTATATGCCTTTAAAAGGTTTATCTTTGCACCCTCATAATTTTTGCTCTTAATAAGATCAGTTGCTGATTTATAAAAATATTCAACACCCTCACTTAGTAACATATCTGTTGCCTTTGATAACAAAATTTTATCATTTACCTTTAAACTGTTGTTTCCCTGCCATTTTTCAACGTATTCATATATTTTATCAAAATTTTTATTATCAACTGCGCCTTGAAGCTCTGAAGTATTAAATACCTCTTCTTTAACTGGTACTTCTATCTTCTTTTCTGGTTTTTTAACACTTTCTTTTTTTATTACCTTTTTAGTTGCAACCTTCTTAGGTTCTACCTTATTAGTTTTAAGATAAT
Organism: Clostridium felsineum DSM 794; assembly: GCF_002006355.2. Taxonomy (NCBI): domain Bacteria; kingdom Bacillati; phylum Bacillota; class Clostridia; order Eubacteriales; family Clostridiaceae; genus Clostridium; species Clostridium felsineum. The sequence continues at coordinate 877,248 of NZ_CP096980.1, read as the reverse complement.
TTTTGATTTCAAAGCCTCCAAATGCAATAAGCAGTATTACAACTAAAGCTGCCAATGGTTTATACATCTTTTTGAAACTTATTTTACCTTTTATTACTCCTAAATCTATCAATTCTTTCTTAATAGAAAGTGCTTTCTCGTTATTTCTGTCAATTTTCAGCACCTTCTCAATACTTTCTTCTGCCTTCTTATACCTTCCTTGTTTTATATAGCATACTGCCTTATAGTTATAAACATTTATACAATTATAGGAGCTTTTTGAACAGTTTTCTAGAAGCTTTAGTGCCTCCTTTATTTCCATTTTCTTTATACATTTGAGAGCTCTAACATAATAATTCAATCTTTCCTCATCAGCCGCAACATCATTTAAATACCTCTTCGCTGAAATATCATCATTTGCCTCTACATTCAGCTTCCATACTGTTTTTGCTTCATTTAAATTTCCTTTAAAATAGCACAGCATTGCCTTTAAATCCAGTGCCGAATTACTACTTATATCTGCTGATATACACTCATCACAAAGTTCAATAGCCTTATCTATGTATCCATTTTCAAAATTCTGAAGTGCCTTCTTATAAATTCTCTTTGTCTTATCCATATTCTCACCTTATATATACTAGTATTTTTTACATTATATATAAGGTGTGAAAGTTCTAATACCTTCTGGCTTTTAAAATATCCTAAATTCTAACCTGTTAAGTAGTGATATTTTAAAAGTAATAATGTAAGAACTTCTTTACACCTTATATATCTATTATTGTTTATCGTGGCAATAAAAAATATGTTTACATTAGAAACAAAATTACATAAAAGATAGTTATTACTTAAATTCCATTAATGTAAAGTTTTTCAATAAACTCACGATACTTACTTATGTATTATTAAAACCTATTTAGGAGGATTTTACAATGAAAAAATTATTAAAAATATTATTTTTAGCCTTTCTGATTTTAACCTTGGGCAGCTTTTCCAAGGCCTTTGCATCTACTAATACTAATTTAAAGGATACACAAAATACCAATATTACTTTAACTTTGTTTATGCAAGACTCAACTAAAATACAATATACCATAACAAGGGATGAATTCACCAAATTTACTAATTGGTATAACCTTAGAGCAAATGGTGGTACTTTATTAAATTCATATACATTTAATCTTTCAACAGCCAACGTTTCCACTGATACAAAGGCTATTGTTTTTTTTAATACCATAGAATGTTTTGAAATTTATACTGATACTATTCCTGCAGCTAATAGAAACACTACTTTATCTTTGTCAATGAAAAATTCAACTATAAGAAAATACTCTTTAACTCAAGATGAACTTAACAAATTTAATCATTGGTATAATCTTAGAGCAAATGGTGGTACCCTTCAATCATATTATATATTTAATATTCCAGCTACTAAATATTCACCTGACAGAAAAGATTATGTTTTATTTAATAACATATCAAGCCTGGAAATTCATTAATAAATAGGAGGAAACTATGAATAAAAAAATAAGAACTTTCTTTTTAGTTTTGTTAATTGTAACTTTAGGTTCTTTTACAAGTGTTTTTGCAGCTAACAATACTGCTTCTAAATACAAAGCTTTTAATACCACTACAGAAAACAATGCTACTATTACCTTAACTCTATTTATGAAAGACTCAACTATTAATCAATGCAATATAACAAAAGATGTATTCAATGACTTCCTTAATTGGTACAAACTTAGAGCAAATGCTAAGACCTTAGTAGGTACCTATACATTTAATCTTCCAGCAGACGAGTTCTCACCTGCTAGAAAAATCACTATTTTCTTTAATAATATAGAATCTTTTGAAATTGTATCTAATAACATTCCTACTACTGATAGAACCAATACCTTAACTTTATTAATGGAAAATTCAACTATACGAGAATATTCTTTAACTCAAGATGAACTTACTAGCTTTAATGATTGGTATAATCTTAGAGCAAATAAAAAAACTTCTCAGGCTTACTTTATGTTCAATGTCCCAGCAGATGACTTCTCACCTGACAGAAAAGATTATGTTCTATTTGATAATATAAAAAAGTTTCAAGTTCAATAGTATTAAAAATTAAAGCCCTTCGGGGCTTATTTTTATATAAAAAAGAGAGTACTTAAAGAGATTATAAAATCTCCATAAATACTCTTTAAAATATAATGCAAAAAACTTTATATAAAATGATTTTTTTAGGCTTTCATTATCAATTCTTTGGCAGTTAATATTGAAGATGCACTCATTGAGAACTCATCTAAGCCATACTCTACAAGTGTTGGTATTGCTTTTTCATCTCCAGCCATTTCACCGCACATTCCGCACCATTTTCCCTCTTTGTGTGCAGATTGAATTGTCATTTTGATTAATTTAAGTACAGCAGGATGCATAGGATTATAAAGGTATGAAACCTTCTCATTCATTCTATCTGCTGCTAAAGTATATTGTATAAGATCGTTAGTTCCTATACTAAAGAAATCAACATATTTCGCAAGTTCTTCTGAATTAACAGCAGCTGCTGGGATTTCAACCATAATTCCTGTCTCTAAGTTAGCGTTGTATTTCTTTCCTTCTTTATCAAGTTCACCCATACATTCTTTAAGAAGCTCTTTAGCACTTAAGAATTCTTCAAGTGAAGATATCATAGGGAACATTATTTTTAAGTTTCCATATACAGATGCTCTTAAAAGTGCTCTTAATTGAATTTTGAAGATATCAGTTCTTCCAAGGCAAAGTCTTATAGCTCTATATCCAAGGAAAGGATTCATTTCTTCTGGAAGAGGTAAATATGGAAGCTTTTTATCTCCACCTATATCTAAAGTTCTAATTACAACTGGTTTTTCACCCATTTTTTCTACTACAGTTTTATAAGCTTCGAATTGTTCATCTTCTGTAGGCATTTGATCTCTATCCATGTACAAAAATTCTGTTCTGAAAAGACCTACTCCGTCTCCACCGTTCTCAAGAACAGCTTCTACGTCTTTAGCTTTTCCTATATTACCGCAAACTTCAACTCTTTTTCCTTCTTTAGTTCTTGTCTCTACGGATATAAGCTCTTTTAATTTTTCTTGTCTAGCTTGATACTCTGCTTTTTTTGCTTCATATTCTTTTAATGTAGCTTCATCAGGATTTATTATAGCAATCCCTTCTGCTCCATCTACTATTATGCTATCTCCGTTTTTAACGCTTTCTACTATGTCTTGAAGTCCAACAACTGCTGGTATTTCAAGTGTTCTTGCCATTATAGCACTATGTGAAGTTCTTCCACCTATGTTAGTTAAGAACCCTATTACTCTTTCTTTATTAAGTTGTGCTGTATCTGATGGTGTCAAATCATGAGCTACAACAACTGTATTATTATCTACATCTGCAAGAGATGTCATATCATTTCCTGCAAGATTTTGTAGAATTCTATTTCCAACGTCTTTTACGTCTGCAATTCTTTCCTTAACGTATTCATCTTCAATACCCTCAAAGATAGCCACATAATTTTTCATTACATTTTCAAGTGCTTTTTCAGCATTTATCTTTTCATCTGAAATTATATTTTCTGCTGAACCAATAAAATCTGGATCATCTAAAAACATCATATGACTTTCAAATACTGCTGCTTTATCAGCACCTAAATCTTTTTCAGCTTTTTCTTTAATTTTTGTGAGTTGAACTCTTGATTTTTCAACTGCACCTTGGAGTCTAGCTTTTTCACTTTCTATATCACTTATCTTTTTTTCAACTATTTTAACTTCATTATCAGCTTTAATGAAAACATGTCCTATTGCATAACCTTTTGAGGCAGATATTCCTTTTTTTATCATTGTTATCCTCCTATCAAATCAAATACATTATTGTATTAATATATATAGCAATTATCGTGCCAAATAATTGAGTTACCCATATTAAATTTTCTTAAGTTAAATATTTTTCAACATAACTCTTAAAGAATTACCTATTATAAAGGTATTCAGAGGTATTAAATTTTATGTCTACGTAAATTTACATGCATTAATTCAACTTATTTTTTCGAAAACGTTTTTCCACGGGTTGATACTTTTTATCATATTTTTTTCGTTTTTCCAACTTTATATTTATTTTCACCAAATTTTATATAGATATTCCCCTAATTTAGGTGTAAAATATACTTGATAAAAATTATCATACCTTTTTACACTTATTGATTATTTTTATCAACACAAAAATTTCCATAAGGAAGGATATGTATGTTTAAGAATTGTATTACAGTAAATATTAAGAATGGAGTTCACACTAGAATTGCAGCAATGATTGTTCATGAAGCATCTAAAATAAAAGAACAATACGGAATTAATTTGTACGTAAAACAGATGAATTCTAAAGAACCAATTGCAATAAGTATGCTTGCACTTCTTTCTCTAAAAATCAAAGAAAACGAACTTGTTGAAATTTCTTGTTATGAAGATACTACAAATGGTCAAAAAGCCGTTATTGAACTGAGCAACTATATAACAAAAAATCTAAGCGACAATACTAAAACTTTTTCAAATATAGACGCAATAATTGAAGAAAGCACAATAGTAAATGAAAATGTACTCGACAATATCCCTATGGGTATAATAGTTGTAGACATAAATTGTAATATAACTTCTATTAATGACTACGCTCTTAACATTATGGACAAGTCCTTAAACACTGTTGTTGGTATGCCAATTTTAGATATAATTCCAACTTCCGATACACCTACCGTCATAAAAACTAAGGAGAAAAAGTTAGGCAAAACTCAACATATAAATAAACATATAGTAATATCAAATTGTTCTCCTATAATTTCAAATAATAATGTTATTGGAGCTTTGTGTGTATTTCAGGATATTTCTGAATTAGTTGGAATAAAAGAAGTCAATGAACGATTTCAAAGAATACTTGAAACCTCCCATGATCTAATATGTTTTATTGATGAAAATAGGAAAGTATCTTACATAAATCCAACTTATGAAAAAAGCTTTAATATAAAATCATCAGATGTACTCGGAAAAGACCTTATTGAACTTTCCCCTGATGGCTATAGAATGAAAGTTTTCAACTCAAAAAAAGCTATAGAAAATATATTTTATACTAAAAATAATATAGGAATTATATGCACAGTTGTACCAATTTTTATTGGTGAAACCTTTAAAGGTGTAATTTCAATTTCAAAAGAAGCAAATGAAATTATAAAAATAGCAAAAGAACTTGAAAAATCAGAGGAAGAGCTTGATTACTACAAAAATGAACTTAAAAGGCATAACAAATTAAGCGCCTCTTTTAATAGTATTATAGGCAGCAGCAGCACCCTTAGGGATGTTCTCATTACAGCTAGTAAAGCGGCAACTTCTCCTTCTACAGTTTTAATACGAGGTGAAAGCGGTACTGGTAAAGAGCTTATTGCTAAAGCTATTCATAATGGAAGTCCTAGACATGACAAGCCTTTTGTAAGAGTGAATTGTGCTGCAATACCTGAAAATTTAATTGAAAGTGAACTTTTTGGTTATGAAAAAGGCGCTTTTACTGGTGCAATTAAATCCAAACCTGGAAAATTCACAATTGCAAATACAGGTACTATATTTTTAGATGAAATAGGTGATATACCTAAATCTATGCAAGTTAAACTTCTTCGTGTTCTGCAAGAAAGAGAATTTGAAAGTGTTGGTGGTATTGAAACTCACAAGGTGGATGTGAGAATTATAGCTGCTACCAATAGAAATCTTGAAGAAATGATGAAAACTGGTGAATTTAGAGAAGATTTATATTATAGGCTTAATGTAATCTCTTTATTTCTTCCACCTTTACGAAAAAGAAAAGAGGATATCAATCTCTTAGTTGAGCACTTTATAAATAATATAAGTGAAAAATTGAATAAACCTATCAGAAAAATAGAAGAAGATTGCCTTCTGGCTTTTATGAATTATAATTGGCCAGGAAATATAAGAGAACTAGAAAATATTATAGAAAGAGCAATAAATATATGTGATAGCGGTATAATTACATTAAAAGATCTTCCTTTTTATATAACAAATATAGCTCCACAAAATGATATTGTTAAAATTGATGACAATACTCCTCTTTTAAAGTTGGAGGATTATGAAAAAATTATTTTAAAAATCGCAATGAAAAAATATAAAAGTTATAATAAGGTTGGGAAAATCTTAGGAGTAACTCATAGAACTGTATCTTTGAAATGTAAAAAATATAATATAGATGTTGATTAACTTAATTTTAAGGGGGGTAATAATTTAAGCCCCCCGCTTTCATTTATTAGTCAGCTATTCTTTCATTTAACACAATACTGCCGTTCTTATCAACAACTTCAATATCCATATGAGCGTTCAACAAATTCTCATCTTTAGACTCATTTATTGCTGATATTATTTTATTTGAATCTTCATCAATAACTAAAAATATTACAGGTACTTCTCCTATAAGTTTTATAATTTTAAGATATACTGTTGTAGGAAATTTCCTTGATATTATGTTACTTATTTTATCTACTGTCGTATCAATAGAATAGTTATCACCACTATGTCCTAAGTACTCAACAACTACCACCACTACTGACATGTTGTAACTATCCAAAAGATACTTTTTTAAAGAATCCTTAGCTTGTTTTTGCTCTAATAAATTATTATCATCCATAAATTGACGAGAAATAAATTCTCTACATACTCCTTTCAATGTTGCCTATACTTGAGTATCTATTTGTTCGAAGATTCATTTAGGTAACTTTCTCTTCCTATTTCATAAAGATTATTTCCTAATGAATCAATTATAACTATTGCTGGAAATTTTATTACTTTTATTCTTCTTATTGCTTCTGAACCCAAATCATCATAAGCTATAACCTCAGCCTCCACTATAGACTTTGATATAAGTGCCGCCGCTCCTCCTATGGCACCAAAATATACAGCCTTGTTTTTGATAATAGCTTCTGTTACTTCCTTTGACCTTGCACCTTTACCTATCATACCTTTTAGTCCTATATCCAGTAATGTTGGAGTAAATATATCCATTCTACCACTAGTGGTTGGTCCTGCAGAACCTATTACTTTTCCTGGTTTGGCTGGAGTTGGACCTGCATAATATATAATCTGATTTTTAACATCTATAGGCATATCTTTTCCATCTTTTAAAAGTTCTATAAGTCTTTTATGCGCTGCATCTCTTGCTGTATAAATATAACCACTTATAAGTACTCTGTCCCCAGCTCTAAGATTGTTTATTTCATCTTCATCTAATGGGGCTTTTATTAATTTTTCCATTTTTATTCCCCCTTAAATCTCTTCACTTTTATGACGAGTTACATGGCAACTTATGTTTACAGCAACTGGAAGTCCTGCTATATGTGTTGGATAAGTTTCGATATTAACACCAATGGCAGTAGTTTTACCTCCAAAGCCTTGAGGACCTATTCCAAGTTTGTTTATCATATAAAGAAGCTCTTTCTCAAGCTCTTTGTAGAACTCATCTTCATTACTACAATTAATTGACCTTGTAAGTGCTTTCTTAGCTAAGAATGCTGCTTTTTCAAAAGTACCTCCAATCCCAACTCCAACTACCATAGGTGGACACGGATTTGGACCAGCTTCTTCAACAGTCTCTAAAATAAATTTCTTAACTCCTTCAATTCCATCAGCTGGTTTAAGCATCTTAATTTTACTCATATTTTCAGAGCCAAAGCCTTTTGGAGCTAAGGTTACTTTTATTTTATTACCTTTTACTATATTATAATGTATTATTGCTGGGGTATTATCCTTTGTATTTACTCTTCTTAATGGGTCACTAACTACTGATTTTCTTAAGTAGCCTTCTGTATATCCCTGTCGTACACCTTCATTTACAGCATCCTCAATTAAATCTCCCGTTACTAAAACTTCTTGTCCTATATCCAAAAAGACACAAGCCATTCCTGTGTCCTGACATATTGGTACATTTTCATTATATGATATATCGATATTTTCTTTTATATTATTTAGTACGTCTTTCGCTATAGCCCATTCTTCTTCTTCATAATATTTATGTATTTTTTCTTTTACATCTTGTGGCAAATAATAATTCGCTTCTATACAAAGTTTCTTTACCACTTCAGTTATGATTTTAGAATTTACTTCTCTCATTGAAACACCTTCTCCTTGAATTCAATTATATTATTATAAATATAAAACAAAATAAAGACACATAAGGAAGTCTTTATTTTGAAATAACGTGTAATATTCAATTATTCGAAAAATTCATTTAAAGATTGTTCAATAGTATCTGCTATCTTTTGCTGATAAGCCGAATCCTTAAGTTTAGATGCTTCTTCAGGATTTGATAGAAAACCACATTCAATAATAACTGATGGAAGCTCTCCACTATTTCTTAGTACTCTATAGTCTTTAACAGAAACTTTTTCTTTTCTTTTATTATTCTTATCAAGCTTCTCTTTAAAATTACTTTGAAGTATTCCTGCTAATTTTTTACTTGAATCATTATTAGCATACCAAATTTGTGCTCCAGAGTACTTAGCCTCAGGAAACATATTCAAGTGAATACTTAAAAAAGCATCACATTTTGAAGTTTTTTTGAGCTTACACCTATTATTTAAATCTTCTTCCTTTTTCTTTCTAACGGTATCAGTATTTTCAGAATATAAACCCTTATCCTCTTCTCTTGTCATCACAACCTTATATTTTTTTTCAAGGTTGTTCTTGAGTTTTAGGCTTATGGAAAGATTTATATTTTTTTCTAGAGTACCATCTTTTAAATTGGCACCGCCATCAATACCTCCATGTCCTGGATCTATTAATATTATTTTTTTGTTATTCTTCGCTTCTATACGTTGAGGTCTTAAAGAAAAAACAAAAGTTACAACTAGAAAAATACTGAAAACTTTTATAAAACCTCTTAAAATTTTTTCTCTTTTTAGCACATTTTCATCTCCCTAACACCCTATAATTTTATATATATTTTGGGCAAAAAACCTAAAAATATTCTCTTTAAAATTAGAATGTTAAGAAGCTTCATAAATTTTAATGTACCTTTAACAATAAATGTATCAATATTAATTTTTATGTACTACAATAATGTTATCTTATAAAAAGTGCTAATAATGCTGCAATACCTGCACATACCGGCATAGTTATAACCCAGGCTACTAAAATATCCTTTGCAACCATCCATCTTACTGAAGATATTCTCTTAGAAGCAGCAACTCCCATTATTGATGTTGAAATTATTTGAGTTGTACTTACTGGAGCATGGAACATAGTTGCTGAAAATATTACAGCCGCAGCACCAGTTTCGGCAGCAAATCCATTTACAGGAGCAAGCTTTGCCATATTCATACCCATGGTTTTTATAATTTTATATCCACCAAAGGATGTCCCTAAAGCCATAGCAAGAGCGCATGCCGCTTTAACCCAAGCTGGTACTGAAAATGTTGTTAGAAGTCCTGAACTCATAAGCGCCATTGTTATTACACCCATGGATTTTTGTGCGTCATTTCCACCATGATTTAATGCCATAAGCATAGCTGATACAATTTGAGCTTTTGAGAAAATTTTACTTACAGATGCTGGCTTTGATTTACGGAATATCCATTCTATAATTATCATAACTATATATCCAACAAGGAATCCTATTACAGGTGATAAAAACAACCATAATACTATCTTATCAAAAAATCCAACCCAGTTTACAACACCAAAACTAGTCTTGTACATTATTGCTGCACCAATAAGACCGCCTATAAGTGCGTGAGAGGAACTACTTGGTATACCTAAATACCAAGTAATTAAATTCCATATAATAGCAGCAATAAGAGCCACAATAATAACACCTGGTACTATTTTAGATGGCTCGATAATACCATCTCCAACTGTCTTAGCTACTTTGTCACTCATAAAGGCTCCTAAGAAGTTTAATGCAGCAGACATGATAACTGCTGATTTCATGCTTAAAACTCTCGTTGAGACTGATGTTGCTATAGCATTAGCACTATCGTGGAAACCATTAATAAAATCAAATGTTAGAGCCAAAATTACGATAATAATTGTTATAAGCATAGCAGAACTAAGCATTCTTCATAGCAACTCCTTCTATAACATTAGCTAATGTTTCACATGCATCTAATGTTCTTTCCATATACTGATATATTTCTCTCCATTTTATTACATGAAGAAAATCTTTAGGATCAGTGTATTCTGTGAACAAAATTCTTACTGCTCTTCTGAAATTCAAGTCGCCTTCTTCTTCAATTCTATTTAAATTTACTATACATTCCTGCAATTTCTTGCTTTTTTTCATGTCTTTAAATTCTGTCATCATTGTAATAATTTCTTTAGCAGCCTTAACAACTAAATCTGCAAGGAATTTAGCTTCTTCTGTAGTGTTATGAACATCAAACATTACAAATCTACTGCTGCTTGCTTCCATAAGGTCAATAATGTCATCCATAAGAGTAGCAACACTATAAATATCTTCCCTATCAAATGGTGTTACAAACGTCTTATTTAATTCGTTTATAATATTATGCTGCTGATGATCACCCTTGTGTTCCATGTCTTTTATAACTTTCAACTTGTTCTCGCTGTCTTGTGGATTGTAAACATAATCCTTGAATAATAAAGAAGTTTCATAGATAGTATTTGAGCTTTCAATAAATAAATCAAAAAACTTATCATCTTTTGGGGATAAACTAAACATAATACTCCTCCTACAATATTTATATTTTTATTTTAGTAATTTAAACATTATAACCTAAAGCTTTAATCTCATTTTTACCCCTATAAACTAACAACATAACCCATAATATTATAACATATTGCAATAAAATAATCATCCTATTATTTATTATGTATTTATAAAGTATATATTACTAAAATAATTAAAAAGAGGAATATTTGTTAATCTCCTCTTAATCAAAATTAGTATTTATACATATGCATAAGTGGTCCTGAACCCTTTCCCAAATTAAGCTTAGCCTTAAGTGATCCTGTTAAATAGGTTTTAGCATTTTCTATACTTTCACTAAGACTTTTATCTTCTGCTAAATTACATGCTATAGCTGATGAAAGTGTACATCCTGTACCATGTGTATTGGGATTGTCTACTTTTTCTCCTCTGTACCAATTTATTTTTCCATTTTCATAAAGTAGATCTGTTGCTGAATTAATTAAATGACCGCCTTTAATCAATATTCCTCCACTTACTATTTCTGAAATTTTCTTTGCAGCTTTTACCATGTCCTCTTCTGTTATAATTTCAAATCCACAAAGAACCTCTGCTTCCGGTATGTTAGGTGTTATTACTCTCCCTAGTGGTAATAATTTTGATATAAGTTTATCCATTGCTTCATCAGATAATAATTTACTTCCACTGGTAGAAACCATAACTGGATCTATTACTATATTTTCTGCTTTATACTCTAGTAATTTACAAGAAATAACATCAATAATTCTGCTATTAGAAACCATGCCTATTTTTATTGCATCAGGATGAATATCCTCAAAAATACAATCAAGCTGTTTAGCAACAAACTCTGGAGTTGTATCCATGATTCCATATACACCCGTAGTATTTTGTGCGGTAAGTGCTGTAATGGCACTCATTGCATACATTTTATGTGCAGTTATAGTTTTAATATCTGCTTGAATTCCTGCGCCTCCACTACAATCTGATCCTGCAATAGTTAAAACTTTTTTTATCATTTTACTCCATCTCCTCTGCAAATTTAATATTCCTTATATTTTGCACCCTTTTCTAGCTTATCTCCTGTTAAATTAAATACTTCGTCTATTATATAATTTCTATAAGTTACGTTTCCATCTCTTTCCTTAAGCCTACTATGTGCTAGTTCTCCACAAAGCCCCATGGCAGATATTGATGCTGCTACTGCTTCTAAAAAATTATCTTTATTTGCACTAATATAAGCCGATGTCATTGCTGTAAGCATACATCCTGTACCTGTAATTTTACTCATACTAACATTACCATTTCTAATTACATAAGCTTTATTTTTATCTGCTACAATATCTATTGGTCCTGTAATTGCAATTACTGCTCCTACTTTTTCAGAGAATTCTTTAGCAAATTTAATGGCCGTATGAAGGTTACTATCACTTATTTTATCTTCAATATCTGCATCAACTCCTTTAGTTGAACCTTTACCTAAAGCTAATACTTTTATTTCTGAAATATTTCCACGAATAGCGGTAAACTTAACTTCTTCAATTAATTTTAGAGTTGTATCACATCTAAGTTTACAAGCTCCTACCCCCACAGGATCAAGTATAACCGGATGCCCGAGTTTATTTGCTTTTTTCCCTGCCTTAATCATTGCTGGTATAGTTCTCTGATTAAGTGTTCCTATGTTAATATTAAGCCCACTGCATATAGATGTAATCTCCTCCACTTCTTCTATATCATCTGCCATAATAGGCGAGGCTCCACAGGCAAGAAGAATGTTAGCACAATCATTTGCTGTAACGTAATTTGTTATGTTGTGTATTAATGGATTAAGATTCCTTACTTTTTGTAATCTTTCTTTAAACATCTCTATTTCCTCCAAACATTATATTTTTAAAGCAACATAATATCGCCGTTATTGTCATTGCTGGTATAGTACTACCGATTGGTGTATCAACACTAATAAAGAAACGATAAATAACAAAACCAATAACCCAAATAATTAAATTTGACATATTATATTTATCATTATGATATTCTTTTTTTATAATAAAGAAATCTACTATAAGAATAGAAATCATTGGGGCAAACACCGAACTAATAAAATATAAAAAATTCTCATATTGTTCAATGGGTGTAAAATATGAAAGTATCATACCTAAAATACAACTTCCTATTGCTATATGTTTACCTTTTACACCTTTTATAACACTTTCCGCACTTACTCCTGCTGAATATGCATCCAAAAATGTAGTAGTAACCGTGGAGAATATAATTATTATAAGAGCAATACTTCCACCACCAACACTTAGTATGATTTTGGAAATATCACTTTTCCCAGTGAAAACTGTAGCACCAAGTCCTATAATATACATCCAAGAGCTAGTGAAAAAATAAACTATTACACTAACCGCTGTTGCTTTTTTAGGTTTTTCTGCAATTCTTGTATAGTCTGATATAAGCGGTAACCATGAAAGTGGCATAGCTATTGCTAACTCCATAGCACCTGAAAAGCTAATATTTCCTACATATACAGGTTTTCTAACATCTTTGAATATAACAGTACTTAAAGCTATTGTTGTAATAAACAAAGCTGCCATAGCAATTGTATTTAATTTGCTTAAATTTTTAACTCCAACTAATATCCATATAATAATTAAAAATCCTATTACTATAATCCACATTAATTTTCCACCTACATTAAGTGTAGAATTTGCAGCATTAGCACCACTTAATATCATTACTGCTGTCCATCCAATTAGTTGTAGAATATTAATTATAGAAAAAAATAATGATCCTCTTTGTCCAAATGAATTTTTTACTGTCTCCATTGAACTTTTTCCTGTTATTCCACCAATTAGACCTGCAAAGTACAATAATATACATCCAACTAAATGGCCGATAATTATAGCCATTATTCCCTTTTTTAATCCTATAGGTGCAATTAATGTTCCTGTCAAAATTTCTGCTATCGATATTGCTGCTCCAAACCAAATAAGTCCATTTGAAAATACTGATGTTTTTTTGTCTTCCATAAGCCTATCATCCTTTTTAAGTAAAAAATAAAAGCGGAGAATAACCTTTTCTGGCACTCTCCGCAATAAATCAAACATACAATTTCCTACGTTGGCATTATCCAAATCAGGTATAAGGGTCGAAGCTTTATACTTCCTCTCAGCCTGAACACAAGCTCCCCTACTTTATTTAATTTTTAATCAAAATAAATTATACCACTTCTTATTAAATCATTCTACAAAAATAGTCATTAAAATTGTAGTAAAGAATCTTCCGGCAAATTAATACTCTTAACAAATATTATCTAAAGTTTAAATTTAAATTATTATTTATTCTTGAATTATTATTTTCACCTTTGTGCCGTGCTTTGAAGCAGATGTTATACGAATATCATGTCCTAACTTCTTTGCCAGTTTATAACTCAAATATAATCCTACTCCTGTTGATACAGATTTCTTTCGCCCATTCAATCCAGTGTATCCCTTTTGAAAAACTCGCCTCATGTCTTCCTCTTCAATTCCAATTCCTGTGTCCTCAACAAACAATTTCTGATTACGAAAATTATTCTCTCCATAAATATGTATAACTCCATTTTCATAAGAGTATTTTACAGCATTATCTAAAACTTGTTTTACAATAAAACATAGCCATTTTTCATCACTATTTACTTCAAAATTCAAATTTTTAATGTCTAAATTAATGTATTTATTATTAATATTCGAATATTCAGTTTTTAGACATTTATTTACAATCCCTTGTAAATTCACATTGCTGATTTGACAGTCCTTTGAAAAATCATTTAGCTGACTATAGCAAATTGTTTTCTGAATCATATCTTCAATTTTAATAATTTCATCTGAAATATTATACAGCACCTTTTCTGTTGGATTGTCTAAGCTATTTTCAATTATTAATTTAGTTGCTGCAATAGGTGTTTTTACTTCATGAACCCAAGTCTCAATAAATTCAATATCTTCAATCTTCCTTTCTTCAAATATGTCCATTTTCCTTTCAGCATTTCTCTTCAACTGCATCATCAACTTCGTATATAATTTTCGTTCATACGATGTTGGCTTTGGCAATGAAACAATAAAATCCAAATCTTCATTTCCAATCAATTCCGAAAGTTTTTTACAATATCTATTTAATCTTATATAATCCACAATTATATATATAACAAAAATAAAAAATACCACTACTATAGAATAAAAACCATTCGTTTTAAAAAATGCACAGTTTTCCGAAAGTGCAATTATCATACCTGGAAATACCACAAATAATAAAGCTAAAATAAAAAGTTCAATTTTTTCTTTTAAATAATCTGACACTTTCATATGATATATCCTTCATTTCGAATGGTCTTAATCATATTTTTGCATCCAATATCATTTAATTTCTTACGAAGTCTTGTGATATTTACGGTTAGTGTATTGTCATCAATAAATTTCTCATCACTCCAAAGCGTTCTCATTATTCTTTCTCTACTTACTATTTTTCCCTGATTTTTTAGTAATATTTTAAGAATTCCCATTTCATTATGTGTAAGTTCATCTCTTATATTTCTACGTGAAATCATTCCATTATCAGCATTAAAAATCAATTCTCCAAATGATAAAATATTGCTATCAACTTCATTATAAGAATATGTTCTTCTGAGCATTCCTTTTACCTTTGCTAATAAAACTTCAATAGAAAACGGTTTTATAAGATAATCATCTCCGCCCATATTAGTACCAAGAACAATATCTGTTTCCGAATCTCTTGCAGATACAAAAATAATGGGTGCTTTTGAAATTTCCCTTATTTTCTCACACCAACAGAATCCATCATTTCCAGGTAAATTAATATCCATTAAAATAAGTTCTGGTTTGAAAGTAATAAATTCATCTATTATCTTTTTAAATTCCACAATTCTAAGACATTGAAACCCCTGTTTTTCAATATTTTCGCATATTATTTCACTAATATTAGGATCATCCTCTACTACCATAATCTTATACATACTATTCCCTCCATTACGAAACAGCGTTATTACTCCATATTGTTTTCATATATCCTTTTACTGAAAACAGATAAAAAATACTATAAATTATAAAATATATTACCACAACCAGAAGTGCATATACAAGTATTGGAGAATCTGTAGTCAAAGTATACATCATATTCTGATATGTTTTTAGCATGACCATCATATGAATCACAGCTACCATAAAAGGTAGAAAAAACACAACAGCAATCTGCCTTCTTACTGATTTTAATACCTCTTTTTTTGACATTCCGATTTTTCTTAAAATTTCATATCTTCCTATATCATCACGTGCTTCCATAAGCTGTTTATAAAAAATAATACTACTTGCTGCCATTAAGAATAAAATACCTAAAAACAAGCCAATAAAAATATATGCGCCATACATGTTAAAGAGTAATTGATGATACTCAAGATAAGACTTGTCATGATTTTCAGCAGGTATAATAGTATTCAATTTCTTATAAAGGTCGCTTAATTCCAATGGATTTTCAAACTTGAATCCTGTATAATGACAAACTGTGTATAAATCTTTTGAAGCAAAATATTCTTCATAGTCTGAATCTGCTAGAACTAATGTTGTTCTTGCATGAGCTGCTCCAATATATTTGAATAATGATACATCTAAAATATTAAAATTAATAATACCACTATCTGTCTTTACCTTAACTTTATTATTTTTTATTTGCTTATTATATTCATCTCCATAATTCCCATCTAGGAAAAGACATTTACCTTTGGATAATTTCGATACAAAAATAGCTCCTTTATTGCCTTTAGATTCTATTGCCTCAGTATCTTTTACTACCTTTTGATAATCACTAAATTTAATAATATCTATTGCAAAGTTCTGTCCCACTTGTGTTATTGTCTTCCCATAAGCATTATTAGTATCCACTTTATATCCTTTTAGTGATGCCGTTGTTGAAAGAACATCAAAATCTGTTACTGCATTTAGTTTTACCTTATTGTCCTTGGAAATAGTTTTCTCTACCTTGTGATTTGTTGCTCCATCAAGGTTTTTGCACAAATATGAATAAGGTGCATAAATTGGTATAGAGTCTCCCAAAGCATTGTAAAGGGAAACAGATGCACTCATAATTGTTACAGTAAATGCACTTAATAGAGCTATTACACAAAAAATATTAGAATTAGCTTTTATGCGATAGACTATCTGCGATGTGCTAATGAAATTTCCTGTTCTATAGTAAAACTTAATATTCTTTTTACACATTGATATCAACCATACTACAACATTCTGAAATATTAGATAAGTTCCAACTGAAAGTAATACACAAGCAAATATAGCTGGTCCGATTAGCTTTATAGCTCCATCATCTCCATTAAAATTCAAAAAAATGAAATAAGAAGCCACTATCATTAATATTGACAAAACAGATGTTGCAACTGAAAACTTAGGTGCTTTTTCTCCTTCCTTTTCAGCCGATAATAAATCTATTAATTTACTTCTATAAATCGATTTAAATGAGTATAATCCATTTAAAATGAATAGTATTAAAAAAACAACAATACTAATACTAGCAGGTTGCCATGTAAGTTGAAAAGCAATATCATTTCCTGGTGCTCCACCTAGCATTAACTTTTTCAATAACATAGCAAAAAATCTTGATAAGAGACTTCCCATTACAATTCCACTTATTATAGAACCAATTCCAACTAACAATGTTTCATAAAACATTATCCTACCAATTTCTCTCTTTCTCATCCCTAACAAGGAATAAATCGCAATCTCCTTTTTTCTGGACTTAAAAAACAGTGAATTCGCATAATATACAAATACACTAGAAAACAATAGCACAACTACAGATGAAATTTCAAACAAAATGCCTATTTTACTTATACCCGAATGAAAACTATCAAATTCAGGGTTAAAATAGATTGAACAAAAAATAAAGAAAATTGTTACGGAAAAAGTTGTGCTCAAGAAATATGTAATATATGAATCAAATTTCATTTTAACATTTTTAACAGCCATATTAAAGAATGTCATGATTATCACCTCCTAATATTGCAAGTATTTTAAGTATTCGTTCAAAAAATTCCTTTCTTGTTCTACCTCTATCTATTTCAGTAAAAATCGCACCATCCTTAATAAACATAATCCTCTTGCAATAGCTTGCAGTAAATGCATCATGTGTAACCAATAGAATTGTTGCCTTATCTCTTTCGTTCATCTCAGTTAAGCATTGAAGTAGTTCTGAAGATGATTTTGAATCTAATGCCCCTGTTGGCTCATCTGCCAAAATTAATTCTGGATTGCTAATCATTGCTCTTGCTGCAGATGCTCTCTGACGTTGACCTCCAGATACCTCATATGGATACTTTTCCAGCAATTTGTCAATTCCTAATAAACTGGCTATTTCGTTCACTTTCTTCATAATTACTTCTGGATTTTCCTTAGCAAGTACAAGTGGTAATGCTATATTTTCACGAAAAGTCATTGTATCTAGCAAATTATAATCCTGAAACATAAAACCTAATTTTTCTCTTCGAAATATTGCTAATTCTTCATTGTTTATTGTGTTAATATTTTGTTTTCCAATGACTACGCTTCCAGATGTAGATTCATCTATTGTCGCTATTATATTTAAAAGTGTAGATTTTCCCGCCCCTGAAGGTCCCATAATTCCTACAAATTCTCCTTTTCCCACTTCAAAACTAATGCCATTTAATGCTTTAGATCTATTTTTACTATTCTTTGATGAATAGGTCTTTTTTAAATTTTCTACTTTTAATACTGGCATATTTGTCACCTCTTTCTCTTTTATATCATCATTATAGTACGCATGAAAATATTGTACCATCGATTTGCCTTACACTTTTCTTAATAAGCATATAGTCCCAATTACTTCATAATTGTATTTAAAAATTCCTCTATACAATAACATACACTGGTATATGGTTAATCTTTTCATGCCTCTTTAAAAAGAAAGAGGTCCAAGTTTTGTACCTATTGTACTACATAGATCTAATGTAAAAAGGACACTTTCCAGCGAATTGCTTCACTGAAAAATGTCCTATAAAAATCTTTGATATTTTTGTTGTACACCTGTTGCAAACGTATTGCACACGGAATAATTTCCAGTGTACTTGAGAATATTCCACAACATATGTAACCCTTGTAAAATCGGGCTTTTCTTGATAAATGCGTTGACCGCTTTTTATCTCTTTGAGAATTGTGGTGCTCTTCTTGCTTTCTTAAGACCGTATTTCTTTCTTTCTTTCATTCTTGGGTCTCTTGTTAAGAATCCAGCTTTTTTAAGCTCACCCTTTAAAGTTTCATCAGCTTTTAATAAAGCTCTTGAAATTCCGTGTCTTATAGCTCCTGCTTGACCTGTGAATCCACCACCATGTACATTAACTAAAACGTCAAATTTTCCTTTAGTTCCTGTAAGGTTTAAAGGTTGGTTAACTATAAATCTTAAAGTTTCAAGACCAAAATAATCTTCTGAACTTCTTTTATTTATCACAACTTTACCTTCTCCAGGTACAAGTCTTACTCTAGCTACTGCTTCTTTTCTTCTTCCTGTTCCCATATATTGTACTTTTGCCATTTTAAATCCTCCTTCCGGCGCCTAATTAATATTTTAACTCTAAAACTTCAGGTTTTTGAGCTTCATGATCATGCTCTGCACCTTTATATACTTTTAATTTCTTCATCATTTTTCTTCCTAATACACCGCTTGGAACCATTCTTCTAACTGCTTCAGCAAATACGAAGTCAGATTTTTTAGCAATTGCATCTTTATATGTCATTTCCTTTAAACCACCTGGGTATAAAGTATGATGTCTAAACATTTTTTGATCTGCTTTCTTTCCTGTTAAAAGAATTTTATCTGCGTTTAAAACTATTACATAATCTCCTGTATCAACATTTGGAGTATATATTGGTTTATTTTTTCCTCTTAATATTGAAGCTATTTGGCTTGCAGCTCTTCCAAGTGGCTTTCCTGCAACGTCAATAACATACCATTTTCTTTCGATTTCATTTGGTTTTGCTAAGTACGATTTCATGGTTTTTCCTCCTTCAACAAATCTGTTTCTAATCTACGAGTTTCTTCTATGTCTAAGATCCGGGGCTAGTGGATCTTTTAATCATTTAACAAACATTTAAATTATACTATAACCTAGCATTCATGTCAATAATTCATGGCAATTATAATACAATTTAATACATAACTTTTTCAAGACATAAGCCCTTAGCTGGAACTACTCTTCCTGCTTTTGTTCTATCTTTTGCTTCTACAATAGTTTTCACTTCTAGTGGAATTATCTTTTTCTCTCCTACTTCTAAAAGTGTGCCTACTATTATTCTCACCATATTATACAAAAAACCATCACCTGTAATATAAAAAATCACTTTATTTTCATCTTCTATGATTTTGGCTTCATATATGGTTCTTATATTGGATTTAACCTTACTGCCTGTGCTTTTAAAAGATGTGAAATCATGAGTTCCTAAAATATATTTAGCTGCCTCACGCATTAGATCACAATCTAAATTATGTCCATATTGATAAACATAATTTCTATTAATTGCAGGGCGCTGTGATCTATTTAAAATAGTGTAGCTATACATTTTACCTTTGCTATTAAAGCGTGAATGAAAATCTATTGGTACTTCTTTTGAATTTAAAGCTACTATATCATCTGGCAATACTGAATTAAGTACAAGATAAAATTTTTCGGGTGGTATAACTGAATTAGTCTTAAAATTACATGTATAAGCTTTTGCATGAACTCCAGAGTCAGTTCTACTGCAACCTATTACATCAACTTTATCTCCTACAATTTCACCTATCCTTTTTTCTACCTCTTCTTGAACAGTAATAACATTACTTTGCTTTTGCCATCCACAATAATTAGTACCATCATATTCTAATGTCAATTTAACGTTTTTCATAATAACACCTGTTTTTTATAAATAATTACTAAAAACTGAAACTACAACTAAAGCTACACTGAAAAATACAGCTGTACAATCCTTTGAGGTAAACCTAAGTTGCTTCATTCTTGTTCTTCCATCTCCGCCTCTATAGCATCTAGCTTCCATTGCCATTGCAAGTTCATCAGCTCTTCTAAAGGAACTTATAAATAAAGGTACGAGTATAGGAATAAGACTCTTAGCTTTCTTTATTAAATTTCCAGAATCAAGGTCTGCACCTCTTGCCATTTGTGCTTTCATTATTTTGTCCGTTTCATCTATTAAAGTAGGTATAAATCTGAGTGCTATTGTCATCATCATTGCAAATTCATGTGCTGGGAGTCCTATTTTTGAAAACGGGGTCAATAGTTTCTCTATTCCATCTGTGAGCTCAATTGGTGAGGTCGTATATGTAAGCATAGACGTACCTACTATGAGAAATATTAATCTTATTGACATAAATGCTGCTAAAATAAGCCCTTCCTTATATATATGTATAAAACTCCAATGAAATAAGGGAGCAGCACTTCCTGGTGTCATAAAGATGTTTAATGCCCCAGTAAATATTATAAGTAATAATATAGGTTTTAAGCTTTTATAAATATATTTCATTTTAATACCTGATATAAAAATTATAAAAAACGTAAACGCAGTTATAAAAATATATCCTTTGAACTTATTTATTAAAAACAAATTAACTATATAAACAAGAGACAGTAGAATTTTTGTTCTAGGATCCAGTTTATGAATAAATGACTTACCAGGTATATACTGTCCAATAGTTATATCTTTAATCATTTTTAGCACTCTCCAATACTCTGAGAATTTCTTTTTTTGCTGCTTCGATTGTGAATACATCATTTGATATATCAAAACCTTTTTCTCTCAGTTTTCTTGTAAGGTAAGTAACCTTAGGAACAGCAAGACCTACTTTTTCAAGTGTATCTATTTCGTTGAAAACCTCATCCAAATTTCCACTTAATATACACTTAGAATCATACATAACAAATACTTTATCAGCTATTTTTGCAACGTCCTCCATGCTATGGGATACAAGAATTATAGTCATTTTGTATTCCTTCTGAAGTTTTTTTATTTCATATAAAATATCGTCTCTTCCTTTTGGATCAAGGCCAGCTGTAGGCTCATCCAATATTAAAACTCTAGGCTCCATGGCAACTACTCCAGCTATAGCAACCCTTCTTTTCTGACCACCACTTAATTCAAAAGGTGATTTGTCTTTAAAGATTTCGTACTCAAGTCCTACCATCTTCATCGCCTTCTTTACTCTTATGGAAACTTCTTCTTCACTTAATCCCATATTTTTAGGACCAAATGCTATGTCTTTCTCTATTGTTTCTTCAAAAAGTTGATATTCTGGATATTGAAATACAAGTCCAACCTTTTTTCTTATATCATTAAGCTTGACTGCCTTATTCGTTATATCCACATCATCAATAAAAATGTTTCCAGAAGTAGGTTTTAAAAGACCATTGATTTGTTGAATTAGCGTTGATTTTCCAGAACCTGTATGTCCTATAAATACCGCAAATTCACCATCTTCGATTGTAATATTTATATTATCAAGTGCTTTTTTTTCAAAAGGTGTTCCAGGCATATAAGTATATGTTAAATTTTCTATTTTAATCGGCATAATTCATTCACCATCTCATCTATTGTTAGTATATCATCCTTAACCTCAATACCTTCTTTTCTCAATTCATATGCAAGTTCTGTCATTTGAGGTACATCAAGACCGATTTCTTTCATGGTCTTTACATCTTTAAAGACTTCCCTAGGTTTACCACTCTTTATAACTTTCCCTTTGTCCATTACTACTATTCTATCTGCATTTATTGCTTCTTCCATGTAATGTGTTATTAAAATTATAGTTATATGTGAGTTTTTATTTAAATCCATTATAGTACTTACTACTTCTTCTCTTCCTTTTGGATCAAGCATAGCAGTAGATTCATCAAAAACAATGCATTTAGGTTTCATTGCTAAAACACCTGCAATAGCTACTCTCTGCTTTTGTCCACCAGATAATAAATGTGGTTCATGTCTCCTATACTGATACATACCAACAGTTTTAAGAGAATCATCTACTCTTTTTCTTATCTCTAATGGCTCAACTCCTAAATTTTCAGGTCCAAAAGCAACATCTTCCTCAACAATAGTGGCCACTATTTGGTTATCTGGATTTTGAAACACCATACCAGTTTTACTTCTTATACTCCATATACTTTCTTCATTCGAAGTATCAAGACCATCAATTATAACTTTACCGTCGGTTGGCAGTAAAAGTCCATTTAAATGTTTTGCAAGTGTTGATTTACCAGAACCGTTTCTTCCTAATATAACTAAAAATTCTCCTTCATTTACATCTAAAGTAACATCATTAACTGCAGTGGTATTCTTAGATTCATCTTCACCTTTATATTGATATACTACATTTTTACACTCCACCATTTTATTACACATACGAACACCTCTACTCACAAAGCAGTTTTATTTATTTATTAAAATAGGGACTAAGCTAGCTTAATCCCTTTTAAATTAGTAATTACACTAATTCTAGTATAACAATTTCTGCTCCGTCGCCTCTTCTTGGTCCCATTTTGTACATTCTAGTGTATCCACCGTTTCTTTCGTTGTACTTTGGAGCAACTTCATCAAATAATTTTTTAACAACAGTTTCTTCTGTTACAAAGCTAAGAACTTGTCTTCTAGCATGTAAATCTCCTCTTTTTGCAAGAGTAATCATTTTTTCTGCTAAACTTCTAGTTTCTTTTGCTCTTGTTACAGTAGTCTCTATTTTACCATGCTTTAAAAAACTAGTAACTAGATTTCTAAGCATTGCTCTTCTTTGATCTGTAGGACGACCTAATTTACGATAACCTGATGCCATGCCTATACCTCCTTACTTTAACTATTCATCATTTAACTTTAATGATAATCCTAAAGCTTTAAGTTTCTGTTCAACTTCTTCTAAAGATTTTCTTCCAAGATTTCTGACTTTCATCATATCTTCCATGGATCTTTGAGTTAATTCTTGAACAGTGTTTATTCCTGCTCTCTTTAAGCAATTGTAACTTCTAACTGAAAGATCAAGCTCTTCAATAGTCATTTCTAAGACTTTCTCTTTCTTATCTTCTTCTTTTTCTACCATTATCTCCATATCATCTGCATGATCTGTAAGAGTCATAAATAGTTTAAAATGCTCTATAAGTATTTTTGCTGCCAAACTAATTGCTTCCTCTGGTCTTATAGTACCATTGCCCCATACTTCTATGGTTAGTTTGTCGTAATCAGTTATTTGAGCAACTCTTGTATTTTCAACAGTGAAATTTACTCTTTTGATTGGAGAATATATTGAATCAACTGCTATTGTTCCTATCGGCATGTCATCTCTTTTATTTTTATTCTGAGTAACATAACCTCTGCCTCTATTAACTTCAATTTCCATATATAACTTTCCATCATCATCGAGAGTTGCTATATGTAAATCTTTGTTTATAACTTCTACCGATCCATCAGTTCTTATATCTGCACCTGTAACCTCTCCAGGTCCATGTGCATCTATATATATTACCTTAGAATCTTCACCTTCCATTTTGAGGCATAACGCTTTAATGTTAAGTATCAATTCTGTAACGTCTTCTTTTACTCCTTTAACAGTTGAAAACTCATGAAGTACTCCCTCAATTCTTACTGAATTAGCAGCAACTCCTGGTAATGATGAAAGAAGTATTCTTCTCAATGAATTACCAAGGGTAATTCCATATCCTCTTTCAAGAGGTTCTACAACAAATCTGCCGTAGGAACCATCTTCTGTAGACTCAACACATTCTATTTTAGGTTTTTCTATTTCCAACATATCTATAACCCTCCTTAAAAATAAAATGGCAACCTATATTGAGGGTAACTGAATACAGTCAAATTACTTACTATATAACTCAACGATCAATGTCTCTTTAATTGGAGTATCTATATCCTCTCTATTTGGCTCTGCAACTATTTTCGCTTCAAAATTATCATAGTTTGCTTCAATCCATGATGGTAAAGTCTTAGGATTTTCTGCAAAAGTCTTGAATTTTTCAGTTCCTCTACTCTTTTCACAAACAGCTACTACTTCATTAACTTTTAATGTATATGAAGGTATATCTACTTTCTTTCCATTTACAAGAAAATGTCCATGAGTAACTAATTGTCTTGCTTCTTTTCTTGAACTACCATAGCCTAATTTATAAGCTACGTTATCAAGTCTTAATTCTAAAAGCTTAAGTAGGTTTTCACCTGATATTCCTTTAATTCTTTCAGCTCTTTTATAGTATATTCTAAATTGTTTTTCAAGAACTCCATATATTCTTTTTGCTTTTTGTTTTTCTCTTAATTGTAATCCGTAGTTTGAAACCTTCTTCCTGCTTTGTCCGTGTACTCCAGGGGCATAGCCTCTTCTTGTAAATGCACACTTATCTGTATAGCATCTGTCACCCTTAAGGAATAATTTCAAACCTTCTCTTCTGCATAATCTGCATACAGCTCCAGTATATCTAGCCATTAAATATTCACACCTCCTATATTTCTACTAAACTCTTCTTCTTTTTGGTGGTCTGCAGCCATTGTGTGGTATTGGAGTAACATCTTTTATCAATGTAACTTCTAATCCTGCAGCCTGTAATGATCTTATAGCAGCTTCTCTTCCTGATCCTGGTCCTTTTACGAACACATCAACACTCTTAAGTCCATGTTCCATAGCTGTCTTTGCAGCTGTCTCAGCAGCCATTTGAGCAGCAAAAGGAGTGCTTTTTCTTGATCCTTTAAAACCTAATCCACCGGCACTTGACCATGATAAAGCATTTCCATTAACATCAGTTATAGTTACTATAGAATTATTAAAAGTTGATTTAATATGTGCACAACCGTGCTCTATATTTTTTTTCTCTTTTCTTCTTCTAGTTTTCTTATTTTTTTGTACAGCCATATTCTTTCTCTTCCCTCCTTATCTTATACTATTTTTTCTTCTTAGAAGCAACTGCCTTCTTTGGACCTTTTCTTGTTCTTGCATTTGTTTTAGTTTTTTGTCCTCTAACTGGAAGTCCTCTTCTATGTCTTATTCCTCTATAACATCCAATTTCAACTAATCTCTTTATATTTAAAGCAACTTCTCTTCTCAAATCACCTTCGATTTTGAAGTTCTTATTTATATAATCTCTTAATGCATTAACTTCTTCTTCAGTTAAATCCTTAACTCTTGTTTCTGGATTAACATTTGTAGCTTTAATTATCTTTTTTGAACTTGTTAGTCCTATACCATATATATAAGTTAGACCTATTTCAACTCTTTTTTCTTTTGGTAGGTCAATACCGGCTATTCTCGCCATTGACATTTACACCTCCTGGTTTTGTATATATTTATTATTTATATTATAAAGTTTTAGGCAACGAGGTATTCAACCTCCATGTTGGCAGCCGTCCTAAAACACATATTAACTTTTTATTAACCCTGTTTTTGTTTATGCTTAGGATTTTCGCATATAACCATTACTTTGCCTTTTCTTTTTATGACCTTACATTTTTCGCAAATCGGTTTAACTGATGGTCTTACTTTCATGGTTAACCCTCCTTATTACTTTGCCCTCCAGGTGATTCTTCCACGAGTTAAATCATATGGTGAAAGCTCAACTGTTACTTTATCTCCGGGCAATATTCTTATAAAGTTCATCCTGAGTTTACCTGAAATATGTGCCAATATTTTTTGACCACTTTCAAGTTCAACTTCAAACATTGCATTGGGTAAAGATTCTAAAACCGTACCCTGCATTTCAATTACATCTTCTTTTGACATAAGGTAATCAAACCTCCTTACTGGTACATACTGACTCAAGAAATTTTCTGATGGCTGAATTACTTATAGGATAATTGGATTTGAGTTTATCTCTTACATCCTCACAAACCATATCTGTAATGGATAGGTGTTTCAGCTTTTTCCTTTTAGGTTTTTCAACTTTTCTCAAATCACCATCAGAAATATACACATACTTATCATCAATTACTCTAACAATTATAAAACAACCATCTTTATCTCTTCCGGCTTTTGAACAAACTACCTTACCAAGATAATTTTCATTCATATATCCACCTCGTTATTCACACAAAGTCAGTATTTCAGGTCCGTTATCCAATATAGCAACTGTATTTTCATAATGAGCAGCTAAGCTACCATCTTTAGTTACTACAGTCCAATCATTACTCTGTGTTTTCACCATATAAGTTCCAACATCAACCATTGGTTCAATTGCTAATACCATTCCATGAACAAGCTTTGGTCCTCTACCAGGTCTACCATAATTAGGTACTTCAGGATCCTCATGCATTTCTTTTCCTATTCCATGACCCACATAATCTCTAACTACACCATATCCAAAACTTTCAACATATTCTTGAATAGTGTGTGATATATCTGTAAGCCTGTTTCCGACAACAGCTTTTTCTACACCCTTAAAAAAGCTCTCTTTTGTTACTTTTATAAGTTGTGCAGCTTCTTCTGATACCTTTCCAATAGCAAAAGTTCTAGCAGCATCCCCTTGGTATCCATTTAATATGGCTCCACAATCTACACTTATAATATCACCTTCATGTAGAACTCTATTCTTAGATGGTATGCCATGTATAACTTCTTCATTTATTGATGTACATATTGATGCTGGAAAACCACCATATCCTTTAAATGAAGGAATTGCATTGTACTTTTTTATAAAATTTTCAGCTAAAGTATCTAAATCTGCAGTTGTTACGCCAGGTTTTGCAGCTTCCTCAAGCATGTTAAGTGTTTCACCAACTAGCTTTCCTGCCTGCCTCATATACTCAATTTCAGTATCGTTTTTAATTATTATCATTTATATCTCTCCTAAGACATTTCTAATATCTTCAAAAACTTTGTTTATATCCTGAGTACCATCAACTGATTTAAGAACCGCTTCATTTTTATAATATACTACAAGTGGTTCAGTCTGTCTATCATAAACATCTAATCTTTCTTTAACTGTTTCCTCTGAATCATCTTTCCTTTGAACTACAGGACTTCCACAGAGGTCACATTTACCTTCAACCTTAGTTGGATTATATTCTATGTGATAACTAGCTCCACATTTAGTACAAATTCTTCTTCCTGTCATTCTATTAAATATTTTTTCTCTTGGAACATCTATTAATAATGCACAATCGATTTTTTCTTTTCTGTTTACAAGAAACTCATCAAGGGCTTCTGCTTGATGAACTGTCCTTGGAAAACCATCTAGTAAAAATCCATTTTTGCAGTCATCTTTAGCTATTCTATCTTTAACTATATCTATAGTTAATTCATCTGGAACAAGAAGACCTTTATCCATGTATCCTTTTGCCTTCATTCCAAGTTCTGTTTTTTCACTTATATTAGCTCTAAATATATCACCTGTTGATATGTGCGGGATTGAGAATTCATTGCTTATTAACTTTGCTTGAGTTCCCTTTCCTGCACCTGGAGGACCTAATAAAATTATTTTCATCTAATCATCCCAATCTACATATTATTCATTTAAAAATCCGTGATAATGTCTCATTGTCAATTGTGACTGCATGATCCTTAGATTTTCTAGTGCAACTCCTACTACAATCAATAATCCAGTACTTGCAAAATGTATGCCTTGAAATGAGCCGTTATATTCAGCTATCATAGGCGCTATCGCTATAACTGAGGCAAACAATCCACCTAAAATTGACACTTTATCAAGCACTCTTTCTATAAATCTAGTTGTAGGTTCACCTGGTCTTATTCCCGGAATAAAACCTGAAGATTTATGGATGTTTTCAGACATTTCTTCTGGTTTAAATGTTATTTGAGTATAAAACCATGTAAAGAATAATATCAATACAAAGTACAATAACATATATGGTATTGTATTTTGTTTAAATGGACTATACTCGCTTCCAGTTAAAAATTTAGTAATTTTAGCTGTAGGCCAAAATTGAGCTATTGTTGTAGGAAACATCATAACTGATATAGCAAATATTATTGCTATAATGCACGATGCATTCATATTAATAGGAATATGAGAAGATTGCTTTCTGGCAACCTTTCCTGCAACTGCTTTTCCCGCATATTGTACAGGTATTCTTCTCTCTGCTAAACTTGCTACAACAACTGCAACAAATAAAGCACATGCTACAACTGCAACAACAACAATTTCAACTATATTTATAGTATCAGCCGATTGTAATTTGTATACATTATAAACGGTTGCTGGGAACCTAGATATAATATTTACAAATATTATAAGCGATGCACCATTTCCTATTCCTTTATCAGTTATCTGATCGCCCAACCACATTAAGAATGTAGATGCCGCAGTAAGTGTTAATATTATCAAAAACACACTAAGTTTAGAATTGGTTTGCATTGCTCCAGCACTTCTTATTACTGCATAAAATGTAAGTGATTGAAGTGCCGCTAAAGGAACTGAAAGATACCTTGTAATCTTTTGTATCTTTTTTCTTCCTTCTTCACCTTCTTTTGAAAGTTGTTCAAGAGAAGGAACTGCTACTGTAAGTAATTGCATTATTATAGATGCATTAATGTATGGAATAACACCCATAGCAAATATACTAAATTGGCTAAAAGCTCCTCCAGTCATCATATTATAAAGTCCGAAAAGAGAGCCTGATTGATTTGTTAAATTCAATATTTTTGATGCATCAACTCCGGAAATAGGAATATAATTTCCCATTCTGAAAATCAAAACCATCGCAATTGTAAATAACATTCTTTTCCTTAATTCTGGAACTTTCCAAGCATTACGTAAGGTTGATAACATTTATATCACCTCAGCTTTTCCCCCAGCCGCCTCTATTTTTTCAGCTGCTGATTTGGAATATTTATTAACTTTAACTACTAATTTCTTTTTGAGTTCTCCGTTACCTAAAATCTTAACTCCATCGTTAACTTTTTTAATTATTCCTTTTCCTATCAGCGCATCAATTGTTACTTCTGTTCCATCTTCAAAAATATTTAATCTATCTACATTTACTGCTGTGATTGTTTTAGCAAATATATTTGTAAATCCTCTTTTAGGTAATCTTCTGTATAATGGCATTTGACCGCCTTCAAAGCCTGGTCTTACTCCGCCACCACTTCTTGCATTTTGACCTTTTTCTCCTTTTCCTGCATTTCTGCCTAAGCCAGAACCAGTACCTCTTCCAACTCTTTTAGGAGATTTTCTTGATCCTGCTGCAGGTTTCAATTCATGAAGTTTCATAACTGCACCTCCTCGTTAATCGTTATTTTATCTCTAAAAGATAATCAACTTTCTTGATCATACCTCTAATTTGAGGAGTATCTTCATGTTCTACTGTACGACCTATTTTTTTTAGTCCAAGAGCATGAACTGTAGCTATATGATCTTTTTTTCTTCCAATTAAACTTTTCTTTAATGTTACTGAAATTTTAGCCATCTCTTTACTCCTCCTATCCTAAAATTTCCTCAACAGTTTTTCCTCTTAAGGCAGCTATTTGTTCAACAGTCCTTAATCTTGATAAACCATTAATTGTTGCATTAACCATATTTCTTGGGTTGTTTGAGCCTAATGATTTAGCTCTTACGTCTTGTAATCCAGCTAATTCTAGTACAGCTCTAACAGGACCACCGGCTATAACTCCTGTTCCTTCTGAAGCAGGCATTATTAAAACTCTTCCTGTACCGAATTCTCCATATATTTCATGAGGAACTGTTGTTCCAACAATTGCAACTTCAACTAAGTTTTTCTTAGCATCTTCGATACCTTTTCTTATAGCTTCTGGTATTTCAGCTGATTTTCCAGTACCAACTCCAACGTGACCATTTTCATCTCCAACTACTACTAACGCACTGAATCTGAAATTTCTACCACCTTTAACAACCTTAGCTACTCTGTTTATAAATACAACCTTTTCTTTAAGATCTAACGTGCTAGGATCTATTCTCATTGTTTTCCCTCCTTCTTTATAAGATATTAGAACTCTAATCCAGCTTCTCTTGCTCCATCAGCAAGTTCTTTGATTCTTCCGTGATATATGTATCCACCTCTATCAAAAACAACCTGCTTTATTCCTTTATCCAAAGCTTTTTTAGCAACTGTTTCTCCTACAAGTTTAGCAGCTTCTTTATTGCTTCCAGCTTTAACTGAGAAATCTTTGTCTAAAGTTGATGCTGAAACTAATGTAGTACCGTTCACATCATCAATAACTTGTGCATATATATTTTTTTCACTTCTATATACTGCAAGTCTTGGTCTTACAGGAGTACCAGAAATTTTATTACGTACTCTCAAGTGACGTCTTCTTCTTGATTGAACCTTGTTTAACACTATCCTTTCACTCCCTTCTTACTACTTACCAGTTTTACCTTCCTTACGTCTTATAACTTCATCACTATATTTAATTCCCTTACCCTTATATGGTTCAGGTTTTCTAAATGTTCTTATATCAGCTGCTACGGATCCAACTAATTCCTTATCGATTCCTTTTACAACAACTGTGTTTGCATCTGGAGTTTCAAAAGTTACTCCTTCAACGCTTGCAACTTCAATTGGATGTGAGTATCCAAGATTTAATATTAAACTTTTACCTTTAAGTTGAGCTTTATATCCAACACCAACTAATTGTAAAGTTTTTGAAAAACCATCTGTAACACCTACAACCATATTATTGATTAACGCTCTTGTTAATCCATGAAGTGCTCTGTGGTTTTTGTCATCACTAGGTCTTGTAACCACAACTTTATTATCTTCAACTGCAATTTTTATATCTTTATGCATAGCCTTTTCTAATTGACCCTTAGCTCCTTTTACAGTAACAACGTTGTCTGGTGTTACTGTAACAGTTACGCTGCTAGGTATCTCAACTGGCTGCTTACCAACTCTTGACATTTAAAAATACACCTCCTGTTTCCTTACTACCAAACGTAGCAAAGTACTTCGCCACCTAATCCTAATTTCCTAGCTTCTTTATCAGTAACTATTCCCTTGGATGTAGATATGATTGCTATTCCAAGTCCGTTTAATACTTTAGGAATTTCTTCCTTTCTGCAATAAACTCTTAATCCTGGTTTTGATATTCTCTTTAAACCAGTAACTATTCTTTCTTTTCCTTTTCCATATTTCATGGATAATCTTAACATTGGTACAACTCCGTCATTGTACTCCTCTATATCTTTTAAGTAACCTTCCTGAAGCAATATGTTTGCTATTGCCTTCTTAATTTTAGAAGAAGGTAAATCAACCACTCCATGTCTAACAACATTAGCATTTCTTATACGAGTTAGTAAATCTGCTATTGGATCTGTCATAACCATATTTTGTGCCTCCTTTCGATCAATAATTCAACTACCAGCTTGCTTTCTTGCATCCAGGTATTTCACCTTTATACGCAAGTTCTCTAAAACAAATACGGCAAATTCCATATTTTTTTAATACACTATGTGGTCTTCCACAAATTTTGCATCTTGTATAAGCTCTTGTTGAATACTTAGGTTCTTTTTTCCACTTTTCTATCAAAGCTTTACGTGCCATATTTTTCCCTCCTTATTATTGAGCAAATGGCATACCAAGGAATCTTAATAATTCTCTTGCTTCTTCATCTGTCTTCGCATTTGTAACAAAGATTACATCCATACCTCTAACTTTGTCAATTTTATCATACTCTACTTCTGGGAATATTAATTGTTCTTTTATTCCTAACGCATAATTTCCTCTTCCATCAAAGGATTTACTTGATACTCCTCTGAAATCTCTAACTCTAGGTAAAGCTACATTCATTAATTTGTCTGCAAACTCGAACATTTTACTTTTTCTTAATGTAACCTTGCAACCTATAGGCATATTCTCTCTTATTTTAAAATTAGCTACTGACTTTTTTGCTCTTGTTAAAATAGGCTTTTGACCTGATATTAATTGCATATCAGCAACAGCTGATTCTAAAACTTTTTGATTTTCCTTAGCTTCTCCAACGCCCATGTTTATAACTATTTTCTCAAGCTTTGGAACTTCCATTATATTTTTATATTGAAATTTTTCCATTAATGCTGGAATAACTTCTTTTTCATATTTTTCTTTAAGTCTTGGAACCATTAAGTGTTACCTCCTTTCAGAATTAAAATGTTTCTCCACACTTTTTGCATACTCTAACTTTTGTTCCGTCATCAAGTACTTTTTTACTGATTCTTGTAGCAGTCTTGCATTTTGTGCAGTATAACATTACTTTTGAACTATTTATTGGAGCTTCTCTATTGATTAATCCACCTTGCATATTCTCTTTGTTTGGTTTTTGATGTTTAACAACTACATTAACATCTTTAATCAAAACAGTTCCTTTTTTAGGATCAACTGCTAATACTTCTCCAATTTTTCCTCTATCTTTACCAGATACAACAACAACTGAATCTTGTTTTCTAACATGAATCTTACTTGCCATAAAAGCCACCTCCCTATTATAGAACTTCAGGCGCTAATGATAATATTTTATTAAAATCTTTATCTCTTAACTCCCTGGCAACCGGTCCAAAAATACGAGTTCCTCTTGGCTGTTTATCATCTTTTATCAAAACTGCTGCATTTTCGTCAAATTTTATATATGAACCGTCAGGTCTTCTTAAACCCTTTGCGGATCTTACTACAACTGCCTTAACAACTTCACCCTTTTTAACAACACCACCTGGTGTTGCACTTTTAACGCTAGCAACTATTATATCACCAATGTTTCCCCATTTTCTCTTGGAACCACCTAATACTCTAACACACATTATTTCCTTAGCTCCAGAATTATCTGCAACTTTTAACATAGTTTGTGCTTGTATCATCTAAATATCCTCCTTTCTGGACAAATTATTTAGCCTTTTCAACTATTTCTACAAGTCTCCATCTTTTATCTTTAGATAATGGTCTTGTTTCCATTATTAATACTCTATCATTAACTTTAGCTTCATTTTGCTCATCATGAGCTTTAAATTTAGTTGTTTTATTTACAGTCTTACCGTATAAAGGATGACGAACTTTTGTTTCTACTGCAACAACTATTGTCTTATCCATTTTATCGGATACAACTCTTCCAATTCTTGTCTTCCTGTTTCCTCTTTCCAAGGTAGAAGCCTCCTTTCAACTATTAATCCTCACAAGCCTTTAATTCTTCTTCTCTAAGGATGGTTTTAATTTGGGCTATTGTTTTCTTAACTTCTTTAATTCTCATAGGATTTTCTAATTGACCAGTAGCCAATTGAAATCTTAAAGTAAATAATTCTGTCTTTAAATCACTTAATTGTACGTTTAATTCTTCAGGTGTTTTTTCTCTTAGTTCTTTAGCCTTCATTTGATTCACCACCCATTTCTTCAAAGTCCTTCCTAGTTACGAACTTAGTTTTTATAGGAAGTTTATGTGATGCAAGTCTAAATGCTTCTCTTGCTTGCTCTTCGGTAACGTCAGACATTTCAAACAGTACTCTTCCTGGTTTAACTACTGCTACCCAGTATTCTGGTGAACCTTTACCAGATCCCATACGAGTTTCAGCTGGCTTTTGAGTTACTGGTTTATCAGGGAAAATCTTTATCCAAAGCTTTCCTCCTCTTTTAACATATCTATTTATAGCTATTCTGGCAGCTTCAATTTGATTACTTGTTATCCAAGCACATTCTGTAGCTTGAATTGCGAAATCACCATATGCGATAAAGTTACCTCTTGTAGCCTTACCTTTCATTCTGCCACGCTGAACCTTACGATGCTTAACTCTCTTAGGCATTAACATAACGTATTCCTCCTCCCTTATGCGTTAGCTTCTTCCTTTTTTTCTATTTTCTTAGTAGGAAGAATTTCACCATTATAAACCCATACTTTTACACCTATTTTTCCATAAGTAGTATCGGCTTCTGCAAATCCATAATCAATATCAGCTCTTAATGTTTGAAGTGGAATTGTACCTTCATGATACTGTTCAG
Organism: Clostridium felsineum DSM 794; assembly: GCF_002006355.2. Taxonomy (NCBI): domain Bacteria; kingdom Bacillati; phylum Bacillota; class Clostridia; order Eubacteriales; family Clostridiaceae; genus Clostridium; species Clostridium felsineum. The sequence continues at coordinate 842,578 of NZ_CP096980.1, read as the reverse complement.
TTCTTGCTATTTCAGCTCCAGCAAGTCTTCCAGCACAAGCAGTCTTAACTCCTTTAACTCCAGTTCTCATAGCTCTTTGTATTGTTTGTTTCATAGCTCTTCTGAAAGATATTCTTCTTTCAAGTTGTTGTGCTATGTTTTCAGCCATAAGCTGTGCATTTGCATCACTATTTTTAACTTCTACTATGTTTATAAGAATATTTTCTTTTTCAACAAAAGCTTTTAATTCTTTCTTTAAAGCTTCAATTCCTTGACCGCCTTTACCTATAACCATACCAGGCTTAGCAGTATATATATTAAGTTTAACTCTCTTTGCAGCTCTTTCTATTTCTACCTTAGAAACTCCAGAATTTGAAAGTTTACTTTTTACAAATTTTCTTATTTTATTATCCTGTACTAGGTAATAAGAAAAGTTTTTACTATTTGCATACCATTTAGCGTTCCATTCTTTAATAACGCCAACTCTTAGACCATGCGGATTAACTTTCTGACCCAATATATTTCCCTCCTTCTTAATCTCTTTCTTTAACAATCACTGTTATGTGACTTGATCTTTTCTTTATAGCGAATGCTCTACCCTGTGCATGAGGTTGAAATCTTTTCAAGGTAGGTCCTTGACCTGCATAAGCTTCAGAAACATATAATTTGTTTCCATCTAAATTAAAATTGTTTTCAGCATTTGCTACTGCAGATTTTAATACTTTATTAATAACAACTGCAGCATCTTTTGGTGTATATTGTAATATTGCAAAAGCTTCATTAACATTTTTTCCTCTTATTAAATCAAGAACGATTTTAACTTTCATTGGGGACATTCTAACGTATTTAGCTATAGCTTTAGCCTCCATAAAAACTGCCTCCTTTCACTTACTACTTAACTGATGTTGTCTTTTCTGTATTTCCGTGACCTCTGAATGTTCTTGTAAGAACAAATTCTCCTAGCTTGTGTCCTACCATATCTTCACTTACATAAACTGGAACATGCTTTCTTCCATCATGAACAGCTATAGTATGACCTATCATTTCTGGGAAAATAGTTGAACTTCTAGACCAAGTCTTTATAACTTTCTTATCGCCACTTTTATTCATCTCAACTATTTTGTTGAGTAAGGATTCTTTTACAAAAGGTCCCTTTTTTATTGATCTACTCACTTTGTTGGCCTCCCTTCATAAACCTATATAAATAATAGTAGGAAGAGAACTTATTATTCTCTTCAAAACTACTTATCATTTCTTCTCTTAACAATAAGTTTGTCAGAATACTTTTTGTGTTTTCTAGTCTTGTAACCCAATGCTGGTTTACCCCATGGTGTAACTGGACCTGGACGACCAACTGGTGATTTACCTTCTCCACCACCATGTGGATGGTCATTAGGGTTCATGACAGAACCTCTTACTGTAGGTCTTATTCCCATATGTCTCTTTCTTCCAGCTTTACCTATATTTACGATGTCATGTGTTAAATTTGATACAGTTCCAATTGTAGCTCTACACTCAATTCTAACATATCTCATTTCTCCACTTGGAAGTCTTAACTGTGCATAATTTCCTTCTTTAGCCATAAGCTGTGCTGATGAACCAGCTGCTCTTACTAATTGTGCACCTTTTCCTGCTGCTAATTCTACATTGTGAATTACTGTACCAACAGGTATATTTTTTATTGGAAGTGCATTACCAACCTTTATATCTGCATCTGGACCTGATACAACAGTATCCCCAACCGATAATTTAGTAGGAGCAATTATGTATCTCTTTTCTCCGTCAGCATATACTACTAAAGCTATATAAGCTGATCTATTTGGATCATACTCTATTGTAGCAACTTTAGCTGGAACTCCATCTTTATTTCTCTTGAAATCTATTAATCTATACTTATTTCTATTTCCGCCACCTCTATGACGAACTGTTATTTTACCATTATTATTTCTTCCTGCTTTATTGTTTAAAGAAACTAACAGTGATTTTTCCGGTACATCAGTAGTTATTTCTTCAAATGTAGGTACTGTCATTTGTCTTCTTGCAGGAGAAGTAGGCTTAAATCCTCTAACTGCCATTTTTATTCCTCCTTTTTTTCAGCTTTTCTGGCATTCTACCAATAACTGCTTTTTTATTGCATTCCTTCAAAGAACTCGATTGCTTTGCTATCTTCTGTTAATTTAACCATAGCTTTTTTGAAATCAGCTCTTTTACCAACATGCACTCCAACTCGTTTTGTTTTTCCAAGTATGTTTGAAGTATTAACCTTCTCAACTTTTACTCCGAAAACTTCTTCGATTGCTCTTTTTATTTGAACTTTGTTTGCATGTGGATCTACTATAAAGGTGTATTTTTTATCTGCCATATCAGCCATACTTTTTTCAGTTATAACAGGTTTTCTAATTATATCATGGCTATTTGTATACATTATGCATACACCTCCTCAATCTTTGATACAGCTTCCTTAGTTACTATGAACTTATCATATTTCAATATGTCATAGACATTTAAGTTATTAGCTGGTATTATTGCTGCTCCTTGTATATTTCTTACTGATTTATATACATTTTTATCAGATTCAGCAACAACTATAAGTGCTTTCTTTGCTTCAAAAGCATTAAGCATCTTAACTATTTCTTTAGTTTTTGGTGTATCCATTTTTAATTCATCAAGAACGATCATTTCTTTATCGTTAACTTTACTTGTAAGAGCTGACATCATAGCTGTTCTTCTCATGGATTTTGGGATTGAAATCCTATAATCTCTAGGCTTTGGTGCAAATACAACTCCACCATGAATCCATTGTGGTGCTCTTATTGAACCTTGTCTTGCTCTACCAGTTCCTTTTTGTCTCCAAGGTTTTATTCCACCTCCAGAAACTTCTGTTCTAGTCTTAGCACTTTGTGTTCCTTGTCTTTTATTTGCAAGTAGTGCAACTACTACCTGATGAACTGCACTTTCGCTAATTTTAGCTCCAAAAACTTTTTCAGACAATTCGATGTCTTCAACTTTTTTACCTTCTTTATTGAATACTTCTACTGTAGGCATTCTGCATCCTCCTTTCTTAACAAACTAAGCTTTAACTGAATTTTTTATAACTACAAAAGATTTGTTTGGTCCAGGAACTCCGCCCTTTATTAATATAAGGTTCTTTTCAGGAATAACTTTTGCAATTTCAACATTTAATACTGTTGTATTTACATGACCCATATGTCCTGGCATTTTCTTACTTTTGAAAGTTCTTGATGGATCTGATGATGCTCCCATTGAACCAACTGCTCTATGGAATTTTGATCCGTGAGACATAGGTCCTCTATGTGCTCCCCATCTTCTTATTGTACCTTGGAATCCCTTACCCTTAGAAACTCCTGATACGTCAACTTTTTCTCCTGCTGCAAATATATCAGCCTTTATTTCAGCACCAACTTCATAGCTACTTGTATCTTCTAATCTGAATTCTTTTACGAATCTTTTTAGTTCAACATTTGCCTTTGCAAAATGCCCTTTTAAAGGCTTATTAACAAGTTTTTCCCTTATAGCTCCAAATCCAACTTGTATAGCATCATATCCTTCTTTTTCAGAAGTTTTCTTTTGAACTACTACACATGGACCTGCTTCTATAACTGTTACAGGAACAACTTTTCCTTCTTCATTAAATATTTGTGTCATACCAAGCTTTTTTCCTAGTATACCTTTTTTCATAATCGCACCTCCTAAACAAATTAGCGGATTGCTGCTAAGCAATCATAACCGTTTATAACTAATATATTAAAGTTTTATTTCGATATCAACACCAGCTGGTAAATCTAATCTCATTAATGCATCAACAGTTTTTGGTGATGGACTTATTATATCGATAAGTCTTTTATGAGTTCTGATTTCAAACTGCTCTCTAGAATCCTTATATTTATGTGGGGATCTAAGTATTGTTACAACATCCTTTTCTGTTGGTAGAGGTACTGGACCTGCTACTTTAGCTCCTGTTGTTTTTGCAGTTTCAACAATTTTCTCAGCTGATTGATCTAATATTGTATGATCAAAAGCCTTTAATCTTATTCTTATTTTTTGCTTTGCCAATTCATTTCCCTCCTTTTCATCGCACGTCTAAACTTAATACGTACAACAACGGATATTCTGTAAACTGTTCCTGGTGTTTCATATATGCACACACACGACAAAATTACAAATAACCGTCGCCCGGTTCAAGACCGTGACATACTCAGCAAGAATTCCCCGTAAGTCCGGCTACCTCTTGCTTCATCGCTATTTTCACATAACAACTCTTATATTATACACCGGATTTAATGTTTTGGCAACAATTTATTGTATATTTTAAAAATAAAAAATAGGAAGAGCGTCCTCTTCCTATTTTAAATATTTTCCACTCTATAGTTTACACGTGTAAGAAAATATTTTATTTACAATATACTATTCAATGATGCTAGTAACAACTCCTGAGCCAACTGTTCTTCCGCCTTCTCTGATTGCGAATCTTAAGTTGTCTCCCATTGCTACTTTTGTTATTAATTCAACTGTCATATCTATGTGGTCTCCTGGCATTACCATTTCTACTCCATCTGGTAATTGGATTGATCCTGTTACGTCTGTTGTTCTGAAGTAGAATTGTGGTCTATATCCGTTGAAGAATGGTGTATGTCTTCCGCCTTCTTCTTTCTTTAATACGTATACTTGACCTACGAACTTATTATGTGGAGTTATTGAACCTGGTTTTGCTAATACCTGACCTCTTTCGATGTCTTCTCTTTGTACTCCTCTTAATAATGCTCCGATATTATCTCCTGCTAATGCACTATCAAGTATCTTTCTGAACATTTCTACGCCTGTTACTACTACTTTTGTTATTTCGTCTTTCATTCCAACGATTTCTACTTCGTCTCCAACCTTTAACATTCCAGTTTCAACTCTTCCTGTTGCAACTGTTCCTCTTCCTGTTATTGTGAAAACATCTTCGATTGGCATTAAGAATGCTTTATCTGTTGGTCTTTCTGGTGTTGGGATGTATGCATCAACTTCTGCCATTAAGTCTTTTATTGGTTTTACTGCTTCTGCATCATCTGGGTTTTGTAATGCTTTTAACGCACTTCCTACTACGATTGGTGTATCGTCTCCTGGGAATCCGTATTCGCTTAATAATTCTCTTACTTCCATTTCTACTAAGTCGATTAATTCTGCATCATCTACTTGGTCTGCTTTATTTAAGAATACTACTATATATTCAACACCAACTCTTGATGCTAATAGTATGTGCTCTCTTGTTTGTGGCATTGGACCATCTGCTGCACTTACTACTAGGATAGCTCCATCCATTTGTGCTGCTCCTGTTATCATGTTCTTTACATAGTCAGCATGTCCTGGACAGTCTACGTGAGCATAGTGTCTGTTTTCTGTTTCATACTCAACGTGTGCTGTATTGATTGTTATTCCTCTTTCTTTTTCTTCTGGTGCTTTATCAATCTCTTCATAGTTAAAAGCTTTTGCTTTTCCCTCTTTTGCTAATATTGTTGTAATTGCTGCTGTTAATGTTGTTTTACCGTGATCTACGTGTCCTATTGTTCCTATGTTTACATGTGGTTTCGTTCTTTCAAATTTTTCCTTTGCCATTTCTATTTCCTCCTAACAATATATATATTTTATTGTTTATCTCCAATTATTTTTTCTTGGATATTTTTAGGTACTTCTTCATTATGATCAAACTGCATAACGAATACTCCTCTACCTTGAGTTCTTGATCTAAGTGAAGTTGCATAACCAAACATTTCTGAAAGTGGAACGAATGCTCTTATAACTTCTGCTCCTGCTCTTTGTTCCATTCCTTCAATTCTTCCTCTTCTTGAATTAACATCTCCCATAATGTCTCCCATGTACTCTTCTGGGACTGTTACTTCAACTCTCATTATTGGTTCTAATATAACTGGATCAGCTTTACCCATAGCATTCTTAAACGCCATAGATCCAGCAATCTTAAATGCCATTTCAGAAGAATCGACATCATGATAAGAACCATCAACTAATTTAACTTTAAAATTAACTGTAGGATATCCCGCTAAGATACCACTTAAACATGCTTCCTGTATACCATTATCTATTGGTTGTATATATTCTTTTGGTATAGCTCCACCAACTATAGCATTTTCAAATTCGTATTCACCGTCTGTTGGACTCATTTCAATAACAGCGTGACCGTATTGTCCACGACCTCCTGATTGTCTTACGAACTTACCTTCTGCCTTAACTGCTTTTCTTATAGTTTCTTTATAAGCAACTTGTGGCTTACCAACATTACATTCAACCTTAAACTCTCTTTGAAGTCTATCAACAATTATTTCAAGATGTAATTCTCCCATACCAGCTATAATTGTCTGACCAGTTTCTTGGTTAGTGAAAGTTTTGAAAGTAGGATCTTCTTCTGCAAGTTTAGCAAGTGCTATACCCATTTTTTCTTGACCAGCTTTAGTTTTTGGCTCAATAGCAACCTCTATAACTGGATCTGGGAATTCCATCTTTTCAAGAATTATTGCATTATCATCATCATTGCAAAGAGTATCTCCTGTAGTTGTTGATTTCAAACCAACTATAGCACCTAATTCTCCAGCCTCAAGCTCTTCAACTTCTTGTCTGTGGTTAGAGTGCATTTTTACAAGTCTTCCTATTCTTTCTTTCTTTCCTTTTGTTGAGTTTAAAACGTAACTTCCGCTTTTCATAACTCCTGAGTAAACTCTTGTAAATGCAAGTCTACCAACAAATGGATCTGTTGCTATTTTAAATGCTAATGCAGCTAATGGTTCACTATCATCAGCTTTTCTCTCAGCATCATTTCCTTCCATATCAACACCTTTAACTGGAGGTATGTCTAATGGAGATGGTAAATATTCAACAACAGCATCAAGCATTTGTTGAACACCTTTATTCTTATATGAAGATCCGCATGTTACTGGAACTATTTCGTTTGCAATAACACCTTTTCTTAATGCAGTATTTATTTCTTCTACAGAGATTTCTTCTCCCTCTAAATACTTATTCATTAAATCTTCATCTAATTCAACAATAGCTTCGATCATTTCAGATCTATACTTTTCAGCTAATTCTTTCATATCATCAGGAATTGCTTGTTCTTCCATAGTAGTTCCTAAATCATCTGTATAAACTATCGCTTCATTTCTTATTAAATCAATTAGACCAAGGAAATTATCTTCCTTACCTATAGGTATTTGTATAGGTACTGCGTTTGCATTAAGTCTATCTCTCATCATTTGAACTGATCTAAAGAAATCAGCTCCTAAGATATCCATCTTATTTATATAAGCCATTCTTGGAACATTGTATTTTTCTGCCTGTCTCCATACGGTTTCAGATTGTGGTTCAACACCACCCTTTGCATCAAATACAGCAACTGCTCCATCAAGAACTCTTAAAGATCTTTCAACCTCAACTGTAAAATCTACGTGTCCTGGTGTATCAATTATATTGATTTCATGTTCTTTCCAGTAACAAGTAGTTGCTGCTGAAGTTATTGTTATACCTCTTTCTTGTTCTTGAACCATCCAGTCCATTGTAGCTGCGCCTTCATGAACTTCACCTATTTTATGCGTTTTTCCTGTATAAAATAATATACGCTCTGTAGTTGTAGTCTTTCCGGCATCAATGTGTGCCATTATTCCTATATTACGAAATTTTTCTAAAGGATATTTTCTAGCCACTATTTTTCCTCCTCTCATTAAATAAACTAAATCTGACAAAACTGTTTTGGTCAAGGAAACCAAAACAGTTTTATTAAGTATATAAAAACCTTATAATTAATCATTAATATTATAATGATAACCTAAGCAAAAGTGTAATAAACTTCAACTTAAAAGCATAAGTTTTTATTAATATCTATAGTGTGCAAATGCTTTATTAGCTTCTGCCATTTTATGAGTATCTTCTCTCTTCTTAACAGCAGCACCTGTGTTGTTTGAAGCATCTAATAACTCTCCAGCTAATTTTAAGTGAGTATATTTCTCTCCTCTTTTAGCTGTTGCCGCAAGTATCCATCTTATTCCAAGAGTCTGTCTTCTTTCAGGTCTTACCTCTATTGGTACCTGATAAGTAGCTCCTCCAATTCTTCTTGCTTTTACCTCAAGTAAAGGCATTACATTATTCATTGCAGCTTCAAATACTTCCATAGGTTCTTTGCCAGTTTTTTCTTTTAAATACTCAAAAGCTTTGTAGCATATTGTTTGTGCTACTCCTTTTTTTCCATCTTCCATTATATTGTTTATTAATTTAGTAACAACCTTACTGTTGTATAATGGATCTGGTAATACATCTCTTTTAGCTATATGTCCTTTTCTTGGCACTTTTCTTCCCTCCTTAACAATTTTAATTTAAGTTCATAGGTACTCGGTTTAAAACCGCAAAGTGCTTTGCTTCTGCAAATTTTATAGCCATCCTAATAAAGCATATAAACTCAATCTAACTGAATAAATAATACTTAATATATCTATATAAATGCCGAAGACATAGCACTACTAAATACGATAACTATTTTTGTTTTGGCTTTTTAGCACCGTATTTAGACCTAGCTTGTTTTCTATCAGCAACACCTGCTGCATCCAAAGTTCCTCTTACTATGTGGTATCTAACACCTGGTAAATCCTTAACTCTTCCTCCTCTTATGAGGACAACACTATGTTCTTGAAGGTTATGACCTACTCCTGGGATATAAGCAGTTACTTCATATCCGTTTGTTAATCTAACTCTGGCAATTTTTCTTAAGGCTGAGTTAGGTTTTTTAGGAGTTGTTGTCTTTACGACTGTACATACTCCTCTCTTTTGAGGACATTCTTTTAATGCTGGTGCAGTTGACTTTGATGCTAATGTCTTTCTGCCTTTTCTTACTAATTGACTTATTGTTGGCATGTTTTCACCTCCTGTTTAAAACTCTATCAATCTATTAAAAATTTTAGTTAATAGCACATTTATTATTATGTAATTACACCACAATGTTACTTCAAAACAACAGCAGTCGAAGCTTCCACATCTATATTACATAATTTACCTAATTCTTTCATAGTATCTATATATACTATTTGTAGCGAATGTTCTTTTGCCAATTTTTCAACAGTTTGAAACAACTCATTTTCCGCATCTTTAGCTATGTACACTAATTCTGCTTTTCCCTCATTTATAGCTTTAAGAGATTGTTTCATGCCTACCACTCTATTTTTTGGCAGCCTGTTTACCATAAACTGATCCTCCTTAATATTTAATTGTAGAGGTAAAGTAATAGATTACCTCTACAATATATTACAATATTAATTATCACACATTCTGAAAACTACACACAATTCTTATTTTAGCATCTATGAATTGTTATGTCAATAAAATGTCTTTTAACCTTCTATTTTGTCTTCTGACATAAAACCTTCATCATCAGAACTTTTTTCGGTAACTACTGGATCTATTTCTATGCTCTTGTATCTAGTCATTCCTGTACCTGCTGGAATTAATTTTCCTATAGTTACATTTTCCTTTAATCCAACAAGCGGATCTGATTTTCCTTTTATTGCTGCATCTGTTAAAACTCTCGTTGTTTCTTGGAAAGATGCTGCTGATAAGAATGAATCAGTAGCAAGCGCAGCTTTTGTTATACCAAGTAGAGAAACTCTAGCTTCAGCAGGCTTTCCACCTTTTTCTTCTATCTTTTGATTTTCTTCTTTAAAGTCAAATATATCTATCATAGTACCTGGAAGTAATTCAGTATCACCTGAATCTTCAACCTTAACTTTTCTTGTCATCTGTCTTACTACAACTTCAAGATGCTTATCGTTTATATCAACACCTTGTAGTCTATATACCTTCTGAACTTCAGAAAGCAAGTAATTTTTAACAGCATTTACTCCCTTGATTCTAATAATATCATGAGGATTTACTGACCCCTCTGTTATTTCATCTCCGGCACTAACATTTTGACCATTTTTAACTTTTAAACTTGAACCAAATGGTATATCATAACTTACTTCTTCTCCGTTTTCAGTTGCTACGTATACTATTCTCTTCTTTTTAGTTTCTTCTATTCTTACAGTACCAGATACTTCACTTACAATTGCAAGTCCCTTAGGCTTTCTTGCTTCAAATAATTCCTCAACTCTTGGAAGACCTTGAGTTATATCTGATCCTGCAACTCCACCTGTATGGAAAGTTCTCATTGTAAGCTGTGTACCAGGTTCACCAATTGATTGAGCGGCTACTATACCAACTGCTTCTCCTATACTTATTTTTTGTGCTGTTCCCATGTCCATTCCATAACATTTTGCACAAACTCCATACTTACAATCACAAGTAAATACTGATCTTATTTTAACCTTTTTAACTCCTACTTTTTCTATTCTTAAAGCTTTATCTTCATCCACATATTCATTTTGCTTTACAATAACTTCTTTATTTGTAGGATCAATTATATCTTCTGCTGTGTATCTTCCTATTAATCTTTCAGATAGGCTCTCAATTACTTCATTTCCTTCTTTTATTTCAGAAACTTCAAAACCTTCTTTTGCTCCACAGTCTTCAATTCTTACAATAACATCTTGACTTACATCAACAAGTCTTCTTGTAAGGTATCCTGAATCAGCAGTCTTAAGCGCTGTATCGGCATTACCTTTTCTCGCTCCATGAGTTGAAATAAAGTATTCCAATACATCAAGACCCTCTCTGAATGAAGCCTTTATAGGAAGCTCTATTATTCTACCAGAAGGATTTGCCATAAGACCTCTCATTCCGGCAAGTTGCTTAATCTGACTCTTAGAACCTCTGGCTCCTGAATCAGCCATCATAAATATAGGATTAAATTGATCAAGATTATCCATAAGGGCATCTGCAACACTTTCAGTTGTCTTTGTCCATGTAGATATTACTCTTTCATATCTTTCATCATCAGATATAAATCCTCTTCTATACATTTTTTCAATTTTTTCAACTGATGCTTCAGCTTCAGACATTAAATTTTTCTTATTAGGTGGTACAGTCATATCAGAAGTCGAAACTGTTATAGCGCTAATTGTTGAATAATGATATCCCTTTGCCTTTATTTTATCAAGCATAATACTTGTTTTCGTAGGGCCATGTTTTCTATAACATTTATCTATTATTCCACCTAGATTTTTCTTACCAACAAGAAAATCAATTTCAAGAAGCAATTCATTACCAGCAACGCTTCTATCTATAAATCCTAAATCTTGAGGTATAGATTCATTAAATATAAGCTTTCCAATAGTAGTATCTATTATTCCACTTATAATACTACCATCCATCTCTTTTTCTAATCTTACTTTAATTTTAGCATGTATATCAATTTCTCCAAGTTGATATGCCATTAATGCCTCATCAACATTGGTGAATGCTTTTCCTTCACCTTTAACTCCATCTTTATCAATTGTAAGATAATATGATCCAAGTACCATATCTTGTGTAGGTACGCATACTGGTTTACCATCTGATGGCTTTAATATATTATGCGCTGCAAGCATAAGGAATCTTGATTCTGCTTGTGCTTCAACTGATAAAGGTACGTGAACAGCCATTTGGTCTCCATCAAAATCTGCATTATACGCTGTACATGCAAGTGGATGAAGCTTTATTGCTCTTCCTTCGACTAAAATAGGTTGGAATGCTTGAATTCCAAGTCTATGTAGTGTCGGAGCACGGTTTAACATTACTGGATGATCAGAGATAACTTCTTCAAGTACATCCCATACTTGATTTTGAACTCTTTCAACCATTCTTTTTGCACTTTTTATATTATGTGCTGCTCCCGTTTCAACAAGTTTCTTCATTACAAAAGGCTTAAATAATTCAAGTGCCATCTCCTTAGGAAGTCCACACTGATACATTTTTAAATCAGGACCAACAACTATAACAGAACGTCCTGAATAGTCAACACGCTTTCCAAGTAAGTTTTGTCTAAATCTTCCTTGTTTACCCTTAAGCATATCAGATAATGATTTTAAAGGTCTATTTCCAGGTCCTGTTACAGGTCTTCCTCTTCTACCATTATCTATAAGAGCATCTACAGCTTCTTGAAGCATTCTTTTTTCATTTCTTACTATTATGTCAGGCGCTCCTAGATCTAACAGTTTCTTCAATCTGTTATTTCTGTTTATAACTCTTCTATACAAGTCATTTAAATCAGATGTTGCAAATCTTCCACCATCTAATTGAACCATAGGTCTTAAATCTGGAGGTATTACTGGTACAACATCCATTATCATCCATTCTGGTTTATTAGTAGATTTTCTAAACGATTCAACAACCTCAAGTCTTCTTATTATTCTTACTCTCTTTTGTCCTGTACTTGTTTTCAAGTTTTCCTTAAGTTCTTCTCCCAATTGATTTAAATCTATTTCTTGAAGTAACTTCTTAATTGATTCTGCACCCATTCCAGCTTCAAAGGATTCTTCTCCATATTTATCAGCTGCTTCTCTATATTCCTTTTCATTTAAAAGTTGTTTCTTTAGTAAAGGAGTTTCTTTAGGGTCTAAAACAAGATATGATGCAAAATACAATACCTTTTCAAGCGCTCTTGGAGACATATCTAATATAAGTCCCATACGTGATGGTATACCTTTAAAGTACCATATATGAGATACTGGGGCAGCTAATTCAATATGCCCCATCCTCTCACGTCTAACCTTTGATTTAGTTACTTCTACTCCACATCTATCACAAACTATACCCTTATATCTAACTCTTTTATATTTTCCGCAGTGACATTCCCAATCTTTTATTGGTCCAAATATTCTTTCACAAAATAGACCATCCTTCTCAGGTTTTAATGTCCTATAGTTTATAGTTTCTGGTTTCTTTACTTCCCCTCTGGACCACTCTCTTATCTTTTCAGGTGAAGCCAATCCTATTTGCAATGCATCAAATTTATTTAATTCCAAGGGTACGTCCTCCCTTCATAATTAATGTTCATCATTGAAATCTTCAAGCCCTAATCCATTTTTAAGATCGTCTATATCTAAATCTTCATAGTCGATATCTATCTCTTCACTCTCGTATGCCGCATCCGTTTCATTACTACTAACATTTTCTTCAACATCTTGCGGTTTTGTTTGCTCGGCTTTGTTGGAATCTTCATTGCCCTCTATATTAACGTCTAATTCCTCTGTTTCATCTTCAATTGACTCTTTTATTTCTATTTCTGTATTCTCATCAGATAATACTTTAACATCAAGACATAATGCTTGTAGTTCTTTTATAAGAACTTTAAATGCTTCTGGTATTCCTGGTTCAGGGATATTTTCACCCTTAACTATAGCTTCATAGGTTTTAACTCTTCCAACAACATCGTCAGATTTCACTGTGAGTATTTCTTGTAGTGTATGTGCAGCACCATAAGCTTCAAGTGCCCAAACTTCCATTTCTCCAAATCTCTGACCACCAAATTGAGCTTTACCACCCAATGGTTGTTGCGTTACTAATGAATAAGGACCAGTTGATCTAGCATGGATTTTATCATCTACTAGATGGGCTAGTTTAAGTATATACATATATCCTACTGTAACCCTATTATCAAAAGCTTCTCCTGTTCTTCCATCATATAAAGCAGTCTTTCCATCTGCATCATATCCTGCTCTCTTAAGACATTCAACTATTTCTGGCTCTAAAGCTCCATCAAATACTGGTGTAGCAATATGCCATCCTAAGTTAGCTGCTGCCCAACCAAGATGAACCTCTAAAACCTGACCTATATTCATACGAGAAGGAACTCCTAGTGGGTTAAGACATATTTGAAGAGGTCTTCCATCTGGTAAGAAAGGCATATCTTCTTCTGGTAGCACTCTAGAAATAACACCCTTATTACCATGTCTTCCTGACATCTTATCTCCAACAGAAATTTTTCTTTTTTGTGCAATATAACATCTTACAAGTTCATTTACACCAGGTGGTAATTCATCACCATTTTCCCTAGTGAATATTTTTACATCAACTATTATTCCAGCTTCTCCATGTGGAACTCTAAGAGATGTATCCCTTACTTCCCTTGCTTTTTCACCAAATATTGCTCTTAAGAGTCTTTCCTCTGCTGTAAGTTCAGTTTCTCCTTTTGGAGTAACCTTTCCAACAAGAATATCACCTGATCTAACTTCAGCACCTATTCTTATTATTCCTCTTTCGTCTATATCCTTAAGTGCATCTTCACCAACGTTTGGTATATCTCTAGTTATTTCTTCTGGTCCTAATTTTGTATCTCTAGCTTCTGCTTCATATTCTTCTATATGAATAGATGTAAACACATCGTCACGTACAAGTTGCTCTGATATAAGCATAGCATCTTCGTAGTTATATCCTTCCCAAGTTATGAAACCCATTCTGATATTTCTACCAAGTGCAATTTCACCTAAGTCAGTTGACTGGCCATCTGATAAAACAGCTCCCTTTTCAACTTTTTCACCTTTTTCAACAATAGGTCTTTGGTTTATACACGTACCCTGGTTTGATCTCTTAAACTTAAGAAGTCTATATGTGTCTATTCCACCATCACTGTCTCTTCTTACTCTTACTTCATTGGCGCTCACATATTCTACAGTTCCTGCATTTCTAGCTTTTGGTAAAATACCAGAATCTACAGCAGCCTTATGTTCTATACCAGTACCAACAACTGGAGCTTGAGGTTTTAAAAGTGGAACAGCTTGACGTTGCATGTTTGATCCCATAAGTGCACGACTGGCATCATCATTTTCAAGGAATGGAATCATTGCCGTTGCTACAGATACCAATTGTCTTGCAGAAACATCCATTAAATCAACTTCATTAGCTGGTACCACTAAGACTTCATCTGGAAGTCTTACGGTTATCTTTTTATCTATAAAATATCCATTTTCATCTATTTGCTCATTTGCTCTTGCTATTAAGCATCTATCTTCTTCATCTGCTGTAAAGTAATGAATTTCATCAGTAACTCTTCCAGCTTCTTTATCCACTATTCTATAAGGTGTTTCTACAAAGCCATACTCATTCACTCTTGCATATGTTGCAAGCGAGTTTATAAGACCTATATTAGGTCCTTCTGGCGTTTCTATAGGGCACATTCTTCCATAGTGTGAGTGATGAACGTCTCTTACTTCAAAACCAGCTCTTTCTCTTGAAAGACCTCCTGGTCCTAAGGCTGATAATCTTCTTTTATGTGTAAGTTCTGATAATGGATTTATTTGATCCATGAATTGAGAAAGCTGTGAACTTCCAAAGAATTCTTTAATAGACGCAGCTACAGGTCTTATGTTTATAAGAGCTTGTGGAGTAATAACTTCTTGGTCTTGTATAGTCATTCTCTCTTTAACTACTCTTTCCATTCTTGAAAGACCAATTCTAAATTGGTTTTGTAGTAATTCGCCAACTGATCTAACTCTTCTATTTCCAAGATGATCTATATCATCTACATTACCAATTCCATAAGCCAATCCTAACTCATAGCTTACAGTTGCAAACATATCATCTTTAATAATATGCTTTGGAACCAATTTATGAACATTTTTCTTAAGTTCCTCTTTTATAGCTTCTTCGTCTGTGTAATTATCCAAAATTTCTTTAAGAACAGGATAATATACTAATTCTTTAATATTTAAATCACTTATGTCAAACTTTATGTAACTTTTTATATCAACAAAATTATTACCTATAACTCGTATAGTATTGTCATCAACTAAAATATCAACTGAATTTATGCCTGCATTTTGAACTTCTAATGCTTTTTCTTTACTTATTCTTTGACCTTTTTCTACAATAATTTCACCTGTTTCAGGATTTACAATATCCTTTGCAGCTGTTTTATTGGCTATTCTTATGCTAACCGCCAATTTCTTATTGAACTTGTATCTTCCAACTCTGGACAAATCATATCTTTTGGCATCAAAAAATAAGGAATTTATAAGAGAAAATGCACTATCAACTGTTGGTGGTTCACCTGGTCTAAGTCTCTTATATATTTCTAGAAGAGCTTCTTCTCTAGTTTTAGTATTATCTTTCTCTATAGTAGCCTTAAGTCTTTCTTCTTCTCCAAAGTAATTAACTATTTCAGCATCAGAACCAAATCCCATTGCCCTTACAAGTATAGTAATTGGCAACTTTCTTGTTTTGTCAATTCTAACATGAATAACGCTGTTTGAATCTGTTTCATATTCTAACCACGCCCCCCTATTAGGAATGACTGTTGCTGAAAATAATTTTTTACCATTTTTGTCTACTGTGTAATCATAATAAGCTCCTGGTGATCTAACAAGCTGACTTACAATAACTCTTTCTGCACCATTTATTATAAATGTTCCCTGTTCTGTCATTAAAGGAAAATCACCCATAAATACTTCTTGTTCTTTTACTTCACCAGTTTCTTTATTAAGTAATCTTACTTTAACCTTAAGTGGTGCCGCATAAGTGGTGTCTCTTTCTTTACATTCCTCAACGGAATATTTGATATTATCCATATCGAGCTTGTAACCAATAAATTCTAGTATAAGATTTCCTGTATAATCTTGAATTGGATTAATGTCATCAAATATCTCTTGAAGCCCATTGTCTAAAAACCATTGGTATGAATCCAACTGCACCTCAATAAGATTAGGCATAACGCCAATTTCATTGAGTTTAGCAAAACTCATTCTAGTTCTTTTACCAACTTGGACAGGATGTATCATTAGCCTTCACCCCTTGTATAAACTAAAATAACCAAAAATGCACTACAATAAAGTACACTTTTGGATTGCGTACATTAAACAACTATTTTTTTATTATAACCATTTAATCAATAAAAATACAATTAATATTATTATATAATTAAACATTCCATTGCATTTCGTTATTTTACCATAACTAATTTTAATTGTCAACAGGTTTTTCAAGTCATTTTTATATGTTTTGTTTTATTTACATGAATAAATCTTCTTATACTTCACTAATCTACCACAAAAACTATAATTCATTTATACTCTTTATTTTTATAATCTCAATAAAAAGATAATTGAGTTATAAATAATCTTGTAGTCTATATATTAGAGTTTAAAAAAGCACCCCAAAAGGAGTGCTTTTAACAAATATCCTGCTATCAGGTCTTATTTTAATTCTACTTTTCCGCCTGCTTCTTCTATTTTAGCTTTCATGCTTTCAGCTTCTTCTTTAGCTACGCCTTCTTTTACAGTCTTAGGAGCTCCATCAACTAAAGCTTTAGCGTCTTTTAATCCAAGACCAGTTAATTCTCTAACAACTTTGATAACTTGTAATTTCTTAGCACCTGCTTCTGCAAGTACAACGTCAAATTCAGTTTTTTCTTCACCAGCACCTGCTGCTGCACCTGCTGCACCTGCAACTGCTACTGGAGCTGCAGCGCTAACGCCGAACTCTTCCTCACATGCTTTTACTAATTCATTTAATTCTAAAACTGACATACCTTTTATAGCTTCTATAATTTCTTCTCTTGTCATTTTTATGGCACCTCCAAAATTTTTTACCAATTTCTAATTATTTTTTATTTATATTATGCTTGTTCTTCTGCTTCCTTTTTATCTTTAATTGCACTTAAAAGATAAGCGAAATTTGATAAAGGAGCTTTGAAACTTCCAAGTAATTTTGCAATAAGAACTTCTTTTGATGGAACAGAAGCAAGTTCTTTAACTTTATTAACATCAAATACTTCACCTTGAACATATCCTGCAATTAATTCTAAAGCTTTATGATTTTTTGCAAAATCATTTGTTATTCTTGCAGGAGCTGTAGGATCATCATAACTCATAGCTACAGCTATTGGTCCTTCGAAATATTGAGCAATTCCTTCATATCCTAATTCTTGTATAGCACGTATAGCTAAAGAATTCTTATATACTCTATATTCAACACCTGCTTCTCTTAACGCTTTTCTAAGTTCTGTGTCTTCTTCAACGTTTAAGCCTTGGTATTTAACCATTATTATAGCTTCGGCTTTTCCCATCTTTTCTTTTATCTCTGCTATTTTTTGTTCTTTTAATTGTCTATTATTATTTACCACTTCAACAAACACCTCCTCAGTAAAAACTGACTTTATAATAAAACTAAAGGTCCCTCCGTAGCCGTACGAAGAGACCATATATTTTCATATATATTGGAATCCTCGGTAGGTTGGTTATCCGTTACGCTTTCGCACCTACTTTCTACGGAGTATTTACATATTTAATTATATAAATTCAAAACTAATCTAACACTTTAACTGGGTTTATCTTTATTCCAGGACCCATTGTGCTTGATAAAGCTACTGATTTTATATATTGTCCTTTAGCTGAAGCTGGTTTAGCTTTTACTATTGCATCCATTAATGCATGGAAGTTTTGATTTAACTTTTCTGCACCAAATGAACTCTTTCCTACTGGAACGTGAATTATAGCAGTTTTATCTACTCTGTATTCAACTTTACCAGCTTTGATTTCTGTTAATGCTTTTGCTACATCAAATGTAACTGTACCTGATTTAGGATTTGGCATTAAACCTTTTGGTCCAAGTACTCTTCCTAATCTTCCTACTACACCCATCATATCTGGAGTAGCTACAACGACATCAAAATCAAACCAATTTTCGCTTTGTATTTTTGTTGCTAATTCTTCTGCTCCTACATAATCAGCGCCTGCTGCTTCTGCTTCTTTAGCTTTATCGCCTTTAGCAAAAACTAAAACTCTTACTTTTTTACCAGTTCCATTAGGTAAAATAACAACACCTCTTACTTGTTGGTCTGCATGTCTTGGATCTACTCCAAGTCTTACAGCAAGTTCTACTGTTTCATCAAATTTAGCTTTAGATGTCTTTACAACTAAATCTAATGCTTCATCTGGAGTATAAAGAGTGTTCTTATCTACTAATTTTGCACTTTCGATATACTTCTTGCCCATTTAAAATCCTCCTTTGTGGTAATAACGGTTTTACCTCCCACTATTTTAAAAACTAATCTACTACTTCTACACCCATACTTCTAGCTGTTCCAGCTATCATGCTCATTGCAGATTCTAAAGATGCTGCATTTAAGTCTGGCATTTTAGTTTGTGCTATTTCCTTAACTTGTTCTTTAGTTATTTTACCAACCTTAGTTTTGTTAGGAACGCCTGAACCACTTTCAATACCAGCTGCTTTCTTTATTAAAACTGCTGCAGGAGGAGTCTTAAGTATAAAACTAAAAGATCTATCCTGATAAACTGTAATTACAACTGGGATAGTGAATCCAGCTTGATTAGCAGTCTTAGCATTGTATTCTTTACAGAATGCCATGATATTTACACCATGCTGTCCTAATGCTGGACCAACTGGTGGTGCTGGAGTTGCTTTTCCTGCAGGTAATTGTAGTTTTATTAAACCTACTACTTTCTTTGCCATGAAACTTACACCTCCTATAAGGTATTTTACCTTACTAATCTAGTTTTTCTATTTGATTAAAATCAAGCTCAACAGGAGTTTCCCTGCCAAACATATTAACTAAGCCTTTTAATTTGCCTTTTTCTAAATTAATCTCTTGGATAAGAGCAACTTGATCTACAAGTGGGCCCATAATAACTTTTACACTTTCGCCAACAACAACATCTATGCTAGCTACTTTTTCCTTTATTCCCATTGCTCCAACTTCCTCATCTGTAAGAGGAACTGGTTTAGATCCTGGTCCAACAAATCCTGTACATCCTCTTGTATTTCTAACAACATACCAAGATTCATCAGTCATTATCATTTTTATAAGCACATAACTTGGAAATACTTTTTTTAAAGTTACCTTTTTCTTGCCATCTTTTTCTTCTACTTCTTCTTGAAGTGGAACTTGAATATCCAAGATTAAATTTTGCAAATTTCTGTTTTCAATGGTTTTTTCAATGTTTGCCTTTACTTTATTCTCGTAACCGGAATATGTATGTACGACATACCATTTAGCTTTTTCACTCATAATTTTATGGAACAGAATTTTTTTCTGAACCCATAACCTCCCTTACATCTTACTTAAAGATCACCTTAAAGAGGTTATTAAAACCAAAATCCATTATTGCTACCACTATGATATACACAGCGCAAAAAGTTATCACTGCTATCGTGGTTTTTTTAAGAGTTTCTTTCGAAGGCCATGTGATTCTATGAGTTTCAGCCCCCAAATCTTTAAAAAATCCAACAAAACCTTTTAATGGTGATTTTTCCACATTTCTATTTTTTACATTAGCAGCCATTTTTATTCACATCCTATTTATGAAATTACGGCCTGATATGCTATTTTGTCTCTTTATGAAGTGTATGTTTGTGGCAAAATGGACAATATTTTTTCATTTCTAATCTATCTGGATCATTTTTCTTATTTTTCATTGTGTTGTAATTCCTTTGTTTGCACTCTGTGCAAGCTAGTGTTAGTTTTACTCTCACAATCTACACCTCCCAATTTTAAAGAAAATTTCCTATGCCTTGCTAAAATACGCACTACCTCAATATATTATCACAATTATTGCAACATGTCAAACACATATCAAGGACTCATTTGTTATTTTTTCGACTTTATTTTTTAATATTAATCCCCTACATAAAGGGACTGGGTTTGTCACCCAGTCTGCTTACACATATAGGAAAACAATTTACAGTATACTATTCAATGATGCTAGTAACAACTCCTGAGCCAACTGTTCTTCCGCCTTCTCTGATTGCGAATCTTAAGTTGTCTCCCATTGCTACTTTTGTTATTAATTCAACTGTCATATCTATGTGGTCTCCTGGCATTACCATTTCTACTCCATCTGGTAATTGGATTGATCCTGTTACGTCTGTTGTTCTGAAGTAGAATTGTGGTCTATATCCGTTGAAGAATGGTGTATGTCTTCCGCCTTCTTCTTTCTTTAATACGTATACTTGACCTACGAACTTATTATGTGGAGTTATTGAACCTGGTTTTGCTAATACCTGACCTCTTTCGATGTCTTCTCTTTGTACTCCTCTTAATAATGCTCCGATATTATCTCCTGCTAATGCACTATCAAGTATCTTTCTGAACATTTCTACGCCTGTTACTACTACTTTTGTTATTTCGTCTTTCATTCCAACGATTTCTACTTCGTCTCCAACCTTTAACATTCCAGTTTCAACTCTTCCTGTTGCAACTGTTCCTCTTCCTGTTATTGTGAAAACATCTTCGATTGGCATTAAGAATGCTTTATCTGTTGGTCTTTCTGGTGTTGGGATGTATGCATCAACTTCTGCCATTAAGTCTTTTATTGGTTTTACTGCTTCTGCATCATCTGGGTTTTGTAATGCTTTTAACGCACTTCCTACTACGATTGGTGTATCGTCTCCTGGGAATCCGTATTCGCTTAATAATTCTCTTACTTCCATTTCTACTAAGTCGATTAATTCTGCATCATCTACTTGGTCTGCTTTATTTAAGAATACTACTATATATTCAACACCAACTCTTGATGCTAATAGTATGTGCTCTCTTGTTTGTGGCATTGGACCATCTGCTGCACTTACTACTAGGATAGCTCCATCCATTTGTGCTGCTCCTGTTATCATGTTCTTTACATAGTCAGCATGTCCTGGACAGTCTACGTGAGCATAGTGTCTGTTTTCTGTTTCATACTCAACGTGTGCTGTATTGATTGTTATTCCTCTTTCTTTTTCTTCTGGTGCTTTATCAATCTCTTCATAGTTAAAAGCTTTTGCTTTTCCCTCTTTTGCTAATATTGTTGTAATTGCTGCTGTTAATGTTGTTTTACCGTGATCTACGTGTCCTATTGTTCCTATGTTTACATGTGGTTTCGTTCTTTCAAATTTTTCCTTTGCCATTTCTATTTCCTCCTTAATACTTATGGTAAACAATTAATATTTATTGTATTACACCACAATTAGTAATGTATTAAAAATTTTTATTATAGAACACCTTCTTTAATATTCATAACGAATACGGCAGAAAGCAAAACATTAAAAACATGACGAAACTTAATCCATTCATGTAAACTGTTCCTGGTGTGTTCTATTCAATAAGTTTTCTGGAGCCCACGACCAGATTTGAACTGGCGACCTCCACCTTACCAAGGTGACGCTCTACCTACTGAGCCACATGGGCAACTTTATTGGAGCGGGAAACGGGTATCGAACCCGCGACACCCAGCTTGGGAAGCTAGTGCTCTACCACTGAGCTATTCCCGCACATTATTATAATGCTCAAAGTTATAAGCTATATACCAATTATTAATTTTACTATCAACAATTTTCTTTGTCAATATATTTTATCTTTTTTCCAAACACTTTTCCAATTTTCTTTTAACTCTTTGTAATGCATTATCTATAGATTTAGAACATCTATCCAAATCTTTAGCTATTTCCTGATAAGATTTTCCCTCTAAATAAGATTGCAAAACCTCTATTTCCAAACTTGAAAGTACTCTAAGCATATTTTTTCTTATTTTAGCCACTTCTTCTTTGCTTATAATAAGTTCCTCTGGATCCGATACTTCAACACTTGATACTACGTCAAACAGCGTTCTATCCGAATCTTCATCATATATAGGCTTATTTAAAGAAACATATGTATTCAGAGGTATATGTTTTTGTCTAGTTGCTGTTTTTATTGCTGTAATAATCTGTCTAGTTATACAAAGCTCTGCAAAAGCTTTAAAAGAAGCTAATTTACTAGGTTTAAAGTCCCTTATAGCTTTATACAACCCTATCATTCCTTCTTGACATATATCCTCTTTATCTGCACCAATTAAAAAATATGATTTTGCCTTTGCTTTCACAAAATTATAATACTTATTAATCAAATATTCTTGTGATTTTTCATCTCCAAGTTTTGCCATCATCACTATTTCTTCGTCTAACTTCTCATCAAAATTAATTTCCATACTTCTAGCTATCTCATTTTCCACTAGTATCCCCCCTATGTAACCCATAAAACAATTATACAATAACAATATTTTCCAAGTCAATGCTTTTAAAGATTTTTTCTTATTTTATCTAATTTTTCCATTATTTTTTTGTCTATTCTATCTTCTAAACGATTATATTTTTTCTCACTGCTTATTTTTTCAGCTTTTTTACTTATTTTAGCTCGAATTTTTTTCACATCATTGTAGAACTCTATAGAAGACATTCTTGTAGATCCTCTTTGAAAAACAACCTGCTGTTCTAAATTATCGGACGTAACTACACAAACTTCAGATTTTCTTCCAATTTTATTTACATATCTTTCAATAAAACTATCTGCCGTTTCACCAGATTTTGTGTATACTATAGTGAATTTATCATACATTTTTATTTTTTCTCCAATATTACCTTGCATATGATGAGCATCAAAAACCACTATAATCTTACAATTTGTAAATTCTCCATATTCTATTAAGACTTCTATAAGTCTATCTCTTGCACTTTCTAAGCTCACATCATCCTTAATGATATTAAGCTCTCCCCAACTATTTATAACATTGTATCCATCTACAAGGATAGTTTTCACTTTACTATCCTCTTTTTACAATTCTTTGTTTTAAAATTTCATACATAACAACGCCTGCTGCTACAGATGCATTTAGAGAATTCACTTTACCTACCATAGGAATTTTTACAAGTACATCACATTTCTGTTTTGTAAGTTTTGAAATTCCTTTTCCCTCACTACCTATTACAAGAGCTAAAGCCCCAGTCATATTCTGATTAAAGCAGTAATTCTCTCCATCAATTTCAGCACCATAAACCCAAATTCCCTCTTTTTTAAGTTTATCTATAGCAAGGTTTATATTACTTACTTTGGCTATTTTTACGTATTTAACTGCACCAGCAGAAGTTTTGTATACAGTTGGGGTTACGCCTACATTTCTTCTCTTAGGTATTATAATTCCATGTACTCCGCAAAGTTCAGCTGTTCTTATTATTGAACCTAAATTATGTGGATCCTCTATTTCGTCTAGAATCAATACAAATGGATCTTCATTTTTTTCTCTTGCGCTTGAAAGTATGTCCTCTACATCGTAATAATGATATGGTGTGGAAATAGCTATTACACCCTGATGTACACCACCGCCAGACATTTTATCTAGCTTTTTTCTATCTACGTACTTAACAGGTATGCCCTTTTCTTTTGCCTTGGCAAGCACTACATTTATTGATCCTTCATTTTTTCCACTAGAAACTAGAATTTGTTCTATTGTTGAATCTGATTTTAATGCCTCAATTACAGCATTTCTACCTTCAATTAAATCTTCTCTTTCTTTATTATCCATATTTCCTCCAAAATACATATTTTAAGCAAATTTATTTTTCATAATCATTTGTTTTCCACAAGTGAATTTTCCCTCTTTGCACTTTCCAAATACACAAGATGGAAGTGCTTTCTTGTATAATACTTCAGATAACTTTCTTAATTCTTGTAGTTTTTTTGTTGAAAGCTCTCTTATTTCCCATTGAGCATTAAAGCATATTCTATCCGCTAACATTTGACAATCCACCCTAGCATTTGTTGATATAACAAGCTTTACTTGATCACAATTAAGAAGAAAATTCAAGGCTTTAGCCTCACCATATTCTTTGAGTATATATTTTCTAAACTCTTTGAATTTATCTGTTAAAGCAACAAATCTATCATAAAATTCAGATTTCCTAATAGTATTTGGAATCACTACTTTTCTTGTGTCATTTTCTATTATATTCAATAGCTCTTCTCTGTAATTCTCAGACAATCTGTGTCGTATTTGTTGGTGATACGTTACCATACTGCACATCATCCCAAAGTTGGTTCTTGCTTGCTCTGCTATACTTTCATGTCCATAGCCTAGCACTCTTTCAGAAACACCCTTGGCCTTTTCATTAGCATTATCTCCCCATAATTTCATAACACTTGAAGGAGTTTTTGCATTTGTACTGGTTATCGCACCAAGTCCAACTTTTAAATCCAAATCCTGAAAATTATTTAATAAAATTATATTATCATATTCACTAATTTTATCAAATGCAGATTTATAAAAGTTTTCAATATGTTTACGATTATAACCATTTTCTACCTTGGACAATAGCTTTGAAAGGTTACTTGGAAGCTTTCTTAAAATATTTTCATTTATATCCTCGAAAATATTTTCGTAATTTTTGTCGTTAAACAAATAAAACAAATCGACAAGTTTTTCACCATTCATTGCAATACTTACATTAGTTTTACAAGCTAACGGGAGTATATATCTAGCATCCTCAATAGGTATTCCATGCAAATAGTTCTCTGCCTTTGGTCTTCCCTTGAATTCTCCTTCTTTTAATTTCGACATGTCTTCATATAATTCAAAGGCTTCCTTCAATAACTTTTCTGCTTCCAATTTATCTTCCTTCTCTAGCTTTGGAAGGTCAAAAGAATCTTCTTTAAGGGTTACATATCTTTGACTTTGCTGAACATATGAGGCTTTAAGTTCACATATCAAGGTACTTTGAAGTCTGTTTATTCCTTCTAATACAAAAGAAATATTAGCATACTTTAAAATTTCTCTTAATGCGTTATCATTTATATTTTCAGTATTTTCATTTAGTAATATTCCTTCTATTTCATTTAATCCTGTTTGTTCAAAATTAGTTATATTCAATTTATTATCACCCTCTGCTATTTTCTTTTATTTCTACAACTTTTTCTAATATAACATTGAGTCTTTCAATCTGATTTGTTAGATAAAGATATCCTATTAAAGCCTCAAATCCAGTCGACATTCTATACTCACATATGTCGGCATTTTTAGGTGAAGTAGCTGATTTTGCATTTCTCCCGCGCTTATATATTCTTTCTTCCTCTTCACTTAATTCATTATAAATTTCTTTCATAAATGTGCTTTGTGCATGTGCTTTTACAAATTGAATTGCTTTAATATGAAGCTTGTGTACAGTCATATCTTGATACTTATCAACTATGTATATTCTAACAAAATTTTCATAAACAGCATCCCCAACAAAAGCTAATACTAATGGGTTAAGCTGTGAAGCTCTAGTTTTATCAAATTTTTTATTTAGTATATTAAAATCCATTAAGGCATCTCCTATTTATTTGAAGCTATATTCAAACATTATTTTTATAACTGACTCTATAGAAAACAAAAAAATATTAGTTATTCCCATGTTTCCTATATTTAAAACAAATTTATTATATCATATAAAAATTAATTTTACGCAAAAAGTATACATTTTTACTCCTGCTTAATAAAAAAATTAAGAGCCGCTGTAAAACGACTCTTAAACTTATAGCACCTTATTAATCTCAGAAATAAAATCATTTATTTTATGGAATTTTTCTTCTTTACTTATATCTTCCTCAACTATTTTCATAACAGCACTTCCAATAATAACGCCATCAAAATATTCTTTAAGTTCTTTTGCCATATCTGGTGTCGATATACCGAATCCAACACATTTAGGAGTCTGGGATGCCTTAGAAACTATATCTGCATATGCTTCTATATTTGAATTTAGAGCATTTCTAACACCTGTAACCCCATTGGTTGAAACACAGTATATAAATCCCTTGGCGCCATCGACTATTTTACTTATTCTCTCCTCTGATGTAGGCGCTACAAGAGGTATTATATAAAACTCATACTTATCGCCTATAGCTGTTACATTTTCTCTTTCTTCAAGAGGTAAATCAGGTATTATCATTCCATCTACTCCAGCTTCTTTAGCCTCCGTAATAAACTTCTCAATTCCATACTTAAAAACACATCCAAAGTATCCCATATATACTATAGGTATCTCTACCTTTTTTCTTATATCCTTTACAATCTTCATTATATCTTTTATTTTTAATCCATTTTTCAAAGCAGTTGATGAAGCCATTTGTATAACCGGGCCATCTGCCACTGGATCTGAGTATGGTATACCGAGTTCTACTAAATCAGCCCCTGCCTTTTCCATTTCAATCACCACTTCTTTAGTTGTTTCAACATCTGGATACCCGCTTGTAATAAAGGTTATCATTGCCTTCTTATTTCTATCTTTTAATTCTTTAAATTTCGAATCAATTCTATTTGACATTTTATAATTCCTCCATATTCTTCATTACAGTATTTACATCTTTATCTCCTCTACCTGAGAGATTTATTATAACAACCTTATCCTTTGACAATGTAGGTGCTAACTTCATGGCATACGCTACTGCGTGTGAACTTTCAAGTGCCGGTATTATTCCCTCGGTTTCTGATAAGTATAAAAATGCATCTAAAGCTTCCTTATCAGTTACTGATTTATACTCGGCCCTTTCAGTTTCTTTTAAAAATGAGTGCTGTGGTCCTACTCCCGGATAATCAAGGCCTGCCGACACAGAATATGCTGGTGTTATCTGTCCATCCTCATCTTGGAGCACATACGTCATCATTCCATGTATTATACCAACACTGCCCTTTGTAAGTGTAGCCGCATGCATTGTGGTTTCAATACCTAAACCAGCTGCTTCAACTCCTACAAGTTTTACTGAAGTATCTTTTATAAAAGGGTAAAATATACCCATAGAGTTACTTCCTCCACCTACACAGGCAACAACATAGTCTGGCAATTTGTCTTCTGCTTCTATCATTTGTCTTCTAGCCTCTTCCCCTATAATTTTTTGAAAATCCTTTACTATAGTTGGATATGGATGTGGTCCCATTACTGAACCTATTACATAATAAGTATTATCTATATTCGTAACCCAATCTCTCATTGCCGCATTTATTGCATCCTTAAGAGTGTTTGTTCCTGACTTCACAGAGTTAACCTTAGCACCTAATATCTTCATTCTAAACACATTAAGTGCCTGTCTTTCTACGTCTTCTGCTCCCATGAACACTTCACATTCTAGGCCAAATAATGCTGCTGCAGTGGCTGTTGCAACACCATGTTGCCCTGCTCCTGTTTCAGCTATAACTCTTTTTTTACCCATTTTCTTTGCTAATAGTACTTGTCCTAATGCATTGTTTAGCTTATGTGAACCTGTATGGTTTAAATCCTCCCTTTTAAGATATATTTTTGCTCCCCCTAGCTTTTTTGTCATATTTTCAGCAAAATAAAGAGGTGTTTCTCTCCCTACGTATTTTTCAAGATAATATCTATACTCTTTCATAAATTCCTCATCTTTTATTGCCTTATTAAACTCTTCTTCAAGTTCATTTACTGCATTCATTAAAGTTTCAGGAACATATTGTCCCCCAAATATTCCAAACCTTCCATTCATTTAAAATTCCTCACTTTCAATATAAATTTTTTTATTTTTTCTTCATCCTTAAAGCCATCTGTTTCTACACCACTTGAAACATCTACACAAAAAGGATTTAAAGTTTTTATACATTCATTAACATTGTCTATATTTAAACCTCCTGCTACAATAATTGGCTTTTTTATATTACTTTCATACTCCTTTAATAACTTCCAATCAAATACCCTTCCGTTTCCTCCTCTATTAGCACCATCTATGCTGTCAACTATAAAACCACTTACTTCATAATTTTTCAATTTGTCTCTATCTTCTTTTGAACTTATATTTACAGCCTTCCATACATTAATACCCCTTAATTTTTCTATATACTTAGAGTCTTCATCGCCATGAAGTTGTACTATATCTAATTTAGCTTTAAGCACTATTTCTTTGAGCCTCTTTATATCTTCATTCACAAACACTCCAATTTTTTTAATATTAGGCATAAGCTTTTCACCTAATACACTTGCAATATAAGCATCCACTTGACGCTTACTTTTAGCAAACACAAATCCTATATAATCTGGTTGATATTTATTTACAATTTCTATATCCTTTTCTCTCCTTATTCCACATATTTTAACCTTAACCATTTCTCTTTGCCTTCTTTAAAAAATCGTTTATGTAACTCAAGCTGTCAATATTTCTCATAAAGGTTTCTCCTATTAAAACTGCATCTACACCAATTGATTTCAAGTACAATATATCCTCTGGAGTTTTTATTGAGCTTTCCGAAACTATTGTTATGTCCTTAGGTATATATTTCATAAGTTTTTCTGTGTTCTTAATATCTGTAGAAAAATCCCTTAAATCTCTATTATTTATGCCTATTATGCTGCAACCAAGCTCTCCTGCTATTTTTGCTTCTTCTTCATTATGAACCTCTGTTATAGCATCAAGTCCTAATTCTAAGGTTTTATTATAAAAGTACCTTAGTTTATCCTTTAAGACTGCTGCTATAAGAAGAACTGCATCTGCACCTATTAATTTTGCTTCATAAAGCTGATATTCATCTATTATAAAATCCTTCCTAAGTATAGGTTTAGAATTAATCTTTTTCACTTCGTTGATATACTCATTTTTTCCCAGGAAATATTTCTTTTCTGTTAAAATCGACACAGCATCTATGTCTATCTTTTCATAAATTTCTCCTATATCTAAAGGATTAAAATCCTCTCTTATTACCCCCTTAGAAGGTGATGCTTTCTTTATCTCTGCTATTATTGATATATTTTCTTTTTTTAATGCTTTTTTAAAATCTCTTTTCTTTAAATTTAAAGTCTTAAGTTCAGCTTTTATCTGTTCTAAACTAAGTACTTTTTTATCCTCTATAAGCTGAAGCTTTTTATCATAAACAATATCATCAAGTATCAAGTAAATCTCCTCCTATTTAAGTTCCTCATATTTTCTAAGTGCTGCGCCACTATCTATAAGTTTTTCAGCCATCTTTGTACCATCCTTTAGACTTTCACAAACTTTTCCTACATAAAGTGCCGCTGCTGTATTAAGCACAACTATATCTCTTTTATGTCCCTTTTCACCTTTTAATATATTAATTATTATTTCAGCATTCTCTTTTGGTGTTCCTCCACTTATATCTTCAATTATTGAACGCTTAATACCAAAATCTTCAGGTCTTATTATATAATCTTTTATCTTTCCCTCTTTTATTTCACTTATAAAAGTAAAGCCTGTTGTAGTTATCTCATCCAAACCATCACAACCATTTAATACTAATGCTCTTTCACGTCCAAATTTAAGAAGTACTTCTGCTATAGGATGAGCTAATTTTTGATCAAAAACTCCAAGAACCTGTCCTTTTATGTTGCAAGGATTAGTAAGAGGACCTAACAAATTAAATATAGTTTTGAAACCAAGTGATTTTCTTACTCCTGCAACATTTTTCATTGCTTTGTGATAACTTTGAGCAAATATAAATGCCATTCCTTTTTCCCTAATCCCTTCCTCAACCTCTTCTGGTTCTAATTCTATATTTATTCCAAGCTCTTTGAGTACATCTGCACTGCCACTTTTACTTGATCCAGCTCTATTGCCATGCTTAGCTATTTTAACACCACCTGCTGCTGCAATTATACTAGCACAGGTTGATACATTGAAGGTTTTTCCACCATCTCCACCTGTTCCGCAGGTATCTATTGTGTATAAGTCATCAACCTGAATCTTTGGTGCATGATCTTTCATAGCCTTAGCACAGCCTAATATCTCTTCTACTTCTTCTCCCTTCATTCTAAAAGCTGTCAAAAACGCTGCTATATCTATTTCACTCTCTCGGCCTTCCATGATTTCATTTACCGCATCATAAGCTTCTGCTTCACTTAAATTATCAAATTGTATAATTTTTTTAACAGCATCCTTTAACATTACAAATTCCCCCTAA
Organism: Clostridium felsineum DSM 794; assembly: GCF_002006355.2. NCBI lineage: Bacteria > Bacillati > Bacillota > Clostridia > Eubacteriales > Clostridiaceae > Clostridium > Clostridium felsineum. The sequence goes on along the minus strand of NZ_CP096980.1, from coordinate 811,991 downwards.
AAAGTTTCTTATTATTTTTCTGCCTTCTTCAGTAAAATAGGATTCCGGATGGAATTGAATTCCATATATTTTGTATTTTTTATGTTTTACTGCCATTATAATTCCATCATTAGTTTCAGCTGTTACAGTTAATTCACTACTCAAGGTAGCCTTTTCAGCAATTAGAGAATGATATCTCATAACCTTTAAAGGATTTTTTACTCCCTCAAAAATATCTTTAGCATCATGCTTTATTACAGAAGTTTTGCCATGCATAATTGTAGGTGCTCCAATTACTCTGCCAGAGAAAGCTTGTGCTATGGATTGATGTCCAAGACAAATTCCCAAAATGGGTATATCCTTCCCTAATTTTTCAACCACCTCTACAGAAATTCCGGCCTCACTAGGATTGCCTGGTCCCGGAGATATTATTATGCCTTCTGGTTTCATTTCTCTTATCCCTTCTATAGAAATCTCATCATTTCTAACTACCTCTACATTTTTGTATATTTCGCCTACATATTGATACAAGTTATACGTAAAAGAATCATAATTATCTATTATTAAAATCATTTATATCACTTCCTTAAGAATTTTAGATTTATTCATGCTCTCTTCAAACTCATTTTCTGGAATGGAATCATACACAACTCCACCACCAGCCTGTGCATAGGCTTTTCCTCCCTTTATAACAAGCGTTCTTATAGCAATACATGTATCCATATTTCCATCATAAGAGAAGTATCCTACTGCACCTGCATAGCAGCCTCTTTTAGTGTTTTCAAGCTCATCTATTATTTCCATAGCTCTTATTTTAGGTGCCCCAGATACCGTACCCGCAGGAAGACACGATTTTAATGCTTCAAAGCAGTCATATTCCTTTTTAAGAGTTCCTGAAACTTTAGACACTATGTGCATAACATGTGAATACAATTCAATTTCCATGAACTTATCCACATTAACTGTGCCAAACTCACTTATTTTTCCTATATCGTTTCTCGCTAAATCTAAAAGCATCGAATGTTCTGCTATTTCCTTTTCATCATTTATAAGTTCATTTTTAAGTCTTATATCCTCTTCTTCATCTTTTCCTCTAGGCCTTGTCCCTGCTATTGGATTAGTTATTACTGTATCATCAAACACGCATACCAAGCTTTCAGGTGATGAACCTGTAATTTGAAATTCTCCAAAATCTATATAAAAAAGATATGGTGATGGATTTTTACTTCTGAGCCTTCTATACACATTAAATGGTTTTTCTTTTATATCCATTGAAAATCTTTGAGAGGGAACCATTTGAAAAATATCTCCTTTAACTATGTATTCCTGTGCTTTTTTTACCATTTCACAAAATTCATCCTTAGTAAAATTAGAGGTTATATTAGCTGGAGTTTTACTTTCCGGAAGTTCATGCATTTCTTTATTGTTTTTTAAATTTTCACTTAATTCAAAAAATTCTTTCTTTATTTCTTCATAGGTTTTATTATCATCTTCAAAAACATTGTAAATATAAACAACATTGTTTTTTACGTGATCATAACAAATAATTATTTTATAAAACATTAGAATAGCTTCTGGAATGTTTAAATCATCCTTATTATTACCTGATATTTTCTCATACTGCTTTATCACATCATATCCTACATACCCAACTCCTCCGCCCGAAAACGAATATTTATTTTTTTCTATTTTCCCTTCTTCAGTAAACCTTCTTGCAACCTCTAAAAATCTATCTTTTACCTTTTCAATACGCTCATTTTTACAAATTTCAGTATAATTACTATACCCTTTTATTACTGCATAAGGCTTCGCACCTATAAAAGAATATTTTCCATTTGTTCTAGAAAATAAGTTACTCTCAAGCAAAAATTTTTTCTCACCCTTAATATTATAAAAAATAGATATTGGAGTTAATTCATCTCCATTTTCCTCATATATGACTTGAAAGGCTTTTCCCATTCTTTTTTTAGCCTCAAACTGCTCCTTTGAAATATTACACATAATGCACGCTCCTATTCTTTTCGAATATTAAAAATTTTCAAATTATTATGTTTTTACAAATCTATGAGTTAAGAATCTACAATTCTAAATTTAATTAAACGCAAAAAAACCACTTCATCCTAATATGGGACGAAGTGGTCCGTGGTGCCACCCATTTTAATCTAAGTAAATAAATAATAGATTATCTCTCTCAGATACGGAAATATATAATTTCGATATCCTGTCCTTTTAACGGTAGACTTTCCGAATGTCGCTACTAAAAACTTTCACAACATCGTCTCATAGATCCATTCACTACAAGCTACAGTACCGGCTCACACTAACCCGACTCGCTTAAACTAATTTCTTATAGCTACTACTTCTATTCACAGACTTGTATCAACTAAATTTTAAAGTAATTATATAATATTCAGAATATATTGTCAACAAAAATTTAAAATGTATATTAAACTAAGACATTAAAACTATGGTTCTTATTACCTTTAACTCTTCATTGCTTCTATTTATTATAAATACTTCAATTTTAGCATCATTTTTTTCGTAATCTATATAAAATAAATCTTTTTCATCTAACTTAAACTCTTTATCTTGAAATTTAACTTCAGCTTTTCCATTTAAAAAATAAAAACTTTCCATTACCTTACCTAAACTCTTATTTTCTACTTTAATTTTGCTAAAAGGTTCAACTGATATTAAATTTATATCTCCGCTACAAGCACTAGAGGTCATCAAATTAAAATCCGAGGCTTTTCCATAGCTTTTAGTTTCAAAATCTCCCATAAAACTATCCTTATCAAAGGGCTTTAAAACTATCTTATATTTTCCGGAGTGTTCTAAAATTGTCTCTCCTTCTGTAACCATTAATTTTCTTGCAAATCCAGGGAGACTTGTAAAATTAGACTCAAGTACATCCACAGTAGCCGCACTTATTCTCCACATAAAGTTTCTATCATTATACTTTGAAGTTGTAGGATAGATATATAATTCTGTGGTTTTTCCACCTGACCACTCTGACACATTGTAGTTTTCTTTTTTTATTATTTCTACATTCATTTTATTACCTTCTATCTTTTATTCAAAATCACATTCCTTTAAAGAAACTATCTTTGTTTTATGCATTTTTTTATATGCAAAATAGAAGCATATAAATAACGGAATACTTCCATAATTAGTTATGAAATCAAACCAACTAAAGGCTTTTGCCTGGAAAATCCATATATTAGCCCCAAACAATACAATAGTACAAAGAATCATTGCAAATATAGGCCCAAAAGGATACCATAAAGCTTTATATTTTAGGTCCTCAACCTTGTTTCCTTGCATAACATATGCTTTTCTAAATCTATAGTGACAAATTGCTATTCCCAACCAGGTTATAAAGGTTGTTATTCCAGATAAATTATAAAGGATAGAATAAATTTTACCGTCTCCTATAAGCGATGCTAAAAATGCTGATGATGCTATAACTGATGTGAAAATAAGTGCATTTAATGGTACTCCTCTTTTATTTAATTTACCCAAAACTTTTGGTGCTTTTCCCTCTTTAGCCATAGCAAAAAGCATACGTGAACCTGCATAAAGTCCTGAATTACCACAAGAAAGCACAGATGTTAATATAACTGCATTCATTACTGACGCTGCAAAAGCAATTCCTGATCTTTGAAATACTATAGTAAATGGACTATAAGCTATATCTGAAACACCATTTTTCAGTAAATTAGGATCATTAAATGGAATGATAAATCCAATAACAATAATTGCACCTATATAGAAAATAAGTATTCTCCAAAACACTGAATTTATCGCTTTCGGTACGTCTTTTTCAGGATTCTCAGATTCTCCTGCTGCCAAACCAACTACTTCTGTACCTGCAAAAGAAAAACCCGCTGTTAAAAAACTCATAAGTATTGCGATTCCCCCGCCTACAAATGGTGCTGAATTACCCTTTCCATCCTTAAGTACCCAGTTATGAAAGCCTACACTATGTCCCCCCATTATTCCAAATATTATAAGTATACCAGCTACAAGAAATACAATAATTGTTATAACCTTTATGCTTGCAAACCAGTATTCTCCTTCACCGTAGGCCTTTGCTGATAATAGATTTAATCCAAATAGAATCACTAAGAATCCTATACTCCAAATAGTTGTTCCCGTATTCGGTAACCAAAATTTAATAACCAGCCCCGCAGCAACTAATTCTGCTGCAACAGTAATTGCCCAGTTAAACCAATAATTCCATCCTAAAGCAAACCCTAATGCCGGATCAACAAATTTTGATGCATAAGTTTCAAATGAACCAGAGTTTGGCAGCATTGTTGCCATTTCTCCTAATGATGTCATTAAAAAATATACAAGTATCCCCATAATAGCATAGGCTGCAATTGCACCACCTGGCCCTGCTGTACTTATTGTATTTCCGCTAGTAAAAAATAATCCCGTTCCAATTGATCCTCCAATGGCAATCATGTTCATATGACGTGTTTTTAAACTTCTTTTTAATTCACTAGGTTGATCTTCTCTTGCTTTTATAGCCACTAAAATTGCCCCCTTCTTTTGTTTTTATATAAACTATGTATTCTATAAATATTTTTTCAATTTATCGTGTTAAAGTGCTAAGGTATTAAATCACTAAGGTATTATAACACATATAGGCATGTTTGAAAACATACTAGATATAAATTGGAAAGGGAAAATTCCCTTCCAATTTTATTTAACTACCTTTCCATTCTTTATTACGATATCTACTATATTTACACCGGTATTATAAACAAGGTATTTAAAATCCGGATATTTTAATATAACTAAATCTGCAGCTTTTCCTTTTTCAATACTTCCTACTCTGTCTGCCCTGTTAAGTGCTGCCGCCCCATTTAAAGTAAAGGCTGTTATAGCCTCCTCAGCTGTCATACTCATGTGTATACAAGCTAGTGCAAACATTAACGGCACCGAATTAGTAAAGCAGCTTCCAGGATTAAAATCACTAGCTAAAGCCACACTACAACCGCTGTCAATCATCTTTCTAGCATTAGCATAAGGTTTGTTTAAGCAAAAAGCAGTTGAGGGAAGAAGTGTTGCAACAACTTTATTTTCATAAAGACTTTTTATCCCTGGGTCTGATGCACATAAAAGATGGTCTGCTGACACTGCCTTAAGCTTTCCTGCAAGCTCAGCACCACCAAGACTTACAATTTCATCAGCATGAATTTTTGCTACAAAACCCATTTCTTTTGCTTTACTTAAAAGTTTCTCTGACAACTCTATAGATATTACATCATCTTCACAGAATACATCACAAAATTCTGCAAGTTCTTTTTCTTTAACTACTGGCAAAACCTTATCTATTATAAAATCTATGTATTCTTCATTTCTTCCTTCATACTCTAACGGAACCGCATGAGCTCCTAAAAATGTACTAGCTATATCTACATAGTGCTCTTCATTTAATTTTTTCATTACCTCAAGCTGTCTTATTTCTGTATCTAAGTCTAAGCCATATCCACTTTTTCCTTCTACAGTTGTTATTCCAAACTGAAGCATTGAATTCAGTCGTTCATAACCTACTTTATATAATTCTCCAAAAGAACTTTTTCGAGTAGCGTTAACGGTATTTTGTATACCACCTTTAGCTCTCATTATATCCATATAACTTGCGCCATTTAATCTCATAAAGAATTCCTCTGGTCTGTAGCCCCCAAAAATAAAATGGGTATGAGAGTCTACAAAACCAGGAAGAATACATTTATTATGAGCATCAATAACTTCAAATTCATCTAAATTATACTTTTTTAAAACCTCTTCTGTTGTACAAACTTCCTCAATTATTCCATTTTTTATTACAACTGCTCCATTTTTTATTACCTTAAGATTGTTCATTTGTGAACCAAATTTTGCAGTATTTCCAATAGGTGTTGCAATTTCACTAGAATTTAAAATCACTATATTTTTCATAATTAACATTACCTACTTAATTTTCTTTATAAGATTTTCATCAACTACATATGGTATTGTCACTTGGTTTTCACCTTTATATCTTTCGTTAAATTCAATAGCTGTCTCTATAGAATGCTCATTCCTAGCCCAGCTTCTTCTTGCAACACCGCCCATAACATCCCAAAGGATTGCGCTTTTTATTATTTCATCTATTCTTTCGCTTCCATCAAGTACAAGACCAAAACCACCATTTATAGATTTTCCTATACCAACACCGCCGCCATTATGAAGGGCAACTAAACTCATTCCTCTTGCTGCGTTTCCTGCATAACATTGAATAGCCATATCAGCCATTACATTACTTCCATCTTTTATGTTTGCAGTTTCTCTAAATGGTGAATCTGTTCCACTTACATCATGATGATCTCTTCCTATCATAACTGGTCCTACTTCACCATTTCTAACCATTTCGTTAAACTTAAGCGCTATGTCCTTTCTTCCTTCAGCATCTTGATAAAGAATTCTAGCCTTAGTTCCAACTACTAATTTGTTTTCTTCAGCGTCTCTTATCCAGTTGTAATTATCTCTATCTTGATATCTTCTGTTTGGATCTATGCATTCCATTGCTGCATGGTCTGTCTTTATTAAATCTTCATCTGTTCCACTTAAACATACCCATCTGAATGGTCCATAACCATAATCAAATAATTGTGGTCCCATGATATCCTCTACATATGATGGAAGTACGAATCCATCCTTATCATCTACTCCATTTTTAGATATTTCCTTTACTCCAGCATCATAAACTGCCTTTAAGAAAGAGTTACCATAATCAAAGAAATAAGTACCTTTGTTGCAGCAAGCCTTAATAAGTTCATAGTGATGTCTTAAACTCTTATCTACAAGCTCCTTAAACTTTTCTCTGTCTTTGCTTAAAAGTTCTGTTCTTTCTTCAAATGTAAGTCCCTGTGGACAGTATCCTCCATCATAAACAGCATGACAAGAGGTTTGGTCTGACATTAATTCAACCTTTATATCATTTTTAACTACATATTCAAGTAAATCAACTATATTTCCGTGATATGCAATTGATATAGCTGTTTTGTTTTCTATGTGCTCATGAACTACTCTAAATATTTCGTCTAAATCTGAAGACTGCATTCCTACCCAACCTTGGTCTAGTCTTGTTTTTATTCTTGATTCATCTACCTCTGCAACAATTCCAACTCCGTTTGATATTTCAACAGCTTTTGGTTGAGCACCACTCATTCCCCCAAGACCTGAAGTTATGAATAAATGTCCTCTTAAATCTCCGTCGTTTGGAATTCCAAGCTTCATTCGTCCCGCATTTAAAAGAGTGTTATAAGTTCCGTGAACTATTCCTTGAGGTCCTATATACATCCAACCACCAGCTGTCATTTGTCCATAGTTTGCAACTCCCATTTGTTCTGCAACTTCCCAATCATCTAAGTTGTCAAACATTCCAACCATAAGCGCATTAGTTATTATAACTCTAGGTGCATTTTCTCTTGTTCTAAATAAACCTAGTGGATGCCCTGATTCAACTACTAAAGTTTGGTCTTTTTCCATTACCTCAAGATATTTTTTTATAAGTCTATACTGCATCCAGTTTTGACACACACTTCCTGTCTCACCGTAAGTAACTAATTCATATGGATATAAAGCCACCTCAAAATCTAGATTATTTTCTATCATAACCTGAAAAGCCTTACCCTCTATGCATTTACCCTTGTATTCATCTATTGGTTTTCCGTAAATTCTTCCCTCTGGTCTAAATCTATATCCATAAATTCTTCCTCTTGTTTTTAACTCCTCTAAGAATTCTGGTATTAGCTTTTCATGATATTTAGGATTAATGTATCTAAGTGCATTTTTAAGAGCAGTTTCTGTTTGAGCTTCATTTAAAGTATATCCTCTATCTGGTGCTCTTCTAATTCCTTCTTGAAATTTAGGCATCTTAGGTAATTCATCATCTAATTTTATGTCCATTGATACTTTTGCTTTTTCATTAAAATTCATTTTCCTACCTCCAACTTTCATCAAAATTTAATAATGCATTTATAAGAGCTTCTACTCCTATCTCAATTTCTTCATATGAAGTGTATTCTTCAGGGCAATGACTTTTCCCATCTTTACTTGGTACAAAAATCATACCAACTGGTGCAATTTCATATATATGATTAGCATCATGCCCTGCTCCACTTGGGAGATACATGGTTTCTGCTGCCTTATCACAGCTTTTCTTTAAAACTTCTTTTATTTTTTCATCTATAATTACAGAACTTGATTTCGATATGTTATCAAATTTAATATTTATATTTCTCTTCTCTGATAACCCTTGAGCTTCATAAATAAATTCAGCTGTAATTTCATCTATAACTTCATTATGAAGAGCTCTAACCTCAAACTCGAATTCACATTTTCCTGGTATTACATTTGATGCATTAGGTTCTACATTTAATTTTCCAACAGTTCCAACTACATCATCGCTATTTTTTTCCATGCATATATGCTGAAGCTTTAATATAAGTTCACTTGTAAAGGTTAGTGCATCATATCTCATGTTCATTGGCGTTGTACCTGCATGATTAGCCTCACCTGTAACTATTACTTTATATCTATGAATTCCGACAATTCCTGTGACAACTCCCAGTGGACACTTTTTTTTATCTAAAACAGGTCCAAGCTCATTGTGTAATTCAAGATACAAAGCCACACTTCCCTTTTTTCTAGAAAGTTTTTTTATTTCCTTATGGTTTCCGCCTAAATCATCAATAGCATGAGAAAGCACTCTTCCTAAGCTATCCTTTCTTTGAAGCATTTCTTCAGATAAGCCACCTATCATTCCCTTACTGCCTATAGTTGATAATCCAAATTCACTTGGTTCTTCTGATGTAAAATCAACTATCTCCAATGGATGTCTAAGTTTTATTCCCTTTTCCTTAAGAATTCTAACAACCTCTATACCACCCAAAACTCCTATAGTTCCATCATACATACCGCCATTTTCTACGGTATCTGTATGAGAACCTATCATTATTGGCTTTAAGCTTTCATCAGTTCCTTTTAGCCTTCCAATAATATTTGCAGCGGCATCCACAGAGGTTTTAAGTCCTGCTGCCTCCATTTTTTCTCTGAGCCATACTCTTGCTTCTTTATATTCTTTTGTAAAGCCTCTTCTCGTATGTCCAAGTTTACTATTATCTATGAACGAAGCTATTTTTTCTATATCCTCTTTTAACCTATCCAAATTAGGTTTAATATTTTCCATCTTCACACCTCTTTACCTAAAAAAGAGCTAATTTTATTTTTCAAGTTTACTCATTAATTTTTGAACATCCTTAACTATTTTGCTTTCAGAAACAGTTAATATTTCACCTTTTCTAACTCTTTCTTTTCCATCAACTACAACATGATCAATAGCACATGGCTGCATTGAATAAACTATGTTAGGCATAATTTGTTCACCTGAATTAAATATTGGCTGCATTGACATGTCATTTTTATTAATTCCAACGAAATCTGCTTTATAACCTTTTTCAATTTTTCCAACAGGAAGCTGAAGTATTTTTCCTCCAATTTCTGTTCCCATAGAAAATACATCCTTATAGTTAACGCATAAGGAATCTAGCTTTGTAACCTTTTGAAGCAGTGCACACATTCTCATTTCTTCAAATATGCTTATTCTATTATTGCTGCAGGCTCCATCTGACCCAAAACCTATTTCAACTCCAGCTTTCATCATTGCTGGAATATCAGTTACTCCATCTGCTAAAAACATGTTACTTGAAGGACAATAGGCAAGCTTAGCTTTGTTATCTCCCATTAACTTTATTTCGGTATCATTAAGCCATACGCAGTGGATTCCAACCATACTTTTATCAAGTACACCTATTTTGTTTAAAAGCTCAACAGGTCTTAAACCAAATTCCTTCTGTACCTGCTCAACTTCAAAAGGCTCCTCTGCTATGTGTATATGATAATTTGTGCCAAGTTCTTTTGCCAGTTTATGTCCTGCTTTAACCATATCTACTGATGCTGCATGCAGACTGTGTGGCGCTGGAACTATTTTTACCATGTCATTTCCTTGATACTTTACTGCTAAGTTCTTAACATTTTTTACAGCTTCGTCTATTGTTTCAACGTATCCCTTTGGTGCTCCATCCCAATCATACATTGTTCTAGCAAGCACTAATCTAATACCTACATCTTTAGCTGCTTTAATAATTGCCTCATCACTCTCTACTCCATCATTGTGTACATAAAAGAAATCACTTACTGAAGTAACACCATACTTAAGCATTTCTCCAAAGGCAAATACTGCACCAGTATATAAATCCTCAGCGGATAACTTAGGAGAAAATGCATAAAGTGATTTATCCCTCCACTCTAAAAATGGTTTATCTGCTGCAATTCCACGAAGTAAGCTTTGAAATGAATGGTTATGTATATTTGTTGTACCTGGAACCATTATATTTTCATTCCACTCTACAACTTCTGCATCCTTATATTTTGATAAAAGCTCTTCAAAAGAAGTAACTTCTAATATCTCTCCGTTTTCTTCTAAAACACCTTTTTCCTCTTGAAAATTGTCTTCATAATATACAATAGATGGTTTATAAATTTTTTTCATTTTATTAACTCCTTGTATTTTTATAGTAAATGTTACTCTCATTTTCAAATTTCTCTAACTTATCAATCCTTTTACTGAGTCCCTCGATTCCATTTGCTACATCCCTTAAAAGCAAATTTATAAATAAAATAGGTGTACTATAAATATCAAATATCGATGAAGTTGTTATAGGAATGTTTATAACTGGATCTGCTAAGCTAGTAACCGGAGATATAATACTATCGGTTATAGCGGTGATAGAGAAACCTTCTCTTTTTAATATTTCCAACTTTTTTATTAAATCATTAGGGTATCTTGGAAACATTATTGTAAGTATTAAAGTTTTCTCTTTATCTCTAAGTTCTAGGGTGTTCCAAAGTGGACTGTCTGGGGTTACCATAACTACATTATTTCTTATTTTATTTAAAATGTAGCTTGTATAAGGAAGTAATGTTGCTGACATTCTAGAGGATACTATTACTAATTCTTCTGCTGATATGATTTTTTCTACGAGTTTTTGATATGCTTCTTGATTTAATATTTCTTCAAGCTCATCTATATTGTTGTGTTCCATATTGAGTGTACTTGCCAAATTATTATTATGAGATGTATATTGTAATCTTTGAGGTGCTGTTATCTCTTCTCTAACAAATTGTTGTAGATTATGTAAAAAGTCATTGTAGCCTCTATAACCAAGAGCGCTGCAAAATCTCGAAACACTTCCTTGACTAACTTCAGATTCGCTTGCCACCTCAGATGCTGTCATAAATATAATATGCTTATAATTCTTTTCAATATAATAAGCTAATTTTTCATAAGTAACAGAACTTTTTGATATTTCAAACATTTTTTGCTTGAGTTCATCAAGTTCTTTGATATTAGATTTAAACTCCATATTCGACTTCCTTCCATGTATACTTTGGAAACCTTTAAAAACAATTTATAACATTAAGAATGATGATATTATTCATAACTTTTATTTTGTGAATGCCTTTATTTAAATATATTATTTTGTTTAATATTTGTCAATACATTTTATTAATTTAATATATTTTACGTGTATACGATAATATATTATCAAAATTTATATATTAAAAGTCAATTAATCTGCAACTATACAGTATTGTATAATTCTTATATAATATACTTAATTTATTAATAATGTTGGTGAACTATGAGAAATAAAAAATCACAAAATTATATTATGTTATTTTTAATTTTAGCTTTTGCTCTTCCACTTATTTGCGTAATTTTAATAAGAAGCTTTAATGTATTTAAACTTGGAATATTTAACTTCACTTTGTATGGAATTGAAGCAGCTACGCCAAGTATTGCAGCTTTACTTACAATTGCAATTTTAGATAATTATATAGATTTGAAATTATTTTTAAAGAAATGCTATATTCATAATATAAAATTTCAATATTTATTAATTGCTATAATATTTCCTTTAACATTAATCACTCTTACGAAAATAACATCACTTATTTTTGTAAAAACTTCTTTTATAACAGCTGTAACATCAAAAAAGCTAATAATAGCCCTATGGTCTTTGATTTCTGAAGAGATTGGCTGGAGAGGATTTCTTCAAGAAAAGTTATCTAAAAATTATAGTCCTTTAAAGACATCTATAATTGTTGGTATTGTGTGGTCGTTATGGCACTACCATTTCTTCCTACTCGGCACTATATCTGCACCTATAATTTTATTTGTTATCGGGTGTATGACCGATAGTATTTGTTATTATTGGATTACAGTAAAATCAAAGAACAATATTATCCCTGCTTCTATATGGCATTGTATAGAAAATTTATGTTTTTACCTATTTACAATAACTCCGCAATACATAAAAGGAAATTTAGAACCTTATTCGATATATATAATTTATTCAATTGTCATGGCTATAATTATCAACCATAAGAATTTACACGAAACAAAACTAATATAAAAAACTGTAGATAAATTTGTTATACTTATCAAACCTATCTACAGTTTTCTATCTACTACATTCTTTTTTATTTAGTATATCTTATTTTTCTTATTATATACGCCATGTTTTGTCCTAAATTTTTCATGTTGAGAATACCTTCCTCATCATCTAGAACATCCCCTATGTCTTTTCCATAAGCCATATTCCAATAAGTAGATCCTACGACAATAACCTCTTTATTTAATAAAAAATGATTCAATGTATCTACTGCAGTCATTCCACCTCCACGCCGAACTGCCACTACAGAAGCACCTACTTTATACTTTAACATTCCAGGATTTGTTGCAACAATAACTCCTGCACGCTCAATAAAAGCTTTCATTTTAGAAGATATATCTGCAGAATAAACTGGTGAACCAAGAATAATTCCATCTGCATCTACAATTTTATTAAAGCATTCATTAAAATCATCATTACCTATTACACATTTTTTATTTCCTTTACAAGCAAAGCAACCCTTACAACTTTTAATTTCTTTATTAAACAATTGTATTAACTCAGTTTCAACACCTTGCTTTTTCAATTCTTCAAATACTTTTTCTATCAATATCGCTGTATTTCCATCCTTACGTGAACTCCCGTTTATGCCTATAACCTTCATATAAAAAACCTCCTATTAAAAATTCAGCTTTAAACCTTGATATTTTTAATTATTTTTTTTGAGAGTCTTAAAAATTCATCAATATCCTCATCTTCTTTAAGTGAAGCTAAAACTTCTTTATATATTGTTCTTTCCATTTCCTCATGCTTTACCTGGGCAATTTTACCTTCCCTTGTAAGTTCAAGTGAAAAGGACCTTCTATCTTTTTCACTTATTACACGTTTTACAAAACCTCTTTTTTCAAGTCTATCAATTACTCCTGTAAGTGTGCTTCTAGAAATCTTAAGATACTCTCTAATTTCTCTCATTATACAATCAGGTTTATACGTAAGTATATGTAGCACTCCCATTTCAAGATCAGTGACATTCTCAAGCTTTTTAAATTTTTCATTATTTCTTATATTAAGCATTTTCGTATAAAATAAATGGTAAATTTCATCTATAATTTTTAGTTCTTCATTTTTAAAATTTTTACGCACGTGCTTTCTCCTTATTTTTGAAATTCTTTTTACAAAAATTAATCATAAATTTGTAGTAACTTTTTCTTGGAAGCAAATTTAAAACTCCTATTAAAAATTTAGTTTTTGCTCCAGGTATACATACAACCTTATCTTTTTTTAATGCTTCTAATGATGAGTTTACTATAAACTTAGGTGTATTCCATTTTATCATTCCTTTGTTAACCTGTCTTGACTTATCCATTCCCATTTTTTCATGAAAATCAGTTTTTGTAAGTCCTGGACACAATGCTTGAAGTTTTATATTTTTACCTTTACTTTTTATTTCAATATTAAGTGCTTCTGTAAAAGTTTTTAAAAATGCCTTCGTTGATGCATATACTGCATTTTTAGGTGCAAGCAAAAAAGCACCATCTGATGATACATTTATAATTGTACCATTATTTCTTTTTATCATATCTTTAAGTACTACATAAGTAATTTTCATAGGTACTTTAACATGTACCGTTTCCATATCTAAAAATTTATTAATATCTTCTTCTTCATAAAAAGCATTAAGTCCAAACCCAGCATTATTAAGAAGCATATCTATTTTTTTATTTTCTATTACTCTAATTAGTTTTTCAAGATCTTTTTCATCTGATAGTTCTGCAATTACAACTTCTACATTAACATTAAAGTTTTTTCTTATTTCTTCTGCAACAGAGTTTATCTTATTTTCTCTTCTACCTGTAATAATAAGATTATAGCCTAACTCTGCGAATCTTTTTGCGAATTCCTCTCCTATCCCACTTGTAGCACCTGTTATTAGAGCTGTCTTTTCACTAAGCTTCATTTTGCCACCTCGCTTTGTACTTTCAAAGTACATTCCTTTAAAAGTATGATACTCCTTTAGTATAACATTGTCAATGAACTCTTTATTTTATTTTTTACAAATGTTATAATATAACATAATATTTAATTTATACATTTCAGTTCACCAAATCATAGGAGAAAAAATGAAAAATAAACTTGCACTTACAATTCTTATTTTAATACTTTTATTTACAGGCTGCTCTGTAAATAAAGAAGTTAATATTTCTAATGCTGAAAAGCTAAAATTGAAGCCAAATGAAGTAATAAAAAATTACTTTAAATATTACAATGAAAAAAGTAGGACAGGTGTGTTATCAACTCTAACCGATTGGCAAAACAAACCTAATTTAGTTTTAGGATTCAATAAATTAAAATTTATTAAACTTAATACCATCGTTGAAGATACTGATCCAAAAGAAAAGGATGACTACATGAAATACGGACGTGGAAAGATTAATGGCGTAAAGGAGAATAATGTAAAAAACTATAAAGTTACTTTTACTATTGAATATAAAAATAATGAAGGCGGAGCTATAGCCAATGGAAAGCATACTGAATGGTTTACTGTTATAAGAAAAAATAAGAATTCAGCTTGGTTAATTGATGACCATGGAGAAGGATAAAGATTGGTATTTCATATTCTAAAAATACCAATCTTATTTTTAATAAAAATCCTTTAAATAAAAATTAGTGTAATAAATATTACCCAAAGTAGCATAATTACACTAATACCAGTACCAATACCAGCAAAAATTCTCTTTGATTCGCTTTGATTTAATCCAATTATTCCAAGTGCGAGGCTAATTACAGGAGAAGTTAGTACAAAAACTGTTATTAGACTCCATATCACTTCTACTTTAATATCCTTACTAACAAACATTCCCATTCTTGATCGTATAATAAGATATACTATCGGTACTAAAGAAATCACTAAAGATAAAAGCCCAATTTTACCATGTTTTATTTTTTTCTTATTTTCCATTTACTTTTTCCCCTCCTAAATGCATCCAATTATACCTCCTTTCAATAATTTATTCAAATATTTTTTAATATAATTTAAATTTTAATTTAATTTTTGTATTTTCTCTTTACTTTGCTATTTTATAAATTTATAATTAAACGTAACTGTTTTATAGGAGTGATTTTATGTTTTTTTTAGTTTTGGTGATATTTATAATATTTGCCACAATATTTATAATAGTTGTAAATATATACGGCCCTTCTTTTAAAAATTCACCAATTAGAAATAAACCTCATAATCCAGCTGAAAGATATGAATTTATGTCAAATAATTTCAATGAATATGTTTTTAATATAGATCCTTATTATATTAATACTGAACTCCCTACTAATAAATCTATAAAGGTACATGATGGGAAATATTTTTTAGTGCTGGATGAAGAAAATTTCTATGGAAATAGAAGCTTAAAATTTATCTTTAGGAAAATAAATGACGAATGCATTAGTATTTTATATAAAACTATACCCTACTTAATTGATTTTTCACCTAATATTAGGGATATAAAAAAATTACAATCTAACGAATATAGAGATAAAAATCTTGTTATAAAAAAAAGTTCCTCTGGTGATTTGGAACTTACCTTTAAATATTCTAATTCATTATATTTTGTAGAACATCCAAAAGCCGAAATACAAAGAAATGAAGATGATTATAGTAAAGAATACATTAACTTCAGAAAAATGCATGATTTTATGAATGAAAATTTTTATAATAATCTTTTAAAGAAGGATTTATACTTATCAGAAGACAAATTATTATATGGTGTACATCTTGACAATGTATATGATGGACGATATTTTATTATATTTTGTCAGCATGATGATTATAATACCATTATTTTAAGATTTGTTTTTAGAGAACTAATTCCTGAAAGTATTGATATTCTAAAAAGCACTTTACCTTACTTTATTGGAAATCTTTCAACCGATATAAATTTAGATAACTTGCTACTTGAGACTTATATAGACACAAATCTTGTAATTAAATCTAGTTATGATGGTAATTTAGTTGTTAATTTTGAAGGTTCAAATCGTGATTATTTTTTAAAACACCCATATGCAAATATGCAAAAGGAAACTATAAAAATAAACGATTCACTTGCTCACTATACAATGAACTGTAGTTTTCTAAAAAATAATTTTTCTTCTCATTACTTTGACAGCAAATTATATTTTGATGATATACGCATTCAATGGTGTAACCCTGATTGTAATGAATATTTAGCTTGTTATGATAATGATGATTTATTGGTTCTATACAATAATAGTAAACCAGATATTGAAAAAGCCTTAACTTTTATCTTTAGAAATGTAAACAGTTCTTCCATTAATTTAGCAAGGCAAATTACTCAATACTTACTTAATGTCTGTATAGACAATTACTCCATTGAAAATCTCTATTTAGATGATTATAGTAATAAAATCTTTGAAGTGAACTACGAATATGATCTTGATTATGATATAAAATCCCCTAACGAAGAATTACCTGGAAAAGTGAGTTTTAATTTTACTTATTCAATTAATGAATACTTAAAAAATCATCCCGTAGCTATTTCAAGACGAGAAGAAGAAAATCAAGAAATAGGACTTAAAAAATATATTGATCGCTATTCCTTTTTTTCTGAAAACTTTAAGCTTCATTTTTTCTTTATTGATTCTTACTATTCTCTACATGATAAAGATAGTTTTCCCTATATTGAAACTTTAGGTAACGTATATGACGGAAAATATTTTATTATCTTTCATGGATATTATAAAGCTTCAACAGTATTAAGATTTATTTTTAGGGAATTAAATGAGGAATGTTTGGAACTCATATATGATTCTATTAAACATTTAACCAACAAAACTGTTAATTATGAAACTATAAAAAATCTTTACTTAATTGAGAATGAAGACAAAAATTTTATTATTATCGATGATTTAGAAAAACCTTTAGATGTTAAATTTGAAGGTTCAAACACAGAATATTTTAGTAAATATCCCTATGCATTATTTCAACGAAAAGAAGAGGATGCAAAAAATTATTCTATCTACGATACTCTTAGTTAAAGTATAAGTGAGGATACCTGTATCATGGTCTCTCACTTATACTTTAATTTTATACAAATACTTATTTACACCATTTACGACAACAGCCCGACCTTTTACTACATACAATGTTATTCGAACCACAAGATGGACATATACGTTTGTCCTGTTCATAATTCACTTCATATGTATTGCCACAATTCAAGCATTTAAACTTGCAAAATTTAACTGTATAGTTTCCGCCTTCTATAACTATAGCGTTTCCTTCCGTTAAAGCAACAGCTACTTTTTTTCTCGCGGCATCAATAATGTTTTGAAAAGTCTGCCTTGAAACTTCCATTTTAGCTGCACACTCTTCTTGATTTAATCCTTCAATATCTTTTAATCTCATAGCTTCAAGTTCTTCTACCTTTAAAGCTATTTCTTTAATTTCACATTTTGGCTTCCCTAGTGGAATAAAATACGTACTTTGTGGAAAAAATTCTACTTTTCTGTACTTTGTTGGTCTTGGCATCTTTATTTCCTCCCTATATTCTACAGCACTCCAATATATTAATTATACTATTTCAATTAAGTTATTTTCTATCCTGAATTTTATAGAATTGATAGCCAAAATTTTTAAGTTGTCAAATGCCATTAATCAAGGCTGTAACAAAAAACTCCAAAGGTTAAATCTACATAAGCCTTCGGAGTTTTTTAATTAATGAGTATGATTATGTTCACCATGATGATTACATATTACATTCTTATCTTGCAAATCACCACTAATATATTTTTCAATAACTTTCGTATATTCTCCTGATGCTCCTCTTATAACCTTAAGTCCATTTTGACTTAAACCTGTAAGTGCACCAGCTCCTATACCTCCTACTATAACTAAGTCTACTTCATTTTTAAGAAGCAACTCTGCTAAACCTTGATGCTGATGTGCAAGTTCTACAGTAGACACTTCTTCAGTATTTACTATTTTATTATCCTCTACTGTTGCTATAATAAAGCTTTTACTTTTACCAAAATGTTGATTGACCATATTTTGATCATTAGGTACTGCTATCTTCATGCTGTTCATCCTCCATATATTCAGTAATATTTCAATTAAATTTAATTATTGGCATATGCTATTTATATTATACATCAATATTTATTTAATTTAAAGAGTAAAGTTATTTAACCTTCAAACTTTTTCTGCAAAAATTCACCATTAACTTTTCATAGTTTTTCTTTGGAAGCAAACTTAACAATCTTATTAAAATTCTATTTTCTATTCCCGGTACACATATTACTTTATCTTTTTTCAACATCTTCAAAGAATAATCCACAATGTATTTTGGAGTTCTCCATTTTATTATTCCCCTATCCACCTGACTTGATTTTTCTATACCCATCTTTTCATGAAAATCAGTTTTTGTAAATCCAGGACATAAGGCTTGAAACTTTATATTTTTTCCTCTTGCCTTAACCTCAAGATTGAGTCCTTCCGTAAAAATCTTCAAAAATGCTTTTGTTGATGCATATACGGTATTTTGGGGCATAGGTAAAAATGCACTTTCCGATGATACATTTATTACTACTCCATCATTTCTTTCTATCATCCCTTTAAGTACAGTATAAGTAATTCTCATAGGAACTTTAACATGTACTATTTCCATATTAATAAAATTTTCAATATGCTCTTTATCATAAAAATTACTGACTCCAAATCCTGCATTGTTAACTAAAATATCAATTCTTTTATTTTCTATTACTTTGATTAAATTTTCAAGTTCTTTCTCATCTGATAACTCTACAATTATAATATCCACTTTCACATTAGATTCTTTTTTTATTTCGTCAGCTACTATTTTCATTTTATTTTCTCTTCTACCTGTAATAATAAGATCATAACCTAATTTTCCAAATCTTCTTGCAAATTCTTCTCCTATTCCACTAGTAGCCCCTGTTATAAGTGCTGTTTTTTTATTATCCATTCCATATTCTCCTCTTATTTACTTACAAAGTTAAAATACCACCGAACCTCATTAGATAAATAGCCCACCTATACTAATATTATACATTAGTTTTTAATAAAAAATAAAGATGCCAATTAAATAGCATCTTATTTGCCCTTGTCCATTTTTTAATTTGTTAAATAATTTATATCTTTATCGTACTCAGTATACCCATGTTTATTGACTGTAACAGAGGTATGAAATCTTGTTTTCAAAACAAAAATTAAATCTCTTACTTCTTTACTTTTATTATTATCATTAACAGAAACTGATTGCCATAAATCTAGATCATTTCCATTTGCAATCAAATCAACCTTTAATATTGGTCCACTACCTTTTTCAGCATTTACATTTATAGCTATATTAGATACATCATCGTAATCAAGTTTAATCATAGAACCTAATGTGGTAGGAGAACTAAAGTATATTTTGTCCTTCGTAATAACCCAAAAATTGCTATATATTACTGCTCCACTGACTCCCATTACAATAAGCATTTTTATTAAGGATGAATAAAAATTTGGGCCATGTGTTTTTGATAATAAATTTACAAGCAAAAGTACTAAACTCACTGCAAAAATAGCTGAAAAAATCATAGACAAAAGAGAATAATATCCTGAATACATTAATGCATTTTCTATATGAGATGTCTTAAAATGTATTTTAGTAATAATCTCGGCTGGTATAACTAATATATTCATAAATGTAGTTCTAAATTTTATAAAACCTATTACTCCGGCAATAAACATGATAATAAGTGTGACAAATGCTGATAATTTTTTATTCATATTGCTAGCACCTCATTAGTTAATTTTACATGATAATATTAATTATAAATTAATTTACTTTTTTATTCAATTTTATATTTAATATAATTTAATTTTTAACTCAATGTTATTTTAATCTAGTACAAAAAATTAAAAAGTGCTATACATATTAGTTTTGTATAGTCACTTTTTAATAAAAAAATATATTCTAATCAAGCACAACCATATTTTCAATATTCGCTCCTGGTGGAACTATAGGAGTTGCCATTTCATCCTCTTTTACAGTAAAATCAATTACTACTGGTCCATCATATTCTATCGCCTTTTTAAGTGCTGCCTCTACTCCCTCATTTGTAGAAACTCTTAATCCAAGTGCACCATAACCTTCTGCTATTTTCACAAAATCAGTATCTCTTTCTAAAGTAGTGCTCGAATATCTCTTCTTATAAAATAGATTTTGCCATTGTCTAACCATGCCAAGAACATTGTTATTTAATACAATTATTTTTACAGGCAATTTATATCTAACTGCTGTAGCAAGTTCATTTATATTCATTCTAAAGCTTCCATCACCAGCAATATCAAAGGTCATCTTTTCTTTTCCAACACTAGCCCCTATAGCTGCCCCAAATCCATATCCCATTGTACCAAGTCCACCTGAGGTTATAAAAGTTCTAGGTTTAGTATATATATATCCTTGAGTTGCCCATATTTGATTTTGTCCAACCTCTGTTGTTATGATAGCATCACCATCTGTAAGCTCATATAATTTTCTTATTACATACACTGGATTTACAGTTTCATCTTTATTTACTCTTACTATCTTAGAATTATCCTTTTTCTTAAGTGACAATGAATACTCTGTCCACTCATTATTCTCTCTTTTTTTAAGCTTCTCGTTTACCTTTTTAAGAACTTCTTTAACATCACCAATTATAAATCCATCTGCCTTAATATTTTTAGAAACCTCTGCTTCATCGATATCTATATGAAGTATTTTTGCATTTTTTGCAAAGGTATCTGCATTACTTGTTACTCTATCACTAAATCTACATCCAATAGCTATAACAAGATCACTTTCACATATAGATCTATTTGAAGCTGGTGTTCCATGCATTCCAACCATACCAGTAAACATATCGTCTTTTCCACTAAAAGCTCCAAGCCCCATCATTGTTGCACAAACTGGGCATTTAAGTTTTTCTTGAAAGTTTTTAAGTTCCTTTTGTGCTTCAGATATATTGCAGCCACCACCCACGATTATAACTGGCTTTTTACTTTCTAAAATAAGCTCTACAGCTTCATCTACTTTTTTATCACTTACCTCAAACTTTTTAATTTCTTCTGGTGCTTTAGGTTCATACTCACATTCATCTGCAGTTACATCCTTAGGAACATCAATTAAAACAGGACCAGGTCTTCCACTTTTAGCTATATAAAACGCCTCTCTTATAGTTTTAGCTAAATCTTCAACATTTTTAACCATAAAATTATGTTTTGTTATTGGCATTGTTATGTCTGTTATATCCACTTCTTGGAATGAGTCCTTACCTATTAACGTTGTGCCTACTTGACCTGTTATGGCAACCATAGGTACTGAATCCATGTATGCTGTTGCAATTCCTGTTACAAGGTTTGTAGCTCCAGGCCCAGAGGTTGCAAGGCATACACCAACTTTTCCTGTAGCCCTTGCATATCCATCTGCTGCATGTGATGCCCCTTGCTCATGAGATGTTAGTACACATTTTATCTCTGAAAATGAATATAAAGCATCAAAAATATTTAAAACTGCTCCTCCCGGATATCCAAAAATAGTATCTACACCTTGTTCTTTCAAACACTCAAGTATAATTCTGGAACCGTTATATTTCACCTTCATCACTCCTTTGTACTATGAAAAACCGCTCCTGTACAGGCAGATGATACTCCTTGCCTATAGGTATTTAAATATCCCTTTACTGGTTTTTCTACTTTTTCAGGTTTTCTGTTCTTTAGTTCTTCCTCTGGAACAAGTAGATTTATAATTTTCTTTTCTATATCTATTTCAATCATATCCCCTTCATGAACTAACCCTATTGGACCACCTTCAGCTGCCTCTGGTGATACATGTCCGATGGATGCTCCTCTTGTTGCCCCTGAAAATCTTCCATCAGTTATAAGTGCTACACTCTTATCAAGTCCCATACCTGCAAGAGATGCTGTTGGAGAAAGCATTTCCTTCATTCCAGGTCCACCCTTAGGTCCCTCATATCTAATTACCACAACATCACCTTTATTTATTTTTCCACCAAGTATTGCTGCGGATACCTCTTCTTCACTATTAAATACCCTAGCTGGTCCTTTATGCTGCATCATTTCAGGAGCCACTGCTGCCTTTTTAACTATAGCACCGTCAGGAGCCAAGTTACCTCGTAAAACTGAAAGTCCTCCAGTTTCGCTATAAGGATTATCAACTCTTATAACATCAATATTTTTAATTTTAGCATCCTTAACATTTTCATATAGAGTTTTACCTGTAACTGTAAGACAATCCTTATTTAAAAGTCCCTTTTTCATAATTCCATTAACAACAGCTGGTATTCCTCCTGCCATATGTAAATCTTCTATATGATGATAGCCTGCTGGACTTAATTTACAAACATGAGGAACTTTTTCGCTTATTTCATTTATTTTATCAAAATTAATTTCAACATCACACTCATAAGCTATTGCAGGAAGATGTAGAAGTGAATTAGTAGATCCACCCAATGCCATATCCATTGCAACTGCATTCATAAATGCATCCTCTGTTAAAATATCACTTGGTTTTATATCTTTCTTAACTAGTTCAACTATTTTCATACCTGCTTTTTTAGCAAGCCTCAATCTTTCTGAAAATACAGCTGGTATAGTTCCATTGTAAGGAAGCGCCAAGCCTAAAACTTCAGAAAGACAATTCATGGAATTTGCTGTAAACATTCCAGAACAAGAACCGCAAGTTGGACATGCAGTATTTTCTAACTCTGCTAATTCTTCTAAAGACATTTTTCCTGCTGAAACAGCTCCAACCCCTTCAAATACAGAATTTAAATCTGTTGTTCTTCCATTTGTTCTACCTGCAAGCATTGGTCCGCCACTTATTACTATTGAAGGTATATTAACTCTTCCTGCTGCCATAAGCATTCCTGGAACTACTTTATCGCAATTTGGTACAAGCACAAGTCCGTCTAGTGCATGAGCCTTAGCAACAATTTCAACACTATCAGCTATAATCTGTCTTGAAGGAAGTGAATAGCTCATTCCCTTATGATTCATAGAAATACCATCACAAACTCCAATGGTTCCGAACTCAACAGGAACACCTCCTGCCATTCTTATTCCGTCCTTTACTGCTTTAACTATTTTATCAAGATTCATATGACCTGGTATAAGTTCGCTGTAAGAATTAGCTATTCCTATAAGAGGTCTATCCATTTCCTCATCTATAAAACCTAGAGCCTTAAAAAGAGATCTATGTGGAGCCCTTTCTACTCCTTTCATTGCCTTATCAGAATTCATATAAATCACTCCTTTGATTTTTAGGTTTGACTGATTAATGATAATCAGTCAAACCATATCTATTAAAGTTCAGCTAAAACAAGCTTAGCCATTTCTTTCGTTCCAACTTTTTTGCTTCCCTCTGTGTAAATATCTCCTGTCCTATAGCCACTATTCAAGACTTTTTCTACTGCATTTTCTATATCTTTTGCAGCTTCAGTCATATTAAAAGAATATTCAAGCATCATTGCAACTGACAATATTTGTGCTAGCGGATTAGCCAAATCTTTTCCTGCAATATCTGGTGCAGAACCATGTATTGGCTCGTACATTCCAAAGCTGTCATTTCTAAGACTTGCTGATGGAAGCATTCCTATTGAACCTGTTACCATTGATGCCTCATCTGTAAGGATATCACCGAATATGTTGCTTGTTACTATTACATCAAATTGAGATGGGTCACGTACTAGCTGCATTGCTGCATTATCAACATAAAGGTAGTTTAATTCAACATCTTTATATTCCTTTGCAACTTCTGTTACAGTTTCTCTCCAAAGCCTTGAAGACTCTAATATATTTGCCTTATCTACAGAAGTAACTTTCTTGTTTCTCTTAAGAGCTGCCTTAAATGCAACATGTGCAATCCTTTTTATTTCTTCAACATTATATCTTTCAGTATCATAAGCTGAATTTATTCCATTTTGAACATCTCTTCCTCTTTCTCCAAAGTAAATTCCTCCTGTAAGTTCTCTTACAACTAGTAAATCTACTCCTTTGTTTATGATTTCTTCTTTTAAAGGAGATGCTGATTTCAATACATCATAAACCTTTGCTGGTCTTAGGTTTGCATAAAGTCCAAGGCCTCCTCTTAATCCCATAAGCGCTTTTTCAGGTCTTTTTTCTCCTGGAAGTGTATCCCACTTAGGTCCTCCTACTGCTCCTAAAAGTACTGCATCTGAATTTTTACAAACTTCTAAAGTTGCATCTGGAAGTGGTACTGAAAATTCATCTATAGCACATCCTCCTGCTTTCACCTCTGTAAGATTAAATTTAGTATCATACTTTGCTCCTACCTTTTCAAGAACCTTAAGAGCTTCCCCTACTATTTCAACACCGATTCCATCACCAGGAATAACGGCAACCTTATATTCTTTCATTAATAACCCTCCAATAATATTATTTAATTAAAATAATCCATCTTTAACACAGTTAGTCAATCCTTCGTTTTTCATTATTTTAAGCATGAATTCTGGGAATGGCTGCGCTTTGTATTCTTTATTTAAAGTTAAGTTCACAATTTTTCCTTCTATGAAATCCACCTCTAATTTATCTCCTGTTTTAGCATCATTAACAGCTTCTTCACATTCAAGTATTGGAAAACCTATGTTTATTGAATTTCTGTAAAATATTCTAGCAAAACTTTTGGCAATAACACAGGAAACCCCTGCTGCCTTAATGCATATTGGAGCATGTTCCCTTGAAGATCCACAACCAAAGTTTTTTCCTCCAACTAAAATGTCACCTTTTTTCAATTTTTTTAGAAAATCTACATCTAAATCTTCCATACAGTGTTTCGCAAGTTCTTCTGGTACTGAAGTATTTAAATATCTTGCTGGGATTATAACATCCGTGTCAATATTATCTCCATATTTTAAAACATCGCCATTAACTTTCATATTATAAAACCTCCTCTGGTGATACTATTTTTCCTGCTATTGCTGAAGCTGCCGCTACTGCTGGGCTAGCTAGATAAACTTCACTCTTAGGATGACCCATTCTACCTACAAAATTTCTATTTGTTGTAGATATAGCTCTTTCTCCTTCTGCAAGTATTCCCATATGTCCTCCAAGGCAAGGTCCACAGGTTGGTGTACTTACAATTCCTCCAGCTTCTATAAACGTTCTAACAAGACCTTCTTCCATAGCTTCAAGATATATATTTTGAGTTCCTGGGAATACAATAAGTCTTATTCCCTTCTTAACTTTTTTACCTTTTAAAATTGAAGCAGCTATTCTTAAGTCTTCCATTCTTCCATTAGTACATGAACCAATTACTACTTGATCAACCGTAACCTCCCCAACTTCATCAATAGTTTTAGTGTTTTCAGGTAAATGTGGAAATGCTACTGTAGGCTTTAGTGTACTTAAATCTATTTCTATAACCTTACTGTAAACTGCATCCTCATCTGCATGGAATTTCTTTAATTCTCTATCACTTCTACCCTTCATGTACTCAACGGTCTTATCATCTACAGGGAAAATTCCATTCTTAGCCCCTGCTTCTATTGCCATATTGGCAATGGTAAATCTATCATCCATAGAAAGATATTCCAATCCCTCTCCTGTGTACTCCATGGATTTATATAAAGCTCCATCAACACCAATCATTCCGATTATGTGAAGTATTATATCTTTACCAGATACCCATTTTGCTGGTTTTCCTTTTAACACAAATTTTATAGCCTCTGGCACCTTAAACCATGCTTTGCCTGTAGCCATACCAACTGCCATATCAGTACTTCCAACACCCGTTGAAAAAACTCCAAGTGCTCCATAAGTACAAGTATGAGAATCAGCACCTATGATTACATCTCCAGGAACAGCAAGTCCTTTTTCTGGAATAAGAGCATGCTCGATTCCCATTTCACCTATTTCAAAATAATTTTCTATTTCCTTACTTCTAGCAAATTGTCTTATCATTTTGCAGTGTTCTGCTGACTTTATATCTTTATTAGGTGTAAAATGATCTGGCACTATAGCTACCTTTTTCTTATTAAATACTTTGTCTACCCCCATATTTTTAAATGCTTTGATTGCTACTGGGGTAGTTACATCATTTCCTAAAACAAGGTCAAGCTTAGCTGTTATAAGCTGTCCTGCCTCTACATAATCAAGTCCTGCATGATTTGCAAGTATTTTTTGTGTCATGGTCATCGGTTTTTTCATTGTTTTATTCCTCCTTGTTACTTTGTATTAATTTATATTCTACTGAATCTACAAGTGCTAGCCAGCTGGCTTCTATTATGTCATAAGAAACACCAACAGTTGTCCATGTGGAAATACCATCTGTAGACTCAATTAACACCCTGATTTTGGCACTAGTTGCCTTAGTTCCACTAATTACTCTTACCTTATAATCTGTAAGGTACACATCAGCTAATTCCTTGTAAAATACACCAAGCGCTTTTCTTAAAGCTTTATCAAGTGCATTTACAGGACCCTTACCATCTGCTGCTGTTATTTCAAGTTTTCCATTAACCATTATTTTAACTATTGCTGTAGCACTTAAATCACTTATATATGGCCTTTCAGCAATAACTTTATACTCTATAAGCTTAAAGGAAGGCTTAAATACATTAAGTTCTTTTCTCATAAGAAGCTCAAAACTGCCTTCTGCTCCTTCAAATTGATATCCTATATACTCTAAATCTTTTACTCTTTTAACCACTGCTTTTGTCTCTGGAGAATCCTTATCTATTTTAGGATTTATCTTTCTTAATGCCGGAAGTATTGTGCTTCTTCCAGAAACCTCTGATACAAGTATCCTTCTTGAGTTTCCAACGGCTGCCGGATTTATATGTTCAAAAGATTTTGGATTTTTTCTAACAGCATCTATATGCATTCCACCTTTGTGAGAAAAAGCACAATTACCAACATAGGGAGTTCTCTCATTTGGTGTCATATTACAAGCTTCAGATATGTATCTAAAAGCTACAGTCAAATATTCAAGCATATCTTTTTTTATAGTAGTGTAATCCATTTTCAAACTTAGATTTGCTATTATACTCGACAAATTTGCATTACCACACCTTTCTCCTACTCCTGTAAAAGTACCTTGAACATGTCTTACACCATAGTGTACTGCCATAATTGAATTTGCTACTGCCATACCTGCATCATCATGAAAGTGAACACCAATATTATCAAACTTCAAATCTTTAACCAAGTATTGAATTATATCAATTACTTCATTTGGCATAGTACCTCCATTAGTATCACAAAGTACAATCCACTTTGCTCCTGCCCTTTTGGCAACATTTAAAACCTCTATAGAATACTCTTTATTATTTTTAAATCCATCAAAGAAGTGTTCTGCATCAAACACCACCTCTTTATTTAGTGAAACTAAATATTCTATACTGTCACCAATCATATTTAGATTTTCAGAAAGAGAAGTTTTTATTATATCAGTGACTTGAAAATCCCATGCTTTGCCAAATATTGCAAGTACATCTGCACCACTGTTTATGAGCTTTTCTAGTCCCTCATCTTCTTCGGCTTTTATTCCTGATCTTCTAGTACTGCCAAAAGCACATAATTTTGAATTCAAAAATTTCAAACTTTTTATTTCTTCAAAAAATTCTCTATCTTTAGGGTTTGAGCTAGGATTTCCAGCTTCTATATAATCAATTCCCATTTCATCTAATTTTTTTACTATTTTAATCTTATCAGTTACACTAAATGAAACTCCTTGTGCTTGAGAACCGTCTCTTAGAATGCTATCAAACATATATACTTTCTCTTCCTTGCCCATATCTAACCTCCCACTTTAATTAATTTAAAATTATGATTATTATAATTATTTCAATTTTTTCGACTATTCTTTAAGTTTTGATATGTTCTTGTAATTTTTGGTATAAAAAAACGACCCATATTCTCTCCTTGGGGCGAGAACTATGGCCGCGCGGTACCACCCAAACTTTTAACTTAAAGTAATAATAAATCACTAAATATAATATTTAATATAAACCTATCCCTAAATATCAATAGTGAATAAAACTTTTATAACATTATGTAAAACTCAATAAAAAATCAACTCATCATCAACTGGACTATGAAATGATAATAATACCTAATTCAAAAAATGTCAACACCCTTTTCGTTTTATTATTATTATTTTTTATATACCTCATAATATTTAATAACTTTTAAGTATTTAGCTTTATATTTTAACAAATCACTATTCAATTCTTTCTCTGTATTAAATTTATTAATAATATAATATTTATTTAAATAAGTTTAATATTGGAAACAACTACAATTTATAAAAATTCAAAAAGTGTTATTGACACATATTTTTTTTTATAGTATATTAGTCATAAGCTTAAAAACGATGACGGAGAAAAGTAAACAAAAATATGCTTTCAGAGAGTGGGAGTTGGTGCGAACCCATAAGCTACAGTTGTTGAAAATCACTCCAGAGTTGCAAACTGAAATTTATATTTTTTAATATAAAAAGTAGGTGATGCCGGTAGACGCCGTTATATATATAAGAGTAATAATTTGGGTGGTACAGCGACAGATTTTCGCCCCATGGCGGTCTGTGGTTGTTTTTTTGTGCTCTATTTTACTTTTATCATTATAAAAAAACTCAATCATACATCAATCAATAGACTATTAAACTTTGCAATTGCAAAAATTTTATAAAAATTAAGGAAATCCTATTTAGATTCCCTTGTACTTAAAATATGTATTCTCTAACTAGTTTTAAAACTCTAACTAGTTATGGAATTTTGTCCTCTTTGAATAGCAATACTTCCACTGCTTACAACCTCTATAATACCATAGGGTTCAAGCATTTTTTGAAATGCCTCTATTTTGCTCTTATTTCCAGTTATTTCTATAGTAAAGGTTTTTGTCGTAACATCTACAACTGATGCTCTAAAAATAGTTACCGTATTTAATATTTCCTGCCTTTGTACTCCTTCAGCATTTACTTTTATAAGCATTATTTCCCTACACACAGATTCATCTTTATTTAAAAGAACTACTTTGTGAACAACTTCAATCTTTTTTATTTGCTTTACAATTTGTTCAATTTCACTTTCATTATTTACGCTTGCAATTAATGTTAACCTAGATATCTTTTCATTTTCCGTAACCCCTGCTGTTACGCTTTCAAGATTATATCCTCTTCTATTAAAAAGCCCACAAACTCTATTAAGTACTCCGGGAATATTGTCTACTAACACAGCTAAAACATATAAACGCACAATTAAACATCTCCCTTAATCTTTGAATTATAATTTTTCCTTAAAATTTACCACTTTACAAACAAAAAGTCAACGAACAAGTACTAATTTTCACAATATTCTATTTATTTTAGCATTTAAATTGATAATTAAAAAAACCTTGGTGTATAAAAATTAAATTTAATAAAAGTAGCAGACTACGTTTTTTAGTTTTGTAATCTGCTACCTTTATTATTTATCAATGAACTTCCATCTAATTCCCTCAGAAGTATCCTCTAAAACTATTCCTCTAGCTTTAAGTTCGTCTCTTATTTTATCTGCAAGTGCCCAATCTTTATTTTTTCTTGCATTTTGTCTTTGCTCTATTAGTCCTTGTATTTCATCCTCTAAGCTATGTTTTTGAACCTTTTGAAGTATACCAAGAGGTTTCCCAAGCTCTCTCATAAGTGCTATAGCATTTTCCACAACAACTTTACTTGACTTTCCACTCACATTTATATTTATATCTTTAACTAAATCAAATATTACAGAGATACCATCTGCAGTATTAAAATCATCATCCATTTTTTCTATAAACTTTTCTCTGTAACTATTTAATTTATCTAAATATTCATCATCTTCATTTTCCTGAAGCTCCCCATTTAAAAGACTTTCTAAATTATTTACTGTATTATAAAGTCTTTCAAGAGATGTTTTAGCCGCTTCTATTGACTCTTCAGTAAAATTAAGTGGAGTTCTATAATGTGCTGATAATAAAAATAGTCTTATAACCTCTGCATCATATTTTTTAAGCATATCTCTTGCTGTTAAAAAATTATTTAATGACTTAGACATCTTTTCATTATTTATATTTAAATATGCTGCATGCATCCAATACTTTGAAAATGTTTTTCCCGTTTTAGCTTCACTTTGAGCTATTTCATTTTCATGATGTGGAAAAATTAAATCTATAGCTCCCGCATGTATATCAATTGTATCACCTAATAAATCGTGAGCCATGCATGAACATTCTATATGCCAACCAGGCCTTCCTTTACCCCATGGACTTTCCCATGATGGTTCTCCTGGTTTTTCACTTTTCCACAAAGCAAAATCCATTGGATTCTTTTTTCTATCATCTACTGCTATAGTTGCTCCTGCCATTCTATCCTCTAAATTTTGTCCTGAAAGCTTTCCATATTCCTCAAATGCAGTTATGTTAAAGTACACATCTCCATCAAGTTCATATGCATATCCTTCATCTTGAAGTCCTTTTATAAAATCTATTATTTTTCCAACATATTCTGTTGCCCTTGGATTACAAGTTGCTCTTTCTATATTTAATTCGTCTGCATCCTCGTAATATTCTTTTATATATTGGTCTCCAAGTTCTTTTACAGTAACCCCTTCTTTATTAGCTTTGCCTATCATTTTATCATCTATATCAGTAAAATTTTGAATAAAATCTACCTTATAGCCTCTATACTCAAAATATTTTCTTACAGTATCAAATACAATAAAAGTTCTAGCATTTCCTATATGAAAGAAGTTGTAAACTGTGGGCCCACATACATACATTTTCACCTCACCGGGCTTAACCGGAACGAATTCTTCTTTTTTTCGTGTCATTGTATTGAATATCTTCATTCTATTCCTCCTTATCTATTAGTATCTTTAATTATCTTATTTCAACTCTAAGCTATTTTTTTTAAACTCATCTTTGACCCTTGATATAACTTTATCTAAATCTAAAACTTCAACTTCTTCACTGTTTCTACATTTGAATTCAACTTTTCCTTCAGATATTTTCTTTCCAACTGTTATTCTCATTGGAATACCTATTAAATCCGCATCCTTAAATTTAACTCCGGCTCTTTCATTTCTATTATCTAAAAGAGCATCTACTCCTATTTTCTTAAGCTCATTATATATTTTTTCAGCTTCCGCCATCTGCTCTTCACTTTTAAATACTGCTGGAACAACAATAACTTCATATGGTGCAACAGATAAAGGCCATATTATTCCATTATCATCATGATGCTGTTCAACTACAGCAGACATAGTTCTATTAACTCCTATACCGTAACATCCCATAATAAGTGGTTTGCTTTCTCCATCTTCATCTACAAAATAAGCCTTCATGGCTTCTGAATATTTTGTTCCAAGTTTAAATATATGACCAACCTCTATTCCCCTTGCTATTGTGAGAGTTTTTCCACACTTAGGGCATTTTTCTCCTTCAACAGCATTTCTAAAATCACCAGTTGTACCTTTGAAATCTCTATCATAATTTACATTTGTATAATGATATCCTGTTTCGTTAGATCCAACAATAAAATTGTACATATATTTTACTTCATCATCAACAAACAAATAATCTACTTTTAATCCTATAGGTCCTGCGAAACCAACTTCAGCTCCTGTTGCATTTTTAACTATTTTTTCAGATGCAAGATCAAACTCCACTGGTGCTCCTACTGCATTTTTAACTTTAGTTTCATTTACTTCTCTGTCACCTCTTACCATTACAGCTACTACTTTATCGTCTGCCTTGTATATTATAGTTTTTACAAATTTCTTAGAATCTACTTTAAAAAATTTAACTAAATCATCTATTGTTTTAGCATGAGGTGTTTCGATTTTTTGAAGTTCCTTTAATTCCTCTTTATCAGCTTTTTCAGGTGAAGCTGGTGCCTTTTCTACATTTGCTGCGTAGTCACATTCTGTACAAAATGCTATTTCATCTTCTCCTATTTCTGATTTAACCATAAATTCTGCCGAACCCGAACCACCCATAGCTCCTGAGTCTGCTGCTACTGCACTGCAACTTACATTACATCTTTTAAATATTTTTGTATAAGCTTCATACATTTTATTATAAGATACATCTAATCCTTCGTTGTTTCTATCAAAGCTATAAGCATCCTTCATAACAAATTCTCTTGAACGTATCATACCAAATCTTGGTCTTCTCTCATCTCTATACTTTGTTTGAATTTGATATAAATTAACAGGAAGCTGTTTATAAGATTTTATTTCACTTCTTGCAAAATCTGTAAACACCTCTTCATGTGTAGGTCCTAGACAAAATTCTCTTTCATTTCTATCCTTAAGTTTAAACATTTCTGGTCCAAATACTTCCCATCTTCCTGATTCCTTCCAAAGCTCTGATGGTAAAAGAGCTGATGCTAAAAATTCTTGTGCTCCAGCATTATTCATTTCTTCTCTTATTATATTCTCAACTTTTTTTAATGCTTTTAATCCTAATGGCATATAATTATATACTCCGGATGCCATTTTTCTTATCATTCCGGATCTAAGCATAAGTTTATGGCTTTCTATTTCTGCCTCTGCTGGACTTTCTCTTAACGTTAGCATTAACATGTTTGACATTTTCATAATAAAAACCTCCTAAATTCCATCTACAAAAAAATAAAAACCCACCCCACATTAGGGCGAGTTTGATCGCGGTACCACCTAAATTTGTACTCATTAATTAAAACTCAAAAGCAGGTTCAAAGCTAAGTTGAAAATCTTTCAGCCCTGGATTTTCTCTCTGTATTTGTGCAGCTTCTACTATTCTTTATCACCGTTTTACTATTAGTTTTCTTAATTTACTATTATACGATTCAAACCATTATGTGTCAATAGTTTTATGATTTGAAACTTATATATTACTATTAAATACATTATTGACTGAAATGTAATTTTGTAATATAATTGATTAAACATATATGTTTAGTATGAATTATGAAAATTAATATTTTATCTGTTTACCAGACAAACTGGAGGCAGAGTATTTTTTATAAACTAAAAAATACTCTGTCTTTTTATTTTATAAATTATACAAGGAGTGTTAATATTGAGAAAAAAATTTATTACTGTACTTATTCCATCTTTAATTATTGCTTCAATTTTATCTTCATGCTCAAGCAAATCTAATATAAACAATGCTGCTAAAGCTACAAAAGTATCTAGTGTTAAAGATCAATATATTACAGCCAAATCACCTAATAAAAACCCTAAAAAAGCAGTTGAACACAAAGACACCTTTATTTCTGCAATAAGTGAGCCTGGCGGAGTTTTCTTACCATATTTTTATGATAACGGCTGGGATGGTAATGCTACAGAGCCTATTTTCCCTTCATTAGTGGGTACAGATGAAAAAGGAAATCCTATTGCCGACTTAGCTAAAACGTGGGATATATCCTCGGATAATTTAACCTATACTTATCATTTAAGAAAAGATTTAAAATTTAGCGATGGCTCACCACTAACTGCCGATGATGTTGCATTTACTTTAACACTTTTAGATGACCCTTCTTATAATGGTAGTTTCGACATATCAACTTGCTATATAAAAGGAAGTGATGATTATAAAAAAGGCAGTTCAACTTCTATTTCAGGAATACAAGTTGTAGATCCGCTTACAATAAAAATCACAACTGAAAAAGTAAATCCTCTAAACTTAACAAAATTAGGTGGTCAAGTGCTATCAAAGGCTTACTATGGAAAAGACTATCAAAAAGGAAAGCTGGATTATTTAAAAGCATTATACTCTAAACCACTAGGTGCTGGACCATATAAATTAGATAAATATATTCCTGGTCAAGAGATACGCTACAAAGCAAATGAAACCTACTATAATGGTAAACCTAAAATAGAAAATTTAATCTTTAAGGTTACTAGCAAAGACACAAATCTTCAACTTTTTGAAACTGGAGATGTAGATTACGATTCCTTTTCTACAGATAAAGATACAGTAGACCAAATTGAAAATTTAGGCTTTGCCAATATAAGAATCAGCACTGTTAGCGACTATGGTTATGTTTATATGAATAATAAAAAATCATATCTAAAAGACAAAAATGTTAGGCAAGCTCTTATTTATGGTCTTGATCGTCAAAAAATTGTTGATGTAGCCTATAAAGGTTATGGTGAAGTTGCCACAGTACCTACTTCCCCACTTGTGTGGTCTTATAATACTGATGGTGTCAATAAGTATAAATTCGATCCAGAAAAAGCAAAAAAATTATTAGATGCTGATGGTTGGAAGCTCAATTCCAATGGTATACGTGAAAAAAATGGTCAAAAGCTGAAACTTTCTTATTTAACTTCAAAAAATACAGATCAAACAATTCCCGTAGCCAAAGAAAACTATAAAGCTTTAGGTATTGATTTTGAACCTGAAATTATGGATTTCAACACATTAGTTGAAAAATTAAACAAGGGCGACTATGATTTAGCAGCAGTTCGTACAAGTGGCCTTGTAGACCCAAATGACTCTGTTGAAGAATTTTCATCTAAAAAAGCGTCTGAAAATGTTACTGGATACTATAATTCAAAAGTTGACGACCTTATTTCAGAAGGCGTAAGTACTTTAAACGTGAAAAAGCGTAAGGTGATTTATCAAAAGCTTTATAAAGAGCTATCAAATGATCCTCCTGTTATATTAATTGATTATAGAAAAAGCTTAAGAGCTTGGAATAGTAGAATTAAAGGATTAGACACTAATAATTTTGCTGGAGTTTCTTCTACTAATTTATCAAAATTAAAAATAGAAAATTAATTATATCTAGCTGCTCTTATTTAAATACTCTTGACTTAGGGGCAGTTTTTTTTATAGGAGGCTGTTTATGAAAAAATATATATTACGTAGATTTCTTCAAATGATTCCCACTCTTATAGGCGTTTCCATTATAATTTTCTATTTATTTGCTTTAATGCCTGGAGATTATATAGATTCAAACAGAAATCTTACACCACAAAGAGCTCATGAGCTTAGGGTACTTAACGGTTTTGATAAACCCATTATTATTAGATACCTTATATGGTTAAAAAATCTTATCCATGGTAATTTCGGATTTTCATTAAAATATTTAGAACCTGTTACAACTTTAATAAATCAATACGTTTGGAATTCATTTATAATTGCTATTGTAACACTCATCCTTACATGGTCAATAGCCTTAGTTGTTGGGATATTTTCAGCCACAAAAAAGTACTCATTTTTTGATAGAATAGTAACTTTATTAGTATTTGCATCATTATCATTCCCATCATTCTTTATAGGTCTTTTAATGATAAAAGTTTTTGGTGTAGATTTAAAAATTTTACCTGTAGGTGGCATGATAGATACTGGAAGCACAACTAATGGTATTTCTTATATTTTTGAAGTAATTCGTCATATGATTCTTCCAGTTGGAATTCTTACCTTCCTAAGCATCGGATCTCTTACTAGATATTTTAGGAGTGGTATGCTAGATGTACTTAGACAAGATTTTATAAGAACTGCTCGTGCAAATGGTCTTAAAGAGAGAACTATAATTTTTAAGCACGCTCTTAAAAACGCAATTTTACCTGCAATCACTCTCTTATCCTTCGAGCTTCCTAGCCTTTTTTCTGGTGCTATTATAACTGAACAAATTTTCAACTGGCCCGGCATAGGGAGAATACAACTGGAAGCTCTTAGTTTTAGAGATTACCCTGTACTTATGACCTTTACAATGCTACTTTCGCTTTTAACTGTACTTGGAAACTTTTGCTCTGACATCTTATATGCAGTAGCAGATCCACGAATTAGATTTAAATAGAAAGGGTGAGTATAAAATGTCTTTCAATAAGAAAAAGTTTATAAAAACTTCTAATAATTCCTTATCCCATCAAGCTTTTAGAAAACTTTCAAAAAATAAATTAGCCGTAATAAGTATTGCTTTTCTTTTATTTATATTCTTATTTAATTTTATAGGTCCTATTTTCTCACCTTACTCTTATAACGATATTGATGTCACCTTAATTAAACAACCTCCAAGTTTTAATCACTTATTAGGAACTGACGATTATGGAAGAGACGTTCTCACAAGATTAATGTACGCAGGTAGAATCTCTCTCACTGTAGGTCTAGCTTCAATGCTACTTTCCCTTATTTTAGGAAGCATACTTGGATGCATATCCGGTTACTATGGAGGTATTGTAGACAATATACTTATGAGAGTAGCAGACATTCTAATGTCTATTCCTGGATTACCTCTTTTAATTATAATTGCTGCTCTTCTATCCGAATTAAAAGTGCCTTCTGACTATAGGCTTTATATTGTTATGCTTATGTTGAGCTTTGTAGGTTGGCCATCTTTAGCTAGACTTATTCGAGGTCAGGTACTATCTTTACGGGAACAAAATTTTATGAAAGCAGCTGACATATTAGGTCTAAGCGACAGACGAAAAATTTTTCATCATCTTTTGCCTAATACCTTTCCTTTGTTAATAGTTGTAGCAACTTTAAGCACTGCTGATGGTATATTAAGCGAATCTTCCTTAAGCTTTCTTGGACTTGGTGTTATTCCGCCCACACCATCTTGGGGTAATATGATAAATGCTGCTAATAATTTAATTGACTTTCAAAATCGATCTTGGCTTTGGATACCACCAGGGCTGGCAATCTTCCTTACCATAATATCAATAAACTTACTTGGTGATGCGTTAAGAGATGCACTAGATCCTAAAATGAAAGGTAGATAATAATTATGAAAGAAGACTTATTAAACGTCAATAATTTAAAAACTTATTTTTATGGTGATAATGAAGTAACAAAAGCTGTAGATGATGTTAGCTTTTCTATAAAAAAAGGTGAAACTGTATGTATTGTTGGAGAATCTGGCTGTGGCAAAAGTGTTACTTCTCTTTCTATCATGGGTCTTATAAACGACCCTGGAAGGATTGTAGCCGGAGAAATTTTGTACAATGAAACGGATCTTTTAAAATTATCTAAAAATGATTTTCAAAATTTAAGAGGAAAGGAAATTTCCATGATATTTCAAGAACCTATGACTTCCTTAAATCCTGTTTTTACTATAGGTTCGCAATTAATAGAAATACTTCTTGAACACGAATTAATAAACAAAAAAGAAGCTTATAAAAAAGCTATAGAATTAATTAATACCGTTGGAATTCCAAGGGCTGAAGATATTATAAAAGCTTATCCCCACCAATTAAGTGGAGGCATGCTCCAGAGAATTATGATTGCTATTGCTCTAAGTTCAAACCCAAAACTTTTAATTGCGGATGAACCTACTACTGCTCTTGATGTAACTATTCAAGCACAAATTTTAGATTTACTTCAAAAACTCAAATTAGAATTAAATACCTCAATTTTATTTATTACTCATGATCTTGGAGTTGTTGCTGAAATAGCGGACTACGTAATTGTAATGTATGCTGGAAAAATAGTTGAAGAAGCTCCAGTTGTTGAGCTATTTAAGAATCCTATGCATCCTTATACAAAAGGACTTTTAAATTCAAGACCAATTATAGGTCAACATAATGATAGACTTTACCCTATAAAAGGCTCTGTTCCAGATTTATCGAAACTTAATGAATCCTGTTATTTCAACGAGAGGTGTGAATACTGTAAAGATATATGTAGAAAAAAATCACCAAACGTTACTTTAAATCATGGTAACCATAAAACCGCATGTTGGCTTTACGAGAAAGGAGACATAAATGAATAATAAACTACTGGAAGTAACAGATTTAAAAAAATATTTTCCCGTAACACAAGGATTTTTAGGTAAAACTAAAAGCTATGTAAAAGCTGTTGATGGAATAAGTTTTCATATTAATAAAGGAGAAGCTTTTGGTTTAGTTGGTGAATCAGGTAGTGGAAAAACAACACTTGGTCAGACTATTTTAAGAATGACTGACAAAACTTCTGGTGAAGTGAATTTTAACGATATTGATGTATACTCCCTTTCAAAACGAGACCTTAGAAAAATCCGTATAAAAGCTCAATACATTTTTCAAGATCCTTATAGTTCGTTAAATCCACGTATGGAAATAGGTACTGCTATAGGTGAAGCTCTACTTGAACATAATTTAGCTACCAAAAATAATGTAAAGGATAAAGTAAAGTACTTCCTTGAATTATGTGGCTTAAATGCAACCTATGCAAATAGATTTCCTCATGAATTTTCTGGTGGCCAACGGCAACGTATAGTAATTGCACGTGCTATGGCTTTAAATCCAGACTTCATAGTAGCAGACGAACCTGTTTCTGCTTTAGATGTATCTATTCAAGCGCAAATTATAAATCTATTTAGTGATTTAAGGCAGAAAAAGAGATTATCATACTTATTTATATCTCATGATTTAAGTGTTGTAGAACATTTATGTGATAGAATTGCAATTATGTATTTAGGGGTTATAGTTGAATTAGCTTCACGTGAAGAACTATTCAGTTATCCAAAACATCCATATACTAAAGCTCTAATATCTGCTATACCTATTCCTGATCCAACAATAAAAAGAAATAGAATACTTCTTAAAGGTAATATTCCAAGTCCTACAGATCCACCTTCCGGTTGTAGATTCCATACACGCTGCCCATACGCTAATCATATTTGTAGAGAGACTACACCAAAATTAAAATATTTATCACCAACCCATCAAGTTGCTTGTCATCTAACTTAATAAAAATAGGTATCATAATGTGTTCTAAACTTTAACATTGTGATACCTATTTTTATCATTTCTTATTCAATAATATTTCTGCTGCATATAAATCATCTGGTGTGGTAATTTTTATATTTTCATAACTTCCATTATAAAGGTACACTTTATTTCCAGCCATCTCAAATATCATTGTATCATCTGTGGCTAAAATTTCTTTCTTTTCTGCCTCTAGATGAGCTTTTAATATTAAATCATACTTAAAGCATTGTGGCGTTTGAACACAAAAAAGCTTACTTCTATCAAATGTTTTTTCAGAAAATCCATTATCACTTTTCAATTTTATAGTATCCTTCGGTTCAACACCACATGCTGCTCCACCATATATATCGGCATATTTTATTCCAGCTTCTATAATTTCATTATCTACAAATGGTCTTGCACCATCATGTATTAATACAATATTAGCTTTTTTAGCTGCTTTAAGGCCTCTTAGTACTGATTGTTGTCTTTCAGTACCTCCAGAAACTATATTCTTAACTTTAGTATAACCATATTTAGAAACTATTTCTTGCATACAAAAATTTATTTCATCTTCTGCTGCTACAACAACTATTTCATCAATTAAAGGACTATTTTCAAATTTTTCTATTGTATATGCTAAAATTGGCTTACCTTCGATAAGAATAAATTGCTTATTTTTATTTACCTTCATCCTACTACCTTTACCAGCTGCCATTATAATTGCACAGTTCATTAGTTATTAACCCCTTGTCTCTATTAATTCTTCTGTCTAGCAAATATCATTCTACCAGCTGCAGTTTGAAGAACTGATGTGACTGTAACTTCTCTAGTTTCTCCTATATGACTTCTTCCACCTTCTACAACTATCATAGTTCCATCATCAAGGTATCCTATTCCTTGTCCTGACTCTTTTCCATCTTTAATTATTTGTATAGTCATTTCCTCTCCTGGAAGTACCACTGGTTTAACTGCATTTGCAAGTTCATTTATATTAAGTACAGGAACCCCCTGAAATTCTGCAACCTTATTTAAATTGTAATCATTTGTTATTACTTTTCCTTTCATTACCTCGGCCAACTTTAAAAGTTTAAGATCGACCTCCTGTATATCAGGAAAATCTTTATCATATATTTTAACTTCTATATTAAGTTCTTTTTGAATTTTATTTAGTATATCAAGACCTCTTCTTCCACGATTTCTCTTAAGTCCATCTGATGAATCTGCAATATGCCTTAATTCCTTAAGTACAAATCCTGGTATTATAAGAGTACCTTCAATAAAATCAGTTTGACATATATCAAATATTCTTCCATCAATTATAACAGAAGTATCTAAAATCTTAGGACTTCCTTTAGAAACACCTTTGCTTTTCTTTTCTTTCCCAACTCCAGATTTTCTCAAGTTGTAAAATAAATTTATTAACTCTTCTCTCTTTTTTATAGCTACATCTGCACCAAAAACAGCCATTATTATATTAACAATGATAAATATTATCGTAAATATATATGCAAATGCACCCGATGATATTCTATTAAGTGAACTTGCTAACAGAGAAGCAATTATAAGTCCTATTATGGCACCCCCTGTTCCAAATAAGACCTCAGAAACTGGTATCTTCTGTATAGTTCTCTCTAAATAGTCCATAAGTTTTAATATTAAAGAATTAATCCATGGGGATATTATAAAAAATATTATACCTAATACCAAAACACAAAATACTATAAAAATTATTTTTTCAACATCATTATTTCTAAGCTGAGAAAAATAATTACCTCTTAATATTATACTGGCCAATAGATATCCCAAAACCAATCCTATAACTGTAAAAAGTCCTCTCAATATTTTTTTTAGCAATTTAAGCCACCTCCTTTATTAATTATTGGCAATTTTATAAATTTAATTCTAAAAAATGTAATTTTTCTCGATTTAATGTAAAATAAATTTTATATGCTTTCAACAATAAAGTATACGGTAAAACTACAAAGATATCAAGGTTGTTTACAATATTTTCAAATATTTATCCCCCTATTATTTAATTAAATATTGTTTTAATATATAAAGTGAAATAAATCAAAAGGGCACTAAAACGTATTTGCTTTTGATACTTTATATAAAAACTCAACAGTTTTCTATATAAAATTTCAAAAACATTAAAATGAACTAACAGAAGCTTATAAAAATCTTCCAGAAACTTTTACAATTACTTAATACATATTACAAATATGTTCAAGGAGATGAATAAAATGCAAGATGTAATTTTTGATGAATTTCAAAATTTAGTAGAAGAATCATTAATAAGACATTCAAGTTTATTAGATATACTTTCTAAACTTCAAGAATCGCAAGGTAGAATTAATAGAGCTATAGTAAAATCCGCAACTAGATGTGGATGCATAGAAATAAATGCAAAAAAGCAGCAATTACCAGAAGATTTATCTGACATTAAAGCTTTGAAAAATAGCTTAAAAACTCATGTTAGAGGAAAATTATGCGAAAACTGTAGAGATGTTTTAATGAATGAAATTGGAAATAATTTGTTTTATTTATCTGCTCTTTGTAATACTCTCGATATAAATCTATACGATATACTACTTAAAGAATATGATAAAATAGATACTTTAGGAAAATTTAATCTACGATAATATATAGAGTTATACAATATTGTATAACTCTACTTCCTACAATTGTTTACTAATTATAGTTTGCTCTTTTAATTTCCTAAGCCCACTTTTTATAGCCCTTGCTCTAGCTTCACCAATTCCTTCAACTTTGTCAAGTTCTTCATGTGATGCCTCTAATATTTTTTTTAGTTCTTTGAAATTTTTAACAAGATTTTCTATAACAATAAAAGGTATTCTAGGTATCTTACTTGTCATTCTATACCCTCTAGGAGATATCAGTGTATCTATTAAAGGAACATCTCCATAACCCATTACTTTCGAAATGACCTCACTATTTAAAAACTCTTCTGAAGACATACTTTGTACTATTTCACATACCTTATTATAATTTAATTCATTTTGACAGTAATCTCTTATTATAAGCATTCCATCTTGCTCAACATTTTTTACAAGCTCGTTTAATTGCATAGATATAAGTCTTCCTTCATTGCCTAATTCACATATATATCTATCTATTTCGGTTACTACCCTCATTACCATTTCAGTTCTCTGAATTGCCACTACAACATCATGAAGTGTACATAAATCTTCAAATTCCAGTAAGTTTAAATTTCCTATAACCCTATCTAAAACCGCAACATATTTCTCCAACGTTTGAATTGCTTGATTAGCTCTTGCAAGTATAACACTACTATCACGTAAAATATATTTTATATCATCTTTATAAATAGTTATTACATTTCTTCTTTGTGATATTGCCACAACAACATTTCCTGTCTGTTTTGCAACCCTATGTGCTGTCCTATGCCTAGTTCCGGTTTCAAATGTAGGTATAGATGAATCTGGTACCAACTGCACATTGGCTCTTACTATTTTTCTTAAATCACTACTTAAAATTATTGCTCCATCCATTTTAGCAAGTTCATATATATATGATGCACTATATTCCGAATTAATTTTAAAGCCACCATCACTTAACTTCATAACCTCTTCATTATCGCCTAATACTACTAATCCTCCCGTTTTAGCTCTTAAAATATTCTCAAGTCCCTCTCTCACATCAGTACCTGGAGCCATTATTTTTAATATTTCTAGAAGCTTTTTATCTTTTTTCAATCTCAAATCATTCACTTTAATCACCCTTAAAAAACTTTATTTACAGCTTCCTTTAAATAAGACACACCTATTGTATTTATCGCAACATTTTTATCACTTTTAATATTTTTGTGTGGAACTAATACATTTTTAAATCCTAATTTATCCGCTTCATTCACAATTCTATCTGAAAAAGATACTGGTCTTACTTCTCCTGTTAATCCAATTTCACCTATAACTATCAGCTTATCTAACTTTATACTTTTACCTTTAACACTTGAAATTAAAGCAAGTGCTAATCCTAAATCTCCATAGGTTCCTTCAATATTTAATCCGCCTACTACATTTACGTAAACATCACAATTATAAAATGGAACTTTAAGCTTTTTTTCAAGAACTGCTAAAATTAAATTAAGTCTAGAACTATCAATTCCAACAGATGTTCTTCTTGGCATTACTGCATTTGTTTTTGAAACTAACGCTTGTATCTCAACAAGTATTGGTCTTGTTCCTTCCATAATGCCTATTACAACTGAACCTTCTTGATTAAAATTTGTTTCCTCTAGAAATAGCCCTGAAGGATTATATATTTGTTTAAGTCCTTCTTCTTGCATTTCAAATACACCAATTTCACTTGTAGTACCAAAACGATTTTTAACTGTCCTAAGTATCCTAAATTCTTCTGTTCTTTGTCCTTCAAATGTAAGCACCGTATCTACAATATGTTCTAATACTCTTGGTCCTGCAAGTTCCCCCTGCTTTGTTACATGTGCTACTATAAAAAATGGTATATTACTAGTTTTGGCTATTCTCATAA
This sequence comes from Clostridium felsineum DSM 794, assembly GCF_002006355.2. Classification (NCBI taxonomy): domain Bacteria; kingdom Bacillati; phylum Bacillota; class Clostridia; order Eubacteriales; family Clostridiaceae; genus Clostridium; species Clostridium felsineum. Next base: position 768,267 of record NZ_CP096980.1, on the reverse strand, counting down.
TATCATTCGCACATTCTCTAACTTGAGAAACACTGCCTGGAGCAGAAGTTATTTGTTCTTTATACAATGTTTGTATTGAATCTATTATAACAAAGGCAGGCTTTATATTATTGACATGCTCTTCTATATTTTCCATATTAGTTTCTGATAGTATATATATATTAGGAGAGGTTACTTTTAATCTATCTCCACGCATTTTTATTTGATTTTCAGACTCTTCTCCTGAAACATAAAGCACTTTTCCGTATTTCACTGCTATATCCTGACAAATTTGTAGAAGGAGTGTGGACTTTCCTATACCAGGTGCCCCTGATATTAATGTAATTGATCCTTTAACAAGTCCTCCACCAAGTACTCTATTTAGCTCTTTATTATTTGTATCATATCTTTCATACTGTCCTGATTTTATATTATTTATACATTTGGGTTCACTATTTAATATTATTTTACTTGTCTTTTTATTTTCTACCTTTTCTTCCTCTATAAAGCTATTCCAGTTATTACAAGATGGACATTTTCCAAGCCATTTTACTGACTGATATCCACATTCCTGACATACAAAATAACTTTTAATTTTGCTCATTGAAATCACTCCTATTGCTACATAAATAATTATACAATACTTTTGACTCATTTGTCAGTAAAATAAACATTTAGAATAGCTTAAAATACTTATTTAAATAAAAATTAATAAATGACAGGTGATAGTAAAATATATTAAAATTATACTTTACTATAAAACCTGTCACTAAGATATTTATTTTATTCGCCTTTTGTAAATAGCAATTCCTTATCTTGATCTACATCTACTGAGATATTATCGTTTTTATTTATTTTACCTTTCAATATTTCTTCTGAAAGCTTATCTTCAACAGCCTTTGTTATAGTTCTCCTTAAAGGTCTTGCTCCATAAGTAGAGTCAAATCCTTTTTCTGCAAGAACTTCTTCAGCCTTAGGAGTAAAACTTATCTTTATATTTTGCTCCTCTAACCTTTCCTTAACTGATTGAAGCATAAGTTTTACTATTTGTCTAAGATCCTTCTCTTCTAACTTATGAAAAACAATTATTTCATCTATTCTGTTAATAAACTCAGGCTTAAATGAATTTTTAAGTTCTTCTATTATATTTTCCTTCATTTTATCATATTCTTGTCTTTTCTCATCTTTTGCAGTTTCAAACCCTAAAGTTTTTTGTTTTTTTATTGTTGATGCACCAACATTAGAAGTCATTATTATTATCGTATTAGAAAAGCTAACAGTTTTTCCCTTAGAATCAGTTAATCTTCCATCATCAAGTATTTGTAATAGTATATTAAATACATCTGGATGAGCTTTCTCTATTTCATCAAAGAGTACTACAGAATAAGGCTTTCTTCTTACCTGCTCTGTAAGTTGTCCTCCTTCATCATACCCAACATATCCAGGAGGTGAACCAACAAGACGAGATACAGTATGTTTTTCCATGTATTCCGACATATCAATTCTTATAATACTATTTTCATCTCCAAACATAGCTTCTGCTAATGCTTTGGATAATTCAGTTTTTCCTACTCCTGTTGGTCCTAAAAATATAAATGAACCAATTGGTCTCTTAGGATCCTTAAGTCCTACTCTTGCTCTTCTTACTGCTCTAGAAACATATTCAACAGCCTCTTCCTGACCTACAACCCTTCTATGAAGTATTTCTTCAAGTTTAAGTAGTTTCTCTGATTCTTTTTCTGTAAGTTTCTCAACAGGTATATTAGTCCATTTAGCTACTACTGATGCTACTTGTTTATGTGTGACTATATAGTTTTCATTATCATTATCATTTTTACTTTTCCAACTCTTTTTAAACTCCTCAATAGCAATTCTTAACTTCTTTTCTTTATCTCTAAGTTTAGCTGCTTTTTCAAAATCTTGAAGTCTTATAGCATCTGATTTTTCTCTAGTTGCTTTTTCAAGTTCTTCTTCTTGATTTTTCAAATCAGGTGGTGCTGTAAGATTTTGTATTCTGACTTTTGAAGCTGCTTCATCTATTAAATCTATAGCCTTATCTGGTAAAAACCTATCTGCTATATATCTTGTAGAAAGATTCACTGCTGCTTCTATAGCATCATCAGTAATTTTTACTCCATGATGAGCTTCATATTTATCTCTAAGTCCTTCAAGTATTTGAACTGCTTCTTCTTTACTAGGTTCTCCTACATCTACTGGTTGAAATCTTCTTTCAAGTGCTGCATCCTTCTCAATATATCTTCTATATTCATCTGTTGTAGTTGCACCAATACATTGAATTTCTCCCCTTGCAAGAGAAGGTTTTAAAATATTTGATGCATCAATTGCTCCTTCAGCTCCGCCTGCACCAATAATAGTATGAATTTCATCAATAAAAAGTATTACATTTTTAGCTTCCTTTATTTCATTCATTACCTTTTTAAGTCTCTCTTCAAATTCTCCTCTGTACTTAGAACCAGCAACTAAAGAAGATACATCTAATGTAATAACTCTTTTATCCTTTAATATTTCTGGGATATTACCCTCAACTATTTTTTGTGCTAACCCTTCTGCTATAGCTGTTTTTCCTACACCTGGATCACCTATAAGACATGGATTATTTTTAGTTCTTCTACATAATATTTCTAATATCCTTTGAGTTTCATTTTCTCTACCTATAACCGGATCCAATTTACCTTCTATTGCCATTTGAGTTAAATCAGTACCATACTGATTTAATGTTGGTGTTGAAGAGGTATTAGAATTAAAACTTGATTTTGTTCCGGATGTTTCCTCCCTACCAGATAAGCTATCTAAAATTTCCTTTCTAAGCCTTTCAAAATCCACTCCTAAATTACCCAGAATAGTAAAAGCTACTCCTTCACTTTCTCTTATGAGCGCTAACAAAACATGTTCTGGATTTATATAGTTATGATTTAAATTTCTTGCTTCGAGTAAACTTATCTCTAAAAGTCTTTTAGTACGTGGTGTAAGTGGTGGCTCTTCTTTATATAAATTAGAATCTCCAAAACCTTCATATTCTTCTATTAATTTTCTTACATTTTCTATTGTAACTCCCATATTTGAAAGAACAGCTTGTGCCTTTCCTCCTTCATCACTTAAAATTCCAAGAAGTATATGTTCAGTTCCAACATAACCGTGTTTAAAATTTTGTGCTTCTTCCTGAGCATAATAAATCATTTTCTGAGCTCTTTCAGAAAATCTACCAAACATCATAAACTTTCACCTACCTTAAATTTTCTCTAACAAAAAGGGCTCTTTTTATATTTTCTTCTTTTTTAGATAATTGTTTTCCATAATTATCTTGAAGTGTTGCCCTTTGTGTATTCACTAATAATTTATTTAATGATTTAATACTTATACTTTTTATGATTCCCATTTCTACACCCATTCTTACATTAGAAATAAGATTTAAACATTCGTTAATATCCAAAATTATAGAATTCTTAAGTATTCCAAGCGATCTAGCTATTTTATCTTTTAATTCATACTCATATTTCTTCATTAATTGTTCTCTTGACAAATTTTCTTGATTAATTATTTGTTCTACAACAGTTTTTAAATTAGATATAATATCATTTTCACTCATACCTAAAGTAATTTGATTTGATATCTGATATAAACTACCTACTGCCTTAGATCCTTCTCCCCATAAACCTCTTATAGTTATTCCAATCTGTGATAAAGCATTTAATATTCTTCCCATTTCATTATTCATTGATAATGCTGGAAGATGAACCATAACTGATGCTCGCATTCCAGTTCCTATGTTTGTTGGACATGCAGTTAAATACCCTATTTTTTCATCAAAAGCATAATCTATATTCTGTTCAAGCTTATCATCAATTTCATCTATACATTTGTAAGCTTCCTCTAAATTTAATCCTGCTGTTATTGCTTGAAGCCTTAAATGATCTTCTTCATTAATCATTATACTTATAGTTTCATCCTTATTTAGTATGAATGCTGATCTATTATGGTTTTCTATAAGCTTCCTACTTATTAAATGTTTTTCAAGAAACTCTGCATTACAATTGTTGTCATTTTTCCATAAATTTATACATGTGAAATTTTTTTTATCTTCTTCTGGTATATTAAGAGCATCTGTAATCTTTTTAACTACATCTCTTCCAGAATCATCAGATAGCTTATCTGGAAACGGTATACCCTTTATATTTCTTGCCAGTCTAATTCTAGTGGTTATTACCATATTATTATCTGTATTTTCACTATTAAGCCAATTCTCCATGTTATTTTTCACCTCCAGCTTTTTTTTGAAGGTCTTTTATCCTATCTCTAAGTTCTGCAGCTTTTTCATACTCTTCTTGAAATACTGCTTTTTGAAGCTCTGCCTTAAGTTTTACTATAGTATTTTTATTTATAATCTCTTTTCCTGCCTTTTTAGGTATTTTGCCATTATGCTCAACATTTCCTTGAACTCTATTTATAATAGGCGATAGCATTGATTTAAAATACTTGTAACAATCACTACATCCAAACAATCCCTTATCCTTAAATTCACTATATGTTGTTCCACAATTTTTACACACTAATTCTTCACATTCATTACTGTGAGAAGCATCACCTATATAATCCATTATTCCACTCAAAATATTTTGAAATGAAAAAGGAGAAATGAAATCCATATCCGAGGATATATTAACTCCTTGAATATTTTTAGCACAACTTTCACATACATTTAATTCTTTTTTACTTCCATTTATTATTTGAGTTATATGAACATTAGCTTCATTATTATGACAAACTTCACATATCATAGTTTTCACCAACCTTTTAACTTATTATACGAGTAGAACAATAAGCGTAGATTTTAATATTTCTGCCCTTATTTCATTTCTTCTATCCGCAGCATACAACAATGTTCTATCATTTATACATGCCTTTATTATTGTCCCTTCCCTAGCTGTTAATAAGTTCATATCTAAAAGTCCATCCACTATCTTACATCCAGCATCATACGTTATGCTATTCTTTATTCGATCAATAATAGAATTTATAAAAGGGCTTTTTTCGCTTTCATGATATTCAACTTTACGAATTCTTATACATCCACCTCCACCTCTCCTACTTTCAATATAATACCCCTTATCTGTAGTAAATCTAGTAGTTAAAACATAATTTATTTGAGAAGGAGCACAACTAAAGTGATTAGCCAATTCATTTCTTTGTATCTCAAGTTCATTTTCATTATTTTCAGCAATCATTTCTTTTAAAAATTCTTCTATTATATCTGACAATCGCATTTTTAGTTCCCCTTTTAACTTTACTTTGACTTTCTTTGACTTTATTATATAACATAATTTTGTACTTTTCAATATGCAATTATAACATTTTTTTAATCTTTTAAGTACAAAATCGCAGCTAGTCCTTTTCTTCTATTTATTTATTCTAAGAGCTTTAATATTACATTTACCACTTTTATCTATATACCTTTGCTTTATTTCAAATTCATTATTTTCAAGCATACTACATATTATATCAACGTTTTTCTTATCGCCATTTTCCATAACTATAGTAAATTTATCATCCTTATTTATAAACTCCATATAATCGTGAATATTACTATAATCGCTTAAATTTATTCTTTCATTTATTTTTAATTGATATTCTGTCATTTGTTTACTCCTCCTTTAGTTTATAATATTTTTTGCAATTATAGATTTAATATTCATAAATATTTCGTTTAGAACAAAAAATAAAAATTGGATGATTTAATTTAAATCATCCAATATATTATCTTAATCAAAAAATAAAATGGCTCCGCGAAAAGGATTCGAACCTTCAACCTATCGGTTAACAGCCGAGTGCTCCACCGTTGAGCTATCGCGGAATACATTCTACCCGGCAATGACCTACTCTCCCACAGAGCCTCCCCTGCAGTACCATTGGCGTTCTGGTTCTTAACCTTCGTGTTCGGTATGGGAACGGGTGTTACAACCATGCTATGATCACCGGATTTATTTAATTTTAGAAAGTACTTTGTACTCTCAAGATTGCATAGTAATTATATCATATTTACTTTAATTGGTCAAGCCCTCGACCTATTAGTATCAGTCAGCTTAAAATGTTACCATTCTTACACCTCTGACCTATCACCTGTTGTTCTTACAGGGGTCTTACTAACTTATGTTATGGGAAATCTAATCTTGAGGTGGGCTTCACGCTTAGATGCCTTCAGCGTTTATCCCTTCCCGACATAGCTACCCAGCCGTGCCTTTGGCAAGACAACTGGTACACCAGAGGTCAGTCCATCCCGGTCCTCTCGTACTAAGGACAGCTCCTCTCAAATTTCCTTCGCCCGCGACGGATAGGGACCGAACTGTCTCACGACGTTCTGAACCCAGCTCGCGTGCCGCTTTAATGGGCGAACAGCCCAACCCTTGGGACCTACTTCAGCCCCAGGATGCGACGAGCCGACATCGAGGTGCCAAACCTCCCCGTCGATGTGGACTCTTGGGGGAGATCAGCCTGTTATCCCCGAGGTAGCTTTTATCCGTTGAGCGATGACCCTCCCACGAGGAGTCACCGGATCACTAAGCCCGACTTTCGTCTCTGCTCCACTTGTTTGTGTCGCAGTCAGGCTCCCTTCTGCCTTTGCACTCTACGCGCGGTTTCCAACCGCGCTGAGGGAACCTTTGGGCGCCTCCGTTACTTTTTAGGAGGCGACCGCCCCAGTCAAACTGCCCTCCTAGCTATGTCCCGTGACCAGTTTCATGGCCTCCGGTTAGAACCTCAGTACTGTCAGGGTGGTATCCCAAAGACGACTCCACAATTCCTGACGGAACTGCTTCCAAGTCTCCCACCTATTCTGTACAGACAATACCGAAATTCAATGCTAAGATACAGTAAAGCTCTACGGGGTCTTTCCGTCCAATCGCGGGTAGCAAGCATCTTCACTTGCACTACAATTTCGCCGGATTTGCTGTTGAGACAGTGCCCAAATCATTACGCCATTCGTGCGGGTCGGAACTTACCCGACAAGGAATTTCGCTACCTTAGGACCGTTATAGTTACGGCCGCCGTTTACTGGGGCTTAAGTTCATGCCTTCGCTTGCGCTAAGCATTCCCCTTAACCTTCCAGCACCGGGCAGGCGTCAGCTCCTATACTTCAGCTTTCGCTTTAGCAGAAACCTGTGTTTTTGATAAACAGTTGCTTGGGCCTATTCTCTGCGACCTACTCTCGTAGGCACCCCTTCTCCCGAAGTTACGGGGTCAATTTGCCGAGTTCCTTAACAGCAATTCTTCCGATGGTCTTAGGATTCTCTCCTCACCTACCTGTGTCGGTTTGCGGTACGGGCACAGAGCTCCTGGATAGAGACTTTTCTTGGCAGTATGAAATCAGATATTTCGGTAGTAAACTACCTCACCATTACACCCCAAGCTTAAGGAAGACGGATTTTCCTATCTTCCACTCTCAGTGCTTAGACGTACTTCCAATAACGTACGCATATCCTATCCTTCTGCGTCATCCCATTTCTCATAACGTTACTCTGCGGTATCGGAATATCAACCGATTGTCCATCACCTACGCCTTTCGGCCTCGGCTTAGGTCCCGACTTACCCTGGGCGGACGAACCTTCCCCAGGAAACCTTAGGTTTTCGACCACTAAGATTCTCACTTAGTTCTCGCTACTTATGCCAACATACTCTCTCCTGTACAGTCCACCGCTCCTTTCGGTACGACTTCAGCCCATACAGGATGCTCCTCTACCACTTGTACGAAGTACAAGTTCACAGCTTCGGTGTTAGATTTTAGCCCCGGACATTTTCGGCGCAGGATCTCTTGACTAGTGAGCTATTACGCACTCTTTTAATGAATGGCTGCTTCTGAGCCAACATCCTAGTTGTCTTAGAAATCCCACATCCTTTACCACTTAATCTATACTTTGGGACCTTAGCTGGTGATCTGGGCTGTTTCCCTTTTGACTACGGATCTTATCATTCGCAGTCTGACTACCATGATTCAAGTATCCAGCATTCGGAGTTTGATAGAGTTCGGTAACTGTTGTCAGCCCCTACCTCATTCAGTGCTCTACCTCCGGTACTCATTCATGGCGCTAGCCCTAAAGCTATTTCGAGGAGAACCAGCTATATCCGAGTTCGATTGGAATTTCTCCCCTATCCACAGCTCATCCCATGGTTTTTCAACACCATTGTGGTTCGGGCCTCCACGGAATTTTACTTCCGCTTCACCCTGGCCATGGATAGGTCACCCGGTTTCGGGTCTACAGCATGCAACTATGCGCCCTATTCAGACTTGGTTTCCCTTCGGCTTCGCACCTTAAGTGCTTAACCTTGCTGCATACCGTAACTCGTTGGCTCGTTCTACAAAAAGCACATCATCACACATTAACGTGTTTTGATCGGTTGTGGACACACGGTTTCAGGTTCTATTTCACTCCCCGTCTGGGGTTCTTTTCACCTTTCCCTCACGGTACTGCTTCACTATCGGTCACTAGGTAGTATTTAGCCTTGGGAGGTGGTCCTCCCAGCTTCCCACAAGGTTTCACGTGTCTCGTGGTACTCTGGTACAGATCGGGCTTTTTTCTCTTTTCACCTACAGGACTATTACCTTCTATGGTTTAACTTTCCAGAAATCTTCGGTTAAGATATAAAGCTTTAATGATCTGCCCGCAACCCCGGAAACAAGTTTCCGGTTTGGGCTCTTTCCGTTTCGCTCGCCGCTACTAAGGAAATCGATTTTTCTTTCTCTTCCTCCAGGTACTTAGATGTTTCAGTTCCCTGGGTTTACCTCTATATACCTATGAATTCAGTATACAGTTCATGGGGTTACCCATGAGAGTTTCCTCATTCGGAAATCTTCGGTTCACAGACTATTTGCGTCTACCCGAAGCTTATCGCAGCTTATCACGTCCTTCATCGGCTCCTAGTGCCAAGGCATTCACCATGCGCCCTTTGTAGCTTGACCTTACAAGAATTCATTAATATCTCTGTAGATTATGATGGCTAATTTCGTTCAATACTTCATCAATAAAGCTAACTATAGATTACTATAAGTTTTCTTTATTTCTTTGTATTCCCCGAAATTCCCTCATCATTACTAATATGAGGTATTGAATCCTATACTAAGTAAATATATTTAAATTCAAACAACAAAGAATTAACTTTGCCTTGCTTTAGAGTATTACTCTTAATTACTATGCAATTTTCAAAGTACAAATAGAGAGTTGAACTCTCAAAATTAAACAGAGAACAAAGAACCTTCATGGAAATTACATTTCCATGTCGACTCCTTAGAAAGGAGGTGATCCAGCCGCAGGTTCTCCTACGGCTACCTTGTTACGACTTCACCCCAATCATCAACCCCACCTTCGACCGCTGGTTCCAAAAGGTTACCTCACGGGCTTCGGGTGTTGCCGACTCTCATGGTGTGACGGGCGGTGTGTACAAGACCCGGGAACGTATTCACCGCGACATTCTGATTCGCGATTACTAGCAACTCCGGCTTCATGTAGGCGAGTTTCAGCCTACAATCCGAACTGGGATAGGGTTTTGAGTTTAGCTCCACCTTGCGGTATAGCATCTTTTTGTCCCTACCATTGTAGCACGTGTGTAGCCCTAGACATAAGGGGCATGATGATTTGACGTCATCCCCACCTTCCTCCCGGTTAACCCGGGCAGTCTCACTAGAGTGCTCAACTAAATGTTAGCAACTAATGATAAGGGTTGCGCTCGTTGCGGGACTTAACCCAACATCTCACGACACGAGCTGACGACAACCATGCACCACCTGTCATCCTGTCCCCGAAGGGACTTCATCCATTACGGACTAATTCAGGAGATGTCAAGTCTAGGTAAGGTTCTTCGCGTTGCTTCGAATTAAACCACATGCTCCGCTGCTTGTGCGGGTCCCCGTCAATTCCTTTGAGTTTTAATCTTGCGACCGTACTTCCCAGGCGGAATACTTATTGTGTTAACTGCGGCACAGAAGGAGTCGATACCTCCTACACCTAGTATTCATCGTTTACGGCGTGGACTACCAGGGTATCTAATCCTGTTTGCTCCCCACGCTTTCATGCCTCAGCGTCAGTTACAGTCCAGAAGGCCGCCTTCGCCACTGGTATTCTTCCTAATCTCTACGCATTTCACCGCTACACTAGGAATTCTGCCTTCCTCTCCTGCACTCCAGACATCCAGTTTGAAATGCAGCCCCCAAGTTAAGCCCGGGGATTTCACATCTCACTTAAATATCCGCCTACACATCCTTTACGCCCAGTAAATCCGGACAACGCTTGCCACCTACGTATTACCGCGGCTGCTGGCACGTAGTTAGCCGTGGCTTCCTCCTATGGTACCGTCATTATCGTCCCATAAGACAGAGTTTTACGATCCGAAGACCTTCATCACTCACGCGGCGTTGCTGCATCAGGGTTTCCCCCATTGTGCAATATTCCCCACTGCTGCCTCCCGTAGGAGTCTGGACCGTGTCTCAGTTCCAATGTGGCCGATCACCCTCTCAGGTCGGCTACGCATCGAAGCCTTGGTGAGCCGTTACCTCACCAACAAGCTAATGCGCCGCGGGTCCATCTCATAGCGAATAAATCCTTTGGCTCAGAAATCATGTGATTTCCGAGTATTATGCGGTATTAATCTTCCTTTCGGAAGGCTATTCCCCACTATGAGGCAGGTTACCCACGTGTTACTCACCCGTCCGCCGCTGGGAACCGAAGTTCCCCGCTCGACTTGCATGTGTTAAGCACGCCGCCAGCGTTCGTCCTGAGCCAGGATCAAACTCTCAATTTAAAAGTTTGATATAATACAGATGCTACTCCGTATTCCTTTAGCTCATCGCTAAATTTATTTAAATAGAATAAATTCTATTCAAAAGAATTGCTGGTTCTTTAATTCTCTGTTTAATTTTCAAAGTTCAATTGTGCGCTGCACTCAGACAGCTCATTAATAATATCATCTACATTTCACCTTGTCAACTACTTTTTTCATCTTTAAGGTTTAAATGTTGTCGCTTACTGCGGCGACATGTAATATAATATCACATAATGAATTATATACTTTTATTATTAACACTATTTAAGATAAATATACTTATTTTTCTCTTTTTTTTTTCATTATACTTTAATTTTCTTATAGCGATACTCAAGGTATAGTTTATGTCATATTTTTGAAAATATACTTTAAATTTGCCGAAAATAAAAGCTTATTTTTGAAATTTAATATTTCTTATAAAATTCCAAAAACAAAAAATAAAAAATGACAGTCATAAATGACTGTCATTTTTGGTGGAGAATAAGAGATTCGAACTCTTGACCCCCTGCGTGCAAGGCAGGTGCTCTCCCAGCTGAGCTAATCCCCCATGGTGGACCTTCAGGGACTCGAACCCCAGACCTACCGGTTATGAGCCGGTTGCTCTAACCAACTGAGCTAAAGATCCATTTTCCTAGCAAAAATTTAAATTTTACTAATCAAACTGTTTGCTAGGTTAAATAGTAGCAAACAACTTACAGTTAATTATTATAAAAGGTTTAAAGAGATTTGTCAACAGTATTTTTAAAAATATTTATTTTTTTATTTATTACTCTAAGTTGTTTACTAAATCTTTAAATTTATTTCCTCGAATTTCAAAATTAGGGAACATATCAAAACTTGCACATGCTGGTGAAAGAGTTACTATATCACCATTTACACCTATCTTTTTTGCTTGTCTTACGGCATCTTCTAAGTTCTCAACTATTATTATAGGTAATTCTATATTTTTTTCTTTAAGAACTTTATCAAAAGTTTCTTTTATTTTATATTTCGTATTGCCTGTTAAAATTAATACTTTTATTTTGTCATATCCATTCTCAGCAAGTGGCTCAAAAGGAATGTGCTTATCATATCCTCCTGCAATAAGTATAACTGGTTTTCCATAAGCATTAAGTCCAGAAAGTGTTCTTGTAGGACTTGACGCTATTGAATCATTATAATACCTTACTCCATTCAATTCTCTAACAAATTCACGTCTATGTTCTACTCCCGCAAAGTTTTTTGCAACATTTATCATGCTTTCTTTAGAAACATCTTCGCTTACAGCACAAAATGCAGCCATAAAATTCTCTACGTTATCCATTCCCTTTATCTTAATCTCTTCTTTATTACAGATTTTATCTCCAAATAGATATATATTTTCATCTTCGTTACTGTAATATGCCCCATCTACAATTTTTTCATTTCTACTAAATTTGAATAATTTTCCTAAAGCTTCACTTTCCATATCGTTTGTTATCTTATTATCTCTATTTAATATTAAAATGTTATTTTTATTTTGATGTGTAAATATATTCTTCTTTGCAGCTATATATTCTTCCATTCCTTTGTGTATATCCAAATGATTTGGACTTAAATTTGTTATAACTGCTACTTCAGGTGAAACATCTATTGTCATAAGTTGAAAACTTGATAATTCCAATACTACCTTATCAGTTTTAGAAACTTCTTGTATTTTTGAAAACAAAGGTGTACCTATATTTCCTCCAACCCACGTTTTGAATCCTTGTTCTTTAAGTATATTGTATATTAGTGTAGTTGTAGTTGTTTTACCATCACTGCCTGTTACTCCAAAAATTTTAGCTGGACAATACTTTATAAACTCTTCCATTTCAGATGTTATATATGCTCCAGCTTGTTTTGCTTTAACTAAAGCTTCGCTATCTATTCTCATTGATGGTGTTTTAAATATCACATCAAATCCTTGTAATGCTGATAAATAATTTTCTCCTAATTCCAATCTAATATTTTCATTAGAAAACTCGTTTATAACCTCTTCCCCTAGCTCCTCTTTTGTCTTTTTATCAAATGCAGTTACCTCTGCTCCAAGCTTATTCAAAAAATGTATAAGTGGTCTATTACTTATTCCCATTCCAACAACTGCAGTTTTTTTATTCTTTATAAAGCTTATAAACTCATTAAAATCTTTTTTCATATCGCTAAATCCTCCCATTTCAAATTTAATTATATCACTTTATAAAAGTATAACAAATATAAATTTTATATAAGAATAATTAACATTTAGCTAGTGCATACTGTCACTTTTTTCAAGATTTACATATTTTCAATATTTTTTATGTAAAGTATTGAAAAATATTAATATATTGTGCTATAATATAGAAGTGCCGTAAGGAAAACATTAATATAATTCCCCAAGTTTTAATTGAACATATAACATATCCCCATGATTAAACCCTATTTTGCCGGATTTTATTATCCGGCTTTTTCTTTTTTTGTACAGGTTTATATAAACAAAGGATTTTCTCAGTATAAAATTTTTTCACACCAAGAAAATCCTTTTTAGTTCACTATTTTATTCTTTCTTCTAAATATTTCTCTAAATCCTCAATTTTTATTCTAACCTGACTCATACTATCTCTATCTCTTATAGTGACTGCCTCATCTTCTAAGGTATCAAAATCAACAGTTATACAATATGGTGTTCCTATTTCATCTTGTCTTCTATATCTTTTGCCTATACTTCCTGTTTCATCATACTCTACATTGAATTTTGAACTTATTTTCGAATAAACATCTAAAGCTTTTTCGGATAATTTTTTACTTAAAGGAAGAACTGCCGCCTTAATAGGAGCTATTTGCGGATTAAAATGTAATACTATTCTTTGATCTCCACCTTCAAGTTCTTCTTCATCATAAGCATCAATTAAAAATGCGAGTGCAACTCTATCTGCACCAAGTGATGGCTCTATTACATATGGAACATACTTTTCATTTGTAGTTGGATCTAAATAATTCATATCTTCTCCAGAATGATCCATATGCTTTTTAAGATCATAATCAGTTCTATCTGCTACTCCCCAAAGCTCTCCCCAACCAAACGGAAATTTATATTCTATGTCGGAAGTTGCTTTACTGTAAAATACAAGTTCTTCTTCTGAATGATCCCTAAATCTTAAGTTTTCTTTATTAATTCCTAAATCCATTAAGAAACTCCAGCAATAATCTTTCCAATATTTAAACCATTCTAAATCAGTTCCTGGTTTGCAGAAAAACTCTAATTCCATTTGTTCAAATTCTCTTGTTCTAAATGTGAAATTTCCAGGTGTTATTTCATTTCTAAATGCTTTACCAATCTGTCCTATTCCGAAAGGAACTTTCTTTCTTGAAGATCTTTGAACATTTTTAAAATTAACGAATATACCTTGAGCAGTTTCTGGCCTTAAATAAATTTCTGATGAAGCATCTTCTGTTACACCTTGAAATGTTTTAAACATAAGATTAAATTTTCTTATGCTAGTAAAATTCTCTTTTCCGCATTTAGGGCATTTAATATGATTCTCTTTTATAAAACCTTCTAACTTTTCATTTGACCAACCATCAGCACTTGCTACTTCTTCGCCTTGCTCTGTTAAAAAATCTTCAACAATTTTATCTGCTCTAAATCTTGACTTACATTCTTTACAATCCATTAAAGGATCTGAGAAACCACCTAAATGACCAGATGCAACCCAAACTTCACTATTCATTAATATGGCACAATCAAGTCCTACATTGTATGTACTATCCTGTACAAACTTTTTCCACCATAATTTTTTTACGTTATTTTTTAATTCTACTCCTAGTGGACCATAATCCCATGAGTTTGCAAGACCACCGTATATTTCAGATCCAGCAAAAACAAATCCTCTATTTTTAGCTAATGAAACTATTTTATCCATAGTCTTTTCATTTTTCATCTTTCTTACCTCCTAAAATATATTTTTGAATATAAAAAAAGACTATTACCTAAAAGGGACGAAATTACTTCCGCGGTTCCACCCTTATTGGCAATAGCCCTGCTTTTCTTTTAATATACTCGAAAGACTCCTCTACTGAATTCTCTTAACTGTTTTCACCAACCACAGTCTCTCTTCAAAGAAAATACAATTTTTATCTTTGTCATTGTACAAATATTATATTATCAAAAAATAAAATGGCTCCGCGAAAAGGATTCGAACCTTCAACCTATCGGTTAACAGCCGAGTGCTCCACCGTTGAGCTATCGCGGAATGTCCTGTGTTTCAACTACGAATATTATTATATCACATTGATATATAAAGTCAATACTTTTCAAAAACTTTTTTTCATAAATTTTATATTTTTGTGTGCAATCCTAAATATTAACATAAAAAATACGCCAAGTTTAAGCCTTGGCGTATTTTTTACTAATTATTTGGTGTAGGTTTCATCGTTGGGAATAATATTACATCTCTTATAGATGGTGAATCTGTAAGGAACATTACTAATCTATCTATACCCATTCCCATTCCCCCTGTAGGAGGCATACCTATTTCAAGTGCATTTATGAAGTCATCATCCATCTGATATGCTTCATCGTCGCCTAATTCTCTTTCTTTAAGCTGTTGCATAAATCTATCCTTTTGTACTATAGGATCATTAAGCTCAGAATATGCATTACATATTTCTCTACCATATATAAATCCTTCAAATCTTTCAGTGTACTCTGGATTCCCTCTCTTTTTCTTTGTAAGAGGCGAAATTTCTACAGGATAATCACATACAAAAGTAGGCTGTATAAGTTTCTTTTCACCATATTCTTCAAATAATGCGTTTAGAATATCTCCTTTTGTACAATCTTTTAATTCCTTCTTTAACTCTAATTTCTTTTCTTTAGCAATTTCCCTTGCTTCCTCATCAGTCTTTACTGTAGAAAAATCTATTCCAGAATGTTCTTTAACTATATCCACCATAGTTACTCTTCTCCATGGAGGTGTTAAATCTATTTCCGTTCCTTCATAAGTTATTTTTGTAGTTCCATTTACTTTTTGACATGCATATGCAACCATATTTTCTGTAACTTCCATCATATCATTATAATCAGCATATGCTTCATATAATTCAATCATTGTAAACTCCGGATTATGCCTTACGTCTATTCCTTCATTTCTAAAGTCTTTACCTATTTCGTAAACCTTCTCGAATCCACCTACTATTAATCTTTTTAAATAAAGCTCTGTAGCTATTCTTAGATGCATATCTAAGTCAAGAGCATTATGATGTGTTGAAAACGGCCTAGCAGACGCACCACTAGCAATAGTTGATAACACAGGAGTCTCTACTTCTAAATAATCTTTATTGTCTAAGAACTCTCTTACAGCTTTTATAATTGCTGTTCTTTTCATAAATGTTTCTCTTACATCTTGATTTATTATTAAATCTACATATCTTTGTCTATACTTTAAATCTGGATCCTTAAGACCGTGGAATTTTTCTGGAAGTGGCTTTAAAGATTTTGCAATAAGCTCAAGTTCAGTTACATGTAAAGTAATTTCTCCTGTCTTGGTCTTGAAAACTTTTCCAGTTATTACAACAAAGTCTCCTATATCAAAAGTTTTAAACTCTTTTAATTTTTCTTCTCCAACATCATCTATTTTTAAATAAAGCTGTACTTTTCCATATCTATCAAATATATCAGAGAATCCTGCTTTTCCATGAACTCTTTTGGACATAAGCCTTCCTGCTACAGTTACACTTTTATCTTCTAACTCATCATAGTTATCAACTATTTGTTTAGATGTATGTGTTCTTTCAATTTTATAAACATCAAAAGGATCTTTTCCTCTCTCTTGAGCATCTGAAAGCTTTTGTCTTCTTTCTCTTAAAAGATCATTCATCTTTGCTTCTTCTTTAGCTTGAAGCTTCCTTGCCTTTATTTCTTCCTTTGTCAATTGCTTTTCTTCATTTGACATTACTTTATCCCACCTCTATTTACTTAATCGCTAATATTTTATATTTATCAACACCATCAGGCACACTAACCTCTATCTCGTCTCCTACCTTTTTTCCAATAAGAGCACTGCCAACAGGCGATTCATTTGATATTTTATTTTCTATAGGATCCGCTTCTGCAGAACCAACAATAAAAAACTCTATATCCTCATCAAATTGATAGTCCTTTACTGTAACCTTTGAACCAACACTTACAATGTCGCCCTTAAGATCACTTTCATCTATAACATTAGCGTTTTTTAACATATTTTCTATTTGCGCTATTCTTCCTTCTACAAACGCTTGATCATTTTTAGCTTCATCATATTCGGAATTCTCACTTAAATCACCAAAAGAAAGAGCAACTTTAATTTTTTCAGTTATTTCCCTTCTCTTTGTTGTTTTTAAATATTCCAATTCTTCCTCTAATTTTTTTACACCTTTATAAGTAATAACATATTTTTTTCCTTGACTCATTGTTTTTCTCCCCTCTACAAAAAATTGAATCATACCCCAGATTATTGTAACAATATATATTGAAGTAATTATAAAACAGCATTTTTACGTTGTCAATATATATTGTTTTATATATGTTTATTCCCTTATGTAATTTTAATTACAGTTTTTAATCAAAATTTTTTCTATAATCTTCAAGAATACTAATAACTTTACTGCTACTTTCCTCTGAATTAACCATGCATTTTACATCTGTACAATTTTTTAGTGATTTTATATACCAGGCTATATTTTTTCTCATTTCGCGTACTGCCTTATTTTCACCATAATATTTAACCGCTTCCTTATAATGCAATATACACATATTTATTTTTTCTATGGGGGTAGGTTTTATGATTTCTTTTGAGTTCAAAGCACTCTTTACTTCTCTAAATATCCATGGATTTCCCATAGCGCCTCTAGCAATCATTAATCCATCACAATTAGTGTACTCTAACATTCTAATTGCAGATTCTCCTGATATTATATCTCCATTACCTATTACAGGGATACTTACTGCTTCCTTCACTGCTTTTATTATGTCTAAGTCAGCTTTTCCCTCGTACATTTGAGCCCTTGTTCTTCCATGAACAGTTATCATATCAGCTCCAGCTGATTCAATTACTTTTGCAAACTCAACAGCATTAATATTATCCTCATCAAAGCCTTTTCTGAATTTTACAGTTACAGGCTTATTAGCTACTTTTTTTACAGCCCTTACTATTTCATATGCCAGTTTAGGCTCTTTCATAAGTGCAGATCCTTCACCGTTTTTCACTATTTTAGGTGCTGGACACCCCATATTTATATCTATTATAGAAATTTTATCATCTACATTGAATTTTTCACAAGCCTTTGCCATTATATCCGGTTCACTTCCAAACATCTGAACCGCAGCATATTTTTCTTCATCTGAAACTTTCATAAGTTCTTCTGTATTTTCACTACCATAATACAATGCTTTTGCACTAACCATCTCTGTAAAGCAAAGGTCCGCACCCATTTTCCTACATATCTTTCTAAATATTATATCTGTTACTCCTGCCATAGGTGCTAAAAATACATTTCCTTCTAAATTAAGATTAGCTACTTTCATTAGATCACCTTAACTCTATTTTTTTCATATATTATTCTAAGCCCTTCTAAAGTTAAGAATGGGTTTATTACATCAACATTTTCAGCTTCTTCGCTTATAAGTTTAGCAAGACCACCTGTTGCAATAACAAGAGGTTCTTTTTCTCCTTCTTCTTGAAGTTCAGTCTTCATTCTTTCAACTATGTATCTTACTTGACCTATATATCCATATACAATTCCTGATTGTATACTTGAAATAGTATTTTTACAAATCGCATGCTCAGGTTTTATAAGTTCAACTCTTGGAAGTTTAGCTGCCTTTTCAAAAAGAGCTTCTGAAGAAACTTTGATTCCAGGGCATATTGCTCCACCAAGATAATCCCCATTTTCTCTAACTGCACAAAATGTAGTGGCTGTTCCAAAATCTATTATAATAAGAGCCCTCTTGTATATTTCATGTGCTGCTACAGCATTTACAATTCTATCAGCTCCAACTTCCTTAGGATTATCATATTTTATATTAATTCCTGTTTTTATACCAGGGCCAACAACAATTGGAGTAATTTTAAAATATTTTCTTATCATATGTTCTAAAGAATACATTATATTAGGCACAACTGATGATATTATTACTCCTTCTACCAAATTAGGACTGAGGTTTTCATGATAGAACAAATTCATCACTTGAACTCCATATTCATCTGCTGATCTTAATATATCAGTTGATAATCTCCATTCTGCTGTGAGTTTTTTGTCATTGTAGATTCCTAACACTATATTAGTATTGCCAACATCTAAAACTAAAATCACTTTTAATACACCCCTTAAAAATAAGAGCAGCATTAAAGCTACTCTATTATATCAAAGCACCTATATTGAAAATTCAACACAGTTATTTTATCAATTTCAAAATGCATGGTCAAGTAAATTTTAAAATAAACCTACTATAGACCCATCTTCAAATATATCCATTTTGTTTGCTGCTGGAACTTTTGGAAGTCCTGGCATAGTCATAATATTTCCTGTTTGAACTACTACAAAACCAGCACCATTTGATACTCTAACCTCTTTAACATTTATAGTAAAATCAGATGGTCTTCCTAAAAGAGCTGGATTGTCTGATAATGAATATTGTGTTTTAGCAACACATATAGGAAGTTTATCTAAATTAAACTTTTCAATTTCCTTTATTTGCTTATTTGCTTGAGGCGTATATTGTACTCCGTTAGCTCCATATATCTCTTTTGCTATTATATCCATTTTTTCTTTTATACTTAGCTTTTCATCATATAAATATTTAAAGTTACTCTTTTCATTTTCTAAGGTATCAAGAACTTTTTTAGCAAGATCTATTCCACCTTCTCCACCTTTTTCCCAAACTTCCGTAAGAGATACCTTGACGCCTTCTTTAGCACAGTATTCTTCAATACACTTTATTTCTTCATCGCTGTCTGTTATAAACTTATTTATTGCGACAACTACAGGAACACCATATTTTTTTATGTTTTCAATTTGCTTTCCTAGATTCGATAAACCTTTTTCAAGAACTTTTGCATCAGGTTTATTCAAATCTTCTTTAGCTGCACCACCGTGATGTTTAAGTGCTCTTATTGTTGCAACTAGCACTACACAATCTGGATTCAAACCACCATATCTGCATTTTATGTCTAAAAATTTCTCAGCTCCAAGGTCTGCTCCAAAACCTGCCTCTGTAATTACATAATCGCCAAGCTTTAATGCCATCTTTGTAGCTAAAATACTATTACAACCATGTGCTATATTGGCAAACGGTCCACCATGAATTATTGCTGGTGTATTTTCAAGTGTTTGAACTAAATTAGGTTTCATTGCATCCTTCATAAGCATAGCCATCGCACCTTGAACGTTCAGATCTTTACAATATACAGGATTACCATCCAAATCATATGCAACTAAAATTTTCCCCATTCTTTCTTTTAAATCCATAAGACTATTTGCAAGGCAAAGTATAGCCATTATTTCAGATGCAACTGTTATCATAAATCCATCTTCCCTTGGAAATCCATTTACTTTTCCGCCAAGTCCAACTACTATATTTCTAAGAGCTCTATCATTCATATCCATAACTCTTTTGAATACTATTCTTCTTTGATCTATTCTAAGATTATTTCCTTGATGAATATGATTGTCTATAGCTGCACATAGTAAATTATTAGCCGAAGTTATTGCATGCATATCTCCTGTAAAATGCAAATTTATATCTTCCATTGGAACTACTTGTGCATAACCGCCTCCTGCAGCTCCTCCCTTGATTCCAAAAACAGGTCCAAGAGAAGGCTCTCTAAGGGCTATTACTGTATTTTTATCCATCTTGCATAGGGCTTCCCCAAGCCCCACCGTAACTGTTGATTTACCTTCACCTGCAGGCGTTGGATTTATAGCTGTTACTAATACTAATTTCCCATCTTTTTTATCTTGGTTTTTTTTCAGAACATCCAAAGATATTTTGCATTTATACTTTCCATATAAATCAATATCATCTTCCCCTAAACCAATTCCTTCTGCTATTTTAGATATACGCTCCATTTTAGCTTCTTGAGCTATTTCAATATCAGTTTTCATGAATTAAATGCACCCCTTTTTATATGTAATAAAATTAATATAAATACAATAGGGAATAAATAAGTTCTATTAACTAACTCCCTATCATTAGCCTTTACTATTATACCATAATATAGTCAAAAAAATAGCGACAAGTTAATAGAATAGGTAACAAGTTTACTTATATAAATAATCCTGTTACCTATCTTTATTAATTATCGCTATTTTAACATATTAAGCATTTTGAAATACTTCTTTAAATTCATCTGCCTCTAATTTCTCTTTTTCAAGTAAAGCTTGAGCTACAGCGTGAAGTTTTGACATATTATCTGTTAGCATGTTTTCCGCTTTTACATAAGCTTCATCAATTAAGCCTTTAACTTCACTATCAATTTTAGCTGCAATTTCTTCACTGAAGTTTCTACTAGTTCCAAGATCCCTTCCCAAGAACACTTCATCTTGTTCTTTTCCAAACGTTATAGTTCCTATCTTATCACTCATTCCATATTCCATAACCATTTTTCTAGCTATGCTGGTAGCTCTATCTATATCGTTTTTAGCACCTGTACTAATATCTCCAATAACCAATTTTTCAGCTATTCTTCCTCCAAGAAGTCCAACCATTTCATCCTTAAGCTTATTCTTAGACATATATGAACTATCTTTTTCAGGTAGATGCATTGTATATCCGCCTGCCATACCTCTAGGAACTATACTAATTTGATGAACTGGATCAGAATTAGGTAAAAGTTCCATTAATACCGCATGACCGGCTTCATGATAAGCTGTGATTTTTCTATCTTCTTCACTTATTACTCTACTCTTCTTTTCTGGTCCTGCAATAACTCTTGTAGTTGCTTCTTCAAGTTCTTCCATTCCTATCATACTCTTTTGGTTTCTTACAGCTAAAAGAGCAGCTTCATTCATTAAATTCTCAAGATCAGCACCAGTAAAACCAGGCGTTCTCTTTGCTAAAACATCAAGATGTATAGAATCATCCAAATGTTTATTTTTAGAATGAACTTTAAGAATTTCTTCTCTTCCCTTAACATCTGGAGCACCAACTAAAATTTGTCTATCAAATCTACCTGGTCTTAAAAGCGCATGATCTAATATGTCTGGTCTATTTGTAGCTGCGAGTATTATTATACCCTCATTTACACCAAAACCATCCATTTCAACAAGGAGTTGATTAAGAGTTTGTTCTCTTTCATCATGTCCTCCACCTAATCCTGCTCCTCTTTGTCTTCCAACAGCATCTATTTCATCTATGAAGATTATACATGGGGAATTCTTTTTAGCTTGCTCAAACAAGTCTCTTACCCTAGATGCTCCTACACCAACAAACATTTCAACAAAATCAGAACCTGATATACTAAAAAATGGAACACCCGCTTCACCTGAAACAGCTTTAGCCAAAAGAGTCTTACCTGTTCCTGGAGGTCCAACGAGAAGAACTCCCTTTGGTATTCTAGCTCCCATTTCAATATATCTTTTAGGTTGCTTTAAGAAGTCAACAATTTCTTCTAATTCACCTTTTTCTTCATCAGCTCCAGCAACGTCATTAAACGTAACTTTTTGCTTCAAATCATCAGGTGAAGACATCTTTGCTCTGCTTTTTCCAAAGCCCATAACGCCTTTTCCTGCACCACCTTGTGTTTGTTGCATGAACAATACTAATATCACAACCATAGCTAAAATCATTATTATAGTTGGCATCCAACTTATCCAAACTGGTATATTAGCTGGTGCTGCATAAGATTCACCTATATCACCATTACTAGGGTGATCCGCAAGAAATTGATTAAGTCTCTCTAAAGGTACAATGGTTTCAAAAGATGAACCATCTTTATACTTACCATCAACTGTCATTTTATCGTCTTTCATTTCAAAACTTTTTACATTATTTTGAACATACTGCTTTTGAAATTGATCAAAGCTTACAGTATTAGTAGCTTTACCACCTTGAACTAACATTAAAATAGTGAAAACTACTACTACGAACACTACAATCCAGACCGTAGCACTAGAAATTTTTTTCAATCTAGGCCCCCCTCTCTATGTATATACTTGTGTTATTTAAAGATTGTATCACAACAAAAAACTGTTTACAACATAATATTCTATTAATTATTCATATATCTCATCTTTTAGTATTCCAATATACGGAAGATTTCTGTATTTCTCTGCATAATCAAGACCATAACCAACTAAGAAATAATCTGGAACTATGAAGCCTGTATATTTAACATCTATTTCAACTCTTCTTCTTTCTGGTTTATTAAGAAGCGTTATAATTTCTATGCTATTTGGCTTTTTACCTTTCATGTGTCCCATAAGATATTTAAGAGTTACTCCAGAATCTATTATATCTTCAACTATTAAAATATCTTTTCCTTCAACATCTGAATCTAAATCTTTAAGAACCTTTACTATTCCTGATGTGGAAGTAGCATTACCATAGCTTGAAACTGACATAAAATCCATAGCACAAGGAATATCAATATATTTTACAAGATTGCCCATAAAAACAACAGAACCCTTTAAAATACCAATAAGTATAAGATCCTTTCCTTTGTAATCCTCACTTATCTTCTTTCCAAGTTCCTTCACCTTATCGTTTATTTTTTCTTCATCAAGCAATATTTCTTTAATGTCTTCTCTCATTATTATTCCTCTCTTTCAATTTTTATTTCTAATATTTTTTTAGTGTTATTATCTATTTTAAATTTTTCACTTATTTTAAACTTTGTTATCCACGCTATTTCACCACCAAAACATATAAGAGGAATTTTTTTTCTTTCTTCTCTAGGTATTTTTAAATTTATAAATATATCCTTTAGTTTTTTATTATTTTTCATTCCCAAAGGCATAAATTTATCGCCATCAACTCTATATCTAACAGTTATATTTTTTCCTGCTTTATCTGCATCAAAATATTTTATGTTGTCACTTTGCTTTAAATTTATATCATTTGAATTATGTATTAATTTTATCCCTATTATTAGTTTTTCTTCATGTATAGCATTAGTTTCATTTATATTAAGAATATATTCCTTATTACTTATACATTTTTCTTCCTTTTTTAGTTTAAGATAAATATCACCATAATTATTATAAACTATCATGCTACTTGGCAAATTTATTTGCTTGCCAGTGGCACTTTTTTGACATTTTATAATACTATCAATATGCTTCTTTTCAAAATTGTATTTACTACTAACTAAATAAAGAATAGCTTTTCTTATTACTCTAGATAATATTGCTGCATCACTAAAAAATGCTTTCTTACTTATTATAACCTGTTTCTCACATTCATTACAATACAACTTATACTCTGATTTTGCAACTTTTTCTAAATAATCATTATCTATAGTTACAAGTTCTGCCAGTCTATTTAATGAACCTACTATATCTTCATTAAAATTATCTATTATATATGGTATTAAATCCAGCCTTATTTTATTTCTATTGTAATCCCTCTCTAAGTTAGTAGCATCAATTCTAGGCATTAACTTTTCATCTTCACAGTACTTTTCTATATCCAATCTCTTTGTTTCAATAAGAGGTCTTATATAATATCCGTCTCTAACTGGTCTAATTCCTTTAATTCCTTCTGTCCCTGTTCCCCTTATTATTCTCATCATTATAGTTTCAGCCTGATCGTTTGCATTATGTGCAATAGCTATTTTATTTGCACCAAATTTCCTTTTAACTTCTTCAAAAAATTCATATCTAATTTCTCTTCCTGCCATTTCCGAAGATAGTTTTTTTTCTTTTGCAATCTTATTTACATCTACTTTTTTCACATAAAATTGTATGTTCAACTTTTTGCAAAACTTTTTAACATACTCTTCATCTTTATCTGCAGCTTCTCCACGAATACAATGATTTACATGGGCAACACAAATAGATAGACTGAATTTATCCTTAAGCTTAAATAGCAAATGTAACAAACAAATTGAATCCGGTCCACCTGAAACAGCTACTACAATTCTGTCATTTTCTTTAATCATTGAGTTCTTTTCTATGGTATTGATGACTCCATTTATCAAAAAAAACACTCCCATAATATATTTACGCTTTATAATTATATCATATTTTTATAAATACTTTACCTTAATTTGAAAATTAATATAAACTATATACTTTAGATACTATTATGGTTATATCATCCTTAGCCTTACCACCTGAAAGTTCTATGGCCTTTTTCAGTATAGCTTCCCCTAATTCTTTTGGTTTACTACTGTTATTCTTTTTAAGAAAATCTACTACCCAATTCACTTTTCCTGCATTTTCATTATCATAATTAACTATCCCATCACTTATCATTACTATCATATCGCCATTTTGTACCTTCTTATTATTAATCTCCATATCAACCTTATCAAGTACTCCAATAGGAAGGGTTTTTGAATCTACAATTTCTACTTTATCTTTCTTTTTTATAAAGCTTGTAACTCCTCCGACCTTTATAAATTCCGCCTCACCAGAATACAAATCAATGCTGCAGAAATCAACTGTAGAAAATTTCTCATCCTCTTCAAATTTAAGTGTCATTATAGAATTAACCGTGTTTATAGCCATCGTTCTATTTAAATTCGAATCATTAAATTTTTCAATCAAATCTATAACAGCTTTACTTTCTCTTTCTGCTTGTGCTCCATGTCCCATACCATCACTTATTATTATATTGTAATTCCCATCCTTGCCCTTTCCAAAACTATAGCTATCCCCATTTATATCTTCGCCCTCTTTACTCTTTCTTACTACATTTGAAGATATATAATATTTAGGTGTTTCTTCAAAGGTCACTGTACACAAATTAGTATCTGGTGAAATACTACATCCATCATCACCAACACACATAAGTGTTCCTACAGCTTCATTCACTATAGGAAGTATATGCTTAACACATATTTGCCTTCCTCCACAAGCTTCCATCGTAAACTTTACTATATTTCTGTTTTTTTTATCATTTACACACATTATATCCTTGTATGGTATACCGACTTTATTAAGTAATCTTATTATTTTTTCTTCTACTTCCAAGTTAAACTTCAATTCGTTACTAAATTCACTTATTATACCTTCTACCGATGTTCCTATATTCTTTACTTGAGAAGCCATAAATTCTCTTCCGCTGCATACCTGCATCCTCCACATTTCGTTCATTACGTAGTCATTTATTATGGCATCTGTATGTTTTATAAGTTCTTTTCTTTTAACGCACTTTCTTTCTATCTCATCAGGCACTTTATTTATACCTTCCTGAAAATTCTGTATAAGTTCCTCAAAAGCAGCATATGTGTAATATATCTCCCTCTTCCAGCATATAGAGTTCATATTGCACTTGCTGCATACTCTATCGGCT
Source organism: Clostridium felsineum DSM 794 (assembly GCF_002006355.2). Classification (NCBI taxonomy): domain Bacteria; kingdom Bacillati; phylum Bacillota; class Clostridia; order Eubacteriales; family Clostridiaceae; genus Clostridium; species Clostridium felsineum. The sequence goes on along the minus strand of NZ_CP096980.1, from coordinate 741,992 downwards.
AAATTTTCAACTAATCTGCAACTTTTATTTTTCATTAGAAGCCTATCATTATCAGCAAGATTATTTAAAGTACCTGACATTGTAAATAAAACACCCGAAAAGTTTTTAAGTTCTCTTATAAAAATACACTTCATTTTTTCAATATATCCATTGGTAATATAACTTTGCTTCCTATCCCAATTAAATTCACCTTCCATTTTTTTATATAACTTATTTGGTAAAGCTGCAAAAACAAAACAGGTTATACCTGCTTCAATGATATTAAAATCAACATGATTCTTACAATAAATAATTATTATCAAAAATATAGCAAGATATACTCCTGCACAAATCCATTTTCCGAAATCTTTAAAAACCCCTACTATGAATCCAATAACACCAAATATACCTATATAAATCATTAAATTACTGCTGCTCATGCCTATTATAGTTCCCATAGCTATTCCACCAGCTGCTCCTATAGAACTACCTTCTATATAAGAAATCATAACAACAAATATCATAGCTAATACATTCGTAATAGATACATTGAAAATATTAAGGTTCCTTGTTCCAGAAATAATTAAAGCAATTACTATAGACATACTTATTATTTCTTCATTAGTAAAAAGGTGCTTAGTTTTCATATTATCAACACATATAATAGCATATCTAAGAATATAATATACTGAAGATATTGATGCTATTTCCACACAAGTAAAAATAACAGCTGATTGTATAGATATGTTTTGAACAAACATTTTAAACATAATAAATTCAAAAAATAACAGTATCAATATTGCTATTGATTTTTTTATATCTTCCTTTTCCTTCATAACAATCATTAATAATGTAATAATGATTATAGCAACTTCATACATAGGCGCATCTTTTATTTCACCACTGAGCGATATATATCCAACTAAACTTCCAATAGATGCCGCAAAGGAAGCCTTATCATCTTTTTTACCAATCAAAATACACCCCAAAAAAGCTAGTCCAAATGGAACCATTGAATTTATCATTATAACCCTACTTATAGCAAATGAGGCTATCAAGTAAATTATTAGCTTTATTGCAAGAGATTTTTTTATGTTTTCTACTTTGGTACTTTTTTGTGATTTAGATGCTCTTTCATATGTGAAAACTTCACTATTATATAGCATAATAACATCCCCAATCTATAAAAACATACTATTTACAATAATATGTAAATATTTTCCATATCAGTTTGTCTCCTATTATAACAAATGTATTTAGAAATGTTTGTCAATTATTGGGTTCTTATTTTATTTTTTTTAAGACATTTATCCCTACAATAATATATAAAATTTATTATGCTTTTAGGTAAATAAAAAAGCTTTCACAATAAATGTGAAAGCTTTTGTTTGGTAGCGGAAATAGGACTTGAACCTACGACACTTCGGGTATGAACCGAATGCTCTAGCCAGCTGAGCTATTCCGCCATATTATGGTTGCGGGGACAGGATTTGAACCTATGACCTTCGGGTTATGAGCCCGACGAGCTGCCAGCTGCTCCACCCCGCGATATTTAATTTGTAACTAAAATGTAAACCAAATCAATACAATAGGATTAGCACAGCAAGATTTTAAATTCCATACATTCGCCAGTTCCTCATTTGATATTTAAATGGTTGCGGGGACAGGACTTGAACCTATGACCTTCGGGTTATGAGCCCGACGAGCTACCAACTGCTCCACCCCGCGATATTTAATTGGTGCCGAAGACCGGAATCGAACCGGTACGATGTGATTAGCATCGCAGGATTTTAAGTCCTGTGCGTCTGCCAGTTCCGCCACTTCGGCATTTCATACTTTAATGGTTGCGGGGATAGGACTTGAACCTATGACCTTCGGGTTATGAGCCCGACGAGCTGCCAGCTGCTCCACCCCGCGATATTTAATTGGTGCCGAAGACCGGAATCGAACCGGTACGATGTGATTAGCATCGCAGGATTTTAAGTCCTGTGCGTCTGCCAGTTCCGCCACTTCGGCATGCCACTCATCAGCGACAATATCTATTATATATCATCATATTATTATTGTCAAACATTTTTTTTAAATTATTAAATAAAATTTTATTTTTTTATTTAACTTTATATTTTATCCAATGATAAGTTCTTTATACAGTGGACTTCAAGCCTATTTTATAAGCTTTCGAAGAATTAAACTTTTATTACTTATCCTCTACAATTTTTTCAACAGAAAAATAAAACACGGAATAAACTCCGTGTTTAAACTCATTTTTAATTATGATTTGTATTTTTTTTGTAGCCTCTTGTTCTTGAATCTTGATGTCTCTTTAAATCTTGAAATTTTTCTTCACTATCTTTTAAAAATCTTGTTAGTTTATCTTCAAAATTAACTGTAGTATTTTGAGTGGTTTTCTTTTCCCAGTCAATTTCAATAGGCTTAGCTGATTTTTTATGCTCTATAGCTTGCTTTATTGATAAACTTATTTTTCCATTATCATCTACTGAAAGGACTTTAACTTTAACTTTATCTTTTTCTTTTAGGTGATCATGTATATCTTTAACGAATGAATCAGCCACCTCCGATATATGAACTAACCCTGTTTTTCCATCAACCTCCACAAATGCACCAAAATTAGTAATATTAACAATAGTACCCGTTAAGATACTTCCTGCCTTTAAGGTCATATAAAAAGACTCCTCCTTGATATTTATTGTGTATTATTAAATTTTACTTCTTGTTATCTATTACAGGTATTTCGCCTTGTTTTATAAGACCTAACTTTTCTCTTGCAAGCTTTTCAGTATAACTATCAGTCTTAGATAATTTGATTTCATCCTGTAATTTTTGATTCTCTTTTTTTAGACTATCAATGTTCTTCTGACTTTCTGAAATGTTTTTATTTATCCTATTTATGGTTATTTGCTGTTTAACAAAAATATAGCCCATATTAATCAATACTATAAAAAAAACTATATATTTGATTTTCGAACCCATTTTCATTTTTACGCTCAATTCCCCTTTAAGGTTATAAATTTTATCAAAAACACCTACATCTATATTTTAAAAGCTTTTTGTCTTTTGTTCAAGACATTTATGCTTATTTTTTGTTTAAAAACAAACACTCGAAGACATATATAATAAATTTAAATAATATTCTAACATATTTAAGCAAATAGTAAGTAAATTTCCTTGCAACATTTACAAACATAGGACTTATAAATTTAATATAAAAACATAATCCAAATATTATGAACATATATACATAAGCATTTATGTATGCTTCATTTGTGTATAATAAAAATATAAAAACTAATATAGCATCTAAAATAAGAAATAATATATCTTCTAAAAACATAATAATTTTATTAGGATGTTCAAACCCAAGTAAAACTCTATATAAATCAAATAGTGCAGCTGCTATAACTCCAGCAATAAAATTAGATACAAAAAATATTAATTGTTCATAAATAGATAAAATCATACTTATCCCTTATTTAAACAATCTAGATATTATACTATCTTTTTTGTTCGAAGCCTCACCACCACTGTAAACACAAGCATTTATAGTTCCAGTTATAGCTACATCACCATTTTGAACATCTAATTTATTCATTTTAAGCTCTCTGCCTTTTATTACAAGCGCCCCTAAGTTAGTATTTAGTACTATTTGTTCATCATTAAAATTAACAACTTCACTTACCCCTGTAAGTAAAAGTCTTTTTCTATTTTCTATAGTCATTAAACTTTTTTTACCGCTTTGAGCGTTTAATTCCTTTTTAACTTCCATAAAATTACCTCCTATTCCACTTTCTAATATATATGTGAAATAGAATTATTTTATAACTTTAAATTTCTTCTCCACTTATTACTTCATACATTTTTTTTGCATCTTCTTTAAGTGCATGATTTGTAACATTAACTATTTTAGCCTTAAAAACCTTACTAGCATATTTTATTTCAATGATATCGTCTTCTTCGATATTAGTACCTGGCTTTGCAACTTTACCATTTATAGATACTCTTCCACTTTCACAAGCCTCTTTAGCAACAGTTCTTCTCTTTATTATTCTCGAAACCTTTAGGTATTTATCCAATCTCATATTAATCCTCCGATTAAAATTATAACAAAACTTCAATATAATCTTAAAAATCCCGGTGAATCACCGGGATTTTTAATTTTAAAATAATTACTTATTAACTCTTTCCTTAAATTCTTTTCCTGCTTTGAAAACTGGAACAGTAGAAGCTGGTATTACTATCTCTTCTTTAGATCTAGGATTTCTTCCTTTTCTTTCTGCTCTTTCTCTTGTTTCAAAAGTACCGAAACCTACTAATTGAACTTTTTCATGTTTCTCTAAAGTTTCTTCAACACTTTCTATAAATGCCTTTAATGCAACTTCTGCATCTTTTTTTGTTAATTTACTTTTTTCTGATATACTAGTGATTAATTCAGCCTTATTCACTTTTGTTACCTCCTTAAATTTTAAGAGTATGCTATAACCATATAAGCATATTCTGCATATAATATAAAAATCCTTCTTTTAAAGGACATTTTTATTGAATTTTAGTTTAGCTTCATCCCATAAAGCGTTCATTTCGTCAAAAGACATATTTTCAATTTCAATATTCTTATCCTTAGCCGAAGTCTCTATGTAATAAAAACGTTTAATGAATTTGTCTATAGTATAATTTAATGCAAACTCACCATCAATGTCAAGGAGTCTAGCAATATTTACTACAGAAAAAATTAAATCTCCAACTTCTTCTGTTATTCTATCCCTTTTTATTCCTTTATATACATCTTTTACTTCGCTAATTTCCTCTAACACTTTACCAAATGCCTCTTCAACATTTTTAAAATCAAAACCTATCTTTGCAGCCTTTTTTTGAACTTTTTCAGCTCTTATTAATGCTGGCAAAATTTTTGGTATATGTTTCATTTCTTCGGTATATGATTTTAAGTGTTGTTCTCTTCTTTTTATTTCATCCCATTTTTCTAAAACTGCACTAGAATCTTTTATTTCTTCACTTTTAAAAACATGCGGATGTCTGTCTATCATTTTGTTACAAATTCCTGAAACAATATCATTAATATTAAAGTATCCTTCTTCCTTACCTATTTGGGCGTGGAAAACCACTTGTAAAAGTACATCTCCAAGTTCTTCTACCATCATATCATCATCATTTTTTTCAATTGCTTCAACAGCTTCATAACATTCCTCTATAAGAGATCTTTTAATTGTGCTATGAGTTTGCTCTCTATCCCAAGGGCATCCCTTTTCACCTCTAAGCATCTCTATTATACTTAAAAGGTCATGAAAATCCTTATTATTATTAATATCTTCCGGAACATAGATAGACGTTAAATAATCTATATCACTTTGTCTATCCATCTCGTAAAGTGGAATTTTCCTTATACTTTCCTGACCCTCAATTCCCGCTGCTCTTACAAAATAAATTTCTGTATCATCCTTGTAATATTCTAAAAGTGCCAGTTTTACATCAGATGCTATAAAACTATTATATACTTGAGTTATAACAATTCCAAGTCTCTTATCCAAAATTTGATTTTTAATATCAAAAGCATCTACTATTTTAAGTCCTTTTATAGGATCAATTTTAAGCCCTTCCATTAATGCATCTATGAAGCTTACTGCCGGAATTATATCAATTTCTACACTTTCTTTTTTGCAGAGTTCAATCAATATCTGAACGGATCTTTCAGCAACAAGCGGATGTCCTGGTACAGCATATACTATATCATTAAGCTGTTTTGCTTTATCCACCAAATCATGTGCTATAAAATTATATACTTCATCAAAGCTTTCTCCTGTGTCATATTTATCATCATAGGTAATATATTTTATACCCATTTCATCAAAATAATCAACAACTGGATGTTTTTTAGTTCTAAAAAAAATGTTATGAGAATTTTTAATTGCATCAAGTGTTCCAAGTGTCAATGCATTTTTAGAACCTGGTCCAAGACCCACTACTTTAATCAATACAAATTCCTCTCCTTTCATCTGAAACCCTTAAACCTAGATTTGACTCTACTATAATCAAATACTCCAAATAAAAAGATAAATATAAAATACACTATTATTCCCAATAGAACAGATACTCCAAAACTTAATATCATATTCATTGTCTTAGTATAAATATTCATATACAAAAACATAACACCTATAATCATTAAAACAGATGCATATGCTGGTTTCATTATTATATCATACCATTTTATTTTAAAATTACAAACTATTTTAACTGCAATTATATTTAATACACACGAAACCATATATCCACTAACAGTACCTATAATTGCTCCGTATACATTTAGAAATCCAATAGGAACTAAATAATTATTAATAACAACCTTAACAACACAAGCTAAAAATAAATTTATAACTGGTATTGCATATTTTTTTACGCCTTGCAGAACAGATGTTGTTACTTGAGAAAGTACAATAAACGGTATGCTGATGCTTAAATATTTTAATATATCCGAACCACTTGAATGCCCTGGAAATATAATAGTCATAACCTGATTAGACATGAAAAATAATCCTACAAATGATGGTATTGCAATTATCATTGACATTTTCAGTGCCGACTCTATTTTACTCTTTAATTCATCTTTTCTTTTAAGCACAAATGCTTCCGATATAACTGGCATTAAAGAAGTGCAAAGTGCAATTGATAAAGTAAGTGGTACATTAATAAGTACAAACGCTTTTCCTGTAAGCTGACCATACAATTTAGCTGCTTCACTATAAGTAAAACCTGCCTTAATAAGATTTTGAGGCACAAGTATAGAATCTATAAGACTCATTATGCTACTAACTGTTGACCCTAAAGATATCGGTATTGCTATGTATAATAATTCACTTAGTATTTTATAGTTTTTCGCCGGTTTTACTACTTTAAACTCACTTTTACTCCTAATGTATTTTATGAATAAATATACACCTGCAATACCTGCTCCAAAAACTGCTCCAAAAGCTGCTCCCCCTGCAGAATACTCTATTCCCTTTGGCAAAAGTACATAGGCAAGTCCAACTCCTACCAAAACCCTTCCAACTTGTTCAATAATTTGAGATATCGCCGTTGGTATCATATTCTGCATGCCTTGAAAAAATCCTCTAAATGAGCTCACCAAGGAGATTATAATTGGTGCTAGAGATATGCCAACTAATGAATAGTAAGATTTTTCATTCCAATTAAAAAAGTGAACTAGCTGTTTTGAGAAAATAATTAGGAATACAGTAAAGCCACCACCCATAATTGCCATAAGCAGAATTGCCTTTTTTAGTACTAACAGAATTCCTTCTCTGTCATTTACTGCGTTTCTCTCGGCAACCATTTTTGAAATAGCTACCGGTATTCCCGAAGCTGTTGCTATAAAAAACATATATAGGGGATATGACATTTGATAATATCCTATGCCTTCATCTCCTATAAGCATAATAAGTGGCCATCTAAAAAACATTCCCAATATTTTTGATGCTATACCTGTAATTCCTAATATTAAGGTTCCTTTTATTAAATTTTGCTTTTTCATTAATAATACCTCCAAATTCTCTATAAATATATTAATATTTATAATTCGAAGGTATTATTACTTATTTATTTTATTGTTCCATTTGTTTTCCAAGGAATGATGCAGCTGTTTCTGCCATTTTAGTTTCGAGATCTCCAAATTGAACTCCTTCATCATTTGAAAAAATAACTACGGCTCCTACTGCATCTCCTTCAGCAAGTATAGGGCATATAACTTGTGCTTTGTACTTATCACCTGCATCCTCTCCATCATATACAGGAACGCCCTTGCCCTCTTTAGCTTTATTAAAAGTGCCTCTTTGATCCATTACACCTTCTATTTCATTACTAATACGTTTATCAATATATTCTTTTTTAGCGCCACCACTTACTGCAATTATTCCATCTCTATCACATATTATAACTGTATGACCAATTGATGCATTAAGTGATTCTGCATACTCTTTTGAGAAATCACTCAATTCATTTATTGGAGAATATTTTTTTAAAATTACGCCCCCTTCTCTGTCCGTAAATATTTCTAGTGGATCTCCCTCTCTTATTCTAAGGGTTCTTCTTATTTCCTTTGGTATTACAACCCTCCCCAAGTCATCTATACGTCTAACAATACCTGTTGCCTTCATAATATTATTCCCTCCTAAGTTTATGTAAAATATTTTTACACTTATAGTATCCAACTTATTTTGAAATTTTATGCATATATGTTCATTTATTTTTGCAGAACACAGAAGTAAATAAAAAAATGAGGAAATTTCTTCTTTCACAATGTAAAAACATCTTAATTTTTACTTGTGAAAAATTCAATTTCCTCATTTTTTATTTATACCTTTTTGTTTGCATTACATAAGGTTTTTTTCGTTTTTCTGAATATTAGCTTCGCTTTCCCATTTCTTTAATGTCTTTTGATACAAATTTTTTTGTTTAGTATTTAAAAGCGTTTGCTTAATTTCATCTTTAACACTATTAAAATCTTTAGGCGGATATTGTGTTCTCTTTATACATTTTATTACATGCCATCCAAATTGAGTGTGTACAGGACTACTAACTTCATTATCTTTTAATTTCAAAGCTGCTTTCATAAATGTCTTATCATAATTACTGTCGTTTTCTTGTATATCTCCTAAGTCTCCACCTTTATCTTTAGAACCATCTGTTGATACTGCTTTTGCTACTGCTCCAAAGTCTTCTCCTTTATCAATTCTAGCTTTAGCTTTCTTTGCTTCACTTTCTGTCTTAACTAAAATGTGTGCTAAATGTATTGTATTAGGACTTTGTGTATATGAATTCTTATGAGAATCATAATATTTTTGAGCTTCCTCGTCAGATACCTTAGCATCTTTTACTACTTGTTGTATTAACTTATCGCAAATAGCTCTATTCTTTAACTGCTCTTTAAACTGAGCAACAGTATAACCATATTGTGATAATTGACTCTTAAATTCACTTTCTGTCTTATATTGTTGTTTATATTGATTATATACATCATCTACATTTGTTTTCATCTCGTCTTTAGTCAATGTTATTTTTTTGTCTTTTGCCTTCTTTAAAAATATTTTTTGATCAATAAGGCTCGTAAGTATTTGTTCCTTTTCCTTCTTTAATGCAGAAACTGCTTCTTCATTTTTGTCGTAACTATCTCCATACTGAGTTTTTAGTTGTGCCACAACACCCTTTGATAAATTATCGATATCTCCCCTAGTTATGTTTTGATCTCCATAAATTGTTGCAACTACCTTTGCATTTACAACATCAGGTCTTTTTTCTACCATACTGCATCCTACAGCAGAAAAAGTAAACATACCCACTAAAAGTGCAGTAGCCATTTGTTTTGCGCTTTTCATTTTTATACCCCGCTTCTTATATTTGTTTTTTATAGGTTTCTCGGTTGTATTTTATTATGCATGTACACCAAAGCCTTCATCCATAATTTAAATGCATTACCCATATGCCTACATTTAATTGTAAACTTATTTGTTTAACTTTTATTATTTTCACAAATAAGCTTATAAGCCATTTAAAGTTTTCATTGTTTTATAACTTATAGTTATAATTTTACCATAAATTTAATTTGTTTCAACTAGAGATTTCATATATTTTAAAAATTCTTCTAATTTTTCTAATATTGATTCTCTTTTTACACTCTTTAAATTATATAAAATAATGGGGTTCTCTCCCATTTTAAACAGTATAAATTTACCATAATCTTTAAGCAATCCACTCACCATATTTTTATTAATTCTATTGTTCCCCTCAAATTTAAGTTCAAGTTGATTTATTTTATCCTTTATCTCTAAAATTCCAAGTTCCCTTCCAACACTTCTTAAATAAGCTATTTTCATAAGATTTTCTACAGATTGAGGAATTGATGAGAATCTATCTTCAAGTTCCTCTTTTACATCTATCATCTCATCGTATGAATCAATTGCTGCTATTTTTTTATAAATTGATATTTTTAAAGTCTCATCATCAATATATGAACTTGGTATATATGCATCAACTTTTAAATCTATTGTGGTTTCTACAGGTTCATTTTGCATTTCACCCTTTATCTCTTTTATGGTTTCTTCTAGCATTCTACAATATAAATCATAACCTATTGTGGCCATATGTCCATGCTGAGCAGATCCCATTATATTTCCTGCACCCCTTATTTCAAGATCTCTCATTGCGATTTTAAAACCAGAACCTAATTGAGTGAATTCCTTGATTGCTTTAAGTCTCTTTTCAGCAACCTCTGTTAAAATTTTATCTTTCTTATAAGTAAAATAAGCATAAGCCATTCTATTAGTTCTTCCTACTCTACCCCTAAGTTGATATAACTGAGAAAGACCCATCTTATCAGCATTATATATTATAAGAGTATTTACATTTTGAATATCAATTCCTGTTTCTATTATTGTTGTACATAATAATATATCGTATTTTTCTTCCATAAAATCAATCATAACTTTTTCCAGTTCTCTCTCAGACATTTGACCATGCGCTATTGCAACCTTAGCCTCTGGAATAAGCTTACTTAAATTAGATGCCATTTCTTTTATAGATTCTACTTTATTATATACGAAGAATACTTGACCACCTCTTCCAAGTTCCCTCATTATTGCATCTCTTATCAGCTGATCATTATATTCAACAACATAAGTTTGTACAGGATATCTCTCTTCTGGCGGAGTTTCAATTACACTTATATCTCTAACTCCTGTAAGAGACATGTGGAGAGTTCTTGGTATCGGTGTTGCTGACAATGTTAAAACATCTACATTCTTCTTAAATTGTTTAAGCTTTTCTTTATGTGAAACACCAAATCTTTGTTCCTCATCAATTATAAGAAGTCCCAAATCTTTAAAGTTAATCTCCTTATTTAAAATTCTATGAGTACCTATTATTATATCTACATTTCCTTCTTTTAGAGCTTTAAGCGTTACCTTTTGCTCTGCTTGACTTCTAAATCTACTTATCATATCTACCTTCACAGGAAAGTCTTTAAAACGTTTTTGAAAGTTATTATAATGCTGCTCTGCAAGGATAGTTGTTGGTACAAGAAAAGCTACCTGTTTTCCATCCATTACTGTTTTAAATGCGGCTCTTATAGCAACTTCTGTTTTACCATAACCAACATCACCGCATATAAGTCTATCCATTACTTTTCCGCTTTCCATATCACTCTTTATATCTTCTATAGCAATAAGTTGATCTTGTGTTTCATTATAAGGAAATTCCTCTTCAAATTGTTTCTGCCATACTGTATCCTTAGAATACTTAAAACCGTTAACAGTTGTCCTTACTGCATATAATTTAACAAGCTCCTCAGCTATTTCATTTATTGACTTTCTAACCTTATTTTTAGCCTTAACCCATTCACTGCTTCCAAGCTTATTTACCTTAGGTGTTTTGCCTTCACTTCCTATATATTTCTGAACCAAATCAAGTTGCTCTACAGGAACATATAATTTATCATCAACTGCATATGTCAATTCTAAATAATCCTTTTTATGTCCTTGAACCTCAAGTTGTTTTATTCCTTTAAATACACCTATACCATGATTAACATGTACAATGTAATCGCCCGGTTTAAGTTCTGTAAAGCTCTTAATTTTTCCTACACCTTTTTTATTTTTTCTTTTCTCTTTTTTCTTTTTAGCAGTTCCGAATATTTCCTTGTCAGAAATAACACATAATCTAAACTCAGGATATTTAAATCCTCTAAGTTGACTTCCTGGAGATATAACGATTTCTCCATAATCTACATTAAGAATACTATCTTTGTATACACTTTCAATTCCTCTATCCCTAAGTGTTTCTACAAGTCTTTGACCTTTTGATTTTGTTCCACATAATATTACAGTTCTATACTTCTCCTCTTTTAAAGCTTTTATATCATTAATTAATAAATCCATTTGTCCTTGATAACTTAAAAGAGTAATTTCCTCAAATACGATTCCTTCACTCGAATTATTATTAGAACTTTTTCCTATAGACTCTAAATTTATTCTTTTTTCATTTTTTAAAGTTTCATATATATTATCTTTAGGAACAATTATATTTCCTTGCTTAGGAAGAATATCTCCTCTTTCTAGGAAATTTTCATAATTTTGCTCAAATTCATAATATACACTTTCTATTTTACCTTTGCAGCGTTCATAATTATCTACAAATATAAATGCATTTTTTAGGTAATCAAAAAAACTAGATGTATTATCATAGAAGTAAGGAATAAAAGTATCTATAGTTTCAAAGCCTGATCTTTCTTTTAAAGCCTCAAGATTATATTCCATAGTAGCTTTAAGCTTAGTATAGCTTTCCTCATTACTTCCTTTGAGCCTACTTAAAGAACTTTCAAGCTCACTTTTAATAGCTTCATATCCCTTACTTAAAGCTTCATCTGTAAGTATTATCTCCTTTGCTGGAAATATTTCTATCTTATTTACCTTTTCTATACTTCTTTGAGATTCAGTATTGAAACTTCTTATAGATTCTATTTCATCTCCAAAAAGCTCAACTCTATAAGGCACATCTGATATAGGCGAATATAAATCTATTATTCCTCCCTTTACAGAAAATTGCCCTTTAGCATCTACACTTTCAACATGTTCATATCCACATTGAACTAGCTTTCTTGTAATTTCTTTAGAATCAATCATATCTCCTAACGAAAGTTTAAAAGTATACTCTTTATATAAATCTACAGGTAAATAAACTGCTGCTAAATTTTCAACAGAAGTTACTATTATTTTTTTACCTCTAGACATCATTTTTCTTATAACCTTTAATCTTTCCCACCTTAAGTCTCCAGATATAGCATATATATTATAAAACACTACTTCCTTTGTAGGAATATAATATACATTTTGCGTATAAAACAATAAATCTTCATATATTTTTTTAGCCTCTGAATCGCTATCTGTAATCACTAAAAAAGGGTTGTCTAACTCTTCATACAACCCGCTTATTAAATAACTTTTTCCAGATTCGGAAATTCCCGACAATTCTATAGGAAATTTGTCATTTCTTACTTTATAAATAGCATCTTGAAATTTATTACTACTTTTCAGAGGATGCATAAGCCCATCAAGTCTCATTTTAACACCTCTTAAATTATTATAACTTTAAGCCGTTAAATTTATTCATAGCATTTTCTACACTACTAGCCACCATACATTCAACCGCCTCTGTTACTATATTTAGAACATCTTCTATTTTGTCTCTTTCGTCATTACTAAACTTTCCTAATACATAATTCACAAGATCTCCTACGGGTTCTCCAACTCCTACTTTTATCCTAGGAAACTCATCAGAAGCTAAATGTAATACTATATTTTTTATTCCATTATGACCTCCAGCACTTCCCTTTGTTCTTATTCTTATTTTCCCTACATCAAGACTTATATCATCATATATTACAATGATATTCTCTTTGCTTATCTTGTAAAAATTCGCTGCCTCAATCACGCTTTCACCACTTAAATTCATATATGTATACGGTTTAAGTAAGATAACTTTTTCACCATTTATATCTCCTTTTCCATACAATCCTTTAAAACCTTTTTTATCTAAACTTATATTATACTTTACACTAATATTTTCAATGGAATCAAACCCCATATTATGCCTTGTATGTTCATACTTTACACCTGGGTTACCAAGTCCTACTATTAAAAACAATTATTATCACTGCTTTCTTTAAATTTTCAATACTTATATTATGAAGATAATAAAAAAAACTGTCAACAATTAATTTATAATTTAAAGCTTATATACAAAACTTTAAATTATAAATTAAAAGTGACATATATATACTAATTAACTTTTTATTAATCTTCCCTACTTATATTTTCGGTTACTAATATTTGAAGTTTAATTATTTTACCATTTCTGTTAATTACACACCATACTTTATTTCCTATTTTATCGCCACTGATTGAATTACCTATATCATCCGCTGAACATATTCTTTGCCCATTCAATTCTAATATTATATCATTGGGTTTTATTCCAGCCTTAGCCGCTCCACTCTCTGGAATTACCTTTTTAACATAAACACCTTTTGCAAAATCTTCTTGATTTAACCTTACATTTCTACCAATTATACCAACAAAAGGTTTTGTGACTTTTCCATTCTTCATTATTTGATTTACTATATCTTTTGCTTGATTTATAGATATTGCAAAACCTGTTCCCTCAGCATTGTACTCAGAACTAATCTTAAAACTATTTATTCCTATAACTTCACCTTTTTGATTACACAAGGCTCCGCCACTATTATCTTGATTTATTGATGCATCCGTTTGTATTACCTTAAATGTTGAAGTTTGACCATTCACATCATTGGTGAATTTCAAATTTCTATCTACTGCACTTATTACACCTGCAGTTACTGCACCAGTTGATTCATCACCTATGGACGTCCCTATAGCAATAGCCAAATCTCCAACTTTAATCTCTGAGGAATTTCCTAATACTGCTACAGGCAAATTACGACTATCTATTTTTATAACTGCTAAATCTGATGCAATATCATATCCTATAAGTTTGGCTTCTATATCTTTTACTTCTTTTACATAGGATAATCTCACCATTATTTTATTGCTCTTATTTATTAAGTGATAATTAGTAACTATATATCCATCAGATTTGAATATTATTCCCGAACTTACAACCTGCCCTTCAGAAGTATTTGGAGCTCCTGCATCTATTATCCCTACTATTGAAGGCGCAACCTCCTTAGAAACTTTATTCACTAAATTTGTAGAGACACCACTACTTCCTATAACAGACTTTTTTTCTTGAACCATAGGAGTATCTCCTTTTTTAGTTAATTCATAATATCTAGTATTCACAATATACGTAGCAGTTATTGCACCGGATAATGCAGAAATTGTTACAAAAGATATAAACTTAAATATTCTGTTTAATCTAAATTTATTCTTGCTTCTAAAATTAATATTTCCCTCGTTCCTTAAAGAACTATCCATATTAACTTCTTTAAAGGACACATCCTTTATTTCATCTTTATTATTGAACAATTAGTGCACCCCCATACACAATTATTTATTGTAGTAGAACATTTCCAGCTCGAATATATTGTAGTTATATTTTTCAGTAGATTTTCCTCCGCTCATCATATTGTTTTCTCTAATATTATATAGTTAATTGTTTAATTAACTGTGAATAAAATGTAATAAATTCGATAAATTGATTTCACGTCCTATTTGACTATTTTCAAGGTAAAGGTAAACTGTACTCCACCTTCCTTTTTATTTTCTACATTTATATCTTGACCATGTTCTGTAAGTATACTTCTCACTATTGGAAGTCCAAGTCCTGTACTCATTTTTGTAGTTCTAGCTTTATCAGATTTATAAAATCTGTCCCAAATATGATTAAAATCTCCTTCAGGGATTTGAGGTCCATTATTATATATTGATATATATGCTTTGTTGTATTTTTCTTTAGTACTTATTTTTATTTCACCATCATTATATACATATTTAACAGCATTATCGATTAAATTAGTAACTACTTGGCTCATCCTATCTTTGTCTGCCATTACATACAATTCATTATTATCAAAACAAACATCTACCTTTAAGTTTTTCTCTTTAATTTTAGTTTCAAATTTAATAACAGTGAACCTTATCATTTCATTTATATTAATTTTTGACAAATTTAATTTTAAATGACCGGCCTCTATAGATGATAGGTCTAGTAAATCATTAACCAATCTAGTAAGCCTATTTATTTCATCATACGTAAGTGATAAATAATATTTTTCTTTTTCTCTCGGAATTACACCGTCAAGCATACCACCTATAAATCCTTTTATTGATGTTATTGGTGAACGTATTTCGTGCGATACATTTGATATAAATTCTCTTCTGTTATTCTCTGCTTTTTCAATAGCATCAGCCATGAAATTGAAAGACTCGCCAAGTTCCCCTATCTCATCATTAGATTCAATTGTAACTCTTTTTTCAACCTCACCCTTAGCTATTTTTCTTGCAACATCATTTATTTTCTTTAATGGACTTATTATTATTCTTTGTGAAAAATAATATATTATAATGCACGCACAAATTATTGCAAGTATAGCTGAAATCCATATTATTTGATATACTCTATTAACAGAATGTTTTACATCTGCTGCTGGAGTAGCTATCATTATAACCCCTTCAAAAGAATTGTTATAAACCATAGGTATTTCATATAGTCTAACAGCTTTCTTGAACACATCACTGTGATCAACAGTCTTTTCTATAGCTTCTTGATTTTTAGAAATTTCATTTAAATCCTTTGTGTTAACCTGTGTCCCAACTAAATAATCATACTTGGGATTGGAAACCGCATAAACATATCCATACATATCCATAACAACTATATCGGCTTTTATATCTGTATTTATATATGCCATAACTTCTTTCAGTGTTTGATTAACTCTTTGTACAGACATATTTCCTTCTATGTATTGAAATGCTACCGCCTGAACATATTTGGCTTCCGTTGTGATTTGACTTCTTTTTTGGGAAAAATAAAAATTTTGAAACCAAAATGATAATACAGCTGAAGTAATAACGAAACTTATTGCAATAATCCCCGTATATGCTGCTATCATTTTTGAGAAAATTCCCTTTCTCATTTATTTCACCTCAAATTTATATCCAACACCCCAAACAGTTTGAATATCCCATCCATTACCTTCATGGAGTTTTTCTCTAAGTCTTTTTACATGAACATCTACCGTTCTTGAATCTCCAGGATAGTCATATCCCCATACTTCACAAAGAAGTTGTTCACGTGTAAAAACTTTATTTTTATTATTAGCAAGATAATAAAGAAGCTCAAATTCTTTTGGTGGCATTTTTACATCTTCATCGTTGTATATTACTGTATATGAACCCATGTCAATTCTCAGACCATTAAAATTTAACACTTGGCTTGATACATTTTCTGAATTAGCTCTTCTTAAAACAGCTTTAACTCTTGCAACTAATTCTTTTGGCTCAAAAGGTTTGACTATGTAATCATCAGCTCCTAGCTCCAAAGTTAAAACCTTATCAAAAGTTTCACCCTTAGCTGTAAGCATTATAACTGGTGTATTATCTGCTTTTCTTATCCATTTTAAAACATCAATACCATCTTCTTGTGGAAGCATTATATCTAGCAGTACAATATCAGGTTTATATTCTACAAACGCACTCTCTGCACTTTTCCCATCATTGGATATTTTTGTAGCATACCCACTACTTTCAAGATATAACTTTATTACTTCACATATATTTTCATCATCATCTACTATTAAAACCTTAGCTAATGAACTGTCCATAATAATCCTCCTATATATTAAATGTAAACCAAACATTTTTATTTTCCTAATGAAACTTAAACTTCAAATCTATATCAAAATTAATTGTATTTATAATATTTTTAAATAATACTTATATATAATAATTTAACACATTTTTTTAACTTAATCACTATTGTTACAAATTGTTAACTAATACATCTTCCCTTTAATACAAGTTATTTTAATAAATTGATTATTATATTATAAAAAAGTGCTTTAAAACTATCTTATAATAGTTTTAAGCACTCTTTTTTATCTATTCTTCTTGAAATATTTTACTTACTGGCATGTCTTCATATATTCTTCTTATAGCCTCAGCAAACAATGGCGCTACTGATAAAACTTTTATCTTATCTATTTTTTTATCTCCTTCAATTGGAATAGTATTTAATATAACTACTTCCTTCAAAGGTGACTTTTCTAATCTTTCTATAGCTGGTCCAGATATAACTCCATGTGTACAACAAGCAGAAACTTCCTTTGCCCCCATCTTGATTAGAGCCTCAGCTGCATTTACAATTGAACCTGCTGTGTCAATCATATCATCCACCAATATAGCCCTCTTGTCTTTTACATCACCAATAATACTCATAACTTCAGAAACGTTCGGTCTAGGTCTTCTTTTATCAATTATAGCTATTGGCGAATGAAGCTTTTCTGCAAATTTTCTAGCTCTCTTAACTCCACCTATATCTGGTGAAACTACTATTATGTCGTCTTTATTTAAATTTTGCTTTTTAAAATATTTAACTAATATAGGTACTCCTTCTAGGTGATCCACAGGTATATCAAAAAAACCTTGTATTTGCGGTGCATGAAGATCCATTGTAAGCACTCTATCTGCACCTGCTGTATGTATTAAATCTGCCATTAATTTTGCCGTAATAGGCTGTCGTGCTTTTGCTTTTCTATCTTGCCTAGCATAAGCGTAATGTGGAATAACAGCAGTTATTCTGCCCGCTGAAGCTCTCTTAAAAGCATCAAGCATAATCAATAGTTCCATTACACTATCATTAACTGGTTCACATAAAGTTTGAATTAAAAATAAATCCGTACCTCTAACTGTCTCATTTATATCAACAGCTGTTTCTCCATTACTAAACTTGCCTACATTTGAGTCACCAACTTTAACTCCGATTATATCGGCTATTTCCTCAGCTAATTTAGGATATGAGTTCCCCGTAAATATCTTTACCTTCTTACCGTGATTTATCATTTATTTTTAGGCCTCCTAATTATTTTAGTAATCCTTTTTTATCAACCCATCCTTCTTTTACTACTTGTTTTGCCCTTGCAATTGCAAGTGATCCTTCTGGCACTGTATTAGTTATAGTTGAACCTGCTGCTATATAAGTATTATCTTCAACTTTTACAGGTGAAACTAAATTGGTATTACATCCTATAAAGGATTTATTTCCTATAACAGTCTTGTGTTTAGCTTTACCATCATAATTTACTACTACTGTACCACATCCGAAATTACAACCTTCGCCAACTTCAGCATCTCCTATATAAGTTAAGTGAGAAACCTTTGTATTATCTCCAATGGTAGACTTCTTTATCTCAACAAAATCTCCAATTCTAGCTTTATTTCCTATTTTACTTTCCGGCCTTATATATGCAAATGGTCCAACTGTCGTATCATCCCCAACAGTACTTTCAAGTATTACTGAACTCTGCACTGTAACATTTTTTCCAATTACACTATCTTGAATTCTTGAATTTGGATAAAGTATGCATCCTGTTTTAATAACAGTCTCTCCTTGAAGAACATTTCCAGGATATATTATGGTATCACTTTCTATAACAACATCAGCACCTATATAAGTACTATCAGAATCAATTAATGTAGTTCCATTTTCCATATGTTTTTCATTTATTCTTCTCTGCATTACTTTACTAACTACAGAAAGTTGAACTCTTGAATTAACACCTAAAATTTCATCAAAAGGAACTGCCATAGCACCTATTTTTAAACCTTCTTCTTTAAAAATACCTATAACATCAGGCAAATAATATTCTCCTTGAGCATTATTATTATCTATTTTATCGAGACTTTTAAGTAAACTTTTTATATCAAAACAATACATTCCTGAATTTATTTCATTAACCTTTAATTCGTCTACTGTGCAGTCTTTATGTTCTACTATTTTCTTTACAGAACTATCTTCATTTCTTATTATTCTTCCATATCCTTCTGGATTATCTATAACAGCTGTAATAATAGATGCTTTGTAATCTCCTTTTTGGTGAAAATCAATTAAATTCTTAACTGTAGCTTCTGTTATTAAAGGAGCATCACCAGTAAAAATAGCTACAACTCCATCTTTACCTTCAAGGAAATCTTTGGCACATTTAACTGCATGTCCTGTACCTAATTGTTCCTCCTGCATAGAATAACTCACATTCTTATTTGATGTAGCTTCCTTTACTAACTCTGCTCCTTTTCCTATAATAACATTAACATTTTCAATTTCTGATTTTCTCATGGTATCTATAACGTGATTTACCATTTCTTTATCACATACCTTATGAAGGACCTTTGGTAAATCTGATTTCATTCTTTTGCCTTTACCTGCTGCTAATATCAAAGCACACTTATACATAATCAAATGCGTTATTCTAAACAATATTTAATAGAGTAACGCTTTTCAACTCCCTTCCTTTTGCATAATTAACTATCTAATTTAAGACACAAATAACCTAAAAGATAGTCATTTAGCCTTATTTTATTATATTTTATTAAAGTTACAATTTCAATATTCTTAATTCATTTTTAGTTTAGTATATATTTCAAATGGGAATTCTATTTATCGTTTACGCAAAATAAAAAGGAGCTAATTAACTCCTTTTTATTTATTCCTCTGTTTCTGTCTCTGTTTTTGTTTCTTCTTCATTTTTTACTTTTTCATATTCTGCCAATATAGCACTTTGAATTTTTTCTCTTGTAGCTGTATTTATTGGATGAGCTATATCCTTAAACTCACCATCTGGTGTCTTCCTACTAGGCATAGCAATAAATAAGCCGTTTTGTCCTTCAATAACTTTTATATCATGAACAACAAATTCATTATCAAAAGTTACTGATACTATAGCTTTCATTTTCCCTTCTGATGTTATTTTCCTTATTCTTACATCTGTAATTTGCATACAATACACCTCCAAAGATGCTCACATTTTAGAATAAAATTATATCTATTCTTTATATTCTTTATATTTTATAATAATCCTTCTAAAATTGAAAAAAATTATTAATTTTTTTGAATTTTGTATTATTTTTTAACAAATTGAAGGTACAACAATAGCAGAACCATCATTATCTATTCCTTTAAAATCCAATATAGAGTGATAATCATGTACTACCTTTTCAGGATTTTCTGTATTATCCACAAGAACTCCTATTCCTAAAAGTTCACTTTCAAATTCCTTTAAAAGATCTATTATACCAAGTGCTGTTCCTCCAGCTTTCATAAAATCATCTATAAAAATGCATTTACTACCTTTATTCATACACTTTCTAGATAATGACATACTTTGAATTCTTTTTAAGGAACCTGTAACATAATTTATAGTAACTGTAGCGCCTTCTGTAACTTTAGCATCTCTTCTTACAATAACAAGCTGCTTACCAAGTAATCTTGCAACTTCATACGCAAGAGGTATTCCTTTAGTTTCAACAGTCACTACATAATCTACATCTAACCCTACAAACTTTGACGCTAATGTCAATCCTGCCACATGTAATATTTCAGGATTACACATTATATCTGTCATATAAATAAAGTTCCCTGGTATTATTCTATCCTTTTCTTGTAAAATCAAACATAGTTTTTTCACAAACATATTAATTTTTTCTTCAGATATTGAAAAACTATACTTTACCCCACCAGATGCACCTGCTATAGTTTCAACTTTTCCATATCCTAGTTTATCCATAAGATCTCTTACTATTACAAGATCTTCACTTATTGTTGATTTGGCTGCATTAAATAATTCAGTAAAATAATTTAAATTTATAACTTTGTTTGGACATTCAATCAAAGTTTTAGTTATAGCCGAAACCCTTTGATTTCTGCTGAACTTCTCCATTCCATCACCTATTCTATTATTTTAAAACTAATTTTTTAATCATCTTGAAGTAGAGTTAAATTTAAAATTCAATATATTTTTTTATTTTCCCTCAACTTTATTAAAAAATCCTATTATTTTTATTTTATTCTTATTTATACCCTTAAGCAATAGTTTTTAAAACTTTAGTTACAACTTTTCAATATCTGTTCTTTATAAAATCATAATATATAGTATAATGGAGAATGAAACAGCGAGTATTTAGTTTTTTAATTAAATATTATGCATAAAATATAGAGAAATAAAATTAATTATATATTAGATGATAATATTCTCAAATTATATATTAGTATTTCTCTGTAAAAGACTTATTTTTGTTAGGAGTTGAATTTTTATGTCTTTTGATCTCAAAAATGATATAGGTAAAAAAATACACTTTATTGGTATTGGTGGAGTTAGTATGAGTGGTCTTGCTGAAATCCTACTCGAGCGTGGTTATAAGGTTTCAGGTTCAGATATGCATAACTCACCAATGATAGATAAACTGAAAAAAAATGGTGCTGAAATATATATAAGCCATGATTCAGCTAATATAAAAAATGTAGACATAGTAGTATATACTGCCGCTATTCCAGAAGATAACCCTGAACTAGCTTATGCAAAACAGGCTAATATATCCTTAATGACACGTGCTGAATTTTTAGGTTCTATAATGAAAGGACATAAATACAATGTTGCAATCTCCGGAACGCACGGAAAAACGACTACTACATCCATGATTTCTCATATAGCTTTAACTGAAAATGTTGATCCTACAATATTAGTTGGTGGAAATTTAGATATTATACATGGAAATGTACTTGCAGGAAAAAGCGATTATTTTATAACTGAAGCCTGCGAATATAAAGCTTCATTCTTAGAATTCTATCCTTATATCGGAATAATATTAAATATAGATGCTGACCATCTTGATTTTTATAAGGACATAGATGACATAGAAAATACCTTCATGAAATTTGCTAATTTGATTCCAACGGATGGATACTTAATAACAAATGCTGACGACATAAGAGCTATTAGAGTTGCTTCACATGCAAATTGTAATGTAGTATCCTTTGGAATAGATAATGGTGATATAAGAGCTAAAAACGTAAAATTCAACGCAAATGGCTTTGGTTCTTTTGATGTATACAAGACTAATGAATTTTTATTTCATATTGAACTTAATGTTCCTGGAAAACATAATATTTTAAATGCACTTTCCGCAATAGCATCAGCCTTAACTCTTAAAATGAGTAATAAATCTATAATAGATGGTTTAAAGAGTTTCAAAGGTACTCATAGACGATTTGAACTTAAGGGAACAAAAAACGGAATTACTGTAATAGACGACTATGCACATCACCCAACTGAAATAAAAGCAACTTTAGATGCTGCTAAAAATTATCCTCATAATAAAATCTATTGCGTATTTCAACCACATACCTATTCAAGAACTTTAAGCTTATTTGATGAGTTTGCTGCTTGTTTCTCTAATGTAGATGAACTAATCCTTGCTGATATATATGCTGCAAGAGAGAAAGACACAGGTGTTGTAAGTTCATTAAAGCTTTCAGATGCAATTAATAAAAATAATGTAAAATGCTCAAACCTTCATAGTTTTGAGGCTATAGTTAATTACCTTCAAGATAATTTAAAAGATGGTGATCTTCTATTAACTGTAGGCGCTGGTGATGTTTTCAAGATTGGTGAAATGTTCTTAAATAAATAAATTTTTCATAAGGCACACAAATTGATTAAAATCCAAAATTAATTTGTGTGACTTATTTTTTATCCTCCGATATTTTTTTCTTTTTCGTTTAAATTTAATATTATAGGGAAAAATATATTCAAAACAATATATACTTGAAGGAGGCTATCATGTTTAATTTTTTATTTTCATCAGCACTTGATATTGTAATAATCTTTGCCGCTTATTTCATATTCAGAAGCACTATAAGCGGTCCTACAAGACATAGAATATACGAAAAATTTATAGATTCTTTTGGGAAATTTGTAATATATATTTTTGCAGTTTCTCTTGCTATAACTGGTATTGCAGCATATGTAATGTATAGAACAAGATTCGTTTCCTATTTAAATATAGTAGCTCCAGCCCTAGTATCTATTTTCATAGGATTTGTAATATCCTTGGTACCTACACGAGGGGTTGAAGATGGAGATAAAAAAGATAATAGAATATAAAAATACAAATTTGCTTTTATAGTATTTTATATAAAAAGAAAAAAACAATAGGAAAACTATTGCTTTTTTCTTTTTTATGTTATATAATAGTACATGCTTACGGGGTGTGGCGCAGATGGGAGCGCGCGTGGTTTGGGACCATGAGGTCGCAGGTTCAATCCCTGTCACCCCGACCAAAAAACCTGAATGGGTTTTTTTTTATTTAAAATTAATTTGTAAGTTGTAGAGTAGTCGACACTGGCATACTTTAGTCCATAGCGTCATAAAGTAAAGTTTCGTCACACTAATCATTTCAATTTTATTCCTTATATTGCAGCTTTATCAAAATTCATTGTACGCATTTATTGATCAATTCATATAATATATTGGCAAAAAAAACATTGACTAAAATATATTAGATTAGGAGTTGATTAACAATGGCTTTAGCT
The DNA here is from genome assembly GCF_002006355.2 of Clostridium felsineum DSM 794. Lineage (NCBI taxonomy): Bacteria > Bacillati > Bacillota > Clostridia > Eubacteriales > Clostridiaceae > Clostridium > Clostridium felsineum. The sequence continues at coordinate 717,875 of NZ_CP096980.1, read as the reverse complement.
CGTATAGCAAGTCTTCCAGGAACAACCTTATTTAAAAATTCAGGTAGTGACACTCCATACCTTCCAAATAACACTGTAGTAGCTTTAGATAATCCATACAGTGGTTGGGCTAATATAAATCCAAGCACCACTCCTACTATAGGAGATTTGGATTTGCCTAAGTATTTATGGTATTTACCTTCAACAAGTCCATTTTTGATTCAATCAGGTGAGATTGCTTATTTTTATAGACGCTGTACCCTAACCTTTCCCACACCACTAACAACCGAAACTATAATAAACATCTCTATGCAGGCAGTTGCGGATAATGCTTGTATGGCAAACGTCTATATATTACCTTATATAGAAACCACGCCTGATCCTGATTACCCATATACTGAAACTTTTTATTTCGGAAAATTTAATCAAGCAGAATCATTCTTCGAAACCTCACCATACACTTGGCAATCAATAAATTCTAAGGCTTTTTCAATATCAAATACTACTTCTATACCAATACCAAGTATAAAAAATTGGAGCTCCATTATTATTGAATTAGAGGGTGCAATCATGAACTATGCTGCTTCTCCTATAGGTAATCCATTAAATCCAGCAGGTTTTCAATATAATATAGAGTTTGATAATTTACCAGAAGACACCGTATTTACTAATACAAATAACCAAAACCCTGCTAATCCACTTAAATAAAATTTAATTATAAAGTATTGCAAAACAAAATAGTTTTACAATATTTTTTTATATAAAAGAAATTGTATAAACCCCACAAAATCAGGTTAACATATATTGTATAACTTGATTTTATGGGGGTTTTTTATATGAATAATAAGTATGTAGAACTTTTTAAATCACTAGCAGATTCCTACTACAACAATACTTTTGATTCCTTTGTATACCATATACTTTCAGACGAAGATGTAGATAAGCATGAGCTTTCAAAAATCATATCCTCCCTATGCGGCGTTAGTATTAATTTTAAAGATACTGAAACTTACATAAAAGAATTAAAAGAAGCAATTTCAAATTATAAATATACTGACAGCATAGTAGAAAAAATAAAAGAGTGCGATGCCTCTTGCAATAGCATCGAAGGAGCTACTCCTTGCCAAAAATCCTGTCCCTTTGATGCTATTTTAATTGATAAAGAAGGCCAAAATTCACACATAGAAAAAAATTTATGCATTGATTGTGGAAACTGTATAACCTCTTGTCCTTCTGGTTCTTTCCTTGACAAAATAGAATTCTTGCCACTATTAAATCTCTTTAAAAATAATGAGAAAGTAATAGCTACAGTAGCACCTGCCATTGCTGGTCAATTTGGTGAAAATGTTTCTCTAGAAAGACTGAGAACCGCTTTAAAAAAAGTAGGCTTTGCCGATATGGTTGAAGTGGCTTTTTTTGCTGATATGCTTACTATAAAAGAAGCTTTTGAATTTAATGAACTTGTAAATTCAAAGGATGATTTAATGATAACTTCTTGTTGCTGTCCAATGTGGGTTTCTATGATACGAAAAATTTACGGTAATTTAGCTAAACATGTATCGCCTTCAGTATCTCCAATGATTGCCTCAGGAAGAGTTATAAAAAAACTAAATCCAAATTGCAAAGTAGTTTTTATAGGCCCATGCATAGCAAAGAAAGCAGAAGCTAAAAGTGAGGACATAAGTGACGCAATAGACTTTGTTCTTACCTTTGAGGAATTAAAAGGAATATTTGAAGTTCTAGACATATCTCCCGAAAAACTTTCTGAAACCCATACAACAAGCTATGCATCAAGAGAAGGGAGACTTTATGCTCGAACTGGTGGTGTTTCAACTTCTGTGGATGAAGCTGTAAAAAGAATTTTTCCAAGTAAACATAATTTATTTAAAGCCACAAAGGCTGATGGAGTTAAAGACTGCAAAGACATACTTAATAAAGTTCAAACTGGAAAAATTGAAGCTAACTTTTTAGAAGGAATGGGCTGCAATGGTGGATGTGTTGGTGGTCCAAAAGCTATAATCGATACAGACTTAGGGAGAAAAAATGTTGATATGACAGCTGAAAGTTCTGATATTAAAATATCTTTGGATAGCCCCTGTATGAAAGATATTCTGAGTAGGATAGGTATTAACTCTATTAAAGATTTTGGTGACTCTTCTAAAGTAGATATTTTTGAAAGGAGATTTTAACAAAATTTCATCTGCCTATAACCTCACATTTCATGATATACTTATATAAAATAACTTATTAAAGAATTAATCGAATTTTATCTTTGATTAGTTTTAATCGTGAGGTGATTGCATATGACTGATAAAATAAAAGCAGCCATTTTTGATATGGATGGTACTCTTGTAGATTCCATGTGGATTTGGCAAGCAATCGATGTAGAATATTTAAAAGAAAGAAACCTCCCCTTCCCTGATGATTTAAAAGATGCAATTGAACATCTAAGTTTCTATGATACAGCTAAATACTTCAAGAAAAGATTTAATTTAAAAGATTCAATAAAAAAAATAACTGATGACTGGACTCAAATGGCATATAAACATTATGCTAATGATATAAACTTAAAACCGCATGCTAGAGAATATCTCTTATATTTAAAAAATAAAAATATAAGAATAGGTCTAGCAACAAGTAATTGTAAGCTGCTTGTGGAAACGGCATTAAAACCACTTGGCATCTATAATTTATTTGATTCAATTACAACTACAGATGAAGTAGAAAGGGATAAAAGTTTTCCTGATGTCTACCTTCTAGCAGCTAAAAGATTAGGCGTATTACCACAGGAATGTGTTGTTTTTGAAGATATTTTACCAGCTGTAATATCTGCTAAAAAGGCTGGAATGACTGTTGTAGCTGTTCATGATGAATCTTCCATAAAAAGTATACTTGATATTAAAAGTAAGGCAGATAAATTTATTGTTTCTTACGACGAGATTATAGCATAATAACTAATAAAGCAAAGGCATACTCATTAATATGCCTTTGCTTTATTTAGGTTCTATAATATCCTCATCTAAAATTAAATCCGAACTCGGTATCCAGCCTTTATTATTTGTATCCCTATTTAAATCTAGTATTACTTCATACCATAATTCGTTTTGTATTTTTCCACTATCGATTATCTTTATATTACTTCCACTTTGTATATCCCCTAATATTTGAGAATCATGAATTGGAGCAATATAAAGAACTGATTTCTTATTAACTACACCACTTTTACTCTTAACTGGCATATATTTAATAATAATTTCTTCTTTATAATTTCCTTTATTTTTATTCTCATATTCCTTTATGACTTTTTTTAATTTATTATTCTGCCTAGTCAAAACCATTATATGTCTTTTCTGTTTTTCTTCTTTATTCATAAGGTCAACTATAAAATATATTCCAATACCTAAAAATATTAAAACAAAAAGTATTATAATCAAAGGTAATACCTCTTTAAATATCTATTCAATATTAATATATGAATTATACTTTATAAATATTTACATCTTATAAAATTTCACCATTAATAAACTGAGGTACTACTTTTAATGTGCTTTTCCTGCAGCAATACTTAAAGTCTTCTTCTAACCCCAATTCCATTATTCTTTCATAGTGTTTCGCATATTTAACAAAGCTTTCTATATCCTCATTTTTTTTATAAACGTAATAAGCTGTTTTCGCGGCATCTGTAAGTTCTACCTTCATTTTATTCTTAACACAACTTATTATATACCCACTACAAATAAAATCATCAATTGAAAATTCCCCATAAGTTCCTGCATTAACTATTGCAACATCGTTATTCAATTCTATAATTCTATTTGCTACCGCCTCTGCATTAAGAACAGAACCTATAATTATATCCTTAGCACCTTCAGAACCTCGTATAGCCCTTGTTCCATTAGTTGTTGTCATAATTAATGTTTTGCCACCTATAACCTCTTTACTGTATTCTATAGGCGAATTAGAGAAATCAAAGCCTTCTATTTTTAACCCTTTTCTCTCTCCCCCTAAAATAGCCTTCTTATCATATTCTTTACGTGTTTTTAATGCTTCTTCTATTGTTAAAACTGGTATTACCTTTTCACATCCATTAGCTATCGCTGTTGTTATAACAGAGGTTGCCCTAAGCATATCTATTACAACAGCAGTTTTTTTATAAACCTTGGCCTTTTTTATATCCTCAGCAGATATTATTAAGTCTATTTTCACTTTTTTCACCTCTTATATTTTTTAAGCTATATAACGCATAAATTTTATTACATTTTTTATAAAAAACTTCTCATATAGAACCTCTTCAGCTGAAAAATTTTAGTGCGTTATATCTATATCATACTTTATATTTTATCACCATAAATCAATTAAATAAAAATTCTCCATAAAAATAGAATTTATTTTCTACTTTTATAGAGAACTAAAACTTACATACATTTACTTTGAATTTTCTATACTTGTTAATTGATATTTATGTATCTGATCATTATACTTAAAACTATATTTGTAATCAAATGTCTTTTGAATATTATTTCCATTGTCGTTTACATTATAAACTTCGTGAGTTGTTACACTTCCTGAATTAGTATTATCATCAATTTTAATAGACGTAATATTAAGACCTGCATTACTTTCCTTTAACCTTTGCTTGTACATATTAGGTATAGAATTTATCTCCACCTTATATAGAGGACTATTAGGATATATATACTGCTGAACATAAGAAATATTATTATTATTAACGGCATAACAAAATGCAGCTACATATGTTTGCACTAAATTCCTTATTTCATTCTCTTTATCCTGTATCTTAGCTTTGGCATCAGAAAAATTCAAATTTATTTCATTATCTTTAGAATTATTATCTGCTGAAGCCTGCAATTTATTTCCGTCCTGTTGAATAACTCCATATATTTTTGTACTACTTTTTATTGGTATTTTATAATTTACATCCTTAACTTTTTTTCCCGTGTCTTTATTATCTATAAAAAGTTCCGCATCTTTTTCATCACTTTTTATAGATACATATCTTACTTTTGTCATAAGTTCAACTGTAGCTCTATTCTTTAAACTTTTTAACATATCAATATTTTGTGACTCACTTAATTTCTCAAATTTATCGCTATAAACCATTTCTACTTTATAATCATCTGCTATATAAGGGCCATACTCTTTTGAAAAATTCTTACTTGTACTAGTTCCAACTTTTTCGTCATTAATATATATGTCTGCCCCTTTTACTTTAGTTTTAACCTCTATATAAACTCTATTTACAACTATTTTATATTTAGGAAAAACCAAAAATTTATTTCCTACTCTTTTCACCCTAAAAGTATTAGTAGAATTTATAGAATCCACCTTAGCTTCGTACAGTTTAGCTGCTTCTTGATCTAACTCATTCAATACTTTGCTTCTATAATCAGGATTATTCTCAAAATATTTTACAACCTTATCTATACTCTTATCATTTACTTTTACTGAACTATCCTCTTCTATTAAGTCTTTTATTTTAGAATTATCTTTTTCATTAACCGCTTTTTTAAATGCTGCCACTGTCTTTAATGGATTGGATTCTCTTTGAGCATAATAAATTCCTACTCCCACCAAAAAAACAAACACTAAAACTATTGTGAGCGCTGCTGTCTTCTTAGGAGTCATGGCTTCCCTCAAAATTAACTCATTTTTACTTTTTGGTTTATTAGCATTTCTATTATTATATCCACATTTTAAGCAAATCTGTTGTTTTTCTTTTAATTTTTCACCGCATTCATTACAAAATGGCACAATTAATCCTCCCCCTGAACTTAAAAAGCTATTTTGCGTTTTCTATATTTGTTAATTGGTAAGTGCTTGTTGCATCATTATATTTAAAAGTATACTTATAATCGAACTCTTTTTTTCCATCGTCTTTTCCATTATTGTCTATATCATATACCTCATGAGTAATTACAGTACCTGTTTTACCATCAGGATTAAATGTGCAGGATATAATATCGCATCTTAACTCAACTTCAATTATTTTTTTATTATAAGCATCTGGTATATATGCTACTTGTTGTTTATATAGATCACTATCTGGATAAAGATATTCTTGAACAAAGGAAAAATTATTCTTGTTTACAGCTTCACAAAAACTTGATATATACATTCTAATCATAGAGGCTACTTTTCTTTCATTTGAACCTATAGGATATTCACTGTTAAAGAACTCTAAATCAACTTCTGGCTTTGTCAATCCCATATAATATTTTCCATCTTCTACTTTACTCTTTATTGTTTTTCCGTCCTTTTTAATAACTCCATATATTTTACACTTATCATCAATAGGTCCAATAGTGTCAATGTCTTTTACCTTTTTACCTGTATCCTTATCATTTATAAAAACTTCTCCATCTTGATTATCAGAAACAACTTTTACATATGTTAAATTTTTAAGTATAGTTACATCTGACTTATTTTTATCAGCCTTGACTGTATTAACTGTTTTTGTTTCCTTTGAATCTGCATACTTACCCTTATAATTTCCTTTTACTTCGTATTCCCCCACTACATAAGGTCCATACTTTTTAGAAGAATTATCTGAGGAACTAGTTCCAACTTTTTTATTATTAATATATATATCTGTTCCTTTTATTTTAGTTTTAACTGTAATATAAGATGGTTTTACTACTATCTTGTAACTAGGTAAAACTAGAAACTTATTTTCCTTCTTCTCCATAGTGTAATCATATGCCTTTTCAGTTAAACTATAGCTATTATGTTTTATGTTATTGGCTTCACTATCAAGTTCACTTATAGTAGAATCAAAATAGTTATCATTCTTATTAAAATATTTGATAATTACCTTTGCACTATCATCATCTATTTTTACACTACTATCGGAACACTCTACTATATTTTTTATTTTTGACGTATCCCTTTCATTAACAGCTTTCTTAAAAGCCTCTACAGTATTTACTGGATCAGACAGCCTTATGTAAACATAGCTAAGTACTCCAACTAACATAAAAACTATAGCTACAACACAAGCAATTATAATTTTCACTTTAGAAATACCTTTCTTATGTTCCGGTTTAGCATCCACTTCTTCAACTTCAATCTTATGTTCTAATATATTTTCTTCTTGAAAGTTAAACTCATTTAAAGTATTTTCTTCTATTTGTACTCTATTTCCGCATTTGGGACAAACTTTATGATTTTCTTTTAATTCATGTCCGCATTTAGTGCAAAACTTCATGAGCATCTTTTCCTCCTTAGTTTTAAAATTAATTACTTATAAAAAAACTTCCCCATAAAATAAAAATTATAGGGAATTTTTTCAATGAGCCTCTGATAGTACAAATTATAAATTTAATTTTGAACCATCTGTAATTGATTGAAAAATACTCTTAACAGTTGTTCCAGCAAAATATCTTAAGCATAGTATTGATATAATTATGACAATTATTGATGCAATCACTGTTACAATCACTGCTTTATCATTATCAATTTCAAAAATATCCTTAAGTACTAAACAAAGTGTTATTATCGATATAATGATTCCTATTAATTCCACAAATAATCCTGCATAACTAGATACATAAGATACTATTATAGATATTAACTTAAAATATAAAAACGGTACTACAAATATAATTGCAGTGTTATAGATAGTTAAAATATTTACCTTATTTTTATTTACGATATTTATTGATAGATATAAAATTCCAAATAAAACTGCTACTATAACTATAAAAACAAGAATATTTTCAAGAAAAATCATTCCATATGGTAAATGTAAAACTTGTTCTCCATCACCATACTTGGACATACCAGTTCCTCCAAATAGACTAAAAAGTCCACCTAAATATCCACTGGCTTTGCTTATGGTACTTTTTACTACTGATAGTATTTGTTGAACTCTCCATAAACCTAATATTGTAGAGATAACTAACAATACTACTGTTGTAAAAATAGTCTCATTTCTTGAGGTGTTTTTAATAAAGTCCTTTGCACCGCTTACAGGCTTTATAAATACATTTACTAATCTCGTAAATATTCCCTTAAAATCCAAATTAATGTTTTGAATTTTTTCTCCTACTTTATTAGTCCCAGCTCCCTCAGAAACCTCAGGCTGTTTAGCTCCACAGTTTCCACAAAATAGATCGCCATCCTCCATCTCAGTTCCACACTTTTGACAATATTTCATATCTCGTCTCCTTTCATTTAATTAATGATAATTTAAAATACCAATACAAAACACTATTAATATAGGGTTATCTATCGCTCCGTACATTTTACTATATTTTTTTAATATAGTAAAATAAACTAATGTAATTAATGTATTTTTATTCCTAAAATTTGCACAAAAAGACCTTACATTTGAATTTTTTTATAATATAATAAAAAATTTATTATATTTTTATTACAAATGTAAGGTTTTTTATTTTTATTTATTTTCCTTCCAAATTAAAAAAGCTATAAAAAACACAGCTGCTTCCTTAAAATCCTTTATATCAAAACCAGTCTCTTTTTTTAATTTATCCAATCTATATATAAGCGTATTTCTATGAATATATAGTTTTTTAGCAGTGTTACTGATATTAAGTCCATTTTCAACAAACTTATCAATAGTATTTAACATTTCCATATCAAGTTCATCAAATTTATTTTTAACTCTATTGAGTATCTCTTCTTTTAATTCCTTGTTCATATAATAAGTTATCTTTTCTAAAAACAACTTATTATAATCAATTACCTCTTCTTTAATGGAGAAGTTTTCACATAACACTAAGCATTCCCTTGCCCTCTTGTAAGCGCTCTCTAAATCAAAGTTTTCTCTTGAAATTTCACTAAAGCTAACTATACAGCTACAAAATAAATTTGATATAATAGCTTCCCTTATACTAACCGCATGTTCATGTACATCTTCAAACTCTCCAAGTACTATAATATCAGATTTATAAACCATTTTTATAATATCGCTGCTAGTATACATTTGATTTATTACATTAAGAGCATCATATACATTAGAATTAAGCCTTATAAGAAAAAGCACAGAGTCCTTTTTAATCATTTCTATCTTTGCTTTTTTAACCTCTGAGTTTTTTCCTTCAATAAGCTTCTCAATGTCTTTATATCTTAATAAACTTATCTCATTATACTTATTCTCAATAGAATAAAGGAGCAATTTTATACAAGACTGAAACTCTTTATTTATACTTAATACAAATTTATTATTCGATAGCACAAATGAGTGATAAGTAGTATTAGTATTTTGCCTATAGGAATCACTCTTATATATAAGTTCGCCATTTTCAGTTGCAATCTTAAATTCTATACCTGACCTATCCTCAAGTTCACGTAGAAATGCTTTTAACTCTTTCATATTTACCTCTTTTTAAAATACAGTTTCCTCTGTTTCTTTATCAAACACGTGAAGCTTACTAGTATCTATTCCAATCTTTATCTTGTCTCCTGCCTTTGCTCTTGATGCTCCATCAACTCTTACTGTAAAGCTAGCATTTCCCTTTGATAAATATATATATGTTTCAGCACCCATTAATTCAGTAACCTCTACCTTAGCTTCAATTACTGCCTCTTTATGCTTTTCAATAAATTCAGCATCATCATCCATATTTTCAGGTCTTATGCCTACAGTAACATTCTTACCAATATATCCTTTATCCTTTAGTATCTTCCCAAAATCCTCTGGCACTGGAATTTCATCATTATCTATATATACCACAACTTTTCCATTATTTTCACTTACCTTTGAATCAACAAAATTCATTTGTGGACTTCCAATAAAACCTGCAACAAATAAGTTTTTTGGTTTTTCATATATATTTTGTGGAGTATCTACTTGCTTAATAACTCCATCCTTCATTACAACTATTCTTGTTCCTAAAGTCATAGCCTCTGTTTGATCATGAGTAACATATATAAAAGTATTCTGTAGGTTTTTATGAAGCTTGGCTATTTCTGTTCTCATTTGCACTCTAAGCTTTGCATCTAAGTTAGATAATGGCTCATCCATAAGAAACACCTTTGGCTCTCTTACTATAGCTCTTCCCATAGCAACTCTTTGCCTTTGTCCTCCTGATAATGCCTTTGGTTTTCTATCAAGCAAATGAGCTATATCTAGAATTTCTGCTGCTTTTTTAACCTTTTCATTTATAACATCCTTTGGAGTTTTTCTAAGTTTTAATCCAAAAGCCATATTTTCATAAACTGTCATATGAGGATACAATGCATAGTTTTGAAATACCATAGCTATATCCCTATCCTTAGGCGAAACCTCGTTAACTACTCTTCCTCCTATAGACAATTCTCCTTTAGTTATTTCCTCAAGTCCTGCTATCATTCTGAGCGTAGTTGATTTACCACAACCAGAAGGTCCTACAAATACAATAAATTCCTTATCCGCAATATCAAGATTAAAATCTTTAACAGCTGTAACTTCCCCATCGTAAATTTTATATATATGCTTTAAAGATAAATCCGCCATTTTAACTCCCCCTAAATTGAAATCTTAATTATAGATATATTGTAATTTATAGGAAAGCTTTTATCCATACATTAATTCCACAAATTTATTGCTATTTATTTGTAGAAAAGTACAAACCTTGGTACAATCCATTTTTTCTCATAGTATTATCAATAGCATTTAAAATTTCCCACTTCTTAAGACTCCATTTTGGTCCTATAAGCAAATCTCTAGGCGCATCTCCTGTAAGCCTATGAATTACAATATTGTCTGGCAGCATAGTTATAGCTTTGCACACTGTTTCTACATACTCATTTTCATCCATAAATTTCAGTTTTCCATTATTATAAAACTTCTCAAGCGGTGTTCCTTTCATTAAATGTAGCAAATGTATCTTTATTCCTTGAATATCCTTATGTGCTACATAATCTATAGTAGTAAGCATATCTTCAGTATTTTCTTTTGGCAATCCAAATATTGTATGCACAACCACATCTATTTTTCTTTCTCTAAGTTTATTAACTGCTGCATCGAAAACTTTTTTATCATAACCTCTATTTATAAGCTTTGCTATCTCATCATTAGCGGTTTGAAAACCTAGTTCTACCCACACATAAATTTTCTTACTGAATTCTTCTATTAAATCTAAAACCTCTTCACTTAAACAATCCGGTCTAGTTGCAATAGCAAGTCCAACCACACCTTCTCTATTTATAGCTTCACTATACTTTTCCCTAAGAACATTAATAGCTGCATATGTGTTTGTGTATGCTTGAAAATAAGCTATATACTTACCATTTTTCCATTTATGCTTCATCATATCCTTTATATCTTCAAATTGAGCTGATATTGAAAACTTTCTATTACCCGCAAAATCTCCAGAACCTCTTTCACTACAAAACACGCAGCCACCACGACTTATAGTTCCATCTCTATTCGGACATGAAAACCCTGCATCTAGTGATATTTTAAATACCTTCTCATTAAATTTTTCTCTTAAAAAATAATTCAAACTATAATAGGGTTTATCCCCCCAAACTTTTTTTATGTTTTCGTTTTTATTGAAATTCAACCTAATGCACCTCATTATCTTAGTTTTTTACTGCTACCATTATTCCATCTCCTATAGGTAAGAGAGTACTTTCAAGTTCTTCTTTACTACTAACAAGTTTATTAAACTCATCTATTGGTTTTATTTGATTTTCCCACTTTTTATCCAAATCTATTACTGGAAATAATGTATCGTCTGCTATTAAAATTCCCCCCTTTTTTAATAACCTAACACAGTCATTTAATAACAGTAGGTATAATTTTTTATCTACATCTTGAAATACTAAATCGAATTTTTCATTAAGACTTGGCAGTATTTCTAAAGCGTCTCCAAACTTTAACTCTACATTTTCATCTATCCCTGCTTTAATAAAGTTTTCCTTTGCAGCCTTTGCTGCCTTTTCATCATACTCTACTGTTACTATTTTTCCACCATATTCTTTTACCATTTGTGCCATAACTGTAGTAGAGTATCCTATACTTGTTCCTATTTCAAGTATTCTTTTAGGTTTTAATATTTTAATTATAACCCTTAAAAACCTTGCTGAATCATCATCTATTACAGGAATAAAGTCTTTTAACTTTGTATTATTTATAAATTCTTTTCTGGTTATTGTCTCTCTTTCTTTATATAAATCCTCAATATATGAATTTATCTTATAAAAATTCATCCTTTTCCCTCCCTTAAGTTTTACCCTTTCATTTTATCTATCAATATACTTAAGCCTTTAAATAAGTTATTTAAATCTTCTTCCCCCATTTTAGATAAGGAATCAAATAAAAACTTTACACTTGCCTCTTTGTCCATTTTCTCTATAAGTTTTTCACCTTCATCTGTTAGAAATACTCTACTTATCCTTTTATCTTTTCCATCCCTTACTCTTTTTACAAGTCCTTTATTCTCAAGCCTTGTTATCCTTTCAGAAACTGTATTGGGAGAGTTTTTTATATTCTTTGCTATATCTCCAACTGTAGGTGCTATTAATTTATCTTCTACCTCTAGCATAAGCTCCTCTAATTCTATAAGAAGATGAAACTGTTCAAGACTAAGTCCATACTTCTTTGATAAACTGTGATATCTTTCATGTATTAACACGTTTATTTCTTTTCTATATTTTATTATGTTTTCAACTTTTTCTTGTTTATTCATAGTTGCCTCCAAAAATAAATCGTGTAACGATATTATCGTTACACGATTTATTTTACTCTTCTACCTATTTGCTGTCAACTTTCTCCTGCATACTTACTAACCTTATGGCTTTTTAAATTCCAAATCCATTTTCCTGACTTATCTTTAGAGGTAGTATCTTTTGGATTTTTAGGGGTACTTTCAAAAATAAGGTACTTTTCATTAAATCTTATTAGATTCAAATTAAATTTATTATCTGGAAACTTGCTATCGACTTGCTTTGATACAAGGTCTCCTGATTGAGCTTCATACATTTTTATTCTCATAGTTTTGTTTGTATTATATTGAACAGCTATAATCTCATCATCATTAGATGCCATTAGACCCATTATCTGCGCATTTTTATATGCATCAATAACTTTAATTGATTTAGCTGCTACTTTAAAAGGCTGGGTTTCATCATTTAAACTTTGGTCACTTTGATTTTGAGATTGATTTTGCCCTTCCAGCTGCTCTAAGTCCTGTATCTCACAAGATCCAATAAGTGGATTAGCTCCTGAGGTAGATATAATAGCTGTATTACCGTCATTATAAGCACTTAAAAAACTAAAACCATCCTTTGATACCTTAATTTTATCAAGCTCTAACTCATCGCTCTTAGAAAAACAATATTCAGGAACTCCTACTAGATTTATCAATATATTACTTTTCGCTTCATCCTTGATTTTAACCATTAAGTTATTCCTATACTGAAATACTTCTTTTCCTGCGGTAGCAGATATTTTATCTATTAGGTATTTACCCTTAACCTTTTTTATTTTAAAAATAGTTGTATCTACACCTACATAAGGCGAACTTTTGTCTGAGCTTATTATATTTAATCTCACATTTGCAGTTTTGCCCATTTCAGTAGTATCTAAAATTTTATAAGATGATATCTTAAAAGATGGTTGCATCTGACCTGTACCTTTCTTTTTAAGCTCTTCGGTATAAAACTTTTGCATACCTTGAAAGTCATTTTTCATATAGGCTGCCATGTACCCATTAATTGTTTTTACCGCCTTATTAATTTGAAATTCATTTATATTGGTTAATTTCTCATTTTTACTGCATCCTATCATACTAAATGTAATTAACAAAATACAAATATAGCTGAAGAATCTTTTCATAAATAATTCCCCCAATATATCATTTGCTCATTATAGTTTGCTCAATTTTCATAAACATAGTCATTATTTTTTTAAAAAAGTAATAAATAAATTATTTCGAATTATATATTTATATATACCTAAAAATAATATGGAGGATTTTTATGATAAAAAATTTAAAAATAATATTGCTTATTGCAAATGTCTTTATAGGTACCATCGTAGGTGCTGGACTAGCCTCAGGTCAAGAAATATTTCAGTTTTTCTCCTCATATGGATACAATAGCTTCTTTGGCTTAGCCTTATGTACTATTATATACATAATGATTGGGTTTGTAATACTAACTTTAGGAAAGAAATTCAAGCTGCATTCTTATAATGATATAATTTCAATTGTAAGCCCTGGTATACTTGGAAAGGTAATAAATCTCCTTACAAGTTTTTTTATGGTTATGAGTTGTTCTATAATACTTGCTGGTAGTGGCTCTCTTCTTAACCAATACTTCAATCTCCCAAAGTGGATTGGAATTCTGCTTATGATAGTTATATCAATAATAATAACTTTAAAAAATACAGAGGGTCTGATTAAGGTTAATTCCCTTATAGTGCCCTTACTTATTGTAGTAATAGTTACTATTTTTTCGCTTTATCTTTTTTCTTACAAAACATTTTTGTACAACCCTCTTCCTCTAAAAAAAGGTTCCTGGCTTCTATCAAGTTTATTATATGGAGGCTTTAACATATTATGCTGCTCTGGTGTACTTGTTCCTCTTAGTTCTGAACGTGATTTTAGCCTTAGAAACCTATTTTTAGGAGTATGCCTTGGTTCTATTATCCTTACTATAATTTCTGGTATGATAAATTTTTTACTTATTTCAAACATTCCATATATATTTAAGTATGAAATACCTCTTCTTTATGTAGCAAGTGGTTTTAGTAAGGTTATTCAAATTGCCTTACTCTTAATTATATGGTGTGAAATGCTGTCCACTGCTGTCTCTGATATTTACAGCATAGCTAAAAGCTTAGAAAGTTTATTTAAGTTTTCTTACTTTAAATCCCTAATTATAATACTAATAATTGTTTTGCCTGTTTCTCAAGTAGGTTTTAAAAATTTAATAACCTACCTCTACCCTGCTTTTGGATGTATAGGTATAATATTTATGATACAATGTACTTATTTCTATCTAAAACATTAAAGGGAAGTGTTTTTTATAAATGGATTCACTAAAGAATTGTAAACTATGCCCACGAGAATGTGGTATAAATAGATTAGAGGGCAAAAAAGGCTTTTGCTTATCTAGTGATAAAGTAAAAATTGCAAGAGTTTCTCTTCATGCTTGGGAGGAACCTTGCATATCTGGCACCAAGGGCTCTGGAACTATATTTTTTTCAAACTGTACTTTAAGATGCGTATTTTGTCAAAATCATAAGATTAGCTCTGAAGGTGTAGGAAAAGAGGTTTCAATAGAACGGTTAAGTGAAATATTTCTAGAGCAGCAAGCCAGAGGTGCAAACAATATAAATCTTGTTACTCCAACACACTATGTACCCCAGATAATTGAAGCAATAAAGCTAGCCAAGAAAAATGGTCTTACTCTTCCTATTTTATATAACTCAAATGGATATGTAAGCTTAGAAACTATTAAGTTATTGGACGGTTATATAGATGTATATCTGCCTGATTTAAAGTACTTTGATGATAAGTATGCAGTAAAATATTCAAAGGCACCAAATTACTTTAAGGTTGCTACAAATGCAATAGGCACGATGTTTAGTCAGGTAGGAAAACCTGTTTTTAATGAAGACGGGCTTATTACTAAAGGTGTTATTATAAGACATCTTATGCTCCCAGGATTACTGTTTGATTCAAAAAAGATAATGGATTACATATATAATACCTTCCATAATTCAGTTTATGTAAGTATTATGAACCAATATACACCTACTTTTAATGCTGAAATATATCCAGAAATAAATAAACCTTTAAATCCAAAGCACTATGATGCTCTTATTGATTACAGTTTATCTATTGGTATTGAGAACGGATTTATCCAAGATGCAGGAACAAATTCTAAAAGCTTTATTCCTGAATTCGATTTAAGGAATTGCTAATGGGGGCTCTATTGCCCCTATTTTAAATATACTAGTCTAGTTTTTTTCTTTTTATTTCTTATATGTTTCCTATATCAACTCCACAATACGCCAAATCAAAAGTAATCCTGCTGAGGATAAAATCAACATATTCCCACATTTCTATATCAATATGATAAAATAATTGACCTTGATAATTTAATGATATAGGGTTATATTTTATATGTTAAATCTTTATTTTGAATATATGGGAGGGATTGTATATGGAATATATACTACAATGTAAAGATCTTACTAAACATTATGGGAAAAAAATTGCACTAAATAAATTAAATATCAACATACCAAAAGGAAAGATAGTTGGACTTTTAGGGCCAAATGGTGCAGGAAAAAGCACTTTAATAAAAATAATAGAATCATTACTTAGTTATGATTCTGGAGAAATTAAAATTGATGGAAAATCTCCAAGCGTAGCTACAAAAAAAATAGTCGCATATCTTCCAGATAAAGAGTTTTTATATGAAAACATGAAAATAAAAGAAACAGTAAACTTTTTTCATAAATCTTTCGATGATTTTCGAGTAGATAAAGCCTATGAAATTATAAAATCTATGAATTTGAATATAGGTGATAAAATTAGTTCTCTTTCAAAAGGAATGCAAGAAAGATTAACTATAGCTTTAACTTTTGCAAGAAAGGCTAAGCTATTCGTATTAGATGAACCTCTTGCAGCAGTAGATCCATCTACAAGAGAAAAGATAATAAATATAATCTTAGATAATTTTGATAAAGAAAGTTCTATTTTAATAAGCACACATCTAATAAATGATGTTGAAAAATTATTTGATGAAGTAATATTTGTAAATGATGGAAGAGCACTACTTCATGACAATGTTGAAAAATTAAAAAAACAACACAATAAATCTATTGAGGATTTATTTAAGGAGGTTATTTGATATGCTTCCTTATTTCTTAAAGTTAGAGGCAAAAAAACACGTATTAATACTTGGTTTTTTTATATTATTGCAATTTATATTAAGCTTACTTGTACTTTCAAATTACAGCCAATATTCGGGGATATATTTACAGATAACCTCAATATCTTGGATATTAATTACCATATATGTTTTCATTGATTTATATAATAGTTTTTACAGAGGAAAAGATGTGCTTTTTCATATGGTTCCCATTAAAACCTCCAAGAAATTTTTTATTAAGGTAGTTGTTTTTTCAATCTCATTCATGCTTTTGTGGTCAACTTGTTTAATATTTGAATTTATTAGTCCAAGCGGTATATATGCTATGAGAATAGCAAAATCCAGTAATCCAACTATGGGTGTGATATATTTTATACTAGCTAGATTTTTAAGCTGCATAAGTGGAATTATTATATTAGGTTTGGCTATACTTTTAGGAAAACTTTTTAAGAATAAATTTGTGAGTGCAGCAATTATTTTTTTAACCCTATTCTTAATTACTTTTGGATTATATCAAATAATGAAATTAAATTTAATGCCAGCAAATAATATATATTTCTCTATTGGAACTAATTTACAAACATCATTTAAAGAATATGCTGGGATTGTTTCTTTGCTTGTTGGGGCAGATAATAGAACTATACCTGATATTGCTACAACAATATATTGGAACAATGTTATAGCAAATATTTGTGTGGCAATAATAGGTGGCTTTATAGTTGCAAAGCTTACAGATAGCAAACGTTATGAAATTAATGGAAAATAATTCAAATATGGTAGTTTATTCATAGAAAATTTAATTAATATAAACTTAGGGTGCTTATTTATCGCAAATAAGCACCCTAAGTTCAAATAACACACCTAAATTTTATACCTCTTCAAATCATTTCTAAAATTCTCGGCAATACCCTTAAATTGTCCTATTTTATCCGTAAGCTTGACTATCTCTTCTGTATAGCTTGTTACGCTTGCACTTACTTCCTGTGATGAAGCTGAGTTTTCCTCTGCTATAGCTGCAAGTGTCTCCATTTTGTTATATATTTCAGATATGGATTTTGCTTCACGATTAAGCTCTTCAACAGTTTTTATCATTGCATCAGATACTTTCTTAGCAGATACATTAGCATCGTTACTTAAACTTCTTACATTTGTGAGGTTCGATATTTCTCCTTCTAAAACTCCATATTGTGCTTCAATCCTATCAACTAATTCATTAATATTTACTACAAACTGTTCAAGATTTGTATTTATATTTTCTACAGCCTCTTTAGTTTGCTCCGCTAATTTCTTTACTTCTTCTGCTACCACAGAAAATCCACGTCCTGCTTCTCCCGCACGTGCTGCCTCTATTGAAGCGTTTAATGCAAGTAGGTTAGTTTGGTCTGATATTTCTGAAACTATTGAAACTATATTAGTTATATCGCTAGCCTTATTAGAAAGCTCACGTCCCTTGTCCTTTACTATCTTAAACTCATTAATACTATTTGTTATGTTTTCACTTGTAGTATTAACATTTTTATAGCTGTTATCTATTTTTTCTATAGTCTTTTCAAGTTGAATTTTATTTTGATTTTCAACATCTACAACTCTTTTAAGACCATTTATATTGTCATTAAGTACAGTAACACTACCTTGGGTATTATCAGCTTGGCTTACAGCACCAGCAGCAACCTGCTCTACCACATCTGATATATCCTTTGAAGTCTCATCCATAGTTTTAGTTATAGCGTTTATATTCTCAACAAAGGTATTCATCTCGTCTGTAAGTCCTTTAAATCCAACAAAATCCTTAGTTATCTCTTTGCTATAATCCTTGAGCTCTTCATATATATCTTCCCAAAAATCAGAGGTTTCAATATCACCATCCACTGAAAATTCATGTCTCTTTAGCCTTCCAATTTCTTCTTTTATAATACCTAGAGGCCCCATTAAAAAAGTTGAAGCTATAAATGCTACTAAAGCCTCTACTGCTGCACATATAAGTGCTTTAACTATATTATTAACACCTAAAACAGGTATAAAGACTATTATTCCTATTAGTAATGTAACTATTGATATTTTGGCTGGAATACTTTTAATAAATCCAAGTGAAAGCATTTTGTTTACTTTGAAAACTTTCTTATAGTATATATCTTTATCAAAAGTAAACTTAAAAGATACACTCTCAGCTGTTTTTTCTAATTCTTCAATCTTGAGTTTTTCATTAAAATGATCTGCGCTTCCCTTTATAAGTCCTTTTAAATATCCAAACATTCCTCTTTTAGATCTATATGTGAAGATTGCTTCTCTTTTAGATATTGGTTTTATTAATACAAGCGGTGGTTTTGCTCCTGGAAATTTCTTAGTCATAACCACATGAACATCAAACATAGATTTAAAAAAGGAATACAAATTTTCATGCTCAAAAAAAGCTGGAAAAGCTTTGTGGAATGCCTTTACGTTGTCTTCACCTATCTTTTCCCATATTGAATTTTTCTCCTCTTTTACATTATCTGATATATACTCAATAAATCTATTAACCTTATCATCATCTACATCTTCAAGGGGAGAAAATATTTTTTTTCTCTTAAATCCAACCTCTTCTAATGCATTTCCTACTACTTCTTCACCATACAACCCCTTACAGGTATTTACCCATGTTCCTACCACAGTTCCCTTCATTTTCTCATTCTCCCTTCATAGAAAACTTATGTTTCTATGATAATATTATACAATAAGTAATTGTTTTTGTTAAGTACTCTTTTTTATAAAATAATAATTATTTATTACTCTTCTGGATAATCTATATATGGAATAGGTCTGTTAGCATATGCTATAGGTGGAAAAAATACTCCATCATCATAGGAGGATTCTCCTCTAAGCTCAGCTATTTTGGTTACTGCAACATACACATCTGAAATTCTATACCAAGTTCCATAATCCACCACCCCTGTAACCGGAATACTGAATATCTTTTGAAACTCTTGAACTGATTTTCTAGTCTCTGCATTATATACACTTGTAACCGCTACCTTTGGTATTGCAGTATAGGCAACAGAAATCCTATTCAAATAAGTTTGTACTGTTCTAACTGGAATTCCCTTGCTCCCAATCCCTAGTGGATATCCCGGATATGAGATTGGTATACCTTTTACTTTTTGAGCTGTAGCAAATTGAACCTCCTGACCATAAAAACTCTTTATTATTTGTGGTGCAGTTTTTCCTTGATCGCCCAGATATTTACTTCCCCATTGAGTAAGCCAACCAGGACACTGGACATTCTTTCCATCACAGAATTGTGTTAAAAGTGGTTGTTTCCTTCCTGGAAGCTTTATATACGTTGTAAATACATCATCAACTATATTACTTATATTTTTATAAATATTTCTTCCATAGCTAAACGCTTGATCAAAGGCAGTTGAGTTAGTTATTGTGAAATTCTTTCCTTTTCCCCTATACCATTCTGTGTAAACTCTATTTAAAACAAAAGATATTATACATAGCGCATTAGCCCTTATGGTACTATCTGACCACGTAGAAAATATTTCTGAAGAACAAACATTTTTTATATAATCAATAAATCTTAGAGTATAATTAGGCGCTGCCTCGTCTGGTGCTCCTGCATGTACAACAATATATTGAGGCACTTGTGGCTCTGGCAGTACAACAAAACCACTTGGGCCTGTTTCCATTGGTTTTTCTGGTGCTTCTGGTATTTTAGGTGGATATTTTCCAACTTGCACATTAGGCTGTATTTGTATAATTACCTCCTGCCTATTTGGAGCATCAGACAAAGTAACATTTTGAAGTGCTTCTCTATCAGGCATTACCTGACATCCTTTAATTAACTGAGGTTTTAAAGTATTTGCCTCTATTTTAATATCATATAATCCATATGGAATTTTATCTGTTGGATTCATAGAATATTCTATTGGAGGAGTATCTAACTCAATTTCCTGTGTAAGACCGGAACTATCCGTATTTAAAACTATATTCTTTGCAGAAGTATTAGTATTTGAAGTTATTGTTACCTTAGATTTATCTACTGGTGTATAATTCTCTCCCTTAAATACTTGAATTTGTAATCTACCTTTAGCCATAATAATCCATCCTTATAAAAACTATTCATTATATTTAATATTCATAAATAGTATTTTTATTACTGTTAGATGAAAAATTTTCTTATTTCTTTAGGTATTCTTACAAATACTCTTCTTTTTTCATTTCTCATTCTTTCAAAAACTCCATTTAAATCTAAAAGTCCGTAACCAGTTTCACGATTTGGGTAAACCTCACCTTCTCTTCTATCTGCTCCGCGTATAAGATAGGTTTTTATTTTAGTTGAATATAAGGTTCTATCATTTCCATCAACTATTCCCCATTGAAGCATCAAAATAACTGCTCCTGCTAAGACTGCAGAGGCAGGACTACTTCCTGTAAGTGTTGTACTTTGACCACTACCATCTACGGTTGGCACCATATATCCACCTGCTGCTATTATTGGAGCTATCCTATTATCTCTTGTATAACCCCTTCCAGAGCTAGACATTAATGTATTACTATCCTGATTATAATAACTACAGCATATAACACTTCTACTGGTTGAAGGTACTGTTAGCGTTGTGTACTGAGAAGGGTTTAAAAATTCCGTTCCTTCTTCTAGCAAGACTTTTTGTGGCAGCCATGCATTATATGCTCCGTTTTGTATATACTCACCTGTTAAATTAAGCTTCCATATACCAGGTTTTATATTTTCTATATATATCTCTATAAACTCATCTCCTGTTAATGGTTCTGGGAAATAGTATTGTATTGTAACTATGCTTTCTTCATATACAAGCTTCGTTACATTTGGACCTTTATATTTAGGTGGAATTTTTTCTATTATTTCACCAGATGGGGATGTTATACTTATCGAAACTCTATCGGGAGTACTAAACCATATATTAATAGGTAAATTTTTTTGCTTTTCTCCCGCTTTTACTTCTATAACATTTACTGAATTTGTACTTTCAAACCTTCCTGAGGTATGTGTATTGGTATCACCTGCATTTCCACATCCACATACTACCGCAACTCCTCTTACTCTTGAAATTTGATCTATATATCTTTCTATAAGCGTGCTTCCGTCATGTCCACCTTCATTAGTTCCAAGTGGAATATAAATTACTATAGGCATATTAACTTTATGAGCATAATCAAACAAATATTTTATTGCTTGAATTATAGAAGAACTTGAATAAACAGAGCATTTAGGCTCTGAAATTCCATATTTGCTAAGTGTAAGTCTTTTAGCATGGATAAGCTTAACTACAGCAAAACTGCAATCTGGAGCAGCTCCAACATATTTGCCACGTCCTCCTATTATTGCCGCAAGTTTTGTACCGTGACCCTCTTCATCTTTAAGGTTTACTCTACTATAAGGATCACCATTATTATTCTTTAACGCTATTGCTGCGTTTATATCCGCTGCGGAATATTCCTTACCATAATTCACATTTTGGTTATTAGCATCATTTACTCCTGTTTGATCCCAAACCGTCATTATTCTAGTTGTATTATTTTCGTACATAAATTCGCTACTCAAATAATCTATTCCCGTATCTATAATTCCAGCAATTACACCCTTTCCCGTAAGATTTAGATATGGATCATCATGGAATTTATTTATGTTAGCAGCATCAAGTGGCGATAATGCACATATTGTATATAATGATGGTATTTCTGCATATAGAATTTCAGGAACAGTATTTAAAAGTTCATTTAATCTTTTTTCTTGTACACTTACAACATAATAATTATCTCCCAGTGGAAAGGCACATGCATAATCTATCTTTGACATAGCCTGCATAATATCACTGTCTGCCTCTACTGTAATATTCAGATAGTCAGGTTTTAAATACACATTAGCACAACCTTGTCTTAACATTTTCTCACTCCTTGTTAAAATTAAATTAAGTGAATTACTAAGGCATACTTTCCCATATCCAAAGGTAGGATTAGGGTAACTAATATCCTCTCTATCACGTTTTGCTCCATTAAGTAGATAGTACTTTAATCTATCACCATACATATAAATATCTTTTTTAAGAACTATCCCCCACTGCATTAAAAGCGCACAAATTCCTGATACCGTTGGTGCTGCCATAGAAGTTCCTGATAAAGCATCAAATTCTCCGCCTGGTGCTGCTGATTCTATAGCCTCCCCCGGCGCTACTAAATCAGGTTTTACTGGGTTTCCAGTTTCTCTTCCTCTTCCAGAAAAGCTAGATATTGCACCGGTTAAGCTGTTATAGCTACCTACTGTTATAGCATCCCTTACAGTACCAGGTATACCTAAAGTATCATAAACATTAGGTCTTAAAAATCTTGTATTTGGATTAAGCCCTTCCTGCACCGGCAGCCAAATATCATAGTTTCCCATTGTATTAGACTTTTTAGTTATTGTTATCATCCAAGTACCAGAAGTAAGCTTGGAATCAGCTGATGCTAGATTTATTAAAATTTCACCATTTAGGCTAAAAGGCTTAGGACCACTATAATATAGAAAATATCTATCGTTCTGTATGCGTCCCTCTTTGTAACCTTCATTTATATTAATTGTTCCTGTGGATATATTAGCAGGATTTTTAATTTCTATAGCTATATTCTCAGTAAAACTTTTATAAAGCTGAAGAATTATACTCTTTTCATCTTCTGCTATATTCATTGATATAGTTTGTGTTTCACGAAGAGGACTACCCACATGATGTCCTGCTGCCCCTTCATTACCTGCTGAAATTACAAAACTTATTTTTTCAAGCAGACATATATTTTCTATATACTGCTCTAAAAGACTTGTTCCATCATGGGCACCATCATTAGTACTGAAGCTTAAGTTTATAACTAGCGGCATATTCATTGAATTTGCTTTATCTACTAAAAACTTCACACCACGCATAAGCTGTGTACTTTTTCCATATGCCGCCTTACCTTCTGCTGTCATTTTTACCATAGCAATATTACTTTCATAGGCAGGTCCAAAATATCGTCTGTCTATATTTCCTCCACCACAAGCTATTCCTGCTACGTGAGTTCCATGTCCAATATCATCTCTCTCTGGAACTATGAGTTCTGGATTATTAGATTTAATTGCTCTATTTATCTCCTCATTACTAAATATCTTTCCTCCACTGCTTAAATCATATATATAAAGAATTCTACTTGTGCCATCCTTGTTCATAAACGCAGGGTGAGTGTAATCAATGCCTGAATCTATAAAACCCACAAGTACACCTTTTCCCGTTAGATTGTATACGTCCCAAGCTGGTTGTACACAGCTTGCTGTATTTGCTGGCAGAAAATCAGCATAAAGATTTTTAGGTAACTCCACGTATTCTATTTGTGTTATTTCATTTAGTTTATTTAAATTATTTATAGGTACTGTTACAATTCCAAAGCCAAAACCTAAATCCTCAAAGCTTCCCCCGATATTATCCACAGATTTTTTTAAAGTATCAGGGTTATCCACAAATTTAATAACAACTTCCACATTATTAGCTTCTTTATTTATATTAAGTTGTAGTAGTTTATACTTTACGCTTTCTGGAACATCATAAAATAAATCTAAAGCCGCATCATTCTTACTCGTAAAAACTCCCCCAGAAATAAATATATCTATAAAATATATGCAGCTAGATTAAAAAAAATAAGTGCTGAAGGGTTTTTAAGCCCTAAAGCACTTTTAATTTACTTTGTCACTTCAATATAATCCTGCTCTACATAGCCTGTGTTTCCTTTAGAAAACTTAATTGTATTATCTCCCTTTTTCAAATCTACAGATAAATTTAAAATCTTTCTGTAACCCATATTAGGAACACTTGCCATCCAGCCTCCTGTTTTTTCAAAGGTAATAACCTTATTCTCGCCTCCATTAATGCTTAAATTTTGAGTTGAAGCACTACTTTCTCCATTAGCATATCCTACCTCTAATTTGTATTTACCACCTTCAGGTACATTCATATTATACTGAACATAGCTATCACCGAAGTTTATCATACCAACAAATGCATCATTGGAACCATAACTACTTAAATTTACAGTTGCATTATTAATAAGTGCATTTTCTGCTTCCTGTCTTACTTTAAATGTCTTAGCTACTTTAGATAATTGTATATAATCTAATTCTGCATATCCATTTTGACTATTGCTAAATCTTATCTTGTTGTCTCCCTTTTTAAGCTTAATCTGTACATCCTTTGTTCCACTTTTTCCACTAGACATCCATCCTGCTGTAGAGTCATAATTTACATCTGCTTGCATATCACCATTCACATATAATTTTTGTGACGAAACCTGTGAATTGCCATTAGCATATCCTATTTTCATATTGTAAGGTCCAGCATCTTTTGCAGTTACATTAAATTCCACATAACTATCTTTATAATCTATTTGTCCTATATACTGTCCATTTGAAGCCCCTTCGTTACTAAATTTATTGGCATGATTTACTACTGCTTCTTCAGCTTCATATCTATTAATGTAACCCTCTTTATTGGTAATGGTCATTCGATATCCAAAACTTTTATTCATTCCTGTAACTGGCACATTTATCTTTCCATCAACTACATTAAAGTTTCCTTCAAATACTTCTTTAGCCTGAGAAAGCTTAGTATCCACTCCATACCATGGTGCTTCTTCCACTTTAACATGCACTTTATTATTAAAGAATTTGTTACTATTAAAGCCTTTTACTAAAATGTTATTATCACCATCCGCACCACCGAATAGCACACTAGCAGTTTTTTTACTACTATCAACACTAGCAATCCCGTCTAGATTTAAAGATGTCTGTGATACCGGAGTTGTCATTGCCATCTTTCCACTCATATCCCCATACCATTTATAGAGCCACCAGCCGCCATTAGGGTTACCGTCCTCCGTTATTATATTGCTTAATCTACCTGGTCTAAACCAAAATGCTGAACAAGCGCTCTCTACTCCTGCTCTCTCAAACTCAGAAAAATATCGTATCATAGATCCAGGAACGGCTTCTTCTGTAGTTACTCCATATTCATCAATACAAATTTGTCTATTGTTTATTCCAAGACTTTTTTCAAGATTTCTATAATCCTTTACATGCTCCTCTATATACTGAACATCTATTACACCTTTTGCATCCCCAAGTTCATGCCAACACATAATATCTGGCAAACAGTTATTTTCCTTACAATAAGTTAAAAAGTTCTTTAGCCAAGGTTCATCATATAAGCTTATACTTGGTCCTAAGATTTTCGTTTTACTATCTTTTGCCTTTACCCTATCATAGGTTTTCTTCCATACTTCATTAAATGAAATTCCAGAGCTCTTCTCATTCCAGGTCCAATTTGGTTCATTCCAAAGCTCGTAGGCGTAAATATTAGCTGCCTTTGATGCTAAAGTTGAATCTACTATACTGTCTATCTTGCTATTCCAATCATCTAAACTAATCCATTTATAAGGAAAGTCTTTATACATATCTGGAAATCTTATATTTATTTTTGCACCACTTCTTGCTGCCTTCTCTGCTAATTTTAGTGCATCTCCGGTTGGGCTTGCCTCACCATTTGGAAGCTGACCACCATTAGGTGCCATTTGAGTAAATACATTAGGCTTAGTTGGCATTAAAAGATCATCCGATGGTTTGTTTTCATCCGATAAACCATATAATGAACCTGATGCAACATGCGTAACATTTCTATACTGATTTGATAAATCTACTGTAAAATTATTAGTTTCTGCCTTTACTTTTATACCTTTAACTCCACCTGCTAGTGATATAGTAAATATAATACCCAAAATCATACTTATACCCTTTTTGTTCATGATTAATCCCCCTTTATTAAGCTTGAACTGCTCTTCTAGCTTCCAACTCATTCTTTATATTAATTTCATTTTTTTCATATTTGCCGTATATCACCATGGGTATACATGCTGCTAAAAATAATATTGCTGGCAACCATACAAAGCTGAATTCTATTCCAAACAATGAAGAAGCCGTTTGTGTTTTATTTGCAACATAGCCAAACGCCCCCATGATTTGCGCTGGTATAAATCCTCCAATACCACTTCCTGCTTTAATACAAAATGCACTGCCTATTGATGTTAAAAAGCCACTAGCTCTTATGCCTGTTTTCCATTCTCCAAAATCAACTGTATCAGATAACATTGCAAATGGCATAGAACAAGCAACTCCTGACCCAATTGAACTTATGACATATAGTATGATAACAGCTGCTACACTTCCTCCTGCAAAATGTATTAACATGTTTGCTACTGCTGAAACTATAAGTGATCCTATCATAACTGACCTCTTATTTGATATCTTAACCATAAATGGTATTAGTATCATTCCACCTATAGTTAAAAAGGATAATGCACCTACTACCGATACTAGATATTTCATATGAAGATTATACTGAAAATAATATATCTGAGAAGATGACATAACGTTGCTACCAATCCAATATATTAAATTTGCAGTAACTAGAAGTATCCAAGGCCAATTTCCTTTAACAGCTCCTACACTCTTCTTTATTGGTATAGATTTTAATTTACTAACATTTCTTTCTCTTAAATTTTTAAAGGCTGATATTAAAAGTATTACTGCTACAACTCCAAATATAGCTAAAGTAAATGAAAATCCCTTTCTGTCATTTCCAGCACCCAAAATTGCAACCAATGGTAAAGTTAAATTTGTAAATAACTTTCCTATGTTTCCTCCGACCATTCTATAAGAATTTAGTACAACCCTCTCCTTAGAATCGTTAGATAAATTAGGTAATATTGATGTTATCGGTGTGGCTATACCTGTATAACAAACACCTGCACAGATATATGTGACAGCTGCATAAACCACCTTCATTTGGGGCGACAAACTAGGTGTTGTAAAGGTAAGCCATGTAAAAAAGGCAAAGGGAATACATATCCATAAAAAATATGGTCTACTTTGTCCCCACTTTGTATGAGTGTGGTCAACTAAAAATCCCCATATTGGAGCATCTACTGCATCAACTAATCTTGTTGCTAAAAGTAATGTTCCTGCAATTCCTACACTTAACCCAAATACATCAGTAAAAAAATAAAGCAAATATGTGCTTATTACTACGTATAGTAAATTACCTGCACAATCAGTTGCACCATAGCTAATTTTTTGATAAAAAGGCACTTTGTTTTCCATATATATCATCAATCCTCTCAAGCTTTTTTTATCCAAACTCTCATTTCTCCATCATTCCTATTTGCCCAACTGTAGTATGGTATAAATGTAAGCACTTTTTCTTCATACAAATCTTCATTATCATCACTACTATAAAGATTTTCTCCCCAG
Organism: Clostridium felsineum DSM 794; assembly: GCF_002006355.2. Taxonomy (NCBI): domain Bacteria; kingdom Bacillati; phylum Bacillota; class Clostridia; order Eubacteriales; family Clostridiaceae; genus Clostridium; species Clostridium felsineum. The sequence goes on along the minus strand of NZ_CP096980.1, from coordinate 689,716 downwards.
TCATCTTTTACGATAAATTTTTCTCCCCTTGCTTTAATTTTTACAACTCCAAGAAGCAATTCTGAATCAAATTCACATTTGTACTGAACATTTTTAGGCAGCTTTATTAAGTGGAGATCCTTGCCATTGTCCTCTTGTTCTAAACAATATACTATAGGTCCTCTCTGAATAGCTACTTTGCCAAAATCGTCCTTCACATATGGATTTGCTTTTATTTCTTGAACCTCCATTAAAAGATTTAAATTCACTTTATCACTATATCCCCATTTTCTACTGATATAAGCATATCCATCTAAAACATCATATTTTACAGCCTCTTCATTTACTTTAATGTCATATTTATTGCACCAATTTGGTATTCTAAGCGCAACCGTAAACTCTCTATCTTTACCATCAACAGTTATATTGACATTGCCTTTCCATGGGTAATCTGTTTCTTGCTTAACTATAATTTCTTCTCCTTTAAGGTTCATTGATGATTCATTAGATATATATAAATGCGTATAAATAGTTTCCTCATCTTTTGTATATATATATTTACCTATAGATGTTAGAGTTCTGGCCAAATTAGGTGGACAACATGCACAACCAAACCAAGCTGGTCTCTTTACCTTTACATGACTTTTTCCCGGATCTCTTTCACTTGCCTTAGGATCTACCTCCAAAGGATTTACATAAAAGAAATGCTTTCCATCTAGTGACATTCCACTGATACAAGAATTATAAAGACTTCTTTCAAGTACATCTCCAAAAATACCCTTAGGCTCATTTTTTAGCATATTGTGTGCAAAGAAGACAAGGCCAACCGATGCACAAGTCTCACAATACATTGTGTCATTTGGCAAATCATAATCAAATGTAAATCTCTCTCCCATTACTGTAGAGCCAATCCCCCCTGTTACATACATTCTCTTTTTAGTTACATTGTCCCAAAGAACCTTGCAAGCATTGTACATTTCTTTAGTTCCTGTTAACCGTGCCACCTCTGCTAGTGCAGTACACATATATACAAATCTAACCGCATGCCCCTCAGCTGTTTGTTGCTTAACTATAGGTTTATGTGCTTGAAAATATTCCGCTTCAAAATTATTCATTCCAATTAGTATTGGCTGTTTATTTTTGTCTTCTTCTAATTGCTTTCTAAGAAATCCGCTGTCCTTTCCTCTTTCCGTGATAAAATACCTACCAAGTTTTAAATACCTTTTCTCTTTAGTTACCAAATACAACTTTGTAAGTCCTATTTCAATTTCTTCATGCCCATCATAACCGTGTATTTTACCTTCTTCTCTTCCAAAATTTCTATCAATACAATCTGCCAGTTTACATGCTATTTTAAGAACTTTATCTTTTCCTGTAGCTTCATAATATGCTACACTTGCTTCGATAAAATGACCTGCACAATAAAGCTCATGACTTTCTAAAAGACGTTTGAATTTCCTTTCCTTGGCATCTATAGTAAAATACGTGTCCAAATAACCGTCATCTTCTTGAGCCATTTCAATTAGATTTATAACTTCATCCGCTGCCTTTTCTAATTTTTTATCCTCTCCTGTTGTAAGTGAGTATGCCACAGCCTCAAGCCATTTATATACATCACTATCTTGAAATACATATCCATAATGATGTCCTTTTTTTAATCCAGCAGCAATTTTAAAGTTTTCAACAGCATGGCTTTTCTCTGCCGGAATATTTTTATCATTTCTTTCCCTTTCAATTATGATATTTGCCTCATCATTTAGAACCTTCCATTGAAAAGGAATCATATCTTCTTTAACTATTTTCATATATCTTGACCAAAATTTATCAGTTACTTTAATATTTTTTAATTTAATATCTTCCATTTATATCAGCTCCATTCTTATTTAAGGTTGTCAAATCCGATATTTAGTGTTTTAAATCTTCTCACCTCCAAATTTATATAAGAATATATTTTACTAATTTGACATAAGCATTTATGAGGATTTATAATGATATTAGTAATTTCTACCTTTATGTACCCTTATTATAAATCGTTTACATTTTATCAACAACTTATAGAATCGTATTTTAGGTGGTGAAATCAGATATGAAATATTTCAAAACAAATATTAGCACTCCTCTTTCTTTTTTTAAGGCCGGTCAATTTATTTGTGACAATAACTGGACGCATAAAGCTTTTAAATTCGAAAAAGACTATGAAATTATAATAGGAGTAAAAGGTAGTATCTACATTATGCAAGATAACGAAAAGTATGTTGTAAACCCTGGTGACGTATTACTTCTACCCCCTAAAATTCCACACTATGGCTACGCACCTTCAAAGGAGGGCAGCAGCTTTTTCTGGATACACTTTCTATGTAATTCAGAAGAATATACTCTAACAAATCAAGATATATATAATGAGATTGTGGAATTTTCAGATAAAACTAAAGTCAATGAATCAATACTACTCCCTACATTTTTTTCCTTAATTGATTCTGGAAAACCATTTATATATTTAAAACAAATACTTCATATTGTAAATTCCCCCTATTATACTCATTTAGCTGCTAATTTCCTTTTGTCTGCTTTTGTTGTAGAACTCACTCAACAATTTGTAAATTCCTTTACTTTGTCACAAAAAAACAATGGGATAGTGAACAAAAAGTTTTTTGATATATTAGAATTCATTAGGGTAAACGTAACTACAGAACTTTCTGTTCACACTGTAGCAAATAAATTCAATTTCACACCTGATCACTTAACTAGACTATTTAAGAAAAACTTGGGTATTAGTACTTTAAAATATATTAATACCTTAAAAATTAGTAAGGCTAAAGAACTTCTAATTAATTCTGATAAGACCATAAAAGAAATTTCATATATACTATGCTTTAAAGATGAGAAATACTTTATGAAGTTATTTAAAATGTACGAAGGTGTAACTCCCTCTCAATACAGAGATGCTTATCCAAAAACATATATAAATACTGAATACTCAGATCCTGAGCTTCCCATACCATTTTATTTAACGCAGAAAGGGCAGTAAAACTTATTACTGCTCTTTTATTATTAAATTTCAATTATTTAATTGCCCTCATAGAATTTATAACCTGTGGCAACTCTGAATGCATTTGCATAAAATTTTTGAAATCTGGCTGATTATCATCAACAGTTACTCCTGTAGTTCCTGCAATAAAGTAATCATTATCTCCTATTCTATAAACATATTTTCCATCTATTATAGGATCATAGCCATCACCACTAAGATTTGGTGAATTTCTTTTAACCAAAAGTAACAATCCTTTATTCTTATGATCATTAAAATAAATATCCAAATAATCGGAAGTCTCTTCTACAGAGTATTTTCCACTCCAACTCTCTGGAAAAGTCATTACTATTCCTAAGTTCTTGCTCACATAAACGTTTGATTCTTCAGTTACGACTTTTTTTACTGGCTGCACAGCTTTATTTGTATTAACAGTTGCCAATTCATTTTGTACTGCCCTAGATTTTTTTATAGGTGATGGTTGATTAACCTGTTTGTTTTGAGCCACAGCTTTATCTGAAACTTGACTATTTACTGCTGTATTATCTGGCTTATTTACCTTATTATCAGTTTTCTTAACTGGTGCTACTTTTTTCTGTACTACTACTTTAGTACTCTTTGTACTTTTATCACTTAATGAATTTATCTTAATAAAACCTATACAGGCAACTATAGCTATTAATACTATAGAACCTACAGTAAATATAAATTTCCTTTTTTTAAAATTACTAATCATAATTATTCTCCTTTTATAACTAGATTTATTTTTAGAAATTCCTGCTGTCAATGGAATAAAATTCGATTCTAAAAAGATTCTTTATAAGCTTTTATTTTTACAGTTACAAATATATTTACCAATAGTATATACGCAAATATAAGAATTAAAACTCTTATCCAAAGATAAGAGGCTTTGACCCATAAAGAGCTATAATTTTTATTAACTTTCAAAATTTTTTTATTAGAAATACTATTTACAGTATTTTTTTCTTTATTATCTGTAAAAGAAACTTTACTATTTTGTACACTATACATAATTTTATTAGTCATACTAACCTTTTCCACTATGGGATATAAAAAATTGTGTACACTTACATTACCTTGTACATAAAATGGGGTAGTCAATCTAATAATTAATAAAATCCATATATAGTAGTTCCATTTTGTTGTTAATGTTTTATTAAAAACTTTTTTCACTAGCAAAATAATTAAAGTTATTAGAGTTGAACTAATTCCCATATAGAAAATACTTTTAAAAATCAAAACCAAATTATCCATGACTCTACCTACTCTTTTTATTTTCTAATAGTTTTTCAAGTTCATTTATTTCATCATCTGACAGCCTATCGCCCTTAATAAAATTTGATAACATTACATTAAAAGAACCACCAAAGCATTTTTCCAGGAAGGTTTTGGTTTCTTCTTGAACACATTCCTCTTTAGACACCGCTGGATAATAACTGTAATAAGTTTTTTCTTTTTCTGCTCTTAATACTCCTTTTTTAACTAAACGTCTTATTAAAGTATGAATTGTCTTAGGGTTCCACTCAGTATCTTTAATTACTTCTTCAATTATTTCACTAGCTAATATTGGAGACTTACTCCAAACAACCCTCATGACCTTCCATTCGGAATCCGAAATATTTTTCATATACAATTCAATCCTCTCTAAAGGGCATTTCACCCTTATATTACAGCTGTACTACCATTAATATATTACAGTTGTAATACATATGTTACAAAAAACATAAAAAGGACACTAGCTTTTTATTTTCCACTTAAGCTAATGCCCTTTTTTAGTTATTCTTTTTATAATAAATTTAAGCTTATTTAATAGCCCTCATTGAGTTTACAAGCTCTGGAAGCTGTGAATGCATTGTCATAAAGTCTTTAAAATTAGGATCATCTTCTTCAATCATTATTCCTGTAGGCCCTCCAACAAAATAGTCAGCACCTCCAACTGTAAATACATATTTTCCATTTATAGCATCATAGCCTTGTCCTGTAAGTTCCGGAGAATTTCTGTGTATCCAAAGTAGTTCTCCATCATGCTTTTGACCTTTACAATAAACGGTTAACCAACCTGAACTCTCTGATACATAATATTTTCCACTCCAACTTTCTGGGAAAGTAATTTCTATGCCTAAGCTTTGGCTTTCATAAACATTCGATTGTTGATTAGGTGTTGTATTTTCAGCTTTTGAAGCGGTACTGCTAAGAGTATTAACTTCTACAACCTTTTTGTTTTGCTGATTTTGTTTATTGGTATTTGTAGAATTTGTTTTTGTATTATTATTCTTGTCACTAACTGGTTGTACTGGTGTTTGTGCCGGCGCTGGTGTAGCTGCTGCAACATTTTTATCTTGGCTATTATTAACATTTGAAGTTTGATTATTTGATTTTGTATCTGCCTTCTTTATTGGGTTTATTTTTTTATCAACTGCTACTTTACTATTTTTTATATTTTTATCATTTGACGACGTTAATTTAGTAAAACCAACAAAACCAACTAAGGCTATTAGCGTTACTGAACCTATAGTATATATAAATTTTCTCTTTTTAAAATTGCTAATCATAATTATTCTCCTTTTATAACTGGATTTATTTTTAGCGAGTCCTGCGGTTAATGGTATAAAGTTTGATTCTGAAAAAAACCTTAATAACTTCAGTACTGTTCTTCCATAGTCCTTGTATTCTGAATGATTTAATTTCTCGAGAGCCAAATCATCACAAGCAACTTCACAATCTTCACGCATTTTGTAAAAAGCATACCAAATTAGAGGATTAAAAAAGTATATACTTTGAAGTATTATAATAATCCAATTAAAAACTATGTCCTTTCTTTTATAATGCGCTAATTCATGAAGAAAAACATACTTTATTTCATTATCCGTTAAACGTTCCATATGAGACTCACAAGCCAAAATTTTTACTCTAAACAAACCATAAAGAGATGGAGTTCTTGCTTCTTTGGAGGTCAATATACTTATATTCTTTCTAACCTTCATAATTTCCTTACAGCTTTCAAGTATAGAGTTTAACCTTACATCATATGATTTCTTATAATTTTTAATTTTTACAGCTACAAATATATTGAGATAAATTATATACATGAATATCAACATTAATCCTAGCATCCATATAAAGCTAGCTTTAATCAAAATTGAACCATTACTCTTAACATTGACCTTATTTCTAACTTTTGTTTTAACGCCTTTATCTAATGCCTTATTGATTTTGATGTTAGGATTATCAGCTAAATTATTCTTAGAAAAAGAAGTAGTCGTACTTTTTATATTATTTATAAACTTATTATGTACACTTACCTTCTCTACCAAAGAATAAGCAAAGTTATTTATACTTACATTTCCTTGTATATAAAACGGAGTAGTCAATCTAATAATAAGTAGAATCCATATATAATAATGCCATTTAATAGTTAAAGTTTTATTAAAAATTTTTTTTACTAAAAGTATAATTAAAATTATTAAACTTGAACTAACTCCCATATATAATATGTGTTTAAAAATAAAAACCATATCAATCATAATACTACCTACTCTTTTTGCTTTCTAATAATTTTTCAAGTTCATCTATTTCTTTATCTGATAGTTTATCACCTTTAATAAAATTAGATATCATTACATTAAAAGAACCTTCAAAACATTTTTCAAGAAAAGTTTTTGTTTCTGCCTGAACACACTCTTCCTCAGATACTAATGGATAATAACTGTAATAATTTTTTTCTTTTTCTGCCTTTAACACACCTTTTGTAACTAAACGTCTAATTAAAGTATGAATTGTTTTAGGGTTCCAATCTGTTTCCTCACTTAATTTTTCAATTATCTCACTAGCTAGCATAGGAGGTTTACTCCAAATAACCTTCATAACCTTCCATTCGGAATCCGATATATTTTTCATTATCATTCTATCCTTTCTAAAATCCAATGTACTATACTACAATTGTAATACCATTATTATATTACAGTTGTAATACGATGGCAAGTCTTTTTTAGTATTTATCTAAATATTATTTACTTATTAAATATAATCCAAAACAAATAAGGATAATAGCGTTATTATTAGCCATTATCCTTATAGACCTATTTTTTAATATTTATACCGAAAACTCTACTTTAGTTATTTTACCTATAATCTTAATGTCATGCACCTGAACCGTTTGTGTCATTAAATTCCCGTTATTGCTTATAAGAAGTAATTTATTGCTATCTAGCCTTTTTATTTGTCTTAATACTCTGAGATTATTGTATTCAATAAGGCAAATAGCATTGTTTTCTATTTCAACTGTGGTATGTCCAAAAGCTATATCATCTTTCATTATTCTAAAACCTGTCATATCATTGTTTTCAATCTTTATAAAAAACACTTTATCCTGATTGAAACCCTCAATTTTATTATTTATTACAGGAAGTGATTTTTTATCTATTACATTTTTAAATGTATAGTCATACACAGGTACGCTTTTTAATATTGAGCTAAATGCATCTGTCCAAACTTCACTTTTTTCCTTCTTCTTTTGAACACTTTTAAATTCATAATTAGTTTCTGTAACTTCTTCATCTACAGTCATATTTATATCATTTATATCTTTTCCATATAATTTTTTAATTCTATGTATAATACTCTCAGTTATGACTTTTCTTCCACTTTCAATTTCATTAATAAATTTCTCGTTAACCCCTAATTTCTTAGCAAATTGCTTTTGAGACAATTTAGCCTCTTCTCTTATAATTTTAACCTTTTCTCCTGCTCTATTCATAATAATACCATCCCTTTTAATTTAATGAAGTGGCAGACAAAATTCAGTCTGTCACCTATAGTACCTATATATTCTGCCTTAAAAAGAAGGCTTCTTATTTAAACATTTTTATATCCATTTTTTATATACCATTCGCGCTCTTTATTTAATTCATCTAATAAATGTTTTATAGTCCAATTCATAGATGTTGGTGTTACTGTTGCAAATATTGGTGAACTCTCAGTTATATTTCTTATAGCTTTTATAGCTGTCTCTATCTCTTTATCTACAAATTTATTAAACAAAACAAGCTTACAATTCGGTAATTCTTCGTTATGTGTTTCCATCTTAACACCTTTTATTATATCCCTTATTCTCATTTCACTCATATTTTCTTCTATTTTTGAGAATCCCGGAAGCTTATTTTCACTTACTATTTTTTTTAACTCATCTATTTCTTTTTCATCAAAACCATATATAAACATTCTGCCATTGTTTTTCATTTTATTACCTTCCTTACTAGTCTTTACTTTTTATAAGATATTATTTTATAGGATCTTTTTTAAAATTCATATCAATTTCTAAAGAAAGTACTTCCTTCGGTAATTTTATTATAATACATCCTCCTGGCAAAATTAAAAAAGCATCCTTTTCTAAAATATTAAAAACACCATTTTTACCACTTACGTTCTCTTTTATCTGAAGAAATGTATCAATATCATTCTCATACACATAATCCAAGTTAAAAATACTCTCCTTGTTACTACAAACTCTACAAGAATCTTCTCCTGCAAATATATCTAATGTTTCTATTTTATCATATAAATTAATTTTAATACCATAAACAATATAGATATTACCACTATTCCCATGATTGGCAATAGTTATACAATTGGCAGGCTCATTCCATGAATATTTAACATGTCTTCTCAAAATTTCACCTTTAATGCCATCACATTTTTTTATATTTATATCTTCTAAAGTAAAAACCCTCACTTCATCACCTTATTTCACTAGTTTTATCTGTGTATTTACCTTACAGTAAGTCCACTATTAATTTATTCACTAAAAAGCATTATGTGAAATAAAATGATGTATGAAATCTATCATTTTAGCTTTAAAAGCTTATAACTTAAGTCTATTATTTTATCGCTAATTAAAGAGTTAAGTATTTGAACTTCTCCCCCTTTAGAATTATCATTTAAAATATCATATTTCTTAAGTTTTCTTTTTAATTGCATAACCGTACCTTCACTACCATCAATTATCGGTACATCATGGGCAATTTTTCCTATTTCTTTTCTTACAAATGGATAATGTGTACAACCGAGTACAAATGCCGCAATATCATCCTTTTCATACTCTCTAAATTTACCTCTTAAATACTCCTGCATTTTTGGTCCTTCCACAATTCCATCTTCTATAAGCTCCACAAGGCCCGGACAAGGAAGCTTCACTATTTCAGAAGTTTCTTCATACTTTTCCATAAGCTTTCTGAACTTAATTTCTGAAAGGGTCATAGGTGTTGCCATTATTATTATTTTACCCTTTCTTTTTAATTCTACTGCTGGTTTAAGCGCTGGTTCTATACCTATAATAGGTATGTTCTTATACCTTTCTCTTAGCTCATCTATTGCTGCACTAGTTGCTGTGTTACATGCTACTACAAGCGCCTTTATATTCATCTTAAGAAGTTTTTCTACAACACTACAAGTAAGACTCCTTACTTCTTCAACACTTTTTATTCCATAGGGTGCATTTTTTGAATCTCCATAATATATAAAATTTTCATGGGGTAAGTTTTTTACAGCTTCCCTTAAAACACTTATACCTCCAACACCAGAATCAATAACACCTATAGGATTATCTTTAACAATCACAATATCACCTCTGAAGCATATCTCTAAAAATTTAGCATTATACATATGTAATTATATATTACATTAACTATCTATATTTATAATATCATAAATACTATAAATTTCTATAGTTCAAATTAAGTCATAATATTTGATGTAAGGTATTCTATTTCATTGTTATTTATTCTATAATATACATATATTTAAATATATGGAGGATATTATGTTTTATTCAGAACAATATATATTAAAAGTAATAATTTTGAGTAAAAATGAGTATAATCATGAGTTTATAGCTAAAATTTTATATTCAGCAAGAATAAAAAATGCCTCAATAAACATATTACATACTTATTCTATTGAGGAATGTAAAACAATTATTAATAATAATAGTGATGCTGCTCTTTTATTTATAGATTTAGAAAAGCCAATAAATTTAAAATCTGTAGACAATGAACTATTCATAGTAACTTACATACGTGATATATTAAAAAATAAAAGTCTCCAAATAATATTAAAAAATAGCTTTGCTGGGAAATATACTCCTGACAAAATAGTTATGAGATATAACATAAATCAGTTTATTTATGATAAAGATTTAAATGAAAATATGATTTTATCCTCTATACTTTCTTCTTTAAACTCTTTTGAAACTATATCACTTACTGAAAAAAGTAAAAAGGGATTGGAACAAGTAATAAAATCTTCTTCTATAATTTTTGAACTTCACTCCCTTAAAAAGTTTGCTGTTGGCATGCTTAATCAATTATCTTTAATAATTAAATCTGGAAGTAATCTTCCTTATTTGAACACCTCCTGCTTTGTTGCCTCAAGAAAAGGGAAAAACTTTTATATACTTCTTGGGCGAGGTAATTTTAGTTCTCATATAGGTGAAAACATAGTAAATTCCGTTTCTTCTAATACTTTAAGGGATTTTAAACTAGTAATTTCCACAAAGAAAAATAAATTTTCAAAGGATCATTTTATATTGTATTTTAACAACAATTACAATAATGAAATGTTAATTTATTTTGATAAGCTAACTTATCTTGCAAAATCTTCTATAAAAACAATAGATTTGTTTTGTAAAAATATGAATATAGCCTTTGACAATATCTGTCTTAACCACGAACTTGAATCCACTCAAAAAGAAATAATATTTACATTGGGTGAAATATCTGAAGTTCGTTCTCACGAAACAGGTCATCATGTTAAAAGAGTTGCTGAATATGCCAATTTAATAGCTGTTAAGTACGGTCTTCCTTTAAAAGAAGCCGAAATTATAAAACTTGCTTCTCCGATGCATGATGTTGGAAAATTAGCAATACCTGATTGTATACTTAATAAACCAAGTTCTCTTACAAATGAAGAATTTGAGGTTATGAAAACTCATTCTAAAATTGGTTATGATATGTTAAAGTCTTCAAATAGAAGATTAATGAAAAGTGCAGCTATAATAGCTCTTGAACATCATGAAAAATTCGATGGCACTGGCTATCCTTATGGTCTTAAAGGTACCAATATACATATATATGGTCGTATAACTGCTTTAGCCGATGTTTTTGATGCCTTAGGAACAGAACGTGTTTATAAGGAGGCTTGGAGTTTAAATAAAATATTGCTTCATTTTAAGAATCAAAAAGGAAGGCAGTTTGATCCAAAACTTATTGATATATTCTTTGATAATTTAGATAATATCTTGAGTATAAAGAGTACTTTTCCAGATTGAAGCTCTAAAAAGGCTCTCACTTTCATGAGAGCCCTATACTTTTCCTATTAATAATTAGTGATGATGATGTGCTATCTCATATAGTTCTTTAAATAAAAAAGTAACAAATAATATAAGCGATATTAATTTGCCTTTTTTATCATCATGTATAAATTCCCTTGTTGTTGCTTGTATCATGTCTATTAATTCTACAAAAATGAACATACAAAGAGAACCTCCAAAAAAAACACCAGCTATGTACGATACTGTTAATAACTCATATCTGTTTTTTATAATACATCCTATTTCATCAATTTTTGTTCTTAACCTTGATGAATTACTATCACCTTCAAGCTTCTGTAGTGCCGAAATAAGCTTTTTTTTAGCACTATTTATAATGATATAAAAAAATTGAGTGGCTAATTTTGCACACTCAATTTTTATTTATTTTGACATAAGTTTTGATTTTTTCACACATGCATCAACTGCTGAAATTACAGAAGATCTAAATCCAGTTTTTTCAAGTGTATATACTGCTTCAATGGTAGTTCCGGATGGCGAGCATACATCATCTTTAAGCTTACCTGGATGGTTACCTGTCTCAAGTACCATTTTAGCTGCTCCAAGCACCGATTGAGCTGCAAATTTATAAGCTTTCTCTCTAGGCATTCCATTTAAAACTGCTGCATCTGCCATAGCTTCTATGAACATATAAACATATGCAGGTGATGAACCACTTACTCCTGTTACTACATCCATTAATTTCTCATCTACAATTTCACACTTTCCAAAAGCATTAAAAATCTCCATTACTTCCTTTAACTCAGCTTCATTTATTTCTTTGCATGGTGCTACAGCTGTCATAGCCTCTCCTACTAATGCTGGTGTATTCGGCATAGCTCTTACAACTGATATTTTGTTATTTTTAAACATAATTCTTGTCTTTTCTATTGAAACACCTGCTGCTATTATAACTATTACGGCGGTTTTTTGTACTAACTCTTTTATTTCATCTATAACCTCTTCATATTTATTAGGCTTTACTGATAATACAATTATATCTGATTCTAACGCAATCTGTTTATTGTCATTTGTAATTGAAACTCCACATTCTTCTTTAATCTTTTCTAGTTTTTCACTGGAAGGATTACTTACCATTATGCTGCTATTTTCTATTACTTTAGCTTTAACCATTCCCTTTATTATTGCCTGTGCCATATTTCCGCAGCCAATAAAACCAACTTTACTCCTCATCTTCTTCACTCCTTGAAAACAAACGATTTTTTGTGATATAATTTTATGAATAAATGTATATTTTTTATTATACATTAAAATCTTTTTATCAGCTAATAATTTATAAAGGAGGCTGCGCTTCTTAAAATATTGAATAATTGACCTTAATATTATTTTAAATTCACAAAATATTTATACAATATTTTAGTAGCTAAAAAATTATGAACACAAGAGAACAATACTTGGGTAATGTAAAAAAACTAGTAGTAAAGGTAGGAAGTTCCACGCTAACACACCCCAGTGGACTTTTAAATTTTTATAAAATAGAACATATTGTAAGACAACTTGCAGACTTACATAATCAAGGCATTAAAGTTATATTAGTTTCCTCTGGCGCTATAGGTGCTGGATTAGGCAAACTAAGGCTTAAAGAAAGACCAAAAACCATACCGGAAAAACAAGCAGCCGCTGCCGTAGGTCAGGGAGTTTTAATGCATACTTACGAAAAACTTTTTGCCGAATATGGCCAAATAGTAGGTCAAATGTTAATAACACGAGAAGATTTATCAAGTAAAAAAAGAGTTGTAAATGTTCAAAATACCTTTTCAGCCCTTCTTGATAACGGAATAATTCCTATAGTAAATGAAAATGATGCAACCGTAGTTGATGAAATAAAATTTGGAGACAATGATACTTTATCTGCAAGAGTTGCTTGTTTAATAGAAGCTGATCTACTCATTCTTCTTTCAGATATAGATGGTTTATACGATTCAAATCCTTCTACAAATAAAAATGCCATGCTTATACATACTGTTGAAGAAGTAAATGAGAAGGTTATAAACTCAGCAGGTGGTGCCGGTTCAAAGCTTGGTACCGGTGGAATGGCAACAAAAATAAAAGCCGCTACAATAACTACTGAACAAGGCATATCTATGGTTATTGCCAATGGGGAAAAGCAAGAGGTTATACAGAATATTTTAAACTTTGATAACGAAGGAACTTTATTTATCCGAAAAAACAAATAAATTAATTTGGAGGATTAAAATGGATATAAAAAATTATGTTACTGAAAAGGCTAAAAACTCCAAACTAGCTGCAAAAAAACTTTCATATATGGACACAAACACCAAGAACAAGGCTCTTCTAGAAATGAGTAAGGCTCTTTTAGAAAATAAGGATTATATATTATCTCAAAATAAAATAGATATTGAAGCTGCAGAAAAAATTGGCACATCTAAAGCTCTAATAGACAGACTTACTTTAGACGATAAAAGAATTAACAATATGGCTGAGGCACTTATAAAAACAGCCTCTCTTCAAGATCCTATTGGTGAAATCATAAAAATGTGGAAAACACCTGATGAACTTCAAATTGGTCAAATGAGAGTACCTCTTGGAGTTATTGGTATTATCTATGAAGCAAGACCAAATGTTACTGTAGATGCTGCTGCTCTATGCATTAAATCTGGTAATGCAGTTATTCTTAGAGGTGGAAAAGAAGCTATAAATTCAAATACAGCTATTATAAAGGTTATTAGAGAAGCTGTAATAAAAAGCGGTCTACCTTCTGGTTCAATTGAATTTATTGATATAACTGATAGGGAAACTGTTAATGTAATGATGAAATTAAATGGACTTATAGATGTACTGATTCCAAGGGGTGGTGCTGGTCTTATAAAAAGTGTTGTAGAAAACTCAACAGTACCTGTAATTGAAACAGGAACAGGAAATTGTCACGTTTATGTAGATAAGTATGCTGACTTTGAAAAGGCTGAAAATATAATAATTAACGCTAAGCTTCAACGTCCCGCTGTATGTAATGCTATGGAAAGTCTTTTAGTTCACAAAGATGTGGCTGATGAATTTCTTCCTAGATTATGCAAAAAACTCAAGGACTTAAATGTAGAAATACGTGGCTGCTCAGTAACTCAAAGGATAGTTAGTGATGTAGTTCCTGCTGTAGACGAAGACTATGCAAAAGAGTTTTTGGATTTAATACTATCTGTAAAGGTGGTCGGTTCATTGGATGAAGCCATTGACCATATATTCAAATATAGCACAAATCACTCTGAGGCTATAATAACTGAAAACTACACCAATGCACAAAGGTTTTTAAAAGAAGTGGATGCAGCAGCTGTATATGTAAATGCTTCTACAAGATTTACTGACGGTGAGCAATTTGGTTTCGGAGGAGAAATTGGAATAAGCACTCAAAAATTACATGCAAGAGGACCTATGGGATTAAATCAACTTACCACAACCAAATACATAATATATGGTGACGGTCAAGTAAGAAAATAATTTATGGGGGAATTAATTATGAAGGTTTCTATTGGTCAAGTAATTGAATTTAAAACAGATCATTATATAAGTTTAGGAGTAGGCGGAAAGCTCTTAATAAAAAAAGGTGATAGAGCCAGAGTTGTAAAAAAGATTGATAATATTACTGGTGAAGTAGTTTATCTTACTGGTGAAGCAGCAGGTAAATGTCAGCAACTTATGTTAGAAGTTAATGATGATTTAGATGCTGATGCTATAGCAAAGAAGATTATGAAAGAACTAAATGGGGATTAATTATATATAACGCAATAAAATTCTTACATTGTGGATTATAAAATATTCCTACTAGCGAGGTCTAACCTCAGAATCTTTTATGAGTCAGAATATAATAGAATTTATGCGTTATATATAGCTAAAAATGACAAGTGATAAGCTATACCGCTTATCATTTTTTATTTTATACTAAAAGGGGGAAAATCATATGTTTCAATTAAAAAGGGGCAGTTTAACACCTGAAATATTTAACGCTTTGGCTGAAGCTGTTGGATGGGGGCATCCTGAAATCACTCAAGTAGAAGAAGCACTAAAAAATTCATTGTATACAGTTTGCATATTTGATAATAATAATTTTATTGCTATGGGTAGAATTGTAGGTGATTTAAGTATGTCCTATTTTATAAAGGATGTAGCTGTTATGCCGGAATACCAAAATAAAGGTGTTGGAAGACTTATTTTAACTGATATGCTCTCATTTATTGAGTCAAAAACACCTGAAGGCTGGAAAACTTGTATTGAACTGTTAAGTGCTCACGGCAAAGAAGGTTTTTATGAAAAGTTTGGTTTTCGTAAAAGAATAAAAGAAGAAAACGGATGTGGAATGACTTTAATTATAAGATTTAAATAATGAAGTGTGGATACTTATTTTAATTTAGTATCCACACTTTTTATTAAAACTCTGCTGAACCTGTTGTTCTTGGGAATGGTATAACGTCTCTTATATTTGAAATACCTGTTAAATACATAATCATTCTTTCGAATCCAAGACCGTATCCAGAATGTTTAGTTTCTCCGTATTTTCTAAGTTCTAAATACCACCAATAATCTTCTTTGTTCAGATTCAACTCTTCCATTCTCTTCTCTAATACTGAAAGTCTTTCTTCTCTTTGACTTCCTCCTATTATCTCTCCAATTCCTGGAACAAGTAAATCTGCTGCTGCAACTGTTTTATTGTCATCATTAATTCTCATATAAAATGCTTTTATTTCTTTAGGATAATCTGTTACAAATACTGGCTTTTTAAATACCTTTTCAGTTAAATATCTTTCATGCTCTGTTTGAAGATCTACTCCCCATTTTACTGGATATTCAAATTTTTCTCCTGATTTTTCAAGTATATCAACAGCTTCAGTATAAGTAATTCTTCCAAATTCACTGTTAACAACATTGTTTAATCTATCAAATAATCCTTTATCAATTCTTGTATTAAAGAATTCCATTTCTTCTGGTGCATTTTCCATAACATAGTTTATTATATACTTAACCATTTCTTCTGCTGTATCTAAGTAGTCAGAAAGCTCAGCAAACGCCATTTCAGGCTCTATCATCCAAAATTCTGCTGCATGTCTTGCAGTATTTGAATCTTCTGCTCTAAATGTTGGTCCAAAAGTATATACATTTCTAAAAGCTAACGCAAAAGTTTCTGCTGACAATTGACCACTAACTGTAAGATTTGCTCTTTTACCAAAGAAGTCTTTCGAAAAATCTATTTCTCCTTCTTCAGTTTTTGGAGGATTCTTCATATCAAGTGTTGTTATCTGGAACATTTCCCCTGCTCCTTCAGCATCACTTGCAGTTATTAATGGTGTATTTACATATACAAAATCTTTTTCTTGAAAGAATTTATGTACTGCATAAGCTGCTAAAGAACGCACTCTAAATACTGCTGAAAAAGTGTTACTCCTAGGTCTTAAATGTGCAATAGTTCTTAAATATTCAAGAGTATGTCTTTTCTTTTGAAGTGGATAATCATTGTCTGAATTACCATCAAGTTTAATGCTCTCAGCATGTATTTCAAATGGCTGCTTTGCATTAGGTGTAATAACAAACTCTCCTTCAACTGTAATTGTTGAACTTATTACAAATTTAGAAACTTCCTTAAAGTTATCAAGTTTCTCATCAAATACTACTTGAATGTTCTTAAAAAAGCTTCCATCATTAATTTCAATAAAACCAAAAGATTTTGATGCTCTTATAGTTCTTACCCAACCTGATAATCTTATTTTTTTTCCACCAAACTCACTGGATAATCTATAAAGTTGCTTTACGAGTATATTTTCCATTTTTTACCCTCCTAAGATTTAAAAGCCTAGTGCTTAACATTTTTAGTAAATCCACCTTAAACATAATCTATAAATTTTCAAAACACTAAACTATTATATGTACATTTATATTTTACTGTAATATTAAGTTAAAAACTAAAAATAAAAATTATAAGACTATACACTTTAGCATGTATAACTTACTATTTAACATTTTTTTCGATAATAATATCCAATTTATTATAATATCACATTTTCTTTTATTAATAAACAGTCTTAAATGAAATTATTTCCTTTTTCCTCTAAAATATTCATATAATTAGCCTTTACTATATATAACGCACTAAAATTCTCACATTGTGGGTTATAAAATATTCCTGTCAAAAAGGTTCGACCTCAGAATCTTTTATAAATCAAAATGTAATAGAATTTATGCGTTATATGTACCAAACTTTATTAAAATATTATATACCAGAAAGGAATAATAATCTATAATAATTATAAGGGATTCAGCTTATTTTGTAATACAGTTATAATTTTCAAAATATTATGGCATATGTAGTATAAATTCAAGTCTATTCCTAAAAGAATACTTAGGGGGCATACAAATGGAAAACTTATCTTCAAAAGAACACTTAAAGGAGCTGTACACTGACATTAATAAATTAGTTGTATTTAGAGAGCTTTTAAAAGATCCAATAATTATCGATCTAAAAGAACTACTTTTAGAAGCACTGCAAAGTAAAAAGGATGAAATAAAAATCAAAACCACTTATTACAACATAATTCATAAACTTATAAAAGCGTCTGAAACCTTTGGACTTAAAGGGAATCTACTAAAAGCATATTTAGTACATTCTATAATAAATTCGAAAAATTTCTTTACTGGGGCGGTAGAGAAATTAGGTACAAATATAGAAAGAAGCCTTTATAGGGCTGCACTAAATGACATAGAAATTTTACAATATATTATGAATGTGAACCTAAAAGATATAATAAATGAGAATACCTCATTAGTGATTGATTATTGTCCAACACTAAATAAACCCACTATCAATATGTTTAATGAAAGAAAATCAGAAATTATTGAGTCTGAAAATCCTGAAACTATGCTTAAAAAAATCATAAACTACTACTATGAAATAGGCTCTGGTGAAATGTCTTCCAATGTAGCTTTTAGATGGGAAAATGGTCTTGTAGGTGTTGATAATTATGATTACATAGAACTTTCAGATATTATAGGCTATACCCGTCAAAAGGAAGCTTTAAAAGAAAATACAGAAGCATTTATAAATGGATATGCTGCTAACAATGTACTTCTTCTTGGCTCTAGAGGCACAGGTAAATCCTCTTCAGTTAAAGCTATGCTTACGGAATTTTACTCAAAAGGACTTAGACTGGTTGAAATAACAAAAAACCAACTTTTATGCTTTCCTGATATCTTAAGTGAACTAAAAAATAGAGGTAAGTACTTTATTGTATTTATAGATGATCTTTCCTTTGAGGAAGGTGAGATTGAATACAAGCAAATGAAATCTTTTTTAGATGGAGGTATAGAAAAAGTTCCTTCTAATGTGCTTGTTTATGCTACTTCAAATAGAAGACATTTAATTAAGGAAACCTGGGGAGATAAACTTCAAAATGGTGAAGAACTTCATAATTCTGATACTGTAAATGAAAAACTATCCCTCTCAGATAGATTCGGTTTAAAATTAACTTATTTATCTCCTGATCAAAAGGAATATTTTAAAATTGTAGAAGGTCTTGCAAAAAAACTAAACTTAAACATCCCTGATGAAACTTTAAAAAAGGAAGCTGCTGCATGGGCTTTAAATCAAAACGGTCGTTCAGGAAGAACAGCAAAACAGTTTATAAATTATATATGTTCCAGAAAATAAACCCACTTTTAGCCAATAATTATATTTAACGGAATACTAAAGATATATCTATAATCAACGACTTTATAAGTATTGAGTTATTTTATTTCGGAGGTGATATTTTGAGTTCAATAAATAATGTTACAGGTTTAAATTTAAGTCCGCTTAATTCATATATGAAGGATGCCTCTCTTGCGAATTATTTATCAGATGACGATGATAAGAAGAAAGGCGGTATAAGCGATTATTTTTCTGGTGGTACAGATGATGTTCAATCTCTTATAGAAAATGATGCTAAAAGTTTTAACAACAGCGATTTCAGCAAATCCATTAACAGCTTAGTTACTGATGGAACTTTAACTGAAACTCAAGCAACTAGCGTAAAATCCGCATTTCAATCAGCAGTACA
Organism: Clostridium felsineum DSM 794; assembly: GCF_002006355.2. NCBI lineage: Bacteria > Bacillati > Bacillota > Clostridia > Eubacteriales > Clostridiaceae > Clostridium > Clostridium felsineum. The sequence continues at coordinate 670,269 of NZ_CP096980.1, read as the reverse complement.
ATGCGCAGCTTACGGTAATTATAATTCAAATGCTGCTAACCCATTTTCTGCGCTTATATCCTCAGGCACTATTACAAAGGATCAGATGGTAGCTATACAAAGTGCATTTAAGTCAAAATATAATGGCTAAAGTAAAAGGTACATTCACAATTTATGAATGTACCTTTTATGAATTTTTACTATTTTTCTTCTTTACTATCTTCTCTATTCTCTTCTTTAGCTTGTTCTTTATTATTTTTTTCAACTTTTATTTTTGAAACTATTTCCGGCACCATTTCAATTAGCTTACTCAAATTGCCACTACTTTTTACTGGTAGCATTTGAACTTCATCATTTTTTATAACTAAAATTGCATTAGGACTTATTCTTGCACCAGTTCCAAGTCCGCCACCTTCTCCTTTAATGCCTTTATTGTCTCCTGTTCCACTTCCTGTTCCACATCCAAACATAACACTTACTATTGGTATTAATGTAGTTTCTCCTACTTTTATAGGTTCTCCAATAACAGTTTCTGTTCTTAAAAACTTCTCCAATTTAGTAAATAACACATCCAAACTCTCTTTAACACTATCCATAATAAAATTCCTCCTAAAATATTTTCACTACGAAGCGCTTCATATATTATTAAATACACTTAATGTTTCAAAAAAGTTTCAGTCTTTTTTAAATATAACTTTTCTTACTTCTTTATTTAATATAAATTTAAGTGTATCAACTATCATAACCATAGGTATAATATATCCGGTTACCTCTACTTCTATATCTAATGCTTCTTCTTCAAAAACAGGCTGCAATTTTACATTTGATAGTGGCAGCACAGATTTTAGTATTGGTATAATTCCAGTTGTAATACCTGTTAAAGATGGGTCATAGAATCCATAGACTCCTTCCACCTTAAAAACCTTGGGCTTTAAAATATTTATTATCTCTTTAAAATACTCAATTATATTAGATAAAATATTTACCCATTTTATTTTCCTTTTACTTTTCTTTTTTTCCTTTTGTTTTTTCTTATTGGATTTCTTTTTAAATTTGAGTTTTTTCCCAAATAAATATATACCAAAATTAAGTTTATTATCTTTTCTTATAAATTTTATTTTTATAATTCCAAATAAAAGGGTTATCTTTGAATCTATATCTAAACTGCTATCTGTTATATGTGAATAAAAATTATATTTTATCTTAATAAAAAAACTTAATAAAAAAAGCACTAAAATAACAGCTAATATTATTAGAATAACTTTTAAAATAAGCATTACTATCCCACCCTTAAAATTTTCTTTATTTTACTTATGACGGGGATTTTTTTAGTAACGTATTTACCCAAAGCTTTTTGTGTTTCTTTTATTGGAAACATAAACAATTCATTTACCGTTTCATTATATGGGTTTTTATAGCTGTTACTATAAGCTTTAAATATAGCTTTTCCTGCTTCATTCATGTCTTTCGTATAGTTTTTAAAGCTTAAAGTTATATCTTCCTTTTCTTCTTCCATCATACAATTATCTATAATTAAGTCCACAAAATTCTGTAATTTTTCTGGTGTACTATCACTTTCGAAGGTTTCTTTTATTTTTGAGTCCATAAGCTTTATCATTTCAACTTCATTTTGGCATTTTTTACAATACTTAAGATGTTCCTCTAAAAATATTTTTGAAAGCTCATCTATAGTACCATCAACATATTCATATAAAAGATTTTCATCAAACCTACAACTCATTTTTTCACCTCCATGTTTTTCTCAAGACTTTTCCTCAAAATATTCTTTGCTCTATATAGTTTTGTTTTTACTGTACCTAAAGGCATATCTAATATACTTGCAATTTCATCATAGCTTAAATCATCATAATACCTAAGTATAATTATCATTCTATAATCATATGTAAGTTTTTTTATACATTCCTTCACTACCTCATTATTTATTCTATTTACTATATCCTCTTCCATATCATAATCCATAGATAACCTATCTTCTTCTTCAAATTCGCTATCATAATATTTAGAATTAATTGATATAACATTACTTTTATTATCCCTTTTAAAATTAAGACAGGTATTTACTGAAATTCTTCTTATCCACGGATGAAACGGAAGATTCTCATCAAATTTCTTTATATTTTTAAAAACCTTTATATATACCTCTTGTACTAAATCCATAGCATCACTAGTATTTTGAGTGTAACCATAGCATAAGTTATATAAATATTTTTCATATAGATGAAATAAGCGTGAGAAGGATGCTCTATCGTATTCTTTGCATCTTTTGATGATTTGTTTCTCTACTTCCAAAAACATTCCCCCTCACTTAAAATTATTTATATCTAAAATATAAGCTTAACTCAAAGGTGAGCTAAGCTTTAAATAGCTTTCTTATTAATAATACACATTAAAAATAAAAAAGTTTCATTATTTTATAATTTTTTAACTATTATATGGTTTTGCCCAAAATCTAACTATACTTAAAGTTAAAAGTATAACTGCAAGTAAGCACATTGCAAATATATCTCCTACTAAATAATACGCTCCAACTCCCTTTGTTATAATTCCTCTTAATATATTTAAAAAATAGGTTAACGGAAGTACGCTTCCAATTATTTGTATTACTTTAGGCATAGCTTCTCTAGGAAAAACAAAGCCTGAAAGAAGTATACTTGGCAGAAGAACTAATATTGTAAGCTGCATAGCTTGAAGCTGCGTCTTTGAAATAGTAGATATAAGTATTCCAATTGCAAGAGCACATATTACAAAGGCAAAACCCAAAATGAGTAATAGCGGTATACTGCCATTTATGGGAACGTTGAACCACTTTATACCTAAAACCAATGAAAATAAGAAATCTAAATATCCTATAAAAATATATGGAACAAGTTTTCCTAGTATTATTTCACCTGCTTTTAAAGGTGATACTGTCAGTTGCTCTATAGTTCCTCTTTCCCTTTCTCTTACCAAGGCAAATGCAGTTAAAAGTATAGTTATATTCTGCATTATAAGCCCTATAAGTCCTGGTATTGTGAAATTTTGATTTCTTAAATTAGGATTGTATAGCACTTTAGTATTTACATTAACTTTATTACTTTGAACCTTTAAATTTGTTTTTGCCCCTAACTCCTGAAGCTTTTTTACGCCATACTGCTGTCCAGATATAACTCCACTACTAAAAGCTGTCCTTGCTGTAGTTGGGTCTGAACCATCTACTAAAAGCTCTACATTTATATCCTCTTTGTCTTGAAGCTTATTGGAAAAATTAGGAGGAATTAGAATAGCCGCATGTACTGTGCCTTTATCCATCTTTTCCCTTACTTCTTCCATGCTTTTATCGTGGGACACTACTTTAAAATATCCTGTGTTTTGGAAACTTTGAACTAGTTCTCTACTTTCTATAGAATTGCTTTGATCCAATACTGTCATAGATATATCCTCTAATTGAGTGTTAACAGCATATCCAAATAAAAATGTCATAATTATTGGCATCATAATTGCAATTCCAAAGCTTGCTTTATCTCTTTTAAGCTGTATGATTTCCTTTTTTACTATGGCTTTAAATCTTTGGAAGTTCATATTTTATCCCCTCCTACCATTTTCTTTAGTTCTTCAAAAGAATTCTCAACCTTTTGGTGAGTTGTTTCTTCAACATATTTTATAAACACGTCTTCGAGCTTATTTACTCTCTCTCTTTCTATAAGTTCCTTTGGCGAACCTGTAGTCATTAGCTTACTATCAAATATAAATGCTAATAAATCACAGCTTTCAGCTTCATCCATATAATGGGTAGTTACAAGTACTGTTATTCCTTCACGAGAGAGAGTATATATCATTTCCCAGAATATCCTCCTAGATACTGGATCAACCGCGGAAGTAGGTTCATCTAAAACAAGGATTTCTGGTTTATGAATTAAAGCACAGCCAAGTGCAAGTCTTTGCTTCCAGCCACCTGAAAGATCTCCCGTTATCACTTTTTCTCTTCCCTTAAGTCCTGCCATGTTAACTATATACTTTTTCATTTCTTCTCTTTTTTCTTTTTTAAGACCATATATTCCTGAATAAAAATTCAAATTTTCGTCTACAGTCAAATCCTCATATAAGCTAAACTTTTGAGACATATAACCTATTTTAGCTTTTATTTTATCCCTTTCACGTCTAACATCATGACCTAAAACGTAAGCAGTTCCAGAGGTAGGTTGTAAAACTCCACAAAGCATTTTTATAGTAGTAGATTTTCCTGAACCATTAGGACCTATAAACCCATATATAGAACCTTTAGGAACATTAAAACTTATATTATCTACAGCAACATAATCTCCAAACTTTTTAGTTAAACCTTTTATTTCAATGGTATCCATTTTTATCACCTCTATTTTATTTCTACATCTATAAGCGTTCCAGGAGAATACTTGAAATCACTATTTAATTTAAGTTTAACTTCAAATACTGTAGACTCCTTATCACTCTTAGTTTCTGTATTTTTAGGTGTAAATTCCGCTTCAGGTGCTATATATGAAACTGTACCTTCTCCAACATTTTTTCCATTATAATATATCTTCAGTTTGTCATTTAATTTAATTTTATCTCTTTTAGATTGTTCTACGTATATTTTTATATACTTGTTATTAACATCTAAAACTCTAGCAACATTTCCACCTTGCCCTACCATCTCACCTTTATTTACTAATACCTCTGACACTACACCTGTATTTGAACTTTTAACATTACACTTTGAAACATTAAGATTTGATAAATCCACTGCTGCTTGTGCTGCTTTTAATTTCCCTTCTACTTGTTTTTTATTGTTATCTGGTGTATTTGCAGGAAGGCTATCAAATGCAGCCTGTGCAGTTTCAAGTTCACCTTCTGCTTGATTTTTCTGTACTTCATATGTGGAAGCATCTATACTTACAGCGCTATCGTTTTCCTTTATTTTATCTCCTTCATTTATAAAAACATTATCAACTTTTCCTGCTACTTCGGAGGTTATATAAAATTCTTTACATTCAACTGTACCTGTATACTTATTATTTTCACTATTCTTACTAGCGCATGCAGTTAATCCAAACCCTAATAATACTATTAAAAAAGCTGAAATCATCTTATTTCTCATCTAAAACATCTCCTTTTAAAATATTTTTTCACTTCTAATAATGAGTGAGTACTCACTTACTAATATATCATCTTATATTTAATTGTCAACAATAACTTAGTTTTTTATTATATAAAAATTGCATCCTTAAAAATATTTTAAAGATGCAATATAATTAACTATATTTTATTTTTCAATGGCACCATACAAAAGCATTTCTACCATCTGGTCTACTTGCTTTTCTTTATCAACCTCTATTAACTCTGGAAAAATAGCCTTTTGCATCACATACATTACCACAGACCCTATAAAGGTTCTACCAACAATCATTATATCTAAATTTTTAAATTTCTCATTAAAATCATTATTAATAATATATCCTTCTATCATCTCTTTAAAAGTTAAAATTATATTTTCCATAAACTGTTCCCTTAAATCCTCTTGATACTGTATTTCAGTAAAAACAATTTTAAAAATTTCTTTGTTTTTCTCTAATAAATCAATTCTATCTAACATAATCAATTTAAGTACTTCTTTTAAATTTTTATCTTTGTTATTTTTAATTAACTTTTCTAATCTATTAGTTATCAAGTTCTTACCTATAAGCTTTGATGAAAAAATTATTATTCTTGCTAAAAGAGCTTTTTTATTTTTAAAATATCTGAATATAGTTCCTTCCGCTATTCCTGCTTCTTTTGAAATCTCACTTGTTGTAGCCGCATTGTAGCCTTTCTCAGAAAAAATTTTAATAGCTGCTTCCATTATCTCTCTTTCTCTATCTTCAGGTGATTTTCTTGCCATTTAAACTCTCCCTCTCTTTTTATCAGTGAGTAGATACTCATTTAATACTATATCATTTTTCCTTTTATTCTTGAATACCTTTATTTATTTACTTTTAACATTTTTTCATTTCGAAAATGATTACATATTAAAACATTCAACAAAATCCATAAAAATATTTTAATATTTCTTGTTTTTGTAGTATAATCTATGTCATAGACAAAATTCTACTACTGGGAGGATGATACAATTGAGAAAACTTAGTTTGAAATGCTTATTAGCTACCTTAACATGTTTTACTTTACTTTCTACCGCAGGAAATGTAAACGGCTTCAAAGCAGATACTAATAATGATACTTCTGTGGGTATAACCTATGATGCCCATGTTCAAAATATTGGTTGGCAGACCCCTTGGTCTAGTAATGGTGAAGAGGTTGGTACCGATGGTAAGTCTCTTCGTGTTGAAGCCTTAAAAATAAAGCTAACTAATGCTCCAGCTAATGCAAAAATAGAATATCAAGCTCATGTAGAAAATATCGGTTGGCAAGACTGGGTTTCTGATGGTGCGGAGGCTGGTACTGACGGTAAAGGTCTTCGCATTGAAGCTTTAAAACTAAAATTAGACAATATGCCTGATTATACAATACAATACTCAGCTCATGTTCAAAACATAGGATGGCAAGACTGGGTTTCTGATGGTGAAGAGGCTGGTACTGATGGTAAGGGACTTCGCGTTGAAGCTCTTAAAATTAGGATAGTAAAAAAAGTACATCCTGATTCTGTTACTCTTAATAAAGCTACAGATAATCTAACAGTTGGAGATACTGATACATTGTCTGCTTCAATTATGCCAAATAACGCTATGAATCAAAATGTAAATTGGTCTTCTTCTAATCCTAATATAGTTTCTGTTAATAACGGCAAAATAACTGCTCTAGCTGAAGGCAGTTCTACTATAACCGCCACAACTGTAGATGGTGAAAAAACTGCTTCTTGCAGCGTAAATGTAGCTAAAGGTGATATTCGAGTTCAATATCAGACTCATGTTCAAAATATTGGTTGGCAAGATCCTGTATTGGATGGAAGGGAGGCAGGTACTGATGGCCAGGGTCTTCGCATTGAAGCTCTTAAAATAAATCTTCTAAATGCACCTGCTGGAGCCAAAATAGTTTACCAAGCTCATGTTCAAAATATCGGTTGGCAAAATCCTGTAAGTAATGGAGGAGAAGCTGGTACTGATGGTCAAGGTCTTCGTGTTGAAGCTCTTAAAATCCATTTAGAAAATATGCCTGGATATTCAGTTCAATACCAAGCTCATATTCAAAACATCGGTTGGCAAGACTGGCGTTCTGAGGACGGGGAGGCTGGTACTGATGGTCAAGGTCTTCGTGTTGAAGCTCTTAGAATAAAAATAGTTAAAGCTGTAAGTCTTGATTCTATAAATTTAAACAAAAGCACAGATACTTTAACTGTTGGAGATACTGATAATTTAACTGCATCCTTTAATCCAAGTAATGCTACAAATAAAAATTTATCCTGGACATCTTCTGATCCTTCAAAGCTTTACGTAGATAATAACGGTAAAATAACCGCTTACGGTACTGGTAATGTTACTATTACAGCTACTTCTAATGACGGTAACAGACAAGCATCTTGTGTGGTTACTATAAAAGGAAAAACTATTACCAATCCTAATGAAATTACCTTTGCTGATAGAAATTTAGAGAATGCCATTAGGGCTGTAATAAATAAACCAAATGGAACGCTATATAAGAGCGATGTGCTTCAAATTCAGTCTATTGATTTGTCTGGCAGAGGCTTACGTAGTTTAAATGGTATTGAAAATCTTACTAATCTTCAAGCCTTGTATCTATCAAATAACTATATTATTGATGTTAGTCCTCTTAAGAATTTAACTAATCTAAATACTTTAGTACTTGATGATAACAGTATTAGTGACCTTAGTCCTCTTAAGAGTTTAACTAATTTAAGCAGCCTTAGTATGCCTCAAAATAATTTTTCTGACATTGATGCACTTAAAAATTTAACAAACTTAAAGCATCTTGACTTTAGTTACAATAAGGTTATAGATTTAAATCCTCTTAAAAACTTAAATAATCTAACTTATTTACTTGCATCCTATAACAATATAAATGATTTATCTGCCTTAAAAAATCTTACAAAGCTTGAGATAATAGGATTAACCTCTAATAGTGTAAATAATGTTACTGCCTTAAATAGTTTATCAAATCTAAATGTATTATATATTAGCAATAATCCAATGAATCATAATGATCTAGAAGCATTAAAAAATACCTTACCTAACTGCACTATTGTAGGCGATAATGAACCATCAGAATAATGATGGTTCTTTTTTTAGTTTGACAAGCATAAGCATTTACTCTTTTGATAGTTAAAATAAACTAACTACTAATCCACCTTTGATTCTTATGATATATATAGTAAAAGATGGCTATTTTTTCAAAAGGACTTGTTATTGTACTACAAGTGTAATATAATAAATATCGTATTACATCTGTAGTATATTTACAAAAAAAACATATTAAGGAGTGAATACTAATTGAAAAAACTAAATTCAAAACATTTATTAGCCCTTTTAGCTTGCTTTATAGTACTTTTCACATTTAATATTTGCGATACATATAAAGCAGAAACTACTGTTGGTGTAACTTATGATGCCCATGTTCAAAATATCGGTTGGCAACCTTGGGTAAAAGACGGTGAAGAAGCTGGTACTGATGGTCAAGGACTTCGTGTTGAAGCTATCAGAATTAGATTAGTAAAACAAGTTCATCCAGACTCTATTTCTCTTAACAAATCTACTGATACATTAGACACCGAAGATAGTGATGTATTAACAGCTAATTTTACCCCTGATAATACTACAAATAAAACTATATTTTGGACTTCTTCTGATCCTAATATAGTTTCTGTAGATGATAGTGGAAAAATAACTGCTGTAGCTGATGGTACCGGTACTGCTTCTGCCACTATAACTGCTACTTCTATGGATGGACAAAAAAAAGCTTCTTGTCTTGTTACAGTAAACAAAAAAGAGCCTATACACTTCAAAGATGCTAACTTAGACAATGCAGTTAGAGAACAATTAAATAAGCCTAACGGAAAATTGTATCCAAGGGATGTTTGTAACATAACCGAATTAAACAGCTACGGTAACAACATACACTATTTAGATGGAATTGAAAACCTATCAAATTTAAAAACTTTAGGTTTATCATATAATGCTATATCCGATATTACACCACTTAAAAACTTAACCAATTTACAAACAGTATATTTAGATAATAACTATATTTCTGATCTTACTCCTTTAAGCTCTTTAACAAATTTAACTGGAATAATACTAACAAACAACCCTGTTTCTAATTTAACTCCTTTATCTAATTTAACAAATTTAAAATTAATTTTTTTAGATAATGATTCTAATCTTAAAGATATTACCCCTATAACCAAGTTACCTAACTTAACATACTTAACATTAGTAAATACAAAAATTACTGATTTAAGCTCTTTAAATAATCTTAAAAACTTACAGCAATTAGACATAGAAGGAATTCCAATAAATGATTCTACTACTTTAAATAATTTAAAAAGTTTAAAAAGTTTAAGTAAGCTTTGTATCTTTGATACTGGAGCTTCTAGTACTGATATAGCTTCTTTAAAATCCTCTTTACCAAATTGTGAAATAATTTCTGATTCATCACAAGACGAAGGTATGATACTTTATGATTATTCAGGTGATCATCCAATTCATCCCTAAATATACTTAAAAAAATTTATTATCTAATGCATTTGGTCAGTTTAAATGGTTTATTTCCATGTAAACTGGCCTTTTCTGTACTATTAATGTAACTTGTTATTTTTTATAATTAAACATATTTAATACTCAATACCAATTATATGTATTTTATAGTATAATAATCAAATAACAAAATATTTTAGGAGAGTGAATATTAATTGAAAAAATTAAATTCTAGATATTTATTAGTCTTTTTAACCTGCTTTATAATTATCTTTGCTTTTAATACTAATGATACATTTAAAGCAGAAACTACAGTTGGCGTAACTTATCAGACCCACGTCCAAAATATTGGTTGGCAGCCTTGGGTTTCAGATGGTGCAGAGGGCGGTACTGATGGACAAGCTCTTCGTGTTGAAGCTCTTAAAATCAAACTCCAAAATGCACCAACAGATGCTAAAATAACTTATCAAGCTCATGTTCAAAACATTGGTTGGCAATCTTGGACTTCAAACGGCGAAGAAGCTGGTACTGATGGACAAGCTCTTCGTGTTGAAGTTCTTAGGATTAAACTTGAAAATATGCCTGATTATTCTGTAGAGTATCAAGCCCATGTACAAAATGTTGGGTGGCAAGACTGGGTAAAAGACGGCGAAGAAGCTGGTACCGATGGTCAAGCTCTTCGTGTTGAAGCTCTTAGAATTAAACTTGTAAAAAAAGTCCATCCTGACTCTATTTCTCTTAATAAAGCTACTGACAATTTAAAAGTTGGCGATAATGATACTTTACAAGCTTCCCTTAATCCTGACAATACAACAGATAAAAATGTATCTTGGTCTTCTTCTGATTCAAATATAGTTTCTGTTGCTAATGGAAAAATTACTGCTTTAGCTGGCGGCACTGCTACCATAACTGCTACATCAAACGATGGACAAAAAACAGCTTCTTGCTCTGTAACTGTAGCTAAAGCTGACCCTACTATAGAATATCAAACTCATGTACAAAATATCGGTTGGCAACCTTGGGTTTATAACGGTGATGAAGCCGGCACCGATGGTCAAGCTCTTCGCGTTGAGGCATTAAGAATTAAACTCCAAAACGCGCCAGCAGATGCTAAAATAGAATATCAAACTCATGTGCAAAATATTGGTTGGCAATCTTGGATGTCTAATGGCGATGAGGCAGGAACTGATGGTCAAGCTCTTCGTATTGAAGCTTTAAAAATCAAACTTGAAAATATGCCTGGTTATTTCATAGAATATCAAGCTCATGTGCAAAATGTTGGCTGGCAACCTTGGGTACGTGATGGCATGGAGGCTGGTACCGATGGCCAAGGTCTTCGTGTTGAAGCTCTTAGAATTAAACTTTGTAAAGTAGTTCCTGTTCAATCTATTTCCCTAAATAAGTCTACAGATACCTTAGACAGTGGAGATAACGATGTATTATCAGTTAATTTTAATCCAAGTGATGCTACTAACAAAAATGTAACTTGGTCTTCTTCTGATAGCAGTATAGTTTCTGTAGATAATACTGGCAAATTAACTGCCATGGCTGATGGCGATGGTACTGCCTCTGCTACTATTACTGCTACATCAAGTGATAGACAGAAAATAGCTTCTTGTCTTGTTACAGTAAATAAAAAACCTTCTATAAGCTTTAAAGATTCTGCTTTAGAAACTGTGGTTAGAAAAGCTATAAGTAAGAATTCCGGAAAGTTATATCAAAAAGATGTTGCTAATATAAGGACTATTGATGGAGCTAATCAAGGTATTCATTATTTAGATGGCATTGAGAATCTATCAAATTTAAAATTTCTGAGCTTGCCATCAAATGCTATATCTGATTTAACTCCTATTAAAAATTTAACAAATTTGCAAGGCTTATCTTTGGATAATAATAATGTTAGTGATATTAATTGTTTGAGCAATTTAACAAATTTAACAGCTTTATCATTAGATTCTAATCCAATTACTGATATTAGCTCTACAGCAAATTTATCAAGGCTACAGTTGCTTTCTTTATGTAATGATTACAGTATTAAGAATATCAATATTGTAAGTAATTTAAATACATTGTTATGCTTAGTAATACCAAACACCAACTTAACTGATATTAGCTTTTTAAATAACCTTAAAAATTTACAAGAGCTATATTTAGCTCAAAACCATATAAATAATTTTAGTACCATATACAATTTAACTAACTTAACTGACCTCGATATATCTAATACTGATGCTTCTGAAGCTCAGGTAAAATCCTTACAAAATGCTTTACCTAATTGTGAAATATACTCTGACTACTCAGCTGACAGCGATAATTAAATAGAACTCACAAAAACCAGTGTACAAAATCACTGGTTTTTTTTCTTAACTTCTATATGCAAGAATATATTTTAACATTTTTTTAATTTAATTAATGTTAATTTTAAATTTATAGTATAATATACTAGACTTATAAAAATATATACTCAAGGGGGAAAACTAAAATTGAATAAACTAAAGTTAAAATGCCTAATTGCTAGTTTTGTATGTATCGCTGCTTTTTCTACTTTTAATCCTACACATAAAATTAAAGCAGACACTACTACTGTAGGTGTATCTTATGACGCCCACGTGCAAAACATTGGTTGGCAAAATCCATGGGCTAAAGACGGCGGAGAAGCTGGTACTGATGGACAAGCTCTTCGTGTTGAAGCTCTTAAAATCAAACTCCAAAATGCTCCAGCTGGAGCTAAAATAAGCTATCAAACTCACGTACAGAATATTGGTTGGCAAGATTGGGTTTCTGATGGTGCAGAGGCTGGTACCGATGGTAAGTCTCTTCGCGTTGAAGCTATTAGAATTAAACTCGAAAACATGCCTGGTTATTCTGTTCAGTATCAAGCTCATATTGAAAATGTTGGCTGGCAAGACTGGGTTTCTGATGGAAACGAGGCTGGTACTGACGGTAAAGGTCTTCGTATTGAAGCTGTAAGAATTAGAATTGTTAAGAACGTTAGTGCTAATTCTATTACTCTTAATAAAACTTCTGATTCTTTAAGTGTTGGAGATACTGATACATTATCTGCTTCATTTAATCCAGATAATACAACAAACAAAAATATAGCTTGGTCTTCTTCTGATTCAAATATAGTGTCTATTGATAAAAATGGGAAAATAACTGCTGTAGCTGCTGGTAATGCTACCGTAACGGCTACCTCTGAGGATGGAAAGGAAACAGCTTCTTGTAATGTAACTGTAAAAGCTAGCACTAAAGAACCTGAAGTAACTTACCAAACTCATGTTCAAAATATTGGTTGGCAAGATCCTGTTAGTGATGGAAAAGAGGCTGGTACTGAGGGTAAGTCTCTTAGAATTGAAGCACTAAAAATGAAGCTTATAAATGCACCAGCAGGTGCTAAAATAACTTATCAAGCACACGTACAAAATGTTGGTTGGCAAAACTGGGTTTCTGATGGCGCTGAAGCTGGTACTGACGGACAAGGTCTTCGTGTAGAAGCTTTTAAAATAAAACTTGAAAATATGCCTGGTTATTCTGTTCAGTATCAAGCTCATGTTGAAAATATTGGTTGGCAAAATTGGGTTAATGATGGAGAAGAGGCCGGCACTAACGGACAAGGTCTTCGCGTGGAAGCTGTAAGAATTAGAATTGTTAAGACTGTGCCTATAGATTCAATTTCCTTAAACAAACAAACAGATGCAATAATTGTTGGAAACTCTGATACATTATCTGCCACTGTAGCTCCAACAAATGGTACTTTTGTCTGGACTTCTTCTGATAGCAGCATTGCAGACGTTGATGCTTCAGGTAAGGTTACGGGAATAAAAGCCGGTACTACTACTATTACTGCTTCATCTATTGATGGTAAAAAAACTGCATCCTGCAGCGTTACTGTAAATAATCCAGAACCTTCTGTAGAATATACTCCTTATTTTAAAAGTGCTGGTTGGGAAAGTACCGTAAAGGATGGTGCTGACGCTGGTATTGGTGGAAGGCCGCTTTCACTTCAGGGTTTAAAAGTTAATCTAAAAAACGCACCAGCAGGAGCTCATATTGTTTATGATGCATATACAAATACTAGTATGGGTGAAAAGCTTGAAAGCAGTGATGGTAAAGAACTTCTTTGTAATGGTACAAGTTATCTAGATGGTTTTTCAATGAAATTAGAAAATATGCCTGGGTATTCAATTGAATATCAAGCATACATGGCTGAAAAGGGTTGGACTGATTGGGTATATGATGGTGATTATACTCGTACCACTCCTATTCCTTTTGATATTCAGGCTCTTAGGATTAGGATAGTTAAAGCAAAACCTGCACCACAAATTATACCTATAGATTCAATTAATATGCCAACAACAAATTATAAAATAGCGGTTGGAGACGACAAATTTATAAATTACTCAACTTCACCAACAACACCAAGCCATACAGATGGTATATCTTGGGCTTCCTATGATAGCAGTATAGTTTCTGTTGATGACTGTGGCCATATTAGGGGTTTAAAAGAAGGTACTGCTACTATAACCGCTACTTCTAAAATTAATCATAAAACTGCTTCTTGTACTGTAACTGTTGGACCAGCTATACATGTTAATTCAGTTACTTTGGACAAAACTAATATTACACTTGGAATTAATAACTACGACCTCTTAAACGCTACATTAAATCCTGATAATGCTAATAACAAGGGAGTTTCTTGGACCTCTTCGGATGAAAGTATAGCTGATGTTAGTCAGAATGGTTATGTTACAGGAAATAAGGCAGGTACTGCTACTATAACTGCTACTTCACTTGATGATAATACTAAAAAAGCTTCCTGTACTGTAACTGTATTAGATAAAACCATAGTTAATTCTATAAGTTTAGACGCATCTGATATTTCATTAGATATTGGAAATATGCATTCTTTAAATGACAAAGTAACTCCGCTTGTACACTCTACTACCTCTTGGAAATCTTCTGATGATAGCATAGCATCTGTTGATAAATATGGCGCTGTTACAGGAAAAAAAGAAGGTACTGCCATTATAACTGCTACTTGTGGTGATAAAACTGCTTCTTGCACTGTTCATGTAACTAATGAAAAAGCTATCAATTTTAATGAACAGATACTATCAAGTACTGTATATTCTGCATTATCTAAAGCCGGTTTACCAACAAATCAGTCAGGTTTACCTTATTTAGAAACGCTTGATGCACATGGAACTTTTAGTGATCGTTTAACTCCTCATTATACTTTTGAGGATTTATCTGGAATAGAAGCTCTTACTGGGCTTAAAAACTTAAATCTTAGCTATAACCGTATATCAGATATCACTCCTCTTAAGGGCCTAACAAAACTTGAAACCTTAGAATTAGATAATAATGACATTAAAGATGTTAGTGCTCTTAAAGACTTAAAGAATTTAAAATCTCTAACTTTAAGTTATAATCATACTACTCCTATAGCTAATATGGAGGTTTTAAACACTCTACCTAATTTAAAAGAACTTAAGATAATTAATGGATATGTAACTGATGAAGATTTACAGCATATAAAAGCCATTTTACCTAATTGTTCAATAACTGTTCAATATAAATAATTAAAAGCCAGTGCAATCAGCACTGGTTTTTTTATATATCTTTAATTTAAATAAAAAATACAATTAAATTTTACCATTGCTATGTTATAATACTAATGAATTTTAATATTTAAGGGGGAAAACTAAAATTGAATAAACTAAAGTTAAAATGCCTAATTGCTAGTTTTGTATGTATAGCTACTTTTTCTACTTTTAATCCTACACACAAAGTTAAAGCAGACACTACTACTGTGGGTGTATCTTATGACGCCCACGTACAAAACATTGGTTGGCAAAATCCATGGGCTAAAGACGGCGGAGAAGCTGGTACTGATGGGCAAGCTCTTCGTGTTGAAGCTCTTAAAATCAAACTCCAAAATGCTCCAGCTGGAGCTAAAATAAGTTATCAAACTCACGTACAGAATATTGGTTGGCAAGATTGGGTTTCTGATGGTGCGGAGGCTGGTACCGATGGTAAGTCTCTTCGCGTTGAAGCTATTAGAATTAAACTCGAAAACATGCCTGGTTATTCTGTTCAGTATCAAGCTCATGTTGAAAATGTTGGCTGGCAGGATTGGGTTTCTGATGGCGCTGAAGCTGGTACTGATGGTAAAGGTCTTCGTGTTGAGGCTGTAAGAATTAGAATTGTAAAAAATGTTAACACTAATTCTATTACTCTTAATAAAACTTCTGATGCTTTAACCGTTGGAGATACTGATACATTATCTGCTTCATTTAATCCAGACAATACAACAAACAAGAATGTAACTTGGTCTTCTTCTGATTCAAATATAGTTTCTGTTGATAAAAGTGGAAAAATAACTGCTAATAAAGCTGGTAATGCTACTGTAACCGCTACCTCTGAAGATGGACAAAAAACAGCTTCTTGCAATGTAACTGTAAATGCTAACACTAAAGAGCCTAAAGTAACTTACCAAACTCATGTTCAAAATATTGGTTGGCAAGCTCCTGTTAGTGATGGACAAGAAGCTGGTACTGAGGGTAAAGCTCTTAGAGTTGAAGCACTAAAAATGAATCTTGAAAATGCACCAGCAAATGCTAAAATAACTTATCACGCCTATGTCCAAAATATTGGTTGGCAAGGTTATGGTGATGTTAACGCTGGAGAAGTAGCTGGTACTATTGGTCAAAATCTTGGTATTGAAGCTTTTACAATAGATGTTTCAAATTTACCTAATTATCATGTAGAATATAGGGCTTACGTTCAAAACCTTGGTTGGCAAGATTGGGTAACTGATAATAAAATTGCTGGTACTATGGGTAAAAACCTTCGTGTTGAAGCTATTGAGGCTAAGCTAGTAAAAAATTCAAATATACCAGTTTTAGATAAAACAGAAATTACAATGAAGGTAGGCTCTTATGAAAGTTTCACTACTAAATTTGATAATCCTTCTTCCGATTCTAACGATATTAATATAAAATGGCAATCATCTGATGACTCTATAGCTTCTTTTCAGAACGGATATCTTTGTGCTTTCAAACCTGGTGATATAACTATTACTGCTAGTTGTTCTACCACTCCTGTTGGTGGTGACCAAAATGAAGCAGTATGCAAAGTTCATGTAATACCAAACGATGGTCAATACCCACCACTTACCATTGATAATTCTAATCTTTCACTAGATATTAATGGTTATAGTTCATTATCCGTTGCTGGTAGTATTTATCCTCTTACTTGGTCTAGTTCTGACAGCAGCATAGTATCAGTTATTAGTCCTAATGATACTTCTTGTACTCTAAAAGGAAATAAACAAGGTACTGCTGTTATTACAGCAAAAACTCCAGATGGTAGAACTATATCTTCCAATGTAACTGTAACTAATAAAACTATTATAAGCTTTGGATCTGTTTATGTAGAAGATTCAATTTTAACTGCTTTATATGGTAATGACAATACTGTTAAACATGTATATACTAGTGACATTCCTAAACTAGAGCATCTTTCTGTTAGTGGTTATTATAGATTTGGTCATCCTAATTTAAGCGGTATAGAGTACTTTACAAACCTTAAAGATTTATCTCTTACTAACAATTATGTAGACGATATTAGCAAGCTTTCAGCTTTAACTAATTTAGAAAACTTAACCTTGGACTTAAACCCTGTTACAGATATTAGTCCAATTAAAAACTTGACTAATTTAAAATCTTTAACTTTAGGCACAGAACAATATAGTAATAAAGATAATATTGCTGTTTTAAAAGCGCTACCTAATTTAAAAAGCTTAACTCTTGTTGGAACAATAAGTGATTCAGATTTACAAAACTTAAAAACTCAATTACCTAATTGTACAATAACTGTTAAATAAACATTGAAATTCATCACAAAGAGTATTATTTATGATTATATTTTAATCATAAATAATACTCTTTTTTATTTATTTGTTTAATCTAAATAAAAAATATAATCAAATTTTCCCATTCTCATGGTATAATATTAGTGAAATTTAATATTTAAGGGGGAAAAATAAAATTGAAGAAATTTAAGCTAAAATGCCTTATTGCTGCATTTGTATGTCTAGCATCCGTTTCTGCTCTAAATAATGCAAATACAGTTAAGGCAGATACTAATGACACAAGTGTAGGTGTAACCTATGATGCTCATGTACAAAATATTGGATGGCAAAATCCTTGGGCTAAAGATGGCTCTGAAGCTGGTACTGATGGTCAAGCTCTTCGTGTTGAAGCTCTTAAAATCAAACTTGTAAACGCTCCAGCTGGTGCTAAAATAAGCTATCAAACTCACGTACAGAATGTTGGTTGGCAAAATTGGGTTTCTGATGGTATAGAGGCTGGTACTGATGGTAAGGCTCTTCGCGTTGAAGCCATTAAAATCAAACTTGAAAATATGCCTGATTATTCTATTCAATATCAAGCTCATGTTGAAAATGTTGGTTGGCAGGATTGGGTTTCCGATGGTGCTGAAGCTGGTACTAATGGAAAAGGCCTTCGTGTTGAGGCTATCAGAATCAAATTAGTAAAAAAGGTTCATCCTGATTCTATTTCTCTTAACAAAACTACAGACACTTTAAAAGTTGGAGATACTGATACTTTAAAAGCGTCCTTCAATCCAGATAATACAACAAACAAGGATTTGACTTGGACTTCTTCCAATTCTAATATAGTTTCTGTAGATAATAGCGGAAATATTAAAGCACTAGCTAATGGTACTGCAAGTATAACTGCTACATCAAATGATGGTCAAAGAACAGCTTCTTGTTTTGTTACTGTAGGCGAGGTTTCTCCTGGTGTACAATATCAAACACATGTTGAAAATATTGGTTGGCAAGCTCCAGTTAGTGATGGAATAGAGGCTGGTACCGAGGGTAAGTCTCTTAGAGTTGAAGCACTAAAAATAAATCTTGTCAATGCACCAGCAGATGCTAAAATAGTATATCAAACACACGTTCAAAATATTGGTTGGCAAAATTGGGTAGAAAACGGTAATGAAGCTGGTACTGATGGTAAAGCTCTTCGGGTTGAAGCTCTTAAAATCAAACTTCAAAATATGCCAGGCTATTCTATTCAGTATCAAGCATATATTCAAAATTTGGGCTGGCAAAATTGGGTTTCTGATGGCGCAGAAGCTGGTACCGATGGTCAAAATCTTAGAATAGAAGCTATAAAAATTAAACTTATTAAACCTGCAGCTGTAGATTCAGTTTCTTTAAATAAAACTACAGATACATTAAACATAGGTGATTCTGATACATTATCAGCTACTGTTAATCCAAGTAGTGTTCCTAATAAAGCTGTTTCTTGGGCTTCTTCAGATTCTAGCATAGTTTCTGTTGATGCTAATGGAAAAATAACTGCCAATAAAGCTGGTACTTCTACTATTACTGCTACATCTGTTGATGGAAATAAGGCAGCTTCTTGTACTGTAAATGTAAATGATAAATCTGTTGTTACTTTTAAAGATCCTTGCCTAGAAACGGCAGTAAGAGATGCATTAAAAAAACCTAGTGGTCCTATATATTCCGCTGAAGTTGCAAATATAACTTCCCTTAACGCTTCAGGTGGTGCTATAGCACGTTATACTAATATGGCTTCTTTAGACGGAATTCAGTATCTTACAAACCTTCAAGAATTAAGTCTTGCCAATAACCAGTTAACTGATATTAGTGCTATAAAAGATTTAAAAAACTTAAAAACCTTAGATTTACGCAATACTCCAATTACTGATATTTCTCCTATTAAGGATTTAACTTCTTTAACTAGTCTACTATTAGATGATTGTAATATTAAAGACATTAGTCCTATTAGGAACTTAACAAATTTACAATCTTTAAGCATGAATAAATGCGGACTTTCAAACATAACGGCTTTATCTGAATTAAAGAATTTACAATCACTGGACTTAGCTTACAATAACAATATTAGTAATTTTAATACTTTAGCAAGTTTACCTAATTTATCTAGACTTAATTTAGAGTATTGTAATTTTTCTGATACTGCACCTTTAATAAACTCAAAAAATTTACAATCACTTTATCTTAGTAATAATAAAATAACAGATCTATACTTTATAAAAAACCTGATTAATCTTAAATCTTTAAATATTAACGATAATCAAATTAGTGATATTAGTCCTATACAAAATTTAACTAACCTTAATGATTTGGATTTGATGTCAAATAATATTAGTGATATCAGCTCTATTAAAGGTTTAACTAATCTGAAAACTTTATCTGTATCCCATAACCAAATTAAGGATATTAGTCCTGCTACTAATTTAATTAATTTAGTTTGCCTAGATGTTTCAGATAATCCAATTAGTGATATTACACCTTTAAAAAGCATGACTAATTTACAAACTCTATTTATCTTTATTGATATAAGTAAATCGGACTTAAATGCTTTAAAAGCAGCTTTACCTAAATGCACTATTAATTACGGATTTTAATGATTAAAGCCAGTGAAAATTCACTGGCTTTTTATTACAAATCATCTACTAAAGTGCTAGCTTTTGCATAAGCTGTTGATTTAGCTTCAAAAAAGTCTGTTTTAACTGAGTTTGCATCAGCATAAATATCAACCCAAGAGGCTGGATTTTTATCATAGCCTTTGTATATTGGTTCAAAGCCAATTGCCTCAAGCCTTTTATTTCCCAAATATTTTATGTAATCCTCAATTAAGCTTTTATTTATTCCCTGAACATTATCACCTATTACATAATGTCCCCAGGTTATTTCATTTTCTACACCTATCTTAATCATATCACTGAGTTCTTTTTTAATAGCTTCTGTGAACATCTCTGGTTCTTCCCTTTGAAGTTCCTTTATTATATTTCTAAAAAGCCACAAATGAGTATTTTCGTCCCTGTTAATGTATCTTATCTCTTGGGCTGAACCCGGCATTTTTCCATTTCTCTCTAAATTATAAAAGAACATAAAACCAGAATAAAAATAAATCCCTTCAAGTACATAGTTACCCATTATAGCCTTTAAAAAATTTTCTTCATTAGGATTTTCAACAAATTTGTTATATATATCCCCTATGAATTTATTTCTTGAAAGAAGCACTTCATCTTCCTTCCATTGAAATAATATCTCATTTCTTTTTTCAGGAGAACATATCGTATCTAGCATATAACTATAGCTTTGTGAATGTACCGCTTCTTGAAAAGCCTGGATTGTAAGACATAAATTCACTTCACTTGCAGTTATATAATCATTTATATTTCCTAAATTAGCTGTTTGTACAGAATCTAAAAATATTAAAAAAGAAAGTATTTTATCGTAAGCTTCTCTTTCACTATCTGTAAGCTTTGAATAATCCTTTAAATCCTGTGAAAGATTTATTTCTTCTGGTATCCAAAAATTGTTCATACCCTGCCTATACCAATCCGAAACCCAGGTATATTTCATGTTGTTAAAATCATTTAAATTTGTTGTATTACCATTCACTATTCTTTTTTTACTGGTCTCTGTATCTCCATACTCATTGAATAAAGGTCTTCTATTTATTGCCACCTTAAAACTCCTCCTTATTTTCTATGCCGAACAGCTATCACAATCATCAACTGTTAAAGATTTTGACCTAACATAATATATGCTCTTAACACCAGCCTTATATGCTTCTATATACAAGTTCATAATTTGTCTCATAGTATAATCTGTAGTTATGTAAAGGTTAAAGGATTGTGATTGATCTATATGTCTTTGTCTTATACCATTTATCTTAATGCAAAGCTTTTGTTCTATATTGTAAGCTGAATTATAAAACCAAAAATTCTCTTTAGAAAGATTTGGTGCTATCTTTGGCGTTATACTACCCTTCTTCTCTTCCATCCAAAATCTAGACATAACTGGATCTATTCCTTCCGAGGTTCCTGCAATAGTAGCTGTAGATCCATTAGGGGCAACTGCCATAATATAACCATTTCTCATTCCGTATTTTTTAACTTCTTCTTTTAATTCCTTCCACTCATTAGAAGCATAACCCCTTAGCTTAAAATAATCTCCATTTTCCCAGTCAGAACCTTCAAAATAATCGTATCTACCTTTTTCTCTTGCAATATTAGTAGATGCCTTTATAGCGTAATAATTGATTTTTTCATAAATCCTATCTGCAAAATCAAAATGTTCTTCACTGGTAAAGGCTACTTTGTTATTAGTAAGCATGTGATGATATCCGCTTGTTCCGAGTCCTATTCCTCTATATTTTTTATTTGTAACCTCTGCAAAAGGTACTGAATAATAATTAAGGTCAATTACATTATCCATAGCCCTTATTTGAGTTTCTACCACGTATTGAAGCTCCTCATCGTTATTTACATCTACATTACCAAGGACAATTGAAGAAAGATTACATACTACAAAATCCCCTGATTTAATCTTTTGTACTATTATTTTATCTCCATTTTCATCTACAATTTCGTCCTCTAATATTTCCATAGGACTCATATTCTGCATTATCTCTGTACATAAATTTGAAGAATATATCATTCCTTTGTGCTTATTAGGATTCATCTTATTTGCAGCATCTCTATAAAATGCAAATGGTGTTCCTGTTTCAGCTGCACTTTTTATAATAAGTCTTACCATATCTTTAACTGACATTACTCTTTTTTGTATTCTATCATCTTCAACACAATCGAAATATCTTCTTTCCCATTCTTGTCCATAAAAGTCTTCTAAATTATATCCTTTAACTAAATTTATTTCATGAGGACACATCATGTACCAATTTGCATCTATATTTTCCTCAGCAAGTCTCCAAAAAAGATCTGGGTAACATATTCCTGGAAATACATCATGCGCCTTTTTTCTATCATCTCCATTGTTGGTTCTAAGCTGCATAAATTCAGGTAAATCTTTGTGCCACGCGTCTAACCAAACTGCCACACTTCCATTTCTAACTCCAAGCTGATCTACTGCTATTGCTGTATCATTGAAAAGCTTAACCCAAGGTACAACTCCTCCTGATGCTCCTTTAAATCCCCTTATTGAAGCTCCCATAGACCTTACCTTTCCAAAATACACTCCCATTCCACCACCGAATTTAGAAACATTGGCAAAGTTATCAAGTGATTTATATATTCCCTTTAGGCTATCATGAACAGTATCTATAAAACAAGAACTTAATTGGTAAAACGGTTTTCTTGCATTGGACATAGTTGGTGTAGCCATAGTAGCCTTAAGAGAACTTAAAACATCATAAAATCTTTTTGCAAAGTAAACTCTTTCTTCTTTTTTCTCAGGAATGGCAAGATGCATAGCTATTCCCATAAACATTTGCTGTGGAAGTTCAAGTACCTTTCTCTCAAAATTTTGTATCAAATATCTTTCAGAAAGAAGCTTTATTCCACTATATGTAAATAAAAAATCCCTATCTCTTTTAATAAATTTCTCAAGTTCATGTATGTCTTCTCTAGAGTAATTTTCCAATATGTACTCCCCATAAAGACCTTCATTAGTTAGTTCTGTAATAAAAGCATAAAAGTTCTCATAAGGATCTTCTTTAGATATACCTCTATTTTTTTTAACTTGGTTATATAAATTCATGACATAAAGTCTAGCTGCACCTTCAAGCCATTTTGGTTCATCAACTTTAGTTAATTCTAAACATACTTGAATCACAGATTTAATCTGTTCTTCTTCTTTCATGTCATCACGAACTATATGTTTAAGTACTCCCATAAGTCTTTCTTCATTATATATATTTTCATCATCCTTAATAGCCTTTAAAGCTTCCTTGCACAATTTTTTAAAATCAACCATATGATTACGCCTCCACAATATGTAGTATAAATATCTTATTTTTCTTGTCCCGACCACAATATATCGCTTTGTATATTATAATAATTATATGCTCTACTTGCAAAATAACTTATGCTTTAAATTTAAGCATTAATTTATACCAATATAGTATACTTTCATTTTCCTTTATTTTTTACATAAAGCTAAATTTATAATTACTAAATTAAAAATAACGTTTAATAAAATTCCATCATAATATAATATGTATTTTTTGTATTTAAAATACATATTATGTAGTATAATTATATAATGTAATATAATATATGGTTAATAGGGGGATTATGTAAATTGAGAAGATTAAAATCTAAACTTTTATTCACTACTTTGGCATGCTTTGTATCATTTTCTATTTTTACTTCTACAAATTCATACAAAGCTGATACTACGGATACTAATACTGTTGGTGTAACTTACGATGCCCATGTTCAAAACATTGGTTGGCAAAATCCTTGGTCTAAAGATGGAGAAGAAGCTGGTACTGACGGAAAGGCTCTTCGTGTTGAGGCTATGAAGCTTAATCTTACTAATGCACCGGCTGGAGCAAAAATAACTTATCAGGCACATGTGCAAAATATTGGCTGGCAAGCTTCAGCTGCTGATGGAGAAGAAGCTGGTACTGATGGTCAAGCTCTTCGTATTGAAGCTTTCAAAATCAAACTTCAAAATGCACCCGATTATTCAGTTATGTATCAAGCACACGTTCAAAATGTAGGTTGGCAACCTTGGGTAACTGATGGTGCTGTAGCTGGTACTGTTGGTAAGTCTCTTCGTGTTGAAGCTATTAGAGTTAAAATAGTAAAAAGGGTACACCTTGATTCTATTTCCTTAAATAAATCTCAAACCAACCTTAAAGTTGGAGAAACCGATAGCCTGTCTACTGTATTATCTCCTACTGATGCCACTGATAAGAATGTAATTTGGACTTCATCTGATCCTTCTAAGGTTTCCGTTGATGAGAATGGTAATATAGCTGCTTTAGCCGAAGGTACTGCTAGTATTACTGCAACCTCAGATGACAACCAAAAGTCTGCTTCCTGCGCTGTAACTGTAAACAAAGCAGATCCCAAATTACAATACCAAACTCATGTAGAAAATATCGGTTGGCAGCTTCCAGTTAATGATGGTGAAGAGGCTGGTACTGATGGTCAAGCTCTTCGTGTTGAAGCTTTTAAAATTAAGCTTTTAAACGCTCCTCAAGATGCAAAAATATGCTATCAAGCTCATGTTCAAAATATTGGTTGGCAAGACTGTGTCTATAATGGAGAAGAATCAGGTACTGATGGAAAAGCTCTTCGCGTTGAAGCTGTTAAAATTAAACTTATGAATATGCCTGGTTACTCTGTAGAATACCAAGCTCATGTTCAGAATGTTGGTTGGCAACCTTGGGTAAAAGACGGTGAAGAAGCTGGTACTGATGGCAGAGCTCTTCGTATTGAGGCTTTAAGAATTAAACTTGTTAAAGTTGTACCTGTGGATTCTATTTCCTTAGACAAAAATTCACTTACCTTAAATGCTGGTGATACTACTTCATTAACAGCAAATGTCCAGCCTGACAGTGCTTCTAATAAAAATGTAACTTGGACTTCATCTGATCCTTCTAAGGTCTCTGTTGATAGTACTGGTAGAATATCTGCTTTAGCTGTAGGTACTGCAAACATAACTGCTACTACACAAGATGGTAATAAAACTGCTACCTGCTCAGTAACGGTAAATGAAAATCCATCCAACATAGTAACCTTTAAGGATGCAAACTTAGAAAAAGAGGTAAGAAAATGCGTAAATAAACCAACTGGTACTTTATATAAAAATGATGTTACAGGAATAATGGATCTTGACCTTGAAGCTAAAAATATAACTTATCTAGATGGAATTGAAAATTTAATAAAACTACAAAATTTGAATTTATCAAATAATACTGTAAGCGATATCAGTGCTTTAAAGAATTTGACTAGTTTAAATACATTAAAATTAAATAGTAATCCTATAACTGATGTTAGTGCTTTATCAAATCTAACCAATTTATCTGAACTTGATTTAAACGACTCAAAAACAACTAATTTTGATTCATTAAAGGGACTAACAGCACTACAAAATCTTACTTTACTAAATAATAATATAAGTGATATTAGTTTTCTTTCAAGCTTAACAAAACTTAATTATTTATATTTGAATGATAACAAAATAACGGATATATCTGCTTTAAATAACTTAACTAATTTAACTAATCTTTCATTATCAAATAATGCAATTAGTAATTTAGAGTCTTTAAATAAACTAACTAGCTTATCATCATTAAATTTAGTAAATAACAAAATAACGGATATATCTGCTTTAAACACTTTAAATAATCTACAATTCCTTTCCTTAGATAAAAATACAATAAGTGATATTACTGCTATAAATAAGCTAGATAATTTAAGATTTTTAAATTTATCAGGTAATACAACTCTAAGTGATATAAGTCCTCTTAAGGGTTTAGCTAAGATAATGTCAGTAAACTTAGACTCAACTGGTATAACTGATTTAACACCTTTAAAGGATTTAAATACATTAACTAATCTTAGCTTAAATAGTACTAATATACTTACTGTAGCTCCTTTAGATGGTTTATCCAATCTAACAGAGCTTAGCATTATTAATGATACTGTACTTGATTCAGGTTCTGTAGCTGAATTTAAGAAAGCAGTTCCTCATTGCAGCGTTACAACTAGTTATTAAATTTTAAAATGGTACTGAATGAAATTTCAGTACCATTTTATTTTTAAGCTATGTTTAATAACAGTGTTGATAATATGATAATTTTTAAGGGAAGTCATTTTAAACTTCCCTTAATTCATATTTTATAAATGATGTGCAGTAACTACCTATATTAATAATCTCTTTTAGAATATCTTCTTTAAAGCACCTAACTTTTTACCATAAATCAATGAAGCAATCTCTCTACTTATATATGTACCGCCAGCTCCTTCTATTGATAAGAATTGGTATTTTACTAAATCATTGCTTAATACAACAATGGTAATATCGTCATCAATATATTTCTCAAAGTGAGAAGTGTAACCATTTGCAATTCCCCCACCATGGCATATACTTTTACAATCAAAATGTTTTTTAATAAGCAATCCATATCCATATTTTACATACTTACCATCATAGTGAGGCTTTTGCATTTCCTTTACTATTTGGGTTTTCAATAGTTTACCATCCTGAATTGCTCTATCAAGCAAATAATAATCACCAACAGTTGATACAATATCACCACAAGCAAACCATATTGATGGGTCCATATAGAAGCCTTTTTCACCCTTAATATAATTATTGGCCACATTTTTTTGTTCTTCATTACAAAAACCTGAATTATTCATTTTAGCAGGAATAAATATATGATTTTTAACATATTGGTGATAACTCATTCCAGAAACCATTTCAATTATCAAGCCAAGAATAAGATAATTGGTATTACTGTACGACCATTTTTCACCAACAGGGAATTTCAATTTATAACCTTTTACAATTTGTAGTATTTCCTCTGGTGTATGACGTTCTCCCCATTTTATTTGTTTTTTTAGCATTATGTGGTTAGGTATCCCAGAAGTATGAGTTAGAAGATGATGAATTGTAATTCCTTGACCCTTGTATAAGTCTGTAATATAATCTTCAATATTCTGCTTCGTTGAAAGCATACCTTTTTCTGATAACTGCATAATACATAATGCAGTTATTGGCTTTGTCATAGAACCAATCATGAATTTTGTTTCAGGTGTATTTTTAATTCCTTTTTCCTTATTTGAATATCCATATGATTCATTAAATATAATCTCATTATTTTTTGATAACAAAACACTACCACTAATTTTTTTTTTTTTTTTTAAAGTATTCATTTAAATTAATATTCATCATTGACATCCTCCAATAACTTGCCCATATTTCATATAATCAGTATTAAACAGTTCGCTTTATTTTACTATTGTAACCGTACTTAATTATACAACAGCATAGTGTGATTATTTAAATATTTATCATAGTTATATATAAATTGCTTTCCTAATTTTAAAATCTTTTAACTTTGTATCAAAGTGAGAGATATGTGCCTACACTAATAAATGGCTTCCTTATTTTTCCTACCCTATCAATAGCACAAAGTACACATACCTGTTCCTTTGATACACCTATTTTTCTCTTTTCATTCTTACTTCTCCTACTGCCTTTAACTCCACCAACATTAACAACAATACCTATATACACTCTAATAACGTCTAAAAACTTGTGCCTCCAATAAAAAGATGTACGCACACTATTTCGGCACATTTTCTTATAGAATAAGCATTTATCATACATCCATTTTAAATATATCTTATTTTTAAATTAACTTCCATAAAAATAATCACTCTTCTTTATAAAAAAGTATTTTTTGTATTAAAAATACATTTTTTGTAGTATAATTATTTATTGTAAGATAATATATGGTTCAAAGGGGGATTATGTAAATTGAGAAAATTAAAATCCAAATTTTTACTATCTACCTTAGTATGTGTTATGTCCTTTTCTGTTTTTAGTTCATCAAATACATACAAGGCAGATACTACCGATACTACTAATATTGGTGTAACCTACGATGCCCATGTTCAAAATATAGGCTGGCAGAATCCTTGGGTACAAGATGGCATGGAAGCAGGTACTGATGGTCAGGCTCTTCGTGTTGAAGCTCTAAAAGTAAAGCTTACTAACGCACCAGAAGGAGCCAAAATACTCTATCAAACCCATGTTCAAAATATCGGTTGGCAAAACTTTGTATCTAATGGTGAAGAGGCGGGTACTGATGGTCAAGCTCTTCGCATTGAAGCCATTAGAATTAAACTTGAAAATATGCCTGATTACTCTGTAGAATATCAAGCTCATGTTCAAAATATCGGTTGGCAAGGTTGGGTTTCCGATGGCGCGGAAGCAGGCACTGATGGGCAGGCTCTCCGCGTTGAAGCTATTAAAATTAGAATAGTAAAAAAGGTTCACCCTGACTCTATTTCAATTAATAAGTCTAATGAAACCTTAAAGGTTGGAGACACTGATAATTTATCTGCTAATTTTTCTCCTACCAATACCACAAATCAAAAAGTAAATTGGACTAGTTCTGATGATAAAACAGTTTCAGTAGACTCTACTGGAAAAATAACTGCTTTAGCTGAAGGAACTGCTAACATAACTGCGACTTCTGTAGACGGAGCTAAAACAGCTTCTTGCTTTATAACTGTAGACAAAGCTGATCCAAAAATTCAATATCAAACACATGTTGAAAATATTGGTTGGCAAAGCCCTGTATCTAACGGTGAAGAAGCTGGTACTGATGGTAAATCACTTCGTGTTGAAGCACTTAAAATAAACCTTTTAGATGTACCTAATGATGCTAAAATAGTATATCAAGCTCATGTTCAAAACATAGGTTGGCAAAACCCTGTATCTAATAATGAAGAAGCTGGTACTGATGGTAAATCGCTTCGTGTTGAAGCTATAAAAATGCATTTAGAAAATCTTCCTGGATATACAGTTGAATATCAAGCTCATGTTCAAAATATTGGTTGGCAAGATTGGACTCGTGAAGGACAAGTGGCAGGCACAATTGGTCAGTCTCTTAGAGTTGAAGCTATTAGAATACGACTTGTAAAAATAGTGCCTGTAGATTCCATCACTTTAAACAAAACTAAAGATACGTTAAACATCGGTGGAACAGATACTCTAACAGCAACTGTTACTCCTAATAATGCAACTGACAGTACTGTATCATGGACTTCTTCTGATAATTCCAAGGTTTCTGTTGATAATAACGGTAAAATAACAGCTTTAGCAGCAGGTAATGCTATTATAACGGCTTCTAGCAGTGATAGTACTAAACAAACCTCTTGTACTGTTACTGTAAATAATACAATAAATAATCCAGTAACCTTTTCAGACAAAAACTTAGAAACAGTAATTAGAAATACCATAAATAAACCTACTGGAACATTATATCAAAGTGATGTTCAAAACATCTCTTCACTAGATGCATCTAAATCTAATATAAATGATTTAAGCGGTATAGAAAATCTTACTGCTCTAAATACACTTTATTTAAAAAATAATAATATATCAGATATTGCTCCTTTAAAGTCTTTATTAAGTTTACAAAACTTATATTTGAGCGACAATAAAATAACTGATTTAAATGCATTATCAGGTTTGACTAATTTACAAAGGCTTGAATTGTATAACAATACTTTAAGTAATACAGATGGTTTAAAAAATCTTTCTAACCTAGATGAACTTGATTTATCAAATACAGCTATAAGTGATCTTAGCACTTTAAAGGGATTGAATAAATTAGAAACTTTAAACTTATCTTCAAATAAAATAAATGATATTTCATCCTTAGGAAATTTACGTAATTTAAATCAGTTAGATTTATCTAATAATCAAATAAGTGATGTTTCTTCCTTAACTACTTTAACAGACTTACAAAATCTTACTTTAGATTCTAATAAAATAACCAATATTATACCTCTTGTAGGCTTAACAAAACTACAAACACTCTCTTTAAACTCAAATGGTTTAAAAGATATTAGTGCTTTAAAAACTCTAAATAATTTAACTTTACTCAGTTTATCAAATAATGAAATAAATGATGTTTCTTCTTTAAATACTCTAATTAACTTAAAAAAATTAGCTCTAAATAATAATGCTTTGACAGATATATCAGCTTTAAATACTTTAACTAACTTACAATTTTTACACTTAGAAAATAATCAAATAAGTGATATTTCTTCTTTAAATAAACTTAATAATTTAGCTTATCTTTATTTGACAAATAATCAGATAAATGATGTTTCTTCTTTAGGTGGGTTAAATAACTTAAATACACTTTATTTATCATCTAATAAGATAAGCAATGTAGATCCATTAAAGACTTTATCAAACTTAAAAATTCTTATGTTATCTTCTAATAATATTTCTTCAGCTGATCAAGCTGCTTTAAAAACTGCTTTACAAAATTGTACGATTATTTATTAATTTATAATTATAAAGCACGTATAATGGAAGTTAAAATCAATGGAGATAGCCTGTGTGAACTTTAGTTAACTCAGGCTATCTCTTTTTCTAGCAAAAATTAATAGTAATTTCTATTCAAATAAATTTAATCACTTTACAATGGTAAATCTCATAATATATAAGTATATTTATACACTTTTACTATAAATGTAAATACCATACTTTAATAAATAAGGTGATATATTTGAAAAAAATTATTATACTTGGAATAAATTATTTAACATTAAAAATAGAAAAATTAATTGATAATAATAAATGCAAAATAGTAGCTTTTATATCTGATAACCCCAATAATGAAGGTAAATATCTAAACAATATTCCAGTTATATCTTTAGATGAAGCCTTAACCTATTTTTATGATTTCATTATTGTAACAAATGAAGTTAAGCCTGATAAAAGATTACATGATGTACTAAATCTTTATGAATATATAAATATTTTCTATGATTTTGAAATATATAGAGCTTTCTTTAATCTCAAGAATTCATTTAAAAATTTAGAGGCCTTCATTACTGGTATTTCATATTTAGAGGTTGGAATAGATGCAAGTAAACTTCCCTTTAATACTGTAAATATGGCCGTTTCTAGTCAAGATTTATTTTACGATTATGAAATAGCTAAGTTCATTCTTAACTCAAAAAAGCAAGAAAACCATATAAAATATTCATTTATAGGTTTAGCATATTACAGCTTTGATTATGATCTTTCAAAATCTTCGGCAGGTTCTAGAAGCTACTTTTATTATCCCTTTCTAAAAACCTTGCATAATTACAAAGACAAACATAACCTTTGTACTGAATTTAATGTATTTGATAAAATAATTCAAGGACTATTTAAGAATGATTATAAAACTATACTATTTGATTTATTGCGTTCTACACCTGAATCAAATTGGGATAACTTTGTAAATGGTTCTTTAAATGAAGATAAAATAAAAAGTGGACATGACTTAGCAATGAGAAATTTCAATAAAAATTATCCTCTTACAGAAAAAGAAAATATTTTAATTTTTAAAAATTATATTAAATTACTAAAATCAAATAATATAACTCCCATAGTAGTTATAGCTCCAACTACGGAACATTACTATAAATTTTTACCTAAAAAACTAGAAGATAGATTCAATTCTATTTTAGGTAACATACAAAAAACTGAAAATATAAAAGTGCTAAACTATTTTAGATCTAATAATTATGACAATACAGATTTTTATGATGTTTCTCATTTAAACACAAAAGGAACGAATAAATTCACTGAGGCATTAATCTCTAATTTGTAATTCTTAATCAACTAGTTAACTCTTTATATAAAAAAACCCCCTATAAGTAAGCAAGTTTTATTATTCCACTTGCATACCCTAAGGGGGTTTTTTAATTAATGAAATTTTTAAAAAGTCTTATTTTTCTTTAACCTACATCTTCACTATTTCCGCCTGTGAATTGGCTGTTATAAAGATCAGCATAGAAACCTTTCTTCTCCAATAATTCTTTATGATTTCCTTGCTCTATTACAGAACCTTGATTCATAACAAGTATTAAATCAGCATCGCGTATAGTTGATAATCTATGTGCAATTACAAAGCTTGTTCTTCCCTTCATAAGGTTATTCATAGCCTTTTGTATTGCAAGCTCTGTTCTAGTATCAACACTACTTGTTGCCTCATCAAGTATTAATATCTGAGGATTTGCAAGTATAACACGAGCAATAGTTAAAAGTTGTTTTTGTCCTTGTGATATATTTGATGCTTCTTCATTTATCACTGTATCATAGCCCTTAGGAAGCGTTCTTATAAAGTGATCTGCATGAGCTGCTTTAGCTGCTCTTACTATCTCTTCTTCAGTAGCCCCATCCTTTGAATAAGCTATATTTTCCCTTATTGTTCCGTTAAATAACCAAGTATCTTGAAGAACCATTCCAAACATGCCACGAAGATCGTTTCTTTTCATTTCTCTTGTATTTACATTATCTATTGTAATTTTACCATCATTTATTTCATAGAATCTCATTAAAAGATTTACTATAGTTGTCTTTCCTGCTCCTGTAGGTCCTACTATCGCAACTGTTTCCCCTGGTTTTACATCTAAATTCATGTTTTGGATTAAAGTACTTCCTTCTTTATATCCAAATTTAACATTTTCAAATCTAACTGCACCCTTAGGAAGCTCTACTACTTTAGAGTCATCAGCATCTTTAACTTCTTCCTCTTCATCAAGAAGTTCAAACACACGCTCTGCAGCTGCCATAGTTGATTGAATTATATTTGCTATATTTGCAGTTTGAATTATAGGCATTGTAAATAATCTATTATATTGGAAAAATGCTTGAACATCTCCTATAGCAATTATACCTTTTGTTGCAAATATTCCACCTGCAACACATACTGCAACATATCCAATATTGTTAATAAAATTCATAAGTGGGAATATAATTCCTGACATAAATTGTGCTTTCCAACCTGATTTGTATAATCTATCGTTCATTTCATTAAATTTATCTATAGATTCTTTTTCCTTGTTGAAGGCTTTAACTACAATATGGCCTGTAAACATTTCTTCTACATGTCCATTTATCATTCCAAGTTCTTTCTGCTGTCCTGCAAAGAATTTTTGAGATTTCTTTGCTATAAACACAGTAACAAAGCCTGCAACCGGAAGAGTTAATACACATATTAAAGTAAGCCATCCGCTTATAGTAAGCATCATAACAATTACGCCTATAACCTGAAGTATTGATGTTATAAGTTGTGTTAAACTTTGTTGAAGTGTTGTTGCAACAGTATCAAGATCGTTAGTAACACGACTTAGTATTTCTCCATGTGTTTTTGAATCAAAAAATTTAAGTGGAAGTCTATTTAATTTCTCCTCTACATCTCTTCTCATAGTATAAACTGTCTTTTGAGCAACTGATGCCATAACAAAAGATTGCAGAAAAGTAAAGAAAGAAGATATTGCATATAAGGCTATAAGCTCTAATATTATTTTTCCTATAGCATCAAAATCAATCTTACTGCCATACTTACTTATTGTGTCACTTTTAACTTTAGTTATTTTATTCTTTGCTGCTTTAAGCTGTGCAGCACCCTTTGATATCTGCTGCTCTCCCTTGGCAATTTGAGCCTCTGCCTCAGCTATTTTAGGAACTTTTGCCATCATAGGGTTCGCTTTTATTTGAGCATCTAATACTGCTTTTTGTTCATCTAATGTTTTCTTCTGTGCATCTATTTTTTTAATAGCATCATTAATTTTTTTCTCTTGAGGATTTACCTTACTTAAAGTAATTTTTCCTCTAATACCATCTGCTAATTTTGTAGTTGCATTACCCATAATTTTAGGAGAGACAACATTAAACATAACACCAAATATTGCAGTAATTGCCACTATAAGAAATCTCATTTTATATGGAGCTAAATATTTAAGAAGTTTTCTAAACGTACCTTTAAAATCTTTTGCTTTTTCTGCTGGTTTTCCCATTGGAGGGCCGCCACCTGGGCCTTTATTCATTCCACCTTGTCTTTTTTCACTCATGCCATTTCCTCCTCACTAAGTTGTGAAGCCACAATTTCATGATAAACATCACAATTATTAAGTAGTTCTCTATGTGTTCCAATTCCAACTACTTTACCTTCATCTAAAACTATTATTCTATCAGCATTCATTATTGTACTTACTCTTTGGGCAACTATTATAACTGTTGATTCTTTAGTTTCTTTGCTTAATGCAGCCCTAAGTTTTGCATCCGTTTTAAAATCAAGTGCTGAGAAACTATCATCAAAAATATATATTTCAGGTTTTTTAACCAAAGCTCTTGCTATTGAAAGACGTTGTTTTTGTCCTCCAGACACATTACTTCCACCCTCTGCTATTTCTGAATCAAAGCCTTCTTTCATGTTAGATATAAATTCAGTTGCTTGAGCAATTTCAGCTGCATGTCTTATGTCTTCAACGCTAGCATTGTCACTTCCAAATTTTATATTTGAGATTATATCACCACTAAATAATATTGCCTTTTGTGGTACAAAACCTATTTTTGTTCTTAATTCGTTTTGTGTCATTCTTTTAATTTCTTTTCCGTCTACAAGGATTTCTCCACCATCTGCCTCATAAAATCTAGGGATAAGATTTATAAGAGTAGACTTTCCAGAACCAGTTCCACCTATTATCGCAGTTGTTTCACCTGGTTTTGCACTAAAAGATATACCTGATAGCGCTTTCTCTTCTGCTCCTGGATAACTAAAGGATACATTCTTGAATTCTATATAACCTTTTTTACCTTCATCTGATTTTTCAGGATTTTTAGGGTCTTCTATTTCTGCTTTCATATCTAAAACTTCATTTATTCTTACTGCTGATGCTTGTGCACGTGGGATAAGTACAAACATTACGGCAACCATAAGAACAGATATCATTATTTGCATAGCATATTGAGTAAATGCCATCATATCTCCAACCTGCATGCTTCCTGCATCTATTCTCTTTGATCCAAACCATATAATAGATATACTTGTTAAGTTCATTACAAACATCATTATTGGCATCAAACCTGCCATTATCTTATTGGCCTTAATTGCAAGATCAGTATAATCTTTATTAGCTTTTTCAAAACGTTCTTTTTCTATTTCTTGTCTATCAAAAGCCCTTATAACTCTTATACCTGTAAGTCCTTCTCTTAATACTAGGTTTATTTTATCTACCTTTTTCTGCATTGTCTTGAAGAATGGTACAACTATAGCTCCCATTACTGCTATTACTATTGCAAGGAATGGTATAGCAACTGCTAAAACTAGAGTTAATTTTCTATCCTTCTGCATAGCAAGTATTAGTCCACCTATTGACATCATAGGTGCTGTAATAAGCATTCTAAGCATCATTATAACAACATTTTGTATTTGTGTAATATCATTTGTAGTACGTGTTATTAATGATGATGTACCAATTTTATCGAATTCATTCATAGAATAACTTTCTATTCTAGTAAATAATTCTTTTCTTATATTTCTTGTAAGTCCCATGGTAATTCTAGAAGCAAAAAAGCTAACTAATATAGCACAAATCATACTTATACCAGTTACTAAAATCATTTTACCTCCAGTTTGCCATATATATGGTACATCTGGTGAAACAACTCCTTTGGAGTTAACTTTTGAGATACCGTTATTCACAATATCAGACATTAATGTGGGTAAATATAAGTCAGCCATAGATTGAAAAAATGCTAATAATAGAAGCACTATTAATGGCAATGAAAATGGCTTTAACCTTTTTAGTAGTCTTATCATTATTTCATCTCCTTATTTAATTTAAACATATGTAAAACTTAATTTATATTTTTTAAAGCTAGAACCTTGGGATTGTTATACCTAATACTAAAATTCAAATTAATAGTTTTATATTATTTATTTCTCTTATTCATATAATCAGCTAGTTCTATTAAGAGATCTGCAAATTTATCACTTTTTTCATTACCCATATATTCCACTAATTCCTCTACAAACTTCCAGAAGTCTTTCTCTGCCTTTTTGAGATGTTCTTCGCCCTTTTCTGTAAGTTGTACCCTAACAACTCTTCTATCGTTTAAGTCCATGCTTCTTTGTACAAATCCATTTTTTTCCATACTATTTATTTGTTGCGTAACTGTAGGTGATGCTATTCTTAACTTTTTACTAAGTTGGGATACTTTCACACCATTTTCATCAATTTTTAGGGATTTTCTTATACATACAAGAAGCATCATTTCTGCATGAGTTATACCATCTGCATCCTTAGGATAAAACTTTATTTTTCTGACTTGATTAAGTGCCAATAAAAGTTTATCCGCTACCTCTTTTTTTGATTTATCCATTTTTCCCCTCCTTCAAATTATATTTACTTCACTGTTTTCCTCATATAGCTCTATTTAAAATATAATTAGCTTGTTAAATTATTAGGCTAATAAATTATTAGGTAACCTAATTATATTTCGATTTTTATTTTTTGTCAATACAGCTTATATATTTTTTCGATTTTATTTTATAATTATTAATATTATAATATTTTCCTAAATGTTGTGAACTTTTCAATTTGTAATTCGTATTTATTCTTGAAGAACATTTTGATTTTATAAAATTTCGAGGTGAAAGCATGAAAATAAATGAAGATAATTTTTGGTTAGAGCTAAAAAACAGAAATACCAATGCGCTTGAATATATAATTGAGGTAGCTTTTTAATTTGCAACTCTCAAAAAAGTAATACTCCACTTGAAAATACTGTTAATATAGATAATGCCATAATAAACTATGTATCTGTGGGACCTTTTGATATAAAGCTTGATTTAAATAAAATAAAATAAAAAAAAGCTTGGGGAATATTATATTCATTATTCTCCAAGCTTCTATCTATCTCATATTTTTTTCAGTATAATAAGCTATTCCAATAGCTCCAGGTCCAACATGAAGACCTATTACAGGTCCTATGTCACATATTATAGGCTCTACATTAAACTTCTTCTTCATCTCACAAGAAAGCTTTTTAGCCTCATCATAGCAATTAATATGATGAATAGCCATTTCACCCATACCATAACTTTTAGCGTCTGCAGCAACCCTATCAATCATTGCTTCTACAGCTTTTTTCTTCGTTCTGATTTTGGCAAATACTGAAGTTTTACCCTCGTCTACTGTAAGTATTGGAATTATTTTTAATATGTTTCCTACAAGAGCGCTAGCTCCTCCTATTCTTCCACCTTTTCGTAAGTAAACAAGATTATCTGGTATAAACAAAAATCTACTCTTTTTTAAATTTTCTTCTGCCGATTTTTTTACCTCTTCTAAATTCTTTCCTTCTTTTGCCGCTTTGGCTGCACTTATGGCTGCAAAACCAAGCTGCATGCAATTAGTTTTAGAATCTAAAATTTCTATTTTTGCATCCTTATAATTCTCAAGGATCATATCTCTAGCAATATGGGCTGTAGAATAAGTCCCACTCATATCTGATGATATAAATATGCATAGAAGCTCATCTCCTGTACTCACAACTGCTTCCATAGCATTACATAAATCCTTTATAGAAGGTTGTGACGATATAGGAATTCCTTTCTCCTTCATTTTCTTGTAAAATTCCTCATTACTTATTTCTGTTTCCTTAAATTCTTCATGGTCAAAAGTTACACTAAGTGATACTATATCTATTTCAAATTTTTTTACTATATCACTACTCATACAACTTGTACTGTCTGTTAAAATCTTAACTGCCATAATATGCATCTCCTCTTCTCAGAATCATGCTTTTCTTCATAACCTTTAACTTCTTTCGTATATAAACTTATGCATCTTTTTATTTTTTAGTCATGTACAATTTAATTTTCACTATAGCACATATTAGGATAAAGGTAAAGCAAACTAAACCAAAGACTAAAGCTTTAGCAGTTACAAAATGGTAAACTTTTTTTTAATAAACTATGCTTAGTTAAAAGCTAAGGATATAAAAAACATTTCCATCATCCGTTAATAAATTATTCTAAAAAATACCTAATATATTTTATAGCTGTTTATTAAAATATATCTTTTCCATACTTTCTTTAAATTCAATAATATCTTTGGGAATGTCTACTGGCTTTAAAGCCTTATGTACAGAGCAGGTCCCTGCAACTTTTGCAGTTTCATAGTACCAGCATTTAAGTTTAATTAAATCAAGAGTAGTTTGTAACTCCTTAATTTGATCTTCAACTTTTTTCTGCTGTTCTCTAAACATGTTAAGCCTCTTACCAATAGTTTCATCCCCCTGCATACACCAATTCATAAATTCTCTTATCTCTTTTATTGACATTCCTGATTTCTTTAAATATTCAATCATAAAAAGTGGTTCAAAATCCTCATCTTTAAACATACGTATTCCACTCTTATTACGTTCAACAAATGGCATTAAACCTTCTTTAGCATAAAAACGAAGGGTATGCACAGAAACATTAATTATTTTAGATATTTCGCCAATTGTATAATACATTGTTACTCCCCCAAAACATTTCTTAAAATTTTTCAAAAAGTTCTTGACTGAGAGTATACTCTCAAGTTTATTATAATAATACCATCCACTATGGTATGGAGCAACTATATATAGCAAAATTAATAATTCTCATTTAAAAATTTCATAAATGTTATGAGAAATTATAGGAGGTCAAATAATATGTACTTAGAAAAAATCAATTCACCAGAGGATGTAAAAAAATTATCTATAAATGAAATGAATACTTTGAGCGAGGAAATTCGTCAAACACTACTTAAAAAGTTAAGTGATCACGGAGGACATGTTGGTCCTAACCTTGGAATGGTAGAAATGACTATTGCACTTCATTATGTTTTTAATTCACCAGAGGATAAAATTGTTTACGATGTTTCTCACCAGAGTTATATTCATAAAATGCTTACTGGAAGAAAGGATGCATTTATTAATTCTGAAAAATACGATGAAGTTTCCGGATATACTAATCCTGAAGAAAGTGAGCATGACTTCTTTAATGTTGGTCATACTTCAACCTCTATAAGCCTTGCATGTGGTCTTGCAAAAGCAAGAGATTTAAAAGGTGAAAAAGACAACATAATTGCTGTTATTGGAGATGGATCTTTAAGTGGTGGAGAAGCCTATGAAGGACTTAATAATGCCGCTGAAGAAGGAACAAATATGATTGTTATTGTAAATGATAATGATATGTCTATTGCAGAAAACCACGGAGGCCTATATAAAAATCTTAAAGAGCTTAGAGATACAGATGGCAAAGCTGAATGCAATTTCTTTAAGGCAATGGGCTTCGATTATAATTATATAGAGGATGGACATAATTTAGAGGAATTAATTAACGTATTTAATAAAGTTAAGGATTCAACTCATCCAGTAGTTCTTCATATTCATACAATTAAGGGAAAAGGCTTTGAACTTGCTGAAAAAAACAAAGAACAATGGCACTATGGAATGCCTTTTGTATTAGAAACAGGAGAAGGAAAATTCTCAATGCCTAATGTAGAAAGTTATTCGGAGCTTACAGGAAAGTATCTTTTAGATTTGATGAAAGAAGATCCTAAAGTAGTAGCAATTACTTCAGCAACACCAACAGTACTTGGTTTTGATTCACAAAAAAGAAAAGAAGCTGGTAAACAACTTGTTGATGTTGGTATTGCAGAGGAACATGCAGTTGCGTTAGCTTCTGGAATTGCTGCAAACGGCGGAAAGCCCGTTTATGGTGTATATAGTACTTTTCTTCAAAGAACTTATGATCAGCTTTCACAGGATTTATGTATAAACAGTAATCCTGCAGTAATACTTGTAAACGCTGCATCAGTTTATGGAATGAATGACGTTACTCATATTGGATTATACGACATTGGTATGATGAGTAACATTCCTAATATGGTATATCTTGCTCCAACATGTAAAGAAGAGTATTTTGCTATGCTTAAATGGGGAATAGAACAACAAGATTACCCAGTAGCTATACGTGTTCCAGCTATGGGAGTAATCGAGAGTGGCTCAAAAGACAATACAGATTATTCTAAACTTAATAAATATGAAGTTTCAAAGAAAGGAACAGATATTGCAGTTGTTGCACTTGGAGACTTTTTCAAGCTTGGTGAAGCTGTTGTTGCTAAGTTATCAAAGGAAAATGGAATTGACGCTACATTAATTAATCCAAAATATATTACAGGCATTGATGAAGAATTACTTGAAAGCCTAAAAAAAGATCATAAACTTGTAATTACACTTGAAGATGGTATATTAGATGGCGGCTTTGGAGAAAAAATCGCAAGATATTATGGCCCTTCTGAAGTAAAAGTATTAAATTATGGCGTTAAGAAGGAATTCCTTGATAGATATGTTCCTGATGAATTGATGAAAAAGAATAGACTTACAGATCTTCAAATAGTAGAAGATGTGCTTAATATTCTAAATACAAAATAATTTAACACAATATTTTAAGGCTGCCTAGTAAATTAGGACAGCCTATTATTAATTAATAAAAAACACTTTTCTTTTTTTCAAATAGTTTATCAATTTTTATTATACTTAAGAAGAAAAATATTAGTATCAGTATTGACGGAAAGGCATATCTTCCCTGACCTTCTGTTACAAAGTATACACAGGTATACATATAGAAGCATACAAGTGCAAAAACTGAAAACTTATCAAGCTCATTACTTTTTCGTTTTAATAATTTCCTTATAATTATAACGCTGTAAGCAATTATTCCCACCGTGCCAGGTATAAATATAAGATTTCTTATTAAATTAGTAATTACAAGGAGTAAATGCTGAATTCCCGCGCTTAAATTCGCTCCATTAAATGTGAATATTATATCATCACCAACATAATACGTATTTAAAAGTCTCTTAAATCCTAACTTCACAAATCCAATCGGATGAGCTGCTATCCATTTCTTAGCTGCCTTACTTAGCATATGATTTTTTTCTGTCATATTAGCTTTCTTATAAGCTTTTGTAAGTGCCACAGAATCCTTAACCTTTGCCACATCCATCCATCTACCCCAAGTATTTTGAGAGTTATTATTTATATATAAAACAATTCCTCCATTATTAGATACTGATGTAAATTGTCCCATCATTTTTGTGTTCCTATATACAAATGGTGAAACCACAATACATGATAAAATCAAAACTATAATTGAATTCAAAATAGGTTTCTTAAATTTCTTT
Source organism: Clostridium felsineum DSM 794 (assembly GCF_002006355.2). Taxonomy (NCBI): domain Bacteria; kingdom Bacillati; phylum Bacillota; class Clostridia; order Eubacteriales; family Clostridiaceae; genus Clostridium; species Clostridium felsineum. Next base: position 629,035 of record NZ_CP096980.1, on the reverse strand, counting down.
TCTGTAATAACTTCCACCAAAAATATAGCAAAGAAAAATACTATGAAAAATGGCTTTGTCATAACCTCAACACCAGATATAATTCCAATAATCACATATTTAAATTTATTATTGGAAAAATATACGCTTATAATTATAAGAAATAACGTGGTGAAAAATATTTCTACTGCAAGAATACTATTATAAAATATATTGCAAGGAAAAAATATAAACATTAAAAACAATATCTTTCTCTTGGCTTCACTTATATTTAATTTTCTAAGCAAACTATAAAGTGCAATATAGCTTATAAATGTAAGAAATAAATTAAAAGCTTTTCCAACTACTATACTTGCCCCAAACAGTTTATATACATATCCAAGCGTTACCGCATAACCAACCGAAGTATATGTATTTCCCCAATCTCCACCTGCTGCAATACTCTTGGCAAGTGTATCATAATAGTTAAAGTCCGAATATGGAATTGTTTTCACAAAAATAACCCAGAGAACGCAAATAGCAAAAGCTATGACACCTGAAAACAAATAAAACCTTTTGCCCTCTCTATTCATTAATTCACGCAAAATGTTCCCTCCTATAATTAAGTTTTATATACACTGATATATATTAACAAAAATCTGTGGAATTACTATTAATATTCCATGACAAATTATATCATAATATAATGTGCTTTTATATATTTTTTCTATGCAAATGGAATACAAAAATACCCATACATTATTGCTTTCATATTAAGTTATACGTTTACTAAAACTCTTATAGTCTACAGTTTTGGTAAAAACATTGACAATAGTATACCTTCGTTATAGAATATAAATATGAATTCCGACTTAAATGGTCAAGATTAAATTTAATATAGTTCAGGAGTGAATTTTCAATGGGAGAAAAACTTTTACAAATTAATAATATACATGCTGAAGCTGACGGCAAAGAAATATTAAAAGGCTTAAATTTAACAGTAGGAAAAGGTGAAATACACATTGTAATGGGTCCTAATGGAGCTGGAAAGTCAACCCTTATGAACGTTATAATGGGTCACCCTAAATACAAAATTACGGACGGAAATATAGATTTTGAAGGTGAAGATATAACTAATGCTACAACAGACGTAAGAGCAAGGAAAGGTATTTTCTTATCCTTTCAAAACCCTGAGGAAGTTGCAGGAATAACTGCCAGCGACCTTATAAGAAGTGCTAGAACTCAAGCAGAAGGAAAACCAATAAGACTTATGGCATTTAGAAAAGAATTAAAAGAAAAAATGTCTTTACTTGAAATGAATGAAAGCTACGCTGAAAGAGATTTAAATGTAGGCTTTTCAGGTGGAGAAAAAAAGAAAAATGAAATATTACAAATGTTAATGTTAAACCCTAAGCTCGCAATACTAGATGAAACTGATTCCGGACTAGATGTCGATGCAGTAAAAATTGTTTCAAAAGGAATAAGTAAATTCAAAGATGAAAATAATTCTCTACTTATAATAACTCACAACAGCAAAATACTTGAATATTTAAAACCAGATTTTGTTCATGTTCTATTAGATGGAAAAATAGTTAAAGATGGTGACATTTCTCTAATGAATGAAATAAATACTAAAGGTTTTGTTGATTTCAAGAAAATGGTTTAAGGAGGCAATCTCATGGAAGCTAACAAAGATTTGTTTAAAAACCTAGAACGCGGCGTTTATGATATAAAAAATGAAGACAAATACAGTTACAAGGTTAATAAAGGCTTAACCCCTGAAATTATAGAAAAAATTTCAAAGGAAAAGCATGATCCAAAATGGATGCTAGATTTTAGACTTAAATGCCTTGACGTATATAACAAGACTAAACTTCCTACTTGGGGTCCATCTTTAGACGAACTTGATATGGATAATATTGTTACTTACGTAAGACCTGATACAGAAATGAAAGGAAACTGGAATGAAGTTCCTGAAGATATAAAAGATACTTTTGAGAAACTAGGAATACCAAAGGCTGAAAGAGAATCCCTAGCTGGTGTTGGTGCTCAATATGATTCAGAAGTTGTTTACCACAGTATTAGAGAAGATCTCGTTAAACAAGGTGTTATATATACAGATATGGAAACAGCTATCAATGAATATGAAGATATAGTTAAAGAATATTTCATGAAGTTAGTTCCTCCAAGTGATCATAAATTTGTTGCTCTTCACGGAGCAGTTTGGTCTGGTGGTTCCTTTGTTTACGTTCCTGAGGGTGTAAATGTTGATATACCGCTTCAATCTTATTTTAGATTAAACTCTCCAGGTGCAGGACAATTTGAACATACTCTTATTATTGTAGAGAAAGGTGCATCACTCCATTTTATAGAAGGCTGTTCTGCTCCAAAGTACAATGTTACAAACCTTCATGCTGGATGTGTTGAACTTTATGTAAAAGAGGATGCAACTTTAAGATATTCAACTATAGAGAACTGGTCTAAGAACATGCTTAACTTAAATACAAAACGTGCTGTGGTTGAGAAAAATGGAACTATTGAATGGGTATCCGGTTCCTTTGGTTCAAAGAAATCAATGCTTTACCCTATGAGTATTCTAAAGGGTGAAGGTGCAAAGTCAGAATACACTGGAGTAACCTTTGCTGGAGAAGGTCAGCACCTTGATACTGGCGCTAAAGTTGTTCACGCAGCACCTTATACATCTTCTACTATAAGTGCAAAATCACTTTCAAATAAAGGTGGAACTTGTATATACAGAGGTTCAGTTAAAGTTGCTGAAAACGCTCATCACTGTAAATCTTCAGTTTCCTGTGATTCTTTGATGCTTGATGACTATTCTCGTTCCGACACAATTCCTGCATTGGATTTGAATAATGACCAAATAGACATTGGTCATGAAGCGAAAATAGGAAGAATAAGTGATGATGCTATATTCTATCTTATGTCAAGGGGTGTAAGTGAAGAAGAGGCGCGTGCAATGATTGTTAGAGGTTTCGTAAATCCTATATCAAAAGAACTTCCTCTTGAATATGCTGTTGAAATGAATAACTTAATCAAGTTAGAATTAAAAGGAAATTAGGGTAGGTGATTTTAGACTATGGAAAACACACTTAAAAAAATAAATAATATTCCTGTAAGAACATGGAGATGGCTTGGTGTAAATAATGTAAATATAAATGAAGCCTTACCTGACGTAGTCCCTTACAATAACGAATATGTAACTTCATTTGAAGATAACGGAATTAAAATAAATAAAATGTCACAAAATATTTCTTCTGATTTTAATAATACCTGTACTTATACTGGCTTAGATGAACTTTCTCTTAATCAAGCTAAAAACAGCTACAATACTGGAGTATTTGTTCATGTAGATCAGTATAAAAAACACGAAGAACCTGTTGTAATAAACTATAAAATGGATGCTAATAATACCACTGTAGTTGACAACAACTTAATAATTGCAGAAGAAGGCAGTGAAATAACAGTTGTTATAAATTACGATTCATCAGAAAATACTACTTCTTTTCATAATGGCTTAACTCAAATTTATGCAAAAGCTAATTCTGTAGTAAATTTGATAAAAATCCAAACACTTTCGAAAGATAGCCTGCATTTGGATGCCCACGCTGTTAAAACTGAAGAAAATGCTGTAGTAAATTATACAGCTGTTGATTTAGGCGCAAAGTATGCTGTAACAAATTATACCGATGATCTATTAGGGTTTAGAAGTTCTTCAAATATTCATTCTATTTACCTTGGAGATAAAGATAGAGTTATAGACATAAATTATCTTATAAACCACCATGGTAAATCTTCAAACAGTAACATAGAAACAAGGGGCGCTCTAATGGACAATAGTAAAAAGACCTTCAGAGGAACTCTTGATTTCAAAAAGGGATGTAAAAAATCAAGAGGTCAGGAAGAAGAATATACTGTTCTTTTAAGTCCAAAGGTTAAAAATAAATCTGTACCAATACTTTTATGTACAGAAGAAGATGTAGACGGTCAACATGCTGCAAGTGCTGGAAGAATAGATGAAAATAAATTATTTTATATAATGAGCAGAGGTTTTAGCGAGACTGAAGCAAAAAAACTTGTAATTGAAGCTGCTTTTAATCCTATTATAAATCAAATTCCTTCAGAGGAAATAAGAAACAAAATATCTACTAGTATCACAAGGAGGCTTGAAAATGAATAATGAATATATTAAAGATTTTCCTACTTTAGACCAAGAATTCAATGGACATAAATTTGTATATCTTGATAATGCTGCTACCACACAAAAACCTCTTTCTGTAATAAACGCAGTAGATGATTACTACAGAAAATCAAACGCAAATCCTCATAGGGGTTCTTACTCTCTAAGTGTTAAGGCTACAGATTTATATGAAGGTGCTAGAGATGTTGTAAAAGACTTTATTAATGCAAATAAAAGCAAAGAAATTGTATTCGTAAGAAATGCCACAGAAGCTTTAAATTTAATAGCTTATTCCTATGGACTCAATTTTATAAATGCTGGAGATGAAATTGTAATTTCTATTGCTGAGCATCACTCTAATCTTGTTCCTTGGCAGCAAGTTGCAAAAGCAAAGGGTGCTGTTCTTAAATACCTATATCTTAATGAAGATGGTGTAATTCCAGAAGAAGAATACGAAAATAAGATAACATCAAAAACTAAGATAGTTTCAGTAACACAAGTTTCAAATGTTCTTGGAACCATAAATCCAGTTCACGATATTATAAAAAAAGCCCACAGCGTAGGTGCTGTTGCAATTCTTGATGCTGCCCAAAGTGTACCTCACATGAAGGTAGACGTTAAAGACTTAGATGCTGATTTTATAGTATTTTCAGGACATAAAATGCTTGCTCCAATGGGTATAGGTGTTTTATACGGAAAAGAAGAACTTTTGGAAAAAATGCCTCCTTTCATGTTTGGTGGAGATATGATAGAATACGTTTGGGAACAAAAAACAACCTTTGCAGAAGTTCCCCATAAATTTGAAGGTGGTACACAAAATGTAGGTGGCGCTGTAGGTTTAACTGCTGCTATAGAATATATAAACAAAGTAGGTTTAGACAATATATATGCTGCTGAAAAAGACCTTACTTCATATGCACTTGAACGTCTTTCTGAGATTCCATACGTAACAGTTTATGGTACAAAAGATGCTTCTAAAAAGGCTGGTGTTATATCTTTTAATGTAGCAGACGTTCATCCTCATGATGTAGCTACAATATTAGATTCTTATGGAGTAGCAATAAGAACTGGCCATCACTGTGCAAATCCTCTTATGAGATATATGGAAGTAAATGCAACCTGCCGAGCTAGCTTTTATTTCTATAACACAAGAGAAGATGTGGATGCCTTAATACATGGATTAAAAAATACAAGGAAGTGGTTAGGTTATGGATCTTAATTCTCTATATACAGAAATAATTACTGAACATAATGCATCAAGTCATAATAAACATGAACTTCAAGATGCCACTGTGGTTGAAAATGGCCATAATCCAAGCTGTGGAGATGAAATAACGCTTCAACTTAAAATTGAAAATAACATTGTTGAAGATGCTGCCTTTGTTGGCGTTGGATGTGCTATTTCTCAAGCTTCTACCTCTATAATGATAGACCTTATAAAAGGTAAAACTGTAGAAGAAGCTAAAAAACTAGTAGATACTTTCATCGGAATGATAAAAAGAGATATAACAGATGAAGCTGAACTTGAACAGCTTGAAGATGCTTTAGCATTCAAAAACATTTCAAATATGCCTGCTCGTGTAAAATGTGCTGTACTTGCATGGCATACTTTTGAAGAATGTCTTAACAATAAAAAATAAATTGATGCAGACACTGCATCAATTTATTTTTTTAGTTATATTTGCACTGATTCCAATACCTAAAAGTATCCAAAATACTGGAGCCACAGATATAACACTATCATTAAAAATCGCTGTTATTATATAGCTTAAAAATGCTATAAACACTGCTAATCCAAATATATCGTAGAAATTATCAATATCAGCTTTAATATATAGTTTAAAGCTTGTTACTACATACATTATAAATAGTGCAAGTACTGCTATTAGCGACATAACTCCTGTATTTATAGCTATCTGAAAATACATATTATGAGGCTTGTCTATAATTACAGTTTTTAATACCCTTCTATTAGGATCATTCTTAGGAAAAAATGCTGCAAAACTATCAGGTCCATGTCCTACAATTATTGTACTTTTTAATAACTTAAAGGATTGTCCCCATATGTAACCTCTTCCAGATCCTATACTTTGTTTTTCATAATCACTACCACCACTTATCTTGCCTAATTCAGAAGCAGTAGTTTTTAACTTATTTATTATAGTGGTACTTCCCTTTATACTCAGCCCGCCAAGTATCACAACTACTATTATCAATGGAATAATCCCCAACAAGACATTTTTTCTTATTTTTTTTCTTATAAATATAAGTGATATAATTAGTGCTATAACTGCTCCAACTAGTCCAGCTCTTGAATTACTCCCTATTATATCTACAAACGCTATAATACCTATAATTGCACTCATAACTTTATATTTTCTATCTTTTATACACAAACATAATATAAATGATAATCCCACAATCATCCCCATATAGCTTCCTACATAATCCGGATTATATAAAGTTCCATAAACTGTACCCTTTGGAAAGCTAAAACTCAATCCATCTGCATAAGCCTTATACTCTCCTGGTAGAATTATACGCCTTCCAAAAAAGCTTTGAAAAAAGTCATGTCCAACTATCTGTGATATTCCTATAACACCTATGATAAATGCAGAACACATTAAACTCTTTAATATAATCTCAAAACTCTTTTCACTAGAAACAGAATTAATTACAATAAAAGTATCTATTAAATAAAATAAAAGCACAAGCATTCCTTCATATCTTTCTACATATCCAAACACAGATATGTCTTTATATTGTGAAAAAATAGTAGATATTATTATAAACGCCCCATATGTAATAATTGGAATATAGAATTTTGTCTTAGTAAGAAAAATATCTTTCCTTACAACCCTATATAAAAAATATATTAAAAGAATGGCACTAAGCAATATAAATAAAATCATTTTATAATATGAAAAGAAATCAAAACTATATTGAAGACCTGTTAAGTTTTTAAGTAAATTACTTTGTAACTTTGTAACTTTTAAAAATACAATTAGTGGTACTAAAAATGTAATCAAGCTTATCATTATTACAATAAACCTATCATCACTTCTAAACTTTCTATCTAAATCAATATTTACCACTTTTCCACTACCCAAAATTAGTACCTCCATTAACTTTTTACTTTTATTTTAATTATAAACAATTGTTTGAATATAATCAATTTTACTAATAAATTATCTTTTGTATTTTTATGCCTAATATACTACAATATGATATAATTGCATTGTAATTAAAATATTTTAGGAGGTTTTTACCTATGAAACATTTTTTAAGAAAATTTTCTATTTCATTGATTGCTTCTTCATTGATTGCAGCAAGTTCACCAGTGTTATTTACTGCATATGCTTGTCCTCTTGAGCAATTATCTTCTAATTCTATTATGTGTACAAGCACTACTGGTTCCGCTATAAGTATTTCAAAAAATACTACAGGTTCCTCTATAAATGTTACAACAAATACCAATATTCCTTCCAACAACAGTAATGTTAGTCGCGGAAACTTCCCTCAAAACACTACTGGCTGTCCTATAGTTTTCCCTAGGAACACTACTGGATCCCCTATTAATTTCCCTTGGAATACCACTGGTTCCCCTATAGTTTTCCCTTGGAATACTACTGGTTCTCCTATTAATTTTCCTTGGAACACCACTGGTTCCCCTATAGTTTTCCCTTGGAATACTACTGGTTCTCCTATAGTTTTCCCTTGGAACACTACTGGATCCCCTATTAATTTCCCTTGGAATACTACTGGATCCCCTATTAATTTTCCTTGGAACACTACTGGATCCCCTATTAATTTCCCTTGGAATACTACTGGATCCCCTATTAATTTTCCTTGGAACACTACTGGATCCCCTATTAATTTCCCTTGGAATACTACTGGTTCTCCTATAGTTTTCCCTTGGAATACTACTGGTTCTCCTATAGTTTTCCCTTGGAATACTACTGGTTCTCCTATAGTTATTCAACCTATTCCTGTTACTCCTACTATTCCAGTTATACCAATTGATATACCAGATATTCCGTTTACACCAACTCCATCTATAAAGCCTACTATACCTGTTATTTCAATTGATAACAATCCTATTTCATTCAATGTACCTGACATATTTAAATCACCAAAAATTACGAATAAAAAACATATCTTTTAACTTTATAAAAAAATGATAGGCTACTTTTAGTAGTCCTATCATTTTTTTATAAGATATTTTAATTTTAAACTCTAACTCCAACTTGCTTTGAAACCTTCTCTTCTTCTTGAAACTTCTCTTTGAAAGCTCGTCTTATGAAATATATTGATGTTAAAATAACAATTATATCTGTAATTGGATATGCTATAAACACACCATTTAGTCCTATCACTTTAAATAGTATCACCGAAATGGGAATGAACATTAAAAGTTCTCTATATATAGATAGTACAAAACTTATTCTAGCCTCACCTATTGCTTGATAATAATATATTGCTACATAATATATTCCTAAAAGAGGAACCATGGATATGACTATTCTAAATGCTGGTACGGTTTTACTTACAAGATTAGCATCTTTAAGAAAAAACCCAATTATAGGTTCTGCCCCTATTATAAAGCCTATCCATACCACTGCGGAAACAATAATAACTGTTTTTAAAGAAAACTTTAAAATATCTTTAACCTTATTATAATTTTCTGCTCCAAAGTTATACCCTACTATAGGCTGCATACCCGAGCTTATTCCTATTACAGTTATAAATAGGAACATATATACTTTTGTTATTATTCCTAACATAATTATAGCAGAATCTCCACCACCAACATAAAGTACATTATTTAGTACTGCTGATACAACTGCATCTGCAATCTCTATTATGAATGTAGAAAAACCCACTAACATTATTTCTCGCATAATACTAGTACTTATTATATTTATCTTAATATTCTTAAAAAAATTAAAATTCTGTTTTTTATTCATATATATAAATTGTCCTAAAGCAATTAAACACGCTACAATCTGAGATACTACTGTAGATATTCCACTTCCTTGTATCCCCATATGAAATCTTATAACTAAAATATAATTAAGTATGATATTAAGAATTACGCCAACAACATTTGTATATAGTAAGGTTTTTGTTTTCCCGAGAGCCACCATAATATATGAAAGAACATTAGAGAGACTTATAAATATACCTCCAAGTAATATAATAGACACATACTGCATTGCCATTGGATACGTATTGTTACTTGCTCCTAATGAATAGAGTATACTCTCTTTAAAACTAAATATTATAAAAGAAATTGAAATTATGGAAACTGTAGTTAAAGCAAATGAATTGATAACTATTTTTTTTAGATGTTTATAATTTTTTTCTCCAATAACTCTAGCTGCATAAGTAGAAGCTCCGGCTGCTATTAAAAGCCCCATTGCTATTATGATTTTTTGAATTGGAAATGCTATTGTCATTGCACCTATAGCATTTTCTCCTATATACCTACCTGCAAAAACTGTATCTACCATATTATAAAGTTCATTTACAAGTAGTGAAAAAATCGCAGGAACAGCAAACTTAAAGAGCAATTTTTGTGAGCTTTGTTTTAGGAAAGCTCTATTGTCTAAAGTCATTTTATCACCCCTATCTTTCCTACAACTATATTATAGTCTTTTTAAGGGGTGCTTTTCATCAACTAAAATGCTCACATAAATGTACCAATATGTTATATCTTAAAAATTCACTTACCACACTAATCACAGATTAAACCAATTTTATACCTCTTTTATTAAAATAAGAACAGCTCCATACCCTCTAAGTGCAGTTCTTATATTAACTATTGTACTTTTTCTCATATTTTTAAAATATATTCTTGGAAAAGCTGCCTTGTGAAGAATTTCCTTTTCCTCTTTATTTAATCTTCTTGGCTTACCCATGTCAAGCCAGTAATTATATGAAGAACCAACACTTTCATTTATTTCATACATCGTTATTTTTACAGACGATGGTATATTTACTATATTTAATGAAATTTTCTTTTCAGTAATATTCTTTCTGCCCTTAAATTTAGCAAAATCATTAAATACGTCTAGTGTATCTATTCCTTCATAATAACTATATAGAAGAATCTCATATTCACCTTCACTTTTAGTTACTATATATCCATCACCACTACATACTAAAGTATCACCTAATTTATTCATTAAGTAATATGCATAATATGACGGTTTCTTTATTCCTTTATCATTTACTAGTCCAGGATATCCAAAGAACACCTCATTGGTAAGCTTAACCTGCTTATCAAGCACATCAAATGCTCTTAAAAAGTGGATAATCTTTTCATTACTATTAACATTTTTATGAATTATAAACGGGAGCATATAAGCTGTATCGTATATATAATTTATACTGTCATTATAGCAAAATAAATCTTCCATTACAGTAAGATTATAGCCATCTAGTAATTCTATTATTTCTTCTTTTGTACTGTCTTTCATTGATGCTTCAAACTGAAATTTAAATGAATTTATATCAACTGTATCTACTTCTTTAAAATAATTTATAAGGGACTTTAATGCTTTTATATACTCATTCTTTTTAAATTCTCTATCATCTAACACTATAACAGCACCAATTCCCATATTCTCTAAGAATTCAAAAACATCACTTGACCTATTCCAGTTACAGAATTCAGACCCTGGGAATATCCCCATATCTATTCCTATAACATTTAAAAGCCTTACATACTTGAACCCAATTTCGTTTTGTATCATTTGGAGTATATCTCTATTATCTTCTATTAGTAGTTCAAATGCATCTCCTATATCAATGACTTCCTTAAATTCCTTGTTAAATTCACCTAAATCTTCTGACATATTTATGTATATTTTATCTATTAAATCCTCATAATTAAATCTATCGTAATCCTCAAGATAACTGTTTATTTTCTCCATGCTTTCTTTAAGCTTAAAGGTTTTAATTTTTTTTAATGTTTCAAAATGTTCTTCATCTACTTTATACTTTTTTCTATATTGATTAGGAGAGCAACTAAATTGAATTTTAAAATGCTTATTAAGATATCTTACATGAGAAAAGCCAACCTCTTGAGAAATTTCAGTTATAGTTTTATCTGTATCCAAAAGAAGCTTTAATGCTTCATCAACTCTAGTTAAATTAAGTAAATCCGTAAAACTGTAGCCTGTTGTATCTTTTATTTCATGTGATAAATAATGAGTACTTAAAAACTCCTTTTTAGCTATATCCTGAAGGGTGATATTATCATTATAATTATTATATATATACTTTGTAATTCTATGGTATCTTTCTAACTGTTCTTCTTTCTCCCTAAGTTCTTCTCTTTCAGAAGTAAGGAAGTGGAAATTATTTATTAAATGATATAATATGTTAACAAGTATATCCTCTATTTGCTTATCATAGTCCTCTTGTCTTTGAACAAACTCACATATTATTCTAGATAAGTATTTTCTAAGAATATCATATTCCTCTCCCATTTGGGCATTATCATCCTTTATATTTGTGTAAAAAAACATATTTTCAATATCGTTAAAATATTTCTTTAAAAAAGCTGGGTCAATGTGAAACATAAGTATTCTATTATCCTTATCCTTACTATGAATACTGTGTGCCTCATCTATATTAACTATTTCAATATCATTTTCAATAAGCTCATAACTATCAGAATCTATTGTTACTTTAAAGTTACCCTTAAGAACATATAGTATTTCAATGGAATTATGCCAATGTATTGGATAATTAATTAAATTTGAATAAGATATTAAAACTGGTACATCTGAAGGATAATTTATGTATTGTCTTCTCAAAATCAAACACCTCTTAACCACATATATCATTTTTTCAAAATCTATGTATTCTGTAATGCAGAAAACCTTTAATTTTTTTCAATATATCATACAGCTATATTTTATGTCAATGTGACAATAATTTTAACTTCTGTACAATAAAATATATTATATAGGATTTTTTGTAAGTTTTGTTGACTAATTGATTTATTTTGTTTATAATGTTAAAGAGTAAATTTAATAATTTAAAGCTTAACACCCTATACTTATATTAGGTGTTTTATTTATGAAAAAATAAATATTGAAAATTTTCTAAAAATGAAAAATCCAACACATTCTTAATATATTAACTTTCTTTAAATGCATTGAAGGGAGCTTTTGAAATATGAAAAAATTTTTAGTGACGATTATTATTATTACAGCTATATTTTCATCTTTGTTTATATACACAAATAATCAATCAAAAAAAATTGCAATTAACCAAAATAAAAATAAAATCTCTACTAATAAGAAGCAGAAAAAGGAAACTTCAAAAACCGAAATAAAGCAGCAAAATATTTTACTTGTTAATAAGCAAAGTAAATTATCCGGAAATTACACACCTCAAAATTTGAGGGTTCCTAATGTTAAGTTTATGAATAGTTCAGATCCTAACGTGAGACAAATGGAAAATGAAGCTGCAACAGCACTTGAAAATATGTTTGCCGGTGCCTCTAAGGATGGTTTTACCCTCCTCGCGGTCTCTGGTTACAGACCTTATGAATATCAAAAAAAACTATATGACGAAAAGGTTGAAAAGGACGGAAAAGCTGAAGCTGACAAGTATGTAGCTGAACCTGGTACAAGTGAACATCAAACTGGACTCGCTATGGATTTATTATCAACAGAGTACACCTCTTTAGACGATGGATTTATGAATACCAACTCTTATAAATGGCTTCTACAAAACTGTGGAAAATATGGTTTTATAATAAGATATCCAAAGGATAAAGAAAACATAACAAAATACAACTTTGAACCATGGCATATAAGGTATGTAGGTCTTCCTGCATCACAAGAAATTATGAATAAAAGCATCACTCTTGAAGAATATTTAGCTGAACAAAACGCTTCAAAATAGCATATTATTATAAACTTCCTCTATTCTAAATCAATAGAGGAAGTTTTTTTATTATAATGATTTTTTAAATATCTCTAATATTTCATTTGCATTTACAGGTCTTAAATTTCCTACAGTTCCACCTGTAAGCTTTACAGATTCTTTTGCCATTATATCAAGTTTGTCCTCTCCAATACCAACCTCTTTTAATCTAGCTGGTATACCTAATGCATTAACGAAATAATCTCTAGTTTTTTCTATTGCTTCATGTGCTATATCATAGTGATTTTTTTCTTTGTCTATTCCCCATACATTTACACCATATTCAACAAACTTATATACTGTATCATTATTTAAAATGTACTCCATCCAATTAGGTGTTAAAATTGCAAGTCCAACTCCATGTGTTATATCATAGAATGCACTCAGCTCATGTTCCATAAGGTGTACACTCCAATTTGTGTCTTTACCATATGTTAAAAGTCCATTTATAGCAAGACTTGAAGCCCACATTAAATTAGCCCTTGCTTCATAATCTGACGGATGTTCCAATGCTATTTTACCGTATTTTATACATGTTCTTAAAACTGCCTCTGCCATTCTATCCTGCAAATATGCAGTTTTTGTATTACTAAAATACACTTCAAAAACATGACTCATAATATCTGCTGTTCCTGCTGCTGTTTGGTTTTTAGGCACTGTAAAAGTATATGTTGGGTCAAGTATTGAGAATGTAGGTGCCATATCAGGGTGAGCCGCTATAAGCTTCTCGTTTGTTTCCATATTATTTATTACTGCCCATGAGTCCATTTCAGAACCTGTTGCTGCAAGGGTAAGAATACTTGCAATTGGAAGTACCTTTTTTATTTTTGAACCATCAAGTACTATATCCCATGGATCTCCTTCATAATCACAGCCTGCTGCCACAACTTTTGCACAATCTATTGCACTTCCTCCACCTATAGCTAGTACCAATTCTACTCCGTTTTCTTTACATATATCAATTCCTTTTTTTACTGTTGTTATCCTAGGATTTGGTTCTACTCCTGGAAGTTCATAATAACTAATACCATTTTCTTTAAGTATGCTTATGGCTTTATCATATATTCCATTTCTCTTTATGCTTCCTCCACCATAAACTATAAGCACCTTGGAGCCATATTTTTTTACCTCTCTTCCGAGTACATTAATCTTGTCCTTGCCAAAAAAAATCTTAGTTGGTATTGAATATTCGAAATCAACCACTTTAAACCCTCCTGTTTATGTTTATATTTGTATATAATTATATTTTAAACTTCCTTAAAATTATTACAATAACCTTATTTAGGTTTTTATTCATTTGTTACAAAATATTAACATTATTTTTTAATAAATTATTATAAATAAAATAAAGAAGAACCTTAAGATTCTTCTCCATTTTAGAAATTATAATCTTTCTTTGATACATTAATATCCATTTTGAGCTAAATAATATAGAATTCTAACACCTGCTCCTGTTCCACCCTTTGAGAAGTATCCATCCTCGTTATCCCTCCAGGCTGTACCTGCTATATCAAGATGAAGCCATGGCTTTTCTTCTATAAATTCTCCTATAAACAATCCTGCAGTTATTGTTCCTGCAAACTTTCCACCTACATTTTTAAGATCTGCTATATCAGATTTTATCAATTTCTTGTATTCATCAAATTCTGGAAGTCTCCAAACTCTTTCTCCTGATTTATATGAAGCCTCCTCTAGTTTTTTATAGAATTCCTTATTATTAGTTACAACGGCTGTAGTAGTTATTCCCAGTGCGGATAAAGCTGCTCCTGTAAGCGTTGCAATATCAACAACCTTAGTTACTTTTTCCCTTAAAATCGCATAATAAACAGCATCAGCAAGTGTAAGCCTTCCTTCTGCATCAGTATTTATAACTTCTATTGTTTTTCCGGCCATAGAGCCAATTATATCACCAGGTTTATAAGCTGCTGGGGATATGAGATTTTCACCAGCTGCAATTACTGATACAACATTTACCTTTAGCTTTCTTTTAGCTATTGCACTAATTGCTCCTATAACTGCTGCACCACCGCCCATATCAGATTTCATTGTGAGCATACCTTCATTTGTTTTTATAGAATATCCACCTGAATCATAAGTAAGTCCCTTTCCAACAAGACCAAGAGTGTCACTACTCTCTTTATCACCAAAATATCTCATTACAATAAGCTTTGGTGGTTTTTCTGAACCTGCAACTACAGATAAAAAAGCTTTCATGTTAAGTTCTTTAATTTTATCCTTGTCAAATACTTCTACCTCAAAACCGTATTCTTTTCCAGCATCACCTGCTGCTTTTGAAAGGGCTTCAGGTGTCATAACATTAGCTGGTTCATTTACAAGGTTTCTTGCAAGCAGAGTTGCTTCGACTAAAGTTATTGATTCATTTAATTCTCTTTCTGCTTCCTTTACCCTATCTGTAGGAACATTTCCTATACAAATTTCTATATTATTCTGTGGTTTCTTATCGCTTTTGTATTTATCAAATTTATAATCTCCAAATTCAATTCCCTCTACAATAGCATTTATTTCTTCAGTATACTTAAATCCTTCAATATTTGTAGTACTTACATACACCTTTTCAGATAAAAATTCTCTACATTTCTTTATTGATCTAGCAAATGCATTTCTTATTTTTTCACCTGATATTTCTTTTGCGGATCCAATTCCAACAAATATTATGTTTTTATATTTGTCATTATCTGAGGAGGTGAATGTAAATATTTCACCTCCTTCTCCTTTAAACTTTTTAGTATGAAATATATATTTTATTGTGTTTTCAAATCCATCTAATTCAAATACTTTATTTTTCATTACAGGAATTATAACTGTATCTGCTGTTTCAATTTCAAAGCTATTTATTCCAAATTTCATTTATTTAGCTCCCCCTTCTATATACCTTTAGCACTCTTATACTGTGCATTTTCAAATAACTTTATTATTTATTATAAAAATTAATGCTACAATACCTCTTACATAACGTAGTAATTTTTATTCTTTAGCTTGGTATAAAATTAAGCGTTATATTAAAATAGAGAAGCAACAACTTATTGCTACTTCTCTCACATGCTCTTAATAAGATTTCTTTAATATATTAAGAACATCTTCAGCATCTATAGGTCTTAAACTTCCTATTGTTCCACCAGAATTTCTAACAGCCCTGTTAGCCATTAATTCTAATTTTTCTTCTCCAATGCCAACTTCTCTTAGTTTTGAAGGGATTCCTAAAGACTCAAAATATTTTCTAGTATTTTTAATAGCTTCTCTTGCTATTTCATATGAGTCCTTTTTCCTATCTATTCCCCACACATTTACGCCATAATCAACAAATTTATGAAGTGTATCATCGTTTAAAATATACTCCATCCAATTAGGTGTCAAAATCGCAAGCCCTACTCCATGTGTTATATCATAGTATGCGCTTAACTCATGTTCTATTGGGTGACAACACCATTTTCTATCTTTTCCTAGTGATAATAAGCCATTTATAGCAAGACTAGATGCCCACATTAAATTGGCCCTTGCCTCATAATCATTTGGCTTTTCCATTGCAATTTTACCATACTTTATGCAAGTTCTTAAAATTGCTTCAGCTATACCATCCTGAAGATATGCACCTTCTACACCACTAAAATATGATTCAAAAGTATGACTCATTATATCTGCTGTTCCTGCTGCTGTTTGATTTTCAGGTACTGTAAAGGTATATGTAGGATCAAGCACTGAAAATTTAGGTCGCATATCTTCATGTCCAACTCCAATTTTTTCATTTGTATCCATATTGGATATTACTGCAATTTGATCCATTTCAGAACCTGTTGCTGCAAGAGTAAGTATACTTGCAACTGGAAGTACTTTCTCTATTTTTGAAGGATTTTTAACTATATCCCATGGATCACCATCATAATTAACTCCTGCTGCAATTACTTTTGCACAGTCTATAGTACTTCCTCCACCTATTGCTAATACTAATTCTATATTCTTTTCCTTACAAATATCAATTCCCTTTTTAACTGTTGTTATTCTAGGATTTGGTTCTACTCCTGAAAGTTCATAAAAGTCGATATTATTCTCTTTTAATATACTTGCAGTTCTATCATATATACCATTTCTCTTTATACTTCCTCCACCATAAACTATAAGTACCTTTGAACCGTACTTTTTAATCTCTTTTCCTAATACATCTATTTTCCCTTTTCCAAAAAAAATTTTAGTTGGTATTGAATAATCAAAACTTAACATAGCTTATTACCTCCAAGTAACAGATTTATGATTTATCTACTTATATTTTACCATTTTATTACTTAAGCACAAGTGGTTATCTTTATCTGTATTATGAATAATCCATGAAATGCAGCACAAACTATTAGAACATAGAAAATAAGGAGGCATAAATTTTCATTGTTTAATAAATTCTTTAATGATAATACTGAAAAAAAATCTAAAGAAACTATAGAAAAAATTTCAAATAATCTTAAATCAAATAGAAAACATATAGAACAGTCCTTCTCTAATTGCTCAGATATAGCAATTAGAGAATTTAAAATAGCTAATAATCCACATTTTCCTGCAATGATTGTTTACATAGAAAATCTTATTGAATCTGACGTAATAGAGTCCTCTGTAGTAGAAAGACTTACTAAAGAGCCTACTAATAAACTATCCTATGAACATATATTTGAGTATTCTAAATCCAACTTTGCTGTTGATGACAAAAATATATATAAGCATATGAATGATGTTATAATTGCCGTTTTAAAAGGAAGTATCGCCTTATTTATGGATGGTTCAAACAAAGCAATTATTATAAACATTGGAAAGCCCCCTGAAAGATCTATAACTGAACCTAATGTTGAAACTACAATTAGGGGTCCTAGAGAAGGTTTTACTGAATCCATAACTACAAACGTAGCCCTTTTAAGAAAAAAAATTAGAAGCACTAGTTTTAAATCAGAAGAATTTACATTAGGTAAGAGTTCTAAGACAACTGTAACTATCGCCTATTTATCTGATGTAGCTAATCCTAAGATAGTACAAGAAATTAGAGAAAGAATAGGTAAAATAGACACAGACTCCATAGACGGTATGAATTATATAAAAGAATATATACAAGATGAACCTTTTTCTGCTTTTCCTACTATGTATTCAACAGAAAGGCCAGATTCTGCAGCTTCAAAAATTTTCGAAGGACGTATTGCTATACTTGCTGATGGTACACCAATAGTTTGTACTGCACCTGCAACATTTTTTGAATTTCTTGAAAATACTGAAGATTTTTTTATAAATTTTATTCCTGCAACTATTAATAGATGGATTAGGTATATATCCATATTTATATCCATAGTGTTACCAGGTTTATATGTTGCTATAACTACTTTTCATCAAGAATTAATACAGACACCGCTTCTTATAACCTTTATACAATCTCATTCCTCTGTGCCTTACCCTACCTCAACTGAGGTTTTTGTTCTTTTGGTTGTATATCAGATAATGATAGAAGCTGGAATTAGAATGCCTAGGGCTGTAGGTCAATCTATTAGTATTATTGGTGCACTAATTATAGGGCAATCTGCTGTTGAGGCTGGGCTTATAAGTACACCTGTTATTATTGTTGCTGCCATTACTTATATTGCTTCCTTTGCTGTTCCAAATAACGAAATGCACAATGCTTTAACCTTGCCTAGATTTATATTCACAATTTTGGGAGCCTCTCTAGGATTATTTGGATTAACCTGCGCCTATATTGTTTTATCCTTAAAATTAATTTCAATACGCTCCTTTGGAGTTCCATATGTAATGCCTATAGCCCCTGCTAGTAAAAATGATTTTCTTGATATTCTTTTTAAAAGACCTATATGGGCAAAGCTAAAACGTTCTCCAAAGGTTTCTGACAAAAACTCTACCAAAAGGCAAACTAGAGACTATGTTAATGTAACTTTAAAAGATATAAAAAAAGCCATTGATAGGCTAAGGAAATCTCACTAAGGAAAGAGTTGAAGAAAAATGGAAAAGAAGATATGTGGAAAACAAATGTTTTCATTAATTGTCCTATGTGTACTTGGCAGTTCCATAATATTTTTTCTAAATCCAGAGGCGGAGCAAAATGCTTGGATAGGAATACTTATTTATATAATCCCAGCTCTTATAATTGAATACACATATGTATATTTATGGGAACAGAATACAGACGACTCTATAATTCAATATATGCCTAAAATATGGGGAAAATTTTTAGGTAGTATTTTCAGTTTTTTTTACTTGACTTTTTTCGTTTATACAGCCTCAAGAGTTTTAAGAAATTTAACCGTTTTAATAATTACTGCTTCTATGCCTAAAATACCAATCTTTTTTACTGCTATGATTTTGATGTTTGTATGCTGGTATGGTGTTTATTTAGGAATAGAAAATATAGCGCGCTTAATGTATGTATTTTTATTCTTTTGGATAATATTTTTTACCCTTGAATGGATATTTTTTATGCTTCCACCAAATCATATTCATTTAAAACACCTACTTCCAATACTTGAGAATGGACCTATTCCTGTTATAAAAAATAGTCTTCCTGTAATAGCCTTTCCTTTTGGTGAGAACATAATATCCGCAATGCTATTTCCTCTTGTATCTAATGAGAAAAGCGTAAAAAAGTATGCTTTATTTTCAGTTATACTACAAGGTATTCTTATTTCTCTAAGTACTATTCTATTTCTATTAGTTCTTGGAGTTAAATTTTCGACTTTAGCCCTATTTCCTTTTTTGCAAACCCTTCGTATTTTAAAAATCAGTGAATATTTTGATAGACTTGATATATTTGCTATTGTAATTGTAGTTATTTTAAGTTTTGTTAAGGTAAGTGTTTTTTGTTATGGTGCTGTTAGGGGTACTGCTGAGCTATTTAAAATAAAGAACTCAAAATGGCTTTCAATTCCAATTTCCATATTGATTTTGATTATGTCAAGAGCTATGGCATCAAATTTTCCACAGCATATACATAGGCATATGGATATTTTCCTTAAATATTTAAATGCTCCACTTACAATTGTTTTACCTTTTATAACTATAATTTTATTTAACTTAAAAAAATTGCTAAAGGAGAATAAGTAATGAAAAAGATAATTTCTCTTTTTTTAATATTATGCATTGTACCATTATCAGGATGTGCTAGAATAAAGACTCAATTAAATGAATTATCCTTAGTGCTTTGCAGTGGTATAGATTTAAGTGAAGATGGCAGATATTTATATACAGTTCAAGTATTAAATACTCAGGGCTCCCCAAAATCCAATGGCGGCAACAAGACCCAAAGCACCAGCATAAATATATTCACTAGTGAGGGTTATACTATAACAGAAGCCTTTAATAATGCTTCTATCATTTCCGGAAAACCTTTGTTCTTTTCCCATAGTAGAATGGTGGTAGTTGGTGAAAGATTAGCAAAACATGGACTAAGTGACATGATGGATAAACTTTTTAGACACTATAATATACGACCTGATGGTCTACTATTTGTAACAAAAGGCACTGCTAAAGATATTGTATCTACCTATACTCCTGATCAAGGTATACCTGCTGAAAAATTGAGAAGTATGTCTATGCAGCAGCGTGATACTGGCTATTCAATTTCATATTCAAGACTAGATTTCATAGAACAAATAACGAATAAATCTCATGCTGCCTCAATTGGACTTATAAATCTCAGACCTGACCAAAAGTTCTCCAACAGATTTGATTTGTATGGAGCTGGAGTTTTTAAAAAGAATAAGTTAGTCGGATATTTAGATGCCTCTGAAACAAGAGGCCTACAGTGGGTCAATGGAAAGATTATAAACGGTTCTGTTCGAGTGTCTCTTCCAAACGGAAAAATGGTTGTATTTGATATACTAAACTCAGAATCAAATATTAAGCCTATTATTAACGGTAATGATTTAACCATGGAAATAAATATAAAAGAAGAAAGCTTAATATCTGAAACTAATGATAATATTAATTTAATGAAACACTATAAGCAAATGAATAAACTAGCTGCATTTGAAAGTGACGCTATAAAAAGAGAGGTCAGCTCTACTTTAGCCGCCTCACAAAATAGCTTGAAAACTGATATATTTGGTTTAGGTGATGAAATATACGCAAAAAAGCCTAAATATTGGAAAACTATCGAAAATAATTGGGATAAAATATATCCTCATGTGAAAGTTAAAATTAATGTTAAATGTATTGTAAGAAGACCCGGTATTGTCTCTAAACCTATACTTGAATAGGTTTTATTTAAATAAATGAAGTATTTCCTCTTCACTTAATCCAGAAAAAATCTCACTTGTAGAAAGTTCCTCTGAAAGAAGACTATCTACAAGCTTCTTTTTTTCTTTTTGCAGTTTTATGATCTTTTCTTCAATGGTTCCCCTTGCTACAAGCTTTATAACCTCAACTACATTTTGCTGTCCAATTCTATGTGCTCTATCTGAAGCCTGCTCCTCTACTGCCGGATTCCACCATGGATCAAAATGAACTACTACATCCGCTGAGGTTAAGTTAAGACCGGTACCTCCTGCCTTTAAGCTTATTAAAAATACAGAATTACTTCCTTCATTAAATTCCTTTACTATATTTATTCTATTTTTAGAACTTACTGCTCCATCTAAATAGCTATATTTTATTCCTTCTGTCTTAAATCTTTCGGCTATATTTTTCAGTACAGAGGTAAATTGTGAAAACACTAATATTTTATGTCCTTCATCTATGCTGTGATTTAAAACCTCTATAAGAGCTTCTATTTTAGCACTGTTTCCAGTATAATCCTCCATTACAACGGATGGATCAAGACAAATTTGTCTAAGTCGCGTTATATATGAAAGTATTTCAATTTTACTTTTCTTAAATTCATCATATTCAACCCTTTTTTCAATTAGGCTCACTGCATATTTTGCATAAGTGCTATAAACCTTTTTTTGTTTACTTTCCATGTCCACTGTAACTATTTTTTCTATTTTATCTGGAAGCTCAAGTGCTACTTCCTTTTTCTTTCTTCTTAAAATAAATGGCCTAATAAGCCTATTAAGATCTTCTATCACCGCTGGCTCTTCCTTAAGTTTCTTGTAATACCTTACACTAAACCTATTCTCATCATAAAGGTATCCTGGCATTATAAAATCAAATATAGACCAAAGCTCCATAACAGAGTTCTCCATAGGTGTTCCTGAAAGTGCAAATCTATTTCCTGAATTTATCTTCTTTACGCTTATGGCATTTTGAGAATGAGGATTTTTTATGTTTTGAGCCTCATCTAGTATACAATAATCAAATTTAAGCTTTACATATGAAGCTAAATCTCTCTTTAATAAGTTATAAGTTGTTATTATGACTTCACACTTATCTATATTCTTTATTATTAATTCTCTTTCTTTCCTTGCTCCAATAGCTGCAGCCACCTTCATACTTGGTGCAAACTTTTCAAATTCTTGTATCCAATTATATACAAGAGAGGTTGGAACTATTATTAAAGTTTTCTTGTTTGTATTTGATAGTAAAAAGGCAATTACCTGAAAGGTTTTTCCAAGTCCCATTTCATCTCCCAGTATACCCCCAAAACCAAAGTAATCTAAAGTTTTAAGCCAGTTATATCCTTGCCTTTGATATTCCCTTAAAGTTCCATTTAAATTATCAGGTTTTTCAAAAACCAAACTTTTTTCTTTTTTAAATTTATCTCTTATCTTTTTTAGTTCATCTTGTCCTTTAATATATCTGATTCCGTTCTCCTCTAAATATTCATCTACATAAATACTCTTACTTTTTGGTAATTCAATAATATTCTCTTTGAGTTTTTTAGGTGAAACGGAATCTATAAGCTTCAAGAAATTTTTAAGTTGAAGCTCTTCTAAATCAATGAATTCTCCATCTTTAAGTTTGAAATATTTAAGATTTTCTCGAAAGGCTCTAAGTATTGCTACTGTTTCTCCTGGCGGTAAATCTTCTATTTTAAACTTCATTTCAAAATAATTATACTTACCTGTTTTTATGTGTCCACTTAGACCTTTACCACTAATATGTTTTATCCCTTTGAAATTTTCAGAATAGAAAACCTCACCAATCCTCTGAAGCCTACCTATTTCTGTTTTAAAAAACGTAAAGGCATAATCATCTCCGAAACCAAGAAGAAATTTATCCTTAATTCTTTCAAACCTAAGTGCCCTCAATGTTTCTATAACTTCTACTTCCCTCTTTTCATCTCTATAAATAACCTTTTCATGGAAGTTTTCAAATATGTTAAATTCAAAAGCACCATATTTAACCTTAACTGTAAGTATAGTATTCCCATCCTCATTATCAAAATAAAATTTAAACTCACATTTAGCTATAACAATTTTGTTATTTATCTCCTCTGATAAAGATACATTATTAGATAAGCTCTTTAAATTAGGAACTAGTTTTCTTAAAATAATCTCTTCTTTTTCCCCTGATAAACTAACCTTCTCAGAACTATTAAATACCTCAAAGTATGGACCTATCTTCTCACAGTATTCATAATCAGGAATATAAACTCCTAACCCGTATAAAAACACATTATTTTTTGAACTTAAGGATATTGGCATGCCAGACATAACACTTAAAATATAATCACCCTTAGAACTATCCTTAAGACTAATTTCTATAGGTGGCTTATCTTCTATTATCTCTATATCACAATTAAGCTCAAAGCCTTCATTTAGGTATACTCTATGTTCCTTAATAACCTGAAAAAACTCTCTTACAAGATAATCTGGCACATATACATACTTACCATCAATAAAAGATTTTTTGACCTTTCTGTTATATGAAAATGGCTTATCTATATTAATTATCATCTGTATAAAATCCACAAGTTTCTTATCTTTAACACTCAATTTTTGCTTTTTCATATCCAGTGTAAGTTTTTTACCATATGGTACGGGAATGTTTTGATATATGCCTAATAAGAAAGTATTTATATCCTTTAGTACATATAAATTATTTGAATTCATAGATTTAAGACCTATCTTAAGCTCAAAATAAATTCTATTGTCCCATTTATCCTTATTTATGTATACTTCTATCTTTAACTCTTCTTTTGAATCATCATTACCAAGTAAAATATCTAAAGTATCTTTAATACCTAAAAGCTTATTAAGTTTACGTTTATTAGCCTTATTTAACAAATCATTTTTAGATAACTCATCTACAGAACTGTAAAATGTCGCTATCAAATGCTTGCAGCAATAATTCCATTTAGTTTCGTTATTTTCATAGTCAGAACAACTACAATAAGTACTTAATATCTGTGTACTATCTGCATCCATTTGTATTTCCGTATTATATTGACTAAAAAGACTCTCCGATATAACATTACCTTTTATATATATAATATTTTCTTCATTTTCAATATCTACAGAAGAAACCAAATCATTTTCAAATACCCTCTTACCTTTAGCCTCATTTTTTCCAGAAATACTTTCGTTAAATATCTGAAGCAATTCATCTTTATCCATACTATTATCTCCTAATTCTTATAAAAGAATATATATATAATAAGGTATTTAGTTTTTAAAATCAATATTTAACATAAGTATCCTTCCCTCCCCTATGTTCCTTTCAATACAAACAAAGTTTGATTCTGAACAAGCCTTAAGGTTAAGTGCATTACCATTTTTTGCTTTATTCTTTTAAACTTTTCTACTCCATCCTTCTCTGCTATATTTAATTCTTGGAATTTAGCACTAACTAATTCACAATATACTTTTTCTTCTTCTCTATAACTCTCCATAAGTGTGGTATCCTTGTTCCTATCTACTATCTTCAAATTTCTATTCCTATCACTAATAATAGGCTTAACTATATACTTTACTCTTGTAACACATTTAAATGGAATATTGATTGTTATGTTTCTAACTTCACCACTTATGGAAGCATTACCTCCTAATTTTCTTCTAGAATACTGAATACTTTTTATTACTATACCACTTAAAAAAAGCTTATTTGCTTCAGCAATTAGTCTACAGTCCTGAAGCTTTATCCTCCTTTTCACGCTATCTATATTAATAATTGGTCCCTCTAGTTTAATAACGTTTTCTATATCTGTATTTACTACAACCTCAGTTATTATAACTGGCATACGTACTGGTATAAACCCCGCCTTTATACTAAACTTAACCAAATCACTTTTACATTCTTTAAGCATTTTTGCAGAAACATTTTCTTCCTTATCATCTCCAAGCCTTTCTTCTTTTAGTTCCTCTTCCTTTTCTTTTTTTATAATTTTTTTGATACTTTCTTTTTCAACTTCATGCTTATGATGATGGTGTTTTTTATGTTTATGCATGCTATTTCACTCTCCAATATTGTTTAAAAGAGGATCAGCCTATAACTGACCCTCCCATCCATTATTTCCTATATTTGTATTTGTCAATTACTCCATTCCATGGTTTTCTTCCTTTGTATGCAGGTATTTCTTTAGTTTCACACTTTTGAGATTCTTCCTTTTGGAACCCTTCTTCTATTCTTTCACCAGGAAAATCATGATGTTTATGACCTACTTGTTGTTTTTGAAGCAATTTTATTGCAATATACACAACTGATTTATCAGTAAATTCTTGGAATTCTTCTTCATTTAAGAAATGATCTATTGAACATCCTCTATCATCAATATCTGCGTCATATATTTCAGACCATTCAAGTTCACAATATACTGGCTCATTAAATATTTCATAGCTTGCTCTATCAGCTTCCCTTATATTTTTTCCCATTCTCTTTTGATCAAAATATCTAGCTACGTCTGCCTGTGGATTAGGAAACACTCTAGGGCGAGCTCCATTAAATTCCACTCTTGTAACACATCTAAATGGAATATGAACTGTAGTATCATTGATAACACCGCCTATACCTGATTTTGTAGTACAGTGTTTTGAAGCATACTCTATATTTTTTCTTATATACCCTTCAATGAATACTTTATCAGTTCCTCCAACATATCTACATTCAGTAAGGAACACTTGTTTTTCTATTCTTTTTATCTCATATGCAAGTTCATTTAATTTAACTTTAGCTTCTACATCTACCTGAATAACGAATTCAGAAAGAACTACAGGTACTTTATATTGTCCTGGCTGTATAGGCCAGTTCTCTGCTTGCTCAAGTGTATGAGCTTTTAAGACTGATGCACTGCAAAACGTACTTGGGCATGAAGTTCCTTGATTATTTTCCATTTGTATATCTTCTCCTTACACTCTAAGTTAGGATATTTTTCATCCTGATATATAGTATTCATATACAATAGAAAATGTACTACCTTAAGTTTAATTTTTTTCTGATTTTAGTCTATACATTAAACTTTCAAAATCCTTTTTAAACTTTGGAATAATAATTCCTCGATACATGAGTTCCTCTCCACTAAAAACTGCATTAAGTTCTTTTATTCTATAGCTTAAATTTTCGTTAAGTCCCTTAAATCTAACTCTTCTTTCAACTATATTAGGTTTTAAAAGAACATTAAAATAAAAGAATATAGCCTCAGTTTTATCCTCATTAACAAATATCCATGAAGCTTCGGGTTTATCGAATGGACTTAAAATTCTGTAAAAATCCCCAAACTGAATTAGGTTTCTTATGTTCTTGTACTTATCCACTTGATTTTTAACTTCCTTCTTTTCTTCTTCCGTAAGTTTAGTAAGATCAAGCTCATATCCAAAATTTCCAGACATAGCCGCATTTCCTCTTGTCATCAAATCTTCTATTCTTCCAACCTGATGATTAGGACAAGCAGATACATGAGCTCCCATTGTAATTGCTGGATATACTATACTAGTTCCATACTGAATTTTCAATCTTTCAATAGCATCTGTACAATCGCTTGTCCATGTTTGTGGCATATAAAAGAGCATACCAGGATCAAACCTTGCTCCACCTGATGAGCAACTTTCAAACAATACATCTGGAAATTCCTTTGTGAGCTCATACATAACTCTATAAAGTCCAAGTACATATCTGTGTGCAACTTCTCTTTGTCTCTCTATTGGAAGCTTTTCAGATCCAAGTTCAGTTATAGACCTATTCATATCCCATTTCACATATGCAATTGGTGCACTTTTAAGCACCTTGGAAATCATCCTAAATACATGTACACACACGTCTTCTCTTGATAAATCAAGTACCAGTTGATTTCTTTCATATCTTCCAGCTGAACGCTTTCTGTTTGGAACATGCATGCAGTAATCAGGGTGCTGCCTATATAAATCGCTGTCTTCAGAAATCATTTCAGGTTCAACCCATAAACCAAAATATACTCCCATTTTATTTATACTTTTAGCTAATGAATTAAGTCCACTTGGTAATTTTCTTTTGTCCTCAATCCAATCTCCCAGAGAAGAATTATCGGCATTCCTCTTTTTAAACCAACCGTCATCAAGTACAAAAAGTTCTAATCCTAGTTTTCCAGCTTCCTGTGCTATGTTCTTTATTTTTTCTTCGGTAAAATCAAAATAAGTTGCTTCCCAATTATTTACTAAAACTGGTCTTTCTTTATCTCTATATACTCCTCTACACAATCTTTTTCTATATAATCGATGATAAGTTCTTGACATATCTCCAAGACCTTTTTCTGAATACACAATAACTACTTCAGGCAAAGTAAGACTCTCATTTTTCTCTAGCAACCACGAAAAAGTAAATGGATTTATACCAATAGAAACTCTAGCTTTAAAATGCTGATCCACCTCTACCTCTGCTAAAAAATTACCACTATAGACAAAACTAAAGCCGTATACTTCTCCATTCTCTTCATCACAATTTTTACTCATAAGTGCTATAAACGGATTTTGTTGATGGCTACTTACTCCTCTACTACTTTCCACTACTTGACTTCCCTGGACAAGGGATCTTTTTAATACACTTCTTTCTCTACACCATGCCCCTGAAAGCTGAAGCATATCATAATCCGCATTATCAAAATCTATGTTCATACTCATTGCCTTCAGAAGCTTTATATTTTGCTCCCCGTTATTTATAAACCTAACCGAACGAGTTATAACATTATGATCTCTAAAAACTGTATATAGAAGACTTACTTTTAATTTTAAAATAGAATCTTCTAACACTACTTCTAGCGTATCTGCCTCGCTATCCTCCTCGACATAAACAGCTGGAAGCCCCTTGAGCTCAGGCTTACCTTTATATATTTTATGTGAAACATATTCTAAATTACTTATAGCTGTTCCATTTTCAGCTTCAACCTGATAAGCAGGCTTTCTAAAATCCCCTGTTCCATATTCTGGGTATTCGTTTTTCATTACATCTAGTGGAATATTTTCAGCACTTAAATTTAAACTCTCTTCCATATCATAGTTAAGTTCTTTAATCCTTTTGCCAAAATATATGTTTCCTAATTTTCCATTTTGAAACACACCAATTACATAACTTAACCCTTTTGCTTTAAGATGAAATATTTTTTTATCTTTATTAAATTCTATTGACATCATAATCACCCCTATACATATTATAATTGAATATGCTGTAAAAAAATACAAAAGCTACTTTAAAATCAAACTTTTTTAAAGTAGCTTTTATATTAATTTTCCTAGAATTTTTATAACTTTAGCACTAACTTCTCCTTCATTTTTTAGATATCTTACTACCTCTTCTTTAGCCTCTGATATATATCCATGTACTAAATATAATTCTGCTAATTGTAAGCTTATTTCTTTATAATTAATTTCTATTGCAAACTGTCTCATTTTATTAAAATATATGAGTTCTTTAACTTGAAGTAATATATCTAATATTTCAAAAATTGATGATACATAATCTTTATCATTTCCATATATACTTTCATCTTTAATTTTATTGATAGCATTATAAAAATTTATATATGCCTCTAATTTTTTTCTATTATAAATACTAAGCTTTTTATAATCATATCCATCTAATGTTCTAAAGGCTAAACTATAATCTTTTAATAACATACAACAAAGAGCCTTATACATCTTGATTTTAAAAGAGTACAAATAGTTTTGTGGAAAGCTATCTATATAATCCTCACACTTAACATATCTTTTAGACTTCAATAGGCTTTTTATCTTTAAAAGTTCAATACTATATGAAGTTCTATTTTTCTTTAAGCTTTCATCTATAAGGTTGAGGACAATTTCGTAATTGCCCTCAATATAAAATATGTCTACTAACATTAATTGGTCTACTTTAGTTTCATATGCTATTTTTAAAATATCGTCTATTAGTACCTTTTTAAGATTTAATACGTGAATCATAAAATAATAATTGATATAATTAGGTTTGATTCTTACTGCATTTTCTATACACCTATATGCTTCATCATAATCCTTGAAATTCATATATACTTTAGTTAATTCTAAAAGCGCTTTATCTGCAATTTCCGCTTCCAACTTAACAGATTTTTCAAAACACTTAATAGCTTTTCCCATAAAATTTGTTCTTTTGTATATAACTCCCTTATCATAATAAGATAGAGGCATTTTATCACCTCAATATATCTAAAATTTCATTGTCAAATAACTCAAATTCCTTTATTGACCTTAACGCTTCTTTTTTTGCCAGACTTTTAAAACCATATTTATAATATAATTTGGAAAGCCTTAAAAGTACACTTTCATCACTTATTAGATTAAATAAATTTAGTGCCTTTTCAAATTGATCAAATAACTTATTTACAAGCAATATTTCACAAATATCAAATATAAAATCAGTATACGCTGTATCTTTCTTGTCCTCTGAAATAATCTCTGTTTCTTTATTCATGAATAACTTTACAAATTGAGTATATACTTGAAACTCTTTTTTATCGTATTCTTTAAGCTCTTTTCCCTCAAAAAGATTTAATTCATTTTTTGCAGTTTCGAGTTTTTCTTCTAGCACATAGCTTAAAACTTTATACATATGAGAATTAAAATACAGAATACTATCCTCTGTAAAATAATTAGCTTCTATACACTCTTTGAATTTACCAGTTTTCATCATAACTTTAAGTTTTATATCTAATATCTGCTCACTACTAAATCCACTATTTTCACATTTTTCGGCATATTCAAGTGCCTCATTAAAATATCCTTCATTATAAAAAATATTAGCTATAAAAAAATATGCTGTTGGATAATCAGAAAATAGTCCTTCAATTTTATTTTTAAACTCCTCTATAGGCACGTTCTTTTCTTTTAGTATATGTCCTATAATATATACAGGCTCTACAAAATCGCTTTTGCTATTTATAGTTTTAATACAATAATTATATGCCTCATCATAATCCTTTAAAGTTAAATATATTTTAGCTATTTCATATGAAGCTTTAAAACTCCAACTCCCATAATATAGCTTCAAATTTGAAGGTGGCTCTCCAATTTCAAGACAGGTTTTTAATTCTTTTATTGCAAGTGTAAGTCTATTAGTATCTTCATATGCAAAAGCCTTTAAAAAATATATATCTGTAGCTCTTGGATAGTACTTGCTCCCAATATTAGCAAACTCAATTGCTTTATCATATTCACCAAGAGTGTAATTAGTAAGTATTAATCTTGTCATAAGAACAAATCCAAAACCGGAGGATGGATTAAAAGCTTCATATGCTTTATTGTAATGTTCTAATGCTTTTTTAAAATCACCTATAACATAATATTCATTTCCAATATTAAAATGTGCAAACCTATCTTGTGGATCCTTTTCAAGCTGCTTCTTTAAAAGTGGTATATTTCTTCCTCTTTTATCCTTTTCTTTCGAAACCGCATTTAAGTATCCATAATGATATATTCTTATATTGTACACTACACTTTCTATTACATTTTCAGTATTAACTAACTGATTATGAACAATTCCCTCATACCTATACCCATAATTATTTTTAAATAATCTTGGATTTAAATTAACACTTATATTATTGCTGTCTATAAATTCACCACAATAACTTAAAGTTTCAAAATAATATAGACAATTTTCTTTTAAGTTGCTACTAACGAGTTCCTTAAATCTTTCTTTATCTTCTTTAGAGAATTCGTCATCACCATCCATTACAAGTATCCAATCCTTGGTAACATATTTTAGAGATTCATTCCTAGCATCACTAAAACTGTTATTCCATTTAAAATAATGAATATCAGCTCCAAACTTTTTAGCTATTTCAACTGTATTATCAGTAGATCCTGTGTCTACTATGATCATCTCATCTACAAGATCCTTAACACTATCTAAACATTGAAATAAGTATTTCCCTTCATTCTTTACTATCATACACAGACTTATTTCATTTTTCATAAAATCACTCCATAACATAAATAGATGACAAACCTAAATTTTATATCACTTGGGCTTGTCATCTTAAGATTTAAATTAAATAATATCTGTCATAAATTAGTTTTTAGCGTTAAATACAACTTGTACTGTTGGAATTGTTGTACTGCTTGAGACCAAATTAACTGCAGCATACTTTTGATACTTGGATTTATCTAAAACCACTGGCTTTGTTATATCTGAGGTTATAGTTCCTATTTCAACATCCAAATAAGGAGGATATTGATCTCTGCTAAGTGTACTTGGAACAACAGATATTCTTGCAGTCAAGGTTGCAGTAACATTTGATATTTTCTTGATATACCATCCTGTAGATGAATATTGAGAGATATCAACAAATTTAGTATAGGTTGCTGTATTTGAAACTGCTATATTTTGAACTGTTGAATATACTCCACTTCCAATTATTTTGCTGTTAACATCCCCTGTTATTGTTCCAACTACTCCAAGTTTAGTTATTGTTCCTACACCTGCTATCTTCGTTACTGTAGCTACTGCTCCTACTGTTGTTACTTTATTAACTGTATCTAATACACTTACTGTCCCTACTTTGCTTAATGTCCCTAGAATTCCTAGCTTACTTACTGTAGCTACTGCTCCTACTCCTGCTACCTTTGTTACTGTTGCTACTGCTCCTACTGTTGTTACTTTGTTTACTGTGTCTAATACACTTACTGTTCCTACTTTACTTAATGTCCCTAAAATCCCCAGCTTACTTACTGTAGCTACTGCTCCCACTGTTGTTACTTTGTTTACTGTGTCTAATATACTTATTGTTCCTATTTTGTTTAATGTCCCTAAAATTCCTAACTTACTTACTGTGGCTACTGCTCCTACTCCTGTTACCTTTGTTACTGTCGCTACCGCTCCTACTGTTGTTACTTTGTTTACTGTGTCTAATACACTTACAGTTCCTATTTTATTTAATGTCCCTAAAATTCCTAGCTTACTTACTGTAGCTACTGCTCCTACTCCTGTTACCTTTGTTACTGTGGCTACTGCTCCTACTGTTGTTACTTTGTTTACTGTGTCTAATACACTTATTGTCCCTACTAACGCTACTTTATTAACTGTGCCTACCCTATTAATTGTTCCAACCTTTGTTAATAATTCTCCTGAAGTATCTACTTTTACTGGTTGATAATTAGTACCATCAAATCCAAATATCGATGACTTTAACTGGCTTGCTGCATCTTGAAATACTATATTATTTGCCAACGTTTCTCACTCCTCATTTTTTATACAAAAATACATTTAAAAATCGAACTTATACATGGTTATGCATAAGTTTTAATCGAATATCATTTTATTTTGGGCTTGTTTATAAATACTAAGCTACATTTATATTATATGGAAGTACATTAATTTAGTGATTATTTTATAAAAGCTCTATATTATCCCTATCCTTTAGGTCTTTTGTGGCATTTCTCACATCGAAGATAAAATTAGAATTTTTCTGTATAAAATCATAATCGTATTTACTATGCTCTGTGGTTATAACTACTAAATCATAGTCTCCTAACTTTTCTTTAGTAATATCTAAACCATAATATTCTTTACCTTTATATTTATAAACTGATATATATGGATCATAAAAAGACACTTCTGCCCCTTGTAATTTTAAATTTTCTATTATTCTAATAGCCGGACTTTCTCTATAATCATCTATATCCTTTTTATAAGCTATTCCTAGAACTAATATTTTCGAATCTCTTAATGGTTTATTAAATCTGTTTAATATGGCCGCTATTCTCTCTACAATATACTTGCTCATATAATTATTTATTTCTCCAGAAATCTCTATAAAGCGAGTATGATAATTATATTCTCTAGCTTTCCAGGTTAAATAATATGGATCAAGCGGTATACAGTGTCCCCCAAGTCCTGGTCCTGGATAAAAAGCCTGAAATCCATATGGCTTAGTTTTGGCAGCTTCTATAACTTCCCAAACATTTATATTCATCTTATTACATATAATGGCCATCTCATTTATAAGTCCTATATTAATGTTTCTGTACGTGTTTTCAAGTATTTTTTCCATTTCTGCAACCTTGGGACTTGAAACTTCATGCACATTTACTTCTAATATATTTTTATAAAATTCTGCTGCTAATTTTGTGCTTTTCTTTTGTATACCACCTACCACCTTAGGTACATTTTCAGTCTTATACTTTATATTACCTGGATCAACTCTCTCAGGTGAGAAGGCCAAATAAAAATCCTCCTCACACTTTAATGAAGCTTCTTTTTCTAATATTGGTAGTATAAGTTCTTCTGTAGTACCCGGATAGGTTGTACTTTCAAGTATCACCATCATATTTTTATGCAGATATTTTCCTATAACTTCAACCGAATTTTTTACATAGCTTATATCTGGCTGTTGATATTTATCTAAAGGTGTTGGTACACATATTAAAACAATATCAACATTTTTTATAAATTGAAAATTTGAAGTTGCCTTAAGTCTTCCACTTAAAACCATATCCTTTAAAACATCATTTAAAATATCTTTTATATAATTTTCACCATTATTTATCTTGTTTACTTTTTTATTATTAACCTCAAAGCCTATAACTTTGTATCCTTTAACTGCACTTTGAACAGCAAGTGGAAGTCCAACATATCCTAATCCTACTACACCCACAACGGCTGTTTTATTTTCTATCTTTTTAATTAAACTTTCTTGCTTCAATATAACCACTTCCAAAATTTTAATATTGGCTGCACCTTATACATAATATGTATTTTTAAATAAATTGTTATTATAACAAAAGAAACAGGATTATTAGTCCTGTTTCTTTGATCCCTTATTTAAAAATTTTAACTTTTCCTTCTACTGGTACATATTCTTTATCTCCTGGAGCCGCTGTAGGCTTTCCAAAGGGCATTTCAGCTATAAGCTTCCAACTGCTAGGTATATTCCATTCTTCTTTTACTGCATCATCAATAAGTGGATTATAATGCTGAAGGGTAGCTCCGAGTCCTTCTAAGGAGAGTGCGTTCCACACATTTATTTGAAGCATCCCTGATGATTGCTCAGACCAAATAGGAAAATTACTTTTGTATAATGGAAATTGTTCTTGAAGACCCTTTACTATATTTTGATCTTCAAAATATAGTATTGTTCCATATCCACTTTTAAATGAATTTATTTTTTCTTCTGTAGTACTAAAGCTGTTTTCTGGTACTATTTTTTTAAGAACTTCTTTTGTAATATCCCAAAGTTTATCATGTTTTTGCCCAAATAAAATAACAACTCTTGAACTTTGGGAGTTAAAAGATGATGGTGTTTCTTGAACTAAGAGTTCTATTATTTCTTTTATTCTATCATCAGAAATTGTACTTTCTTTACTTATTCCATAAATACTTCTTCTTTGTTTTACTACTTGATAAAAATCCTTTTCCATCTAAATCACCTCATTTTGATTTTTCTAAACTATTATGTCCTAATACATACATCTTAATCTTATTTATAACTAATATCAAGTAATAATTATTATTGTGTGATATAAAAAAATAGAATGTGGGAAAATAGCCTCCACATTCCATCTTAATCTATCTACTTTATTAAACTTGCTACGTCATTTGCAAA
Source organism: Clostridium felsineum DSM 794 (assembly GCF_002006355.2). Classification (NCBI taxonomy): domain Bacteria; kingdom Bacillati; phylum Bacillota; class Clostridia; order Eubacteriales; family Clostridiaceae; genus Clostridium; species Clostridium felsineum. The sequence continues at coordinate 594,038 of NZ_CP096980.1, read as the reverse complement.
TTGCACTGGATCTTCTATAGGAAGTCCCTCTATTAAAAGTGCCTCATTATATAGAAGACTTGCATACTTCTTTAATTTATCTTTGTCATCTGTAAATGCAGTCTTAATAGCATTAAACATTTCATGATTTGTATTCACTTCAAGTATTTTTTCAGCTTTAACATTATTGCTATCTGGCATCATTTTAAGTACTTTTTCCATCTCAATAGACAGCTCTCCATCATTTGAAAGACAAACTGGATGAGTTTTTAATCTACTTGATGCTCTTACTTCTTTAACTTTACCATTTAAAGCTTCTTTCATAAAATCAAATAATTCTTTATTATCTTCTGTTTCTTTTTTACTTTCTTTTTCATCAGCTTCAAAGCCTAAATCCTTACTTGAAACAGATTTAAATTCTTTTTCCTTATACTTCATTAACATTTTAATTGCAAATTCATCTACATCATCTGTGAAGTATAATATTTCATATCCTTTATCTTTAACAACTTCTGTCTGCGGAAGTTTTTCAATTTTATCGTTATTTTCACCTGATGCATAGTAAATATATTTTTGATCTTCTTTCATTCTTGAAACATATTCATCAAGTGTTACAAGTTTTTTCTCTGTTGAAGAATAGAACATAAGTAAGTCTTGAAGTACTTCCTTATTACTTCCAAAATCAGAATAAACACCATATTTCAATTGTCTACCAAAACTTTCGAAGAATTTAATATAATTTTCACGATCATTTTTAGCCATTAATAGCAGTTCATTCTTAATTTTATCTTTTATTTTCTTAGCAATAAACTTAAGCTGTCTGTCATGTTGAAGAAGTTCTCTTGATATATTTAAAGATAAATCTGGAGAATCAACTAGACCTTGAACAAAGCTAAAATAATCTGGAAGTAAATCTCCACATTTTTGCATTATCATTACACCATTTGAATAAAGCTCTAACCCCTTTTCAAATTCTTTTGTGTAAAAGTCATATGGAGCACTTGCAGGAATAAATAAAAGAGTATTATAGCTTACAACACCTTCCACATTAGAATGAATGGTCTTAAGCGGCTTATCATATCCAAAGTGCTTATCTGTATAGAAATTATCATAGTCTTCTTGTTTTAATTCATTTTTATTTTTTCTCCATATTGGAACCATACTATTTAAAGTTTCATCTTCAAAATATTCTTCTGTTTCCTTATCATTGTCAGCTTTAGGTCTTGTCTTTTTAGTCATCATCTTTATTGGATATTTTATGAAATCTGAATACTTTTTAATAAGTTCTCTCAATTTATACTCATCTAAATATTCATCATACTTTTCATCTTCAGTATTTTCCTTCATCTTTAATATAATTTCAGTTCCAGGTGTATCTTTTTCACACGCTTCTATAGTATATCCTTCTACACCTTTTGAATCCCATCTATAAGCTTCATCTGCGTCAATGGAACGACTTATTACAGTAACATCTGCTGCTACCATAAAGGCTGAATAAAATCCAACTCCAAATTGACCTATTATATCCACTCCTTCTTTTGCTTCATTTTCGCTTTTAAAAGCAAAAGAACCACTTTTAGCAATAGTACCAAGATTGTTTTCTAATTCTTCTTTTGTCATTCCTATTCCTGTATCAGTAATTGTTAGAGTTTTATTATCTTTATCTGCTGCAATTCTTATGTAAAAATCATCTTTATTGAAAGTAATATTTGTGTCAACAAGCGAACGATAGTAACACTTATCAATAGCATCACTTGCATTTGATATAAGTTCTCTTAAAAATATCTCTTTATTTGTATAGATTGAGTTAATCATTAAATCGAGAAGTCTTTTAGATTCTGCCTTAAATTCTTTTACAGCCATTTTTATCATACCCCTTCACTTGATTTATATTTAAATGTCTAGATAACCAAACAAAATGCATTGTATGGTTATTGAATTATTTTACTTTGCCTTTTGTTAGCACTCTACATCATTGAGTGCTAATTTTATTTTAGCAATTATTGAGATTTTGTCAATACATTTTCCCTTATTTAACAAAAAAGTTATAAACATTTTCTTACATTAAGGGTGCAAAAATTCTTAATACAACACGCCACAAAGTACTATACCATTTAACCTTTTTTATGTCCTCTCTTGTAACCTCATAACTACTTTTTAATGTATTAATAAAATCTTTTTTTATATCATAAACACTTTGGGTCTTGTATAACCATACACCACACTCAAAATGAAGATATAAGCTCCTAAAATCCATGTTTATACTTCCAACTACACCATACTCATCATCTGAAACATATGTTTTTGAATGTATAAAGCCTGGAATATACTCATAAATTTTCACTCCGCTTTCAATAAGTATTTTGTAATACGATTTGGTAACAGCATTAACGATTTTCTTATCTGGAATACGTGGTGTGATAATTCTTACATCCACTCCTCCTTTTGCTGCTGAAGTCAATGCCATTACCAGTTCATTGCCTATTACCAAATATGGTGTTGTAATATAAACATACCTATTTGCCTTATTTATTAAGTTCATATATATAATTTCTGATACAGTTTCGTTGTCTAATGGGCTATCTGCAAAGGGCTGAACATAACCTTTTATAACTGTGTTATGCTTTTTTATTTCTGTTTTAAAATCATAAAAGTTTTCATCTATTCCCCTTAAAAAATTCCACATTGATAAAAACATAGCAGTAAAATTCCAAACTGCCTCGCCTTCAACCATAATAACAGTATCTTTCCAATATCCATACTTTTGACGTTTGTTTATATATTCATCTGCTAAATTTATACCGCCTGTAAAACCAACTATACCATCAATTACTGCAATTTTTCTATGATCACGATTATTAAACTTAAAGGATACTATTGGAAGTACAGGATTAAAGACGCAGCACTTAATGCCTATCTTCTCGAGAGTTTTGTGGTATCCATTGGGCAGCGTAAACAAACATCCCACATCATCATATATAACTCTAACCTCTACTCCCTCCTTTACTTTTCTGGTCAATATTTCAAGAACACTATCCCACATAACACCCCTACCTATAATAAAATACTCAAGAAATATATATTTTTTTGCTTTGCTAAGCTCTTCTTTTATTTTTTTAAAGGCCTCTTCCCCTGTAGAAAAATATTCAGTACTACTATTTTTATATGGAGGAAACAGTGAATAATTTTGAATATATCGTGATTGACTAGCCGCAGCTTCACTCTCAAGCCTTATATCCTTTAATACTTCTTCTTTCTTTACTACTGCAAATCTTAGCTTATCTATTATAACTGTCATTTTTCTCTTAGTTCTTCTACTTAATTTACTTCCTCCAAAAAACAAATAAAATAGACCTCCAAAAAGAGGAAAAAGAACTATAGGTACAATCCATACAATCTTATATGCTGGATTTGTATTTTTATATAATATATACAAAACCGCTACAATACTTAAGACAATATTAATTGCATAAAAGAAAATAAAGTATTGATTGAACTTTATTATCACAAAGGTTAAAACAAACAACTGCAAAAATGCAGAAATAAGTATAAACGTAACTCTATGAAATATGAATTTTAAAAAAAATTTCAATTGCTTTTCTCCCTATAATTATAAATATTTTTTTAATCAATCCTAGTATATGTACTTTTATTATAAAAATAGCCTAATTTGAATGAGTATATTATACTCCAAAATATTCATTATATTCCCCAATGTTACACATCTAATTACTCATATATTTTTTTAAAAATGGAACACTATTAATCAAGCTATGTTATAAGGAGGAGTTAACTTTGTTATTTTCCAAAATAAGCAAATTTAATTTTTTTATTCTAACGTTAATTATATTGGTGTGCTTCCCCCCGCTCAATACTTTTGCCTTTACTATAACACCTTTAGAAACAAATAAAGAACTCTTACAGACAGAAGTAGAAAAAATTTATAATATACGTTCCTCCTGTCTTGTTTCAGGAGACCCTACTCCTTTAGGTGAAAGCTTTGATACAAAAAAAAAGCTAGGAAAGTATTCGTTGGAACACGAGACTATGCGTATAAAATATTTAAAAGACTGGTCAAGTGCTCGTGGAATCCAATTTAAAAGTATAAAATCTTTTGTAAGAATAAAAAGAATCATGCCACGAGGGAATTCTATACGGCTTGCTTTAGAGGAATCCTATAAATTTGATTATATATATAAGGATGACTTAGAACCTAAATTAAATTCCTTTGGAGTAGGAATTAGACATACTACAACTTTAGTAAAACCCAACGATAAGTGGCTAATTTCTAGTGATTGGTATACAGATTGCTTTGAAGATGCACTTCAATCTTACGCCACTGATGCACAACCTTATTTATATAAACAAAATAATACGAAACCAATAATCGCTTCAATGAATTATAGAACTTATGATAGATTGAAAGCTATTGCTTATGCCGATAAATACTGTGGTGCAGCTTGGGGGAGCAGCAATGATTTCAAATATAATCCCAAATACATGGACTTTAACGGTGCTGGAGGCGACTGCACAAATTTTGTTTCTCAAGCTTTAGGTGACAAAGAGGCTGGTGGTCTTCCTCAAGATGGAACTTGGCGCTGTCCTATGGTTAAATACGGAAGAGCAACTGGAAGCAGAGCTTGGTCAAATGCAGATGGATTAAAAAATTACCTTATCTATAGTGGAAAAGGTAGCGTTATTAAAGCAGGAACTTTTAAAGAACTTACAGAAGCGTCTTCTGAGCCAGCTATATCTAAACTAGATTTTGGTGATATTGTTTGCTATGAAAAAGGAAGAGGTAATATTGACCACTTTGCTCTAGTTACTTCTTTTGATTCACATGGTTATCCCTTAGTTAATTCACATACAACAGACCGATATCATGTTCCTTGGGATTTAGGTTGGGGCGATAAAAAAATAAGGTTTTTTCTTATTAAGATGCATTAATTTTGCCATATTAGTCCTTTAGTTTATTATCTCTTATATTTTATCTATATATTATAAAGTGTTATAATTATAGATGATTGATAAAAACTAGAAGGAAGTGACCGATAATGGAAAAAGCTGAAATAAAAGAAATGGATTATGAAGAGGTATTTAGTATTACAATAACAGTTGATACACCGATTTTAATTGGTCAAGATGATATTGTTGGGAGGCGCCAACTTATTCCAATAGTTTCTGGAACAGTGAGTGGTAATGATTTTAATGGTAAAGTACTGCCTGGCGGAATTGACAGCCAAGTCATTCGCCCAGATGGAAAATGTGAACTTTCAGCAAGATATGCAATAGAATTAGACGATGGTAATAAAATTTACATTGAAAATAACGGAATTCGTACAGTCCCAGATGAATATATAGCTGCTGTAAAAAATGGTGAATTTGTTGATCCTAATGCTTATTATTTCCGTACAATTCCAACCTTTGAAACATATTCTCAAAAGTACAAATGGTTAATGAATCATATTTTTTTATGCTATGCTACTAGATTACCTGAAAACGTACTTTTAAAATTTTATAAAATTTCTTAGAACATATAAAATATATCTATTTTACTGATTCATTGAAATAGATATATTTTATTTATAAAAAAGCTTTAGAGGTGATAAATTTGGATTTAAATATAACTGAAATGGATTATAATAAAGCATTAGAAATTTCAAACTGGAATTATGAAAAACAGTTTTCTATCTATAATATGAATGGTAGTGAAGAATGCATAAAAGAGCTCCTACACGGTGACTATTTTGCTGTCCTTGATAATAAAAATAATCTTGTAGGTTACTATGGCTTTGGTGCAGCTGCTCGAGTTCCATTAGGTGAAGACTTAGGACTTTATAATGATGATATTATTACTGACATTGGCCTTGGTTTAAATCCAAATCTTTGTGGCCATGGTGTTGGTTTTGATTTTTTTAACTGTGGCTTAAACTTTGCTAAATCTAAGCTAAATGCCAAAAACTTTCGCTTAACTGTAACAACCTTTAATAAAGCTGCAATAAAAATATATTTAAAATTAGGTTTTAAAAAAGTTGTCTCATTTCCTGCAATGTCAAGTATAGGTGAAATTGAGTTTTGGATAATGACTCTAGTCGGCTAGCTAATCACATAAAATATTGTATTTAAGTTAATTGTAATTTCTTATTAGAATTGCTTATTTTAAAATATTTTAATATAGTGTCATAATGAAATACTTCACAAACGTAAAACCAACATTCTCCCTCTTTATCTATGGTGTATTGCTTCACAGGATACATATTCTTTTCTAATTTAAAATTTTGGAACAAACTTTGTAATTCATTTGATGAAAATATCTTACTACAAACATTATTTCTTATGTGATCTGTTTTACTTATCAATTTACCCAAAGGAATTTGTCCCTTCTCAAGTTGCGAATTAAGTTCATAATTTAATTTATTTACTTCTGCCACAACAACATTATTTGAAAGTACTTCACCATTGTAATACAAAGAAACAACACGAAATAAATACTGAGTATCTCTTTTAAAATAATCGTTAACCTCTTCAGGAAGCTTGCCTTTTGAAATTACGTTTTGAGAATCTACACCTACTGTTATTGTATTTCCAACTAAAGTTTCTAAAAGTCTAGTGGTAGAACCATCATTTTTTAAAATTATATCAACTAATCCACTCTCAATAACATTTTCAATATTAATTTCATTATAATTTATCATAATTAATACCCTTTCTTTTATTCATACCATTAAATTACGTTTCTATCAACAATTAATTTAAGGTATTGAAATTATATTTAAATCATAAAATAGTTTATTTTTGAGTATTAAATTTATACAGAAACTCCGTATAAATTACATTGATAGACAAGTTAGAATATTTTATAACTGACTAATTTTAACATTATTATTATATTACATATAGTATTTTTATGCAATTATTATTATTTTTTACTTTAGTGGAATATTTAATATTTTATTTGTAATATTATAATTTATCTTGTATATACATAATAATTCAATTGAATTTTTAACCTTAATTATCATGATTTTTTTAATCAACTTTAGAATTTGTTTTTGTAATAAACTTTTAATCCTACTTTTACAGCTGTCATAAAAATTAAAACTCCTGCTAATGTAAAAAATACTATCTGATTAATAAATCCAGCAATAACAGTAGCAACCCCAATAATGCCTAATGCTAAGTAAAAACCTACCCCCCCAATCTTATCATTTATAAATCTTTCTCTTTCATCATTCTCTTTTATATATAGCTTCTTTAATTCATTTTCATCCTTTAATGCCTTATTATATTTCGCTATAAACATAATCATAATAATTTCTATTCCAAGCGCTAATCCTACCTGAAAACCATGAATCATATCTGATGTATCTGTGCTTGAAGCTTTTCTGGTATACATTGCTGTAAGTGCTATAAATATAATAGCTAATCCATTTACTGCTCCCATAATACTTATTCTCTTCTTTAAAATACTTCTGAAACTATCCATTTTATAATTCCTCCTCTATATTAGAAAAATCAAAAACCTCTTCGATTGTTAAATCAAAATACTTAGCTATTTTATAAGCAAGAACTAAAGATGCCGTATACTTTTCACATTCTAAAGATGTAATAGTCTGTCTGGTTACACCAACTGCTAAAGCTAGTTCCTCTTGAGATAACTTATGCTGCTTTCTTAGTTCATGAATTTTTGTCTTCAAATAATCATCTCCCCGCAATGTTAACTTTGCATTTTTAGTATAGTATACTTTGCATTAATTGTCAAGCTTACTTTGCAAAATAAATTCAAACTACAAAATAAAAAGCTTTTTTATGTTTAAGTATGAGATAATAAAGGGAACATCAATTTATTGTTTTTAAATAACTTAGAATTCTCTTTCATTACAAATAAAGTTAAATTTTCTTCTTTTAATATTTTCACTTCATAATCTTCTGTTCTTTTAGGCGTAAATCCAAAAACAACCTTCTTTATACCATTATACGCAAGCTTATTAATAATCTTATCTATATCTGTTTCCTCTGTGCAAAATACTTCTTTTAATTTTAAAATATTATCATAAAATTCAGCTACAGCTACAGCTGAATAATCTTCTATATAATACACCTGGTCACTCATGGAATAACCACAATAAAACATAGCTAATGACGTATTTTTTAATACTGATATTTTAGCCATTGTATTTGACGTTACTACACTTCTCAAAAATAGTTCTTTACTCTCTTTTAATGACATATCTAATTTTTTAGCCTTAATAGTATTGTTTTTACTGTTTATTTTCTTTGAATATTCATACTCACATGCAACTTCAAAACCAAACTTAGGATAAAACTTCAAAACACTATCGTTGGCAAATAAGTATATCATATCAGATTTATTTTTCCATTCCTCTATAACTTTATTTATAAGATATTCTGATAAGCCTTGATTTCTATAATTAACATCCGTCATTACTGTTCCTAGTTGTACATACCTTTTAACTTCATTTAACACTTCACAATCCATAACACTAACAGAAACATTTGCTACAATTTTATCATTATCAAAAATTGAATAGGGTATATAAAAATCACCCCAGAACCCCTCAGTATACCAAACCTCAAAATTAAAACCAAATATACTTTGAGTTAATAAGTTTAAGCTATTTCTAAGTGAATTATTATCTTTATAATCCTTTATAAATCTATACTCTTTTCCTCTAATTACTATTTTCTCCACAATAACACCCCTTTATAGCTTATCACTCTACAACTTGATTTTATAGTTCTTATTTTATTATCAAATAAAAATGCGTCATCTAAAGTTAAACCTTAGATGACGCATTTTTATATATAAATATTAAGCAAGACCTCTAGCCTTATTAACTTCTTCAACAAATTTAGCTGCTGTTTCTGTTACTGCTTTAAAATCTCCAGTTTTTGCTCCTTTTGTTAAGCTTCCTCCAGTACTTACTGCTACTGCTCCAGCTTTTATCCAATCTTTAACGTTATCTAAACTTACTCCACCACTTGGCATAAAGCTAGCTTGTGGAAGAGGTCCTTTAAATGAGCTTATTATAGATGGTCCTGAAACATTTCCTGGGAATACTTTAATTATTTCTACTCCTAATTCTAAAGCTTCAATAGCTTCTTTAACAGTCATTATTCCTGGCATAGTTGGTATTCTGTATCTATTGCAAAGTTTAACTGTTTCTGCATTTAAGTTTGGACTTACAATGAACTTTGCATTTGCTAATATACAAGCTCTTGCTGTTTCTGGATCAAGTACAGTGCCTGCTCCTATAATTACGTCTTGCTCTTTATATTGTTCAGATAATTCTTTAATAATATCAATAGCTCCTGGTACTGTCATTGTTATTTCAATAGCTTTGATACCGCCCTTTATAACTGCATCAATAACCTTAACGCCTTCTTCTTTAGATTCAGCTCTGATTACTGCCACTAATCCACATTCTGCCATCTTTCTTATTGTTTCTAATCTTTTCATTCTTTCTTCCTCCTTGGCTTTAAAAACTTTTTATTTACATCTTTTCGTGAAAATATTTGTATAGAGAGTCTCCTCCCCCTACTCTTTTCACCATCTCCCTTCGGAGTTAATACTCAAGACGCACTAGCTATAAACTTTATTATATGTTTTAATTCCTATAAGTTTTGTATGTTTAACGTGTGCAATTAAAGTTTTATCTCTTATCGGGCTTTTTTTAATCCCTATATATAATAGTATTATAGTCCATCATATATATCAAGAACTATATTTTCGATTTGTGCTAATACAAAATTAAAGAAGTCTAAAAAAGTATTTAAAACTTTATATAATCTAAGTATTTTGTATAAATTCATAATGCTTTTATTTAACTAATTATACTATACCATAAATACCTCTTATAAACTCTATTTTTTTCAAATTCCATTGACAAATTTATTATAAATAGGTATTATATAAATACAAAATTAAGTTTTCCTATCGGTATAGTATGAATTGTAATAATACTATAATTTTAGGCTAACCTAAAATTATGAACTTTTAAAAATAGTTAGTACATTTTGGAGGTAATAAAAAATGAAAAGAAGAAATATATTCACAGGCACTCTATTAGCCTTAACCCTAATCGTAGGTATAACTGGTTGTTCCAGTAGTACCAGCAAAACTGCTAAAAACTCTCTTGAAAAAATAAAATCTGAAGGCAAACTTCGTATCGGTACTGAGGGTACTTATGCCCCTTTTACCTTCCATGATAGTAAAGGTGATTTAACAGGCTTTGATGTTGATATTGCTAAGGAAGTATCAAAACGTATAGGCGTAAAACCAGAATTTGTTGAAACAAAGTGGGACGGAATGTTTGCTGGACTTGATGCTAATAGATTTGATGTTGTTATAAATGAAGTTGCAATAAAACCAGATAGAAAAGTAAAATATGATTTTTCAACACCATACATTACATCAAGGGCTACACTTATAGTAAGAAAAGATGATAATACAATTAAATCCTTTGCTGATTTAAAGGGTAAGAAATCTGCCCAATCTTTAACAAGTAACCTTGCTAATATAGCAAAAAGTAATGGAGCTGAAATTGTTCAGGTTGATGGCTTTAACGCCTCTGTTGATCTTTTAACTTCAAATAGAGTTGATGCTACAATTAATGACAGTCTTTCTTATTTAGATTTGAAAAAGCAAAAACCAAATGCTCCTATAAAAGCTGTAGCAAGTTACAATGATGCTTCTCAAAGTGCAGCTATGTTCAAAAAGGGTAATCCTGAACTTGTAGCAGCCGTAAATACGGCATTAAAAGATATGAAATCCGATGGAACATATCTTAAGATATCAAAAAAATGGTTTGGTACTGATGTATCAAAATAGTAAGGTGATATTATGAATTTTGACAGCAATACATTAAGAATATTAGGTATTTTAAAGGACTCATTTTTACCATTATTAAAAGCGGGACTAGAATTTACAGTCCCCCTTACTCTTATTTCCTTTGCTTTAGGCTTAGTTCTTGCCCTATTAACTGCTCTAGCAAGAATATCAAACATTACGCCTTTAAAGCTTTTAGCTAGATTTTATGTATCAATTATAAGAGGTACACCTCTTCTTGTGCAGTTATTTATAATTTTCTTCGGACTTCCTACAGTTGGAATAACTATAAATCCACTAACTGCTGCAATAATAGGCTTCACCTTGAGTGTAGGTGCTTACAATTCTGAAGTTATTAGAGCTGCAATTTTATCTATTCCTAAAGGTCAGTGGGAAGCTGGTTTTTCCATAGGAATGACTTACTCACAAGCACTTAGACGCGTTATTCTACCACAGGCTGCAAGAGTTTCAATTCCACCTTTAGCTAATTCTTTTATAAGTCTTGTTAAAGATACCTCCCTTGCTGCTACTATAACTGTTGCAGAAATGTTTCAAGTTGCCCAAAGAATAACTGCAACTACCTACGAACCTCTTTTTCTATATATTGAGGCAGCTTTTATCTACTATATCTTCTGCACCATACTTACAACAGTTCAAAATAAGCTAGAAAATAGACTTTCAAGATATACTACAAGATAGTTAGGAGGTTTTTTATGATAACTATAAGTAACTTACACAAAAGTTTTGGAAAAGCAGAAATCTTAAAAGGTATTGATCTCAAGGTTAATAAAGGAGAGACTACTGTTATTATTGGTCCTTCCGGCTCAGGAAAAACTACACTTTTGAGATGTATAAACCTTTTAGAAAAACCTAATATAGGTTCTATAGATATTGATGATTTAAAATTAGAATTTGGTACAAACAAAAATGTTTATACCAATGACATAATAAAATTGAGAAAAAAAACTGGCATGGTATTTCAAGGTTTTTACCTTTTTCCTCACATGACTGTACTCCAAAACATAATGGAGGGTCAGTTAACAGTTTTGAAACGTTCAAAGAATGTTGCAAGAGATCGTGGAATAACCCTTCTCGATAAGGTAGGACTTGCAGAAAAAAAAGATCAATATCCACATGAACTTTCAGGTGGTCAACAGCAAAGAGTTGCTATAGCTCGTGCCATGGCAATGGATCCTGAAGTTTTACTTTTTGATGAACCAACTTCTGCATTAGATCCAGAATTAGAAGCTGAGGTACTAAAAGTAATGAAAGAACTTTCAAATGAAGGAATGACAATGATTGTAGTAACTCATAAAATGAGCTTTGCTAGAGATGCAGCTCATAAGGTTGTATTTATGGACAATGGACTAATTATTGATTCTGGCAGTCCAGAACACATTTTCAAAACTTCTACTAATCCACGATTAAATCAATTTTTAAATATAGTAAACAACTAATAAGAGGATGCTAAACTCTCTAAAATTCTACTCTAGAGAGTTTATTATCCTCTTATTTTTTATAATGATGTTTTGCCTATTATGTTGGTAAGTTCTCCTACCTTATCAATTTCAAGTCTGATAGTATCTCCACCTTCTAAAAGTACATCATTTTCCATACCGCAGCAATTTGGAATAGTACCTGTAGCCATAAATTCTCCTGCATAAACCTTCTCTCCTTTAGATGCATAACTAACGGCTCTTCCCAAGGAATGATAAAATTCATTTAATTTCCCTTCTGAAGCTTTTTTACCGTTTACAAAAACTCTTGCCTTTAATGTATCTAAAATTGGCAGTATTTCATCTGATGTTACAACCTCTGAAGAAATTGCACTTGCAAAATCCTTTGATTTACATGGACCAAATCCTGTTTTCTTCATCTCATCTAACTGTACATTACGTGCACTAAAATCATTAAATACACAAAATGCTCCTATTGCATCAAAGCCTTCCTTTTCAGTAACATTCAATATATCTTTAGTAATAATCATACCTAGCTCGAGCTCATAATCCTTTATTTCAGCATATTTAGGATATTTTATAGTATCCCCATCAGTAAAAAAGGATAAATGATTGCCTTTATAATATACTGGGTTATCATACCAAGGTTTTTTAGGTAAAAAAGCAGGAAAAGGCTTTCGTGTTATACTTTCATAAATTTTCACTAATGGCATAACCTTAGGAAGCATACGCTTGGTAAATCCACGTGAACTATTAATTAAGTGACGTTCTCCAAGCATAAAATCACGATAAAGTAATGGTCTAAATGGAATAACTTCTTCGCCCTTTAGCGTTAATTTAACCTTACTAGCTTTTGCAGCTTCTATTAATTCTTCAAGTTTAGGTTTAAGAATTTTTATATCTTTTAAAAATTCAATAAGGTCATCTGATACTTTTTCAAGTCTAAAACGCTCCTTAGTACCATCATTAGGTACACCTTTAAGTAGGGCTTCAAATGAAAGCCATATATCATCCTTTAATACACATAGCGTACATTTTTCACTACCCTGAATTTTTACTTTTTTTAATCTCATTACTATTCCCCCTAATGCCTATTTTAACATGTTCAAATACTATTCTAAAAAATACCACTCTAAACGAATGGTATTTTTACTTATACAGAAAATGTTTCATTACCTATTCTATCTACCATTTCAAGAATATTGTTCTGCATTTTACCTATGCAGCTTATTACCCTTTCAATTTCATTTTTATCCACATTAAACGCTTGAAGACTTATTCGCAAAAATGTATTTATAATTTTATCAAAATCAACATTCTTATCTAAATAACGACTTACAATAACACTTCTCACTGACCCCTTTACCATTAATGTACGTATATAATAGTCTTCAAAGGTATATTTCTTATTATATTCTTTAAACAATTTCTCTGACCTCTTAGCCGCACGACGTACTACCTTATTTAATATTAAATCCGAACTATATGCTTCATAATAAAATTCACATATCAATTCATGCATTTCAACTGCTTTAAGTTCTATAGCACACATAATAGCATACTTTAATGCAGGAGTTTCTATATCAAAGCTTTCATTTACTATACTGTCACTTTTATCGAATAACTCTAAAACAATAGTCTCAAATATTTCTTCTTTATTCTTAAAAAAGTAATATATGCTGCCAATTAAAACCCCTGATTTATCAACTATTTGTCTTATAGTGGTTTTTTTGTAACCTTTCTCTTTAAAAAGTTCCTTGGCTGCCCACAGTATCTTATTTCTCACTTCATCCAATGAAATCACCTCCGTCACTTAGCTAAGATTTCCCCTATGTAGTTGAACACGTTCAACTCAGCTTTAATTTTATCTTTCTTTTATAAACATGTCAAGTAGTAATATATAAAAGATTTCTAATAAATACCTCCTTAGAATCTTCTATATATCACAATGTATTAATATTTTAAATTAGTTTATTTATTATTGGTGATACAAATAATATTACTGATAATACTATTATAAAAACTACTGTTATGTATACTATTATATTTTGCAATTTGTTATTAATATATTTCCCCATAATATCCTTATTATTTATTAAAAGCACCATAAATATAAGAATTACTGGACAAAGTATACCTGCAATTTGCTGAGTAACAAGCATAATACCTACTAAGGAAAGCTTTGGAACAAGTACTAATGCCGAACTAAATAAAATCATAAAAGTAAAAATTCCATAAAAAGTTTTAGCCTCTTTAAATGAGTTATCAAGTCCTCTTTCCAGTCCAAAGGTTTCACAAATAGCATATGTTGTTGATAGTGGTATTATCATTGTAGCTAAAACCGATGCTCCAAATAGTCCTGCTGCAAAAAGTATTGTAGCATAGTTTCCTGCTAGAGGCTTTAATGCCATAGCTGCCTCTTGTGCACTATTTATTTTAATTCCGTATTTATAAAGCGTTACTGCTGTACAAACAATTATAAAAAATGCTACTAAATTTCCCCACACGGCTCCTAAGTATACATCTAGTTTTTCATATTTATATTCCTTTATACTCAAGCCCTTGTCCACCACTGCTGACTGAAGATAAAACTGCATATATGGTGTTATAGTTGTACCTATCATTCCTATGAACGTTAAAATATATCCATTTGAAAAGCTTATGCTTGGTGTAACTGTAGTTTTAATAACTGTATGCCAGTCTGGATGAACTTTTATACAAGTTATGATATAAGTAAAAAATACAAAGGTGAATGCTAAAAAAACTTTTTCCGTTTTAGCATATGACCCTTTTGTAATAACAAGCCATACTAAAAATGCCATAATAGGTACTGTTATATATTTACTAATCCCAAATAACTCTAAGCTTGCAGCTATTCCAGCAAAATCTCCTACGCACACACCAAAATTAGCTATAAATAATATGAGCATTGCAAACAAAGACCACTTAACTCCATAATTTTCTCTTATTAAATCTGATAAGCCTTTTCCTGTAACTACTGCCATTCTTGCATTCATTTCTTGAATTACAGCTAGACTAAATGTAATTAACAAAAGTCCCCACAGCATCTTATAACTATATGAAGCTCCTACCGTTGCATAAGTAGCTATACCACCTGCATCATTGCCAGCATTTACTGTTATTAAACCTGGACCAATAATGCCTAGTATAAACAATAGCTTGTTTTTCTTTTTCATTTAATTTTACCTCCCAAATAACATGGGAAAGTAAACTAAATTTTATACAAACAATTTAGGCAGTTTCCCCACGTTTATGTTTTTTGAAAATTGTATGTTGTTCTTGCATAAATGACTAGGGTCTGCGTCCATTGATTTCACCTCCAAAAAAATAAAAAAAGCCCCAAAAAGGCCTCACAAAACAACAACAAAAATATTCTATCTTTCGTTGAGCTTTAGCACTATATAGCTTTGGGTAAACCCAGCTACATTAAGTAAAACCTTAATTCGGTAGTACCTGCTAACCCATTGGCATCTTTCGATATTTTTGGGCAGTAGCATATATCTATATAGGAGCCTCACCTAACAATACATATTAACTTTACTTTCTACATAATAATACAAAGAATAAATATTGTCAATGTTTCATGTTTGTGATAATTTAAAATAAAAAACGACACAAAACCATTATATTAATAGGCTTTGCATCGTTTTTTCTATATATTTATATAATTAAAATATATACTCTCTTTATAATAATATCTTAAGCATTTGCTGCTACTTGATTTAATTTTTTTGATGATTTATAAGCTAATAATAAAATAAGCAGTACTGTTAAACCATCAGCTAATGGTTGTGCTAAAAGAATACCTTGCATTCCAAATATAGCATTTAGTATAAATAATCCTGGTATTAAAATTACTCCCTGCCTTGCAAGAGAAACAATTCCACCGTATTTTGCTTGATTTGTAGCCAAGAATAACAAAGTATATACCATTATAAAGCCCATTCCCATAAATGTAACTGAATAATATACAAGTGCCTTTACTCCAATAGATACAACTTGTGCATCATTGTTAAATATTGCAACAAGAGGTTTTGCAAATATAATCATTAAAACACTACAAATAACACAAAATGCTGTAGTCCAAATGAGTGCTATATTTTTAGATGATCTAACTCTATCAAACGCCTTTGCACCAAAACTAAAACCAACAAATGACTGAAATCCCTTTGTAAATCCTGTTATTGCCATGAACCCCAATGAGGTTATTCTAACTTCAATTCCAATTGCAGCTACACACGCATCTCCATAACCTGCACCAAGTACATTAGTTATAGCTATTGAGGCACTATAAAGTAATTGGAAGATCATAAGAACAACTCCAACCTTTGCAGTTTCTACATAATACTCTTTAACTGGTTTAAAGTTTAAAAAATTATATCTAACACTACCTTTTTTGGCTCCAATATAATATAAATAAACTAAAGTTGTAAGTATGTTAGCTACAAGAGTTGCAGTACCAGAACCTCTTATTCCCATATGAAGTCCATAAATAAATACTGGGTTTAGAAAAACATTTGAAATTCCACTTACAAGCATTGCAACCATACTATACATTGTTGCACCCTCAGATGCTAACATATTATTACATGTTACGTTAAAAAGATTAAAAAACAATGAAATCGAAAAAATTTGGGCATATTGTTTTGCAAATACTATATCTGTATTACTTGCTCCAAGACCTCTCAATATTGGGTTCATAAAAATTAATAATATAGCTACAAAAATAACTCCAACAATTAATGAAGTATCCATAATAACAGATCCAGCATCGTTTGCTTTTTTGTAATTTTTCTGACCAAGCAGTTTTGCAATGTATATTGAACCACCACCACCAAGAAGAGAACCAAGTCCTGTAATAATATAAGTTAATGGAGTTGTAACCGTAACTGCTGCCATTTGTTGCTTTCCTAAATTACCAACAAAATATCCATCAACAGAAACAAATAATGCAGATATCATCATACCTACCATTGTAGGAATTCCAAGCTTTAAAAGTACCTTCCATATTTCTCCCTTCTCCATCATGACCAGTTTACTATTTTTCTCCATAAATCAATCGATCCTTTCTATCCCTTTATATATTAATACAAATACTCAACCATAACTATTTAGAATTCATATTTACAATTTCCATTGTGTTTTTTCCAGCCATACATAAAAATGTACATGAACCACAATTTATGCAATCCTCTACTCCATAACTCTTCATATTAGTTTTTATATTTTTTTCTTGATCTCCTATTACCTTATGAACTTGAATTCCCATAGGGCAGTTTTTAGTACATCCTCTACACTTTTTACATTTAGACTCATTATTATAAGTTACTTCCTTTGAATAGCCAATAAAATTGGTTAGTGGAGTAACTTTTTCATTTTCTTGGGCTTTATGAGCCGCCATAATACCTCCGCCTGTAAATATTGCTTTACCTTTTCTATTACCAAAAACTTTCTCTAATACTTCCTTTACATCCATATCATAATTAACTCTTGCAACCTTAGCTTCTCCTGTTTCATAATCAGCAACTGTAATATATCTACTTCCCTTTAAAAACTCACCTTTTGCTATTTCAGCGATCATGATTACAGTTTGAACATTTATAACTAAAATTCCTTTCTTTACTGGAATTTCATTTTTATCCACTTCCATATCAAGTACTTCTTTTATTAATACTTTTTCTGCACCTGTTGGGTAACGATTAGGAAGATTTTTAACATTTATACCCTCAATAACTTCATTCTTTAACAATTTTGCGGCTAAAAAAACTTTTGATGTATGAAGCATTTCTGCTAATAATTTACTTCCAAAAATAATATCATTTAATCTATTCCTAATAAGCCATGCATCATGAGTTAAACCAGGATCGCATTCAGCACCATTTACAATAATTACTTTATTTTCACCAGGTGCTGCAATTGCTACTTTAATTTTTTTATAAGTTGCAAAACCATTTCCACTCATTCCTGTAAGTTCATTTTTCTCAATAGCCTCTAAAAGCTTATTTGCTTCAACAGCCTGAATTTCAGACTGACTTTTATTTCCTACCATATCAATACAACCATTTTCTATAACTATTTTAGGTATACTTGCTTTAGGATATCCAAATAACATTCTTCTTCCATACTTCTTTTTGTTCTCTTTTTGAATTCTTTTGACTTCGTTATTACTTTTAATTTTTTTCTTTGTTATAATTGGATAATTATTCATACCTCAACAACTCCCCCGTAAATATTTTTTTAATTATTATCTTTATCTAGTTCACTTAGTCTATCTAACATTCTTTCAAAGGATTCCATACCCCTTTTAAGTTTTATATAACTTTCCTCAGTCATATCATTTAGTAGCCTATCACACATAACTTCATTTTTCTTTCTATGAAACTCCAAATGCGCATTATATGCTTTTTTACCACTTTCCGTAAGCTTCAAAACTACTTCCACATCAGATTTAGGTGATGCCTCTTTTATAACAAGCCCCTTATCTATGAGTTTGTAAATCATTTGAGAAACTGCGCCTTTAGTTATACCTTTTAATAGAGCTAACTGCGTAATATTAATTCCATCATTAGATCCAATAGTATCTATTGTATGAATTTCTGCATATGTCAAACTAATATTAGTTCCATAAAAGCGTCTTCTTTTTTCCATCTGCGTGTACTTGTGTATAATTCTCTCTATTTGCTGTATAAGTGCCTCATTATCCTTCATTTTTCCTCCTACTAAACTTATGATTTAGGTACTATACTGTTTAGGTATTAAACTGTTTAGCAACTAACTATATAGTACATCATTTATACATAAATTACAAGTAGTATTTATTATTTACTTTTAATGAATTTGATTGATTTTATGATGACATACTTACATAAATGTAAACTGATCTCATGAAATATATCTAACTTATCTTTATTATATCTAAATAACTACAGTCACTGCTTGGCGCATAGTGTTCCAGCAACTATAGGTATAGGACTCTTAAGCCGTCGCTTAGAGCCCTATTGTATTTATATATTCCTTTTGATCTTGTTTGATGATGTTTTTTCAAACTCTATATTTCTAATAACAAAACTCTCTACTTTTTTATATACTGGTAATTTTTGATTTGCACGAAAAACTGCTCTTGCAATCTCATCTTGTACATTTTTTATATTTTCTCTCTCCATAAAATCATTGTTCGGAAAAATTTCAGCATAGATTTTATTATTTTTTCCATAAACAACTACTTCTTTTATAATATCTTCTTCATACAGCTTTGCTTCAACCTCTTCTGGTGATACATTTTCTCCGTTTGATAAAATAATAAGATTTTTCTTTCTTCCTGTAATAAATACATATCCTTCTTCATCTATATATCCATAATCTCCCGTTTTTAACCAACCATTCTTCATAACCTCTTCAGTAGCTTTTTGATTTTTATAATATCCTTTCATAAGACTTTCACTTCTTATGACAATTTCATTATCAACCACTTTCATTTCTGTATTATTTAATAATCTTCCTACTGATCCTATTTTATTATGTCTTATACTACTGGTCGAAACAGTTGTAGAACACTCCGTCATACCATATCCAACAAATGCAGGTATGCCAATCTTAGCCATATTAAGTAGTAACTTTGGATCTGCATATGCTCCTCCACCTGCCAATCCAACAATATTCCCTCCTAGCATACTTTTAGCTATTTCGTTAACAGAAACATTAGGATTTTCTGCTGCCTTCTTCATTATTGTTTCATATATAAATTTTATTATAGCTGGCACAATACTCATTCTTGTAGGATGATATATTTGGCAATCTGCAAAAATGCTTCCTACTGAACTACTTATACAGATAGTATATCCAAAACGAAGTGATGCCAAAACATCACATGAAAAGCAAAATGTATGGTGTATTGGTAAAACTGATAATTTTACACATGGGTCATCATCAAAAGCTTTTTCACGAAAATTCATGGTATCTCTTGATAAACTCTTCTGCGTTAGCATAACACCTTTTCGTTTACCAGTTGTACCTGAAGTGTATAAAATAGTACATACCTTTTCATTATCTATTTCCTTGGAAAATCCGCCTTTATACTTTTCAAATACTTTTTTAAGTGAGATTATATCGCCTTCATCCTCAGCTGCATCTAATGATATAAAATACTTTATATTCTTATTATGCTCCCTTATATATGCTAAGTTTTTCTTCTGTGTACTATCAAAAATCATACCTTCAGTATCCGAATGCTCTAATAGCTTTTCTAATTCCCTAGGTGTTTCTTTTTTATCATAAGGAATAATGACATTTGAACTATTTACAATTCCAAAGTAGGCAGCTATCCATTCAAATGATGTATTGCCTGCTATTGCAAAATGTACATTTTCAATCCCTTTCATGCTAAGCATTTTTGAAAAGGCTTCAGAAGCATTTTTCACATCTAAGAAACTTCTAGACTCTACTTGATATTTATCTTTTTTAAAACGAATAAAATCCTTTTCTCCATATAAATCAGCACTATAATCAATTAACTTCTTCAATGAGTTTACTTCATTCTCTCGCATCATATATTCCCCTTTTCTATTGTAAAATTCGAATAACTAGATGTATCCACTTGATACATTCTCAACAAATTTATAATATAGGAGTACGCTGCTCCCTTTAATATTTGATAGGATACTTCTGCTACTTTTCTATCTTTTGCTAACTCTAAATATGTTCCTTTAACCCACTGATTAAAAGCACCTAAAGATTGACCGCACCAAATTTGCATATCCATTTTATGTTCTAAATCTCCATTAACTGCCCAACGCGAAGAACTTCCCAAATACCATCGAAATATCAATGCCATCTTTTTCTTACCATTTTCTTCTGCATCCTTAATTTTTGACGGATCAATTTTTTTAAAATACTCTTTCGTATTCTCCCAAATATCTTCAAAATTCCTTTTTAATATTCTCTTTTGAATTTTTTCTTTTTCTTTATCAGGTATCTCATCAAGAGATGTATATTTTAAATAATATTCATACAATCTTTGTGCATTTTGTGCATACATAGTTCCTTTTTTTATAACTTGAACTCTTCCTCCAATTTCAAACATATCTGCGCAGGGTGCCATTACCACATCTGCCATTTCCACATCTTTTAATATTTCTTTTACATAGCTTGAAGTTCCAGCTTCCACACAAGATTGATTAATTGAACCAGTTACTACATATGATGCTCCCATTAAAAATGCTCCTAACGCAGAAAGTCCTGTGCCAATTCCTCCTCCTGCACCAATACGTACTTTTCTTTTGTAATTATATTGGTTTTGAAGCCTATTACTTAAAGCTATCATAGAAGGTAACATAGATACTAATGGCCTTCCATCTGTGTGTCCACCTGAATCTGCTTCTACTGTAATGTCATCTGCCATTGGGATTTCTTTTGCAAGCAATGCTTCATCTATAGATATTCTCCTGGTTTCTAATAATCTATTTACAATTCTTTCGTCAGGTGGTGTTAAAAATAACCTTAAAACCTCTTCACGTGAAATCTTAGCCATTATCTTATGTGGTATAAAAACTGTACCATCCTTTTTACGTTTCAATCCATTTACACGATAATAAATAAGTGCTTCAGATATTCTTATGTAGGCAGATGCCTCTACAGCTGTTACATTTTTTCTAATAAGTAACTCTGCTAATTCCATTTCTTTAATACTGTTTCGAGTTGCAAGCATATTTATCATAAAGTTTCCAGCTTTAAGTTCTTTCTGAATTTCATCAATTGCTTTCTCTATAACACTATTAGAACATCCCCCTGCGCCGAAAGACCCTATAAATCCATGCTTTCCGAGCTCAATTACCATTTTAGTTGATGCAATTGAGTTTGCCATTGCACCACCACATAATGCATACTTAACATGATAATCGTTTTTAAATTCTTCACTACCAAACATCCCTGGTTTTATATTAGGTATTTTAGCAACAGCTTTTTGTCCTTTTTCTAGCGAGTCTGCTGCTAAAAACACACCATCTTTTTTTACAATATAAATTGTGTCGCACTTACTACTAGCCAATATCTTCAAACAATTTTCCTTATTTAAATAAGCCAATTATATCTACCTCACTCTTCCCCAATGATTCGGTAAACCATATTTTCTTGGTGTATAACATGTATATTATTCCATGTAACATCACCATCGATTGTAATGTAAATACCATTATTAGTTTTTTCACTACTCTTTACATGAATTTCATATTTCAAAATTGACTGTATTGGGCGAACTTGTCCACGAAAGCATACTTTCATAGTAGAATTTGCCGCCTCATAGTATCTTGTTTTATCATAGTATCCAAATAATCCAGCATGTGCACACAAAAATTCCATTGTCTGATTAAGTCCTTCTAGCATTGTTGTTCCAGGAAGAACAGGATCATTTTTAAAGTGTGCTTTAAATGCCCAAAAGGATGCATCTAAATATTTTTGTGCACAAATATAGCCACTTTTATATTTACCACCTTGATAGTTTATTTTAAGTATTTCATCTACCATAATTGCATTTTTATTTCTTATTCTCTGCTCATCAAATGTAACCGATGAATTTCCATGAAAACATTCATTTATATTACCTTCAAAAAACTCACGTGTATAAGTAGAATCATATTCTGTCTTAGTTGATTGTGAAAAATGCAAAAACTCTTTTCCCTCAATATTGTTTGTTACTTCAAACTTATTTACAATACCTGTAGCGCTGTCCAATTCCTTTTGAGTAAAGAAGCCTCCAATTGCCTTTGTTGTTGAAATAAGCTTTCCTCCTGAATAATTATCATAGGAACAAAATAACAATGTAGTAGACCCTTTTCTTACAAATCTATCAATCCTATATACAAGTCTAAAGGTATCTCCTACCCTAAAAATCTTCTCTTCTTTAATAACTGACGTTACATCTGTAATTCTAAATTTTAATTTTCCTTTTGAAATTATATCAATACCAATATATGCCGCTAAAAAAATTCCTATATGAGAAGCCTCTCCTATAAATACACTGGATATTTCATTCTTTCCTGTTTTAAAAATGAATTCTTCGTCAATATCATATTCCATTACTATTTCTGAAGGACGTAATTCACCAAATTCAGCATCAATTGATAAAATACGTGATACAAATAAAAATGGGGGTAATGGCATTCTAGCTCTGACCAGATACTTATCAGCCTCTCTGTATCTATCTCCAAGAACATCTGCCATAGATATATCCGTCATATGTACAATCTCTTCTCTATTCCACAAATATTTTTTTTCTTTTCTAGCTTCAATTTGAAGTACCTGCTTTAACAGTTCAGTTTCACTTTCAAAATACTTTTTCAGCGCAAATTTATTGTTTTGTACTTGCCTTTCAATATATTTGTGAATAAATATTTGGTATTCATCTGATAATTCATTGGGCTTATTTGAATTTGCTTCTATAAATTCAAAACAATTAACAAACTTATCTATATCAATATCAGCATGATAAGCTATTAATTTTGCAAATATTCTCAAGAAGTTATCTGTACTATTCTCCTTGTCAAACAAAGAAAAAATTTGTACATCCATCTTATCCTTTAAGCATTCCTTAGCCCAACTTCCACACAAATTTCCTGAACTCAAATCAAAAAATAATCTTCCCCCATCATCATATATTTTTGATATAACACCTGCAAAATCAACTGTTTTTGATAGTATATATCCAATATTCTCAGCATACATTTCTACACTATCATCCAACGGTCTTTTTAAATAGGTACTGTAAATATCATATGGAATCTCGTTAGTTGGTATATACTCTTGAATTTTTTCTATTGATTTAACAACTAAATCCATTGCAGGTTCCATAACAGGTGTATGTACAAAGCTTGGATCATTAATTTTCGAACTAATGCAGCCCAATTTTTTTATTACTCTTTCACAGGACTTTTCCTCACCACTTATTATCACATCACTTTCAGAACCAATAATAAATAAAAACACTTCATTTTCTTCTTCAATTGCTTTCTTTACACGTTCAACATCGCACCTTAAATACCACTTTTGTAATAAAGGAACTTCTCGTCCAAAGTAAGAAAAACTCAATTCCTTCTGTTTATTAAACGCATCAGAAATTATACTAACAACATTTGTCATAGCTTTTTCTCTTTCCTCTGTTGATATGCTTGAAAGTTTACTCGCTAGCACATTTTTGGATAGGAATAGAGAGATTTCTCCCATACTTGCCCCTACCATTTTATTGGGAGTAACGCCAAAATTCTTTAATATTAGAAGACTAATTTGATTTAATGCAGCTTCATACAAATAGCGTGAAACCATTTCGTTTGAGTCACCCTTAATATAAAAGAGCTCATCCTCTATCTGTTTTTTTATTTCAGGAAATAGTGAATATAGGCTGTAAAAAGCTCCTTTCTTCACCATACCACCAGGCGGACTCATACACACTATTTTAGAAGGATTATTACCTCTAGCTATGAAAAAGGACCCATCCTTCCCCTCCCATAAAAATCCACTTTCCATTATTTTTTCTCTTAAGTTCATTATGTATTTTAATTCTTCTAATAAACTTTTACTGTCTTGTATGACAAAAACAATTGTTTGATTTAAATCAGTATTTTTTTTATAAAGTCTCAAGTACTCCTCTGAAAGTTCTTTCAATGTACTATTATTTAATCTTTCTTCTAACTTCTTTAAATAATCATTCAATTGTTGACTATTAGAAAATGAAATTGGAATTATAAACTTTTTACATAATAGCTTTGGATTTTTACAGTACTCTGCCTCACTAATTTTTGCATAACATTTATCTTTCTCCGCTTCAATTTCTAGATACCTTACCTTTTTTCTGCTATCTGTCCACAAATATCGTATCTCATTTACCGGCTGTTTTGCCTTTAACTTCAAACCACTTGACACCTCTAGAGTCTTAACTATAATTTTTGTAAACACCGAGAACTCATAGGATGCATCAACAAAATTAAATTCACCATCAATTTTACTATTGTCACACTCTATAACATGTTCCATATATGGTAAATTGGAATTATACTTTCCCATAACAATAACTGCACAGCCTGGTTTGGGATACTTTGTATGACCTACTAGTACAGCGTATTTTACCTTATTACCATATAGTAACTCTTGGCACTCTTTAATTATCTTTAAAAGCTTTATTCCACTAATTTCATTAACCTTAATTACCCTACTATCAAAAAAACTTATATCTACCTTATCATCCGAATAAACTATAATTTCATCATTTTTATTTATCCCTTCAAAGGCTTCCTTTAATGCAATTTCTTCTTCATCTCTTTTTTTTGATTCTTTTAATTCTTTGTTATCAACAACATACTCTATGAGCTTTTTTGTATTTCTAACTGAACCTATACAAATACCCATACCGCAAATTGATATTTTATTTCCCATATGAATTTTCACCTCCCCTTGCTTTATAATTATTTATTCAAATCATATATTACACACTGACACACTCCATCATCATGTTTTTGCGTAAATTGATCCATAAAGTATTTTATCCCCTCTTTAATTGAAATAAGCCTTCTTCCACGTTTCTCTACACTCTTTTTTAATTGTTCACTTACCATACCAGCATCCCATGGTCCCCAATTAATCGACATAACTACCTTTTGTGGATATTTCTGCTTTAATTTAAATGCTAACTTATTTAAATATTCATTAGCAGCAGCATAATCTGTTTGACCTGCATTCCCAAAATAACCTGACACTGAACTAAAGAAGATTATATACTTAAGATTTTCCTCATTAATTGCATTTAAAATGTTTTTAGCTCCTAAACACTTTGTTCCATACACCAAACGGAAATCTTCCTCAGTTTTCATATCAATTTTTTTATCTCGTATTACTCCCGCTCCATGAATAAATCCAGTAATTTGTCCCATTTTCTCTTTTGCTCTATCTATAGCCTTCTTTACTGAAATCTCCTCCAAAATATCACAACTACAATATACTACTCTTTTACTAGCAGCATTTAATTTTTCAATTGTATTTTTAATTTCTCTTTGACTAAGGATTTTACTTGCTTTATACATTACTTCTGAAGGTTTACATGATATATTTTTTTCTGCTATTTGATTTAACAATACCTTTATTAGTTCATCTCTTGTTTTAGCTGCCGCTAATTGGCTCTCTTCCTTCTCTATTAATTCAGAACGTCCAAGAATTATAAACTTACAAGAATATCTTCTACATAATTCTATAATGCATGCGGCTGTAATTCCTTTTGCTCCACCAGATACAACAAAAACATCTTCTTTTGATGGTTGAATACCTACCTTTTCTTCTTCATACTTTTCCTTTAGTTCTAAAGTATATCTTCTACCATCTTCATCTCTTCCAATTTCTATACAATCATCTTCCGTATTAAGTTCTTCATTTAAAATCATTTTGCACCTATATGCCGGTAGTTTACGACTGAGATCTAGCATTTTTATAGTAAAAGCATCCTTCAGCTCTTTATTGAGACTTTTAATAAGTCCACTAAGACTTCCCTGTGTAACCTCTTCTGATTCATTCATAAGTCCAAATTTTCCATCTTGAAAGCTAATACCCATAATAAACTTTTTCTTTATAGTAAAATCAGATGATTTCTCTAAAAAATGTTTCATGCAAAAATATAAATGTTTAAAATCAGTATATGTGCTATTTTCATTCATTAATAAAATAAAGCCAACTACATCCTTGGGCAATTCCTCAAATACTTTTTTTCTATCGTTATATGAGCTAAAAAACGGCACACCCTGTACTTTGTAACCACTTTCAATAAGGCATTCTTTAATTGAACTATAATACTTGTCTTTAATCTCTGATAAAAGTACTGTTCCTCTCTCAAAGGATATTTTATTCTTTTTAAGTGGTACTTCCTTTAGCTGTATTTCAAAACGTTTTATTTCCTTTTTGTTTAATTCAAGCATTTCTTTATCCATATTAATAAGCTCTGTCTGTATTTCAACAAAATTCTTATATGCATCTCTTTGACAAGAATTAGCCTGTTGTAAATAACTTTTCAGCTCATTAGATACACTACCATTCTCAATAAAAAAAGCTTTTAGCATAGATAATTGCTCCGATTGGGATTTCCATAAACATTCTAGAGCTTCTGCCTTACACTGCTCACCCTTGTAAATAGTCTCTTCGGCCTCAATCATACTATGCCTCCTTAATACTATTACCAATATAATTTATAATTTCTTGTATTGTTGCTAACAATGATAACTCCTCAATATCTTCTGGTGTAAAAGAACTTTTTAATTGATCACTTATCTCGGAAAATATTTCAACCCTTTTTATTGAATCAACACCTAAATCGGATTCCAATTCCATTTCTTTTTCTATCATGTCTTTAGGATATCCTGTCTTCTCACTTATAATATCCATTGTAATTTCTTCTATTTTATTAAACTCTTTATTATCAGAAACTTGAACAACTACTTCCTCTGCTTTTTCATTCTCTTTTTCTTTTATAACCTGATTTAGTAAAGGAACTTCATCTGTATCTATTGCTATCTCATCTTTAGGCTCTTCTTTTATAACAGTAGCAACTGTGCTATTTATTTTTTCAACCTTTTGCTTTTCAAAGTAAATCTCAAAAGCCTTCATGCTATTATCTTGAAAGGTTTTAACACATTCAAAAATATCTTTTCTATCTGATGCTGTTTTTGCACTACTCTTCTCCAATAATTCACTAATGCACTTTATTTGTTCATTCTGTACTTTTATAAAATTTTCAAATACAGAAGCATTTAACTCTCTTAATTTACAAATTTCACTTACTCTATTACTCATTTTATTCTCATCACCCTTTATCTTCATTTCATTTTCATTACTAAACTTTGACTTGTTAACTGCTTCAAATGAATTATCAATTATTTTTTGTTTTTCCTCTAAATGAAATAATGTTGGCTTTACTTCATATGACGATTTAGTTCGTTTGTTTTTATACTTACTGTCTAAAATTCTCCTGTATGGATCACTTTTTATCTTCATTCCAAGCGCAAATAATTGAGCAAAGGCTAATTCCACTTGATATAATGCACTTTCAGTTTTTATTGCATTTATAGATATTACAATAACATCCTCTTTTTCCAATAATATATCCTTAACTAAAGCACTTAAAACCTTACCTGGTCCAAATTCAACAAATACACGAGCACCATTTTCATATGCTTTTTCTACAGAAGATTGAAACAAAACAGGACTTGTAATTTGAGCTGTTAGCCTTTTTACAATACTTGTTTTTGTTTTTGGATAAAATTTTGCATCTAAATTTGCTATTACTCTTCCAGATGACTTATGTAATTCGCTTCTTGAAAGTATCTTTTCAAATTTTTTGCTTGCTTCCCTCATATAATTTGAATGAAAAGCACACGATACCTTTAACATAGCAGTTTGTACTTCATCTTCCTCCGCACGCTTTTGTAATTCTTGTAATTGGCTTGCATTCCCTGCAACTATAATTTGATTTGGACTATTTTCATTTGCAATATAAATTTTATTAAAGCCCTTACATATATTACTTACATAGTCCTTTGTATCAAATACAGCCATCATAGCAGTTTTTTCATCCTTTGAAGATTCAGACATACATTTGCCTCTCTCAACAGATAATTTAATCAGTGTTTCTTTATCAAATACCTGATCTGCATATAATGCTGTTAATTCTCCAAAACTATGCCCCAGCATATAATCTTCACTAAATCCTCTTGTTTTTGCAATATCATATAAAGAACTTTCTATTGTTGCAAGTGCTGCTTGTGTATTTTCAGTTTGTTTTAATTTTTTCTCAAACTCCTTAACTTCTTCTTTGTCATGATATAATGGATAAATTAATTCAGAAATTGGAACCTCTCCACTATCTAACATTACATCATCTACTATTGATAACGACTTTCTAATTTCCGGATATGCACATGCCGCATCATCAAACATATTAACGTACTGAGAACCTTGTCCTGAAAACATTGCAACTACCTTATTTCCAGATTCCAATGAACTTTCTCTATAAATAATACCTTGTTTTTGCCATTTAACTTTATTAGTTTCTCTTAATTTATTTAATGCTATATTGCATTTTTCTTTTACCTCTAAAGTACTTCTCGCTATAAATACAAGTCTCTTCTCATTTTCCTCTACCATACGGTATTTATATGTACTATCATGCCAAATAGTTGCATCTTCTTCGAGTTTTTCCAAAAGCTCATTAATCTTTTTTATAATTTCATCTTTTGTTGTTGCAGAAAATACAACCTCTTCTGGTATTTGATTTAGACGATATTTTTCTATTTGTTCAGATTCTGCTTCCTCCAATATAGCATGAAAATTCGTTCCTCCAAATCCAAATGCACTTATACCCGCTCTTCTTATAGGATTTTTGCTATTTGAAATCCAAGGTCTAGCATCTTCTAAAACATATAAATTTGATTCTTTTATTGATGAATTTAATTGCTTAACATTAATTGATGGCGGATAATTTTTATGATATAAGGCTAATGCTGCCTTTATTAATCCTGCAATACCTGCTGCTAATCTTAAGTGTCCAATTTGACTTTTCACACTACTTAAGATGATTTTCTGAGAAGCTTCCTTGTTAGAGTTGAAGACTTCAGATAATGCATCTGATTCACAAGCATCTCCTTTTGCGGTGCCTGTACCATGTGCCTCGATAAATGATATACTTTTTTTAGGAACGTTCGCATTTTTAAGTGCATTTTTAATAGCACGGACTTGTCCTGATTTACTTGGCGCAAAAATACTCTCTGACTTACCATCACTAGAACTTCCAACACCCTTTATTAATGCATATATACGATCATTATCACGTTTTGCATCCGGTAGACGTTTTAGTACAACTATTCCAACTCCATCACCAAGTACCATACCATCTGCGTTCTCATCAAATGGACAAATTTTATTTGTTTTAGATAATGCTTGAGTCTTTGAAAATGAAATAAAAGTATGTGCTGAACAATCCAAATTCACTCCACCTGCTAACATTACATCACAGTTACCCTCTAATAATTCTGTTACAGCATACTTAATAGCAGCTAAACTACTACCACAAGCTGCATTAACACTGCAAGTTGTTCCTCCAAAATTAAATCTATTTGCTATTCTTCCTGGAACAACATTAGGTAAATATCCTGGATTAGATGCTTCATCCCAATCATTCAAAGTATTTTTAAAACGTTCTAAGGTTAAATCTACTAATTGATCCGGTACACCACTATTTTTCATTATTTTTCGTAATCCTGGTACAAGTGTACGTCCATGTAAATTCATTGCCGTTTTTCCAACTCCAGCAGACATAATAACTCCTGTCCTTGCCTTATCAAAGTTTTTAGCATTATCTCCATACATCCCCGCATCTATAAGTGCTTGTTTTGCAACTATAAGAGAAAATAGTTGTTCTACAGAGACTGATTGCATAACTTTTGGTGGCATTCCAAATTCCAATGGATCAAACGAAATGCTGTTAACTATTCCTGCTGCCTTACCATATGTTTTATCTTCCTTATTGCGATCAGAATCATAAAAATCATCTATATTCCAAAATTCATCTGTAATTTCTTTTACCGAATCCTTTTTCTTTAATATATTGCTCCAGTATTCACTAAAATCCATTGCATCTGGAAATATTCCACCTAACCCTATTATTGCAATGTCCTCCCTCATTATTTATACCCCCTAATTATTCTAGTATGTTATATTTTTGCATCTTATCTCAACCTAATTTTCATAAATTTATATTTAATTTTTAGAATATCCCATTTCAACTGAATGTAAATAAACTTCATTTTTGTTTAATTCAAAATAATATCCGTCTCCACCATATTTAGATATATTAACATCTCCATCATATGTAAAATATACCGTAAATGCTGGCGTTTCAAATATATTTTTATTTGTAAAGTACTGACTTTCCTTGTCTATTTCACAATGTTGATTAACTACATTTATACGCATATTTACCAATGTGTAATGTATCCTCATCAATCATTCAATCAACAAACCTATTTCACAAGTATTTGTTCTGTAACATTTCTATTCCCCCCGAAATATTTTTACACAATATAGTAAACTATCAGTAAGTATAATAAATTCATGGAGGAAACATAAATTAATTTAATTTTGGTTTATGTCATATTTTATATATACAGTTAAATCTTATATGAAATTTGCCCCCCCTCTAGTAATATTTTTTATTTCTTTATACTTCCTAATCTACATATATCTCCGTGCCCTGCACATACCGTTAAGTCATCATCAAAATTATTCAAAATATAATTCTTTGTATTCTTAAGCATTACTTCATCACCATAATGCAAATCAGGTATTTCTTCGCTATCAGGAACTACTGTATCTCCCGTAAAAATAAGATCTTTGTACTTTACACATATGCTTCCCTTTGTATGACCTGGCGTATGATACACTTCATATCTCAAATCATCAATTTCAATAATCTCTTTTTCTTTGCCTATAAATATATCCTTAGGATCTAATGTAAATTCCCTTTCAACCGCATTCATGCCATTATTGTCCATGTCATTTGCAAATTCTTTCTCCTCTATATGCATCACGTATCTGGAAGCATTAAGTTTCCTTAATTCATCAGCATAATATATATGGTCACAATGTGCATGAGTTAATATTATTGCAGATAAACTACAATCTTCATAATCAAGAAGCTTTTCTATTTTTTCCTTTGCGCATCCTGCATCAATTAATACAGCATGTTTATTATTTTTAATGATATATGCATTTGAATCATTTACACCACCTGAAATTTTAAAAACATCATCTCTAATTTTTTCAACAGTTTGAAAATCAATCTGTACTTTCCCAATTTCGTTATCAATAACTTGTGCTAATTTCTTTATGGAACAATTTGTTAAAAATGTTTTAAAACTTATCTTTAATTTAAATTCCTTTTCAATCATTGAAATCAACTTTATTGTTAATATGGAATTACCACCCTGCTCAAAGAAATTGTCAACAATATTAACCTTATCTATTTTAAGTATTGATTCCCATAGCCTTACAAGTTTTTTTTCTATTTCATTCTCTGGTTTAATTAGTTCTTTATATGATACATTTTTTAATCTCTCATTTTTTATTTCTATAAGCTTCTTTCTTGAAATCTTACCATTTTGCATTAATGGTATATCTTCAATTTGAATTAAATATTCAGGTATCATATAATCTGGTAATCTTTCCGATAACTTATATCTAAGATTATTTAAATCTATAATTTCATCTGAAACAACAAACCCATATAATGCAGCAATATTATTAGAATCCTTTGAATTTATAACAACTACCTTTTTAATTCCAGAATATTTTAAAATTTCTGTTTCTATTTCAGTAATTTCAATACGGTATCCTCTTATTTTTACTTGACTGTCTTCTCTTCCTAAAAATTCTATCCATCCCTTATGAGTCATTACTCCAATGTCGCCAGTTTTATATATTCTTCCATATTCTTCATGATCAATAAAAGAATTATTTGTTTTTTCTTCATCTTTAAAATATCCATTTGCTAGACCTACACCACCAATATATAGTTCTCCTTTTACATTTATAGGACATATCTGTTTATCATAATCTAATACATAATATTTTTGATTTCCTAATGGATATCCATATGGTATGCTAGTCCAATTTTCTTTCACATCTTCTATTGGGTAATATATAGACCATATTGAAGCTTCTGTAGCTCCTCCTAGACTTATTACCTCACAATCAATAAACTTATTCTTTATTTTATTCGGAAGATTCACCGGAATCCAATCTCCACTTAATAATACTGTTGTTATTTCTGGTATGTTATCAAAATCAATTACTTCTTCTTCCTTATCACTCAAATAATTAACGTACATTTCCATAATCATTGGAACTGAATTCCATATAGTAATTTTATCTTCTCTGACTATATGATCAACTTCCTCCATATCTCTTTGTTCTTCTACAAGCACTAGCTCGGCTCCACAAGATAATGCGCCAAAAACATCATATACTGATAAGTCAAAGCTTAAAGAAGATAAACCAATGATTTTATCTTTTTCTCCTACTTTAAATCTGTTATTTATATCTTTTATTGTATTTACAGCAGCACTATGTTTTATAACTACTCCTTTAGGCTTACCTGTACTACCTGATGTATAAATAATATAAGCAACATCATTCGTATTGTTATACACAAAATTATTTGAACTAATTATTTCTGGTGTATCTAATATCTTTCTACACTTAAAAGAATCTAATATATCAAAACTTCCCGTTTCGTCCTTGATATTCTCTATTCTTTCCTTTGGATAATCAATGTTAATTGGTACATATGCAGCTCCAGTTTTTAAAATACCAAGTATATTAATAATACTTTCTATTTTTCTTTCTGTTATAATTGCTACATATTTACCCTTACCAATACCTTTATTCAATAAATATGCTGCTAATTTATCTGATTTCTCATCCAATTCTTTATATGTCAAACTTTTTTCTTTTAATTTAACAGCAATGTTATCAGGTGTCACTTCGCACTGTTTTTTAAACATTCCATGTAAGGTATCCTCTTCTATAAAAAATTCTGTGTTATTATACCTTTTATAGATTTCCTCTGCCGCAGCATTTTTTAGTTGAACTTCTGCTATATTACTAACCAATGAGTCTAAAATTATTATATAATCCTTAAACATTGCATTAATAACATCTTCATCGAACAAATTTTTCACATAATCCCAAGTTAATAGAACTTCATTTTCAGTTTCGGTTACTTGATAATCAAGGTATACTTGCGATGTTTGACTGGATAAGTGTTTTACCTGTCCTATTTTTTCGACGAAATTATTAAATTCATTATTCTCACCAAATAACATAGAAGTAAACACAATTGGCATTACTGCTGATTTAAAACTTATATTATTATATTTACAATAATCTCTTACAACATTTACTCCATCATAATCCTTATGTTCAATACTATCTAAAAACTCATCTTGTACATATTTAGCTGCTTTATAAATATTTTTATACTTATCTGTATCTATAGTAACAAGCATTAATGTTGTAAAATCTCCAACTATACTGTTAATATCTTCATGAATTTGAGGTCTATTAAATACAGTTGTATTAATTGTTAGTTTCCTTTGATTACTCCATTTACTTAATACTTTTGCATAAGCATATAATAATATATACGTTACTCTAACATTGTTTTTTTGAGCATTATCCGTTAGTATTCTCCATTTTTCCTTATCTAAAGAATAACTTTTACGTCCAAATAAAGGTGTCTTCACAGCACCTATACGATTTTTCAATGGCAAATTTGCTGGTGACTCCATGTCCCTAACTTTAGTCTCCCAGTATTTTTTATCTGCAATATATTTACTGCTATTTTTCAAATTTTTTATGTACATAATATAGTCTTTAAAAGTAACCCTCTTATCTCTTAATTCTTTTCCATTATATACATCATATATCTGCTTAAATATCAATTGAATACTTGCACCATCTGCAATGAGCATATCAATTCCAAACATTAATTCATATAAATTTTCATCTAATTTTATTGCCTTAAATTCAAATAATGGCCACTTATTTGCATCAAAAACAAAGCTTTCTGTTTTATGTCTCTCTTCAACTATAATTTTTTCCTTTTCTACTTTGTCTTTTGATGATATATCTATAACTTCTATGTTATATGGTTCAACTTTTTCTAAAATCTTTTGCTTCCCACTACTCATTACAATAGTTCTAAGCATTGGTTGCTTTTCTATCACTTTTTGAACACTATTATTAAACTTTTCAATATCAAGATTAGCTTCAATTTCTATATATGCATGAGTTGATGTATTTCCTAATTCAAAATCAGCATTTCTTCCAACCAAATATGCCATCTGCACACTACTAAGTTCAAATTCATTATACTGATTATTACTTTCTAAGGCTATAAGCTCACTTACTTCTTCTTTTCCCTCGCGTAATGTCTTTATAAAATCATGGAAAGTCTCACTATTAATCCAATTTTTTATTTTTCCGTCATAACCCAGCTTAGTTTTTATTAAACTAACTATACGCATTATCTTGATAGATGATATATTATAATCGAAAATTTCATCAGTAGCCTCAATTGTATCATCCTCAATTACTTCTCTTATTATCCGCATTACTTTACTAACTAATTTTTTCTTATTAGCTTTCTTATCGTTACCATTATTTTTACTATTATACATCTCCACTAATTTATATCGCATAATTTTTCCATTAGAGGTTTTTGGTATTTCATCAATAAATACAACATCCTTTATATTGTAACCAGTTCTATTTTTCACTTTTCTTTTTACAATATTAGTGGCGTCCTCAACATTTGCAATATTATTTTTTATAAAAGCTACTATTTCATCAACACTTTCCGCATTATTATAAATACCTGTAACTGCTACAAAAGCCTTAGGTATATTTAAGCTTTCACAAATAATAGCCTCAAAATCATTGGGGTATACATTCTTACCGTTAATTATAATGACATCTTTACTTCTTCCGATAATCGTAAGAAAGTTGTTAATTACAAATCCGATATCCCCTGTATCAAACCAGCCAAGATCATCTACTTCAAGTTTTCCTATTTTATTTTCCCCTAAATAGTATCCTTGAGAAATTGTATCACCCTTAAGCTTAATTCTGCCTACATAGCCATCCTCTAATATTTGTCCATCATCATCTGTTACAATTAATTTACAACATCCATAAACCTTTCCTACTTCCACAAAACAAACTGCTCTACTATCAGTTTTATCTATCTCTTCTATTCTATCTCCTATAGACAATTTATTTCGATTTAAATACCTTGCCACAAAATCACGATTCTTTGCATCACTTACAATAACTGTGGCTTCAGATAATCCATATCCAGGCTGAACTGCTGTTGAAGGCATATTAAATTTACTCATACACTTTATAAAGTTTTCACAGCTATCACTTGAAACCCTTTCTGCACCTATGGAAATTACCGACAAACAACTTAAATCAAGTTCTTTTTTATCATAGTTAGCTGCACATTTTGAAATCAAATCTAATCCAAAGTTTGGTGAATGAAAAGTTGTTATTCTATGTTCATCTATTTTTTCTAATAATAACATAGGATTTGCAATGAACATCTTTGTAGGAATTACATATTCATCAATACCTCTCATGACAGTAGCAAAATGTCCCACAATCATTCCTAAATTGTGAGTAAGTGGAATCCAATCAATTATCTTTGCTTCAGAATTTTTATCTTGTTTTCCATAACTGTATTCTTCTATCATCCAATTCATATTGAGTATTAAATTCTTATTTGTTGTTATTACTCCCTTAGGTTTACCTGTTGAACCTGATGAAAATTGTATTAAAATAGGATCCTCCCAATTGGAATTTTCACAACTATCATATTCAAAATCAGAATCACATGATAAAATTTCTGATAGCCAAATTACCTTTTTATCAACTATTGCATCATTTAACAAATCATTTTCTTTATCGAGAATTACTCCATTTTTCTCACTCATATTTAAAATATTATATACCACATTAGCTTGTTCTTTGCTTTCACTAAATTTAATCGGTATGATAACCTTGTTTGCAAAAAGACATGCCCAAACTGAATAAATAAATTCTCTAGTTTCCTGAATTTGCAATACTATTTTATCGAATGGTATTTTTTTTAAATATTGTGCCATAGTTTTACTCTTAATATATAAATCATGATAAGAAATAAATTCTTCTTTGTTCTCACCGTATATATAATTTATTCCTTTGTTTTTTATATTTCTTAGTTCAAATAAATACTTTATTAATGAATCTTGCATAAAACCTCTCCTTTTTATAGACCCAGCCTACAAAATAGTTTATTTAAACTAACTTAAAACTTGTAAAAATAAACCACTATACTAATATACCTGCTTACATACAAATTTTACGTATATTCTCAAACCTTAAATTATTAATATTAGCCAGATCTAAATTAAACATATCACGATAATTCTATCCAACACCTTTTTTTATTAAATACATATCCTGGCATATGAACTTTATTAACATCTAGCTTATCAAAAAGCTTCCTCCACTCAACTTTTTCTCCAAGAATGTACTTTTTACATATAACATTGAGTTCATTTTCATTTTCTTTTTCTTCTAAGTCCTTAAGCATGTTAGAATAATAGATTTCCTTAGAAGAACAATCCACTTTCCCAATATAACTTAAAATATACTTAAGCTTATCCAACAATTCATTCTTTGAAGATACGATAATAGCACATCTATATTTCAAATCATTCCTACAAACATCTGCCGTATAGCAAATATTTATCAAACTGTCATTTGTATTCCTTATATATTCGATCTGCTTTAAAACTATTTTTTCGAGTGCTTCAATGTTATTTGCTGTTATTTTATAAATACATCTTTCTTCTTTCAAATATCCTACGTTATTAGGATGTCCTTTTAATACAAGGTGACAATTGGTTCCTGTAAATCCGAATGAGCTTACCCCACAATATAAATCTTTTTCCTTATTTAAATCAAGTAATTTTGTGTTTACATAAACAGGTGTAGCTTCAAAATCAATATTCTCATTTGGAACACTATAATTCATACTTGCTGGAAGCTTTCCATGATTAATAGCCAACACCGCTTTAATAAAACCAAATATTCCAGCAGCATGATCAAGATGTCCAATATTTGTTTTAACAGACGTTATTGCACAAAATTGCTTTTTATCTGTATAATTTTTAGCCGCATTAGTTATACCTAATATTTCAATTGGATCTCCTATTTTAGTTGCTGTCCCATGTGCTTCAATAAATGAAAGCTGCTCTGGATTTATTTTTGATGATTTCCATGCTGTTTTTAAAACCTCTGCCTGTGCTTCCATATTAGGCACAGTTAAACCAATTGAATTTCCATCATTATTAACTGCACTTCCTTTAATAACTGCGTATATATTATCTTTGTCCTTTAATGCTTGTTTGAAAGGTTTTAAAATAACTGCTGCACTTCCCTCTCCTTTTCCTGTGCCAGAGGCTTTATTATCAAAAGTTCTAGTAAATCCATCTTGAGATTCTATCCCTATTTTATTGTTCTTTAAAGGAAATAAATCTATTTTTACCGAACCTACTAAAGCCATATCACACTCTTTATTTCTTAAGGCAGTACACGCATAATGAATGGCTACTAATGATGAAGAACACGCTGTATCAATAAGCACACATGGCCCATTTAGTCCAAAGTACTGTGAAACACGTCTAGCCATCATTGAATTCAAATTTCCTGGTGCAGCCATTGCTGCTGAATCACTATCTACCTCTAGAATAAAACGAGAATAGTCATAATATGTATTCACAAACGGTAATGCTGCATGTCCAAGAAAAATTCCTGTTTTTGAACCTTTTAAATCATTAAAAGTGTACCCAGCATCTTCAAATGCTTTCCAAGCAGTCTGCATAAAAATTCTTTGTTGCGGATGAATCATCGCCGCAATTTTAGGAATCATCTTAAAAAATCTGCAATCAAACTTATCTATGTCCTCCATAAAAGCTCCTTTTGAAAAATCTTCTTCTGAGACCTCTATTTCTATTTTCTTAAGTGCTTTTATAGAATCCTCAATTCTTTGATCAGATAAATTATTTACACTTACTTTTCCATTGCACATATTTTTCCAAAACTCATCTGAATTTTCAGCATCTGCAGTTGTTAAATCTATACCTATTACTGCTATATCATCATCTTCATCTTCCTGACTTTCAAAGTTATAACTTTTTACTTCCTGGTTAAAAACAATATTCTCTTTTCTTTTTAAAATTTCTTTAGCAATATCATACACCGATTTACAGTTAATTAACTCTTGTACTTTAATATCTATACAAAATTCATTGTTTATTTTGTCCATAAACTCAATTAACAGCACAGAATTAAACCCTACATCAAACAAATTATCAAATATGCTTATATCATCTTTCTCTAAAAGTTCTACTACTATTTTAAGAAGCTTATTGGATATAAAATCTACTTTCTCATTTATTTCATTATGTACTTTTATACTACTATTAGCTCTTATTTCATTATATTTCGCTAACTCTTTTAAATTTTTTTCATATACACCGTTAAGTAATAATTCCACCAACTTAAATCTTTGTATCTTGCCACTTCTAGTAAGTGGAAACTCATATACAGGTACTATCCTTGTAATTTTGATTTGAAACTTTTCATTGATTAATAATTGAATTTCATCAATTAACTTATAAAGCTTATCATCAATTTTATCTACTAAAATAAATGCATATACTTCATTCTTTCCATTACTTAAAGCTTGTTTCCCTGTTACTACCACTTTTCTTTTTAATTCAGCAAACTTATTTATTATGACAGACTCAAAATCTAACGGATAAAGATTTTTTCCATTGATAATAATTACATCCTTGCTTCTTCCTATGATTGTCAAATAACCATTGACTACAAATCCCAAATCACCTGTATCAAACCATCCATCATCGTCAATTTCAAGTGGTTTAGTTTTTTCATCTCCTAAGTAATAACCATCAACTATAGAATCGCCTTTTAATAGAACTTTTCCAACATAATTATCTCCTAATACATTTCCTGCATTATCAATAATCTTTAAACTACAACAATCCATTACTTTTCCTACTTCTACAAATGCAACACTCTTAATATCCTTTTCATCTACTTCTTCGATTTTATCTCCTATTGACAATTTATTTCTATTTAAATATCTTGCTTTAAAAATTCTATCTATTGCATTACTTACTACCACTGTCGCTTCTGTAAGTCCATATCCTGGTTGAACTGCAGTTGGAGGCATTTTAAATCTACTCATACATTTTATAAAATTCTGACATGATTTAGCTGAAACATACTCTGAACCAACTGATACAACTGATAATGAACTTAAATCTAAGTTTTTTTTGTTATACTTCAAGCTATATTTTGATATTAAATCTAATGCAAAATTAGGACAATGCGTTGTTGAAATTTTATGCTCATCTATTTTTTCTAGAAGTAATATAGGATTCTTTATAAAGACCTTTGTTGGTATTACATACTCGTCTATTCCCCTCATTAATGTCATAAAGTGTCCAACAATTAATCCTAGATTATGAGTTAAAGGAATCCAATCTAAAACTTTTTTTACATTTTCTTTATCGCGGCCTGAAACATTAAATCGCTTTATCATAGATTCTATATTAGAAATTAAATTCTTATTTTTAGTTATTATACCCTTAGGATTTCCTGTGGAGCCAGAAGAGAATTGAATCATTATTGTATCTTCCCAATTTGATTTCTCACATATTTCAAATTCTATATCCGAATCATATTTAAGCAGAGAATCTGTCCAAATAATTCTTTCTCTTTTACTTTCATAATTATGTAATTTATCCTTTGAATCTAAAATCACACCTATATTTTCACTCATATCTAATATATTATTTATAACATTAAAGTCTTCAGTACTATCTGAATACTTTAAAGGAATAACAACTTTATTTGAAAACAAGCAAGCCCATATTGAGCATATAAATTCCTTAGATGATTCTACCTGAATTACCATGGTATTATATGTTGTTTTCTTTAGATACTG
Organism: Clostridium felsineum DSM 794; assembly: GCF_002006355.2. Taxonomy (NCBI): domain Bacteria; kingdom Bacillati; phylum Bacillota; class Clostridia; order Eubacteriales; family Clostridiaceae; genus Clostridium; species Clostridium felsineum. The sequence goes on along the minus strand of NZ_CP096980.1, from coordinate 553,072 downwards.
AGCCATTTTCTTTGCTTTAATATATAATTCAGCATAAGATAAGTATTCCTCATCCTTTTCTCCATATATGAAATATATTCCTTTATCCTTTGTGTATCTTAATTGGTATAAATAACTTACTAATGATTCATTCATCAAATCCAACTCCTCTCATGCATAATTGCTATATTATAAAAAAGATTTAATCACCCAATTTATATAATATGGAAACCCTCTTTACCAATGAAATGTAATTCTATGCTACCTTCTTTTGTACAAAATCAATAATACTACCAATTGTTTCAAAGTTATTTGGTATTAATTCTTCTGGCAAAATAACAATATTATATGCTTTCTCAATTTTAGAAACTAACTCTAACAAACTTAAAGAACTTACTATATCTGAATTAAAAATATTAACATTTCTATCTAATTCGCTCTCTGAAATATGTGTAACTTCTTTTACTAATTCAATAATTTTCTTTTCCATAACTTTACTTCCTCTCTCTTTTATCCTTAATATTATTTAGCTGATTGATTTACACTTATTATAATTTAAGCATTTTTTCTTTATTTGCATAATAAGCATCAAAAACATATGCAATTAATCTAACAAAATATTTACCATACTTTGTTATCTTTATTTCTTCTCCATCATAATTTTCAACTAAGCCTTCATCTTGAAGTTTTTTTAGTATCTCTAGTTCTTTTTCAAAATGTTCTTTAAAATCTACATTAAATAATTGCTCTACAGCCTTTGTATTTATAGAAAAATCACTTAATATCTGTTTCTGAATTATATAATGTCTCAACTTATCTTCATCTGTCATAAAATGATATTTTTCTGTAGGGATTACTTTATTATCTAAGTCTTCCTTATACTTTTTCATATCTGTATGATTTTTAAAATAAACACCGTCTATCATACTAATAGCACTCATACCAATTCCAATTAAGTGACTATCTTTATTAGAACTTGCTCCCATAAAATTACGTACTACATTTTCCTTTTCCCAATGCTTCATTCTGCCATCTTTTTTTACAAATGTATCTAGTCCATAAATAATATATTCATCCTCTAATATTTCTTTTGCTACATTCATCATCATTATTTTCATATATGAATTCGGTAAACTCATCAACGGAATATTCTTTTGAAGTGGATATAAATATGGGTAATGTGCATATGCATATATAACAACTTTATCTGGAGATAAACTCTTGATAATTTTTAATGTATCTTCAAATTCACTTATTCCTTGATATGGTAATCCATAGCATAAATCAACATGTACCTCAAATCCAAAATTCTTTACCTTGTCAATAATTCTTCTTGCAACGTCTTGAGTACACCAACGATTAATAGCTTTTTGAACTCTTTCATTAAAATCTTGGATTCCAAAGCTTATACTTCTGAACCCTAAATCATATAATAATTGCATTTTTTCATCAGTAATTAATTCTTCATCTGGATATGCTTCAAGGTTTATATGTGCTCCTGGTAAAATCTCAAAGTATTTTTTTATACTAGTCATCATATGCTTTATCTGATCGTTTGACATATATGTTGGAGTACCGCCTCCCCAATGCATAGATGTTATTTTAATTTTTTTTGTTTTATCAAATTTTAATTCAAGCTCTCTATCAAAATATTCTAAATAACTATCTATTTCTTCTGGGTTAGTAGTACATAACTTGTCACAACAACAGTAATAACAAATCTTTTTACAATACGGAAAATGTACATATAAATCTGCATCTTCTATTTTACTTAATTCAAAATACTTTTCATTGTCCAATCTATCTCTTTTCCAATAACTATCAACTGGATAGCTGAAATATAATGGAAAATTATACGCATCATATTTTTGACATAAATAATGTATTTCTTCATTCTCATTTTTCATATTATTTCCCCTCTTCCTTACTAATTTCATCTATAAAATATTTCTTCAAATATTGTCTATCTATCTTACCATTAACACTTCTATTAAAAGATTCAAAAACAGCAAAATAATCTGGCACCATATAAGAAGGTATCTTTTTAACTAAATGATGCTTAAGATTTACAATAGAAATATCATCAGCTTTATTAACTAATATTCCTGCACAAATACATAACTTTCCTTCTTTATTTTCAACATCTACAACTGCTGCTTCTTCCACATAAGGGAAAGTATATATAGCCATCTCTATTTCTGGTAATTCTATTCTAAAACCATTTCTTTTTACCATACTTCCGCTTCTACCAACAAAAACGATTTCCTTTTTCTCATTATATTTAACAATATCGCCTGTTTTAAATAAAAGTGCTCCTCCATGTCTTTTACAAGGGCTTACAATAAATGACTTTTTATTAAGTTCTTCATTATTATGATATCCCTTCATAATAATGGAACCTTTTGCGCATAACTCACCCTCAACACCAGTTTCCGTGACCTCTTTACCATCATCACTAATAATGATAGCCTCACTATTTTCACATGCTATACCAATTGGAACTGGTACATCTTTTATATCATCTGCACTCTCCACTTTATAATACGTAAAAACATTAGTTTCAATAAGTCCATACAAATTATAGAATCCCGCATTAGGAACATATTCCATAGCTGTTTTCAAATATTTTGGTGGAAATACTTCTCCTGCAAATAAGATACTTTTTAAATCTGGGAAATCACCCTTCTTAATTTTTCCATATTTAATAAATGCTATCCATAGTGAAGGAACAGAATATATAAATGTTATCTTTTCTTCTTGTAAATACTTAATTAACTGGAGTGGGTTTCTTTGTACTATTTCATCAACAATAACTAATGTAGCACCAATTGCAAGCGGAACATAAATATCAAAAACAGATAAGTCAAAATGAAATGGTGCTTCACTTATGAATCTATCTTCCACTGTAGGCTTAAAATAATCTACACACCAATCAACAAATGTAATTGCATTTAGATGGCTTAAAACTACTCCTTTAGGTATACCTGTTGAACCTGATGTATATAGTACATAGGCTGTATCTTGATTTATTGCTCTTTTTTCTACATCTTTCAAATAAACTTCTCCACAAAAACTAAGTGGAATAATATTTTCAAAATACTTTTCATACTCCTCATAGCCTGCATCGGTACTTATAATAACAATATTTTTTAGATACTCTTTATCACATTTAGTATCACTAGTTATTTTTTGTAATTGCCTAACATTAGATATTATATATTTAACTCCACTATGCTTTATTATATCGATGATTCTTTTTACTGGAGAAGTAACACTATCTAACATGACATAGTTACTTTTTCTTATTAATATACCTTGCATAGCAGCAATAGTTAAATCTGATTTTTCCATGTATATTCCTACAGGTTCACAGTCTGAAACTTTTAATGTTTTCAACATATTTGCTACACATAAACTGTTATACATTAATTGCTTATATGTTACTTCTTTTTCCTTATACTTAATGGCTACTCTATCTGGATACATGTTAGCCGAATTAATTAAATAATCTTGTAATAAATATTTACTCATTTTAATCACCTAATTTGTTATACAAAATTCTTCTTTGCATTTGATTTGTTCCTGAATATATACCTGATGCTAATGAATCTCTTACTTGCTTCTCAACATTACTTTCTTTCAAGAATCCATAAGTTCCCATAATCTCAGCAGCTTCTAAACTGTTTTTTAATTTTGATTCTGCTGTATGAAGCTTAAGCATTGCTGCTCCATATTTATCACCTTGGTTTTTACCAAATCCTTTAGAAACATCAAACATCATTAATTTACCTGTTTCAACACGCATTCTCATATTTACGAGCATATTATAAATATTCTCGAACTCAATTATTGGTTTACCAAACTGCTCTCTTTGCTTCGCATAGTTATATACATCATAATACTGTTGTTCCATAGCACCTACATGGTATGCCCCCATAAGCAACTTTTCCCACATCATAGCATCCATAAAAATGCTCATCGCTCTTCTTTCTGATCCTACTAGTCTATCTAATGGTATTTCAGAATTACTAAGCACCACTTCTCCCATTGGGCTTGTTCTAAGACCTGATTTTTGGAATACTTGTCCAATCTCATATTCACCTTTTTCCATAATAAGAGCAGAAATGTCTAACATCTTAATACCATTAGGATGCTTTGCATATACAAGTAATATATCTGAAACTGGTGATAATGTTGCAAAGGTCTTAGTTCCATCTAATATAAACGTTTTATCAGTTTTTCTAATTTTAGCTTCCATACCTGATGCATCAGAACCTGCCTCAGGCTCAGAAATAACACTTGCACCTATTTTTTCACCCGTTATAATTGGCATCAAATATTTTTTCTTCTGCTCTTCTGTACCATGTATCCATAATGGAATTTGAGTAGCTGATAATTGAGCAACTACAGAAAAAACTAATCCTTCATCTTTACAATATCTAGCTAAAGTATATATAGCTAAAGTAGTTGTTACAGCATCTACATTTAATCCACCCAATTCTTCTTCAAATGGCAATGAAAATATACCTAGTTCACCTAACTTAGACCACTTTTGCCTATTAAAAACTTCCTTTTCATCTTCTTCAAAAACGTCCTTATTCAAATACTTTTCACAAGTATCCTTTATTGCATCACATAATACTTGCTGCTCTTCGCTCAACTTAATATTCAAATTTTCCACCCCAAATACTCTTTTTTATAATAAAATAACATATTTACCACACTATATATGAAACTGAAAATGTAAGACCACATGCACTACTTAATAATAAAAACTCATCTCCAGGTTTAAGTAATCCCTCTTCGTTTGCAAATTCTATTCCAATTGGTATATTACAGCTTCCCATATTTCCATATTCAGTAAACGTATTAATTGGGAACATTTTATCTTTATCTAAACCAAGTGAATCTAGTACAGAATATGTAACATTTCTTCCTAATTGATGACTAAATACATACTTTATATTTTTTTTATCTATATTATGTTTTTTCAAAACACTTTCTATATAATTAGGCATGTCAGATATTATTTTTGATGCTATTTTTCTTCCATCACTCCAAAATACACTTGAAGTTTTAGACATTTTAGAAAACGGAGGTATATCAGCTTTTGGAGACATTGAAACTGAACTATCCCATTCGTCGAAACTTCTAAATTCCTCATAAAATAATACCTTTTTGCTACTTACAGGCTTTGTATAAACTGCTGCAACTGCACTTGTACCTGCAAAAAGACTGCTTACTTTATAATCTGCCTCGTCAATATTTTCAATTTCTAGTATTGCACTCTTATTATCTAGTACTTCAATTCCACTTTCACAAGCTACTACCAATACGTTTTTAGCTAAATTGTTATTTATATACAAATCAGTTAACTCTAATGATTTCATAAAACCATTACAAGTATCTGAAATATCAAAAGCATTTCCTTTTTTTAAGCCTATCATATGAGCTATTACAGTGGCAAAGCTAGGCTCTTTAAACGGATTAGTAACTCCAGTACAAATAATAAGATCAATATCTTCTAAAGGTACATTTGACTTTTTTATTGCATTTTTTGCAGCATCTACTGCTAATGTAACTGAATTTTCTTTCTTATAATCTTTACAATAATGCCTGCTTTTAATTTGAAGAAAATCAAGTTTTCTTTCAATACTATACTCTAAAAAATCTTTATCCTCTTTATTAAGATTTTTACTTAATTTATCAATATATCTGCTAATTATAGCTTTATTGTCCAGTGTTCCTTCTGGTATACAATACCCAATTCCTGCAATTGATATACTCATATTAATTAACATCTCCTAACTTTTTATAACTGTATATTTAGATACACTACTTCTAAAAACTACTAATCATTTTTTAATTGTCTTATAATTTCATTGTACATGTCTCCCATTGTTGCACCATATAACTTTTTATTCACCTTAACTTTACCCTTTAAATTAAATTTTCTTTCAACTTTGAGCATAACACTAAACATACTTAGTGAATCAATACCCAAGTCTTTCAATAAATTTGTATCCTTATTTATTTGGTCGTCATCACAATCCAAGTAGAATTTAATACAATTTTCAAACTCTTCATAAGATATATTATTATCCATATTCATTCTCCTAATTTCTATTTTCTAAATAGTTAAGCATATGTTTTACTACATTCTCAGTAGTATCACAAATTCCATAATTAGCAAAAGACATAATTCGAGCACTCTCGTCAGTATTAACAGCTATTAAATTTTTATAGGATTTTAATCCTGACATATGCTGCATCATACCAGAAATACCAAATGCAATATAAGTTTCACATGTAATTTCTTTCCCTGATAATCCAATTTGGTATTTATAATCTAGTAATCCATTATCCACAACAGCACGTGATGCAACTAACCTTGCATTAAGCTTCTTAACAAGTAGTTTTATTTGTTGTAGATCATCTTTATTAACTCCTCTTCCAATACCAACTACAATTTTCGATTTTCCTTCTTCATCTATTGTCTCTTCTCCAATTTTTTCTATCTCTAGGACAGATACTTTATCTTTTGTTTTAAAAGAGAAATCGTCAATATTAACAACTTCTATTTCATCTATAGTTTTTTCTTTTAATTCAAAACTCAAGGGATTGGCTGTAGCCATCTGTGGTAGTTTATCAGGACAAGTAATAGTTGCAATCACACTATCCTCAAAGGCTGGTCTTTTTTGCAATAACAAATTTGTTTCACTATCTATTGAAAAATCTATACAATCTGCTGTAAGACCAGTTTCTAATCTTGCTGCTAATCTTGCAGAAATAGATTTCATACGAACAGTTATTGGATATAAAACTATTTGAGGTTCTATCTTTTTTATAAGTTCATATGATAGATTAGTAAGCTTTTCATCTGTTATTTGAGACGTATCCCCGAATTTTTTATAAAATATATTTTTAACGCCGTATGCTTTAATCATTTGTATACTATCATCAATTTCAACTCCAAACATACAAACATTAACTACAGTATTCAGTTTTTCTGATAACTGGTTAGCTTTAGATACAAGTCTTGCAACAGAATTTTCAGATTGTTTTGACCAAACATCTGCTATAACTAATACACTTTTTGAGCAAAATGATTTATCCATCTTTATCCCCCTAGCCCAGTATGCACTCATATGCTTGATTAATATTTTCTTCATCTATAGAAACAAAATTGCCTTTAGTAGCCACTTTTTCATTTTCAACTTTGTTTACCTTAGTAGCTGATCCTGCAATTCCACATCTGTTTTCAGGAATCATTAATTCGCTATTAGTTAAAACTTGTATTTCTTTTTTTGTTGCCATCATTACACCTCTAAGAGTTTTTGTTCTTGGCTCATTTATACCTTCTAAAACAGTTATAACTGCTGGCAACTTTACTTGTTCTGTAATAAAACAGTCTTCTACCTTTCTTTTGCATGATATAAATTCTTCATTAATTTCAACAAGTTCCTTTACATTAGTAATTTGAGGCCAATTTAGCTTCTCTGCTAATTCAGGACCAACTTGTCCTGTTCCTGCATCTGATGAGTGAGTTCCACAAATAATCAGATCATAGCCATTTTTATAATTTACTGCTTTACTAATGGTTTCACTAGTTGCCAATGTATCTGCCCCTTCAAATTGTCTATCGGTTACTATTATCCCTTCATCAGCTCCTAGTGCTAAGTAACTACGAATAACTTTCTGCACTTGCATTGCTCCCATGCTTATTACAGAAACCTTGCAATCCTTAAGTTCATCTTTTATACTAAGTGCTAATTCAACTGCATTTAAATCATTTGCGTTTAACTCACTATCACCGTTATCACGGTTAATAATTTGTTTTACAGTAACTAATATTTTCACCTTTTTCCCTCCAGTTTTATTTATATAGAAACAAGATTATACACTAATAGCCTTTTTTTTATAATTATCTTTTACATTACCTATAGATTCAGAAATAAATTTTATAAATTCTTCCATGTTATCGCAAAAATAAAAATGTCCTCCTTTGAAATATTTAGTCTTAACGTTATTCAAAGAACATTTCCTCCAACCTTCCAATTCTTCTATTGATGAAAGCGCATCTCTATCTCCGCCTAATATGTCAATATCAATCGGTAATTTTGTATTACCATCTTTCTCATATGTCTCACAAAGTTTTAAATCATTTCTAAAAATAGGAATTAAAATATCCAAAAATTCTTCGTTTTCTTTAAAAATATCTGGCATACCACCTAAATTTAGAATAGTATTTCTTAATTGCTCAGTGTCCAAATTATGCAACTTAATATGATTTCTTTTCTTATTAATATCGCTTAGTATATCCGGTGCCTTCATTCCAGATACTATTAGTTTTTCAGGAAGTTTTAATTTCATTTTATAGCATCTAAGTGCTGTTTCGTAAGCTATCAAAGCTCCCATACTATGTCCAAAAAATAAGAAGGGAACATCCTGCATATTTTTCATCTCATCTATAATATTATCAACTATAATATCAATATTAGAAATTAATGGTTCATCAATCCTTTTACCTCTTCCTGGTAATTTTAAAAAGCATGTTTCGGTATATATTGGAAAACTCTTTTCCCATGAAAAATATGTTGAAATATCACCACCTGCTGGAGGAAATAAGAAAAGTCTCACCTTAGAATTTTTCGTATCACCTAATGTTTTTTTTAGAAACCAATCATCCTCAATTATTTGCAACATATAATCTCCACACTTTCATATTTTCTAACTTATTAAAATTATGTAAAATAAATTTATTCAAAAGCTTAATAATAAAATGCCATTTTATTATCTAATATTATTTGTCATTTGCTGTTTATTTATTGCAAAATAACCTATATCAAAACATTTTTTTGCAAAATCCTAGCAAAACTATATGTAACAATTATCTTTGTTTTTCTAACATGTTTTCCGTTTTATATGTAATATACTAAGTATTATTAATTTTTTTGTAAAAATACATCTTTTACTTTAATTTTATTATTATTCATAATTTAATTTTATAACCTTTTATTGGTAGTGTCAACATTTTTTTGATTCTAATATAAAAAAACTATAAATACCGCATCCTTGTACAATTTATTTCTTTTTTATTCATTTTTCTTGGAATATACAGCCTCTAATTCCTAGCACTCTTGTATTATTTAATTTAATATATTTTGCTTTTAATATGAATTATTCTATTAAAAAAGTCCTCATTGTCTATTCTAAACAATGAGGACTTACTATATAAAAATTTATTGGCACCTTAATACTGTGAATAGTATTTTACAATTACTCATCAATAAAATCAAATTCTATATTAAACATCTAATATTTTATCAAGCCAGTCAAAAATTCTTTGGTTAGAAAGGGATTGTGCACCTGCTTGACAATGTAATCCTGCACCTTCATCTTCTGTAAAAACAATAAATTCTTTATCACATTTTAAAAGATCAAATAACTTTTTGGATTGATCACTAAAAAAATGCTCTTCATCAGAGTCGCAGATTAAAGTTGGACAATTTATTTTGTCTGTAATCCCCTTAAGAGTAAATTTGTTATATTCTTTTAACAATTTATGAGGAGTATTAACATTGAAATTTAAAAATCCACTACGTATCGCCCATCTTAATGAAGTATTTGTTTCCATACGTTTTTTTATAGCAGCATTTATTTCAACAGAATCTTCTTTTTTGAGTTCATTTTGTATATACTCAGAATTAGCCTGTTCTTTTAATACTCCCTCTAAAAAACTTAAAATACCACTATTTGCAATACATGCAGAAATTCTATGTTCGAATGCAACTGCTCTTGGGGCAAGATATCCCCCTAAACTAAATCCTGCAATTGCAATTTTCTTTGAATCAACGTCAGTTCTGCTTAATAAATAATCTACAACAGGTGTAACAACATTTTCCCAATCGTGTCTAAAATAAAGTTTTTGAAAACGTAAAGCAGCACCTTGTCCTGGACCCTCAAATGCTAACACATTATATCCTCTATTAATAGCTGCATGCCCGATGATAAAATATAGTTCTTCTGCTGTTCCATCATATCCTGTCATGGCTATTAACGTTGGTCTACTCTTACCCGAATTATCAACTTTAAAAAAGTAACCTGGTAAAGTCGTGTTTTCATAAGGTATTTTTACTTGCTCTAATGTTAGTTCAGATGAATTTACAGCTTTAATAAAGTTCTCACGACCTTTAGTATAGCACTCCTCACCTTTTGCCTCATTACTATCTTCACGGCAAAAAAGTTCTGCAGTTCTATAATAATTTGAAGCACGAAGATAAGCTTCACTAGAGCTTACTCTATTTCCCTTCTGAGAACACTTGTTAGCAATTTGTTGTGTACGTTCTGCGGTTTTAAACCATTCACTATACCAACTTTGAAAATCATTATCTTTTATTCTATAGGCAGTATTAATACACTCTCCTATATCAGCTCCCTTGCATACCGCATATCCCATTGTTCTTATTAACTCAAATGAAAAAGTATCACTTTCAAATATTAATTTCATCACACACCTCCATGTATATTTTTAATGTATTATGAATTTTTTATAATTTATATGACATTGTATCTTCATTAATGTATAACTTTCAACTATATTAAAATATATAATTCGTACATTCACTCTTACCTATATAAATAAACTCAATCTAACTACTTTTTAAATTTTTCTTAATATTACTATTAAATTACAGCTAATCATATATAATAATACCTTTAAAGTATTTTTTTGTCAATAAATGCTGTGTCAATATTATACTGTGCTATATACTCACTTTTCATAAATAAATTTAAATACTAAATCCCACTTAAGCTATATTTAAATGTCATTAAAGAATTTGCCTTAATATTTACTACAAACCCTTGACTACCCTCAACAATCTTTATAGTTTGATCCTTATCAGATGTGTTTCCTACAAATAAAGATACCGTATTATCCGATGGATTTATAAATGCTGTTTTAAATATTCCACTTGTACCAGCTACCTTAGGCAAACTTGCTGTTGTCTCAATATTATAAGACCCCGGACGTACATTTTGACTAAATTGCTTTAATACATAATAAGATGGATTGAAGTTAACCTCATTTGTTTGTGAATTGACCATTATTGGCGCATGACATAAATTCTTAACATCATGAGTTGGTCCCCCATCACTTCTTAATACTATATTCCAATCTATCCAGGTTTCAGTGTTATTTTCGAAATCGTTAATCATATCATAAATATATCTTGCTGCGGGTTCCCAAGAATTAAGCCAAGGTCCATTCTCCTCACACCCTTCAGTTGCAAGAAGATGGTTTTGTGGAAATTTATTTTTAACTGTACTTAAACTATAAAAATCCGTTGACCACATTGGCTTTCCTGTTATTTCATGCCAAAGATCCCCTGCATACCAATGAAAGGCAGTTCCATATATATATTTTGCAGCATTAGGATCTGATAATACCTTAGTATTGAAATTTATAAAGCCATCTCGATGTACTGGGTCATTTCCCTTATCCCAATCCCAAATTAATATTTTTGAATTGATGCCTTTCCTATTAAATGTAGGACCTAGATAGTTTCCAACAAAGTTAGCCATCTGTTCGGGTGTATAAGTAGCCGCTTCCCAAGGCGCTGCATTTTCAGCTTCATTTTGTACTGATAAAGCCCATACCTTTATACCCAAATTTTTGTATGCTTCAATATATTTGCTAAGGTAGTTAGCATAGCTTTGATAATATTCAGGCTTTATCTCACAATTTTTAAATATACCATCACCTATTATAGGAAGTGCTGGACCTTTACCTGCTCTTACTCCACTATTTTTCATCCATGCTGGTGGAGCCCAAGGTGCAGAAAATACTTTAAGATTACTATTATAACTAAGAGCTCTCTTAACTGCTGGAATCAAGTATTTTTTATCTTTATCTATACTAAAATTATTCAAATTAGTATCAGCATCACCATCGTCATAGGAATATCCACTTAATGTAAAATCACAAGATCCAATAGGCATACGTATTACTGAATAGTTGGAACCAGTATCTGAAAAATATGCATCATATATTTTCTTTTGAATGTCTATAGGCATTGTACTTATGCTATATGCTGCTGATTCTGTTACAGCACCACCTATCCCAAGCATTTGTTGACGTTTTTCTTGAGGAAATACCTGTATGTAATTATCACCTGTACTTATTTGAGTATCCTTCATATTAATACTAGGCATTACAGTTGCATTACTCCCATCCTTTGAGGTCACAGTAACCTGAACAGTACTTGCTCTAACAGCTTGAGTTAAACCTACTGTAAAACAGCACATTGTAACTATAGTAGAAATTAAAAGCAATTTTTTCTTTATTGATAACATATTTTATCCCCCCTTTGTGATTATTTTTTTAATACTTATTACCTTAATAAAACTTTATTTCTAATTTATTCTATTTTTATGATAAAACCCCTTTATTTCTTCTATAATATTTTATAAAAATGCCATATTATATAGGTGTTATTTTTAACCTTTATAATATGGCAATAAATATTCTAAAATAACTCAAGTAGTATTTTAACAAAAAAAACTGCTACCACAATCATAATAACAGGTCGTACAATTTTGACTCCACTTTTAGTAAAATATCCAGCTCCAATGTAATTTCCTAATATACTAAATATTCCTGCTGTTATCCCTAAAACTAGAAGTACTTTCCCACTTATTATAAATGTTATTAAGCCTGCTATATTTGAAGCTAAATTAATAGCTTTTGTTGTTCCTGCTGATGTATTTAAACTTAGCTTAGCAACTCCTGTTAAAAGCAATATCAAGAATGTACCTGTCCCTGGTCCATAAAAGCCATCATATATACCTAGAATAAATGCGATTATCATACATATACCATAAGTCTTATAATTTATTGAGATTTCCTTATTATCCTTAAGACTACGCCTATTCAAAACATAAAATGCAGTAATAGGTAAAATAATTAACATTAATATTTTAAAATATCGGTCGCTAATTTTTAAAGATAATGTAGCTCCTATTGGCGAACCTATCAATGCACAAATTGCACTTAGAAGTCCTAGTTTTAATTTTATATATCCATCCTTTGCATAGCGATATGTAGATATAATTGTTCCCATGCACGAACTCATTTTGTTTGTCCCAATAGCAAAATGAATAGGAATACCTGCAAAGATGTATGCTGGGATCGATATGAGTCCCCCTCCTCCTGCAATTGAATCTACAAAACCTGCTAGAAAAGCTAATGGACATACTATAATATACTGAAGCATTGTTTCCCCCCCTTTACCAATTAATGTTACCAATTTTTCAATATATAATCAAATTCACATATTATATCAAAATAAGCCAGTTAATTTGATTACTCTACTTTAACTGGCTCTAAATCTGTATTCTTTTTAATAGTTCCCTACATCTCTTTATCGTATTTGCATCGACAAAAAGCTCCATATAAAACAACAAAAATGTATGCAATAGCTAATATCATAACTATCATTAAATCAGTTCCCATAAGCGCCAATGCAAACATTACAGCACCAAATATAAATATCATCATATCATAAGCTTTTGCTTTTGCTTTATTCATAATAGCTGTGTTGCGCTCGTCCTTTGTATCAATTTCTATTTGCTTTTTTATGTCTGGATGATTTTCAACTGCCTTTTCACTTACTATTTTCCCCATACCTTGACCAAAAACACCACAACCAACCCCTATGCAAATGTATAATAAAGCTTTAACTATTCCTTCTAAACCAACTTGTGATTTAGTAAAATACAAACCTATAATTATTAAAAGTAATCCAATTATTGTAGTTATATAGTACTTACCCTTTTTCATTTTTTCTCCTCCTCGTAAATAAATATTTCTTCAATACTCATATTAAAATATCTTGCAATTTTAAACGCCAATATTATGGATGGATTATATCTACCATTTTCTAGAGAGCCTATTGTTTGTCTTGATACTTCAAGTGCTACTGCCAATTCTTCTTGCTTTATGTCATGTCTTTTTCGTATTTCTTCTAATCTATTTTTCACAATTACCTCCCATTATAAAATACACTTTATGTTAAGTTTACTTTCCATTTATAATGTATCATTTTGCAATTCCTATGTCAAGTTAACTTTCCATTTCATATATAAAAAAACAGTAACACTATATAAAAAATATCATATCATTTATATAGTATTACTGTTTCTATTAATGTATATTCTAGATGTACATATACTATAAATTATTGCAAAAAACACAGCAGTAATGACATACTTTAGAATTATAATACACTTTTACTATCATATTTTAATAAATATTAAGAATGACGAACTGGATAAAGTCCTGTATTTCTTTTTATATGTTGTCCAAGGTAATGCACTGCCTGACACCAATTAGGATCTTTTTTGTGCAGATCACCTGATACAGACATAACTTTACCAATACAACCCCCTGCACAATTTTTAAGGTATTCACATCCCTTGCAATCCCCTTGTCCTAATACATCTACATTTCTATCTTGAATACGCTTAACTTTGTCTTCAAAATATATTATTTTCTTATTTTCTTTATCCCATTTTCCATAAATACATTGTTGTAATGTACCTGGAAGATGTTCAGGACCAAATGATCCCCAATCACAACAAGATACATATCCATCTGTAGTAAGCTCAGGTGTAATAGGTGTAGTACATGAACGACAATTGCACGTTACTTCTTCATCAAAGTTATACATAAGATGAGTTTGATAGAACATACCTAATTCTTGTGCTCTATAAAAAGCTGGTACAAAACCTTTGGCAAAATTTAAAAGAGTTGGTATATGTACCTTCTCATTAACAGGTGAACTATAAGTTGGTGCACCACAAACCCATTTTATTCTTAGTTCCTTAAAATATTCTATCAATTCCACTTGTTTATCAAAATTTTGTGGTAAAATTGTTGCTCTTACCCCAAACTGCATTTTGGGATTATTAACAAATCTTTTTATATTTTTTAGTACAATTTCACTAGAAGGCTTATTTCCTACTGTTGGTCTTTGACAATCATTAATTTCTGCTGGTCCATCAAAAGATATCCATAAAATATCTACATTTTTATCCACCCAATCAGCTACTTCATCATTGAAAAATCCATTAGTTTGCAGTTCAACTTGTACTTTATTTCCATTTGCTAATTTTCGTGCTTCTTGTAAAATTTCCTTCATTTTATCAAACTGAACTGTAGCTTCACCTGAGCTAAAAAATCTAATTGCATATATTCCTGTTGTCTCAAAAAATTCTTTTAATCCTGCTCTTGCAAATTCAATATCAATAGAACCTTTTATTATTTCACGTTTTGGAATATAACAATACGTACATGCTAAATTACATGTGTTACTAACAAAAAAAGTTATTGCTTTTTTTCTGTAATGTGCCATAATATCAACTTCCTTTATTTTGAAATTATCTGATTATTCGATATAATTCTAATCTTATTTCATTTTATTGTCAACCTTTTTATGGAATAAAATCAATTATTATCTTTTAATTGATTTTAAATACATTTTTAACTACTATATGTAACTTGCAGTATTTATTGTTATTCTACTTGAAAAAAAGTTAAATAAAAAAGGCGTCAGCTTATTTTGCAAAAATCCCAAAATAAGTCATACACCTTAATTATCTATTTTAATTTTTTTCTATTTTCCACCATACTATTTCATCATTTTCCTTATACTTAACTGCACCTGCATTTATTAAAACCTTATGAGATAATATATTATCTTTTTCTGTATCTGCAACAATACAAAGTGTTTTAGGATCCTTAAAAATCCATCGTTTCATTACCTTTACAGCTTCAGTGGCATATCCATTTTTTCTATGTCCTTCATTTATACCATATCCCATAATTACTTCACCTAGCTTATTAGGATATCCCTTAAGCATTATAAAACCAACTATTTCCTTTTGCTCTTTAAGTACTATAGCCCAATTTGTTAACCACAACCAATTTTCAGGGTCTTCTAATACTTTCTTTAATCTTATCTTCATAGCATATTGCATTTCTCCATCTAAAACATTGTAACCTACCTTTAATTCTAAAGATTTCTGAAATTTCATGTAGTCTTCTAAAGATAATTTAAGTTGTTGTGTATTTAGTGGTACTAGCCTTAATCTTTCTCCTTCTACGCTGCCATTTCTATTAAATAGTTCATCATTCATTGTTAAATTTCCTCCAATAAAATCAATTTTAAGTATCTATACCTCCTAACAAACCTTTAAATACCAATGGCAACTCCTCCTCTAAATATCTTTAAATATACTATATAACAAAAAATACAAATTTCCCACATAAATTCGATAAATCTATGTGGGAAATTTGTATTATAGCTTCATAATTTCTTTTCCATCTAAGTGCTTAAGTGCTTCTGGTGTATGTGTTGAAAGATATACAGTTGGATTATTTTTTATAAATCCCCTTACACTTTTGAGAGTTTCTTTTGCAGCTTCCTTATCTTCAAACACAACAGATAATTGATTTTCTATAAGTGCAGCATCAGTATAAGTTACATCTCCATGTATCATATAGAATATGCCATCCTTTTCTACAATTACAATAGAGTTTCCAGTAGTATGTCCCGGTGCTGGAATAAAGTACACTCCCTCTGTTATTTTTTCACTTTTATCAAAATTATGATACGGACCATCTTTGAATTCTGCCCTTACAATATTTTCACCATCAAGCTTTAATGCAGCTGCTTCTTTTTGTGAAAGATAAATTTTTGCATTTGGAAAACTTCTTAACTCACCAGAATGATCTGGGTGCTTATGAGTTAATAATATTTTAGTAACTTGTTCTTTCTTATATCCAAGAGAATTTAATGCCGACAAATAATCTTCTATCTTATGTCCTTGGTATATCTTTTGTCCTTCTTTTGCTGGTGCATCAGGTACTTCAGACGGAACTCCTGTATCTATTAATATAACTTCATTTCCTGTATCAATAACATAATTTTGAAGACTTGACTCATATATTTTTGCTTCATCCAACTGTGCTTTATCTAAAGTACCTCCAAAAGCGAAATCTTGTGTCATGAAACCACCCTCATATAATTTAACAGCTTTAATTTCCATAATAAACTTCCTCCTTAATTTCAAATCATAATTTTTATATCTTTAACTTATTATATTTTCAATTCATCTTCACCACAATTAAATTTTACACAATTAAATTGTGGTTGTCAATATTTTTTATATAAATTATTATTTTTTAACTATTTTAACTTTACTAAAAAACCACTTATTATATTTTTGCGCTAAAAAAAACGTAATAAAAAATGTAATCCACGTTATATACCAAGTCCAATGTATATACGTTAGAACCTTCGTATATCTTTCTTGAAATATTTCAAAAATTGTTAATGAACTACAGTAATAAAAATAATACATAAATTTACTAAAAATATTTTTCTTTTCAGGATAATTTACTATGAATAATGTACAGATAGAAGGATATAGGAAAAACTCAAATAAAAAATTTGCTTTAGTTGCATAAGGAAACATTCTAACAGGATATTCAATAAGCCTATATTCCGCTACTATTAATCCAACTAACCATGTTATTACTAACTTAAATAAATATGCCACATGTGCTTCACGAATTTTATCTTTAGGAATAAAACGAAATAACAAAAATATAATTAGTATTGATTCAAAAATATAAATTATATATTCCTTGTTCATCAGTTCCTCCAGCTGTTTATTAACTATTTTAAAAACTACTAGTTTATTTTACTATTATTTATATCTAATTTTCTAACTCCAAGGGCATTATTATTCCATAATATATTTCTCACTGTTTCCAATTGATTCTCAATGCATTCTATTATAACAACAACCTCTTCTGCTCGTTTATTATTTTGCCTACCACTATACTTTTTCACTATCATCAATTTAATAATAAAACCAATTGCAAAACAAATTAATATACCAATTAAGCCCCATATTAAAGGTCCCCACTTTAAGACAAAACCATATACTCCTCCAAATATTCCACCTATAACTGCAAGAATGGCAGGTAAATCAAATAAACTTAATCCGTCAGAACTGTGAATAGAATCAAATAAATTTATTTGTTCTTCTCTTTTATCTAAAGGGATTGCCATAATATTTTCTTTCTTAACTCCTTTCTTCTGAATCTCTGTAATAGCTAACTCTAAATATATTGAATGTTCAAAAGTAGAAATCACATACATTTTATCACCTCCTACATGTTTTTTTAGTGGCATTATAAAGTTTGAATTTTGGTACTCTTTATTAAAGAATTTGGATTGTTCCCAATCAAATAATTTGTTATTCTCAACTGTATTTGTGTAAGCATCATACATAGCAAAAAAATAAACTGAAGGAATGTTCAATGCCCACTGCATATCTAAAATTGATTTTGCTCTTTGAAAATCTCCCAATAAAGTATAATGCATTGATGGCAGAAATTTAGCATTTAAACATATCACAATCCACCAAGTAAGTATAAAGAATGCAGTAATAAGTCTATGTAAATATAATTGACCTCCACCAGGAACCAGCAATGACCAAATCGCTGCAACCCATGGTTCTCTTTTATCCAAATAATT
This sequence comes from Clostridium felsineum DSM 794, assembly GCF_002006355.2. Lineage (NCBI taxonomy): Bacteria > Bacillati > Bacillota > Clostridia > Eubacteriales > Clostridiaceae > Clostridium > Clostridium felsineum. The sequence continues at coordinate 534,482 of NZ_CP096980.1, read as the reverse complement.
AATTCCCATAGTACTTATTTTAAAGGGCTTAATCTCTGCATCTTCTCTTGCCGCTAATATATACGCATGATTTAAATCTATTGTTGTTCGATAACTATCCCATACCGCAAAAAGATATGCAGGAATATAGAAGGAGAGCCACTGAATATTAACAACCTGCTTTGCTTTTTCAAATTCCCCCAAGAATGAATATAATATCAATAAGTTAACATGAGCTTTATAATTTACTACTACTTCCCATGTAAATAAAAAAAATCCCCTCAAATATTTTGATAGCAATAAATGCCCCATCCCTGGAAAAGCTGCCGACCAAAAAGCAATTATATAAGGATTTCTTAAATGTAATTGACTTGTTCCTAATAAACCAAGAAATGCTATAGTTCTTCTCTTAGAAGACTTACTATATTTTAAAGTATTCATTATAATATGCCCCTTTATAATGTATTTCCTCTAACTGTATACTTATACTTAATTTCCCTAGCAATTTATTAGAAAAGTATTACGTATACATGTTAATATTACAAACTAGTTAGTGACCATGACCATTCTTAAATATATCTCCTCCAGGAGTCATGTTCATAGTTGTATTCATCACAAACATTCTTAAAATAATGTAAGCTATAAATGCTAATATTATTATTCCTAAAAACATTGTCAGATTCTCTTTCTTTGTAAGTTCAAATTTATTTTTAAAAGTAAAACTAATAAAAGAAATCACAATTCCTAGAGGTATAAGATACATGACATATCTTGGACTTTCCTTAAAATGAACTATTCCACCACTTATCATTCCTATACCCATTGCTAAAGTAAGAGAAAGAATAACCAATTTTATAGTTTCTACTAATGATAAATGCTGTTTATTTATCACGACTTCATTAAAAACTGAGCCGATTAAAAATAGTCCCAATCCAATACTTAATATTATTGAGTATCTTATAATGTTAAATGGCATAAGTACAATGCCACTTGAAGTCATTCCTATGCCTAAAAAATAAATAATATATACTAAATACTTGTAAATAACTTGCTTCATTTAATTTCTCCTTTGTACTATTGTTTACTAAAGTTAGCTTACCCATAAAACTATATTTTAGTATTATAAAAAACATATGAAGCTTCTTAATATACTTAAGTGCACCTTCCTTGACAACTCAAAACAATAGATATATGTTATTTAAGTACATTGGTTTATGTGAATTTTGTCGAATTATTTAATAAGACAATATATTTATTACATTATAGGAGTGTTTATATGAAAAAGAAATTTATACCTTTAGCCATATTATTGATAATTATTATGTGCATGATTTCAGTATATATAGGTCAAAAAGAAATTATCTTTCCAGAGGTTTCTGCACTTGTTATCAGTGCTTGGCTTATGTCTAAATCAACTTCTGAAAATAAAAGTCTTCACTTTTGGTTTTCACCTACTATGGGCGCTTTAACTGGAATATTAATAAATAAATTTTTGCCGTCTCCAACTATTTTTATGGTGGCAGTTGCTTTTATACTTGTGTTTTTACAATTAAAGCTCATTGGTTCAGAAATATATCCCGCTTTATCAGCATCAATTCTTCCAATTCTCTTACACAGTGAAAGTTGGTACTACCCTTTATCTGTATGTGTACTTACAGGGATAATTGCCCTGGGTAATAAGCTAATAATTAGCTTTTACTCTAAAAATACAAGTTCAGATTTAAATAAAAAAATCAAAAAAGAAAAAAAAGCCAAGCTTGACACCGAAGAATTAGTGCATTGGGCTAAGTTACTTATAAGTGTTTTACTGGTTTTAACAGTGTCTTTATATTTTAACTGCAAGTACATCATAGCACCACCTTTAATTGTTGCTTTTGTTGAACTATGTAGTCCTAACAGTAAACTAAAGAATAATAGGTTACTAGTATTTATATTACCAGTGCTATCAGCTTTTTTAGGCGTAATGTGGTTATACCTTATCTGTGACTTATTACATTTACCTATTTGGCTTTCAGCTTGTTTATCTGTGAGTTGTGTTTTACTTATTTTTCACCTTTTAAGATTTTCATTACCACCTGCCGCCGCTCTTTCTTTGTTACCAGCAATAATACCTGCCCAAAGTTTGTGGACATACCCTCTGCAAGTTTTAGCTGGCAGTGCTCTACTTTTAGTAATTAATCTATTATGGTTTAGAAAAGCTACAATATTTACTAGATGGGTTAATAGAGGAGTTTAAGAGTATATTCGCTTTGTAATTAAAAGAGCTATGCAAAATTCTCACCCTGCATAGCTCTTTTTCTATTTACTAATACATATTCAAAACTTTTTTACACTATCTTTGTAGTCCACTCTTCACAATTCCAAACATCTGTAACCACATCTCTGTAGAATTCAGGCTCATGGCAAACTAAAAGAATACTTCCTTTATACTCCTTAAGTGCTCTTTTAAGTTCATCCTTTGCATCTACATCCAAGTGATTTGTAGGTTCGTCTAGTATTAATATATTGGTTTCATTGTTTATAAGCTTACAAAGTCTTACCTTTGCCTGCTCTCCTCCACTTAAAACCATAACTTTGCTTTCTATATGCTTAGTTGTAAGTCCACACTTTGCTAGTGCTGCTCTGACTTCATATTGAGTGTACGCTGGAAACTCCTCCCAAACCTCTTCAATACAGGTCTTGTAGTTTGCTTCTTTAATTTCTTGTTCAAAATATCCTATGTACTGATAATCACCAAGTTCAACCGAACCAGATATAGGTTTAATTTTTCCAAGTAAGCTCTTTAAAAGAGTTGTTTTTCCTAAACCATTTGCTCCTACTAAAGCTATTTTTTGTCCTCTTTCCATAGTAAGATTCAAAGGCTTTGAAAGAGGAGTATCATACCCCACCACTAAATCCTTAGTCTCAAAAATCAGCTTCCCTGAGGTTCTAGCAGTTTTAAAATTAAACTCTGGTTTTGGTTTTTCTTGAGACTTCTCTATTATATCCATCTTATCCAGCTGCTTTTGTCTTGCTCTAGCCATTCCTGTTGTAGCAACTCTTGCCTTATTTCTAGCAACAAAATCCTTTAACTTTGCAATTTCCTGCTGTTGCCTTTCATAAGCTGCTTCAACCTGCTTTTTATTTGCTTCATAAACTCTCATGAAGTTATCATAATCTCCTGCATACCTAGTTAACTTCCTGTTATCAATATGATATATTACATTAATAACAGAGTTTAAAAATGGTATATCATGAGATATTAAAATAAAAGCATTCTCAAAATCATTTAAAAATCTTTTAAGCCATTCAATATGAACTTCATCAAGATAGTTCGTAGGCTCATCTAACAAAAGTATATCTGGTTTCTCTAGTAAAAGCTTAGCAAGAAGCACTTTTGTTCTCTGACCACCACTTAAATCTGCTACATCTTTATCAAGTCCTATATCTGTAATTCCAAGTCCCTTAGCAATCTCTTCTATTTTAACATCTATAACATAGAAATCATTGTTATCTAAGGTATCTTGTATAGTTCCCATTTCATCTAATAACTTTTGAAGCTCGTCCTCTGATGCCTCTGCCATTTTATCGGTAATTTCCATCATCTTTGCTTCCATATCAAAGAGATATTTAAAGGCATCCTTTAATACATCCTTTATAGTTTTTCCCTTTTGAAGGCTTGCATGCTGGTCCATATATCCAACTCTGACATTGTTAGACCATTCAATTACTCCTTCGTCTGGCATAAGTTTTCCTGTTATTATACTCATAAAAGTGGATTTACCTTCACCATTTGCACCAATTAGTCCAACATGTTCCCCTTTTAAAAGCCTAAACGACACATCTTCAAAAATAGCTCTATCACCAAAGCCATGGTTTACATTTTTGACATTTAAAATACTCACTTTGACCTCCAAAATCTCCATTAATAAAATAACTTATTAATACTAGTTTATAGGAAGCTGCACCATTTTTCAAACTAATTTTTCTACCTCTTTTTGTATGTTTTGCATTTTCATATCCGTCTGGCATATTACATCTGCACATTCTTTTAGTTCAAACCTTATAGCCTCAGCATCTCTTCCTAGTGTTTTATAGTAAAGCTTATGTTCTAAACTTGCCCAAAAATCCATGGCAATAGTTCGCACTTGAACCTCTACCCTAACTGGCTCTACATGATCAGAAAAAAATATAGGAACCTCTAAAATCATATGAAAACTTCTATATCCATTTGATTTTGGATTTTTTATATAATCCTTTTCATTTATGAGTTTTATGTCATCCTGCCTTTTAAGCATGTTGGCAATTTCATATATATCACTTACAAAAGAGCAGACAACCCTTACACCTGCTATATCATTTAAATTATCTTTTGCTGAATTAAAGCTAAGCTCAAGCCCTTTGCGCTCAAGCTTATCCATTATACTTTTAGGATCTTTAACTCTATCCTTCATATATTCTATAGGATTTCTTTTTCTTTTAACCTTAAATTCATTATCTAAAATTTCAAGTTTTGTTTTAACTTCCTTTATAGCCGCACTGTACTTCATTATTAGTTCTTGCATTTCTTCTATCTTTTCCTCAATATCATCTCTCTCAATATAATCGGCCTCTTCAACGTGTGCCATAATTAATTATCCTCCCTCAACTTAACCTATCCCGACTTAATTATTATATACTTGTACTCATTCAAATGATACTACATTTTCTAGTGCCATAAAAGGAATTATGTGATTCTTAACAAATACATCAATATTTTTTTATATATCGTTAATATTTTTCGTACTTAATTTAGCAAAACTTGACTTATAAAATATGCTATTATTGTTATATACATTTTTTTATTGGGAGGTATTTGTAATGAAAGTATTACTTATAAATGGAAGTCCACATGCTAATGGCTGTACTTACACTGCTTTAAGTGAGGTGGCAAAAGCTTTAGAGGAAGAAAATATAGAAACAGAAATTTTCCATATAGGAACTGATGCTATAAGAGGCTGCATCGGCTGTGGTGGTTGTTCAAAGCAAGCTTCTTTTAAATGCGTCTTTGATGATGATACTTTAAATGCCGGTCTTGAGAAGGCACAAAATGCAGATGGGTTTATATTTGGTTCACCAGTACACTATGCTGCTGCTTCTGGTTCAATTACTTCTTTTCTTGATAGATTCTTCTATGCTGGTGGTAATAGCCTTGCATTCAAGCCAGGTGCTGCTGTTGTAAGCTGTAGACGTGGTGGTGCTACCGCTGCTTTTGATCAATTAAATAAGTATTTCACTTTTGCTAATATGCCTATAGTATCAGCTCAATACTGGAATATGGTACATGGTAATACACCAGATGAAGTAAAACAGGATCTTGAGGGTCTTCAAAACATGAGAACTCTTGGCAAAAACATGGCATGGCTTTTAAAGAGCATAGAGGCTGGAAAAACTGCCGGAATAAACTTACCTAAGATAGAGCCAAGAATAAAAACAAACTATATACGTTAATTTACAAACAAAGCATTAAAACTAATTTAGCTTTAATGCTTTTATGTTAGTATGAAAGTTGGTGTTATACTTGAAAATTAAAAAGGGCACATTAAAAGATATTACTCTCATAATGGACATAATAAATAATGCTATTGTTGACATGGAATCAGAAGGAATATATCAATGGGATAGATTTTATCCAGATGAAAGTGTAATAAATGATGATATTAATAGTAAAAATCTCTATGTTTACACTGACGAAAATATAATTAAAGCTTTCTTAGTGTTAAATGAAATTCAAGACACAGAATACAACTCTATTAATTGGAAACACCAAAAAGGTAAACAATTAGTTGTTCATAGATTATGTGTTGATCCTAAATTTAAAGGAAAAGGTATTGCTACAGCTCTTATAAAATACGCCGAAAGCTTTGCTAAGGAAAAGGGCTATGACTCAATACGCTTAGACTGCTTTTCTAAAAATTCATATGCATGTAATCTCTATAGAAAAAATAACTACATTGAAAGAGGTATAATGACCATTAGAGTAGGTGATTTTTTCTGCTTTGAAAAGGCATTATAAAAGTGAAAGGAAGTGAAAACTTTAGTATATGCTAAAGGAATATATGATAAATAAAAATACGAAAATAGGATTCATTGGAACCGGAGTAATGGGACGTGGCATGGTTCAAAATCTACTAAAGGGCGGCTATTCTGTTTATATTTATAACAGGACTAAGGAAAAAGCACTACCCCTAATAGAAAAAGGAGCTATTCTTAAAAACTCTATAAAAGAGCTTTCCAAAGAATGCGGTGTTGTAATAACAATGGTAGGTTATCCAAGTGACGTTGAAGAGGTATACCTTAATGACGAGGGTATACTAAATAATATTAAACCTAAAAGCTATGTTGTAGACATGACAACCTCAAAACCATCCTTAGCAAAAAAGATATACTCTAAAGCAAAGGAAAACGATATTTTTTCACTTGATGCTCCTGTTTCTGGTGGAGATATAGGTGCTGCCGAGGGCACTCTATCCATAATGGTTGGTGGAGACAAAGAGGCTTTTGATGCTTTAATGCCTATATTTCAACTTATGGGAAAAAATATAGTACTTCAAGGATCAGCTGGCTCAGGACAACATACAAAAATGTGCAATCAAATCGCTATAGCTTCTAACATTATGGGCGTATGCGAGGCTTTATCCTATGCTAAAAAATCCGGACTTGATGCAGAAACGGTTTTAAAATCTATTGGTGCTGGTGGGGCTGCAAGTTGGCAATTAAGTGCTTATGCTCCAAGAATACTAAAAGGAGATTTCAAGCCTGGTTTTTATATAAAACATTTTGTTAAAGACATGAAGATTGCTTTAGAAGAAGCATCCGAAATGGGTTTAAAAACTCCTGCTTTAGAACTGTCTAAAAAGCTGTACGATAAACTTATAGCTGATGGACAAGAAGATTTAGGTACTCAAGCTCTTTATAATTTATATAAATAGGCTTAAACAAAAAGGTTTTTCACATACAGCTTGTGGAAAACCTTACTATCCCCTTTACACGAACATACGTTTGGTGATATAATAAATTAAAAAATTATGGGGGATGTTTTCTGTGGATGTATTTGAAAAACTTCAAATTTTAACTGATGCTGCAAAATATGATGCTGCTTGTACTTCAAGCGGAGCACAAAGGAAATCAAAGAAAGGCGGCATTGGGAGCGCTGAGGCTTGTGGGATATGCCACAGCTTTGCAGGCGATGGAAGATGTATTTCCCTTTTAAAGGTTCTTATGTCTAATGCCTGTATTTACGATTGTCAGTACTGCGTAAATAGAATTTCAAACGATACTCCTCGTGCGTCCTTTACACCACGTGAGCTTGCAGATCTCACCATGAACTTTTACAGACGAAATTATATAGAAGGACTTTTTTTAAGTTCTGGTGTAATGAAAAATCCTGATTACACCTGTGAGCAAATGATTGAGGTTTTAAGGATTCTAAGATATGAATATAACTTTTACGGATACATACACGCAAAAGCTATCCCTGGTGCTGACGATTATTTAATTGAAAAACTAGGCATGCTTTGCGATAGAATGAGTGTTAACATAGAGCTTCCCTCTCAAAAGAGTTTAAAGCTTCTTGCTCCAAATAAGTCCAAACATTCCATTTTAAAACCTATGGGTTATATTAAAAATAAAATAAGCGAAAACACTAAAGATATAGTACGTTATAAAAGCGCTCCAAAATTTGTTCCAGCAGGTCAAAGCACTCAAATGATTATTGGCGCAACACCTGATACTGACTTTCAAATTTTAAATCTTACTGAAAGCCTCTATAACAGCTACAAGCTAAAGAGAGTTTTTTTCTCTGCTTATATGCCAGTTGCATCAAATCCCCTTCTGCCATCAGTGGATACAAAGCCACCTCTTCTGCGTGAGCATAGACTTTATCAGGCAGATTGGCTTTTAAGATTTTATGGTTTTAAAGCAAATGAACTTCTTGATAATAGAAATCAAAGCTTTCATCCCTATATAGATCCCAAATGTAATTGGGCACTTAACCATATGGAATTTTTCCCTGTAGATGTTAACAGAGCTCCCTTTAAGGTTCTACTTAGAGTTCCTGGTATAGGTGTTAATAGTGCTAGAAGAATCATTATGGCTAGAAGAACTGTAAATTTAAATTTCACTGGTCTAAAAAAGTTGGGGGTAGTTTTAAAAAGAGCACAATACTTTATAACCTGCAGTGGAAAAAGTATGGATGGTATTAAAATTTCACAGGATTCTGTACTTAGAGCTCTACTCTCGGAAAAATCACTGGATATGTATAAAAATAATGTTCCCCTTGAAACACAATATGAACAGTTATCTTTTTTTGATAATAATACTCTCTTAAAGGAGGAAATTCAAAAATGCTTGACAGGCCAAATTTAATATATTACTATGATGGAAGCTTTGAAGGCTTAATGTGCTGCGTTTTTGAAAGCTACATAAAAAATGAGCTTCCAGTAACCATCTTATTAAACGACAAATCTCAAATGACCTTATTTATGTCAAAGGAAATAGAAACTGACTCAAAGAACGCATTACGAGTAATAAAATCCATTCCGAGTAAAATGGGAAAAGCTGCTTTTGACTTCATAAAAAGAGCTTTTTTAACATGCCTTATAGATAAAGAAATAAATATATTACTTTTTATGAGACTTGGATATAAACATGGTTCTAAAATCATGAGTATGCTTTCTAATGATGTTGTTAATGCTCTCTTTAAAGCTGTAACTCATTTAGATAAAGAAAGTCATCTTTTTAAAGGCTTTATAAGATTTTCTGCTTTTAAAGATGGCTTAGTTTCAGAGATAGAACCTAAAAATTATGTACTTCCACTTTTAATTGAGCATTTCGCTAATCGATACCCTGAAGAGCATTTTTTAATTCACGATAAGACTCATAATATGGCTCTTATATATGAACCTTATAAAGCTTCGATCCTACCTGTAGAAAATATGAAGCTTCCTTGTTTAACTGAAGATGAAAAACACTTTAGAAAGCTTTGGACACATTACTATAAAACCGTTGAGGTTGAAGGCAGACATAATCCCAAATGCCGTATGACTCATATGCCTAAAAGATATTGGAGGTACTTAACAGAATTCCAGACATACTAAACTATTATTTTTATCTTGACTTTTATTTTTAAATAGTTTAATCTTATATAGACCAGTCATTATAATTAGAAGGTGATTTATTATGAAACAAAAAAATGATTCCAGAGAAAAAATTTTAATAGCCGCAGCTGAACTTTTCCAAACGAAAGGCTTCAATGCTACTGGTTTAAATGAAATTTTAAAGGAAAGTGGTTCGCCTAAAGGATCACTATACTATTACTTTCCAAAAGGAAAAGAAGAACTAGCTTTAGAGGCTATAAAGCTTTCTACTCATAATATAAAAGGCAATTTAAAAAAGGATATGTTAGAATACAAAAATCCTATTAAGGCTGTTCAAGCGGTTGTTAATCATATAATAGAGGATTTAAAAAGAGATGGCAAACCAAAAGATATCTCACTAAGCCTTTTATCTCTAGAAACTTATTCATCAAGTGAAGTTTTAAAAGAAGCTTGCCGAACATCTTTTATAGAATTGCAACAAATTTATTCTAATAAGTTAACTCAAAATGGAATTAGTGAAGAAGATGCAGCGTTTTTAAGTATGACTATACTTACTTTACTAGAGGGTTCCATTACGGTATCCCTAACTCAAAAAAATCAAGAGGCCCTTTTTAATTTAAATAAACAAATAGATTTATTACTAAGTCCTTATTTATAAATTTAAATAAGGTATATTTTTTCAACATTTTTATATAGACTGGTCTAAATAAGAAAAAGGAGATTATTTTTTCATGGAAGCAAAACAATTAAATTCAGAAAACACCCCAAAATATAATGTAAAAGCAATTATGTTTACACTCTTACTTGCAGGTTTTTTATCCCTATTTAATGAAACAATACTAAACGTAGCATTTCCAACTCTAATGAAGGAAATGCATGTTAGTGCAATAACCGTTCAATGGTTAATAACTGCCAATGTTTTAGTAGTTGGAATTCTTGTTCCAGTTACAGCTTTTTTACTTCATACCTTCACTACAAAACAGTTGTATTTAGCATCTATAACATTTCTTTTACTTGGAACTATATGTGCTATATTTTCAACATCATTTACTGCACTACTAATTTCAAGAATAATTCAAGCCTTTGGAACAGGTTTAATAGTTCCACTAATGATGAATTCTTCATTAGCTATAACCCCTCCTGAAAAACATGGTTCAATTATGGGGTTATGTGTATCTATACTTACTTTAGGACCTGCTTTAGGACCTACTGCCTCTGGAATACTTCTTCAATATTTTAGTTGGCACTCTTTATTCATTGTATTGGTTCCACTTTTAATCCTTTGTATAATCTTAGGGATAGTCTTTCTTGAAAATACTTCGGAAATAACAAAACCAAAAATTGATTATTTATCTATTATATTATCAACTATAGCTTTCGCTGGAATAATATATTCAATAAGTTCACTTAGTACCTCTAAGTTATCAACTTCTTTAATTATACTTGCAATCGGAATAATAGCTTTAATAATTTATGTTAGACGTCAATTAACTTTAAGTACACCAATACTTGAATTACGCCCTTTTAAAAATCCCGTATTCACCGTTGGAGTACTATTAATTGCATTTGTACAATCTTTCCAATTTTCAGCAAATGTAATACTTCCAACTCTACTTCAAAATGGATTAAAAACTTCAACCTTTACCTCTGCACTTGTTTTATTGCCAGCCATCCTTGTTTCAGCTATATGTACACCATTTGTTGGAAAGGTTTTTGATAAAATAGGTGGAAAAGTATTAATACCTCTTGGTTTTGCTATAATATGCGGATTTACTTTTGTATTATCAAGAGCTTCACTTACAACCTCTGTTTTAAGTATAACCTTACTATATTGCTGCATAATGTTTGGACAATCGTTAACTATGTCAACTAGTCAAACAACTTCTTTAAGTGTTCTTGAAAACAAGACTCGTGCAGATGGTGTTGCAATAGTAAATACAGCTATGCAGCTTGCTGGAGCTTTAGGTTCTTCTGTATATGTTGGAGTTATGACAGCTTTCCAAACAAAATATTTAAACAGCCATTCAGGGAAATCTACTGAAGCTTTATATAACGGCTTTAATCATGCCATATTTATAGCAGCAATTGTATTATTTATTGGCTTCTTGTTTTCTTTATACTTATCTAGTAAATCAAAAAAAGCTAACTAAACAATGTTATCGCATAATTTAAAAGTGTAAAAGGTTCTTAAGAATATATAATAATGAAGTAAAAAACTGGTATATTCCATTAAAAAAATCAGAAAAGCAAGAACTACACATAGAAATACATGAGTTATGGAGCATTATAATAATAGTTAGACAGCACGGGGACGGCCAATATTTATCCGTCCCCTTATATTTACCAAGTCACTCTAGGATAGTTAGCTATATAAACATGTACATCACCTACAGCTACAACAATAGCAACCCTATGATACTTAAGTGTTTTAGATATTTGTAGAGCTTTTATCAGTAACAATCTAGCCTATCTATCTAAAAACTCATTCCTTATATTGTCCTCTGAATTTAATAATACATCTAATTACTTATCGCACTTTTTTAAATAATTATGGTACACAACTCATATTGAAGGTAAATATATGTTTTATGGGAGAATTAGAGCTGATAAAATTAACATGTTAATATGTTAGAGAGTAAAACGTGAAAAATCAATGATATGAATTTTTTCTTGACCAAACGTTCTAGAAATGCTAGTATACTATCATAGGAGGAAATGCAATGGGACGAAGTAAAGAATTTGAAGAAAATGAAGTTTTGCAAAGAGCCATGGAATTATTTTGGATGCAAGGTTATGAAAAAACTTCTATGAATGATCTTGTAAAGCATATGGGAATACATCGCAAAAGCTTATATGATACCTTTGGTGATAAGCATTCACTATATCTAAAAGTGATCGACCGCTACGCAAAATATAGTACAGACAAACTAAACGCTGAAAAACTGAAATCAAAAACTGCGTATCAGACTATTCAATATATATTTGATTACATTATTGAAGGAAATAAGGATAAACATTGGGGATGTCTGTTTGTAAATGCAGCAACTGAGATGGGCCCCTGGGATAAAGAGGTAGAGGAAAAGACATCAGAATCGTTCAAAAAAGTAGAAGATTTTATAGCTAGGATTGTACGGGAAGGACAGGAGGCAGGTGAGTTCTCCAGCAATTATGATGCAGAAATTTTAGGCGAAATTTTACACAATACACTACTTGGGTTACGTGTACTCGTAAGAACGTCGGCAAGTAAAGAAAAAATGCATCGTATTGAAAATTTTTTTCTAAATTTGTTAAGTGACTAATTTTTTTTACGCAAATTAGAACGTTCATTCTAGAATATAAATATAAATTCTGTAAAATAAACTTATCCCTGCAGGTCATTAATTAGATAACCAAGCTTATTGACCGCTGAGCAGCCGCCCACAGAAGACCTGGAGAATATATTTCATGCACAAAATGCGTTGAAATTGAAACAGAATGTATCTTTAATAAATAAAGCGATAGGAGGGTATTCATCATGAAAGCAGCACAGATTACGAAATATTCAAAAAAAATTACAGCAGAAATTAACGACATTCCAATTCCGGAAATTGGTGATACTGATGTTTTAGTGAAGGTTAAAGTTGCTGCAGTCAATCCATTAGAAATGCTTATTATAACTGGAAGCGTAAAACTGATACAGGATTATAAATTCCCTTTGACACTTGGCAACGAACTTACCGGTGTGATTGAAAAAATAGGTGAAAGTGTCCAGGGCTTTAAGGTGGGAGATGCCATATATTCGCGCTTACCATTAACAAAAATCGGAGCTTTTGCCGAATATGCGGCAATCAGTGCAGATGCTATCGGGCATTTACCGTCTAATCTTGATTTTGTAACCGGGGCAGCTGCACCTCTAACTGGATTGACTGCTTATCAAGGCTTACATGAAGAATTGGAAGCTAAGGCTGGTGAAACAGTATTTATCCCTGGTGGTTCTGGATCTTTTGGTCAAATGGCCATTCCTATTGCCAAGGCTATGGGACTTAAGGTAGTAGTCAGCGGGAATCCGCAGGCACAAGAGCGGACAATAGCCATAGGTGCAGACCAATACATCGATTACACAACTGAAAATTATTGGGAACTGCTTAGTGATATAGATTATGTGATAGATGCCCTAGGTCCAAATGAATTTCAACATGAACTTTCCACTATAAAACCAGGCGGTCGACTTCTTTCTTTACGTACAGGTCCTAATAAGCATTTTGCCATTGATCATGGATTCCCAGGTTGGAAACAAAAGCTTTTCGCTGTTGTCGGAGCTAAATATGACAATAAAGCGAAAAAAAAGAGTATTCAATATCGTTTCATTTTTGTTCGCAGTGACGGTACACAATTACAAAAACTTACCAAAATCATTGAAAAAAATAACATTGTGCCAGCAGTGGATCCTACAGAATTCCGTATTGAAGACATTAATAAAGCACTGAATCTTGTGGCACAAGGTCATACAAAAGGTAAAGTAGTTATCAGATTTTAAGGAATAAACCTTTCAGATTCGTTATAAGCTTGTGATAAATTTCAATAAAAATCATGACATAGGCGTCTGTCATAAATACAAAATATTTATATAAAAATAATCTAATTTAAGCATTCTGGCGTTTTGCAAACGCTTAATAAATTAAAAGTGAGGTATAAAGAATGAAACTTAATATTCCTATAGAAGAAACTATCAAAAAAAGAGTAAGTGTAAGAAGCTATGAAGCTAAAAAGCTTTCAGAAATAGACAAAGAGAAATTATTAAAAGAAATAAATCAACTTACAAATCCATTTGGTGAAAATGTTCGAATTCACCTAATTGAAAAAGATGTAGTATCAAATGGAGAAAAGCTAGGCACATACGGAGTGATTAAAGGTGCACAGACATACTTAGGTGTTTCCGTTGACAAGAGTGAATATGGACTTATTGCAGCAGGATATCAATTTGAGAATTTGATTTTATATGCTACAAATATGGGACTTGCAACTGTTTGGTTGGCAGCAACATTTAGCAAAGCGCAATTTACAACTGCCATGGATATTAAAGATGATGAACTTTTTCCAGCAATTTCTCCAATAGGATATGCAGCAGACAAAAGGAGCATTACCGAAAGTATTATGAGAAAAACGATGAAGTCGGATAAACGAAAAGCATGGGAAGAGATTTTCTTTCAGGATTCCTTTGAAAAACCATTATCCAAGGAAGAATCAAATATGTACACAAAGCCTTTGGAAATGCTTCGCCTGGCACCTTCTGCTACCAATGCACAACCCTGGAGAATAGTGAAAAAACAAGGTTCATATCACTTCTTTGAAACACATAAAGGCAATGCAAATGAAGATGAAAAAATGATAAAAGAAGTGGATCTTGGAATTGCATTAAGTCATTTCCACCAGACAGCATTAGAAGCTGGATTAACTGGAAACTTTGAAAAGCAGTCAGATTTTGCAATTGATATTCCAGAGAATACGAACTATATTATTTCATGGAAAAATTTAGATTAATAGTAAAACTATTGAACGCAATGCTTCTTAATAAATAATAAATTGGCATACCTCCAACCGCAAAAATGTGAGTTCATTGAACTCACATTTTTAATTAGTCTTTCTTTTTATATTCAAAATTACATTCTTCAAGTGGAACTACTTTAGTCTTTTTAACAAACTTATATATTAGATAAAGTGCTATAAATATAGGAATACAGATGTAATTACTTATAAAATCAAACCAGCTAAAGGTTGGAGCCTGAAAAATCCATATGTTAGCACCAAATATTATTATTACACATAATATTATTGCTAAAATTGGACCATAAGGATAGAACTTAGCTTTAAACTTCAAATCTTTTAAATCTCTACCTTGAGCCACATAAGCTTTTCTAAATCTATAATGACAAATTCCTATACCCAGCCATGCAAATAATGCTGTTATTCCCGATGCATTGTATAAAAGATAGTATACCTTTCCTTCACCAATAAGTGATGATAAAAATGCTGTTGATGCAACTATTGCTGTAACATATAACGCATTCATAGGTACGCCACGCTTGTTTACTTTTGCTAAAAACTTAGGAGCTTTTCCTTCTTTTGCAAGAGAATAAAGCATACGTGAAGACACATAGAGCCCTGAGTTTCCACAAGAAAGTACTGAAGTTAAAATTACTGCGTTCATGGCACTTGCTGCAAAAGCTATTCCACATTTAGCAAATACCATTGTAAACGGACTGTAGGCTATATTATTTACTCCGGATTTTAATAAGTTTTTATCATTAAATGGAACTAAAAATCCTATAATTATAATTGAGCAAATATAAAATAATAATATACGCCAGAAAACGGACTTAATTGCCTTTGGAACATTTTCTTCTGGATTTTCCGTTTCTCCTGCGGCAAGTCCAACTATTTCCGTACCCGAGAATGAGAAGCCTGCAACTAAAAATACATTTATAATGGCTGCAATTCCTCCTACAAAGGGTGCTTTCTGACCACCACCTGATAATACCCAATTTTGAAAGCCTGGTGAGTCATTTCCCATAATTCCAAATATCATAAGCACACCAATTATAATAAATATAATAATAGTTACAACCTTAATACTTGAAAACCAATATTCACTTTCCCCATAAGCTTTAGCTGAAAGAATGTTTAATATGAAAATTATAAGCAAAAATCCTATACTACAAATAGTAGTATTAGTATGAGGAAACCAAAACTTAACTATAATAGATCCTGCAACTAATTCTGATGCCACACATATAGACCAAGAAAACCAGTAATTCCACCCTAAAGTAAAACCTAATGCTGGATCTACAAATCTAGTAGCGTATGTTTCAAAGGAACCCGAAATTGGTAGTAATGTTGACATCTCTCCCAATGACATCATCAATATGTAGATTAGTGCTCCTGTGATTATATATGCAAGAAGCGCCCCGCCTGGTCCTGCTGTACTTATTGCACTTCCACTGGCAAAAAAAAGACCTGTCCCAACAGAGCCTCCTATTGCTATCATGTTCATATGCCTTGCTGTCAGCGTTCTCTTAAGTTCATGCTTTTGTTCTTTTTTAGACGTCATTTTAATCCCTCGTAATCTGTTTTAAAATTATTTACTTTAATATATTACCATACTATCATGAATAAACAATATATAATATAATAATATTTAGTATATTTATTCATAATAAAGGAGGTATTTTATGGTAAACCCTATTAAAGAAGTACTAACTAATTTTCCATTGGCTATTTTAGATGGCGCTCTTGCCACTGAACTTGAGAAACGCGGCTTAGATTTAAATGATTCTTTATGGTCAGCTAAAATTTTAGCTAAAAACCCTGAAATAATAGAAGAGGTTCATTATGACTATTTTGTATCTGGTGCTGATTTTGCAATAACCTCAAGCTATCAAGCTTCAATCGAAGGCTTTATGCAAAGAGGTTTTAGTGAAAAAGAAGCAATAAAGCTTATACAAAACTCAGTTAAAATTGCCCAAAAAGCTAGGGATAGATTTTGGAGTGATCCTAAAAATAGAGTAAATAGAACAAAACCTTTTATAGCTGGTTCTGTAGGTCCTTATGGTGCTTACCTTGCAGATGGCTCTGAGTACAGAGGAGATTATAAAATTGGAGAAAAAGAACTTATAGACTTCCATAGAACTAACGTTAAACTTTTATTAGAAGCTAGAGCTGATATTTTAGCTTGTGAAACTATTCCAAACTTAACTGAAGCCAAAGCCATAGTTAAACTACTTGAAGAATTTTCTGATGCATATGTTTGGATAAGCTTTAGCTGTAGAAATGGTACAGAGATAAGTGATGGTACTCCTATTTTTGAATGTGCTGAGTTTTTAAACAAATGTAGTAATGTTGCTGCTATTGGTGTAAACTGCACAGCCCCTAAATACATAAACTCACTTATAAAAGAAATAAAAAGAACTTCAGATAAACCTATAATTGTTTATCCAAATTCAGGTGAGGATTATGATGCAGTTACAAAAACTTGGCATGGCTCTTCTTCTAGTAACTCTTTTAGTTTAAGTGCTAAAGAATGGTTTTTAAATGGAGCTAATATTATAGGGGGATGTTGTAGAACTACTCCTGCCGATATTAAGGCAACCTATGAGCTTTTAAAAAGTAAATATTAATCTAAAAAAACTTATACCCTTAAAGGTATAAGTTTTTTTAATTCCAGTTCTTTGCTTCCTCTAAAACTATTTCTATGAATTTCTCCATAGCAGGAAACACTTTTTTATTTTTATGATAAATTATCTTAGAACAATACTTATCAAAGGCTTCATCCATATCCTTCGCTTTTATACTATTATTCTTTAGTTCCTGCCTGATTGAATATAATGGCAGCACGGATACTCCAAGCCCATTTATCACACATCTTTTAATTGCCTCTATACTAGACATTTCCAAAGGATTTTTATATTTTACTTTATTTAACTCCAAATAGTGTTCAAACGAATTCCTTAAGCTACACCCTTTTTCACTAAGTATTATATTTTCACTATTTAAAGGCTTAGTGCTATATATCATAACCATTTTTTCTTCCTTTAATTTTTTAATAACAAGATTATCATCTTGAATATTAGGTTCAATAGTAAATATCACATCAAACTCACCACTATAGAGTCTTTTTCTCAAATCACTACAAGTTGAGTTTTTCAAGACTATAGATACTTTAGGATATTTTTCTTTGTATTTTCTTAGTATTTTATCAAGTCTATATATTGATAATGACTCACCCGCACCAATTACTAGTTCTCCTTTAACCTCTTCTGCATTTTTACTAATATTATTTATTTCTCTATATATTTTTAGCATTTCTCTAGCATAGGGCAGTAGTTCTCTTCCAAAACTTGTTATCACTATTTTTTTACCAAGACGATCAAATAGTGATTGTCCTAGTTCTTCTTCAAGCATTTTAATATGCGCCGTAATAGTTGATTGAGCGTATCCTAAGTCCTCTGCTGCTCTTGTAAACCCATTATTCTCTACTACAGAAACAAAGGTTTGTAGATGTCTTATTTCCATATTAATTCATCTCCTCATGCTTATGTTATCACATATTCCGATTATAAAGTTCATATATTTCAATTTTACTGATTACAAACTTAGACTTATACTTTATACGAGGTGATTTATTATGAAAAAAATACTTTTATTATTAGCAAATGGTTTTGAAGCTGTAGAAGCCAGTGTTTTTACAGATGTACTAGGTTGGAACCTTTTAGAAGGTGATGGAAATACACTTGTAGTAACTGCTGGAATGCATGAAAAGCTAAAATGTACTTGGAATTTTACAGTACTACCTGAAATTAAAGTAGAGAATGTTAATGTAGATGATTTTGATGCTCTCATAGTTCCCGGTGGCTTTGAAGAAGCTGGATTTTTTATCGATGCCTATAATAAAGATTTCTTAAACTTAATAAGCGCTTTCAATAATAAAAATAAAATAATAGCTTCTGTATGTGTAGGTGCCCTTCCAATTGGAAAAAGTGGAGTATTAAAAGACCGGACTGCTACTACTTATAATCTAAGCAATGGAAAAAGACAAGATGAGCTATCCAAATTTGGCGTAAAAGTTATGAGAAATGAACCAATTGTAATAGACAAAAATATAATAACCTCCTACAATCCTTCTACTGCATTTAATGTAGCATTTACACTTTTAGAAATGCTTACTACAAAAGATAACTGTACTAAAGTAAAAAAACTAATGGGCTTTCTTCAGTAAAATCCCATTAGTTAAAATCTATTGTTTAAATTCAATCTCCTCAAGCTTTCTAAACTCAAAATTTTCAAGAGGAATATCCTTTAATAGGTTAATTACGCCTTCAAAATTGTCCTCTAAATTTATATTTTGCTCCTCCAGTATACCTCTTAAGGATTCATTTTCCCATTTAATCCATCTTACATAACTCTCACATTCCTTAACGTAATTATAGAATTCATGAGATTTTTCTAAAACCTTTTTTACTTCGTCGCATATAAAAAAGTTACAAACATAGCTTCTATACTGCAAGGGCAAAGTACAACCTTCATTTTGTTTTATAAATGGACATGCTCTAAAAAATATAGTCCTATCATGAACACCATCATCATAATGATTTTCTGATGCCATGTGTTTCTCATAGCCTTCCTCGTCAAAATATCCTTTTGCATGAATATAATAATTATATATTTTCGTACCTTCATTTTTTACAATACGTTTTAAAGTTTTAAATCCTTCTTTACTCTTCGTCATTTTATGAATTTCATAGAGAGTAAACTTAGGAAAATAAAAGCAACACCCTCTATCTTTTATTTTACACATACTTTTCCCAAATGTACTGTGACAATTACCACAGGAACTGCAAACGTACTGAGGAGTTCCCTGATCTAATTTCAAATAAAGCTTAATCAATTTATTGACCCTCTCCCATTATATAACTTCTATATTTAGTATATTTTCCCAAAATACAAAATTAAAACCTTATATAATAAAAAAACTACGACCAAAGCTACGATTATATAATAATCATAATTCTAGTCATAGTTTTTATCAATCATGAGTTTACATTGAACTCTCTGCTATTTTATTGTTAAAGTTTCTTCTATGCTTTATTAAGAAAGGTACTTCATAGGCTAACATAACTATCCATCCACCAAGACAGCTAAAGGCTATTCCTACCATTCCCATTCTAGGCGCTAGTATATATGAAAAACCAACTCTCCCCACCATTTGAGCAAACGTGGATCTTAAAGTAACCTTCATATCTCCCATACCCCTGAAGTATCCTTGCACACCATTTGTCCAACTAGGAAGCAAATAGAAAAATGCCATTAACTTAAGGTAATAGGAACCTGTATTTATAACATTAGTTTCATTGGCATTTACAAACAATTTCATTATAGGTGTAGCTCCAAAAAACACTATGCCCACAAGTATACACCAATAAAGTGTTTCCAACTTTAAACCTGAATAAAAACCTTTTTTTATACGGCTTACTTTTTTAGCTCCTCTATTTTGAGCTAAAAATGTAGTCATAGCGTTACTTATACTTTGTTCTGGTGCAAATGCAAAATCATCTACTCGGTTTACTGCATTAAATGCAGCAATTGCATCTACTCCTAATGAGTTAACAGCACCTTGTACCATGAATTTTCCTATATAAAGGCATGTTTGCTGCATTGCTGTTGCCCAACTATAATTTACTGTTATCTTTAAAAGTGACCTGTCAAGAATCATATCCTTAAGAGAAAATTTTAATATAGGTATTTTAAAATATACATATACAATACAAAATACACAAGACATCATCTCAGCAATAGATGTTGCAATAGCTGAACCTGCAACTCCCATTTTTAGCCACACTACAAATATAATGTCCATTACCACATTTAGAACTGCTGATATCATTAAAAATAAAAGTGGATTTTTAGAATCTCCTATGCTCCTAAGTGCTGCCGCATATATATTATACAAAAATGTAAATATAAGACTAATAAATATAATTCTGAGATAAATTACCGCCTCTGGAATTATAACCTCTGGTGTTTTTACTAATCTTAATATAGGTTCTGTAAAAGTTACACATAAAATAATTACTACTATTGTAAATATAAATCCTGCTATAACTGTAGTAGAAATCTCTCTTCTTAATTTTTTTATATTCCCTGCTCCATAGTATTCACTCATAAGAACAGAGGCTCCAAGACATATTCCAACTATAAAAAACATAACTATATTCATAATAGGATTCGCTATTCCTACAGCTGCTAAAGCATTTTTTCCAACAAACCTTCCAACAATGATTGAATCTGATGCATTATAGGTAAGTTGAAAAAGATTTCCTAAAACCAGTGGAATAGCAAACTTAACTATATGTTTGGGTATATTTCCTTCTGTCATATCTGTAGCCAAATTTTTCACCATCCAATACCGCTTAACGCACACGTTAACAATTAAATCTATTTTCCTATTCCTATAAGTTGTTAAAGTTCTAATACCTTCTAACTTTTAAAATATACTAAAGTCGAACCTGTAAAACAGTAATATTTTAGAAGTTCCCATGTAAGAACTTTATTACAACATATGTACTTAGTATATACCTGTTTGTCTTTAATTAAAAGAGTCTCTATTTTTCATTTTAAAGCATTTATTGACTGAAATACTTATGTTTAGTATATTTACATTGTATAACAACAAATGCTAAATTGATTCAATTAGGGAGTGATATACTGTGAACTTATCTTTTAAAATAACTTCACTATATGTATGTGTAAAAGATATGAGTAGAACTATAGACTTTTATGAAAATCTATTAGATATAAAAGTTACTGAAAAAAGTGAAATCTATAGTGTTTTTGATATAAATGGTTTTAGATATGGTTTATTTGCATATAAAAAAACTGCTGAGGAAAAAACTTGGGGCAATAATTGTCTTCCAAGTTTTGAGGTAAATAATATGGATTTATTTATAAAAAAATTAAAAAAATTAAACTGTTCTATAGTATTTCCTTTAACCATTATAGGGAAAAATAAAGTTTTAGAATTTATTGATAGCGAGGAAAATACTATTGAAATAACATCTCCTATAGACTAATGTTTTAGTTTTTTTAAAAATTTACTCTGTATGAAGTATAATGAAATTAATTATTACCTTTATAAACATAAGTTTCTTAACATATAAGATTTCTAATTGGTTAACCTATTATAGAACTGAGTTTTTAGTTCAAATAAATCAATTAGAAAAGGAGACTATAAAATGAATAATAATTTAGAAGAAACTAAAAGATTAAATGCTCAATCTGCTTCAAAAAAATCATTTGCAAGCTCTAATTCTTTTAAAAATGCTGCAAACACAAACGCAAGTGCTTCTAGTTCTACTAGTTTCTCAAGCAGTGTATCAGATCCTAACTTAGAAGAAGCAAAGAGATTAAATTCTGAAGCTGCTGCTAAAAAATCTTCTATGAGCTCTAGCGCAAGCGGAAGTGCTTTTTCTAACAGTGCTGATAGCGACCTTGAAGAAACAAAAAGACTTAATGCTGAATCTGCAGCAAAGGATCAATCAATAGGAACTGGTATGAGTGGTACTTTCACTAATATTGCTGGATATTCAAGTGCAAGTAATATTTCTAATGACAGCAGCTTAGATGAAACTAAAAAATTAAATGAACAATCTCGTCAAAATAAACAATAATAATAAATAAATATAAAAATTTAGGGTATAAATAGTTTTCTCAAATATTGACTATTTATACCCCTTTTTTATATATAATTTAGTTTGTTTTACTTATTTCCAGCTTATCTCTGCTTTCTTTCTAGGAACAGTTCTCTTATATGTTACATTAGGGTATCCAAGCACCATACAAGTAACTATTTGCTTACCTTCCTTAACTCCTAATAATTCTTGAATTTCTTTACTATTTTGAGCTGCTAATATAAAGAACCCACTAAAGAAAGTTCCAAGACCTAAGGCATCTACCATAAGTTCCATATTTGAAGATGCTAGTGCTGCATTTACAGGTGAAGGAGATGTGGTAACTATAACCGCTGGTGCATTAAAGAATAATTTATCATTTTTTACTGGATCTTCTTTATATGCATTGTACATTTTAATCCACATATCAGCATATCTTTTCATTGGAGAATTATCATCTTCTAAGTTTTCAAGTATATTTTCGCCAATTTCTTTTAAAGATTTTAATACTAAATCCTTTAGTTCTTTTATTTTATCCTTAACCACTATATATGCTACATCTTGAGTATTGCTTCCTGTTTGTGTGAATCTCCCGGCTTCAATAATCTTTGTTATCTTATCTTCTTCTACATCCTTATTCTTGAATTGTCTTATAGTTCTTCTGAACTTTATGAAATTCATTAAATTATCTGGATCTATAGAAAATTCATCCTTATTATATTCTTTTACTTCTTCCATGTCATATTCATCTGTTGATATTGCATTCATAGGACATATTGCAATACAATGTCCACACTTAATACAGACTTCATTATTTATTTTTGCCTTACCGTCAATAATTTCTATATCATTAGGGAAACAATCCTTTACACATTTACTACAACCAATACACTTTTCAGTATTTACTTTCATCATATTATCAATCTCCTTTTGACATAAACATAAATAAATTTTATAATAGTTTTAATATTAATACAAGACAAAGCCTGATATACTTATAACAAATAATTTCTTATTCTTATGTATATCAACCATCATTATTAAAATTATAACACTATATATTGAATTGTGTCCAATTAATATTATTCACAATTCAATAACCAAAAGTTATGGAAAGGAATTCACTATGAATCTACAACATTTAGAATATTTAAAGAAGATAGAAGAGACAGGAAATTTCACCAAAGCTGCTGAAGAATGTTCCGTTACACAACCTGCACTTAGCAAAGCTATATCAAAATTAGAAGAAGAGTTAAATGCACCACTTTTTAAAAGAAATGGTAGAAGCATAGAATTAACAGACTTCGGTAAAGTGTTTTTAAAACATTCAAATATAGCCCTAATAGAATTAAATAAGGGTATTAATGAAGTAAGAAAAATGCTACTTCCTAACAAATCCATAATATCTATAGCCTCAACTCACTGTATAGGCTCGTACTTTATTCCCTATTTAATAGGAGATTTTTTGAACAATAATAAAGATATACGATTTGAATTTTCTCATGAATCTACAAATAAGATACTGGATGATTTAAAATATGGTAAAATATCTCTGGGCTTCTATGATGATTCTAGTTATGTTAATAAATACAGGGAAATTCATTCTGAGATTATATCAAAGGAAGAATATGTTTTAATTGTTCCTAAAAATCATAGACTTGCAAAGGAAACTGAGGTCTCTCTTAAAAATCTAAAGAATGAATCTTTTATAGTACAAAATGATAGCAATAAGGATAGTTTAATTTCTTACTCTGAATTCATGAAGCACACTACAGAAATATCCTTAGAACACAATGAAGTATCAATGATAGGTGGTTTGGTAGCTACTGGTGCAGGTATTGCAATAATTCCAAAAGTTCCTCTTATAAATACAAATGCAGTATCAGTTATAAAGATAAAAGAAGAACCAATATATAAAACAATATATATTGGTTGGCTAAAGGACTCTTACATGTCACCTACAACAAAAAAATTTATAGAGCATATAATTAAAAATCATTCTATGTGAATTTTTTTATAATCTTCAGAGTTCTTACTTCTTATGGTATATTCCTCATCCATAACCTTTTTTAATTTTATAATAAATTCACGTGTTGCCCTTGTAATGTACTCACCTTTTCTATAAGCAACTACTAGAGTATGTTCTAAATCGTCTATTATAAAATGACTTTCTTTAGGCTTTGTATTTAAAAGACATAGAACATTCTCTGGTACTATAGTAAATCCCATGCCTGAAGCTGCAAGTCTATAAGCAACAGCTAAATTTGCAATCTCAAGTATTACATTGGGTTTAACCTCCATTCTTGAGAATATTTCATCGGAAATAAGCCTCATTCTTTGTCCTTTTTTCAACATTATAAATTTTTCATTTTTAACTAGATTAAATTTAATATTTCCAGTCATTTTACATATAGGATGCTTAAATGGTGCTATAAGAAACATTTTCTCATTCATTATTGCTTCATACTGAATTTTTTCATGCTGTACTGGAAGTGCTAGTATCGCAATATCAACCCTGCCATCTAAAAGCATCTGCTCTAATTCTGATACTATATTTTCTTCAATTATTATTTCTATATTGGGAAATTCCTCATAAAATCTTGGCAATATAAGAGGTAATATGTATGTTCCTGCTTGGCTAGGAACTCCAAGAATAATACGCCCTTTTTTTAAATTAACTATATCATTTAATTCTCTTGTAAGCTGATTATTTAAATTAATTATATTTTTAGCTGTTTCAATATATTTCTCTCCTGCAAAGGTAAGCGTAATAGCTGTTGCTGTTCTATCAAATAGCTTTACCCCTAAGCTGTTTTCTAATCTTATTATGTATTGGCTAAGTGATGGCTGCGATATATAAAGTCTTTCTGCGGCCTTAGAGATGCTTTTTTCCTCAGCTACAATTGTTACATACTCAAATTGACGAAAATCCACAGTTTTACCCCCTCTTAATATGTTTTTCATAGTATATAGTTTTATCCTATACACTACATAATATCAATAGTATTATACACTTATTAAAAATAAAAATATAATATATATGTTGATTTAACAAAAGAAAAAATATGAAGGGAAGTTACTATAATTTTGGCCATTAAAAATATTACTATGTTAACCAAAAACAAAATAAATCTACCAAGTTTTGCTGCCGAATCCTTATTTCTCGCAGTACTATTAACGCTAGTAGGCGGTTTTCTAGATGCCTATACTTTTATTGGGCGTGGTGGTGTTTTTGCAAATGCTCAAACAGGAAATCTTGTTCTCTTTGGTGTAAATATTTTTAGCGGAAACTTTAAACAAGCCATAGCTTGCTTTATACCTATAATTGCTTTTGTTTTTGGAGTTTTTGCTGCTGAATTAGTTAAGAAAAGTTCTAAAGTATATTTCATGCCTAACTGGGAAAGAACAATTTTAGTATCTGAAATGGTTATTCTATTTATAGTTGGTTTTATGCCTAAAACTATTTCTAACTCTATCATAAATGTTACAATTTCTTTTGTTGCTTCCATGCAATATTGTTCTTTTAAAAAGCTTGGCGATTCTCCCTATGCAACCACAATGTGCACTGGAAATTTACGTTCTGCCTCGCTAGCTGCTTACACTGCCTTTACAAATAAGGATAAACAAGCTGCAATAAAATCAATTAGATACTTTATTGTAATCTTCTCTTTTATTATTGGTGTAGGTACTGGTGGATTACTAACCTTTTTCACAGGTGTACATGCAATATGGTTTGTAGATATATTATTAGTATTTGTTTTTATTTTGCTTGATTTAGAATTAAAAGAAGAACAACTCTTAGAAGAAAAAAAACAGGCTGTATAGCCATACTATATAAAAGGTTACTAGATAAACTTCACTAGTAACCTTTTTTATTAATTTATATATTTTTAGCTTTTATCTTTTTCTTATTACTAAGCATTAATGCCGCTACAAGCCCTATGATTGCAATTATTCCTGCTGTTATGAACATATTTTTATAACCTGCACTTATAGTGCTTTGAAATGTCTTTTCTATAACTTCTTTTTTTGCATCAATTTTATTTAAATAATCAGCTTTTAAACCTGAAAATATTTTATTAAAATCTATATGTGACGCTGCACCTTTTGGCATATTACCCATAGATTCCATCATCCTGCCCTTTAAACCTGGAATGATTTTATCTATCATATCTCCAGCAAAATCTTTTATAACGCTTACTATATTAGTAGCATCTGCTGATTGTAATTTTGCAAGTGCTCCACTTGAAAGCTTACCACCACTTGACATTTTGGCTATATCTATGGTTGTTTTGCCTGCCCCTGGGTAGGCTGGAATTGTTATTTTAGGCATAACCGCCATAAGATTTCCTTGAACTTTTTGTCCTGCTTCAGATATAAAATTTATCATTATGTTTGGAGAAACTGCAACTCCTATTGACCTTATTAATGACAAAGTAGATAATGCTGATGCTGATTCTTTTTCATCTACAAAAGAAAGCATTAAATAGTTAAGTGGTGTTCCCATAGTAAAGCCCATTCCAAAGCCTACAAATATAAGACCTATCATAATTGAAGCAAAATTTGGATATTTAGTTGTATAAAAAGCTAAGAAAAAGGTTCCAAAGGCTGTGCATATCATTCCCAGTACCGTAACAAGTTTTGCAGAATATTTATCTATAAACTTACCTCCAAGAGGAGCACTTACTCCCGCAAAAACAGACATAAACGTAACTAAATATCCTCCGGTTCCAGTTTTAAGCTTTAATATATTTTCAGCAAATTGAGGAATAAATGTAACCGCCATAAGTCCTACACCTGTTATAAATCCAAGTATTAAAGTTAAAAGTATTTGTTTTTCTCTAAAGTATGATAAATTTAAAATAGGGTCTTGTGCCTTTTTCTCTACAAGTATAAACAAAGGCACAAAAATAAAGAATATTATTAGGAAAGGATATACCTTTGTATCCTGTATACTTTTACTCAAATCTCCAAAATTAAGGTTTGTTAGTGCATACATAAGACTTAAAATCATTATGCTAAGTACAACACTTCCCTTTAAGTCCATCCTACTTTTTGCTTCCCCTAAATTCTCTTTCAAATTTATACTTAATGCTAAAATTATTAAGCTTATAGGGAGATTTATAAAGAATATCCATCCCCAGTGGTCATTTCCCGCAGTACTTAAAATTGAGGATCCCATTGTAGGTCCTAATATGGTTGCAATTCCATAAATACCTCCTACAAAGCCTAGTGCAGTACCTCTTTTTTCTGGAGGGAAGCTAATTCCTATAAATGCATTAGCTATAGGCATTATTCCTCCACCTCCAATAGCTTGAATAACTCTAGCTACTAAAAAGAAGGTATAATTACCATAAAAATTTGAGATCCCACAAAGGGATGAACCTATTGCAAAAGTAAGTATACTTATTATATAAACCCTTTTTCTTCCATATCTATCTGAAAGCTTACTTACTATAGGCATTGATACGGCATAAACTAAAGTATATATCGTAATCATCCAAACACTGAGACTTTCACTTATTCCAAAACCATTTTTAATAACGTCTCTTGCTGGAGATACAATTCCACTGTCTATTGCCCCCATAAAAATTCCTAATAAAAAAATTATTAATGCTATAATTCTTTTTTTATTATTATCCATAATATTCTCCTTCCATGAACAATGTTCATTTAAATTTAAAAAAAATTATATATTCATATGGTCATATAATTCATCATATGTTATGTACTTGTTTTTGCTTAAATATATAAGATTTGAAAGTATAAAGTGAGTAAGCTTCTCTGAATTTAACTTTGACTTTATGTTTCCTCTACTTTTTTCTATTGAAATTATCTCTTCAACCTTTATATAGACATCCTTTATATCAGAAGCGCTTTTACTTTTATAGCCTTCTATTGCTAAAATCTCATAAAATATGGACAAATATTTATCAACAAATCCATCCATGGCTAAATAAACTTTTCTTAACTTTTCCTTTATCGGTTCTTCAGAATCCTTAAGCTTCTCTAATGAACTTAAAGCATCTCTCCAATCATCTTTACAAATTTCGCCTACAAATTCCTCCTTTGTTTTGAAATAGTTATAAAAAGTTCCTATTGCAATACCGCAGTTTTTAGCTACATTTCTTATGCTTAGTTCTTTGTAACTCTTTTCCATAAGTGTTCTTCTTCCTTCTAGTATAAGTTTCTCCTTTATATCTTCAATTATTCTAGGCATTTTGTCATCCCCCAATTTTATGAACCACGTTCATATTATACTTTATGCAATTATTTTTTGTCAATATTCATTTAAAGAAGGAATTTTTAAAGCATTAATAGTCTTTAAAAATTCCTTAGCTTTACTTTTATATGCATATTTTATCAATACAATCCTTAAGCCATTCTACATAAGTCTTTTCTCTCATAACAGCACCATTTAATACAATATAATCACCAAACTCCTTAGAATGAACCTTTGGAATAATATTCCCATCTGCAAGCTTCTTCAGGCTGTCTTCTAAATATTTTAATCTCTCAGTGTGCTTATAGAGTGCAGTTTTAAATTGTTTAATCAAAGTTTCTTCATCCATTTCATCACAAAAATATGCCTTTAATCTAAAAATATCTTTAGGCGTTGGTTCTAGCGGTTCTTCTTTTTTAAGCCATTTTTGAAAACATTCTTTTCCCTTTTCTGTTATTGTGTATAGCTTTTTCTCTAACTTTTCTCCCTGTATTACAGTAGTATATGATATTAGTCCTTCATCTGTTAACTTTTTTAGTTCAGGATAAATTTGACTATGTTTAGCATACCAAAATTCTGATAACCCCGAGTTAAATTCTTTTGATATGTCATATCCTGTTATTTTCTTTCTATTTATTAATCCTAAAATAGCATACTTTAGATTTCTCAAGTGCTACACCTCATTCTTATGTAAAATTTCTAATTAATTTCAATTATAAAAGAATTTTATTCTAACTTCTAGCATATAAAATATTTTAGAGTTAAACCTTTTAATCATATATTTTATTTTTTCCATTATCTCAATAGATTTTTTATATAATATTTTATCATTATTAACTACAAATTTAAACATTTTATAAAACGAACATGTAAATGTTGACAGGTTTCGAGTAATCCTATTATAATAGGATATATGATTATTTTACAAAAATTTGTTTAATATTTAACAATGTTATTAAGGAGGGTATACTTATGAACAAGTACAAAAGATTATTTGAACCAGTGAAAATCGGAAAATGTGAAATAAAAAATCGTTTTGCATTAGCTCCAATGGGACCTTTAGGATTGTCAGACAACGAAGGTGGTTTCAATCAAAGAGGAATTGATTACTATACCGAAAGAGCTAAAGGTGGCACAGGATTAATTATAACAGGTGTTACTTTTGTAGATAATGAAGTTGAAGAACATGGTATGCCAAATGTTCCATGCCCTACACATAATCCAGTTCAGTTTGTTAGAACAGGAAGAGAAATGACTGAAAGAATTCACGCATATAATTCGAAAGTGTTTTTACAAATGTCAGGTGGCTTTGGTAGAGTTACTATTCCTACTAACTTAGGTGAATTTCCGCCAGTTGCACCATCTCCAATTAAACATAGGTGGCTTGATAAAACTTGCCGTGAACTAACTGTAGATGAAATCAAAGCTATAGTTAAAAAGTTCGGTGATGGTGCCTATAATGCTAAAAGAGCTGGTTTTGATGGAGTTCAAATCCATGCTGTTCATGAAGGATACCTCATAGATCAATTTGCTATTTCTTTATTTAATCATAGAACTGATGAATATGGTGGAAGCTTAGAAAACAGGCTTCGTTTTGCAAAAGAAATAGTAGAAGAAATTAAAAATCGTTGTGGAGAAGATTTTCCAGTAACTCTTAGATATTCTCCAAAGAGCTTTATTAAAGATTTAAGAGATGGTGCTCTTCCTGGGGAAGAATTTACGGAAAAGGGAAGAGATTTAGATGAAGGAGTTGAAGCTGCAAAACTTCTTGTAGCTTATGGATATGATGCTTTAGACACTGACGTTGGATCTTATGATTCATGGTGGTGGAGCCATCCTCCTATGTATCAAGAAAAGGGACTTTACAGACCATATGCAAAATTAATGAAGGAAACTGTAGATGTACCTGTTATATGTGCTGGAAGAATGGATGATCCTGATATGGCTTTGGAAGCTATTGAAAATGGAACTTGTGATATGATTAGTCTTGGAAGACCACTTCTTGCAGATCCTGATTATGTAAATAAATTAAGAAGCAATAAATGTAAGTCTATAAGACCTTGTATTTCTTGCCAAGAAGGATGCATGGGCCGAG
This sequence comes from Clostridium felsineum DSM 794, assembly GCF_002006355.2. Taxonomy (NCBI): domain Bacteria; kingdom Bacillati; phylum Bacillota; class Clostridia; order Eubacteriales; family Clostridiaceae; genus Clostridium; species Clostridium felsineum. Next base: position 503,870 of record NZ_CP096980.1, on the reverse strand, counting down.
TACAGCATTATTCAATGCTTAACTGTGCTGTTAATCCTCAAGCTTGTAAAGAGAGAGCTAACGCACTTAACCCAATAGTTAAAAAGAAAAAGGTTTTAGTAGTAGGTGGCGGCGTGGCTGGCTGTGAAGCTGCTAGAGTTTTAGCTCTTAGAGGTCATGAGGCTGTTATTTTTGAAAAGAGCGACAGACTTGGGGGAAACCTTATACCTGGTGGTGCACCAAGCTTTAAAGAAGATGATATTGCCTTAGCTGATTGGTACGCTCATACCTTAGAAGAATTAAATGTTAAAGTAACTTTAAATCACAAGGTTACAAAAGATGAAATTCTAAATTCTAATTATGACAGTGTAATTATAGCTATTGGCTCAACTCCAAAGGTATTTCCACTTGGAGATGATAAAAAAGTATTTACAGCCGCTGAGGTACTACTTGGGAAAAAAGATGCAGGAAATGCAACTGTTGTAGTTGGTGGTGGTCTTGTTGGCTGTGAACTTGCACTTGACCTTGCTAAAAAAGGTAAAAAGGTAACTATCGTTGAAGCTTTAAATAAAATTCTTGCTTTAAATGGTCCTTTATGCTCTGCAAATAGCGAAATGTTAGAGAAGCTAATACCTTTCAACGGAATAGAAGTAAAGGCAAATTCAAAAGTAAAAGAATACAAAAATGGATTATTAAAAATGGAAACAGTAAACGGCATAGAAGAGCTGCCATGTGATTCAGTAATTCTTTCTGTTGGCTATAAAGAAGAGAATTCTTTATACAAAGAATTAGAATTTGAAATTCCTGAGATTTATCTTTTAGGCGATGCTCGTAAGGTTTCTAATATAATGTATGGTATTTGGGATGCTTTTGAAGTAGCTAACCATATATAATAGTAAGAGGTTTAAAGAAAACTCCGAAAGGGGTTTTCTTTTATTTCAATTATTTTATATAGCATTATTATATTAAATTCTATTATTTTCAACTTAATTTAGAATAAAATTTTCTTATTTTTAAATAATATTTATATACATGTGGATTTAAAGGAGAAAAGAAATGGAATTTAATCGAATACTAGAAACAATTATTATCTTTTTTTCCGGCACTCTTATTTTGAGAATAGCTGGCAGAAAGTCCATATCCCAAATGACTATGGCTCAAACCATTGTAATGATTTCTTTAGGTGCCCTTTTAGTCGGTCCTATAGTAAGCAAAGGAGTTACTGCAACTGTTTTAATTGGTTGTCTTCTTGGAATTTTAATGATAATTACAGAATACATGCAAATGAAATTCGATTTTTTAGAAAACTTATTTACTGGGAAATCAGTGTTAGTTATTGAAAATGGAAAAGTAAATCTAAAAAACTTAAAAAAACTGAGAATGTCTATGGATAAGTTAGAAATGCGTTTAAGAGAGGATGGCATACCCTCAATAGAAGATTTAAAATATGCCTCAATAGAAGTAGATGGTCAATTAGGTTATGAATTAAAGGATAATAAAAAACCTTTAACAAAGGATGATTTTAATCTTATAATGTCAGAAATATCAGGTATGAAAAAAGCACTCAAATATAATACTAAACCTGTTGGCATGACACAAAACAATATATTTGAGGAATTAATAACTCATAAATTTGAGGGTAATGACAAAGAACCAAGCTAAAGACAGAATACATTTTATGTATTCTGTCTTTAGTATTCAAATAACCTTCCAATTATCCGCTCCTCTTAAAACATTTGAAATAGAGTATTTTTCTGCTTCCTCTTCTGTTAAAGCATGTGTCCATTTAGGTCTTTTACCATAAGCTCCAGGTCCATAGCTACCATACTCTGCGTAGTAGCTTTCTCTCTCCGCATTACTTTTATTCCAATTATGAAAGCCTTCTTCAATTATATGCTCTCCTAAGTAACATCTTATAAGTACCGTCTTTGCATAATCTCTCCAGGGCCTTCCGAGATAAACTGTATGTTTCTTCGCATCACTCATAAATTTGCAGTCAAAGAACACATAACCGAATTCTTTCCCTTCTGGTGTTGATGCTGCTGTTACAAACCCATTTATCTTCTTATTTTTATTATTAGAGAATATTTCGCATTTATTAAATACCGCTGTAGCTGATCCAAATATAAAATCTATATCTCCTCTTATATAACAATTTTCATAATACTGACGTGTATCTCTTCTTTCAGTGCCATCTTTCGGACCACCGAAATTGTTTCCTTCTATAGGCTTGGGTGGAAGCGGTCCAGTAAATAGAGTATCTTGATTTGCTATCAACCTGCAATTTTTAACAATCATTCTATCACCATCTGCATAAAGTGCCACCGCTTGTCCTACTAAATCTCCATCGCCTGCTGTATTTTCAATGGTTATATTTTCACAAATAAAATCATCACCATCAACAAACATTGTGTAGGAATTAAAAGTTCTCATTCTTTCTCCGTTTTCCATAAGTGTATCAGCAGAATCATTAAAAGTTATAATTGTATTTTCTTTATCCTCACCTATTAAAGTTACATTAGGCTTTCTTATACTTAACTTTTCTTTATAAACACCAGATTCAACTGTTATAACTACTCTTTCTTTATTGTTGTCAGGTATACTATCTACTGCTTTTTGTATTGAAGTAAACTGAGATTTTCCGTCCTTTGATACTGTAATCACTTACTATCTCTCCTTTTCCTCTATTTTCTGTAATATTATTGTTCTTTTATAGAATCCATATTTTTTATAAAACTCTAATACTTTTTCATTACCTTCCGCTACACCTATTCTTTTAGATTTAACCTCATTTTCATCTAACCATTTAAGCGCTCTAGTCATTAATTTATCTCCAAGAGAAAACTTCCTATAATCCTCTTCAATAAATATAGATTCAATTTCACCAATTTTGTCATCATTTATTGTACTTATACAATAACCAATGTAATTGTCACCTTTTTTTATTAAATCTATGTTTACTGCTTTTATATTTGCTTTCGTAAAACTTTTACGTCTAGCATCAAATTTAAACTTTTTATATCTGTAGGCGAAATATTTAGCTTTATTTTCATGATATTTATTTAACTTTTCCCATAAAGGCTCAACTAAATCAAGTAACTCTAATCCTCCATTAACAAATTGAAACTCTTCCATATTCCATTCACATCCTAAATTAACGTTATTGTATAATATTAGTTTAATTATACGATATTATCCTTTTAATTGTCCATTATTGTTATTATTTATAAAGCATAAACATAAGCAATACTCAAATACTAAAAGCATTGAGAAATTTTTATTTTATAAGGAGATGCTTTAAATGAAAGCTATAACTTTTCAAGGTATGAATAACGTCAAAGTTAAAAATGTAAACGACCCTAATATTATAAAAAATGACGATGCAATTATAAAAATAACCTCTACTACAATATGTGGTTCTGACCTTCATCTTCTCCGTGGAACTATACCGAAGGTTCCTCATGGATTTATTATAGGTCATGAAGCAATGGGCATTGTTGAAGAAACAGGAAAGGAAGTCTCAAACATAAAAAAAGGCGACAGAGTAATTGTTCCCTTTCCTGTTTCTTGTGGGCACTGTTGGTACTGCACACATGGTCTTTCTAGCCAATGTGATAATTCAAATGAACATGGTGAAGTTGGAGCTATATTCGGTTATGGTGATTTGATGGGAGGCTATGATGGAGGTCAGGCTGAGTACTTAAGAGTCCCTTATGCAAATTTTGGTCCCAAATTAATTCCTGAGGAACTCACAGATGAACAGACTCTCTTTTTAACAGATATACTACCAACCTCCTATTGGGGAACTATAGTAAATGGAGGTGTTAAACAAGGTGATACCGTAGTTGTTCTTGGCTGTGGTCCAGTTGGACTTTTAGCACAAAAATGGGCAGCTTATGCCGGTGCAACTAGAATAATTGCAGTAGATAACATAGACTACAGATTAGAGCATGCAAAAAAATATAACTCAGTAGAAGTATTAAATTTCAATGACTACGACAATACAGGTGAATATATTAAAGAAATAACCCACGGAGGAGCAGATGTTGTAATTGATTGCGTCGGAATGGATGGTGAAAAATCTACTATTGAAACTGTAGAAACTCTCTTAAAAATGCAAGGTGGTTCAAAATCTGCAATAGAAATATCTTCTCAAGCTGTAAGAAAAGGTGGAACAGTATCTGTAGTTGGTGTTTATGGTGCCAGATATAATAACTTTCCTTTTGGAGACTTCTTCTCTAGAAACATAACCCTAAAAACAGGTCAATGTCCAGCACACTCTTATGTTGATGTTATTTTAGATCTTATTAAAAATGGAAAGTTTGATGCTACTGACATAATAACTCATACGATGTCTCTTGCTGATGGTGAAAAAGCTTATAATTTATTCAATAATAAACTAGATAATTGTATAAAGGTTATATTAAAACCATAGAATCTTTAATATAAAGGAGCTTTGGCAAAAACTGTACCAAAGCTCCTTTTTTTATTTTATGAAATCTTCTCTATATGGAGTAAATATATCTAATAGTACTCCCTTTTTTAAACACTTGCAGCCATGTACTATATTAGGCAATTTAAAAAGAGTATCACCCTTTTTAACAATCTTTTTTACCCCATCAATTTGAAATTCAAACTCACCCTCTAATACATAAGAAAGTTGCGTATGTGGATGATTGTGCAGTTCACCTACAGCTCCCTTTTCAAAATGCACTTCAGCTGCCATGAGATTTTCTCCATAAGCTAGTACTTTTCTTTTAACCCCTTCCCCTGTGACTTCAAACTTTCTCTCTTCTCCATACACAAATGCTTCATTCATAAATATATAATACCTCCCCATTAACTTTTAGTTACTTATAATTTTAGCACAATAATACAAGCATTCCAGTTACTTTAATAATGTAATACAACTTTTTATAAGTAGTAATCTATTTAAAATAAATTTTATTTCGTTTTCTATTGCAGCTTTTATTTTTCATACTATAATAGGTATAGTAGTATTTAAATTCCATTAACACTAAAATTTTTTCAAGAATTGAAATTATAAATTTATTACTAAAAACTAAATTAGAAGGTGAATTTTTTGAATGAAGAAAAGAATAGTACCAAAAAAAAATTAATAATTAAACGTTCCATCTTAGTAGGCTTTGTAGCTATTTTATGCTGGATCTCATTTTTTGTTTTCGGAGCATATTACCACAAAAAAACAATAACATCGGCTGAAGAAACAAAAAACAAAGTCAGTATATTAAAACACCTAAAAAAACACATTAATTCAAAAGAAAAAAAGCAAATTGTAAATATAGTTCCTGGATATATGGAACCTTGGGAAATACAAAGAAACAATCCACACAAAACGGCATATTTAACTTTTGATGATGGTCCATCAGCTAACACTACAAAAATACTTAATATACTAAATGCCAATAAAATAAAAGCTACATTTTTTGTTATTGGCAAAAACGCAGAAGCTTACCCTGATTTAGTTAAATTAGAAGCTAAAGATGGTAACTCTGTTGGCAATCATACTTACTATCATAATATACGTTACAATGAAGCTCCTAATGAGTTTTTAGCTGATGTAAACAAGTGTGATTCTGTATTAAAATCAATTTTAGGTGATAAATACACTCCAAAATTAATTAGATTTCCTGGAGGTTCTGGTGAAAAAAATGAACCTAGATTAGCAGCCTTTAGGCAAACTGTAAAAAGCGCTGGCTATAGGTATCTTGATTGGAATGATGAAACTGGTGATGCAGAACAAGGACTTGCTCCTGTATCAACTTTAATGTACAACCTAGAAAGATATACTTCAGGCCATCATACTGTGGTAATTTTAATGCACGATGCTTCTGCAAAGACCACCTCTGTAGACGCACTACCACAAGTAATACAATATTTAAAAAGTCTTAATTTTACATTTGATAAGATTTCATAACGAAGTGATTTCCCATTGTGATTCATAAATTACAATGGGAATATTTTATTTACTCTTTCTAATTATGGCAGTTTATTTCCTGCCGCTCTATATATTTCATACCATTCTTGTCTTGTAAGTTCTACCTTTGAGGCTTTACAAATGCTTTTTAGGCGATCAATATTTGTTGTTCCAACTATTGGCTGCATTTTAGCTGGATGCCTTAAAATCCAAGCAATAGCTATTGCTGTATTTTCTACTTCTCGATCCTCTGCTATTTTATTTACCACCTTATTTAGCTCAGGAAATTTATCATTATCTAAAAATACTCCTTCAAAAAATCCATACTGAAACGGAGACCACGGCTGAATAGTTATATCATGCAAACGACAAAAATCTAACACACTGTCATCTCGATTAATAGCAGCTTCATTTTTCATATTTACATTTATTCCTGCTTCAACTATTCCTGTATGCATAACACCAAACTGAAGTTGATTTATTATTATCTTTTGATTCAAATATTTGCTCAAAAGCTTAATTTGCATAGGATTTTCATTGCTAACACCAAAGTGCCTAACCTTACCACTAGAACTCAATATATCAAATGCTTCTGCTACTTCTTCTGGCTCCATAAGCGCATCAGGACGATGAAGCAGTAGTACATCCAAATAATCTGTCTTTAACCTTTTCAAGCTACCATCTACCGAATTCAATATATGTTCTTTAGAAAAATCATAATATCCCTTTCTTATACCACATTTGGATTGTATAATAAGTTCTTCTCTAATACTAGGCTTCATATCAATAGCCTCAGAAAAAACTTCTTCACTTCTGCCACCGCCATATATATCCGCATGATCAAAAAAATTTATTTTCTCTTCAAGTGCAGTATTTATAAGCTTTCTTGCCTCTTTTACTGTAAGCTTACTAAGTCTCATGCAACCAAGCGAAATCTCCGAAGCATTAGAAAGTTCACCATTTGCTATATTTATTTTTTTCATTTTATTCCCTCCCTATTTAAAATCATTTTACACTTAAGTTATTAAAATTGTCTAGTAAATATACATTCGATTGTTTATTGAATATTTAATACTACCTTAATGAATTCTTAACTTTAATTTAGTATTATAAATTTATAGTTACTATATAAACGAAAGGGTGAAGTACATGAAAAATTTAAATATTTGCATTGATATTGATGGAACTATTACTGATGCTTACTATTGGATTGATTTATGTAATGAGCATTTTAATACAAGTATTACAAACGGTGATGCTACAGAATATTATATACACAAAGTACTAAATGTATCCGAAGAGCAGTACAATGAATTCTATAAAAAATATAAGTATAAACTTCACACTAATCAAAAATTAAGAAAAAATGTCAAATCAGTAATCCATACGCTTAGCTTAAAAAATAACATCTATTTTGTAACTGCAAGAGATAGAGATCTTACAATTCTTACCTACAGCTACTTAAGGAAAAACAAAATTCCCTACAATGATTTATTTATTCTGGGTACTCATCATAAGGTTCCTACAGCTAGGCAATTAAACTGTGATTTATTTATAGAAGATAATTATGATAATGCAATTGAACTTTCAAACGCTGGCTTTAAAGTACTTTTAATTGATACAAATTACAATAGGAAGCCGTTAAATCCAAATATCTTAAGATTTTATTCTTGGGATGAAGTATATGATATAATAGATAAACTTTTCGAAAGATCAGAGGCTATATAAATTCATAAATGGGTTTTCCTACAAAAGGATAAATCCATTCACAATTCACTTTAAACTATCCTTTTAAAACTCCTCATACCTTTAATCTATTTAGTCATTTTAACCATAAATGAGCTCCCCTACAAACTACTGTTCATAAGAAAGCTCTATATTAATTAAATATGGTATAAGCTTTTATATATTTATTATTACCTTTAGCATATTCAATGAATTTAATTAAATTACATTTTCTATGCTTTTTTAATATGCAGTAATTTAAATATATTTATTTGCCCTCATATTATCGCCTATTAAAATCAAAACTTTATAATTTTTTACAATTAATACATTTTTTACTTTACTCGATTAATCTATCTCACAATTTATTGCTTTTACTAATTTATATTGATAAAATTATCTTATCAAATTGTAAAGGTTGTGATTAATATGATGGAAAATTTAATGGTGAGAGCAGTTTAGTATATAATTATTAAATGTTCTCTCAATAAAACAAATTAAACACACTAAGGAGAGAATATTACTACATGTATAAAATTTTTAAAACCGAAAAATCATGGATTGAGGGAGATGCCATAGAGCAAATAAAATCCCTATCTAAACTAAAAGGAGTAGAATCCATTATTGGCTATCCAGATCTTCATCCTGGAAAAACACCTATAGGAGTTTCAATTATTACAAATAAAATTATATATCCTCATCTTATAGGTAATGATATTGGTTGTTCTGTAAGCCTATTTGAAACCTCTATGAATAAAAAGAAATTTAAAATAAAGAAAGCTATGAAACTTCTTTCTGACTTTAGATTAGGGAATTTAAATAAAGCTAACTTTAATCTTGGAACTATAGGTGCCGGAAATCACTTTGCAGAATTCACCACTATAGATAAGTTTATGGATGAAACTGATGCTTGCAATTTTGACAAAGACAAGGTCTACTTATTAGTACATAGTGGAAGCCGCGGTCTTGGTGAAGCGATACTAAGGCAATATGTAGAAACTTATTCATGTCAAAATGGACTTATAAAAGGAAGTGAGGGCTTTGACCACTATCTTCTAGACTACAAAAAAGCCATAAATTTTGCAAAAGAAAATAGGCAAATCATAGCCCAAAATTTATGTAATGCTTTAAATATAGAAAATGTTAATTTAAAAATAGAGGCTGTTCACAATGGATTAGAAATAAAAAATGATTGTATTATACACAGAAAAGGCGCTGCTAATGCTTTAGAAAAATATATAGTAATTGCTGGTTCTAGAGGTGATTGTTCCTATATCGTAAAACCAATAAATGCTTGTATTTCAACTGGCTTTTCAGTGGCTCATGGAGCTGGTCGAAAGTGGAAACGAAGTGGTGCAAAAGAAAAACTCCAAGGAAAATTTTCTAAAAAAGATATAAGAAATCTAAACTTCCCTTATAATCTTATTTGCAGTGATATAAATTTAGTATACGAAGAAGCTCCTGAAGCTTACAAAAGTATTGACAGGGTAATAAATGATCTTTTATCATTCAATTTAATAAAAGTAATTGCAAAATTGAAACCTCAAATTACTTATAAGAATTAAAATATGTGGTTGCAAATTAGTGCAGGAACAGGTCCTGTTGAAAGCTGTAGATTCGTATACCTATTTTTAAACCTAGTAAGAAAAGAATGCAAATGTAGAAATCTAAAACTTCAAATTTTAGATTTTAATCTTGGAGAAGAAAAAAGCACTCTCAAATCAGTATTTTTGAAAATTGACGGTAAGGAAGCCTTAACTTATATTAAATCTATAGAAGGAACTCATCTCTTGATTTGGAAAAGTGAATATAGAAAAAATCACAAAAGAAAAAACTGGTTTATATCTGTGTCTTCTTTTAATTATGAAGATAATAACGATTTAAATAGCAATGATATTATTATAGAAAAAATGAGGAGCAGCGGTAAGGGCGGTCAACATGTAAATAAAACAGAAACAGCTGTAAGAATAACTCACAAAAAAACTGGTATTGTTGTAAGCTCTAGCGAAGAAAGAAGTCAATTTTTGAATATTAAGCTAGCCAAAGCAAGATTACTACTTGAGTTAAAAAAGTTATCAAATGAAAGAGAAAAAAGAAGACAAAGTGAAAGATGGTTAACAGGGACAGCTATAGTTCGTGGAAATCCAATTAAAACATATAATTATAAAGAATTAGATTATTAATTTTATATTTAAGGCACTGTACAATTTACAGTGCCTTATTTTTAGCCAAAAGTTAAAACAAACTCTTAACTTAACTTTATTCTTCTTTATATATTTCACTCAATGTGTATTTACTTAGAATTGTTACTGTAATTCACACTGCGTAAAATTTATTATTTACTTTTTACAAGGTGCAATGTATAATATTTTTATATAGTCAACTCAATTTTACTTTTATAAAATAACTAAGGAGGAAAAAGTTATGAATTTTTTCAAATGTAAACTACTACTTATTCCAGCCTTTATTGGCATTAGTTTATTATCTGCTTTATCTTTTTCAGCTACTGCCCATGCAGCCAACTTTTATGTATCAACTACTGGAAAAGATAGCAACTCAGGTACACTAGCTTCCCCCTTCGCAAGTATTTCAAGGGCACAACAAGCTGCAAATTATGGTGATACAGTCTACATTCTAGGCGGTACCTATCGTGACTTTAGAATTGCTAGCTCAGACGCTAATTACAACTATGTAAACGACATCATAAAAAGTGGAATCACTTATAGAGCATATTCATCAAATGACATACCTATTTTTGACTTTTCAAAAATATCTGCTGCATCTAAAAGAGTAGCTGCCTTTAGGATAGATCCAAAGGTTTCCAATGTAACTTTTCTATCTATTCAAGTCACTGGTGTAAAAGTTGGGAATCAAAAACAGTCTGAATGCTTTAGAATTGAAGGCAATACTACTTTCAACCAAGTTGTTTGCCATGATAATGAAGCTAATGGATTTTATTTTGTTAATCATGGTACTGGAACCTGCATTAAATGTGATGCTTATAATAACATAGGGCCTACCAAAAACTCCATTGGTAATACAGACGGTTTTGGCGCACATGGTGATGGTGTTAACTTCTCATATTGTCGTTCTTGGCACAATAGTGATGATGGTTTTGATTGTCTTACTTCAAATGGTTCTAACACCTTTGACCACTGCTGGGCCTTTAATATGAACGCTGGTGGCGATTCTAACGGTTTCAAAATCGGAGGCTATGCTAATGGTACACCTCCTAATAAAGTTCCAATTCATACTGTAAAGTACTGTCTTTCCGCAAATAATAATGCCCATGGTTTTTATGCCAATCACCAACCAGGTCAATCTGCAACTTGGACCTATAATACAGCTTACAACAATAAACAAGGCAACTTTGATATGTTAGAACGTATTAGCCCTACTAAAGCTGTTGATATACCTGGAACAAGAGAAATACTTCATTTTAATTTATCATATGGTGGCGTTTCAATTAAAGATTCTAATATTCCTAGTGCAAATATAAGCAATAATTCTTGGAATAAAAACGGAATAAATATCTCTGATTCAGATTTCCAAAGTTTAGACGTAAATCAACTATCCAAAGCCCGTGGGGTCAATGGTGATTTACCTACAGTTACCTTCATGCATTTAGTTAAAAGTAGTGATGTTCTCGGTTTAGGTTGTTTTTAAACACAATTTTAAAGAGACCATAAGCATATCAATGCTCATGGCCTCTTTGGAATTCATTATAATATTTTCGTATATATGTTTGTATCTCCTTTTTTCGCTGTAAATTCTTCTATAACAGGTACTATTCTTTTAAAATGTTCTTTTTGCATATGTTTGTTTAGCTTGTCCATATCTTCCCATTCTTCAATAATAGTAAGAATAGACTTATCCTTTAAATCTTGATACACTTCATATTTTATGCAACCTTCATCTTTGGCAACTGTAAGTTCTACCAACTCCTTTGCCCTCTTTAAAGCCTCGGTTATTTTATCTTCCTTTATAAATTTTTTCGCAACTACTTTTATCATGTTTATCACCCTAACTCTTAAAATAATCATATATGGGACTTTAATATAAAGTCTCACATATGATTATTTTTTATGATTTTTTTATATACAAACTAACTTACTGATCCACCCAAATCGGACCACTCACTCCATCTGTCAGATCTATTAGTCTGCCATATATTCCAAAGAGAACCATTTCTCCCTCTTCCAAATGCAGACATTCTTCCGTCTCTACTATTTCCTACAGCTAATCTATCTATCCAACCTTTAAGTGATTGCCAATTACTCCAACTATTTCCCTGTGCATTTTGGTTAATATGCCAAAGAGCATTGTCTCTTCCTATGCCAAATACCCCTAATCGCCTGTTTCTATCTCTGGTTACAGCAATATCACTTACCCAGCCTCCAAGCGACTTCCAAGTAGTCCAACCGTTTCCTGATGGTATCTGCCCTATATTCCATACTGCACCATCTCTACCTCTTCCGAAAACTTCTATTCGTCCATTACTACCGTTTCCCACAGCTAATCTATCTATCCAGCCTCCAAGTGATTGCCAACTACTCCAACCATTATTAGGTGCAGTTTGCCATATGTGCCATAATGCATTATCCGTACCAATTCCAAACACTTCAAGTCTTCTATCAGCATTTCTTCCAACTGAAATCAAATCAACCTTTCCACCTAATGATGCCCAACTACTCCAGCTTCCATTGGGTGATGTTTGCCATATGTGCCAAAGGGCACCATCTCTACCTCTTCCAAATGCTTCTAGCCGTCCATCGGCATTTGTTCCCACAGCTAATCTATCTATCCAGCCTCCAAGTGATTGCCAACTACCCCACCTATTTCCTTGTGTCTGACTTCTTTGCCACAAAGCATTATCTCTGCCTATGCCAAATATGACTAATCTTCCATTTGAATTTGAACCAACAGCTATTGAACTTACCCATCCACCAAGGTTACTCCAATTGCTCCATCTGTTATTTTGCATTTGCATTATATGACTCACTTCATTGTTTCTTGTAATTGCAAATACCTCCAAACGTCCATTTGAATTTGTTACTGCTAGCACCTCTCTAGAATCCTCTGGTGCCCTAAATTCTTCATGCTCATCAGCTTCATTATCAGCTTCATCATCAACCTCATCACTATCTCTAGATTCAAAATCAAAGTAGTCCTCTGGCATTTCAAAATTCTTTTTATGATATGGACAATAAAATATTTTACTCAAGTATATTTCCTCCTAAGAATATTCACACAAAATTATTATATTCAATAACTCGAAAAGTGATATTCTTATAGGCACTTATTATCTAAACTTGTTCAATAAATTTATCAATTATTCTTCTTGCTATGGTTCCTCTGCCAGGTATGTCCGGAAACTCATCCTTACAAAACCAATTGGCAGCAGTTATCTCTTCTCCATCAACTTTTATCTCGCCAGATTCATATTCTGCAAAAAAACCTAACATAAGTGAATTAGGAAATGGCCATGCTGAACTATTAAAATATCTTATATTTTTAACTTTTATACCAACCTCTTCAAAAATCTCTCTTCTAACTGCATTTTCCAAATTTTCTCCTGACTCAACAAAGCCTGAAATCAAAGCATACATATTATTTTTAAAATTACTATTATGGGCTAAAAGTATTTTATCTTCTTTTACAATTCCAACTATTACAGCTGGACAAATCACAGGATAAATTACATTATTGCAATTTGGGCAAACTTTAGCTATCTCATCTTTTTTATCCTCTGTTCTCTCTCCACAATTTCCACAAAATTTATGTTTACCATTCCAACTTAATATTTCACTTGCTCTTCCTGCCGCCAAAAATACTTCCTCTTTCATCAAAGACATAAGCTCTCTTAAATTCAAAAACTCAATACTTTTCGGAAGACCAACTTTACTTAAAATCTCCATTCCAAAACAAGCTACACCCTCAATTTCACCTAGAAAAACTTCTCTATCACACTTAATCTTGAAAGACTCTATTTCCTCAAAGGTAGGAATATATGTATTGTTATTCTCTCTTCTTACAAGTATACTTCCCTTAAAAAAGGCAAAACACAAGTCATTTGACTTCATAATTCTATTTACATCAGATATTATTTTAAACTTACTCATAATTTTAATAAGTCCTTTCTATACACGTTAATACTTGTTTTATATTATATCATTCTTTCTATATCAAGCAAAAATAATAAATCTTAGGTAGATTATTTTTATATTGTATTAATAATTTAAAATTATTATATAATATAAATATTACTTATTTTAGTTAGGAGGATTCATAATGTTAATCTATGCAATAATTACCATAACCCTAGCTCTTGTATTTTATACAACTGGTGTATTTAGTGAAAAAAAACACGGTAATTTAAAGAAGATTTATGTATACATATTTTGGTGTGGTTTAATATTCGATATTACCGGAACAACTTTAATGAGTACACTCTCTAAAAATAGTTTTGAATTTAACTTTCATGGAATAACTGGACTAATTGCAATTCTTTTAATGTTTTTTCATGTAATATGGGCGACAATTGTATTAATCAAAAACAACGAAAGAGCCAAAGCAAATTTTCATAAGTTAAGTATTATTGTATGGCTTATTTGGCTTATACCATATATTTCAGGTATGATTCTAGGCATGAAAAAATAGAAATTATATTAATTTATATATACAAAATCAACCATAAAAATCATCCTAATGGTTGATTTCAAAAAATAGTCTAAGACTTATAATTTATATAAATTATAAATAAAGGGATGAATAAAAATGAAAAACATAAATATTATCATAGAACCTAAATGTTCCATGATAGATGAAAAAGTTTCTATCATAATTAATGGACTCTACCCTTTTCAGGAAGTAAAAATAAAGGCGTATTCTTTAGATTATTACAGACTAGGTGTTAAAAACAATGATCCAAACAACTGGAAATGGGTAAAAAAAACATGCTTCAGCTCCTTTGCGGTTTTCAAAGCTGACCTTAACGGAAACGTAAATTTATCTCTTCAAGCTCCTCTTAAAGGTTCTTATACTGGAGTTGATGTAATGGGATTATTCTGGTCTATGAAGTCCCATTACACCGAAGACTACAATTTAGGAAAAAATTTATCCTCCTCTCCATCTTTAAGCTCTATGAATGTTATCTTTGAAGTTGAAGTTAACGAAAAAAGGATAGCTTCTTCGACCTGTAAAAAACTTTTTATTGACTCAGATGTACATTGCGAATACGTTACAGAAAACAAATTAGTTGGAAAATACTTTAGTAAGAAAAATTCTAAAATAAAAAATGGCATAATTGTATTAAGTGGCTCAGAAGGCGGTATACACAATGCATCACAAATAGCTGCTTTATTAGCCTCTCATGGCTACCCAGCTTTAGCCTTAGCTTATTTTGGAATGGACAATCTCCCAGACACGCTAAAAGAGATCCAACTTGAATATTTTGAAAAAGCTATAGATTGGATAATACAGAAAGGGGATATAAATCCTAATAAACTCATTGTATTTGGAAGATCTAGAGGTGGTGAACTAGCCTTACTTCTAGGTAGTACTTTCAAAAAAATCGCATCAGTAATCACTGTATCAGGAAGTCCTATTTCATTTAAAACTAAAACTCAAAAATTTTCTAGCTGGCAATATAAAAACAAAGACATTCCTCAGCTCAAACTAAAAATTAATATTTTATCTTTTTTATTAAATGCTTTTGTATCCAAAATAAAAAGAAAGGATATTAACTTTTCAAAGATATATGATAGTAATATAAAAAACTTCGATAAGATTAAAGATTACATAATGCCTATAGAAAACATAAATGGTCCTATATTAATGGTATCTGGATACAACGATAGTGTATGGCCTTCAAGCAAACTATGTCAGTTAGGTATGCATAGACTTAGTTTGAAGAAATTTGATTTTAACCACATCCTTTTAAATTATAAAGCTGGGCACCATATGTACTTTCCATATCAACCTATATATTTCTCCAACACACCAAATGAAGATATGGCTCATTCAAACCAAGAAAGTTGGTGTAAAATATTGGAGTTTTTAAGTGCTATTTAATATAAATTAGATTACCCTAAAACAATAAAGCACTACTCTAAAATAAAAAATTAGAATAGTGCTTTAATATAAAAATCTACTATATACTCATTGCTGCAAAAAATCCCTCAGTTGTAGCCTTCATAAGATTTCCATTCTCATTATTACAATCTCCTATTACATACATTTCACGTACTAAATCATCAAATTCACGCACAGCTTCTATTCTTGGCTTTACTCCTAATGAAAGAATTACAGTGTCGCATGATATTACATGCGTTTCTAAATTTTCGTCAACAAATATAGCACTCTTATCTGTAATTTCCTTCAGCTTTATACCAGTAATTGTTTTTACTTCTTCACTAGACAACATTGACCTTAGGGTTGATGTTGCTATAGCTGGAGAATTTTTATCGATATCCTCTAATCCTCTAGCATCTACAAGACTAACTTTTTTACCCTCTCGCGCAAGCTCTAGTGCAATTTCACTTCCTGTAAGTCCTGCACCAACAACCACAATCTTATCCCCTATTTTTTTCTTTCTATCTTGAACTTCCATAGCCATTATTACATTCTTCTTGTCTATGCCCTGAATTTTTGGTATAAACACCTCTGAACCAACAGCAATAACTACAGCATCTGGATTTTCTGCTTTTACATTGTCCCTAGTTGCTTCAGTATTTAATCTTACTTCTATATTTGAATTTTCTTTAGTCATATTAACTGCCCAACATAAATATTTTTTCATATCTCTTTTTAACGGATTTGCCGAAGCTAATTTAAGTGCACCACCAAGCTCATCTGTTTTCTCCATAATAACTACTCTATGACCTCTTTTAGCCGCATCTCTTGCGACCTCCATTCCAGCTGGACCTCCTCCAATAACTACAACCTTCTTCTTAACCAAAGGCATAGGTAAATTCATAAATTCTAACTCTCGTCCATTCATAGGATTAACCGCACACCTTATAGGAAGACAATATGCATGTGGAGACTGTCCAACACATGCAGTACATCTTATACATGGTCTTATAGTTTTTTCCTCTCCATACTTAGTTTTATTTACAAGATTAGGGTCTGCAATAAAAGACCTAATCATTGCAACTATATCCGCTTTTTTATTAGATATTATCTTTTCAGCCATATCCATATCAAGTGATCCAACAGTAGTCACAGGAACTTTTAAAGCCTTTTTAAATGCTTCTGCATAATAAACATTAATTCCTCGTGGAATATATGTAGGTTGTATCATAAAAGGTATTACTTCTGTCTTATATAAGTCTCCTACAGAAACATGTATTAAATCTATTTTATCCTCAATTAATTTAGCAAATTCCAAAGCTTCATTTACGCCTACACCATTTTTGTTTAATTCATCTGCACTTATACGATATTCTATTGCCATATCTTGTCCTATTTTTTCTCTTACTGCATCTAAAATCTCCTTGGCAAATCTTGTTCTATTCTCCATACTTGAAGTACTATATTCATCTGTACGTTTATTATAAAAAGGCGAAAAAAATTGAGCAATCAAATGCCCATGGCCT
Organism: Clostridium felsineum DSM 794; assembly: GCF_002006355.2. Classification (NCBI taxonomy): domain Bacteria; kingdom Bacillati; phylum Bacillota; class Clostridia; order Eubacteriales; family Clostridiaceae; genus Clostridium; species Clostridium felsineum. Next base: position 486,629 of record NZ_CP096980.1, on the reverse strand, counting down.
CCATGTATCATTACCATATCCATGCCTGCCTCTTTACATCGAAATGCTGCACTGGCAAAATCATTTATAACCTGCTTTATCTTCTCCTTTGTCATATCTGTTGGTGTATAATTTGTCCTTAAGTTCAATTCTACGGAAGCTTTTGCGCCGTATCTGTGAATTATCTCTGTAAGAGAATATAATCCATTTACAATTGTGTCTTTTGACATATCAATTACATAACGTGATACTTTTGCATACTCTTCATTAACCGGGCTATCACCTATAGTTACAATACCTGCTCCACCCTTAGCCATAGTTCTTGTCCATTCAATAAATTCTCGTGTTACATACCCATCCTGTGAAGCTAAAAACGGTTCTGCTGGTGACACCTCTATTCTATTTTTCACTAGCACATTACCTATTTTAATAGGCTTAAATATATTCTCATAATTGTTCACTAAGTTAACCTCCCATGCTTTAAAAAACTCAATACCATATTTCGATTATATCACTCAGTTTTTTTGCAGTAAAACATGTTATAGTTATGAGAATATAAGAAAAACTTATACTTATTACTTTTTTTGCTTCTTTATATGCAATTCATCAACTACATTTAAAAAAAGCTTAGTTGTAGGATTATTACTCTCTCTTTGCCAAGCAAGCCCTATCTCAACAACTTGTTTGCTGTTTTCAAGCTTAACATAGGAAATGTTTTCGTTAGACCTATCCACCAGACAACTTGGAACCAATGCAATTCCTATACCAGCCTCAACCATAACGAGCATACTTTCTAAAGATTTACACTTAGCTACTATATTTAATTGAAATTTATCTTTTTCACAGTTTTTTTTATACTGCTCTATTGTTTTTGGTGCTTCGTCTTCACTAACTATCACAAATTTTTCATTTACTATTTTTTTCACATCAATTTTTTTATATTGTGCTAATTTATGTTCCTTGCTTACCGCCATATAAATCTTATAGCTAAACATTTTCCTATATTCTATGCCTTTTATATCCTCTACTTCATATGGAAAAACAAAAATCACATCTAAATAATTACTTTTTAAATCCTCTACCAGTTTTTTATATCCACCTCTAATAATATTTATAGATATTTTAGGGTACAATTCATGAAAACGCTTAAGCATTACAGGTAAAACCCTTCTTTCACTGGGTCCTGCAGTTCCTATATTTAACGTTCCTTCAAAACCCAGTGCTGCTTCTTTTGTTTTGGCTTCTGCCTCAGCCACCTTTGAAGTTATTAAATTAGCTTCTCTTAAAAGCACTCTTCCTGCTTCTGTTAACTGAACTGTACGATTACTCCTTATAAACAACTTTACATTCAGATGCTTTTCCAAGGATGAAATTTGCTGGCTTATAGCTGTTTGTGCAACATAATGTTCTTCTGCTGCTTTAGTAAAGCTTAAATACTTAGCTGCAGATATAAAATAACTTAGCTGCCTAAATTCCATAATTTCAAATCTCCTATTATTATAAATATAACTAAAAATACAAATAGTCGTATAATATTCATTAAATAATTATATAACTATTTGTATTTTAATTGTTTATAAAGTAAAAAAAGTATGCTTTCTTGTAATTTGTGTAATCTCCAGTTTTTTATTTCTAAGCACTAATTTACATATAATTCCAAATATTATTGTATATTTTACAAACTTTGTTTTCTTAACTATTCAATACTTTTTAAAATACTACTGCTTTTATGTAATTCTATATCCCTACATTTTAATAAATAAAGGGAATTATTCTGTACTTAACCTTTTCTTTATATTTAATATATTCCTCTCCATATCTTTCTTCTAAATATTCTTCTTCCTTAGAGAGCTTAATTCTATAAAAACATAGAGAACATTCACAAACTCCTAAGCCAATAAAATAAGGAGATACTAAACTAACTGATATTCCTTCTAACATAAATGATAAATATATAGGATGTCTTATAATTGAGTACAATCCTGTAGTAATAAGCTCTGCATCCTCCCTAGGTTTAGATGAATCCGCCCAATTTTTCCTGCCTAAATCCTTAAGTGCCTTCCTATGTATAAAAAGAGAAAATAAATAAAATATAATTACACCTACTACATATGAATATCTATAATCATATTTTATATTAAGTTTATAGCTTATAGTACAAAATACAGCTATTACTAAAAATGAAATTAAAATAAGCTTCAAATCTCTTTTACTTAGCTTGGACATTTTTTGAGATTTATGTACTTGTATTCTAATAGACACTACTAATAAACAGCAAATGGAGAATATTATCAAAAGCATCATTTACTCTCACCTCTTATTATCATTCCTAAAATATACCACCCTATTATACCACACTAAATACTTTTATTGTAATATAAATCAGCAAATGGAATAAAAAGCTTTACAAAAATTTCATGATGATATTATTAAGTTTTAGTTCATTCTTTTAATTATAAATAATATTATTATATGTAAACACTTACACAGTAATAATTGGCATTAATACTATATTGACAAAGAATCCAATATAAATATATAATTAGTTAGAAGTCTAACAAATTATAGAGGTATATATCTATGAAAAATAATGTACATATTGGTAAAATTATACTTAATCTTTCTAATAAAATTAGCAGGCAATTAAATAAAGATGCATCAACCTTTGGTCTTACAGGTGTTCAAGCTAGAATTATTGGTTTTATACATAAGAACTCTAATAAAAGGCCTCTATTTCAGAAAGATATCGAAGAGGAACTTAATATTAGACGGTCTTCCGTCACAAGTGCACTTCAATTGATGGAAAAAAAAGATTACATTAAAAGAATAAGCGTATGTGATGATGCTCGGTTAAAGAAAATAGTTCTTACAGATAAGGGACTAGAACTAGATAATAAAGTGTACGAAGCTATTCATAAGATGGAACAATCTCTAAAAGATGAATTTAGTGATGATGAATTTAATACATTAGTTAATTTAATTGATAGAATTTCCAAAAAAATTGCTGATTAAATGCAATTTTTTTTGGACTATTAGTTAGAAACCTAACAAAAGGAGGATCTTTATGATAAAAAAATTAGTAAGTTACTTAAAAGAATTTAAAAAAGCCGCAATTATTACCCCTATATTTGTCTTAGGCGAAGTAGCTATGGAAGTTATTATTCCATTATTAATGTCTAAAATTATCGATAACGGTGTTGGAAAAGGAAATATAAGATATGTATGTATTATTGGAACAATTATGATTGTAGCTGCTTTCGCCTCTTTAACTTGTGGAGCCTTATCTGGTAAATATGCTGCAAAAGCTTCAGCTGGATTTGCTAGGAATTTAAGAAAAGGAATGTATTATAACATACAAGAGTTTTCTTTCTCAAATATAGATAAGTATTCTACAGCTGGTCTAATTACTAGATTAACTACAGATGTTACAAATGTTCAAAACGCCTTTCAAATGATAATAAGGATGTTTGCAAGAGCACCTATCATGTTAATTTCCGCTATGGCTATGTGTTTTTACATAAACGCTAAGCTATCACTAGTATTTTTAGGTGCTATAATCTTTCTTGGCATTTGTTTGTATTTTATTATGACTACTGTACATCCATACTTTCAAAAAGTTTTCAGGAAATATGACGAACTAAATGCAAGTGTACAGGAAAATTTAACCTCAATTCGTGCTGTAAAAGCCTATGTAAGAGAAGATCATGAGATTGATAAATTCCATGATGCTTCTGGTATTCTATACAAGTATTTTGTAAAAGCAGAAAAAGTTATTATTTTAAATGCTCCTTTAATGCAATTTACAGTATATACTTGCATATTACTTTTATCTTGGCTTGGAGCAAAAATGATTGTCTCAAAATCTATGACAACGGGTCAGCTAATGAGCTTATTTACATATACAACCAATATAATGATAAGCTTAATGGTTATATCAATGGTATTTGTAATGGTAATTATGGCCAAGTCCTCTGCTGAAAGAATTGTTGAAGTTCTGGACGAGCAAAGTAATTTAGCTAATCCTGAAAATCCTATCTTTGAAGTAAAAGATGGTGCTATATCATTTTCTAATGTTGATTTTGGATACTCAAAAGACAAAATACTCTTAGAGAATATAAATCTAAATATAAATTCTGGTGAAACTATAGGTATTATAGGAGGAACCGGTAGTGCAAAATCCACCTTCGTTCAGCTTATCCCAAGACTATATGATGTAACACGAGGAAGCATTACTGTTGGTGGCATTGATATTAGAAAATATGATATAGAAACTCTTAGGAATGAAGTTTCCATGGTTCTTCAGAAGAATGTATTATTTTCTGGAACAATAAAAGAAAATTTAAGATGGGGAAACAAAAATGCTACTGATGAAGAATTAATAGACGCATGTAGGCAAGCTCAAGCTGAGGAATTTATCGAAACTCTTCCTGATAAATACGATACCTTTATCGAAGAGGGTGGAAACAATGTATCTGGTGGTCAAAAGCAAAGACTTTGTATTGCTAGAGCCCTCCTTAAAAAGCCTAAGATCCTAATTTTAGATGACTCAACTAGTGCCGTAGATACTAAAACAGATGCTCTTATTAGAAAAGCTTTCAAAGAAACTATACCTAATACTACAAAAATTATCATAGCTCAGCGTATATCCTCAGTAGAAGATGCAAACAGAATTATAGTTCTAAATGATGGAAAAATAGATGCTTTTGATACTCACGAAAACCTAATAAAAACAAATGAAATATATCGTGAAGTATATGAATCTCAAGTGAAGGGAGCTGATACGGATGAGTAAAAATAGTACAAACCCAAGTAAACAAAAAAAAGGTATTCCTTTAAAAATATTAAAAAGATTGATGCTTTATGTATTTAAACAATATAAGATGTTATTCTTTATAGTTATATTGACTATATTCATAAGTGCTATAGCCAATGTAATAGGTACTTTATTTATAAGAAAACTGATTGACAATTATATAATTCCACTTTTAAAGTCATCTGGTACTAATTTTGGACCACTCCTTAAGTTTGTAATGACTATGGCAGTTATTTACTATATTGGAGTTATCTCTACTTATATATTCAGTCGTTTGATGATTACAATAACTCAAGGTTCTTTAAAAAAACTAAGAGATGAAATTTTTGAGCACATGGAATCACTTCCTATTAGCTTTTTTGATACTCATGCCCACGGTGATATAATGAGTATATACACAAACGATACTGATTCTCTTAGGCAGATGATTGAACAAGGTATTCCTCAACTTTTATCTGGTGCTATTACCATTATTGGTTCATTAATTTCTATGATATATTTGAGTATCCCTCTTGCAATACTTCAAGTAATAATTATATTTGTAATACTAAAAGTAACTAAATCTATTGGTGCTAAAAGTGGAAAATACTTTAATTTGCAGCAAAAAGATTTAGGAAAAGTAAATGGATATATACAAGAAATGATGGAAGGTCAAAAGGTAGTAAAGGTATTTTGTCATGAAGAAGAATCAAAAATAAAGTTTGATGAATTAAATGATGTTCTTTATAATAGTGCCAATAATGCCAACAAATTTGCTAATATATTAATGCCTATTATGGCTAACATCGGATATATAAATTACGTTTTAGTTGCTATTTTAGGTTCAATACTTGCTATAGGAAACTTTTGGGGCTTTACTCTTGGAGCTATTGCATCATTTTTGCAGCTCACTAGAACCTTTAGCCAAACAACAAATCAATTGGCTCAACAGTTTAACTTTATAGTAATGGGACTTGCTGGAGCTGAACGTATATTTAGACTTCTTGATGAAAAATCCGAAACTGATGACGGATATGTTACCTTAATTAATGCTAAAGAAAACGAAAAAGGTGAATTAGTGGAAGCTGATAAACACACTGGCACTTGGGCATGGAAACATCCACATCAAGATGGCAGTGTAACTTACACAAAGCTTAATGGAGAAGTTGTATTTGATGATGTTGACTTCGGATATAATGACAAAAAAATGATTCTTCACAATATAAAGCTTTACGCAAAGCAAGGACAAAAAGTTGCATTTGTTGGTGCAACTGGTGCAGGAAAAACTACCATAACTAACTTAATCAACAGATTTTATGATATTCAAGATGGTAAAATCAGATATGATGGTATAAACATAAATAAAATCAAGAAAAATGATTTACGAAGATCACTTGGAGTTGTACTTCAAGATCCTCATTTATTCACAGGTACAGTTGCTGATAACATTAGATATGGTAAATTAGATGCAACTGATGAAGAAGTAATCGCTGCTGCAAAGCTTGCAAATGCAGATCAATTTATAAAACATCTTCCACAAGGATATGATACTATACTAACTGGTGATGGTTCAAATATATCCCAAGGTCAAAAACAACTTCTAACAATTGCAAGAGCTGCCATCGCTGATCCACCAGTTCTAATACTTGATGAGGCAACTTCAAGTATTGATACTAGAACAGAAGCCATTGTACAAGACGGAATGGATAAGCTTATGAAGGGAAGAACTGTTTTTGTAATAGCTCATAGACTTTCAACCGTTAAAAACTCTGATGTAATAATGGTTCTTGAACAAGGTAGAATTATTGAAAGAGGAAGTCATGATGATTTAATATCTGAGAAGGGAAAATACTATCAACTTTATACTGGTGCATTTGAATTATCCTAGTAAAAAAAGGGAGTGTCGCAAAATGATTAAAATTAATCATGAGCGATGCTCTTTTTTTGTTTAAGCTATAAAATTGCCTAATATTTTAAATACTATATTAATTATTTGAATTTCCATGAGATTTTGACGCACTAAAATAAACCTAACTATATTATTCCATAATTAGGAAATAGTTTTTAATTCGTGAAGATACTTTTGAGTTCTTTCATTTTGGATTTTTAAATGTAATTTGTTAATGTTATATCCAAAACAAAGCAAAATAAATTCAGTTTTTACACTATTTTTTCCACGTGTTAAAAATCTTTTGAATTCATAGTCGCTTTTTAAAATTCCAAACGCACCTTCAACTTGAATAGATCTGTTCATTCTCAATTTAGTTCCCAATTCAGTTTTGATATTGTTGTATGAAATTTGACGCTTTTTAATAAAAGTCTTTGAAACCTGCATTTTTCGGTTATTCTTTGCTTTTGTGCACTTTGATTTCAAAGTGCAGTTATCGCAATTTTCACATTCATAAACAGTAACCTCAGACGTATACCCACTTGCAGATTTTTTATGAATAATATATGATGGGAATAATTTTCTATTATTATGACAAATATATGTATCTGTTTTAACATCATATTTCATATTTTCACGCTTACTGATGTCGTTTTTAAAACTTCTTTTTTTCCATTTCTCATAAGTTTGAGGTTTTATATATGGTATTTGATTATTAGACTCTAAAAACAAATAGTTTTCTTCACTTTCGTAACCAGAATCTGCAATCACATTAGTATATTTATGACCAATTTTTTCTTGCATATTAGTAATCATTGGTATTAATGTTGCTATATCATTTCTATCATCAAATACTCCAACACCAGTTACATATTCACTATCAACTGCTATTTGTACATTATAGGCAGGTTTTAATTGACCATTTCTCATATGATCATCTTTCATATGCATGAAAGTTGCATCAGTATCAGTTTTAGAATAGCTATTTCTTTTTGAAAATATTTTCTTACTTAAATTATATTTTTCTTGTCTTTCTTTATATTGTGATAGTTGTTCTATCCACTTTTGAATTGCAGTTTTTCTTTTACCGATTCCATGAACAAACTCTATATTTCTTTTTTCTTTTTCAAATAAAAGCCATTGAAGAATTTTGTTTATATCATCAATCAAAGTTTCTCTCTCAATAGTGAATTTCATTAATCTTTCAAGATTAATGGTTTTAACAAGAGCAATAATTTTATCAAACATCTTACCTTCATTTTTATAAATAGCTTTCTTCCAAACAAAAGTATATCGGTTGGCATTTGCCTCAATTTTAGTACCATCGATAAATACATTTTCAAATAATAATTCTTTTTCTTTAGCTAAATAGTTAACTTGTTGATAAAATAAATCTTCAATCACTTCATTTGAAAGATATTTTTTTCGAAATCTACTTATAGTAGCGTGATCAGGTGCTTTAAAGCCTTGAAGTAGCCATTTGAAATTTATATCTCTTTTGCATGCTTTTTCTATCTTTCTACTTGAATAAATATTTTGAGAATAAGCATAAGATATTATTTTGAACATGATTTTGGGTTCAACTGCTGATTTTCTTCCTACGGAAGAATACGCCTTGTACAATTTTTTATAATTTAATCCCTCCAACAAATAGCTTAGCAAACGAACCGAATCATCTTCTGGTATTAAGTTTTCTAAATTTAATGGTAATATAAGTTGCAAATTATCATTAAATTGATTATAATTTTTTGTGTATAATTTAGTTACGTTCATAATTTAATTATACAATCAATGTGAGTTCTTCGGAACTCACATTTTTTATATACAACAAAGGAGCTATTGCAAAACTATTTTTTAGTTTTGCAACAGCCCCTTTTTTTTTTATTTAATATTACCTAAGAACATAATAAAAATTAATATCATATACTACTATATTGAAACAATTGTTCAGGAGATATATAAATGAAATTCAATACATCAGATAAGTATAACCCTTTATCAGAGAGTTACCATATAAATTATAGATCTACCACATATTTACTTGATGTGAAAGTCGGAGATGTAACTGGTGATGGCATTAATGATACTGTTTCCTTATATGGAAAAAAGGAAAGTTCTTCAGACATCTTTGCTGAAACTATTACTGTTTTAATTAAAGATGGAGTTACTGGAAATACACAAACAATCACTCCAAAGTTTAATTCCGGATATAATCCAACTATATTTCTTGGAGACTTTACCAAAAGCGGATTTTGTGACATAAAAATAAGCATCGATTCTGGTGGAAGTGGCGGCTACGGCTTCTTTTATATCTATTCCTACAGAGACAATACTTTTAAGGAAACTTTTAATTTTGACAACTTTAATAGAAAATATAAGTATACAATTGACTACAATGATCTCTACAAAGTGAATGTAAATGCGGTTACTTTAAATAAGCTTTTTACATTGGACATAAGTTACAAAGGCTATGAATACTTATCTCAATACTACTACAAAAATGGCAAATTAAAAAAGCCATTAGAAGGTGAGGTTCTTGCTTTAAGTTTATTAATACCAATTGTAGATAATGCAACCCTGACAATCTATAACCTATTAGCTTTTCAGCGTATTATAGGTACTAATAATTCTGATACCTTAGGATATGTACAAAATCTTCTATCTTGGGGAGGGCAAACCTTTAATGTTATAAACACATTTGTAGCTATACAAGGTTCAAGTTTAATTTCTCCATACTAATACTTAAATTAAGCTGTAGTAGATACTATTTTATCTACTACAGCTTCACTACTTTTCTAGAATTGTTGATATCCATTTTTCTATTTCCTTAGTAATCTTCTCCTTATCCTCATCTGTTGGTTCCTTAAAATCTATAGTTCCAAGTACTGTGTTATCTTTAAGTTCTTCAGTTAACTTATCAAAACATTTTTTAGCATCACCACCACCGTGGCACGCAAAAAAAGCAATGTTTTTACCTTTTATTAAAGTGTCGGCTATAAAAGTATTTACTGGTGGTGCATAGGTTCCTGCCCAAACTGGTGTACCAATTATTATATTATCATATTCTTTAATGTCAGGAATTTTATTTTTTAAAGTTGGTTTTTCTTTAAATATTGCACTTTTTCCTCCCCAAAGATACTTTTTAAAGCCAGTTTTAGGTACTTCCTTTTCAGGTTTTAGTTCCAATAAATCAGCTTTTACAATGCTTTCAATGATATTAGCAATAAATCTTGTATGTCCCTCCAATGAATAGAATACAATTAAATTCTTCATATAATTACCCCTTACCATATTTTCTTATAATGAAAAAGTGTCAATAATACTATATGTTCATTATTTTTATCATTATTATTAAAAATATTCTTTACCACTATGTACAAGTTCATTTCACTTTTAATTTTTTATATATTATACTTAAAAGTAATTATATAAAAAATCAAAGCATATTTGCAAGGAGGATTCTTATGTTACGATTCGATTGTGATTACACTGAAGGTGCTCACCCTAAAATATTAGAAAAATTAATGGCAACAAATTATGAACAGACTGTTGGCTATGGCGAGGATGATTATTGCAAAAAAGCTGCTGAAATAATAAAGGAAAAATGCAGTAGAGATAATTTAGATGTACATTTTTTTGTCGGCGGAACTCAAACAAACCTCACTGTTATATCTGCCGCTTTAAGACCTCATCAAGGAGCTATTACAGCAATAACTGGTCATATTAACACCCATGAAACTGGTGCCATAGAAGCAACTGGTCATAAGGTACTTACAGCCCCTTCTACTGATGGCAAAATAACTTCACACCAAATACAAGCTATTTACGATAACCATTATAAAGATTCATCGCCAGAGCACACTGTACAGCCTAAACTAGTATATATTTCAAACCCCACTGAAATTGGAACCATATATTCTAAAACTGAACTTACAGCTATAAGTGAAACCTGCAAAAAGAATAATTTATTGCTCTATATGGATGGTGCTCGTTTAGGTTATGGACTTTGTGCTGAAGGCAATGATTTAGATTTGCAGAGCATAGCTAAATTATGTGATGCTTTCTACATTGGTGGTACAAAAATAGGTGCTTTGTTTGGTGAAGCTCTAGTTATATCAAATAGTACTTTAAAATCTGATTTTCGTTATTTCATCAAACAAAAGGGTGGACTCCTGGCAAAAGGAAGACTTCTTGGCATACAATTTACTACTTTATTTGAAGATGACCTATATTATGAGATGTCAAATCACGCAAATGAGATGGCGACTTTGATAAAAAACGCTTTTATTAAAAAAGGTTACAAATTTCTTTCAGCCTCAAACACTAATCAACAATTTCCTATACTTCCTAATGAGGTAATAGAAAAATTAAAATCAAATTATATTTTTTCTTATTGGGAAAAGGTTGATGAGAATCATAGTGCTGTGCGTTTTTGTACAAGCTGGGCAACAAAAAAAGAAGCTGTTCTAAAATTAATAGCTTCAATTGAAAATATATAAATAATAAGAATGTGGTTACACTTAGAAATAACCACATTTCCTATTTTTATCTTTAACTTCTAACATAATTCAAAATCATATCTAAATGCATCTTCGTAATGTCCTCTGAGGTTATTCCTTCTTTATTATCCGGTATTTTAGTTAAGCTTATCCTTTCAACTAACCCCATAGTTGCTTGAAAAATATAATACTGTACTTTGACAATATCTAAATCATGCCTTAAAGATTTATCCATAATACCTTCATTAATAACATGACTTAAAAAAAGTTTATTATCATTTTGTATAAAATCTTCATATTTAGTCTTAAGTTCCTTATTAGAATCATATGTTTCATAATAAATATCAAATAAAACTACAAACCCTATCTCTTCCCTATGAAGCTTTGAAAATTCTATCCAAGCATATATCATTTTCTCAAGTCTCTTTAACCCATTACCTTCACATTTATCTACTGCTACTATAAATTTCCTCATATTAGTTAGAATCTCTATCTGCACTTCAAATATTAATTCATCTATAGCTTTAAAATATTTATAAAAAGTAACTCGACTAATCCCAGCTAAATTACATACATCTTTTATAGTAACACTTAGGAAGCCATGCTTTAAAAATAATTTTTTTCCTGCTGTAATAATTTCTTGACGATTTTTATTTTTTACATTTTCATGCCATGAACACTCCATATCAAACTACCTCTTCACTTTGCAATTTCTTGTTTTCTTTAGTTAATATCAGTGATCCAAGAAGTATTAACGCACCCACAGTATATGGCAAATTTATGTGCTTGTCAAACAAATTACCTGCAAGTATAGGCCCAACTATATTCCCCATACTTGTATAAGTATTGTTAAGTCCAGATACAAATCCTTGATTATCATGAGCCTCATTTGAAAGCAGTGTGTTTACTATTGGCCTTAAAAATGAATTAAATGCAAAGAATATTGCTGACACAAAGAGTAAATATCCAAAATTCACCTTAATAAGCATTAATAAAAGTGTAATTGAAGCCATTATAAGTGAAATCCTAATTATTTTGTACTCACCAAATCTCTTTACCACCTTATCAATAAGACCTACTTGAATTACAATTCCTATAAATGCTCCTAAAGTTATTAATACAGAAATTTGTTGTGATGAAAAACCATATCTTTGCTCCACATAAAGCGAATATACCGTTTCATAATTTACTAATCCAAAAGTCATAACAAGTATAAGCAAAAGATATCTAAAATAAGGAGTATGTACAGATTTAACTAATTCTTTTAAAATAGAATTCTGATTTTTAACTTCTTTTAATACTTTTTTTGACTCTACCTTTAATGTTTCAGGTAATATAACAGTTAAAATCGTAGCTATTAAGCCTAAAGCTGACGCAAAAAAATAGGGAATTCTTATACCAAAGCTAGCAATCATACCACCTATTCCTGGACCTAGTACCATTCCTAAATTCATAGAAGCACTTAAGTATCCCATTCCCTTTGCTCTTGTTTCTCTTGTTGTTATATCTGACACATATGCAAGAACGGATGGTACCATAATTCCAAGTCCTGTTCCGCCTATAAACCTTGCAACATATAAAAGAAACAACCTATGAGAAATAGCAAATATAAAATCAGATATAACAGTGAAAAAAAGTCCTACTAAAATCATTTTTCTTCTTCCATATTTATCTGAAAGCCTCCCGCCAATTGGTGAAAATATAAATTGAGCCACACCAAAGGATGCAACTAAATATCCTGCTACTGTTCCTGCCGCACCAAATTGTTTTAAATAATCTGGTAGTATAGGTATAACCATACCTTGCCCGAGCAATGCAATAAATAAATTAAGCATCAGAATTAATAGCGGAAACTTTCTTTTAAAATATAACTTCTTAATGTTAATCCCTCCATATTTACACTTAGTAAATGATTTACAACATGTAAACTATTATATATTTATATATAGAAAAAAGCAACAAGAACCAATATACTAATAATAACTTATATGGTAACATTATAATGTAAACTATCAAATCAATATAAACTCACAAAGCCTTTGAAAACGTTTTATATAATTTAATTGGGGGGATATACTCATGGAAAAAATCAAACTTCCATTAACTGAAAAAATAAGCTATGGCTTAGGTGATACTGCTTCAACTTTAACCTTTCAAATGGTTTCAGTTTACATTATGTTTTTTTATACTGATGTTTTTGGACTTGCCGCCTCTTCTGTTGCACTTTTACTTTTATCTGCAAGAATTATTGATGCTTTTATAGATCCAATTGTAGGCATTTTAATAGATAAAACCAATACAAAATGGGGTAAATGTCGTCCATACTTTTTATGGTTCTCTGTTCCTTACGGTTTAATTGCAATGGCAACCTTTTTCACTCCTCATCTAAATACTAGTGGTAAACTAATTTATGCTTACATAACTTACATATCTCTAAATATAGTTTATTCAATTATAAATCTACCAATAACCGCAATACTTCCAAGCCTAACTGACGATTATGAAGAAAGGACTCAAACTTCTGCCATCCGTATATTTTTAGCTAGCTGTGGTTCCCTAATAGTGAGTACTTTTACACTGTCACTTGTAGGTGTTTTCGGTGGCAGCAATAAGCAAAAAGGCTTCTTTTTAACGATGATTTTATTTGGATTTATAGCAATTATTTTATTTATAAATACATTTATACATACCAAAGAAAGAATTATTGTACGTAGTGAAAAAACATTACCCTTAAAAAAAGCTGCTCTCGCCCTAAAGAGCCTTCCCTGGCTAATTATTGCTTTAGTACAAGTGTTCATATATATAGGTTTTAATATGAAAAGCTCAAGTATGGTTTATTATCTAACCTACAACATAGGTAGAAGCGACTTAACTCAAGTATTTATGTTTGTAAGCACTATTGCTGTACTTCCTGCTATAGCCATAACCCCTTTTACTGTTAGTAAAATAGGAAAAAGAAATACTTTAATTTTAGGAATTGCTTGTAGTATTGTTAATTCCCTTTTATTGGTAATTGGTGATAGAAATATTACAATCCTTTTAACAGCTACTGCTATCTCAGCCTTAGGTGTTGGTTTCTCTAATGGAGTTATCTTTTCGATGATTGCTGACATTGTAGATTATGGAGAATGGAAAACAAATATACGAGCTCAAGGTCTTCTTTCTTCATCTGCAAGCTTTGGTGCAAAATTTGGTATGGGCATAGGTTCTGGATTTGCAGCCTTTATACTTGCCCTTGGTCACTATACTCCAGGTAAATCACAAACTCCACTTGCAAAATTATCAATATCTCTTAACTTTATATGGATTCCAGCCATAACCTCTACTATAGCAATACTAGCTCTAATGTTTTACAAAGTTGATAAGATATACCCTCAAATTCAAGCTTCTTTATTAAAGAAAAGACAATCTCAATGTTAGACTGTTTTATTTTTCCAAAAGCCATTTACTTTTGGATATTTATGTAATAAAATTAGTGTATTACCTTAAAAATCAAATATAAGGAGATGATTTTATGATATTTTCTAAAAGCAAATTTTTTATAAGGTGGTTTACCGCCTAAGTTTTAAGACTTTATGGTGCTAATCCATCTTTATCAATCGAAAGAAAGGTGGAACTTTATAATGAGTTTAAAAAATATAAATACAGATAGATTAATTTTAATACCAATTACTTTAAATTTGGCTAAGGATTTAATGGCAGGAAGTAATGATGAATTAAAAAAGCTTGGTATTAAACCTAATGAAAACTGGCCTACAAGTGATACTAAAGATATATTGCCAATTATATCTAAGAATTTAGAAAAAGACAAAATACCAAGCGGCTTTGAAACCTGGCCTATTATAAGAAAAGATACTATGCAAGTGATTGGAGATATTGGCTTTCATGGCAAGCCTAATGAAAATGGTGAAGTCGAGGTTGGCTATGGTATAGTAGAAAATCAAAGAAGGCAAGGCTTTGGATTTGAAGCCTTAAGTGCTATTATTGACTGGGCAAATCTTCAAAAAAATGTTTCTATTATAAAAGCAGAATGTCTAATTGAAAATAAACCTTCTTTAAGAATGCTTGAAAAAGTAGGCATGAAAGAAGTAGATAGAGATAATGAATTAATTTACTGGGAATTTATCAAACCAGTATTATAATATAAAAAAAGATCAAAGGATAGCATATATCCTTTGATTTTTTTTATTAACCTTGCATAAACATCTTCATATCATCTTCTACATTAGTAATTCCGCCAATTCCAAAGTTATCTACTAATACCTTTGCTACATTTGGTGAAAGGAATGCAGGAAGTGTTGGTCCTAAGTGAATGTTCTTAACACCTAAATGTAATAATGATAACAATACTATTACTGCTTTTTGCTCATACCAAGCTATATTATAAGATATAGGTAATTCATTTACACTCTTTAATCCAAATACTTCTTGTAATTTAAGTGCTATAACAACTAATGAATAAGAATCATTACATTGTCCTGCATCTAAAACTCTTGGTATTCCACCAATATCACCCAGATTAAGCTTGTTATATTTATATTTAGCACAACCTGCTGTTAATATAACCGTATCCTTAGGTAATTTCTTTGCAAACTCTGTGTAATAATCTCTTGATTTAGCTCTTCCATCACAGCCTGCCATTACGAAAAATCTTTTTATTGCTCCTGTTTTAACAGCATCAACAACTTTATCCGCAAGTGCTATAACTTGATTATGTGCAAATCCACCAACTATTTGTCCTTTTTCTATTTCTGTAGGAGCTTTACACTTTTTAGCTAATTTTATAACCTGAGAAAAATCTTTTGTACCATCAGCTTTAGCTTCTATGTGTGCGCATCCTGGCATTCCTGTAGCTCCTGTTGTAAATAATCTATCCTTGTATGAGGACTTTGGTATAACTATACAGTTAGTAGTCATAACAATCGGTCCATTAAACTTTTCAAATTCTTCTTTTTGTTTCCACCATGCGTTACCATAGTTTCCTGCAAAATGCTTGTACTTTTTAAACTTTGGATAATACTGTCCTGCAAGCATTTCTCCGTGAGTATATACGTCTACTCCCGTACCTTCTGTTTGCTCAAGTAGCATTTCTAAATCTCTTAAGTCATGTCCTGAAATTAATATTGCTGGATTCTTTCTAACCCCAATATCAACTGTTGTTATTTCAGGATTTCCATAAGTTTCGGTGTTTGCTTTATCAAGAAGCGCCATTCCATTAACACCAAACTTACCAGTTTCTAATGCAAGTTTAACTAACTCATCTGCCCCTAAGCTATCATCTAAAGTTGCTGCTAATGCCTTTGCCATAAATTCATGAACTTCTTCTTCATCATATTTTAAATTCATAGCATGCTTCATATATGCAGACAAACCTTTTAATCCATAAGTAATTAATTCTCTAAGGCTTCTTATATCTTCATTTTCTGTTGAAAGTACGCCAACCTTCTCAGCCTTTTCATAAAAATCCACTATACTATCTGCTGTCCAAGTTGCTGCCTCTGCTTCTGGAGTTTCTGCCTTAGCTTTTCCAAATAGCTTTTTAAAGAAACCATTATTAACCTCTGGTACTTTTCCTCCTGCTTTAACAACCTTATCTTTTAATTCTTCTCTTAACTTTAATGTTTCCTTTACTCTATCTAAAATAGAATCTTTATCGAAGTTTGCATTAGTTATAGTTGTAAATAAGTTCTCTACTATAAACTTATTTATTTTACTGTCCTTAACCCCTACTTTTGTTCCTTCATTACTTACAACTGCTAAACCTTTAGTTACATATATTAATAAATCTTGAGCCTTTGCCACATTCTCATCTTTACCACAAACGCCCCTTACAGTACATCCCTTGCAACCTGCTGTTTCCTGACATTGATAACAAAACATTGACATTGTATGTCCTCCTATTTTTTCTTTATATTAAATTTATTACTTTCTTTCTTCAACGTTTTAAAGTTTACTATATTCCTTTCAAGTTTTCTGTAACATCGGTTACTAATCAAAAAATAAAAAAGTACATCATAGAAATATATTTTCAATGATGTACCTAGACATTATTTTTTAACATGAATTATTCCCTTTTCTATAGCTTTGGCAACAGCTTCTGATCTGGAGGAAACTTCAAGCTTGTTGTATATATTAGTAAGATGTGCTTTAACTGTTCTCTCTGATATTCCCATATCAAAAGCTATTTCTTTACTCTTACACCCTCTTGCTATTGCCTGGAGAATAAAAAGCTCTCTCTCTGTAATTGATGCATTAAAGGAAGTGTTTATTGTGCTTTCTTTCTTCTTAATATTAAATAACGCTTTGCTTACTTCTGGTTGAAGCAGTACTTCTCCTCTAACAGCTGATTCAACTGTTCTTATAAGTTCCTCTCTAGTGGTATCCTTAAGAAGATACCCTTTTGCTCCTAGTGAAAGACCTTCTTTTATTAAATTATCCTCATTGTATGTAGTTAAAATAATTATTGGAACCGAATTTTCTTTTTCATTTAAAGCTTTTATTACATCAAGTCCACTCATCTTAGGCATACTTAAGTCCATTAAAACTAAATCTGGCTTAAGTTCATCTATCATCACTAGAGCCCTTTCACCATTTTCAGCTTCACCAACAACCTCGTACTCATCCTCTAATTCAAAAATAAGCTTTAATCCCTCTCTAACTACAAAGTGATCATCTACCACTAGTATTCTTCTTTTACTCATTTTCTTTTAATATCCCTTCCTCAATTGGTACTACAATACTTACATGCGTACCCAATCTCCTCTTACTTTTTATTTCAATTTCACCCTTAATACTGTGAACCCGTTCGGTTATTCCAAGTATTCCATAATGTCCATATACTTTATTCAAGCTTTCTACCTCAAAACCTATACCGTCATCTATTACTTCTACCTTTATTTCGTTATTCTCTTCTATTATCTTAAGCTTTACATTTTCAGCTTTTGCATGCTTTGCAATATTATTCAAACATTCTCTGATTATATATAAAATATGTTCAAGTATTTTTGTTGCAATTTGAGATTTTATTTTTATATCAATTTTAACTTCACTACTTGAAAGGTTTCTGAATTTACTCACTTCACCCTCCACTAAATCAATAAAATCACCATTTAAATCTTTCTCTGATCTTAAATCCTCTATAACAAGTCTTGAATCTGCCAGTGTTCTTCTAGCATGTTCCATAGCTTTTAATACAATTTCTTGAGCTCTTTTAGTGTTATCTTTATTTAAGTTAGCATTTACCGCCTCAAGCTGCATTATTATTCCTGCAATACCTTGCGAAAGTGTGTCATGTAAATCTCTAGCCATTCTTTGTCTCTCATTAGTTAAGGTTAATTCCTCTACCTTAGCATAAGCCAGTTCTAACTCCTTTAAAACTTTTTGTGTTTGAATTCTTAATTTTACTTGTTTTAAAAATATAAACGAATACACACGTACAACAATAGTTATCATAAAAAGTATAGGCACATATTCAATTAATGAATTTAATCCACTGAACATTAGAATAATTCCACAAAATATACCATAAAAAAATAACGCAGTAATTATAACCTTTATAGTATCTTGATAAAATGCTATGCCTTGAAAAATTAGTATAGGAATTATTCCAATAAACATAGCTTGATAACCTTCTGGTATTATAACAGCACAATTCATAACAATTACGCCTTGTATTGCAAAATAAATCCAACGTCTTCTTGTGAATATATTATCAGAAATTAAGTACATTATCAAAAGAATTGCTACTGCTACAGTAAACCCAAAAATCGAACGAAAAGAGACTTTATGAAAATCCTTCAAAAAAACCGTAGCTATATAAACTACAATTATACCAAATGCTACAGGTGCTTTATTTAGTTTAGCTTCATTTAATTCAAACATTGATTTTAATTTATTCTTCAATTCCATATCCCCTTTCTCAAAATTATTGCATACAAAAATACTTATGTCAAAATACACTTAAAATAGCTATAATCCCCTGAATTTTTAGAGGACTATAGCTTTTTATCCTTTATTAATACTACTTATGCAATATCTCTCTCTTTATTTAGTGCTTCTCCTTCAATATCAAACTTAGGTAAAATCCTATTTAGCCATTTTGGCATATACCATGCACTTTTTCCAAGCAATGACATTATTGCTGGCACAAATGTCATTCTAACTACAAATGCATCAAATAAAACACCAAAAGCCATTGGAATTCCCATCGATTTAATATTAACATCAGTCTGAGAAGCAAAACTTGCAAATACAATTGTCATTATTAAGCCTGCCGCTGCTACTACAAGTCCACTACTTTTCATTCCTGAAAGAATAGCATCTTTTGCATTACCTGTTTTAGAATATTGTTCTCTTATACGACTTACTAAAAACACCTCATAATCCATAGCCAATCCAAACAATATTCCTATAACTATTATAGGTATAAAGCATAGTATAGGTCCTGCTTTAGGTATTCCGAGTAAATCTGCGAAATTTCCTTTTTGCATAGTTAAAACGTCAAAACCTAAGGTTGCAACTAAAGTCATTGCAAATCCCACAACTGCTTTAATTGGTACTAGTATTGATCTAAACACTAAAATCATTAGTACTAGTGCAAGTCCAAGAACCACTATAGCAAACTTAGGAATAGCTTGACCTAATTTATCAGCGGTATCTATATTAACTGCTGTTCTACCTGTTACCATTAGCTCAACCTTATTATTTTTCTCAGTATCTGCACTCTTATCACGAATTGCCTGAACTAAATCCTTGGTTTCCTTATCATTAGGTCCAGTTTTTGGAGTTACCATTACCATGCCTATATTCTTATCTTTGGTTGGTCTTGCTGGTGTAATACTTGCTATATCTGTCAAGCCTTTAATTTTACCTGCTGTCTCCTGCATAGCTTTAAACGAATTATTTCCTGCCTTGGATGCATCCATAACAACTACTAGACTTCCATTAACGCCTTCTCCAAAGCCTTCAGACATAATATCATAGCCTTTTCTTTCTGTACTTTCCTTTTGCATCATTCCATTGTCAGGAAGTCCAAGTTCTAAATCCATTGCTGAATATCCAATTGAAGCTGTTAATGCTAAAACAAGAGCTATTGTAATAATTGGGTACTTAGTTACTATTCTTCCCCAAAGATTAGATTGTTTATTTTTTTCTTTAGAAGCCGATACTACATTTTGTTGTTTCTTTTTCTTTGGACTTATATGATGTCCAGCAAGACTTAAACAAGCTGGAACTGCTGTAAGCGAAACCATTACTACAACAAATACCATTGCTGCTGCAACTTCTCCCATAACTCCTAAGAATGGTACTCCAACAAGTGCTAGTCCACACAGAGCAATTATAACTGTTACTCCTGCAAATAAAACTGCACTACCTGCTGTACCAACTGATAAGGCCGCAGCCTCCTTAAGATCATAACCTTCCGAAACGTTTTGCCTGTATCTAGAAATAATAAACAACGCATAATCAATTCCCACAGCCAAGCCTACCATGGATGCTAGCGATAATGATAATGCTGACATATCTACAAATGCAGTTGAAACCATAATTCCCATTAAGCCAACTACTAATCCAATAATAGCTGTTATTATTGGTAATCCCGCTGCACGAAGTGATCCAAGTGTAAATGCGAGAACAATAAACGCTGCTATAATACTTATTAGTTCAGAAGTTCCACCAACTTCAGTTTTTGATAGAGTAACACTTCCTCCAAGCTCAGTTTGAACTCCTGCATTCCTAGATGCTTCTATACAAGTCTTTACATTATCTATAGACTCCTTACTAACCTTATCTGCTTCAGTCTTATATGTTATATCTGCATAAGCAATTTTTCCACTTTTGCTTATAGTTCTTCCCATATATGGACTTACTATTGATTTTACTGACTTATCATTTTTTTGTATTTTATCTATAGTTTTATTTATAGCCTTCATCACTGATGGATCTTTAATAGTTTTTCCATCTCCAACTTTAAAAATAAGTCTTATAGTCCCATACTCTTTAGTTTGTCCTGTGGCGTTTTGTAGTACTTGACCTGCTTTTTCAGATTTCGTACCTGGAATTGTCATATCTCCTTTAAAATTAATACCATTGCTTACGATTAATCCTATTGAAACCGCTATGATTGCTAGCCAAAATAAAATAACTCTTTTAGGCCTTTTATAAACCCAACTTCCTAAATTGTACAATAATTTTGCCATTATTAATCCTCCCTTTAAAATACAAAGCCCTTAAAAATTTATAAAGCCTATGTATTTATTTTATAAGGAATTAAATGCTTGAACAATTGTACCTTGGGGCAAAAATAGGTGTACCTTTAGGCTACTTTTCTACTTTCTTACAAGAAACTTCTTAATTTCATCAAAGGCTAAATCCATTCTTCCTGCTTGACAATGCTGCTCTCCACCCGTTTCCTTAGTAAAAATCTTCTTTGTTATATTTGCATTTACAAGTCTATCTTCCAAAAGCTTCATAACCTCAATTGGCACATATTGATCTTCCTCTCCTGCAAGAAGAAGTACATCTTGATCTATTAGTTTCTCTATACCATCCATAGTGTGAAGCTGAATAGCTTTAAGGAAATCGTATGGTGTATCAGTCATAGTGTTATCCATTCCCTTTGAAATTTTCCAATCAAAATCAATATCTACTTTCATTTTTGAATACATAAGCTCATTAACCTTATCTTTTTCATTATTATTAAGTAGCTTTTCTAACTCATATCTCATTTCCTTATTCTTCATACCTATAACATCCATGCCACAGTAAAATATATCATATGCAATAGCCGCCTTAATTCTCTTTTCAAATGCTGCTGCTCTAAGACAAAAATATCCACCCCATGAGCATCCTAATATAGTAACTTCGTCTAAATTAAAATAATCTAAAAGAGCTGATACTGGTTTCTCCCAATTATGAATGAACTTTAATCCATTCTTCAATGCCATTCCTTGTCCCGGCCCTTCAAATGCAATGATATCGTATCCTAAATTCTCAAATACACTCAAAAATGGCAGCATTTCTTCTAAACATGAATCATAACCTCCATGAAATATTAAAGTTTTAGTTGAACCTTGAAATTTAACTCGAACCGCTTGGAAAAATGAATCTTCATAAGGCACATTGAAATGCTCTAATGGTAATCCCTTATAACTCTTATAATAATTTTCTCTATACTTTGTATACATATGAGCTTTATTAGGATCACTTTCCCTTAGGTAAAAATTTCCTGCTGCATAATAAGCTGCTGCTAATTCAAATTTTCCTTTTATCTCACTTTTCTCTGCAAGCTTTCTCCAAGCTATATACCAAGAATCCATATCTTTTATATTTGGCAAAGCTTTCTCAATATCATTTTTAACCTCAGAATCCTCCATAAACTTTCCTAAAAAACGATTAAGTTGAAAATTAAATTGTTCATTATCTAAATATTTTTTAAACATCATAAATCACTCCTTATTTCTTAAATCTTATGCGTTAAGTATAAATGATTATCATTATCATTAAAATAGATAATTTATATGGTTTTGTAGGTTATCATACATATTATATTAAGAATGTACGATAACCTGCTTTTTAATATATATTGACTGCTGCTAACTATTCTTTTATAGTATAATTATTAACAATCTTATCTTAGGGGGAATTTTTCGTGGCAAAAATGGATCTTAGAGTATTAAAGACGCAAAAAAACATAAAAACTGCCTTATGTAACCTACTGCTGAATAAAACTTTTAAGGATATTACAGTTCAAAATATTTGTGATGAAGCCTTAGTTAGCCGCTCAACCTTTTATGATCACTATTACGATAAATACGATTTACTTAGTAAAATAGCAGAAGAAATCATATCTGAATTTAAACCTTATCTTAAGCATAGATTCAATTTAAATCCTCCTGATAGCTTCATTAGTATGGGCACAGATATTATTAAATACTTTTCAGAAAATAAAAATATTATACAAGCTTTATTTAGCATTCATACTGAATCCATTGATATATACAATGATTTTAAAGCCATACTTATACAAGAATGTTCTTCCTATCTAAAACGTGAAAATTTCATAAGTAAATTCAATGTATCTAACGATTACATATGCGCTCACTATGCCTCATATGTATTAACCTCTTTTGAATTATGGCTAAAATTTGGTGAAAATGATGCTGACTTTAGATTAGCTAATAAATTCCAAGCTATTCTATTTGAGAGTTCTAATTAAATCTTATTTTCTTCTCTAGTTCTTCTAGCCTCTTTTGCTCTTTTTTACTTAAACTTGATATATATATATTAAACTCAATATACCATTCCTTTTCATAGTCTTTTTTAGCTGCTGCTTCTTTTATATACGCAAGTAAAATAATAATTTCAAGCTGTGATAAGCTCTTAAAGTATTCTATATATTCAGCTTTAAATAGACAATCTCCTCCAAGCATATCAGTTAAGTCTTCCAAACTTTTAATACCACTTTTTATTAAATCTATCTTTTCATTAACAAGCGTGCATCCTAATATTTTTTTATTTAGTTCTCTAAATTCTGAATTACTCATTTTTATACCATCAGTATAATAAATTATTTGATCATAATTATTGCTATTGAATGACACAAATACAGTTTCTAATCTATTTAATTTAATATTTATACTTAAAAGTGAACTGAATTTAAAAGCAGCTTTTCTCACATAACAAAGTAGATCTTTATTCTTAATATTTAAGTTAATACAACATGCTTCTGCTGTCTTTACTAGTTCATTCTGTAATTCTTCTAGAGATAATTTTTTCAATTTGCTTTTTATATATTCCCTATCTAATTCACTAATATTAAGACTCCCTAAATCCCTTCCACAAATAATCACTCCAAGTGAATTTCTTAAAACTAGTTCAAATACATTTATGAGCAATGCTTTATTTTCTTCATGATACCCTTTTAAAACCTCATTTACTTCATCAATTTTGAATCTATTGCAGAACTCATTTTCTAAGCTTAAATTTATTAGATAGTTGTACATATATTCAATGCCAGTATAGTTCATATCATCAAAATAAAGTTGATAATCTATACAACCTGGGGCTTCATGCGCTGTAAATTTATACTCGTATTCATAAAAAAACTCTGAAATTCCATGGTCAATGGTATCGTCATATGTGTAATTTTCAATATTAAGTTTACCTATATTATGAAAAAGGATTTTGCTATCTGATATTTTTTTCTCTATTACCGCTTCTCCCCTTAATAGCATTTCCTTTAAACTTAACTCTCTTAATTCATTTAAAATAAGCTTAATACTATTAAAGGTCTTTAAATAAATGCCTATAGTGTAGTCAATGGATTTTAAAATACTTTTTAAAGTTTCTATCCTAACTGAACTACTTTCATTCCTAGTGTAATAGGTTAACTTATTTTTTGAAATTTCCATTCTTTCATAATAAATTTTCTCAAAATCCTCTTTATTTAACAGCTTTTTTTTATAGGCATAAGTTAAAATATACTCGAAGAAATTTTCTTTATTAAAATACTTTCTTATGTCAAAATTATATTCTTCAATTGTATTATTACTCTCCATAAACATCATTCCTTTTCATCATCTAAATTTGCATAATCCTTAAATCCACTTCTTATATTGTTGGCAATCTTATATAAAACTGTCCCTTCTAACAATTCTAATGACCCTCTGCAATGATTATCAAACTTTTCTTTCATAATTTCTATTGCCTCATCATCACTTATATAATCTAAAGTCTCATTCTTAAAATTATAAAAAATTTCTATAAGTTCATTTATTGTCTCACTATAATTTTGTTGTGATATATAAGGAGAATCACAAAATGTAGTAATAATTTTACTTATAATTTCATTTCCAAATTCTATCCTCCCATTTTTGATAAGAGCATCACTTCTTGTTTTTATAATCTCTCTTACATCTTTTTCATAAAGTTTTAAACCGTACTTTATTGTAAATTCATTACAATTAACTATTTCATTAAAAGTTTGATTTTCTAGCAAATTTTTTTGAAATACCTCTATAAAATTTTTCATATTTAAAGCCTCCTTGAAAAAAGTATTGACTTTTCTTTTTAAGTATGTTATAGTATAATTGGTTATTTATTTTTATAATTACAAGTATATTCTTTTCTTAATAATATGTCAATGTTCTATTTTCATTTCAAATTTTATATTTCATATTTAAAACATAACCTTTAATAATTAAAACTTTCCTCTTACAAAAAAATTATATTATGCATTACATATTTATACGTATTAATTTTAAAGTTTTAATGGTTTAATACGTATATTTTTATATTAAATACTTGATTTTACATTTTGTGGGTGTATAATAAAAGTGACCTCATTGTAAAAGTTAGATTTAACTAATTAAATTCCATCTAATGAAAACCTTTACTGTGCATATAAAAAACGAGTCTCCTAGCATTGTCGTTTTTTACTATACACTTAAAGTATTGCTTGAAAATTAATACTGTTAAATTTTATTTTTATATTGTATAGGTACTTATAATTTAATGAGTCCTATTACATTAAAGGAGGATTATTATGAAAAAGAGATATCTTACAATTCTTATGTCAACTATTCTTACAACTGGTGCTGTACTAGGCTACACAGGTCTTAGTGCAAAGGCAGCCCCTACTACTAATGACGGTTATACTTTAAATATAAATACTGATGATAAATTATTTAATGAAAGTGATATGCTAACAGGACTATTTTTTGAAGATATAAATCATGGTGCAGATGGTGGATTGTATTCTGAGCTATTACAAAATCAATCCTTTGAATTTAAAGACGCTTTATCTTCTTGGAACATAGTAAAAACAGGATCAACTTCCTCTACTGCTGAAGTATGTACTGCTAACCCACTAAACAGCAATAATACTCACTATCTTGAAGTGAGCTGTCCTGATAATAACAGTAGTTTAAAACTTGTTAACAGCGGTTATAAAGGTATAACTGTAAAAAACGGAGCTGATTACGATTTCTATTTCTGGGCTCGTAATGTTGATAAGGGAAGTAAAATAACAATTCAACTTGAAGATGAAAATGGAAATGCTATTTCTGAAGCAAAAACCATAAATAAAATAAATAATAGTTGGAAGAAATATGATGGTCACCTAAAAGCTACAAAGGATACTTCTAACGCAAAACTTGCTGTATCTATAACTAATGCAGGAAAAGTAGACCTAGACATGATTTCACTTTTCCCTCAAGATACCTATAAAAATAGGAAATATGGCCTACGTAAAGATTTAGTAGAGAGACTTAAAGATTTAAAGCCTAGATTTTTAAGGTTTCCAGGTGGCTGTGTAGTTGAAGGTAACAGTAAAGAGGAAATGTACAATTGGAAAGATACTATTGGTAACGTAGAAGAAAGAAAGGAGAACACAAATCTATGGGGCTATAATCAATCTTACGGTTTAGGTTTTTATGAATACTTTCAATTATGTGAAGATATAGGTGCTGCTCCTGTACCTGTTCTAAATTGTGGTATGACTTGCCAAGCAAGAGGTGTTAACGGAGTACCAAATTATATGGCTCCAGTCGGTCCTGACCTTGATCCTTATATACAAAATGCAGTTGATTTAGTTGAATATGCTAATGGTGATGCCTCTACTTATTGGGGCAAGAAAAGAATAGAAGCAGGTCATAAAAAACCATTCAATTTAAAATATATGGCTATAGGTAATGAACAATGGGGTCCTCAATATCATGAGAGATTTGAAGCCTTCCAAAAAGTGTTAAGTCAAAAATGTCCAGGCATAACCTTAATATCAACAGCTGGTCCAAGTGCATCTGGTTCAACCTTTGATGATAACTGGAATTGGATAAAGGAGAAAGCACCTAAAACTGTAGTTGATGAGCATTACTATATGTCTCCTGATTGGTTCTTAGCTAATACTAATAGATATGACAAGTATGATAGAAATGGTAATAAAGTATTTGTTGGAGAGTACGCATCTCAAAGCAATACTTTAAAATCAGCTTTATCTGAAGGTGCTTATTTAACTGGTCTCGAGAGAAATTCAGATGTAGTAAAAATGGCATCCTATGCACCTTTATTTGCTAAGGCAGATGATTACCAATGGTCTCCAGATATGATTTGGTTTAACGGCAGTACTAACTACGTAACGCCAAACTATAATGTTCAAAAATTATTTAGTACTAATTTAGGAACTCAAAAGCTTAAGGAAGATCTTGTTAAACCACAAGTGCCAAGAAATAATGACATCAAAGGCGGTATACTTCTTGGAGGCTGGTCAACCCAAGTTCAATACGATAATGTAAAAGTTACTGATAATGCTACAGGAAAACAAATATTTAGTGATAACTTCGATACTGACACTGGCAATTGGAATAGCGCTAATGGAAATTGGACTGTAAAAGACGGTAAGTTAGAGCTTGATCAAATAGCTGATAATTGCAGAATTTTAACAAAGAACAACACTTGGAGTAATTACACCTTAGAGGTTGACGCTAAAAAATTAGGTGGAAAAGAAGGCTTCCTTGTTGGATTTGGTGCTCAAGATTCTTCAAACTTCTACTGGTATAATATAGGCGGATGGGGAAATACAAAAACGGTTGTAGAAAAGGAAGTTGATGGCAACAAAACAACTATAAGTGAAGCTGATCAAAAATATGGCACTGTAAATACTGGAGAAGATTATAAAATAAAGATAGTAGTCGATGGAAATAAAGTAAGCTGCTACGTAAATGGTACTTTAACTAACCAGTTTACAGAACCAGGTAGAGATACAGACGTATATACTTCTACTAGCTACGATTCAAAAACAAATGAATTAATAGCCAAAGTAGTAAATGTAGCTGATGAAGATAAAAAAGTAAAAATCAATATAAACGGAAGTCAAAAGTTATCTTCAACTGCTACTGTAGAATATATGTCTGGAAATACACCTAAGGATGTAAATTCCTTTGATAATCCAGAAAATGTTTCTATTAAAACTAAAAAGCTAAATAATATATCCAAGAGCTTCGATTATGATGCTGATAAATATTCTGTATCTGTTATAAGAATTAAACTAAAATAATTTCATTATGATAAGGGCACTAGCTTCAAAGCTAGTTGCCTTTTTATTACATAAATATTCAATTCTCTACAATGTTTATATTGAAATTTAAAAGGTTTACATTGTATAATATAACATAAGAGGGGGGGACTTACTATGAAACTAAAATTTATTAAGAGTAAGTGTTTGACTTTAATGTTAACGTTAACAATGACTTCTACGCTGTTACCTAATTACATAAGTACAGCCCATGCTGCTTCTACTTCTAATTATAATCCTACTGATTGGAAGCAAGCTACTTTTGGACAAACCACTGATACCGGTTACAATAGCATAGTTACAGATGATTCAAATAAAGCTGTAACCTTAACCGCCGGAACTGCCGACGGCACTCATGCTGGAGGAAAAATAACTGGTTCTCATGATGGAATTTCTTATTATTACACTTCCGTTGATCCTTCTAAAAACTTTGTTTTAACGGCAGATGTAAAAGTAAATTTTTTTGCCAAACCAAAACCTGATAATCAAGAAGGCTTTGGAATTATGGCTAGAGATGCTGTAGGACAAGATAAAAATCCAGATGCTTTTCCATCAAATATGGTATTAGTAGGAGGCTACGGTGGATGTATTCAATCTGTATTCAGAAACAATGTTACTGATGGCACAGGTGCTGGTGCTACTATGGAGGATGTAACTAAGTTTGCTGATCGTCCTAGTAATGATGGTACAGTTACTTATAAATTAACAATGAAAAAAACTAACACTGGTTATCAGGTAAATGTAAATAATGGTACAGAGAAAATTTATTATAGGCCAAAACAACTTGAGGTTAGGGACAAAGACCATATTTATGTTGGATTTTTCGTTGCCCGTGTTTCTTCTATAACTGTTTCCAATATAGATTTTACAACTTCCAATGTTTCAACTGATCCTCCAGCAAAACCAGAGCCAACAAAACCTATTCCACCTGTAACTCCTTCAATAAATATGACTTCTTCTTCCAATACAGGTGATTCAAATTATAATCTTAATCTTTCAGCAAATGTTAAGGGAAATGTAGATATCAAGCAAAATGGTGAAGAAATTTTTAATGGTGCACTTGATAATAACAATTCTCTTTTTAAAAATACAACTTTAACCTCAGGAGATAATACCTTTGACGTATTGTACACACCTGACAAAACACAAAATATAACAAGTTCAAATCCTATAGAAAACAAATATACTGTAACACTAAAAAAATACGGAACGCAAAATAGTGAAGTTTATGTATCTCCAGACGCTACAGCTAGTGGAGATGGAACTTTAGCTTCTCCTATAGATATTTTTTCAGCTATTAAATACTTAAGCTGTGGTCAAAAAATAGTTCTTCGTGGTGGAACATATAATTTAAAAGCTCCTATTACCATAGACAAAAACAACAGCGGAACGTATAATAATCCAAAGTTTATGTCAGCTTACGCAGGAGAGATGCCCGTTCTTAATTTCAATAATTACAGTGGTTTTAATCTTAATGGAAATTATTGGAATATAAGTGGTGTTGATGTTACAAATGCCGTTTCAACTGGCTTTAGAATCTCAGGAAACCATAATGTTGTATATAAAGTAAACACCTATAAAAATGGTGATACTGGGCTTCAAATAAGCGGAAATTCAAGTGATAAAATTGATAAATGGCCATCATATAATCTTGTACTTGATTGTACTTCACACGATAATTTAGATCCATCTCAAAATAATGCTGATGGTTTTGCTGCAAAGCTCACTTGTGGTGTAGGAAACGTTTTTAGAGGCTGTATTTCTCACAACAATTGTGATGATGGTTATGATTTATTCTCAAAACTTGAAACAGGTGCAATAGGTGCTGTCACTGTAGAAAATTCTATTGCTTATAATAACGGGGTACTTTCAAACGGTACTAAAACTTTAGGTGATGGAAATGGTTTTAAAATGGGTGGTGAAGGCTTACCTGTTAAGCATGTTTTAAGAAACTGTCTATCTTTTAATAACCTTAGTGATGGTATTACAAGCAACTTCGATCCTGCTAATACCTTTGAAAATTGTACTTCCTTTAATAACGGAAAGCTAAACTTTAATTTTCTTCACTTTAACAGTGCTGCACCTCAGTATTCAGCTAAAAATAACCTTTCATTTAGAACATCAAAAGCTGATTCTGACAGTGTTCCTGATATAAATTTAAGTGATGATAATTATTTTTATAACGGTATAACTTCTAAAAATAAAAGTGGTGAAGAACTTTTAGCTTCTAACTTTAAAAGCATTACTGTTCCAAAGAGTTTTGACAGAAATGCTGATGGAAGCATAATTCAAGGGGACTTTATGAGAGCTTTAGATACGTTAAAGTCAAATGAAGGCTGCAACCTATCAGATTTTTCAAATGTTACAGACGTTACTGGAACTCCTAATATTCCTGATAAACAAGCAGCTATAAATAATAATGGTTCTTATACTTCTGTTAACGGAAACTGTTCTATTCCCGTAGATGCTGCAAAAACGTATACAAGTGAAGTTAATTTTGATAATGGAAGCTTTAAGGCTACTCTTCCTTCTTCTATTTTTAAAGATTCTAAAAACAGTATTCAGATTGCTAAAACTTCACCTTCTATTTCAGATACTGTACTTAGAGCAGCTACAGGAAATACACTAAAAATGATTGGAAACCCTTTTGATATAAAGCTATATATTGATGGAAATGAGACTCACGTCCTTAATTCTCCAATAACCTTTAAGATTAAGCTTAATTCAGAGGATTTAAATGGAGTTAACACAAAAAATCTTGGACTTTACTATTTTAATACCCTTACAAATAGTTGGGAGTTTGTATCTGACGCTTTATACGACTCATCTTCATCTTGCGTTACAGTTACAACCCCTCATTTAAGTACCTTTGCTATAATGGAAAAAATCAATCAACCTGGTACTGCTATAGGGAATGTTACCAATGCTAGTACAGGCACAAACAACAATTCAAAAATGACTGCTAATACTATAGGGAAACTTCCAAAAACAGGTTCAATGATGGACACAACTACACTGGCTACTTTAGGATTAATTCTTATTACCCTTGGAGGTATAGTTTTAGTCTTTGAAAAGAGAAGAAAAGCATAATTTAAAATTAAAAAATAGTATAGAGACTTAATTCAAAACTCTATACTATCTTCTTTTTATTAAACTAGGATAACTTATCCAAATTATTTTCAATTTCCTCTAAACATTCATCAACTTTTATAAGTTTATTTTCAGCAGATTTTATATTTCCTTTTCTGTAATCCTCTAATACATCAACTCCATATTTATGAAAATCACTATGAACTTTTTCTAATCGTTTAAAGTATTCATTATTTTTATACTCTTTACTTTCCTCTCCATAGTACCATTTACCTAATCTACAGGATTTATATTTGCCAAGATTCTCTAAATTGTTATCCTCATATCCTAAGAGCACATTATAAACACGCCATCTCCAAAACTCATGATCAGTTTTATAAATATTGAATTTTTCCTTAGGTTCTAATTTGCATTTTTTATTAGCTATTTCCTTCCTAATATTATCTATTGACTTACTCAATCCATATACCTTTTTACCCGTAAGCTTACAATTTTCAGATAAGAACTTTGCTTCATCAAAAACTTCTCCTATTGATTTTGTAAACCCAAGAACATCTCCTGTTTCTTCCTTAACATTAGCAGATACCTGGCTAATGGATTCGTTTACAGATGTAATAGCTGAATCTGTGTTATTAATAGATTTAAGTGCATTATCAACTAAGCTTATACCATTATCAAGCTGAAGTGAGGTTTGACTTATTTTTTCTACAGATGAATTAGTACTATTTTGAAGCTCAACTATATACTTCTTAATTTCCGTAACAGCTTCTTTAGTATTCTCTGATAATTTTGTAACCTCTGATGCAACTACTGAAAAACCTTTTCCTTGTTCTCCAGCCCTTGCAGCCTCTATCGCAGCGTTAAGTGCAAGTAGATTTGTATGTTCTGCTATTGATTCCACTATGCTCACAACTTCATTAATAGCATTCGTTTTATCTTTAACTGTATTCATTTCTTTTTCTATTCCTTTTACTTCCTCAAATGAACGTTTTACAGCATTTATTGAATTTGTAATATCCTCTATTCCCACTTTAGAAACCTTATGTGTTTCATTAACAGCCTGAGAAACTTTTTCAGATATTGCTGCCACTTCTTCAAAGGAAGTATTTAAATTATCGCTGCTTTCTACCATACTATTTAAAGCTTCCGTCTCTTTATCTATGCTATTAACCATCAATTTTACTGAATCCATTTTAGATATAGTACTAAGCATTTCATTCATAGCTAATACCATACTTGCATTTTCACGAACTAAATTATTCAGTAACTTGTTCCATAGTTCAGCAATCTGCTTATTGCCTATATCTTCTTCCTTTACACAGCTGTAATCCCCTAGAAGTACCTTTTCTATTGCATTTATTAAGTCTTTACATCTAATACAATCAGATTTCTCTTCAAGTTCGCTTTTTCCCCTTTTTGTATTAAAAATGCTCATTTTTCTTCCTCCCCTAAAATCATTGACTTACTACATAAGTTTATAATAGAATTATACCATATTATTGGTGTTTTTATAAATTTTAGCACAAATTATGTGCATTTAAATATGTACTACCAATATTTTTTTGCATCAAAAAAACTGCCACACTACTTTTAGTATGGCAGATCTTCTTCTTATTTATATTTTAATTATTATATACAGTTCCATCCTTTGCAACATGTAAAATGCCTATAGTTCCTGTACCACCGCTGGCCCTCATTGATTTACTAGCTAAACGAATAGTATAACAATCTTTACCGTTCATTGTTACAGTGTTAGTAAATACAGTAGCGCCTATATCTCCATTAGAAAAGTTAGCATAGCCATCACCACCTTGACTTTCTGTAACAGAAGATATTCTATTCTTTGAGTCTTGTCCGTAATTTATAGCTGCAATTGCTGCTTGCTGAGGAGTGTATTCACTTTGATTATTCTTAGTATTGGCATCAGTTTTAGTATTATCAGTAGTTTTAGCAGTATTCTCAGTTGTAGGTTTACTACTTGAACTATTTGGTAATGCTTTTTTATTGGCATTATTTTGTATTGATGCAGTTTCATTTTGCCTCTTTGTATTATTTTGTGCTATGTTTGCATTTGTACTAGCTCCTGCATTTGCTTGCTTTACATCTGGATTAGTAGTTTCCAGCCCTACCTTACTATCTTTTTTATCAGTATCTTTTTTTGAAATAGCTTCCTTATTTGTAACTTTTGTATTTGCTTTTGTTTCAGCTATTTTATTGCTGCCTATCCCTAAACTTCTTTCATTGGTTAAAACACTAACACCTACAGCTCCCACTAATAATACTCCTACTATTGTTCCTACTATTCTTCTCTTCTTAAATTTAGAAATCATAATTATTCTCCTTTTTATCTCTGATTTATTCACCATTGCAACTTCCCAAGGTTTTACATCAAAAGTTGAAATAATTGTTATCAAATTAATAATTGTTTTACCGTATTCTTTACGTTCTCCATTTTTTATATAGCTTAATGCCTTAGCATCGCAAGCTATTTCAGAATCTTGCTTTAACTTTTTAAAGGAAAAGTACAATATTGGATTAAACCAATGGATAAGATTCAATAGTATACTTATCCAATTTATAATAATGTCCTTATGCTTAAAATGTGAAAGTTCATGAATAATTACATATTTTATTTCCTCTTTTGTTAATTTATAAGCAATGTAATCTGGTAATAGTATACATGGCTTAATAAAACCAGTTATGCATGGCGTTTTCACACTTTGGGATTTTTTTATCTGTATATTACGTTTTATTTTCATTTCCTTCTTACATTCTTCTAAGAGGTCACAAATTTCAACTTCTCTATACTCAGGTTCTTTTCTAATCTTAGAATAGAAAATCAAATATACAGAAAACAAATATACAACACCTATTACTATCCCAACAATCCATACTACACTTAATATTTTTAATATATCTTGCTTTTTATCTTTAATAAAATCATTATTACTATTAACTTTTATGTAGCTGGTAGTTTGATTACTTATCATTTGTGTATTATTTGAATTTATAATATTTTTAGAAACGCTTCTGTCAATATTAACAGTATTATATATACTTACTGGACTACTTAACGAGTATGGCAATATCAATCTAATTAAAATAATAAGCCAAATATAATAATGCCATGTTGGACTCATTCTATTCTTTAAAACTAATTTTATAACCCATATAATAAGAGCCGCTACCGCAGCCATAATAGACAACCTAAGTGTCTCAATAAATAAAGACAAAATTATATGCATGCCTATCAATTCCTCTACTTCATATTTTCATCTAGTATTTTTTTTAATTCTAATATCTCGTTTTTATTTAACTTTTGTTTTTTTAAGAAATTTGAAACAAACAAGTTAACAGAACCGTGGTATATTTTATTTATAAATGATTCTGTTTCTGAATTCATCATCTCATCTTCCGTGACTAATGGTGAGTACTTGTAAGGTTTCATATCTTTTATTGTACTAACAGCACCTTTTTTAACAAGTCTAGATATAAGTGTGTGAACTGTCTTTGGACTCCACTCACACTCCTCATTAAGCCCTTCTACAATTTCAGAAAAAGTGGCAGGATAATTTTTCCACAGAGCTTGCATAACACTCCATTCAGCATCTGATATTTTAACTTTACTTTTCAAATAACTTCACTCCTTTCACCTACAAGTGTAATCCATATCTATAGACTACACTTGTAGTCCTATTTTGTCAATACAAAAAATGAATATTTTTCATCATCAGGGTCATTTATCCTTAAAGAAAATTATTACTTTTAATATTTGAAAAATCGCTATAAAACTGAAAGGTTGTTATGAGTATTTAGCGAATTATTATCTACTGATTGGAAAAATCATAATTTACTTAAATATTCAAACAAGTTGTATATGGAAAATAAATTGAATCTCTGTATATCATGTGTAACTGACACTCTTATTTTGACCTATTTTATTCTAATAAGAAAATGACCAATGAATTTTACTCATTGATCCCAATTACATCCAATTTTAAATTTTATAATAAATTATATGTGTTTAAATATGTACTACCAATATTTCTTTTAAAAAAACTGTCACACTATTTTTAATGTGACAGCTTTTCTTCGTATTATATTTTAATTATTACGATATACAGTCCCATCCTTGCAACATATAAAATATCTATAGTTCCTGTGCCACCGTTGGCTCTCATTGATTTGCTACCTAAACGAATAGTATAACATTCTTTACCGTTTTTTGTTACAGTATTAGTAAATACAGTAGCGCCTATATCTCCATCAGAAAAGTTAGCGTAACCATCACCGCCTTGACTTTCTTTAACAGATGATATTTTACTTGAATTTTCTTCATAATTTATAGTTGCAATTGCTGCTTGCTGAGCCGCATATTCATTTTGATTAGTTTTAGTAGAATTCCTAGTTGTAAATTTACTACTTTCACTATTTGGTAATGTATTTCTATTAATATTACTTCCTATTGATGCTGTTCTATTTTTCTTCTTCTTCGTATTATTTTGCGCTACATTTAGCTTTTTACTAGTTACTGTATTTGTTTGTTTTTCATCTGGATTAGTAGTTTTCAGCACTACCTTACTATCTTTTTTATCAATATCCTTTTGGGAAATGGTATCTCTTTTTGAAACAGCTTCTTTATTTGTAATCTTTGTGTTCGTTTTTGTTTCAACTGTTTTATTGCTGTCCACCCCTAATTTTTTTCATTTATTAAAACACCTGCACCTACAGCAGCCACTACTAATACTCCTACTATTGTTCTTTTCTTAAATTTAGAAATCATAATTATTCTCCTTTTTATATGTGATTTATTCACTATCGAGACTTTCTAACACCTTACATTAAAATTCAAATAATTGATATCCAATTCATAATAATGTCCTTATGCTTAAAACGTGAAAGTTCATGAATAATTAAACATTTTATTTCTACTTTTGTTGATTTATAAGCAATATACTCTGATAATATTATACATAAGTTTATAAAATTAGTATTAATATTAAACTTTGTATAAAGGTTATTATAACTGTTTATAAAATTACATAATAAATAAAACTAGGAGGTTCTTATGAACATTTCAGTATTTCCTCAACCTGATTATATTTACATTGATGAAATCCTTCGTTTAGCAAAATTTCACGATAAATATGATTTTGCTCTAGAATGGTATCAGGACTTAGAAACGTTGATACTAGTTGATGGTAAAAAGACACCCTACGATGAAGCAAAACTCAAGCGAATGTACTATTACTTAAATAATAAGGGGGAACTATATTTCATTGAATTTAAAGTTGAAAATAAATATATACCAATAGGTGACGTGACTTTCTCTAAAGAAGACATGCCCATAGTTATAGGCAATAAAAATTATAGGCATAAGGGAATTGGTTTTAGGGTCATACTAACATTAGCTAAAAGAGCTAAATTCCTCGGTTATGATAAAATATATGTTAACGAAATATATCACTACAATATAGGCTCTCAGAAAACCTTTGAAAAAGTTGGGTTCAAAAAATATAAAAAGACAGCTAAAGGATTTTCTTATATACTAAACTTAAAAAATAATCCACAATTAGAGTGATTTTCGCTCCATTATTGTGGATTATTAATTTCAATTGTGGATATTTTTTATGATTTGTTTATTTACTCACTTCTGAGTGCTTCCACTGGATCTTTTTTAGCTGCCATCCTTGCTGGAATAATTCCTGCAATCATAGTAAGTACTACACTTACTATAACAAGGGTAATTGCATGTGATGGTTTAAGCTGTGCCACGTTTTTAAGCTCTGTAGCACTATAAATTATTGAGTTAGCTGGTATTGTAAGTAGATACGCAATGCCTATTCCCATTAATCCAGAGCACGCACCTATAATAAACGTTTCTGCATTAAATACACGTGAAACATCTTTTTTTCTTGCTCCTAATGCACGTAAGATTCCTATTTCTTTTGTTCTTTCTAGAACTGAAATATAGATAATAATACTTATCATAATCATGGAAACTACAAGTGATATAGCTGCAAAGGCAACAAGTACAAGGGTAATTCCATTCATAATTCCACCAGTTAAGCTTGTCATAGTAGCTGACAAATCACTATATTCTATTTTATCTTTTTCTTTAAGTCCTTTGTTCCATTTATCTAAGTAAGTTTTTATACTTTTCTTTGCTTCAAAGTTCTTTGGATATAATGCAATAGATTTAGGAATACTTGTTGCTCCAAGGGATGCAAGAACACTATCTTTAGTTTCTGGTGCAATATTTGCACTCATGCTTCCGCTTCCCATACCTGCATTCATTCCTGGCTTCATACTATTAGCTTGGCTTGCCTTTGTAGAATCAGTAGCTAACATACCACCTGTTAGTACATTATAATCTGCGCCTTGCTGAGCCTTTACTACTTCTGAGTTAACAGCATCATTGATAAAATGTTGAGCCAACTCATCAGAATATGCAATTCCTGAAGAAAGAGAAGCTGCTTTTGAACTTTCTTTTGCTCTAACTATTCCAGAAATTTTTAAAGTTACTGCTTTGTCACTGTTATAAAGCTTAGATAAATCTGTAGCAGCACCATTAACTGTATAAATATTTCCTGTTTTTACGTAATAATCATTGTTCATAATAAGCTTATATTGTTTTCCAATTATGTCTTTAAAATTAATACTTTTTCCGTCTGGAGTATCAATCCCTAGTTCCTTAAGCATTGAAGTATCAAGTCTATTATACTCATCAACTACAAGCATAAGGTCTGTCTTATTACTTGAATAACTACCATCAAGTAAATCATAATTTTCTTTAAGATAATTACTTTCTATCTTATCAGGGTTACTTGGGAAGGTTTGAAAATTAACCTTTGAAGTATTAAGCAACGTAGCCTTATCTGCATTCAATTTTAAAATATTCATATTGATACTTCTTGTATAGGTAACTCCATCTAAAAGAGATTTGTCCATCTTATTTAAATAATCTATATATTTTTGTGTTATATCATTAGTATGCGCCTGATTATCTTTAGATGAATCGTACGAGTATATATTTTTCTTTCCTGTATATTTCTTTAAATTCACCTTTTCAGACGACGGTTTAGACATTTGAAGATTCATTGCTGTTTTATCAATAGTTATTGGATAATTTGACATTGTATCAGTTTCAAAGCTACTAATCTGCTTATTAAAGCCATTGGACAAAGCTAAAACAAGTGCAATTCCAATAATACCAATACTAGAAGCAAAGGAAATAATTGCTGTACGCCATTTCTTTGTCAAAATATTTTTTCCTGATAGCTTTAAAGCTGTAACAAAACTCATACTTGTCTTTTTTAGTTTATAACCTTCTAAAACTTCCTCACTGTCAAAAGGATTACTATCTGATTTTATATTTCCATCTGAAAAATTAACAATTCTATTTGCATACTTATAAGCTAATTCAGGATTGTGAGTAACCATAATAACAAGCTTGTCCTTAGCTATTTCTTTGATAAGCTCCATTATTTGTTCGCTTGTTTCAGTATCTAATGCTCCTGTAGGCTCATCTGCTAAGATGATATCCGGATCATTAGCTAATGCTCTAGCAATTGCTACCCTTTGCATCTGTCCACCTGATAACTGATTTGGTTTCTTATGCAAATGATCCTTTAAACCCACTCTTTCTAGTGCCTCTACTGCATTCTTATGCTTTACACTGCTAGAAACACCACTTAAAGTCATTCCCATCTCCACATTATCTACAATACTTAAATGAGAAATTAAATTATAACTCTGGAATATAAAACCCACACTGTTATTCCTGTAAGCATCCCAATCCTTATCTTTAAAGTTCTTTGTAGACTGCCCATTTATAATTAAATCTCCACTATCATACTTATCAAGACCACCAATTACATTCAAAAGCGTAGTCTTACCAGAACCACTTTGCCCAAGAATTGCTACAAATTCACTTTTTCTAAAATTAAGACTAACTTTATTAAGTGCAACTTGTGTAAAGTCTCCAGTGACATAGCTTTTGGCCACATTTTTCAATTGAAGCATTTATTTGTACCTCCTTAGTATTCCTTTAAATAATTTATAAAATGGAGTATATCATTCTAATATAAACTAAATATAAACTATATATAACGCACTAAATTTCTTACATTATGGATCATAAAATATTCCTGCTAAAGAGGTTCGACCTTAGAATCTTTTATGAATCAGAATGTATTAGCATTTATGCGTTTATATATAACGCACTAAAATTCTTGCATTATGGATCATAAAATATTCCTGCTAAAGAGGTTCAACCTTAAAATCTTTTATGAATCAGAATGTATTAGCATTTATGCGTTTATATATATATAACGCACTAAAATTCTTGCATTATGGATCATAAAATATTCCTACTAAAGAGCTTCGACCTTAGAATCTTTTATGAATCAGAATGTATTAGCATTTATGCGTTTATATATAACGCACTAAAATTCTTACATTATGCTTAAGTTTATATTTAGTTATTAATTCTAGTGTATAATAGCTCTATTAAGAATAAAGGAGGAAGTCTGATGTTCAATATACTTGTTGTTGAAGACGATGATAAACTAAGGAAATTATTTTGTACAGTTCTTGAAAGGAATGGATATCATGCAGTTTCGGCTAATAATGGAGTAACTGCACTTGAAATTTTAGATAAAGAATATATTGATTTAATTATATCTGATATTATGATGCCAAATATGGATGGCTATGAACTCACCAAAAACTTAAGGGATTCAAATTATAACCTTCCTATACTTATAATAACTGCAAAAGAACAATTTGTTGATAAACGTAAGGCTTTTCTCATTGGAATTGATGATTATATGGTAAAACCCATAGATGTGCATGAAATGATTTTGCGTGTAGGCGCTCTGTTAAGACGTGCAAAAATAGCCCATGAAAGAAAAATAACTTGTGGAAAAACCACTTTAAACTACGATGCTTTGACTATTTCTTTTGACGAAAAGGATATGCTTATTCCGCAAAAGGAATTTAACCTCATATATAAACTCATTTCATATCCTAATAAAATATTCACTCGTCAACAACTTATGGATGAAATCTGGGGAATGTATTCAGATTCTGATGAAAGAACAGTAGATGTTCATATTAATAGGCTTCGTGAACGCTTAAAGGATTGTACGGATTTCGAAATTGTCACAGTAAGAGGTCTTGGTTATAAGGTGGTAAAAAATGTTGAAGCATAAACATTCCTATAAGCTTTGGTTTTACTTTGCTTTTATTATATTTACAACCATGTTTTTCTCTTTCTTAGGCGTTGTATTTATTATATATGCATTAAATACATTCGGCCATACAACCCTATTCAACTCCAACCCCTTATATCCACTTTTTACACTACTGCTTATTAGTATGCTTATAAGTACAATAGTATTATTATTCGTTGGTCGAAAAATTCTAACTCCAATAATTAAATTAAGTACTGCCTTAAATGAAGTTTCAAAGGGTAATTTTAATGTGAGAATTCCTAACAATCATTTTATTAAAGAAATAACCTTAATGACTAATAATTTTAATCTTATGGTTCAAGAATTAAGCAGTATTGAAACGTTAAGAAATGATTTTATAGCTAATGTGTCTCATGAATTTAAAACTCCATTATCGTCTATAGAAGGATATGCAACGCTGCTGCAAGATAAATCTTTATCTGAAATTGAACATGATGAATATACAAAAATGATTATAGAAAGCACCAGGCAGCTATCTACCCTATCAAGTAATATATTAAAAATATCAAAGCTTGAAAATCAAGAAATCATCGTAAAAAAAACTACTTATAGATTAGATGAACAAATACGACATGCCTTATTATTTTTTGAAAATAAGTGGAATGAAAAGAATATAAATCTTGATATTGAACTTAACTCTATAATTTTTTATGGTAACGAAGATTTATTAATGCAAATATGGATTAATATAATAAGTAATGCTATTAAATTCACTCCCCAAAACGGAACCATTTGTATAACCCTAAATCAATTATCTGACTGGGTTGAAATCAAAATTTCTGACACCGGTATAGGTATGTCAATAGACACTCAAAAACATATCTTTGATAAATTTTACCAAAGCGATAAGGATCGATCTGTTCAAGGCAACGGTTTAGGTCTTACACTTGTAAAAAAAATATTAGAGTTATGCAATGGACAAATATCTGTTGAAAGTGAACCTGATAAAGGTACAACTTTTATAATTAAACTTCAAAACACTTCTCCTTTTGATTCATAAATTTATAAATCAAAAGCCTAATTACTTTTAGTTAAAGCTTAGGCTTTTGATAAATTAAAACAAATCACTATCTATCAAATAATTTAATAAGCTCTTCTTTTGAAATACCATTAAGTAGTTTACTGCTTTTAAGTTCTCCTGTAATAACATTATCTATTAATTCTCTTTTATCTTCTTGAAGTTCTATAATTTTTTCCTCTATAGTTCCTCTGGCTACCAATTTTATAACCTCCACCACGTCCTTTTGCCCAATTCTATGAGCTCTATCTGTAGCTTGATTTTCTACCGCAGGATTCCACCATGGATCAAAGTGAATAACCAAATTCGCCGAAGTTAAGTTAAGACCTGTACCACCAGCCTTAAGTGATATTAGAAATACTTTTATGCTCTTATCATCGTTAAATTCATTGACCATTTTAATTCTATCCTTAGGTTTTGTTTTACCATCTAAATGACAGAATTTTATTTTTTCTTTTTTCAAGCGTTCTTCAATTTTTTCTAATACTGAAGTGAACTGTGAAAACAAAAGAAGCTTACCTTCATGCTCTTTAATTATTTCAAGCACAACTTTAAGCTTTCCACTTCCACCCTTATACTCTTCAAATATAATAGAGGGATCAAGGCATATTTGCCTAAGCCTTGTTAAATATGAAAATATCTCAATCTTACCATCTTTGTTACTTTTCATCATGGCCTTTACGTTCTTTACATAATTACTATATACAGCCTTTTGGGATGGTGTCATTTCTATTAAAAATTTCTTTTCTATTTTATCTGGCAGCTCTTCTACTACTTCTTTTTTAGTTCTTCTTAAAATAAAAGGTTCAATTAAAAGTTTAAGACTTCTTAAGTTTTCCTCATCTAAATAAAATTTCTCTTCAAATTTTTCCTTGGAATACAAATACCCAGGCATTATAAAATCAAATATAGACCATAGCTCTATCAAATTGTTTTCAATAGGTGTTCCTGTTAACGCAAACCTTGTCTTTGCTTTTATTCTTTTTATAACCTTGGTATTTTGAGCTTTTGGATTCTTTATATTTTGTGCTTCATCAATAATAAAATAATCGAAAATAATGTTATAATAAAATTCTATATCCATTCTTAAAGTTCCATAGGTTGTTATAATAACTTCATAGTCCTTTATACTTTTCATTTCTTTTTTTCTATTTGCACCGTGCAATATTAAGACCTTTAATTTAGGTGCAAACTTTAAAATTTCTTCTTTCCAATTATAAATTAACGATGTTGGACAAACAATAAAGCTTCTCTTATCCTTATTTGCTAATAGAAATGCTATAGCTTGAATTGTTTTTCCAAGTCCCATTTCATCAGCTAACACCCCTCCAAAACCCAAGTCACTTAAAGCTTTAAACCACCTAAAACCTTTAACCTGATATTCTCTAAGTGTACCATTAAAATCCTCAGATACTTCTATATTAGTACTACTTATATTATTTAGCTTATTTTCAAGCTCATCAAAATCCTTTATTAAAGCTAATCCATTGTTTTTTATATTCCCGTAAACATATAAAGCCTTACTTTCTTCTAAATGAAGCTGGCCGTAATCTGAAGCTTCATTTATTTTTAATACTTCAACCATATTAAGAAAGCTTTTCATTCCTTCATCTTGAAAATCTAAAAAATTTCTTCCCTTTGTCTTATAAAATTTCTTTTTATCCTTATAAGCTTCAAATACTTCGCGTAACTCTTCTCTATCTATTTCACATATATTGTAGGAGAAATCATAATATCCATCTTTTTTATATAAATCAGCTTTAATAAATTTAGAATTATATATTTTTAAATCTTTAAGTTCCTTTCCTAAGGTAACCTTACCTAAAGAACAAATACTGTTTTCATTCCCTTTTAATATATTAAATAGTTCTTCATCCTTACCTATAAACATAAATCTGTTATCACACTTAATAAAACTATTTTTTTCAATTTTCATAATAAGTTTTTCTTCTTCTTTGTAATCCCTTAAAACATTGTGTTTCTTATTTAATATATTTATTTTTATATTGCCATACTTTAAGAGTACGTCACAATAAATTTTATCTTTTTCTTCATATACAAAAAATTCACATCGCAGCATGCTTGACGCAAAATTTTTAAGTCCTTCATTGATATTAATGTCCTTAGAAATACTGCCCAAATATGAAACTAACTTTATATAATTTTCTATATCCTTCCTATATATAATCTCTTTAAAGCTCTCTAATTTATCTTGAATATTAATATATTTTTCGATTTGATCCTTCGAAGGTAAATAAAGCTCATCCTTAAAATAGTAAACATCGTTATTAGAATTTAAGGATATTGGGAGCCTCTTATGAGTTGTTAAACTTATAGAGTTATTTCTTTCCTTTAAATTAAAGGTTAATGGCAAATCTTTATGTAAAATAGGTACTACAAATTCTATATAATCAAACTTAAATTTAAGCTTTTTACTTTTTACTTTATCTAAAAATCCTCTTAACTCATTAGGCTGAAGTATGAGCTTTTTTTCTTTAAAGCCCTTATAAAGTTCATAATATTCAGCCTCATTTCCTTTTTTTCTAATAAGTTTGAGTAACCTTTCACTTTCTAATGCTGTATCTTTCTTAATATTTTTTTCAGAAGTAGACCTTGGTAGGAGACTAATAAATTTATACATAGTAGCCGTTATATGACCACATTTTAATGTATATCCCTTTGACTTAAATTCTTTAAATTCATCACAAGTACATTCCACCTCTACATGTTTTGTCACTAAATTCACTTTTATATGAGTATTAAATTCTAGTGGTCTAACTTTATCTTTAACTCTACTATAAATATGATATATATCTTCTATTCTTTTGCCTTTAAAATAGGTAACTAGACCCTTTTCAAAAGCATCTTTTCCCTCTTCTTTTCTAGCTTTAGATGCAGTTTCCAGTAACATTGTTCTGAGTTCATTTAACTTCAACGAGTCACCTCCTCTTAAGTGCACAAAGTTTTAAAATAATAAAATATATAGCTATATACTATACCATATTATACCACTTGTTTAATCTATGAAGAAACAAAAGAGAACTCTATTTTTTTAGAATTCTCTTTTTAAATTTATAATGTATCGAAAAAGCTTAATTGATCGCTTTCAGGAAGACCTTTTAAGCATCCAAACTTTCTAAGTGACTCTATGGCAGCATTTCCTATTTTAGCTCTTTTCTTTAAATCTTCTATGGAGCTTATTGGCTTTTCCTCTTGCATAGCGTTATATATACCATCTGCTGCTACATTTCCCATACCAGATATACTGTTTATTGGTGGTCTTAAACCTTCTTCCTCTACCAAAAACCTTGTT
The DNA here is from genome assembly GCF_002006355.2 of Clostridium felsineum DSM 794. Lineage (NCBI taxonomy): Bacteria > Bacillati > Bacillota > Clostridia > Eubacteriales > Clostridiaceae > Clostridium > Clostridium felsineum. The sequence continues at coordinate 441,722 of NZ_CP096980.1, read as the reverse complement.
GAATGAGATTTATATAAGTCAATCGGAAGAAACTCAAAACCTCTTTCATACATCTCTAAAACTATTTCTAAATCGTCATACATATCTTTATCTTTTGGACCTGCATCATTACCCATCATTTGGATTTCCTTCATCTTCTGCTTAACTGTTTCTTTTCCAAAAATCATAAACTCCGCATCAAAAGCTTTTGCTCTTATACTAAAGTATGCTGCATAATAAGCTTTAGGTATATGCACTTTAAACCAAGCTATCCTAAATGCCATCATTACATAAGCTGCTGCATGGGCCTTAGGAAACATGTATTTTATCTTCCTACATGAATCTATATACCATTCTGGCACTTCATGTTCCCTCATTAAAGCTTCATATTCTGCCCATTTTTCTGGATCCTTTAAAGCTTTTCCCTTACGTACAAGCTCCATTATTTTAAAAGCAGTGTTTGGCGGCAAGCCTTTTTTTATAAGATAGATCATGATATCATCTCTAGTACAAACAGCTTCACTTAGAGTAACTATTCCTTGATCAATTAAATCTTTAGCATTTCCAAGCCATACATCAGTACCATGTGAAAGTCCTGATATACATAATAAATCAGAAAAGGTCGTTGGCATTGTGTCAACAAGCATTCCACGTACAAACTTAGTTCCAAACTCAGGTATACCGAAAGTTCCAACCTTGGAGTTTATCTGCTGTTCTGTTACTCCAAGAGCCTTTGTAGATGAAAATAAAGACATTGTTTCCTTATCGTCTAGTGGTATCTTTTGAGGATCTACTCCCGTTATATCTTGAAGCATTCTTATAACTGTAGGATCATCGTGCCCAAGTATATCAAGCTTTAAAAGGTTCTGATCTATAGAGTGATAATCAAAATGTGTTGTTATAATATCAGAATTCGGATCATCTGCTGGATGCTGTACAGGGCAAAATTCAAATATTTCTCTTCCTTTTGGAACAACTATAATTCCACCTGGATGCTGACCTGTAGTTCTTTTTATTCCAGTACATCCTTTTGAAATTCTTATTATTTCAGCCTTATTCACCGATATATTTTTTTCATCATAATACTTTTTAACATATCCAAAAGCTGTTTTGTCAGCTATTGTACCTATAGTTCCAGCCTTAAAGGTTGTGCCTTTACCAAAAATTACTTCAGTATATCTATGTGCCTTTGCTTGATATTCTCCTGAAAAGTTAAGATCTATATCTGGCTCTTTATCACCATTAAACCCTAGGAAGGTTTCAAAAGGTATATCCATACCATCCTTATCTAACTTCTCGCCGCAAACAGGACAAACTTTATCAGGTAAATCGAAACCATTCTTAACCCCATAATCTGAGAAATCAGAGTACTTACATTTAGGGCACCTGTAATGTGGTGGCAGAGAGTTTACCTCCGTTATACCTGTCATGTTCGCCACAAAGGATGATCCAACAGATCCTCTAGATCCAACCAGATATCCATCCTCATTGGATTTCCACACAAGCTTTTGAGCTATAATATACATTACAGAGAAACCATTTTTTATGATTGATTCAAGTTCCTTATCCAATCTCTGCTGAACAATTTCTGGAAGCTTCTCACCATAAAGCTCATGGGCCTTTCCATATGCTATATCCTTTATTGTTTGTTCACATCCATCTATATGAGGAGGACATTTCTCTGGTGAAATAGGACTGATCCTCTCACACATATCAGATACTTTATTGGTATTTGTAACTACTACCTCGTAAGCTTTTTCTCTTCCCAAGTATGTGAACTCTTGAAGCATCTCTTCTGTAGTTCTTAAATATAATGGTGCTTGCTCATCAGCATCTTTAAAACCTTGACCTGCTTCAAGTATACGTCTATAAATCTCATCCTCTGGGTCCATAAAGTGAACATCACCAGTAGCCACTACAGGTTTGTTTTGCTTCTCTGCTAATGCTACAATTTTTCTATTGATATCTTTTATAGCTTCCTTATTTGGTAATTGCCCATTTCTTATTAAATAATCATCATTTCCTAAAGGTTGTATTTCCAAATAATCGTATTCCTTAGCAATAGCCTCTAATTCTTCATCAGATTTTCCAAGAAGTATTGCTTGAAAAAGCTCTCCTTCACTACACGCACTTCCTAGTATGAGCCCCTCTGAATATTTTCTATAAAGGCTCTTTAATATACGAGGCTTTTTATAAAAATAATTCAAATGCGAATAAGATACTAATTTATATAAGTTTTTTAAACCTACGTAGTTCTTGGCTAGTATTATTGCATGATAAGTTCTAGGTTTTTTATACGCCTCTTTTCTAGACTCTTCATCTGAAGCATATATATCAACCTCTGCAAGTGTTTTGGCTCCTCTTTCCTTAAGGATTTCAAGCATCTTACTAAATACCTTAACAGTTGTATCAACATCATCTAAGGCTCTATGTGCAACTTCTACCTTTATTCCTAGATTCTTAGCAATTCTACCAAGCTTATAACTCTTATACTGTGGAAAAACTGCCTGTGCTAAGGATAACGTGTCAAGATAGGTAAAATCAAATTCATATCCTAAAACTTTAGCATTATGCTTTAAAAATCCAATATCAAAGGCTGCATTATGGGCAACCAAAACAGTTCCCTTAATAAATTCGAGCATTTTAGGGAAAACCTTATCGATGGTTTCAGCATTTCTAACCATATCATCAGTTATGTTAGTAACTTCCACAACCCTTGCTGGAATAGGTTTTTCAGGATTTACAAATAAGCTAAACTTATCTACTACCTTTTCACCCTCATACTTCATAATTCCTATTTCAGTTATTTTTTCAGTCTTTGGTGAAAAACCTGTAGTTTCTAAATCTAAAACACAATATGTAGTATCAATACTTTGCCCTTTATCATCCATTACTGCAGGCTTCTTATCAGGTGTCAGATACGCTTCAACACCATATATTATCTTCATGTCAGGATTATCTCTGCCTAAAAGCTTATGTGCTTCTGGAAATGCCTGAACAACACCATGATCTGTTATTGCAATAGACTTCATTCCCCAACTCATAGCTCTCTTTATCAAATCTGTTGCACTTGTCATAGCATCCATTTGACTCATCTTTGTATGCATGTGAAGTTCTACCCTTTTTAGCTCTGAATTATCTTGTCTTTTAGCCCTTCTAATACCACCAGTTTCTACTATTGTATTAGAAATCATCTCAACTTCCCCTGAAAATTTACTGTATCCAGCAATCCCTGCAAGTCTAACGCCTTTAGCCTTTTTAAGCCTACCTATAACTTCACCGTCTTCACCTGGTTTTAAGAAAGATTTGCAGGTCATAGAACTTGATCCATCGTATAAATCAAATGAAACCAAAGTCTTTCCACTTTTTAGCTCTCTTGTTTCTATGTTTGATATCTCACCTTCTATAGCTACCTTTCCTTCATCAGGCGTGATATCAGTTATTTTTATAACATTTTCTTTAATTTTAGAACTTCTTCCTAATATCAATAAAGAATCAACTTTTTTACCCTTGCCTTCTTCTTTACCTTCTTCTTTTTTATATGTATTTTCCCTGACTACAGCTGGTTCTACAGAAGCTTGAGTAGTACTTCCCATAGCCTCTTTTATTTGTTTTGAAATTGCCAGCATTTCTTGATCTCTAGCCTCTTGCTGAAGCATCAACTCTTCACTACTTACATTGTCAACAAAATTTATATTATAGGCTGCACCATAAAGAGTTTTTATTGCATTATAAAGCTTTTTATCATAATTCATAGACTTAAAAAAATCTGCTGCTGCAATCTTAAATTTGAAATTTATAGTATTTTCTTCAACTTCACATTTACTACTATTTATTAATGCTTTTAAAACAGGATGTTTATCTGTCATAGAAAGCACAATATCTTTTATTTCATCTTTTATGGGTTTTTTATTGGTTCCATCAAGATAGTTTACCTCAATCACAGAATCATCTAGTTTAAACCTCTTTTTTATGAAGCTATTAAACCTTTGAAATTCTCTTATTTCGATATACCTATCGGAACTTATTTTCATTTCTAATGTCTTACTTTTCTTCTTTAAGACTACCGATTCTACTACAGCACTATTTATGTTACCATTTCCATAGTCACTAAAAATTTCTTTTATTCTTTTCATGCTAACTTTCTTAACCTTCTCTCCAAAATTTTTAGTACTTTTAATAGTGTAAAATATCTTATCAATTAAACTAGTTTCACTTTATTATTATAATAGAAATACTTACTCTTTGTCATGTAGAAAAAATATACAAAGCATCTTTTAATCTTATGTATATTCTATCATATTTATCCTATTCACTTGACCATATAGTAAAAAATGTCTTATCATCAATATATAATCAATCTAAAAAGTGCGGAGAAACATTATGTTAAACATTACAAAAACTATAAACCAAAGAAAAGAAATGATTATATCTATTTTTGCCTTATCCTGGCCTGCTGTGCTTGAACAAGCTCTTGAAACTACAGTGCAGTATGTATCTTCCGCTATGGTTGGTAGGCTTGGTGCTGAGGCTTCGGCTGCTGTTGGGCTTACAACCACAGTAACTTGGCTTATAAATAGCCCTGCCTTTGCTATGGACGTAGGTATACTATCTTACATATCCTTCTGCATAGGCGCAAAAAAATTAAAGAAAGCAAAAATAGCTGCTGTTCAATCTATCATAATTACTATTGTATTAGGATTAGTTATGGGCATAATAACTTTATCCATAAGCCCATTTTTACCCAAATGGCTAGGTGCCTCTCCTGAAATTCAAAAAAATGCATCTTTATATTTTGGTATAATATGCATTCCTATGCTGTTTCGTGTTGCTATTATAATTTTTGGTGCCGTTCTACGCGCTACGGGTGACATGAAGACACCTATGAAAGTAAACCTTATTATGAATATAATTAATATCCTTCTAAATTGCATATTAATTTACGGTAATCAAACTATATCTGTTGGAGGTTTAAAGATTCATACCCATGGCGCAGGTTTAGGTATAGTAGGCTCTGCTATTGCTGGTGCTGTAGCTTATACTATAAGTGGTCTTTTAATGCTTTTTGCACTATATAGAAATAGGCTGGTTTCCCCTAAGGGTGAAAAAATCAAACTTAATATGGAAGTTATGGGAAGGTGTATTAAAGTAGGCTTCCCTGTAACTATTGAACATGTGGGTACATGCCTTGGTCAAGTTGTTTTTTCTTCTATTGTAACTAGGTTAGGAACTTTAGCCTTTGCTGCTCATTCAATTGCCTTAACTGCCGAAGAAGCCTTCTATATTCCTGGCTTCGGTATGCAATCATCTGCATCAACCTTGGCTGGAAATGCTTTAGGTGAAAAAAACCAAGAGAAATTACACCAAATGTCTGTTACTATTATAGCAATGGCTACTATTGTAATGACTATAACCGGTACTATTTTATTTTTATTTCCTAGTTTTATTATGTCTATTTTTATAAATGATCCTTTAGTAATTAAATCTGGTGCTTCCATCCTAAGACTTGTAGCTGTGTCTGAACCTTTATTTGGGGCACTCATAATGCTTGAAGGAATATTTAACGGAATGGGTGATACTAAAACTCCTGTATTTGTATCAATAATATCCATGTGGGGAGTAAGAATTTTATCGGCAACTGTATGCATATATAAATTTCATTTAGGTTTAAAAGCAGTATGGATTTGTATGATATGTGACAATGTATTTCGTTTTTTACTTCTTTTTATGCGCTTTTTAAGTGGTGCTTGGAAGAAAAAATTCAACTTATAATATAGAAGTCTACATTTTTTATTACAACGAACAACGTAGACTTTTAATTAATTTTCAGTTTTCATATTTAAGAGCTTAATAGCAAATAAAAGTATCCATAATTGTAGTGCTCCTATATTAATCCTTTCAACAACTCCAAAGAAGGGAAAATCATTTGCCATTACAACAACAGATAATATACCTGAAATAAATATAACTATTGAAGTTATTATAGAATATGTTGAAAATCTTTTGTACTCATTAAACTTTTTAAATGCAATGCCTGCAAACAATGGCATTAAAATAACTATGGGAACTATTAATCCAGTTACAACAAAATGCATAATCCCTGTAAAAGTTAGAGTAGCTCCCTTCATATCTTCTGGGAAAAAAGAATATGAAATACTTACTACCCCCTCAGCTATAAGTAGAAGCATTGATATATTCAAACTTTTTATCTTAAGCTTTTTTAAGTAAATAAATGCGCCTATTGCAAAAATCAGTCCAAATATTTGAGATAGCATGCCAAAATTATTGACCATACCAAGGTTCGGAGCTCCGCTTGCAGACAAATCACTTATTGGCTGTTTTACTTGACTATATCCCTTCCAAAGAACTCCACCAATGATAACATATAAAACATATATTATTGGTGAAATGATTCCTGTTATAAATATCCCTTTCCTCATACATAAAATCCCCTTTAACACTAAACTAGTATTTTATCGCATTACATATAAACTCTACATGCTCAAACATCTTTTTAATTATAGGAGATGTGTCCTGACCAGTGCTTACTGCATGTGCATATTCAAAGGTTATAGCTAAAAGAGCGTAGTTATATTCACGTGCAATCAATTCTATATCAATTTCCCTTATCAATTTCTTTCTAAGCATTATTCTTAAAACCTTCGCTGCAAACTCCGATGGCTCCTTTATTAAGTTATCAAGCATGATTTTTTTTGCTTTTTCATTTCTAAACTGCTCAGTATATATTATCCTTGCAATAGTATCTAACGTACCGTTTAAAGTCTTTCCTAGCCCAATAATTAATTGTTTAAAAACATCTGCAACTGACATGTAATTAAGCATTTTTTCAATCTCTTCTTCACTAGGTCTGTATTTTGTTAGAGTTTCTGCAAAATAGTCAAACAAACTACTCAAAATCTCTTCTTTATTTTTATAATGATTATATATAGAACTTTCTTTTATTCCTACTTCTCGTGCAATTTGCCTCATAGAAACACCATTATATCCATCTTTAGCAAATAATTTTGCTGCTTCTTCAAATATATTTTGTTTAGTATTTTTTTTTGATTCCATATTATCTCCCATTTTAAACCTATCAATTGTTAGTTTATATTTTAATAATACTATCAATTGTTAGTATCGTCAACCATATTTTTGAATTATAGGTAATTTAGTTTTTATTTAAATATTATTGTTATTGTGGCTTTATGCATGTTATAGTAAATATAATATTATAGAATTGGAGTATATGAAATGAAAAACAAGATTAAAATTGCAGCAGCCCTAATTATAACCTGCTCTTTAGGTGTACCTTTATCTGTATATGGCTACAGCTATCATTCTTATAAAACTAACTTAAAAGGTGCAGAAAATTTATTGTCAAAAGAACAATATGACTCATCAATTAAAGCCTTTAAAAATTTAAAATCCAGTAGATTTTATTCCTCTGATAGTTCCCTTATCAATTCTGAAATCAGTTTAGCTTCTACATTAAAACAATCAAAAAAAGATTTTAACTCTGCTTTGACTCTCTTTAATAAAAAGCAATACCTTGATGCTACTTACATATTTAAAAAAGTTAAAAAGTGCGATAAGAAAAGATATAGTATATCTCAAGCAAAAATAGTAACAGCTAATAAACTATATGTAACGGATACTATAGAAAAAGCCAAAAACGAAGCCTCAAATAAAAAATACGATACTGCAATTAACTTTCTTGATAGTGCTTTAAAAATTGACAAAAATAACAATGACGCTTTAAACTTAAAAACTACATACACTAAGGAACTACAAGCCTTAAATACTCCTGTGGAGACTAAAGAAACCACACCTTTAGTTGCCCAAAATGAACCTATAAAGACTTCAAATGGAACTTCACAAAACAATAGTTCCCAAACTACTACTTCAAGCGTAAATCCTCCAAAGCCATCAGCTACTGCACCTTCAGCTACAAATTCTAATGCTCCAAACTATACTGTGAGCTTTTCTAACGGCTGGTTTTCAGTTCAATTAAATTCAGGGCCACCTACTCCAGCGGGCTTTGGAATTAGATCTATGACTTATGCTGGTAGTCCAACTGGTATATATTACGACTTTGTAGGTTCAGAATCTGCTCAATACACAATGACCCTTCATTTGCCAACAGGTGATGTACAAGAAAGTGGCTCCACTTCTGATGGTACTCATTTAATACCTGTTTCTCCAGCTAGTGTACCTTCTGGACAAGCTATAAACATTGATATATCTGCTACTTACAAAGGAAAAAACTATACTGGTTCCTTTTCAAGAGTTTTTAACTCAAACTAATATTTTAAAGCTTAACTTATATATGAAGGCAGTACATGTTATTCATATATAAGTTATTTTTAATCCTTCAATATAAGTTCAGTCTTAAAAACTATTATCGCTTGTCCTGAAACTTTTACCTCTACTGGTTCTCCATTTTTGGCCTTTACTTCCACGTAAACAATACCTGGTCTTCCCATAGCCTCTCCTTGCTTTGCCTTAAATTTAAACGTAGAATTATTGCTATTAACAAGCTTATGATGCACAAGATATGCACCTAATGGTCCATTTGCGTTTCCCGTCACAGGGTCTTCATTAATACCTATTGCAGGTGCAAACATTCTTCCATGTACTAAAATATCATCTTCCTCAGAAGGCTTAGTAAATACATAATATCCATTGCAATTGATAACACTACTTAACTTAGAAAGCTCATCATAATTGGGATTTAGACTATTTAAAATATTAATATCTTTTACGCAAATCATAACCTTAGAATGACCTGTTGAAACAATTTGAATTTTATATCCTTTTAATAAATCATAATTATTTATATTAAGTGCTTTCAATAGCCTGTCTTTATTTATTCCTTTAATTATATTCCCAAACTGAACTTTTCCTTGTGTCATAACAATTTTATAATCTTCATTTTTATTTATTATATCAACAGGTAAAATTCCTGCTCCTGTTTTCTGCCTAATTACCCCAGTATTAAGGCACTTTTCAAATGCTCTGGCATAATGTGCTGCAATTGTAGCATGTCCACAAATAGGCACTTCACTTTTAGGAGTGAAAAATCGTACATGTACATCATAAGTATCACTATCCCCAGAAAATATAAACGCTGTCTCAGAATTATTAAGTTCCCTTGCAATTTTCTGCATTTCATAATTATCTAATCCTTCTGCATTTGTTATTACACCTGCTGGATTGCCTGTGAATTTTTCGTTAGTAAATGCATCTATTTGATACAATTTATATTTTTTCATCAATAAGCTATTCCTCTCTTTATAGAAATTATTGCCTAAATACTATATAATTGATTATAGTTTTACTGGAACTAGTCTACAAGTATGCACTTATTAGTCAGATACTTACCATTTAGAAAGAAGGATTGCTATGGATACTGACTTAAACAATGGATTTCCAAACCAAGAGAAAAGGCAAAAGGATTTCAAATGCTCAATAGGCTTTGCTATGACTGTTATTGGAGGTAAGTGGAGAGCAATTATTCTATGGCATATATTAAACAAACCTTTCATACGCTACGGTGAACTTAAAAGAGACATTCCAAACATAAGCCACAAAATATTATCTCAAGAACTAAAAAATCTGGAATCAGATACTCTAATAGAAAAAATTATTTATGCCGAAATCCCACCTAGGGTAGAATATACCTTTACTGCCAGGGGCAAATCTCTAGAACACATTTTAAATGAATTATGCCTTTGGGGACAAAGATATAAAATGGAGGGAATTATATGAAAATAGTTTGTTTTGGTGATAGTTTAACCTACGGATATGGGGTGAATTCAAATTCTTCTTGGGTATCACTTTTAAAAACCAAATTGCATAATGTAACTATAATAAACAAAGGTGTAAATGGGGATACCACAACTGGTCTTCTTTCAAGATCTCATAAAGACGTTATTGAAGAAAATCCAGATTACGTTATAATTATGGCTGGAACAAATGATTTGCTTATGAATCATTCTATAGAATTAATTGAGGATAATATTAAACTACTTATAAAAGAAGCTAAGGAAAACAACATAACTCCTATATTAGCCCTTCAGCCTCCAATAGTCGAATCACTTGCAAAAATCTATTGGGATGCTTCACTTGATTATAAAAAAGCCAATTCAATTTTATTGGACTACATTAATTGGAGTAAAAATTATGCAAAAGACAATAATATTACAATTATAAGCTTTTATGATTACCTAATAAATAAACCTAATATTACAGATTTATATAGCGATGGACTACATCCAAATACAATTGGGCATAAATTAATGTTTAATACCCTATACTCCTCACTTATAAATATAATTTACTAGAAAGCGTGTATTTATGAAAAATCACATACAAATTGATGAATATTTAAAAAGAGCTGAGAAAGCTTTTAATGAAAATAAATTAGTCAAATCACTAGATTTATATACTAAAGCTTATGAACTTTCAAAGGGTAAAGACATTGATACAATAATTAATCTAGCTTTAATATATGACTCCCTAGGTAAAATGACCGAAGCTGAAGAATATTACAGAGAAGCTTTGAATTTAGATGATTATGAGGAAAGAGCTTACTATGGTCTTGCCACAATATACGATGAAAAAGAGGACTTTAAAAAAGCGATAAAATTATATAGTAAAGCTATTTACATAAATCCCAATTACCACAAAGCTTACTTTTTTCTAGCTAATGCTTATGATTCTTCTGGGTTAAAGGATTTAGCCATAGTAACTTATAGAAAACTTCTTACTTTAGCTCCTATGGACTTTTGGGCGACCTTAAATTTGGGCTCTATTTATGAAGAACGAAATGAAAATAATCTTGCTTATGATATATTTTCAAAGGCCTTAAGAATAAAACCAGACAATTATTTAGCCTTGTTTAATATGGGCGTAATCTGCTATAAACTTAGTATGGAAGAAAGAGCTATTAATTTCTATAAAAGGTCAATTAATAAAAACAAAGAGTATGAGTATAGTTACTTAAATTTAGCTGTAATTTATAAATATAAAAATACACTAGAAGGAATAAAGATTTTATCTGAAGGCATTGATAATTGTGATAATGTAGACTTTTTATACTATAATCGAAGCTGTTTTTATGCCTTAATTAACGAAACTAATAAGTCATGCGATGACATAATTATGGCGCTAAAATTATATCCTGATTTTTTAAAATATATCTTAGAAGATGAAGAATTAAAGGAAATAATAGAATTAGATGCTTTTAAAGAATTTATTGATAAGCTTAATTAATAGAGTTCTCTACCTTTCTATTTTTATTTATTAAATTTGTATAATTCTTAGAAAACTCAACACCTGCGTAGGAACACTTATCATTAAAAAGCATGTGCCTTTCTTTATTATAAAGAGAAACTTGTAAGCTTCCATGAAGAGTTTCTCTTGCTATTGGTATCATCTGTCCGTTACAAGGTGCATACAGTTTCATAAAAGCATCTTCTTTATATGTCGCTTCAATTTTAAGACAATGGTCTTTACTGTTAGCTTCTAAAATAATTTTTTGCTTCTGACATCTAATTGACAATTTACTTCTATTTATACTTGTAAACTTATAAAACTTATCTTTATCATTTATTCCTATTAAAAAACCTGTAAAATTTCTTAAATGAAAAGGAAGAGGAATATTCGCTATAGAACATGTAACAGAACCATGCCTTCTATCAAATGAATTTCCTTGAATCCAAATGTATGAATAAGGAAATGACCTTCCCCAGTTTTTTTCAATATATACTTTTCCATCAGTAAAATCTATAATTTCATTATTAATATTTAGCTTTCCCTTTATAAATCCATCAACGACACAAACCTGACTATAGCACTGCATAAAGTCTAAATAATTATAGAACCCCATACTTCCTGGATTAATATTACTATCTGGCCATCTTATAATATTATAAAAATACAAGGTACCAAATACTTTTTCATTCTCTTTATTAATATTCAAATCTACTTTATTAAGTGAAAATGAACTTTTATCTACACTTACATTAAACTCAGATGTACTTGCTTTAAACTTATCTTTTTCAAATATTAAATATTTAAAGCTACTTTCATTTCCATTAAGCACTTGAATAAAGCTGTATGACTCATTTTCATGACTTCCTTTAAATATTCCCGGTATAAAACAATATATATTTCCTGTACGTGGCTGCACAAATTTAAAATACCAGCCTTCAAAAAAGTCTGATTTTTTATTTTTACCATGATAAATATCTGGATTTCTCTTATTACTACTAATCACCAAAGCACCTCTCTTCAAACTTTTAGTAAAATTATTTAATATAATAACTATTATTATGTATTTCAAGCTAAATATTATTTTTTCTCAAAACATGTAACACTAATCCATTTAACTCATATTATAGCTATGTGGGTAATTAAAAATTTATCCTCACCAATATATAGGAGAGGTAATTAATGATATCAAATGAACAATACGTGCAACTTTCACTTCAGTTAAACTTATTCTTTTTAAGAATAGTAAAGGAACATAACATTATTGCTGGCGCTTCACTTCCTACTAAATATGTCTCTACTCTATCTCAAATTCTTGCGGTGAATAGACGTCTAGATGCTCTACTTTCTAGAACTGTAACTCTATCTCAAGGCAAGATAAGCAGTGAAGTTATGAAATCATCTACTATAATAACTCCTCTTACACTACCTGCTGAAAAAACCACTAGTGCTTTAACTGGAGTTCCTATTAATACAGACATAACCGTAAAAGAAATAAGCTTAGGCTATAGATATGGTTATAGGGAAGCTTTTAATATTGTTTCTGCAGTTTCTACACTTAATAGATCTATTCTTGCCTTAGTAACTTCTGTTATAAACTTCCAATCAGGTCTTCTGAATCAAATTATACGCTGCAGAGCTTTTTGCTACACATATCCTTCAAATATAGATCATGTAATACAAGAAGAGCGAGCATATATTAGTATGCTTAATATGCTTGAAAAAAGACAAGAAAATGATACAACACCTCAAAGTATTATAAATCAAGAAATTTTTTGGAATGACATAATGAAAGAACATGCTGAATTTATACGAGGCTATTTAGATCCCTCTGAAGTCACTTTATTTGATACTTCAAACACCTTTGCTCGAAGATTTAATGACATTCAAGCTGCAACCACTGCTCTAAAGGTTAATGCATCTAATCTTAATACTATAACTAGAGATATATATGCTCTTGTCACTGAATTTAGGAACTTTAAAGTTTCAGCTACCAATGGATTATTAGCTTGCAAAATTAAAGCAATAATGGCACCACTTCTTGCAGATCATGTAACTCGTGAAGCAAATTACTATTTGCAGCTTTTACGAAGCTTCAATTTGTAAATTCAATATTATAAATAGGCTCATTTATGTATGTCAAATCCATAAATGAGCTTTTATAATCAAAACTTTTTAAACTAACTTTTTAAAGTATCTTGAAAAAGTTAGAATATAGTGATATACTTTATGTGTAAATATTTCCAAATATATTCAAGGAGTTGATTATTATAGAAACCTTAAAAATTAAAATGAGAGAAAAAATAGGTTATGCATCTGGTGATTTAGCAAGTAACCTAATATATCAAACTATTTCTATTTATCTATTGTTTTTCTATACAAACGTTTTCGGATTATCTGCAGCTGAAGCTGGTGTAATGTTTCTTATAGTTAGATTTATTGATGCAATTAACGATCCTATTATTGGAACCTTCGTTGACAAAACAAATACACGCTTTGGACGATTCAGACCATATTTATTGTATGGAGCTGCTCCTTTTGCTATGTTGGCTTTTCTTTGTTTCACTACACCTAGTTTTTCTCATATGGGCAAACTAATTTATGCTTACATTACTTATGTGGGACTTTCAATCACTTATACTTGTATAAATGTTCCTTATGGTGCTTTAACCTCAGCCATTACAGATGATAACCAAGAAATTGTTAGTTTAACCTCTGTAAGAATGTTCTTTGCTAACCTAGGTGGTGTAATCGTTTCCTACTTCGTTCCAGTACTTTCAGCATATTTTGCAAAATCCTTTGGTTTAGCAAGAGGCTGGCAAATAACTATGGGCATACTAGGTGTTGCTGGTGCATTTTTACTAATTTTTTGTTTTTCCAGTACTAAAGAAAGAATAAAAAGTGTCAACCAAGATCATAAAATTAAATTCTCAGATCTTTTTCAGCAATTTAGAACCAATAGGCCTCTTATTGTTTTAAGTATTTTCTTTGTACTTATATTTGGTATTAATTCAATTAACAGTTCTATAGGAATATATTATATAACTTATAATGTTGGACGTCCTGATTTAGTTCAGTGGTACACCGTTCTAGGTTCAATACCAGCATTTGTTTGTATACCACTAATACCAAAAATAAACAAAAAAGTGGGCAAAAAAACATTACTAATAGGATCTCTTTTAATAACTGTACTTGGCACTCTATCACTTTTAATCATTCCAACTCACATGGTAGGAATAATATTAGTATCACGTGTAATTACATCACTAGGCTCCTTAACTGCTGGTGCATTTATGTGGTCTTTGATTCCTGAAACAATTGAATATGGAGAATATGTTACAGGAAAACGTTTAAGTGGATTGATTTATGCTATCATTGGTTTCTTCTTTAAATGTGGAATGGCCTTAGGCGGTGCAGTTCCAGGAATTATACTTGGAAGCTTTGGATATGTTGCTAATAAATCACAAACTCCTCATGCACTAACAGGCATACTTCTAACAGCTACAGTTGTTCCTGCTGTACTTATGGTACTAGCTTTAATAGATATTACTTTCTATAACTTAGATGATAAAAAATATAAACATATTATAGCTACTTTAAAAGAAAGAAGTAAATTAAATAGAGGGGAGAATTTAAATATATGATTAAAAATCCAGTTTTAAAAGGCTTTAACCCTGATCCAAGTATTTGTCGTGTTGGTACTGATTATTATATTGCAACTTCAACTTTTGAATGGTTTCCAGGGGTCCAAATACATCATTCTAAAGATCTCGTTAACTGGCATCTTATAGCCCATCCTTTAAATAGAACTTCACTTCTTGATATGAAAGGTAATCCTAATTCAGGTGGTATATGGGCTCCTGATTTAAGTTACCATGACGGAAAGTTTTGGCTTATATATACAGACGTAAAGGTAACTGATGGTATGTGGAAGGATTGCCATAATTATCTGACTACTTGTGAAAGTATTGATGGCATATGGAGTGATCCAATTACTTTAAATGGTTCAGGTTTTGATGCTTCATTATTTCACGATGATGATGGCAAAAAATATCTTGTAAACATGTATTGGGATCAACGTACTTACAATCATAATTTTTACGGAATTGTTCTTCAGGAATATTCTGATGAAAAAAAGGAATTAATCGGCAAACCAAAGATTATATATAAAGGAACTGATATTAAGTACACAGAAGGTCCTCACTTATATCACATTAAAGATTACTATTATCTATTTACTGCAGAAGGTGGTACAACTTATGAGCATTCAGAAACTGTAGCTCGCTCTAAAAGTTTAACTGGTCCTTACGAAATAGATCCTGAATATCCATTATTAACTTCATGGCACAAGCCTAAAAATCCATTACAAAAATGCGGCCATGCCTCTCTTGTTCATACTCACACTGATGAATGGTATTTGGCACATTTGGTAGGACGTCCTCTTCCCGTTATAAATCAGCCAATGCTTGAACAAAGGGGATACTGTCCACTTGGACGTGAAACTTCATTACAAAAAATTGAGTGGGTAGATGGTTGGCCACGAGTTGTTGGTGGCAAACAAGGCTCTATTGAGGTTGAAGCTCCTAAAATTCCAGAGGTGAAATGGGAGAAAAGCTATAAAGAAAAAGATGATTTTGATAGCCAAACTTTAAATATTAACTTTCAATCGTTACGTATTCCACTTACAGAAGATATAGCCTCTTTAAAAGCAAAAAAAGGTAATTTAAGATTATATGGTAAAGAATCTTTAACATCTACCTTTGTGCAAGCTTTTGTAGCAAGAAGATGGCAATCCTTTAATTTTGATGCATCAACAAGTGTATCTTTTAATCCTGATACCTTCCAACAAGCAGCAGGATTAACTTGTTATTATAATACCGAGAATTGGTCCACTATACAAGTAACCTGGAATGAAACTAAAGGCAGAATAATTGATATTGTGTCTTGTGACAACTTTCACTTTGATATGCCTCTAAAAAATAATACAATTCCTATACCTAGTACTGTTGAATATGTACATTTTAAAGTTGAAGTAAGAACTGACATTTATGAATACTTTTATTCCTTTGACGGCAAAACCTGGTCAAAAATACCTATCACCTTTGAATCAAGAAAACTGTCTGATGATTATGTACAAGGCGGTGGATTTTTTACTGGAGCTTTTGTCGGGATTAATTGCATTGATATAACTGGAAGTAATAAGCCCGCAGACTTTGATTATTTTTGTTACACAGAATTATAATTTAGAATAAAAAGCATTATTATGTCTTCTGGAAAATATACGATATATTGTATATAAGTACTATCAAAGGAGATGTAACAAATGAACATTAGCGATGACGAACTTTTGGAAGCACTAAAAATACTGTGCTCCACTTTACCACAGTTATTTTCTGATGATGTAGCCTTGGGAATCACTGATAAAGAAAAATTCGTAGCCGTCTCTCAAGCAAAAACCTTCAAATTAAACATTAGTGAAGGTTCAACCTTAAACAAAGGTGATATGACCGAAAAAGCAATTTTATCAAGAAAAAAACAGTCTGTAGATTATCCAAAGGAGGCTTTTGGTTTTCCCATTTCAAGCCACTGTATTCCTATAATTAATCCAAATACTAATAATGTGGTAGCATCTATAAATTTTGCTGTATCAATGGAAAAGCAGAATACAGTCCTTGAAATGGTTACTGAATTGCAGGAGTTTTCCAAAGAACTCGCCGCTTCTTCGGAAGAACTAGCAAGTAATACTCAGGAGTTGTCTGGAAGCAGTGAAAATATGAATAGTATAGTTACCGAAACGCAAGATGGACTTACTTACATGGATGACGTAATTAAATATATAAAAGATGTTGCAGATACTACAAATCTATTAGGACTCAATGCTGCCATTGAAGCTTCAAGAGCAGGTGAACATGGGAGAGGTTTTACTGTTATTGCCGAAGAAATAAGAAAGCTTGCTGCAAATAGTAAGGACTCAACTGCTCAAATAAATGATACCTTAATAAAAATAAAGAAAAATATAGGCGATATCATAGAAGTATTTAATGCTTTTTCGCATGCTGCTGAAACTCAAACTTCAGAAGCAATGCAGCTATCTTCTGAAGGTGAAAAACTAAAAAGTTTTTCTTCTAAACTTTTAACACTGTCTAAAAATATAAATTAATTTTAAAAATAGAAAAAGAGGCCGTATTATGGAAAAAGAATTATTAAATCAAGTTGCCATTGTAACTGGTGGTAATTCTGGTATAGGCAAAGCTATTAGTTTTGAACTAGCCGATAGGGGCGCACATGTAATAATCCTTGCTAGAAACAAGACTAGAAACGAGGAAACTAAAAAAGAAATAAATTCAAAGGGTGGAAAAGTAGAAACTTACAGCGTTGATGTATCGAATAGCAGTGAAGTAAATAAAGCTGTAGATGAGGTTTACTCAAAATATGGGAAAATAGATATACTGGTATCTAATGCTGGAAATGCTACACCTTTAAAATATTCTACTGAAATGCCTTTAGAAGATTTTGATGCAGTTATTAAAACTCATCTGTTTGGGGCTTTTAACTGTGTAAAGGCTTGCGGTGATCGGATGCGTAAGAGAAAATACGGAAGAATCGTTTTAATTTCATCTGTTGCTGGATATCATGGCTTTGCAGGACAAATGAATTATGCAGTTGCAAAGCATGGATTGGTTGGTATGGGATATTCTTTAGCAAAAGAATTTGATGGTTCAGGTGTAACCGTTAATATAGTACAACCTGGTATAATTCCAACTCCAATGTGTAAAGGCGTTATTAATGTCTCTAAGGATAACCTTCCAGAAGCAAGAGTTGGAAAACCAGAGGATATAGCATATGCGGTAGCCTTTTTCTGTAGTCCAAGAGCAGGCTTTATGAATGGAACTCCATTAGTTATTGATGGTGGATTAGTTATAGAAACTTCTGTGGATACATCTGTGAAAAAATTGTTATCAAAAGCTTGAACAAAATTAAGAGTCATACCAAAATCACTGGTATGACTCTTATCTTTATTTAAACAACTTATTCTGAATCTTTAGTATTAACATTCAAATCTATTTCATGTATATTAACAACTTTTGTTTTATGTTTAATCTTGTATCCAGCCCATAATATAATAAATAATGGTAAGCCTATATAAGAGGATATTACTCCGCCCCAATCTATTTTATCTGCCTGAAAGTAAGTAAGTCCTTGTCCTAAAATAACTACCGTACATAATACTAACGCTATTATTGGACCAATTGGAAATAACTTTGCCTTATAAATAAGCTTATTTAAATCATGTCCCTGTGCAACATATGCTTTACGGAAACGATAATGGCAAACTGCTATACCTGCCCAAGCAATAAAGCCTGCAAGTCCAGAAGCAGCAACAAGCCATACATATACAGTACTTTGAGCATAAATTCCTGTTAAAAAGCAAGCTGATGCAACTAGTGTAGTTAGTGCTAGTGCATTTACAGGAACTCCTCTTTTATTAAGCTTTCCTAACGCTTTGGGTGCTTTTCCTTCCTTAGCCATAGCATATAACATTCTACTAGAAGCATACATACCAGAGTTTCCACAAGATAATACAGATGTTAAAATAACTGCGTTCATTATACTTGCTGCAATTGCAATACCAACTTTCTGAAATACTAAAGTGAATGGACTTGTACCAACGCCCGCCTCTGTATAAGGAATTATTGCACTTACAACAAATATTGTTCCTAAGTAGAAAATTAAAATTCTCCAAAAAATTGTATTAATAGCCTTAGGTACTGTTTTTTTAGGGTTTTCACTCTCTCCTGCTGCTATACCAACAAGCTCTGTACCTTGAAATGAAAAGCCCGCTATTAAGAATATCATGAAAATAGATTTTACACCCCCAACAAACGGTGCATCTTTAATTGTAAAGTTCTTAAAACCTACTGCATGACCTCCTAGTATTCCTACAATAGTTGCCGCCCCAACAACTAAAAATATAATTACTGTAGCTACCTTAATTCCTGCGAACCAATACTCTGATTCTCCATATGCCTTTACTGACAATAAATTTAAGGCAACTATTAATACAAGGAACCCAATACTCCATATAGCTGGTGGTACACCCTTAAACCAAAATTTCATTGTTAATCCACCTGCTACCATCTCTGCTGCAACAGTAATAGCCCAGTTATACCAGTAATTCCATCCGAGCGCAAAGCCTAAGGATTCATCAACAAACTTTGAAGCATAGGTTTCAAATGAACCTGACACTGGCATGAAAGTAGCCATTTCTCCTAAGCTTGTCATTAAAAAGTAAACCATAACCCCTATACAAGCATATGCAACAAGTGCACCTCCTGGACCTGCTTGATGTATGGTATCACCAAGTGCTACAAATATTCCTGTTCCTATGGCTCCACCCATAGCAATCATATTAAGATGCCTTGCTTTAAGACCTCTTTTAACTTCATTTGAATTTGTTTCTTTTGTAGTATTTATTTTTTATTCCCCCTATCGGTTATATTTCCGATAAGCGAATTAACTAAGTCGAACATAAAAAGTAGATTAATTCTATTTGTAACTAAACTAAAAAGTGCCCTGAGACTACACTCAGGGCACTTAAACACATATTCAATCGTACAAATATACGTTAATTCCACAAAAATGATAGTTCTCCACAATTTCCATTTGTGACAGTTTTGTATATATTTTATACAAACCCAGCAATATGATTTTAAAGCGTTAATCATATGCTTCGGCAACCTTTCCTTTCAAACTGCTTCATTGTGCTTACCTCAACAATTTTACTTTTAAAGTCTGCGCCTCTACCTCAGTTATTCACTTATTTTTTTAGTATACACTATACTTTAAATCAAGTCAAATTCTTTAAAAAGCCTTGATACAATTAATTCATACTCGTTTAATCTATTTGCTTTACGTATCTTTTTAAAATATTTATCACTATCTTTAAAGGAATGTATCATATAAAACCAAACCTCTTTCATTTTAAATAATACATTTTTTTCTCCTGAAAGAAAGCTTTGATACTCTTTATAAATTGTATCGTGAAATTCTTTCAATACTTCTTTGTCTGAATCATGAACGTTGTTAATATTTTTTAATAAATTAGGTTTTGAAATAATCCCACGTCCAAGCATAACAGTATTTAAATTTGAAAATTCTTCTGTAAGTTTTTTATAATCCTCTACCTTAAAAATATCGCCATTATAACACACCCTATTTTTGCTTAATGCTAAAGCATCCTTAAACACCTTCATATTAGGCTTATTGTTATAAAAATCAGTTTGTATTCTTGGGTGTATAATAAGCTCCTCTAAAGGATACTTATTATATATTTTAATAAGCTCATAGAACTCATCTGGAGAATCTTTCCCTATCCTAGTCTTTATAGAAATTTTAGCATTTGACTTGGAAAATACCTCTTCTAAAAACTCATCTAGCTCTTTCCTCTTTTTTAGAAACCCTGAACCTCTACCTTTAGCTACAACTGTACCTGATGGACAGCCTAAATTTAAATTAACTTCCTTGTATCCAAACCTCATCAATTTCTCAGTTGTAAAAATGAACTTTTCAGCATCATTAGTTAGTATTTGAGGAACTAAAAAAGGTACTTTATTATTCTCTGGCAGTACATCTCTTAATTCTCTTGAGGTTAATTTTTCACTACTAGTTGGCACAATAAACGGTGTGAAATATTTATCCATACCTCCAAAAAACCTTTCATAGGCGTTTCTATATATGTATCCTGTAATACCTTCTAGTGGCGCAAAATAGTATTTCATAATTATAAACTCTCCTCATACTGTTTTTTAAGCCAATTTAAATATCCTTCTTCCCTAATAATCGCATGATCTAATATAAGATAGTGTCCATAATTCTCTTTTTTATATTCTTCTCTTTCAAAAATTGTTTTCATTCTAAGCTTTAAATGTTCCAGCTTTTCACTATGTAATTTTATTTGTTCTTCAAACATATCTTTTAATCTTACATCCTTACTATGATGAACAAAATATAATTTCAAAATAAATTCATCTTTAGTTGCTAATAACTCTGTTGTTCCTGAAGAAATCCAAGCTTGAAGCTCTACTTCTCCCTCTTTAGTAAGTGTATAATACTTTTTTTCAAGTTTATTTCCTACTATTTCAACTCGTGAACATATTAACTCTTGCTCTTCTAATTTTCTTAGCTCAGGATAAATCTGACTATGCTTTGCTCTCCAAAATTCACCTATCTCCTCTTCAAATATCTTTTTAATATCATAACCACTCAACTCTTGCTTTTCTAACAGCCCTAAAATAATGTACCTAAGCATATTCTTTCTAATCATAATTATCTCCCTTGACAATTTTATATTATAAGTATATCATAAATGTTATAAGATAAACATGTCTTTAATTACATGTTTTGAAGTACATGTTTATATGCATGTAACATGAAAGGTGGAATTATTATGTCTGAGAAGAAAATATTTAAAGATTTAGATGACTTTTTAGGAACACATTTTATTTATACTTATGATAATGGTTGGGAATATGAATGGTATGCAAAAAATGATCATACTGTTGATTATCGTATACATGGTGGTATGGTTGCTGGTCGTTGGGTAACTGACCAAGAAGCAAACATTGTAAAATTAACAGATGGAGTATTCAAAATAACTTGGACTGAACCAACTGGTACTGATGTAGCTTTAGATTTTATGCCAAACGAAGGAAAGTTACATGGAGTTATCTTCTTCCCAAAATGGGTTCACGAACATCCAGAAATCACTGTGACTTATCAAAATGAACACATTGATTTAATGGAAGAATCACGCGTAAAATATGAAACTTATCCCAAATATGTAGTTCCTGAATTTGCAACTATAACTTATATGGGAAATGCGGGACAAGATAATAATGAAGTTATCAGTGAAGCTCCTTATAAAGGTATGACTGATGATATCCGTGCTGGAAAGTACTTTGATAAAGACTACAAGAAAATAAAGAAGTAATTATTCCTTTTAACAGTAATCGTATATACGGTATAATTAAGTAAACGCAACATGTTTTGAAAGGATTAGTTATATGCAAAAGATTGTAAATATAAAAAGAGCAGGCTTAAATTTAGTTGGTACTTTGGAATATCCTTTTCTTGAAGAAAACAAAAAATATCCTCTTGTTATCATAATGCATGGTTTTACTTCAAATCGTAATAGAAAACTACAGTTGGCACTTGCAGAAAAACTTTTAGAAAACAATATTGTCTCTTTGCGATTTGATTTTAACGGTCATGGTGATAGCGATGGTCTATTTGAAGACATGACTGTTCCAAATGAATTAGAGGATGCAGGTGAGGTTCTACGTTATGTAAAAAAATTAGACTTTGTTAAAAATATTAGTCTTTTGGGCCATTCTCAAGGTGGTGTTGTGGCTGGTATGACCGCCGGTTATTATCCTGATGATATTACTTGTCTTGTACAAATGGCACCAGCTGCAACCTTAAAGGATGATGCTTTAAAGGGTACAATTATGGGTACAATCTATGATCCAAAACATATACCAGAATATATTACAATTACAAGTAATAATAAACCTTTAAGAAGCCAATATTTTAGCACAGCACAACATTTACCAATTTATGAAGTCTCAAGTCAATATAAAGGTCCTGTATGCCTTATACATGGAACTTCTGATAAAGTTGTTGACCCATTTGCTTCAAAAAGATACTACGGAAGCTATGCTAACAGCGCTTTACATTTACTTGAAAAGCAAGATCATGGCTTTGAATATAATTTAGATGAAGCTGTAGACTTAGCTGTTAATTTCATTATTTCAAAGGTTAACTAACTAAAAAAATCAGGTGTTAATCTCACCTGATTTTTTAATATACTTTTATAGATTCAGAATATTGTTTTTACATTTACTATTTGTATACCATGCGCATCTTCCGCAAATATCTTGCATTATTTCTTCATTTATATTTGTCTTCAATCTAACTATGAGATCCTTATATGTATATACTCTTTCCTCTAACATTAGATATTTAATAACTTTACTATCTATACTTACTACCTTATCATTAGTTTCACAAATATTCTCTAGTTTTTTATTTGGGCATTTTCTGCATACATCATCTGTAGAAAAAACAATTTTTACTTTGGATTTTTCCTCAAGTTGTTCATATATTTTGTCCATATTTTCAATAAAATCTTTGCTATATCCCTTTCCTTCATATCCTTGAAAACACATAATATGATGAGGTCTTAACCTTATCATGCTAATCCCCCTGACTTTATCCCATTTCTTATACTAACGGCTACTATAGAAACAATGATAATTTTAATTATATCAAAAAGTATAAATGGCAAAACCGCAACTTTAATTGCTGCTAAAAAGGACATCTTAGTCATAAGTGCAAGCCATACTGATCCAAGTATATAACAAAATACACTTGCAACCACCATTGATATTATAATAGGTATTCTTTTTTTATATTTATCAGAAACATATCCAACAATGAGAGTCATGAATGGAAATGCAATAATGAATCCACCTGTAGGTCCTACAACCGCTCCAATACCACCTGAAAAGCCAGCAAAAACGGGCACCCCAATTGCCCCAAGAACCACATAAACTAATTGTGATATAAAACCACGTTTTGCTCCTAATATTACTCCAGCAAGATAAACTGCCATTACTTGCATCGTAATTGGTACAGTTCCAATTGGAATAGATATTTGAGATAGAACACAGCTTATTGCTGCAAATAAAGCACATAATATTAAATCTTTAGTTGACATCTTCATAGTTACTCCCCCTTCTTATTGTAAACTATATTTTTCATTATAGTTTACAATATAATTATATACTGATTTCTCCTGCTGTCAATATACCTAAAAATAAAAAGGCTTCCTTTGACATAATTCTTAGGAAGCTTTTTAGTAATTTATCTTTAAGGTACATCTTTTATGTATTTCCAGGTTACTCCTTCATCCGTAGACTGATATAACTCTTTAGTTTTATCACCATCAGATCCTTTTCCTATTAAAACATAAAGCTTTCCACCTTTTTTATATGGCATTGTCGGTAAATCAAAGGACGCATCCTTTTTTATAGAAGTAAAATTCACCTTTTTATACGATATTCCTCCATCATTTGTACAGTATAGCTCTCCCCTTGAACCTCCCGAAAAAGATAAACCTAGAAAACCAAGCTTACTGTCTAAAAAAGTTATTCCACTTGCAATACCAATGTCACCATTAAATGGATCTTGATTTATAGTTGTCCAATTAACTCTATCAGTGGTTTTTTCTAAAGCATAAGACCTACTGCCAGCTGCTGCTGCAACTATTTCCAGCCTATATCCAACCTTTTTTGATAGATAAAACTTCTCTGAAGAATTAGTTTCCTCGTGAGAATTTTCTTCATTATACGGTTCTACTATTTCCTTATTTGCACCCTCTATTAAACTGTACCTTACTGGTTGGTATTCATTTAATTTCTCTGGTACAAATACAGATAAGGTGTATCCGACCATTTTATAGTTCATGTCACTATTTTCAATTATTTTACCTTTTGAATCAAGGTAAATAACGTTGCTTGAAAAGCTCTTTCTCCCATGATAATTAATAGAATAAGCTTTTTCGCTCCAATTACTTACTGTTTTTTTAAGTGGAGCTTTCTTCATCAGCGTAAAAAATGGTTCTAGTAGCTTATCCTTATTGTAATCTGGTTTAGCATAACCATTTAAGTATATTATAATCTTATCTGATTTGTTTCTATCATAACTAATTAAATAAGTTTGTAATTTACCTTTATCATTTTTTCCATATAAAAATGTATCGAAGGATAAAATCTTTCCATTTGAATCAAATTTCATAGTAAAATTATTTACCATATATAACTTTTTAGGCATGTGTACTTTCTCATTAACATCCTGAATAATACCTTCTATACCATCCTTATATATGTTATCATGCTGAAAATTTGCTAGTCTTTTATTTTTTAGTTCTTCTAAATACCATGCTAATTTTCCATTATATTTTGTCCCACTATTATATATTTTAGTTCCATAAAAGCCCGTTACACAAATTGCAAGTATAAAAGCTATAAGCGTGAATTTATTCTTTATCCTTGAGTATTCTTCCCCCTTCTCTTCTTCCTCTGCCAATGTATTCTTAGGCCTTTTCACAAGCCTAGTCACTAACATTATTAGCCACACTATAAAGAAAACCAAACATCCAAACAATATATTTGTAATTTTACCTACTCTTCCATACTTACATAAAATATTTAGTTCGTAAAAGAAAACAAAATAAACTAACACAAATACACAACAATTTATTATGGATAAAGTTAATTGATTCTTTGTAATTTTTTTATATTTTTTCATTGCTTTACTCCATTATCTTTTATTGAGGAATTTTAAATTTCCTCTATATATTGAAAGTATACAATAACTTACTATATGTTGCCATAATAAACTTACATTAATATATTAATTTATTTAGTAATAGCCTTTGTAAATATCCATTGTTTTTCTTTAATATCTCTTCCCTTAATAATAACCTTATCTCCATTAACTTCAATGTACAAACCCTTAATATATTGTTTTTTAGTTATATCTGTTATTACACCTCTACTATTTATTTCTGGTATAAGCGTATATTGAAGTGCTGCTGCATGAACCATTGTAAATGGCTGATTTTCTAATACACTATTCTTATCTAAATCAGCGTGAGTATGGGATGTAAATAACACTACCTCTGGATACTTTGATAGAATTTCATTAATTTCTTCACTTTGCTTAACTCCCTGCCAGTTCCAGAATGGCTTTAAATTTTGATGTAAAAATACAAATACAGGTTTGCCTTTTGTATAGTTTTGAGCTAATTTTTCCTTAAGCCAGATTAGTTGCTCATTTGATATAGATGCTTCTGTGGAATTCGTTGTTTTAGATTTACCATCTTCAGACCCAAGTGATATAAAATGGTAGCCCTTAATCCATTTGTCATGATACACTTTCTTTTCCTGAGAAAATCCAAGGTATCTATTTATAAATGTTTTAACTTGTGCCTTTGAATTTGTCCCTATATTATAATCAAAAAATTCATGATTTCCTATGTTTTCAATAATTGTTTTAGGTAATATATCTTTATTTCGCTTTAGAGTCTTTTTTACTGAATCGTACTGGCTTTCGATTCCTTGATCCACAGTGTCACCGTTTAATATTAATGCATCAATATCTTGATCTATTGTGTATAGATCATTAATAGCTCTCTGAAGGTTGTCCGTTCTATTGTGAACATCTCCAAGTACTGCAAAAGTTAGCTGTGCTTTGGGCTTTGCCTTCACCTTTACTTTGGAAATAGTTTTAGGTATATAAATATATATCGCTATTACTGCTAATATAATAACTATGATGATTCCAGTAATTATCAATTTAAGCTTTTTCATTTTCATCGCCTTCTCTTGTGGTTTATTTGGTATGTACCATAATAAACATGTTATCACTTAAAGTAGGCTCTAAGTCAATATCATTGAGCGTTGTACTTTTAAAAAAAGAAGTAGCAATTTTAAGCTGCTGTTTAACGTCCACTTCAATTAAATGCTTATCACAACCCTCTTTAAATTTGAGATAACTTACGACAAAATAAATCTTTCTATACCAAGGGCAACTCCATCGTTTTGAACCGTATCCGTAACCTCTTTAGCGAAACCTTTGACAAAATCCCCCGCATTCCCCATGGCTATTCCACATCCTACTGTCTCTAACATTTCTATATCATTTTTTCCGTCACCAAAGGCATAGCTATTTTCAACAGAGATATCTAGAAATTCAAGCACCTTTAATATCCCAGAAGCCTTGCTATTGTTTTTAGAATATAATTCGAGGTGTTTTATATCTTCATCATAAATATAATTGTAGTTTTCATCTTCTAATGATAAACAATATTGTATACCTTTTTCATCATCACACACCATCTCTACCTTGTACACATCTATATCATCTATATTATAATCATTCAAAATGTACTTTTTAGATATATCAAATTCATCATAAAAGGCATGAAGCTTTTTATATTCCGCTCTTGTATAAGAGTACTTTTCTCCCTGCAATATATATTCAACGTTTAATCTTTCAAAATTATTTATAATCTTTTTTAAACTTTCTTTATCCATAGCTTGCTTGTATATGTTATTTTTATTAACTTCTACATATGAACCATTTGTATAAACAAAGCCATCGAAGCCAAAGTTAAGAAGCTCATCATCTAAAAAAGCGAACGGCCTTCCTGTGGCTATAAAGACATAATCTCCATTTGCCCTAAGTCTTCTTATAGCTTTTTCTACTCTCGGAGTAATCTTATCTATTCCATTTAAACAATCTAATAAAGTTCCATCAATATCAAAAAACACTGCTTTTCTCATAATAGTATCCCTTCCTTATGCCTTAATTCCTATTTAATATTACTTATTATCATTTAATATCATTCTATCCCACTTACTATTAATTGTCAATCACACTATAATTGCATTTTAGTATTATAGTTGCTAAAATAAAGGTAACTTAAAACAGCTTTGGAGGAAATTATGTTTATTGAAGAAAGACACAAGCATATATTAGACTTACTTACTAAGGACGGTAAAGTACTGGTAAAAGATTTAAGTCTACGATTTGGCGTAAGTGAAAGCATGATTAGAAAAGATCTTCAAGTTTTAGAAAAGAATAATCTTTTGCAGCGTACTTACGGTGGTGCAATTAGTATAAAACGTACTTTAGTAAATGCTGAAAAGTTATATACTAGAGTTGAAAAAGATATAGATCTGAAAATGATAATAGCTAAAAAAATATATAAGTTAATCTATGATAAGGATACAGTTTTTTTAGATACTTCTAGTATTTCTTATCTTCTTACAAAATTGCTTATACAAAATAATAAGGATATTACCTTAATAACAAATATGGTTGAAATCTCTTCACTACTTCATTTAGATTTAAAACTGAAGGTAATCTTTATAGGTGGTGATTACAACAGCTTTGTGGGTGGGAATATAGGTTTTCATTCAATTGAGCAAATTAAGCTTTATCGCTGCAATAAAGCTTTTCTAGGCTGTAGTGGAATAGACCTTACAAATGGAACTGTTAGTACTTGCCTTTCTGAAGATGCAGGCACCAAAAAGGCAATTATGAGTATATCTAAAGAATCCTATTTAATGGCTCCTAATGAACGTTTTAAATTAGATGGGACCTTTAATTTTTCAAATATATCTGATTTTCACAGTATCATTACTGAAGTAGAACCTGATACCAATATATTAACCTTGCTTAATCAATACGATGTAATTTTGTTGTAGTTTTAATATAATAAGCCTGAGACATTACTATTATAATATCTCAGGCTTATTACATCATAAAAAATAAAGATTACTAACGAAGTGATTTCCTAATGTAATCTTTTATTATCAATTCAAAAAATTAAAATGCTTATGTAATTTTATAAATACACAACATGCCTCTGCCCTATAATTATCCTTAATTACAGCTATTACATGTTATTGCAAGTTATTTATCGTTACCTGAGAATATCTTAGATAAGAAACCAGGCTTAGTTTTGTCCATTTCTTGCTCTAAAGAATATGCTTGTGACATTATAGTACGGTACTTTCTAATTTCCTCTATTATATTTTCTTCTCTAGATATATACATTTCACTTAACTTCTCAAATTCTTCTTTCAACCCATTTTCTGTTGAAAGCTTTTCAGTTATTAATTTATCAAGCTTTGTATATGCCTCTTCATTTAATTCTGCATTTGAATTAGGTTGAGCTTCAAATTTAGAATTAATTTCACTTAGTAACTCTTCTTTTAATGATTTAAATTGTTTTTCTTGTGCTTCCTCTATTAACTTTGCAATGTTTTGAGAAAGTACTTCATTATTTTCACTGATTTTGTTATCAATATACTCTTTTAAATTGTCAAATTGTTCATTTTGTACTTTTGAAATAGTTTCAGAAATATCTTCAGTAGATACCATTGGTACCTCTTCTTTAGCTATTACTGATTTTTCACCTTCAAAAGATAATCCTTCACAATACTTTTGAATTTCTTTAATAGTAAGACCTTTATTTTTTAATCCTATTAAAAATTCAAGCTTATCTATGTCTTTATCAGTATATGTCAACTCTTTATCTGATATTTTTATGTTTAAAATATCATCAAAAACATTAGTGAAGTACAAAATACTGCCCTCATCTTGTCCTAACAAATTAGCAACTTGGTTAATTGTATAGTATAATATTTCACCACGTCTTCTATTATTTACAACATCCACCTGCTCGGGCTCCATATTATTTTCTTCAAGTTCCATATTATTCTCTTCAGAATTCATAATGTTTTAAATCCCCTTTCGAAATTTTTAATTTAAATCTAATACAATATAAATTTCCATCAAAAACACGGTCGAACTAATGCCTTTAATGCCTCACTCATTACATTATAATATAATTTATCGCAAAAATACATTATTTTTTACAATTTTCATTTAAAAATTCATAATTCTACTTTAAAAATTCTTAAATATAGTATAAAATTATGTTATTATATTATAATTTCTTATAACATAAACCAATTAATATAAATTAATTTTAATTGATAGCAAATATAGTAATCAGTCATGTTATTATAATATAATTTGTCAATATTATGTTAATTTCTGCAAACAATCTTGGTGATTGACATACATGCACTAATAATCATAATTTAATCAACAAGGTTTTAAGAAATTAAACTTCTTATAAAACAATAAACAACAGTACAAAAATGGAGGATTAGATTAATTATGGAAAAAAGCAAAATGCTATTAGTTGGATTAGGACAGGGTGCTGGAAATATCGTAGATGGTCTATTAAGCAAAAACAGTTCTTATAATGGTTTATTTTTTAACAGCAGTGCGTTAGATATTAAACCATTGAAAAACGCTGAAATAGACAAAAATGTTTACCTATATCCTGGCACTGATGGTTCAGGAAGAGATAGAAGAAAATCAAGAGAAATGATAAAGGACAATGCAAATGCAATAGGAACTTTGTTAAAGAAATATCCTCAAACAGAAGTTATGGTTATATTTGCAAGTTTTGCTGGTGGAACAGGCTCTGGAGCAATAAAAACTTTTATTCAAATCGCTGCTTCTGCTATACCTACTGCTAAATTTAATGTAGTAGGAATTTTACCAAGTTTATCAGAAGATCAGTTAGCATTCAAGAATACATTAGAATGTTGGAACGACATAAACAGCGTTATGAATTTAATTAATGACATAAAATTTGTAGATAATAATAAAAGAAACACTTATAATGAAATAAATAATGAAGTAGTTGAAAGTTTAGATTTAGCATATAACTTAATGGGAGTACATGCAGATGGAAATATCGATAAAAAAGACTCCTTCAGAATAAATACAGCCGCTGGTGCCGGTGTTGTTTTAAAACTTTACGATGGTTTAAAGGATGCGAAAACAGCTATAGATTTCGCTATAAAGAACAGTGTATTCTCACAACCTGACGTATATGATTGTGATTACTTAGGTATAAACGTAAAAATGGACGGTTATGATGCAAATGAAATCAGCAAGTGCTTTGAAGTTTATAGAAGTACATATGTAACTTACAACAATTCATTTAATGTAATTGTTCTTGGAGGATGTGAAACTCCTACTGAATCAATCAAATTAATAAAATTAGCTTTAGATGACAAATCAAAAAGAAAACAAGCTAGAGAAAAAGCAAGAAGCGTTATTATTGATTTTGATGATGATGACAATGCTGATTCAGGTGAACCATTAGAATTTAATTTCGAATAATATTATTTATTAAAATTCTATATATCCAAAAAACGCTCCATGATACTTAAGGGAGCGTTTTTTGGAGAGTGTAAAATTCTTTCTGTAAAATAACTTTCTATGGTAAGTTTTAAAAGACAAGATTGTCAAAAGTGACTTTCTATCTTGTTTTAAATATACATTCTAAAAATATGTATGTCAAGAACGCCTTTAAAAACAGGCGTTTTTGGCATATTAAGCTTTTTATTCAGTAAGTCGTCCTTCATACATAATGGATAATTCACCGTACACTTTACCCCAATTTCTTAGTGGCAAACGCCATTTTTTTGTAGCTTCAAAAGTAGCAAGGTATAAAGCTTTTAAAAGTGATGTATCGCTTGGAAATACAGTTCTTTGTCTATTTAATCTACGATATGTGCTGTTGAGACTTTCGATTGCATTTGTAGTATAAATAACTTTTCTTACATCAGCAGAGAACTTAAAAATAGGGCTAATAGCATCCCAATTTGATTTCCAGCTTTTCATTGAGTTAGGATAATGTTTTTCCCATTTTCCAGTGATTTCTTCTAATTGCTTATATGCAATTTCCTCAGAAGGTGCATGATATATAGTTTTTAAATCTTTTGCAAATTCTTTTTTATCTTTATCAGAAACATACTTTAATGTATTTCTTACTTGATGAACTATACAACGTTGATATTCAGTATTTGGAAAAGCTACTGATATAGATTCCTTTATCCCTGTAAGACCATCTGCACAAAGGATAAGGATATCTTGAACACCTCTATTTTTTAATTCATTGAGAGCACTAAGCCAATATTTACTGCTTTCATTTTCTCCAATATTTATAGAAAGTACTTCTTTTCTGCCTTCATTATTTATACCAAGAATAATGTAAGCTGCAAGCTTACGTATAACGTTATTTTCCCTTACGGAAAAATGAACTGCATCAATGAAAACAATTGGATATACTGTAGATAAAGGTCTATGTTGCCATGCTTCTATTTCAGGAAGAAGTTTATTGGTTATATTTGAAACCATTCCTTCACTAACTTCAAACCCATATATATCTTCAATTTGTTCTGAAATTTGTCTGGTACTTAATCCTTTAGCATACATAGAAATAATTTTTTCTTCTATACCAGAAATATCTTTCTGGTGTTTTTGTACTATTTTAGGTTCAAAAGAACTTTCTCTATCCTGTGGTACATCTATATTCATCTCACCATATTTGCTTCGAATTCTTTTTTGTTTTTTCCCATTTCTTGAGTTTGTAGTTTCGGCTCGTTCATATGGTTCATAGCCTAAATGCTCGTCCATTTCACCTTCAAGCATAGATTGAATAGTTCCACCTAATAGATCTTTTAAAGCTTCCTGAATATCCTCAGCTGACTGAATATCATACTCGTCTATAAGAGCTGATATAATATTTCTTTTTCCTTCATTCATTGGTTTTACCTTATAAATATCTTTTTTTCTTGCCATAATAAAAGGCCTCCTATGATTTTATTTTACCATAGAAAGCCTTATTATTTTTATTTACAGACTTTTCTTCACATGCTCGTTTTTTGATATACAAAATTCAAAAATATTTACCAAACTTAGTGTAAAACCTTCCAAACTAAAATTATTAGTTTGGAAGGTTTTATTAGTATTGAGAGTTAAATTTATATCTTATACAGTTTGAAGTTTTTTAATAATATCATTTTGTTTACTTCTGTAACCCTCTATTTTTTCTATTTCTTTATTTACATTTAGGTTCATAACTTGTTCTGCATTTTTATCTGTTGATAATTTCTTTCTTTTAATGTCATATGCTTTTTTAGCTTCTTTAAATTGTTTTTTATTAGTTATTTTTAATTCCTGTAATTCTTTTTGTGTTTTCTTATATACTTCAATTTGTGATTCGAAAGATTTTGCATATGCATTACCGTAAAATGCATCACTAGCAAAAGCAGCAAAGTAACTGTATTTTCCTACTATATCTATCTTCTTTTTAACTTCTTCTAATAACTTTCCTTCAGCCTCTATGCTAATTATTTCTTGCTTTAAATCTATTCCCTTTTGAGTTTCTGCTAATTTGCTTTCGATAGTATATAGCTCATTTATGTTTTTAAATTCATTAGCTGTATCTAAATCCATTTCTCTTATTGCTTCTTTAACAGCTTCTCTTACTTGATTTTCTTTCAATGAATTATATTGTTTTAAGTATTTTTCTCTATCTGATGAATTGTATACTTGAGACATAAAAACAAATTTTTCTTTCATATAATTTATTTTGTCATCAACATTACTTTTACCGTAAACACCCATAGTACTGATTTCTTTTTCTACTTCTCTTATAGATGTTTCTATTTGCTTTAATTTTCCTTCACAGAAGTTCCTCACTTCATCATACTTAGTGTACTCAGAAATAATTTTCAATTCATCTTTAGCTTTAAGAGTACATAATAGTTCTTTTTTTAGTTGATCAAAGGTTCTTTTTGGTCTTTGCTTTTTAACCTTTGCATTACTAACCTGACTCTTAGCTTGTGCAGGTTTTGCCTTACCTTCCTTAACTTCTTTTTTCTGCTGCTTTACTTTACCTACATCTTCTGCTGCTTTTAGTGTCTTATTAGATTCTTCATTTTTCTTTATATCATTTTCAATTTTCTTTGGTGCTTCTTCTACAACTGGTTTTATTTCTTCCTTAGGTTTTATTTCTTCCTTAGGTTCTTCTTTTGCTTGTTCCTTTGTTTCTTCCTTAGGTTTTACTTTTTCATCTACATTTTTTACTTCTTTTAAAATCTTATCAAAATCTTCTCTTCTTCTTCGAGCACTTTTACTTTCACGTACTACTTTAGTTCCTTCTTCTTTCTTAACTTTATGCTCAAAATAAGCGTCTATATCAATATATAACAAGTTGCTGTTGTTCTTTATGATATCGTCTCTTCTGCTTTTGTATTTTGTAATTTTGTCTATAACTCTTACATTATCCAATCCTGATTTATCTGATATTTTTTTAGTTTTTAGAAGCTCTTGTTCCTTAGCATCATGATTACTTTGTTTTTTGTTATAGTCATCCCAATTACTTATTCCTAGTGATTTCAATTCACTTTCAACTTTATTGTATTCTTTTATTTCTTTTTCATATTTTTTCTCATAGGAGTTTTTAAATAATTCATTATCCTTGTGCTTATCTCTAGTAACCATAATAGGTTTGTACTTATCTAGTATTTCTAGTTTTGCTTTAGCTTCTTGTAAAACCTTTACTTCATTTTGTAATTCAATTAAGTCTTTCTTTAAGTCTATTTCTTTTTGAATTCCTACCATTCTGCTTTCGATATTATATAGTTCACTTATAGCATTTAAATCAGCATATAGATTTTCATTAATATCCTCTATTGAACTTCTAACAAGTTTATTTATTTCATTTTCTCTGTTTACATCATTCATAGGATGATTCTTTTTAGTATATCTTTCATTATTGCTTATCTTTTCTAATAAATAATCTATATTGTCATCGCTTTCAAGCTCGTCTACAATACCTATTGCATCAATTTCTTTGTTTAACTTTTCTATATTTGTATCTATTACTTTTATTTTTTCATCATAGAAATACTGTGTAACTTTATCTTTATCATATGCACATATACTCTTTAATTCATCTTTAGCTTTAAGATTGCAAATAAATTCTTTTTTCAATTCTCTTAATTTTCTCGCACCTATCTCTTTATACTTTTGATATGCTATATAAGAGTCTGAAATTTGATTGCTTTCCCAAATAAGATTGTTTCTAACCTTTTCTAACTTCTCTATATCTTCTTCGTATTTTTCAATTCTTTTTGCTAACTCTACTTCATCTTTTATGCCTTCTGTTTTTAAAGTCTCTTTAGTCTTTTCATATCTCGCTATGTTCTCTAAATTTTCATTTAATATGTTCTCATCAAAGCCTGAGGATTCATATTTTGAATATATTTCATCAATAGCCTTGAATGCATTTATAACTTCTTCTAGCTTTGCTTTTTCTGCATTAATAGGTTCAATTTCATTACTTACCTTTTTTATTTTATCCTGTAAGCTTTTTATGCTTCTAGTCAAATTACCCTCACTTGGGAACTTGCCATATATCTTACATAATTCTCTTACTTTTCTGTACTCTACTTGATTTATACCTGCTAATTTAGGAATTTGCTTATTGCCCACAACTGCATAATTTCCTATATTACCACTATGATATTCCTCAGATGTCATGTCCCTTTCAACAGTGATATAAATACCGCTTAATTTTTCATCTGTGATTTCTAGCTTAAGCATTAATTCTTCACCATCTACATCATGGTTTATATAAATAGGGTATGGTAATTTTTCCTCAATGCTTATCTTGCTTTTCTCGTCCATTATCTCCATTAAATTGGAATTTCTAATTTCGTCTGTGGTCATAAATGGCCTAATTGCATACTTTTTATCCAATATAATCTCTAGCGTATTTTTATTAGCTTTTGTTTCCACCTTTTCATCTCCTTTTTTATCCTCATGATTAGTGAGTGTAACGTTTCCCTTTCTATGAGATTTCTTTTACATCAACCTTCTTTTAAATTTGCTTCTCATAATGAAACGCTTCCTAAGATTTATTTTACTATTTATTATTTTATTTAACAATTATTTTGTTACAATTAATTCTACATTTCATGTTTTTATTCTATAAAATTCACATATTAACGTTAAATTGCATTATATTGTATTTACAAAATATTGAATATAAACATTATTATATCATATTTTAAATTTAATTATATTTTCATCGTTAATTTTTATCTTTTATACTAAATTAAAAATAGATAACTTTTTTAATATTTGTATAAAAATAGAGAATATAAATAATCATATTAATATCATTTACATTCTCTATTTTATAAAATTATAGATATAACTTCTGCGTCAAGTTTATTAAACTTTCTATGAACATATAACAGTTACTTCTTCTTTATTTTCCTTCCAAATCCTTATACTATATATAATTAAAACAACTATTTCTGATATTGTAGCTAATATGAACATCCAAAATGCATTTTTCATTAAAAAATCATTCTTAAAAAGATTTATTGATAAGTCCGTTTTATCTATATAAAAAATATATTCTACTATAGCCCAAACAATTTTTAGAAAGCATAGCATTGCTATCATAAATATTTTAATTTTTTTACTATAAAAAGTTTTGAGATGATTTTGTCCTAATGCATTTAGTTCATTTTTGAAAATTTTACTTTCTGCCGCTTTGGTCGCAGCTTTTATATTTATTAAATAAATAAATAAAGCAAGAGGATACCATAAGTTCACGAAGAAGCTTATATAATGTTCATAAGGATTAATGTAGCCCACAAGCAATGAAATCACTATACCTATAAAACATAGTCTATTTATTTTCTTATACTTTTCTCTATTAACATGAACTCTACTGCTACTAGATTTTTTTGATTCTCTTTTTTTGTATATAAACGTTAAAAGCACAACTACATTACAAATCATAGATATTACAAATAGTACTAAACTCACCTTATCCGGATTGCCAAAAATACTATCAGGCTTTAAAGTATATGCTTCTTTAATCAAAGTTACGCCTAGTATTCCCGTGATTACTTTTAAAATAAAAAATACACAAGCTGTTCCATATTCTATAGCTGTAATCAGCCTAACTGCTTCCCTATATTGTGATTCCTTTTGTTTTAAGGCAAAATTAGCTACCTCCATTAATGCTAAAACAAATAATTCTGCTGCATTTATTCCTGCAAGGAAATCAGCATAAGGATTTAATTTAACTACTAAAATGCCCATTAATGCAAATAGCCACCATAACTTAAAAATTCTTTGCATGATTCTTTACTAACCTCCTTATAGTGATTCCTTTACATATTAAGGACACTAATAATAATATACAGAATACAAATTCTATTAATAACAATATTACACTCATACTATCTGGATTACTCCAAATTCGAAAAGGAGTAGCTGGATTTTTATCTGTAAATGCCAAAAGAAATACAACTCCACTTGCAAATAGATTTAAAAAGAAAAATGCTATAGCCATAATATAAATAGCAATACCTGCTGCTCTAATTTCTATCCTTAATCTATTATCATATCCATTCTTTTCAAAAGCTTTGACCCTAAAAACAATATTTATCATCATGCAAATCAATATAAAAAATTCCACAAAGTTAAATAACCCGAACATACCAACATAAGGATTTAAATATGCACTAGCAGTTCCTATTAGCGCAAACACCCACCACGAGCCTCCAAATCTCTTCATTTGTATCACTCTCCGCTATCTTTTAATTATCACCATGGAATAATTAATTACTGCTTACAAAGGCTTTGTATAAACAAGTTGTCCATCTGTTATTTTTAAATTTCCTTTTACATATATATCTGTTATTAATTTATAATCACATTTGCTTAAAACTTCAAAATACTCGGCAATATCAATTCCTTTTGAATACAAATCAATACAATACTTATTAAATACATAAGGCATGTTATTTAAAATATAAGACAGCTTGTACAGTGCATTTGTTTTAGCTTGTTGAATAGTTTCCTCATTTAGATAATCTAAAAGCTTTAAGCTATATTTATCCAGCTTACAATTAAAATAAAGTAAACTGTTATCAAACTCATCTACCAAAACCTTTCCCTTATCCTTAAATATAATTTCACTTAGTATTTCAAGCAGAAGTTGTTTTTCAAGCATTTTTATGTTTTCATTAAAAAACTTAAAGTTTATTGCTCCAATCTCTATAGCTTCTTCAGCCGACTCAATTAAATGCATGTTAGTTTGCAAGTATTCATTTACTAGCTCTATTGCTGAAAAAATATATCTTTCATTTGTTTCAATGCCTTCTATAAACTTCAAAATTTTACTTTTATCTAATTCGCTCAAATCTCCATTAACAAAAAGTATACTATTTTGAGGTACTACAACTTCTTCATAAAAATCCCTAAAATCCTTTAGGCTTATATCTAAAAAATCTTTTGTTAAATTTCCTAAAACGAATCCCTTGTTGATATTAACAAATTCCATCATTCTATAATAGGCTCTAAATTTAACATCCTTATAATTATTAAAAAATCTTTTCTTTG
The DNA here is from genome assembly GCF_002006355.2 of Clostridium felsineum DSM 794. Classification (NCBI taxonomy): domain Bacteria; kingdom Bacillati; phylum Bacillota; class Clostridia; order Eubacteriales; family Clostridiaceae; genus Clostridium; species Clostridium felsineum. The sequence continues at coordinate 403,529 of NZ_CP096980.1, read as the reverse complement.
CAACTCCTTTAGCTATGCTAAACATATTTTCATCTATTTTATCCTTATATAACATTTTCAACAAGCACATACCCTCATAGTCCATATTTTTCACCTTTGTTTTTATGGAAAGATATATCATACCCGTTTTAACATTACCTTTAACACTAATATTGTATTTTTCCTTCATTTCTAGCTGTATATATTTTATTAATACATTTCCACTTGCCTTATTAAAAGTCCTTGTTTCCTTCTGTGGTAATATTAGCATTTTATTTGTGCAAAACCCAAATTTTATAGCAATAGTTAAATATACTTCATTTTTTTCATAAAAATGTTCATTAAATTGGATTGTTAATTTGTTTATTATATTTGCTTTCACATTTTCCACTGCCTTCCATTGATGTAAACTACTTTACTTAACCATTCTAACATATGCTTTTCTGTAAGGCTACTTTTGTCGAATGCATATTAAGCGCATTTTTTTAATTTAAAACTCCATTATTATATTTTTTGCGTATAAAGTTCCATTAAATATATATATTCTAATCTTCTACAAAATATGATATAATGTTTCCACAAAAACAATTATTCGTGGAATTGAAAGGTGATATTGATGAATATACTATCAATGCTTTCTTTTACCAACTTTATTCTATTCGTAAGAGGAGCGTTATATAGTTTTGGACATATTCGTAAATCAAAATTAGCCCTTCCTTTTATGCTAGTTTTTACAAGTTTGGCTATTTGGTGCTTTGGTGATACTTTTTTTTATACAGCTCCTACTATAGCTAATGCAATATTTTGGTATAAATTAGCAGGCATTGGATGGGTTACTTTTCCTGCAACTGCACTGCACTTCTTTCTTTTATTAACTAAATTTATTAATAAATCAAAGCAAAAAAAAATTATTATTGCTATTTATATAATTCCAATAATTTTTTTAACAAAAAATATATTTAGCTCCAAGTTATTACTTGCAGTAACTATTATAAAAAATCCTGCTGGCTTTGGATGGACTGATATTGGATCCAATGATTTATGGTTTTGGTCATATTCAGCCTACTTAATAACTTTTATCGTTTATGGCCTATTATTGGTATATAAATGGGGTAAACTCTCTCCCTACTTTTCAGAAAAAAGACAAGCATGGGCTCTACTTATTGTTTCTTCTATAACATTAATAATTGGTGTATACACGGATATACTAGCTCCTACTATTGGTATTCGTTTACCACCTATTTCAAATATTATAATTGTGCTATTGGCAGTTACTGGTTTTGTAGCTATTCAGCGCTATAACTTATTTTCTGATGCAAACACTGTCACAGCAGAAACTATTTTAAACACTATAAAAGACCCTGTACTAGTTTTTGATGCTAATTACAAGATAATAAAAATAAATAAGGCTACTACAGATTTATTAGGCTACACCTTTAAACAAATTGAACATAAAGAACTTAGTTATATTCTTGCAAATTCTGATTACGATGAATTCAAGAAAAAACTGTTTCTTTCTAATAAACCCTTTAAATATCAAGAGGCAACCCTTTTAACCTCTGATTGTAGACTAATCAGCACTATTTATTCTACTTCAGTGGCTAAAAACAAGTACAATGAGTTTTTAGGATATATTATTACCTTCAAAGACATTACCGACAGGAAAGCTATAGAAAATCAATTAAGAATCAGTAACTATAAATATAAAAAGCTTGTATTTAATCTATTTAAAGCTGCTAATTACGACTTATTGACAGGACTTCCAAACAGGAGAGTATTCTTTAGTAAGCTTAGTAAGTTAGCTAATTCCTACAAAAGACACAAACAAGATTTTGTTGTAATTTATATGGATTTAAATGGTTTTAAACAAATTAATGATAATTATGGCCATGATATCGGTGATTATATTTTAAAAACTGCTGCCAATAGATTAAAAGATTGTATAAAAAAGCCTGAAATCTTGTCCAGATTAGGTGGCGATGAGTTTGTAATTCTTATACCAAATTCACCATCCAAATTAATAATTGATGATAAAATTAATATGATAAGAAAAAACTTTGAAGCAAATATAAAAGTGGGAGAAAAGTCGCTAAATATTGGTATCTCCATAGGGTACTCTACATTCGCAATTTGCAATGAAAATATCAACACTTTAGTAAAAACCGCTGATTCTAAAATGTATTCTGACAAACTAAAAAACAAAAACATCAGAGTTTAAACATAAAAACACGGAGGACCTAATATGAATTTGTTATCTTTATTTTCCTATGGAAATTTTGTTCTTTTTTTATTATTGTCAATTTATTCTATTCAATTTAGCCCTATACGGTCCAAGTTGAATAAGTATTCTTTTTGGGTTTGCTTAGCTTTAGGGGAATGGAATCTCTGTTACGTGTTTTTTTATATTGCTCCCAATAGTTCCACTGCTTTAATATGGCACAAACTTGCTCTCATTGGTATGTACTGTTTTCCAGCATTTACTCTTTATTTCTTTATTGTTCTTACTAAAAGAGATACCATTTTTAAAAATAAATATCATTATTTTATTTTTTACTTAGTTCCAGCAATTTTAATATTAATAAGTCTTTTTAGTAAAAATACAGCTTTAGTTCAAGCTTTAGTTCAAAGCTCAAGTGGCCTCGGTTGGACTTATGTTAATTCTACAAATTCAATTCTATATTGGGTTACTTTATTATATTTGTATTGTTATTTCTACTTTGCTTTTTTTCTCTTATACAAATGGGGAAAAAACTCCAATTATATTGGTGAAAAAAAACAAGCAAGAATATTTATATTGGTTGACGCTACAATTTTAATGTTAGGATCTATTACTGATTTCTTTTACCCACTTATAGATAATTTTCTGCCACCTATGGCTAATCTATTTACCATTGTATTTATTTTATTTTTTATATACATAATAAGAAGATATAACATGTTTGATATACATCACATTGCATCTCCTGAACTAATTATTAATACAATTATGGATCCTGTTATGGTGCTTGATGAAAACTTTAAGATTATTAGATCAAATCCTGCTGCCGAAAATATTTTAGGCTATTCTAGTAGTTACTTGAAAAATAAAAACTTGGTGGAGTTTTTATTAGGTAATACAGATATAAATAACAAAATTCTTATGGAGTTATTAGAAACCAAAGAATTTAAAAATAAAGAGCTGAATGTAATCACCTCTAAAGGTGAAGTCATAAATTCACTTTTCTCTGCATCAACAGCAGAAGATAGAATTAACGGTTTTCTCGGTATAATGATTACCTTCAAAGACATTACTGAAATAAAAGTGATTGAAGATAACTTAAAATTTGTAAATAGTAAATATCGAAAAACAGCTGATAAATTATATAAAATAGCTAATTTTGATCCTCTTACTAGAATTGCAAACAGACGTCTGTTTTTTGAGAATATAAAGCAAAAAATCAAACAATATGAACAGACAAGTAAGGATTTTGGAGTTATTTTTATGGATCTAAACGGCTTTAAACCTATCAATGATAAATTTGGACATAACATTGGAGACAAGGCTCTTATTGAATCAGTATGCCGTCTTAAGCTTTGTACATATGATGAAGATGTATTAGCCAGAATGGGCGGTGATGAGTTTGTTCTTATTGTATCTGATACAAGCTCTATAAATGAACGAATTAATAAAATAAAAACTTTATTTCTTAGCCCCATGCATATTGATGGCTGTATTTGCAATTTAGGTATTGCAGCGGGTACATCTATTTATTCTCAAAGCAATAGGGATTTAGATGAATTAATGAGAATTGCAGATATATTAATGTATGAAGATAAAAAAAAATCAAAAGTAAGATAAATTTATCTAAAAATTACGTTGTAACTTATTATAATGAGTTACAACGTAATTTTTTGCATTCCAAATGGACACGCATACATACACTTACCACAAATCTCAAATTTTCCTTCTTGTTTGCGCTTTGAAAGGTGTTCTTCGCATCTTCTTACATCAAGTCTTACTTCACGAGGCTCATCAGCTACATAATTTCTGCCAAGTATTGCTTTTGATGGACATGCTTTTGCACAATTATTACAGTCTCCACATCTACCTTCTAATATTTCTTTATTCTCCTCAAAAGGAGCATCCGTTAATACTGATGTCCACCTTACGCGCGGACCGTATTTAGGATTAATAAGAAGACAGCTTTTACCTATCCATCCGAATCCAGCTAATCTAGCAGTAAGCTTATGAGATAATGATGCACAGACTCTAGTACTGTCTATACGTTCTGATGCGGGTAATGGCATTGCCTTATATCCATTACGCTGTATTACAGATCCTACTATTGATGCAAAGTTATCTAGTCTGTTCATTATTACATCATAACCATGTATCTTATTTTCTAGTGCATTTTCATAATTATCACTGCCAGAAAGAAGATCCACAATGCTATCTTGAAGTACTATTCCAATAGATAAAGCTCTTGGATATTCGTCTATTAAGGAACCACTTATTTCCTTTATGTCATTTTTAACTTTAGTTAGTCCTGCTACTCCAATAAAATCAATAGCATGTATATCGCCTAACTCTTTTATTTTATCTAATAATTCCATATTCACTCCCCTTGAAATCATAATAATACCATTATACCAAAAATTTTCCTTTAGTATAATTTATTTTATTAAAGTTTTTAAGGAAAGCTCTTCTTTATTTGACTGTATTATTTTATTAGACTTTCTCCTAACTTAAATGCCTTTTCACAATCTAAAGGAAATTGATTTTTTCTAGTCTTAGCTTTGTCCTCTTCTGAAAAACATTCAACCTTATATTTTGAGTAATCATCAAATTGATACGTGTCGTTTGAATACATTACCAATGGCTTTGTAAATACTTTTTCAATAAAGCCATCAATCATTCTGAAATTGAATTCATATCCTATTTTCTTCATAACATCTTCTTTAACATTCATTGTATAAATAAAAGCTGTTGGCATTTTCTTTGGTGCGATTGATGAATATGAATTATCATACACTAAATAAGGAAAAGTTAATCTTTCTAAAAATGATTTCAGTTGTCCTGTTATGCTGCTTAAATATACTGGCGATCCAAAAATAAGTGCATCAGCATCGGAAATCTTTTCTAAAACCTCTGAGATGTCATCTTTTACTGCGCATTTTCCATAGCTTTTTCCGCCAATTCTCTTACATGCAAAGCAACTCTTACAGCCTGTGTAATTATAATCGTATAAATTAATAATTTCTGTTTGGACTTCTTTATTTTTTACAGATTGTTTTGCGCCTTCTAGAGCCTTTTTAAGTAATGTCGCTGTATTATTATTTTTTCTTGGACTTCCGTTAATTGCATAAATCTTCATATTTAAAACTCCCCTTCATATTGATATAATTAATATATCAATATGAACATAAATAGACAAGTATGCAGTTTTTTCTGTGTAAGTATAAAAAGGATACTATTAACTTAAAAGGAGCTTTTGATATGGATAAAACTATACTTTATAATACATCATTACCGGGAAAAAACATATATGAATCAAAATGCCCAGTAATATATGCACTTAATATACTAGGGCAAAAGTGGAAACTACCTATTATGTGGCATCTTGCTAAAAATGAAGTTACTAGATATAACGAACTAAAACGCAGCGTAACTGGCATTACCAATATGATGCTCACGAAATCCCTACAAGAATTAGAGGCACATAAACTCATAATAAGAAAGCAGTATAATACTATTCCTCCTAAAGTTGAGTATTGTTTAACTGAAAGAGGTAAAGACTTACTTCCTGCTTTAAATGCATTGTATGACTGGGGAAAAGAACAAATGGAAATTGATGATAAAAAATAGACTCAATATCTACACTAATCCTTTAATAATAAAGAAAATAATTGGAATAAATAATGCTGGCAATAAATTCAAAACCTTTATTTTCTTTATTTTTAATATGTTTAATCCCGAGCTTAATATTAGTATCCCACCTACTATCGATATTTCATTTAATAAATCCGCAGTTATATATACTGATACTACATTTGCTGATAGATAAATTAATCCTTGCCATAAAAATAATATAACTGAAGAAGCCATTATCCCTATTCCGAAATTTGAGGCTAGAACAATTGATGTAATTCCATCCAGCATAGAATTTGTGTACAGTAATGTATTATCACCTTTTAGGGCACTTTCAAGGGGTCCTAAGATTGACAATGTGCCTGCACAAAATAGTAATATAGCTGTAGATAGCCCTTCCACTAAATTACTTTCTGAAAACCTTGCTCCAACATTATCAAGTCTTTTCTCTAAATCAAACTTTTGTCCAATTAGTCCACCTATTGCAATACTTACTATAAATACGACATGATACTTACTTTTAGGAATACAATTAACCGCTGAACTAATACCTATAACTGTTGCGGACAATCCCATTGCTTGCAGCATTATATCCTTGTATTCCTCTTTTATTCCCTTTTTAAATACTGTTCCTAAAATACTTCCACTAATAATAGAAAGACAATTTACTATAGTTCCTATCATTTTTTCACCTCCAGAAACTTATATTAAGGATTATAAAGTATCCAGTAACTGGAGTGTCAATATTATTCTATCAATATTTGTATTTCAGTTATAAACTCCGATCTTTTAGTAGTTAATCCAAAATCAATAAGTGTTATTTCTATTGAATCATCACCAATTGTATACCCTTTTTCTTCTATGTATTTTAAAAGTTTATAATAGTATTTTGGAGAATTCTTATGAGTTCCATTAAATCGAATAGTAATATAAATGCCTTTAGGCAATACTTTTAGTAATTTATCACTATATTCTTCTCCTTCTGTAAATAAAAAGATTGAATCATACTCTTCAAATATTCTACTTTTTAATTTAGCTTTAGAAATGGAAACTCCTACTTTTCCATTAAAAATAGACGCACTTTTGTTCGTGTTATTCTCTAGATTTCTAATAGATAACTCTAAATCTCTATCTGACTTTATTCTCTGTTTTAGTAAAACAACAGTTCTTTTATTAAATTTAAGTTCCTGAATCATGTCTAAACTGCTGCACTGTATTGCATAATTGATTTGACTTAATCTATTTTCAATTTTTTTCTCAATTCTTTGCAGCTCTTTTATTTTTTCTTTTGTTATTTCACTTTGATTTTTTAATAATTCTGTTATGTTATCAATACCCCTCTTATTCAAATGAAAGCTTATTGCATTTAAAGACATACCTAGTGCTTTTAAATATATTATTGTATTTAACTGTTCAAATTGCTCTGTTGAATAATATCTATAGCTATTCATTCTATCTACAAATATGGGCTTGAACAGATTAATTTCATCATAATATCTTAATGTCTTAATATTAATATTAAACAGTTTTGAAAGCTCTCCTATTGTAAATAAATCTTTCATAATTTTCTCCCATTAGTATTTTACTTAATTACATACAAGTTTTATAAAAATATTATATACAATAAAAATAGAGCTTACCATATAAATATTTATACTGTAAGCTCTATTTAAAATTTTATTTTAATTTATTATATTCTTCATCTGTAACTGGCTCACACCATTCGTTGGATGCTCCTTCAACTGGAACAGATAATGCTAAATGTGCAAACGCCTCATCTGCTACAGCACCATGCCAATGTTTAATCTCTGGCGCAATATATACCACATCTCCACTCTTCAACAATTGTGCTTCTTTACCAAACTCTTGATACCATCCATGACCACCAACACAAATAAGTATTTGTCCTCCAACATGATGGATATGCCAATTATTACGACAACCTGGTTCGAATGTAACATTTGCTATAAATGTCTCTTCCTTATTTAAAGTACTCAAATAACTTTTTCCAATAAAATATTGAGCGTACGCAGTATTTTCTTCTCCAAGTGAAAAATCAGATACCTTTTCTAATTCTTTTTTGTCCATATTTTTTCCTCTTTTCTTATTTATATAAATTTCATGATTTACATATAATCTCTTAATACTAGTACATTTTAATACTTAAACCTAACTTTAAGTCAATAGAAAGCTTTAAGAGAATATAAAAAAAAGAGAACTTCAATTATAGAAATTCTCCCTATATATATTCTCCTACCAAACTAGTGGTATTAAACGATAGCGCACTTTTGAGCAGTAATCTTTATACCCCCCAAGCTCCCTTAGAAGTACCTTTTCTTCATTCTTTATCCTAAATGTAGTTATAGGAATTATAAAAAACATAGGTAATATGGAAATATACGAGCCCAGTGCAAGTGGTATAAATAAAGATATTATCACCATTCCTAAATACATGGGATGACGAACCATTGAATAAGGTCCTGATGAAATAACCTGCTGCTTCTTCTCTACTTGTATAACTGTTGAGGCATAACTATTTTCCTTAAAAACATAAAATATAAAAATATATGCCATAAATGCAACTATATTAGATACAATCACAAGCCATACAGGTTCCCTTGATATATTAAAATGAAAATCCACGCCAGGTAATATAAAACCCATATAGTATAGCTTTAAAATTGAAGGAGGTTTTTCACTTACTTTACTTTCTTTAGTTTTAGTCCTTCTTTTTAAAAATTCAGGATTTTTGTTTGTAAAATATACCGTAATAAAAAAAGTTATTATAGCAAAGCCACACCAAAAAATCCATGCTTGCCAAAACCTTATTGTTAATGCCGGAACAAATAAAACAAGCCACATAAAGACGATGAGTACAATAGGTACTACATATACCTTTACTTTTGATGACAAATTACTATTTTTCAATAATATAACCTCTCTTTTAAGAAAACTTATTTATATTATTCCAATTTTAACATAAAATATTCTCACCTATTGTTGTCTCAATAGTTCTTTAACTTTATCTTCTTTTTCAAACAGTAAACAACCTCCAACATGACCTTCAATCAACATTTCATTATTTTGAAGTTTTCTAAATAAAGGTGATTTTAAAGCTTCCATTAAGTTACATTCTTTTAGATTAACATCTGAATATGGTGAAAATGGACATGGTTCCGCTCCACCACTTGCATTTATATGAAAAAAGCCTCTTCCTGCTGCCAAACACCCCTTTAAATACTTTTCATCCCCTGGAAAAGATAAAAGTACCATCGCATTAAAAATTGTTCTTAATTCTTGAAGATTTTTTTCTAATCTCTTGCGTTCTTTATCTCCAGGTGCAAGATTTTTTGTATTTTTAGTCACTGGTACATATTCAACATAAATTAATGCTCGTGCTCCTTTATTATATAGTTCTTGTACAAATTCTTTACTTGTTACAGTCCCTATATTTTCAGTTGTTACAGTTACAGAACCTCCAAACAAAACGTCTTTTCTCTTTAGTTTATTCATAGCATGGCTTACAGCTTCATATGTGCCTATTCCTCTACGCTTATCTGTTTGTAATCTATCTCCTTCAATGCTAATCATAGGTACTAAATTTCTATTTTTATCAAATAACTTTACATATTTATCATCAATCATAGTCCCATTAGTGAATATAGGAAAGATTATTTCTCTCACAGAAGCGGCTTTTTCAATAATTCCCCTTCTCATCAAAGGCTCCCCTCCAAGTAGTAATGCAAATGAGATACCCATATCCTTAGCCTCATCAAATATTTCTTTCCATCTTTCCTCTGTTAATTCATCTTTATTCAAATTATCTCCACAGGCTTTATTTACTCTTGCATAACATCCCTTACAGTATAAGTTACAATTGGTAGAAATACTTAACATTAAAAATGGTGGCACATGATCCCCTTTATTTTCAAGCATCATCCTCTTATTTCTTGCATTCTTTACTGTTAGCACATGTTTAACTACAAAAGCAGTTTCTTTGGGATTTTTTATGGATGATTTCAAAACATTTTTTACTATGTTCTCAATTCCATCGCTCATATATTGTGTTAAATTAAAATCCTCTCTCATTAAAAATAAACTCCTTATCTAATTAATAAATCCGTCTGCATGTTTATAAATCTATCTCTTTCTTCTTTATTCATAATATTAACTCCACTAAATAATTTAAATTCATCCGATCTGTAAAATACCAACTGTAAAAATGAAATTAATTGATATGAAATAATTTTACATTCTTCATCACTTTTACCTTCTTCAAAGCATGCCTTAACTAATGGTAATATTTGAATTGCTTCATTAAAATTGCCTTGCAATAAAATATACGGAATAGTCTCCTTTGTATATTTTCTGTAGTCTACAACCATATCACATATGCTAATCAGAAAACTTTTAAGTTTATTTCTAGGATTTTCTTCAGCATTATTGCCCTTAAAATAGCTGTGAGATACCTCCTCTATTAACTTATTAACCGCAATATTTACTAGTTCATCTTTTGAACCAAAATGATAATTTATAGTCGATAGGTTTATTTTAGCTCTCTCTGTTATTTTTCTCGATGTCAGTTCTGAAATATCATAACATTCTCTTAATAATTCTATTACTGCTTGTATAAGTTGATTCTTAGTTTTATCAGATTTATTCAAATTACCACCTCTTTTTCAAACATGTTTTATACTTGTTTTATTATATGATTTTTATCTCTATTTGTAAATACATTAGTATCACAAAAATGGACAATAGATAAAAATATCCATTGTCCATTTTTTATATAATTGAATTACTTATAAATCTAAAGCAGCATAATGGCCATGATGAACTGCAGTCATTGCTTTTCCAGGTCTTACACAGTCACCTATTGCACGGAATTCCATAACCTTATCTCTTAAAGCTTTAACCTCATCAGCACGTGATCTCATACCCACTGCACATAAAATTGTATCTGCTGGGAATACAATTTCATTTCCAGCTTTATCAACTGCTACAACACCTTCTTTAGTTATAGCTTTTACAGAAGTACTAACTCTTACATCTACACCTTCACGTAATTCTCTAGTTAATCCCATCTTATGGAATGGATTAGCATCTATGGCATAATCACCTCTAGCTTCTATAAGCGTTACTTCTTTATTTTCACGTTTAAAATGAATTGCTGATTCTGATCCAACAAGTCCTGCTCCAATAATAACAACCTTGTTGCCTATTTTAGGTTTATCTTTTGCAAGCTCATCACAGAATACCACTCTTTCATCTTCAATACCAGGTATTCTTGGTACAATAGGATATGCACCTATAGCACAAATTAATGAATCTGGATTTATTTCGTCTACAAGCTTTTCATCCACTTTAGTATTTAATCGAATTTCAACATTATCCTGCTTTTTAAGTTGACACTGAAGCCACTTAGCAAAACCATAATAATTTTTCTTAAACTCAACATGCGCTTCACAAAGTATTTGTCCACCTAGTTTATCACTGGCTTCGCAAAGTATTACCTTGTGTCCTCTCTTAGCTGCTGTAAGAGCTGCCTGCATACCACCAGGTCCCCCTCCTGCAACTAATACCTTTTTCAATTTAGCAGGTGGTGCTGGAGGTGAGAAATATAGTTCTTCTTCTCCTATTACAGGATTTAGAGCACATGCAACGTCTCTAATGTTAATGATTGTATCAAAACACACATGACAACGCATACACTTTCTTATATCTTCATCTCTACCTTCCTTAACCTTTGTTGGGAAGAAAGGATCAACTATAAGCGCACGAGCCATTTCAACCACATCAGCTTTGCCTGAAGCTATGATTTCTTCTGCCTTTTCTGGATCTGAAATAGCTCCTACTACTGCAACTGGAACCTTTACGTTCTTTTTAATTTCAGCTGCAAGTTCTACATTAAGTCCATGAGGATAAAACATATCTGGATGTGTACGTACAAAGGTTTCTTGTACTTCTTGATTACCAACACTAATATGAATCATATCTACATAGTCTTCAATACCTTTTGCTATTTCAACAGCTTCATCTAAACCATATCCACCTTCGAAATAATCTAGACCATTCATTCTAAACTCAATTGGAAAACCAGGTCCAACTGCTTCCCTAATAGATTTAAGTATCATTATAGGAAAGCGTAATCTATTTTCAAGACTTCCGCCATATTTATCTTCACGATTATTAGTAGGAGATAAAAATTGACTTATTAACCATCCATGACCACCATGAATAATAAGCATTTCAAAACCTGCTTTTTTTACTAATGCAGCACCTTTACCAAAAGCATCTACTAAGTCTAAAATCATACCTTCATCCATTTGACGAACAACTGTACCATTAACTATTTCATATGTAGGTCCATATGCCTTATATTTAGGATGAGGATTTTCTAAGTTTGGAACACCTGCATACTTACCGGCATGTGTTAATTCTATATTAGGAACGCAATCGTGGCGTTTAATTGTACGAGCCATATGAGCCAATGACGGTAATATTAGTTGATTATCTAATGCAAGTTCCTTAGTATGTCCACTACCAGAAGCAAGTACATTAGACACTCCAATAGTACAATTAGCTGCTCCACCTTTTGCACGTAATTCAAAGAAAGCGATATTTTCTTGGTTAAGAGTTAATTCTGGTGATATCTCCTGAAGAGAAACTGGTGCTGAGAACATTCTATTTTTAAAAGTAACATTTCCTAGAGTAATTGGTTTACAAAGATTAGGATATTTTGACTTCATATTAATAACTCCTCCTTTAACTTTTGTACATAATAAACTTTATTCATCAATATCTTGTTAATTTTTTCTCAATATCATTTAAATTGTAACGCCATAAGAAAACATTTTCAAACTCAAAAAAAGTGATTTGTTATTCCAAACATGACTAATGAATTTACTTTGTTATAGTTTTATGTTAATCTTATAACAGAAAATTCGAGAATAGAAAGGAATTATAAAATGCGAATTGACTTATTACGTGAATTTATTATGCTTTCTAAAAACTTAAATTTTAGCGAAACAGCAAAACAACTCTATATTACTCAGTCTGTGTTAAGTAAACATATTGTTTCATTAGAAAATGAAGTTGGTGCAGCTTTATTAACAAGAAATCATCGTAACGTTGAACTAACTGAGGTAGGAAAACTATTTTTAGTTGAAGCTACTGCTATTGTAAATCAATATGACAGCGGTATTAAGAAAATCAAGACTTCTATAAAGGATTTTGAAAAAGAATTAAAAATTGGCTATTTATACGAACACACCAAAAATCTTCTTGTTCCTACTGTGCATTCATTTAGGCAAAAATTTCCTAATACAAAATTAACACTAATGGCTGGTTTGTATGAAACTCTACCTCCTCAACTTAAAAACAACACTGTGGATTTAATTCTTACTCTTAACTTAGATAAGGATATTTCATTCTGGTGTGAAACATATCCATTGTATACAGATATTCTTTGCGTAGCAGTATGTAAAAATCACCCTCTATCAAAACAAAAAAACGTATCAATTAATGATTTGACTTCAGAACGCATTTTCTTACCTTCTAATGAAATCTTTAATGGATACGGTGCTTTTGCAAACAAACTTTTAAATTCAAAAAATTTATCCAAAGATATGCTTTTAAATTATGAATGTATATACTCCTCATTATTAATGGCTGAAGCAGGAGAAGGTATTGCCATAATACCGAAAATGTTTAAAGCTGATAGAAACAATACCCTTTGCTTTATACCTTTTAAAGGCGATGAGTATTCCTTTGACGTTATTGCTGCTTGGAGAAAAACAGATAACAATCCTGCAATAAGAAAATTTATACAAGAATTGTCCCGTAATTCCTCAAATTAACGTAAAGAAAGCTCCTCACAAATAAAGTATGCCATGTCACTTATTTTACTATTCTCATTGTTGCATTCATTTATAATAAGTTCTTTATAATCTTCTTTATAATTATTACGCATATAGCACAATACATCTACCTTCCATTTCCAAAGTTCTTCTTCCGATAAATAAAAAAACTTAGGTTGTACCTTCCTTCGATAAAAATCTTCTTTCATATTCAAAATATTCTCTGGTGTTAACGACTCTGTTAATTCTTTAAGTCCCGGAAATTCCTCTTCTCCCTTCCACTTTCCCTTATTCATTGGACATGCATCTTGACAAAGATCACAGCCATAAACACATTTTCCGAAGGTTTTACTTAATGGTTCTTTAGTTAAATCACGACCTCCAAAACTAGTTAGAAAAGAAATACATTCAGTTGGTGACATGGTATAAGGTGCAGAAAGAGATTTTGTAGGACACGATGCTACACAGCGATTACATGACTTGGGACACTGAGGAACATTATTTGTTTCCTTTAATTCCATTTCTCTATCAGTTATCCATGCTTCAAGATGAACCCATGAACCAGCTTCTGTATATAAAAAATTATTTCTACGAATAATGCCAACTCCTGCTTGCATAGCCGCCCATCTCATTCCAACTACACCGAATTTTTGATCCGTCTCTACCTTTAAACCAAGCCCCTTCATATATTTTTCTAATTCGCGATTATTCTGATACTCTTTTGTGTTTTTATCTACACGCACATCAAACAAATATGACTTAGCTATAATCCCTTCTAATTCCTTTGGAACCTTATACTTTCCATACGCTACCGTAAGTACTACTACAGATTTTGCCCATGGATATATCTCTTTAGGCTTTATTAAACGCTGTTGGCTTTGATAAAACATTTTTGATTCTGGAACTTTTTCAATACGCTCATTAAATTTTTCAGCATATTCATCCATCAAATCAATTGATATAATCCCACACTTCTCATACCCTAATTCATAAGCTTTCTTTTGAATCATTTTTTCAATTGTATCCATATTAATAAACCTCCTAAAATTATAAGTAGAATAGACCGGTTTGTTTATTTTAGTTGTAAGCTACTTATTCAATATATGACAACACTATGCCATAATATTATTTATCTATTTTAAAATCCTCATATACTTTTATAAGATCTTTTTGCATCATCTTTAGAACATTTATATCCTTACCAATCCTGTAACACACTAAATATCCTTCGTATATTGCAAATGCACTATTGGCTAATTCATATACCTTATCTTTGGGTATTCCAGAATATTCAAGATTCAAAGCAAATAAATCTATTACTTTTTTCATAGCCTCATAATAACATTTTGAAATATCAGAATCGGAAAAAGCTATCTCTAAACCCATAACTGCAAAAGGACACCCGTAATGTTTTCCATTTTCTGCACCCTTAATCATTATATTTAATAAATCTGTTATGAATTCATCCCACTTTTTATCTTTTGAATTCCTTATTGCCCATCCTATTAGCTTTTTTTCGAAGTATTCTGAAACACTAATAGCTAAGTCTTTTTTGCTAGCAAAGTGAAAATAAAATGACCCCTTAGGCAAACCTGTATCCATTAAAATATCATTGATACCTGTTCCGTTATATCCTTTTTGTAAAAATAATTTTGCAGCACTTTCAATTAGTTTTATTTTGGATTGTTCTCCCTTAGTTGTCTTAGCCATTTTGCAATCTCCTTTGTTTTAATTTATTTAGCTTAATATTAGACCATTCAGTCTGTTTTGTCAACTGTTTTTCTTTTACTATCTTTTAAGAACAATAAAAAAGCCAATAAAGATATCTTTAAATTATCCAAACTGACTTAACCTTATATGAGTATCTTAAATAATACATTATATACTATCTAAACTTTCTATACTTACACCAGCTTTATTAATACTTATTATATGTTTACTTTCAAAGCCTCGAAAGGTTTCCACACATTTTCTTCTTATGTCTACCATCCATATCTTTTCAAACTGCCTTTTTATCGAAACATAAACCTTTAATTCACTTGGAACAAACACCATAGATATTATAGTTTCAAAATCCTTTTCTTTTTGAGCCGTACTTTTTAATATATCGAAAGCATTATCCATACTAAAATCATTACCTATACTTAATATATGTTCATACGCTTTTATGTATCGATCACTTCCAACTCCAGAAACTTTTTTATAATCAATATTTTTAAATTGACCTACCGGAAAATTTGTCATAACTAAAAAATTTTCTTTTATCTTAGTCACATCATTTTTTCCATTAGAAGTTTCTAAAATAATAGCATTACCCAATTCGTCTGCAAACATATTATGCATTTTATTGTATTCTGGCGGAATAGGTGGATACACTACTGTTTTCTTCTCAATTACATTAAGCAACTCCTCAATAGATTTATCTGAATTCAAAAACTCTCTATAAAGCTTATCAATTGTTATACAGTTTTTATCTGGTACTATATTCTTATGACTATCAGATAAATTCCCTTGAAAGTTGCCGAAGAACCCATTTGTATTCATTCCAGCCGTTTCAAGAAATTGTCCTCCTTGGTTTATCTCAAAAAAGAATACAGGAATATCTCCTTTATCTTCAATCCTAATTCTTGATTCTACTTCAAAAAAATCAAAATTCATTAAATATATAGGTCTATCCTTATATACCACAGCACTTGTACACATTTTTTATTCCTCCAAATTTATTTCAAATGCAAATACCACAATTTATATTATAATACAAATTGTGGATTACATACAAAAAAATATATAGTAAGAGTAAACTCATAACCTTTACTACTAATATTTTCTATACTTTTTATAATGAACTATACTTAAAATAATATTGAACACTGCTAAAATTATAAAAAATATTGAAAAGTAATTTTTCTTCATTAAAAAAAATATACCATCCGCTAAAAATATACTTCCTATAAAAGCATCTACTTTATAGGAAATTTTATTATCTATCTCTCCACTTTTACACATTCCATTTCTCTGCATTTGCTTGATTCTACTATTATATGCCAAATAAGGCATATAACTAAAAACAAAAATAATTATATCAATTATTAATAATGCTAAAATAATTAAAAATATAGGTTTTATAAATATTACCGACAAAGCTAATAAGCTTAATAATATGATTCCTATTATTAATGAATATATTGTTCCTTTTTTTGTTTGATTTCTTATATTTATATATTTATCTATTTCCGATTTTCTATCGCTATAAATAGGCTTAGTTCCGGCTTGTGCAACAAAAATATGCGTTCCCTTATCAACAGATATAACAAGTTGCCATCCTGCCTCTTTAAATATATTAAAGTATTCATCATCTACATCTGATTGATAATCTAAGCTATATATTATATCTTGAGGCTTATCTTTTCTCAATTTATAGAAAAATACTCCCACTATATCTTCTAGTATCCAACCACTTTTTGCATAGTTTGATAATTTTGCCATATCCTCTTCTTCACTAAATGAAAAGCCACTGATTGCTACATATTTATTTTTCATAAATTTCCCTCCTCCTCATAATTTAAAAAGTTCTCCGCAAATTTAATCATCTGTTTTTTACGCTCAATCTCTTTCTCAAGCATATCTCTACCTTTACTTGTTATTTTATATACTTTTTTATTTTCATCTTCACTACAATTCAACTCTACTAAATTTGCTGCTAACAGCTTTTTAAGTGTTGTATAAAGAGATGCAGGACCAATAGTAACTTCGTTATTAGTAAACTTCTCAATGGTTTTCATAATTAAATATCCATGCTTTTTCTCAATAACACTTGATAAAATATAAAAAGCAGAATCCGTTAATTCTCCAATATCAATCGAGTCTTTTCTTGGCATAAAATTCTCCCTCACATTTTTATATCATTTATTGATATATCATTAAATATAATATATCAATGAATGATATAAATGTCAACAGTTTATATCTATTGTATTATTAGTCAATATAATTAAAACACCAATAAACACTATCATTACATCATTAATAATAGTGTTTATTGGTATTTTTAAAAACTTATTTACCCCTTACCTTATATCTAATTTTTATATTAATTATCTTGAGTCAATTTAAAAATTGTTTCCTTATATTGAGGATATTTTTCTAGCAACTCTCTTCTTTTAAATAGCTCAAAATCTCTAAATTCAAATCCTGGTGAAACCATGCAGCCAACTAAAGCATATCCCTTATTATTCATAGCTGATCCAAATATATAATTTTTAGGAACTAACACTTGAGGTTTTTCCCCTTGTGCAATATTAAGTCCAAGCTGCTCAGTTATAAGCATTCCTTCTGGACTAATCATGTAGATAGTTAACGGTGATCCTGAATGATAATACCACATTTCATCAGATTTTAACCTATGAAAGTTAGATACCTCTCCATCTTGAAGTAAGAAATGTATACTTGTCCAAAGTATTCTCGAACCTTCAAAATCAGATTTTAAATCTCTTGCTGTTATATTTTCCTCTGAAACATAAACTTCTTTGTAAAACCCACCTTCAGGATGTGCTATCATGTCTAAATTTTTTATAAAATAGTCTGCTGTATACATATATTCTCCTTCCAAACCTGTTTAGTTTAACCTCAAAACTTATTGTATCATTAATTCTGTGCTTCTTAAAAAGTATAAATAAAAAAGCATAGTTTATAAATCTATAGATTTGAATCTATAAACTCTAAACTATGCCTTTTTTCTATAAATAATTATTTTTTCTTAACAGGAATCCACATTTCGCTGTAGTAGCTTTCATCTTCACTACCTTTGGAATAATTAGCCGGATCAGTATACATTTCAATATTATAACCTGCTGCAATTTCATAATCTTTGCAATTAGGCAACCATTCCGAGAATATTTTTTTACTTACATCTTGCAAGGATTTTGGCATCGGTCCCTTAGAAGCAAAAACAGCCCATGTATATTTAGGAATAATCTTTGTAACAAACCCCTTAGGTATGTCTATAGTCGGATTGTAATTGTCTGCAATCAAATATTCAAATTCATCTAAACTCATGCTCTCGTCTATGTTTACTCCGTACATTCCACATACAACTTTTCCTTTTCCTGTTTCATAATGTTCTTTCCAAAACTGTGGAATTTCTTTGGTTGCATTATCATATTTAAACACCTTTGATACACCTATAATAGTAAACGAATCTTTTTCAACAATTTTGTAATCCATAATATAACCACCTTCCAATGAAAATTTAATTTTCAGAGGAGCAAATGATTTAATCATTGCTCCATCTTTTCGGACAGCGTTAGGTGTTACACCATGAAATCGAGTAAAGGCTTTCGTGAAACTATCTGGTGAGGAATATCCATATTTAAGTGCAATATCAATAATTTTTTTATCAGTAGAAACAATTTCCCTGCCTGCAAGAGTAAGTCTTCGCTGTCTGATGTATTCTCCAACTGTAAAACCACAAAGCATTGCAAACCCTTTTTGGAAATAGAAGGGAGACATAAGTACCTTTTTAGCAATATCTTTTATTGGTATTTCTTCAGTAATATTGTCCTCAATGTAATTGATAGCCTCACCGATTCCTTCAATCCACTCCATAATAATCACCCCTGTCTGTACATATATCTTATATCTTTTCAAATGGTTGTTCCCGACTTTTTATGTTATATTTTGTCTTGCCTAAAGGATTACTATTTATATTATAACTTATTAATATTATGATATTTTTAATTTACTTCTGAACAAAACACTTTGTAGTAGGCCCAGGTGCCGCTCCCCCCTTAGGTATAATCATAATTTGTATAGCTTCCAATCTATAACCGTATCCTGACGTACCTGCTGATTCTCCATTTTTAGCCCAATCCATCCAGCCTATATTCTGTGCATGAACTCTGTAATACATGTCATACATATCAGCTGCTACCCCAGTAAGTCTAATATCAATTGCTTCAAGGCGATATGACTTACCCTCAGTACCACTTAGTTCTCCATCTTTAACCCAATTCATCCAACCTATATTTTGTACATGTGTGCGATATTCAACTCCACCATCAATATTTTCTAGTTTTATCTTCATTGCTTCTAGTCGAAATGCTTTTCCACTTGTTCCTGAAACCTCTCCATTGCTTGACCAGTTTTGCCAACCTACATTTTGTACATGACTTTGGTAAATGACATTTGGATGTGGTGCATTTTTATCAACGAAGGGAGTACTAACTTGTCCAGGAGCTGTCTCTCCTTTAGGTACAAGCATAATTTGTATAGCTTCTAATCTATAACCATATCCTGATGTACCTGCTGATTCTCCATTTTTAGCCCAATCCATCCAACCTATATTCTGTGCATGAACTCTGTAATATATATCATACGTATTTGCTGCCGCTCCAGTAAGCCTAATAGCAATAGCTTCAAGGCGATATGACTTACCTTCTGTGCCACTTAGTTCTCCATCTTTAACCCAATTCATCCAACCTATATTCTGTACATGCGTGCGATATTCAATTCCTCCATCGACGTTCTCCAGCTTTATTTTCATTGCTTCTAGTCGAAATGATTGTCCACTTGTTCCTGAAATCTCTCCATTGCTAAACCAGTTTTGCCAACCAATACTTTGTATGTGACTTTGGTAGGTTACCTTTGGAATTTCTGTCCATTTTGCGTACAGTATTGTAGCTGTAGTAACCTTATCCGTTGCAAAGTTCCATACATTTGTAAATCCTTCATCCTTATACCATCCTCCAAATGTATATCCTGTCTTGGTCGGTGCTGCTGGTGCTGGTATTAAACTATTATCATTTGCCTGTACGCTTTCTATAACACTTCCACCATCACTATTAAATGTCACTGTATAAATCTCTTCGGGTGGAATTGCTGTCCATTTTGCATACAGTGTTGTAGCTGTAGTAACCTTATCCGTTGCAAAGTTCCATACATTTGTAAATCCTTCATCCTTATACCAACCTCCAAATGTATATCCTGCCTTTATTGGTACTGCTGGTGCTGATATTAAACTATTATCATTTGCCTGTACACTTTGTATGACGCTTCCACCTTCACTGTTAAATGTTACTGTATAACTTGGTATTGATAATTCTTCAAATGATAGGGAGTTACTGCTTGCATAAACCTGAGCGTAAGAACCCATAAAACCCTTTATCTTAAAATTTGGGTCACAACTATTGAAGGTCAAAAAACCAATACTAGTTACACTTTGAGGTATGGTTACTTCTGCTAAAGATGTACAATAATAAAATGCATAATCACCAATACTAGTTACACTACTTGGAATTATTATATTTGTAAAAGCATAACAGTGGGCAAAGGCATTAAATTCTATAGTTCTAACACTATTGGGAATTGTTATGTTTGACAGAACCTTGCACGCAAGAAAAGCACGACCTTTAATTGTTATAACACTGCTTGGAATTGTTATGCTTGAAAGAACTTCACACTCTTCAAAAGCACTTTGTCCAATGCTTGTAATACCATTTGGAAGTGTTATACCTGCAAGGTTCCAACATCTATAAAACATAAAGTTGCTAATTCTTGTGATATTACTTGATAACCTTACATTTGTTAAAGCCCAACAATCATAAAACAAATAATCTCCTACACTTATTACACTATCAGGCATTACCACATTATTAAGTACCTTACAGTCTTGAAAAGCGCTATCTCCAATAGTTGCTACACTATTAGGAATTGTTACACTGGTAAGGTTTAAACATTCTAAAAAAGCATGATGTCCTATACTTGTAACACTACTTGGAATTGTTATTCCTGTAAAGGCTTTGCAATCCTGAAAAGTAGAATTTCCTATGCTACTAAGATTAGTCGGAAGTGTTATATTAGGAAGAGAAATACAATATGCAAATGCACTATCTCCTATAGTCGTTACACTATTTGGTATTGATATACTTACTAAAGATGAGCAGTAATAAAATGCAAAACTTCCTATGCTAGTAACAGTATTCGGAATTGTTACACTGGTTAATGATTTATACTTAATATCATTATTCCCATTAAAAGCATTACTTGAAATACTGGTGACTGTATGCCCATCTATAGAACCTGGTATAGTAATATTGGTATTATTCCCATTATAACCTGTTATTGAATATGTAACTCCATCATCAGATTGCCATGAGAAACCATTTACATCTGTGCCTGTAATAGTTATTGCTGATACCTTTACAAAATTGATGTTCAAAAATAAAATTGTAAAGATAAGCACTAATGATACTGTGCTTGTTTTCATATTTTTTGCGTTATTCATTACTTTTTTCATTAGTTGGTTGAATTTCACACGCACTCCTCCTTATTTTATATATCATCTTAGTTATCGATGAAATACATATAAGGTTAATGCAATTATCTACGACTATTATCTTCCATTCTCCATATACCCCACAAAACACAATCTACATGTTCCTCATCAGGATAATTTTCTAAAAGTAATGATTGAATTTCTTTAGCTTTTTTATATTCCTTAATTAGACCAAATTCAGAAATATCATTTGAACTAAAAGCTTTATCAAATCTTCCACAGTTAGTGAGAGCACTTATTCTAGTAGAATCCTCAATAAGGTCGTATCCATAAAACTTAAAACGTTTATCCAATAAAACATTACTACAATCATATTTAGGTTTTCTTACAACTGCAAGTATCTGTTTTTCTTCTCTATTATCAACATTCTTTAAGAGTACATTTAAATTATTTAGAATATCATAATAAAATCCGTATTTTGGGAAACATCTGTATTTACTCTCAATATCTCTATCCTTAACAATACTTGGGCATAAGGCACAATCAAGCGAAATAATCTCTTTCACTTGAAAAAGTCTGCTCCACTGCTTATACTTTTTCCATGGAATAAATGTTTCAACCGCTACATAACCAATATTCATATTTTGTTTTCTCCTTTTGATATCTAGCTTACCGTACTAGGAAAAATTAATTTAGAAATATTTTGGGTGCGGTTTATCATACCAAAATATACTTTTCTAACTCCCTGATTTCCTTGACTTAACATTCTTAAACCACTCAATTGTCGCTTTACTATGTTCATCAGGAAGCTTTTTCTTTACTTGTTCGTGCAGCCACGCTAAAGTCTTAGTCCTTAAATATTGTCTCATCTGTTCCTCTGCTTCCAACATAACTACCTTTATTAAGCAGGGACACTTTGTATGTGTATCCGGTAAGTTATCCTTATCTAACAATATCTCGTTTTGTCTAATTTCCGCACATTGAAATAATGGAGAACTCCCTTCTACTGCTTCAACTATATCCCAAAATGATATGTCTTCTGGATTACGTGCCAACCCATATCCTCCATTAACTCCTGGAATTGACTTCACAATATATGCTTTTCTTAATTTTGTATATACCTTGTTTTATATTGACAACCTATATTTTTGGATTTATAATGAATTTGAATTCAAATTCAATCATTTACTTCGGGAGTGAATTTTATGGATAATATTATTTTAGGAAAAACAGAGGATAAAAAAGAACTAAAGAGAAAAGCAATCTTAAAAGCAGCTGCAGATGTTTTTTCAAAAAAGGGCTATATAGATACTTCTATAAAAGACATTACTAATGAAGCTTCTATATCTGTAGGCTCTTTTTATTCTTACTTTAGCACTAAAGAAGAGATATTAGTACATATCTTTGAGGAAATTTCAAATATGAGTATAGAAGCTGCTTCTGAAAGTTCAAAGTTTTCAAAAGACAATATAATCGAACAATTTACAAGATCAATGACAAGTGCAGTATGTATATACGCCAAAAATAAAGAATTTGCTAAAATATTATTTGTGAAATCTATGGGAATTAATGAATCATTTGAAAAAAAACGTTCAGAAATACTAGACAGAACATCTTTTTATTTAAAAACGATGCTAGAACATTTAAGAAAAAATCATTTGTGCATTATAGACAATATAGAAATAACCTCAGTTCTTCTTACACATAGTATCTTTGGTGTAATAAGCAATTGGCTTGATGAAAAACTTAAATGCAGTATAGAAGATATAATTTTCTCTTTGTGCACTTATCATCTCAAGGCTTTAAATATAAATCACAAAGCTGAGAATGTACATAAATATATAAAGAAAGTTATTAATTCAGATTACAAAGAACTTCTTGGATAAAAAATTAGTATTATACGGAGGTATTTAAAAATGGAACAATATAGATCAAAGAAAATTTATGCAGACTTTTACGAAAATGAAGGAAAACCATTAGTAGTTATTATGAGTGGTAGCTTACCTGGGCTTCCAACTAATATAAGTGATGATTTATTAAATTATTTAAAGCAGAACTTTAATATTTTATTCTTAGCATACTATGGAATTGGAGAACTTCCAAAGTCTTTAGAAATGGTGCCAATAGAATATTTCGAAAATGCTATAAACTTTATTAAAGAAAAACAGAATATTCCTGATGATAAAGTAATTATTATAGGTCAATCTAAAGGTGGCGAAGCCGCTTTAGTATTAACAAATTATATAAAATCAGCAATTACTATAGCAACAGTTCCTAGTTCATATGTTTTTCAAGGCTTGCCAGAAGATCTTTTCAGCATATATAAAGTACCGCCAAAATCTTCGTGGTCTTTTAACAATAAAGAATTACCCTATATCAAATTTTCTTTTGATGAAACTTCCATGAATTATGCAAAGAACAAAAATTTCTGCAAGTGTCATGAAACTTCCATAGAAAAAAATTTTAATCCAGACGCCTTAATAAATCTCGATAACTATAAAGGTAAAGTAATGCTACTTTCATCTGAAAATGATACATATTGGCCAAGTAAAAATATGTGCAACACCCTAGTGAAAAATAGCAAAAGTAAAGATAATATTAAGCACATTCCTTTAAACTTAGAAGGGCATTACTTTTTATGGTATAAAGAATCAGTCAGCGAAATAATAAGTTATTTAAAGACAAATGTAAAATGACTTAAATAAGTCATACACTTATCTGCAGAAGTTTTGCTTATGCATTTTGTATTAATGTCATAACTTTCCAAAAATAAGAACACTGATTGTTTTATATATTGAATCAGTGTTCTTCTCTATTGATCATCATTTCCTTAAAATCTTATAATTGCTTTTCCTTTTGCTAATTCATCAATCAGCTTCTACAATTGATTATTTTCCCAAAACAATTAAATTCCCTATAACTTTAAAGCCATTTTTTTTGTAAAACTCATAAGAAGGATAATCTCTTTCTGTATTAAGTATCATCCCTTCTACCTTATCATCAGCTAATAACTCTTCTATATTTTTCAAAAACAAACTTCCAATACCTTTTCCTTGAAAATCATGTCCTATGCAAAACTCATCTATGTAATACTCCAATCCATAAAGCCAAGGCTTTTTCATTCCTATACTTAACGCTATAACTTTTTGATCTATCAAGCCTACATATCCTAAAAAGTAATTATTTTTCATATGGTTTATAAAAAAATCCTTTACCTGTTCTCTTGAATTATATTCATCATTCCAAGGTTCTCTTGAGAATGTATCTATAAATAAATCTACACATTCCTCCAAATATTCTTCTGATAACTTAGTTACCTCTAACTCCATATTTCTCCACCACTTTCCCTCTTTTAGACATACGGCAAGGAATCTTTCGTCACTCACATGCCTTTTTGCTTCTGCATAAAAGATTCATCTTTTGTAAATGGCTTATATGGTTCAAACTCTAGTACTCTAGGGTTGGAAAAGTACTCGTATAAATCCTCACCATCATTTTCTGAAAATCTACGTATTATCAATCGATCCGTTCTTAATTCCATCATTTAAAATCACCTCTTGAAATTACTATTTGTCTTTTGCGTATAACTTATTTAATTCTTTTATTATAACATAGTAACTTCACTCTAATTTTAAATTTCCTATATATCAAAACCCATTTGTACTTCATTATTTTTCTCTTCAAAAGTTCTTATATAATTAAAAACTTCTCTTATGTCACAAACAATATTATTCTTATTACAGCTTTCTTTAATAATTTTCATAAGTTTTTTGTGGTTATTACTTATTACTTCATAACTATTACCATATTGTCTTATGTATTTTTCTTTTAAACCTTTAAAATGCTTATCTAAATTCTTGTAATAATATTCCCTATTTCCATTTCTTAAGGTTAATCCAATACCAAATACTATAATTCCTTTAACTTTAGCTTCTATACAATAATCTAAAATTCCCCTTATATTTTCCTCTGTATCATTTATATAAGGTAAAATAGGACTTAGCCAAACCACTGTAGGAATTTTGTTATCCCTCATTATCTTTAAAACCTCAAATCTCTCTTTTGTTGTAGAAACCTTTGGCTCAATAACCTTGCATAATTCTTCATCATAAGTTGTTAAGGTCATCTGCACAACACACTTTGCTTTATCATTTATACTTTTTAGCAAATCCAAATCTCTTAATATTCTATTTGATTTAGTTAATATCGATAATCCAAATCCATACTTATCAATTATCTCTAAACATTTTCTTGTGTTTTTAAGTTTTTCTTCTAGATGAATGTAAGGATCAGTCATTGCACCAGTTCCAATCATACACTTTTTTCTTTTTCTCCTAAGCGTATCCTCTAATATCTGTGGCCCATTAACCTTAACCTCTATGTCTTCAAAAATATGGCCCATTCCGTAGCAAAGACTTCTGGAGTCACAATATATACATCCATGAGTACATCCTCTATAAATATTCATTCCATTACTACTGGATAGTATCCCCTTTACCAATACATTATGCATAATCGTAACTCCTTTCTAAACAACCATCTGTTATTATTTAAGCGAAATATAAATATCAATCTTAGCATTATCAAAATCTGAATTCAAATACTCTTCAAAATCCGCTTTATAGGTTCTCTCTAAATCCATTTCCCAAATTTTATTCCAAGCTTCTGCAACCGCTTTTTCCATATGTCCTTCAATAGAAAACTTAGCATATTTGCCTGCAGGAATTTTCTTTATTGTAAGCCCTTCATTTTCAGCCTTACTAACCTCATTTCCTGCTGTAACTAAATATTTATTATCTTCATAATCTGAATAAAGTCCTATAGCATATTCATTCACTTTATTTCTTATTGTTCTATTAATACCACCTTGATATAACTTTTCCCAAAGACCTCCAATAGTTTTTCCCATATTAGGATCATCATTACCTGTAATAGCACTAACCCCAACTACTATTTTTTCTTTTAAGCTAACAATCTCATACTTCATATTCATAACCTCCATATATTTGATAAGGTTATTATACTAAGCTTAATATGACAACTACATGTCATATTAAGAATAATTAAAAAGCATTCTTTTAATTCTATTTCTTATTTCTTTTCTTATTTCTTGTGGCTCTAAAACCTCGCATTCCTCTCCAAATGAAGATATATAACCAAAAAGCCATTCCCCCTTTGGGTATTTAGTAGTAACAATAAAACTTCCATCATCTAGCTTCTTAAAATCTTCAAATTCATCATATATTCTATACTCCATTTTAGAAGAAATTTTCATTTTTAAAGTAATGAATTCATCATTAAAAATATTATCTTCCTTCTTTATATTTTTTGGCGATTTCATATTAAAACTCTCTTCTATCATATATAAATTTTTCACCCTTCTTAATTTAAAAAATCTATAATCTTTTCGCATTTTACAATATCCATACATATACCAACTTTGTCCCTTGAAATACAACTTTAATGGGCATACTTCCCTACTAATATTTTCACCCTTCCCACTGCTGTAATCAAACTTTACTACTTTTTTACTTAATATTGCAGCTTTAATATTATTAAAAGTTTCCACTTCTTTTCCTGCATTTCCCCAATTTGAAAAATCAACTTCTATCCAATCAGTATCATTTTCACCTAACATATTATTTAACTTTCTAAGAACCTTTTCAGATTCCGAAGCATTAAAACTCACAGCATTAACAGCTCTTATAGATGATAATATTTCTGACTTTTCTTCTTCTGTTAGTATAGCTTTATTCAATATAAAGTTCGGTAATATAGATATGCCTCCACCTTTTCCTTTACTCATATATACTGGGATTCCTGCTGTAGAAAGTGCTTCAATATCTCTATAAATAGTTCTTTGCGATACTTCAAATCGTTCTGATAATTCTTTTGCTGTTACAATATTTTTCTCTAAAAGAATATATATGATTTCAAATAATCTATTTACTTGCATAATGCTTTCCCCTTTGTTATATATGGATTTGATTTATACTATTGCCCCACCGTAACTGTATTCAATTAAAATAGGTGATAATTAAACACCACTTCAATATTGTAATTATACACTAATACTTTTTTTATATATAGCTTAATGATTTTAGTAAAAAATACATAAACCATAAGCCTCAGTAGCAGTCAAACTATACCACTACTGAGGCTTATTAAATTTGAATAATTACCTTACTCTACCTTTGTTTTTACCTTAGACCATTTTCTTTTTTACTAACCAATTCAAAATCAGACGTTCCTGTTATTCGTTGAAAACTAAGAGATACAAAATTATCACCTTCTGGCTTTCCATATTGCAACGAAATATCTCCTCCATCCTTATACTTATAACTAGGATGTGGGTATTTCGCAATAATATCTGTCAGCTTAGTACCAGAACCATAGTCCTTTACCAGTGCATCATAATCTGCTTTTGTCCATGTTGATTTAGCATCCTTATCTACTGCAATACCATCAAAGACTTTTGTAATTTTATCATCTATGTCTGCTTCCTTCTTTTTATTGGTTTCTGCCATTTTATTTGAGTTATTAATAGCATCTAATGTTAATTGATTAGTAGTAATTTGTGATCCTTCCCAACTTATCTTATAACTGCCCTCGCTTTTGTCTTCTCCATACTTATTAAAATAAACTACAATTGGAGTTGTTGTATCATCTAGTATATACGTATCAAATGTCTTAACGGATTCACCAGGCTTCAAATCTTCGTGGCTTTTATCATATCCTTTTTCAATTGGCCAAGCACTAGTTGTAATACGTACCAAAGTCTTTTTTTTACCACCCTGGGTTACAGAACTGACTGAAGGAATACCATTAATGGCGTGCGCATAAAGTCTTTTAAAAGAAATTGTACTTCCAGAATTATTCTCTAACTTCCAATAAACACGGACTGCAATTCTATCTTTTCCATCAAGGTTAATAGTCTTAAGGTCTACATCCTTATTTTCCTCCCAAGCATTATACTCAATATCGTGCACTCGAGTTTTGATATATGTCATTTTCACTACATCATCAGTGTAAGTTTTGGTTTTAGAGTCCCATAGTTTTGCTTCTGAGTCTTTATTCCCACTAGTGCAAGCCGTTAGTAGCATAAAACTAGCAAAAATAATAGTAAATACCTGAAATAATTTTTTTATTTTCATTTTGTCCATCTTTCTCCCTTTTTCCTTTGTTTTTAGTGTCTTGTATAATTCTTAAAATCTAGCTTTACCTATCTTTATATTGGATAGGGTTTTATATTTTTCACCGGATATCTTTGTTGACTCTCTTTTTATTCTTAATTTATTTAAAAACAAAAAAAGCCTATTAAAAAATATACAAGCTATAGGTTTTATACTTTGAAATTTTTACAACTCAGCTCCACAATTAGTCAATATAATACTTTTTTCTTGTATATTTTTATTATAACATTTATTTAATTCGTTATAAATGTTCTTTTCAAAAATTTGTATATTTTATTTGTAATTTAATTAATAATATGTTACATTTACCACATTAATATTTATTAGAAATTTAAATATTACCTATAAAAAAAATAGTATACCTTCCTAGTAATTGAAGGCTACTATTTTTTATTTAAATTTATGATATCAAATATTTATTTCTAAATATGCTACTAACCTAGAAAAATCATATTCCGTAAAAATTCCATGTATATTATCATAAAAAAAGCCATTATAATATAAAAGAAAATGCCCATGTTCACTTAAAATGCAGCATTGTGGTAATTCTACATCTCTACCTCTTGTATACTTCATTTTGTCTGCACGTTTTATATCATATAAATCTAACGTATTCTCAAATGCAATGAGAGAACATTCCCTCTCTTCATATACTTTAACAAGCTCAACTCCTCATACTGCCATCTTTCCAGTGAGTTATCTCAATCACATTAATATTAGGATTTTTATAGCGCCTTCTTTTAGAAGTTTTATTTCTCCATTGAATGGCTTGCTTAGGGCAATATTGAATACAAGCTGCACATTGCTCACAATTATGATTCCATATTGGTTTATCAGTAATAAATTCTATGTTATTAACTGGGCAAATTCTTTCACATAATTTACAACTATTACAATTATCATTAACCCAAAAATCTTCATCCCTTAAATGAAGATTTCCTACTATCTTATCTGTCATATTAATAAAAACTCTATCGATTAATGTATCAATCATTATTTTACTTAATTCACATTTGCAGTTTTTTCTTTCACTAACTAAATGAGCTATCTTCTTTATTCTTTTCTTTTCCCTTTCAAAAGCCTTGTTTTGTTTTTTAATAGAATTTGCCCCATATGCGAAAATATTGTTTCCTGGCATATGGATTAAAAAGCCTGAATTTAATACTATACCTTTATTTTTTAATGCTTTTCTCAATTTAATTAATACTTCAGCAGGAGCTCCTCCATGGGTTGCTACTGCAAAAACATATATATCTTTAGTAATTTCTAGCTTTTCTAAGAATCTTTCTAATATCAATGGTAACCGTGCATAAACTACTGGGAAAACTATTCCAAGTACTTTCCCTTCAATTTTTATTTTCTCTTCTGTAATAATTGAAGATATATTACATAACTTAAATCCTCTTAGTTCACTATTTATATCCTTAGCTACTTGAAAACTATTACCTGTTCCTGAATAATATAGTATTGTATCCTTATCTATTACCATAAAAGCCTCTCCTTTTATTAATATTTTCAAGTAATTTTCACCTTATCGTATTTAAAAAATTACTTTTTCTAAAACGGATATTCTGGTCTCTAATGGTATTATAGACTAAGTACTATGGTACACAGTCAAGACTATTTCTTCAAATAAATCTCCATGTCTTTACAACCTTCCATATCTTTTGATAATAAACTTCTCTTAACTTTTTCAAGTAGCTTCTTAGTTTCTTCTAATTTATTTATTTTTACACTTAATTCATTTATTTTACCTTCAACAATCCTTTTGATATCTTCAATATTTCCACATAATATTTCGTCGTGTATTAATATACTTATTTCCCTCAACGAGAAACCAAAATTTTTAATTATACATATAAATCTAATCATCTCTATATCTTTTTCTGAATATATTCTATATCCGTTTGCATTCTTTTTAGGCTCAGAAAGTAAGCCGATTTTTTCATAGTACCTTATAGTCTCCTTATTTATGTTTAACTTCTTTACCAAATCCCCAATAGTATAATCACCTTCCATATACATCTTTCCTTTCAATTTCAATAACACTATTTTCTTAATTAATATTATATACTCTCAAATATATCAACTCCAAGATTATCTAATAATATACTTTTGCTATATTGTTATAGCAAAAACTGAAGAAGAATCCCCAGAACTTTAAATCTGTCTGAGTGTATACAATTTATTTAAAGTTATTAGTTTCTTTAAGCTTCCATCTTCTCACCCAGTTCACGCCTTCTCGAATGCAATGTGAGAACAGTCCATCTCTCCATTTAACTTTCCCCTTACAACCTCAATCCCTCATACATCTATCTCTCCAGTGAATTGATTTTTTCGAATTCTTTATTCTTTTCCATAATACTTCAATAGTCATGTTGCCCCCATAAAAATAACTTTTTTGGTTTTCCAACATGTGTAGTACCCATAAGAAATACTCTACCTACATCTTTTAGTGCTTTGTAAAAGGTATTAATATCTGTAAAATCAAAGAATATCGATTTAACCCGATTATTAAACAGTTTGTTTATCTTCTGCATCTTGGTAGTTACTACTACTTACTTTCTCTCCCATAATTAACAATTCTTCTACCACATCATATGTATAAAATCTACTATTAGTCAAATAATAGTTTTGTGATTATTCAAAGACAAGGAGAGTTGTATGAATCTAATAACGAAAGGAAGTAATATTATTATGGGAATTTTAAGTGGAAATCCTCAAGATGAGCCTCTACATTATGGAGAAGTATTTGGACTATGGAGCTCTTTATCAGTTGCAAAAGGTGCATTAGACAATTATCAAGTTTTTATTAATCATACTGGTGACCAAGAGTTAAAAGCATTTTTAAAACAAGTAATTAAATCATCAATCAAACCATCAATAAAAGAAATAGAAGAAATATTACAGCATAACGATATCGCGGTTCCACCCACACCAGCAGAACGACCTGAAGCAGACCTTGAACAAATTCCAGTTGGAGCGAGATTGCAAGATGCACAAATAGCTTATATAGTAGCTGCTGATATAGCATCAGGTGTTGTAGCAAGTAGTCAAGGAATGAGTCAATCAATTCGTGAAGATGTTGGATTATTATTTGGCCAAATGGGTGCAAAAAAAGCAAAAGATGGAGCAGCATTATTACAAATCATGAAAGATAAAGGTTGGCTAGTTCCACCACCACTTCATCATGAAACAAAACAACAATAATTAATAACAAGTTCGTAAAAGAATAGAAAAACAGATACAAATATCTGCTTTCTACTTTTTTTATATTATTTAACTAACGTAAGATGTTAGTTGTAGAGGAAAAGAAGGCGAATCCTAAAAATAATGGATTCGCCTAGGAGCGTGTGAAAAAAAGTCTGTAAATAAAAATCATAAGGCTTTCTATGGGAAAATAAAAATCATAGGAGGCCTTTTATTATAGCAAGAAAAAAGATATTTATAAGGTAAAACTAATGAATGAAGGTGAAATGGACGCGCATTTAGGCTATGAGCCATATGAACGAGCTGAAACTACAAACTCAAGAAATGAAAAAGGATTCGAAGTAACTATGGTGAGATGACTATAGATGTACCACACGATAGAGAAAGTTCTTTTGAATCTAAAGTAGTACAAAAACACCAGAAAGATATTTCTAGTATAGAAGAAAAAATCATTTCTATGTATTCTAAAGAATTAAGTACCAGGCAAATTTCAGAACAAATTGAAGACATATATGGGTTTGAAGTTAGTGAAGGAATGGTTTCAAATATAACAAATAAACTTCTTCCTAAAATAGAAGCATGGCAACATAGACCGTTATCTACAGTATATCCAATTGTTTTCATTGATGCAGTTCATTTTTCCGTAAGGGAAAATAACATTATACGTAAACTTGCAGCTTACATTATTCTTAGGATAAATAATGAAGGCAGAAAAGAAGTGCTTTCTATAAATATTGGAGAAAATGAAAACAGTAAATATTGGCTTAGTACTCTCAATGAATTAAAAAATAGAGGTGTTCAAGATTATTCTTATCCTTTGTGCAGATGGTCTTACAGGAATAAGGGAGTCTATATCAACAGCTTTTCCAAATACTGAATATCAACTTTGTATAGTTCATCAAGTAAGAAATACATTAAAGTATGTTGCTGATAAAGATAAAAAGGAATTTGCAAAAGATTTAAAAACTATATATCATTCACTTTACCATAAATAAATAATTCCATGTTTCCCTATATACAATATAATTAATATTATTTTAACTTCAAGTTTTAACCATTCACTTAGATTATTATCCCCTCAAAATGATCCATTTCATGTTGAATTATTTGTGCTGTAAATCCAGTAAACACTTGTTTTTGCTTCTTAAAGTTTCTATCAAGATACTCCACTTCTATCATTTCATATCTCTTTGTTTTTCTAAAACCAATTAAAGATAAACAACTCTCTTCTATTTCATGAGGCTTTTCTTTCTTTAATATAACTGGATTTATCATAGGCACAATAAAGTTTCCTATCGCAAATACCAATATACGCTTTTTTACTCCAATCATATTACCAGCGAGCCCAACACAAATCTCTAAGTTTGCTCTTAATGTATCCATTAAATCATCAACTACTGATATATCATTTTTAGTAGTCTCCTCTGATTTTTGCCCTAAAAATAATATATCTTTTACAATTGGCTTTACCATATTTTATTACCCCTTTATTCTTTAATTACTAATTTTCCACACTACTCTTGAATACTTAAATCAAAAAATATTAACCTTCAGCAGTTATTAAGTATTCACAATAACCATCACCTTGCATGAATGTTTTATTATGCCTACAAGACATATTGGGTTTAATACCTTTTACATAATACGGATCACCGTATCAGTTGTAAGGGATATCCTTTTATTATCCACCTTACAACCTCAACTCCTCATACAACCATCTCTCCAGTGAATTAAATTTTTCGAATGTGCATTTAAAAAAGGCTTACTAAATCTTAATTATAATTTTTAGAAGCTCCAGAACTTTAAATCTATCTGAACGTATGCCAGTTATTTAAAGTTATTATCTTCCTTCGAAGCTTAGCTTATTCTCTCACCCAATCCACGCCTTCTCGAATGCAATGAGAGAACAGTACCTCAATCCCTCATACAACCATCTCTCTAGTGAATTAATTTTTCGAATGTGCATTTAAAAAAAGCTTAATAAATCTTAATTGTAATTTCATGAAGGCTTAGAACTTTAAATCTGTCTGAGCGTATGCGAGTTATTTAAAGTTCTTAGTTTTCTTGAAATTTCAATTCTAGATTTATAAGCTTTTTTTAACGTACTGAGAAAAAATCAATTTACGTCATTTGTGGTATGGTTCTCCCCTACTAATCCTAAATGCCCTGTAAACCTGATCTAAAAGCATAACCCTAAAAGCTGATGAGGAAAAGTCATTTTTGAAAAACACAACTTATGGTTTGCTCTTTTTAAAACAGCATCAGAAAGCCCAAGTAATTCTCCTATGACAAAATCAATATTGCTGTTTCCTCTTATACCTAAATCATCTATAAAACTAGCGAATCCTTCTAACCTTTTAAATCTATAACAACAGCATAAAAATTATCCTTTATAAGATAACCCAACTATTTAAATACATCATTAAATCCCCAGTTCACGCCTTCTCGAATGCAATGAGAGAACAGTCCCTCTCTCCATATAGTTTCCCCCTTAAAACCTCAATCCCTCATACAACCATCTCTCCAGTGAATTAAATTTTTCGAATGTGCATTTAAAAAAAGCTTAATAAATCTTAATTGTAATTTCATGAAGGCTTAGAACTTTAAATCTGTTACGGGCAGCGAGTTATTTAAAGTTCTTAGTTTTCTTGAAATTTCAATTCTAGATTTATAAGCTTTTTTTAACGTACTGAGAAAAAATCAATTCACTTATTGTATGGTTTTCCGTAACTACTGCAAGTGAATTTTTAAACACTTTATCTCTCTACAAATATTGGTGCAAATTGAAGCTGTGTTGCCGCAAGTAATGCCCTTGTGGCTACAAAAGTATTTGTTTAAGTGCATATTTATTTTGTTTATTTATAAAGATAGTATATAATTATATCTAGATTTCAAAATATGCTGACTTTACCAATTATAATGAATAGAACATTGGTAGGTACTTAAAATGGATCACTAAAAGTTTGTATATTAAAATAATAAAAGGCAAAAATAAATTTGCCATGGAGGTAACAGTAGAAATGGCTAGGAATCAAAGTGTTAAGGGGAACTTTCATTACAATAATATAGAGAAGAAAGATAAGAACTTTATGTATCAAAATCTTCAGAGAAGCAATTGCTATAATACCAACTTTTCAAATTCAAATTTTGATTATGTAAGTTTTAGGGGTGCGCATTTTAAGTCATGTGGTTTTTTTAAGTGTACTTTTAGATGGTCAGAATTCATTGGCACAAATTTAAAAGGGAGCAGTATGAGCAATGCTGTATTTGAAAATACTATATTCGACTCCGCAAATTTAGATGGAGTTAATTTTAAAGATGCCAAATTTAACAATACTATATTTTTATCCACTGATATTGAGAAAGCTAGAAATTTAGATTCTAAAAATCCAAATATTAAAATTTTTCATGAAATGCCTCAATTAGAAATTAGTGCAGAACTTGCAAAGGCTGTTGAAACCGTAATGAAAAATGAATATGTAAAAAAGGCAAGAGTTCTTGATACAAAAGAGGGAACCTTCAACCCATTAAGTTTAATGATTTTATTAAATATCTTTGATGAAGCAACGTTAATCAAAGGTTTAAATATCATTGCAGTTCAACAAAATAGATCTTTTCACACCTTAAGTTATGTAATCAAACTACTTAAAAAATATAAGGTAGATGGAACTCTTTAATCCAATTAATATATAGCGAAATAGGTGCTTTTTATAAATACGAACTATAAAAACGTAGAAAACAAATATGAAATTCAAGGAAATGTAGCTTTAATCTCCTTACTTAATAAGAAGGGTTCTAATCTTACAGGTAAAATAGACGTTGATGATATAGAAAAGGTTAAACGCATGCGAACTTGGTTTGCCGAATGGCATAAGGATTTTAATAGTTATTTGCTTCAAAATGGAGATAGTGAATATTTAATGTTTTACATTTATTAACAAGAAGTACTAAATAGTAGTTGCCTGTAAAAAATGGCACTACTATTTAGTATATAATTTATTTAGTTTATGCTATGACTTTAAACATTCTTGTCTTTAAAACTATTGATATCAACGGTTTTAAAGAAGTCTACTTTATTTATGATATGGTTCACCTTACCATAAACAAATAATTCCATGTTTCCCTATATACAATATAATTAATATTATTTTAACTTCAAGTTTTAACCATTCACTTAGATTATTATCCCCTCAAAATGATCCATTTCATGTTGAATTATTTGTGCTGTAAATCCAGTAAACACTTGTTTTTGCTTCTTAAAGTTTCTATCAAGATACTCCACTTCTATCATTTCATATCTCTTTGTTTTTCTAAAACCAATTAAAGATAAACAACTCTCTTCTATTTCATAAGGCTTTTCTTTCTTTAATATAACTGGATTTATCATAGGCACAATAAAGTTTCCTATCGCAAATACCAATATACGCTTTTTTACTCCAATCATATTACCAGCGAGCCCAACACAAATCTCTAAGTTTGCTCTTAATGTATCCATTAAATCATCAACTACTGATATATCATTTTTAGTAGTCTCCTCTGATTTTTGCCCTAAAAATAATATATCTTTTACAATTGGCTTTACCATAATTTATTACCCCTTTATTCTTTAATTACTAATTTTCCACACTACTCTTGAATACTTAAATCAAAAAATATTAACCTTCAGCAGTTATTAAGTATTCACAATAACCATCACCTTGCATGAATGTTTTATTATGCCTACAAGACATATTGGGTTTAATACCTTTTACATAATACGGATCACCGTATCAGTTGTAAGGGATAGCCTTTTATTATCTACCTTACAAACTCACCCCTCATACAACCATCTCTCTAGTGAATTGAATTTTCCGAATGTACATTTAAAAAAAGCTTAATAAATCTTAATTGTAATTTCATGAGAGCTTAAAACTTTAAAGCTGTTACGGGCAGCGAGTTATTTAAAGTTATTATCTTCCCTTGAAGCTTAGCTTATTCTCTCACCCAATCCACGCCTTCTCGAATGCAATGAGAGAACAGTACCTCAATCCCTCATACAACCATCTCTCTAGTGAATTAATTTTTCCAATGTGCATTTAAAAAAAGCTTAATAAATCTTAATTGTAATTTCATGAAGGCTTAGAACTTTAAATCTGTTACGGGCAGCGAGTTATTTAAAGTTGTTATCTTCCCTTGAAGTTTATTCTCTCACCCAGTCCACGCCTTCTCGAATGCAATGAGAGAACAGTCCCTCTCTACATATACTTTTCCCATTACAACCTCATCCCCCATACAACCATCTCTCCAGTGAATTGAATTTTTCGAATGTGCATTTAAAAAAAGCTTAATAAATCTTAATTGCAATTTCATGAAGGCTTAGAACTTTAAATCTGTCTGAGCGTATGCGAGTTATTTAAAGTTATTATCTTTCCTCGAAGTTTATTCTCTCACCCAGTTCACGCCTCCGCGAATGCAATGAGCGAACAGTCCCTCTCTCCATATACTTTCCCCTTACAACCTCACCCTTCATACAACCATCTCTCCAGTGAATTGAATTTTTCGAATGTGCATTTAAAAAAAGCTTAATAAATCTTAATTGTAATTTCATGAAGGCTTAGAACTTTAAATCTGTCTGAGCGTATGCGAGTTATTTAAAGTTATTATCTTTCCTCGAAGTTTATTCTCTCACCCAGTTCACGCCTCCGCGAATGCAATGAGCGAACAGTCCCTCTCTCCATATACTTTCCCCTTACAACCTCACCCTTCATACAACCATCTCTCCAGTGAATTGAATTTTTCGAATGTGCATTTAAAA
This sequence comes from Clostridium felsineum DSM 794, assembly GCF_002006355.2. NCBI lineage: Bacteria > Bacillati > Bacillota > Clostridia > Eubacteriales > Clostridiaceae > Clostridium > Clostridium felsineum. Next base: position 365,374 of record NZ_CP096980.1, on the reverse strand, counting down.
AAAGCTTAATAAATCTTAATTGTAATTTCATGAAGGCTTAGAACTTTAAATCTGTCTGAGCGTATGCGAGTTATTTAAAGTTATTAGTTTTCTTGAAATTTCAATTTTAGGTTTATAAGCTTTTTTTAACGTACTGAGAAAAAATTAATTCACGTCTACTTATGGTATGGTTCTCCCCTACTAATCCTAAATGCCCTGTAAACCTGCTCTAAAAGCATAACCCTAAAAAGCTGATGAGGAAAAGTCATTTTTGAAAAACACAATTTATAATTTGCTCTTTTTAAAACAGCCTCAGAAAGCCCAAGCGATCCACCTATTACAAAATCAATATTGCTATTTCCTCTTACCCCTAAGTCATCTATAAAACTAGAGAACTCTTCTGACGAAAACATCTTACCCTTTAAATCCATAGCAACAACGTAAGAATTGTCCTTTATAGAAGAAAGTATTTTCTCGCCTTCCTTTTCCTTTATAAGCAATTCTTCCTTTTCAGAGGCTCTATCTGGAGTTTTTTCATCTTGAAGTTCTATAATGTTTAATTTGCAATACTTTTGAAGTCTTTTGGCATACTCATTTACTGCATCTTTTAAATATTTCTCCTTAAGTTTTCCTACTGTTATAAGTGTTATATTCATCTCTGACTCCTTACTATACATACTCAAAAAGTGATAGACTAAAAATCTATCACTTTTTATATATACTAATTTTTCATTTAAATTTAACTATGTACTAATTTTTTCCGCAACAATTCTTATATTTCTTTCCACTTCCGCATGGGCATGGATCATTTCTTCCAACCTTGTTTTTATTTACGTATGTTTTAGAGTTCTTCCAGCTGTCTTTTATTTCTTTTCTCTTTTCCTTTGAGAAGATTCCTTCCCATTGAGGAAGCTCATATAAATACTCTGCTTTTGCTTCTAACATATTGAAATATAATTTTTCATAATCAATTTCGAATTTTATATTTGAAGTTACCTCTAGCTTTTCAAGATCTAAAGGTTCTTTTATACTTTCATTTATCCCATCAAGAAAACCCATAAAAAATATTGAATCTGAACCATATTCAGCAGCTAATGCTTCAATAGTTCCTTCTACTTCTTTTTTATGACTTGCAAGAAGCTTTTTATATATATTACCTTCTACTTCGCCGTAATCTTTCCAGAACGCTGCTTCTCCTTTATGTTTAACATAATCCACAACTCTATCTGTCCAATCTTTGTATAAACTCATAATTAATTCTCCTTTTGACTTAATATTACTATTATTATAATAACAATTCCAAATCTTTTCAATTTACATAGAAACCAAGATTTATTATTTTTTACTTGTTTTTGAGTATTTAGTCAACTTCTTTGAGTATTTTACACGCTTCTTGTTTCTAGGTTTAAATATGTCATATTTTCCATATAAAATGCTAATATCATCACTATTTATTAATATTTTTTACTAAAAAGGATAATATTTTGTTAAAGCTACCCACCTTAGAATTCGATATAATTACTAGGCATATCACGTTTTGCCATACTAATAGAAATATCTCCATCTATTTCTATGCCGTTTTCATTAAGTTCATTAACAACTGTTTTATATGCTAAATCAGGATAATTATTAGTTTTACTTAAATGCCCTAGGATAATTTTTTTCTTGCCTTTTTTAGCTATATCCACAATAGCTTTACCACAATCTTCATTTGATAAATGACCCACATTACTTAAAATTCTTCTTTTTAACGGATATGGATATGGCCCAAATTTAAGCATTTCCACATCATGATTACTTTCTAGAAGAATTACGTCTGCATCACTTATTGTAGCTTTTACTTCTTCGGAAAAATACCCTAAATCTGTTGCTACGCAAACTGATTTGGTATTACTTATAACCTTATATCCACATGGCGCAGCTGCATCATGAGGTATCTTATAATTAAAAACATTCATGTCTTTTATCTCTATGTAATCTTGCGATAGTATCTTTATATTATCGTCCTTTATTTTTCCTATGTTATTTATCATTGCTTTCCATGTAAGCTCATTTGCATATATGGGTATATTGTACTTTCTTGATAGCACTCCTACACCCTTTATATGATCCGAATGCTCATGGGTTATAAAAATACCATCTATATCATGCGGATCTTCATTTATTTCCTTTAAAGCCTTCTCTATGCTTTTTCCTGAAAGTCCTGCATCTATAAGTACTTTCGAGTTATCAGACGCAACAAATATACTATTACCACTGCTTCCACTATAAAGTGAACAAAATTTCATAATTATCCTCTACCTTAGACAATGATTGTCCTTTATATTTTTTCTCTTCTTATATTCGCTCCGAGTTCCCTAAACTTATCCTCTATATGAGGGTATCCTCTGTCTATGTGTTCTATACATGACACTTCACTTACACCTTCTGCTGCTAATGCTGCAATTACCATAGCTGCTCCAGCTCTTAAATCTGTAGCCTTAACATTAGCACCTGTAAGCTTTTCAACTCCGTCTATTATTGCCACTGTTCCTTCTACCTTTATGTTAGCACCCATCTTTTTAAGCTCATCCACATGTTTAAGTCTGCTTTCCCATATGCTTTCATTAACTATACTTCTACCTTTTGAAATAGAAAGTAACGTACTCATTGGCTGTTGAGCATCTGTTGGGAAACCTGGGTAAGGAAGAGTTTTTATATTAACTCCCTTAAGATTCTTATGTGACTCTACTGTTACATAATCGTCTCCTTCTTTTACATCTGCTCCCATTTCTATCAACTTCGCAGAAATAGACTCAAGGTGTTTTGGTATTACATTTTTAACTGTTACACATCCACCACATGCAGCTGTTGCTATCATATACGTAGCTGCTTCTATCTGATCAGGTATAACACTATAATTACAGCCCTTAAGTTTTTCAACTCCAGCTATTCTTATAACATCTGTACCTGCTCCTTTTATATTTGCTCCCATACTATTTAAAAAATTGGCTACATCAACTATATGAGGCTCTTTTGCTGCGTTTTCAAGCACAGTAGTTCCCTCTGCAAAAACAGACGCAAGCATTAAATTTATAGTTGCACCTACACTAACTACATCAAAATATATATTAGTTCCTACAAGCTTTTCTGCTTCTGCTTCTAATGTTCCATGAACTATTTTTACAGTTGCACCAAGCGCTTCAAATCCTTTAATATGCTGATCTATAGGTCTAACTCCTATAGGACAGCCTCCAGGAAGACCTACTTTTGCTTTTCCAAATCTTCCAAGTAACGCACCTATAAGATAGTATGATGCTCTCATTTTGCTTCCATCTTCAGTATCTGCATCTACACTAGTAACACTAGTACTATCTATTTCAAGAGTATTTTTCACTCTCTTTACTTTGCAGCCTAAACTAGTTATTATTCTTTCAAGACGCTGAATGTCTTGAATATCTGGTATGTTATCAATACAACTAATTCCTTGGCTTGCCATTATCGCTGCTGGAAGTATAGCTACTGCAGCGTTTTTGGCTCCTCCGATTTCAACACTCCCAAAGAGAGAATTACCTCCATTAACAACTAACTTGTCCATTACAATATCCATCCTTATTAATTTTTTTATCTATGTAAACTTTTCGTTAAATTTCTTTGCCCACAATCACAAAGTATATTATATCATACTTGTTTAATATTTTAAAACATTATATGTATTTTTTATATAATTACAATTATTTAACATCAATAAGAAAAGTTACCCTCATTTTTTAACACTTTTGGGTAACTTTTTTATACACTTTTACTATATTTTATAAGAGTTTTATTTTTATACTAACCTTCTACTTTAAAGCTTCCACAATCTGTATGCTCAACCTCTTGAGCTCTGCTACTATGCTTAACTACCTTTATTTGATCTAATGTACAGTAATTGTCATCCTTACAATGAAATTTACACTCTGAAACATTACATCCTATACTTGAATTGTGATCCATGAAAAATCCCTCCTTAAAATTTTAGTACAAAATTATTATTGCAAAAAATGTAGATTTTATTCTAAGCAAATTATTATTATGTATGTTATAATAGTAATTAGAAATTTTTTAGACTATAGTTTATTTTATTGTGGAGGATACTGATGAAATATTGTTTAATTGCTTCATTTACAAAAGACTCTTATTTAAACGTTGAAACCATCCAAAGGAATGCCTGTAAAAAGTATAAATTATATAAAAGAATTCCAAACCTTCACGTTTCTCTTCAGATGCTAGATGAACCCAATCTTGATAAATTAGACTCAATCATAAAAGATGAACTCTCTATATATAAGAAGTTCAAAGTACAAATAGACAAAATACATTTAGCATATAATTCATCAAGTAAAATGGTATCTTTAAAGGTTGAAAACAAAGGTTACATAAATAGAATAATTAGAAATACTAACGAAAAGCTTCACTACGGAGGTTTTAAGTTTTCAATGCCCCATAAGGAATATAACTTATTTATTCCTCTTGCTAATGGGAACTATCAACTTAAGAACATTCTAGAACAAGAATCTGCTGCTACTTTAGAAACTATTCCAGAAAAAAACTACTCGTTTTTAAAAATTGAAAGTTTTGATCTTTGTAAAATGGCAGGACATAGAAAAATGTATTTAGTAAAAAAATATCAACTTAGAGATTTTTAATATTCTCCTCATTTGATTATAATTATAAAGGTATATAAACGTGAAAATATTTTAATATATTGTTATGTTTATGTGCCTTTTATTTTTGTTTCCCTTTTTATAAATTTCAAACAATTTTAAAAGTTTTTTATTGTAATCGTTTAGGAGTGCTTTTCTTATTTTCAACTTTAATATAAAATAATAAGTATACTAAGAGTAAAAGAAAGGCGGCTCATTTTCATGAATTTAAATAAGCTTTTTCATTTACAAAAAAATTTAGACAAAACACTAATAAATCAAAGAAATTTATCTAATGAAAATCTATATTCACAAAAAACCTTAGCTCTTCAAGTGCAATTTGGTGAACTTGCAGGTAAAACTCGATGTTTTAATTATTGGAATAATGAAGTTCAATGCGAAAGAAATGCAATTTTAAAAGAATACATAAATTGTTTGCATTTTATTCTAAGTATCGGCCTCGATAAGGAGTATATTGAATTTAATTTGCCTGATTCAAGCTTCTCTCCCAATATGGTTGACCAATTTTTAGGTCTATTCATCGATATAAATGATTTTGTAATATGCTCTTCAAAAGATAACTATATAACTCTTTTTCAAGATTTCATAAATCTAGGTAAGAATTTAGGCTTTGATGACTCTGAAATTGAAAATGAATATATAGAGAAAACTGAACTTATAAGGCAAATGTAATTTTATTATTTGAGATAATTACGAGGGATTTTTCTGCAAGACTATCTTACATATTAATAATTGCAGAAAAATCGCCATTTTTTTATATACCTAAGGACTTTCAATTTATAATTCATACGTTTATAGCTCTTTGTACCCCCCTATCTTATAATACTCTCATAAATAGACAATTCATTTACAAATAATATTTTAATATGCATACAAACTTATTATAATCATCCCTTTTTATATTTATTTAAATTTTTCAAATCTCCTTTTTTCTTACTAATACCCAAAAGATTCATGGCAAAATAATTAAAGCTAAATCCTACCCAAAAACCATACTCCTTTTCCATAATTCCAATAATTGAAAATTGGCATCATATTAATAATTAAAATAAGGTTTCTTTATTACATGTAATATTTAATAAGCTAATAACAAATAATAAAAGATAAATATTTTATAGTGAAAGGAAGATGATATAAGCGTGTTAGCTAATATACAATGTAATAAATTGATTAATGAAAAATCTCCTTATTTACTACAACATGCCCATAATCCAGTAAATTGGTTCCCTTGGTGTGATGAAGCATTTTCAAAAGCAAAATCAGAAAACAAACCAATATTTCTTAGTATAGGCTACAGTACTTGCCATTGGTGTCATGTAATGGAAAAAGAAAGCTTTGAAGATGATGATGTAGCTAAAATTTTAAATAGAAATTTCATCTCAATTAAAGTAGACAGAGAGGAAAGGCCTGATATAGATGAAATTTATATGAAAGTATGTTCATCTCTTACAGGTAGTGGGGGGTGGCCACTAACCATAATAATGACACCTGAGCAAAAACCGTTTTTTGCAGCAACCTATATACCTAAAAATGACAACATGCATATGGAAGGACTGATAAGTATTTTAGAAACTATAGCTTATCAGTGGACTCAAAACAAAACAGAACTGTTAACTATAGGAAATAAAATTGTAGCTACTCTAAATGCACATCATCAAACTACTTCAAAAAAGCTATCAACCGAAATTTTAAATGAAGCTTTTTCTCTATTTGAAGAACATTTTGATGATATACATGGAGGTTTAGGATCTGCTCCAAAATTTCCAATTCCACATAATTTAATTTTTTTAATGAGATACTCCTATCTATCAAATAATAAAACCGCTCTTAATATTGCACTTAAAACTTTAGATTCAATGTATAGCGGCGGAATATATGATCATATTGGCTATGGTTTTAGTAGATATTCTGTAGATGATACTTGGCTTGTCCCTCACTTTGAAAAAATGCTGTATGATAATGCACTTTTAGTTTATGCTTATATTGAAGCCTTTAAAATAACAAATAATAATAAGTACAAAAATATTGCGGAAGAGATATTTACCTACATATTAAGGGATATGACTTCCAATGAAGGTGGATTTTACTGCGGTGAAGATGCCGATTCAGAAGGAATTGAAGGCAAATTTTATGTATGGTCTAAAGATGAAATAATTAGCATCCTTGGAAAAGAGGCTGGTGAGAAATTTTCAAAACATTTCAATGTAACAAATAAAGGTAACTTTGAAGGAAAAAACATACTAAATTTAATTAATTCCTCTGATGTAGAATTGGAAAAAGATTTTTTAAATAATTGTAGAAATAAGCTATTTGAGTACAGAGAAAAAAGAGTTCATCCTCATAAGGACGATAAGATTTTAACCTCTTGGAATGGATTAATGATTGCAGCTATGGCTTTTGGTGGAAAAAGCTTCAAAAATATGACCTATATTAACGCAGCTGAAAAAGCAACAAATTTTATATTTAATAACTTAATTAATGAAGATGGAAGACTTCTATCAAGTTATCGTAACGGCAGAGCTGATATAAAAGGTTATTTAACAGACTACACTTTTTTTATATGGGGATTAATAGAGCTTTATGAAGCTACTCATAAAGCAAAATATATAGAAATGGCTATAAAATTAAATGATGATATGATAAAGTACTTTTGGGATGAAAAGAATAAAGGACTTTTCCTTTACGGAACTGATAGTGAAAAATTGATACTAAGACCAAAAGAGATATATGATGGAGCACTACCATCAGGAAATTCTACTGCTGCTTTAAATCTTATAAGATTATCTAGATTAACAGGAAATTATGATTTAGAAAATAAGTGTTTAGAATTACTTGAAGCTTTTAATGAGGAAATAGAAGACTTTCCTATCCAATATTCTTTTTCTTTGCTTTCAATATTATTTTTACAAAATAAATCCAAGGAAATTGTTCTAGTTTCATCCTGTGATGATAGTAAATCAAAGGAATTTCTTAACATAATTAATGAAAAATATAATCCTCTTTCAACATTTATTTACTATATAAAAGGTGATAAATCTTTAGAGAATACCTGTAGTTTTATTTCTGATTATATTACCATAGATAATAAACCAACTGTTTATATATGCGAGAATTTCTCTTGTAAACATCCAATTACAAACATAAATGATTTAAAAAAACTACTTTGATATAATAAATTTAATCACCTTAGGTAAAAATATACTTGAGGTGATTTTTTATGATTGGCATTATATGCTCTATAATCTCTGGTATTTGCATGAGTCTTCAGGGAATTTTCAATACTCGACTTAGTGAAAAAATAGGCTTATGGGAAACGAATGCATGGGTTCAAGGCACAGCTCTTTTAGTAACTCTTGTGATTTGTTTAATATATGGAAATGGTAACTTCAAGCAGATTATGACTGCTAATAAATTATATTTAACAGGTGGAATACTTGGTGCTGCAATTATTTTTACTGTTATGATGGGAGTATCTTCCCTGGGTCCTACCTACTCTATTAGTGTAATATTAGTTGCTCAATTATTGTCTGCTGCCTTAATTGACCTTTTGGGTTTATTTGATACTGATAAAATTACTTTTGGCACAACAAAAATCATAGGGGTTATCCTTATGCTAGCAGGCATAATATTCTTTAAGATAAAGGGATAATTAAAAAGCTAAACTTATACAGTGTTATTAATAAGTTTAGCTTTAAATTTCTAATGACATCCTCCGCATGAAGCACAGTTTCCCGTACAATTGCCTCCATTTTTTCCGTAAAACTTACCTTTATATATTCTTTCTGAATCCTCACTACCACACTCTGGGCATTTAGCTTTTTCATCAGGACTGCTTACTATCTCAAAAAATTGATTTCCACAATTTGAACATTTATAGTCTATTAATGGCACCTATATCCTTCCCCTTTCTTATGTAATTTCCCCTTAATTATATTTCATTCGCTTTATAAATTCAAATAAACAATGTCATTTATTTAATTTGTTAATATAATATAGTATAGCACTTTATTGAGGAAATACTATGTTATCTTTAAAACACAAATTAGATCCAAACCTTAAAACTATACTTGATGAAAATACTTACAAATCCATAAGAGTTATAGTTCACTGCAAAAAGTTTCAAGATAGAATACTTTCTAGACTAAAATCCTACAAAAGTACAATTTTTCACTCTGTAAAGCTTAATAATTGTATATCTGCTGATATATCTTCAAATGCAATAAAAAGGCTTATAGAGTATCCAGAGGTTGACTATATAACCATTGATGATTTTTGTTTTATATGTGCCTCAGAATCTTCCTCAAACTACACTTCTAGCTTAAAAAATAGCACAACCTTTTCTGGAAGAGGCGTATGTGTTGGTATTGTTGATACTGGTGTGTATCCTCATTATGACCTTAAATACCCTATGCCTAAAATAGATAACTTTGTTGATTTAATAAATGGACTAAATTACCCTTATGACGATAACGGACATGGTACCTTTATGAGTGGGCTTATAGCTGGAAGTGGTAAAAGTTCTAAAGGCGACATTAAAGGACTTGCCTATAATTCAAAATTATACATGATAAAAGCTTTTGAAAAAAACGGTAGAGCGTATACTTCTTCAGTGCTATCAGCATTAGAGATTTTAATAAACGAAAGTAGTGAACATAATATAAAAATAATTTGTCTACCCTTTGAGGGATTTTTTCAAAATTCATTTTTGTTATCTATGTTTTCACAAACCTTCAAAACAGCGGCTGATAAAAATATAGTTATTGTTTTACCAAGCGGAAGTAATAAAAATACTAAAAGTTCCATACGTTCCATAGCAGCCTTGCCTCATTGTGTAACAGTGTCCGGAATAAATATTCATTCAGGTTTTAAATCTTATACTTACTCCGCTTCAGGCCCACTTACAGCGCTAGAAAAACCAAATTTATGTGCTCCTTGCACAGATTTAAATTCACTTAATTGCGATGATAGCTATATATCAGAGAGAAACGACAGAAAAATATACCCTAGAGAATTAAAAAAACCGTATACTAAATATACGGGAATATCTTGTAGTGCTGCCTATGTAAGCGCTGCTTTAGCCTTATTATTCGAGAAATCTCCAGACTTATCTTATAAAGATGCAGTTTCTATATTAAAAACATCTTGCAATCTTCTTAAAATTCCAAAATGGCAGCAAGGTGCAGGATTAATAGATATAAATTCTCTATTAAATTAAATATATGTAATATTTAAATATTTCTACATTATATACATGTTTTATTTTTCAGTAATTCATGAATTAATTTTTGAAATTTGCACATATTATTTATAAACAACTTTGCAATCAAATGATTTATCTAGAAAGATTTTTATATAAACCAATTATCATGTTGTATACTCTAGTTAAATCATTTGTCTAAATATTATCCCCGAAATTAATAATTTCGGGGATCTTATAATTTATGATCTAAATATAACTTCTTCCCTATTAAACATATATCTTGCAAAGGAAAGTGCAGCTACTAAATAAACAATCATCCAACCAAAGGTAATTGCTATATGAGTGTAATTGTGTATTCCTACTAAAAACTCTTTTATTAGACAGGTTGCATTTGTTATTGGTATATTGAAATAAAGCATTTCTATATTCTTAGGATCTTTCATCATTACTAAATAAACAAGAACTATAGATATAATAGTTACAGGACTTAGATAAGTTTGAGCTTCCTTAAAGGATCTTGCATAAATACTTATAGCAAGTTCAATAGCTCCAAAAACAATTGTAGTTATAATTGGAAGAATCATTATAAGTACTATAGTCTCTAATCCTAAATTTATACCACTTCCACTTGAAAACATTCCACCCTTTTGATTTATAGTAATACATACACCAACAAGGGATGCTAGGGATATTATTATTCCAACCACACTTATTGCTAAAATCTTTCCCCATAATATTGAAAGTCTACTTGCTTTAGTTGTAAGAAGTGGTTCAAGAGTTCCTCTTTCTTTTTCTCCTGCTCCTAAGTCAACAGATGGTCCGACAACTCCAGTTGCACTATATAACATTAATAAAAGTGGTACTAATATAGTAACCATAAGTGCTCCTGCTCCACTATCCTTTTGAGTTTTATCTACATTAACTTTTACTGGTGTTAATACTTCTGGATTTATATTTCTTTTAGTAAGCCTCATAGACACTATTGACTTTGAATATCCATCTACATAAGAATTAATAATATCATAGGCTGTCATAGCATCTGTACTAGAATTATCATAGGTTAAAGTGATTTTTGTATTAGTATCTTTCTTTAGCTCCTCATCAAAATTCTTTGGAATAGTTACAGCTACTAATATTTTTCCATCTTTAACATCGCTTTTTATATTGTTCGATTTAACTATTTTTATATTTTTTTGTTTCTTTAAATAACCTCCAAGCGAACTACTTCCCTTATCCACTATGGCAATTTTCAAGTTTTCTTTTACATTTTTCTCACTCTTATTAACCACATTAGACATAAAAAATGATATCAGCGGAAGTAAAAGCATTGGCACAAGTATACTGAAAATAATCGTCTTTCTATCTCTAAATATATCCTTAATTTCCTTTTTAAAAACTATCATTGTAGTATTTTTCATATTATCTCCCCCTTACCTACTTTATTAACTCTAAAAATACTTCTTCTAAATTATTGTTATTGTGTTTCTTTTTAAGTGCCTCAATATTTCCTTGCTCAACTATTTTTCCTTTATGAATTATAATAACTCTATCACAAAGCTTTTCTACCTCTGGCATACTGTGACTAGAAAAAACCACCGCTTTATTTTCCTCTTTACAATGTAATATAAAGTCTTGAACAATTCTTGAAGCACTGACATCCAATCCTGTAGTTGGTTCATCAAAAAGCACTACTGAAGGATTATGAACTATTGACCTTGCGATTGATACCTTTTGCTTCATGCCTCTGGAAAATTTGCCCACCCTCTTATCGATGTACTCCTCCATTTGAAGACTTCTAGTTAAATTTTCTATACTTTCTTTAGCAACTTTGTTTGACATTCCATTTAATTCTGCAAAATACATAATATTTTCTCTTGCTGTAAGTCTGTCATAAATTCCAACCTCGCCTCCAAAAAGTATTCCGATCTCCCCTCTTACCTTATCAGCTTCCTTCTTAGTATCATATCCATTTATAATTGCCTTGCCCTCTGTTATCCTTAGCATTGTAGCTAACATTCTAAGAGTTGTGGTTTTTCCTGCTCCATTTTCACCAAGAAGTCCAACAATTTCTCCCTCTTTAACCTCAAAACTTATATTATCAACGGCCGTTATATTTTTAAACTTCTTTGTAAGCCCTTTAACTTCTACCATAACTTTATCCTCCTCAAATTTATTTCCGATGAATATATTCTATAAAATTCTAGTACAACCTTGTAGTCCTTTAAGTAATTCAAAAAGTTACTTAAGTCACTTTTTAATAAAAATTATAAAAACAAAGAGCACATATTATAAAAATACATGCTCTTATATATATTAACCTATTTATTATCTTTAAGTCCCTTTATTATTTCTTTTAAACTATCAGCACTTTTATTTAACTTATCAATTTCATCTTCACTTAATGGAATTTCAAGCTTATTTTCTATTCCATTAGAAGTTATAACGCATGGTATACTCAATGCTACATCACTTATACCATATTCCCCTTCAAGTGTTGATGAAACTGGAAGAATACTTTGTTCATTTAAAAGTATTGCTTTTACAAGTCTACTTACGCTCATTGCAATGCCTGCACTTGTATATCCCTTAAGTTTAAGAACTTCGATTCCTGAATCTCTAACTTCAGTGTCTATTTGTTCTTTATCTGCGTGTGCTTCTACTTTGAAAATATCATCTAATTTATCAAAAGGAATTCCTGCAATATTAACATCGCTCCAGGATGTAAATGAAGAACCACCATGCTCTCCAAGAACATAACCATGAACATTTTTACTGTCCACATTATATTTCTTTCCAATAATTTTTCTCATACGTGCAGTATCAAGAAGTGTTCCTGTACCCATTATCTTATTCTTAGGATAATCAAAATTATTTTGACAATAATACGTTGCAATATCAACTGGATTTGTTACCACAATTATAATTGCATCTTTAGTGTACTTTACTATATTTTTCATTATTGAATCAGTAACCTTAACATTTGTATCCGCAAGAACTAGTCTATCTAATTTATCATCTGGCTTTAAGCTTGGTCCTGCTGTTATAACAACTATCTGAGCATCCTTGCAGTCTTCATAACTTCCTGCCCTAACCTTTACATTAGGACTATATGCAAAAGAAGTGGTATGACTTGCATCAAGCGCTTCTCCTTGAGCTTTTTTATCATTTATATCTACAATAACAACTTCTGATAAAAGATTAAGTGAAAGTACAGAATTTAAAACTGCTGATCCCACCATACCTGCACCAACTACGACTAACTTATTTTTAACAAAATTCATTGTTTTGCCCCCTTCGTTAAATACTAACTATAATTTTAGTATAACGTTATACCCAAGTCAATATTATTTACTTTTAGGTAAAAATGTGCAAAAATATATAATAAGATTTTAAAGAAATGGGTGATAAAATGTCTACAATAAAGGATGTTGCAAAATTATCTGGTGTTTCACCAAGTACTGTGTCCATAGTTTTAAATGGTAATTCGGCAAAACGAAATATATCAGAAAAAACTCAAAAAAAAGTTATGGACGCTGTAAAAAAATTAAATTATCACCCAAATATTGCAGCTAGAAAGCTTAGAAGCAAAGACTCTCGTAGTAAGCCTACAATAGCATTATATTGGTCTTCAGACATTAGTGTTAATATAATGTCTCGCTTTTTAAGAGGACTTTATAGTGAACTTACAAAATCAGATAATGACTATAATGTTGTTATTTGCCCATATAAAACCAACTGTCTTCATCTTGAAAAAGGTATTCAGAGTGAGAATAGCTTTGATGCTGCAATTATTGCTAATGTATCAAATTGTGATTTAGAGTATCTAAACAATACTTCCCTAAATCTACCTATAATATTATTTAACAGACTCTCTAAAAAATATTCTTCTGTAAATGTTAATAATTATAATATGGGAAAAATAGCTGCAGATTTATTTAATAAGAATGGCCATAAAAAAGTTGGCGCTATACTAACAAAATCTTTAAATTTATCTATGGCTAATAGAAATAAAGGATTTATAGAAACTTGTAAAAACTATGGAATTGAACTATCGGAAGATTATATAATAGGCTCTGATAATTCTATAAAAGGAGGAGCCTATGCTGCAAAAGAGTTTCTTAAATTAAAAAATACACCTAAAGCATTATTCTGCAATTCCGACAGCATAGCTCTAGGTGTAATTAACGTACTAAACAAAGAAAAAATAAATGTACCTGACGATATTGAACTCATAGCTATAGGCATGACTGACAATGACTACACTGAATTTAGCAATCCCTCCATAACTATAGTTGATATACCTATTGAAAAAATGGCAGAAGGTTCTATAAAACTTATATCTGACTTACTTAATGGAAAAATTTATAATCCAACTTCACTTACCTTTGATGCACCTTTAATTATCAGAGAATCCTGTAAGTGATATTATAAAGCTTCCTTTAGGTACTTCCAAAACTTTCTCTATAATATTGATTAATGCTTCAGATTTATTCAGCATTGTTTCCATATCAAGTCTAAAAACTCCTGGATCAAGGGTAAAATTAATTTGAGTAATTAAAAGTTCTGCTACTGCCTCTGGATATTCTGTATTAAATAATCCTTCTTTAACTCCCTGCTTTATTATATCTGCAAATAAAGGAAGATGAGTTTTTATAGTATAAATAATGGTTCTATAATGCAGTCCTGCATTTTCTTCTAAATGAAGTGCTTCAATAAGTTTGTCATCAATATCAGATTTTTTACTTTTACCCTCTATATATATTTTTACTGCTTTTATTAACTTATCCATTGCATTTGACTTTTCATTTTCTAATTCTCTTTTTATTTTACTAAAAATAATATCTGATTTTCTAGCAAAAATAGCTATAAATATATCTTCTTTAGATTTAAAATAGTAATAAAAAGTACCCTGTGCAACAGAAATTTTCTTAACTATATCACTTACCGACGTTTTATTATATCCAACGGTAGCAAACAACTTTTCAGCTGCATCCATGAGTTCACTTTTTCTTTCCTCTGGATTTTTTGATATTCTCACGTAAAAGGCCTCCCTAATATATAAATCTGATTGAAATTATATATTATTGATTGACATAAGTCAAATCCTCTATATATAAAGTTGTGTCTTTACTGCTTTTATATTTTTTATTTCAAAGTATACTAAACCAATAGCTAATATCGCTGTAATAACATCTGTTATAGGATTTGCTAACCATATCCCATTTCTACCCATGAACTTAGGTACTATAAAAAGTAAGGGTATAATAATTATCACTTGTCTAAGTAAAGTTAATATTATTGCATACTTAGCTTTACCTATATATTGAAAGTAAGTGGAAAAAATAATGATTATGCCAAACAAAGGAATACTTATTGAATACATTCTAATTGCTGGTACTCCCATATTTATTATTGCCTCTGTTCCTTTTGCAAAAGCAGAAAAAATATTTTTACTAAACACTTCAAATACAATAAACGCTATTACAGCAAAAATAGTTGCAGATATTGTTGAGAGTTTAAGCGTTTCTAATAATTTATCATGTTTTTTTGCTCCATAGCTGTATCCTATTATAGGCTGCATACCTTGACTTATACCATATATAGGCATATATATTAGAAGGCTAAAGCTATTTAAAATTCCAAAAACAGCTACTGCATTATCTCCTCCATAAACTAAACATTGTTTATTTATTATAATAACTATTAAACTCATAGAAATTTGCATTATAAACCCCGAGATTCCCATACTTAGTGATTCCTTAATTATATTCTTTCTAAGCTTTAAATTCTTGACATGAATCTTTATGAGCGCACCTTTAGTAAAATAGGTACTTGTTGGAAGCGTTGATGAAATTGCTGTTGAAATTACAGTTGCTAAAGCTGATCCTGCTATTCCCATCTTAAATACAAATATAAATAGCGGATTTAATATTGTATTTAAAATAACTGATACCAAAAGATTTACCATTGCTCTCTTAGCTCTTCCTTGTCCTTTTAAAATGTTATTCATTGTATAACTTAAAACCTGAAATGGAATTCCTAGTATTATTATTTCTGTATATATTTTTGTATAATATAAAACCTTACCCTTTGCCCCCAGCGATACTAAAATAGGTGTTAAAAAAACATATCCTAAAATCATTAAAATACCTGATACTATAAAAATCAAGACAAAGGTATTGCCAACAATATTCTCACAGGCCTCTGTATCCTTTTCTCCTAATTTTATTGATACAAGAGAAGTTGCTCCTAATCCAACTAACATAGAAAACCCCATTATTATTAAAGTTACAGTATAGGCTATACTTATAGCTGATATTCCAAGTACCCCTACGCCCATACCTACAAATAATCTATCACAAACATTATAAAGTGCATTTGCTAACATAGCTATTATAGCTGGCATTGAAAATTTAAATAAAAGTTTTTTAACCTGTTCATTTTCTATTTCATTAACTTTAGACATATTTTTTCCTCCTAAAATTCTTTGACTGACTTAAGTCAATTATATTTTAACTCTTTGACTGACTTAAGTCAATTATTTTATTGAATATTTTTCCTTAAATCCATTCTTTTATAGTATAATTATTTTATTGATTACACTCTAAAGGAGATTTTATATGAAATTTAAAGCTGAAATTTTTGATAAACTTCAATTTCTGTTTAAAACCTATAAATTTAATGATCATGTTCTACACTGCGTTATAAATTTTGATGGAAAAATCAATGTAAATGTTCTGAAAAGAGCACTATTAACCACTCTAGACGTAGTTCCTATTTTAAAAACCAGATATGTAGAAAACGTACCAGAACCATATTGGGAAGAACTCTCTAATATAGACTTTGATAATATTCTAACTCTTACTACTACCGAAGATGAGTTCAATAGATTGCTAACTTCTAAAATTGATGAGGCAAAAGAAGTTCAAGTTAAAGCCTATTTACTTAAATCAGAAAATCATAAGCTTGCTATACTAATGAATCATATGATATGTGATGCTGCTGGCTTTAAAAAGTACCTATATACTTTATGTGACATATACTCTAAACTTATAGCTAATATTGATTACTCCCCTACTTTGGTGCTAGATGGTAATCGAAGTATTAAGTTAATAACTAATGAGTTTAACTTAATTAATAAGTTTAAAAGTTTTATAACTCAAAATCATGAAAGTAACGGCTTTATTGATTTAAAATTTCCTATGAAGGAAGAAGAGTCTTTTAATGCTTTTATATTAACACATACCTTAGATAGTAATAGGTTTAAAAACATTATAACCTACTGCAAATCTAATAGGTTTACTATAAATGATGTACTCCTTGCCGCCTTTTACAGGGTAATTTATAAAATTTTAAACAATCAAAAACTAAGCATTTCTGTTGCTGTAGATATGAGAAAGCATTTAAAATCAAGGAATATAAATTCCCTTTGTAATTTAACTTCTACAGTTATAAGTACAATTGAATGTAAAGACAATGATACCTTCTACGATACTGCAAAAAAAGTGAATGCTAATATGAATTTGAAAAAGAAGAATTTCATTGGCTTAAATGGTCTTGTTAAAATCTCTCTTCTTTTCAAAGTACTTAGTTATACTAGATTGAAAAAATTACTATCCTCTCATTTTAATAATCCCCTTATAGGAATGACCAATATAGGAATTATAGATAGTAAAAGGCTTTGTTTTAATGGAACTAAGATACAAAATACTTTTATATGTGGCTCCATAAAATATAAACCTTATTTTCAGTTAGCTGCAACAACTTATGATAATACTATTACCTTAAGCATAAACCTATATGGTACCCTAGAGGACAAGAAAAATATCAATGATTTCTTCACTATTTTTGATAATGAACTTTTACTGTAAAAACAATTAAATGTTATAATTTTCATATAAACTTAATGGAGGTAAAAAAATGATAGATTTATTAAAAACTAGAAGAAGCATAAGAAAATATATGGATAAAGAAATTGAAAAAGAAAAAATTAATACTATTCTAAAGGCTGCACTCTTAGCTCCAACTTCTATGGGTAAAAGATCTTGGGAATTCATAACTGTTACAGACAGAAATTTAATTGAAAAACTTTCTACTGCAAGAAAAATGGGAAGTCAATTTCTTAAAGGCGCTCCTTTAGTTATTGTTGTTGTTGGAAATCCAGAAGTTACTGATGCTTATATAGAGGATGCCTCTATTGCTTCAACTTTAATTCAAGTTACAACTCACTCTATTGGTCTTGGCTCTTGCTGGTGTCATGTAAGAAACAGAGATAGAAATGAAAACGAAACTACTGAAGACTTTATAAAGGCACTTTTAAACATACCTGAAAATCTAAAAGTGGAATGTATGATAGGAATAGGCTATCCAGATGAAAAAAGACCTGCTTATACTGATGAAAACTTACCTTATAACAAACTTCATAACAACAAATATTAAAACCCATAAAAACAAAGAGGAAATGAGCTTAAATAAAGCTTATTTCCTCTTTTTATATTCTTAAAAACTGTACACCCAAAATAGATGTTAAATCTTCGATATCAATAATAATATTACTAATGTGATTAATTATCATCAATATGTTTGGATAGTATAGCTTGGGATAATTCTTAATTAATAAGTTACCTTGTATATAATCTAAAAAATCATACGGTTTTATAAATATTGTTTCCGGTGGGGATGACGACTACAGAACCCAAACTATTGGTGACATTAATTCTATGTTTTTTAATTGTATCTACTGTTTTTTCTCTTTCTATATCTAAACTCTCATAAAATTCCCTTGTTTTATTATCTAATCTCAAAATCTCATAAAATTCTCTAATACCATCTTCACTCAAATCTAAAATCTCATTAAATTCTTCAACACCCTCTGCATACCATTGTAAATTCTCATTGAATCCTCTAATACCCTTTACATTTGAACCTTCAATGTTTCTATCTAATTTATTTATACCCTGAAAATTACTTTTGTAATATCCTAAATCCATAAATTTCGAAGAAACATCATTATTTTGGGTTTTTACGCATCCACCCCCTTTATCGTTATTATGTTTCTTAAGAATAAGGGTTTTAAAAATCTTCACTTTGCATCTCTCCTCCAATAATTAATTCCTAATTATTGTTGGCCGGTTGCACCACTAACTCCGAATTTCCCAGGTGCCCAAGTAAAGGGAATTCTTCATAGTTTCCAACGCTTAATTTTTTACCCTTGTAAAACTCTTAACAATATTCTTTTCGTATATTTTTCTTTTTACTTAATAGGTAATTTTAAAAAAAATATATTTTTTTATCGTTTTTTGCAGAAAAAAAGAGAAACGCATGAATTTTTCTGACGTTTCTCCTTAAATTGTTAATATTACTTAATTTTATTTGTTAAGTGATGTTGGTTGAGGTATTAAACTAATTGTATTATCAGTTCCTATAACATTATAAAACGGTGACTCCACTTTTGATGATATAGCATTATCAAAATATCCACTTATCGTATTGTTTGTGATATTGTTATAAGTATTGGATGGGTCTGGCTGTATCCTTACTCCAAATGGACAACTATTAGTTAAATTAATAATTGTATTACTATCTATGTTTGAATTAGTTACCATATAGTCTATCATTATTCCAGAATCATATGTGGTATCCCATGAGTTAAGCTTTCCGCCCTTTAAATTATAGTTTGAGTTACTTATATGATTTTGTGAAATTGTTAATGCATCCGAATAAAGAGCATATATACCATTATAATCTGGTGAATCTATATTGTTTCCTACCATTTCAGAACCCTTTAAATTACTTGCTTCAATTCCAAAGTACCTTGCTCCAATTATAGTATTATTATCAATTTTTAAGTTATTTGCTCTATAATTTGTAGGAGTAGCTGCTGTATTTTCTCTTGCAACTGAAATACCTGAGTAATTTGAGTTTTCTATTGTATTTCCAACTATTTTATTATCATAAGCAGGAACAGCATATCTGATTCCGTTAGTTGGTGAATTTTCTATTACATTATATGAAACTTCAGAATTTCTTGATAGGTAAAATGCTACTCTAGTACCAATGATAACATTGTTATCTAAAGTTCCATATCCTTGCTTTGAAAAGAAAACTCCATCTCCTGCATAGTTTGAATAAATTTGATTTTTTTCTACGATGTTATTTAAATTTAAGTTATTGTTTTCTACATCTGCTATATCATCTGTTCCATCCTTTACAAAAACTACTGCGTGATTGTTTTTTGCTCCATAAATTGCACAGTTTTCAACGCTAACATTATTTGAATTATGACATGATACTGAAATACCTCCGGCCTGATTATTAATATTCAAATTCGATACTTGAACATTATCACTGCTAATCTCTATAGTATTTCTTGATGCATTAGTTTGTACTAATTTTGTATTATCTTTTGATTGTCCTTGTATAATTATATTGGGTTGATTTATTACTATGTTACCGTCTAAATTATATACTCCGTCTGAAATATAAAATTTAGTTTTGCCTTGTGCTATAAGTGCATTCAAAGCATTATTTAAAGATGTTCCTGAATAATTAGTTGAATTTATTACTGTCCAAGTACTATCAATTTGTTGTGCCTTTAATTTTGCTGAACCTGCAATAATCATAATAAATGCCAAACAAAAAACCATTTGTAATTTTAATTTACCAATTTTCATGTATATCCCTCCTAAATTATATAATCTATTTTGTAACAGCACTTTGTGCTTTAGATGACTTTAAAGTTACTACATTTCCATCTCCAATAATATTGTTAAATGGCGCATCAACTCTTGCTGATATACCATCTCCAAAATCTCCATTAACTATGTTATTGATTATAATGTTCGAGTTGTTAGACACATTGGGTTGTATTCTTATTCCATATGGACAATTTGTTGCAGAATTTACTATTGTATTACCATCCATGCTTGAACCAGTAACAGTTGAGTCCAACATTATTCCCGCATTATATCTTCCATCCCAATGTTGAACTTGTCCATCTATTGAAAGATAGTTCGAATCTTGTATTTGATTTTTAACTACTGATAAAGCATCTGATGATAGCATATATATTCCATAAAAATCAGCATCTTGTATATTATTACCTGATATATCTGAATTCTTTAGATTATTTACTTCGATTCCAAAATACCTTGAACCAATTATAGTATTATTTTTAATTTTAACATCATTAGCTCTATAACTTTCAGGTGTAATTGATGGATTATATCTTGTAGCTAAAATAGCTGAGCCTGTACTATTTTCTATTGTGTTACCAACAATCTTATTATCATAAGCAGGAACCGCATACCTAATTCCATTAGTTGGCGAATTCTCTATTCTATTATTAGTTACATCTGAGTTTCTAGATAAATAAAATGCTATTCTACTCCCATTAATAATGTTATTTTGAACTGACCCATGATTTTGTTTTGAAAATAAAACTCCATCCCATGGATAGCTAGAAAAAATATCATTATTGGACAAAACATTACACATATTTAAATTTCCACTTTCAACATTTTGTATTTCATTTTTGCTGCCTTTAATAAAAACTACTGCATTATCATTTTGTGCTCCATAAATTATGCAACTGTCCACAGTAACATTATTTGAGTTTTGAACGGATACAGCAACCCCTCCTAATTTATTATTGATGTTAAGGTTGGAAATCTGTACTCCATTTGCAGTAACGTCTATACTATTACTTGCTGGATTATTTTGAACTAATTTTGTATTCTCCTTTGATTGTCCTTGAATAATTACATTATCATCATTAGCTTGTATATTTCCTGTTAAATTATACACTCCATCTGTAATATAGAACTTTCTTTCTGGCCATATCTCTCTATTTATCACTTCATTCAGAGGTCTACCTGCACAGATTGACGGATTGATTATAGTCCATGTGCTATCAACCTGCTGTGCCGCTTTTAACCTTTGGTTTCCTATTCCCATTATTATTAAAGCCGTAAATAAAATCAACCCTACATTAAAAACGTACATTTTAAGTTTTTTCATTTTTATTCCTCCTATCCAATATAAATGTAAGTAAAACATAATTTTTATAATTTCACTTATATTATAATTCTCTCATAAATTTACTTATTTGTAATCAGAATTTCAAAAAAAAATACTATTATTTCAGTTATGATGTAATTAAATAAAATATAAAATTATATATCTACAGTAAAAAACACACCCCAAAACACTTAATAAATATAGTGTTTTGGAGTGTGTTTTTTATAACTTATTTTTGTATCTCTACGTCCACATTATAATTTGGAAATAGCTTTCCATTATTATTATCTATTGATATATCTACAGGTACATTAGCTTCTGAACTAGAAGTTCCTTGAGTAGTAGTTGTATTTGAAAGCACTTCGTTTCCTATCCTTGTTACTTTACCCGTTAATTTTACTGATGGATCTGATGTTGGAATTATTGTTACTGTTTTTCCAACCTGTACATCTTTTATAAATTCTTCTCCTACTTTTGCTTGTACATAAAGACTATTTAAATCCTGTAATTGTAAAACTTTTTTCTGTGCCGATAATATATCACCTTTTTCATATCCTATATCTGTAACAACTGCATTATCCATATCTGATATTACATTTTGTCCACTTATATAATTTTCTGTCTTATTTGAATTATACCCGTCCATCTCTACAAGCGTATCATTCTTTTTTACCATTTGTCCTTCTTTTACATCAACTTTATTTACCTTTATTACAGATTGCATAGATGAGCTATCTATTACTATATTTTCTACATTTGATGATGCTATGGTCCCTGATGCATCCACTGTTGTTTTTACCTTTGCTGTAGCCTTTTTTGTTGTTTCTTTAGTTTTGCTTTGACTACATCCTACTGAAAATATCATAATACCTGTAATCACTGTTATAGTCGCTAATTTAAATTTTTTCATTTATTGCTCTACCACCTTTCCATCCTTAACATAAATTATCCTTTGACCATATTCTGCTGCCTCTTTTGAGTGCGTAACCTGTACTATAGTCTTTCCTTCTTCTATATTAATTTTTCTAAGCAACTCCATTACTTCTGTTCCTGTTTTACTATCCAAATTTCCTATCGGTTCATCTGCAAGTATTACATCCGGCTCATTTATAAGCGCTCTTGCAATAGCAACCCTTTGCTGCTGTCCCCCTGAAAGTTCTCTTGGTGTATGTTTTCTTCTATCTTCAAGCCCTACTATTTTAAGTATGTTTTCTAACTTATCTCTATAATTCTTTATTTTCTTTCCATCTAACAATATTGGAAGCATTATATTCTCTTCCACATTAAGATTAGGGATTAAATTATAAAATTGAAACACAAATCCAACATCACGCCTTCTCATTATACTCTGTTCTTTGTCGTTCATTGTTGAAAGCTCTTTGCCTGCTATCTTAACACTACCTGATGTGGGTTTATCAAGTCCTCCAAGTAAGTATAAAAGAGTACTTTTTCCTGAACCAGAGGGACCCATTATAGATACAAACTCTCCCTCTTTTATGTCTATATTTATATTTTTAAGAATTTCTACATTCATTTTCCCAAGTTTAAAGTTTTTATTAAGATTTCTAGCTTCTATTACACTTCTAGCTTCTTCTTTAAGTAATTCTTCCACTTTATTGCCTCCTACTTATTCATATTTGATAGCTTCTATTATGTTAAGCTTAGATGATTTTAGAGATGGAACAATTGAAGATATAACCGCTATTATTACTCCAAGTACTATACTAGTTACAAAATTGCTTGGAGAATAATATATATCCATTGGAAAATTAGCTATATCAAGCATGGCTGGTATAACATGAATCATTAAACTTCCTCCGATAATTCCTCCTATGCTTCCTATTAACCCTATGGAAACAGACTCTATAAAAAGCATCTTTCTTGTTTGACGTCTGTTCATACCAACTGATGCATATATTGCAAGATATCTTTTCCTCTCTATAAAGCTTATAAAGAAATTATTAACCACACCAAAAGCTCCAATTATAAGTGCTATTATAGGAAATGCTTTTATTAGCGAAAACATAGCGTCATTTTGCTGCTGATTTTCTTTTTCCATTTGAGCTACTGTCTCCACTGTAACCTGCCTTGTTTTAAATTTTTCAGCAAATAGTTTTGCCATATTATCAGGTGATTTATCTGTTTTAATGTTAACTTTAGAACATTGATATAAATTAAAATCTCCCTTTGCATATTTACTTGGAACAATAGCTGAATTACCATTATACATCATGCTATTATACGACCCTACTATCTTATAATCTTTACTTCCCCTAGATGTTTTTATTTTTATATAATCTCCAATCTCTTTGTCAAATCTCTTTAGATTATTGCTTGACATTATTACAGTTCTTCCATCTTTATAAGCTTTAAAAACTTTACTTTGATCCTGAAGCAATTTTACATCGAAAAAGTTTTTAATATAATATTGGTCCATGAACATTATATAGGAAATCTTATCTTTACTTCCTTCTACATCTATATTTCTTCCATCATACTCTTCCTGTATTTCTTGAACTCCATTAGTATTGTTAATAACATTAATTGTCTGTTTATCTATTGAATTACCATCGTTATTATATATGTGGAAATCATAATTAAATATATTATACGCTCCATTAACAGCTTTTACAGCACTTGTACTAATTACATTAAGCATAAATAAAGTTGATATTCCAATAGTTAATAGTGCAATATTATTTATTAAACTTCTATTTTTCTTAAGATTCTTTGCAGCAAGACTTCCTTCGTTTCCAAATATAACGCTATATACCTTATCAAATATTTTTACCAGAATTTCTGTCATAAACGGAATTATCATTACAATTCCTATAACAGAAATAACCATACTTATTCCGAGCAAAATGAGCGATATGCTTTTACCTAAAGAATAATTTTTGGTGATAAATGGTACGAAAAAATCACTTAATATAAATACCATCCCTAAAACAAGTACCCATAATTTTTCTTTTTCTACTGTATCCACAGTGTTAAGTACAACATCTTTAACCGATAGTTTAGAAGTTTTAACTATTGGCAAAATTGAACTTAAAACCGATACAATTATAGCAAATATAAATGCAGTTATAAGTTGACTTGGTGTGTAATTAACAGAAGCTGTAATACTCATTCCACTAGATGCTTGACTTGAAAGTATAGACATAAGTAATTTCAAAATTCCAATTCCCGCAATATCACCTATAATACCACCGATTATTCCGTATATAATACTTTCTCCTATAAGCACGAGACTTGTGGATGTCCTTGTAGCTCCAATACTTCTAAAAGTTCCTATAACCGGCATTCTTTCTGCAACAATTACTTTAAACACAGTATATATTATAAATGCACTCATCATCAAAACTACTACCATCATAAGTCTAAATACCATAGTAATTTGTCCCATAGCTTGATCTATAAGTTTTTCATCAACTATTTTAGTAACTGAATAATGCTTATATGAATTACTTAACTTTCCAATTACAGTATCTATATTACTTGAATTGTTGACTTTAACATAAATAATTGAGTACTGATTATTTATCCCATTAATATTTTCAGTTACACTTTGCGGTGTTATTGCTGTAATTGAATCTCCTTTTTCGCTGCTGAACAATCCTTTACTATCTGCTATACCAACTACAGTAAAGTTCTTTTTATCACCATTCATTCCTACCCTAAGTGATAACCTTTGTCCTAATGATAATCCATATTTGTCTGATGCCTTTTTGCTTATTATAACTTTATTTCCACTAAAAGGCTTAAGCCCTTGACTTTCATTTACAGTTACAATTCCCATAGTTTGTACATCTGAATAGTCAAATCCACTAAGTGATACTCTTATATCTTTGTCCTTATTTTTATACACAGCATTTGCATCCATTTCTCCAACTATGTAATCAGTTTTGTTCCTCACTACCTCTGCTTTATCTAAAGTAACATATGGTGTTGGAGATTTATCATTTGCTGTTATCATTATGTCAGAACTTCCTGCGAACTGTTTAACAATGTCAATATAAGTCGCTTTTACACTTGTGCTTATACCACTTGAAGCGAAGTATAATGCAGCTGATGCCATGATTGAAAATACAACTAAAAAAGTTCTTAGCTTCTTTTCCTTTATATTTTTAATCATAAACTTAAGAATTATTGCCATTAAAAATTTCACCCCAATTCTTATTTTAGGTTTATTATAAATGCTAGGTTTATGTACTAGTTAAATAGTACACTATTAAGTTATTTTAGTCAATACTAACTACTTTCATATTGTAATTATCTCCATGTCTTTAAATCTTATAACACTTATGGCTTTAATATTATTTTGTTCCTCCTTTAGTTTATTTTTTTACTTAAATTTTAATTATATAATTATATACCATTTATCTAATTATAAATACTGACAAAAGTCACAATTTATAATTACTACGTATAATATATCATTTAGTACTGAACATTACAAGGTACTGATTAATATTTATGAGTTTTTTCTTTATCTTATATCCAATTTCACTTTTATATATAAATTTTAAAACTAAAAGAGAAACCAACATATTGATTTCTCTTTCAAATATATGCACCCATAAAAAATTCTTACAATATCTGAGTCTCACAAAAACAGTAAAATTAAAATCTTGAATAGAACTATTTTATACCAAAATTTTATTACTATATTTTATTATATTTATCTAAGGCTTTTACCTTTTGTACAAATTTTTTCACGTTTTCTTTTTCTTCTTGAATTTTACCGCTAGATAAAGGTTTTCTTCCTAATCTATCACTCAAAGATAACAAAGCTATTTCATTAAGAGAAGTTTCCTTTAACATAGTTTTTGAATCTGCAAAAGACATATTCTTTACCACAAACAATGTCTGCATATGCCATCTTACAAGTTTAATTACCTTGTATATAAAGTCCTCATCTTCAATAAAAAACTCTAAAAACTCTCTTGCCATGTTTTCTCCAACTTTATCATGATCATAGGAGGTTATCTTTCCTTTTCTAATTTTTGTAGTTTTAGCTTTTCCTATATCATGTAAAAGACTTCCCCACATAAATGCACGTTTATCACTGCTTTTATCTCTATTCTTTGCAGCATTATCAATTACAAGCATTGTGTGGTTCCATACATTACCTTCAGGATGATGTTCCTTATTTTGTTCTGTATTCCTAAGTTCACTTACCATAGTAAGCGGGTACTCATCTAACTCACCACTATTTAATTTTTTATTTAAGTATTCAGACGGCTTTGAATCATTGAGTAAATGTTTTTCTATTTCTTTAAAAATTTCCTTTCTATCTTCCATATACTTCTCCTAAGTTTGTGATATTTTCGCTAGCCTTTCATTGGTTTTTTGTATTATTTCATTTGGATATTCAAGATACTTTAAAAGCTTTACGGCATTTCTTGTTTTGCATATTCCATCTTTTAATTTATAGTCAAAGCTCAGCCCTGTATCATCTATATCCTCACTAAAATAAAAACATAAATAATCTTCTTTTAACATTTCTGTTAATTCTAAATCATGTGTTGCAACTAGAGTTAATGTATTGTGTTTTCCTATATAATTTAAAATTTCTGCCGAAGCATTTACTCTTTCAACTGGATTTGTTCCTCTAAATATTTCATCTATTATGCACAAAACTGGCTCTTTGTCACCGCATTGATTTATTATTCTCTTAAGTGCCTCTGCTTCTCTAAAATAATAGCTTTTACCCGAAGAAATATTATCCTCTGGACTTATCGATGTCATTATTTTAAAGAAACTTGTTGTATAAGTCTTAGCTGCACATGTATATATTGTTTGCGCTAAAAGAGAATTTAAACCTATGGTTCTTAAGAAAGTTGATTTACCAGACATATTTGTACCAGTAAGTATTATTCCCTTTTCATCTAATTTTATAGAATTCGATACTGCATTTTTAACTAAAGGATGATATATATTTTCAGCATTTAAGGTTCTACCATAACCTTTAAATTCAGGCTCACAATAGTACTCTAAACCCTCTCTAAAAGATGCTGTGGACATAAGTGCATCGATTTCACCTAGTGTTTTATATAATACCTTTAATTCTCCACGTAATTTCTTTATATCATTTATTGCATTAAAAAATTTTCTTTCTTCTATTGGAAGCATATTATAAATAGCATCTCCAATTACATCTGCACCCTCTACCCTCTCTATGCCCGCAGTCTTTTTTGCTACTTTCATAAGTTTAGATGAGGTTTTATTTAGTACATCTGTAAAATATTTAAGTTCAAAACAATCAATCTTTGAGATTCTATTAGCAGTATTTATGACACCATTTAAATAACCTAGTGATTGTACATACAATTCAACCTTGTTCTTAAACTTATTATGAGCAACAGTATTAACTAATATGAACATAGCCAATATAATTATATACTTGAACTTAAATATTGGTATTGTTAATACAGAAGCTAAGGTGGCCCAAAACAAGAAATTAAACAAGTATTTATATTTATAATTAACCTCTATGTCCTTCCATATTATATCTATAACTCCATTTTCCTTTTTTCTACCAAGCCTAGTAAGCTCTAAGCCCACTTCTTCTCTAACTTCTTTATTCTCTTGAAATATCCTTATTGTAGAATTTCTTTCAATAAGCTTTTCTTCTGAAAATTCAGGTGTCTTAAATATTTTATAAAGCATTTCTTCACCAGGTGATGTAAGTGTTCTATCTGCAATTTCAAATACCTTGTTCATATTGAGATCCACCCAAGTTTGATCATCTATATTGAACTCATCTTGATTTTCTTCTTTGTGAAATTTAAAAAACCTTTGAATGTTTTTTACGTTTATTTTTCTCTTTTCATATTGTCCCCAATGTTTTTTAAATCTTTCATAGTTAAGTTTATAAATTATCTTCGCCTTAACATGGAAAATAAAGAAAATTAGTGCTATGCTAAGAATTGTCCCAAGTAAATAAAAATAGTTCTTATATCCCATTGCTAATTGAAAGAAAACAAACGCTGAAATACCAAGTATAAATGTCAATATAGCACTATACATATATAATTTATCTTCATCCATAAATTTTTCACTTCCTTACCTTAAGTTAATGAAATTATATTACCTGAAGGTTTGTACGTCAACTATTATGGTAAAATTCTTTTTTTATCTCTAACAAAAAATGCAGCTTCTCTTATATTATCTAAATTTAATAGCTTCATTGTTATTCTCTCAAGTCCTATAGCCAAACCACCATGAGGCGGCATTCCAAGCTTAAATATATCAAGATAATTTTTAAAACTCTCTGGATTTAATTCCTTATCAATCATATTTTGTTTTAGCATATTATAATTGTTTATTCTTTGTCCTCCTGTTGTAATTTCCATTCCTCTAAATATCAAGTCAAAGCTATGAGTTAATTTTTCTTTACAGGGCATAGTGTACATAGGTCTTTTTTCTTTTGAATAATGGGTTAGAAATACAAAATCAGAATTGTATTTTTCCTTAACAAACTTTCCTATAAGTTCTTCTCCTTCATGGTCTATATCTTCAGTAAACTCTGTTTTATTGTACTTTTCTCTTAATATACTTATAGCTTCACTAAGTGCCATAATCGGTATATTTTCCACTGTTGGAATATCTACCTTTAAAACTTCAATACTTTCACTACATCTTTTCTTCAAATTTTCAAATATATAATTTAAAAGCTGAATTTCAAGTTTTATTAAGTCCATCTCATCTTCTATGAATCCCATTTCCAAATCCATACTTATATATTCATTTAAATGTCTTTTTGTATCATGACTCTCAGCCCTATATACATGCCCTATTTCAAACACCCTTTCATATCCCGCTGAAACCATCATCTGTTTATAAAATTGAGGACTTTGAGCTAAGTATGCATCCATATCAAAATATTTTACCTTGAACAATTCAGTCCCGCCTTCAGCTCCTTCTGAAACTATTTTAGGAGTATATATTTCAGTAAAATCCTTTTTTATTAGAAATTCTGAAAATCCGTGGGCTATTTCAGTTTCAATCTTAAATATAGAACTTACTTTTTTATTCCTCATACTAATAACTCTATTATCTATTAAAGTATCTATATTGAGTTCCATGTCCTCTTTATTTAATTCAATTGGACTTTCATCTAATGCTTTAGATATGATTTTAATATCCCCTACTTGAATTTCAAATTTTTCTTTATTCTGCTTAACTATCCCTTTAATTTCAACTACACTTTCTAACTTAAAATCCTTAATATCAAATTTTTTTGTATCCACAACACATTGAATAATACCTGTTCTATCTCTTAATAATACAAAAGCTATTCTACCTAATTTTCTTACCTTGTGAATCCATCCTTGAAGCTTAACTACACTTTCTAAATTTTTATAAGCTTCACTTACTAAACATCTTTCCATTGTTTTCCCTCCTAAATTCAAAAAATAAAAAAATCGTCCTCAAAAGGGACGATTTTAAACGCGGTACCACCCTGATTAATCAATTTATTGGTAACCAAAAAGCCTTCACTCCATTAAGGAGTGAAGGCTTTCCACGGTGCCATCCTTTTATTTAAAACAAATAAATTGATTCTCTCTATCATTTTAACGGTAGAAACCGTATTATCCTAATAAACTTCAGATAATATGCTCCAAGATGTCTTTCATTTTGTGATTTTACTCAGGCTCACACCATTTCCTGATTCGCTTATAAACTCCATCAAAACTACTTTTCTCTTCTACGCATCTACATATTTTTATTTGTATAGAATTATATACCCAAACTATTTTATTGTCAATTAGTTTGTATTATTTTAATTTATATTGTATTATTTGTATGTAAATAATATTATTAACATTTTTATTTAGGAGGTATTTTTATGAAAAAACTTATGATTTCTATCACTCTTTTTTTTGCTCTTATTTTAGGACTCACTTTTAGTGTACAAGCTAGTGAGGTTAATTGGGACATTTCTCATTGGAACAACTTGGATTCTAGTATTTATTGGTACGGGTTAAATAATAAGCCTTACAAATTTGTACCTGGTGAAGCTAATCCAGCTTTTGACCCTTCTAAACCAACCATTATATACATACATGGTTGGCAACCTGAATATTATCTTATAAAGCACAGAGAATCTTTTTATATTTATGGAAAAGATACCGCAGATGATTGGATTAAAAAGGGTTGGAATGTAGGTGTATTCTACTGGAATCAATTTTCCGACGAAGCAAGTGTTTTAGATGCAGAAGCTAAAATTTGGACACCAAACGGTCCTCAAAAAATGCGTTGGAGAAAAGGCAACGGTTCATATGACACTTCCAATAATATAAATGTTTCTGCTTCTCAACTATTGTACCAGCAATATATACAAGCTATGCAGGGATATAAAGGAAATGAAATAAGGATTGCAGGTCATTCTCTAGGAAGCCAAATGGCTATATTACTTACAAAACAAATCAGCGATAATGTAGACTCCGGAAATATCCCTCACGAACTTCTACCAAAAAGGGTATCTCTATTAGATCCTTACTTCTCAAACCTTGGAAAATACTATTTGAATTTTAAGTGGACAGGTGAAGTTTGTCGTGGCTATGTTCAAAACTTAATAAATACCAAAAACATCCCATTTGAGTTATACACTTCATCAGATTTAACAAAAGGAATAGCAGGTGACGATAATATTGGGTTACAAAGAATGTGTGCAACTTCATATATGAAGCCTACTTTTTATAATGATGTTCAACAGATTGAAAGACATTATGCTGCAAAATATAATTACTTCTCTTCGTTTGTTACTAATTCTCCACTAGAATATTTTAATAATAATCCAACTGGAAATATAGCTGCATCTGCATCTACTCCTACTTCTAGAATCGCAGAAATGATGGGTCCAAACTATCATTGGGTTCAAATTGGTGGAAATGCAACTACTGATACAAGTGATGATATTTATCAAAAACAGGTAGATAATACAAACTATTTCCCAGTAAATGATTTATCACTTAGCGCTGATAAGACTACAATCAAACCTGGAGAATATGAAGCAATAAAATCAGATATAGCTCCTGAAAATGCTACTAATAAAATTTTGATGTGGAAGTCTTCTAATGATTCTGTCGCAAAGGTTTGCGTTGATGGAACTGTAAAAGGTATTAATTCTGGGCATGCTACAATTACTGCTACAACAACAGATAATATTACAAAAACTATTGATATTACCGTTTCTAAATGATAAGAATAACCAGAGGAATAATTTTCCTCTGGTTATTGTACTTTTACTATAACTGCACCATAATTATTCATTTTCAATGTATATACTGTTTTCTCTCCACTTTTAGGCTCTACTCCAAAAACATTATATAATGTTCTTTCCTTAAGAAGCTTCTTTTCTAATTCCTTATCTATTTGTATTCCATAATTTTTAAGTGAATCCTTCCAGGTTGTGAACTTACATCCACCCTTCCACTCACTACAATAAAATGCTTTTGTATTCTCATATACCTTGCCTCTTTTACAAAGTGGACATTCTCCAAAAGATTCTTGAAGCTTTTTATTTTTATCTGGAAATTTACTATTATTATTTTCGAAGATTATACTTCTATTTACCTTTACAGCTTCTTGTATTATATATCTAACATATCTTTTTATGCTCTGCATGAATCTCTCTGATCCCATCTTACCCTTGGCAATTGAAGATAGTCCTTTTTCCCATTTTCCTGTGGTTTCAGGTGATCTTAATTCATATGGTACTATTTCTATAAGCTTCATCCCTTTATCTGTAGGATGAAGACTCTTTCCCTTACGTTCTATGTACCCTACTTGTATTAACCTTTCTATTATAGCTGCTCTTGTAGCTGGTGTTCCAAGTCCACCATCTTTAAGTTGTTCTTTAAGCTCTTCATCTTCAACAAATCTTCCCGCATTTTCCATTGCTGAAAGTAGTGATGCTTCAGTATATGAACTAGGTGCTTTAGTTTTTTTTGCTTTTATTTCACTATCTGTTACCTTAACACTTTCGTTCTTTTTTAATTTTGGAAGTTCGTCTGACTCTTCGCTATCTTCTTCCTTATCCTTTTTATCCTGTTTATATAGTTCCATCCATCCAAGTTTTAATATAGTTTTTCCTTGAGTCAAAAAATGTTCGTCCATAACTTCTGTAACTATTTTAGTTATAGTATATTCATAATTAGGATAGAAAACACATATAAATCTTTTTACTATAGCATCATATACCTTAAGTTCATCCTTTGTTAAAGTGTTTAAATTAGGTTTCACATCAGTTGGTATTATTGCATGATGGTCTGTTACCTTAGAATCATCTATAATTCTTTTTCCCATTGTAAGCTTCTGATTTTTAAGTATTTCACCTACATATTTAGTATATGGCTCAATATTTAATTTTCCTATGGTCTTCTTTATTTTACCTACCATATCATGACTAAGATATCTACTATCGGTTCTTGGATATGTTACCATTTTCCTTTTTTCATATAAACTCTGAACTAAATCTAAGGTCTTTTGTGCTGAAAAGCCAAATTTTTTATTACAGTCTCTCTGAAGTTCTGTTAAATCATATAAGAGTGGAGGAATTTGCTTTTTCTTTTTATTTTCAATACTCACAACTTTGCCTGTTTGTCCTAAAATCTTTGTTGCTAACTCATCAGCATTTTTTTTATCCATTATTTTTGACTCTTTAGTTTCTTTATTAAACCAAGTTCCTTTAAAATCTTCATATTTAGAAACTACTTCCCAATAATCTTTAGGTTTAAAATCATCTATTTCCTTTTGCCTATTAACAATTATCGCAAGTGTAGGTGTCTGAACTCTACCCACACTAAGTAGCACATTATATTTTAATGTATACGCTCTACTTGCATTCATTCCAACAAGCCAATCCGCTTCTGACCTAGACTTTGCCGAATAATATAAGTTATCGTATTCCTTTCCTGACTTTATTGCTGAAAAGCCCTCTTTTATAGCCTCGTCTGTCATACTTGATATCCAAAGTCTAGAAAATGGCTTTTTACATTCTGCAGCTTCGTATGTATATCTGAAAATAAGTTCTCCTTCTCTTCCTGCATCAGTTGCACATATAAGTGACTCTATGTTATTATCATTCATTAATTTTTTTATTATATCAAACTGCTTTTTTGTTGTGCTAATAGGTTTTATTTTCATAATCTCTGGTATAATCGGTAAGGTATCAAATCTCCACTTTTTATAAATCGAATTATATTCCTCAGGCTCCCATAAAGTCACCAAATGACCTACCGCCCAAGTTACAATATACTTAGCTCCAACAAGACAACCATCTCCTCTTGTTTTACATCCAAGTACATTAGCTATATCCCTACCGACAGATGGTTTTTCGGAAATAACCAATATTTTTCCCATAAGATCAATCACTCATTTCTAAATTGTATTTACTTAATGTTTAGCTTCTACTACGTTGTGCTTTAAATTAATTTGTTGAAAATTATTTAAAAGTCTTATAAATTATAACCAGTACGTTATATATTATACAACTTATAAATTTTTTTTTTCAACAATAAAATTTAACATATAACTAAATATTAATACTTGATTTCGTAAATATAAAAAACTGGCATAGAATATTTATTCATTCTCTTGCCAGTATAATTCTTTCACACTAGTTATCTTCATTCTCTATGAATTTCCCTATTTGCCTAAACTTATCATATCTATTTTGCAGTAATTCATTAATATCATTACTTAAAAGCTTCTTTATTGTTTCTTTAAGATTCTCTTTAATTTCACTTCCAACAATATTTATATCATTTTGTGCTCCGCCTTCTGGCTCGTTTATAACTTTATCTATAATACCATAACCTTTAAGATCCGCTGCTGTTATTTTCATAACCTCTGCTGCCTCTTTAGCTCTACTTGAATCCTTCCACAATATACTTGCAAACCCTTCTGGTGATAAAAGAGAGTATACTGAATTTTCTAGCATCCAAACTTCATCTGCTACTGCCATTGCAAGTGCACCGCCACTTCCACCTTCGCCAATTACAATGGTAATTATCGGAACCTTTAGATTAGCCATACTAAGTAAGTTCTTAGCTATTGCTTCTCCTTGACCTCTCTCTTCTGCTTCAACACCACAATAAGCTCCCGATGTATCTACAAAGCATATTAAAGGTCTATTGAACTTTTCTGCTTGCTTCATTAATCTTAAAGCTTTTCTATAACCTTCAGGACTAGGCATTCCAAAGTTTCTCTTAATATTTTCATTAGTATTTCTTCCCTTTTGCTGTCCTATTACAGTAACTGGCATTCCATCAAATTCTGCAACTCCACCAACGATTGCAGCATCATCACCAAATGCTCTATCACCATGGAATTCCATAAATGAATCAAATATTAAGTCTATATAATCAAGCGAGGTTGGACGTTCTAACATTCTCGCTATTGTAAGCCTTTGCCAAGGAGTCAATTCCTTTGAATTTTCCATTATACTAGAGCACCTCCTAACTATGCATTCTTAATATATTTCCTAAAGTAATCTTTAATTCTTTTCGTTCTACTATCATGTCAATAAAACCGTGCTTAAATAAAAACTCTGAAGTTTGAAAATCTGAAGGAAGCTTTTGGTTTATTGTCTGTTCTATAACCCTTCTTCCAGCAAAACCAATAAGTGTTTTAGGTTCAGATAATATTATATCGCCTAACATTGCAAAGCTTGCAGTAACCCCACCTGTTGTTGGATCTGTTAGAAATGATATATATAAAAGTCCCTCTTCATTATGTTTTGCAAGTGCTGCACTGGTTTTTGCCATCTGCATTAAAGAAAACATTCCCTCTTGCATTCTTGCACCACCTGAAGTTGTAAAAATTATTATCGGAAGTTTCCTTTTAGTTGCTTCTTCAATTGCCCTTGTAATCTTTTCGCCTACTACAGAACCCATACTTCCCATCATAAAATTACTATCCATTACAGCTATAACAGTCTTATATCCATTTACATTTCCAATTCCCGTAACTACTCCATCCTTTAATCCTGTCTTTTCTTGCATTTTCTTTATCTTTGTTTCATACTCCGGAAAATCTAAAGGGTTAGCAGCCATCATATTCTTGTCAAATTCTATAAAAGTTCCTTCATCAATTACAAATGCTATTCTTTCTCTAGCATTCATTCTAAAATGCGCATTACACTTAGGACATACTTTAAAATTATCGTCAACATCACTTTTGTATAGAATTTTACCGCACTTACCGCACTTCATCCACATTCCATCAGGTATGGTAGGTTGATTTTCAACACTATCATTTTCTTCTAAGTTTTTGCTACTTACAGTAATATACTTTCTTTTTTTAAATAATCCCATACTTATGCCCCCTCTCTAAATGATTTTTAACGCTTTAACTCTTTTTCTATAAAACTTGTATTATACTTTCCTTTAATAAACTTCTCATTATTTATTAAATCATATTGAAAATCTACATTTGTATCAACACCATCAATTATAAATTCACCAAGAGCTCTTTCCATTATGTTTATAGCTTCATTTCTATCTTTACCATAAGATATTAATTTTCCAATCATAGAATCATAATTAGGTGGTATATTATATCCAGTATATGCTGCACTATCTAATCTAACTCCTGGCCCGCCAGGAACATGAAAATACTTAATTTCTCCAGGAGATGGCATAAAGTTTTTGTCAGGATTTTCTGCATTTATTCTACATTCTATTGCATGACCTTTAATTTTTATATCTTCTTGACTAAATGATAACTTTTCTCCTGATGCAACTCTTATTTGTTCCTTAATCAAATCAATTCCCGTAACCATTTCAGTAATACCATGCTCAACCTGAATTCTTGTATTCATTTCCATAAAGTAGTATTTCCCATGCTTATCCAATAGAAACTCTATAGTACCCGCATTTTTATAATTTACAGCTTTAGCCGCTTTTACTGCTGCTTCTCCCATTTCACGTCTAAGTTCTTCTGTCATAACTGGTGATGGTGCTTCTTCCAAAACTTTTTGATTTCTTCTCTGAATTGAACAATCTCTCTCACCAAGATAAACTACATTTCCAGAAGAGTCCCCCATTATTTGGAATTCAACATGTCTAGGCTCTTCTATAAATTTTTCCATGTACATAGTATCATCACCAAAAGCAGCTTTGGCTTCACTTTTAGCATTTCTAAGAGAATTTATGAGGTCTTTTTCTTCTCTTACTATTCTAATACCTCTACCACCGCCGCCTGCTGAAGCTTTAAGCATAACAGGATATCCTATTTTAATCGCATCTTTTAAAGCTTGATCTTCGCTATCAATAGTTCCATCACATCCTGGTACTACTGGTACACCTGCTTTTATCATTATTTCTCTTGCCTTTGCCTTATTACCCATATTGTCAATAGTTTTAGCATCTGGTCCTATGAATGCTATATTGCACTCATTGCACATTTTTGCAAACTTTCCGTTTTCAGATAAAAACCCAAAACCTGGATGTATGGCTTGTGCCTTTGTAAGAACTGTAGCGCTTATTATATTTCCTATGTTGAGATAGCTATCTTGAGTTTTGGCTGGTCCAACGCAAACAGCTTCATCTGCAAGATATACATGCATCGATTCTTTATCAGCCTCAGAATAAATAGCCACTGTTTCTATTCCCATTTCTCTACAGGCTCTTATTATTCTAACTGCTATCTCACCCCTATTAGCAATTAAAATTTTACTTATCATATTATTCTCTCCATTCTTGTTACTTAAGGATTACTCTGCTAAAAGCGTCTAGTAATCCTAGGATTCCAAATATATTTTTAAAATCACACTATCATAAATGTAATTTCAGCTTCAACTGCTTTTTCTCCATTAACTGTTGCTATTCCCTTACCAATTCCAGCTGGTCCTTTAATTTTCACTATTTCAATTTCCAATTTAAGTACATCACCTGGAACTACCATTCTTCTAAACTTAGCATTTTTTACTGCTCCAAGTATAGGCTTCTTTCCTTTATACTTATCTAAACTTAAAATTGCAACGCCACCTAATTGTGCTAATGCTTCTATCATAAGAACTCCTGGCATTATTGGCTTTCCTGGATAATGTCCTTGAAATATTTGTTCGTTAATTGTAACATTCTTATATCCTACTGCTTTTTTACCAGGCTCAATTTCTTCAACTTTATCTACTAACAACATTGGATATCTATGGGGAATAATTTCCATAATTTGTTCTACATTTAAACTCACAAAAACACCTGCCTTCAATTTAATTCAAAGCTATTTTAAATAATCCTTGCCCATATTCTACCATCTCTTCATTTTTAACAAGAACTTCTACTATTTCACCGTCAAATTCAGATTCTATTTCATTCATAAGCTTCATTGCCTCAATTATACAAAGTGTTTGACCTTTGTTTACTTTAGTTCCAACTTTAGCAAAAGCATCAGAATCTGGTCCTGAAGATTCATAAAAAGTACCTACTATTGGTGATGTTATTATTTTTATATTTTCATCATCCAATTTAGGTTCTTCTACTACTTTTTTAATATCTTCGCTGCTCTCAGTAACTACAACCCTCTCAACTTGATTACTCTGAGTCTGAACATTTTGTTGAAGTGCATTTATATTTTCTTCTTCATTTTTACCTTTTTTCATTGTTATTTTAGTTCCATTTGACTCTATTTCAAAATATGTAAGTCCAGACCTATCAATGGTATTTATAAGTTGCTCTATCGCATTATAGTCCATGCTATTCAACACTTCCTTCTCAATTACTAATTATTTACTTTATTTATACTTTTTAAACAAAAGTGTAGCATTATGTCCTCCAAAGCCAAGAGAATTTGACAATACATAATTAACTTCTGCCTTTCTTCCCTCGTTTGGTACATAATCAAGATCACATTCAGGATCTGCTTCCTTATAACCAATAGTTGCTGGAATAAATCCATCTTCTATTGCCTTTGCGCATATTATTGCCTCTATTGCTCCTGCTGCACCTAGTAAATGACCTGTCATTGATTTTGTTGAACTTACAGGAACTTTATATGCATAATCTCCTAATACAGTTTTTATTGCTTGTGTTTCAAAACTATCATTATATGATGTGCTAGTTCCATGTGCATTTATATACGAAATATCTTCAGGATTAACATTCTCCTCATCCATTGCAAGCTTCATTGCTCTAGCTCCCCCTTCACCATTTGGTGCTGGCGAAGTTATATGATATGCATCACAAGTTGCCCCATATCCTACTATTTCAGCGTATATGTTAGCACCTCTTTTAAGTGCATGCTCTAATTCCTCAAGAATAAGTATTCCTGATCCTTCTCCCATTACAAATCCACTTCTATCTTTATCAAATGGAATAGATGCTCTTTTAGGATCTTCACTTTTAGTAACAGCCTTCATAGACGCAAAGCCTGCTAATGATAGGGGAGTTACTCCAGCCTCAGTTCCACCACTTATCATGACATCTGCATAATTAAATTTTATATTTCTATATGCTTCGCCTATAGAATTGTTTGCAGAAGCACATGCTGTTACTATAGTTGTGCATATTCCCTTAGCTCCATATCTTATTGCTAAATTTCCTGATGCCATATTAGCTATAATCATTGGTATAGTCATTGGCGATACTCTATTAGGCCCTTTTGTTATAAGCTTTTCATCTTGTTTCTCTATTGTTCCTATACCACCTATACCAGAACCTACTATAACTCCAAACCTATTTCTATCTATACTCTCTAAATCAAGTTTTGAATCTTTTATCGCCTCATCTGCTGCTACTATAGCAAACTGAGAAAATCTATCCATTCTATTAGCTTCTCTTTTATCTATAAGTTCTTCAGGGTTAAAATCTTTAACTTCCGCTGCCAACTTAACTTTAAAATCAGTTGCATCAAAAGCTTTTATATAATCTATACCGCATTTTCCCTCTTTAATTGAATTCCAAAAACTACTAGCATCATTTCCTACTGGTGTCACTGCTCCAATACCTGTTATAACAACTCTTCTACTCATTCTTTGCACCTTCCTTTACAGTATGTTTTACATCACCATTCCGCCATCTACATTTATAACTTGACCTGTTATGTAAGAAGAAAGCTCTGAAGCTAAGAATAAAACAAGATTAGAAACATCCTCTGGAGTTCCTACTCTTTTAAGTGGCACTGTTTCTAATATCTGTTGTCTTTGCTCTTCTTTAAGTGCGTCTGTCATATCACTTTTTATTATTCCAGGTGCAATAGCATTAACTGTAATTCCCCTACTTGCAAGCTCTTTCGCTACTGATTTTGTCATTCCAATAATTCCAGCTTTTGCTGCTGCATAGTTAACTTGACCTGCATTTCCTACTAATCCTATAACAGAAGATATATTTATTATTTTACCACTTTTTTTCTTAAGCATCACTCGACTTGCATGCTTTGTGCAGTTAAATGATCCCTTTAGATTTACATTAATTACGTTATCAAAATCTTCTTCCTTCATTCTTAGTAGAAGATTATCCTTAGTTATACCTGCATTATTAACTAAAACATCGACAGTCCCATACTTTTCTACAGCCTTTTTTATAATAGTCTCTGCTTCATTAAATTTACTTATATCTGCTTTTACTGATATAGCTTCTGATCCTAACTCTTCAATTTCCTTTACAAGTTTTTGTGTCTCTGCTTCACTATTTCTATAATTTACAACAAGCTTAGCTCCTTCTGATGCTAATTTTAATGCTATTGCTCTTCCAAGTCCTCTTCCTGCACCTGTGACAACAGCAACCTTGCCAGATAATAACTTTTCCATAATTTCCTCCTAAACCTCAATTTTATTGAAATCTTGAAATTTTTCGATGTTAAAAACTGTCATCTTCCTATTTATTTTCTTTACGAATGAACTTAAAGTTTTACCAGGTCCAAGTTCTATAAATGTATCAACTCCATCATCTATCATTTTCCTTATTGTATCTTCCCATCTTACAGAACTCATAACTTGTTTCCTTAGTAGATCTTTTACTTCATCTTTACTTCTTATATATTCTCCAGTTACATTGGTTATTATAGGTATTTTCATATCCTGTACATTTATATTCTTTAATTCTTCTTCTAATTTTTCAGCAGCATTTCTTAACATAGACGTGTGAAAAGGTCCACTTACTGAAAGCATTAATGTTCTTCTCGCTCCAGCTTCTTTAAGTTTACTACATGCCTCTTCAACTGCTTTAACTTCTCCCGCTATAACAATCTGCCCTGGGCAATTATAATTAGCTACCTCTACAACTCCTGTTTTAGAAATCTCGTCACATACACTTTTAACAACAGCACCTTCGAGTCCAATTATAGCTGCCATAGTACCAATTCCTTCTGGTACTGCTTCTTGCATATATTTTCCCCTTTTTTTAACTAATTTTACTGCATCTTCAAATGAAAATGTACCACTGCAAACATGTGCAGAATATTCTCCTAAACTTAATCCTGCAACAACATCAGGCTTTATTGCTTTTTTTTCCTCTAAAGCTCTTAATGCTGCTATACTTGTAACTAAAACAGCTGGTTGAGTATTTTCTGTTAAGTTTAATTCTTCAGATTTTCCATTAAAACATAGTTCACTGATTTTGAAACCAAGCACTTCATCAGCCTTATTGAAAATTTCTTTTGAGCTTTGGAAATTTTCATATAAATCCTTTCCCATGCCTACATACTGTGATCCTTGACCCGAAAAAACAAATGCAATTTTCCCCACTTAATACATCTCCTGTTTGATTTTTTCTATAACTTCTGATGCCTCTCTAACCATACTTTCAACTATTTCAGCACAAGTTTCTTCTTTATTAACAAGTCCTGCAATTTGTCCGGCCATTACAGATCCATTATCTATGTCTCCATCTTTTACTGCTTTCGGAAGTGCTCCTCTACCTAAAGCCTCCATTTCTTCTATGGATGCTCCTTCTTTCTCCATT
Source organism: Clostridium felsineum DSM 794 (assembly GCF_002006355.2). NCBI lineage: Bacteria > Bacillati > Bacillota > Clostridia > Eubacteriales > Clostridiaceae > Clostridium > Clostridium felsineum. The sequence continues at coordinate 323,579 of NZ_CP096980.1, read as the reverse complement.
ATCTTATATTTTCTGGCAAGTTTATTTCTAAGTACTCTTACAGGGTGTCCTGTTATTCTTCCTGTTACTTCTGTATCTATATCCTTAGCTTTTATAACTTTATCTTTATAATTTTGATGTACAGTACATTCTTTAGCTACTAAAAATCTTGTTCCTACTTGAACGCCTAATGCTCCTAATGCAAATGCTGCTGCAACACCTCTACCATCACCTATTCCTCCAGCTGCAATAACAGGAATATTTACAGCATCAACCACTTGTGGTACTAATGCCATTGTAGTTAATTCTCCTACATGTCCTCCTGACTCACAACCTTCTGCCACTACTGCATCTACTCCATATCTTTCCATCCTTCTTGCAAGTGCTACAGATGCAATAACAGGAATCACCTTAATGTTATGCTCTTTCCACATATCAATATACTTACCTGGATTTCCTGCTCCTGTAGTAACTACTTTTACTCCTTCTTCACAAACCATTTTCGCTATTTCATCTGCATTGTCACTTAGCATCATTATGTTAACTCCAAATGGCTTATCAGTTAACTTTTTAGCCTTTCTAATTTCTTCTCTTATATAATCAACTGGTGCATTTGCTGCTGCTATTATTCCTAATCCTCCTGCATTTGATACTCCTGCTGCAATGGAGCTATCCGCAACCCATGCCATTCCACCTTGAATTATAGGGTACTTTATTCCAATTATATCACATATTTGACTTTTTAACATGATTTACCTCCCAAAAAAATCGCAAAATATACATTATATGCTTATTGCAATTTTTTATTTTTTAATTTTTTTTCAATAAATTTAACTGCATCTCCAACTGTCTTTATATTTTCTGTTTCTTCTATTTGAATATCGAATTTTTCTTCTAATTCTATTATTATTTGAAACAAATCTAAAGAATCAACATTTAAATCTTTTTCAAAAGATGTTGACATATCTATAGTTTCTTTATCAACATTTATTTGGCTTGCTATGATTTCTCTTACTTTATCAAGTAACATAAAATAATTCCTCCTAAAATTACATATTAACTATGACATTTCCAAACTCAATACATAAATTCTCAAAAGTATTAAAATCAATATATTATTCCTTAGTCCATTGTAAAACCATTGCTCCCCAAGTAAGCCCTCCACCAAATCCAACTACAACAATTTTTGTACCAGATTTAAGTAAACCTCTTCTATTCATTTCATCTACTGCTACAGGTATTGTGGCTCCAGATGTATTTCCGTAATTTTGTAAATTAACAAAAAACTTACTCATTCCTAATTCAAGTTTTTTAGCTGCTGCTTCTATTATTCTTATATTCGCCTGATGTGGTACTATGTAATCAATATCTTCTAGTTTTAAACCGCTATCTTCTACTACTTTTTTAATGGAACTTACCATTACTTTTACTGCAAACTTAAAAACTTCTCGTCCATTCATTGAAATTTTAGAATTTGCTAGTTCCTTTTCTTCTGAAAACGGGTTTACTACATTTATTGCCGGACAATGCAAAAACTTTCCGCCCGTTCCATCTGAACCTAAAATCGCTTTTAAAATTCCCTCTTTATTCCCTTTTCTTATAACCGCTGCACCTGCACCATCTCCAAATAGTACACAAGTACTTCTATCTTCCCAATCAAGTATTTTGGATAAAACTTCTGCTCCTATTACAAGTGCATTATTATATTCTCCAGTTTTTATAAACTGCGCTGCTGTATTAAGCGCAAATATAAATCCAGTACAGGCTGCGTTTACATCAAAACAAACTGCATTTTTTGCTCCTATTTTTTCTTGAATAATACATGCCACAGATGGAGTATATGAATCTGGACTTGTAGTGGCTGTTATTATTAAATCTATATCTTCCACTTTGATATTAGCATTCTCTATTGCTCTTAAAGCTGCCTTTGCACCTAAATCTGATGTATTTTCGTTTACAGATATTCTTCTTTCTTTTATTCCAGTTCTTGAAGATATCCATTCATCACTAGTATCAACTACTTTTGACATATCTTCATTAGTAACTACTTTTTCTGGAGCATAACTTCCTGTTCCTATAATCTCGACACTATTCACTTTATCAGTCCTTTTTATAATTTTTAATATGATATTTCTCTCTAAAGAATTTATTCAATTTTTCAAGTGCAGAAGTTAGGACTTTTTCTTCTTCCTTACTCAATCCCCTTACTGTTTCCTTTACCATATCCGAATGAAATTTTGCATGAATTCTATAGGCAAGTTTTCCTCTTTTAGTAAGAGCTATTTTAACAACTCTTCTATCTTCTTCTGAACGTTCTCTTTTCACATAGCCTTTTTTAACCAAATTACCTACAGCAGTTGTAAGCGTTCCAACGGTAATTCCAAGTGCTGCTGCAACCTCAGACATAGTTCTAGGAACATACATGCCTATAGCCTCTATCGTATGTACTTCGGTAACCGAAATATCACTGAAAGCACCTTGGCTTAAGGCCGTTTGTTCTATAGTTAAAATATCATTAAAAAGTTCAACTAAAGTTTCATTGATTACAGTAATCGTTCTATTCAAATTCATCACCATTCATTTCATTGTTAAACTTTTAATATTTTAAAATTCTTTTTCAGCATCACTAACTAACTCGTTAATAAGGTCTTTTACCTTAACTATTTTATCTATTTTGTATGATTTAGCACCTGTAAATAAAAGAGCCTCATCAATATTTCCTTTTACCGCATTTATAAGTGCTTTAGATATACAATAAGGTGTGCTTTTAGGATTACATGGCTTTAAACAATTATAGCATTTATCTATAGTAACATTTCCCTTATTCTCATCTACAAATCTGTTACTTATTGCTCTTCCAGGCATTCCAACAGGACTTTTAACAATTTTTATGTCTCCTTCTTCGCAGTTTACATACATGTTCTTATATTTTATATCTGCATCACATTCTTCCGTTGCTATAAATCTAGTTGCCATTTGAACCCCTGATGCTCCGAGCTTTATGTATTTTGCAATATCCTTACCATAAAATACTCCTCCACCACAAACTACAGGTATTTTAACCTTGTGCTTTTCTTCAAAAGGTTTTATAGCTTCTAACACACCTACAAGTATATTCTCTAGTTTTTCTTGTTCACCATTTCCGACTTCTTCCTTCTTAAAGCCCAAATGTCCTCCTGCTTCTGGTCCTTCAACTACAATTAAATCTGGGATTCTTCCATGATGCTTATCCCACATTTTACATATTACAGCTGCAGCCTTAGGCGAGGATACCACCGGTGCAATCTTCACACTACTTCCCTCTACTATTTTAGGCAAAGCAGTTGGAAGACCTGCTCCTGATACTATAAGGTCAACTCCCGCTTCTACAGCATTCTTAACATATTTATCGTAATCGTTCATTGCTACCATAAAATTAACAGCAATAATTCCTCTTTTGCTAGACTCTTTTGCCTTCTTTATGTGCTTATTTAAAGTTCTTATGTTTGCATTAAAAGTATTCGTTTCAAAATCTGGTTCATCAAACCCAATTTGCACTCCTGAGATTGTACCCACGCCTCCACAATTAGCAACTGCTGAGGCAAGACTGGATCTTGAAATTCCAACTCCCATTCCACCTTGGATTATTGGGACATCAGCTATTAAATCTCCTATTTTTAAAGGAGGTAATTTCATTGTAACCTCTCCTTTTTTATATTGATTATCAAATATTTTGATAATCAAAGTATATATAAAAACTTAAATAATGTCAATAATATCGCTTTTTAGCTTAAAAAACTGAGAGCGTTATATATAATCTCCATTAACAATTATTAACATGACCTTATATTGCTATACCTACCTTATCAAGTTCCTTTAAAAGAGCATCTGCATCACTAAAAACAATTCCATTAAAACCCAACTTGATTGCTGCATTAATATTTTCCACCCTATCATCTATAAATATGCTTTCTTCTGGTTTTATACCACAGTTATGAGTTAATGCTTCATATATTTCTGCCTCTGGTTTTAGTAACTTTACTTTAGAAGATATAATTTTACCATCTACATCCCTTATAAAATCATACTTTTCACTTATAAGCTTAAAAGCCTTTAAATGATAATTAGAAAGAAGATATATTTTATATCCTTTCATTTTTAATTTTTTCATAAGCTCTGATGTACCTTCAACAGGAATATGCATTTCATTCCATGTTCTCATAACTTCCTTTATCTTCTCAGCATTATTTGGATCTCTAGTGCAAAACCTAATAGTTGCCTCTTCATCCGTAATAGTACCTCTATCAAGTTCTATCCACTCATTACTATTAAATATATTTTCATATAAACTCTCAATAATCTTTTCATCACTATACTTACTCCTTAAAAACTCTAAAGGCGTAAACTTCAAAAGAACATTTCCAATATCAAACACCACATTTTTAATCACCTAAAATACCTCCCAATTTTCAAATCATAAAACAATTATACACCTACCTGGGGTTTGGGCGTAAGCCCATTATCCTTCTAAACTTACAGGGGGCTTGGGCTTCAGCCCATTATCCTTCTTTAACTCAGTAAAACCTCTTTCCTAAAAAACCATTAGCAGAAATCTTACTTTAATCCCAGGTTTTTGACGAAGTCCTTCATGCTTTTTTAACCTCAAAGCCACTCTCCTAAAAGTCAACAATTCTCAGCAACAGACTTTTTCCTGAAAAGCACATAAATCTACAAATTAAATCACCAATCAATATAACTATATCGTCATAATAACATTCTAGTAAAATCCTATTCAAAATCTTTCAGACCACTCTATAAAATGAGAAAGACCATATATTATATGTATCATCTCATATAATATATGGCTATACTTTTCTTTTCATTATTAATTGTAGTTTCGTAGGTTATATTTCTTTTATGATATGAATTTCCATATCCTTTTTTTGATTATCACACACATATCCATCTTTACACTTTAAATCTACCCATCCCATAAATATATATGTATGGTCAGGAACCTCGTCTTTATCACCATTCGGGGCAGTAAAGCATATATCCCCTACTTTAAGTTCTTTTAAATTATAGTATTTTTTAAATCCTTTGCTTATTAAATATTTCGTTAGCTGTGTTGTGTTTGCAGTATCCAATGGCACTTTTAGTCCACCATGCCTAAGTGCTCCAGATGCAAAGAAAACACATGTATTCTTTGCATTACCTCCATTAAGTTCTATAGCTGCTTTTAGATTTTCTTGTCTATCATTATCATCCCTCAAATAATCTACGGTTCTATTTATAATTTTAGCATTTCTCAAATGCCTAAAAACATTAAAACTTAAATAACTTGTCAATACTAATATACCAATTATAAATAAAACAAGCTTTTTATTTCCTACCTTCAAAATACATCTCACCTACTCAAATCTTAAAGATTCTATAGGATCTAGTTTAGCAGCCTTTCTTGCAGGCACAAATCCTGCTAGCATTGAAACAATAACAGTAAATAAAATCGTAAATATTATTATAGATGCTCTTATATCTACCATTTTCATACCTTCTTCGATTCCTTTTACTTTGTATAAAATCAGTAATTTATTTATAATTTCGCCTGCAATTACAGCAACCACCGTTCCTAAAATTGCTCCCAAAAATCCCAAACTTCCTGATTGTACTATAAACATTCTTTTTATGTTTTTTCTTGATGCTCCTTCTGCCTTCATTATTCCGATCATCTTAGTTTTTTCATGTACTGCCATTGTCATGGTATTTATAACTCCAATAGATGCCACTAAAAGAACAACTACCCCTGCTGCAATGAGAAGCATTTTAAATATTAAGTACATATTATTCATCTGATTTGCATAATTATCATTTGAATTATACGTATAATTTAGTTTTTTTATTTGACCCGATACACCTGACACTGAATTCATATCTTTTGCTTCTACAATTGCCATATCATAACCTTTTTCATTTATATAATCCTTACTATCCATATAGTATTCTTGAACTTTAGCAGCCATACTATCGCTTCCTGTAACTTCAATACCTCCATTTTCATAAAGCTTATTTACAACCCCTGCAACTTTAGCTTTAATTACAAGAGGAGCTTTTTCCTGAATTCCTTCCATTTTAGGCAATTCGACTGTAATTTCAATTTCTTTTCCGACTATATTTTTATCATTTTCTATGCCTAATTTTTTTACAAGTCCCTTACCAACTAGCACTGAATTTTCTTCAGATTTCTTCAAATTTTCTCCTGCTATAATCGGTTTGTATCCGAATTTTTTTGATTTTTCCTTATCCATTTTAATTTGATTTTCATTAGCATTGCTGAATACATTAAAATCCAAATTATATCCTTCAAAACTTACCTTTTGTGCAGTTTTATTTCCTACTTTAATTTGTGATACCTGTGTATTTATATATGCCTGCACTCCAGAAACATTCCTTATTTTTTTTAATTTATTAAGGGTACTTTGATCTATTTTTTTATTCTTTGCACTTGGTGCAGAATTACTGTTAGCTTTTTGATTAACATGTTCGAAAGGCTCAACTCGTATTAATCTCATAGTATCCATTTGCTTCATTTGATCCATACTTATTTTTTGAACCCCTTGTCCGAATCCTCCTAGAAGTATTACCAAAAGAGTTCCTATTGATATTCCAAGCGAAGTAAGCACTGTACGAAATTTTCTTTTATTTAAATCACTAAACGCCATTTTTATGCAATCTGATAGTTTCATTAATTTTATCCTCCTTTAAGAATTCAAAGCAGTTACTGGATCCATTTTCGAAGCTTTTCCTGATGGATACATTCCAGATATCACTGCTATAACAATAGAAAAAGCAAAAGTTCCAACAAGAAGCCACAAAGGCATTACCACTTCTAATGATTCCTTTATATTCTTACTTGTAAAATAGGCATTCAACGCCAACTGAACTATCTTAACATTTATAGCACTAAATAAAAGTCCCATTATTCCTCCTAAAACTCCCATTACTCCAGCCTGAATTATAAATATGCTTCTAATTTCACTTCTATTTGCTCCCATAGATTTCATTATTCCTATTGATTTAGTTCTTTCATATATAACCATAGTCATAGTATTAACAATTCCTATAGCTGCAACAAAAAGTACTATAATACCTAAAACTGCAAGTATTGCTTCCATTATCTTAAATGAGTTTTGACTTCTCTTAACAATATCCTGATAGCTTACATAATAATATCCCATGTTCTTTATTGATTTAGATATTCCAAATGTGTCTACAGTATTTTTAGCCATCACATCTATTGATTCATAACCATTATTTTCTACATAAGCGTTCTGCAAAGAATAGTAACTTTTTATTTTATTTGTAAGCTCTAGTGAGCCTATTATTTGATTATCTGATTCAAATTTATCACTTATAACTCCAACAACTTTACCTTTAACTGTAAGTGGTGCTATTTTTATATTTTGATTTTCAGTTTTACTCTCAGTTAAATCTATTTCTTTTCCAATAACAGATTTATAATCACTTATTCCCATTGCCTTAAGAAACTTTTCACCAACAACTACAGCATCCTTATCTGATGCGCTTAAGCTTCTTCCAAAAGCTATTGGTACAAGCTTGTTATTGTTGTTATTTTTTCTAACTGATTCTATTGTTGCATTTGAGAATGAATTATCATTGTTGTATACTCCCATAACCTGATTTATATTTTTATTTTCTTTTCCATCTATTTTTATATTGTCAACATTGACCATTATACTTGCTGTAACATTATCTATTCCTGGCAATTTTTTTATTTTTCTTATTGTATTCACATCTATCTTTTTGTGCATATCATCTGCATTATAGCTTTCTGAGTCATAATTTTCCACATCAAAGTATTTTTGATTCAATACATTTATGAGCTTTAATGATGGACTATCTTCAACTTTGCCCATTGCCATCTTTTCACCTGAGACTCCAAGGCTAACTAAAGTTACTATAAGCATAGTTCCTACCGCTATGGCAAGAGATGTCCAAAAAGTTCTTCCTTTTCTTCTAGCAAGGTCTTTTCTCGCCATTCTAAAACCATCCCTAAATTTCACTTTCCTCAACCTCCTCAACCTGTCCATCTTTTATTCTAATAACTCTTTTTGCCTTCTTAGCTTCTTCCATATTATGTGTTACCATTATTATGGTATAGCCTTTTTCGTTCAAATCTTCCAAAAGCTTCATTATAAGCGCCCCATTTTTAGAATCAAGATTTCCTGTAGGTTCATCAGCGAAGATTATTTGTGGTTCATTTACAAGCGCTCTTGCAATACTAACTCTCTGCCTTTGCCCTCCAGACATTTCGCTTGGTCTGTGCTTTTCTTTATCTTTTAAGCCCACCATTTCGAGTGCTTTTTTAGCTTTTTCACGTCTTAAACCTCCGTTAACTCCAGCAAAAATAAGTGGCATCATTACATTTTCTAATGCTGTTTGAGTATTTTCAAGATTAAAGGCTTGGAATACAAATCCTATTTTCCTATTTCTATACTTTGACATTTCTTTGTCTTTTAATTTACTTATATCTTTATTGTCTACACATATGCTTCCAATTGTAGGGGTATCTAACCCCCCAACAAGATGCATGAGCGTAGATTTTCCAGAACCAGAAGGTCCAACTATTGCAACGAATTCCCCATCATCTATTTTTAGGTTTACATTATTTAAGGCTGTCACTATTTCCTTTCCCATTTTATAAGTTTTAGAAACGTTTTTTACTTCTATCATAATACTTAAACCTCCAAGTTATATATTTCAATATTTATAGTAAATCCTACATTCTCAATTCTAACGATTCAATCTTACATTTAAATGAAAAATAATCTTACAATTCTTTAATAAAACATTACAAAAAATAGGAATAAGAAATTGTAACAATTAATAAATGTTATAATTTCTTATTCCTACTTTTTTATCTTATCATACTACAAAGACAAAAAAACAACACAAGCCTTATTAAGCTTATATTGTTTGTCTGCAAAATTTAAACTTCTATTATAGTAAATAATACTATATTTCCCCCAAAAGTTATAAAAAGTTTACTCGCATTTTTAGGTGACTTTTTATTCACCATGGTGATTCCACCACTTATACAAAATTAATTTTTTTAACATTTCCCTTGTTATTTTATATAATAAATAATTCCCTTATATTAATGGAAATAACCATCTCCACTTATTTTCAACAAATTAACTAAACCCTGTTTTCCTCATAATTTAAATAAGAAGGATAAATGTCATAAGTAGCTTGCTAGCAATTACAAATATCATCTTATATTAAATTATCAAAAAAGTCAATATTTTTTTAATAATTTATCAAATAAATACGTTGTCATTTAGCAATAAACATGTAAATCCCAACATGTTTATTGCATTTATATTTTTATATTTTTATATAATATTAATTTATTACATAAAAATATATAACGCATAAATTATATTACATTCTGACTAATAAAAGATTCTTTTTTCAAGCCTGCTTAGCTAGAATATTTTATAATCCACAATATAAAAATTTTAGTGCGTTATATATATCTTTTAATTATAATTACATTATACTTCTTCTAATCCAATCAATAGCATTATTTACAACAGTATTCCTAACTCTTTGTCTATCCCCTGGTACATTTAATTTCTTTGTCATAACTTTTCCTTTTATATATAAACCAACATACACAAGTCCTACAGGTTTTTCTTCTGTTCCCCCTCCAGGTCCTGCTATTCCGGTTGTTGCTATCCCTATATCTGTTCCTGCTGTTTTTGCTATCCCCTCTGCCATCTCTGCAGCTGTTTCACTGCTTACAGCTCCATGTTTGTCTAATGTTTCCTTTTTCACTCCAAGTCTCTTTATTTTCGCTTCATTAGTATATGTAACCGCACCTTCCATAAATACTTCAGATATTCCAGGGTAATTTATGAGTTTTCCTGCTAAAAGTCCTCCCGTGCAAGATTCAGCAGTAGCTATGGTAAGCTTCTTATCTATAAGCATAGTACCAAGAACATTCTCTAAGGAAGTATCACCTTCTCCATACACGCTATCCTTAAGTATTTCTCTTACCTTTTTTTCTATAGGTTCTATAAGCTTTTCTGCTCTCCCTTCACTTTCTGCCTTTGCTGTTATTCTAAATGTAACCTCATTATCCTTAGCATATGGTGCAATAGTAGGGTTAGTTTGATTGTCTATTAAACCTTCAAGCATCTCAGCTGCTCTTCCTTCTCCAACTCCAGAAACCCTTAAAACTTTTGATATAATAGTTCCTTCTTGATATTTTTTAAGATAAGGTGCTACATAATTTTTAAACATAGGTACAATTTCTCTTGGAGGTCCTGGAAGTAAAATAACTATCTTTCCATTTTCATCAATTATACAACCTGGTGCTGTACCATGATCATTCTTTAAAATTGTACATCCTTCAGGAAAATATGCCTGCTTTTTGTTGTTTTCACTTATAGTTCTTCCGACTCTATTAAAATAATCAACTATCTTATCATAAGAATTTTTATCAAAAATAAGCTTTTTATTAAAAAATTCAGCTGCTGTTTCCTTTGTCAAATCATCTTTTGTTGGTCCAAGTCCTCCTGTTGTTACAATAATATCTGCCCTGCCAAGTGCAAGTTCAAATTCTTTCTTCAATCTTTCTACATTATCTCCTACTACTGTCTGATGATACATAGAAAATCCCATTGAACTAAATTCTTTAGATAAAAATTGGGCATTAGTATTTAAAATATCTCCTAGTAATAGTTCTGTTCCAACACATAATATTTCAACTTTCATATTAAATCCAGATTAATACAGAAAATTTTTCTCATAAGATAACTTTCTATATAACTGGTACTTCACCACCCTTCTACTTTTATAAAATTCATATTTATTATACTACATTCATTTAATTTTTCTATTTTTATTAGTATTTTAAATTTATTCAGTTGATAATTCATTTTAATCCTTACCGCTATTAATGTAATCTCAGTAGGCAAATTTTAATGCGCTTATCTATATAAGAATCTTCAGGTTGTTTCAAATTTTGCCTAATTCGTCCAATTGTAATGTTTATTTATGTCCTATATAATATTATTATCGTATTTTTAAGATTAATGTTATAATTTAATTATATAATACCATTACGAAAGGCGGCACCATCATGAGCACTTTCATGTTTAAAACAAAGACAAACGAAGTAACACCTGTTAGTAATATATTTATAGAAAACTATATGACAAAAGCCAGAGGCGAATATGTAAAGGTATATCTATTAGGTTTAAAATACTGCACTTCAGGCGAACCAGGTGTCAATTCTTCAATGATGGCTTCAAAGCTTCATCTTTTAGAAACAGATATAATTAATGCTTGGAATTACTGGAATGATGAAAATGTAGTAAAACTTATCCCTATAGATAACAAAGGTAATTTTAATATTCAATTCCTTGATTTATCCGAAGAATCTCCTGAAGATGAAAAGGTAGATTTATTAAGTGAATTAAATAACAACTCCATAAAAGGAATGCTTCAAGACATAGAAAAATTACTAGGAAGAACTCTTTCACCAAAAGAGATGTCAACATACATAGGTTGGCAAAAAGAATTTGATTTTTCTCCAGAACTTATCCTTTTATTAATACAATATGCTGTATCAAAAGGTAAAACAAATTATAGGTATATTGAAAAAATAGCTCTTTCCTGGCATGACTCAAAAATAAAATCTATAGAGGACGCTCAAACATATATAACAAAGCATGAAGATAAATGGATAAAAATCCGAAAAGTTTTAGAGTATTTAGGTGTTAAGGATGCGGAAATTATGAAACCTCAAGAACAGCTTCTAACAAAATGGTTAGAGTCATTTAGTTTTCCTCTAGATGTTATCTTTAGAGCCTGTGATATATGCTTTGAGAGAATCAATAAAGCTGATTTCAAATATATAGATGCAATATTAACTAATTGGTTTAAAGCAGGAATCAAAACATTGAAGGATGTTGATACAAAAGATCTAAAAAAACCTTCATTTAAGAAAAATCAAAATAACAGCTTTAAAAGCAAAGATAATTTCAACAATTACGAGCAAAGGAAATATGATTATGACGATTTAGAAAAAAAATTATTAGGATGGGATAGTGACGATGATTAAAGGATATGCTAAAAAAATAGAAAAAATTTATTCTAATCTAAGAAAATCTGAGGAGGATAGCTTAAAAAGCAAAAAAGAAGAAATTAAAGCAAAACTTCCGAGGGTAATAGAAATAGATTCTGAAATAAGTAAACTATGTATTAAATTATCCACAAATATATTTAAGAAAATAGACAATCGTGATGAATATATTAAAGCTTTAAAAAACGAAATAACAAATTTAAGAATGAAAAGATCAGAACTTCTTGTATCTAACGGTTATCCTATGGATTATCTTCAACTTCATTATAACTGCACTAAATGCAAGGATACTGGATATATAGGCGCCGAGAAATGCTCCTGCTATAAAAATTATTTAGTTAAACTTTATTATGATAATTCAGATCTTAAAGTTCTTTTAGAGAAAAACAACTTTGATAACTTTAATATAAATTATTATTCTAGTCGAAAATCAGAGAGTGATCCAAGAAGTCCTAGAAAAAACATAGAAAAGATTTTATCTCTATCAATAAATTATATTAAAAACTTTAAAGATTTAAATGAAAATCTTTTATTTTATGGTAATTCTGGTACTGGTAAAACCTTCTTATCACACTGTATTGCAAAAGACTTATTAAATAAGGGATATCTAGTTATTTACAAAACTTCATCTGATTTAGCGCATGACCTTAAACAACTTCAATTCGAGCCTAATCCTACTTTAGAAGATTTGTTATTGAATTGTGATTTATTAATAATTGATGATTTAGGAACAGAACAAATAAGTGCTTTTTCAAAAACTTGCTTATTTAACTTATTAAACAAAAAACTACTTTTACAAAAGAAAATGCTTATATCTTCAAACTACAATTTAGAAGAATTAACAAGATTATATTCGGAAAGGATTACTTCTAGATTATTTGGTGAATTTACCTTATGTAAATTTTATGGTGATGATATAAGAATAAATAGAAATTTAAAAAATAGAAAAATATAAAAATAAAACTGTTTCGATTAATTCGAAACAGTTTTATTGGTGCTGGCAATAGGAATTGAACCCATAACCTACTGATTACAAGTCAGTTGCTCTACCAATTGAGCTATGCCAGCTTGTGTATATTGGCGACTTGGAAGGGGATCGAACCCTCGACCTCTGGCGTGACAGGCCAGCACTCTAACCAGCTGAGCTACCAAGCCATAATTTATGGTGGGCACTACAGGGCTCGAACCTGTGACCCTCTGCTTGTAAGGCAGATGCTCTCCCAGCTGAGCTAAGCGCCCACAAATTATATTTAAATATTAGTGACCCGTACGGGACTTGAACCCATGTTACCACCGTGAAAGGGTGGTGTCTTAACCGCTTGACCAACGGGCCTTATTATATGTTTTATTGGTGCTGGCAATAGGAATTGAACCCATAACCTACTGATTACAAGTCAGTTGCTCTACCAATTGAGCTATGCCAGCTTGTATATTGGCGACTTGGAAGGGGATCGAACCCTCGACCTCTGGCGTGACAGGCCAGCACTCTAACCAGCTGAGCTACCAAGCCGCAATTTGTGGTGGGCACTACAGGGCTCGAACCTGTGACCCTCTGCTTGTAAGGCAGATGCTCTCCCAGCTGAGCTAAGCGCCCACAAATTATATTTGAATATTGGTGACCCGTACGGGACTTGAACCCATGTTACCACCGTGAAAGGGTGGTGTCTTAACCGCTTGACCAACGGGCCTTATTATGTTTTGTTGGTGCTGGCAATAGGAATTGAACCCATAACCTACTGATTACAAGTCAGTTGCTCTACCAATTGAGCTATGCCAGCTTGTAATATTGGCGACTTGGAAGGGGATCGAACCCTCGACCTCTGGCGTGACAGGCCAGCACTCTAACCAGCTGAGCTACCAAGCCGCAATTTGTGGTGGGCACTACAGGGCTCGAACCTGTGACCCTCTGCTTGTAAGGCAGATGCTCTCCCAGCTGAGCTAAGCGCCCACAAATTATATTTGAATATTGGTGACCCGTACGGGACTTGAACCCATGTTACCACCGTGAAAGGGTGGTGTCTTAACCGCTTGACCAACGGGCCTTATTACATCAATCGCATTGCCTCACGATCCAACAAGTAATATAATACAAAAAAAATCACCATGTGTCAACATATTTTTTTTATTTTATCAACTTTTATTTTCTTATAATAGCGTAAACCTTTGAAACTGTTATCTTTTATCACTCTTATAAACTTTGAAAAAAGCTTTTTTTATAATGATTTTTTATATTACTACTAAAAAAAACTATTAAATTTATATTTTTTACAACTTTTTTCTCATTTCTATTTTTTCCTATCTAAATTATACCTTTATTATATATCCTGCAATAATCTATAAATATTTTGCCCTCATATTTTGCATATATAGGTATAAAAAATTAAGAATTACTGATAATTCATTAAAATTATTGATTATCAGTAAAAGAAACGTTTTCTTGCCTATTATTGAGTAGTGCAAAAAATAAATTTTTGTGTTATTTTTATACTGACCGGTAAGTACAAAAACTAAGAAAGGGGATAAATTTATGAAATTAAAAGAACTCAAATCAAATAAAAGTTTTATATGGAAAATCCTTGCTATAACTACTATTGCAATTATGTTTATTCCTATGATGTATTCGCTATTTTATCTTAAAGCATTTTGGGATCCATATGGAAGCTTAAAACAAGTACCAGTTGCTATTGTTAACCAAGATAAATCTTATTCAAAAGACGGTAAATCTTATACTTTAGGTAAGGATCTAGTAAAAAAGCTTAAAGACGATCCCTCAATGAAATGGGAATTTGTAAATTATAACAAAGCAAAAGAGGGTGTTACTGGAACTGATTATTATGCTATGATAGTTATCCCTAAGGACTTCTCTGAAAAAATTGCAAATTCATCTACTGGTGATTTTAAAAAGCCAAAACTAGAGTATATAGCAAACAAAGGTAGAAACTTTATATTCTCTCAACTATCCTCAAAGGCAGCTGAGAGTATGCAAAATCAAATTTCAACCAAAATTGCAAAACAAACATCTGAAGTTCTTGTTGATAAACTATATGATGTAAAAAATTCTATTAAAGATGCTAGTAATGCCCAAAACAAAATTCAAGATGGTACACAAAAACTAGTTAATGGCAGTGGAGATCTTTCAAATGGCTTAAACACAGCTTATACAGGTTCACAAGCATTAAAAACAGGATTGGATACTGCAGCCACTGGTTCTAATACCTTAGGTAATGGAATTTTACAAATATCAAATGGAAACACTACTATTACAAATGGATTAGGTTCTGCTTTAAAAGGATCTTCTGATCTTCAAAATGGCTTAAACCAATTATCAAATGGTCAAGCTCAAATTGTTAAAGGTTCTGGTGACTTATTAGCAGGTTTAACTGCTTTTAAAACCCAACTTTCTAAGGGAACTGATATGAGTGAATTGAAAAAAGCAACAAGTACAATTGCTCAGAACTCTAACAATATTATAAATAATTCTAAAGCTACTATAACAAACGCTACCTCAGCTAACTCTGAAATAGACAGCGCTATAGCTGCTTTAAACAAAGGCGATAGTGCAACTGCATTAAGTGAACTTCAAAAAGCTAAAAGTTCTACTACTGCTATAGCTGCTTTAAATGCACCATCCCAAGCATCTACAGATAATATTACTTCTATCACCACTATAGACACAGCTGTTTCTGCTGTTTCCGGACAGGTTCAATCTACGTTAGCACAAACTCAAAAAACAATGGGTTCTGCTATTGATAAATTTATAGATGGTGCAAATAAAATTAATCAAGGAAGCACTCAAGTTTATAATGGATTAAACTCAGCAGCTACTGGCGCAAATTCACTTTCATCTGGATTATCAAAGCTTTATGATGGTTCAAACAAAATACAAACTGGTTTAAATTCAGCTTATACTGGAAGTCAGAACTTAACAACAGGACTTAATACTGCAGCATCAAAAACAGGTGAATTATCAAGTGGTTTAGGGACTTTAAACGATGGTTCAAAAACTTTGAATAGTGGTCTTGGCACATTAAATAATGGTGCTATTCAATTAAAGGATGGCTTGAATGATGGATACAACACAATTAATAACAATTTAAAATTCACTTCAACTGGTATGGCTAATTTCGTATCAAATCCTATTAGTTTAAGTGATAAATCGATAAATAAAGTTAATTCTTACGGAGAAGGTCTTGCCCCTTATTTCATATCACTTTCATTGTGGTTAGGTGCAATGTTCATAAATCTTATTATCTCTGTAGTTTCTATGCTTAATTTAACAAAAAATAAATTTTTAAACAGCTTTGTTGGAAAACTTATTGTAGGAATAGGCTTAGTAACAATTCAATCTATAATGCTGACTCTATCATTACAACTTGTTTTAGGTATGACTAGTGTAAATAATGCTTACTTCTATCTTAATAATGTATTTACATCAATAGTATTCTTCAGCATTATGTATGGATTATCCACAGCATTCGGAGTAATGGCAACACCTATATCCTTTGTACTTCTTATTTTGCAGTTATCTTCTTGTGCTGGAACCTTCCCTATAGAAACAGCTCCTGTATTCTATAGAGTTGTTAATAAGGTTATTCCTATGACATATACAGTTAAAGTTATAAGAATGGTTCTTAGTGGAATAAATTACCCTGATTTATCTCATAACCTGTTAGTTCTTTTATCCTTTATAGTAATCTTCTTATTAGGTGGCTTTGGAATAAAGACATTAAGATCAAGTATAAAAAATGGAATAGCTAATGAAAATGCTGAAAATGCAGCTTAAAAAGAGGGATTAACTTCCTCTTTTTTTATTTACCCTAAATTAAAATGATAATGCATTAATCTTGATTTTACTGTAAAATGTATAGGTAAAATATTAATAAAACTTTTAAGGAGAGATTTTTATGAAGGTTATCATAATTGGCGGTGGTGCATCTGGTATAACTGCTGCAATTTCTGCTAAAGATTTAGGCTATGATGTTTTAATATTAGAGAGAAACGATAGGATTGGTAAAAAAATACTAACCACAGGCAATGGACGCTGTAATATAACTAATAAAAATATAACTACTTCAAGATATCACAGTAGTAATCCTAATTTTTTTGAACATACTCTTAATGAATTTACCAAAGAAAACACCTTGGAATTTTTTGAAACCTTAGGACTTCCTATAATCTCTCTTGATGATGGAAAAATGTATCCTTTATCTCTTCAAGCATCCTCTGTTTTAGACATTCTAAGACTTGCATTAGATGAAAGAGGTATTGAGATTATAACATCTTCAAAGGTAACTGAAATAATAAAAAACAAGAATTCCTTCAAAATAGTTTCCAATGGTACTGATTACTTCTGTGATAAAATCATACTCGCTACTGGTGGTAAATCTGCTCCTAAATCAGGTTCAGATGGCTTAGGATTAGCTTTAGCTTCTTCTTTAGGTCACAGCATTATAAAAACAGCACCTGCCCTTGTACAGCTCAAATTGGACTTTAAAAACCTTAGAGCTTTATCTGGGATAAAATTTGATGGTAATATCAAAATATTAGTTGATGATATTGAAAAAAGACAAGAATTTGGTGAAATTTTATTTACTGACTATGGAGTTTCTGGACCTCCAATACTTCAACTTAGTAGAATAGCTTCTTATGGAATTGAAGAAAAAAGAACTGTAACAATTAAAATTGATATGCTTCCAAATTATTCTGAAGATGATTTAAAAGCTTTTCTTGAAAATCATTGGGGAATGTTTTCCTATAGGAGCGTTTATGATTCTTTCATTGGTGTAATAAACAAAAAAATGATTCCAATTTTATTAAAACAATGTGGAATTGTTGATATTCATAAATGCTGTTTTGATTTGACCTGGGAAGAAAAGCAAAATATATTTAAATATCTAAAACATTGGATTTTTAAAGTCTCTGGTACAAATTCTTACACCAATTCTCAAGTAACCGCTGGTGGCATTAACACACTTGAAGTAAATAACACAACCTTAGAATCAAAAATCACACCTAATTTATATTTTTGTGGCGAAATACTTGACGTTGATGGCGATTGTGGTGGATTTAATCTACAATGGGCCTGGAGTTCTGGCTATATTGCTGGAAAATGCTTATAAACTACAATAAAACTAATAACTTATCCTTATATGCATAAGTTATTAGTTTTATTAATCATTTATTTAATAAAGTCCGTCTTTATTAAAGTTAATTTTTCACCTTGAGAATTAGTTATTAAATGATTATATGATAACTTGTCTTCGCTTTCTTCGCTTTCCGTTATTATATCAATGGTTTCTCCATAGGCTGTCTCCTTTTGATACATAACTTTTAAGTCTGAAATTTTATAATCCTTAAGTACTTGTAATGGTACATTTTCAAGTACCCATGATACATATTTTACATTGTTTACATGTTGATTTGTATCTATGTCACTGTATCTTACCTTAAAGCTATTTTTAAAATTTACATCTTTAGGACATCTAAGCTTTTCAAACGGAATTTGATCCGTATCCTCCTTTGTAAGATTATATCTTTTATATATTTCATCTATTACCCTGCATGGCTTTCTTTTTTCTGTATCAATTAAAAACCATAGAGAATTAGCGTACCCTATCTTTTCTCCATTATTAAATATCTCATATTTTCTGTATGCATAATACTTTCTTATGGAATATGGTATAGTTGCAACCTCTATAGTATCCCCATACTTTGGATACTTGTCCATATGTATTTCCCACTTATACACAACCCATGCAATTTTATTATCCATCAAATATTCCATACTCATTCCAAGTTCATTTGTTTGATGTGTTGCAATATCTTCCAAATAATGCATTATTGATGTAATAGTTGCATCACCATTAGAATCCACTTCATAAATATGGATACCATAATTCTTTTTAGTAACAATCTTACTCACTAACATCACCTCATTTATATTAAAAAGCACCATCAAAATTATATGATGGTACTTTTTTAATAAGTAATATTTTCTTATTTATCGTCATTTAAAGTTTTTATTATTTCATCCGCATCTATGCCATGAACCATTGCAGCCTCTTCGATTGTTTCACCAAGAGCTGATGGACAAGAAATGCATCCCATTCCAAAACTCATTAATATTTCAGCTGCACCGGGTCTTTTTTGTAGAACTTCGGCAATAGTCATATTTTTAGTTACCACTTGTATCTACCTCTTTTCGTTCTATAATTATATAGATAAATAATTCTAATTGATTATTATTATTAATTATCTATGTTTTAATTATACATAAGTTTTCCCCGTTGTCAAAAGTTTTTTCATTCAGCACTTCAAATAATGAGTTAAGATATTTATATGTCTGAAACTTCTATAGTATGACTTCTTTCTGGTCCAACAGAAATTATAGATATTTTAGTTTCTGTAAGTTCTTCTATTCTCTTTAAGTATTTCTTTGCATTAGCTGGAAGTTCATCATAACTTCTTGCCTGTGCTACACTTTCATCCCAACCATCAAACTCTTCATATATAGGCTTACATAAAGCTAAATCTTCAAGACTAGCTGGAATATAATCTATAATTTTACCATTAAAATCATAACCTACACACATTTTTACTTTATCTATTCCTGCAAGGGTATCTATTTTTGTCATTGCAAAGCTTGTAAGTCCTGAAACTCTAGCTGCCTGCTTCAATATAACAGTATCAAGCCATCCACATCTTCTTGCTCTTCCTGTAGTTACTCCATATTCAAAACCTGCTTCTCTTATCCTATCTCCCATTTCATCAAGAAGTTCTGTAGGGAAAGGTCCTTTACCAACTCTAGTTGTATAAGCTTTTGCTATTCCAACTGCACTAGTTATCATAGTAGGTCCTATTGCTACTCCTGGGCAAACTCCCCCTCCTATAGTATTTGATGAAGTAACATATGGATAAGTTCCGTAATCTATATCAAGAAGATTTCCTTGAGCTCCTTCAAATAAAACCTTCTTACCACCTTTTATTTCATTATAAACAACAACAGAGGTATCTCTAACAAATGGCTTTAATCTTTCACCAAAAGCAAGATACTCTTCACATATTGCATCGTAATCAAATGCATCCATACCATATACTTTAGTAATTATAGCGTTCTTTATTTCTAAATTTGATTTTAACTTTTCTTTAAAGACCTCAGGATGAAGTAAATCACATACTCTTATTCCTGATCTTTCAGCTTTATCTGTATAACAAGGGCCTATACCCTTACCTGTTGTTCCTATATCATTTTTGCCTCTTCTTTTTTCACTTGCTCCATCAATAGCTCTATGATAAGGCATTATTAAATGTGCTCTATCGCTTACTATTAGATTCTTAGAAGAAACCTCTACTCCTAAATCCTTAAGATAATCTATTTCTTCAAACATAGCTTTTGGATCTAAAACAACACCATTTCCAATAACATTAACTTTATTTTTATATAATATTCCTGATGGTATTAAGTGAAGCTTATATTTCTTATCTCCTACTTCAACTGTATGCCCTGCATTATTACCACCTTGAAATCTAACAACCACGTCAGCTCCTTGTGCAAGATAATCTGTCATCTTACCTTTTCCTTCATCTCCCCACTGGGCGCCTAAAACAATAAATGCTGACATAAAAACTCCTCACTTTCATAATTTAAAAATTGCTATATAAAATTACCAAAACTAATATACCATAAAAAAAGCAATTTGTCTTTATTTTTGAGGTAAAAATTCGAATATTGTCACTTATATTCAAAATATTGTTCGTATAATCTGAACTAAATTTCTTCTTTTTATGTTCCTACTTATCAAAGCGTTATTGTAAATTTTGATAACCTTTTTACCAAAACTTTCTTCTGAATATGCATGTGATTTTTCTCTAGCGTTGAAAATTATCTTTTGCCTTAATACCTCATTGTTTTTTAAATTTTCTACTGCCTCTACAAATTCATTTTTATCATTATACGTAAATCCAGTAATTCCATTTACAATTAAATTTTTAACACACAAATCCCACTTACATATAACTGGGCATCCACTTGCTAGTGCTTCAATATAAGTTAATCCTTGAGTCTCACTTTGAGATGCCGTTACAAAAGCTATTCCTAATTTATAATATTTGTATACTTCTCTACTATCAATCATTCCCGTAAATTTTATGGTGTTCTCCATATTATACTTAGAAACCATTTCTTTTAATTTTACAAGATATGGTCCTCCACCAACTATTAAAAGCTTAATATCATTTAACTTATTACTATTTTCTCTAACTAAATTTATTATCTCATCTATATTTTTTTCTTCAGCAATTCTTCCAACATAAACTAAGATATTATCTTCCGTTTTCCATCCATACTCACTTAAAATTTTTCTCTTTTCCTCATTAGATACATCCTTTTGAAATGATTTAATATCAATTCCTGTAGGAATAATCTTTATATCCTTATAAACATCATAATCAATAAGAACATCTCTAACCTTTTGTGTTGGAACTATAATTTCATCGAAGGTATTTAATAAAATTTTCAACAATCTAGCCATTGTACCTTTACGTAGAACTTTACCGCCCAAAAAGTACTGAAGATAATCTTCATACATTGTGTGATAAGTATGCACTTGAGGTATATTGAGCTTTCTTTTTATATATTTAGCAACTAACATTGTAGAAAATTCCGTCTGCGAGTGTATAATTTCGGGTGCCCATTCTACTATTTTGCTTATTACTGTATTTCCAAATGGCTTCATTATTCTAGCATCTGGATACACCTTAACAAAGTGGGAATTTAAATAGTAAATATCACCTTCTATATATTCTCTTCCGTTATAAGACAGCGTAAGAATTCTAACCTCATGTCCTGCCTTTTTTAATTGCTTATATAAATTATTAGTTGATATTACAACTCCATTTACCATGGGGTAATAGGTATCTGTTGTTATTAAAATTTTCATTTTACCCTCCATTTTATTTTTTGTATATGAAGTGGTATGCTTTAGGAATACTACTTTAAGAATTATACACTATAGATACATTTCCTTTTTATTTTTCCTCATTTAGTATAAAATTATTAATTCTTATGCTTATATTTTCTGCTAGTATTCTCACTAATAAACTCCACTTATAGCTTCTCAAGATAATGAGTGGGTAACCCCTGAACCATCCCATAAACTTATAATATTTCAACTTTAATTTAGAATTTTCAGTCAAATATATATTATCTACAATTAATGCGTAAGACAATGTCAACATAATTATTTTTCCCAAATTATTTTATAAAATCATATACCCTAATTACTTATAATATTACACATACTATATTTTATGCAAACTTATATGCTTTTAAGCACTTACTCTTTCATCTTAACAAAGCACTCTTTTGTAGTCAAATAAACTTTTATTACATTTAATCTTTATTATTTGTAATAAACTATTGAATTTTTACTCATTTCATGATAAAAAGTATTTAGCCTCATATTTTAATATGTATGTGCAAATAATATTCTAAAAGAAATATTATAAAGAGGTGATGAATATGAATATACCTAACTTACTCACCCTTTTTAGGCTTTTTTTAATTCCTTGCTTTATATTTGCTTTTTTTTCAAATTCAAATAATTGTTTAATTAACTCGGCAATTATTTTTTTTACGGCCGGTTTTACAGATATATTAGATGGATATATAGCAAGAAAATTTAATGAAATAACTAAATATGGAACTGTACTTGATCCACTTGCCGACAAACTCATGCTCTTAACAGTTTTAACTTGTTTAAGTATAAAAGGTTACATACCAATATTAATATTAATTATAATGTTAGCTAAAGAATTTTCTATGATAATCATAGGTATTTTTCTTTATGGGAAAAACATAGTAATTCCCGCTAATATATGGGGTAAAATATCAACACTAATTTTCTATGTTGCTATTCTATTCTTTGTTTTTGATAAAACCTTTGGAACATATATATTATATTTAGCTCTTTTAGGTGCGGTTATTGCATATATAAACTATTTTTTCATTTTTTTATCTAAATATAATGAGAAGGTTACTAAATAAAAAGGGTTCTCCTTAAAACCAATATTGACTTTAAGGAGAAACCTTTTATCTTTAATTATATGATTTTTATTTAAAATATCTGTTTAATAAGCCCTTAAATGCAGATCCATGTCTTGCTTCGTCCTTGCACATTTCATGTACTGTATCGTGTATAGCATCATAATTAAGCTTTTTAGCTAATGTTGCAAGTTCCTTCTTTCCTTCACAAGCTCCCTTTTCTGCATCAACTCTCATTTGAAGATTTGTTTTAGTATCTGCTACTACCACTTCTCCTAAAAGTTCTGCAAATTTTGCTGCATGCTCTGCTTCTTCAAATGCTATTCTTTTATATGCTTCTGCAACTTCTGGAAATCCTTCTCTATCTGCCTGTCTTGACATTGCAAGGTACATTCCAACCTCTGTACACTCCCCTGTAAAGTTAGCTCTTAAGCCTTCTAGAACTTCCTTATCTACACCTTTAGCTACTCCTATTTTGTGTTCATCTGCCCATCCTTCTGCCTCATCTTTAACTTCAACAAATTTATCTTTTCCTGCATTACATACTGGGCATTTTTCTGGAGCATCCTCTCCTGTATAAATATATCCACAAACCACACATTTAAATTTTTTCATTTTCGTTTCCTCCATCAATCTATTTTAAGACTACACTTAGCCTCTTCTATTCTATTTATATTTTTATTAATTTATTTCAAGTAATATCTATATTCTATTTAAAATATCTATTTAATAAGCCTCTAAAAGCAGATCCGTGTCTTGCTTCATCCTTGCACATTTCATGTACTGTATCGTGTATAGCATCATAATTAAGCTTTTTAGCTAATGTTGCAAGTTCCTTCTTTCCTTCACAAGCTCCCTTTTCTGCATCAACTCTCATTTGGAGATTTGTTTTAGTATCTGCTACTACCACTTCTCCTAAAAGTTCTGCAAATTTTGCTGCATGCTCTGCTTCTTCAAATGCTATTCTTTTATATGCTTCTGCAACTTCTGGGAATCCTTCTCTATCTGCCTGTCTTGACATTGCAAGGTACATTCCAACCTCTGTACACTCCCCTGTAAAGTTAGCTCTTAAGCCTTCTAAAACTTCCTTATCTATACCTTTAGCTACTCCTATTTTGTGTTCATCTGCCCATCCTTCTCCCTCATCTTTAACTTCAACAAATTTGTCTTTTCCTGCATTACATACTGGGCATTTTTCTGGAGCATCCTCTCCTGTATAAATATATCCACAAACTACACATTTAAATTTTTTCATTTTTAACTTCCTCCCTTTATCTCTCTCATATAATTAAGCTAAGCTTATTTGATTTTTATATTAAATTTATTATCTCTTTATATTTTTGCTACGTCCTTCTGACAATTATTATTATATAATAGTTATTATCCGTTTGCAATAGTTTTTTAAAATTTTTCTTGTAATTTTTTTCTTCACTATTTGTAATGCCCTGGTATTCCAAGCTTTACCACCACAAAAAATATTTTTTATGAAAGATTGTGTACTAAAATATATCATTACTTTTGCATTAATATTATTTATATGATAAACTGTTTATAAAATTAATTCTTACCTAGGGTAGAGGTGCTGTAGTTATTATTACTCCTTCTTAGCTGGCAGGCTGTGAGGAATGAGGAAAGGAATTTCAGCCGAAGAAAGAATTCTCGCAGGAACTCTTTCTGGTTTTGTATAGAATATATGCAAAACTGTCACTATTTCTATAGTGGAGAGCTACAAGGTGCACGTGATATGTTGATATTAACAGTAAAGGTGTTCCTTTGCTGTTAATTTTTTTGTACCAATAAAACCCCTGGTAAGGGAAAGAGGGATTAAATGAAATTAGAAGGCGTTTTAGTACCATTAGTTACTCCTTTCAAGGATGGGAAGGTAGATTTAGTTTCATATGAAAAGCTTATAAAAACATATTCTGAAAAAGGCGCAGCAGGTTTTATGCCTCTTGCAACAACTGGAGAAACTCCTACTTTATCAGATTATGAATATGAAAGTATTTTGGACAAAACTCTTGAAGCAAACAAGCTTAATCTTCCTATATATGTTGGCTTTGGTGGAAACAACACTGAAAAAATGACTAAAGATATTAAAAAACTTGAAAAATACAATATTCAAGGTATTTTATCTGTATGCCCTTATTACAATAGACCTGATCAAAGAGGAATATATGAACATTTTAAAAGAATATCAGAATCCACTTCTTTAGATATAGTTCTTTACAATATACCATATAGAACTGGACGAAATATTGAAAATGATACAATAAGAAAGCTTTCAGAACTTAAAAATATAGTAGGTATAAAAGATGCTTGTGGAGATTTTAATCAAACCACAGAACTTTTATTAAATAGACCAGAAGACTTTTCAATACTAACTGGCGAAGATGCTTTCTTTTATAGTACTCTAATGCTTGGTGGAGATGGTGGTATAATGGCATCAGCTCATTTAAATACAGAAAAATACGTTGAAGTATATAATAAGGCAAAGCAAAATGATCATGTGGGTGCATTTAAGCTTTGGAAAGAAGTCGTAGATATAATACCAATGTTATTTAAAGAACCTAATCCATCACCAATTAAATACTGCCTTCATAAGCTTGGAGTAATAAAGTCCGATGATGTTAGATTACCTTTAGTTAGTATATCAAAAGAACTATCACTAACATTAGATAAGTTATTAATCCTATAAGTTGAATTTTACAAAGTGCTGTAAAACTATTTTTTAGTTTTACAGCACTTTTCATTTATATAACTATTTTACATAATTACAATATATAATTATAAATGATGTAAATTTATACCCGATAAATTATAATAGGTAAACTAAAATAATATATAAATTAGGAGGATCTATGAATAAAAAATTACGAAACACATGTATTGCTTCTATGTTACTCGTTTTGGGAAGCGCATCAAGCGTTTTGGCAAAAGCCACAGCAAATATTAATCATAGAGAAAAAAATAATTTAAGTGCTAATTCAGTAAAAAACGTAAATACATATAAATCAGAAGAGACTAAACCAATACATCAATATACTTTTGATAATGATGAACCAAATGCTTATTTCACAACTGATACAGGAAGTGAAGCTAGTAGCTACAGTTTTGCAAATGTTAATAATACAGGTTTGGTAAATGAAGATGGTAAAATATTTAGAAGATTTAATAGTGACAATAGTCAAGTAAATATTTCTGCCTCTTCTATGCCAACCAAGAATGTAAGCATGAAGTTTGATGTTAGATTTCCTCAAAATAATACAGGAACAAGTACTATAATATCTTCATCAGATGGAGTTAATTTAAAGTTACAGAATAACTTCCTAAACTTTTATATCACATACCACAATGCAAATATAAATCGTATACAAAGCACAATTAACTTAACTGCTGATGCATCAAAATATTTAGATGGTAAATGGCATACAATTGTACTTAGTTATGCTGGGGATTATGCATTAAATGGGGTAAAAATGTATGTTGACGACTTAGTAAATCCAATAGCAGTAGGCACTGAACAAGCAAACGAAACAAATGGACAGGGTGAGGACTTTACTTTAGGCGGTGGAACCTTTGATTTAGATAATTTTCAGGTATATGATAAAATATTAGATTATACCACTAAAATAACAGGGATTTCTTTAAATAAGGAAACAGATGAATTAAAAGGTGGAGAAACAGATACACTACAAGCTATAATTGCACCTGACAATACTACAAATAAAAATATAAAATGGAAATCCAGTGACACAAGTGTAGCAACAGTAGATAGCAATGGTAAAATTACTGCAATTGGAAAGGGAACTGTTCAAATAACAGCCTCATCAGAAGCTGATAGTAACGTGAGTGCATCTTGCACCGTTACTGTAACAAATGCACCAGATCTCATAAAACCAATTGATGAATTTACCTTTGATGATGATACTGTTCAACTAGGTGGTGATCATTTAGTCGATACAGGTAATTATAACAAGAATAAGATTCCTTCAAGTTATGGATATGCACATAATACAACCATAATAAAAGAAGATGGAAGGATCTTCAGAAGATTTAATGGTGACAGTAGTACAGCCGATATTTTTGCCTCTTCTATTCCAGCTAAAAATGTAAGCATGAAGTTTGATGTTAGATTCTCTCAAAATAATACAGAAACAAATACTATAATATCTACATCAGATGGAATTAATCTAAAGCTAGAGAATAATTCCTTAAACTTTTATATCGCATACCATAATACAAATATGAATCGTATACAAAGCACAATTAACTTAACTGCTGATGCTTCAAAGTACTTAGACGGAAAGTGGCATACAATTGTACTTAGTTATGCTGGAAATTATGCATTAAATGGAGTAAAAATGTATATTGATGACTTAGTAAATCCAGTAGCTATAGGAACTGAACAAGCAAACGAAACAAATGGACAAAGTGAGAACTTTACTTTAGGTAGCGGAACCTTCGATTTAGATAATTTTCAGGTATATGATACAATATTAAATTAATGTTTTATTATCTTTCATAAAATATACTGTAAAAAATAAATAACATTTCATATATAGTTATCCACATTTATGCTAAAATAAAAAATATAAATGTGGATACTTTTATGTAAAGGTGGATAACTTTTTAATATTTTAATTGAAGGTGATTATTACATGTCAGAAAACAGAATAAAAAAATTAACCCCACTCTCAGAAACAAAGTTTTTAAGTCTTTATGATATTGAATATGAAAATAAAAAACACGATACAAGGCATTGGGCTGTAGCTTCTAGAAAAAATTATAATACTCTTAAAACTCAATACTTTGATAATCTATCCGAAAAAGCAGATGCAGCTATTCTTGCAGCTTTTCATAAAGATACAGAAAAAATAGTTTGCATAAAACAATTTAGAGTACCTCTTAATGATTATGTATATGAACTTCCTGCCGGTCTTATAGATAACGGAGAAGACTTCAAAGAGGCTGCAAAACGTGAACTTAAAGAAGAAACTGGTCTTACACTTTTAGATATAAATTATGATAAAAGTAAAAGTAAGGTATATGCATCTGCAGGCATGACTGATGAGTCTGCTGCAATGGTATTTTGTACTTGTACAGGAACCGTATCTCAAAATTATCTTGAGGATGATGAAGATATAGAAGTTGTTTTACTCTCTAAAGAAGATGCAAAGAAGCTTTTAAAAGACGATATAAAAATGGATATGAGAGCTTTTATAACTCTTCAAGCCTTTGCTGAACTTGGCAGTAAGTTATTTGATTAATAAAGGAGACTTTAGAGAATGATTGATATTGTAAGTGATGTTATTAAAGAGATGATTTTATATTTTGATGGAGATGTACGCCGTATAAACCATGCTTTAAAGGTTTATAGCTTTTCAAAAACTATAAGTGAATTGGAAAAACTACCTGCTGATGATTTTAAAATCCTTGAGGTTGCTGCTATTCTGCACGACATTGGCATTAAGGAAAGTGAAAAAAAATACAATTCTTCAGCTGGAAACTATCAAGAACTAGAAGGCCCTCCTGTTGCTAAAAAACTTTTAGATAAGTTTAACCTTAATTCTTCATTTGTTGATAGAGTTTGTTACCTTATAGGTCATCACCACACCTATACCAAAATCGATGGTTTAGACTATCAAATCTTAGTAGAGGCTGATTTTATTGTAAACATATTTGAAGATTCAATGGATAAAAACGCTATAAATATAATTAAAGAAAAATATTTTAAAACCTCTACTGGTTTAACTCTTCTTGATAGTATGTATAATTAGTAAAAGGGAGTGTCGCAAAATGATTAAAATTAATCATGAGCGATGCTCTTTTTTTGTTTAAGCTATAAAATTGCCTAATATTTTAAATACTATATTAATTATTTGAATTTCCATGAGATTTTGACGCACTAAAATAAACCTAACTATATTATTCCATAATTAGGAAATAGTTTTTAATTCGTGAAGATACTTTTGAGTTCTTTCATTTTGGATTTTTAAATGTAATTTGTTAATGTTATATCCAAAACAAAGCAAAATAAATTCAGTTTTTACACTATTTTTTCCACGTGTTAAAAATCTTTTGAATTCATAGTCGCTTTTTAAAATTCCAAACGCACCTTCAACTTGAATAGATCTGTTCATTCTCAATTTAGTTCCCAATTCAGTTTTGATATTGTTGTATGAAATTTGACGCTTTTTAATAAAAGTCTTTGAAACCTGCATTTTTCGGTTATTCTTTGCTTTTGTGCACTTTGATTTCAAAGTGCAGTTATCGCAATTTTCACATTCATAAACAGTAACCTCAGACGTATACCCACTTGCAGATTTTTTATGAATAATATATGATGGGAATAATTTTCTATTATTATGACAAATATATGTATCTGTTTTAACATCATATTTCATATTTTCACGCTTACTGATGTCGTTTTTAAAACTTCTTTTTTTCCATTTCTCATAAGTTTGAGGTTTTATATATGGTATTTGATTATTAGACTCTAAAAACAAATAGTTTTCTTCACTTTCGTAACCAGAATCTGCAATCACATTAGTATATTTATGACCAATTTTTTCTTGCATATTAGTAATCATTGGTATTAATGTTGCTATATCATTTCTATCATCAAATACTCCAACACCAGTTACATATTCACTATCAACTGCTATTTGTACATTATAGGCAGGTTTTAATTGACCATTTCTCATATGATCATCTTTCATATGCATGAAAGTTGCATCAGTATCAGTTTTAGAATAGCTATTTCTTTTTGAAAATATTTTCTTACTTAAATTATATTTTTCTTGTCTTTCTTTATATTGTGATAGTTGTTCTATCCACTTTTGAATTGCAGTTTTTCTTTTACCGATTCCATGAACAAACTCTATATTTCTTTTTTCTTTTTCAAATAAAAGCCATTGAAGAATTTTGTTTATATCATCAATCAAAGTTTCTCTCTCAATAGTGAATTTCATTAATCTTTCAAGATTAATGGTTTTAACAAGAGCAATAATTTTATCAAACATCTTACCTTCATTTTTATAAATAGCTTTCTTCCAAACAAAAGTATATCGGTTGGCATTTGCCTCAATTTTAGTACCATCGATAAATACATTTTCAAATAATAATTCTTTTTCTTTAGCTAAATAGTTAACTTGTTGATAAAATAAATCTTCAATCACTTCATTTGAAAGATATTTTTTTCGAAATCTACTTATAGTAGCGTGATCAGGTGCTTTAAAGCCTTGAAGTAGCCATTTGAAATTTATATCTCTTTTGCATGCTTTTTCTATCTTTCTACTTGAATAAATATTTTGAGAATAAGCATAAGATATTATTTTGAACATGATTTTGGGTTCAACTGCTGATTTTCTTCCTACGGAAGAATACGCCTTGTACAATTTTTTATAATTTAATCCCTCCAACAAATAGCTTAGCAAACGAACCGAATCATCTTCTGGTATTAAGTTTTCTAAATTTAATGGTAATATAAGTTGCAAATTATCATTAAATTGATTATAATTTTTTGTGTATAATTTAGTTACGTTCATAATTTAATTATACAATCAATGTGAGTTCTTCGGAACTCACATTTTTTATATACAACAAAGGAGCTATTGCAAAACTATTTTTTAGTTTTGCAACAGCCCCTTTTCATTTTATTTTAGAGATTTTCTTATTTCTTGTTCTATTTCTTTAGCTTTAGGTGATAATTCTTTTTGAACATAATCTTCATTACTCATTTTTACCAAAAGTAAGTCTAATATTCCTTCTAATGCATTAGGTGTTTTTCCACTATTACTATTACTAATATAAGTCTTAGGTACCAAATCAATTTTTGATTCCTTTAATGCTTCCGCAAGTTTTGACATAACATCTTGAATTACTTGATATTGTGGTCCACCATAAGCATTTACTTGCTCTTTTGCTGCTATAGCTCTTGATATACCTATCTTAGCTTCCTTATCAGCTTGTGCTTCACCAATAGATTTTATCTTTGATGCTTCTGCTGAACCAATTAGGCTTATTTGTTTTGAGTTTGCATTGGCTTCTTTTTCAATAGCATAGGCTTTAGCTTCTGCCTCTTGTTTTGTTGTATATGCCTTAGCCTCTGCTTCCTTCTGCTGTTTATATAGGTTAGCTTCTGCCTCTGCTTTAGTTTTTTCTGCAATTTGTTTAGCTACAAGTAACTGAGCTTTACCTTCATTTTCTTTAATTTGTATTTCTACAGAAGATGCAGTAAGATCTGCTTGCCTTGATGATGCTGCTTTTGCTTTGTTAAGTTCTATCTCTTTCTCTGCTGCTTTTTGCTCTGCTTCAAAGGTAGCTATTTGCTCTGTAGCTAGCTGTCTATCTCTTAACTGTGCAAGAATAGTATCAATCCTATTATCATTTTTAGAAGCAACCGGAGTACCAATTAAAACTTCTTCTAATTCTAAATCGTATTTTATAAACTTTTCCTTCATCTCTTCTGAGGCTTTATTTTGGATTTCACTTCTATTTTGTATTAATTCTACCAAAGTCATAGTCTGCCCAATGTTTTTAAAATATCCTGCTATCATAGGGTCTAATGATTGTTCAATAAGAAGCTTTACATCTCCAAATCTTTGAATAACCCTTGATGCCTTTTTATAATCTATGTGCATTACAACTGTTAATGGGAGGCTTGGTTCAAAAGCGTCCTTAGTTATTAAACTTATTTCTTTTAAATTTTCATCAAGTTTATGATTACCATTTTGACCTGAAATCCATTTTAATATTACATTTGTTGTAGGTACCTTTACTACTTTTCCAGCATACGTATTAAACGCATACTTTCCTGGTGCCAATGCTGCTTCCCATATACCCTTAGAACCTTCTGGCACTAACTCGCCATGCTTGTACGTATCTCCTGTTACATCTTTACCCTTATCACCATAATAGGAAACTACAACTCCAACCTCACCTATATTTATTGTTGTTTTAGGTAAATATTCAACAGTTGCAAATAATCTATTCACAAAATAAGTTCCATCTACTAAAACTTGCATTTGTCTTCCTTTAAAACCACCTGCTTTAAGGAATTTCTCAGGATCTTGGAAGTTATTATGATAATTTTCTCTATCTGCTTTATCTCCTACAATTGGTGCTATTAACACTTCATTTTGAAGACCTGGTCCATCATTTACTGTAACTATGCCTATACTGTCATCTTTTCCGTTGATTATTACTGGATTAAATCCATCAAGCTTTCTAATTTTTTCTGCCATAGCCTGAACTTGCTGATTTTCTGTTTTAGTTGTTGTTAATGAATATACTCCGTTTTCAGTTATAATTATAAACTGAGCAAGGTTAAAAGCATAAGTACCTTCTCTTAATATGGCTCTTTGTGGACCTTTCTGTCCTCCATTTTTTAAGAAGCCAAGTACATCTTGAAAGTTATCTGATTCAGTAACTACTCTACCAAGTGTCTGAGAAACCTCAAGTGTTTCACCATCTCTTGAGAATACATAACCTATTTTACCTTGTGGAATAGTTATAAGTGATGCTCTGTGGATCTTATACATAAGTGGAGTCTTAAGATGTATACCTGCTCTTAAAAGCGTTGGCTGAAAACCTGCTTCTCCATTTAATGCAATAATCTGTTTGTTTAATGATCCTTTTGGTGACCACCATTTCTCAACAATTCCGACTTCGCTGCTTTTTATTACTACTATTCCTATAAGCTTTAGTATTACTAATAATACTACTATCACAAGCACTATAGAAACTATTAAGAGAATATAACCTTGATTCATAATGAACCCCCGCCTTCATAAATATTTGAGATATGAGTTATATAATACCACATTTTAAATACAAGTCAATTTCGGAAAAATAAGGCTTTAGTCTTAAAATATTCTTCTTATATCCAAGTAAACGAGATAAACTTACTAATACTATTATTATCTCATTTTTAGTTATATTCTCTATCATAGTTACTTTATAAAATTCAAAGTATTTTCATCTGCATCCAAAATCTTCATAAGTACTTCCTTAAATGCAATCAACTTTAAAGTCATAGTGTCCTTTTCCCATTTAAATAAATCCTCATCCATATAAAAATGTGAAAGAGTTAATATAATTTCTGCTGTTTCCAGTGGATACTTTACCCTAAAAATCCCTTCTTCATTACCCTGTGATATTATATCTGCATAAATAGGAGCAAAGTGCTTTATAAGTGCCACCATCAATTTTTGATGAAATATTTTATTTGATGGGCTATTAATTTCTTCATTTTGTTCATTAACTCTATTAATTTTTATTCCTGACAAAAGTATTCGCTTTAATCTATCTATTGCATTTAAACCTTCGATATTTTCATTTACAACTTCTTTACTAAAAAGTGTCACTCTATTTTCTATTGCGGCATCCGCACACTCCTCTTTAGAAGAAAAATAATGATAAAATGCACCTTTAGATATATCTAACTTATTGATTATAAATGCAAGTGTGGTATTTTCATAACCATTTTCAATAAATATATCCCATATTTTATCTGCTAGTTCATTTTTTTTATTATTAAAATTTATATTTGTTCTAGACATTACGTTTTTTACCTCCACCTTTATAAACCATCTGTCTTCGATTGTATTAAAAATTAAATTTATAGTCAATTATCAAAGCAATTCACTAAGCTTATCCATATTAGGAATACTCATGTTTAACTCTCTTCCAGTTTGAAGTATCTGTTTAAAGTTATCTTTCATTTCATCAATTGCTTTGAAAGCATGTGCAGTATATCGCTGCATTATTGGGTTCTTCTCAAAATTACGCTTAAACATTGGATAAAGTACAAAAAATGGTATAGACATCATTTTTACCTCTGGATATTCTTTTAAATTAGCTCCTCTTTTTTTACAAATTTTGTAGCCTTCTATCATAGCTTTAAAACATGTTTTTACTAACTTTTTGTCCTTTAAAACTTCGTTTAGACTACTATATTTTGAAAGTCCAACACCAAGCGGCGCGGACCCAACATTATGAACCCATAACCAATACATTATATTTGATGGAACCTCAGGCTCAATACTGCAGTCCCTAAAAGCCTTTACTACTGTATCTAACAATGTCTTTTGAACTTCATATACACTTCCAAGGCATACATCATTTCCTATATTACCCCAAAGCAAATCACCCTTGAAGGTTCCACCTCCTCCTGCGTATCCCATGATATATTGATCTTTCCTTAATAATTTATCTATCTCAGAGGTTCCCTTCCAATTCAAAGTAAAAATTAAAAATTTTGCGTTAGGTGACTTTCTAACTAATGTTTCAATTGCCTCATTTAATTGATAAGAATTCACTGGAAGCATTATAAAATCATAGCTTTCAGTTATCTCTGTAACGCATTTGTAGGTATATTCTCCTTCAGTATTAATATGCTTTTTATCCTTGCGTTCATCTATAATGTCATAAGCTATAGCCCTCCCATCCATAGCCTTCAGCTTATTCTCTCTAACAAAATGAGTAATGTCATGATGTTTTGAAAGTGCATGTGCATACAGTGTTCCAATAACACCTGTACCTAATATTAATATTTTCATATTCTTCCCTCCTACATAATTAAACCGACCGTTGGTTTAATTATATATTGGAAAAATATTATAGTCAATAGATCAATTTAACACATATTATTACAATTCATTCTACTACATTTTGAATTTCAAACCACAGATAAAAATAAAAGTATGGCTTAGACTTTACTTTTATTTTTTTAAAATCAACCTATAGAATCATTCTTTTGGTTGATTTGTTTTTTTCTCCTGAATGGTACTATAAAATCACACTGAAACCGAAGGGAGATAAAACATGGAGAATATAATTGAAGTTAAAAATTTAAAAAAGAGTTATAAGAACTTAACTGCTGTTAATGAAATAAGCTTTTACGTAAAGGAAGGTGAAATCCTAGGTTTTTTAGGACCTAATGGAGCTGGTAAAAGCACTACAATAAACATTCTTTCAACAGCATTAAAATATGATAGTGGCCAAATAAATTTTATGGGAAGACCAATTAAAACTGACATGATAAATATTAAAAAAAATATAGGTATTGTACCTCAAGATCTAGCTATATATGAGGATGTAAGTGCAGAAAAAAATGTAAGATTCTTTGCAAGTCTATATTCTTTAAAAGGTGAAGCTTTAAAAGAAAAAACTAAGCAAGCACTTGAATTCGTTGGTCTGTATGATAGAAAGGATGATAAACCTAAAACCTTTTCTGGTGGTATGAAAAGAAGGCTTAATATTGCTTGTGCTATAGCCCATAATCCAAAACTAATAATAATGGATGAGCCAACTGTTGGAATAGACCCTCAATCAAGAAATCACATTCTGACCTCTATAAAAAAGCTTCAAAAAATGGGAGCAACTATAATATACACCACTCACTATATGGAGGAAGTTGAGGAAATATCTGATCGTATAATCATAATGGATCATGGCAATATAATCGCTGAAGGCACAAAAGAAAAGCTTAAAGAGGCTATTGAGGATGAAAAAGTATATGTAATAGCTGCTACTAACACCGACAACCTTAAAAATACTGACTTTTTTCAAATTGAAGGAGTTAAAAAGGTAACAATATCTAAGAATTCTGTAGAAGTAATCTGTTTAAATACTGTAGAAAATTTAGACAAAATTATCATCACTATGATAAACAAGAACTGTAAGGTAAGTAATATAACTACCAACACCGCATCACTGGAAAGAGTATTTTTAAATCTTACAGGGAAAAGCTTAAGAGACTAGGAGGATTTTTATGAATTTATTAAAAATAACCAAAAGAGATTTTATTAATACAGCCAAGAATCCTACACTACTTCTTTGCAATACAGCTTTTGCAATTCTTTTAATAGGAATCTTCGGCTTTATAACAAAGAGTAGTTATGGAAGAAATGTAACCTCTTACGATTATTATGGAATAACTATGCTAGTGTATTTTATTTTTATGATTCCATTAACCACTTCAAACACCTTTATGGAGAAAAAGATAAAGCCAGGTAACGTAAGGCTTATCTACTCTCCTACTCGTACCTCTAACATTTTTTTATCAAAGATACTAGCATCCTTTTTATTTGCAATTTCATGTTTTATCTGTTTGCTAATACTTGAAAATAGTCTCTTAGGCATAAATGTTGGCGGAAATAATTTTATATATATAATCTTAATTGTTATATTCTTTACCTTTGCCCTATGCTGTTTTGGTGCCTTAATGTGCTGCATTTTTAAAAGTGAAGAAGCCGCAAATAAAATAATGTCACCTATTATAACTTTGTTCTCTATATTTGGAGGTATGTTTTTTCCTGTAGATAGCCTTGGTAGTGCCGTAAAATTTCTCTCCTACCTCTCCCCTGCAAAATGGGTTACTGAATGTATATTTAAGATAATTTATGATAACAATTTTTCTCTATTTATACCATTTATATTAGCTTGTATAGTAATTTCTTTGATTTTTATTCTCTTATGCAAAATAACTTTTAAACCGGAGGAATATATATAATGATTATGTTGAATATTTTTAAAAATAATTTATCTAGACTACTATGTAAAAAAGCTATACTTTTAACCGCTATTATTTTTATTCCTCTTATGATAATAGGCGGAGTATACTTCACTTCAAAAATGGATACAAAAGCTAATATAGCCATAGTTATTAAGAATAAAAATATTAATTTTAATAACAAATATGTTAAAATAACAACCTTAAGTGAAAAACCAGATTTATCAGAGCTTGTTTTAAATAAATACGATGCTGTAGTCACTTATTCCGATAATGGCAGTTTTAAAATCACAACAATAAAAAGCGATAAATTTAAAAATGAAATTACTTCATTTTTAAAAAACCCAAAAGCAAAAACTAATTTTAAAGAAGCTAATGCAAGCACTCGAGGAGTAGGAACTAATATACTCGGTTTTCTAATTTTGATACTTGCAATGCAGCAAATTCAGTTTATGCTATTTTATCCAGAAGACAGAGATCTAGGCACCTTTAAAAGGATTTTAATCTCCCCTACCTCCTTTATTAAATATTTATTTAGTGAAGGTATCTTCAATTTTGTATTAGCCTTTGTTCCTTCTTACTTAGCTATATTAATTACCAAGGAAATATTTAAGGTTAATATAGGTTTTAATTACCTGGAGTTAGCTGCCTTACTTTCCTTATTGTTGATTTTCGGTACTTCCTTTGCCTTATTTATAACCTCTATTATAGATGATGTTGACAATGCAGCTATGCTTGGAACCTTTACTGTACTTTTATGCTCTATTTTATCTGGAAGCTTTTATGCTTTCACCGATGATAATAAAATTCTATCTACCATAGTTAACGCAATCCCTTATAAACAGTACTTGACCTTATCTCAGGGCATTGAAAGCGGCAAAAGTATCTCTAACTATTCTAGTGAAATTTTATACATCCTATTAATTACTTTTATTTTCTTTATTATCGGAACTCTAGTTACAAGAAAAAATTTACAAGATGGCAAATACTAGCTTGTATTATTAATTTTTAAATTATAGAATATAAGTAACAAAATTAGATTCAAGGGTGATTAAATGAATAGTAATTTAAGTTTAATAAAAACAAAATTTGTTATACCTTCTCCTAGAAAAAACTATATAAGAAGAACAGACCTTACAAATGAATTAAGTAATTTATATGATTACAAGCTTATAGTTATAAAGGGTCCTGCTGGAAGTGGTAAATCTACACTAGTATCCTCTTTTATAAAAGAAAAGAAAATTACTGATGTAAAATGGATAAACCTAGATGAAAGCAATAATGAACTTTATTCCTTTTTTAGTTATCTTATTTCAGCCCTGTCTCCATATCTTGAAGCTAAAGCAAATACTTTAATAAGTTCATTAAGCTGTATGACTAAACAGGAGGATATCTTTGAAGTAATATCTTTCTTAGTAAATGAAATTTCTTCTTATAAAAAATCTATTACCCTTGTATTTGATGATTATCACTATATCAAAGACCATTTTTTAAACTCTACCCTAGAGAGACTTATAAAATACTCTCCAGTCAATATTCACTATATTTTCATTACAAGAGAAAGTCTACCCATGTATCTAGGAGATCTCCGGATTAAAAATGAAATTTTAGAAATAGATGAGAATAAGTTGAAATTTTCAGAAATAGAATGCTCAGATTTTATAAACAGTACACTAAATAGCTCTCTTGATCCTTCTGATATCTCTAAAATTTTCAATATTTCAGAAGGCTGGATTGGAGGAATACAGCTAACCTCCTTGGCCTTCAAAAATAGTAAAAATCTTTCCATAAAGGTATTGAACAAATACGTAGTTGATTATCTTACAGAAGAAATCTTAAAAAGTCTTAGTAAACCCGAAAAAGACTTTTTAATAAAAACTTCTATTTTGAATTATTTTAACTCCACTCTCTGTAATGAACTTCTACAAATAGAACATTCTAGCGAAATAATAGAATCTCTTTTAAATAAAAATCTGTTTATAATAACTTTAGACGAGGAAGAAGGTCTATTTAGATATCATCACCTTTTTAAAGAATTCTTGAATACTAATTTCAATAAGCTACCCCAAAATATAAGAAAAGAATTTCACTTAAAGGCTTATACTTCTTTAAAAAACAGCGGTGATATTAGTGAAGCTATTCTTCAGCTAATTAAAATAAAAGACTACGAAAAAGCCTCTTCTGAAATAGAAAAAAATATTGAAGATGCCAGCTGCACGTCCCTAATTAGGCTACTGCCACTAAATACTTTAATTAATAGCAATGAGCTTATTATCCAAAAGATGTTTTATCATTATTCCAACATGCAAATTGATGAGTGTAAGAATATTATAAGTTATTTAGAGAATTTAGAAAGCACTGAACTCAAGGCCCTTGCAAATGTATTTAAACTATATGTATATGATTTTTGTAATTCTATGACCCTTGAAGATTTAAATATCGTTAAAAACTTTAAGCTAAGTGATATTACAAAAGCAATATTATATTTAAATATCTCACCAGCCTTTATGATTCAAGGAGAATATGACAAGATTTTATATTATGCTAAGGAAAGTGATAAAATAGCTACAAAATATAACATTGTATTTTTAAGTGTATTTTCTAAATGTCTAATAGCTTCTATACTAGAAGAACAGGGTAAGCTTTCTGATACCTTAAAGGTATATAATGATTTAAATACCTTAATAGTTGAAAATAAATTTATGAGTGGTTTTAAATTCATGGTGTACTTAGGTGTCGCCGGAATTCATATGAAAAAATATGATCTAGAAAACACCGAAAAATTTTTAAATCTCTCTTTAAGTGGCCTTAATCTAAACTATTCTTTTATAAGTAGAGCCATACTTTACAACTTAATGGAATTGCATTTTTTAAAAGGAGACCTTAAGGAAGGTAACATAACTAAAAAAAATTTGGTAGATAATCATTTGAATTCCCACTCTCTTTTACCTTGTCAAATTCACTCTGCCAAACTTAAATACATTTTACCACAAGACAAATATGAGTTAGATGAATTAAGTGAATATAGGCTTTTAGTTGAAAAAAAATTAAGTGAATCACATACTTATTTAACACCAGAAGATAACGTTGTTTATGCAAGAGCACTCTTTATTCTTGGTGAAAAAGAAAAGGCACTTATTATTCTAGATAAAACACTAGAATATTGTAGACACTTCTCAATATTAATTCACCTTGTAGAAGGTCTTATAATTAAAGCTCTAATTTTAAAAGAGAACCCCAAAACCGATAAAAGAGAATTGTTTAATGTTTTAAGAGAAGCTCTTTATTACGGTATTGAAAGTGAGTATTTAAGAGCTTTTGTTGTTGAAGGAGAAAAAATCTTAAAAATAATTAAACTTCTTCAAAACGATGCAGCTATAACTCTAACAAAAAAGGAGAAAAACTTCATTGATAAAATATACAGTTTTATAGCTCCTAGCACGGATTGCCTCTTAAGCCAACGTGAACTTGAGGTTCTTAAAGTTCTTTGTAATGGAAGTTCCAATAAAGAAATTGCCAGCATTCTAAATATTTCTCTTTCTACTGTAAAAACACATATGATAAATATATATTCAAAGCTGCAGGTATCAAACAGAGTTCAAGCTGTAGAAAAGGCTAAAGAACTTAACCTTTTGCAAAGATAATCTTAGAACACTACGATTATCTTTGTCCTATATTCATGAAAACAGATCATGGCAATATATAGCTAAGGACAAACTTAATCTATAGTAATAATCATTAAAATCTATACCGCATAACTTATTTATTTTTTCTAATCTATTTTTAAGCGTATGTCTGTGAATATATAGCTTTTGTGCTGCATAATTAATATTAAATTCCTTATCTACAAAGGCTTTTAGTGTATTATAGTAATTCGTATTATGCACCTTATCATATTCTACAAGCGCTTCTATTTTTTCTTGAAGTAAGTTTAAAACATACTTATCTGAATTAATTAATCCAAGTGTTTTAAATATTCCAATATGATTGTAAAAACACACTCCTCTTTTCACTTTTATTTTACCTAAAGTTGAAAGACTTGAGATTGCTTCTTGATACGCCCTATCTAAATTATTAACATCACCAAATATATTACTTGCACCTATTGTCAAAATATAATTTTTATTCTCTTTATATATGTCTTTTAAAATCTCCATTAAATCTACACTCAAATCATGTGCAGAAAATTCCTCCTCACAAGCTACTATAAACATAACCTTGTCTCCTGATACTTCTATTAACGTTGAATTTCTATTATCGTGAAAATAGCTTCTAATTCTATTTACTATGCTTATCATTGTACTTTCAGTTATAACCATATCATATATATTTACAATAGATAATAATAACAAACACAACTTAGAGGTAAGACTTAACTGCAGCTTTTTTGCAAGCTGAATACTACTTTCACTTTTTATATCTTCTCCCTTCCTTAAACTGTCTAATATATTCTGTTTAGAATATCCCTCATATTTTATATCTATGTTATAGGCATTTCTAAGTACCACATGCATTATCACCGAAAAGCTTAAATCTGATGGAATTTTAAATACAGGAAACTTATACTTTTTTCCATCTTCTATTATATACTTGGGTATATCATCTAGATAATATCCTGTTTGTATACCTATTCCCGCAAGACCTTTAGACTTAAGCATCTTTATTAAATCATTGTTTAAGTTTCTATCCTCTAGCCTATACCCAGTCGTTAATAGAAGCTCTCCTTTTTGCAAGTAACTAAGCTCGTCCAGTATTTCCATTATATTCACCCAGGTTATTTCATTATTTGCACCTCCTTCATCTGTCAAAAGCTCTATTCCTTTAAGTGTCCCAAGACTAAATAAGTTTTTAATTGTTAATGCCAAAGCTTTTCCCCCTAACACAATTTTCATACTACACTGTACACAATGTCCAATATTATCTAAAAAATAGGTACACTAAGTTTATTGTTCAATAAGTTCAAATATCCTATAATTAAATCAATTAATACTTTATCAAAAATATCTTGTTTTATTTTATAATATATCAACATACATCTGTTAAACTAATATTATATTAACAAAAGTACAATTTAAATTCCACATTAATTTTTAAATATACTAAATTAGGAGGTTTTTTTTATGGAAGAAGTGACCATAAGACTTAGAATGAGTTTTAGTGATGCTCATTATGGAGGAAATCTTGTT
This sequence comes from Clostridium felsineum DSM 794, assembly GCF_002006355.2. NCBI lineage: Bacteria > Bacillati > Bacillota > Clostridia > Eubacteriales > Clostridiaceae > Clostridium > Clostridium felsineum. The sequence goes on along the minus strand of NZ_CP096980.1, from coordinate 281,706 downwards.
GATGGTGCTAGAATGCTGGCTCTATTTGGCGATGTAGCAACAGAATTGTTAATTCGTCATGATGGTGATGAAGGCTTATTTAGAGCTTATGAAAGTATTGATTTTTTAGCTCCTGTCTATGCTGGAGATTATATAGAAGCTACAGGTAGAATTACCCAGACTGGTAATACTTCAAGAAAAATGGAGTTTGAAGCAAAAAAGGTAGTAGCTCAAAGAAGTGATATAAGGGAATCTGCAGCTGACGCTTTAGATAAACCAGTAATTGTTTGCAAAGCCGTTGGTACTTGTATAGTTCCAAAGGATAAACAAAGAAAATAGGTGATTTATTATGGAAAAGTTAATAATTACTGCTGCAATATGTGGCGCTGAGGTAACAAAAAAGCAAAATCCCAATATTCCGTATTCTATAGATGAAATTGCAAAAGAAGCAAAACTAGCTTATGACGCTGGAGCAAGCATTATACACCTCCATGTGAGAGAAGACGATGGTACTCCAACTCAAAATATAGAAAGATTTAGAGCTTCAATTTCAGCTATAAAAAAGCTGTGTCCTGAAGTTATAATAGAGCCTTCTACTGGTGGAGCTACTTATATGTCTAAAGATGAAAGACTAAGTCCTGTCTTCTTAAAACCTGAAATAGCCAGTTTAGACTGTGGTACTTGTAATTTCGGCATGAATGACATTTTTGTGAATACAGAAGCCACCATAAGATACTTTGCAAAAAAAATGATAGAAGCTAACGTTAAACCAGAAATAGAAGTGTTTGATAAGGGCATGATTGATACTGCTTTAAAACTCTACTCAGAAGGTCTTTTAAAAGATAATTTGCATTTTAATTTTGTAATGGGTGTGCGCGGTGCAATAGATGCTAGTTTACTTAACTTAGCCTTTATGTCTCATAGTATCCCTTCTAATTCCACCTACACTGTAACTGGTATTGGAAAATATCAATTTAAAATGGCCGCAATGGCTATAGCTTCTGGTGGACATGTACGTGTTGGTCTCGAAGACAACATTTACATAGAAAAAGGTATTCTTGCAAAGTCAAATGGTGAACTGGTTGAAAAGACAGCTAACTTATCAAAAGAAATAGGTAGAGAAATAGCAACACCTAAGGAAGCAAGAAAAATTTTGAACTTATAAAAGGAGGTAATCAATTTGAAAGGATCAAAATATGGAATACACAGAGTTATAGAACCAAAAGGAATACTTCCACAAGGCGCAAAAAAAATTTCAAATGATATGAATATATACGACAATGAAATTTTGATAAATGTCAAAGCTCTCAATATAGATTCCGCAAGCTTTACTCAAATAGAAAAAGAACAAAATGGAGATATAGAAAAAATCAAAAATAAAATTCTCACAATAGTCAATGAAAAAGGAAAAATGCAAAATCCAGTAACAGGTTCAGGTGGAATGTTAATTGGAACTGTAGAAAAAATAGGGTCTGATCTTGTACCTTCAAATAACCTAAAAGTTGAAGATAAAATTGCTACCTTGGTATCACTTTCTTTAACACCTCTTAGAATAGATAAAATTACTAAAATCCATAAAGAAATTGATCGAGTAGAAATTGAAGGCAAAGCAATATTATTTGAAAGTGGTATATATGTAAAGCTCCCAGATGACTTAACTGAAAATCTTGCACTTGCAGTTTTAGATGTAGCAGGCGCCCCAGCTCAAACTTCAAAAATGGTAAAAAGCGGAGATAGTGTTCTTATATTAGGTGCCTTTGGAAAATCAGGTACACTGTGCTGTTATGAAGCCAAAAAAAGAGTTGGACCTACCGGACGTGTAGTAGGCCTTGTAGCACTTCAAAAAGATAAGGAAGAACTTATAAAAACAGGCTTTTGTGACGAAGTGATTGTGGCCAATGCAGTTAATCCTACGGAGGTTTTAGAAAAAGCACTTAACGCTAATAATGGCAGCGAATATGATATATCAATTAATTGTGTAAATGTTGAAAATACAGAAATGTCTACAATACTTCCCGTAAAGGATGAGGGTACTGCTTACTTTTTTTCCATGGCAACGAGCTTTACTAAGGCTGCACTTGGAGCAGAAGGTGTAAGCAAAGACGTTTCTCTTTATATTGGAAATGGGTATACAAAGGGTCATGCAGAAATTGCAATTAACGAACTCAGAGAATCTAAAGTTCTTAGAGAAATTTTTGAAAAAAGATATGCTTAACGAAGTATTTAAAAGGGGAGTTTAGAATGAATAAAAGCAGGAGACAAGAACTTTTTAAAGATGTACCAGATAGTGATTGGAATGATTGGAGTTGGCAACTAAAAAATAGAATTGAGACAATAGAAAAGCTAAAAAAATATATAAACCTCACTACTGAAGAAGAAGAGGGCGCAAAAAGATGTCTTAAAAAACTTAAGATGGCAATAACCCCTTATTATCTTTCATTAATAGATCCAAAGGATGAATTTGATCCTATAAGGAAACAAGCAATTCCAACTATAGATGAACTTCATGTGGTGGAGGGTGATCTCACTGATCCACTTCACGAGGATGGTGATTCTCCAGTTCCCGGACTTACTCACAGATATCCCGATAGAGTTCTTATGCTTATAACAAACCAATGTTCTATGTACTGTAGACACTGTACTAGAAGACGTTTTGCTGGACATACAGATAAATGTCTTTCTATGTCCCAAATTGATAAATGCATTGACTATGTAGCTAAAACCCCTGCCATCCGTGATGTACTTTTATCTGGTGGAGATGCACTTCTAGTTAATGATGATGTGCTAGAGTATATTATAAAAAAATTAAGAGCAATAAAACATGTTGAAATAATAAGGATAGGCTCAAGGGTACCTGTTGTTATGCCTCAAAGAATAACTCCAGAGCTTTTATCGATGCTTAAAAAGTATCACCCAATATGGATCAATACACATTTCAACCATCCAAATGAAATTACTAAAGAATCTAAAAAAGCTTGTGAAATGATAGCTGACGCTGGTATACCTCTTGGAAATCAGTCGGTGCTTTTAAGAGGAGTAAATGATTGTGTCCATGTTATGAGAAAACTTGTAAATGAACTTGTTAGAATTAGAGTAAGACCTTACTATATATATCAATGCGATCTCTCAATAGGACTAAGCCATTTTAGAACACCTGTATCTAAAGGAATTGAGATTATTGAGGGCCTACGTGGCCATACTTCGGGCTATTGCGTACCAACTTTTGTTGTTGATGCTCCTGGCGGCGGTGGCAAAATACCCGTAATGCCAAACTATGTTATAAGCCAAAGTAATGACAAAGTTATACTCAGAAACTTTGAAGGCGTTATAACCACCTACAAAGAGCCTGAAAGATACATTTCCGAGTGTCATTGTGAATATTGCCGTGGTAATAAAAAGGTTCATGAAATAGGTATATCTGGGCTTTTAAGTGGAGAAAAAATCACCATAGAAACCGGTGGAATGGAAAGAAAGCTTCGATCAAAAAAGCTTCCAGAGAAAATTGAAAAGAACGATATAGATGTATAACGATTTTAATGAATTTATAACAAATATTTTAAAATATACCTCTATATCAATTATAGGTATGGAGAAAAACACAGGTAAAACTACAACTCTTAATTTCATAATAAATGCCATTAAAGAGCGAAAAATGGCCATCACCTCTATTGGAAGAGATGGTGAAGCTACAGATATTGTCACTTTTACTCACAAGCCAAGAATATATATACGTAAGGACATCTTAGTTGCCACGGCCAAAACTCTTCTTTTAAAAAGCGATGTATGTTTTGAAATACTTGAAGTTTTAAATATAGGAACCTCTATGGGTGATGTAGTAATTGCCAAAAGCACTACAGCTGGTTTTGTAGAAATTGCAGGGCCAGCTACCAAAAATCAAATTAAAAAGGTTATATCTAAACTTAAATTTTATGGCTCTGATTTTATTCTTGTAGATGGGGCTTTATCTAGAAAAAGCTTGGGAGCACCAGAGGTTACAGAAGCGGTAATTATCTCTACAGGCTCTGCTTTCTCAGAAAATGCTAATGTGCTTTGTGAGAAAACCCTAAGCTTCATAAACTTTCTAATCTTCCCAACAGCCCCAAGGAATATTTTAGAACTATATAAAAGTTTAATGATAAATTGTAGACTTTCTTTTGTTTATACTGACTTTATTAAAAAAAGTAGTATAGAGACTTCTTTAAATTCACATGAGGAAGTTATTTCTAGTTATTCAGATAGCTTAAGATATATATTCATAAAAGGTGTACTAACAGATAATTTCATATTAAAACTTTTAAATACAAATATGAATTTTAAAAAAATCACTTTCGTAGTTGAAGATGGGACGAAAATTTTTATTAAAAAAAGTACCTATGATAGGTTTATTTTAAAAGGTGGAAAAATTAAAGTTGTTGAAAACATAAATGTAATTGGAATAACTATAAATCCTTGGTCACCTTCTGGATATGAATTAAATTATATTGAATTATACAATATGTTTAAAATTAGAACTAATCTTCCTGTTTTAAATGTTAAAGAATATGATGTGGGCGTGATAGAATGATTTTTTTAGATGAAACTACTCGAAAAAAAATAGGTTTTGATTTTGTCCTGGATAAGCTCTTCATAGGAAGTGTTTTTGGTAAATACCAATTTTCAAAGCTTCATATGCTAACAAATAATTATGAACTTTTAAGAGAATATGAAAATATTGAAAGCTGTAGTCTAATCATTAAAGATAGTAAATGTTTTAATGAGTTGCAAAGTTTACTTATGAGGTTCAAAGACATAAGAAATACCTTTAAGCGCCTTAAAAACGAAGAAGTATTAGACCAAATTGAACTTTTTGAAATTAAAAATTACACAATACTAATCTCAGAATTAAAGCAGAGCTTAAAAAATAACAACTTAAAACTTAACAGCATATCTTTTAATGACTTTAATGAAATTTATACTCTTTTAAATAAAGGTAACACCAGAACTTTGAGCTTTGCAATTTATGATGATTACTCTCCTAAACTTTCAAGCTTAAGAAAAGCTAAAAGAAATGTGGAGAAACTTATTTATAAAGAAAAAGATAGTGAAAAACGAAAGAAACTTTTAAAAAATAGAGCTGATATAACTTATGCTGAAAAGGAAGAAGAATTTATAATAAGAAAAACTTTAAGTCTTGAAATATCAAAATATGCAGATATGCTTTTAGAAAATAGTTTTAATGTTGGAAAACTAGATATTACAATTGCAAAGGCAAAATATGCCATTGAGTATTGTCTTTCAAAACCAATACTCACAGATAAAATTAAAATTAAAAAAGGCTTTAATCCTATGGTAAAAGAAAAAGTTGCGCAAGCTGGAGGGATTTTTCAACCTATTGATATAGACCTTTCATTCGGAACTACAGTTATTACAGGTGCCAATATGGGTGGAAAAACCGTAGTTCTCAGTATAGTTGCATTGAATTATATATTAGCTTACATGGGTTTTTATGTATTTGCAGAGAAATTTGAATTTGTTCCCTTAGACTTTATGTACTTTCTAAGTGAAGATGCAGAGTCTCTTCGAAACGGTTTAAGTACCTTCGGTGGTGAAGTAATGAAATTAAAACAAATTCTAAAGGATATAAAGAAAAAGCATGGTCTTATACTTCTTGATGAATTTGCTAGAGGCACTAATCCAGAAGAAGGTAGCAAAATTACTAAAGGTCTTGTAAAATATTTAGGGAATTTTGCTTCAATTAGTTTAATATCTACCCACTATAATGGTGTATCAAATATTTCAAATAGTCACTATCAAGTTAAGGGTCTTTCAAATTTTGATTTTAATTCAATAGATAAAATTGAAAAAGATACAGATTTTTTTAATCTTATAAATAAATATATGGATTATTCTTTAGAAAAAGTTACTGGAAGTGCACCTATTCCAAAAGATGCTATGAACATATTACGGCTTATGGGAATAGACACAGAAATTATTGAGATGGGGGAAAAAGATGAAGAGTAAACTTAATCTTGATTTTCAAACTGTAAAAAAAGCAAGAGAAGCTGCTCATAATATAGCAGTAGATGTTCAAAATTTTATAGATAAACATACAACTGTTTCAGTAGAAAGAACTGTATGTAGACTTATGGGAATAGATGGTGTTAATGAGGAAGGAATTCCTCTCCCAAATATTGTAGTAGAAAATATAAAACAAGGTAATGGACTCAGCAAAGGTGCTGCTTACTATTTAAGTAATGCAATGCTTCAAACTGAACTTTCCATTCAAGAAATAGCTAATGAAGTTTCAAAAGGCACGATAGACCTTACAGAATATACTTCAAAGGACATCTTCTTAACTATAGATAATGCAATAAATACGGCTGCCAAAACTGTAGAGACCATAAAAAAAAATAGAGAAAAAAGAAAAGAGTTTTTAAGTGCTTACGGTGATAAAACAGGACCTCTCCTTTATGTAATAGTTGCAACTGGAAATATATATGAAGATATAACTCAAGCAGTCGCAGCTGCAAAACAAGGTGCAGACATAATTGCTGTTATAAGAACTACAGGACAAAGCCTTTTAGATTATGTACCTTATGGTGCTACAACGGAAGGCTTTGGGGGAACCTATGCTACTCAAGAAAACTTTAAGCTTATGAGAAAAGCACTAGATGATGTTGGCTCTGAGCTTCATAGGTATATAAGACTATGTAATTATTGTTCAGGCTTATGTATGCCTGAAATTGCAGCAATGGGAGCACTTGAAAGATTAGATGTAATGCTTAATGATGCTCTATATGGAATACTTTTTAGAGATATCAACATGAAACGAACTCTTATTGATCAATATTTTTCAAGAGTTATCAATGGTTATGCTGGAGTTATTATAAATACCGGTGAAGACAACTACCTAACTACAGCAGATGCTTATGAAGAGGCTCATACAGTACTATCTTCACAATTTATAAACGAGCAATTTGCACTTATGGCAGGCTTAAAAGAAGAACAAATGGGGCTAGGACATGCTTTTGAGATGAATCCAGATTTAGAGAATGGTTTTGTATATGAACTTGCTCAGGCGCAAATGGCAAGAGAAATTTTTGATAAAGCGCCGCTTAAATACATGCCACCAACAAAATATATGACAGGAAATATATTTAAAGGTCATGTTCAAGACACCTTGTTCAATGTAGTAACGGTTCTTACAAATCAAAGAATTCATCTTTTAGGTATGCTTACGGAAGCTATTCACACTCCCTTTATGTCTGACAGAGCTCTTGCTATTGAAAACGCATCTTATATAGCAAACACTATGAAATCTCTAGGTGATGAAATAGAGTTTAAAAAAGACGGAATCATACAAAAGAGAGCTGATTTTGTACTAAAAAATGCCTACAAACTCTTAAAGAACATCGAAAGAGACGGTATGTTCAATACTCTTGAAAAAGGAGCTTTTGCAGGTATAAAAAGAAATAGAACTATGGGAAAAGGTCTTGATGGTGTAGTAGAAAAAGACATAGAATATTTCAATCCATTTTTAGACTTAATGAAAGGAGAATAGCTATGAGTGGAGGATTGTACTCTCTTGAAAAAAAAGAGTTTGATAAAACCTTAGATTTAAAAAGTGTAAGACCTTACGGTGATACAATGAACGATGGCAAAGTCCAGGTTAGTTTTACTCTTCCTCTTGAAGACTCTGAAAAATCTACAGAAGCTGCAAGAATTATGGCTAAAAAAATGGGGCTTCATGAACCTGATGTAGTCTGCCATAAAAAACTTGATAATGGCTTCACCTTCTATGTAGTTTATGGAAATATCACACATTCTGTTGATTATACTTCTATCGTTGTCCAAACTGTAGATGTAAATACCATGTCTATGGATGAGATTAATAAATACATTAAAGATAATATAAAAAGAAAAATCGTTGTTGTTGGTGCAAGTACCGGCAGTGATGCTCATACTGTTGGAATAGATGCTGTAATGAATATGAAGGGATATGCTGGTCATTATGGTCTTGAAAGATATGAAATGATTGAAGCCTATAATCTTGGGAGTCAAGTCGAAAATGAGGATTTTGTAAAAAAAGCAATAGAACTTGAAGCTGATGTACTTTTGGTTTCTCAAACTGTAACTCAAAAAAATATTCACATTAAAAATCTTACAAATTTAGTTGAAATACTAGAAGCTGAAGGAATAAGGGATAAATTTATATTGGCTTGCGGAGGGGCTAGAATTACCCATGAACTTGCAAAGGAACTTGGATATGATGCTGGCTTTGGACCTGGAAAATTTGCTGAAGATGTAGCAAGTTTTTCAGTTACAGAGATTGTGAAAAGAAAACTTGTATAAATATAAAGAAAATTCGTATAAGTTTATTGACAAGCTAAAAAAATCTTGCTACAATTAGATTAATTTAAGAATAAATCCTTTGATGAGGAAGAGTAACCATATAATTTAGTCAAAGAGAGCTGAGGCTGGTGTGATCTCAGTACGATAATTGATGGTGAATGGACCTTTGAGGAGTAAATCGAAATCCAAAGGGAAAGTAGTGGTTAACGTTTGCCGTACGTTACAACGGATAGAGTATGTTAGTACTTGAAAAGAGCGATGCTTTTTAAGCATAATTTAGGTGGTACCGCGGAAGTATCTCCGTCCTAATTATAACAGAATTAGGACGGAGTTTTTTATTTGCAATTTTAACAAAATTAATAACCTATAACCCTGATTGTCAAAGCTGATTTAGTCTGAAATTTTCGAATATTAAAAATACAAGGAGAGATTCATTATGAAAATGGACTTAAAAAAATTAATTATTAATTCGTTGTTTCTAGCTATCGGTGTGGTTTTAAACCAAATTACACCACCAATATTATTTGGAATGAAACCTGATTTTTCGTTGGCAATGCTATTCATAATAATATTATTAAATGATGATTTCAAAACATGTATATTAACAGGCGTTGTGGCTGGTTTACTTGCAGCAGCAGTAACTACCTTCCCAGGTGGGCAGCTTCCTAACATAATAGATAGAATTGTAACTACAAGTTTAGTGTTTATAGCAGTACAACCTCTTAAAAATAAAATGAATGATAAAATAAGCATAATATTGACAAGTCTTGTTGGAACTATTATAAGTGGTTCAGTATTCTTAGGTTCAGCTTTAGTAATTGTAGGTTTACCAGCTAGCTTTAAAGCACTATTTATGACAGTAGTTCTTCCTGCAACAATTATAAATGCAATAGTTGGTACTCTTATATTTATAGCTGTAAAAAAATCTATGAAGGTAGTATTTAGAAGATAATATGAGTTTTTCTAATATAGATAATCCTTTTTCTTAAATATTAAAGACGATAAAGTAAAAAGTCCTAAAGTCATGCATAAAGCTATTAACCAAAATATAGTGTTTCTACCATCCAAAACGTCAAAAACTATTTTTGTATCAAATATATCTAATTTTAAAGATGAAATAACTAAATTAGCTAATGGTGACATAATTAACCACACTGCACAACATATGATATATGCTATAACTACTTGTGGTGATAAAACACTAATAACTGCACATATCCCAAGAAACATCAAAATAAGTAAGTAATTGATGATATAAAATTTAAAATCATATAGTAAAGCCTGAGTACTATTTAGATGTTGGCCATTAAAGAAACTAGTAATTCTTACTGAATTTTCAAACATAAAACCAAATATAACGCCAACAATAAACATTAAAATAGTAAGCATGAAACATACTATAGCGCAACTAGCAACTTTACTTAATATACATTTGGCTTTACTATATCCACGTATCATAATTAACCTGTACATACCGCTTGTGCTTTCATAATTTAAACTATCACAAAAAACTATAGGACAGAAGATAAGAAATATAAAAAAATCCGTATCCCTTAATATAAATGGTGAGAAATTCAAAGCATTTAATACTACCGTGTGTTTGGGATTATAGAATCCAAAATGATACATCTTTATAAATAAAGCATCCAGCATAAAAATCAAGATAGTAATAACAACTATAGCTATAATTTTTGTGCTATGAAGCATTCTATATAATTCACTATGAATTAACCTTTTCATACCTGTGCCCTCCTAAATTAAAATATCACTTTTTTTATAGATAAAATAATTTATTAAAAAGAATAAAATACCATAGCTAAGTAAAACTCCTATGCCATAAAAAAACAAATGTGACGTTTCTCCAAGTATAGCTTCAATTCCATCCATTTGCATTTTGGGAATTGATATAAGCCATTGTAATTTAATTAAGTTTCCATTGTTTTTATGTGTTAGTAAGCTTAGCATTGGAGAAAATATAAAACCAATAACAATTATTCCTAGGTTAGCTCCAAAAGCTATAGTCATTGTTTTACTAATAGTACTAACAAAGAATATTAAAGAACATATTGCTATTAATGATAATAGTTCTAATAAATAGACTTTTAATGAATACATAACTACTTCATTTCGAGTTAAGCTATGTTTGAAATAATTAAGAGATATATTTGATGTGCCCTTAAATGCAATAAATCCAATTATATAAGCTAATAAAAAATATGCTGTTAACATTACAGTCAAAGTTATAATTATAACTAAAAATTTAGCATAAAATAAATTTATCTTTTTTACTGGTCTAATAAGTACCATTCTTATAGCACCACTTCTAAACTCATCTGTTACACATAATACAATTAACATAATAGAAATTATATCGAATATGACCATAGAATAACTTTGAAAGACCTCTATAGGAAACTTATAACTTTGAACAAATTGAGGATTACTAACTTTTAAAGTAGTATTTACTTTTAAATAATGATTTGTAAATACTATCAACATAATTGGGATTGATATAAAGCAAATCCAAGTACTTTTTTTGCTATACAATCTTGTCCATTCGCTCTTAAACAGATTAATCATATTAAAAATCTCCTTGTTTTCTTAACTAAATAAGCCACCTACATATACCGTTGTAATTCACTTTGATGTCATTAATCTTACAAATACATCTTCTAAACTACTTTTCTTGTCTACCTTACTAAGTAGTTCCTCTGTTTTACCACTCCACATTAATTTTCCTTCTTTAATTATTACTAATTCTGTACAGATTTTCTGAAGCTCGTCTAAAATATGACTAGAAATAAAAAAAGTTATATTCTTTTCCTTATTAAGCTTTAATATTAAATTTCTAAGTTCAATTATTCCTAAAGGATCAAGACCATTAAGGGGTTCGTCTAAAAATACTATCTGAGGATTGTTTAATAACGCTTGTGCTATTCCTAGTCTTTGTTTCATTCCTAACGAATAGGTATTTATTGTATCTTTTTCCCTTCCTGAAAGCCCAACAATTTCTATCACTTCTTTAACTTTTTCCTTTCTTTGAGTCCTAGTCATTCCTTCATTCAGCATTGCTAAATTCAAAAGTGCCTTTTCTCCAGTTAAATATTGAAAGAATATGGGATTTTCAACTATGGCTCCTAAATATTTTAAAGCTTTTTCTCTATCTTTTGTTACATCAGTATCATTTACCATAACACTACCAGCAGTTGGAGAAATTAAACCTGTAAGGAGGCGTAACATTGTAGTTTTTCCAGCACCATTTGGGCCTATGAACCCACAAATACCTCCTGCATTTACACTAAAGGTCATATCGTTTATAATTGTTCTTTTACCCAATCTTTTAGTTAGCTTCTTTACTGATAAAACTTTATTTTGCATATTCACACCCCTTTTGATTAACTCTGTAAAATTTAATTTATCATAAAAATACTATCCCACTGAGCTTTATTTGGTCTTATAGCTCCTAAAATAGATAAAACTACTCCTGTGCTTCCATTTAGCAAACCAGAATTATCAAATTTTTTTATATCTGACATGTTTGCATAATCTGAAATATCAATATCATAAAAACCAAAAGCAGAATCCTCACAGTAAAAGCTTAAAATCTTATTTAAAATTTTATCTCTATACTCTCTTAAGTTTTCTAGACCAGTATCATTGTACATAAGATTTAATACTTGAAGTAAACCTGCATATCCATGACAAAATGTAGGGGAAATAAGCTTTAATTCATCTTCTTTTAGCAAACACAACTTACTAAAGGCATCTATTCCCATATTTTTATATCCTTCATCGTCTAAAGCTTTTCCCGCTAAATATATAGTTCTTCCAATCCCCAGCACTCCATAACACCAACTAGCCCTTCTATTCTTTTCATAAACTTTCTTTTCTATAAAATCCTCAAAGCTAACTCTTCCTGGCCAATATGTAGCCTTATTTTCGGTATATCTAAGATTATTAAGAATGGATACAATTTTTCTAATGGCATTTCTTTGTCCTTCTACTTCAATTCCATTAATTAACGCTATGGACATAAACGCTAAAGGTCCTGATATTCCATGAGATAAACCGAAATTAAAGTTTCCTTTAGTATAAAAATCTTTATCACTTTGAAGAAATTGATTTTCTCTAGATATATAAAATCTAGGAACCATATTACCAAATACCTCAATATCATCAGCTAGTGTTATTAAATACTTTAATATTTTTTCTATAATGCTTTTTACTCTAATATCCTGCTTGAAAAGTAGTAAATATCTTCCCATCCCACTCATACCTCTTATTACATCATAATTCCACATATAGACATCTTTATGCTGCAAAGTTATACCATTTAAGATTATCGGATACTCTTCAAGAATGAAATCATTAATACTCTTTAAAAAATTTTTATATCTTTTACCATTACAGGACAAAGCATAAGCTGCCATACCAACACTGCCTGCTCCACTAAAAAAAGTAAATTGTTCTATACCCTTCTCTTTTATAATTTCTTGAATTTTTATCATATATTTATGACCTACTAAATCCCACTCTTCCTGTGGAAATACCTCATGCAGTTCTCCAAATAAAATACCTAGTGCTGGATATCCATTAATTAAAGATAGTTCGCTCCACTGACTACTAATTCCTGTATTCACAGATATATAATTTCGCTTTTGATTACATACGTCTCTTACATACTCTGGTTCCTTCATTTTATTAGCTATTTTATGAACAATATCTATAACTTTTTTATCTAATACTTTATCCTTCATAACAAACTAGCCCCCCGCATTATTAAGTTCACTATCTACTTATCCTTTTTAGTTTTTAAAAACTTCAAAGCATATAATGTATGTCTTGCATATGAAATAACTTCTTTCTCCTTTTCTCTATTTATTCCAAACAATCTATTGCAATGAAGATGTAAAATACTAAGATAAATTCCTAATTTGCTATTAGCTAAGTTGCCATTTTTACTCTCCTCTTCAATTTTCAATGTATATTCTCTAACTGCTGAAGTTCTTTTTTTCAATATACCGTAAAGCATTCTACCTTCTTCTGTTTTCCTTAGATTTTCAAAGTTATTATTTGAGTTTCCTATAAACGTATATTGTTCTCTTTTTTTCTTAAAGCCTTCTCTATACTCAGATTGATTAGTTACCATATTTAAAAGTTCAATTTGATTCATATATGGAATATTAAAATCTTCTAAATAGCTTATAATACTACAAATTGCTATTTGTTCATAATCCATATCTAACTCATGTATACCTTTTAGATATAATATGTTAGAAACCACTTGACTATCATAAAAGAAAACCTTCTCAGCATAATCAATTAACTGAATTCCACCATACCTTTCTACTTCTCTTTCATATGTTCCTATTTCAACCTTTGTTAATAACCCATTTTCTTTTAAACTATCAAACCAATTATTTAATTTTCTTAAGACTTTACCATATAATATTTCTGGATTTCCTTTAAACCTTAGCCTTATATGATTATATGTATCCTTATATCTCATAAAGAAAAATTGTTGAATTAAATTTTCATCCATTAATTCTTTTGTAATTTCGTTAAGTTCAAACCCTATTAATTCATTTTCACGCGAATAGTTACCATATAATTTTAAAAACAACCATTCTGATCCTGGGAAAAAATTCTTCTGCTATCTAGAGTGTCTATATTACATTCTTTTATATTAAAATTAAATTTATTACTACTTGTTTTAATGTTGTTTTTTATTATTGGTACTACTATTTCAGAAACATATTTTCCTTTTTCATTATAAACAAAGCAATTATCAAAATCACATTCTACAGCCTGTATCATAATGTTCTTTTTTTTCTTCAATATATTTAATAGTTCTTTTATATGAACTTTATTTTCCAAATTAAACATAAGCCTATTATCTGCCTCTACCTGATATACATATTTAGGTACATTCCATTCCGCTTTCCAGCTAAATATGCTCTTTAGAAATTCTTCTTCATTATCTTCACTGTTTTCTTGAGTATAGATACTTAAATATGGTATTTCAATTCTAGAACCTACAAATGAAACTATAGAATTCCAACAAATTATCAAATTATTTAATATCTCTTTGTCTTTTTCTAGAACATTTATTAATTTATATATCCACTCCATATCAGGTCGTGCTCTTTTAATGAAATTATGTATACTTTCCAATCCAATGTCAGTTTTTTCTGAGAATTTCCCCAATGTTACTCCTGAAAACTCTCCAAATGGTGTCGTTCTTGTAGTCATTCTTATAAAATATTTTAAAAGAGAACTAATTATTTGATTTTTTTCTTTTTTATTTTTACATGTTTCCAGTTTGTCTAGTGAATTTAATAAATCCAAGCTTGCTACCGCAATACTCTCTCTAATAATTGGATCCTTTGAAATTTTTATAAGTTCTTTTATAATACTTTCTTCATCCAAATCATTATTAAAAATATTATCGTATGAATTTATTGGTAGTAGCGGTGTTCTTATCATGAAAAAATCTAGCGGCTTGTATACTCTTTTGGTTATTATTCTATCATCCGTACTCATTAATAGACCTCTCCCTTTGCCTAGTAACTTAAAAATCTAATTATTTTGTATCCAAAACCATAGTAAAAAATGTACTCACTATTACTAGCAAGTACATTTTCTAGTTAACGTGATTTTTTAATCATACAAATTTCGCGAAACATACGTATGTTAAACATTTATTTTAAATCTAGTCACCACAGTTGTCTGAGACATTGCAACAAGCTGATGCAAAAGTTGATGTCTCAGGGCAACCCCAACAACTTCCTGGTGTGCAAGCAACAGCACTAGTAGCAATTTGAGGTTTAACACCTTTACCTTTATTAATTTTTACATCTAAATCAAAATCATCAAATTTTGGGATAATAATATCTCCTTTTATAATAATTTGTTTTAAAATATATAAATAGCTAATGTTAACGTTAACAATTCTTGATAAACTTGACACTTAAATATTAAAGCTTTAATACATACATTATATTACATAAATGATAATAAGTAAATATAATTCAAATATAAATATTAAATGTAATATGTTGTACTTAGGCAAAATTTAAATATATTGCT
This sequence comes from Clostridium felsineum DSM 794, assembly GCF_002006355.2. Lineage (NCBI taxonomy): Bacteria > Bacillati > Bacillota > Clostridia > Eubacteriales > Clostridiaceae > Clostridium > Clostridium felsineum. Next base: position 266,307 of record NZ_CP096980.1, on the reverse strand, counting down.
CTTAACATCATACTATATATACTTAGTTCCAACTTCTTAATATAAGTCTCAAAACTAATAATATAAATCATAAAAATAGAGCTATTATACTAATCAAGTATAGTAGCTCTATTTTTTTATAATATTTTATTTAAAAATTCCTTAGTTCTTTCTTCCTTTGGATTTGTGAATATATCTTCTGGAGTACTTTCCTCCACTATCTTTCCACCATCCATAAATATTACTCTATCCGCCACTTCACGAGCAAAACCCATTTCATGAGTTACAACTACCATTGTCATTCCTTCTTCTGCAAGTCCCTTCATTACACTTAAAACTTCCCCTACAAGTTCTGGATCTAATGCAGATGTTGGTTCATCAAAAAGCATTATATCTGGCTGCATACAAAGTGCTCTTGCAATTGCGACCCTTTGCTTTTGACCTCCTGACAATTTTGAAGGATATACATCCATTTTTTCACTAAGTCCAACCTTTTTAATTAAAGCCTCTGCTCTTTCACGTACTAACTTTTTATCTTCTTTTTTAACAGTAATAGGAGCTTCCATAACATTTTGAAGTACAGTCATGTGCGGAAATAAATTATAATTTTGAAAAACCATCCCTGTCTTTTCTATTATCCCTCTATACTTCTTTTTATCTCTATGGTCTAACAGCTCTCCTTCAATAATAACCTGTCCTCCATTTGGCTCTTCTAGATGATTTAAACATCTTAAAAACGTACTTTTGCCTGAACCTGATGGTCCTATTATAACAAGAACTTCTCCTTTTGAAATACTAACATTTAAATCTTTAAAAACCGTTAACTTTCCAAAAGTCTTTGTCAAATTTTTAGCTTCAATCATTAACATACGAAAACACCTCTTAATATACGGATAATTTTTTCTCTATCTTGGAGAATATTCCTGTAAATATAGTTGTTAAAATCAAATAAAATATTCCTGCGAATAAATATGGAGTAACTGCATCTCCAGATGCTGAAACTAAAAGTTGAGCTTTTCTTAATAGTTCCTCCATTGTTATTACAGAAACCAAAGAAGTATCTTTTATCATTGCTATAAACTCATTACCACAAGGTGGAATTACAACTCTAATTGCTTGTGGCAATATAATTCTTTTCATTGTTTGTCCATATGTTAAACCTAAAGCTTTTGCAGCCTCAAATTGTCCATTATCGATAGCAAGTATTCCACCCCTAATTATCTCTGCAATATAGGCTCCTGAATTTAAGCTTAGACCTAATATTGCAGCTTTCATTGGTGTCATTGTAAGTTTATCGCTTAAAAATGGAAGACCATAATAGTAAACATATAATTGTAATAAAAGAGGCGTTCCTCTTAAAATCCATGTGTAAAACTTACCTATAACTTTTAATACGCCTATAGATGAAGTTTTAAACATTGCTATAATAGTTCCAATAATGCATCCTATAATTATCGAAGAACAAGTTAGTAATAAAGTAATACGGGTACCATCTAATAGTACCGGAATTACTTTGTTTAAAGAGCTAATATCCATTAAAAATTCCTCCAATTAGTGTTTCTTTACGAGTGCTTTAAGGTTGAACTTTAATATCTAAAAATTAAATCCCCACTTTATTTCTGATTTGCATAAACATCTATACCAAACCATTTCTCTGATAGTTTTGACATAGTTCCGTCCTTCTTAAGTTCTTTTATAGCTTTATTGTAAGCATCTCTTAAAGATTTATCTTCTTTTCTAAATGCAACTCCTATTGGTTCCTGTGTAAGAGAAGATTTCAGTTTTTTGAATTTACCAGGATCTGTAACGTTGTAGTAATCTCCAACCATAGGATCACTAACAACCGCTGCTATTCTTCCATTCTGTAAATCTAAAAATGCGTCTGTCATTGCATTGTACTTTTTAACTTCCTTTATATCTGACATTTTACCTAAAACGTCCTGAGCAGTAGTTCCAACTTCACAACCTACAACCTGACTTTTAAAATCTTTTTCATTTTTAATTGTGGTATTGTCAGCCTTAACAAATATAGCATTTCCACCATATATATATGGGTCAGAGAATATCATAGATTTCTTTCTCTCATTGGTTATGCTTATGCTTGAATGTACAACATCAAACTTTTTAGATTTTAAAGCAAGAAATATACCGTCAAAAGAATTGGGAACAAATTTAGTTTTAACACCAAGCTTCTTTGCTATAGCATTTGCCATGTCTATATCAAATCCAGAAACTTTACCCGAAGCCTTGTCTTTAAATTCCATTGGGGGATAAGTATCATCTATTCCAATTACAATCTCTTTAGCTTTCTGAATCCTTGCAAGAGAATCATCCTTACTTGCTGTTGTTGACGACGTACAACCTGTAAACATAGCTAGTGTTAGACATAGACCAACTGATAGTGAAAAAATCTTCTTTAACATAAAACCACCTCTGCCTCAATAATTGAATTTTATTGTAATTTTTTTGATTTGTCAATGAATAATTATTAATGCTTTTATAACACTTTAATATTATTCATTGGTATTTTTTAATAATATTTATATTGTATTCAGTTTTTCATTAACAATATGTTAACACACCTAAGACAAAATTACAACAAAATTAATATTTATGCATAATATTTTTTCAAAAAAAACTTACATAAAATAGGTATGTTTGGGTTATTCTAAACTTGGAGGCGATTATTTATGAAAGCATTTGTAGACAAAGAAACCTGTATTGGCTGCGGAACATGTCCTGCAGTATGTCCAGAAATATTCCAAATGGATGATGATGGTAAAGCTGTTGCTGATGAAGCAGAAGTCGCAGATGATTTAAAAGACTCTGCGAAAGAAGCAGCTGAATCATGTCCTGTTGACGCTATTGAAATAAGATAATTCCCACACTTAATCATACCCCTTAACCTGTAAATTCATATTAATAAATGCTTTGCTTTAAACACTCCCACTTATTTAAAGCAAAGCATTGTTAAGCCTTTACTATCCCAATATACTACTCTTGACTGATAATAAATTTAAGTTTAAAATATTTATGATATATTAAAAAGAATTTTTTTCTTTAAATAAAGACAGTTCGAAATCCATCCTGTCTATAAACAAAACCAGGGCATTATCTACCGGGTGAGGTAGGTTTTTTTGTTTATAGGGCGGATTCCGCTCTTTTTTTATTACAAATATGGAGGTATATATGAAAAAAATAGGTCTAACTACAACAGTTCCAATCGAAGTATTACTAACGGCCGGATACACTCCTATTGATTTAAACAACGTTTTTGTAGGCTCAACTGATTATTCTAAATACATTGATTTAGCCGAAAAAGATGGATTTCCTAAAAGCCTTTGTGCTTGGATAAAGGGGATATACGGAGCTTGTATTAGTAATAACATAAAAGAAATTGTTGGCGTTCATGATGGTGATTGTTCAAATACAAAAGCATTAACAGAAGTTCTTTCCATGAAAGGTATAAAAGTATATCCCTTTTCATATCCTTCAAGTCATAGCCTAAAGGATGTTAAACGTGAGCTTAATACTTTTATGGATTTATTTCATGTAACTTTAGAAGAAGTTGAAAAAACAAAAGACAAACTAAATAAATTAAGAAAACTAGGTATAGAAATAGATAGACTAACCTTTGAAGATAATAAAGCCACTGCACTTGAAAATCATATATGGCAAATATCCTTTAGCGATTTAAATGGTAATATTGATAATTTTAGTAACGATCTAACATCCGTCATAGAAACTATCAAAAAAAGAGAACCACATTATTCAAAGCTTCGTTTAGGTTATATAGGTGTACCTCCTATGACAACTGATATATATGATTTTGTTACCAACTTTGATGCAAAAATCGTATACAATGAGGTTCAAAGAGAATTTGCCTTTCCTCGTGCTTTAAAAGCCAAAAATATATATGAGCAATATTTAGACTACACCTATCCTTATGATGTTTATTTTAGAATAGATGAAATAAACAAACAAATTAAAAATCGTGAGATCGATGGCATAATTCATTATACACAAGCATTTTGCTACAGAACTATCCAAGATATTGTAATAAAGGAGAAGCTTAACGCACCTGTTATAAATATAGAAGGTGACAGGCTAAATCAATTAGATGCTAGAACCAAACTAAGACTTGAAGCTTTCTTGGACATGCTTCTTGATGCTAAGGAGGGAATCTTTTGAGAACTTTAGGTATTGATCTTGGAAGTAGAGAAGTAAAACTGGCTATTATGGAAAATAATCAAATATATGATACTTTTAAAATAAGTACTATAAGCTTTTACAAAAATTATTGTTCTTATAAGGATGCAAAAATTCAAGTAGATTTAAACAAATTGAATTTAACCTATATTAATAATGGTATTTCAACTGGATATGGAAGGAATAATACAAATTTATCTCTTTTCAAACCTATAAATGAGATCAAAGCTCATGTATATGGAGTTATGTACCAAACAAAACTTAAAGATTTCATACTTCTTGATATTGGTGGTCAAGATGTTAAAGTAGCAAAAGTAGAAGATGGTTTTATAAAAGATTTAGAACTCAATGAAAAATGTGCGGCTTCCTCTGGACGTTATCTTGAAAACATGGCAAATGTTCTCGAAATACCTCTAGACAGAATGAATTCGTTTTATGAAAATCCAGTAAAATTAAACTCAACCTGTGCCGTTTTTTCTGAATCCGAGCTCATAGGAAAAATAGCTGAGGGAACTACTATTGAAAGACTTTGTGCCGGAGTTAACTACTCTATGTATAATAAGATAAAGCCTCTACTTACAAAATTTCCAGCAAAAACACTGGTGTTAACAGGCGGTGTTGCAAATAATTATGCAATTAGAAAATATCTTTCTAATGATTATGAAAATATAGTAGTGCCTAATAGCCCTCAATTCAATGGCGCAATTGGCTGTTGTTATTATGGTAGTAAATTAAATTTAGAAAAAGCTTAATTAATAAGGAGTTATATATGTATATTGTAAAAATAGAAAATAGTTTTGACAGCGCACATTTTCTTAGTAATTACGATGGTAAATGTGCAAATATTCATGGACACAGATGGAAAATCGAAGTGGAAATTCAAGCTAAAACCTTAATTAATGATATGGTTGAGGACTTCACTATTTTAAAGAAGAAAATTAAAGAAGTTATAGATTTCTACGACCATGCTCTAATAATAGAGAAAAATACTCTTAGAGAATTGACTTATAATTGTCTTATAGAAGATGGTTTTAGAATTATAGAATTACCCTTTAGACCAACAGCAGAAAATTTTTCAAAATTCTTTTTTGATGAAATAGAAAGATTAAACTATGATGTACGAAAAATAACAGTATATGAAACACCAAATAATAGTGCTTCGTATGTAAAAGAGGTATAGAAAATGAACTATAAAGTAGTTGAAAAATTTATAAGCATAAATGGGGAAGGTTTAAAAGCCGGCAAACTTTCTACCTTTATACGTTTCGCAGGCTGTAATCTAAACTGTGTTTACTGTGATACAAAATGGGCTAACGAAGAAAATGTAAAATATACCTTGATGACGGAAAATGAAATATACTCGTATATAAAAGAAACTGGCGTTAAAAATGTAACTTTGACCGGAGGAGAACCACTTCTCCAAAATAATATTAAGGAACTTTTAAGTCTACTTTCTTCAAATAATGACTTAAATGTGGAAATAGAAACTAATGGAAGTATAAATTTAGAAGCGTTTTTAGACTATAAAAACATGCCTTCCTTCACTATGGATTACAAATTACCAGATAGCGGTATGGAAACTTTTATGAAAACCTCAAATTTTAAGTTTCTTACTATGAAAGATGTGATAAAATTTGTAGTAAGTTCTTTAAAGGATTTAGAAAAAGTCACAGAATTGATAAAAGAATTTAAGCTTACACATAAAACAAATGTATACATTAGTCCTGTTTTTGGAAAAATTTCTCCTGAGACTATTGTGGAATTTATGAAAAATAACAAGCTTAACGATGTAACACTACAAATACAAATCCATAAAATCATATGGAATCCCAATAAAAGAGGTGTATAAATATGTCTATTGATACAAAAGCAATTGAAAAGCACATAAGAGGAATTCTTTTAGCCTTAGGAGATGATCCTGATAGAGAAGGTCTTAAAGAGACACCAAAAAGAGTAGCTAAAATGTACGAAGAAGTTTTTGAAGGAATGAATTATTCAAATGAGGCTATCGCCGAAATGTTTAACAAAACCTTCGAGGAAGATTTAAAGGAAAACGAAGAAGATAATATAGTTCTTGTAAAAGACATTGAGATATTTAGCCACTGCGAACACCATATGACACTTATGTATAACATGAAGGTTGCAGTAGCATATATACCAAATAAACGTCTAATTGGCCTTAGCAAAATAGCTAGAATAGCAGATATGGTTTCAAAAAGACTTCAGCTTCAAGAAAGAATAGGAAAAGATATCGCTGAAATAATGGAGAAAATAACAAACTCAAGAGATGTAGCCGTTATTATACAGGGTGAACATGGTTGCATGACGTCAAGAGGAATAAAAAGACCAGGAACAAAAACTACAACAATGACACTTAAAGGTAAATTTAAGACTGATGATTCTTTAGTAAATAAACTTATGGCATTATATAAAGCCTAAGCGTAATATGAAAGGTGATTTGCATGGAAATAAGTATAAATAAAGAAAAAGCTCTTGTAGTATTTAGTGGAGGTCAGGACAGCACTACTTGTTTATTTTTAGCAAAGAAAAAATATAAAGAAGTTATAGCTGTATCCTTCGATTATAATCAAAAACATAAACTTGAGCTTGAATGCGCAAAGGATATATGTAAAAAATACGGAGTTGAACATCATATTTTAGATATGAAGCTTCTAAATCAATTGGCTCCTAATTCATTAACTAGAACTGACATAAAAGTAGATGAAAATGCTCCTAAAGAAGGAACTCCTAACACTTTTGTAGATGGAAGAAATTTATTATTTTTAACCTTTGCAGCTGTATTTGCGAAACAAAGAGGTATAAATAACATAATAACAGGAGTATCTCAAAGTGATTTTAGTGGTTATCCTGATTGTAGAGATGTTTTTATAAAATCCTTAAATGTTACTCTTAATTTAGCTATGGATTATCAATTTGTTTTAATAACGCCACTTATGTGGATAGACAAAGCTGAAACTTGGAAATTAGCTGACGATTTAGGAGTTTTAGACATAGTAAAAAATGAAACCTTAACTTGTTATAATGGAATTAAAGGTAATGGCTGTGGAAATTGCCCAGCTTGCAAACTTAGAAAACATGGATATGTAGAATTCAAGAAATTGTATAAATAAAAAATTCCTGCTTTTATGCAGGAATTTTTTTAATATAAATGACAGCTTACAAAGTGTCCCTTTTCAATTTCTTTAAATTCTGGTCTTGTAGTACTACATTCCGGTTTTGCTTGTTTGCATCTTGCTGCAAATCTACAGCCTGGTTTAGGATTTATCGGGCTTGGTACTTCTCCCTCAAGCTTTATCCTTTGTCTCGTTTTCTCAACCTTAGGATCTGGTATCGGTATTGCTGACATAAGTGCCTTTGTATATGGATGCAGCGGATTTTCATATAAATCATGACTTGCTGCAAACTCTACCATTGTCCCTAAATACATTACTCCAACTCTATCCGAAATATGTTTTACCATTGATAAGTCATGAGCTATAAAAAGATATGTAAAGCCCATTTCCCTCTGAAGCTTAATAAGAAGATTTACTATTTGTGCTTGTATAGAAACATCAAGTGCGGATATTGGTTCGTCACATACTATAAATTCTGGATTTATAGCTAGTGCTCTTGCAATTCCTATTCTCTGTCTTTGTCCTCCGGAAAATTCATGAGGAAATCTTGATGCATGCTCTCTATTAAGTCCAACATGATCTAACATTTCATATATTTTCTTAGTTCTTTCTTCACCTTTATATAAACCATGAATATCTATTCCTTCTGCTATTATGTCTCCTACTGTCATTCTTGGATTTAAACATGCATACGGATCCTGGAAAATCATCTGAGCTTTCTTACTAAATTCCTTCTTAGATCTTCCTTTTAAACTATGTATGTTTACTCCATCATAGTTTACTTCACCTTCTGTAGCTTCATATAAACCCAATACTGTTCTTCCACAGGTTGTTTTACCACAACCTGATTCTCCAACAAGCCCTAAGGTTTCACCTTTATTGATTGTGAAACTAACATCATCTACAGCTTTAAGTATTGCTCCGTGACCAACATTAAAATATTTCTTTAGGTTCTTAACCTCAATTAATACTTCATCATTTTTAGCCATTACTCTGCACCTCCTGTTTTAATAGGTGATTCCACTTTTGGTGCCCTTGCATCCTTAAGCCAGCAGCTAACTGAATGTGTATCCGTCACCTTAGTTTCCTTTGGCATTTCTTCCTTACAAATTTGCATGCAGTACTTACATCTTGCTGCAAATGGACATCCTGCTGGTGGTTTAAGTAAGTCTGGTGGTGTTCCATTTAAGGAATATAATTCTCCTTTATTTGCTGTATCAAGTCTTGGTACTGATTGAAGCAATGCCCAAGTGTATGGATGCTGTGGATTTCCAAAGATTTCGTCTGTAGTTCCTCTTTCTACTATAAGTCCAGAATACATTACTTGTATTCTATGTGCTACACTAGCAACTACTCCTAAATCATGTGTTATAAGTATAATAGCCGTTCCAAGCTTTTCTTGAAGCTCCTTCATAAGATCCATTATCTGAGCTTGAATTGTAACATCTAATGCTGTTGTTGGCTCGTCTGCTATTAATATCTTAGGATTACAAGCTAAGGCTATAGCTATCATAGCTCTTTGTCTCATTCCTCCTGAAAATTGATGAGGATATTGATTAGCTCTTCTGTCCGCATTTGGTATGTTAACCGCTTCAAGCATTTTTATAGCTTCCGCAAAAGCTTCTTTTTCCTTAAGTCCTCTATGAATCATTATACTTTCTGCTATTTGTTTTCCAACCTTCATTGTAGGATTTAAAGATGTCATAGGATCTTGGAAGATCATACTTATATCTCCACCTCTAAGCTTACCAAGCTCCTTTTCTCCCATTTTTAATATATCTTTTTCTCCGAAATAAATTTCGGATCCCTTTTTTATCTCTCCTGGCGGACAATCTATTAATCTCATTATTGACTTAGATGTAACTGATTTTCCACAGCCTGATTCTCCAACTATTGCTAAAGTTTCACTTTTATTTAAATAAAAGCTTATACCTCTTACAGATTGAACTTCTCCTGCATAAGTGTGATACGATACCTTTAGATTTTTAACATCTAATATTTTTTCCATAATAGTTACCTCCTACTGTCTCTGCTTAGGATCAAGGGCTTCAGATAAACCATCACCTAAAAGATTAAACGTAAGCATTATAAGACATATTATTAGTGAAGGCCAAAATAATTGATATGGATAGAACATTAGATTAGATTGACCACTAGAACATAATGCTCCAAGGCTTGTACTTGGGGGTTTAACTCCTAGTCCTATATAACTTAAAAATGCTTCTGCAAAAATGTAACTTGGAACTGCAAAGGTTACATCAACTATCATTACTCCAATAACGTTTGGAAGTAAATGTTTCATTATTATTCTAAAGGAGCCTGCTCCTAAAGTCTTAGCTGCAAGTACATATTCTTGTTCTTTTATAGAAAGAACTTGTCCTCTTACAATTCTCGCCATACCAACCCAACCAGTTAAGGTCATACCAATTATTAAAGGTATTATTCCTGTACTATTTAAAACAATTATAACTATCAATACTAAAATTAAATATGGTATACTATTTAGTATTTCTATAATTCTCATCATTATATCATCAACAATTCCACCAAAATATCCAGAAATTCCTCCGTATAAAGCACCTATAACGAGCTCTATTGCTGCTCCAACTATACCTATTATTATAGAAGATCTTGTTCCAACCCAAAGTCTAACCCACAAATCTCTTCCAAGATCATCAGTTCCTAACCAATGAGTTGAATTTGAGCCAATATTCTTTATAGAGTCATTTACATCATTAGTTGTAAATGGTCTAATCATTGGTCCTATTATTGCCAAAAGTATTATTACAATTAATAATGCTAAAGAGATTACTGCAACTTTATTTTGTCTAAGTCTCCTCCATGCATCTTGCCAATAGGTTACGTTTTTTCTGACTATTTCTTCTGAATTGTTATTTTCACATCCAATAATTTTAAACTTTTCACTTGAATTCTCAGCCATTTTTTCTCCCCCTATTTTTTGTTACTGCTCAATCTTATTCTTGGATCTACTAAACTATATATTATGTCTACTAAGTAAACTGATATTATATATACCACTGCAACAAATATAGTGGTTCCAAGTATAATTGGATAATCTCTATTTGTTATTGAAGTAACAAAATATCTTCCTATTCCTGGTATAGAAAACACTGATTCTATAACAAAGGTTCCAGTTAAAACAGCTGCAATCTGCTGTCCTAATATAGTAATAGCAGGTAAAATGGCATTTCTTATAACATGTTTCCATACAAGTGGTACTTTGGAAACACCTTTAGCTTTCGCTGTCATAATATAATCTTGTCCCAAAACATCTATACAACTACTTCTCATATATCTTGCGTAAACGGCTATTATTCCTAAGCTTAAGGAAAGTGCTGGTAATATTGTATAATTGAAGCTTCCCCAACCTGAGGTTGGTAATACTTCTATTTTTACTGTTAAAAAATACTGTAGCAAAGCTGCTAAAACAAAGGATGGTATTGCTATACCTAAAATTGCTATTATCATTACTAAGTAATCCTGCCAGTGGTTTCTCCTAAAAGCTGCTATAATTCCAAATATCATACCAACAACCAAAGCAAATATAAGTGCTTCAGCTCCTAGCGCTGCAGAAACTGGCGCTCTCTCTGCTATTACACTGTTAACAGTTAAACCAGGATATGTATATGATTCTCCTAAACTCCCATGAAAAACTAAGTTTTCTAGGAATATTCCATATTGTGCAGTTAACGGCTTATCTAAACCATATTTTTTGTTTAAATTGATTTTAGTTTGCTTAGGTAAGCTTCTTCCTGTTGAAAATGGATTACCTGGTATAGAGTGCATCATTACAAACGTTAATGTAATAACTATCCAAATAGTTACTATCATATACACAAATCTTTTAAGCGTATATTTCAGCATCTTTATTCCTCCTAAAAATATATATTATTACGGCAGAGATAAAGATAAAATCTCTGCCGCAATCTCATTACAATACAGTGAGATTATTTATTTTTTCCTGAAATATATGCATATTTGAACTCTACATCTCTTGATCCGCTTGCTGCAAATGCTGGTGTTTGAAGACCCTTAACATATTTATATGCAAATATGTTCATTCCTTGGCTGTAAGTTGGTGCAATTGAGGCATCTTTATTGATAAGCAAATCTTCTGCTTTCTTAAAGTCGTCTAATCTTTTACTTTGATCCTTTTCAGTCTTTGCAGCTTCTATTAATGCATCGTATTCTTTATTGGAATATCCATTTGTAGTTTTTGCTGCATCAGTTTCCCACATATCCATAAATGTCATAGGGTCATCATAATCTGCAGACCACATTTCTCCACTCTGCATTTCGTAATTTAAATCTTCTTCATCTTGTAAGAATTGCTTCCACTCTTTATAATCAACCTTTAAAGTAATTCCAAGCGTCTTTTTAAATTGATTTATAAAATAGTCTCCTTCTTGTTTGTGTTTCTCATCTGTTCCTGCTTCTTCATCTGTCAATACTACTTTACTTAAATCAGTATCCATTCCAAGTTCTTTTAATCCTTGTTTAAATAATTCCTTAGGATCTTCTTTACTATCTTTTAATGATACATTTGCCTTATCTCTATAATTATCATTTCCTAATTGAACAGCCTCTGGAACCCACGCATATGAAACTTTTCCTAACCCATGTCCAATAGTTTTAAGGTAATCTTCTCTATTAATGGCAAGAGATATTGCTTTTCTTATTTTAGCATTTGTAAGTAACTTATTTTTGTCTTGATTGTTAAATGCTATATATGAATCAACTGGAACATCTCCTGTTATATTATTAAACTTTCCAGTTTTCTTAAGCCTATCAGTCCATTCAGGTCTAGATGTATCTGCAATGTCAATTTGACCACTTTGAAGTGAGTTCATCATTGTATTTGAATCATCCATAAAATACACTGTTACTTTATCAAGCTTTACGCTATTTTTATCCCAATATTGATCATTCTTAACGAGTTCCATTTTATTTCCACTAACCATAGAAGTCATTTTAAATGGTCCATTATAAACTAAAGTATTCGCAGCTGAACCATATTTTGATCCTGCTTTTTCAACCATATCTTCTCTTTGTGGTATAAAGAACTTGAAACTAAGTAATTTTTCAAAATATGCACATGGATGTGATAAATTTATTACAAGGGTCTTTGAATCTGGAGCACTTACTCCTAATTGATCTGTTGACATTTTGCCATGATTTACGTCATCTGCATTTTTAATTCCTGCTCCTATTAATAAATATGCATATTCTGAAGCTGTTTTAGCATCCAAGCTTCTTTTAAGTGCATATACATATTGATCTGCTGTAACAGGTTTTCCGTCTGACCATTTATTATCTCTTAACTTGAAAGTCCATGTAAGTCCATCTGATGATTGTGACCAACTCTTAGCGCCTGCTGCCGTCATTACCTGTTTACCATTTTTAACTTCATTTCTGCCAAGAGCCTCCATTGTCTCCTGTAGTATATATGCAGAATATCCATCTGATCCTTTTGATGGATCAAGCGTTTTTACATCTGATGCTGGAACCTCAACATTTAAGTGCTGATCCTTATCTGCTGCTGACGTTGCTGAAGAAGAGCCTCCACAGCCAGTTAAAGCTACTGTTGAAACAACTGCAGCTGCTAATAGTACTGACAATAATTTTTTACTTTTCATAGAAAATTTCCCCCTTAATCGATTTATACTGTAAAAGCTATGCTTTAAGCTAGCTGTATTACCAATAACCTATAAAATTTTAAAAAACATTTATAATAAATTACATTAAGCCTATTCTAAAAAATGATTATTACTATGATGATATGATAAATATTTCCTTAATATTAATAAATTCTTTACTCTTAAAACATTATTTTACTTAACTTAGTTAATTATACTTTATTGTATTCATTATGAATTTTGTTTTCAAGTATTAATATAGCACAATTTCTGAGCGTTTTTTGTATTTTTGTCAAAAAAGCTTATATTTGCTTTAAAATGGTACGATATGAGCACTTATTTATACTCTGAGTATAATTTAATGTATCATTTAGTTAATAAGTTTGAATTTCATATGTGTTAACCATTTAAAATTTTTGTATCAATATTAATATTTAATTCTTTAACAATTGCTACCATATACTTCTTACCCGCTCTCTCTCCGTGAAACACCAAATCTAAATACTTAGTACTTGTACCTACCTTTTTTGCCAATTCCGTCTGTGACATACCCTTCTCAAGCATCACCTTTTTACACGCTATAGCAAACGGAGTAAGACATCTTTTTTTATTCATAAAATCTCCCCACCCTTACTACTTAAGCAGTTACCTTTTTTATGTCCTATTGTAAAATTATAAGAATGATGTATGCTTCTATCAATTATAGCTTTATTTTATTATTTATATGTTGATTTTGCAAATATGAATATGGCATAATTTTAACGCTTTTATTAAGTTTTTATTAAAAACCCACCGTTTTTCTTTAAAATTATGCGTAATAAACACATTTTTATTAAACTCATAATTTAAGTCCTTTTTATTACAGTAACTTAAATATTATAATCTAAAAAAATAAAGTACCGTAGCTTACTGACACTTGTCTGCGGTACTTTATACATGTTTATAAATTAATTTTTCACTATATTATTTTTTTATATAAGTATTATTAAAATATACAAATCCAAGTGGTGATTTGTGAAAATCTTTCACATAGGATTTAATTTCAACTACATTTGTATATTCATATACAGGAATTATAGGTAAATCCCTCATAAGAATATCTTCTGCTTTATGCATATCATCAATTCTCTTAGTTGTATCTGGAGTTGATTTAGCATCTTTAATTAAAGCATCATATTCTGAATTACTATAACCAGGATTATTATTTCCTCCACCAGTTACATACATATCCATAAAGGTCATAGGATCATTATAATCTGCTATCCATGAAGCTCTACAAATTTGATACTGCTGTTTAGTTAAATTATCAAGTTGAACTTTTCTTTCAACACTTTGAAGTGTAACATTTATATTTAAATTCTTTTTATACATATCTTGGAGTGCTTGAGTAACATCTTGATTATTTGATCCTTCATTATACATAATCTGTATTGTAGGAAATCCCTTACCATCCGGATACCCTGCTTCAGCTAATAACGCTTTAGCCTTTTTAACATCACCTTTTGCAGAATAGTATTCTTTATTCTTGAAGGCTTTCCCATCGCTAAGCTTTATTGAACTAGGCACAAATGATGTTGCAGGTTTCTCTCCGCCTTTTGTAATATTTTTCACAATTGATTCTCTATCTATCGCAAGCGTTAAAGCTTCCCTTACTTTTGGATTTTTAAGTGCCTTTGTTATTTCTGCGCCATTAGAACTGTCTTTGTCACCTACATTAATATCATAAAAGTATGTTCCATAATAAGGATATACTTTAGCTTCACCTTTTTTAATTAAGTCTTGCTTTTGAACTGATGGTACTAAATTATTATCATTTATATCAATCTGACCACTTGTATATGCTGCTGTAGCACTGGATTCCTGTGCTAACATGTAGTACGTAATTATATCTAGTTTTACAGTACTTTTATTCCAATAGTTTGGATTCTTTTTAAAAGTCATTGTTGATTTTAACTTCCAATCCGTCATATAAAATGGTCCATTACTAATATAATTTTCTTTTTTAGCTGCCCAGCCTTTATTGTCCTTAGTAACAATTTCCTCTCTTAAAGGCATATATGTTGGAAATGCAGTTAAACTTAAAAAATATGGGGTAGGTGCTGCTAATTCAACTTTAAGCGTATAATCATCTACTGCCTTAACTCCTACACTATCTTTACTTGCTTTTCCCTCGTTGTAATCTTCACCATTTTTAAGATAATATAACTGATATGCATAATCTGAAGCTGTTTCAGGTGCTAATGCTCTTTTCCACGCAAATTCGAAATCCTTTGATTTTACAGGTTTTCCATCTGACCATTTAGCATTTTTTCTTAGGTGAAATGTATAAGTGAGTTTATCTGCTGATATGTCCCACGAGGAAGCTACACCAGGAATTACTTTTTCATTTTTATCAATATCTACAAGTCCTTCAAAAGCATTTGAAACAACTGTACCACCTTCAACAGAGTTGTTTAAGCCTGGATCAATTGTTTGTGGATCTGCCCCCAAATTGTAACTTACCTTTTGTTCTGTGCTAGAGCTTTCTCCTGAATTGCCACCGCAGCCAACTAACACACTGCTTATTAATAATGCTGATACTAAAATAGCACCTAATTTTGTTAACTTTCTATTCAACATATTTTTATTCCTCCCCGAATAATTTTTATATGATTTGGCAGTTTAATACACCAAATAAGCTATTTATATAAATAACAAGCTACAAAATGATCATTTCCCATATCTTTAAACTCTGGAGCTACATCGCCACATTCTTTCTTAGCATACTTACATCTACCTTTAAATTTACATCCTTTTGGTGGATCTATAGGTGATGGAATTTCACCTTCAAGTATTATTCTTTGTCTCTTTTCAGACTCATCTGGATCTGGTACTGGAACTGCTGATAAAAGCGCTTTCGTATATGGATGAAGTGGATTGTTATAAAGTTCTCTACTTTCACCAATCTCTATTAAATTTCCTAAATACATAACTCCTATTTTAGTTGAAATATGCTTAACCATGGACAAGTCATGTGCTATGAATAGATAAGTAAGTCCAAGTTCTTCTTGAAGTTCTTCAAGCATATTTACAACTTGTGCTTGTATTGATACATCAAGCGCTGATATAGGCTCATCGCATACTATAAATTCTGGCTCTACCGCTAATGCTCTAGCTATTCCTATTCTCTGTCTTTGTCCTCCCGAGAATTCATGAGGATACCTATTTATGTGATCGCTATTTAACCCTACCTTTTTAAGTAAATATTCTATTCTATCTTTTCTTTCACTTCCTGTACATAATTTATGAATATCAATTGATTCTCCGATTATATCTCCTACTGTCATTCTTGAATTTAAAGATGCATAGGGATCCTGAAATATCATTTGCATTTTTCTTCTGTATGGAAGCATTTCTTTATAATTTAACTTTGAAATATCCTTGCCTTTGTATATTATTTCTCCAGAAGTTGGCTCGTAAAGCTTTAATATAGTTCTTCCTGTTGTTGTTTTTCCACATCCAGATTCTCCAACTAAACCTAAGGTTTCTCCTCCATTTATCTGAAAAGACACACCATCTACAGCTTTAACATTACTAACCTTTCCTCCAAAGAAACCTTTCTTTATTGGAAACCACTTTTTTAAATCTTTTATTTCAAGTAATACATTATTCTGTGGCATTAGCTTTGCTCCTTTCTATAATTAACCTTAGGTGCATCTGGATGATTCAGCCAACATGCTACTTCATGATTTTCTCCTATTTTAAATGATAAAACAGGATTTTCCATACAAATTTCCATTGTGTATGGACATCTTGCTGCAAAAGGGCATCCTTTTGGTGGATTTAATAAATCTGGAGGATAACCATCAATGGGAATTAACCTTTCTTTAGTATCCTTTGTAGGATCAGGAATACTTCTTAAAAGTCCCCAAGTATAAGGATGTTTAGGATTATAGAAAATTTCTCTTGCATCACCTTTTTCTATAATTACACCACCGTACATAACATTTATCTTGCTACATAAATTAGCAACCACTCCCAAATCATGAGTTATAAGTATTATTGATGTATTCATTTTATTTTTTAAATTCTTCATTAAGTCTAATATTTGGGCTTGTATTGTTACATCAAGGGCAGTTGTAGGCTCATCTGCAATTAGTAGTTCCGGTTTGCAGGAAATTGCCATAGCAATCATAACTCTCTGTCTCATTCCCCCTGAAAATTCATGTGGATACTGCTTCATTCTCTTTTCCGGACTTGGTATGCCAACTAATTTAAGCATTTCAACAGCATGTTTAGTTGCTTCACTTGTACTCATTTTTAAATGCTTTTTTATACCTTCTACAATTTGATTACCTACTGTTAATACAGGATTTAAAGATGTCATAGGATCTTGAAATATCATTCCGATTTTGTTTCCACGTATCTTCTCCATTTCTTTATCAGAAGCCTTTGCTATATCTATTCCATTAAAAATAATTTCTCCATCAACTATTTTGCCATTTTCCTCAAGTAATCTCATAACAGACATCATAGTTACGCTCTTTCCACTACCAGACTCTCCAACAATTCCAAGCGCTTCTCCCTTATTGATTTCAAATGAGATTCCTCTTACTGATTTCACTTCACCAAGATGAGTAAAAAATGAGGTTTTTAAATTCTTTACTTCAAGTAATTTTTCCATTATTATCTCCTACTTTCTCATTTTAGGGTCCAGTGCTGTACTTAAACCATCACCTAAAAAGTTAAAACCAAACATTGTTACGCAAAGTGCTAAAGCTGGAAACAAAAGTTGATATGGATACATTTGATATGAGCCAAGAGCGTTAGAACATAAAGTTCCCCATGACGCTTGAGGTGCTGGAACTCCTAGTCCTACAAAGCTTAAAAATGCTTCTGTAAATATGGCATTAGGTATATTTAGTGTCAAGTTAACAATAATTGGTCCCATGGTGTTGGGTAATAAATGCTTAAGGAGTATTCTTTTAGATGATGCTCCTAAGGTTTTTGCTGCAAGTACAAATTCCTCTTGCTTTAATTGCAAAATTTGGCCTCTTACTATACGTGCCATATCAACCCAATATGTTAATGCTATAGCAATTATAAGACTTGCCATTCCCTGTCCCACTATTACCATTATCAATATTACATATATCATAAGCGGCAATGAAGCAACACCTTCAACTATCCTCATCATTATGTTATCAACAGTTCCACCAAAATATCCTGATATTCCACCATATATAATTCCTATTACAAAACTAATAATACTAGCTACAAGAGCAATAGTAAGCGAAATTCTCCCACCCCACATAACTCTTGTTAAAAGATCTCTTCCCAAATTATCAGTTCCAAAGATATGTGTACCATTAGGTGCTAAATTAGCTGATGAATAATCATTAGTATAATAATTGAATTTTGAGAAAATTGGACCTACAACAGCAAATAACACAATAATTATTATAATAACGAGCCCTACAATAGATAATTTATTTGATTTAAACCTTCTCCAAACATCTTGCCAGTAAGTGAAACTTGGTCTTGCTTTTTCATGCGTTTTTTTTCTGTCTTCACTTACTGTTTTAAATAAATCCTTATTTATACTCTCCATATTTTCTACCTCCTCATTAATTTTGGAATTTTATCCTAGGATCAATTATCACATACAATATATCCACTATTAAATTACAAAATATGAGGATTGCACTAAAGAAAACAGTAACGCCTATTATCGTCGTATAATCTCTATTATCAATGCTAAGAACAAACTCTCTTCCAAGCCCTGGTATACCAAATATGGATTCAACAACAAAGCTGCCTGTTAAAACACCTGCTATAAGTGGTCCCAAGTATGTAACTACTGGAATCAAAGAATTTTTAAGAGCATGTTTATAAGTTATTATTGTTTTAGATAAACCCTTTGCCTTTGCTGTTCTTATATAATCTTGATTCAAAACATCAATAAGCATTGAACGTGTATACCTTGTTACAAATGCCATAGGAAATATCCCAAGTGCAAGTGCTGGCATTACATAATTAGACGGTGTTGTAAATCCGACAGCTGGTAAAATCTTAAGCTTTAACGAGAATAAGTAAATAAGTAATGTAGCAAGTACAAAACTAGGTATCGTTACTCCAAATGTTGAAATTACTGTACTTAAACCGTCCTGCCATTTATTTTGATGAAGTGCGCTCATCGCTCCTAAATATAATCCGACTATAATTGCAAATAAAATAGCGACTCCACCAAGTTTAGCTGAATTAGGAAATGAATATGTTATTATATCTCTAACCATTCTTCCTTCATATTGCATTGACATACCCAAATCACCTTTTACCATATTGGCAAGATATGTTGTATATTGCTTACTTAGTGGCTTATCTAAACCAAATTTAGCTTTTAAATTTGCCTCTATAGCTGGAGGTAATTTCTTTTCACTTGTGAATGGTCCTCCAGGTATTGCATGCGCTAAAAGGAATGTAAATGTTACAACTAACCACAACGTAACTATACTTGCAATAAATCTTTTTATAATATACTTAAACATATATCTTCTCCCTTCATTTAATAATCCCTTATCATAGTTTCAGTTCAAATTTTATATTTATTTTCCTTAATTATCTATTAATTAAAAATAATTGAATTAATGTATTGTTATATAAATATATTATTAGTTATTACTTTAATTTGCAAATGCGAATGTATTATATTTTTTATGTTTTTATTGAGTTTTTATTAAAAAAACATTGTTTTTCTTTAAAAACATGCGTAATAAACACATTTTTGTTAATGTACTTATATATTGCATTTTTGACATAAGTTACACAGCTTTATTACATAAATATGCAAAAAAAAAATTCCTGCTTTTATGCAGGAATTTTTTTAATATAAATGACAGCTTACAAAGTGTCCCTTTTCAATTTCTTTAAACTCTGGTTTTATTTTAAAACACTCAGGCTTTGCTTGTTTGCATCTTGCTGCAAATCTACAGCCTGGTTTAGGATTTATCGGGCTTGGTACTTCTCCCTCAAGCTTTATCCTTTGTCTCGTTTTCTCAACCTTAGGATCTGGTATTGGTATTGCTGACATCAATGCCTTTGTATATGGATGCAGCGGATTTTCATATAAATCATGACTTGCTGCAAACTCTACCATTGTCCCTAAATACATTACTCCAACTCTATCCGAAATATGTTTTACCATTGATAAGTCATGAGCTATAAAAAGATATGTAAAGCCCATTTCCCTCTGAAGCTTAATAAGAAGATTTACTATTTGTGCTTGTATAGAAACATCAAGTGCGGATATTGGTTCGTCACATACTATAAATTCTGGATTTATAGCTAGTGCTCTTGCAATTCCTATTCTCTGTCTTTGTCCTCCGGAAAATTCATGAGGAAATCTTGATGCATGCTCTCTATTAAGTCCAACATGATCTAACATTTCATATATTTTCTTAGTTCTTTCTTCACCTTTATATAAACCATGAATATCTATTCCTTCTGCTATTATGTCTCCTACTGTCATTCTTGGATTTAAACATGCATACGGATCCTGGAAAATCATCTGAGCTTTCTTACTAAATTCCTTCTTAGATCTTCCTTTTAAACTATGTATGTTTACTCCATCATAGTTTACTTCACCTTCTGTAGCTTCATATAAACCTAATACTGTTCTTCCACAGGTTGTTTTACCACAACCTGATTCTCCAACAAGTCCTAAGGTTTCACCTTTTTTTATATTAAAACTCACATCGTCTACCGCTTTAAGTATTGCTCCTTGACCAACATTAAAATATTTCTTTAGGTTCTTAACCTCAATTAATACTTCATCATTTTTAGCCATTACTCTGCACCTCCTGTTTTAATAGGTGATTCTACTTTTGGTGCTCTTTCGTCTTTAAGCCAGCAGCTAACTGAATGTGTATCCGTCACCTTAGTTTCCTTTGGCATTTCTTCCTTACAAATTTGCATGCAGTACTTACATCTTGCTGCAAATGGACATCCTGCTGGTGGTTTAAGTAAGTCTGGTGGTGTTCCATTTAAGGAATATAATTCTCCTTTATTTGCTGTATCGAGCCTTGGTACTGATTGAAGCAGTGCCCAAGTGTATGGATGCTGTGGATTTCCAAAGATTTCGTCTGTAGTTCCTCTTTCCACTATAAGTCCAGAATACATTACTTGTATTCTATGTGCTACACTGGCAACTACCCCCAAATCATGTGTTATAAGTATAATAGCAGTTCCAAGCTTTTCTTGAAGGTCCTTCATAAGATCCATTATCTGAGCTTGAATTGTAACATCTAATGCTGTTGTTGGTTCATCTGCTATTAATATTTTAGGATTACAAGCTAAAGCTATAGCTATCATAGCTCTTTGTCTCATTCCTCCTGAAAATTGATGAGGATATTGGTTAGCTCTTTTGTCCGCATTTGGTATGTTAACCGCTTCAAGCATTTTTATAGCTTCCGCAAAAGCTTCTTTTTCCTTAAGTCCTCTATGAATCATTATGCTTTCTGCTATCTGCTTTCCAACCTTCATTGTAGGATTTAGAGATGTCATAGGATCTTGGAAGATCATACTTATATCTCCACCTCTAAGCTTACCAAGCTCCTTTTCTCCCATTTTTAATATATCTTTTTCTCCGAAATAAATTTCAGATTCCTTTTTTATCTCTCCTGGTGGACAATCTATTAATCTCATTATTGACTTAGATGTAACTGATTTTCCACAGCCTGATTCTCCAACTATTGCTAAAGTTTCACTTTTATTTAAATGAAAGCTTATACCTCTTACAGACTGAACTTCTCCTGCATAAGTATGGTAAGATACCTTTAGATTTTTAACATCTAATATTTTTTCCATAATAGTTACCTCCTACTGTCTCTGCTTAGGATCAAGGGCTTCAGCTAAACCATCACCTAAAAGATTAAACGTAAGCATTATAAGACATATTATTAGTGAAGGCCAGAACAATTGTGCTGGATAGAACATTAAGTTCGCTTGACCACTAGAACATAATGCTCCAAGGCTTGTACTTGGCGGTTTAACTCCTAGTCCTATATAACTTAAAAATGCTTCTGCAAAAATGTAACTTGGAACTGCAAAGGTTACATCAACTATCATTACTCCAATAACGTTTGGAAGTAAATGTTTCATTATTATTCTAAAGGAGCCTGCTCCTAAAGTCTTAGCTGCAAGTACATATTCTTGTTCTTTTATAGAAAGAACTTGTCCTCTTACAATTCTCGCCATACCAACCCAACCAGTTAACGTCATTGCGATGATTAGAGGTACTATTCCTGTACTATTTAAAACAATTATAACTATCAATACCAAAATTAAATATGGTATACTATTTAAAATTTCTATAATTCTCATCATTATATCATCAACAATTCCACCAAAATATCCAGAAATTCCTCCGTATAAAGCACCTATAACGAGCTCTATTGCTGCTCCAACTATACCTATTATTATAGAAGATCTTGTTCCAACCCAAAGTCTAACCCACAAATCTCTTCCAAGATCGTCAGTTCCTAACCAATGAGTTGAATTTGAACCAATATTCTTTATAGAGTCATTTACATCATTAGTTGTAAATGGCCTAAGCATTGGTCCTATTATAGATAATAATACTATTATTATTAATAACACTAACGAAATAACTGCGACTTTATTTTGTTTAAGTCTTCTCCACGCATCTTGCCAATAGGTCACATTTTTTCTGACTATTTCTTCTGAATTGTTATTTTCACACCCAATAATTTCAAACTTTTTATTTGAAGTTTCAGCCATCTCTTTCCCTCCTACTTTTTGTTACTACTTAACCTTATTCTCGGATCTACTAAACTATATATTATGTCTACTAAGTAAACTGATATTATATATACCACTGCAACAAATATAGTGGTTCCAAGTATAATTGGATAATCTCTATTTGTTATTGAAGTAACAAAATATCTTCCTATTCCTGGTATAGAAAACACTGATTCTATAACAAAGGTTCCAGTTAAAACAGCTGCAATCTGCTGTCCTAATATAGTAATAGCAGGTAAAATGGCATTTCTTATAACGTGTTTCCATACAAGTGGTATTTTAGAAACACCTTTAGCCTTTGCTGTCATAATATAGTCTTGTCCCAAAACATCTATACAACTACTTCTCATATATCTTGCGTAAACAGCTATTATTCCTAAACTTAATGAAATTGCAGGTAAAATTGTATATTTTATTCCACCCCAACCTGAAGTTGGTAATACTTCTATTTTTACTGTTAAAAAATACTGTAATAAAGCTGCTAAAACAAATGACGGTATTGCTATACCTAAGATTGCTATTATCATTACTAAGTAATCCTGCCAGTGATTTCTTTTAAATGCAGCTATAATTCCAAATATCATACCAACAACTAAAGCAAATATAAGTGCTTCAGCTCCTAGCGCTGCAGAAACTGGCGCTCTCTCTGCTATTACACTGTTAACAGTTAAACCAGGATAAGTATAAGATTCTCCTAAACTACCATGAACAACTAGATTCTTTATAAACAATCCATATTGCGTAGTAAGTGGTTTATCTAGTCCATATTTTTTATTTAAATTGATTTTAGTTTGCTTAGGTAAGCTTCTTCCTGTTGAAAATGGATTACCTGGTATAGAGTGCATCATTACAAACGTTAATGTAATAACTATCCAAATAGTTACTATCATATACACAAATCTTTTAAGCGTATATTTCAGCATCTTTATTCCTCCTAAAATAATATTTTATGCGGCAGAGATAAATACACACCTCTGCCGCAATGCAATTAAATAATTTTGATTATAAAAGTTCTGTAATAGATAAATATTATTTATTTCTTTCCTGAAATATATGCATATTTAAATTCTACATTTCTTGATCCACTTGCTGCAAATACTGGTGTTTGAAGGCCTTTAACGTATTTATATGCAAATATACTCATTCCTTGACTATAAGTTGGTGCTATAGCTGCATCCTTATTGATAAGAATATCTTCAGCTTTCTTAAAGTCATCTAATCTCTTACTTTCATCTTTTTGAATCTTTGCATCTTCTATTAATGCATCGTATTCTTTGCTTGAATATCCGTTTACAGTTTTTGCTGCATCTGTTTCCCACATATCCATAAATGTCATAGGATCATTGTAATCTGCTGACCACATTTGACCACTTTGCATTTCATAATTTAAATCTTGCTCATCTTGTAGGAATTGTTTCCACTCTTTGTAATCAACCTTTAAAGTAACTCCAAGATTCTTTTTGAAGGCATTTATTAGGTAATCTCCTTCTTGTTTATGTCTTTCATCTGTTCCTGCTTCTTCATCAGTCAATACTACCTTGCTTAAATCTGTATCCATTCCTAATTCTTTTAAACCTTCTTTGAATAATTCCTTAGGATTCTCTTTACTATTTTTTAAAGTTACATCACTAGCTTTATCTCTGTATGCGTCAGTTCCTATTTGAACAGCTTTTGGCACCCATGCGTATGAAACTGTTCCAATACTATGACCTATAGTTTTAAGATAATCTTCTCTGTTAAGTGCAAGTGAAATTGCTTTTCTTATCTTTGCGTTTGTAAGTAATTTATTTTTATCTTGAACATTGAAATTCAAATATGAATTTGCTGGAACATTACCAGTGATTTGATCAAATTTTCCGCTTGATTTTAATTTATTAGTCCATTCAGGTCTAGATGTATCCGCAACATCAATTTGACCACTTTGTAATGCATTTAACATTGTGTTTGCATCATCCATGAAATTCATTGTTACTTTATCAAGCTTTACATTTTTCTTATCCCAATATTGATCATTTTTAACAAGTTCCATCTTACTTCCACTAACCATTGAAGTTATTTTAAATGGTCCATTATAAACTAAAGTATCCGCAGCTGAACCATATTTTGATCCTGCTTTATCAACCATATCTTGTCTTTGTGGTATAAAGAATTTAAAATTAAGTAACTTTTCAAAATATGCACATGGATGCGATAAATTTATTACAAGTGTTTTTGAATCGGGAGCACTTACTCCTAATTGATCTGGTGACATAGTACCTTTATTTACTGCATCTCCATTCTTAATTCCCGCATTTACTAGTAAATATGCATACTCGGAAGCTGTTTTTGCATCTAAACTTCTTCTAAGCGCATATACATATTGGTCTGCTGTAACTGCTTTTCCATCTGACCATTTATTATCTCTCAATTTGAAAGTCCAAGTAAGACCATCTGATGATTGTGACCAACTCTTAGCCCCAGCTGGTACTACTACTTCCTTACCATTCTTAACTTCATCTCTTGCAATAGCTTCCATTGTCTCTTGAAGTACATATGCAGAATATCCATCTGTTCCTTTTGATGGATCAAGTGTTTTAACATCTGCTACATTTATTTCTAGGTTTAAATGCTGATCCTTATCTGCTGTTGTTGAGTTTGATGAACTACCGCAGCCAGTTAATGCTATTGATGATACAACAATGGCTGACAACAGCACTGATATTAATTTTTTACTTTTCATAGAAAAATTCCCCCTTAATTAATTTATACTGTAAAAGCTATACTTTAAGCTAGCTGTATTACCTAATATTATCTATACCTTTTTAAATTATAATTTTACCTATACTTTCAAGATTTATACCTAACTCTTTAACGATTCTTGATATGTATTTCTTACCAGTTCTCTCACCATGAAATATCAGATCTAAATATTTAGTGCTTGTTCCTACTCTTTTGGCTAATTCCGTTTGAGACATGCTTTTTTCAACCATCATTTTTTTACATGCTATACCAAGTGGAGTAAGAGCTCGTTTTTCTCCCATAAAAAAGCCCCCTGATTTTTATATTGAAAAGAAAAAAATGCATAAATATTCATAAAAACAAATTATTTTTATCCCTTTCTATCGAATTTATCAAAAAATTTTGTTAAAATAAAGTATGTGCGAATTGATTTTTATAATGATATGACAAACAAATTTTAGTTATTTATAAAAAAATGCGTTGTAATTTATTAAATTATTAATTTGATGTATTATTCTATCAAACTAATATTTATTTTATGCGTTATAAACGCATTTTACAAATATAGATATAGCATGTTTTCTGCGTTTTTTTTGCGTTTTTATTAAGAAAATACTTATTATCTTTAAAATCCTACGTAATAAACGCTTTTTTTGGAGGTTTTTATTATGAATACTATTGGGGAAAGGCTTCTGTATTTGAGAAAGCTTAATAAGCTTACTCAAAAGCAAGTTGCCGAAAAAACAGGAGTTCAAAGAGGTAATTTAAGTCATTATGAAAAAAATGATTTTTTACCATCGAAAGTGGCTTTAATATCTCTAGCTAACTTTTTTAAAACAAACTACGATTGGATAGTTTACGGTAAAGGGGCTATACCTGAATCCATACACAAAAAAACAACTTGTTTAAATTCTACTAATAATTGTTACTGTAGTATTGGAGCTAAAGTTGATTTCTCAAAACGACTATTATTTACAATAAAATATTTTCATGAAACTATCGATGGACTATGTTTAAAACTAAATATTTCAAAAATTACATTCAAGGAAATATGCATGGGTAAAAATGTTTGTGCATTAGATTTGCTTAAAATTTCTAATTACTTTAACGTAAGTATGGATTGGATATTTGATGGCAAAGTTTCAAACTTTAAATCAGATTTCAAGTTAGCTCAAGCTTATTTAAGTGCAATGCAAAAGAATAACAGCTTCTCATACTATGAAGAACAAAAATTATTGCAATGTACTTATGATGAAATGGAATTACTTCTATTCTTTAAAAATTTAAATAGTAAAAATAAAAAATTAATAATGGATATGTTAAACTCTGTAAGTGATCAAGAAGTTACCGATATAAAAAAATTATAAAATATAATCTTTCATTATTATCTATTAAAATAAGAAGAACACCATAAAACTGGTGTTCTTCTTACATATATTATATTATTTTTCTTCTCTTAATTGTTGTAAACAACTTTGACAAATATTTTTTCCTTTATAGTTAACTACATCTCTTGCATCACCACAGAAAATACATGCTGGTTGATATTTCTTAAGTATAATTTGCTCACCATCAACATATATCTCTAAAGCATCTTTTTCTGCTATTTCCAATGTTCTTCTTAATTCTATAGGAATTACTATTCTTCCTAACTCATCCACTCTTCTTACTACACCTGTTGATTTCATAATAACTACCTCCTATTACAACATTCGACTTTGTCTTGTTTAAATTATAGCATTATTTACATTATAAGTCAACATAGTTATTAATATAATTTAATTTTTTTTGTAATAATTATTTAAATCATATTTTTTAAAAAATTATTGTAACATTTTATCGAATACAATACTTTTTTCATGTCATATTAGGTAATATTAATGTACAATATTTTTTTTACTTTTCATAATAATCTATTTCTGTTGTAACTTCAAAACCTAAACTTTTGTATAGTTTAAATGCTATATTGTTATCACTGTTCACTTCAAGAAATATCTGCCCATAATTATTTTTAACCAGATATTCTAAAACCATACACATCATTTCTCTACCTAATCCAAATCCTCTATATTCAGGTAATATTCCAACAGAAAAGATTGATACTTTATTATTATAAAAATGTACTGCTACCATTCCAATATCGTTTTTTTGAAACATTAATTTAAACTGAATTCTTTCTTTAGCCTCTATTGCATTTTTCATAGTTGATCTAGCTTCTTCTAATGATTCATTATATATAACTGATGCTACTTTAGATATTTTATCAAGTTCATTAATATTTATTTCAATCAATTTTGATGTATATTTACTTAACCTTACAAATTCATTTTTATTAAATTTCATTGTATATTCTGCAAATTTGTATATACCATTATTTTTCTTAATTACCGCTTTACCTGTTTTAGATTCTTTAGGACATATAAACAACTTCTTGGGTATGTTATATTTTCTTAATTCTTCTATTGCCCTAGTGTAAAGCTTTTTGAAATATCCCTTTTCTCTATAACTAGGTAATGTACAAGCAGATATTTCTCCTTCTTCTTTTCTTGGTGCAAATATACTTAAAACACTTACAGCTATATCTCCTTCATAAATAACAAATAACCAATTCATATACTTATTAAAATTAAAACCTTCATCTAAATTAATTTCATGCTCTACTCCATCAAATTTATTACAATCACTAATCAACTTCTCTATATCTTTGATTAATTTACTACTTAAACAATTTAATTCTTTAATTATCAATTCTACATCCTCCTATTTTTACAAACCAAAAATAAATAGCCTAAGATTTTTGCAACCTTAAGGCTATTGGCATAGATGTAAAACTTTTTTTCAAAAATAAAACCACAGGTTAACTCCCCCCATGGCTTCACTATCAATGAATAAATTAGTTACTTTCTTACTATTACCGTTAAGGTCGCAAATGATTTCTTTAATTTTGATAAACATACACTTTTCATATTAACGACCTCCTTCTTACAATCATAGTTTAATTATACCTATATCCCTGTTATATTACAAGGAAATTTTGTTAACTTATTGTAAAAATATAAGCTTTTGTACTTCATCAAACACATTCTCATTATATTCTTCATACACATTAACATTGACAACATCATACAACTTTTCAAGCTGTTTAGTAATTTGATCCAGATTATCATCTCTTTGAACAAGAAGATACATACGGCTTTTTTCCCCCACATCTATTCTAGAACACAATATGCCCTCCAAATTAAATGCTCTTCTAGCAAATAAGCCTGTAATATGTGACATAACCCCAGGGTGATTTCTTACAAGTAACTCAACAATAACATGTTTTGTATTTTCCATATCTATTTACCTCCTACCATTTCACAATTTCCACCTCCTGGTGGCACCATAGGCAAAACATTTTCATTTTCATTAATAAGTACATCTATAACGCAAGGTTCCTTATTAAGCAAAGCCTTCTTTAATGTACATATGGGATCTTTTTCATTTTTTAAACAATAACTTTTAATTCCAAACCCAGCCGCTATAAGTGAGAAATCTTGCTTACTCTTAAACTTACATGCAATATATCTGCCTTCATAAAAAAGTTCCTGCTGCTGCCTTACAAGTCCTAAACATCCATTATTTAATATAATAACTGTAACATTTAAATTTAATTCTTGAAGTGTTGAAAGCTCCTGCAAGTTCATCATAAAAGACCCATCTCCACTTATGCATACAACCTTTTTATCCGGATTTGCAACTGCTGCTCCTATAGCTGCTGGTAGCCCAAATCCCATAGTACCAAGACCCCCAGAGGTAATAAATTTTCTTGGTCTTCTAAAATTATAATGCTGAGCTACCCACATTTGATGTTGACCTACATCTGTAGTTATTATGGTATCATCATCAAGCAAACCATTAAGTACTTTAATTAAATTAATAGGATTATTTATATCATCACTTAAGGTTACCCCTGGCATTAAATGTTTTGTCTTTATTTCTTTTATTTCTTTCTTCCAAGCTTCACGTTTATTTACCTTTATAAATGGTTTTAACTTTAATAGAACCTCTTTTACATCTCCTGCAATAGAATACTTACTCTTCTTTAATTTGTCTATTTCTGCAGAATCTATATCTACATGAACAATAGTTGCATTAGGACAAAACTTTTTTATATCTCCAGTAGCTCTATCATCAAATCTTATACCAAATGCTAAAACCAAATCTGCTTCATTTACTATGAGGTTAGTTGCAACTTCTCCATGCATCCCAAGCATTCCAATAAACAAACTACTTTCACTTGGATAATTGCCTAATCCCATAAGGGTAGCTGCTACTGGAATATCATTTTTCTGTGAAATGTCTCTAACCAAATAACCTGAATCCGAATTTGTAACACCACCCCCTATGATAAACAACGGTTTTTTAGCTTTATTTACAGCATGAGCAATTTTTTCAATTTCATATATATCAATATTTATCGCTTTATCTTTATTGTCTATATTTTCTGAAATTTCAATTTCTATTATTTCATTCTGTATGTCCTTAGGCACATCTATAACCACAGGTCCTGGCCTCCCTGTCTCCGCTATTTCAAATGCTTTTGGAATTATATAAGTCAATTCTTCTACTGATCTTACGAGAAAATTGTGCTTAGTTATTGGTACTGTAAGACCATAGGTATCTACTTCCTGAAATGCATCTGTTCCCATTGATTTATATGGAACTTGGCCAGTTATAACTATTATTGGTACTGAATCTAATTTAGCATCTGCAATTGCTGTTAATAAATTAGTAACTCCTGGACCTGACGTTGCAAAACATACTGCTGCTTTCCCTGTTGTCCTTGCTATACCTTGACTTATAAATCCTGCACCTTGCTCATGTCTTGCGAGAATATGCTTTATACTGCTCTTACTAAGTGCATTATACATTGGAAGGCTTGAACCTCCTGGTATTCCAGCAATAACCTCTATTCCCTCCTTTTCTAATAACTTAATTATAATTTCTGCCCCACTTAATTTCATTTTTTTCACCCCTAATTTTTTATATAAAAAAAACTCCCTCCTAGTTTAAAAACCTACTAACCTATGTTCTACTCAAAGAACAAAGCTTCATACTGGTTTCTTAATTAGGACGAAGATTACTTTCCGCGGTACCACCTATATTCGTATATATACGCTCTTAATATAGTACGGGCCTTAGCCGATACTACTTCCCTTTAACGATGGAATTTCGTTGATACTTAATAATCAATTTGACGTTCATATCAAAGCTCCAAGACTACCTTCTACATATCCATCATGGAAATCTCTCACCTTTTATTTCCTCTCTTTATTTCAAAGATACATATACTCCTTCTTATCAAAGCTTTTAACATATATTTTAAACTCATGATAGCAAATATAAACTATATAGTCAAGATTATAATATTATTTTATTGTTTTACTTATTTTAACATTGATTTAAACTTAATTTAAAAAAATTTTATAAATTTTATTAATTTTTCTACGTTTTTTCATAATAGTTCCCATATAATGAAAATTTGTACCTTGATATTTTGAATTTTTTTTATAAAATTGTAATATAGTATAAATTAATAGGAGTGAATAAAATGAATTCAATTGGAATTGTTAGAAAAGTAGATGAACTTGGAAGAATA
Organism: Clostridium felsineum DSM 794; assembly: GCF_002006355.2. Lineage (NCBI taxonomy): Bacteria > Bacillati > Bacillota > Clostridia > Eubacteriales > Clostridiaceae > Clostridium > Clostridium felsineum. The sequence continues at coordinate 235,171 of NZ_CP096980.1, read as the reverse complement.
GTTATACCAAAAGAAACTAGATCTCAGCTCAATATAAACGAAGGAGATTCTCTTGAAATTTTCATCGACGAAGTTGAAAGCCATATAGTTCTAAGAAAATATGCACCAGGATGCACTTTCTGTAATTCTTTAAGTGATATAAGCTACTTTAAGGGCGTACGTGTATGTAAGCAATGCAAAGAAGAACTTCAAACCACAGCAAAATAAATATCTTTATATAATTAAAAATACGATGAAAAAGATAATAGATTCCTTTTCATCGTATTTTAAATTTACGGAACGTTCATTCTAATAACTTCACTTATATAACTACCGCTCCCTCTGGAAACCTCAATGTAATCATTATTTATTTTAACTATTGCCTGAAGAAGGTTATTAGGTGGTATATAAACTATTTCCCCTTTTCTTCCGTCATTAAGAAGCACTTCCGCACCTATAAAATAAACATTTATGTTACTCAAAAACACTCTGAGTATGTCCGTATCAAAAATAGATATACCTTCAGAACCAAACATTTCAAAAGCTCTAAATGGAGGTTTTCTCTTTTTATAAACCCTATCAGAAGTCATTGCATCATATACATCTGCTATTGATATAATTCTAGAATATAATCCCATTTGATCAGCTTTGATTCCATATGGATATCCTGTACCATTTATTCTTTCATGATGTTGTAATATAACATTCTTTATATCATCCTTAATAGTAGGATCATCCTTAACTGTTTCATACCCATAAAGTGGATGTTTCTTCATTTCCTCAAATTCTTCATCAGTAAGCCTTCCAGGCTTGTTTAAAATGCTATCTTTAATCTTTATTTTTCCAAGATCATGAAGAAGTCCTGCAGATATTACCTCTTTAATTTGCTCTTCAGATAAATTCATCCACTTAGCTATTAACATTCCATAGAAAGCTACATTCATGCTATGATAAAAAGTATACTCGTCTTTATCTTTTATATTACCTGCATACTTAATTAAGCAATCTGTATTAACAATATCATCATAAATATTTTGTGTCATATTTTGTATTGCTTCTTGATCAATTTTCTTACCATTACAAGCCCCTACAATAAGATCCTTGAGCTTTAATACGTTTTCTTCGTACTCTGCTTTGAATTCCTCGTACTCTCTCTTTTTAGGAATTTTCTGCTTTGCCTCATTTTTTTTATAAACATTAACCTTACCTATACCACTAGTTAAAAGCTTACTTTTTATATAACTATTAATCGGTGTATCTTTGCTAATAAATTTGACATCATTGTACGAATATATATCTTCTGCGAGAATATAACTATTGTCGCAATCAATGGTATTTACTTTGAACTTATTCAATTCTCTCACCCTATCCTAAAATATTGGAAAATAATTTTGTTATTCGCATTCCCACCGTATTTTAAGTTATAAATAATTCAAAAATACTTTTAAATTATTATACTGTATTGTTTTTTATTATACAACAATTCAACATTTTTTGATATAATTTATTAGAATTTTTTTATTATTTAGATTTTTCAATAATTATATTTAATCAAATTAACAAAATCGTTGCTTTCCCTAATATAATTACAATTTAATTTTTAATATTTACAATAAATAATTGTTTTCTTACCTAGTATTACCATGACCTGTACCCGATTCTTTAACTTTAATTTCGACCATTTACAAAAATCATTGAGCATTTTTAAATTTCTCATTTTTACAACAAATATCAACATTTAACACTTAACTTTTATATATGTTTTTTTATTTTATTTTAATATAATCGTATTATTTTCCATAATCTTAATAGTATGCGAATTAATAAACATTAAAGCTCAAGCTTCTTCCACACAAAAAAACTATGCAACTAACTCTTTATTAAACTTTGCATTTATGTAAGAATAGTATATAATGCAATAAAATACTTACATTGTGATTCATAAAATATTCCTACTTAAAAGGTTCGACCTTAGAATCTTTTATGGAGCAGAATGCTTTAGTATTTTTTAATAGTAAATTAGAGGTGAAAATATGATTTTTAATTTAAAATTCACATCAAAAACTCATAAAAAACTTCAAATAGAGACTTACATAAAAAATTTAATTGAAACAGGAATACTTCAAAAAAACGAAAAACTACCGTCTACTCGGGAAATGAGTTTAATGCTTAATGTAAGCAGAAATACCATAATAGATGTTTATGAGAATTTAACAAATGAAGGTTTTACTGACACTATTAAAGGAAAAGGCACTTTCATTTCAAGCAAAAAAGTTATCTCTAAAATATCCAAAAACCTAAATTGGAATAACTTTATAAGTGCACATGCTATAATGGCAGAAAAGCTTGATACGACTAAACATGAACTGAGAGGGACAGATGATATTATTCCTTTTGATAGTATTTCTCCTAACAAAAGTTTATTTGATATTGATGAAATTAAAAGAGATTTTTTAAATATAATATCTATTGAAGGTAACAATATATTAAATTATGGTTATGCTAAAGGTTACAAGCCTTTAATTGAATATCTAAAAACTTATATGTCCCATAAAGGTATTAACCTTGATAACAAAGATATTCTTATAACCAACGGTTTTACAGAAGGTTTTAATATAGTTTTATCCTCTATAACCGAAAAAGGTGATAGAATACTCTGCGAAAATCCTACACACAATACTTCTTTAAAAATTATGAAGCTTCATAATCTAAATATAAAGGGCATTGATATGGATGATGATGGAATAAACATCTCTTCTCTAAAAAACGAGTTAGAAAAGGAAGTTCCAAAGGCAGTGTTTTTAATTCCAACATACCATAATCCCACAGGAATTGTTATGTCATCAGAAAAACGTTTAAAAGTCATAGAACTAATTAATTCTTTTAATGTTCCTATAATCGAAGATGGTTTTAATGAAGAACTTAGGTATTCAAATTCAAATATAACCTCCCTAGCAGCCTTAAATTCAAATAATAATAATGTAATATACATAGGCAGCCTATCTAAAATTTTATTCCCTGGCATGCGCATAGGTTGGGTTATGGCTGACACAGAACTAATTAATTATTTAGAAAGTATAAAACGCAGCACAAATATACATACCTCTTTTTTAGACCAAGCTATACTTTATGAATATTTACGTGGCAAAAATTTTAGTAAGTATGTAAAAAAGGCTAAACGATACTACAAAAATAAGTATGAACTAACAATAAAATATGCAAATAAGTATTTACCATATGCAAAAATATGGGGTGAAGGCGGACTACACATATTTATTAAAGTAACAGGTATAAACTCAAGAGAACTACTTAGTGAATGTTATAAAAAAGGCATAGCCTTTACCCCTGGTGATATTTTTTACACTGATAATCAAGGTAAAGATACTTTTAGAATTGGCTTCTCACGTGTTAATGAAGCTCAAATTAAGATGGGTTTTCAAATAATGGGTGAAATTATTTCAAATTTAAAAAATAAATTAGAGTATATATAATACATAAACGCATTATATATACTCTAATTAACTATTTTAGCTCTTCTAATTTATGTGATAATTTAAGATTTTCACTATAGTCTACAGCACAATCAATTACTGCTGGAACCTTCTGACTAAAGGCTTCTTCTAGTGTAGGTATTAACTCCTCAGCCTTAGTTATTCTATAACCTTTAAGTCCCATACTTTCCGCATACATTTTAAAATCAGGATTAGTGAAGTTTATATAAGCAGATTCTCCGTATCTCTCTTCTTGCTTCCACTTTATAAGTCCATAGTTGCTATCATTAAATATTAGTGTTACAAAAGGTGTTCCTATTCTAAGCGCAGTTTCAAGTTCTTGCGAATTCATCATGAAACCTCCATCACCTGTGACTGCAACTACCTTTTTATCTGGATTCACAAGCTTAGCTGCCAATGCTCCTGGAATAGCTATTCCCATTGATGCAAATCCATTTGAAATTATACATGTATTAGGCTTATAACAGTGATAATTTCTAGCTATCCACATTTTATGAGCTCCTACATCAGATATTACTATATCATCTTTTCCCATAACCCTGCGTAAATCATATAGTATTTTTTGTGGCTTTATTGGGAAACCATCATCTTCACTGTATTCTTCATAATTTTTGTGCATGTCTTCTTTTACCTTGAGAGCCTGTTTAGGTGTATCTATTCTATTTGAACGTCTAACTATCTCATGAATAGAATCTGAAATATCTCCTATAACTTCGACCTCTGGAAGATAGCTATTATTAACCTCTGCTAATTTTTCACCTATGTGAATTATCTTAATTTGTCCTTTTGGATTCCACTTTTTAGGTGAATACTCAACTATATCATATCCTATAGCAATAACAAGATCCGTTTTTTCAAAAATTCTATTTATAAAGTCCTTTTGTGCAAGTCCCATACTCCATAATGAAAGAGGATGATCGAAAGGTATTATTCCCTTACCCATAAAAGTGTTTGCAACCGGAATATTTAGTGCCTCTGCCATGTCTAAAACAGCTTTACTTGCTTTTGAACGTATTGCACCATTACCTGCAAGTATTAATGGATTCTTTGCCCTTGAGATAGCTATAGCTGCCTTTTCTATGCTGCTATAGGCTGCAAAACTTTTATCCGTAACTGTATGTCTTAACGGTCTTCCTTCTACTGGCATCTCTGCAATATTTTGAGGAATATCTATATGGCATGCTCCTGGTTTTTCACTTACTGCTGTCTTAAATGCTTTTCTTATTATTTCAGGTGCAGTATCGGGTCTCACTATCTGTTTGTTCCATTTAGTCACAGGAGCAAACATAGCAACTAAATCAAGGTGTTGATGTGATTCTATATGCATTCTATCTGTTCCAACTTGTCCAGTTATAGCAACTACAGGTGCTCCATCAAGATTTGCATCCGCAACTCCTGTCATAAGATTTGTAGCTCCAGGTCCCAGCGTTGAAAGACATACTCCAGGTTTCCCTGTTAATCTTCCATATACATCTGCCATAAAAGCTGCACCCTGCTCATGACGTGTAGTTATAAATTTTATAGACGATTTCGTAAGCGCCTTTATAAGTGCTAAATTTTCTTCTCCTGGTATACCAAATATATACTCCACATTTTCATTTTCTAAACACTTTACAACCAATTCAGCTGTAGTCATGATTTTTTCGTCATCCCCAATTTTTGAAATTTCAGAATCCTTATCTTGCTTTAAATTTTCACTCATAGATATTAACCCCTTATTCTATATCTAAATTATTTTTTAAAAAAATACCTCTAATTGACAATATTTAAATATATAATTGCTGTTATCTTTTGTCAATGTTTTTTTTAAATTAATCAAGTTATCAGGAATTTTTACCCATTAAATTACTTTTTTTCAAAATAAATACTGAAAATATATAGATTTATCAACACAAAAAACTATAAAAAAATCCATACTAGTTATTTCCAATTTATGTTTTTTTGAATTTTACATATACTGATTATTCAATTCTTTTTTAATTGCATCATATATAAGTTTATCCTTCATTCCTCCATAAAATCTTATATATTCATTTATAGCAATTACTGGTAGCATATATTTTTTTTCAGTAGCTTTTTTAACATATTCATATTGTTCAGCATCCATTGTCTTTACATCTATAAATTGAACCTCAACACTTTGCCCTACATCTGTTTTTTCTATATATTTTTTAAAATCTTTGTATAAATCATACATTGATTTATTATTGCCACATCCTGACGAACATCCACCACTACAAGTTTTAGTGCAAGTATTACAGTTTGAACAAGAACTATTCTCACTTTTACTTGGACATCCGCCACAAGAGACCTCTTCCTTGACTCCAAATACTTCTACAAGTATTACTTCATTTTCCATTATACTCTCCTTACTTTACTGAATATTATAATTAAAGCCTATATATACTTATTATACAATAAATATAAGGAAACCAAAGCGTGAATTAATTTCATCTTCAGTTTCCTTATTTATTTTTTCGTATATATTAAAGCTTATTTAAAGTGGATTTTTTATTGCTATTTGGTAATCTTTTTAAAGAAGCCCTTTAATTTGGATTCGCCACTATCAGATGTTTCCTCTACTTTTATAACCTCATAGCCTGCATTCTCAATGGCTGCTTTTATTTTCTTATCCTCTATGTCGTTACTTATTAATGCTAACTTTTTCTTTAAATTTACATTGATGTTTTCTCCACCAATTTCCTCTAAAGCCTCCTTTACATGTGCTACACAATGCTCACAACTCATTCCTTCTATTAATATTTTCTTTGCCATTTTAATCTCCTCCTATATATTTAAATTATATTTTAAACCTTTTTAATCTTAATGCATTAGTTAACACGGAAACTGAACTTAAGCTCATAGCTGCTGCTGCTATCATTGGATTTAACAGCGGTCCATTAAATAAATACAAAATTCCCATAGCCACAGGAATTCCTACTACATTGTATCCAAATGCCCAAAACAAATTTTCTTTTATATTCTTTATAGTTTTTTTACTTAATTCTATAGCGGTAATAACATCCATAAGATCACTTTTCATAAGCACGATATCTGCTGATTCCATGGCAATATCAGTTCCCTTACCTATTGCCATCCCTATATCTGCTTGAGCTAGTGCTGGCGCATCATTAATTCCATCACCTACCATAGCAACTTTTTTACCACTCTCTTGAAGCTTTTTTACTTCATTGGCCTTATCCTCTGGAAGAACTTCTGCAAGTACTTTGTCTATTCCAAGTTTCTTCGCTATTGCACTCGCAGATTTCTTATTATCTCCAGTTATCATTGCCACTTCTATATTCATTTCATGAAGTTTTTTTATTGCTTTATAGCTATTTTCTTTTATGCTATCTGCAACTGCTATTATTCCTTTTATTTCTTTTTCTATAGCAATATACATTGGTGTTTTTCCAAGCTCTGCTAAATTGTCTACATAATCATATATATTTTTTATGTTTATATCATTATCTTCCATCAATTTTTTATTTCCCAAAAATACTTTTTTGCCATTTACAATGGCTTCAATACCATGACCAGTAATTGATTTAAAATCATTAATCTTTATAAGTTCTAGCTTCCTGCTTTCTGCTTCTTTTACAATTGCCTCTCCCAGTGGATGTTCAGATGTCTTTTCAACAGAAGCTGCTATTTTAAGTAATTCCTCTTCAGAAATTCCTCCAACTACCTTTATGTCTGTTAACTCAGGCTTTCCTTCAGTTATAGTACCTGTTTTATCAAATACTATAGTTTGTATTTTATGAGTATTTTCAAGTGCTGTACCGTTCTTAATCAGTACTCCATACTCTGCACCTTTTCCTGTTCCTACCATAATAGCTGTTGGTGTAGCTAATCCTAGTGCGCAAGGACAAGCTATAACAAGAACTGATATAAATATTGTTAATGTAAAAGTTAGATCCTTACCTGATATAAACCAAGCCAATGCTGCTATTATTGCAAGAACTATTACCACTGGAACAAAGTAACCTGATACCACATCTGCCAATTTAGCAATAGGTGCTTTTGAGCCCTGTGCATCCTCAACAAGTTTTACAATTTGTGAAAGCACTGTATCCTTACCAACTTTAGTTACCTTATACCTTATAGACCCATTTTTATTTATACTTGCTCCTATAACTTTATCTCCTGGCTTCTTTAAAACAGGAATACTCTCTCCTGTAAGCATAGATTCATCAATAGCTGTACTTCCTTCTACAACTATTCCATCCACTGGCAATCTGCTTCCTGGTTTAACAATTACTATATCACCAGGTTTAACTTCATCTATTGCTACTTCCTTTTCAATTCCATCCTTTACAATAAGCGCAGTTTTAGGTGTTAATCCTATAAGTTTCTTTATTGCCTCTGAGGTTTTTCCCTTTGATACAGCCTCCATATATTTACCAAGAGTTATTAAGGTTAATATTATTCCTGCTGATTCAAAATAAAGTTCTGCATTATGATTACCACTAAATATTTGATACAATCCAAATAAACTATATAAAAATGCAGCTCCCGAACCAATAGCTACTAAAGAATCCATATTAGGACTTCTTTTTATAAGCGTTTTAAATCCTACCTTGAAAAATTTTCTTCCTTCAAATATAATCGGCATAACTAGTATAAGTTCTAAAACACCATAAATTTTTGCATGTTCCATTGGGTCAATAATGGAAGGTAGCATTAAACCCATTGCTTTAAATATCATAGGTCCCATTGCTATTATAAGCAGTGGAACTGCAAATATGGCTGATATTTTAAATCTATTCCATAAGCTTTTTATTGCCTTTTCTTTTCTTTCTTTATCAACATCTATATCTGAACCTTCGTCTAATGCCTTATATCCTGCTTTTTCTATTGCCTGTTTTATACCATTAAGATTTATCTTAGACTCTTCAAAGCTTATATTTAACTTCTCTGTTGCTAAATTCACATTAGAACTAGTTACACCATCTAATTTACCCGTTACTCTTTCAACCGTTCTCGCACAAGCAGCACATGTCATTCCTCCAATGGAGATTGTTTTATTTACAGTTTCCGTTAATGCTTTATACCCTGCTTTCTCTATTGCATTTTGAATATCTGATATATTTACCTTAGCTTCCTCAAAACTTATACTTAACTTTTCCGATGCAAGATTTACATTTGCTTCAGAAACGCCTTCCAACTTACTTGAGGCCTTCTCAACTGCTCTTGCACACGCAGCACATGTCATTCCTTCTATTCTTAAAGTCTCCTTTGCCATCTAAAATCCCTTCTTTATTTATTATTTATTCTAGAAAGAAGCTCCATAATTTCATTGACTTTTTCTTCTCCGTTATTATGAAGAAATGCTTCTTTAACACAATTATTAAGATGTTGTTTCAATATAAGCATATTAGCTTTTTTTAAAAGCGCAGAAGCAGCAACTATTTGATTAGATACATCAATACAATACCTACCATCTTCTATCATCTTTATTATTCCCTCAATTTGTCCCTTTGATGTCTTTAAAGCTCTAACTGCATTTTCTTTTTCTTTATTCAAGTATACCCCTCCCCCCTATAGTGTCCTTTTCTTATAAAATAGCACCACAATCATTTTTTGTCAAGTAAAGTAATTTAAACAATTATTATTTTTTAATAATTATTATTGACTATTTTTCTGTTATGGAGTATATTATAAATATACTTAACTTGTATAAATTAACAATTATCAATAGTTTGAGTATTTTTCTTATAAATTGTGATACTAAAAATGAATTATCTATTTAAAGGTGGTGTACTTTATGTTTGAAAATATATCATCAAATAGAATTTATAAAAATTTATTTGATGGAAACTGGATTGAAAGTAAAACAAAAAATACTATAGAAACTCACTCTCCATATGATGAAAGTTTAATTGGAAAAATTCAAGCTGTATCAAAAGATGAAGTTGATGAGATTTTTAAGAATTCAAGGGCTGCTCAAAAAAAATGGAGTGATACTCCAATAAATGAACGTGCTAGCATTATGCGTAAAGCTGCTGACATATTAGATGATAATGCAGAATATCTAGCTAAAGTTCTATCAAATGAAATAGCAAAAGATATTAACTCTGCTCTCTCAGAAGTTAAAAGAACAGCTGACTTTATAAGATATACTGCTAATGAAGGCACTCACATGGAAGGTGAAGCTATTAGCTCTGATAATTTTCCAGGTTCAAAAAAAGGTAAAATTTCTTTAGTAGAAAGAGTTCCTTTAGGTGTAGTTTTAGCAATATCTCCTTTTAACTACCCTGTAAATCTATCAGCCTCTAAAGTTGCTCCAGCACTTATAGCTGGTAACAGTGTTGTATTAAAACCACCTACAGTTGGTGCTATAAGCGCACTTCATCTTGCGGAAGTTTTTAATGCCGCAGGTCTACCTGCAGGTGTTTTAAATACCATAACTGGAAGAGGTTCTGAAATAGGCGACTACCTTATCACTCATGAAGCTGTAAACCTAATTAATTTCACTGGAAGCTCTGCCGTAGGTAAACACATCTCTAAAATAGCAGGTATGATACCTGTGGTTTTAGAATTAGGTGGAAAAGATGCTGCTATTGTTCTTGAAGATGCTAATTTAAGTGCTGCTGCAAACAGTATAGTCTCTGGAGCTTATGGATACTCCGGTCAAAGATGTACTGCTGTAAAAAGAGTTCTTGTAATGGATTCTGTTGCTGATAAACTAGTTAGCCTAGTCAAGGAGAAAGTAAAAGAATTAAAGGTTGGTAAACCTTCTGAAAATGTAACTATAACTCCCCTTATAGATAACAAAGCTGCTGACTATGTTCAAACTCTTATTGATGATGCCATAAATAAAGGTGCAACTTTAGTTGTGGGAAATAAGCGTGAAAAAAACTTAATATATCCAACACTATTTGATAATGTAACTGAAGATATGAGAATAGCTTGGGAAGAGCCTTTTGGTCCAGTACTTCCTATCATCCGTGTAAAAAGTATAGATGAGGCAATAGACCTTTCAAACAGGTCTGAATATGGTCTTCAAGCAGCAGTATTTACTGAAAATATGCATGATGCCTTTTATATTGCAAACAAACTAGAGGTCGGAACCGTCCAAGTAAATAATAAACCTGAAAGAGGTCCTGATCACTTTCCATTCCTTGGCACAAAATCTTCTGGTATGGGAACTCAAGGTGTTAGATACAGTATAGAAGCTATGACAAGACATAAATCCATAGTTTTAAATATATAACCTTCCAGGGAAATAAATCCACACATGTGAACTTTATTTCCCTAATTTTTTAAAAACTATTCACATTTTTACTATAACTATAATAAACATAGTAATTGTATATTAATTTACTGGAGATGCTTTATTATGTTTAGTTATAATACCGAATTAACTTATTTTATTAGAATATTAATTGCAGGTGTATGTGGTGGTCTTATTGGATATGAAAGAAAAAATAGAATGAAAGAGGCTGGCATACGTACTCACTTTATCGTTTGTTTGAGTTCAGCTCTAATAATGATAGTATCTAAATACGGCTTTCAGGATCAAGTTGGTGTACTAAATATCTCAATAGACCCATCACGTGTTGCTGCTCAAGTTGTAAGTGGTATTGGTTTTTTAGGTGCTGGAATGATATTTATGAGGCGGCAATCTGTTAAAGGTCTAACTACTGCTGCTGGAGTTTGGGCCACTGCTGGAGTTGGCCTTGCTATTGGTTCAGGTCTTTATATTATAGGTTTACTTTCTTCTTTCATAATACTATTAGGTCAAACTTTTCTTCATAGTAATTTTTCTTGGCTTTCAACGCCAAAGACTGAAGAATTAAGCATTAAAGTATTAAATGAACCTGATGTAATAAGTAAACTTCGTAATATATTTGACCAGAATGACATTTTTATTTTAAGCTTTAAAATAAAAAATACTACTGAAGGTAATTGTGAAAAACAAAAACTTATAACTATGAATCTTATTCTAAAAGTACCTTACTCTTACGATACTTCTGATTTTCTTTTACTAATTCAGGACTATCCATTTATAAAATGCATAGAATTTTAATAGTCTCCTGTTTTCAAGGAGATTATTTTTATTATATAATAAGCTTATTGTAGATTTTAATGATAACCTATTTAAAACACTTAAATCATTATGGAGGCTTAAACTTATATGAAAGACGATATTAATAAGCAAATAACTTCTAATATAAACGAAGATGCATGGAATAAAGAAACATACTCAGCATGGGTTCAGCGCTTTGGAACTCCCAAAAATGCAGCAGAAAGAATAACTAAAAACCCTTATAAAATCTTATCAGTTTTGCATGAAAAGTTTGGAGATGTAAAAGGCAAAAAAATAATGAATATTATGGGGTCAAATGGCAGTAAAGCTGTTGCTTTAGCTTTACTTGGTGCTGATGTTACTGTTGTGGATTTTTCAAAAGGGAATATGCATTACGCTCTTGATTTAGCAAGAGAAGCTAATGCTAATATAAATTATATTCTAAGTGATATATTAAAACTACCTAAAGATAAATTAACAGAGGATTATGATATAGTATTTGCTGAAATGGGTATACTACACTATTTTATTGACTTGAAACCATTTATAGAAATAATAAATAAACTGCTTAAAACTAATGGATTATTTGTACTTAGAGACTTTCATCCTATATCTACTAAATTAATTACTTCTAGGGGCTCTACTGCAAAAATTAGAAAGCATAAAGTTACTGGAGATTATTTTGATACATCTCTAGAAGAAAAAGATGCCGCTTTTTCAAAATATCTTCTTGATAACAGTACCCCTGAAAAAGTACTTCTAAGAAAATGGACCCTTGGTGAAATTGTAACAGCTGTTGCAGAAGGCAGTTTTAAAATCAAATCACTTAATGAGGAACCAAACCTATCCTGTGATAACTTTGATAAGGGTATTCCAAAAACCTTTACCTTAACTGCTGAAAAACATAATTAAAACCATAATATGCACTAATAAGACAGTCTAATAATTATCCTGCCATATTAGTGCATATTATAAGTTAATTTACTTTTTTTCGTTGCATATCCTGCTCTTTATAGTTTACTATGTTATCTATTATATAGACAGGCCTCTCCTTACTTTCCTCAAATATTCTTGCAATATACTGCCCCATAATACCATTAGTAACAAATAACATACCAAACATAATTACAATTAATGATAGTAGTAAACCTAAACTTAAAACATGTGCCTTTAACACTACATTTCTTATAATTATACTAATAGCAGCAATTACACCTATAATTGAAAAAATCACACCCATATAACTTGAAAATGCAAGCGGTTTGTATGAAAGTGATGTTATACCATCTAGTGCTAACTTAACCATTTTCTTTAATGGGTATTTTGTTTCACCTGCAAATCTTTCGTGTCTTACAAACTCTACATAAGTTTGTTTAAAGCCAACCCAACTAACAAGTCCTCTAACATATCTACTTTTTTCAGGAAGCGAAGCTAACGCATCGCAAACTTTTCTATCAATAAGTCTAAAATCCCCAACATCTACTGGTACATCCACATTGGTCATACTCTTTAATATTCTATAGTACATGCTTGAAGTAATTTTCTTAAAAAAAGTTTCTCCCTCTCTTTTAGCTCTTTTTCCATAAACAACCTCGTATCCTTGTTTCCATTTTTCAATCATTTGTAATATTACTTCTGGTGGATCTTGAAGATCTGCATCAATTACTACTATTGCATCTCCAACTGCTACATCCATTCCAGCTGTTATTGCTGCTTGATGTCCAAAATTTCTTGAGAAATTAACAAGTTTGACTCTATCGTCCTTTTCACAAATTAGCTCTGTTTTTTTCTTTGTGGAATCTCTACTTCCATCATTGACAAACACTAACTCATATTCTTCATTCGTTTTATCCATAACCTCTTTGAGTCTTTTATAACTTTCAAGAATAACAAGTTCCTCATTAAATATGGGCACAACCACACTATAAACTACTCTGTATCCCATAGCACTTCACCTCTCCTATTTTCTTGACTAAATTATACTAGAAAAATACAGTTACAATGTCAAATATCTATGTGAACTTTGTGTGATTTATATATTTTTAATTAGTAAATTAAGCCTCTCCTTTATATATTGGACATTTTATTAAAAAACTAACCCCTACTTTCCTATTAATTGCCTTAATTTCTCCTCCATAAAAATCTACTATCTTCTTGGATATTGCAAGTCCAAGTCCGAACTTGCCTTTTTTGTCCTTGTATAAATTATCAAATATTTTTTCTATACTCTTTTCTGAAATATTCTCTCCGTCATTATATATTTCTATTTCAGCTAAATTTTCTTTATACCTTTTTAATCGTAATACTATTTCCTTTCTGGCATATCTTAAAGCATTATCCAATATATTTTCTATAGCTATTTTAATTTTTTCTTCGTTCCCCAAAAAATTAATTGCATCCTCACTTATATCCGTTTTAATATCAAAATTGAATATCTCAAATCTGTCCACCATATTATATAGTAAATTATTTAAATTTATAATCTTATTTTCCACATCATTTTCTAATATATAGTCAAGTGTATTTAGATACAGCATTTGCTTGATTTTTTTTTCAAGTCTAATAGCCTCATCTTTTATTATTTCTGCTGTTTTTTCTACTGAATCAATATAAATGCCATCAATAATTGCTTCTGCGTGACTCATTATAACCATAACAGGAGTTTTCAAATCATGTGATATGCTCTGTAAAAACATTTTTTCATTTTCATCTGCATACTTTAATTGTTTTTGCATAATATTCATCGAATTAGCTAAACTCCCTATTTCATCGTCACTACTTACCTCTATAGGCTCTTTCCACTCCTTATTAGCTATCCTTTTAGTGTAATTTTCTAACTCCTTAAGTGGCTTTGATATATGTCCAGCTACAATTTTAGCTGTAAAAAAACCTATTATTATAAAAACAAGTCCAACTAAGCACACCTGATACAGTATTCTATTATCAACAAAATAAGGCATGTAGGTTACAAAATATGAATCCTTCCCATAACTACTTGCAGGACTTATTATAAAAAGAACCTTCATTCCATTATAGTAGTCTTTAAACTGTTTTTCTGAATTTCCTGCCTTATCTAAATATCCAATTATCCATTTTCTCATATTGTTGTCTGGCATCATTGGTCCACCGTTTGGAGACTTATTTACATCTTGTATTTCATATTCATCAGACTTTACTGTTACTAAGAAACTTTTACTTCTCTCCAAGTTTTTTATTTTATCAAATCTTAAGGGTTTATCCGTACTAGGATTTTTAATTATTGTATCATGAGCGGTCTTTAAATCCTGCATTTTTTGGCTTTCATCAAAGGCTCTAAACGCTGATATATACAATAATGAAATACTACAAACTATTATCAAAATCATTATGGTAAATGTTATCCATATCCTCATTGTTATAGTCTTTATTTTAAATATTTTCATTATCTAATCACCAACTTGTAACCAAAGCCATAAACTGTCTCTATTGTTATCTTACTTACTTTTTTTCTAAGTCTCCTTATGGTATCATCAACAACTCTGTCAGATCCAAAATAATCATTACCCCAAACGTTTATTAGGATTTGTTCCCTTGATATAACATTATTTTTATTATCTCCAAGGTAGCTTAATAATTCAAATTCTTTATTAGTAAGCTGCAACTCTTCTTCTTTAAAAAGCACCAATCTTTGTTTTTTACTTATTGTATATTCTCCTATCTTTATATCATCTGCATTTTTCTCCTTGAAATCTCCGTATAACCTCTCCATAAGCTTATTTGTTCTTATGACAAGCTCCCTTGGAAGGAAGGGTTTAGATAAATAATCATCACTTCCAAGTTCTAATCCAACCACTCTATCTAATTCCTCATTCCTTGCAGACATAAATATTACAGGTGTATTTTTATCATTTTGTTTAATGTTTTTAATAAGCTCATATCCATCTATATCTGGAAGCATTATATCAAGTATCCATAAATCTGGCATGTCTTTTATTTTTTCTCTTGCAGAATTACCGTCTGAGAAAGTAGTTACACTGTATCCTTCTTTGGTAAGATATTTATCAAGTAGAATATTCAAGCTTTGTTCGTCTTCAACTAAATATATTCTCTTTCCCAAAATTATCACCCCTATTTTATATCGCTAAATAAAATTTTATCACATATATTTTAAAAACCCATGTGAAAAATATGTGAATTTGAACTAACTTTTATCTTAATTTTTATAAAAAAATAAACTAATGAATATATGTAGTGTACATTCAATAGTTTATGTGTAATTATAGTATTTTAAATATCATAACTTATCCTTTAAATATTGTTTTGTAATATCAATAACCCTATTTTCCCAACTATTTTTCTCAAATATATGATTTGCCCCTTTTACTAATTCTAGTGAAGATTTTTCTTTATATAATGTTAAATATTTCTCCGATGTACTTAGTGGTACTATTTCATCTTTACTTCCATGAATGATTATAGATTCCTTATTGTAAGCTGCTGCTCTATCAAATATATCTATCGTATGAATATCCTCTAAAAATTCTTTTCCTAGCAATAATCCCTCTACATCAAAAGTCCCAGTTTCAATAACTTTATTGTAACTATCTCCAATATAAGCATCTGATAATATAACCTCTTCCATATTTCCTGCAGGTGCCCATAGGCATAAGGTTTTTATTTCATCTCCTCTATCTCCCGCAACAACACTTGCTATAGCACCCCCCATACTAAAACCAAGTATAGCAATTCTTTCTTTATCGATGAAATCTAAAGTCTTAACATAATCCAATATGACATTAGCATCATATACCTCCTTGCTAAAAGTCATATCTACAAAATCTCCATCACTTTCACCCGTTCCAGCAAAATCAAATCTAATACTTGCTATACCTAATTTTTCCAGTGTCCGTGCTAGTTTAACAAATATAAAATGAGGTCCCATCTTATTTCCGCAAAATCCATGATATATTATAACAATTGGCATTTTTTCTTCTATATTATTGGGTATATGGATTACTCCCCTTAACGTTAAATTTTCACTCTCTATTTCAACTGTCTTCTGCATTTTAATCCCCCCTGAGCTTTTACCTAGTAATCATATATATTTAGTATACGATTAGAGAGAGTTTTTGTCAATGCGTTGAAATAGTATCCATACTTTTATATTTTTATTAATGAATCTTTGAGGTTAAATTAAGTCCTATTACTCCTACTACTATTAATCCAATAAATATTATCTTATACAAATTAATAGTCTCTTTAAATACCACTGTACCTATTGTTACTATTAAAACTATACCAACAGCGGACCATATAGCATAAGCTACTCCTATATCTATTTTCTTTAACGCTAAGGTTAGCATACTTAAACTTAAAACATAAAAAATTAGCATAACAATAGCATATTTAAAATCACTAAAACCATTAGATTGTTTCATAAATGTTGTTCCTGAAACCTCAAATATTATAGCTAAAAGTAAATAGATCCAACTCATCAAAACATCTCCCTTAAACAGTTTTTATATTCTTAATTATTTCTTCAAGAAAGCTATCTAACTTTTCAATTTCACTATTATCTAATTTTCCTACTAAGGTATTGAATATCTGTTCATATATCCTATTATCACCTTCGATTATTTCTAATGCTTTACCTGTTAATTTTAGATAGTAGATCCTCTTGTCTTTTTCCGATTGTACTTTTGTAATTAATTCATTCTTTGAGAGTCTTTTAACCAAAGCTGATATTGCAGGCTTTGTTAATTTAAGTTTCTCTGCAACCTCACTCATTTTAGGATTTTTAAGTTCATAAATCATAGTTAAATAATAATAATCATTTATATTAAAATTACTTATCTCAGCTTCTGATAATACATCCTTAATGTTTTTAATAGACTGTCCCCACATATAATTAGCTATAAATGCTATCTTCTTTTCCATAACCTTCACCCCCTTAAAGCAAAAATAGTTAAAGACATTTAATTAAATATCTTTAACTATTTTATCATTTATACTATAAAAAATCTACTATACCGCCTTATCTCTTAACTTCTCTAAATTATCTTTAGATTTTTTTTTACTATTAAAAAATCTAACAGCTGTCATTATTACTCCCATCATACAAAAAACTCCTGCGGCAATATATACCCATTTCATTCCATACATGAAAACATCGTCTCTACCTTTTATATAATCTACAACTCTATAACCCATTTTGCTGCTCATTCTGTTATATAAAAGAAGTGTTGCAAAAGACGTACCAACAACAAAGCCTAAATTTCTTATAAGGGCATTAACACTTCCTGCAATTCCAAGCTTACTTTTATCCACTGTAGACATAACTAAACTATTGTTAGGTGCTTGGAACATTCCATTTCCTATTGTCATCACTACTATATAAGTCATTAAAAGTGCTACTGGTGATGCTGCTGTTAATGTACTTATAAGAAATAAACCTACACTTGTCAAAAATAATCCTATAAGTGTTAAGATTTCAGACCCAATTTTATCTGAAAGATATCCGCTAAATGGTGCCACTATAGCTAAAACTATTGGTGAAACCACCATGAATATTCCAGTTATAGCTGCCGAAAACTTTAAGGTATCTTGGAAATAAAACGGAAGTATTATATTTGAAGCACTAATTGCTGTAAATGATGTAAATGCACATATAACACTAACAGAAAACAAACTATTTTTAAATATACTTAAATCCAATAAAGGCTGCTTCCTTTTCATTTCAATAATTAAAAATGATATAAGTGCTACTGCTGAAATAACAAATGCCAAAATTATATATATATTGCTATAGCCTATAGTTTCTCCTTGAACTAACGCTCCGAATAATAGTACTGTAAATATAGTAAATAAAACTGCTCCTACTCCATCTACTTTTTCATTCATTCTTTCATTTGTCTTAGGAAATACTTTAATACATAATATAAAAACAATTATTCCTATTGGTATGTTAATTAAAAATATATATTCCCAACTTGCAAGAGAAACTATGAAACCACCAAGTGGAGGTCCTATCATTGCTCCTAATGCTACAAATGTTCCTAAAAGTCCAAGTGCTCTTCCTCTTTCATTTGCAGGAAAAGTTTGAGTTATTATACCCTGATTAGTTGCCATTGTAGCTGCTGCTCCTATTGCCTGTATTACTCTAGCTATAACAAGTATTAAAAGCGAGTTTGTAAGTCCGCATAAAAGAGAACCTAGAGTAAAAAGAACAACTCCAAATTTAAATATTTTCGTTTTCCCTTTTATATCTCCAAGTCTTCCAAATATCAATATAGTTGCTGCCACAGTTATAAGAAAGCTTGTAACAACCCACTGAACTGAGGCTGTACTAACATTAAGCCTTGATGCCATACTTGGAAGTGCTACATTTACAATACTTCCATCAAGGGTTGACATAAGCGTTGCTGACAATACTGTAACTAAAATTATCCATCTTTTTTTATATAATTCATTCTGCTCCTTATTCAAGTCTTTTTCACCCTTTCACAACAATTTTTCCTATTTTCCTTAGCATTATTTAAAACCTTTTGCAAAAACTCCATAGACATTTCTACTTCATTTTCATCACTTCCTTGAAGCAAAATATCAAGCAATTCTCCTATTATATTAAGAATTTTAGGAATTACTTCTTTACCTTTATCCGTCAAATAAAGCTTATATGCTCGTATATCATCCTCGTTTTCCTTCTTTGTGATATATCCTAGCTCTATAAGCTTCTTTATACTTCTAGCTGACATAGCTTTGTCAACACTAAGTTCCCTACTTATATCATTTTGACTTATCCCTTCCACGTGGCTTAACCTAAGTAGATATGGGTATGTTCCAACTGTAAGATCTAAATCCTTGAGTTTTTTATCAAGATGAACTTGATTGCATCTATATATGCAATTAATTAATTTAACTAAGTTATTTATATCCATAATTTCTCCTTCCATAATATAAATTATCATAAAATAGTTGATTAGTCAACCATATGAAAACATCTACAAAAAATAAACAGCTAGAACTTTTTACTAGCTGTTATGAACACTTTATATTTATATTAACTATTTTATAGACCCTTCTACCATCCCACCAATAATATGCCTTTGGAATAATATATAAACAATTATTATTGGTACTATAGATGATATATACAGCGCAAACATTGGGCCATAATTCATCTGATTCGCAGCTACATAATTATATTGGAAAAGTGTAAGAGTCCAATTTCCATTATCCCCGCCAAGTATTAAGAATGGCAGTAAAAAGTCATTCCATATCCAAAGTGCATTTAAAATTATTATGGTAGCGTTTATAGGTCTTAGAAGTGGAAACACAACTTTTATATATGTCTTTAATCTACCACACCCGTCTATTGATGCTGCTTCCTCAAGTTCCATAGGAAGATTTGCTTTCATGTATCCTATATATAAAAACATAGTTTGAGGAATTGCTAAAGCTGCATATATAAATATAAGACCTATTTTATTCATAGCATGAAGGTGAGCTGCAACAGTTGTAAGTGGTAACATAAATACTTGAAAAGGCACAAATAATCCCAGCAAGCAGCCAATATATATACACTTAAACAATTTACTATTTTTACTTCTAACTATTGCATAGGAACCTAACGGAACAATTAATAATATTAATATAACCGAAAAAACCGTTATTTCCACTGTATTTAAAAAATATCCTGAAAATCCTGAACTAAAGACATCCGAATAATTTTTAATGAAAAGGGATTTTGGGAAACTAAAAAAATCTGCAATAGTATCTGCACCTGTCTTAAATGAACCTATCAAGGTCAAATATATAGGTAAAAATATTAATAGTAGTGCGCCTAATGTCAATATACTATAGGCTAATATATTTGTCTTTTTATTTTCCACCATACTTTTCATTATTGTCTCACCTCATATCTACTTGAAACTTTTATTTGAATTAATGAGAGAATTATTATTACAATAAATAAAAGTGTTCCCATTGAATTTGCATATCCAAATCTAAAACTACTTACTGCATCATTATATAATAATAATCCAATCGATTGTGTATCTACACTACCATAAGTTAAAGCTACTATTTGATCAAAGGCAAGTAGTCCAGCCTTTAATGCTAATATAAACACAATACTAAGTGTTGGCAAAAGAAATGGTAATTTTATTTTAAAGAAGATCTGCTTTGATGTAGCCCCATCAACAGATGCAGCCTCTATTATGTCTTTTGGTACACTCATGAGTCCTGCTAGGAACAATAATATAGGAAGCGCTACCCCTTGCCATAACATTACAAATGCAATTGCAATAAAAGCTCCCGTATGATTTGATAATGGATTTAATTTTAATGCTGCTATATTAAGTCCATTTCCTACCTCGGGAATCCCATATTGAAATATTTGACTGAATATAAGACTTACCGTCATACCACTTAGTACTGCTGGGAAAAAATATGCTGTCCTAAAAAAGCTGTTAAATTTTATTTTTCTTTCTAATAAAACTGCAATACCAAGTCCAACAACAATTTCAATCACTATAAGCACAATTGTAAGTTCTAAGGTAAAAGATATACTTTTTACGAAATCGTTATCACTAAATAAGTTCATATAGTTCTTTAATCCTATAAAATGCTTTACACTAGATAATCCATCCCAACTAGTAAAACTTACAATTATGCCTTGTACTAGAGGATACATGAAGAATATCAAATATAATACAACCATAGGTAATACAAATGCATACTTCCAATATTTATTTGCCAATTTCATAATTACCCCTCCCAATTTTAATTCTCATCTGCCATTCTTTTTTCTACATCAAAATACTGATTTAAACTGTTGTATAAATCTTTTTTATTTTTAGTTATCATAAAATTTATTGTTAAAGTTTGTATTTGAGATTCACCTTGTTTCCAGTATTGGTGTATCCATGGTACATGGTGTTTTGGATCTGTGTACAATTTTTCTATGCCTTCAAGCTCAGGTGTTTTCCCTTTGGTGTTAACTCCCTTTACAGACGTCTTATTTCCATCTACATCATAATATTTCTGGAATACCTTAGCACTAGTTAGATAATTTAAAAATGCCTTAACTGCTTTTATGTTTTTAGCTTGTTTACTAACAGACAAGGCTAAATCGGCTGTAGAAATTATGGTTGCATTATTATCTGTAGTCCCTGGAAATGGCATAGTTCTTATCTCATCCTTAGGCTTAGCCTGTCTTATCAGTGGAAGAGAAAAAGTTCCTGCTGGAAATATAAGTCCTTCTTCCTTTATTAATGCTGTTATTGCATCCGCTGCCTTTGCTGTTCCATAATTATTTTGTGAATTATCTGCAACAAAAGTTAATATATCAGATACCTTATTAAAGGCTGAATCGTACCCATTTGACTCAATATTTGATAGCTTCTTTCCAGATACCTCAAGTTCGTATTTACCTACCTTTCCTTTAGGTGAATTTAAAAAATACTTATTTGTATCTTCTGTGCTAGTAAGAACTTGCTGCCATAGAGCTTCGTGCATACCATGGATTAGATATGGATCAGAGCCACTTAAAGCAAATAATGAAAGTTTATTAATCCCTGCTTTTCTATCTGAGTTTACTTTATCAGCTAGCCTTCTCATATCCTCCCAAGTTTTTGGTAGATACTGACCATTTTTATCCGCCTCATTTTCTGTTTTTCCATAAAGCCCTGGCTTGTCATATCCATACTTATGAAGTAATGTCTCATTGTAATATAAAGTTTCACAAGAGAAGCTTAAAGGTAATGTATAGTAATGATTTTTTTCTCTATTATCTTTAACAGCATACATATCTAATGCACCTTTATCTATATTTTTATTGCATGATAAATTAGTTACATCCATTAATTTACCTTCTTTTTGAAATATATTATAAGCTGTTTGTCCAGGATAAACTTGAAATATATCAGGTGCAACATCATTTCTAACACGATCATTTATTATTGTTGCTGCCTTTGAAGGTGATTCAACCTTTACCTTATACCCTGTTTCTTTTTCAAAATCTGCCGCTATAGCTTTAAAAGTATCCAACATTTCAAATTTTTCAACAAAGAAGTCTACATCATAATCATCACTTTTTATGAAATTGCATCCTACAGTAGTGGTGACCAAACACGTTACAATGCAAAATAAACACAGTCTTTTTAGCAATTTACTCATTATAACATTCCCCCATGAATTTAATTTAATCGTTTACATAAGATGGTATCGTTTTCTCTTGTGGTGAGCTATTAAAATACAATACCTAATAAATTTAAGATATTGTATTTTAACTCTATATTACTTGCTCTTCTATTAAAAAGGCCTTTTGTATAGGTAATAATGATGCTCCTAAAATCGAAGAATTACTTTTAAGTCTAGATGGAAGTAACTTAAAATCTTCTCTACTATAAAATTCATTTTTGATAAAAATTTTATCCTTAAGTCTGTCTAAATAAACATCTGAATATCCACTTATTTCTCCACCCAAAACTATATAATGCGGATCAAAAATAAGAACTATATTTTGTATCCCTGTTGCAAGTGCATCTAAATAATTCTCCATACATTTTTCTGCAACTTCATTTCTTGCATCTAAAAGTTTAAAAAAGTCTTCCAATTTCTCAATCTTTGTATCACTTAATTCATTAAATTCGTTTAAAAGCGCTTTTTGGGATGCATACATTTCCCAGCAGCCTTTTCTTCCACATCTACACAATTTCCCATGTGGTACTATTGTCATATGCCCTATTTCTCCTGCCCTTTTGTTTTTTCCTTTATAAAGCTGTCCTTCTATTACTATACCCGTACCTAAACCGCTGGAAACTGATATATATACTAAATTTCTTTCTTCTTTTGCTATTCCTATTTTAAGCTCTGCAAGCGCTGCAGCATTAGCTTCATTTTCAATAAACATAGGGAATTCAAAGAGGTTTTCAAATTTTCTAAAATTCCAATCCTTTATTCCTATATTGATTGCGCTTTTAAGTACAAGTTCCTTCTCATCTACTGTTCCTTGAAGTGAAAATCCAATACCAAGTACTTTTTTTTCATCGACTTTTGTAAACTCTAACGCTTCTTTAATTATCTCTGAAATCTTCTTCATAGCTGACTCTATATCTCTAACTTCATTAATTAAAAATTCAGCATCATATTTAATATCCAAATCTAAATTAGTCAAAATTACTCTTGCCTTATCTGGATTTATATCTACTCCAAAAGCATACCTACTATTAGGAAGAAAACTTACAATTATAGGTTTTCTTCCTCCTGTAGAAATTGCAACTCCCGATTCTTCTACAAACCCTTCTCGTATTAATTCATTTACATTAGATATTACCGTCGGAACACTTACCCCAATCTCATTTGATATATCGAGTTTAGTTAGTTCCCTTTTTCTATATAACAAATTTAGTATCTTACCTTTATTCGAATTTTGGTCTATATCAAACATATTACACCAACCTTGTATATTTTATCTGTATCAGATGTTTTATATTTATATTATACCACATATTTACAGCTTTATAAAGCCATTTTATAAAGCTACTTTATTAAGTAAAATATTTCAAAAAACAAAAGAAAGGGAAATTATAATATACGTGATTTCCCTTCTTACTATTTATTTAAGCTTCTTTTTTAGCTTTTTTAAACATTTCTGAATAGCAATAATTCATAATATCACTTCTCTTTATTATCCCTATAAACACATTATTATCATCTACTACTGGAACAAAATTTTGACTTACAGATTTTGATATCAGATCTTCTATATCAGAATCTATATGCACTGGTTTATTATTCATATGCCTTGGTATTTCGCTAATGGAAACTTTATTTGTTGTTTGAAAGTCAAGTTCTGGAGTGTTTTTCAGTTTCCATAATAAATCTCCCTCTGTTAATGTTCCAATATATCTTCCCTTTTCATCTAATATAGGAATTGCCGTGTATCTATGATATTCCATCCTTTCAAGTGCTTGTCTCATAGTAGAAGTTATTTGTTCGCATATAACCTCATTCTTAGGAGTTAAAAAAAATGCTATATTCATAGACTTTAACCTCTTTTCTTTTTAATTGCCTTACCACATAACATATATATTTTAATTCTTCGCTGATATAATATCCTAATGTTAGTATATTCCCCCCCTATATCGCTACATTGTGTTCTGTAAACGTTTCTATAATTAAACCTCTTTTGCATGAATACTTTATAATTTACAATGTTACAATTTTACTGCATCTCTTATATAATACTATAATTCTATTACATTCTGCCCAATAAAAGATTCTGTGGTCGAACCTTTTTGGCAGGAATATTTTATGAGCCACAATGTTAGAATTTTACTGTATTATATATACATCATACTAGTTCTTTTTTTAATTTTCATAAACTATTTTTTAACTTTATATGAATATTAACTTTATATTTGTATATACTGCTGAAGTACTTATCTTCATTCTTTATAAAGTCTTTATTATTATTTTTGAATCACTATATTTGTTTTAATTTACCATATACAGTTCAAAATTTCAAATTTCAACTTTATGTTATCATAGTTATATCAAAAGTCCAAGCTTAATTTCAAAAAAATAATCT
This sequence comes from Clostridium felsineum DSM 794, assembly GCF_002006355.2. Taxonomy (NCBI): domain Bacteria; kingdom Bacillati; phylum Bacillota; class Clostridia; order Eubacteriales; family Clostridiaceae; genus Clostridium; species Clostridium felsineum. Next base: position 210,075 of record NZ_CP096980.1, on the reverse strand, counting down.
GCTATTTAAAACCAAGACATAACTAGTAAGTCTTGCATACAAATAACAGATTTACAACAGAATTTTGCCTTATAATATACGCTTAGCTTATCCTGTTAAAAAATCAGGGGCTATTCATAAAAATAGGGGCTTTTTAAACTAATAACTTACGTTCGTTTAAACTACTTAAAACAAAAATAAAAAAATAATGTAAACTTATAAAACTTCAGTATATCATTATTTATGTACGAATAGCCCTAATGATATTTTAACACATTATCAATTTTTATTCAACTTTTTTAATGATTTATCACCACTTAGTTGTATTAAATTATACTTTGATATTTTTATTCTTTTATCACTTGATACCAACCATAACTTTAGCCCTTTTATTACTAATCACATTTGTTAACACTATTTTGTTAAGTAATATACACTTAAATCAACTCTTCCATTATTAGCCTTGCAATTACTTATTACTAAGGGTGATATTGCTTCCTTTTTAACGGTTATGCTATCGTCACTAACACTTATATAATCTGAATTAATTTTCTTCAATATATCTGGATAATAACTTTTAGGAATGGTTATTCTACCTAAAGAAACCTTTTCTAACTTAAAATTCACAGTATCATTTTTCATATATGGAACAAATTCAAATATAGCTTGAGTTGGCAAAACTTGCAATATGTCTGTATTCGCATATATCTTTATTCTATTGCTATCAACTGTTGTTTCTAATCCCGTCAAATTGACCTTATCCTTTATATATGTATACAAAATATTATTAAGATCATCCTCACTTATTGATATACTTGTATTTATTCTATCGCTTGTAATACTCATTTTAGGATTCAATCTAGTAATTTGTTGATTTATACTACCCTTACTTTTAGGAAGTGATATATCTTTTATTGGTCTTAATGCAAATATTCCCCCTACTATTATTAAAATAATTATAATAATTGGAATATTTATTCTTAGTTTTTTCATAGTCGTAAAACCCCTCCTTAATTATTTTATGTTAAATATTGTAATTTATTACTTTTTATGTTAATATCAACTAATGAAATCAATTATCGAGGTGATATGTTTTGAAAAATAATTTTATGAAGTCCATTATAAGAACATTATCTTTCAATAAAAAAGCTATTTCTATTGTTATGGTTCTTTGCATTATATCTATAGGCTCAATACTTATTTCATCTTACCACAAAAATAGCCACATTACAGCAAACAGTTTGTCAGCAAAGCCTAAACCTAATTCAAAACTTAACAAATCTTCAGAAAACAAAAAATTAAAAACTCAAATTACCAAAGCTTCATTAAAAGAACAAATTCAACCTTCAGTAGAACCTAAAGAAAAAAAGCAAAGCACTAAGTTATATTCGAATAAAATAAATTTTATAAACAAGTTACCCTTAAAAAATAGTAGCCAAGCTGTTATTGTGGAAACTCCTTCTGAAGCTAGTACTATTATGAAATTGAAAGCTTATGAAAAGGATAATTCCAATGCCTGGCACCTAAAATTTATAACAAATGGTGTTGTTGGTGTTAAAGGTATTAGTTTAAATAAAAAAGAAGGAGATCTTAAAACCCCTGAAGGAATATTTAGCTTTTTATTCGAATTTGGAAGTGCTCCAAGTCCAGGTACTAAAATGGAATATAGACAAATCCACAAAGGTGATTACTGGTGCTCTGTACCTAATGCTAAAGAATATAATACATTGGTAACATATAAAGGTAAATCTTCACCGGACTCATACTTCGGGCACGGAAACTACCAAAATCTTTATACAAACAAATGTTATAAATATGCTGCTGCAATTAATTACAATTATGGCCCTAACAAAACCATAGGAAATGGTTCTGCAGTATTTCTTCATATACAGCCACCTAATGGCGGTGGTACTCCTGGTTGTGTTGGAATACCTGAAAATACCCTAGTACAAATTTTACAATGGATGAATCCAAGCAAAAACCCAAGAATAGTAATTGGTAGTACCCACTATTTATCTACCTTCTGAATTTTTGAAGAGCTTACTTATTATATTTTAGTAAGCTCTTATTTTGTTATATATTATTCTAAGCACTTTAAAAATTATTATTCCTTTTACATTTAAATACTTACAATTCTTTTTTTTACAATTATGCATTGTATTTTTATTCACAAAGTGTTAATATTTATACATAAATAATAGTATCGAGGTGAAGTATTTTGAAAAGTAAATTTATGACCCCAATTTCTACTTTTACAGCCCTTTGCTTTATATGTACATGCTTTATTTACTTTGTATCATATTTGGGTAATACTACTTTAGCTGCTGAAATTAAATCTACATCTCTTGATCTTAATCATTCTTCAAAACACCAAAACAAAATACCTGATAAGCTACCTTTAGGAAATAGTAAACAAGCTATAATAGTTACTACACCTACAGAGTCAAGTGTAAATATGGTACTCAATGCTTATGAAAAAACAGGTCACACTTGGCATTTAAAGTTCACTACAAATGGTGTTGTTGGTCTAAAAGGTATAAGCCTAAATAAAAAGGAGGGCGATTTAAAGACTCCCGAAGGCATATTCGGCTTTTTATTTGAATTTGGAAGTGCTCCAAGTCCTGGTACTAAAATGGAGTACAGACAAACTCATCCAGGTGACTACTGGTCTTCTGTACCAACTCAAGAAGAATACAATACTTGGGTTACATATAACGGTGATCCTGAAATTAGATTTGGACATGGTAACTATGAAAATCTCTACACAACTTCTGTATACAAGTATGCTGCTGCACTAGATTATGATTATGGTGTTAACAAGGTTATCGGAAATGGTTCTGCAATATTCTTTCACATAGAATCAGCTAGTGGTAATGGTACTGCTGGATGTATAGCTATTCCTGAAGCTCCTTTAGTACAAATTTTAAAATGGATGAATCCAAATAAAGCACCTAAAATAGCAATCGGAACTCCAGCATACTTTGATACCTTTTAATTTGCACTCTCTTTTTTGCAAATAAAAATATGCTGCAAGATAGTTAATCTATTTTGCAGCATATTCTATTTATTCATCAACTAATCTATATCCTACTCCAACTTCAGTATAAATATACTCTGGCTGAGCAGGATCTTTTTCTATTTTCCTTCTTAAGTTTGCCATAAAAACTCTAAGTGACTGATTTTCATTGCCCACAGAAGCCCCCCATATTTCTTTTATTATAAAATTATGAGTTAAAACCCTACCTGAGTATTTACATAGTAAAAACATTATCTTATATTCTATTGGAGTTAAATGAACTTCCTTATTATTAATAGTAACACGCCTTTTATTAAAATCTACAGATAAATTTTTAACCTTAAAAAAATCTACAGTTTTATCTTCTGTTCTATTAATATTTGCATGTCTTAGGGATACTCTTATTCTTGCAAGAAGTTCACCTATTGAAAATGGTTTTGTAATATAATCATCCGCTCCCTTGTCTAGTGCTTCAACCTTCTGGCGTTCATTATCTCTAGCTGAAACAATTATTATAGGGATTTTAGACCATTCTCTTATCTTTTCTACAACTTCAATTCCATCAACATCTGGAAGCCCCAAATCCAAAACTATAATATCCGGGCTATTAGACATAGCAAGTGCAACTGCCTCATTACCTTTCTCTGTTTCAGTATATCTATAGCCTTGTGTTCTAAGTGCTGTAGTTATAAAATTTCGTATAGGTTTATCATCCTCTACCACAAGAATATAAGGTTTATTATCCATTTTAACCCCTCCATAAATCAGTCTTTAGGTATATTAAATTTAAAAATAGCTCCTCCGCTTTTTTTATTAATAGCCTCTATTTTACCACCATGAGCTTCTACTATTGACTTACATATAGCAAGCCCAAGTCCCACTCCCCTTCTTGAATCCGATATTTTACTCCCATTTGTAAAAAATCTATCAAATATATTAGGTAGTATATCTTCTGCTACTCCCTGACCATTATCAATTATTTCAAAGACAACATCATTTTTCTTTTCATACACCTTTATTTCTATAATTGACCCTTTAGGTGAAAACTTTGATGCATTATCTAAAAGATTTATTATAACCTGCTCTATTAGACTTCCATCCATTGATACCATTATAACTTGTTCTGGTACACTGACCCTTATTTTATGGTTTTTAAAATACTTTGAACTTCTTTGTACAGCTTCAGAAACAACCTCTTCAACTAGTTCCACATTCTTTTTTATTTTTGTATTACCCTCATCAAATTTTGTCATACTAAGTAAATTTTCAACTAATCTGATGAGCCATTCAGTATCTTCGTATATGCCATTTAAGAGCTTATTCTTGGTAGCCTCATCTATAAGTTCACCATTTTCTAAAATAGTACTTGCTGCTCCTTTTATCCCTGCAAGAGGGCTTCTTAAATCATGGGAAATTGATCTTAAGAGATTACTTCTAAGCCTTTCTCTTTCTATTTCAACCTTAGACTTCTCCTGCTCACGCGCTAGAATTTCTCTATCAAGCGCAATAGATATTTGTCCCGTTACAGTTTCTACCAAAGTCTTCTTTTGAGGCCTAAGTTCTCCACTTGGACAAGATACTCCTATTACCCCTAGTATTTTATTTTTACTTTTAATTGGAATATAATAGCCTTTTGCTCTGTAAAATGTACTCGTCCCACATCCAGATTCCTTTCCATTTAGAAATGTCCAATATGCGGCTGCATTCTCATCCTTACTTAGAATAATTTCTTCCTTGTCACCTTTATCCTTTTTATATACGAAAGGGGTAGAAAGCTTATTATCTTCCGCAACATAACATATCACATTTCTATTTACAAGCCTCGATATATACTTTATACCTATAGACACAACCTCATAAGTCCCCACTGCACTTAATAGCTTACCACTTACAAGATAAAGAGTTTGTGTCCTTCTTTCTCTCATATTAGAATTTTGAGCTTCCTTTTGAACTTTGTTAGTGAGACTTCCTACTATAAATGCCACTAGCATCATCATAGGAAAGGTAATAAAATAACTCTTATCATAAACTCTGAAGGAATCCTTAGGCTCAGTAAACATGAAATTGAATATAAGCACACCTACTATTGAAGATATTATTCCCGTAATTTGACCTTTTGTTGCCATATAAACGATTATAACTCCAAGTATAAATATCATTATAACATTAACATTTGTAAAACCCATTTTATCAAAAATTATTGCTATTAAAATAGTTATTATCATAATCATTATGGTTTTTAATATATCTTTAGGTGTTACCTTAGTCTCTATTTTTATTTTTGATAGAAAACTCTTCTTTTGATTTTTGTAATATGATGAATTAGGTATCATATATACATCTATATATGAATTTGAATCCATAAGTTTATCAACTACATCCTTAGCATAAAAATGTAGAAGTGTCTCTGTTTTTTTATGATTTTTTCCTATTATTATCTTTGTTGTATTTCTAAGTTCTGCATATCGTATTATTTGATCTGCTATATTTTCCCCTTGAACTGTAACCAGTTCTCCTCCTAACCCCTCTGCTAGTCTGAAGTTTGAATTAAGATTTTCTCTGTCAGTTTTACTTAAGCTTCTTCCTGTATCAACATAAAGTGCTATCCACTTTGAATGATAGGATTCTGCCATTCTAGCCGCAGTTCTTATTATCCTGGCTGATGATGGAGACGTACCTATACAGGCAAGTATTTGGTCAGATGTAGCTAGTACTGTAATTTGTCCCTTTGATAATCTTGCAATTTCTATTTCAAAATTAACTCTATCTGCAGTCCTTCTAAGTGCAATTTCTCTTAAAGCGTATAAGTTATTTTTATTAAAAAAGTTATTAAATGCTCTTTTAACCTGTTCTTTCTTATATATTTTCCCATCTACAAATCTTTTTAAAAGTTCATCTGGTTCAATATCTATTAATTCAACCTTATCTGCATCATCAAATACCTTATCTGGTATGGTTTCCCTTACAGAAACATGCGTTATATTAAAGACTATATCATTTAAACTTTCAATATGCTGTACATTTAAAGTAGTGTATACATCAATTCCTGCTTGTAAAAGCTCATCTATATCCTGCCATCTTTTTATGTGCCTTTGACTTTTGGCATTGGTATGAGCTAATTCATCTACTAATATTATTTCTGGTTTCCTAATAAGTGCCTTGTCTATATCAAATTCTCTTAAGGTAACTCCTTTATAGTCAATATTTTTTACAGGTATCTGGTCAAGCCCTTCTGCAAGCTCCATAGTATCAACTCTTGCATGTGGTTCTATATATCCTACAACTATATCTTTACCTAACCTTCTCATCTCATGGGCTGCTCTAAGCATGGCATAAGTTTTACCAACCCCTGCTGCATAACCAAAAAATATCTTTAATTTGCCTCTATTTTTGCTCTTCTCTTCTTTATCTATTTTATTTAAAAGATAATATGGATCAGGCCTTTCATAATTGGTATCTATATAAATCACCCCATTTTAATTAAGGGTAAACTTCTTTATTTTAGTTAAGTTTACCCTTAAAATATATTTTATTTTCTATAGTAAATATCCTTCTCCAACTTTATTGTATTACCTTGAACTATTCCCTTAAAAACTCTTTTTCCTGTATAATTATATTTATCTTTTATATTTATTTTTATTTTATTATCCCTTATAGAATATTTTGCTTTTGTAGAAAAAACATCTCTATACTCACTATCTATAATAGTACAATCGTCATTGTTATTATTCAATATCAAAACAATATTTCCTCTTTTTGATGTATATTTACCCGAATAAGGATTATCTTTTCCATGCTTAACCACTATAAATATACTATATACAATTGCACCAATTATAAATAGTAAGGTCACTTTAAGAGCCATTTTCTTCATAATCTCACCTCTATATAACGCACTAAAATTCTTGCTCAGAATCTTTTACAAGTTAGACTGTAATAGAATTTTAGCGTTATATAATTTACTATTTTTTTAGCCTTGAATAAACTTCTAAATTAACCTTAAGTACATTTACTCTTTCCTCTCCAAATACTCCAAAGGTTTTTCCCTCTGTATTTTTCTTAACTATTGTTTTAAGCTCTCTTACACTTATACCTGTTGCTTTTGATACGGCTTGGATTTGAATTTCAGCTGCTTTGGGACTTATATCAGGATCTAAACCAGAACCAGAACTAGTTAAAAGATCTGTTGGTATATCCTCCTTTTTTACTCCTGGATGGGTTTTCAAAAAGTCACTAATATCCTTCTTTACCCTGCTTTTTAAATCCTTATTAGATGGTGCTAAATTTTGTGAACCCGAGCTAACAGAATCTTTATTAGGATCATTTGCAGCGTAGGTATTATAATTTACAGATGAAACTCTCCCCCTAAAGAATCTTTTATCTGTAAAGTTTTGGCCCAAAAGCGAAGAACCAACCTCTTTTCCTTTAAAGGTAACTATACTTCCGTTTGCCTTATTATGAAAAATTGTTTGACCTACTGCTGTTATAAAAAGTGGATATATAAGTCCACATACAATTATCAAAACAACACTTAATCTAAGAGCATTTTTTAAATATTTCATCACTTAAATCATACCTCCTCTATCCTAAGTTAAGGATTCTAACTATAGGTGTTATTAACATATCAATTATCTTAATCCCAACAAAAGGAACTATTATTCCTCCAAGTCCAAACACAAGCATATTTCTTAAAAGAAGTGCTTCTGATTTCATAGGTTTATATTTTACACCTCTCATTGCAATAGGTATCAAGGCTGGTATTATTATTGCATTAAATATTAGCGCTGATAGTATTGCACTATATGGTGTAGATAACTGCATTATATTCATAAGCTGCATCTTAGGTATTGCAATTGTAAATATAGCCGGTATTATAGCGAAATACTTAGCTACATCATTAGCTATACTGAAGGTTGTAAGTGCTCCTCTTGTTATTAATAACTGTTTTCCTATTTCTACAACTTCAAGTACTTTAGTCGGATCAGAATCTAAATCCACCATATTAGCCGCTTCCTTTGCAGCTGTTGTTCCACTATTCATTGCAAGACCAACATCTGCCTGAGCAAGTGCTGGTGCATCGTTAGTTCCATCTCCCGTCATTGCAACAAGTTTTCCCTCATCCTGTTCTTTTTTTATAGCTTTTATCTTATCTTCTGGTTTACATTCCGCAATAAATCCATCAACACCGGCTTCTTTGGCTATTGTTGCCGCTGTTAAAGGATTATCTCCTGTACACATTATTGTCTTTATTCCGATTTCTCGTAACCTTTCAAATCTTTCAACTAAACCCGGTTTTACTGTATCCTTAAGGTATATAACTCCATATATCTTATTATCAACACACACTACTAGTGGAGTTCCCCCAAGCTTTGCCACCTTATTTACATTCTCCTCTAAATCCTTTGGAATAACGCCTTTTAATTCTTGTACTCTTTTCTTTATGGCATCATATGCTCCTTTTCTAACCTTTGAACCATTGTCTAAATTCACTCCACTCATCCTTGTTTGGGCTGTGAATTCTTCAAATTCTATGTCTTTATACTTTTCAGTATCTATTGTAATTCCTATTTTTTTACCTAGCTCAACTATTGATTTACCCTCAGGAGTATCATCCTTTAAAGAACACATAACTGCGTAATCTATTAATTGTTGTCTATCTTCTCTTCCAACTGTTATAAAGTCAGCTGCCAATCTGTTTCCATAAGTTATCGTTCCTGTTTTATCAAGAATCATTGTATCAACATCGCCACAAGCCTCTACCGCTTTTCCTGACATTGCTATTACATTAAATCTTGTAACTCTGTCCATTCCAGCTATACCTATTGCAGATAAAAGTCCTCCTATAGTTGTTGGAATAAGACATACTAAAAGCGCTATTAAAGTTGACATGGGAATCTTTACTCCTGTGTATGTTGCCATAGGGTAAAGAGCAACTAAAACGATTAAGAATATTAAAGTAAGACTTACAAGTATGGTGTTAAGTGCGATTTCATTAGGAGTTTTTTGTCTTGATGCCCCTTCTACAAGATTAATCATCTTATCTAAGAAGGATTCTCCTGGAGTTGCTGTTATCTCTACCTTTAACCAATCACTTACAACCTTTGTTCCTCCTGTTACTGATGCAAAATCCCCTCCTGGTTCTTTCATAACAGGGGCTGATTCTCCAGTTATAGCTGATTCATCTACAGATGCAATTCCATCAATAACTTCACCATCATTTGGTATTACATCTCCATTTTCCACAAGAACTATATCACCTTTTTTAAGTTCGGTCGCATTTATAGTTTTCGTACTGCCATCTTTTCCTATAAGCTTTGCTAGAGTATCTTTACGTGTCTTTTTTAACGCATCTGCCTGAGCTTTTCCACGACCCTCAGCTACAGATTCTGCAAAATTAGCAAATAACACTGTTATAAATAAGATCACTGTAACAATTAAATTATATATTCTTAAATTATTTCCCTTGTCGCCAAAAATACTTGGAAAAATAGTTAAGAGAATTGTAACCAAAAATCCAACTTCCACCACAAACATAACTGGATTTTTCATCATATATTTGGGATTCAACTTTTTAAAGGATTCAATTATAGCTTCTTTTAATATTTCCTTGGTAATAAACTTTGATTTTTTATTTTCCATAATAGCTTCCCCCTCTCTATAACGTCAAATATTCTGAAATAGGTCCTAGCGCAATTGCCGGAAGAAATGTAAGTGCTCCAATTATAACTATAATGACTATTAGTGTAACGGTGAAAACACTATTATCTGTTTTAAAGGTTCCTTGGGATACAGGTACTGCTCTTTTTGATGCAAAAGAACTTGCCACTGCTAAAAGTATTATTATGGATAAATATCTTCCTAGAAACATAACTACTCCTGCAGAAGCATTCCAAAACATGGTATTATCTCCTAAACCCTCAAAGCCAGAACCATTGTTTGCTGCTGAACTAGTAAACTGATATAAAATTTGTGTAAGTCCATGAAAACCGGGATTAGATATCCCTGCTAGTCCTTGTTTAGTTGAAAGAGCTATAGCAGAGGACATCAATATTAAAAACGGATGAATTATTATAGCAAAGGCTACTAATTTTATTTCCTTACCTTCAATTTTCTTAGTTAAAAACTCTGGAGTTCTTCCTACCATAAGTCCACATAAAAAAACTGTTAATATAGCATACATTATCATGTTCATGAAGCCTACTCCAACACCGCCAAAAATCACGTTTAGCATCATATTAATAAGAGGTACTGTTCCTCCAAGGGGCGTTAGTGAATCATGCATATTGTTAACTGCGCCACAGGAGGTATCTGTTGTTACGGTTGTAAACAAACTTGAAGCGGCTACTCCAAATCTATCTTCCTTCCCTTCCATGTTTCCCATACTCTGATTTAAGCCTATACGACTAAGCACAGGATTTCCTGCCTTTTCAGCGTTATAACATATTGCCGTTCCTATTAAAAGTAATACAAGCATTGCTGAAAATATAGCTACCGCTTGTTTTTTCTTCTTTATCATGTGTCCAAAGCATACTACTAGTGAACCCGCAAGCAAAAGCAAGGTTATCATCTGCACTGCATTAGTAAGCGGTGTTGGATTTTCAAATGGGTGCGCTGAGTTAGCACCAAAAAATCCTCCTCCGTTAGTTCCAATCAGCTTTATTGCTTCAAGACTAGCCACTGGCCCTAAGGGTATATTTTGGATTTTTCCTTCTATTGTTATAACTGTTTTATTTGCTGAAAGTGTTTGTGGTACTCCCTGAGTAATATAAAATACAGCTACTATTATTGATAGTGGAAGTAGTACTCTTGTTATGATTCTTACAAGATCAACATAAAAGTTCCCTAGCTTCTTTTTCCCTGCAAGCGCTCTTATAAACGCAAGCGCTACTGCTATTCCCGTTGCTGCTGCAAAAAACATAAAGAAAGTGAATACTATCATTTGTGATAAATAGGATGCTCCACCTTCACCTGAATAATCTTGAAGGTTAGTGTTAGTCAAAAAACTTATTATTGTGTTAAAGCTAAGTGACTGCTCCATTCCCTTTATATGATTAGGATTAAAAATTCCTATAGACTGGATTCTTAAAATTATATATCCAATAATTGCTGGAATGGCATTACACATTAAAAGTGCAAAAATATATTGTTTCCAGTTCATTTCCTCTTCTTTGTGTATCCCCGAAATCTTGTAGATTAAAGCATCAACTTTATCTAATACTGGATCTAAAAAAGTTTTTTTGTGTTCTGCAACCTTGTACATATATTTTCCTGTGGGTATACAAAGAAGCACAAACACAATAATAATGATTGCAATTTGTAATATTTCCATATTAAGGCCTCCGTTACCTAAAATTTTTCAGGATTAAATAATTCATAGCACAAATAAATAAACAAAAATATGATTATAATTGCTAAAAGTATCATTTTAAATCCCCCTTAAACTACTTTTTATTTATGGTATTTTCACACCAAACGGTAAAATATTTTAAAAATATAAATCCTAAAACTATGACTGCTAAAAAAATAACATCAAGCATACTCTCTCCCCCCTGGTACTTGTTTCTGTTTTCATATTAGCATCATAAATATAAAATTTGAGTTAAGATTTTAATGGTAGGTGTTAAGATAGTATAAAGATTTGAAATGATAATGTTTTCAAAGATTTATTTAAAAAAAGGGAGTGTCGCAAAATGATTAAAATTAATCATGAGCGATGCTCTTTTTTTGTTTAAGCTATAAAATTGCCTAATATTTTAAATACTATATTAATTATTTGAATTTCCATGAGATTTTGACGCACTAAAATAAACCTAACTATATTATTCCATAATTAGGAAATAGTTTTTAATTCGTGAAGATACTTTTGAGTTCTTTCATTTTGGATTTTTAAATGTAATTTGTTAATGTTATATCCAAAACAAAGCAAAATAAATTCAGTTTTTACACTATTTTTTCCACGTGTTAAAAATCTTTTGAATTCATAGTCGCTTTTTAAAATTCCAAACGCACCTTCAACTTGAATAGATCTGTTCATTCTCAATTTAGTTCCCAATTCAGTTTTGATATTGTTGTATGAAATTTGACGCTTTTTAATAAAAGTCTTTGAAACCTGCATTTTTCGGTTATTCTTTGCTTTTGTGCACTTTGATTTCAAAGTGCAGTTATCGCAATTTTCACATTCATAAACAGTAACCTCAGACGTATACCCACTTGCAGATTTTTTATGAATAATATATGATGGGAATAATTTTCTATTATTATGACAAATATATGTATCTGTTTTAACATCATATTTCATATTTTCACGCTTACTGATGTCGTTTTTAAAACTTCTTTTTTTCCATTTCTCATAAGTTTGAGGTTTTATATATGGTATTTGATTATTAGACTCTAAAAACAAATAGTTTTCTTCACTTTCGTAACCAGAATCTGCAATCACATTAGTATATTTATGACCAATTTTTTCTTGCATATTAGTAATCATTGGTATTAATGTTGCTATATCATTTCTATCATCAAATACTCCAACACCAGTTACATATTCACTATCAACTGCTATTTGTACATTATAGGCAGGTTTTAATTGACCATTTCTCATATGATCATCTTTCATATGCATGAAAGTTGCATCAGTATCAGTTTTAGAATAGCTATTTCTTTTTGAAAATATTTTCTTACTTAAATTATATTTTTCTTGTCTTTCTTTATATTGTGATAGTTGTTCTATCCACTTTTGAATTGCAGTTTTTCTTTTACCGATTCCATGAACAAACTCTATATTTCTTTTTTCTTTTTCAAATAAAAGCCATTGAAGAATTTTGTTTATATCATCAATCAAAGTTTCTCTCTCAATAGTGAATTTCATTAATCTTTCAAGATTAATGGTTTTAACAAGAGCAATAATTTTATCAAACATCTTACCTTCATTTTTATAAATAGCTTTCTTCCAAACAAAAGTATATCGGTTGGCATTTGCCTCAATTTTAGTACCATCGATAAATACATTTTCAAATAATAATTCTTTTTCTTTAGCTAAATAGTTAACTTGTTGATAAAATAAATCTTCAATCACTTCATTTGAAAGATATTTTTTTCGAAATCTACTTATAGTAGCGTGATCAGGTGCTTTAAAGCCTTGAAGTAGCCATTTGAAATTTATATCTCTTTTGCATGCTTTTTCTATCTTTCTACTTGAATAAATATTTTGAGAATAAGCATAAGATATTATTTTGAACATGATTTTGGGTTCAACTGCTGATTTTCTTCCTACGGAAGAATACGCCTTGTACAATTTTTTATAATTTAATCCCTCCAACAAATAGCTTAGCAAACGAACCGAATCATCTTCTGGTATTAAGTTTTCTAAATTTAATGGTAATATAAGTTGCAAATTATCATTAAATTGATTATAATTTTTTGTGTATAATTTAGTTACGTTCATAATTTAATTATACAATCAATGTGAGTTCTTCGGAACTCACATTTTTTATATACAACAAAGGAGCTATTGCAAAACTATTTTTTAGTTTTGCAACAGCCCCTTTTTCCTCTACTCCAATATTCTTTTATAAAGCTCCGGTCTTCTATCCTCAAACAAGGTATAATAATCTCTTTTTAACTTTTTGGCTGTTTCTAAATCAAGTTGGGAAGAAATCACACCTTCAACTTCTTCGTTTAATTCTTTAATAGGTTTCCCCAGTGGACTTACAATTCTGCTATGTCCAAAAAAGCTTAACTTTTTATCTTGTCCTATTCTATTGGCTGCCGCTATATATATGCAATTATCAAAAGCTCTTGCACTTGTAACCAGATCCCAATCTTCAGAATATGGCTTTTCCCAATTAGTACTTATCGCAATAAGCTCTGCTCCATTTAAGGCATATATTCTCGCAACTTCTGGAAATGCTGTATCCCAACATATCATCATTGCAACTTTACCAAAATCAGTATTAAAAATAGGAAACTCACTTCCTGGAGTAAAATATTTCTTTTCTGAATCAAACAAATGAACTTTCCTATATGTTCCTAATACAACACCTTTATTGTCAATATAAACAGAAGAATTATAAATAACATTATCCCTTTGTTCATCTCTCTCTGGAAATCCATAAATTATACTTACCTTATATTTTTTTGCAAGCTTACTTATTTTCTCTATACTAAATCCATCATATATTCTTTCTGCTAAATTATAAAACCCCTCATCACATTCGTATCCGGATGTGATGAGTTCAGGGAATATTATCAAATTAACATTTTTATTTTCTTCTGCTATTTCCTTAATAAATTTCTCCATCTTTCTTACGTTAGCTTGAATATCCATTAATACTGGCTTCATTTGGACACAAGAAACATTAATCTTCATGCCTTGTCCTCCTCATCTTATTATAATTTTATTATCAATTTTAATATATTTTTGATGTATTATCAATATATTTTATGTTTTCTGTGTGTATTATCAACAAATATACTATTCTAATTAAAATGTTTCTTTAACAACTTTTTTACATTTATTAAATAATAAAGCAACTTTGTATTTTCAAAGCTTAAATATAATATTATAATTAATGTATATGTGCTACAAGAAACGATGCAATGTTATATTTCGTTGGAATTGAAATACTGCTTTTTATTAATGAAAAACACTTCAGAAAAACCTTTAATACTGACGAAAGCCGAAAAAATATTTAAAGAAATAAGTTGTGAAAGTTCTAACTTTATTACAACGTATATATTAAGGAGATACAACATGAAAAAAAGATATTTATCACTTTCTATTATTCTTCTACTTATTCCTCTTGCCTTCGGATGCAGTTCTTCTGACAATCCAAAGGCATCCTTTGACAAATACATAAATGCTTGGAGTAAAAATGATTATGCATCTATGTACAGTATTCTAAGTTCTGATAGTAAAAAATCTATTTCCAAAAAGGACTTTTTAACTAGATACGAAAAAATTTACGACGGCATTGAATTAAATAAAGTCACTGTCACTCCAGAGTATCCAAGTTCCTATAAAAAAGATTCAGCTGGGAACGTAGATGTACCTTTTAAGGTTACTATGTCTACAATAGCTGGGAACGTAACCTTTAATGATACTGCTTCCTTTAAAGAAAGTGATAAAACTTGGTCTTTAAATTGGTCAAGCAAAATGATTTATCCTGATTTAAAAAAAGATTATAAGATAAGAATTGAAAAGACTCCTGCTAAACGTGGTGAAATAAAAGGAATAAATGGAGCCTTCCTTGCTCAAAATAGCTACATAGAAAACGTTGGTATTGTACCTCAAAAGTTTACTGGTGACGTTGAAAATTCAAAAAAGCAAATTGCCAGCATTTTAAATATTGATGCCAATGACATTACAAAAAAACTTTCAGCTTCCTACGTTCAACCTGATATGTTTATATCTATAGCTAAACTATCCGCTGACGATACTGATAAAATGTCAAATCTTTTAAAAATACCAGGAATTATGATTACCAAAACACCAGCTAGAGTTTATCCTCTAAAAGAAAAAGCTGCAATGTTAACAGGTTATGTTCAAAATATAAGTGCTGATGAACTAAAGAAGTTAAAAACAAAAGGCTACAGCAGAGACAGTGTAATTGGAAAAGCCGGTCTTGAAAAAATATATGAAAATCAGTTAAAAGCTACTGATGGAGCTGAAATCTATATAGACAATAATTATAACAAAAAAGTAAAAACCATAGCTAAGAAAGCTCCTAAAAACGGAAAAGATATTAACTTAACTATAGACACTAATCTGCAAGGTGCTTTATACGACGAATATAAATCTGATTCTGGTGCTTCTGTTGCACTAAATCCAAAAACGGGTGCTGTGCTTGCTCTTGTAAGTGCTCCTTCTTATAATCCTAATGATTTTATTTTAGGTATGTCTAGCGAT
Organism: Clostridium felsineum DSM 794; assembly: GCF_002006355.2. Classification (NCBI taxonomy): domain Bacteria; kingdom Bacillati; phylum Bacillota; class Clostridia; order Eubacteriales; family Clostridiaceae; genus Clostridium; species Clostridium felsineum. Next base: position 194,176 of record NZ_CP096980.1, on the reverse strand, counting down.
AAGTGGAACTCACTTCAGAACGATGCAAATAAACCGCTTTTAAATCGTTTTAAGACAACCTTTGCTCCTGGTTCAACCTTTAAACCAATAACTGCTGCTATGGCACTTGATTTAGGAAAATTAAATATAGATGAAGATAAAAAGATTTCAGGACTTAAGTGGCAAGAAAACAGCAGCTGGGGAAATTATTCCGTTACTCGTGATGAAGCTTACTCTGAACCTGCTAATCTTGTAAACGCCCTTGTACATTCAGATAATATATATTTTGCTAAAACAGCTCTTAGCATTGGAAAAGATAACTTTTTATCAGAAACAAAGAAACTTTCAATAGGTGATAATTTCCCATTTGAATATGGACTTGAACCTTCAAAAATAACTTCTAACGGTTCCATTAAAGATGATATTCAACTTGCAGATTCAGGTTACGGACAAGGTGAAGTTCTTATGAATCCCGTTCAGCTTGCTTCAATTTATACAGCTTTTGTGAATAACGGAAACATAATTGCTCCATATTTAGATTCCAGTAAAGCAGCGCAAGGAAAAGTTCTGGTACAAGGTGCCTTTAAGTCTGATACTGTAAATACTATATTAAATGACCTTACACAAGTAGTTTCTAGTCCAGAAGGCACAGGGCATGGTGCGTATATGGCTGACTTACCTCTGGCTGGCAAAACTGGTACCGCTGAAATAAAAAAATCTCAGACAGATACTAATGGAACAGAAAATGGATGGTTTATAGCTGTAAATCCAAGTAATCCAAAACTTCTTGTACTTGAAATGTACGAAAATGTAAAAGGCAAAGGCGGCAGCGCTTACGTTGTACCTAATGTAAAAACTATATTCCAAAACTTTGGTAAATAAAAAAAAGCATTACGAAAACTTAATTAGTTTCGTAATGCTCTTTTTACTTTAATTTTCAGGTGTTTCAGCTTTTAATATTCTATTTGCCTGATCAGTAGTAAGATTATAATTTAGGAATGTTTTATAAAAATACTTAGTTTCAGAAACCATATCTAAAGATTTAAACTTTGAAGGATATAACATTTTAGCTGCCCATTGAACTTGTAATGCCTCTTCACATCCGTAACGATCCCAATCGAAAGCACCTGCTGGATTTTGATACACTCTATTATTTTTTATAGCAGGTACATTTCGTAACCTAGAATCTTTTAAAAGTATATTTAAATCCGCTGGAGTTCCATTTGCACCAACTATAATAACATCAGGATTCCATTTTAAAATTTGTTCTGTAGAAATTTCCTTCATGTTCCCATTTATTTCCTTCGCAGAGTTTATTCCACCAGCGGCTTCAATCCAATCATTAATTATAGTATTGCTCCCATCAACTTTTAGTGGCGTCAATGATTGAAGATGCAGTACTTTCGGTTTACTGTTATCTGGTATTTGAGAAGTAATACCTTTTACTATTTTTAATTTCTTATCTAAATATGTATTGTATTTATTTGCACGAAGAACGGCATTCCCTCCAAGAATTTTTCCAGTTAAAGAGATACATTTTTTCATTGAATCAAAATCCTTAAACGATACTGTAACTACTGGTAATCCAATGCTGGAGATTTTATCCTTAAAGGTATCTGAATCAGCTGAAAAAACTATATCAGGCTTATTTTTTAATAATTCCTCTGCATTAAAGGTTGTACCGAAAGTTGATGTTGCTTTATTCATAGTTGGATTTACTTTGTATAACCAGGGTTGATTTTTCTTTGTTAAAGACGTTGAAATTATTTTATCACCTGCGCCTAATACAGGTAATATTTCATTATGAGCTTTCCAAGAATCAGCTACTTTTGATATCTTAGTAGGCACTTTAACTTTTTTCCCTGAACTATCAGTTATTGTTTGAAAAGCATTTTTTTTTGTACTTTTTTTTGTTGAATCTGTACTATTTGAAGTATTGCTACAACCAGTAAATAAAAGTAATGTAACCATTACACTGGATAAAATTTTAATTTTTTTCATTTAAAAACTCCTTTTCCTTCGTCGGTATTTAACATTGGAATACAAGATTTTACAACAGCACCATTAATATTTGTGGAAATAATTTTAATCTTAACACCATAACACGACGATAAATTTTCTTCTGTCATAACTTCATCAATTGTTCCAACTGTAAACTTATTATCTCTTTGGAGTAATACTACCTTTGATGAACACAAGAATACATGATCTGGAGAATGTGAGGTCATTAATACCCCTAATCCTTTTTCTGAGAGCCTTTTTATTTGGGCAAGCACTCTTATTTGATTTCCAAAATCTAAATTTGAAGTAGGCTCATCCATAACCAAAAGTTTAGGTTCTTGAGTAAGAGCTCTTGCAATTAAAACTAGCTGCCTTTCACCGCCACTTATATTTGTATATGACTTATCCTTTAAGTATCCAATATTTAAATCCTCTAATGCTTTTTCAGCTATTTCATAATCAATTTTCTTTGGAGCTTCAAAGGTTTTTAAGTGTGCTGTTCTCCCCATTATTACAACATCTATTACCTTAAAAGAAAAAGGAGGAGTATGCGCTTGTGGGACATATGCTATTAATTTAGCCAGTTTTTCTCTAGAAAACTTAGTAATATCCTCACCATCCAATAAGATCTCTCCATTCTTGGATTTCAAAAAACCAAGAATGGTTTTAAATAAAGTTGTTTTTCCAACGCCATTAGGTCCAAGTAAGCAAACTATTTCCCCAGAAATTATTTTCAAAGAAATTTGGTTAACTATTAAATTTTCTTTATATCCACAGGATAAAGTTTTAAGCTCTAATTTCATATAAATTTATCCTTTCTTTTTAGCAAAATAATAATAAAAAATGGAGCACCTATAAGTGACGTTAGTATACCAATTGGTATTTCCATAGAAAACATGCTTCTTGCTAAATCATCAATTAACAAAAGATAACTTGCTCCAAGTAAAATTGAACAAGGTACAAGTTTCTTATAGTTTGATCCCACAAGTATCCTTGCAACATGTGGAATCACAAGTCCAACCCAACCAATAATACCTCCAATTGCTACAGACGAAGTAGTTAGTATTGTAGAACAAAATATTAAAATAATTCTTATTTTTTCTACATTAACGCCAAGGGCTTTAGCCTCTTCTTCTCCAAAGGTTAACGCGTTAAGACGCCATCTAAGCATAAATATGGGCACAGTTCCAATAATAAATGCTGGTAAAATCATCACTATATTTTTAAAAGTTATGTTTGAAAGTCCTCCCATAAGCCAAAAAGTTATAGCTGGAAGTTTGCTGTCTGGATCAGCAACATACTTTATTATAGATACAAAAGATTGGAATAAAGATGAAACAACAAGTCCAATTAATACTAAAATCAGAATCATATTGTTATTATGACTTATAAATCTACTGATAAAAAAAACAATGATAACAGCTAGCATTCCAAAAATAAAAGCTGATATTTGAACTGCAAATAAATTTAAAGAAAGTAAAAGCGCAACAGCTGCGCCAAAACTTGCTCCTGCAGAAGCCCCAAGTATATCAGAAGATGCCATTGGATTTCTGAATAATCCTTGATAAGTTACTCCAGCCAGTGCAAGGGAAGCTCCAATTAAAAGAGCAGCTAGTATTCTTGGGAGACGAATATTAAAAATCACAGTACTCATTGTTGTGGATATACTGTTAGGATGTCCCATTAAACTTGTATAAAAAGCATATAATACATCAGAAATTTTAATAGAATATCTTCCCATTTTAAAAGAAATCAAAAATATAAAAAGCAGTAATAAAACTAAAAGTATCAAAGCAAAATTAACATGTTTTTTAAAACAATTTCTCAAAACTATAAATCCTTTCTTTAATGTATTACAACTAAATAAATTTGAAAAATGTATAAAGCTTTTATTATAAATCAACTTAAAATAGACTCTTATTACTCTCTTAGTTTAGCACATTCAGAGGCTTCTCCTGTCAAAATCTTCACGCCATGAGGAATAGCACTTAATATTGCTTGCAAATTTTCCACAGCTCCTTTAGGACTTCCCGGCAAATTTATTATTATACTGGATTTGCGTATACCACTTACCGCTCTAGAAAGCATAGCATGTGGTGTAATTTTTAATGACTCGGCTCTCATAACCTCATTAAAACCTGGGGTTAATTTTTCTACCACTTCAAGAGTTGCTTCTGGAGTAATATCTCGTTTTGAAAAGCCAGTACCACCATTAGTCAAAATCAGATTGATTTTAACATCATCACATAAATGCTTTAATTCTTTTATAATAATATCCTTTTCATCGGGAATTATTTTAAAATATTCTACTGTATAGGAATCTTCAGGAAGAATTTTTGCTATTGACGGTCCTGTTAAATCTTCTCTTTCCTTAGAATATCCCTTATCACTAATAGTCAAGATTGCCGTTTTAATCATTTTTTCCTCCTATATTTAAAACTTTAATATTATATTATGCTTATTTTATCAAAATTGCAATAAACAAAAAAATACAGAAAGCTTTCGATTTTTAGAGAAAATGAGAAAATATCATAAATTTTTGGATTAATTTAGAATTATATAAAACTTTATGAGTAAATTTTAGATTTATACTAATTGACTAATCCAGACTAAAATATTAAAATGAAGTAAACTATAAAATGAAATTTTTATAGCTATTAACGTAAAAAGAAGTGTTATTTATGTTACAAAAATATGAAAAAACTGAATTTCAAGAAAGAATAAAGAGACTTGTGGTCAAAATAGTAAAACATTATAGAGGCAAAGGACCAGACTATGTTAAAGTAAAAATCATAGATGATAACAACTTCAACATAGAAATAAAAGGTATTCTTTCAAACTTATCTGAAATATTGGTAGATGAGGGAGCAACAGATTTAGTTACTAACTACTGGAAGGTTATGAAGCCTCATTTGGAAAAAAGCTTTTATGATGATGTAAAAGCGGAATTAGGACAAGGCTTTCAGTATGCTTGGAAAATATATAATTTCAAAAATAAAGAAAGAACAATAGAAATTAATATAAAGTTAATATAAAAGTTAAAATGGTTAGATTTTTTAAGAAAGATTTATCTTAGCTTATAAATAAACCAGTATGAACGTGCTATTTCACAGAGAAAGTATGTTTATGCTGGTTTTTTGTTTTTAATAAAATTGAAAAAGGAGATAAATGACATGGAGAAAAAAGTATTAACAGTCTGTCCTTATTGTGGCACAGGATGTAACCTATACCTAGTTGTTAAAGATGGTGAAATTGTAAGAGCAGAACCAGCTGATGGAACAAATAATAAAGGAAGTTTATGTTTAAAAGGATACTATGGTTGGGACTTCTTAAATGATCCTCAGCTTTTAACAAAAAGAATAAAGAAACCAATGATCAGAAAAAATGGTGAATTAGAAGAAGTGAGTTGGGATGAAGCTGTAAAGTTCACAGCAGAAAACCTAATAAAAATAAAAGCAAAATATGGACCAGATGCAATAATGGGAACAGGTTCTGCAAGAGGACCAGGAAATGAATCTAATTATGTAATGCAAAAATTTATGAGAGCTGCTATAGGAACAAATAACATAGACCATTGCGCAAGAGTTTGTCACGGCCCCTCTGTTGCAGGACTTAGTTATTCTTTAGGTGATGGTGCTATGTCTAACTCAATTCCTGAAATAAACAATGCAGATTTAATATTTGTATTTGGCTATAATCCTACAGAAACTCATCCGATTGTTGCAAAAAGAATTGTAGAAGCTAAATCTAATGGCGCAAAGGTAATTGTAACAGATCCAAGAAAAACAGATACTGTAAGACTTTCAGACCAATGGCTTCAACTAAACAATGGAACTAATATGGCAATAGTTAATTCTTTTGGAAATGTACTTATTGAAGAAAACTTATATGATGAAGAGTATGTGAAAAACTATACTGAAGGTTTTGAAGAATATAAAAAAACAGTAGCAAAATACACTCCAGAATATGCAGAAAAAATAACAGGAGTTAAAGCTGAAGATATAAGACGTGCTATGCGAAGTTATGCTAAAGCAAAAAATGCTATGATTCTCTACGGAATGGGAGTGTGTCAATTTTCACAAGCTGTTGATGTTGTAAAAGGTCTTGCCTCCATAGCTTTACTAACAGGAAACTTTGGACGTGAAAGCGTTGGTATTGGACCAGTAAGAGGTCAAAATAATGTTCAAGGAACTTGTGACATGGGAGTTCTCCCAAACTATTTCCCCGGCTATCAAAAGGTTATAGATAAAAAAATTAGAGAAAAGTTTGAAAAAGCTTGGGGTGTTAAACTACCAAAGGAAAATGGTTATGTTTTAACTGAAGTGCCAAAGCTAGTTTTAGAGGAAGACAAATTAAAAGCATACTATATATTTGGTGAAGATCCTGTACAGAGTGATCCTGATGCAGAAGAAATTCGTGAGGCATTAGACAAGATGGAATTCGTAATTGTGCAAGACATATTTATGAATAAAACAGCCCTTCATGCTGATGTTGTACTTCCAGCAACCTCTTGGGGTGAACATGATGGTGTTTATAGCTCTGCTGATAGAGGCTTTCAAAGAATAAGAAAAGCAGTAGATCCAATTGGCGATGCAAAACCAGATTGGGAAATAATTTCTTTAATCTCAACAGCTATGGGATATCCAATGAAATATAAGGATACAAAAGAAATTTGGGATGAAATGAGAAGTCTTTCACCTAAATTCGCTGGTGCAAGTTATGAAAAAATGGAAAAGCAAGGAACTGTTTTATGGCCTTGTACATCACAAGCGGATAACGGTACTCCTTATCTATATGCTGAAAACAAATTTGCCACTGAAAATGGAAAGGGTAAATTATTTGCAACTGAGTGGAGAGAACCTGCTGAAAAAATTAGTAAAGACTATCCATTAGTACTTTCAACAGTTAGAGAAGTAGGTCATTATTCTGTAAGAACTATGACAGGAAATTGTCGTGCGCTTCAAAATTTAGCTGATGAGCCAGGATATATTCAAATGAGTATAGAAGATGCAAAAGAACTTGGAATAAAAGATCAGGAATTAGTAACAGTTTCATCAAAAAGGGGTAAAGTAATAAGCAGAGCTTGGATTAGTGGACGAACTAAAAAAGGCGCAACTTATATGACTTACCAATGGTGGATTGGTGCATGCAATGAACTTACAATAGGAAGCCTAGATCCAATTTCTAAAACTCCAGAATTTAAATATTGTGCTGTTAGAGTTGAAAGAATAGATAATCAAAAGAAAGCAGAAGAAGAATTAATAAACAAGTATTCTAAGCTAAGAAAAGATATGGGGATTGATATAAAATGATTTCAAAAGAAGAAGCTTTAAACTTAATTTTAAATACTGTAAAACCTATAGGAACAGAAACTGTCTCTTTAGAAAACTCATTAGATATGGTTTTAGCAGATGATATATATTCAAAGGATTATTTGCCTCCCTTTAATAAATCAGCCATGGATGGATACGCAATAAAAAGTTCTGACACTACAAAAGAGAATTTAACCTTTAATATAATTAAAACAATAAAGGCTGGCGATTTTTTTAATGGAGTTGTCCATAATGGTGAAGCCTATAAAATCATGACAGGTGCCCCTGTTCCAGCAGGCGCAGATTGTGTTATACAAATCGAAAAGGTTAAAGTAAATGGTTCTAAACTTACTGTACCTGAAAATTTATCAGAAGGTCTAAACATAATAAAAAAAGGTGAGGAAATAGAAGTAGGACAAATTGCTTTAAAGAAAAATCAATGTATTAGGCCAATGGAAATTGGAATGCTTGCATCTTTAGGTTATAGCTCAGTAAATGTATATAAAAAGCCCGTAGTATGCCTTATTATAACTGGTGATGAATTAGTTGATATAACTAACAATCTTACCTTAGGAAAAATAAGAAATAGTAACGAACATACTTTAAAAGCACTAATAGCAAAAACAGGTGCTAAAAGCTTATCCTATGGGATTATTAAGGATGAAAAAGAAGTACTAAAAAATAGTATAAAAAACGCTCTTGAAGCTTCAGATATTATAATAACTTCAGGTGGCGCTTCTGTTGGAGATTATGATTTTACTTCTCAGGTCTTAGGAGAACTTAATTGTGAAGAACTATTTTCCTCAGTAGCAATTAAACCAGGAAAACCAATAAGCTTTTGGAAATTTAATAATAAATACATTTTTAGTCTACCTGGCAACCCATTATCAGCATTAATAACCTTTGAGGAATTTATAAAACCTGCTATAGAAAAAATAATGAATAAATACAATAAAAAAGAACTTTTTCCTGTAATGTTAGGTGATTGTTTCAAAGGAAAAACCGGAAGAGATAAATACATACTTGTAAGAATTGAAAATAAAAACGGAAAAAATATTGCCTACAAAATTGGCTCTCAAAGTTCTAATGCATTAATGACTTCAACAAAGGCCAATGGTGTAGTAATACTGCCAAAAGAAAGTAATAAAGCTAATGTAGGAGAATTTTTATATGGAAAGTATTTATTTTAAAAAAGGAACTGTCCCTATAGTTTCAATAATCGCTAAGCAATCAAATACAGGTAAAACAACTCTTATAGAAGGTATTATTAAAGTTCTAAAAACTAGAAATTATAGTATTGGTGTTCTAAAACATGATGCTCATAAATTTGAAATTGATAAAGAAGGAAAAGATAGCTATAGATTTTCAAAAGCAGGTGCAGATGTAACAATAGTGTCTTCAAAGGACAAATTAGCACTAATTGAAAACTTAAAAGAAGAAAAAGAACTTAAAGATATTATTTCAATGTTTGGCTACCAAGATTTAATAATAATAGAAGGCTATAAAAATAATGATTATCCTAAAATAGAAGTCTATAGAAAAGAAGTAAATTCCGAATTAATTTATAGTACTGCAAAAAATAAGAACTCATTTGTAGCAATCGCTACAAATGAGGCTCTAGATATTAATTTAATTCAGTTAGATATAAACGACATAGAAAAAATAGCAGGCTTTATAGAAGAAAAATTTATAAAAGAGAGAAGTTTTCAAAATGAATAAAACACAAACATGTAAAGTTTATAAAATAGAAGATAGAAGAGAATCCCAAATAGATGAGCTTTTAGTTCGTGAATATCCATTGACCATATTTTTGAATAAGAAAAAACTTGCAACCCTTCTTTGCAGCCCCGAAAACTTAAAATCATTAGCTATAGGTTTTTTAAGAACAGAAGGTTTAATAAAAAGTATTGATGATATCAGTTCTATAGATTTAAACGAAGAAAAAGGCATGGCTTATGTATCTACACAAAATGGAGTTAGCGAAGAAAGGTTCTTTTCTAAAAAAATAGATTTAGAAAATATAAAATCCAACAATACAACAGGAATTCAAAATTTTTTAAAGTCATTAAACTGTAACCCTGTAGAAAGTAATACTACTATTTCCGTTTCTAAAATCTTCGAGTTTATGAAGAAAGATCTTGATTATTCAGAAGTATTTAAAAAAACTGGAGGAGTTCATTGCGTTGCTCTTTGTAGTAATAAAGATATGCTTATAGTATATGAGGACGTAGCAAGACATAATGCCCTTGATAAAGTAATTGGTGAAGCTATTGTTAAAAAACTTTATTTAAAAGATAAAATAGTAATATTAAGCGGACGAGTCTCCCTTGAAATGATATTAAAGGCAGCAAAGCTTGAAATTCCAATAATAATCTCAAAGTCTGCACCCACAAGTCTTTCTGTGGCATTAGCTAATCAGCTTAATATAACTTTAGTGGGCTTTGTACGTGGAAATAAAATGAATATATATGCTAATAATTTTAGAATTGAAAATAATTAGGTGGTGAAAAACTATGAAATGTAATTCTTTTGTAATAGCAGACGCTAAAAAATGTGTTGGGTGTAAAATGTGTGAAATGGCATGTCATAAGGCACACAATAGCCAAGAAACTACTATCGGCAATATGAGAAAAAATTTAGTATCAAGAATTCATGTTATAAAAACTAATGAAGGAAAAGCCCCTGTGCAATGCAGACATTGTGAAGACGCACCTTGTGCAAAAGCATGTGCCTTAGGTGCAATTAGAGAAGAAGATAATATAATTGTAGTTGATGAAAGCAAGTGCGTTGGGTGTAAACTTTGTACCGTTGCATGCCCTTTTGGTGCAATTGAAATAGGCAAAAATGAACAAGGAAAAAATGTAGCTTTAAAATGTGATATGTGTAAAGCAAAAGATGAACAAGCTTGTGTAAAAGCCTGTCCTAAAAAAGCATTGAGAGTTTTTAATGTTGATGAAGATAAGAAATCCAAAAACAGTATAGCAGTAGAAAACTTACCTGCTATCTAGGTTATACACTAAAACTTTAATTAAATAGAAAGAGGCTTCACATTGGTTAAAATAGATAAAAATTTATGTACAGGATGTGAGCAATGCAAAATAGTTTGTCCTGTAAATGCTATAAAAGGAAAAAAGGGAGAGCCTCAAAATATTGATAGTGATATTTGCGTTTCCTGTGGACAATGTGTACAAATTTGTTCATCTTACTCCATGTATACAGAACAGAAAAAAAATGAAAGAAAAATACTTAAAACAGTTAATGAGCCAATGTTCGCAGCTTTTTATGAAGGAAAAATAACAGATGTTGAAGTAAAACTAAAAGATAAAGAACTTTATAAAATAGTTCAATGTGCACCAGCTGTTAGAGTCTCTTTAGCAGAAGAATTTGGTTTTCCCTCTGGAAGTCTAACTCCAGGGAAACTTGCCGCTGCTCTTCGTCTACTTAACTTTGACAAAGTATATGATACAAATTTTGCAGCAGATTTAACTATTATGGAAGAGGGAAGTGAACTTGTACGTAGAGTTACCTCAGGAGAAAATCTTCCAATGTTTACTTCCTGTTGTCCTGCATGGGTAAAATATATAGAACAAACTTATCCAGAACTTTTAAACCACCTTTCAAGTTGCAGATCACCTCAACAAATGGCAGGTTCAATATTTAAAACCTATGGCGCTAAACTTGATAGTGTTAAAAGTGAAAAAATATACAGCGTTGCAGTAATGCCCTGTACCTGCAAACAGTTTGAGTGTGACAGACCAGAAATGATAGCAAGCGGCTATAAAGATGTAGATGCTATTATTACAACAAGAGAACTTGCCCAATTAATAAAGGCAAAAGGAATAGATTTTAAAAACTTAAAAGATGAAAATTTTGATACTCCCCTTGGAAAATATAGTGGTGCTGGTAATATCTTCGGAGTCACAGGCGGTGTTATGGAAGCAGCATTAAGAACGGGGTATTCCCTAATCACAAAAGAAGAAATTCCAAAACTTGATCTAGAGGAGGTTAGAGGAACAGAAGGGATTATAGATGCCTCTATTACAATTGGAAATATTACTCTTAAAGTGGCTGTTGTATGTGGTCTTAAGAATATAGTTCAAATTTTAGAAAGTGTTAAAAATGGTATGTGTAAATATCATTTTATAGAAGTAATGACTTGCCCAAAAGGCTGTATTAGTGGTGGTGGACAGCCTAAATTCTTTACCGTAGAGGATAGAGAAAAAGCTTATATAAGTAGAAGAACCTCTATGTTTGAACATGATAAAAATCTACCTATAAGGAAATCCCATGAAAACCCTTATGTAAAGAAGATTTATAAAGAATTTCTTGGAGCGCCTTTAGGCAAAAAATCTCATCATTTATTACACACACAATATACAAAAAGATAGTTTAAGGAGGAAAAAAAATGAATAGTTTTGTAATAGCAAATTCAAAAAAATGTATAGGATGTAGAACCTGTGAAGCTGCTTGTGTTATGGCACACTCTGATGGTGACATATTAGTAAAGAAAAAAGATCTCTTAAAATTTAATCCTCGCCTTAAGGTTATAAAAACTGATAATGTAAGTGCACCTATTCAATGTAGACATTGCGAAGATGCTCCTTGTGCAAATGCATGTCCAAATGGTTCAATATATAACAAGGACGGAAAAATATTAATAAATGAAGATACCTGTATAGGCTGTAAATCTTGTGTTGTGGCCTGTCCTTTTGGTGCAATAGATATGATTGAAGATAAAAAAGATGGTAAAATAGTATTACAAGCTGGACTTAAACAAAAAAATGAAGGAACTCTCGAAAATAAAGGACGAGTTATTGCAAACAAATGTGATTTATGTGATGGTAGAGAAAGAGGTCCTGCTTGCGTAGAGGTATGCCCAACAAAAGCTCTTAATTTTATAGAAGCTGATAAACTAAAGGAAATCATAGATGAAAAAAGAAATAAAACTGCTGAAAGCTTAGGAAGAATGGTGTAAATTTAAAAAATGAAATATTTTGGTACTGCAGTCATATTAGCCGGTGGTAAAAGTAGTCGTATGGGCTTCGATAAGCAATTCATGGAAATACAAAATAACGTTATTGTAGATGTTCTTTATGAAATCCTAAAAAAAGAATTTAATGACGTTTTAGTTATTACTAATAAACCTTATAAATATAGCAATCCACCATTTAGAATAAAAACTGATGAACTTCCCTCTATGGGACCTTTATCTGGTATTCATTCAGCTCTTAAAAGTAGTCAAAGTGAATATGCTTATTTTATTGCTTGTGATATGCCTAACGTAAGTCTTCCTTATATAAGATTTATGAAAAAAAAACTCCTTGAAAAGAAAAGTAATGCTTGTATTACAAAAACTAATAAAGGTATTGAACCCTTTAATGCTTTTTATAATATAAGTATTATAAATACAATAGAAAATCTATTAAAAGGGAACAAGAAATCTATGCTGTCTCTAGTTGACAGTATAGATACCTTTTATGTTGAAGAATATGAAGCAAGGGCATACTCTAATAATTTAGAGATGTTCACTAATATTAATACAAAAGCAGAATTATATAGATTTTTAAATACTAAAGGTAAAACTTTGTGAGAAAAGAGGGACGTATGCTTGATTCTTATGGTAGAAAAATAAATTATTTAAGAGTATCTGTTACAGACAATTGCAATCTAAATTGTAAATACTGTAGACCATATACAATCTCAAATAAAAAAAATAATAATATTACATTAGAAGAAATATGTACAATTGTAAAGGGCTTTGTTAAAACTGGCGTAGATAAAGTACGTATAACTGGCGGTGAGCCGCTTGTAAGAAATGATATTCTTACAATAGTTGAAAAAATTCACGAAATAGATGGCATAAAAGATTTAGCTATGACTACTAATGGACTGCTATTAAGTAAATATGCTAAAGATTTAAAGTCTGCTGGACTTAATCGCGTAAACGTAAGTCTTGATACCTTAGATTCAAAAAAGTATTTTGAGATAACAAAAGGTGGTAGTCTAAAAATGGTTTTAAAGGGAATCGAAGCTGCTAAAAAAGCTGGTCTATCTCCTATAAAACTAAATGTAGTATTAATGAAGAACTTTAATGAAGAAGACATTATAAGCTTTATTAATTTAACTAAATATGAAGATATAGATGTACGATTTATTGAACTTATGCCTATAGGAACACTTAAAGATTGGTCACTTTCAAAGTACCTTAATAACCATATAGTTTTTAAAAAGGTTCCTAACTTAATTGAAGTAGCACCACTAGATATATCATCACCAGCAAAATACTATAGTTTACCTAGTGCCAAAGGACGTATTGGACTTATAAATCCTATATCCTGTAAATTTTGTAGTAACTGTAATAGAATTAGGCTTACAGCTGATGGTAAACTCAAACCCTGTCTTCATTCTAATACAGAGTTTGATATTAGAAAGTTAATATTAGCAGGAAAAAATATTGATGATTTTATACAGGATATAATAATTAACAAACCTAAAGAACATTATTTGGAAGATGGCAGGTATATATATAGGCAAATGTCAGAAATAGGAGGATAACTTTATGGAGTTAACACATTTTAATGATAATGGCAGAGCTAGAATGGTAAACGTAAGCGAAAAAAAAGACACTGTTAGAACTGCTGTAGCAAAGGGAAAAATACGATTACAAAAAGAAACTATTAAATTAATTAAAGACAATGGTATAAAAAAGGGAGATGTTCTAGCTGTCGCTCAAGTTGCTGGAATAATGGGGGCAAAAAAAACAGCTGATCTGATTCCTATGTGTCATAATATTATAATCACAGGTTCAGATATTAACTTTAAAATTTTTGATAACTATATTGAAATAGAAGCTGAAGTTTCAACTGTAGGAAAGACTGGTATTGAAATGGAAGCACTATCAGCAGTATCAGCTGCTGCTCTAACTATTTATGATATGTGCAAAGCAGTTGATAAGGAAATGATTATTGATAATATAACTCTAGTAAAAAAAACTGGCGGAAGAAGCGGAGATTTTTATAAAGAATATAAATAAGGAGAAATGCATTATGGCAAAAGTCGTATCAATTAACATTAGCGACAAAAAAGGAGTAGTAAAAACTCCCATTAATGAAGGTGAATTTATTGAAGATTATGGGCTTAAGGATGATGCTCATGCTGGAAAATGGCATAGACAGGTGAGCCTTTTAGCAAAGGAAAGTATAGATAAAATGACAGCTCTGGGCGTTATGGATTTAAGCTTTGGAAAATTTGCCGAGAACATAACTACAGAAGGTATAGTATTATACACACTTCCTGTTGGAACTAAATTAAAAATTGGACGAACTATTCATGAAGTAACTCAAATAGGTAAAGAATGCCATACTGGATGTGCCATAAAAAATAAAGTTGGTCAATGCATAATGCCTAAAGAAGGTATATTTACCAGAGTAATAACTGGTGGAAGAATCAAAGCAGGAGATATTATAGAAATTATTAATGAAGACTAAAATTAAACTTCCTAAGGATGGGTATTGTACAACTAATTAGTTGTGTAACCCACTCCTACATGGTAACAGCTTCAAAAGCCAATTTCAAAACCATCTCATGTGCTGAAATTCCAAAAGCTCTTCTATCATAGCTATCTAAATTTGCTAAAGTATCCGCAGTAAAAAGGATTTGTCCAAATACACTATTTCTAAAACTAGCACAAGCAGCTAAAGCAGAACATTCCATCTCAACTACTATACAGCCTTCTTCTATCCTATACTTAACCATTTCTCTAGTTTCACGAAAAAATCCATCTGTTGACCAAGTTTTTCCCTCTACATACTTAAGCCCTAGTTTATTACTTGCCTTTTTAATAGCTTCAATTGCTTTAGAATTAAGTCCAATCTCCCTTGATGGCTCTAAATAATGATAAGAAGTTCCTTCGTCTCTTAGTGCTTTTACTGGTATTATTACTTCATTTTCATCAAAATCAAGAAGAGCACCAGCACTACCACAGGCTATAATTTCATTGACTCCTCTTGATATTAAAAATTCTAACATCTGAACTGAAGCCGCCGCACCAACTGGAGACTCACAGAAACACACCTTTTCTCCCTTATATATTGTTTTATAGACTGGATACCTTCTTATAATAGATTCGTATTCATCTATTTTTATTGCGTGAATTTTACTAGCATAATTTTCAATAGTCTCACCTAAAAAAGCAAAAACACATTTTTGTGGTAAGTTCTTTTCACCTGCGCTATTTGCCATTATCACCGCTAATTTGTCTGTATCACGCTCTAATATAGGATACTTATTCTTTATTACCGACATAGTATTCACCTCTCATTTATAATACAAAAATTAGGATTTATATTCTTTGCTTCCTTATTCTTAAATATAAATAATTTATCAAAAAACCTGTAACAGCCCCTCCAATTATAGCCACAGGAAGCCAGCTATAAATTTCAGTCCAAACACTACCCACAAAAAAGCTCTCCACATTGCTAATATAAAATTTATCTCTATAATTAGATATGTATAAAAATTTCATAGATGTTTGTCCTATAAAAACCAGCTTGAAAATCATGTATAGAGAGTATGATACAATTGCTAAGCTCCACACTAGAACATTAGAAAACACCGCTGCTTTTCTAGAATTAGAAATTTTAGTTTCATATATAACTATAGGTATAGCTGGAACTAACCAAACTGCCCAATCTATTATAAAAAGTAATAAATGCGAATTTTTTAATGCCCCTACAGTAACTTCTTGATAAAAAAAATCAAATATGCCAAATACAATCCCTATTATAATGTAAACTATCCACCGCTTTTTCACAAATACACTCTCCTCTACTTGTTCACCTAAAACTTTTAATATTATATATGATTATATCAATTTATTTACTCTGATTACAGCTTAAATTTATAGTGACTACAATATTTACACATCAAAAAGACAGCATCTATACTCGTTATAAATGCTGTCTTTAAATATAAATACTATTTATTAATTTTGTGGTGAACAGTTAATGTATTTAACATTTGTTGTATTAGAACTTGTCCATGGATTAACTCCACTATTTGTAAATGTAACGTTATTAAACACACTGTTCTTCAAATAATTTATTGATGCGCCATTCTTACATGAATCTAAATTTATGTTATTTAGCTGTATATTCGAGTTGTACTGACTTGGGAGAGCATTTGCCCATATTCCATAGCCACCAGCACCCTTACATGTAACATTTGATATATTAACATTTTTAAAATATCCTGGAACAGCTGCTGGTTTATCAACCTGTGTTAATCCATAATTGCTATCAAAGGATATTGCATCATTAACTATGTTTTCCATAGTAACATCCCTTACAACAACATTTTTAGTTCCTCCGCCTATCTCTTTACTGGTTTTAAAACGAAGACCTATATTTGTTCCATTAAAATCACAATCTTCAACAGAAACATCTTTAATCCACGCACCAGTATAACTTCCGAAAACTACTCCACCGTGTCCTCTTTTAGTTGTACAATCGAATATTCTTAAATAACTGTCTGCTGAATTTGGATCATTTACAGCATCTTGTCCATAGCCTGCATTAAGATTTATACAATCATCTCCATTATCGAAATAACTGTTAAATATGTTAGTGTGCTGACTTGTAGCTATGTCAATACCATCTGCATTATGAATTCCATATGTCTTTGCTGAAATTCCATCTACAGTTATCTTCTTACTATAACTTACAAATATAGTATGTTCAGATGGATTTATTAAAGTAAGTCCTCCAAGATAAAAACCATTTACACCTTTTGCTGTAATTAAATCACTTCTACCCTTGTCTCCCTTTAAATTTGTTTGAATCTGTCCAAGCGTAGTAAGCTTTCCTCCATTATAACTTCCACCACTTACAGTACCGCTCCCATAAACTTTTACATTCGATATACTACCATAATTTTCAGTGTAAGCATTTATAAGTCCCATATAATTATTAGTTGAATAGTATGGAAATCTCTTGCTTGTAAATGCATAATCATCAGGGTTATCACTTCCAAGAAGTGTTCCATCTATTCTAAGTGACATGTTACTTTTTAAATTAAGTGCTCCTGATAAAAAGGTTCCTTGTGGAATAACAACAATTCCGCCATCTGTACAAGCATTTATTGCAGCCTGAATCTTATCTGTATTTAAAGTTTTGCCATCTCCTACTGCTCCATATTTAGTTACATCAAAAATCTGAGCGTCTTTAGCTGTTCTTTGCTCTACAATCTTACTCTCCTTTGATTCTGTATTATCCTTAAGCCTTGCTTTAATTGTAAATTTGTATTTAGTACTTGGATTTAAACCTGTAACTGTATAATTAAGATTAGTTGTATTAGCTACAAATTGTCCATCCTTATAAACATTATAGCTTGCAACATTTGAATAATCAGCAGGTTTATCCCATATAAGTGTCACCTGTGTATCTGTATATCCTAAAGTTGGAACCTCTAAGCTTTGAGGTTGATTCATTAATACACTTGCATTGGCTTTAATGTTTGTAAATGCTGTCATGCTAAAAAGAAACATTGATGCTGCTAAAATACTTTTTAATCTTTTGTTATTCATTTTACTATCTCCTTATTTGCCTTTTTTAGCTGCTTGAGGACTTGGTGTACAATTAACGTAATTAACATTATTAGTATTTGAACTTGTCCATGGTGCTGCTCCACTATTAACAAAATTAACCCCAGTAAATGTACTGTTTTGAAGATAATTTATAGATGCACCCTTTTTACAACTGTTTAATGTAATATTGTTTAAGTTTATGTTTGAATTATATTGTGATGGAAGTGCATTAACCCATATTCCATAACCACCAGCCTTTTGACAAGTAACATTTGATACATCTATATCATGGAAATATCCAGGTACTGGTGCTGGATTATCAACAGGAGTTAATCCATAATTACTATCAAAAGATATTGCATCATTAACAATGTTCTCCATAGTAATATCTCTTACCTTTACAAATCTAGCTCCTCCACCTATGTTTTTGCTTGTCTTAAATCTAAGTCCTATATTTGTTCCATTAAAATCACAATCCTCAACAGAAACATTTTGAATCCATGAGCCAGTGTAACTACCAAAAACTACACCGCCATGACCACGACCAGTGTTTGAGTTGAATATTCTTATATTATTATCAGGCATATTCTCTTTAACTGCATCTTGACCATAGCCTGAATTAAGATTTATACAATCATCTCCATTATCAAAATAGCTGTTGAATATATTTGCTGTATCACTATTAGCTAAATCAATACCATCTGCATTGTGTATGCCGTAAGTCTTAACAGATATACCATCTACCGTTACATTTTTACTATAGCTTATAAATATAGCATGTTCAGCTGGATTTACGATATTAACTCCGCCAAGATAAAGACCAGTTACGCCCTTGGCTGTAATTAAATCTCCTCTTCCCTTATCTCCCTCTAATTTGGTTTCAGCTTGTCCCAATTTTGTAAGGTTTCCGCTTGCATAAGTTCCTCCATTTACAGTACCATTTCCAAATATTTTTACATTTGAAATGCTTCCATAATTACTTGTATATGCATTTATTAATCCCATGTAATTACTAGTTGAATAGTATGGGAATCTCTTACTTGTAAATGCATAATCACTAGGATTATCACTGCCAAGAAGTGTTCCATCTATCCTAAGTGACATGTTACTTTTTAAATAAATAGCGCCTGATAAAAATGTTCCCTGTGGAATTACAACTGTACCTCCATCTGTGCAAGCATTTATCGCCGCTTGAATTTTGTCAGTATTTAAAGTTTTTCCATCTCCTACAGCTCCATATTTAGTTACATCAAAAATTTGAGAAGCTGGAGCAGTCTTTTGAGTGACAACTGTACTATCCTGTGATTCAGTATTGTCAGAGTATTTAGCTCTAACTTTAAATGTATAACTTGAATTAGGATTTAAATTAGTAACTGTATAATTTAGTTTCTTTGTATTTGCTACCAAAGAATTATTTACATAAACATCATAACTTGCAACTTTTGAATAGTCGGTTGGTTTGTCCCATATAACAGTAACAGAATTATCTGTATACCCTAAAGTTGGAACGATAACATTTTGAGGTACATTACTTATAGAGTCAGCTTTAACAGAATTTCCGTTAACGTTAACAATTGAAGTGCTAAATAACAAGAAAGCAGTAGCTAGTATTGCTTGTATTTTATATTTCCCTAACATTTTTAAATCCCCCTTTAATAACTATACTATACATATATTTTACTAACCCTTAAAAATTACTTCAACTTGCTAAAAAATAATCTAGATTTATTACTCCCCAAAAACCCTTACTTAGCTATAGTATACGTATTCATTCTCACTTGTTAAGTTATTTTTATTACTTTCTTTTAGAATTTGATGGAAACCAGCCTTTTTCCACTCTCTTTTCTTGTTCAAATATTTCTTTAATGCTCCATAAACATGTTGCTCCAATAACTCCCATAATAGTAGCTACTATTGTTTGCTTCTGAACTAAAGAAATTCCTATAAAAATAACCCCTAACACCAAGAATAAAGGCCATACCCTCTTTGTAAAATAATATTCCATTTTTATTACAATAGGATGAAATAATCCTATTATAATAAATGAAATTGCTGCTATAATGATACCCTCAAAATTCATATTACTCCTCCAAACCTAGAACATTATAAATTTTTCCAAATATTTTTCTTGAGCTTATCTATATAAAACTCTTTGCCATGAGCAGGATATATTTTTTTACTTCCTAATTTTATTATCTTATTCCAACTCTCATAATACTCCTTTTTATCCATAATAAAAATAACACAATTCTTAGTTCCACAGAACCTAAGCATACTAGCTGCTGCATCTCCAACAAAACAATCTCCATCTTCAAACAATATGGAAACCGAATCAATAGTATGTCCTGGAGTTTCTATTATTTTGCCTGGTAGATTTATGCCTAATTCTTTTAGCGTAACTTCTTTATTAAAAATAATATCATTTTCTCTACTTTCATATGGAGGAAATTTAAAATTGTTTTCCTTTTTTACTCCTAAAACCTTCGAAACATAAAGATTTTTGTATTTAATTAAAAACTCTATTCTTTTGTTTAAAAGACCTCCACCATGAGTTTGATCATTTTCTCCTACTTTAATAAGTTCATTTGTTTTATCTGACATAACAACTTTAATAGCCTTATTTTTATTTACTAATAAACTCAGAAATCCTGCATGATCATCATGATGATGTGTTAGTATTACATATGAAATTTGACCTACTTTAATACCACTTTCTTCAAGTCTTTTATTGAAAAGTTCCCAGTCTTCCTTATATCCTGTATCTATAAGTACATATTTTTCATTTTCTATTTTTAATAAATAATCGTTTGTTACACTTAACTTCAGCTTCAATACGTTCATATTATACTCCCCTTTATTTTAAAATATGAGCTAATACTCATATTTTAAATATACTATTATATCGTAAAGTAGTCAACAAAAACATGAGTTATTGCTCATGTTTTATTGACTACTTTAATCACTAATGATAAACTATTTTAATGAAACCTATAAAATCGGGGGGCTAAAAATTGAGGACACCTAAACAAGCTCGTGGAAAACAAACAAAAGAAAAAATAATAACTGCTGCTTTCGAACTCTTTTCAGAAAAAGGCTACAATGGCACAAGTTCTAATGAAATTGCTTCAAAGGCGGGAGTTGCTATTGGAAGCTTTTATTCATATTTTAAAGATAAAAAGCAACTTTTTATAGAAGTTTTAAATAACTATTATGATAATATCTCAAAAATATCATTTTCAAGAACCATTGATGATATTAATAATTTTGATGATTTTATATATTCTTCTATACACCTTGCACTTAAAGCTCATGAATATTATCCTAGATTTCATAGAGAAGTAAGTATAATGGAGCTTTCTGATAATGATATATGTAATTTAGTACTTGAGCATGAAAAAATCAAATTTGAATCTTTTAAAGAATTAGTTGAACCTTACAAAGATATTTTTAAGTTTGATAATTTAGAAGAAGCTCTATTTCTTATTTATAATACTATTGAAAACACTGTACATATAATTGCCTTTTCGCAAACTACTGTAAACAAAACAGTTCTAATTGATGAACTTATAACTATGATAAAAAAATATATTAGTGTATAAAAAAAACAGCTATAAAATTAGAGAATTTAACTTTTCTCTAATTTATGCTGTCAGAATTTACGAAATGGAAATTACTAAATGTTTTTTCGTAAATTCAAAAGGAGAAACAACAATAACTTTACACTTATAAATCAACAAAATTAACTAGGCTCATTTCACTTATTATTATATAAGTGAAATGTTATATAAACTTTAAGAAATGATTTAAATGAGTTAAGTTTATGTTAAGATGTGTTCATAAACCTGTTCTTAAACCTTAAACCTTTCTATAAGTCCCTCAAGTTCATTAGCTTTTTTATTAAGTCCTGCTGCTAAGGCAAATACTTGTTCCATAGCAGCCAATTCTTCTTCAGAAGCTGCTGCAACCTCTTGAACACTAGTTGAAAAATCTG
Organism: Clostridium felsineum DSM 794; assembly: GCF_002006355.2. Lineage (NCBI taxonomy): Bacteria > Bacillati > Bacillota > Clostridia > Eubacteriales > Clostridiaceae > Clostridium > Clostridium felsineum. The sequence continues at coordinate 172,311 of NZ_CP096980.1, read as the reverse complement.
AAGCTATTTGCCTTACATCATTAACTTTAACTGTTACCTTCCTTGAATTATTAAATATAGCCTCTGTTACTGACGTTACACTTTCAACCTGCTTTGTAATATCTTTTACAGACTCTAGTATTCTTTTAAAATCCTCTCCTGCTTCACTTACTATTTTTAATCCATCATCTACATTTTTAGTGACAGCTTCCATTTTATTTATTGAATCGTTACTTTCTTTTTGTATTAAATGTATTATATCTGAAATCTCATTTGCTGAAGAAGCTGATTGTTCAGCAAGTTTTCTTACTTCATCTGCAACAACTGCAAATCCTTTACCTGCTTCTCCTGCTCTAGCAGCTTCTATGGATGCATTTAACGCCAATAAATCGCTTTCATTTGCTATGTCTGTAATTTTAGTTATAATTTCTCCTATATTCTTTGATCTTTCCCCTAGCTTATAAATAGTAGAATTAGACTCTATAACCGAATCATTTATATTGTTCATCATATTAATTGTTTCCATTACAGATTGATTACCCTTTTTAGCAAACTCATCCATTTGGTTTGATGACTGTAAAACTTTATTTGACTTCTCTTTAATATGCTCTATATCTTTTGACACTTTTTCCATTTCAAGCGATGCATCCTTTGTAATTTGAACCTGTGATTCTGCACCTGCTGCTATATTTTGAATTGAATTTGCAATATCATTTGCGGCATTAGCTGTTTCTTCTGTTGTTTTTGCTAAAACCTGCGTTGAGTTAATAACCTCACTAGAAACATTTTTACTTGCCCTTATCATAGATGAAAAAGACCTTAACATATTATTTAATGCCTTAATTATAAGACCCGTTTCATCATTTATCTCGTGTACTATTTCTTCATCTAATTTTCCTTTAGAAATAGCACTTGTACTGCTCTCGATTATTTGCATTGTTCCTTTTATTGCCTGATAAAAAGATATAAATATATAAATCAAAACAAGCATCGTTAACAGGGAAATTAATAAAACAAATACTCTTAAATTTTTCACTGAAATATTATCCTTATTTAGCATAGTCATTAACTGAGTAGATTCATTTCCTATCAATGTATATATTTTATCTACAGTTGTAGTTGCTGTATTAAAATATTCTCCTGAATCGATAGTTATTTGACTCTTGTTTAATAATTCATTATTGATTAAACTTATAAGATCCTTTGTACTTCCAAATACCTCTGTTGTCTGTGAACTTAATTTTCCCTTCATTTCAGGCATAGTTTTATATACTATATCCATACCCCTTATAGATGAATTAAGATTACTGGTTGCTACTTGAGTTAAATATAACAGCTTGAATTTTTCCTCACTTGTTATGGACTTTTTAGCTGCCACTCCTGAACCTGTACCTCTTGCTAATGCAACATTTTCAGCTACAATAGGCAATTTATTCACTATAGTATCCACCAAATAAAACTTATCTACCTTTTGCTCTAATATTAAGTTTGATTTATCTGAAATACTATAATCGAAATTCATTACCTTGCTTATTAAAGCATTATGCTTGTCTATAAGTTCCTTTCCTTTATAATTTGTATCTTGTATTCCTAACAATGACCAGTCTTTTTTTATACTATTCCATTCATCAGTAACATCAATTTTACTTTTATATTCTTCATTTATTTTATCAATAGCTGATATATCATTTTTTATTTCTGATTCCTTTTTAATTATTTGTTCTTTTACAGTTAAATTACCGTTTATAAACATCAAAGTAAAACCTCTATGCTGTTGTACATGCTTCAATAATATAGTGGTTTCATTAATATACTTTAATCCCTTAATTTGATTATTACTAACTGCAACATCATTATTCAGCTTATTAAGGAAAAAGCTTAGGATAGCTATAAGTGGTAGTAAAAATATCATAAAAATCAATAAAAACTTTTTAGAATATTTTAATTTATTCATAAGCTTGATTCCGGGATCAAAAAGCTTGTTCATAAATTTTCCTCCTTGGTTTATTTTTCTTTTGTTAATGAACTATAGACTTATCCTCCTTCTCTCTCAAATCACCTGTAGAATATTTATCGTTCATTATTTAACTCAGCTAATATGTATTAATGAATTGGCTTAACTTAACAATTTTACTGGGTTTATATGTGAATTCTTGTATGTTTTATAAATAAAAAAAGAGCCCTTTTATAGCTCCAAATGTATATAATTACCTTAAATATACTTGCTTTAACTTTTTTACATCTATTTTTTTCATTTTGAATAATTCCTTCATAACTTTCTCACTATCCTCACTATTGCACCTTTCTAATATCCTCTCAAGTTCAGTAGGAACTATCTGCCATGATATACCATACTTATCCTTAAGCCACCCACATTGTACTTCTTCTCCACCATCTGAAAGCTTATTCCATAACTCATCTATCTCATCTTGATTATCACAGTTAACAAAAAACGATATTGCTGGTGTAAAATTAAATACTGGACCTCCATTCAAAGCAATAAATTTTTGCCCTTCAATTTCATACTGTACTGTCATAACATTACCTTTTGACATACTAGAAACCTCTGCTCCTGCTTCACCATAATAACTTATATTTAATATCTTTGAATTCTTAAAAATTGACACATAAAAATTCGCTGCTTCTTCTGCCTCATTATTAAACCATAAATGAGGAACTATCTTTTGAGTATAGTCTTTCCTTACCTTTTCACTACCATTATTTATCTTCATAACTGATTTGCCAACCTATTCCAAACTTATCTATTACATATCCGTAGCTTTTACTCCAAAAGGTTTCTTGGAGTTCCATTACTACAGTACCTTCTTCTTTAAGTTTATTAAAAATTGATTTAGTCTCTTCTATGTTATTAATTGTAACCACAAGAGTTATATTATTTCCAACAACTAGCTCCATACCTTGCGTAATATCAGAAAACATAATTTTACTACCCTTTACCTCAAGTTCTGCATTAAGTATTAGGCTTTTTGTTTTATCATCAAGTTTAAAGCCTTCTCTTTGTGGCATATCACCGTAAAGCATAATTTTAGGCTTATCTGTTCTAAAAACCTTTGCATAAAATTCAACAGCTTCACGACAATTACCATTAAAATTTACATACGCTTGTATAGCCATTCCTTTGCCTCTTTCCTTAATAAAATATTTCCTCTGTTAATATATCCTTTATTAAATTGAATTATCCTTATAAAAATAAGTGTTTACAACTTTGCTTAAAAAGTTATAAACACTTATTTATCTTTATATAAAAGCTTCCCACCCATAATTAGCTCTTTTTAAATTTGGATTTTACTGCTCTTTTTATAACGTCAAAAAAACTTAACGATTGAACCATACGACTTGGATCAACATATTTTCTAACAGCACGAAGTACTTTTTTAGCTTCTTTAGAAGAAAACGTATAGGTACCATTTTTCTTCGTTTTAATTGCATATCGTGGAATCCACTTTCCTTTAAAAAGTACAGATGCAATAACATAGTCAACCTCTTCCCAAGGAATTTGAATAAATTTATGAGAATCACGAGAATTATAAAATTCAAAACCTTTGTCACCGATCATAATTTTCCCATAATCTGAAAAACCCGTAAAAGCTGTTGCATCCATTACTAAATCCACTTTTGTATTGAGCGATTGAACCATCGGATCTACCTCTTTTCTACTTATACACACATTTATTTATATTATATATTTTTTATTTGTCCATATCAATCAGATGATACCTTACGTTTTAAGAAAAGCCAGAGCTCAGTAAAACATATTAAATCAATTAATGTGTTTTAACAGAACCCCGGCTTAATAAAATACTACATTAGACCGATTAAGTGGAAAACAATACCAAGTACGAATAATCCAAGAATAATTATAATTGGTGATACTTTCTTCTTAAGCAGCCACATACAAATAAGTGTTACTACTAATCCTGCCAGTCCAGGAATCAATGAATCCAAGTTATTTTGAAGCGTTGTAATCTTATGATCAGTTAATGACATTCCGCCTGCCTGTTGTGTCAACGCTTGTTGAATACCCTTCGCTCCAGCAGGAAGCTTGCTCCAATCAATAAACGCACCATCACTTAGTTTAACAGATGATACTATCGGTGTAAATTTAACAGATACCCATCTATTAACTAATGATCCCAATATGAACATACCAAGGATGGATGCTCCCTTTGTAATATCTTGTAATAAACCACCTGATAAATCATCAGTAATACGAGAACCTGCTTTATATCCAAACTCTTGTGTATACCACATAAATGACATACGAATAATATTCCAAGCAAAGAAATATATAAATGGTCCAAGTATATTACCACTCATAGCAAGAGACGCAGCTAATGCTCCTAGAATTGGTTTAACAGTAAACCAGAAAACTGGATCTCCGATACCAGCTAAAGGTCCCATCATACCAATCTTAACACCCTGAACAGTTACATCATCGATTGGTGCACCATTTGCACGTTCTTCTTCTAAGGCTAAAGTTACACCTATGATTGGTGAAGCTACATATGGATGAGTATTAAAGAACTCCAGATGACGTTCCAATGCAGCTGCACGTTCTTCTTTAGTCTTATACAATTTTTTGATTGCGGGAATCAAAGCAAATGCCCAACCACCATTTTGCATTCTTTCATAATTCCAAGAACCTTGAAGGAAAAATGAACGAAACCAAACAGAAATACGATCTTTTTTTGTTAATTTTAATTCTTGTGACATATTCGTGTTCTCTCCCTTCCTAATATTTATCAATAAGATCACCTAATGGATCACCAGTATTTGATCCTCCACCATGACCTGATCCGCCTTGTTTACCAAGTGCCAAGTAAATAAGAGCTATAGCTACACCAATTGCACCTAATCCGATAAGTGTAATTTGTGAAACAGTTGCCAATACAAATCCAACTGCAAAGAATGGCCATACTTCTTTTGTTGCCATCATGTTTATTACCATTGCGTAACCAACAGCAACAACCATTCCACCACCGATTGATAAACCGTCTGTTAACCAAGTAGGCATAGATTGAAGTAATGTACGAATAGGACCAGCACCAATTGCTAAAATTAAAGCTGCTGGGATTGCAATACGAACACCCTGCATGCAAATAGCAATAATATGCCACATTTCAACTTTTCTTATATTTCCTTCTTTAGCAGCAGCATCCATGAAATGTACGAACGCTGTAGCAATAGTACGACAAATAATTGTTAATAATAGTCCTGCAACAGCTAATGGCACAGCAATAGCAATAGCTGAAGAAACTCCTGCTTTACCTTGACCTCCAAGAACTAGAATAATTGCAGATGCAACAGATGCTAATGCTGCATCAGGCGCTACAGCAGCACCTATATTTGCCCAACCTAAGGCAATCATTTGAAGCGTACCGCCTAATATTAGGCATGGTACTAAGTTACCTGTAACTAAGCCGATTAACGTACACGCAATTACTGGTTGGTGAAAATGAAATTCATCCAAAATACCTTCAGTACCAGCTAAAAATGCCACGATAACTACTAATATCATTTGAATTATATTTAAACTCACGATTATTAATCCTCCTTTTCTTTATAAATAGTTAGATTATTTTAATTTATTTAATTCCTCTTGTGCTCTCTTTAATATTTCGTCCATATTTCCTTTTGAATCATTTGGAACCTTACGAACATCAAAATTTAATCCTGATGATTTAAGCTTATTGAAAGTATCAATATCCTTTTGATTGAAAGCAAGTACTTTATTTGGTTGAACTTTACCTATAGAGTGAGCCATAGAACCAACATTAATTGTCTTTAAAGGTACTCCACCCTCTACTGCTCTAAGTACGTCTTCTGGATTTTCAAAAAGAAGCATTGCACGTTGTCCTCCAAAATGCTCATTATCTTTTGCAAGTTTAATCATGTGATTAATTGGAACAACATGAGCTTTAACGCCCGGAGGAGCTGCTTGTTGAATTAATTTCTTACGAAGTTCATCTTTAGCTACTGCATCTGATACAACAATAATTCTTGTAGGTTGAACAGTTTTTGTCCAAGCAGTAGCTACTTGACCGTGAAGTAAACGGGAATCTATACGTGCCAAAACATATTCGAAGGATCCTGGTGCTCCCATATTGGATTGGTTCATTGGTGCCTCAGATGCTTTACTAGTATCTTCTGGTTCCAATTCTTCAGGCTTAACTTTAACGCCTTCCTTAGCAGATTTTATAATATTAGCTGCTATTTCTTGTGCAGATTCCATTGAAAAACGTGCACCATAAGCTTCAAGCAGCATTGGTAGATTTAACCCAGCTACTATTGCCCATTTATCTTTGTGTTCTTCAAATAGACCATTCGCTTGGTTGAATGGCGTACCACCCCAAAGATCAACTAAGAATAAAACCTCTTCTTGGTTGTCAAAGGATGCGATTGCGTCTTTCATTTTTGCTTTAATATCGTTAGGTCCTTCACTAGGCATTAATGTAACCGCTTGCACATTTTCTTGTTCTCCAAAAATCATCTTACCAGATTGCAAGATACCTTTAGCAAATTCTCCGTGACTAGCAAGAATAATTCCTACCATCTTTATACCTCCTATCCTTTATTTGTTACAAAAACAAAAGGCATGAGCATTGGAAATAAAACTTAATAATATATGTTTAAATTTCATCACACCACTGGCACATTAAATTAAATGATAAAAAACGAAATATTAATAATACCTTGTAAGAGTGCACAAAGCCTGTGATATAGTAAACACATATTAAGTTATTTTATTTACCTATGCTTATGCCTGATCGAATCAGTAACACGCTAGATATAATATTTTATTTGAATCTCACTGGGAACCCTCACTTATACATCCCCATCTTGATTACGTTTTCATATTAACATACTATTTTTTATTATGCAATACATTTTTAAAAATCTCCTTTATTTATTTTTTATAGAGCATTTTTCATCTTAAAATTTCATATATATTTTTATTAACTTTAATACATATTGGTATATACAACATGTCAACTATATATTATAATTGTATTATACAGTATAAATATTTTTCAATCTAATATTATTGATAATTACAACTTGTTTAATATAGAGGGAGGTTCTCAATTTGAGAAAGATTTCAAAAGATAATCCAGTACCTATTTATTATCAAATTAAAGAAATACTTTTGGAAATGATAGAAAATGAAGAATTAAAATATGGCGATACAATACCAACAGAAAGAGAGATATGTGAATTTCAAGGTGTAAGTAGAATGACTGTTAATAAGGCAATTCTTGAACTTGTAAATCAGGGTATATTGTATAGAGAACAGGGGAAAGGTACCTTTGTTGCTAAACCAAAAGAAATGAAAGAATTAAAATATTTAAAGAGTTTTACAGAAGAAATGAAAGAAAAGGGATTAGATGTAGAGGTAAAAATTCTATCTTTTCAAGTTAAGCAAGCAACAAAACAAGTTAAAATAATGCTTAACATGGCAGAAGAAGATAATAAAGTTATAGAAATCAAAAGACTAAGAATAAGTAATAACGAACCAGTTGCTATAGAAACTGCATATATTCCCCATAACTTATGTCCAGATATGACTAAAGAAATGATAGAAGGTAAATCACTATACAATATCTTTAGAGATAAATATAAATATTATCCTGATAAGGCTAAGCAAACTATAGAACCTATTATGTTAAACGAGTATGAGCGTACACTTTTAAATCAACCGAGTACTTCCTTGGCACTACTATTTAAAAGAAGTACTTACACAAAAGATGGAATTCATTTAGAATACACTAATGCAATTTACAGAAGTGATAAGTATAAATATGAAGTTATTTTAGAATAAATAAGTTGCTGAATAAATATTTAATGATTACTGTATTAAGTTTTTATTCAGTTTATCTTAACAAATTCTTGTATATACAACTATACATATATACTTCTAGTATAAATTTATAAGAGAGATGATAAATATGAATACACAAAATAATTTGGATGATTTAAGTACTTTAGAAGTTATAAAGAAAATAAATGATGAAGATAAAAAAATAGCTTACTTAGTAGAAAAGGAGTTAGAGCAAATATCAAAAGCAGTTGACCTAATTGTAGAAGGTTTTGAACTTGGAGGAAGATTAATATATGTAGGCAGCGGTACTAGTGGAAAGCTTGCTGTAATGGATGCTTCAGAATGCCCTCCAACTTTTGGTGTTGATGATTCTATGGTACAAGGAATTATTTCTGGTGGTACTAACGCTTTAAGCGGGTGGCTTGAACATACTGAAGATGATGAAGCTTTAGCAATTAACGATCTAAAATCTATAAATTTGAATAAAAATGATGTTTTAGTTGGAATAACTGCAAGTGGTAATACCCCCTATGTAAGAAGGGCTATAGAATATGGAAAAGAACTTCAATGTAAAACAATTGGAATAATGTGCTGCCTTGAAGGAAAAATAAAAGATATTTGTGATTTAACAATAGCTGTAGATGTTGGTCCTGAAATTATAATGGGATCTACAAGAATGAAAGCTGGGACTGCGCAAAAAATGATTTTAAATATGCTTAGTACCACATCTATGATAAAGCTTGGAAAAACGTACTTAAATCTGATGGTAAATGTTAAGCCTATTAATAAAAAACTTCAAGAGAGAGTAAAACAGATAGTTCATTTAGCCACAGATGCTAATGCAGCTACAATCGATGAAATACTAAAAAGGTGTAATTACGACCCTAAAATTGCAATAATTATTATCGAAACAGGACTAAATATAAAAGAAGCTAAATCAATGCTAGAAAAATATCACGGAAGAATAGCTACGGTTCTACAAAACTATAATAAATATTAAGAAGGTGATTATAAATGAAAGCTATAATTAATGGAAAAATTATTACTCCGAGCAATGTACTTGAAAATAAAATAGTACTTTTCAATGAAACAATTGAGGAGATAATTGATAAAAACGACTTTATGAAAAACTTTAATTATGATAAAAATTCAAATATAGAAATAATTGATGCAAAGGGAAATTATGTTTCACCAGGATTTATCGATGTACATATTCATGGATCTGGCGGATACGATACTATGGATTCAGAAATAAAAGCACTAACTGGAATTAGTGAAGTTATAGTAAAAAATGGAGTAACCTCTTTTTTACCTACTACTATGACAATGTCTAAAGAAAAGATTTATAAAGCATTGGATAATGTAAAACAATGTATGAAATTAAAGCATAAAGGTTCAAGAATACTTGGTGCTCATCTAGAAGGTCCTTTTATAAATGAAAAATATAAAGGTGCTCAAAAAGAGGATTATATAATAAAACCTGAGTATAATTTTATTGAAAAGTACAAGGATATTATCAATGTAATTACATTGGCACCAGAAAAAGATTTTAATTTAAGCTTTGTTAAGGAAATAAAAGCAAAAACAGATATTAATTTATCTATTGGTCATTCTGATGCAACCTACGAGGAAGCTATAGACGCAATAAATGCAGGATTAGATAGTGCAACTCATTTATTTAATGCTATGAGTCCTCTTCATCATAGAAAACCAGGCATCATAAGTGCTGTTTTTAATAGCGATATCTATTGTGAGCTTATAGCTGATACTATTCATATTAATCCAGCAATTTATCAAATACTTGTTAGAATAAAAGGATTAGACAAATTAATTTTAATAACAGATTCCATGAGAGCTGGTTGTTTAAAAGATGGTGTTTCTGAACTGGGTGGACAAAAAGTTATTGTGCAGAATAATTCTGCAAGATTAGAAGATGGAACACTGGCAGGAAGTATTTTAACTTTAAATAGAGCGGTAAGAAACTTTAAGGAACATACTGATATAAAAATATACGAAGCAGTTAATATGGCTTCTTTAAACCCTGCAAAATATCTTAAAATTGATGACAAAACTGGAAGCATCGAAATAGGAAAAACTGCAGATATTACAATATTTGATGATGCTTTTGATATAAAAAGAACTATTATTGACGGGCAAACAGCATATGAAAAATAAAAAGAGTTAAGGGGTGTTATTATGGAATTATTAGTTGTAAAAGATTATGAAGAAATGAGTAAAAAGGCCGCAGCAATTATAGCAAGTCAGATGATTATAAAACCAAACAGCGTTTTAGGTTTAGCCACTGGAGATACACCATTAGGTATGTATAAGGAATTAATAAATAAATATAAAGAAAATGAAGTGGATTTTTCAAAAGTAAAAACCTTTAATTTAGATGAATATTATGGACTTACAAAAGATAATATTCAAAGTTATCACTTTTATATGATGAACAACTTTTTTAAATTTATAAATATAGATAGCAATAATGTAAACATACCAAATGGTACTTCTAACAATATTAAAGAGAATTGTTTAAATTATGAAAGAAAAATAAAAGCTGCTGGCGGAATAGATGTACAAGTCCTCGGAATAGGTGTGAATGGGCATATAGGTTTTAATGAACCTAATGTAAATTTTGAAGCACAAACTCACCTTGTAAATCTAGATGAAAAAACTATTAAATCAAATGCGAGATTTTTTAATTCAATTGATGAAGTTCCAAAACAAGCTATAAGCATGGGAATAAAGACTATACTTCAATCAAGAAAGATTATTTTATTGGCTTATGGAGAATCTAAAGCAGAAGCTATATATAATACCGTGAAAGGTAAAATTTCACCAGAAGTTCCTTCATCAATTTTACAGTTGCATCAAAATGTAACTATTATTTTAGATGAAAATGCAGCTAAGCTACTATAATAAATCGCTCCAATCTTATATATAATAAAAAAACAAGGCTGAAAATTGCCTTGTTTTTATTGTACTCACTTTATGGTGTATAAATAAATTAATAATTTTCGAACTTCAAATTGTTTGTTTTGGCATACTGTTCAGCTGCCGATCCTGATTTAACTTTTAAAGTTATTTGATCAGGATAAACAAACATATTATAATCTGGAAAATCGATCACATTTGAAGGAATAATTATAGTCTTAAGCTTTTCACAGTGATATCCAAATGCTGGACCATCTATCTTTATTACAGAACTTGGAACTGTAAAACTTTCATTTGTTTTTCCCTCAGGATATGCAAGCAAAACTGATTTATCATTATTATATAAAACTCCATCTAATTCCGAAAAGTTTTTATTATCTAGTGCGACAGAAATGTGGGTTAACGAACTACAGCGAAAAAATGGATTATTGCCCATTTGTTTAACATTTTTAGGTATCGTTATCTTTTCTAATGCATAACAACGGTAAAAGGCACTTCCTTCTATAGATGTTATACTTTGTGGAACAGTCACAGATATCATATCTTTATGTTGAAAAAAAGATTCTTCACCAATATTATTAACGCTTTTACCCTCAATCTCCTCGGGTATTGTTATATCCGTTCCATAATTTAAGCATTTAATTATTTTTATAGAATCATCTTTAATAACATAGTCAAAACCTAATTTCTTTTTCTTTATATATTCATCTTTAAGAATACTAGCATCCCTGTTAGCAGCGTCCAACGTCAACACTAAAGCTATAGAATTTAGAGCCGAATCATAATCATAACACTTAGCCTCATACTTTGCATTTTCAATATTTAATGATACGTATGAACTTTTACATTTGTTAATTTTCTTTTGCGCCAATTCATATCTTTTTTTATCATACTTAGGAATTTTCTTAAAGCTATCAATAGCCTCCAAATATTTTTTATTATTAAATAATTTTAACGCTTCATCATAAACTTTCTTATTTGCCTTGAATTTTTTAGCTTTTTCAATCTCCTTTTTTATTTCACCTGAATTGCTTTTTCCAAAATAAGTATTGATAATATCCCCTAATAAATTTATTGAATTATCATATTTCTCGTTTTCTAATTGACTCATAGCTTTGTTAAAACCGATTTTATATTGATTGTATTTATATGCATATACTCCAGTAATTATAATCAATAATATAACAATACTAATACAAACCAATTTGATTTTACTCTGGTTCATTTTATTCCCCCACGTTTAGTAATTTTTAATTATCTTTAATATACCACATACTTACTATATAAAACTTATAATTCAATTCTTATTATGTATTTTTATTCAATGTATTAAAAATAAAACCTAGAAATATAACTAAGTTTTAAATAATATTATATTGGTGAAATATCATGAATACTGGTTGCAAAATAAGAGGATGGGAGTCATTTTCCCATCCTCTTATTATTTTTCTTCAACCTTTGGCTTACGCCTTATCCAAGTTTTACCCAAAACGCCAATAAGAATTCCTATTACGAAGATAATAACCCATCGCCAATCAAAGCTCTGAGCAACACTTCTTACTTTTGGTGTAATATCCTTTGTGGACAATGGCTTAGCAAAGAAATTAAAGATATTATTTGCATTTACACCATCTGTACGAGTGTTAGCTAAAATGGTTGCAAAGTTTTTATAGTAATCTTGGCTATTTTTAAAGTCACCGTTACCTGTACTTAACAAATTATTCGTATTATCAATGACTTTCTTTGCATCATCCTGTGTCTTGGTGACCGTATTCACCATTTCATCGAACTCGGACGCATTACTCTTGATTATTTGCGCACTTGATGCTGTCTCATTAGCTTGTTTAGCTGTTGAAGTCACCATGCTAGAAATAGTGCTATAAAGTGAATCACCACCTGCCTTATCATACCAAAGTGCAATATCGTTCTGATTATATTCCTCCCAAGGTTTTTCTTGAAGTAATGTTGTATTATTTGTTGTCCACGCTTTGTATTCTGCGTTCAGTGTATCCATGGTTTGATCGTACCAAGCCTGCAAATTACTTGACACTTGACTAAAGTAATCACTTGGCAAATTATTGCTCAAGGTTGCTTGGTTAGCTTGGAGCCTTGCGATACTTGAATTCAAAGTTGTTATGGTATCCACAACATTTTTTATGTTTGTTTTTCCGTAACTCATGAACTGATTCACATCATCTTTGCTCAATCGATTAGAAATTTGCGTAACGTCTATATTCCCATACATCTTGAAAATAGATTTTTGACTTGCTTCTTGAAAATCAGAAACCTTAGTACAGTTTTCCATATCAGAATAAGTCGCCCCTGGTGCTCCATAGAGGAAAGTAATCATACTACTTGCAGTATCAATGTTATTAAGTAAGGTTGAGATATAACCAAACTGACTGCCTCCTGCATATTCAGAAATAGTATTTCCAGGAATAAGCCCAAAATTCTCAACAGATGAATCTGTTCCACCTGAACCATTATCAACGCTTGCTGTTACCGTTCCACTTGCTGCTTGACCTAGATCCACTTTATACGTAACAACGTAAGTCATGGGACTAGTAGTAGGAGAAGCTGCAACATTGCCATTACTATCGGTGGTACTTGTAGTTCGATTATCCAAAGTCACAGAATTATCTGGGTTAACTACTGCACCTTTCCCAGTAGGTTGCCCAACGATAGAAATCGCCGAGTTAGAAAGTCCATTTGAAGCCTGGAGTCTTAACGTATATTCAGCAGCTTTGGGTACTGTAATCGTAATTTTCTTTGTAAAATTTTGATCTCCATTATTTACTGTTGGAGCAGCACTGAAATCTGTAGTAGCTGTTTTAATTCCAAAGGCTGTTGCATAATTTTTAAGAACATTAAGCTTAGCTTCGTAGTTATCCTTTTGTTGTTGCGTCAAAGAACTATTCCTCACTAGTGTAGCTAAGAGAGTATCATAGTCCTTCATATTTACGGACAAATTATTTAACAGATTGCTTATAGTTTTAGGATAAGCCGTTCCCGAGATATTGTCCCTTTTATCAAAGTAAGTCTCAAGCATTTTAGTCATTGTGCTTCTCGCATTATCTGCTGTTTCAAGACTAGTAAAATTAGTGTTATCTGGTGTTGGGTTAATATCTTGTCCAAAGAATTGTGAATACAGGTCTTTTTCAAGGTTTAATAGTGTTGTTTGTTTGCTTTTCAAGCTATCAATCTGTGTGCCAATGTCATCATGTACCCCACTAATCAAAGTATTATAACTTGAAATTTGATTTTTCAAGTTTGCATAGACACCTGTTTCATTACCAGAAGCATCTGTATTATGAAACTGCTGCATGGCTTCCACAGCTTTGTTATAGGCTGCCGTGTACTGATCATAATAGTAGCTCCTATCTGAGTTTGATTGATTGGTAATGGCTTGATTTCCATTTAAAAGGTTGGTATCCACAATCTTTTTTTGCGTATCAAAATAATTAGTAAGGCTTGGTAACATTCCGTTGAATGAAGAACTACTTCCGTTCAACATATTAACGACTGAGTTGGTAAAGCTGTTTTGTGCTTGAATCCAACTGTCATTTTCAGATTTCAAGCCATTAGCAATGGAAACAACCGAACTATAAGACTCATTGGTTGTTTGAACAGGTCCATACACATTATCATTAAGTGATGATAGAAGTGTTCCTTGGCTCTTTACAACATTCCCCATTTTCGTTTGTGCATTTGCGACATTTCCTGCCACAGAAGCATAATACATCTTAACAATGGAAGTATTGAAATCATAAAGCACATTCACGATTTTATCTTGCAAGAGTTTACTGTTTATCTGTGACTTAGAGGCAAGAACTTTATAATCCAGCTCTGCTTTTTGAGGATTCAACGCCTGAAGTGTCAAAATATTATGCGTGAAATTTTGTGGAAGATAAATGACAGCTTCAACAGAACCATCAGCGTAGGCTTTGTTTGCAACCGAACGTGACAAGACTTGCCAATTATACTTATTGTCATTGGAAACAAGATTCACGAAGGTTTCACCAAAGTTATAATTTATTCCATTAAACGTTTGGGGCTGATCTTCATTAACGAGAGCAATAATAGGCTTTGTGGTTTGTACTTGTTTATGAAAATTCCTACTCAGCAAAAACATAAGACCAGCCGCACAAACAATTAGAAAAAGGATAACACCTGATTCAATCAGACGAAACTTTTTCATTTTCTTATCAAATTCTCCCCAAAGAATCTTAGAGTTTCTAATCTTTGTTTTATTTCTCATTTGTATTCTCCTTTAATGTCTGTTATACACTGCTTTTTCAAAAAGTTTCACTAGTTACAATATTATAGCTTAAAAATTTTCTATTATCAATACTCCCAACCATTGCTATAATAAGTAGTTTTTTTATTTTATAGTAAAACTATTCCTAAACCATTATTCTTCCACAAATATTTATAGATATTTTTCTTGTATTAGCGGTAATTAGCTTTGCATGTTTCAGCTTATTTTAATTATAAGAAAATCCATGATATTATGTAAAAGTATTTACCCTAAGGAGTTGGCAAATGTCAGCTTTTTTCATTTTAAAATGAAATAGGATTTTGATGTATAATCAACTAGTATTTTGGGTAATTTTTATATTGAACTAAAGATGTTCAATGACATTCTTGTCATACATCTATATTTAACTATTAAAAATCAATAAAGATAAAATTAGGTGTAGTAGAATGATTCTCAAATCACCTGTTACACCTAATTTACTTCTATCCGAAATATATTAATTTTAATAGTTTTTATATTCACCAGTAACAATAACATCTATTAGATTTGTAAGTCTATCGTATACTTCATTATAATTTTTCTTTTTATATTCAGGATATATCTGCTTTCCTTGATGTATCATAATCCTTAATACCTCATTATCATCTTTTTCAGTGCTATCTTCTATATCCTTTACAGTATTAATTGCTTTTTCTTTAGAATATTGAAAAACTTCTACTATAACTTTTTCAATAGCAACATATTTATTACTTAATAAAATCTTATTTTCTTCCTCCATTATACTTATCATTCCAAATGAATAACCAATTAATAATTGCTTTTCCTGCTCCGTTAATTCTTCTAAATCAACCTCAAGAATCTCAAATAAATTTTCAACCAATTCCTTACTCTCTAACAAAAACTTTTCTTCTCCCATTTATCTTAACTCCTATACTTTATAGTATTCATTACTTTTTATTAAAAGCTAAATACATCCTCATCATTCTATCAAACATTTTATCACTTTCACCCTCTGCATACTCATAATACATATCTATTCCTTCATGGATTATTCTATAGTATGTTGGATTTTTTTCTTTTTTTGTACTATCGATTAATAAATTAAGAAAATCCCTTGCTTGTTCCTTTGAATACCTAAAAACCTTTATTAACACATATTCAGATGCTACACTAACTATATCAACTTCAGCATTTTCTTCCATTCCATATGCACTTATCATGCCAAAAGAAAACATCGCTAACATTTGCCTATCAAATTCTGTGGAATCTTCAAATTCTATCTCCATTACTTCAAATAATTTTAAAGACATACTTTCACAATTTTTAATAAAAACACCTTTCTCCATTTTATTACCCACCTTTTTCCTAAAAAATAATTATTTTTCCTCTTGGATAAGTTCCTTTCCAACCACAAGGAAAATAGCCTTGCTCATAAATACTTAATAATTCATTATGAAATGGTTCTTCCTTATATTCACGGAATGCATATAATACTAAAAATGTAAATATAGTTGAATATATTTCCAATTTGATTTCTTTTGATTCTCCGTATTTACTATTCCATTTCTCCTCTATAATCTCCAATATTTCTGGTAATATTTCTTTTTTTATTATGGTAACAACATCATCCCAGGGATATTTAGTTTTTACTCGATATACTGTAATATAGGAACTTACGTCTTGCTCTTTATCCAGTAGTAAATTCTCCCATCTTGTACTTGAACAATGTTTAATCACACTATCTACATCTTTTGCAT
Source organism: Clostridium felsineum DSM 794 (assembly GCF_002006355.2). Lineage (NCBI taxonomy): Bacteria > Bacillati > Bacillota > Clostridia > Eubacteriales > Clostridiaceae > Clostridium > Clostridium felsineum. The sequence continues at coordinate 155,540 of NZ_CP096980.1, read as the reverse complement.
AGCTTATTGCATATTTAGATGTTGCATTCGTACTTTCACAATTCTCAAACCATGATATATTTTTTAACCTTTTTACCATATCTTCAACTGATTTTTTAACTAATTGCTCCATTAAATCATCGCCTTTCTATAGCATTTATTCTCCCTGGTATTCTAGGCACCTTATCCGCTTCTGTAATTCCATATGCTCTTTGCTGATTTGCTGCTATTTCAGTAATTAAATCAGCATCACTTTCTGAAAATCCCGCATTAATCATGGAATCTTTTAATACAGAATTATATTCTCCAACTGTTGGTTTACTTTTCCAGAACTCTCCACCTCTTCTGTATCTATCCCAAAACTTTTCCATTGTTTCATGTGCCTTATAATGGCTACTTTCTTTCTCTATAAAAACATTTCCATCTAAATCAATTGCTAGCCCTTCTTCTCTTGGAATAACCTTCCTATATGAAGCATCTTGATTTAAATGATGCGATTGTCCTTCAGCATCATTTTTCTGATATCCATGACGTTTAATTGTTATTTTTTCACCATCTCCTAATGTTATCCATTACTTTACTAAACTCTATATTAGATCCTACACCAACTCGACCTACACCAGACATTTCAACTTCTACTTGACGAGTTAATCCCCTTAAATCCTCACCTGTATTTTTTAATACCTTGCCAAAATCTTTTACTGCTTTTCCTGACGCTGGTATCAACTTTTCATTTACAAATACTGCTGCCTTTTTAAGGTCATTAAGCGTACTTCCTGATAAAGTAATAATATTCTTTACATTTTTTGCACTTGAAACAACAACAGATTTTGTGAAATTACCTACAATCCCCTTACCTTCACTAAGCACTGTACGCAAATCTGCAACCTTACTTCCAAGGTTACCAATCGTCCTTCCTGGTAATGTAAGGATATTCTTCGCATTTTCTGCACTTGAAATAGAGATATATTTTGAGAACGTACCTACTTTACCAAGTAAACTTTCTGCCTTGCTTGAGGACGAATGTATTATAATATACGTTAACTACTAAAAAAATTGAATCAGCCTACTTAATTTCAGCTGATTCATTTCATACTTTTACTGCATTATTAATATTATGAAGTCTATTTTTAACTATGTTTTTATAATCTTAATAGCATTTCATTAATAAACTCTCATTTTGTAGCTAGTTACTCCTTAATTTTGAATCAACATTATAGCTGATTAATTATTAGATCTATTTTTTTCTCATATTTATCCGAATATTTATCTTTAAGTTGATATAATATATCTACTAGTGAACTTAATTCTTCATCTCCTAGCCTTTTTATGGCAGAAATATATGCATTATTAAATGGTTCATAGTTTAATATCATTCTGTTAATTTGTATAAAACACCTTTTACCGTTAATAAGTATCTTATCTACATTGCATAATATTTCATATATTCCATCCTCTAATCCACATCTATTCGCTATTGTAAAAATGCATTGTATTACATTATCCATTGCTGATGGAGTTGATGTTGAATCGTCCAATACTTGACATAATTCCTTAATTACACTGTTATCTCCATTTAATGATATCCTATATACCGCCTCATCAAATACATCTATATCATCATCTTCTCCTAATAATCTCATCTGCTTTAATATTTTAATATCCTCTGCTATTGAACCCATATTAAGATTTTCATCCTTTCTATTTTTTAAATACTCCTGGTGCCATCTTCTTATAATAGTTTATATACTCGGAAAGAGCTTTTCTTGACTCACTATTATATAAACCATCTTCTTTTAATATTCTTCTAATATCATTAATATCAAATGCAAGTGCATCTCTAGGCATTAAATTTAAGTAAAGTTCTTTTCCTCTTCCCTTAAATCCATAAGTGAAAGTTCTTCTATGTCTGCCTCCCACTCCTGGACTTAATTGTTCTAAATTGAATGCTAAACTATCATCCATATCTATATTAAATTTTTCTTTCATGTAATAATTTGATGGCATATGATGACCTGTTAAATTATCAAATGGTATCCTTTCCAATTTTCCATATGGTGCAAATTCCAACTCTTTATCCAGTAAAGCATCGCTAGTTTGAGCAATTCTACTGTTTTTCTTTGCAACGAAATCAGGATACATCTCTTTTAATTCAGATTTTGCTAACTCACCCTTATATTTTATATAATTAACATAATTATGTGCTTCAGGGTTACTTAGCCCATCAACTAAACCATTTTTACCAGCTTTAACCGTTCCAAGAGCACTTTTAGCTTCTTTCGCTACTTTAACAATTGCTTTACCAGAAACTTTTGCACTAGTTGCCATTGCACCAGATACAGAAAAACAAGTGTTTGCATATTTGCCACTTTCCTCCGCAAAAGTTTTCCCAAAAGTTTTTACGAATGTAGCTGACGCAGTTACAATGTCACTTAATGCGCCTTTTACTTTAATCCCTAAATTTTCTGTATTTTTTGCACTTGAAACAACAACGGATTTTGTGAAATCACCTATGACACCATTACTTTGGCTAAGTACTGTACGCAAATCTGTAAGCTTATTTCCAAGGTTATCAACCATCCTCTCCGGCAAATTAAGGATACTTTTGCATTTTCTGCACTTGAAATAGCCATGGATTTTGAGAACGTACCTATCTTACCCATTAAACTTTCTGCCTTGCTTGCCTTACTAGCCGCAGCACCAATATCTCCTGGATTCACAATAAAACTTAAGACCGTCCCTGTTGTTTGTCCTATTGTATAAGCATCTCCACTACTAAGTCTATTCCAGTAGTTCCCAATTCCTGCTTTGAATTGTGCTTGTGCTTGAGGATTAGTCCACAAAGTATGAACTGTATCTCCTATGTCATATACATCGAGCTGATACTTTGCTCCCGCAAATTGAATAGCACTATCGCCTAAACCAGCCACAACCTGTGCAACAGGATTTCCTGTTTTGACTAAAGGCTCCGCAATATTCTTGTTATACCATTGCTCAGCCCCATCTGCCAAGCTTCCGATTATATTAAAACCTTTGCCAGTCTCTGCTATTGAAGCATGATTGATAGCACCATTAACACCACCAACAATGAGCATAACACCAAATTCCGATCCAGCTCCCGTAGCAACAAGGACTACTCCTGCGCAAATTTGCAGTGTATCCCAAATAAGCCCTTTCTTAGCTTTCTCCTTTTCCTCCTCGACCATTCGATCCTGGTCAACTTTGTAGTTTTTAATAATTCTATCCACACCAGACTTTAAGGCTTTCTGATTCTTTGGATCTTGTGCATATTTGGCATTCGCTAGAAAATCACTTATAAAATCCTTACTCATCAGATTTCTAAAACTTCCCGGACTATAAGAATATCCACGTGGAACTGAAAGCGTGCTCTTCAAGAGAGATTTTGTCTGTGCAATTAAATCTTGAACTTGATCAAATTCTTTATATCCATCTTCGTATTTATTCCACTTGTCCTTGAGATTACTCACCGTTTCTTTCATTTTTTTCATCTCTTCAACAACATTATCAATACGTTTGCTGCCTGCGCCTCCTAGCAAATGCAGATGAAACAGTCCCAACGTCACTTAATGCGCCTTTTACTTTAGGCAATAGGCTCTTCACATTTTCTACGCTTGAAACAGCCACGGATTTTGAGAACGTACCTGCTTTACCCAGTAAACTTTCCGCCTTGCTTGCACCAAAAATAAAATTCATCCTGACAAACCGAAATTTAACTCAATACACAGATTGTTAGGATGAATTTGATAAATATATATGTGTCTCCTCAGTTCTATAACTTTATCTTTACTATTATGCCCAACTATTAATTATCATCTAACATTTTCATGATTTCTCTTTTATTAATAGTTTTTTCTTTTGACATATTACTTAGAGGATAATTTTCTAATAAATAATCCTTTATTCTATTAATGCTTTCAATCTTAAATAATTCAGTTTTAATTGCATTTTCAATGATATATATTAGTGTATCATCACTAACATTATCTAGTTCTTCAGGTGGACAGCTGTCTTCATTAATATATGCCATCCAAGATGTATATGCTACAGCATAGTATAGTACATACCACATATGCTTATATTTCATTTTTTTTGTAATATAAGCAATTCCTGATATGTCCTCTTCACCATCTATATTATCAATATAATCACATAATTCATCAGCATCTATTTCTTGACCTTCAAGCCACTTCCAACTATTATCTAAGGCTTCCCTACCAAGATTATATCCATAATCATTTTTATCTATTAGATTAAACACTTTTTCGGCAATAACTAATCCTATAGTAACTTTTGCATATTCATTAATTTTTTTTATGAAGGTTGTCATTAATTATCACTCCTGTTCTGGATAATGCGAAAATTGAAATTTATTTTTGGGATTTTTTCTTACTTGTACAGCGTTTAATACTTCACCATTTTTAACTTCAAATGACAAAGTACCTCTAGGAAATTCAATAGAATAATCCATTTGTGTTGTAACCTTTATTGTTAAATTTGGGTACTTATCAGTTAATTGCTTAAATATACCCTTTCTTCCGTAAATATCAGGTTTAAACAGCCCTAAAGTACATTTATCACAAACACCTCTTGGATTAGATTGGTGGATATAGAATGTTCCTTTAACGTCTTCTGGTTCTAGTCCAGCTTTCTCAACAGCATCCTCAAATTCAGCAATAGAGCCTTCTTCTGCATGTTCCATAAATTGTTTATGACCAGGTATACTTTTATCATATGGAGCTGTTATCCCGCGGTTTGGAAACATGTCATCTAACCCTTGTAATCCTCCTTCTTTTCTAACTTCTGGTGATGCCCCATTAAATTTCTTACCTTCTAATCCTTTTACATCGGTTTTTCCTACGGAAACTGTATTCCTCTCAGGGACTCCAATTTGAGCCCTATATGCATCTAAATCAGCATTACCTATTTTAATTTCAACATTAGCAATACTCTCAGACGACTCACCATTAATCCACTGTGTATACCTATCGTGACATATTTTGTCTGCATCTACATGTTCTATATTTTCCTTACTTATTTCGCTGAAAATTGATCGTCCATCGCCTGCATCCGCAAATGCATATCTGATACCATTACCTTGACTAAGTGCTGTACGCAAATCTGTAAACTTACTCCCAAGGTCATCAAGTATCTTCCCTTGCAAAGCAACGAGACTCTTCACATTTTTTGCACTTGAAACAACAACAGATTTTGTGAAATTACCTACAATCCCCTTACCTTCACTAAGCACTGTACGCAAATCTGCAACCTTACTTCCAAGGTTACCAATCGTTCTCCCTGGTAATGTAAGGATATTCTTCGCATTTTCTGCACTTGAAATAGAGATATATTTTGAGAACGTACCTACTTTACCAAGTAAACTTTCTGCCTTGCTTGCTTTACTAGCTGCAGCACCAATATCTTCTGGAGCCACAAGTACACTTGCAGCTACCGCAGTTGTTTGTCCTATCACATAAGTATTTCCACTACGAACCTGGTTCCACCAATTTTTAGCTTCCGCCTTAAATTGTGCTGCTGCTTGAGGGTTTGTCAACAAAGTATGAACTGCTTTTCCTGTGTCATACACGCTAAACTGAGCCATACCTGAGACCATTTCCCCTGTTCCTGATATAAACCCATTAACAAGGCCATAAGCGCCAGTTTTTCCTAGAGATTTTCCAATACTCTTGTTATAACATTGTCCTACTTCATTTGTCAAATTTCCGACTATGTTGAAACTCTTTCCTGTTGTCGCCATTGATGCATGATTAATGAAACCATTGACTCCTCCTGCAATGAGAACAACACCAAAACCCGTTCCAACTCCTGTCACAACAAGGACTGTTCCTGCAGCAATTTGCAGTGTATCCCAAACAAGTCCGATGATTCCCTCCTTCTGAGCTTTCTCCTTTTCCTCCTCAGCCATTCGTTTCTGGTCAGTAGTGTAGTCCTTACAAATTCTATCCCAATCCTTCTTAAACTCTTTCTGATTATCCTTATTTTGTGCATACTTGACATTAGCCTCAAAAGCATTAACAAAATCCTTACTTATAAGCTTGCTAAAGCTTCCTGGACTATAGGAATAGCCACGTGGAACCGAAAGTGTACTCTTTAAAAGAGCTTTTGTTTGTGCAATTAAATCTTGAACTTGATCAAACTCTTTGTATCCATTTTCGTATTTATTCCAGCTATCGTCAAGATTACTCACCGTTTTTTTCATGGAATCCATCTCACTCACAACATTGAAGAGACGTTTGCTGCCTGCGCCTCCTAGTGATAGAATATCCTCCGCTTCATCTGAAATAGCTTTTAATTTATCTCCAATAGAAGTAAAATCAGAGCGGTGTGAGCTTAGATTACGCACATGAGCATCAAAGTCTTCCTTAACTAGCTTGAAGCTCTCGCTGCTATCTACCTCTAAATAACCTTTGACATACTTGCCAAGTGTCATTTCATAATTGTTAAGGAGCAACTCAAGTGTTTGAATTAAAGTCATATGTACTTCATTAATATATGCTTTCATTGCATCAGCTGCGTTACCTTTTATGGCATCAGTTTGGCTTAATTGAGTCATTGCCTGATTCAATTCGTCAAGTGGCTGTGTACGATTTTTTATTCCCGCTGCAATCCTAACAGAAAGGTCAGTGAGCGCATCATAATATAGTTCTGTATTACTCATTATTTTGACTCCTCATCTGTTTTCTCTATATTAATACCAATTTGGTTAAACTCCTTTAAGTCATGTGCCGCCATTTCTCCATAAGAACTTACCAACTTTGTGAGATCATCATATATTTTAAAAATTGTTTGGATTTTATCCACTTTGAGATGATCATCTTTAGTATCCAAACCATTTCTAACGCCTGCTACCTTAGCCGCAATTTTTCCAACACTCATTATCTCAGTCTTGTGTTTATGGGTGTTAACACCTACTTTATTTCCCATATCTTGCCCCTCCTAGAAAGTTGTAATGGCAAGAGCTTTTGTCTTCATCCATTTATCATTAATGGACCAAGCCAAACTGTACATCTTGCTCTTACATGTTGAAATCGCTTCTTCTATTTCTGGTGCTGCCTTTGCTAATTGGTCGCTGGCATTTTTATATTCATTGTCAAAATTACTTTTCTTTACTTTACCCGACCAATTCGTTGTTCCTGCTGTTTCGAATTGTGTAAAATCCAGTTCACAAGTAGCATCTAATAAATCTTCCAGTCGATTAACATAACCATTTAGTCGTATGACTCGATCATATTTTTCTGAATCACTCATCTTCATCCTCCATATCTCGCACAGCTGCAAAAGGATCATCCTCAAGGTCAGCTTCCTCTGTTGACACTGTTTCTTGTGCTGAAACATTTTCTTCAATTTCCTTAACGCTAGACGCTAAGTATTCTTCTTTAGCTTGTACTAGTTGTTCCACTATCAATGCATCATCTTCATCTGTATATGCTTCTGAAACTATCTTAAAAATATCTTTGCTATTGAAGTAAGCTACATTTTCATCAACCATCCCTTCTGGATAAAGAATTGCACCATAATCAAAATAATTATTATTAACTACATTAGCTCTGCTGACAATCATCAATTTTTTGATTGCACCTTTGAGAATTACAATACTTCCGAGTGGTAAAAAACTTTTTTCTTCCATTATTTTTTAACTTCCTTTCTTTTGTGTTTGAGTTTATAAAATGGATCATAAGGATGTTCAGTCTCCTTCTTTACTGGAGTACTTTGGGGCACCGTCTTTACCTCTACTTCTGTCTTTGGCATAGCAGACTCCACAACTTTGGCAGGTTCTTTTTTTGTGGAGCCTACTGGAGCGTCAAGGACTTTTGAGAGTTGTTCATCTATAAATTTTTCATCTAGCTTGTCCTCATAACCCCGTTGAACCACTTCTGTAATAGCTTTGCTTGAAATCACAAGTGTTTTATATTTGCTATTTTCTCCAAAGGGATGGGGAACTCCACGATAACCTGCAATGGTCTCCTCTCCCCTTTTTTGAAATCCCCTTGAAATAATAATATATATACTATCATCATCTTTTATTCTTACTGCTGTCCCTAGAGGTAATAATACTGGTGAACTTTTAGTCATTATTCTCTCCTTTCGTGATTTGAGGCAATTTCATCTTATCAAAACTAGAGCCACCCCTTAACACAAAGTAAGCATCTTGAATTGAAAGCTCAGGTTCTCTAGAAGTGCTTGTGGTCTTAATTAGAGGAGTGTCATAAGCTCTTGATCCAATCATTCCTGCAAATTTCAATTGCCTAATAGCTTTTGGCACTTCGTCAAAACTCTTCGCAATGTATTCATGCGGAGTGAAAATCAAGATATCCAAACCTGCCTTGTAAACATTTTTCAAAGCTAAAACAAAATCATTGGCAGGAAGGTTTGTCTTTTGAATAAAATCTTGAAGGTTGCTAATCACAAGAAGCATTGGCTCACCATTTTCATGTTTTTTCGCAAGCTTCACATAACCAACCATACCTGCAATGACATCTTTAGCATCATTTTTATCTGTAACGAGTGTAACATTTTCTGTTAAGGAGTGCTGCATAAGTACTTCCTCAAAGCTTTCATTGAAATCAACCAATAAGACATCTGTGTTGATTTTAGCAATTTCAGTCAATAAAAGACTTTGGAAAAGTAACATCTGGTCATCATCCATTGGCGCAAACAAGAAATACGGCTGGGTACTTGGTACAATTCCAAGGATTTCTGTCGTTTGATAAGACATCCCCATTGGAATTCTTTGTGACTTTCTCCACTGAATAACTTTTGGAAGCTCCTCAAAAGCCTCTAAGCTTAATTCTTCAGGGGTCATTGGAATTTTTTCAGGTCTCTCGCCTGTCCATGCTTTATCCAATTTGATCACATCATTTTCAATAGCTTCAAGAAGTTTAAGAACATTTCCATCGTGACTTGGCAAATAAAACTGAATCGCTGTTGGGGTATCCAGCATGACTTGACCTCGTCCAACAATTTCTTCTTGAGTCACTCGATCACGTCCCATAACTGCTACAACTTCAGACTCATCATTAAGATAAAGTACCATCTTGGTTTTAATATTTGACATCATGCTCATGCGTACTCCACCTACTCGTCCTGCTGTCATAATAAGATATAGTCCTAAGGCTGCTCCTTCACGCAAAAGTTGAATGAGTAAATTATCAATAGCTTCTTTCCTGCGGTCTTGTTGACTTAAGCCATCATAACTGTCTAGCGTAGTTATAATGATTGGAAGCTTTTCTTTTGTTTTTGACTCATATTGTGAAAGAGATGCAACTCCTACTTTTTTGAACAAGCTCTTTCGATAGAATAATACAGAAGAAATTCGTTCCATCATTTTTTCAAGTTTCTCTACTTCTTCCAACATCACAATATCTGCCACGTGTGGCAATCCCTTCAGTGGCAATAATCCATTATTTCCAAAATCAATAAGATTGAATTGAATCCTTTCAGGTGTATTTTGCCTTGCCAAATTCATAACAATGGTTTGAAGTACTGTTGATTTACCATAACCTGGACTTGAGAAGATAATCGTATGACTAGCATCTGTAATATCAAAAGTGTAGTTCTCTTGAGTCTGGCTACTTGGAATATCAAGGAGTCCCAATGGAATTTTTGTATTGAGTTCTGGTGCTTGAGTTAACTCTGGTGTTGGAAGCTGACTTTTTAAATTAGGTAACCAAGGTTTAGCCGGAAGCGTTAATTGTGATTCCTCAAACACACGATTTACTTCTGAAATAACCGCTTCAAGTTGTGTAGGTAGATCACTTGTGTCATGCACTTGAACCACTTCCTCGCCCGGATCATAAACCAGTTCCGTTTGACCAATACCGTTAATTTGATAAATACGCTCATCCGCGGTTTCTACCGTTTCAGCATCTGGATCATAAGGAATTCCTGCATAACCACTTTGAAAAAGCTCATAAACCTCATTTTGACCAACCTTTATATATCCACGTCCCGGCTGTGTTATATGTGCTGCATCATGTGTTTTTAAAAGTTCATTAGAATCTTGCTCGCTTGCCATCTTAAGGGCAATTTTACTTGTTGAGTTAGCTTCTATTTGATCATTGACAACGCCACTTGGCTTTTGAGTTGCTAGAATCAAATGTACTCCAAGTGAACGTCCGATACGTGCTACAGAAGTCAATTCATCTAAAAACTCAGGAACATTTGATTTTAATTCTGCAAATTCATCAGAGACTAGAATCAAATGTGGAATGGGTTTTTGAGGATATTTTGTGTCAGGTTTAGGATTAAGTCGACTCTTATAAAGACTCATATAGCCATTGATGTTATTCACTCCGAACCTAGCAAATTCTTTCATACGCTTATCCATTTCAGCCTTAATACTTGCCAATGCTCTTGCAGTTCCTGCTCCATCCAAGTTGGTAATAGAACCCATAAAATGTGGTAGCTTATCCAAGGTGTTAGCAATACCGCCACCCTTCCAATCAATGATAAGCATTCCAATGTCTTCTGGAGAGAAGTTAATAGCAAGCCCAATAAGGTAAGTGGTTAAGAATTCAGACTTACCTGAACCTGTAGTACCACCGACCAGAGCGTGCGGTCCATGCACCCTTTCATGTAAGTCCCAATACATATATTCTGATTTTCCACGCCAACCAATAAGGGATTTAATGGACTTATTAGGCTCAGCACTTACCCAGCGCTTCTCTATATCCAATTCCTCAACCTTTTTCACTTCGTATTGGTCAAGCAAACTCAAACTTTCAGGAATCGCATTTTTCTCTACTTCAACGTGTTCCAAGTTCGTAAGCTTACGAAGGCTCTTTTCAAGGAATGGTACCTCTCCATATGGTTCAAAAGATTTAGCCACATAGACTTTATTATCATTAATAATTTCGCCTGCACTTTGGTTCTTGTATTCCACAAGTGCGGTAACTGTTTCAGTAAGGAGTTTTTGGTCTTCCTTACACCAGATAACTGTTACACCCAGTTCACTCATATCCTCTGCCAAAAATTCGTTAATACCGTGACCTGATAGGTAAGAATCATCGAAAATTGTAAAAATATAATGTGGTGCAAACTTCGGTTTTTCTTTTCCCGCATCTTTTAGCACTTGCTTACGTTTATTCAAAATCTGATAGAACGAATTTAAGAGAAGATCGCGTGTGTGAGCATTATGAACAATACCACGCATATTCAACTCTTGAATTTTAAAATGAGGAAGAAGTCGCCATTGTGTCCAATCCTTTAGATAACTCTTCTCTGGCACAAGGCTCAAGAAATTGACATCTCGATAAGAATGAAAGAAAGCCACTTGCAATAATAAATTAGCAACTGCAGTTTTTAGTACAGGATAGGTTCCAACTAATCCTAAAGTTTGTTCTGTCAACTTAAGCGTTATCGGTACTTCATGTTGCATCGAAAAACTCTCGACTAAACGTTTTACACGCAGCGAATCCTCATCCGTGTCTCTGTCATTAATATCTGAATCAATGGATAAATGAGAGGATTGATTTCCTATGCCTAGCGTGACCATTAAGAAATCTTTGTCATTTGCCATTCGCTCATAGATTCGAGAATTGTATGTTTCGATCATTTCAAATAATCTTCTAGGCGAAGGATTTCTAAAATTCAATACTTCTGTTTCTTCATCATATTTATCAGAAATTTCAGCTACTGTCTTAATAAGATATTGCTCATAGTTTTCCTTTCGCTTTTTATTCTCGATCTTCTGCTCTTTTTTCTCTCCTATATACTGAGAGACAGTAAAAGTAGCCGTTATAACACTCATAAAGCCCATACCTAACATCATGAGTGGATTACGTCCTGAAAGAACACTAGTCATCCCTGTGACAGCAAGCATACCGATAGGCGGAACAATTGCCCTCAAAACTCCATTTTTACTTGCTTTTGGTGCTTCCACGATTTTCTGAATCTTAAATTTACCACAAGGAGGCTCTAATCGAAGCCTAGGACTACGTCTGTATTTAGGAAAATCTTTTGGGAATTCAACTTCAGGAAGCTGCCTTAAAAAACACTCATTATCAAAATTAATAGTATCTGAAAATGTAGTTAACTTCCATTGAGCTTTACGCTTTTCAAGCAAAAAATCATGTGTCAATATTTGATTACCTGTTTGAATGCCCTTAACATAATGATGCCCTTTGATTGGATCATTGTTGAAATAAACAAAGTCTCCATTGTCATCAATTATAAAAGTGTCCTCATGAATAACCACTTGTACATTTCCTTGGGTTTGGATACTTGCAATTGCGTCTGATCCCAGAACAAAATACTCCTCTTTATTAATTAAAAAGAACATTGTCTCAGCAGTTTGCGGAGAAACAACCAAAACTTCAAGCTCTCCCACTTTAGAGTATCCCTTAGTAACGGTGGCACCATTTATAAACAGTGTTCCACCAATAACACCAAAGATTGACTCTTGATACCTAATAGACGGACGCTCTTCTGACAAACTAATAGTATGGAGCTTCTCTCCTAAAAGATAAATTACAAAGAGAAGCTGACTCCCATTCAAGCGATTATCAATAAAGAAATTTTGTTCTTGTATCTCTTCTCCGATTTCAAAACCTTTACTGCTCATAAGTACCTCCTATTTCCCAAGATTTTTTGTTAGCTCTTGAATTTTCTTATTATACTCATCCAAAAGTTGTTGTTTCTTCGCACCATCCATTGTGGTATTAAGCTTGGTTGTCTCGTAAAGATTAGTGTATGCTAATAAAGTCAACTGAACATCACCCAAATTTTGTGCAAGGTTCAAGGCTTGCTTAAAGTCACCACGACCACTATAAACCCAATAATTTAAGGTATTATCATCTGATTTAGTGGAAATATTATTCAATATGGCTTGTTTCTGTGCCATTGTTAAGTCTGACAAATTAACAGAACTTACAGCTAGTATATAACGTGCTGCCTTTGGTAGTTTATTAGGAGCATAGTTTTGCAAGTCAGTCTGCGTTTTGTCATAGTTATTGGTCAAGAAATCAGTCTGTGCAGTAATAATAGCATTTTGCTTCTTATTGTTACTGTAATAAGAGTAAGTAAACCAACCTAAAATAAGTGCAAGGATAATAGCCAAAGTTCCAAAGTATTTAAAGAAGCGATAGCGACCTTTGGGTACAAAAGCGATATTTCGATTAATCTTTTCTGTTTCGTTTTGTAACTCCTGATCAATAAATTCAGCTATTTCTTGTATGCTCTCAAAACTATTAATCCTTTGACTAAACTTATCATTCATTGCTAGTGAGCCAGAAACAAGTGACTCAAATGGTACTTTAGAATTGAATATGTAAAAAATAAGAGCTTTATACGACTTTAAAAAATCCATCGAAGTGATATCAAATGGCGCAATGAGCTGATGCATACCAAAATGAACAACAAATATTTTTTCTCCTATTAATAATATATTTTCTGGATGAAGAAAAGGAATTTTAAATTGATTTTCCAAACCAGAAAGTGTAACAAGTTTTTGTGCCAATTTTAATCTTTCAAGACGCGTTTTCGTAAGCCTTGTAGCAGAGGCCAGACTTTTAGCCGCTTCAGGAACAGTGTAAGAAAGTACCCATGTCTCATTGTCTTCATTAACAGTCACTTTGTCAGAAAGTTCTTTGAGCACTGCTTCCTTAAATTGCGTACTTTCTAAGCGTACTTGAAAAAAATTTTTATTTCTTTCAAACTCAAGACTCATCTTACTGTTAGATATTTTCATTCAAATTCTCCTGTCTTTCTCTCGTGGGAATAATGCAAAATACGTCCCCACTGCCTATTGGCAGTTCTTTTATCAAATCAGTATCATCCACTTTTATGTATTTGTCTTTCAGCTTAAGCGTCCAACTTTTGGGCATTACTCCACCCTTAAGCACTTGATGCATGAGTTCGATAAAACGCCCCATAGTTATTTCTGTAGGAATACAGAAATCCAACTGTTGCCCATTAAGCTCAATGCTTATATCAATGCGTTCGCTCATTTTTCTTTCTTAATCTCCTTTTTGCATTTTTTCGTCCTAAGAAAATAGCTAAAACAATCAATGGAACCGCAGCTAGTGAAATGATCCAATACCAAATCGTTGTTTTAGAATAACTCGTGCTCGTACTAGCTGCAATAACTTGCGGCTTATAGTCCACAAATAGCTGTTTTACAACCTTTTTTGTATTTGCATTGTAGAGTGTATTGGTTGTCTGCTTTGAGAAATCGAGTGTCTTTCTTTGTTTTGGAACATTATCCTGAGCCTGCTCTTTTGCAAGCTTGTCAATTGTAGGAGTAAAAAGCTGGTTTCGTATTGAGAAGTCGCTTGTTGTTCCAATACCTCCATCTGAATTGGTAATCACATTAGGATTAAGCTGAAGGCTTCCATTATCATCTGCAAAACATGGAGGGTTCGCCAAAAAAAATAGCCCCAAAACCATACAGATGAATAGTAATAGTCTATTTTTTAACAAAAGATGCCACAAAAAGTAGCATCTTGATTTATTAGAAACCGAAGCTCTGAGCATCTTGTGCATCACGTTCAGCAACAGTATCTGCGTATTTGTTCAATTGTTGATTAATACTCTCAAGAAGGTTTTCAAACTGAACAACAGTTTGATGAAGTTGATTGTATTGTTCCAAATACGCTTGGAAGGCTTGACCTTTCCATTCTTCAGCAATTGTGCTATTCATTGAATTCACTTTTTGAATTGCTTGATCGATTTCTTCTTTAGATTGAATGTAAACCTGTGCCTGAGATTTTAACTCTTCGGGTGTTACAGAGATTTGAGCCATAATAACTCCTCCTTTTATATATCTTTAGTGTTGTTGGCTACAGTTAAATACGAAATTTAATATTATTCGTACTTCATTACCAAACTTTTCCCATTGCAGATTTATTATATTACTCTCGTCTTCGACTGTCAATGATTTATTTCAAGGGTTTTCAACAGTTTACAGCTTATTGATAATTATAATGAAATCATTAATATTGTCTTTTTATGTCAACATACCTATCTTAAATAGTTAAACACTTTTCAAAATAATTTCTTTTAATTTCATCATTGTATAGATTTCCGTTTAGAAAAATAGGATGATACTTTTAATCTACCCTTGAAATATGGATGTATCTAATATCATTATCTACTAATATATTTGAACTAACCTTAAAGAGTGTTCCAAAATCAGTTACAACCTTTACTGAATTTCCTACACCTTTAATTTTAAATCTATTAGTAATATTAAAATTATCTATATCTTAATATATGCCTTTGACTTTATAATTCCCTGCTTTATCTTTACTAGAATACGGTAGTATATATTTTACTACATAAAAAAATACCAAAGCTCTAAAAGCTTTAGCATTATTTACCTTGGTGCTCCAGATAGGATTTGAACCTACGACCAACTGATTACGAATCCGTGCATATAGATTTTGTGTAGTTATTTATGGTTATATCGTGTTATATTTTATCTATATTCATAGACTTTTTTATTATATTATATACTATACAATTATATTATTATTAATTGTATAGGTGTATAAATAGGTGTACTTTTATAGATTTAATATGCCTGTATTAATTGGTTTTATACTTAATTTTCACTTTAAAAATTTGCAATTAGTATTAATATCTAATATATCAATTAAATCCTCTTTATTAATTTTTTTATCTAATCCTATTTTAAACGTATTTTTACCTGAATAATAAACATCCAGATGATTTAATGGATGTACTATTGGATCTTGTCTTTCTAAATCATAATCATACCTTAAATATCCAGGTTCAAATGATAATAAATACAAAAGTATTTCCCAACACAATTCGTTATAAATTCCACTTTCAACTTCATATTCCTTCATAGTATTATAATATACTTCTGCCATAGATTCTAAGGATTCATTAAATTCAATTTGATGATTAAATATATCAGCTAGAATTGTAGTAATTTTACTGTCTAATTCATATTTATCGTAGTATACCTTTAATTTTTTATCTTCTTCTAAAATAGAAAACGGAAATTGAACTGTATGCATTTTTTCATCCTGACAATAAAATATTCTGCTCATTTTATTTACATATATAATTACTGTAATATCATTTTCAAGCCTAGAGTGTAAATCATCTAGTGTTACCGAGCTAATATATTTAATAGTGCCTATCAACAGTTTTATAACATCAACTTTTTCTCTAATAGCTGTACTACCACCGATCAAATACTCATTCACTTTGAATTGATATGATTTCATAGTATTAATCCCCCAAAATAACTTTTATCATTCCTCTTGTTTTAGTTATAACCTCTTCTTCGGATTCATTTTCAATAATAGTTGGTATAGTGTTATACAACATTATTACATATTTACGTGATAGTTTGGGATAATCTTCTTTACATACTTGATTTATTATATCTTCAACAGATTTCTTTTTAGCTTGAGCCATAATTTTAATTTTTTCTTCCTGCTCCTCTTTTTCTTTCTTATCTGGTTCCCTTAACTTCATAAAGCCATCTTTATTAATATTATCAATTGTATTTTTATATATTTCTATAAATTCAGTATTATCACTATTCACAATAAAATATGACGTTAAAAATGAACGAGTTAGAATCATATATATGGAATTTCTTTGATGTATACGATCTGTTATTTTACTCGTTTCTACACAAATTACAAATGGAAATTCTAAACCTTTTATATTATTAGTATTACTTACAAATAATTGATCTTTTACTTTAGTCTTTGTTATATAGCCCTTATTAATTTCCCAATTATATTTTTTATCTATTTCAACCATCAAACTATCTGCTATTTCATAATTATTTTTTGTATTACCTACAAAAACCACGGCAATATCATCAGGTGAAACAGTAGAATTATTTTGTCTTATTTCATCAATGCATGTTAAAATTTCTTCTGTAAAATAATCAATGGAGCAACCTCTAAGTTGTATACTATTTATGGATTCAACATCCTCAAACCGCCTAATTGGTGTTCTGTTAAGTATAAATTTTCCATTCTTTCTTTCGTATTCGTACCCACAAGATTCCCATTCTCTATCTTCCAACCAACGTATTACAGGTTTTTCATACAATCCCATACCTATGGAATGAGCAAACATTAAAGTTTTAGGATCTGTACGATAACATTTATTAAGTAAATAATCACATTCTACAGAATTTTCAATATTCATATCAAAAATATTTTGAAATATATCTCCTGCAATATAAATTCTTACTTTTGTTACTAAGCTACATAAATCAAAAAAGCTCTGTGAGAAATCTTGACTTTCATCAATAAAAATATAATCAAAACAAGGTTCAAGGTTTTCTATCAATTTAAGTTGCTCGCAGGCATCCTCACATACCTTGTCAAAAGTATTAATATACGAAAATCTTTTGAATTGCAAACCATATTTTGAACATATATAACTATATAATCCTGAATTTGGTACACTCTGTGATCCCCAACTTGAAAAAACCCAAAGGCGACTATCCCATTCAATCTGCTCCTCAACCTTCATAAAATTAAAAAATCTAGGAATTCTATTTTTCATATCATCTGCTAAAACTTTATTAAAGCAAGTAAATACAATTCTACTATTTTTATTTTCAATATATGTTTCACGTAATTTATGTAATAGCAATTCTGTTTTTCCAGTGCCTGCTAATCCCTGTATTACTACTTGTGGTTTATCAACTTTTTCATAAATAAATCTACTTTGCATACCATCAAATAGTATAATTTTCTTTTTTACTTTGTCCAATAAAGTTTCAGGATTTTCTAATCCTAATTTTTCTATGTCATTTATACTTCCTATTAATAAAGATATAAGAAGATCTATCTTTCTTTCATCATCAGATTGTACTGACTTATCTTCTAAGAAACCTGAAATATCATCAGCCATATCCTCATGAAAATCTTCACTTGTAATTAATTTTTGCCATTCTCTTGGTCGTCCCAATATTTTCTTGTAACTAAACTTATCAGATAGATAGCCTAAATCCTCCGTGAAATCTTCCAAAAAATGCTCAAAATCTTTACTATCAATTATGCCATAATTCATTACAATAATTTTATGCTTTGGAACCAAAATAATTGCTTCATCATCATAATTATAATCATTATCCTTAGTTGTTCCTAATGCTTGTTTTATTATATATGCTTGTTTTGATTCCTTTTGAGAGTATTCCTCGAATGCTGAAATAAATCCTGATATTTTACTACCATTTTTTATATCACAATAAAATAAACTATCTGACATATACAATTTCTCCTTCTTACTCAATTTTAAAATCCTAATTAAATATTACATATTTTAATCAACAATTTTTATGTATAATAATAGTGGAATTTCATCATTTCTTCTTAATTTTACCATAAACTTTTTTACAAATCTCTAATAAAATCACATTATTAAAAATCCAAATATCATTTAATATTTATTTTTCTCGATTATATGTCGTATTTTTAAGCCTATTGCAAGTACTTGGCATCTCATTTCTATACGACTTTAATCTCTTTGCCATTTTATATTTACTATTATTTACCAAAATATTATTTTAAAACATTTCTCTGCTGTTTATATAATAAATTTTATTTTTGTTACTCTCTTAACAATTTTATATATCATTAAATCTATCCTTATTGGTAAACTCTACCCCTATAAAAAAGGAATTAAAAAAATATTATAGAATTTAATATTAATTACATTGAAAGTAGGTGATATTTACTATGGATGATTTTGATACAATCGGAGAAGAAGTTGAATCTTTTTTCATATTTTCCAATACTATCTCTTAGCCATAATGGTTGCCATATTGAAAAATGTTCTAAAACTCCATATAAATCCATATAAAAGAGAGTGGCAAAGCTATTGATTCTAATTTAATAGCTTTAAATCCACTCATCTCATGTAATTATACTTTAACCTATTAAATTAAACTTATTTTACTTTTTTCTTATGATATTCCAATTCGTTTATATGATATACTTCAACTTTATTGCACTTAAAATTCTTCTCACTAAAAATAGCAAAATTATTTCCATCAGAACTAAGAGTACTTTTATATTTTATTCCATCATATCCTAAATGTTTAACAAAATCACTTATATATTGAGTTGGTAAATAATCTAAAATACTATCTTGCCTTCTCAGTGGCTTGGATATCTCTTTTCCAATTTTCTTCAAAAGTTCTATGTTTACTGCAAGCCATGTAAGATCATATCCAGTTGAAAACGGACTAAAGTTTTCTATATAACTTAAATCAACAACTTTAATATTCTTTTTTAGTTCAAAGCTTCCCACTGATATATAATCTAAATCACGTGCCCTTATTTCATGAATTGTTGTATCAATATTATCCGCTAAATACAAACAGCTTATCCCTTCTGAATTGGCTCGACCTGCTGATATCAATCTAGGAGGTGGTGCCCCCATATCTTTTGATTTATAGCCACTTTCATCTGAGATTCTTGCTCTATATAATATAGTACCTGTTTTATATTCTGAACACATATTGCCAAATAGCTTGCCTAATACTTCTGTATTAATATGGTCTGAATGAAATCTATTTATATTAGTTATTGAATATTTGAAACTTTCCCATTGATGAGTTTTTAATATACAATTTTTTTCTAAGTAATCTTTATCATATAACTCTAATATACCTATAGGCTCAATAAATAATTTTGATTCTGAATCATATTTTTCTTTACATATATTTATAATTAGTTCTCTTACTTTCTCTTCTGATATATTAAACATTCTCCATTTTTCAACAAGTTCCTTACTGAGATTATTTAATAAGTTCACAGGATAGTCACATGGTAATCTCTCTTTATAAGTATATACATCTAATAATTCATCTAAATATTCCGCCAAATAATTATCATTTACAGTATCATAAATATATGTATCTTTAGCTCCACAAATTTCACAATCTCCCTTTTTTTCATAAGAAGAAATCATTGATTTTAACTCCGTATCTCTAAAACATTCAATACAACATATCATCTTTTATACTTCTCCCTCTAAATATTTATTGATTAATTCAATATGATGCATTATTGATAATTTTTTTACGGTTCCCAATCCTGGATATTTACCTGTATAATAAAGTTCATTAAACTCTTTTAAAGCTTCTGTTAAAGGAATTTCGTTATCTCTTACCCAAAAAACTAGTTTTTCTAATGCCTCTCCAAACTTTCCTGCTGGATCACTAATATCTTCATTAGAGTCTGATACAAAATGCTTTATTCTTAAATTTTTTTTATTATCAAAATAGGCTATATGAATGGCAACAGCCAAAGGGGCAAATCCTGAATCATTAAATTCTTGTCCAACTACTGAATAATCAGAGAATCCCTTATATCCTTCCTCCATAAAGAACAAATGATCATCTGAAAAAAATTCATCGTCTTTTTTTATATAATCTACATTTC
Source organism: Clostridium felsineum DSM 794 (assembly GCF_002006355.2). NCBI lineage: Bacteria > Bacillati > Bacillota > Clostridia > Eubacteriales > Clostridiaceae > Clostridium > Clostridium felsineum. The sequence continues at coordinate 135,132 of NZ_CP096980.1, read as the reverse complement.
TTTCTTTCTTTTTAAATCTATCTGAAAATAGCACTCTTCCATTCTCTACACTTATCCTAAAGATTCTATCGTCTGGAATCAAAGTAAACATTGGACATTCCTCGTTATATACATCTAAATAATAATCCAAAGTATCTCTATTATCATTTATTATTATAAATTTATTATTATCCTCTTTAGACTTTATTTTTTCTGCTATTTTCCCCGTCATAATGTATGCTTTAATAGCATTTTCTTGATTCATACTATCATATAATGATTTAATAATATTATTATCTTTATTAGTATCCCTCATTTTTCTTACTTCTGCTGAAAACTTACCAACCCTTGGATTCATAATTATTGCTAAACTTCTTTGGTTTACTGTATATAATTTAAGGGTCTTTATCAATGTTGATGTAGGCTTTATAGGCTCAATAATAGGTATAATTTTAGTTCCAATTAGTTTCTTTTCTAAAAGCTCTCTTAGCGCAAGTAATTCAAACTGTCTTCCTCTTAAATATGGTAAATACATAAGCTCATCCTCCAAATTCACTTTGTAAAAATATTTCTAAATTTTCATAGTCTTCCTTATTATATTGTGAGAAATAAATTAAAAATTTCAATTCATATGGTACACAATTTTTATACTCTTGAATCTCAATATTCATTCTCTTTTTTAACTTATCTAGCATACTCTTATGTATAACATTTATACTTATCTCTTGAAATAACTTGTAGCATTCATTATAGTATTTAAATTGAGACGTTTCAGGCAAATATCCAACATTTTCGAAAATGATCTCCTCATATTCTTTCTTTCTTAATACTTTAAAAATTGCTTTTTTATCTAAAAAAGAATCTTCCTCTTCTGGTTCTTTTTTTACGCTAATTGTATTTTTCTTCGTTAAAACATAAATTCCTACTTTTGTATTTAATAATTTTTCCCTTAATTTTTCATAATGCTCTTCACATGTAACCACACATACATATTTAAAAACTTTATAATAATCTTGTATTTGATTTTCAAGTCGCTCTAAAGTGTCTAATTCTGTCTTTATTTCATAAACAACACCCTTTCCGTTAATCATTACAAAATCAGCTTTAGATTTGCATATAGCTAATTCTGTTAATGCGGTTGTCGTTTTCAAACTGTGTTTTCCCAATAATAGCTTATTTAATAGTGTATTTTTATAAAAATATTCCATTCTATATTGCTTTCCTGCCAATTTATATATCTCAGAAATTAAATCATTGTATTTTTTGGATTTAGTTTCATTCAGATAGCGATTAATAGCATATGTGAATGTATCATTTTTTCTGTTTTTTATAAGATCATTCATGATATTTCTAGTAAATAATCTCTTTATAATCAAATTATTCCCATACTCCATTTTATCACCAACCTGTACTTTTTATAATAAAATTTATTTAAATTATACCATAATATATTATATCCCAATTACCTTCATTATTAAACTAAAAGCAAAAGTTATATTCACCTAGATGTGGAATAATCAATTCTTTATCACTTATCAGTATCTTAAAATTAATCGTCTTTATTAAAAATTTCAAATATATATTATATCCTTTAATACCAATAAAATTATTAAATGTATTTTAAAGGAATGATTTAAACATGTCAAAATCACTATACTGTATAGGAAAACAAACAGAACATCAACTGGTAATGGATATATGTAATAAACCCAATAGCACTACTCCCTCAAAAAGAGTAAGTATAGTATCAATAAAAATGATAAGAGAAGGTAGTATTTTATATAATACAAGAAAAATACTTTCACCTTCAGACGCAGTAAACTTAGGAAAATATTTTCTTGAAGATGCCGATAGGGAAAAGTTAATTGCTTGCTGCATGGATACAAAAAATCAGCCTATATCTATTAATATAGTAAGTATTGGACCATTAAATAGTTCTATAGTGCATCCAAGAGAAGTATTTAAAGCAGCCATATTATCAAATGCAGCAAGTATATTAATATTTCATAATCATCCTTCTGGAAATACTGAACCTTCCCAAGAAGATATAACTATTACTAAAAGATTAAAAGAAGCAGGCAAGTTAATCGGAATAGAATTACTTGATCATATTATAATTGGATCAGAATGTAAATACTATAGCTTAAAAGAAAATGGAACGCTATAAAAAATAATTGGAGAGGTATATAAAATGAATGATATTAAAACATCTGTAACCATCAATATAACTATAAATAATATTGAGCTTATATCAGAAGTAACTACGATATGTAATGAACTTTCATTATCATTAGAACAATTTATAAGTTATTCAGTAAATAAACTAATTTATGATATACACTTTGTGCATAATATAAGGGATATCAGGAGCGTGTAAAATTCTTTCTGTAAAATAACTTTCTATGGTAAGTTTTAAAAGACAAGATTGTCATAAAAGTGACTTTCTATCTTGTTTTAAATATACATTCTAAAAATATGTATGTCAAGAACGCCTTTAAAAACAGGCGTTTCTGGCATATTAAGCTTTTTATTCAGTAAGTCGTCCTTCATACATAATGGATAATTCATCGTACACTTTACCCAAATTTCTTAGTGGCAAACGCCATTTTTTTGTAGCTTCAAAAGTAGCAAGGTATAAAGCTTTTAAAAGTGATGTATCGCTTGGAAATACAGTTCTTTGTCTATTTAATCTACGGTATGTGCTGTTGAGACTTTCAATTGCATTTGTAGTATAAATAACTTTTCTTACATCAGCAGAGAACTTAAAAATAGGGCTAATAGCATCCCAATTTGATTTCCCGCTTTTCATTGAGTTAGGATAATGTTTTTCCCATTTTTCAGTAATTTCTTCTAATTGCTTATATGCAATTTCCTCAGAAGGTGCATGATATATAGTTTTTAAATCTTTTGCAAATTCTTTTTTATCTTTATCAGCAACATACTTTAATGTATTTCTTACTTGATGAACTATACAACGTTGATATTCAGTATTTGGAAAAGCTACTGATATAGATTCCTTTATCCCTGTAAGACCGTCTGCACAAAGGATACGGATATCTTGAACACCTCTATTTTTTAATTCATTGAGAGCACTAAGCCAATATTTACTGCTTTCATTTTCTCCAATATTTATAGAAAGTACTTCTTTTCTGCCTTCATTATTTATACCAAGAATAATGTAAGCTGCAAGCTTACGTATAACGTTATTTTCCCTTACGGAAAAATGAATTGCATCAATGAAAACAATTGGATATACTGTAGATAAAGGTCTATGTTACCATGCTTCTATTTCAGGAAGAAGTTTATTGGTTATATTTGAAACCATTCCTTCACTAACCTCAAACCCATATATATCTTCAATTTATTCTGAAATTTGTCTGGTACTTAATCCTTTATCATACATAGAAATAATTTTTTCTTCTATACCAGAAATATCTTTGTGGTGTTTTTGTACTATTTTAGGTTCAAAAGAACTTTCTCTATCCTGTGGTACATCTATATTCATCTCCCCATATTTGCTTCGAATCCTTTTTTTCCATTTATTGAGTTTATAGTTTCGGCTCGTTCATATGTTTCATAGCCTAAATGCTCGTCCATTTCACCTTCAAGCATAGATTGAATAGTTCCCACCTAATAGATCTTTTAAAGCTTCCTGAATATCCTCAGCTGACTGAATATCATACTCGTCTATAAGAGCTGATATAATATTTCTTTTTCCTTCATTCATTGGTTTTACCTTATAAATATCTTTTTTTCTTGCCATAATAAAAGGCCTCCTATGATTTTATTTTACCATAGAAAGCCTTATTATTTTTATTTACAGACTTTTCTTCACATGCTCAACTGGGAAATTTAGCTTTCAGTTATATTTTTTAACACTTCTAGAAATACTAAAAATAAGTAATATTATATTTTTAGTTTGTGCAAAAAAGTGACTTTTATACTATAATTTTAAAATTTGTACAAACTAAATTGCTAAAGCTTCATTAATTCTTTCTTTAAACATTATTTCTAATTTTAAAAGCGTTATTCCCCAATTAGGCATTGGAGAAATCCATTTTTTCATTACCTGTTCTGTATCTAGATAAAGCGATTTACGAAGTGAATCATCAGTAGGAAAAACAGTCCTTGTCTTAGTGAATTTTCTAAGCTGTCTATTAAAGCCTTCTAAAGCGTTTGTAATATAAATAATTTTTCGAATTTCTTTTGTATAAGAAAAATAAGTAGATAATTTATCCCAATTTTCATACCATGAATCTATAACAGATTCATAGGTTTTATCCCATTTTTTCTTTAATTCATCTAGTTGAGCTAGTGCTATTTCTTCTGTATCAGCTTTATAAACAAGTTTCAGATTTCTCATAAACTCTTTTTTATTTTTAGAAGCTATATACTTAATAGAATTTCTTATCTGATGTATTATACAATTTTGAATACATACCATTGGAATCATAACTACCCGTAAAACGGGTAGTTTGCTCTAGCCCTATAAGGGCATGTTACTGGCAGTGCTACTCGCACACTGAACGGTCTGCCAACCGCATACCTTTACAGGCTGCACCTAAAAGGTGCTTATTTTTTGCCTTTTTTTACTGTCTCACCCGTAAACGGGTCAATATACTCTTTCAAACTTATCTGTTCATATGCCAAATCTTCTTGTATTTGATTTTTTATATATTCTTCTATGACTTTTTTGTTCCTTCCTACAGTATCAACATAGTATCCTTTACACCAAAATTGCCTATTACCATATCTATATTTTAAATTTGCATGTCTATCAAAAATCATCAGTGAACTTTTCCCTTTTAAATATCCCATAAACTGCGATACACTTAATTTAGGCGGTATACTTACAAGCATATGTATATGATCTTTACATGCATTAGCTTCAATAATTTCTACACCTTTTTGCTCACATAGTTTTCTCAGTATTATTCCTATATCCACTTTTATCTTTCCATATATTATTTGTCTTCTATACTTTGGTGCAAATACTATATGATATTTACAATTCCACTTGCTATGTGCTAAACTACTATTGTCCACTTTGGACACACCTCCAATATATTTTAGTTGTGGTTGGCAAACCCACTTCTATTTTATATTGGAGTTTTTCTTTTTTCTACTCATAGCTATAAGCTTTCCGGAACCACAGGTAAAACCTGTGGTATTCTAGATACAAATACAGATTTTATTGCATCAGGCAATCCTCTCAAGCCATCCATGCATGCAATAAGTATATCTTTAACACCTCTATTGCTTAAATCATTACATACCCCAAGCCAAAATTTAGCGCCTTCAGCCTCACCAATCCAAATTCCTAAAATATCTTTATATCCTTTCATGTCGGTTCCCATACAAATATATGCAGCTTTTGTAACAATTCTATGTTCATCTCTTACTTTGAAATGAACAGCATCCATATATACAATAGGATAAACTGGATCTAACATTCTGTTTTGCCATTCAGCCGCTGCATCCATAACTTTATCTGTTATTTTAGAAATCATTGAAGGTGACACATCTATGCCATATAATTCTTCAAGTTCTGATTGAATGTCTCTTGTAGACATTCCTCTTGCGTACAGTCCTATTATTTTTTTGTCTAGTTCATTACAATCTTTTTCATACTTTTTTATAGCTATAGGTTCAAACTGAGCATTTCTATCTCTTGGCACATCTAAAGGCACTTCTCCGTAACTACTTCTAACAGACTTATTTGAATAACCATTTCTATAGTTTGCGTCTTCATCCTCATCTGTGCGTTCGTATTTTTTTCTCCCTAAGTGTTCATCCATCTCGGATTCAAGTAATTGTTGCATGACGTCTTTCAATAATTTCTGCATCAACCCATTCTTACCTACAACATCATCCATTGTCTTACACTTTTTTATTTCTTTTTGATAATCAATATCTGGAACTTTCATTGGGAATCCTCCTTAATCTTTGTTAAGTATATTATTCCAAATCTACCACTAAATCATTCAAAAAAAAGAATGCAGTAGATTTGTTTACACAAATCTATCTACATTCCCAAATAAAAAAATCAAGGGAGTGTCGCAAAATGATTAAAATTAATCATGAGCGATGCTCTTTTTTTATTTAAGCTATAAAATTGCCTAATATTTTAAATACTATATTAATTATTTGAATTTCCATGAGATTTTGACGCACTAAAATAAACCTAACTGTATTATTCCATAATTAGGAAATAGTTTTTAATTCGTGAAGATACTTTTGAGTTCTTTCATTTTGGATTTTTAAATGTAATTTGTTAATGTTATATCCAAAACAAAGCAAAATAAATTCAGTTTTTACACTATTTTTTCCACGTGTTAAAAATCTTTTGAATTCATAGTCGCTTTTTAAAATTCCAAACGCACCTTCAACTTGAATAGATCTGTTCATTCTCAATTTAGTTCCCAATTCAGTTTTGATATTGTTGTATGAAATTTGACGCTTTTTAATAAAAGTCTTTGAAACCTGCATTTTTCGGTTATTCTTTGCTTTTGTGCACTTTGATTTCAAAGTGCAGTTATCGCAATTTTCACATTCATAAACAGTAACCTCAGACGTATACCCACTTGCAGATTTTTTATGAATAATATATGATGGGAATAATTTTCTATTATTATGACAAATATATGTATCTGTTTTAACATCATATTTCATATTTTCACGCTTACTGATGTCGTTTTTAAAACTTCTTTTTTTCCATTTCTCATAAGTTTGAGGTTTTATATATGGTATTTGATTATTAGACTCTAAAAACAAATAGTTTTCTTCACTTTCGTAACCAGAATCTGCAATCACATTAGTATATTTATGACCAATTTTTTCTTGCATATTAGTAATCATTGGTATTAATGTTGCTATATCATTTCTATCATCAAATACTCCAACACCAGTTACATATTCACTATCAACTGCTATTTGTACATTATAGGCAGGTTTTAATTGACCATTTCTCATATGATCATCTTTCATATGCATGAAAGTTGCATCAGTATCAGTTTTAGAATAGCTATTTCTTTTTGAAAATATTTTCTTACTTAAATTATATTTTTCTTGTCTTTCTTTATATTGTGATAGTTGTTCTATCCACTTTTGAATTGCAGTTTTTCTTTTACCGATTCCATGAACAAACTCTATATTTCTTTTTTCTTTTTCAAATAAAAGCCATTGAAGAATTTTGTTTATATCATCAATCAAAGTTTCTCTCTCAATAGTGAATTTCATTAATCTTTCAAGATTAATGGTTTTAACAAGAGCAATAATTTTATCAAACATCTTACCTTCATTTTTATAAATAGCTTTCTTCCAAACAAAAGTATATCGGTTGGCATTTGCCTCAATTTTAGTACCATCGATAAATACATTTTCAAATAATAATTCTTTTTCTTTAGCTAAATAGTTAACTTGTTGATAAAATAAATCTTCAATCACTTCATTTGAAAGATATTTTTTTCGAAATCTACTTATAGTAGCGTGATCAGGTGCTTTAAAGCCTTGAAGTAGCCATTTGAAATTTATATCTCTTTTGCATGCTTTTTCTATCTTTCTACTTGAATAAATATTTTGAGAATAAGCATAAGATATTATTTTGAACATGATTTTGGGTTCAACTGCTGATTTTCTTCCTACGGAAGAATACGCCTTGTACAATTTTTTATAATTTAATCCCTCCAACAAATAGCTTAGCAAACGAACCGAATCATCTTCTGGTATTAAGTTTTCTAAATTTAATGGTAATATAAGTTGCAAATTATCATTAAATTGATTATAATTTTTTGTGTATAATTTAGTTACGTTCATAATTTAATTATACAATCAATGTGAGTTCTTCGGAACTCACATTTTTTATATACAACAAAGGAGCTATTGCAAAACTATTTTTTTAGTTTTGCAACAGCCCCTTAATTTTTTTATAAAACGCCTTATTTTTTCACCAATAGGTATACATTTAAGTGTATTTATAATTATTTTAAAATACAAAATTCCTAAAACCCTTGATTTTACTGGTGCTCCAGATAGGATTTGAACCTACGGCCAACTGATTACGAATCAGCTGCGCTACCAACTGCGCTACAGGAGCATATCTACGAAATATATTTTACTACATTAATTTCTTTTTCACAACTTTTTATGAAAAATATTGAAATTAATATATTGTATTTCCACTTTTCAAGCAAATCTCATTAAATTTTTTTGTATTTTTTCAAAATTTTAATTTAACTCTTTTTACCTTTATTTTTCTCGTGAAACCTCTTATTTTTAAAATTATTTTGATTTTGACTTTCTTTGACTTTTGCATTATTATATATTTGTAAGGTGAAAGAAAGAGAAAGTCAAACTTTCAGTATTTTCTAAAAATATTTTCTTTGTTTCTCTTTACTATAAATGAATAAAACTTTTAGTATAAGCAAAATAAAATTATATTATATTTTTTAGGAGGTTTTAATTATGTTTGGAATGGTTCCTTTTAGAAGAAATAATAACGGTGGTTTAATGAGAAGAGATGATTTTTTCGATAAGATGTTTGATAACTTTTTCTCAGATAGCTTTTTTCCATCAACTATGTTTACAGGTAATCAAAGTTTTAAAGTAGACGTTAAAGAAGATGAAGATAAATATACTGTAGCAGCTGATTTACCTGGTGTAAAAAAAGATAACATTTCACTTGAATATGAAAATAATTATTTAACTATTGCTGCTAAAAGAGAAGATGTTACCGAAACAAAAGATGAACAAAATAATTTTGTAAGACGTGAAAGAAGTTATGGAGAATTAAGAAGAAGCTTTTATGTAGATAACATTGATGACACTCAAATAGATGCAGCTTTTGTTGATGGAGTCCTTAAAGTAACTTTACCTAAAAAGTCCAAAGGGAAAAATGATACAAAACGAATTGATATACACTAATAAAAAAAAGTTATACACTGTGGATAAACTTTCTCCCCTACGTTATCCACAATAGTATAGTTTTCATATTAACATTGTTGATAACTTAATATATAAAAAAACAACTTGTGTTATCCACAAGTTGTTTTTTTATTCTTGATGAATTACATCTAGCCTACCAAACTTACTGTACTGACCAAGCCAAGCAAGATTAACAGTTCCAGTAGGACCGTTTCTCTGTTTTGCTATAATACATTCAGCAACATTCTTTTGCTCTGTTTCTTTATTGTAATATTCATCTCTATAAAGAAACATAACAAGGTCAGCATCCTGCTCGATAGAACCAGATTCTCTTAAATCTGAAAGCATAGGTCTGTGATCATTTCTCTGCTCTGGCGCACGTGATAACTGTGAAAGAGCAATAACTGGACACTCTATTTCCTTTGCAAGTGCTTTTATGGATCTTGATATTTCTGATACTTCTTGTTGTCTGCTCTCTCCGCTTCCTGACATAAGTTGCAAGTAGTCAATAACTATAAGATCTATACCATGCTCTATTTTTAATCTCCTGCACTTAGATCTCATTTCCATTACACTAACACCTGCTGTATCATCAATAAAAATCTTAGCATCTGCCAGTGGTCCTGATGCCCTAGCTATATTATCCCAGTCTTCATCTTCAAGATTTCCTGTTCTCAGCTTTAACATATCCACATTTGCTTCTGAACAAAGTAATTTGTATGCAAGCTGTTCCTTTGACATTTCCAGAGAGAATACTACTACACTTTTTCCAGCCCTTAACGCCGCATATTCTGCTATATTAAGTGCAAATGTAGTTTTTCCCATTGATGGTCTTGCTGCAATAAGAACCATATCCCCCTTTTGAAAGCCAGAGGTTTTATCATCAAGCTCAGGAAAACCAGATGGAATACCTGTTATTTCCCCTTTATTATTATAAAGTCTTTCTATTTGTTCAAAGCCTCGCTCAAGTACCACGTTCATAGCTTCAAAATCACTTGTAACTTTATTTTCTGCTATATCAAATATTCTTTTTTCTGCACTATCTAATACCTTTTCTACATCATTTTGTTTAGAATAACTATCTTCTATTATATCTGTTGAAGATTTTATAAGCCTTCTTAGTATTGCTTTATCCCTAACTATTTTTATATAGGATTGAATATTTGCAGTCGATGCGATAGAATCTCTAATTTGTGTTACATATGTTATTCCACCTGATGCTTCAAGTTTATCAGTAGACTTTAAATGCTCTAGAAGAGTTATCAAATCTACCGGTATATCCTTTTGAAAAAGTTCCAACATTGCTTTAAAAATGATTTGATGATTTTCACGATAAAAATCTTCTCCTCTTAAGGTTTCAGCAGCCTGTGCTATACAATTTTTATCGCTTATCATGGAACCTAATACACTCTGTTCTGCCTCTAAATTTTGCGGCATAACCCTAAGAGGTGCCTCCATTTTTTACATTCCTCCTACTTCTTAAAAACTATATTCATAAGTTCATCTATTGTCTTTACACTTTTAACTTCTATATCCTTAAGACCTTCTGGAACATCTTTAGCATTATCCTCAGGAACTGTTACTAATTTTATTCCTCTTCTTCTTGCTCCATATATCTTTTCAAATACACCGCCTACAGGTTTTACCTTTCCTCTTAAAGAAATTTCACCTGTCATAGCAACATCCTGTCTAACTTCTTTATTTAAAATAGCGCTGAGTATACATATAGTTATAGCACTTCCAGCTGAAGGACCATCTATCTTTCCTCCACCAACTATATTTACATGTATATCATAATCCTTAATATCTTTATCGGTTAATCTTCTTATAACTGATGCCGCATTAAACACAGAATCCTTTGCCATACTTCCAGCAGTTTCATTAAACCTTATAGTTCCTTTGCCCTTCTCTTTCGCTTCAAAGGCAGCTGCTTCTATTTCTATAGTTGAACCCATAAAGCCACTAACTCCAAGTCCAAAAACATGCCCAACCTCGTACTCTGTATCAAAGCTATTTTTTTCATATGGTGTTAATCTGCTTATCCCAATTATAGTCTCAACATCTTTAACTTTAATTTCTATCTTATCTTTTGGTTCTAGCTCTTGACTATAAAGTACATAACCATAAACATCTGCTAATATATTTATAGCTCTTCTACCTTGTATAGTATACTGACTTATTAATTCCTTGACACCAGCTTCAAGGGTAACGTTAAGTTTTTCTGCCGCATTATCAATTATATCCATAATATCTGAAGATGATAACGGCTCAAAATAAACTTCTGTACATCTTGATCTAAGTGCTGAATTAATTTCAGATGGCTCCTTAGTTGTAGCTCCAATTAAAACAAAATCTGCTGGAGCTCCCTTTTCAAAAAAGTATTTAATATATTTAGGTACGTTTTCATCATCTGGATCGTAATAAGACGATGAAAATTCTACTTTTTTATCTTCAAGAACCTTTAGCATCTTGTTTTGAAGCATAACATCAAGTTCTCCTATTTCATCTATAAATAGAACTCCTCCATGTGCATCCGTTACAAGACCACTTTTAGGTTCTGGTACTCCTGTTTCTGCAAGATCTCTCTTACTTCCTTGATAAATAGGATCATGTACTGAACCCAAAAGAGGATTCGTTATTTCTCTAGGATCCCATCTTAAAGTCGCACCATCCACTTCAACAAAGTTTGCATCCTTTTTAAATGGAGTATACTTAAGTTTCTTTACTTCCTCTAGTGCTATTCTAGCAGCTGTAGTTTTTCCTACTCCTGGAGGACCATAAAGTATTATATGCTGTGGATATGGTGATGCTAATTTTGACACAAGTGCTTTTATTGCTCTTTCTTGTCCAACTATCTCTGAAAAGGCCTGTGGTCTTAATAAACTCTGTATACTCTTTGATAATTTGATTTTTTCAAGTTTCTTTAGCTTATCAAACTTCTTTAGAGTACTTTTATTTTCTGGACCTTTCTTCTTTCTTATTATCCCAAGTCTTACTTCATCCAAATATTTATTTTGTCTTTTAACTAATGCATCCTCTACATCACTTTCAATTTCATTTTGAACATATCTCTTAGCTACGCTCTCAACAATCCAATTAGTAGTATCCTCTACTGCCTCATAAGTTTCATTTTCATTTGAAGGAATAACATCTATTCCCTTTCCTTCACTTATAATTTTATTTACTGCATATATTTTTTTTGCCAAATCTTTGCTAGATAAATATTTATTAAGCTTATACTTAATGATTCTTGATCTAATTGTTTTGTCGTCTAAAATATTCTTTATAGTATCATATAATGCATCTATTTGAACATCTAAAGGGATAGTCTTTCTATCTTCTTTTCTTATCTGTTCTGAATCACTCTGTAATTTCACCTGTTAACCCCTCTCACTAACCTTCTAAAATCAATACTTTTATTTTTGTTGAAATTTCAGGATATAACTTCAATTCAACTTCATAATTTCCTAATTGTCTTATAGTTTCTGTATTCACTTTTTTCTTATCTATATCTACTTTAAATTGTTTTTTTATTTCGGCTGCTATATCCTTACTTGTTATTGCTCCAAATAATCTGCCGTTTTCTCCTGCTTTTGCAGTTAACTTTAATTCTTTTCCTTTAAGTTCACTTGCAAGCTTTTGTGCTGCCTCTGTTTCTTCAAGCTTTTGCTTTCTTTCTGCTTCCTTTTTCAAATTTAAAACTCTCATATTAGCATTGTTTGCTTCTTCTGCTAATTTCTTAGGAAATAAAAAATTTCTTGCATATCCATCTGATACGTTTATAACCTCACCTTTTTTTCCTATGCTTTTTATATCCTTTAATAATATTACCTTCATTATTTATTCACCTTCCTCTAAATATTTGTCTATCGCATTAACCAGATTGTTTAAAACATCATCTACAGAAGAAGCCTTTATCTTAGCTCCTGCCATAGTAATATGTCCCCCACCACCAAGAGCTTCAAGTACTATTTGTACATTTATATCTCCAAAGGATCTTCCGCTTATAAGTATATTATTTTTTATCTTAACAAGAACAAATGATGCTTTCATTCCGGTTATATTTAAAAGTTCATCAGCAGCTTGTGCCGCCATAATATTACTATCTATTTCTTTGGGACATACAGCAATAGCAATATTATCATGAACAATTCTAGCTGATTTAATTATTTCAGATTTCTTTATATAATTTTCCAAATCATTTGAAAAAAGCTTTTTTATTTCTATTGTATCTGCTCCATTTTTTCTTAAAAAAGCCGCTGCTTCAAAGGTTCTTACCCCTGTTTTAAATGAGAAATGCTTTGTATCAACTACAATACCTGCAAGCAAGGCTTCAGCCTCAATAGGTTTCAATTTATGATTTTCATTCATATATTGTATCATTTCTGTAACCAATTCAGAAGTAGACGATGCATATGACTCAATATAACTTAAAATAGTGTCTTTTATATAATTTACAGCACGCCTATGGTGATCGATAACAACAATTTTATTAATTTCCTCTAAAATCTTTTCATTTAATACATAATTTCTACTATTAACATCATCTAAAATTAATAAGGAACTAGTATCAATAAGCTCAAAGCAATCGCTACTTTTTACGAAAACATCCTTGTATTCATCATAATTTTCTACAAGCCTATCTACAATGCCCTTAACACTTGAATTAGCTTCATCAAGAACTATGTGTACTTTACCCTCTACCTTACTACTTAATACACTATATAATCCTATTGCACCACCTATACAATCTATATCAGGATTTATATGTCCCATTATAAAAACATTGCTACTTTCCTTCACTAATTCCATTAACGATTGACCTATTACTCTTGCTCTAACCTTGGTTCTCTTTTCAACCTCTTTCGTATTGCCACCATAAAACAGTAACTGCTCACCGTCTTTTATTACAACTTGATCTCCACCACGACCAAGTGCTAATTCTTTAGCCAAAACAGCATAATTATAATTTTCAATAGGTGTTTTACCTGATTTACCAATACCTATACTTAATGTAACCGCTAAACTGTTTCCCATATCTATTTCTCTTATTTGGTCTAATATTTCAAATTTCTTTTGTGCTTCCAATTTAAGCCTTTTATTTTGAAGTACAAGAACATATTTACCTGTAGAATACTTTTTAAACATAGCACTTATATTTTTAGCATAAGTATTTATAGCTGTTTCAATTTGTGCTTTAAGTAACGGTTTCTTATCTTCCGGCGTACTTTTTATAACCTCATCAAGATTATCTACTTCTATTAATAGTACGGAAGTCTTACAATTTGATACTTCCTCTTCAAATTCATGCTTATCCGTTACATCATAAAAGTATATTAAAAATATTTCTTTATTTTTCTCAAAAATTTTCATTGTACTACTGTATATATCATAATACTTTTCTTTTATTTTAAAATTTTTGCAGGGTTTACTGTTCTTTTCTAAAAGATTACTTAAATTTTTATCTTGTACTAATGATTCCAAATTATTTCCTAATATATCATCGTTAAATACATTAGAAATACTTTGATTGTACCATAAAATATTACCTTTTTCACTTGCTATTATAACTGGAAATGGTAAGTTTATAAGGATATTTCTTGCCGCTATATCTGAGCTTGATGAAAAGTCTTCTATAAAGTTTTTCCATTCATCTTTTTTTAGCCTAACCTTTTCAACATCATATAAAATAAAAAATAACAAAATTATTGCTGCAACTATACCTTCCTTGTAATGCCCATACGCAAGCATTAATACTATTAAAACTAAGCTAATAAAAATATATGATGAATTTTGATTATAAAAACCCTTATATTTTTTTTTCATTATTCTTCACCCTGTTTTTTATTACTTTTTTTAAATCCAATTTTTCTAAAATCAACAAATGAATCAATAAATGCTGCTGCAACATATAAATAATTTAAAAGTTGAACTAAAAAGAGTGCAAATATTACAATTAATACAATTAGCCAATTTTTAAACTTTTGCTTGTATTTTAAGTAATGAACTATTAATGAAAATGCAGTTACAATCAACCAAAAACCTACCACCATTACTACAGTTTCATATATGTAGTCTCCTAAAATTATATTTCTATTTGAAAGTAATAATCCTATACATCCAAGAATTATTGAAAATGCTAAAAATAAATTATTGATATATATATTATAAACCTTTACTTCATAATTTGTTTTTATCTTTAATCTTTTAAACATCCTTTCTGAAACAAAACAAGTTAGATATGATGAAATTATTGATATTATTGAAAGAATTCCTGGGACAACTATAAGTATATTCCTCTTTGTAAAGCTTTCCCTTAAAACATTCAAAGTATTATCTACTTGATCTTTATTCATACCAGCATCCAAATACATTTTTCTAACATTGTCAATGCTAGCTTTTGAAGAATTTACTATTGTGTCAATTATACTGATAAAATTAGTATTACTTACTATCTTTAATATCACTGTATATTCAAATATTGTCGCTGCTACATATGCTATAGTCATTATAATGAAGGTACTTATAAAATTCATTTCTTTTTTACGTGTAATCATAAATGCAATTGTCGGTATTAAAAACATTATAACAATTAATCCTGCTACTCTCGGATCTATAAAAATGAAGCTTAATAATGTCCCTATTAATATTCCTATCACTGAATACTTAATTCCGTATTTTAAGTATATTATTACCGCTGGCAGTGGTACAAGAAACATTAAGAATTGAATTAAGCCATATCCATATACTCCTAGCATCACCAAAGCGAATAAACTAACAGTCATTACTATTACTTCACCTATAGCCTTTATATTATACTTTTGCACTAATATTTCCTCCACATACTATCAAATTCTATCTTTTAAATGTCTGTATAACTTTGTAAGATCTTTTCCGTCCTTTTCTATATCATCCTCTTCAACTATACCTAGCTTCAATTTTTTCTTCATTGTTTCATCTATTTCTACATGAGAATACCCTAACCTTCCACCAAGTATATATAATAATATTATTGCACTTGAGATACAATTTAGTATTGCATCTTGAGCTGCATTTGTACCCTTTGTTAAAATTTTAAAAAATTCACCAACAACGCATAACAAATCTGCTTTCAAACTTTCTATGGTTTTTATATCAGACATTATTTTAAAATCCTCTTTTTTCATATATACTCCCCCCTATCTTAACTATATTTTAGTTATCTTTTCCTATTTATGCAATATAATTTAAACAATAATTGATATTTATTAAAATTATATATTCTAAACTAATCTTACTTAAAACAACATTATTATATTATATTTTATTAAAAGGTCGCCTAATAAGCAAACCCTCTTGCGTATAATTGCAAGAGGGACTTCCTTACTTATTTCTTTCCTGATGTTTTTCCTGATGTTTTTATAGTATTTCCGCTTTTATCAATAGATTCTGTAGTCTTAATTTCAGTTTTGAATATCTTCCAAGCACCATTTACAATCCTAAGATGATATACACCTGTAGTTCTATTGTCCTTGTAATCTGAAGTCTTTTTATCTATTGCTGTTTCTACAAATTCAACTGTTGTATCTTTATCCGATTTACTCTTTATATCTGCTTGTTCAAGAGTATATACTATATTGTACTTATTAAATGAATCAAGCATAGAATCCTTTGTCTTATTGTAATTATCATTATCTGTAGGATCTATGGTATCCATATAATCATCAAGCTTTTTATCATTGGCTTCTTTTACATTCTTATATAATGTATCATAAACTGGTTCTTTATACTCTACTCTCATTATATCTTCATTTGTTATTTTCCAAGTTCCATCTATATTTGTTAGATAATCTACATACATAGTTCTATTATCTAGAAAGCCTGGTCCTTTTATTTTTGAATTACTCTCTACTACTTGAACTTGTGCAGTTTTAGAACCTTTATTTAATACTTTTACATCTTCTATAGTTGTTTTTACCTTATATTTTGAAAAATCATCTTTTTTATCATCTTTAACAGTTTTATATATTGCTGATTTATCATCATAGTTTTTCATGTAATCATCAAATTTGCCATCATTAATTGCTTTAGTTTTATCTTCTATAATTTTTGTTAAACCGCTATCTTTAGTAACTAACTTTTTACTACTACCTGCCTTGCTACTTGAACTATTACTTGCACATCCAGCTAACGATGCACTTATTGTTATCGCTGCTATAACTGAAAAGAGTTTTTTCATCTGTTATCCCACCTACATTCAGATAATTTATTTAAATCACTGTTTTCTATTTTAACACATTACCTTAACATAAATCAACACTAGTGAAATCTATTAACTTTTAATTCAAAATATATGTAAATAATAAAAAAAACTGTCCCAAGATACCTTTAAATATCTTGGGACAGTTACCTTTAAAACTACTCAGTTGTAAAAGGTAGTAAAGCAATATTTCTTGCTCTCTTTATTGCGATTGTTAACTCTCTTTGGTGCTTAGCACAATTTCCAGAAATACGTCTTGGAAGAATCTTTCCTCTTTCAGTAACGTACTTTCTAAGCTTGTTTATATCTTTGTAATCTATACTTTCGCTTTTATCCATACAGAAAGCACAGATTTTTCTCTTCATTTTTCTGTTTCTGCCACCAGGTCTTCTTCCGTCTCTTTCCTTGTTTCCGTTATCTCTTGCCATTTCATTTTCCCTCCTTACTTTAAGAAATTAAAATGGGATGTCACCATCATCTATTGGTGTTATATCATTGTTGTCTGGTAACCCAATTGAACCATTTTCATTTCCATTACTAAATTGATCATTCGCCATAGTGTTGTTATTAGAAGATCCCCACTCAAGAAATTGAACTTCCTCAGCTACAATTTCAGTTACATATCTTCTAGTACCATCTTTAGCATCATATGATCTAGTCTGTATTCTTCCGCTAACTCCCATAAGTTTTCCTTTACTCATGTAATTAGCTGTAGATTCAGCTTGTTTTCCCCATACAACTATGGGAACAAAATCAGCTTCCTGCTGACCTTCTTTTTTAAATCTTCTATCTACAGCCAAGGTAAATGATGCAACGGCTGTTCCTGTACCTGGAGTAAATTTCAACTCTGGATCCTTAGTTAATCTTCCTATTAAAACAACCTTATTCATATTAAAACATCACCTTTGGCTCTTATTTTTCCAAACTAATAATTAAATGTCTTATTATACTATCAGTAATTCTGAACACTCTATCCAATTCTTTTGGTAATTGTGCATCAGACTGAAAGTTTACTAAAACGTAGATTCCTTCATTAACTTTGTCAATTTCATAAGCGAGCTTTCTTCTGCCCCATAAATCTACATTTTCAACTTCTCCACCACCATTTGTGATTACAGACTTAAATTTTTCTACATTTGTATTTATGCCTTCTTCATCTAATGATGGGTTAAGTATAAATAAAGTTTCATACTTATTCATTACCATTCACCTCCTCCCTATGGTCTTGACGGCTGTGAAAAGTTTTTCATCACAGCAGGGACTCACAATTTATAATTATATCGCATATTTTTAAAAAAATCAATTTTCTTCTTTCTTTTCTAAAACTTTTTTTAATCTTTTCTCAAATTTACTTCTTGGAAGCATTATTATTCTACCGCAATTTACACATTTTATTTTTACATCAGCACCAACTCTTATTATTTCCCATCTATTTGTTCCACAAGGATGCTGTTTCTTCATTTCAACAATATAACCCAAATCAAATTCCTTATTCATTTTTATCTCCTCCTACAAATTGAAGTTTGTTATAAGGTATCTCTATTTTAGCGTTATCTAAAGCTTCTTTTACATACTTTCTTAACTGATTTTCATTTGACCATTGTTTCATAGGCTTTACTTTTCCAGATACTCTTATATTTACACCACTAGATGCAAGCTCAGTTATTCCAACAACTTTAGGACTCTCTACCACATCTTCATTATCCTTAGAAAATTTTTCGCAAGCATCGTTTATAACTTTTGTTGCATTATCAATGTTTTCTTCATATGCTATACTAACATTTACATTTATTGAAATAGGCCCTCTTGAATGATTAGTGACCTCTGATATTTTTCCATTGGGTATTATATGTAAGTCACCTTTAAAACTTCTTATTTTTGTAACCCTCAGCTCAATACTTTCTACAATACCTGAACTTTTATCTATTGTTATGTAGTCACCTACCGAATATTGATCTTCAAATAATATAAAAAATCCGTTTACAACATCCTTAACTAAATTTTGAGATCCAAAACCTAATGCTACACCACCTATACTGGCAAAAGTTAAACTAACAGTTGAAAACAACTTACTTCCAAACATTAATGTCAAGATTATAGTAATTCCAAAAAAGTACACACAATATTTAACTACGCTTTTAAGTATTGCACCTATTGTTTTACTTCTCTTTTTATCAAGTGAAAATCTAAAATCTTCCTGCTTTTTTAATGTTTTATCAATAAATTTATTGACCAATTTTACTATAATATACATCAATACTATTACAATCAGAATCCTTAAAATTATTCCAAATCCATCGTATACATTAAACTTTAAACTTTGTATTTGTGCTTTACCTGTTTCCACATCAAAATTAATTTTCTTTAGCAAATTCATTAATATTCCTCCAATAAATAAATGTACTTATAATATATATTATTTTTACGACTTATTTCAATAAATTTTATAAAATTATAGGTTCAAATGCATAATTTTTTTTTATTTGTCCATACTTACACATTAGGGAGGTTTATATATGGAAAAAAAATTAGTTTTTAACATTAATGATGAAAATATTTTATACAAATTCAGTAATTATCTTACTTCTGAACTTAAATCAGTAAGCTCTTATCGTGATATTATTTTTTTGTGTATTGGTACGGACAGATCTACTGGTGATAGTTTAGGTCCTATTATTGGTTATAAATTAAAAAAACTTCATATAGATAATTTAATTGTTTTTGGAACTCTTAAAGAACCCGTTCATGCAAAAAATCTATCTGCTACTTTAGATTTTATTAATTCTAACTATACTAACCCTTTTATAGTAGCCATTGATGCTTGTCTTGGAAATGTAAGAAATATTGGTAATATATCAATTCAAAGTACTCCTATATCTCCTGGTGCAGCTATGAATAAAGTTCTTCCTTCCGTTGGTGATTTAAGTATAGTAGGTATTGTCAATATATCAGGTCCTTTTGATTTTATGGTTTTACAAAGTACTAGATTATATACTGTTATGAATTTAGCAGATAAAATATCAAATGGTATTGCTATTTCTATGATGAATATTTCACAAAAATATAATACTATGTAATAATATTATAACTCTTTCAATATAAAAAAACTTCCGATTATATCAGAAGTTTTTATAATTTCCCTTACTATTTATCATTGTCTTTTTCTTTTTCACATACTTCTTTCAAAATATTTTTTTCTTCATCTGAAAGATCATATCTTGATAATCCCTTATTAATAGGCTTAGCGTATACTACACTTTCTCCTCTTCCATATATACTTGTTATAATTATTCCATCATAATTATCATCTAACATTACCAATGAAAAACTAAGATCACTTCCGACATTATCAAATGCCTTATATCTAACCATAGCCACATTCTTAATACATGTTTTTACTTGTGCTTGTATGCCTTCATAAATATCTCTAACTTCTTTTGCGTCCTCACTTATTTGTTCAACTTTATTTAAATATCCATTTATAAGTTCTTCTAAATTTTCTGAACTAGTTCCGCGCATTAGCTTTTTATAATTTTTCTTTAATTTTTTTGTAGAATGTAAACTAGATATATTTAATATTATCAAAACAAAAACTAAAATACATAATCCTATAGTTATGTATACATTAAATTGATTAAGTAATGTAAAAATGTCTTCCATTTTATTCGCCTCTCCTTGCTACTACTCCAAAAATTGTTTCACGTGAAACATTTATATTTTTAATATATCAATTATTCTTTGTAGATCTTCATTAGAATAATATTCAATTTCTATTTTACCCTTGTTTTTATTGCTTTTCAATAAAACCTTTGTACCAAAATATCCTTCTAATTTGTCTCTTATGTCAACTATATATTGATTTTCCTCACTACTTTTTTCTGTATTTTTATCACTTGATTCTTTATATGTCTTTAATAACTTCTCTGTAGCTCTAACACTTAAATCTTCATCTATTATTTTTTGAGACAATTTATATTGATCATCTTTATCTGATATAGTTAAAAGTACTCTTCCATGTCCTTCCGATATAACGCCATCAATTAAATAATCTTGCACTCTTTCATCTAAATTTAATAATCTCATGCAATTTGTTATTGCAACTCTAGATTTTCCTATTCTCTGACTTAATTGTTCTTGAGTAAGTTCAAAATCTTCAATAAGCCTTTTGTAAGCCAATGCTTCCTCAATAGGATTTAAATCTTCCCTTTGTATATTTTCTATAAGTGAAATTTCTAATATTTCTTTTTCTGTGGCATCTATTATTAACGCCGGTACTTCTTTTAAGCCCAAACTTTTTGCCGCTCTAAATCTTCTTTCCCCTGCTACAATAATATACTGTTTATCCTTTTTCTTTAAAATCAAAGGCTGTACTATACCATGTTCTTTTATGGATTCAGCCAATTGAACAATTTTATCACCATCAAAATTTTTACGTGGTTGATGTTCATTTGGTCTAATTAAGTTTAAAGAAATCTTCTGTGAATTACTATTTTTTTCTTCGTTTGAATCATTATCAATTATTAGTGCATTTAATCCTCTTCCTAATCCACCCTTTTTATTCATTCACATCACCTTCCTACTGATTCTTTAAAAATTCGTTAGTCAAATTACGGTAACATTCAGCGCCTTTACATTTATCATCATAAAGCACTATTGGCAATCCATAGCTAGGTGCTTCTGCTAATCTTATATTTCTCGGTATTGTAGTTTTATATAGTTTACCACTGAAATATTTCTTTACTTCTTCCGAAACTTCGTTTGATAATTTAGTTCTATTATCACACATAGTAAGAATAACACCTTCTACTTGAAGTCTTTTATTTAGTGACTTCTTTACAAGCTGTATCGTATTTACAAGTTGACCTACGCCTTCTAAGGCATAAAATTCAGTTTGAATTGGTATCATAACACTATCAGATGCTGTTAACGAATTAATAGTTATGAATCCTAATGATGGAGGACAATCTATAAAAATATAATCAAATTCACTTTTCATTTCTTTTATTTTATTCTTAAGAATTCTTTCCCTATTTTCAATATTTATAAGTTCAACTTCAGCGCCTGCAAGTTCTACAGTGGATGGAGCAATATATAAATTTTTAATAAGTTGCGATTCCTGTATTATATCTTCTATAGAAACATCTGCTGTTAATGCATCATATGTTGATAATTCTAATTTACTTTTATCTATTCCCAATCCACTTGTCGTATTACCTTGTGGGTCTATATCTATAGTAAGTACCTTTAAACCCTTCATAGCTAAATATGTACATAAATTTATATTTGTTGTTGTTTTTCCAACTCCACCCTTTTGATTAAATACACTTATTACTTTCATATCATTTCACCACCTTATATTATATATTAGAATATCGATATAAAATTTACTTTCCTATAATAGTATTATAAACTTATAATACTATTTTATAAATAGATTTTTTGTGAATTTAGGCAAAAAAAAATGTTTCACGTGAAACATTTTTTATTTCTTTGGAATTACAACTGTTACCTCTATAACATCCTCTAATTCCTTAGATTTATATTTTGCTTTTATTCCATATTTATCGAATACTTGCTTTATTGTATTTATATATATTTGAGATCCAAATATACCTTTTATCCGTTTCTTTCCGTCCACTGCTATATCATTTTCTTTCCTATAAACTCTATCTAATTTTTTCTCTATAAGTTCTTCTGTCTTTTTTACATTCAGCCCTTTAGATATAACAGTTTTTATAACACTCATCTGTGACTTTTTATCCGATAACTTTAATAGTGATCTAGCATGTCTCTCTGTAAGATTATTCTCTAATAACACCCTTCTAACATTATTATCCAGCTTCAGAAGTCTTAATTTATTAGCTATAGTTGATTGCTTTTTCCCAACACTCTGTGCAAGCTTATCTTGAGTATATCCGTATTGTTCTATTAAATTATGATACGCCTCAGCTTCTTCTATATAACTTAAATTTTCTCTCTGAATATTTTCTAATAAAGCTATTTCTGCAGATTCCTTTTCATTTATATCTGATACAATAACAGGTACCTTATCAAGTCCAGCTATTTTAGCTGCTCTAAATCTTCTCTCCCCTGCTATTATTTCATACTTATCTTCTTCTAATTTTCTTACCGAAATGGGTTGAATTATTCCATAATTACTTATGGATTCTGCTAATTCATTAAGGGCTGTTTTATCAAAGTATTTTCTAGGTTGATTAGAATTCGCACATATATTGTCAACAGAAATATATATAATACTATCCATATAAATTCTCATTCCTTTTCATCAATTTGTATCTTATACTATAGGATTTTTAGAAACTTTACCTGCTTTTCTTGGATATTTCTTAGGCGTACAATTTTTCTTTCTTATAACCACCAGATTATGCTGAAAGTCCTCATTTTCAAACTCAACATTAATAACCTTATCTAGACTTCCTCCTAATACCTTTATTGCTTTTTGTGCTGCTAAAATTTCATCGTTTATTCCTGGTCCCTTTAAAGCAACTAGATATCCTCCTACTTTTACAAATGGAAGGCAAAATTCACTTAATACAGACATATTTGCAACCGCTCTAGATACAACTACATCAAAATTTTCACGATAATCTTTATTCACGCCAAAATCCTCTGCTCTTCCATGAACAGTCTTTATATTTTTTAATTTTAGTTTATCTATAACTTCATTTAGAAAGTTTACTCTTTTTTGAAGAGAATCTAACAGTATAACCTCTACCTTTTCATTCATTATAGCAATAGGTATACCAGGAAAACCGGCACCCGTACCAACATCTATAATATTTTTTGCTTTAGCTATATGTTTGCATTCAAAAATCTTTATTGAATCTATAAAATGCTTTTTTACTATCTCTTCATCTTCAACAATTGATGTTAAATTCATTACCTTATTCCATTCTTGCAGTAAATCCTTATACAACATAAATTGGTTATATTTTTCTTCCGTTAAATTCAATCCAATTTTCTTGCATTCCAAACTCATTATATCAAAATACTTCATTTTTTTCCTCCATTTTTCAATCCTACTACTTATTTTTAAAATAATAATCTAAATAAATCATAAGAACAGAAATATCAGATGGGGAAACTCCAGATATCCTTGATGCTTGCCCTAAATTTACTGGTCTTAACTTACTTAATTTTTGAATTGCTTCAGTTCTTAAATTTTTTATTGAAGCATAGTCAATATCTTCTGGTATAAGCCTTTTTTCAAATTTTTTGAATTGCTCTACTTGTTCTAATTGTTTTTCTATATATCCTTCATATTTTATCATTATATTTACTTCATTAATAATATCTTCTGATAAATCTCTTTTATCTTTTTCCAAATTCTGTAATTTGCTGTAATCTAATTCAGGTCTTCGTATTAATTCATACAAACTTATAGGTTTTTTTAGTGAAACTGAGCCTAATCCTTCTAAAAATTCATTAATTTCTTTTTTATTAGTTATTTGAACATTTTTTAGCCTTTTTAGCTCTTCTTCGATATGATTTTTTCTTTGTATGAATTTGTTATACCTTGCATCATCAACCAATCCTACTTTGCGTCCTAATTCTGTAAGTCTTAAATCAGCATTATCTTGCCTTAATAAAAGTCTATACTCTGCTCTAGATGTCATCATTCTATATGGCTCATTAGTGCCTTTAGTAACTAAATCATCTATAAGTACTCCTATATATCCATCAGATCTTCCTAATATAAGAGGAGCTTCATTTTTCGCTTTTAATGCTGCATTTATTCCAGCTATTAGTCCCTGTGAACCAGCTTCTTCGTACCCTGAACTTCCATTAAATTGTCCTGCACCAAATAATCCTTCTATATCTTTAAATTCAAGTGAAAGCTTAAGCTGTGTTGGGTCAACACAATCATATTCTATTGCATATGCAGTCTTAAGTATCTCCACATTTTCAAGACCAGGTACGGTTTTTAGCATTTTTATCTGTACCTCTTCTGGCAGAGAACTTGACATTCCCCCAACATATAATTCGTTTGTATTTTCACCTTCAGGCTCTATAAAGATTTGATGCTTTTCTTTATCTGGAAAACGCATAACCTTATCTTCAATGGATGGACAATATCTTGGTCCAACACTTTTTATAGTACCATTATATAGTGGTGATCTATTGATATTATCCTTTATTACCTCATGAGTTTCTTCATTAGTATATGTTAAATAACAAGATATCTGTTCTTTTTCCAATTTATCATTTAAAAATGAGAATGGAATTATATTCTCATCTCCTGGTTGTTCTATCATCTTTGAAAAATCTACACTTCTTTTGTTTATTCTCGCTGGTGTACCTGTTTTAAATCTTCTTAATTTTATACCTGCATCTATAAGCGATTGTGAAAGTTCATTAGCAGGAAAAAGACCACTTGGACCACCACTATAATTAATCTCTCCAATTATTATTCTAGATCTTAGATAAGTTCCTGTAGCTAGTATAATAGTTTTCGAATTAAAACAAGCTCCATTCTTTGTTACTATTCCTTTAACTTTACCATCTTCAATATCAAGTGAAACCACCTCAATTTGCTTTAAATACAAATTTTCTTGGTTTTCAAGTACATTTCTCATAGCTTCTGAATATCTTACTTTATCTGCTTGAACTCTTAATGAATGTACTGCTGGCCCTTTAGAAATATTAAGCATTCTAGATTGTATGAAGGTTTTATCTATATTAACTCCCATCTCTCCACCTAATGCATCTATTTCTCTTACAAGATGACCTTTAGCTGTTCCACCTATGTTAGGATTACATGGCATCATAGCTACACTGTCAAGATTCATGGTGCACATAAGTGTTTTAGCACCCATTCTTGAAGCTGCAAGTGCGGCCTCACAACCTGCATGACCTGCTCCAATTACTATTACATCATAATCTCCTGAAAAATATTTTATCATAATTCTTTCCTACTTTCCTAAACAAAAATCTTTAAATATTTTATCAATTAAATCTTCTTGAAGAGTTTCTCCTGTTATTTCTCCAAGTGCCATCCACGCATTACGTATATCAATTGATGCTAAGTCTATTGCTAACGTATCTTGGAGTGCTCTTAAAGACGCATTACAATGTTCTTTTGCTCTTATTAGTGCCTGTTTATGTCTTGTATTTGTAATCATAGTACTACTCTGCTCTATACTACCACTTGAAAACATATTTTCTATAGTAACTTTAAGTTTATCTAATCCTATTTTTTCTTTTACTGAAAAATCTATAATATTCCCTTTTTCTAATATTTTTAACTTACTTCTATCTTCTTCGTTATTTAAGTCAACTTTATTTATAAGCACAATGTATTTTTTATTTTTAATAAATTTAATTATCTCTAAATCTTCATTATCTATTTTTCTGCTTGAATCTATCATATATATTATAAGATCTGCATCTTTCATTTTTTCTTTTGACTTTTCTACACCAATTTTTTCAATAATGTCCTCTGTTTCCCTTATCCCCGCTGTATCAACTATTTTAATCGGTATACCAGCGATACTTATATATTCTTCAATAACATCCCTTGTTGTTCCGGGAATATCAGTGACTATTGCTCTTTTTTCATCTAAAAGCATATTCAATAATGATGATTTTCCAACATTAGGTTTACCTATAATAACTGTATTAAGACCTTCTCTTAATATTTTTCCTTCATCTGCGCTTATAATAAGTCTATCTATTTCTTTTACAATATTATTTATATCCTTTGTAACTGTCTCTGATGTAACTTCTTCTAAATCGTCCTCTGGATAGTCAACTGTAGCTTCTATATGTGCTATTATCTCAAGTATATTTTGTCTTAATTTGTTTATTTCTCTGGAAATTGCACCTTCCGACTGTGCAACTGCCGATTTCATACTCAATTCTGTTTTTGAATTTATAATATCCATAACAGCCTCTGCTTGACTTAAATCAAGTCTTCCATTCAAAAATGCTCGTTTGGTAAATTCCCCAGGTTCAGCAAGTCTTGCCCCAGCTTTTATAATCTCCTCTAACACTCTTTTGGTGGGATATATACCTCCATGACAATTTACCTCAACAACATTTTCACCTGTAAAGCTTTTGGGACCCTTCATGAAGCTTACAATAACCTCATCTATTATATCATTATTGTTTAACTCAACAATATTTCCATATCTCATAGTGTAAGTTTCTATATCCATAATACTTTTTTTATTTTTACTTCTAAATATTTTATCTACTACTTTTAAAGCCTCTTTTCCTGAAACCCTTATTATAGAAATACCACTACTTCCAACAGCCGTTGATATTGCTGCTATTGTATCAAATTCTTTCATATATTTATTAGTAAGATATATAATTTTATCTTACTACATCCTCCCTTCAATTACTTAAAATTAAAAAGAAAGCCTTTTGATGGGCTTTCTTTTTAATTCAGGACTTTTTTAGCTCTATTACAACCCTTCGGTGAGGTTCTTCCCCTTCACTATAAGTTCTAACAAATTTATCATTTTGTAAGGCTGAATGAATTATCCTTCTTTCATATGGATTCATAGGTTCCAATCGAAATGCCTTATTTTCTTCTTTTACTCTTTTACTAATTCTAAATGCCAATCTTTTTAATGTCTCTTCTCTTTTGGCTCTATAGTTTTCCGTATCTACTATAACTCTTTTATATTTTCCGTCAACACAATTTTTATTCGCAACTAAATTCACAAGATATTGCAAAGAATCAAGGGTTTCTCCTCTATATCCTATAAGTAGTCCTATATTTTTTCCTGATAGATTTACAAATAAATTATTATCAACTTCTTTAGTTATTATCTCAATAACAAGATTCATATCTTGAAAAACTTTTCTTAAAAATGTTCTTACTTCTTCTATATAGTCTATTTTTAGGGTAACTTTAACTTTAGCTTCTCTTTTTCCTAATATATTAAGAAGCCCTTTACTACCTTCATCAATAACTTCAATTTCAACCTTATCTTCTGTTACCTTTAATTCACTTAAAGCTTTCTTAACAGCGTCATCTACAGTTTTTCCAATAGTTTCAACACTTTTCACTTTAAATTACCCCCTAAACAAATTAACCACATAAACTATTTATTTTTCTTATTTTTCTTACCTTTTTTATTGTTATCCCCATTTTCTAATGCAAGTTCATTATTTTCTTCCACTTCATTTTTTTCAGCTTTTAGTCTTGCTGTTACCGTAGTAATAATAACCTTTGATTGTGCCATTTGAAATAAGTTACTTACAGTCCAATATAAAACTAGTGCTGCGCTGAAGTTCCAACTCATCCATAATAAGAAAATAGACATTCCAATATTCATAGTAGTTGTTTGTTTTCTTTGAGCAGGATCTGAACTTGGAGGCATAGTTAATATACCTGACAAATATGTAGTAGCACCTGATACTATAGGTAAAATCCATGTAGTCCAATTGCTAAATGTAGCTTTTTGTGATAAATCATGAATCCATAAAAATCCTATGCCTTTTATATGTAAACTATAGAACACATAATATAAAGCAATTAATATAGGGTACTGTATAATTAATAATAAACATCCACCAAACGGATTAACATTTTTCTCTTTATACAACTTCATAGTTTCTTGTTGCATTTTTTGTGGATCACTTTTATACTTAGTTTGAAGCTTTTTTAGATCCGGTTGTAATGCATTCATTAACACAGATGATTTTATTTGCTTTATACTAAATGGTATAAGTAAAGTCTTTATTATTATGGTAAGAAGTATTATTGCTAAACCATAAGAATAATTTTTATTAGGTATAATGCTAAAAACAAAATTGTTTATTGAATTAAAAAACTGAACAAATAGATTGTTCAAGGCAGTTATCTTAAACATATAAAATAGAACCTCCTAATATTTATTTAACGGGGTCATATCCACCTTTTGAAAAGGGATTGCATCTTAAAATTCTTTTTACAGCCATAAAACCACCCTTTAATGCTCCATATCTTTCTATAGCATCAATGGCATACTGTGAACAAGTTGGGGTGAATTTACAACATGCATTTCTTTTAAGAGGTGACAAATATACTTTATAAAACTTTATTAATCTAATTAATATTTTTCTCATCATCTATAACTAAGCCTGCCTTAAAAAACAAATTTTTTATAGAGTTCTCTACCTCTAAATAACGTTTACCTTTGCAAGCTGTTCTAGCTATAATAACAAAATCATAACCTTTTTTTAAATTACTAGAATTTAATCTATAACTTTCTCCAATTAATCTTTTTACTCTACTTCTAATTACACTCTTACCAACTTTTTTACTAACTGATATTCCGATTCTATTATTATCCTTTAGTATATAGTTTTTATAGATATATAAAACCAGCAATTTATTTGAAAAAGACTTTCCTTTTCTATACACTCTTCTAAATTCAGCATTTTTTCTTATTCTGTTTTCCTTCATAAAAAACTGCTCCTTAAATTGCAGAAAAAGGCCACACAACGCGGCCTTATGCTGTCAATTTTTTTCTTCCTTTTAGTCGTCTTCTTCTAAGAACTTTTCTTCCAGATAAAGTACTCATTCTTTTTCTAAAACCATGCTCTTTTTTTCTTTGTTTCTTTTTAGGCTGATATGTCATAAACATGTCTATGCACCCCCTTCAATAATATTTACTACTTTATAGAAATACGTTTTTTCCAAATTAAAGTTTTACTTTATAATTATATATTTCAATATAGCTAATGTCAAGAAAAACGATTTTCCAATATTATATCAAAAACTTAAGTACTTATATCTTAAATTTTTTACTTCTGTTGATAAATTATTCACATAAAAAAAACTTTTTGTGGATAATTTCTTGAATACCCAACTTTGTTTTGTTATTATTATGAATGGGTTGTTAATAACTCTTTTTCAAACAAGTTATGCACAATCTGTGTATAAGTCTGTTGATAACTTGTTTTTATTTTTATTTTTTTTGTTTTTATTAATTATTTTCTCAATTCAAATTATGTGTTAATATTATTATTATAGATTTGTGGATAACTATTTTTCATAATAATGCATTAACATTTTTATGCACATGTGAATATTTTTAAGTGCATATGTCAAAACATCTAATGTATACTTATTTTTGTTTATATTTATGTTAGTAACTTGTTAATAATTTTTAGTAAAAATAAATTTTTTAGACAGGAGGATATACTATGGCTGCCCAACTAAATGAACTGTGGCAAAAAACCATTAACATAATAAAAGGTGAATTAACAGAAGTAAGCTTTAACACTTGGATAAAAAGTATCACTCCTATATCTATTGATAAAGATAGTATACGCCTTAGTGTTCCGAATCAATTTACCAAGGAAATTCTTGAAAATCGATATAAAGATTTAATAATAAATTCTATGAAAATAATAACTACAAAAAAGTATGACATAGTATTTTTAATTTCCTCTGAGGAAGCTTTGGAAACTGATGAAGATCCAGAAATCGATGAAGCAAATATGAACGCTGATACTAGTTCTTCTATGCTTAATCCAAAATACAAATTTGATTCATTTGTAATTGGTAATAGTAATAGATTTGCTCATGCTGCATGTCTTGCTGTTGCTGAAGCACCTGCAAAAGCTTACAATCCATTATTTATATATGGGGGAGTGGGTCTTGGAAAAACTCATCTTATGCAAGCTATAGGTCACTACATACTTGATAATAATCCAAGAGCTAAAGTTGTGTATGTTTCTTCAGAAAAATTTACAAATGAATTAATAAATTCAATAAAGGATGATAAGAACGTTGAGTTTAGAAACAAATACAGAAATGTAGATGTACTCTTAATAGACGATGTTCAATTTATTGCCGGAAAAGAACGTACTCAAGAAGAATTTTTCCATACTTTTAACGCTTTACATGAAAACAATAAGCAAATTATCCTATCTAGTGATAGACCACCAAAGGAAATCCCTACACTAGAAGATAGGTTGCGTTCAAGATTTGAGTGGGGATTAATAGCTGATATACAAGCTCCTGATTTTGAAACTAGAATAGCAATACTTAAGAAAAAGGCAGATGTAGAGCATCTAAACATACCTAATGATGTTATGGTATACATAGCAACTCAAATAAAATCGAATATAAGAGAACTTGAAGGTGCCCTTATACGAATTGTTGCATTTTCATCTCTAACTAACAAAGAAATAAGCGTTGATTTAGCTTCCGAAGCTCTTAAAGATATTATATCTAGTAAACAAAACAAACAAATAACTATAGATTTAATTCAAGATGTAGTATCAAGTTATTTTAATTTGAGAGTGGAAGACTTTAAGTCAGCTAGACGTACCAAGAATATAGCTTTTCCACGTCAAATAGCGATGTATTTATCTAGAAAATTAACTGATATGTCTTTACCTAAAATAGGTGAGGCCTTTGGTGGAAGAGATCATACCACAGTAATTCATGCTTACGAAAAAATATCTTCAGCTTTAAAAGAAGATAATGATTTAAAATATACTATTAATGAAATTACAAAGAGATTCTCTCCAAAATAATAACAGTTGTTTATTATTTATTTAGAATAAATTGTGGATACTTTTTATTTTTTACTTTGCTTGTTAACAATGTTGATAACGTTAAGTAATTATTAATAGTTTATCCACAGTTATTTTTTTCTCGCAATCATTGATTTTTGTTGGATTTATCCACTTATTCACAAATCCACACTCCCTACTACTATTACTACTTAGTTTTTTTATATACCTTATCTATTTTTTATTATTTACACCTGTTAATAAGGAGGATACTATAATGAAATTTATATGTGAAAAAAATATATTACAAGAAGCAATAATTACAGCTCAAAAAGCTGTTACAGGAAAATCAACAATGCCAGTATTACAAGGTATTTTCATGAAGGCAGAAAATAGTGAACTTACTTTGATTGGTTCAGATATAGATTTAAGTATTGAAACTAAAATAAATGTAGAAGTTTTAGAAGAAGGAAAAGTTGTTTTAGATGCTAGACTATTAAGCGAAATCATAAGAAAATTACCTAATTCTAGAGTTGAAATACAAACAATTGAAAATAATTGTGTTGAAATAACTTGCAATAAATCTAAATTAACACTTGTATATTTAAATCCAGATGATTTTCCAAGTTTACCTGAAATAGATGAAAACTCAATATTTAAAATTAATCAGAAGACCTTGAAGAATATGATAAAAGGTACTATCTTTGCAATTGCTCAGGATGAAACAAGACCAATATTAACTGGAGTTTTATTTGAGATTAAAGATAAAAAATTAAATTTAGTAGCAATTGATGGATACAGACTAGCACTAAGAAATCAATATATAGATAATGATATTAGCATAAATTCTGTAATTCCAGGAAAAACACTTAATGAAGTTACTAAAATACTTGAAGATGATGGAGAAGTAAATATAACATTTACTGAAAACCATATATTATTTAATCTTGGAAATACTAAAGTTATATCTAGATTACTTGAAGGTGAATTTATCAAATATAACTCAATAATACCAGAGGAATACAACTTAAATGTTAGTGCTAAAAAAGAAGAATTATTAAATTGTATAGAGAGAGCATCTCTTATGGCTAAGGATGGAAATAATAATTTAATAAAATTAGACATTGAGGACGATGTGATGATTATAACATCCAATTCTCAATTGGGAAACGTAAGAGAAGAAATAAATATAATTTTGCAAGGTCAACCTTTAAAAATTGCATTTAACTCAAAATATTTAATTGATGTACTTAAAATTATGAGTGAAGATGAGATTGTAATGAACTTTTCAAGTAGCATAAGTCCTTGCATAATTAAAAATAAAGAAAATGATGATTCGACATACCTTATTCTGCCAGTAAGGTTGGCAACAATTTAAAATAAGTGTTTTGGGAGGAAATAAAGTAATTATGAAAGAAGTAAGTATTAATACTGAATTTATAAAGTTGGATTCTTTACTCAAATGGTGTGGTGCAGTTACCCTTGGATCTGAAGCAAAAATGTATATATTAAACGGTGATGTAAAAGTAAATGGAGAAGTAGAAACAAGAAGAGGTAAAAAAATATATAAGGGTGATAGTGTAGAATTTGATGGTAAAACTTATAAAATAGTATAATTTAGACTTAGAATTGATACTTATGATATAATAATAGGTGTTATTATGTATATAAAAAATTTATACTTAGATAATTTTAGGAATTATGATAATATAGAGATTGAATTTAATAAAAAAGTTAATATTTTAACCGGAAATAATGCACAGGGAAAAACTAACATACTTGAAAGTATTTTTTATTGCAGCCTCGGAAAGTCTCATCGTACTAGTAAAGATAAAGATCTTATAAAGTGGGATAAGGATGAAGCATTTATAAGGTTAAACATGTCACGAAAGCCACTTGATAAAAAAATAGAAATAAAAATTTTCAAGGGTGGAAAAAAAGGCATAAACATTAATTCAATAAAATTAAAAAAGATATCTGAGTTATTTGGAATATTTAACGTTGTTATGTTTTCACCTGAAGATTTGAAAATTGTAAAAGAATCTCCAGGTTACAGGAGAAAATTTTTAGATATGGAAATATCCAAACTAGATCACAGATATTATTACAAACTTGTTCAATATAACAAAATATTAGAACAACGAAATATTATACTTAGAAATAAAAAATTTTTAAATAATGATATTATCAATGTGTATGATCAGCAATTAAGTGAATTCGGCAGCTCTTTGATTAAAAGCAGAATAGACTATTTAGAGCAATTGAACAATAGGGGAAAATTAATACATTCAGATATAACAAAGGGAAATGAAGAAATTGAATTTTCTTATTTAACTCATGTTAAGGGAAAAGAAAATATTTCTGAGGAATTATTGTCTTTGTTCAGAGATAGCCAGAAAAGAGATATGGAAAAGGGAAACACTTCTATTGGACCTCATAGAGATGATTTTAGCATAAAGATAAATGGCATAGATGCTAGGAGTTTTGGGTCTCAAGGTCAGCAAAGGACATCTGTTTTGACTATAAAATTTGCTTCAATTCAAATTATCAAAGAGATTTCAGGTGAAACACCAGTGCTTTTACTTGATGATGTTCTGTCTGAATTAGATGAAAGTAGGCAAGAATATATATTGAACTCATTAGAAGGAATACAAACGGTAATAACTTGTACAGGAATGGGAGATATAAAAAAATATTTAAAAAATGATTTTAATGTATTTAGAATCGATAACGGTAGAATTGTTGAATATTAATAAAATAGGAGGAATAGCATGTTTTTACACTTGGGCGAAAATGTAGTAGTTCCAATAAAAGATGTTATTGGAATTTTTGATATTGAAACAACTATGTATAGTGCAGATACAAGTCAATTTTTAAGAATGTCAGAAGAAGATGGATTTGTAGAAAGAATAACCAATGAGGCACCTAAATCATTTGTTATTGCAGAAGTAGATAAAAAAAGTAAGATATTTTTATCACCAATTTCATCTTCAACGTTAAGCAAAAGGTCAGAGGTTGTTTATTTAGAACCATAATAGTGTTAGAGTAGGAGGATACTAATGTCAGAAAAAAATGAAATTTATGATGAAAGTCAAATACAGGTTCTTGAAGGTCTTGAAGCTGTAAGAAAAAGACCAGGAATGTACATAGGAAGTACTGGTACGCGGGGCTTACATCATCTTGTATATGAGATAGTTGATAATAGTATAGATGAAGCTTTAGCCGGATATTGCAGCCATATAAAAGTTATTGTACATAAAGATAATTCAGTAACAGTATCCGATGATGGTAGAGGTATGCCTGTAGGAATACACCATAAAATGAAAAAGCCAACTGTAGAAGTAATAATGACTATACTTCATGCAGGAGGAAAATTTGGAGGTGGAGCTTACAGAGTATCAGGAGGACTTCATGGAGTTGGTGCGTCTGTTGTTAATGCACTATCTGAAACTTGTGAGGTTGAAGTAAAGACAGAAGGGCATATATGGAAACAAACATATCATAGGGGTAAGGTGGCATCACCTTTTGAAAAAATAGGTGATAGTCAAGATCATGGAACAAGAATATATTTTAAGCCAGACCCTGAAATATTCGAAGATATAGAATATGATTATGACACTTTATCACAAAGATTAAGGGAATTGGCATTTTTAAACAAAGGAATAAAAATCCAACTTACTGATGAGAGAAATGACAAAAATGAGCTTTTCCATTATGAAGGCGGCTTAAAGTCATTTGTGTCATATTTAAACAGAAATAAAGAAGTTGTTTTTAAAGAGCCAATTTATGTAGAAGGTTCAACAGGTGGTAATTATTCTGTTGAGATAGCACTTCAATACAATGATGGATATAACGAAAGTATATTTTCTTTTGCAAATAATATACACACAATTGAAGGTGGAACACATCTTGCTGGATTTAAAACAGCATTAACAAGAGTAATAAATGATTATGCTAAGAAGTTTGGCTATTTAAAAGAAAATGATAAGAATTTATCAGGGGAAGATATAAGAGAAGGGCTTACAGCAGTAGTTTCTGTTAAACTTACGGAACCTCAGTTTGAAGGGCAAACAAAAACTAAGCTTGGAAATACTGAAGTAAGAGGTATAGTTGATAGTATAATAAGCGAAAGAGTAAGTAATTATCTTGAAGAAAATCCTCAAATAGGTAAACTCGTTATTGATAAAGCTTTAGTTGCATCAAGAGCAAGAGAAGCAGCCAAAAAAGCAAGAGAAATAACTAGAAGAAAATCTGTACTTGAAAGTACTTCACTTCCAGGAAAATTAGCTGATTGTTCGTCAAAAGATGCAGAGGAATGTGAGATATATATTGTCGAGGGAGATTCAGCTGGTGGTTCTGCCAAACAAGGTAGAAACAGGCAGTTCCAAGCTATTTTACCACTTAGAGGTAAAATAATGAATGTTGAAAAGCAGAGAATAGATAAAATACTTAATTCAGAGGAAATAAAGGCTATGGCAACAGCTTTTGGCGGGGGAATAGGTAAAGACTTTGATGTATCTAAATTGAGATATCATAAGATTATAATTATGACAGATGCCGATGTTGATGGGGCACATATAAGAACGCTTATACTTACATTTTTCTATAGGTATATGACAGAACTTATATCAGAGGGTCATGTATTTATAGCACAGCCACCACTATACAAGGTAAGTAAGGCTAGAAAAGAATATTATGCTTATAGTGATAAAGAGTTAGATGATGTATTACAGAATGTTGGTGGTAAAGATAAGAGCACCGATATTCAAAGATACAAAGGTCTAGGAGAAATGAATCCTGAACAGTTATGGGAGACTACTATGAATCCTGATCAAAGAACGTTAATAAAGGTTAACATAGAGGATGCTATGGCAGCAGATGAAATTTTCACAATTCTTATGGGTGATAAAGTCGATCCAAGAAGAAAATTCATAGAAGAAAATGCTACTAAAGTTGTTAACCTTGATATTTAAGGGATTAAAAGAGGTGTGATGAATGCTAAATGAAGGAAAAGTTTTGCCTGTAGATATAAGCAGTGAAATGAAAAAATGTTATATAGATTATGCGATGAGTGTTATAGTAAGCCGTGCACTTCCAGATGTAAGAGATGGATTTAAGCCTGTTCATAGAAGAATATTATATTCAATGCATGAATTAGGTTTGACGCCTGAAAAAGGATATAGAAAATGTGCAAGAATAGTCGGAGACGTTCTAGGTAAGTACCATCCACATGGTGATTCATCGGTTTATGGAGCTTTAGTTAGATTAGCTCAAGACTTCAACTTAAGATATACAGTTGTTGATGGACACGGAAATTTTGGTTCTGTTGATGGTGACTCTGCAGCTGCAATGAGATATACAGAAGCCAAAATGAATAAAATTGCAATTGAAATGGTAAGAGATATAGGAAAAAATACTGTAGATTTCATGCCTAACTTTGATGGTGAAGAGAAAGAGCCAGTTGTCTTACCATCAAGATTTCCGAATTTACTTGTAAATGGTTCTGCTGGTATTGCTGTTGGAATGGCTACAAATATCCCACCACACAATTTAGGTGAAGTTATAGATGGAATAACAATGCTTATAGATAATCCAGAATTAACAGTTCTTGAACTTATGGCACAAATAAAGGGACCAGATTTTCCTACAGCAGGAATAATAATGGGTAAATCCGGAATAAGAGCTGCATATGAAACTGGTAGAGGAAAAATAACAGTAAGAGCTAAAAGTGAAATAGAAGTAGAGGATAATGGTAAACAAAAGATTATAGTTACAGAAATACCGTATCAAGTGAATAAAGCAAGACTTGTAGAAAGTATTGCAGATCTTGTTAAGGATAAAAGAGTTATAGGAATAAGCGATCTCAGAGACGAGTCAGATAGAGATGGAATGAGAATCGTAATAGAAATAAAAAAAGATGCAAATGCCAATATAATATTGAATCAGTTATATAAGCATACTAGGCTTCAAGATACTTTTGGAATAAATATGTTAGCATTAGTGAATAACAAACCAGAAGTTCTTAATTTAAAGCAAATTTTAGAGCATTATATTAAATTCCAAGAAGAAGTTATAACAAGAAGAACACAATTTGATCTTGAAAAAGCTTCTGCTAGAGCTCATATTTTAGAGGGATTAAAAATTGCGCTTGATAATATAGATGCAGTGATAAGCTTGATAAGAGGTTCTAAAACAACTCAGGAAGCAAAAACGGGGCTTATGGAAAAGTTTGCACTTTCTGAAAAGCAAGCTCAAGCAATTCTTGATTTAAGACTACAAAGATTAACAGGTCTTGAAAGAGAAAAAATAGAAGAAGAATACAACGAATTAATGAAAACAATAGCTGAACTAAAGGGCATTCTTACGGATGAAAATAAAGTGCGCGCTATAATAAGAGATGAACTTAATGAAATAAAGCAAAAGTATGGCGATGAAAGAAAGACTGCAATAGAAAGAGCAGAAAATGACATAGATATAGAGGATTTAATACAAGAAGAAAATGTCGTTATAACTCTTACACATGCAGGTTATATAAAGAGAATAAATGCTGATACCTATACTTCACAGAAAAGAGGAGGAAGAGGTATACAAGCAATGACAACAAAAGAAGATGATTTTGTTGAAAATATATTTATAACATCAACACATAATAATATATTATTCTTCACAAACAAAGGAAGAATGTATAAATTAAAGGCATACCAAATTCCAGAAGCGGGTAGAGCGGCAAAGGGAACTAACATTGTAAATTTACTGCAGCTTGATCCAAATGAAAAAATTCAAGCAGTTATATCACTTAAAGAATTTGATGAAGAAAGCTTCTTAGTTATGTGTACTAGGAAAGGAATAATCAAAAAGACATCTATAGTTATGTATAAAAACATAAGAAAGAGTGGTCTTATTGCAATAAATCTTAATGATGATGATGAATTAGTTTCCGTTAGGATAACAAAAGGAAATGATGATATCATAATAGTAACTAACAGAGGACTTGCAATAAGATTTAATGAAAATGGTGTCAGACCTTTAGGGAGAAATGCACTTGGAGTAAAGGGTATAGCACTTAAAGAGGATGACTTTGTAGTAGGGATGGAAATACCTAATGAAGAAAGTGATGTTTTAGTAGTAAGTGAAAATGGTTTTGGTAAAAGAACGCATGTATCAGAGTATAAGAGCCAGCATAGAGGTGGAAAAGGACTTATAACATACAAAGTTTCTGAGAAGACAGGAAAAGTTGTAGGTGTAAGGATGGTAGAGAATGGTGACGAACTTATGCTCATAAATAACCTGGGTATAGCTATAAGAATAAATGTTTCAGACATATCTACTACAAGCAGAAATGCTATGGGTGTAACTTTGATGAGAAATAGTGATGATGAAAAAGTTTTGGCTATAGCTAAAATAAATAAAGAAGATGCTGAACAAATAGAAGTTGATGAAGAAATAGAAGATACTGAAGAAAATAAAGATACTCAAAATACAGAAGAATAGTATGAAATAAAGATAAAAGCTTGTGAAAACATTACTTCACAAGCTTTTATCTTTTATAAAACAAAATAAACTATACCGTGAGTATCAATATGAGAAATATGGAGCATAATGTGAAAATATGAAGAAAAATAAATATATTTACTATAAATAGGGAGGGGAAATATAATATAAGTTTTTCTATGTGATATCATATTATCTGTTGTCACGTGAGTGCAACAAAATTTGATCTTAAAAAATTACGAAAAAAGTAGTTGACAAGGTTAAGTAAAAATGATATTATAAATAAGCTGTCTGAGTGCAGCGCACAATTGAACTTTGAAAATTAAACAGAGAATTAAAGAACCAGCAATTCTTTTGAATAGAATTTATTCTATTTAAATAAATTTAGCGATGAGCTAAAGGAATACGGAGTAGCATCTGTATTATATCAAACTTTTAAATTGAGAGTTTGATCCTGGCTCAGGACGAACGCTGGCGGCGTGCTTAACACATGCAAGTCGAGCGGGGAACTTCGGTTCCCAGCGGCGGACGGGTGAGTAACACGTGGGTAACCTGCCTCATAGTGGGGAATAGCCTTCCGAAAGGAAGATTAATACCGCATAATACTCGGAAATCACATGATTTCTGAGCCAAAGGATTTATTCGCTATGAGATGGACCCGCGGCGCATTAGCTTGTTGGTGAGGTAACGGCTCACCAAGGCTTCGATGCGTAGCCGACCTGAGAGGGTGATCGGCCACATTGGAACTGAGACACGGTCCAGACTCCTACGGGAGGCAGCAGTGGGGAATATTGCACAATGGGGGAAACCCTGATGCAGCAACGCCGCGTGAGTGATGAAGGTCTTCGGATCGTAAAACTCTGTCTTATGGGACGATAATGACGGTACCATAGGAGGAAGCCACGGCTAACTACGTGCCAGCAGCCGCGGTAATACGTAGGTGGCAAGCGTTGTCCGGATTTACTGGGCGTAAAGGATGTGTAGGCGGATATTTAAGTGAGATGTGAAATCCCCGGGCTTAACTTGGGGGCTGCATTTCAAACTGGATGTCTGGAGTGCAGGAGAGGAAGGCAGAATTCCTAGTGTAGCGGTGAAATGCGTAGAGATTAGGAAGAATACCAGTGGCGAAGGCGGCCTTCTGGACTGTAACTGACGCTGAGGCATGAAAGCGTGGGGAGCAAACAGGATTAGATACCCTGGTAGTCCACGCCGTAAACGATGAATACTAGGTGTAGGAGGTATCGACTCCTTCTGTGCCGCAGTTAACACAATAAGTATTCCGCCTGGGAAGTACGGTCGCAAGATTAAAACTCAAAGGAATTGACGGGGACCCGCACAAGCAGCGGAGCATGTGGTTTAATTCGAAGCAACGCGAAGAACCTTACCTAGACTTGACATCTCCTGAATTAGTCCGTAATGGATGAAGTCCCTTCGGGGACAGGATGACAGGTGGTGCATGGTTGTCGTCAGCTCGTGTCGTGAGATGTTGGGTTAAGTCCCGCAACGAGCGCAACCCTTATCATTAGTTGCTAACATTTAGTTGAGCACTCTAGTGAGACTGCCCGGGTTAACCGGGAGGAAGGTGGGGATGACGTCAAATCATCATGCCCCTTATGTCTAGGGCTACACACGTGCTACAATGGTAGGGACAAAAAGATGCTATACCGCAAGGTGGAGCTAAACTCAAAACCCTATCCCAGTTCGGATTGTAGGCTGAAACTCGCCTACATGAAGCCGGAGTTGCTAGTAATCGCGAATCAGAATGTCGCGGTGAATACGTTCCCGGGTCTTGTACACACCGCCCGTCACACCATGAGAGTCGGCAACACCCGAAGCCCGTGAGGTAACCTTTTGGAACCAGCGGTCGAAGGTGGGGTTGATGATTGGGGTGAAGTCGTAACAAGGTAGCCGTAGGAGAACCTGCGGCTGGATCACCTCCTTTCTAAGGAGTCGACATGGAAATGTAATTTCCATGAAGGTTCTTTGTTCTCTGTTTAATTTTGAGAGTTCAACTCTCTATTTTGTACTTTGAAAATTGCATAGTAATTAAGAGTAATACTCTAAAGCAAGGCAAAGTTAATTCTTTGTTGTTTGTATTTAAATATATTTATTTAAGGTCAAGCTACAAAGGGCGCATGGTGAATGCCTTGGCACTAGGAGCCGATGAAGGACGTGATAAGCTGCGATAAGCTTCGGGTAGACGCAAATAGTCTGTGAACCGAAGATTTCCGAATGAGGAAACTCTCATGGGTAACCCCATGAACTGTATACTGAATTCATAGGTATATAGAGGTAAACCCAGGGAACTGAAACATCTAAGTACCTGGAGGAAGAGAAAGAAAAATCGATTTCCTTAGTAGCGGCGAGCGAAACGGAAAGAGCCCAAACCGGAAACTTGTTTCCGGGGTTGCGGGCAGATCATTAAAGCTTTATATCTTAACCGAAGATTTCTGGAAAGTTAAACCATAGAAGGTAATAGTCCTGTAGGTGAAAAGAGAAAAAAGCCCGATCTGTACCAGAGTACCACG
Organism: Clostridium felsineum DSM 794; assembly: GCF_002006355.2. Lineage (NCBI taxonomy): Bacteria > Bacillati > Bacillota > Clostridia > Eubacteriales > Clostridiaceae > Clostridium > Clostridium felsineum. The sequence continues at coordinate 93,489 of NZ_CP096980.1, read as the reverse complement.
AGACACGTGAAACCTTGTGGGAAGCTGGGAGGACCACCTCCCAAGGCTAAATACTACCTAGTGACCGATAGTGAAGCAGTACCGTGAGGGAAAGGTGAAAAGAACCCCAGACGGGGAGTGAAATAGAACCTGAAACCGTGTGTCCACAACCGATCAAAACACGTTAATGTGTGATGATGTGCTTTTTGTAGAACGAGCCAACGAGTTACGGTATGCAGCAAGGTTAAGCACTTAAGGTGCGAAGCCGAAGGGAAACCAAGTCTGAATAGGGCGCATAGTTGCATGCTGTAGACCCGAAACCGGGTGACCTATCCATGGCCAGGGTGAAGCGGAAGTAAAATTCCGTGGAGGCCCGAACCACAATGGTGTTGAAAAACCATGGGATGAGCTGTGGATAGGGGAGAAATTCCAATCGAACTCGGATATAGCTGGTTCTCCTCGAAATAGCTTTAGGGCTAGCGCCATGAATGAGTACCGGAGGTAGAGCACTGAATGAGGTAGGGGCTGACAACAGTTACCGAACTCTATCAAACTCCGAATGCTGGATACTTGAATCATGGTAGTCAGACTGCGAATGATAAGATCCGTAGTCAAAAGGGAAACAGCCCAGATCACCAGCTAAGGTCCCAAAGTATAGATTAAGTGGTAAAGGATGTGGGATTTCTAAGACAACTAGGATGTTGGCTCAGAAGCAGCCATTCATTAAAAGAGTGCGTAATAGCTCACTAGTCAAGAGATCCTGCGCCGAAAATGTCCGGGGCTAAAATCTAACACCGAAGCTGTGAACTTGTACTTCGTACAAGTGGTAGAGGAGCATCCTGTATGGGCTGAAGTCGTACCGAAAGGAGCGGTGGACTGTACAGGAGAGAGTATGTTGGCATAAGTAGCGAGAACTAAGTGAGAATCTTAGTGGTCGAAAACCTAAGGTTTCCTGGGGAAGGTTCGTCCGCCCAGGGTAAGTCGGGACCTAAGCCGAGGCCGAAAGGCGTAGGTGATGGACAATCGGTTGATATTCCGATACCGCAGAGTAACGTTATGAGAAATGGGATGACGCAGAAGGATAGGATATGCGTACGTTATTGGAAGTACGTCTAAGCACTGAGAGTGGAAGATAGGAAAATCCGTCTTCCTTAAGCTTGGGGTGTAATGGTGAGGTAGTTTACTACCGAAATATCTGATTTCATACTGCCAAGAAAAGTCTCTATCCAGGAGCTCTGTGCCCGTACCGCAAACCGACACAGGTAGGTGAGGAGAGAATCCTAAGACCATCGGAAGAATTGCTGTTAAGGAACTCGGCAAATTGACCCCGTAACTTCGGGAGAAGGGGTGCCTACGAGAGTAGGTCGCAGAGAATAGGCCCAAGCAACTGTTTATCAAAAACACAGGTTTCTGCTAAAGCGAAAGCTGAAGTATAGGAGCTGACGCCTGCCCGGTGCTGGAAGGTTAAGGGGAATGCTTAGCGCAAGCGAAGGCATGAACTTAAGCCCCAGTAAACGGCGGCCGTAACTATAACGGTCCTAAGGTAGCGAAATTCCTTGTCGGGTAAGTTCCGACCCGCACGAATGGCGTAATGATTTGGGCACTGTCTCAACAGCAAATCCGGCGAAATTGTAGTGCAAGTGAAGATGCTTGCTACCCGCGATTGGACGGAAAGACCCCGTAGAGCTTTACTGTATCTTAGCATTGAATTTCGGTATTGTCTGTACAGAATAGGTGGGAGACTTGGAAGCAGTTCCGTCAGGAATTGTGGAGTCGTCTTTGGGATACCACCCTGACAGTACTGAGGTTCTAACCGGAGGCCATGAAACTGGTCACGGGACATAGCTAGGAGGGCAGTTTGACTGGGGCGGTCGCCTCCTAAAAAGTAACGGAGGCGCCCAAAGGTTCCCTCAGCGCGGTTGGAAACCGCGCGTAGAGTGCAAAGGCAGAAGGGAGCCTGACTGCGACACAAACAAGTGGAGCAGAGACGAAAGTCGGGCTTAGTGATCCGGTGACTCCTCGTGGGAGGGTCATCGCTCAACGGATAAAAGCTACCTCGGGGATAACAGGCTGATCTCCCCCAAGAGTCCACATCGACGGGGAGGTTTGGCACCTCGATGTCGGCTCGTCGCATCCTGGGGCTGAAGTAGGTCCCAAGGGTTGGGCTGTTCGCCCATTAAAGCGGCACGCGAGCTGGGTTCAGAACGTCGTGAGACAGTTCGGTCCCTATCCGTCGCGGGCGAAGGAAATTTGAGAGGAGCTGTCCTTAGTACGAGAGGACCGGGATGGACTGACCTCTGGTGTACCAGTTGTCTTGCCAAAGGCACGGCTGGGTAGCTATGTCGGGAAGGGATAAACGCTGAAGGCATCTAAGCGTGAAGCCCACCTCAAGATTAGATTTCCCATAACATAAGTTAGTAAGACCCCTGTAAGAACAACAGGTGATAGGTCAGAGGTGTAAGAATGGTAACATTTTAAGCTGACTGATACTAATAGGTCGAGGGCTTGACCAATTAATAAATAAATATATGATAATTACTATGCAATCTTGAAAGTACAAAGTACTTTCTACATTTAAATAGATCCGGTGATCATAGCATGGTTGTAACACCCGTTCCCATACCGAACACGAAGGTTAAGAACCAGAACGCCGATAGTACTGCAGGGGAGGCTCTGTGGGAGGGTAGGTCATTGCCGGGTAATGGATCTTTAGCTCAGTTGGTTAGAGCAACCGGCTCATAACCGGTCGGTCCGGGGTTCGAGTCCCTGAAGGTCCACCATGGGGGATTAGCTCAGCTGGGAGAGCACCTGCCTTGCACGCAGGGGGTCAAGAGTTCGAATCTCTTATTCTCCACCAAACTAAGATAGCAGTTTTATAACTGCTATCTTTTTTTTTTTGTTATTTTAGTATATAATTTTAGTGTATAAGAGGGAGGATATGCATTGATAGTTGAGAGAATAAATCAATTTTTTAAGTATGTATATTCGTATGTAGATGATGATGATAAATTATATATTGAAAAACACTTGAATTCAAGGGAAAAGGAACTGTTTTATAAATTATCTATTCATGAGCAGAAACATGCAGTGAATGTAGCAAGAGATGTAGATAAGAGATGTAGTGAAGAAGATATGATAAAAGCAGCACTTCTACATGATATAGGAAAGATATATATAAAGCTTAATTTAATTGATAAGTCAATTTTAGTTATACTTGATTTTATAAGTAAAGGTAAATTAAAAAAGTTTAGTAAAATTAAAAAAGTTTATTGCCACTATAATCATAGTTATATAGGATATTGTATGTTAAAGGAATTAGAAAACGAAGAAGTATTATTTCTTGTGAAAAATCATCATAATAATAGTATAAAAGATAATGCCAAATTAGATATATTAAAAAAATATGATGATGAAAATTAGTTTGAAGATATATATAATGCTATTCTTTAAATTAAAAAAATATATATAAAATAGATTAGGAAAAAATATGGTGATATAAATGAATTCAGAAGAAAGAAGAGAAAATATTAAAAGCAGGTTAGAAAACAATGAGGATCCAATTAAAGGCAGTACCTTAGCAGAAGATTTAGGTGTGACAAGACAAATAATTGTAAAGGATATAGCTATACTTAGAGCTAAAGGGTATAAAATAATAGCAACACCAAAGGGATATATAATTAATAAAACTAATTCTAATGCTATAAAAAGGGTTCTTGCTGTAATACATGATAGAGATAGTATAGAGGATGAACTTCAATCAGTTGTCGAGTTTGGAGGAATTGTAGAAGATGTAATAATAGAGCATCCACTATATGGAGAAATAAGAGGAATACTTATGATTAGAACACTTTTCGATGTTAAAAACTTTATGGATAAAATTAAGAATCATAGTGCAGAGCCCCTTTCGATTCTTACAGGTGGAGTTCATTTGCATACAATAAGGGCTGAAAATGAAAAGGATATGCAAAATATTATAGATGAATTAAATAGGAAAAATTATATAATATCTGATTAGAAATAAGGATATGAGGTGATACATTTGAAAAAGAGAGTTACCATTATAACTATAATTGTATTTTTAATAATTTTAGTTAGTTCCATCGGAAAAGTAACAGACTTTATAATTAATTTAGAGTGGTTTAATGAAGTGGGGTATACCTCTGTTTATTTTACAAAGCTCATGGCAATACTTAAATTAATGATTCCAATATTTGTAATAATATATTTAGGATTATGGTTTTATTATAAAAGCATGAAAAAAATAATTATAAAATGGAGTAAAGTTGTTGAGGTTAATATAAAAAATGAAAAAATAAAAAAAAGAATAGCTATTATAATTGATATTATAATATCTTTTTTTGTTTCATATTTTATAGCTTCAATTTATTGGTATAGAATACTCCAGTTTACAAGTGGTACTAATTTTAATATAAAGGATCCTGTTTTTAATATTGATGCATCTTTTTATGTATTTAGATTACCTCTTATAGAATCATTATATAATGTATTAATGTTGTTTCTAATATTTATGGCAGGAGTAACTGTTATTTTTTATATAATATTAAATTTAAGGAATAACATCTATAGAAGAAATTTTCATAAAAGTATTAATATAAAGGATTTTTTTAGTGGTTTAAGTAATTTTGCTGGTAGGCAATTTGCTATAATAGTATTTTTGATAATGTTATTGGTATCAGCTGGTTATGTATTAAAATCATTTAAATTAGTATACTCCCCACGTGGAGTTGTGTATGGCGCTGGATACACTGATATACATGTATCACTGGTTTTCTATGTAATAATAGTAGCTGTAGCTATAATATCATCAATAGTTATTTTTATAAGTATAGTTAAATATAAAATAAAACCTATATTTATATCAATAGCTGTTATATTAATTTTGGTGGTAGGCCAAAGCATAACATCTGAAATAGTTCAAAACCTAATTGTAAAATCTAATGAAAAGAATTTAGAAGCTCCTTATATTAAAAATAATATACAATATACAAGGGATGCTTTTAATATAAATGGTATATATGAAAGGAAATTCTCTTCTAATGATGATCTTACAGAGGAAGATATGGCTAATAACAAGCAAACTATAGATAATATAAAGATAAATTCAGTAACGCAAGCATTGGAGTTTTATAATCAAGTTCAGGTTGTTAGATATTACTATGACTTTAAGGATTTAGATGTAGATAGGTACAATATAAATGGAAAGTATAGTGAGGTGTTTTTAGCTCCAAGAGAAATTAATAGTAAATCTCTTCAAGGAAATGCTGACACTTGGCAGAATAGGCATCTTATATATACACATGGTTATGGGGTAGTTATGAATAAAGTTAATTCAGTAACTAGTGAAGGCCAGCCTAACTTTGTAATAAAAGATATACCACCTAATAATGATACTAAGCTTGAGATTAAAAATCCTAGAATATATTATGGTGAAGAAACCAATGATTATGCAATTGCAAACAATACGTTAGGTGAGTTTGATTATCCAGAAGGAAGTGAAAATAAAACTAATAACTATAGCGGTAAAGGTGGAATAAAGGCATCTTTAATTAATAGAATTTTATTTGCTATAAGCAGAAAGGAATCTAACTTTTTACTTTCACAAAACATAAATGGTAATAGTAAAATTTTAATAAATAGAAATATATTTGATAGGCTAAATAAAATAGCTCCATTTTTGAACTATGATAAAGATCCTTATACGGTTTTAAGTGGTGGGAGACTATATTGGATAATAGATGCATATACTACATCAGATAGATTTCCTTATTCTCAACCATATAATAATGTAAACTATATAAGAAATTCGGTTAAAGTTGTTATAGATGCAGTAGATGGTACAACTAATTTTTATATTGTAGATAAAAATGATCCTATAGCGAATAGTTATTCTAAAATATTTCCAGGGTTGTTTAAAGATATAAGTGAAGTTCCTAAAGATATAAGAAGTCATTTTAAATATCCAGAAGACTTGTTTTCTATTCAGGCTGATGTTCTTGGAAAATATCATGTAACAGATACGGGAGTATTTTATAATGGTGAAGATCTTTGGGAGCCAGCTAAAAATCAAAAGAAAATAGATGGAGAAAAGGGTGTAAATGATGCTTCATACTTTATAATGCAGCTTCCAGAAACTAAGAAGCCTGAAATGGTACTTATGGAGTACCTAAATATGAAAGGCAAAGATAATATGTCTGCTATATTTGGAGCAAGAATGGATGGAGATAATTACGGAAAGTTAATTTTATATAAGTTGCCAACAGAAAAGACGGTTTATAGCCCCTATTTATTTAAACAAAAAATAAACCAAGATCCTGCAATTTCTAAAGAGGTATCACTTTGGAATACTCAGGGTTCTAGTGTACAATTTGGGGATACATCTATAATACCCATAAAAAATTCATTACTGTATGTAGAACCAGTGTATTTAAGAGCACAAGGTAAGAATAGTATGCCAGAGGTTAAAAGAATAATTGTATCCTTGGGAAATAAAATAGTTATGGCAGATAGTATTGAAGATGCTTTAAATCAAATATTTAATAATAGCTTAACAGAGAATTCAACTAATCAAGAACAAATTCCTCAGAATGAAAATGATAAAGAAAAGTTAAATAAAGCTAAGGATTTATATAATCAGGCTATAGATGCTCAGAAGAATGGTGATTGGTCTAAATATGGTGAGGCTATTAATAAATTAGGTAAAATTTTAGATGACTTAGATAAGTAAATTTTGAAAATTATAGGTTATATCATTGTAACCTATAATTTTTTTATACATTAAACTTCATGTATATGTTTAACTTGTATTTTTATGTAAATAATAACAATATACAGAGGTGAGATTGTGATGAAAAAGGAAATAGGAAAATTTTTATTATCGTGTGTGATTAGTTCAATAATAACATGCATTATTATATTGGCACCTATATTTTTTACTAAAGATGATAAGCCAGGTGACTTTGTTCCACCGAGTACTTCTTATGAAAATAAAGTCAAGGCAGAAGTTACGGAAAAAATGAAATACAAATTTAAGGACAATATTTCAGTATTTTCATCAAAGGATTGTATTAAAAACACTTATTACATAAGTAATGACAATGTTCAATTAGTTGTTGATATAGATAAACCTTCATCGAAAATATATACTTTAAATAAAGGAGAAGAAGTTGTAGCTACTAAGGAAAAGAGTGGATACATTTATTGTGAGACAAATCATGTTGATGAATACGGAATTTTTATTAATGGTTGGGTGAAAAAAAATATTAACAATGTTACAGGGGTAAAATGTATAAATTATGATACTTTAATTGATGTAGATATTACAAGTGAAAGTATAAATGTTTATAAAAATAATGTTATAGTTAATAAAAAGCCAATTAAATGTTCTACAGGTGTTAAAGGAGATAATTATAAAGAAACTCCTATAGGAATTTTTAGTGTAAAAAAGAAAGTAGCAAATTTATCTAATAAAAGAGAAGGAGAGAACGGTATGTATGGCATACAGTTTTTTAGTGATTATTTTCTAAATTCTGTCTCCTTTAATGAAGTAAAAAAAGATGATAAAATAGTATATGATGAAAATATAAGAGAGATAAATAATTTAGGTAAGACTGATACTAATGGAGGAATAAGACTTTCACTAGAAGATTCTAGATATATATATAATTTAGTTACAGATAAGAGTGCAGTTAGTATTCATTATTAGAGAGTGTAAAATCTTAAGGGGGGATTTTATGGATTACGATGTTTTAATATTAGGTGGAGGTATAATAGGATGTTCCATAGCCTATGAATTATCAAAGTATAGTTTGAATGTATCACTTATTGAAAAGGAATACGAAATTGGAGACGATACATCTATTGTAAATGCTGATTTGGTTCATAATGGTATAGAAGCTAGGTATGTTGTAAATTATGATTTAGAGACTAAAGGTAATAGTGTGATGAAGCAAACCTGCGAGGATTTAGCAGTACCTTTTAAAACTATAAGTGCAATTGTTTGTTCCAAGAATGAAGAGGTAATAGATAAAACATACAACAGGGCAATAAAGAGAGGGTTAAATAAAGTAAGCTTGGAAAACATAGAAGAAACGATGTCTAAAAGTATAAAGCTAAATAACATTTGTAAAAAAGGAATTGTTCTGGATAATATAGGAGTTGTTTGTGCAGATGACTTAGCACTAGCATATGGTGAAATAGCATTTGATAATGGTGTTAATTTTAGATTGAATGAAAAAGTAATTGAAATAAAAAAGATATCTAAAGGATTTAATGTTACAACAAGTAAGAATAAATTCACATGCAAAATAGTAATAAATACAATACCAGATACAAATAATCCTATTTTAATCGATGGAAAAGGTGAAAAGATTTCAAAGAGAAACATGAGTAATTTGGTTTACTTTATATTAGACGGAAAAATAAAAAGAGATTTAAAATGTGCCATAGCAGTATTAAGTGATAAAGGTGATAGTACATATATTTTCAAAGATTTTCAAGGAAATATCATAGTAAAAATTGTTACAAAAGAAGATGTAACATATAAAGATGCACTAATGAAATTAAAGGATATAATTGGAACTATTCATGAAGAGGATATTCTTTATTTTTACAATTCTAGATTTAATAATGATAAAATAATTATAAGCAATAAATTAAGTAGTTACGGATATATAAAAGTTCAATGCAAGAGTTATGCAATATCTACAGTTACACCGTCAATAAGTAAAAATATAGGTACGGCAGTAGTCAATAACCTAAAAAGTAAAGAAAAAAAAGAGTTTTATAGTAAAAGACGTGATATATATAAATTTAGAGATATGAGTAACACTGAAAGAAGAAAGTTAGTAGCTACAAACCCAAAGTACGGAAATATAATTTGTAGGTGTAATCAAGTTACAGAAGGTGAGATTGTTGATTCCATTAGAAGGCCACTTGGAGCAAGAACATTGGAAGGTATAAAGAGAAGAACAGGGGCTTTTTATGGAGAATGTTTAGGTACTTGTTGTATGGATAAAGTAGTTAAGATTTTAGCTAAGGAAACAAATAAGGACTTTATAGAAGTATTAAAAAATACTGAAAAAAGTAATCTTGTTACAGGACGAATAAAAGAGTTTAACGAAATGTAGGTGAATAGAATGGGCGAAAAGGCAATATTAACCACACTTGTTAGAATAAAGGGTTCTTCTGAAGGTGTTGTTTCTGTAAAGAGTAGGGAACCTATTGATAAAGATCTATTTATTGAATGTTCTAGGGCATTAAGTAGATTGTATGTGGGAATACCTATAAAATGTGGAGATTTAATATGTCAAAATATATTGAATACTGGTGTCGATATAATTGCAACAAAGAATATAAAAAGAAAATAAAAAAGACTATTGACAAAATTTATTTATGTATATATAATGAAATTAGTTAAATAATTATAAACCGTTGAAGAGAATAGTAACTTGTTAACAATTTTAGAGAGTCAGTGGTTGGTGAAAACTGATATTTGTTATTTAGTGAATCCGCCTCAGAGGGATTGCGATGAGCAATACGGCAATTGTGTCGTTAAATTTCAATTAAGATAATCATTTTTTAAAGTTGATTAATTAGGGTGGTAACGCGGTCTTTCGTCCCTTACAGAAGGGGATTGAAGGGCTTTTTTTATTACAAAAAATTAAAAACTTTAAAATTTCAGCTGAGTAATTGATATGGATTTTTTTCCGCAAGTATCATTTGCTTATTTTTATAACCTTTTTTCAGAAAATAAATACAAAAAAGTAATAATTTTATATTTTTATAAATAAAAGGGGGCATTTATATGCATAAAAAATTATTTATACCTGGTCCAGTTGAAGTAGCAGAAGATGTACTTCAAAAAATGGCAGAACCTATGATTGGACATAGAAGTAAGGAAGCTTCAGCACTTCAAAGGGGCATAAGTGACAAGCTTAGAATTGTTTTTCAGACTAAAGAGGAAATATTACTTTCTACTAGTTCAGGTAGCGGATTGATGGAGGGAGCAATTCGTTCATGTACAGCTAAAAGAGCAGCAGTATTTTCAATAGGGGCCTTTGGAAAAAGGTGGTACGAAATGGCTATAGACAATAGAGTACCAGCTGACTTATATGAGGTTGAATGGGGAGAAGCAATTAAACCTGAATTTGTTGAGGAAGTTTTAGAAACTGGAAAATATGATTTAATAGCGTTAACACACAATGAAACTTCAACAGGAATAATGAATCCAGTTGGTGATTTGTCAAAGGTTATAAAAAAATATCCAGACGTAGTATGGTGTCTTGATACAGTTAGTTCTATGGGGGGAACTAACATACCAGTAGATGAACTTGGAGTTGATATTTGTATAACATCATCACAAAAAGCACTTGGACTTCCTCCAGGACTTGCAGCATGTTCATTTTCTAAGAAAGCAATAGAAAGAGCTAAAACAGTTGAACATAGAGGATATTATTTGGACTTATTAAAATTATATGAATTTATTCAAAAGAAGGATTATCAGTATCCATCAACACCTTCATTATCACATATGTTTGCGCTTGATTATGCACTTAATAAAATGCTTGAAGAGGGTATGGAGAATAGATATAGAAGACATATTGAAATGGCAGAGTATGTAAGAAATTGGGCTAAAGAAAATTTTGAATTATTTGGAGATGAAAATAATCTCTCTAATACAGTTACAACTATAAAAAATACTAGGGGCATAAGTGTAGCTGATTTAAATAAGGAACTAGGAAAGAGGGGATTTGCAATATCAAATGGATATGGCAAATTGAAGGAGAAGACATTTAGGATAGCTCACATGGCTGAGTTTACATTAGATGATATTAAAGAACTTATAGAAAATATAAATGATATTTTAAATTTATAGAATTATAAAAGGGGGCTTTTATATAATGATAAGGATATTGGCTAATGATGGAATGAATAAAAATGCAGCAAATAAATTAAGAAATCTTGGTTATGAGGTTGTAGAAGATCACTATGATAAAGAAGAATTACTTGTAAAAATAAAAGAGTTTGATGCTCTTATTGTAAGATCTGCAACGAAAGTAACAAAAGAGGTTGTTGATGCTGCAACGGTAAATGGGGCAAAGCTTAAGCTTGTTATAAGAGCTGGAGTTGGAGTGGATAATATAGAAGTTGCTTATGCAAGAGATAAAGGGCTTACGGTTAGTAACACACCTAAGGCAAGTAGTGCATCCGTAGCAGAGCTTGCAATAGGACATATGTTTGCTGTTTCAAGATTTATAAATACAGCCAATGTAACTATGAGACAAGGTAAGTGGGAGAAGAAGGCCTATACAGGGACTGAAATCAATGGAAAGACTTTGGGACTTATTGGTTTCGGAAGGATTGCAAGAGAAGTAGCTAAAAGAGCAGAAGCATTGGGAATGAAAGTTATATATAATGATATTTGCGGTAAAGCAGAGGGCTATGATAATTATGATTTTTATGAAGATATAAATGAACTTTTGAAAATATCTGATTTTGTATCACTTCACATACCTTATGATAAGAAAAAAGGATACGTGATTGGTGAAGATGAGTTTAAAATAATGAAGAATGGGGCATTCATTATAAATTGTGCTAGAGGAGGAGTTGTTTCTGAAGAAGCTCTTTTAAAAGCACTCAATAATGGCAAAATAGGCGGAGCAGCACTGGATGTATTTGAAAATGAACCTAAACCTTGTGCTGAACTTTTAGAAAATCCTAGAGTTTCAGTTACTCCACATATTGGAGCGTCAACAAAGGAAGCTCAAGCAAGAATTGGGGAAGAAATAGTAAATATAGTAGAAAGTATGTTTAAGTAGAGACACAAGTAGATGCCGCTGGATAATTATATAAACAGCGGCTTTTATAATACATAAGCAAAGAAGGGAAGAGATTTAGTATGGCAGTATTAAGAGCGTTTAAGGCTATAAGACCAACTGAAAATTTAGCTATGAAGGTTGCTGCACTTCCTTATGATGTTATGAATACGGAAGAAGCAAGAATAATCGGAGAAAAAAATGAATTATCATTTATTCATGTAGATAAGGCACAGATAGATTTTGAAAAAGGTATAGATCAATATAGCACAAAGGTTTATGAAAAGGCTAGAGAAAATCTTTATGGTATGATTGAAAAGGGAATTCTTGTTAAAGATAATAAAAAAAATTTATATATATATAGGCAAGTAATGGATGGAAGAGTTCAGACTGGTATTGTCGGATGTACTGCTATTGATGATTATATTAATGGCGTTATAAAAAAACATGAGTTTACACTTGCAAGTAAAGAAAAGGACAGAATAAATCATGTTGATTACTGTAATTCAAATACAGGGCCTATATTTTTAACGTATAGAACTAATAATAGAATAAATGAAATAGTTGAAAAAGAAACTGAAAATAAGCCAGTATATGATTTTGTAAGTGAAGATGGGATATCACATATAGTGTGGATTATAGATAAAGAGGAAACAATAGAAGAAATAGAAATGTTGTTTAAAAAGATAAATGCGCTCTACATTGCAGATGGTCATCATAGGGCAGCATCTGCAGTTAAGGTAGGACTTAAAAGAAGAGCACAAAATCCTGAATTTACGGGGGAAGAGGAGTTTAACTTCTTTTTATCAGTGCTATTTCCAGATAAAGATCTTGCAATAATGGATTATAACAGAGTAATAAAAGATTTAAATGGAATGACGATAGGTCAATTAGTCAATAATATAAAAGGAAACTTTGAAGTAGAGGAAGTAACTGAAGAAGTACCATATAGACCCCAAAAGAGACATCAGTTTGGAATGTATGTTGAAGGCAAGTGGTATAAGCTAACAGCAAAAAAAGGAACCTTCAATGAATTAGATCCTGTATTAAGTCTTGATGTGTCAATTCTACAAAATAATTTACTTAAACCTATATTAAAAATAGGTGATCCTAGAGAAGATAATAGAATTGAGTTTATTGGTGGAATAAGAGGGCTTAAGGAACTTGAAAGAAGAGTAAATACAGATATGAAAATAGCATTTTCTATGTATCCTACAACGGTACAGGATTTAATGGGAGTTGCTGATAGTAATAATGTAATGCCTCCTAAATCAACTTGGTTTGAACCTAAACTTAGAAGTGGTCTTTTTATACATGAACTTAAATAAAAAAACAAAAATTAATTGGAAGTGAATTTATATGTTAGATTTAGAGTTAATAAGAAGGGATACTGAAAAGGTAAAAAATGCTCTTCTAAAAAAAATGAAAGACGTTGATTTTACTGAACTTATTAAATTAGATGATGAAAGACGAAAGCTAATACATGAAGTTGAAGCCTTAAAAAATAAAAAAAATGAGGCATCTAAGGAAATATCTAATATTAAAAGTAAAAAAGGTAAAGTAGATGATTCTATTTTTCAAAATATAAAAGAGTTATCAAGTAGAATAAATGAAATTGAAGCAAGTCTAGAACCAATAAAAGATAAAATGGATAAATTCTTAGAGGCGCTGCCTAATATTCCTGATGAGGATGTACTTCCCGGAGGTAAAGAGAATAACAAAGTGGTGCATGTATATGGTGAAAAACCTAAGTTTGATTTTAATCCTAAAGATCATGTTGAACTTGCTAATATTCATGATTTAATTGATTATAAAAGAGGTACTAAATTATCTGGAAATGGATTTTGGATTTATAAAGGATATGGTGCAATTTTAGAATGGGCTCTTTTAAATTACTTTATAGAAGAGCATATTAAAGATGGATATGAATTCATTCTTCCACCACATATATTAAACTATGAGTGCGGTAGGGCAGCAGGTCAATTTCCTAAATTTAAAGATGAAGTTTTTAAGGTTGGACATAATGAAGAGGAAGATAATATGCAGTTTATTTTGCCAACAGCAGAGACAGCTTTGGTTAATCTTCATCGTGATGAAATATTAAGGGAAGCTGAACTTCCTAAAAAATATTTTGCATATACTCCTTGTTATAGGGTAGAGGCTGGAAGTTATAGAGCTTCAGAAAGAGGTATGATTAGAGGACATCAATTTAATAAAATAGAAATGTTCCAGTATACTAAACCTGAGGATTCGGATAAAGCATTAGAAGAGCTTATAGAAAAAGCAGAAAGACTGGTTAAAGGGCTAGGACTTCATTACAGGCTTTCAAAGCTTGCAGCAGGAGATTGCAGCGCTTCTATGGCTAAAACTTATGATATTGAGGTATGGATTCCAAGCATGAATGAATACAAGGAAGTAAGCTCAGCTTCTAACGCACGAGATTATCAAGCGAGGAGAGGTAAAATAAGGTTTAGAAGGGAAGAAGACAACAAAGTAGAATATGTAAATACTTTAAATGCTTCAGGACTTGCAACAAGTAGACTACTTCCTGCAATACTTGAGCAAATGCAGGACAAAAATGGAAATATAATAGTACCAGAAGTTTTGAGAAAATGGGTAGGAAAAGATAAAATATAGATATAAAAAAGGTGGAGAGAATAAAAAATATTTTCTTCACTATTTTTATATATTTAATAAGGAATAATTTAATGTAACTATGACCAAAATAGCCTTAAGGAGGGATTCTATATGAACAATTTAATTATTTTTGCACATCCTAATCCTAATAGCTTTTGTAAAGGCATAGTTGATAGGGTTGTTAAAACGTCTGAAGAAAATAGTGCAAATGTTAAAGTTAGAGATTTATATAAATTAGGATTTGATTCAATATTAAAGCCTTCTGACTTTGAAGATCTTCAAAAAGGAAAAGTTTCAGAGGATATTAGAGAGGAACAAGAAAATATAAAGTGGGCAGATGTAATCACTTTTGTATATCCAGTGTGGTGGGCTGCATTTCCAGCTATATTAAAAGGATATATAGATAGAGTATTTTCGTATGGATTTGCTTATAAACATGAAGATGGTCAGGCAAACGGATTGTTAAAAGGAAAAAAAGTAATTCTAATTTGTACCACTGGTAGCCCAAGTGAAGCATATGCTGAAAGTGGTATGCATAATTCTATGAAGCAGGTAGCAGATGCAGGAATATTTAAATTTTGCGGAATAGAGGATGTAAGGCATACATTTTTTGGAGCTGTTCCATATGTTTCAGATGAAATGAGAGAAAATTATCTAATGGCAGCATCAAGTATAGTTAAAGAATGTTTAGCTTCTAATAAAAGCACTGTGTAATTTATAAAGGGAGTGTCGCAAAATGATTAAAATTAATCATGAGCGATGCTCTTTTTTTGTTTAAGCTATAAAATTGCCTAATATTTTAAATACTATATTAATTATTTGAATTTCCATGAGATTTTGACGCACTAAAATAAACCTAACTATATTATTCCATAATTAGGAAATAGTTTTTAATTCGTGAAGATACTTTTGAGTTCTTTCATTTTGGATTTTTAAATGTAATTTGTTAATGTTATATCCAAAACAAAGCAAAATAAATTCAGTTTTTACACTATTTTTTCCACGTGTTAAAAATCTTTTGAATTCATAGTCGCTTTTTAAAATTCCAAACGCACCTTCAACTTGAATAGATCTGTTCATTCTCAATTTAGTTCCCAATTCAGTTTTGATATTGTTGTATGAAATTTGACGCTTTTTAATAAAAGTCTTTGAAACCTGCATTTTTCGGTTATTCTTTGCTTTTGTGCACTTTGATTTCAAAGTGCAGTTATCGCAATTTTCACATTCATAAACAGTAACCTCAGACGTATACCCACTTGCAGATTTTTTATGAATAATATATGATGGGAATAATTTTCTATTATTATGACAAATATATGTATCTGTTTTAACATCATATTTCATATTTTCACGCTTACTGATGTCGTTTTTAAAACTTCTTTTTTTCCATTTCTCATAAGTTTGAGGTTTTATATATGGTATTTGATTATTAGACTCTAAAAACAAATAGTTTTCTTCACTTTCGTAACCAGAATCTGCAATCACATTAGTATATTTATGACCAATTTTTTCTTGCATATTAGTAATCATTGGTATTAATGTTGCTATATCATTTCTATCATCAAATACTCCAACACCAGTTACATATTCACTATCAACTGCTATTTGTACATTATAGGCAGGTTTTAATTGACCATTTCTCATATGATCATCTTTCATATGCATGAAAGTTGCATCAGTATCAGTTTTAGAATAGCTATTTCTTTTTGAAAATATTTTCTTACTTAAATTATATTTTTCTTGTCTTTCTTTATATTGTGATAGTTGTTCTATCCACTTTTGAATTGCAGTTTTTCTTTTACCGATTCCATGAACAAACTCTATATTTCTTTTTTCTTTTTCAAATAAAAGCCATTGAAGAATTTTGTTTATATCATCAATCAAAGTTTCTCTCTCAATAGTGAATTTCATTAATCTTTCAAGATTAATGGTTTTAACAAGAGCAATAATTTTATCAAACATCTTACCTTCATTTTTATAAATAGCTTTCTTCCAAACAAAAGTATATCGGTTGGCATTTGCCTCAATTTTAGTACCATCGATAAATACATTTTCAAATAATAATTCTTTTTCTTTAGCTAAATAGTTAACTTGTTGATAAAATAAATCTTCAATCACTTCATTTGAAAGATATTTTTTTCGAAATCTACTTATAGTAGCGTGATCAGGTGCTTTAAAGCCTTGAAGTAGCCATTTGAAATTTATATCTCTTTTGCATGCTTTTTCTATCTTTCTACTTGAATAAATATTTTGAGAATAAGCATAAGATATTATTTTGAACATGATTTTGGGTTCAACTGCTGATTTTCTTCCTACGGAAGAATACGCCTTGTACAATTTTTTATAATTTAATCCCTCCAACAAATAGCTTAGCAAACGAACCGAATCATCTTCTGGTATTAAGTTTTCTAAATTTAATGGTAATATAAGTTGCAAATTATCATTAAATTGATTATAATTTTTTGTGTATAATTTAGTTACGTTCATAATTTAATTATACAATCAATGTGAGTTCTTCGGAACTCACATTTTTTATATACAACAAAGGAGCTATTGCAAAACTATTTTTTAGTTTTGCAACAGCCCCTTTTTTTAAAAGTTAAAAACATTATTATCAGCCCTTTATCATTGCTACAATAACACGAGTACATTCATCTATAAGAACTTCCTTATTCAAATGTGGATTTATATCAAAGACAAGCTCATCTTCAATGTTTTCAATAAGAGAATACATTAAAAAAGATTGCTCTTTTTCATGTTTTAATTCAATCCCTGACTTTTTAAATTGGGAAACAACTGCATCCATAAGTGTAGTTTTTACATATTTGAAAAATTTCATTATATCAGCATCAGTATAAACTAAAGACATAAGTTCATCATGATATTTTTTTGGATAAGTTTTATGGAGTTGTATAAAAATATTAAGTATGTTTTTTACAGTAATAAAAAAATCATGTGTTTCTGAAAAATTTTCAAGTTCATTAGTAATTTGATTTATATAAGATTCACTATTTTGATAAAGGTATGCTAGAAGTATGTCTTTTTTATCTTTAAAATAAGCATAAACAGTACCTGTTGAAAGTTCAGCTGCTTTAGCTATATCAGCTGTAGTTACATTAAAATATCCCTTTTTCATAAAAAGTTCACAGGCTGCAGCTATAATTCTTTCCTTTTTCTCTATTGAGCGTTTTTGTTTAGGTTTACGAACTTCTTTATCCATTTTTTCACCTCTAATAATTATTTTAATATAATAAAAACATCATGTCAATAAAATATGAAACTGAATTCATATTTGTGTTGACATTCATAAAATCTGGAACTATAATATGAATATGAAATATGTTTCATATTTTAAAGGGGGGATAGAATTATGAATAAAAAAACAAAATACATCGGATTTATTGGAATACTTATAGCTGCTTTTCTTGGAGTAATTGATAGTACAATTGTTAATATAGCACTCCCAAGTATAACTGATTATTTTAAGGTTAGTTTAAACGATACTAGCTGGATAAGTACAATTTATGCTTTGGCATTAGCAGTTTTCATGATTACTGCATCAAAGCTTGCAGATCAATTTGGAAGAAAAAAATTAATGATTATTGGGCTTTTAATTTTTGGGGTAAGTTCGGCTCTTTGTGGATTTTCAAATTCACTTTTATTCCTAATTGTTATGAGATTTATACAAGGTATTGGAGGGGCTATTATTACACCAATAGTACTTCCTATGGGAATTGAAATATTCGGCAAAGAAAAGATGCAAGTTGTAGTGGGTGCAGCTGGTGCTATAGTTGGTTTTGCAGCCGCTAGCGGACCTCCCATTGGAGGAATTTTAATAAAATATGTAAACTGGGAAGCGGTTTTCTTTGTTAATGTGCCACTTGCTATTATAGCTTTGATTATAGTATTGCTCTTTGCAGGAGAATCTTATGATAATACAGTGTCTAAAAGTATTGATTGGATTGGAATGATAATGATAACTATCAGTTTATTTTCACTTACTTTTGCACTTCTTAAGGGAAGAGATTATGGGTGGACTTCAACTACTATAATAGTTTTACTTATTGCTTTTGCGGCCTCTCTAGTGATATTTATTGCAGCTGAGCTTAAAATTTCAAATCCTATGGTAGAGCTTAAACTTTTTAAAGAACTTACTTTTACAGCCTCAAATATATGTTATATGATAACTGGATTTGCAATTATGTGTCCACTATTGATTTTTAATTATTATCTTCAAAATGTACTTGAATATGATACACTTAAAGCTGCTTTTATTATGATAAGTGTTTCTCTTACATCTATGTTTGCAACACCAATTGGTAGTATATTAAGCAAAAAAATTGGTACAAGAATTGTTAATTTTGTTGGTATATTTGTAATGGGAATTGGCATATTAAGATTATCATATTTGAGAGCTGATACAACAATTGGAATAATGGTGGTTAATTTAATTATATGTGGAATAGGTCTTGGTTTTTCGGTTCAGGCGCTTTCATCATCTGTTAAATATATCCCAAAGGAAAAGAGCGGAATGGGTTCGGGAATAATAAATGCAGCTAGGCAGATAGGAAGTTGCATTGGAATAGCAATACTTGTAAGTATATTAAATGGTAATGTTTCTACAGCTAAGGACAATATAAGAGAGGATGCTATTTCTTATATAAATAATAGAAATGAATTAATAAAGCCAGTAAGAGCTGAGCTAATAAAAATAGTAAATGATAAGTTTAAAAATTCAGATAATAATACAAGCGATAAAAAAGGAATGTCCCAAAGTGCTGTTGAAAAATCAATTAAAAAAGTAATGATGGATAATAAAAATGAGTTTTCAAAAAATGCGGTATTCCACAATAACAATACCTTGGAGAAATTATACAATGGGACAAGTGCACTCAGGGATGGAACCAATAAAGTAATAGCTGGAGAGGTTGGCTTAAATAATGGAATAAAAAGTTTAAACAGTGGACTTGTTACAATTTATAATGGAAGTAATTCATTAAATTCTGGACTTAGCCAAATTAATAATGGTGTAAATCAATTAAAGAATGGAAGTCAAAAGTTAGCTGATGGAAGTCAAGGTATTACAGCTTTAATTAATGGAATAGATACGTTAAATACTGGTGCACAAAATTTTAGTAATCAATTTTCACCAAGTAATGATAAGAGTAATCCTACCTTATACGATAGAGTTACTGAGTTAAATGATGGGACACAAAAAGTTTCTAATGGAGTTAATAGTTATGTAAATACTGTAGATAGTACTTTATATATGATGATAAAGAGTAATCCGGAAGCCTCAAGAACACTTGAGGAATATAAAAGTGAACTTAATATAATGAAAAATAATATTAATAACGTGGCTGATGAAAATTCTAAAAATCAATATGTACAGCAAGCTAAAATGCTTTCAAATATGGTTAGTATATATGTAGCGGCAACAACTTCCTCTAATGAAGGCGAGTTTGAAAGCAAATTAAAAGAAGATAAAAATAATATTGTTTATTCGGGTGAAGCACTTAAGGCAGGAACGAGTAGCCTTAAGGATGGAACTTCTAAGTTTACAGCACAATTTCAGGATGGTGGAGCAGTTAAAAATGGAGTTTCTAACCTTACACAAGGAATTTACAAGCTTTCAACTAGTTCAGATAAGCTTGTAAAGTTGCAAGAGGGAATAGGCAGTATGAATACGGCTATTTCAAACTTCAGTGGAGGAGTGAATAAAATATATGATGGTTCAACAAAATTAAAGGATGGAGTACTAAATGCAAAAAATGGTAGTGATAAACTAGTTGATGGATCTAATAAGCTTATAAATTCATCATATAAAATAAAGGATGGAACTGAAACAGTAGTCACAAGTATAGGTATGGCTGGACAAAAAGAAGAGATACAAAATGTTATAAATAAAATTAATGATGAAAAAAATGATAAATTATCAGAAGCTTTTAGCAAAACATTTTTAATTGCAGCAATAGTAATAATGCTTACATCCATATTGGGATTGTTTACGGACAAAAAGGTAGAAGATAAAGAATATGAAGATAAAATGATAGAAAATATATAAAAAGGTTTAAGTAATTCATTTGTTTTTAAATTATAATCAATAAAAAAGCGTAGTTATAGCTATATAGCAGATTCAATTGAAATTTTTCTCCATTAGTGATAAACTCATTATGTATGCTTATAGATAGGTTGTTATTTATTAAGGATAAAATAATATGTTTATATAAATACTTAGTATTGGGAGGAGGAATCTATTGATTAAGTTCAATAGAAAATAATATGTTAGATTTAAAAAGAATAAGAACAAATCCAGAAGAAGTAAAAAAGGCACTAAGTAACAGAGGAGAGGATTTTGAAGTCTCTATTATAGATGAACTTATAGGTCTTGATGAGGAAAGAAGAAAGAATCTTGTTGAGGTAGAAAATTTAAAGAGTAAGAGAAATAAAGATTCTGGAGAAATAGCTAAGCTTAAAAAGTCAGGACAAAATGCAGATGAATTACTTGCTGAAATGAAAAAAATTTCAGATGATATAAAAGGAATAGACGCAAAAGTATCAGAGATAGACGAAAAAATAGAATACATAATGCTTAGAATACCAAATATACCTAATCCAAGTGTTCCAGAGGGAAAATCAGATGAAGATAATATAGAAATAAGAAAATGGGGAGAACCTAAAAAATTTGATTTTGATTTCAAGGCACATTGGGATATAGGAACAAACCTAGGACTTCTTGATTTTGAAAGAGGTGGAAAAGTAGCTGGTTCAAGATTTACTTTCTACAAGGGTTTAGGTGCAAGACTCGAAAGAGCTGTTATAAACTTTTTCCTTGATACACATGTAGAAAAGCACGGATATACTGAAATTCTCCCACCATACATGGTAAATAGAACAAGTATGACAGGTACAGGACAATTACCTAAATTCGAAGAAGATGCATTTAAAGTAGATAATGGATTTTTCTTAATTCCTACAGCAGAAGTTCCTGTTACTAATATGTTTAGAGATGAAATATTAAAGGCAGAAGATTTGCCATATAAATTTGCAGCTTATAGCGCTTGTTTTAGATCAGAAGCAGGTTCTGCAGGAAGAGATACAAGAGGACTTGTTCGTCAACATCAATTTAATAAAGTAGAACTTGTTAAATTTGCAAAGCCAGAAGAATCTTATGATGAACTTGAAAAGTTAACTAACGATGCAGAAGAAATATTACAAATTTTAAACATACCTTATAGGGTTGTTAGAATATGTAAGGGAGATTTAGGATTTACAGCAGCGTTAAAATACGATATAGAAGTATGGATGCCTAGTTATAATAGGTATGTAGAAATATCAAGCTGTAGTAATTTTGAAGATTTCCAAGCAAGGCGTGCAAATATTAAATTTAGAAGAGAGCCAAAAGCTAAACCTGAATTCGTTCATACACTTAATGGATCAGGTCTTGCAGTTGGAAGGACGGTTGCAGCTATATTAGAAAATTACCAAAATGAAGATGGCAGTGTAACCGTTCCAGAAGCGTTAAAGAAATATATGGGAAAAGATATTATAAAATAAACAGTTTAAGGTGATAGAACGAATTCTATCACCTTATATTATTTTGATGTTAAATAACCTTGTGCTTTTAAAAGTTCAGCACTTAAAACACCTCCACCAGCGGCCCCTCGAAGTGTGTTATGAGATAAACATACAAATTTATATTGAAATAATTTGTCCTCGCGAAGTCTTCCCATAGTTATGCCCATACCGTTTTCAAAATTTCTATCTACTTTTGTTTGAGGTCTATCAGGTTCATCAAAATAATGAAGAAATTTTTTTGGAGCACTTGGCAAGTTTAAAGCACATTCGGGAGCTTTAAAGTTTTCCCATGCAGAGATTATTTCTTGTTTTGAAGGTTTGGTTTTAAAATTTACAAATACAGCAGCTAAATGTCCATCAGATACAGGAACTCGTATACATTGAGTAGTTATAAGAGGCGAGGTAGCATTTATTATTTTATTATTTTCTATTGATCCCCATATCTTTAGAGGTTCATTTTCACTTTTCTCTTCTTCACCTTTGATGAAAGGAATAACATTATCAAGTACCTCAGGGCATTCCTTAAAGGTTTTACCTGCTCCAGAAATAGCTTGATAAGTACAAGCGAGAATGGCTTCAGGTTCATACTTTAAAAGAGCGCTTATAGGTGGGACATAGCTTTGTATGGAGCAGTTAGGTTTAACACTTATAAAACCACGTTTAGTGCTAAGTCTTTTCTTTTGACTTTCTATTATAGACATATGATTACTATTTATTTCAGGTATTAAAACTGGTACATCATGCATATATCTATTAGCTGAATTATTTGATATGACTGGTGTCTCATGCTTTGCATAGTCTTCCTCAAGAAGTTTTGTTTCTTCTTTATTTAATGAAATTGCACAAAAAACAAAATCAACCATACTAGAAATCTTATCAACATCAAAAGCATCATATACTATAAGATTTTTAACGTTATTAGGTATAGGCTCGTTCATTTTCCATCTATCTTTCACAGCTTCCTCGTAAGTAAGTCCAGCTGATTTTTTACTAGCAGCAATTAGTGTAACTTCAAACCAAGGATGATTTTTTAAAAGACAAGCAAAACGCTGACCAACCATTCCAGTTCCACCAATTAAACCTACTTTTAATTTCATAATAACCACCTCATATTTATTTGATTGTTTATAATATCTATGCTAACATAAGTGTATATATTAGTAAAATTGATAAATTTGATTAATATATTCAAAAAAATTGATGGGAGAATTAGTTATGGATTTTAAGCAATTAAATACATTTATAACAATAGGCAAATATCAGAGTTTTACAGAAGCTGCTAGTGTACTTAATTATGCTCAATCCACTGTTACAACGCAAATAAAGATATTAGAGGAAGAACTACAAGTAAAGCTTTTTGAAAGAATAGGTAAAAAGGTTACGTTGACCTATGAAGGTAAAAAATTATTGCCTTATGCAAAACAAATGATTAAACTTTCACATGAAATAAAAAATGTGGTTATAGATGATGAAAAGCCAAGTGGAACACTTACTATAGGGGCTGCAGAATCCCTTTGTGTTTTAAGACTTCCTTTTATACTTAAAGAGTATAGAAGATTGTATCCTGATGTAGAAGTTTCATTAAAGTTTGGAAGTTGTGCTGATTTTAGACACTTTTTAAAGGACAATATAATAGATGTAGCATTTTCGCTTGGAACTAAAATCGATTCAAATGAATTTATATCTGAAATCGAATTTGATGAGCCTATGGTGCTTTTAGCGTATCCCGGACATCCACTTATAGAAAAAGATATTGTATATCCTGAAGATATAGCAGAAGAGCCTCTTATATTAACAGAAATGGGTTGTAGTTATAGAGCTGTATTTGAAAATATTTTAAGTAGTTACAATATAAAACCTAAGCTTGTTCTTGAAACGGGGAGCGTTCAAGCTATAAAGCAGTTTACCATGAGTGGATTAGGAATAACACTTTTGCCTAGAGTTGCAGTAGAGGAAGAAATAAAAGATGGAAAATTAGTACCATTAAAATGGGGAGGACCAGGTTTTGGTATTATATCCCAAGTTTTGTATCATAAGGACAAGTGGATTTCACCAGCACTTAACGCATTTTTAAGATTATCCAAAAAAGTTATAAAAAACAAATAAAAATCGAATAAAAATGTTGACATAAAAAAAAGCGGATGATATAATAAATCTTGTTGTAAGATGTAAAACAAAAATATTTAAATAAATTTAAATTTGTTGTTGACAATTGAAAGTTTATTTGATATAATATTTTATGTTGTTATGTGGAAAGATGGTCGAGTTGGTTTAAGGCACCGGTCTTGAAAACCGGCGTGCGGGTAACCGCACCTAGGGTTCGAATCCCTATCTTTCCGCCATTAATTTAATAGGTTTTATTTAGTAGAGCATGTGGAGAAGTACTCAAGTGGTTGAAGAGGTGCCCTTGCTAAGGGTATAGGTCGGGTAACCGGCGCGAGAGTTCGAAACTCTCCTTCTCCGCCATAAAAGGACATTGTTAAAATGTCCTTTTATTTTGCAATAAAGATATTTGATTTTTTTTGTAAATTGTGTTAATATAATAATGCTTAAAGTATGCGATAGTACCTCAACTGGATAGAGGACTCGGCTACGAACCGAGGCGCTGCGGGTTCGACTCCTGCCTGTCGCACCAAACGTAAAAGCGTGTTTTTCAAAGTAATTTTGGAAAGCACGCTTTTTTATTTTATTTTCTAGGTATATTCTTTAATTCTATTGATTCAATAACTTTTGTAGTTTTGTTAAAGTAAATACGAAGCTGTTGTCCATATTCACCAATGTCGGTATTGTAATATATTATCCAACTAGCTGCTTTCATATAATCAACTTTTGGGTTACCATAAGCTTTAATTACATCATCATAAGTAGAAGATAATGTAATACCTTTTGGCAATACTACAGTATTTTTATATGAATCACTTTTCTTTTCTACTTTTATACCTCCAAGCATAGCATCATCGAACTTCATGGTAGAACCACTTGTGTTATAAAGAGTTACATTTATAAAAGTATCTTCATTTTTAGTGCCATCGTCCATGTGAATATCTTGTACATAATAATTATCCTTCAAAGGTTGTCCTTTATCCGCATAATCATTATATTTCCATCCATTATCCTCCAAGTTTTTAGCTTTAGTAGGAAGAGAGTATTTCACTCCATTTAAAGTGATATCGCCAGATAGTGGGTCACTTTTCATTTGTGCTGTATATTTTTTTACATCTTCTTTAGTTAATTTTTTTACTTCCTTAGAACCACAGGCAGTAAAAGTTAATAGTATCAAGCATAAGCTTAAGCATAAAGCTGCTATTTTTTTCATATGTACCTCCTGATTTTTATTTGTAATTTTAGCCATATTATTATATCAGTAAATACAGTAGTAGTAAACTCTAAATTGTCCATATAAAATAATAATTAATTATAATATTTTATATGGTATAATAAAAATTAGTATTTATAGAGAACATATTGTTGAGGAGGAATAATAAATGATTCTTTCGGGAAAGCAAATTATAGATAATATAGGAAGAGATATAATAATAGAGCCATTTACAGAGAAACAAATAAATCCTAATAGCTACAATTTAAAGTTACATAATGAACTTCTTGTTTATGATGAAGAAGTTTTAGATATGAAAAAACCAAATAGTACAAAAAAACTTATAATTCCTGAGGAAGGGATTGTACTTCAACCAAGAAAATTGTATCTTGGAAGAACGGTAGAATATACAGAAACAGACAAGTATGTGCCAATGCTTGAAGGTAGATCCTCTGTTGGAAGGCTTGGAGTGTTCATTCATGTCACAGCAGGATTTGGAGACGTTGGTTTTAAGGGGTATTGGACATTAGAAATATTTTGTGTGGAACCAATAAGAATATATCCAGGTGTTGAAATATGCCAAATCTATTATCATGACGTTGGAGGAGAATACGAAAAATATTCTAGTGGTAAGTATCAAAATAATAATGGGATTCAACCAAGTTTACTTTATAAAGATTTTCAAAAGTAAAGAAGTATATTATTAAAGTAGGGTGATGTGTTTGAATAGCAAAATATTTCAATCAAAGTATAAAGAAGTTTTTGGAACATTATATGCAAGTGAAGATTCAAAAGCTCTTGTTATAATATTTCCAGGGATAAATTATGATCATAATAAACCGCTGCTCTACTATGCAAAAAAGGCAGCAATTCAGAATAACAATGATGTTTTATGCATTAGTTATAAAGATAAAATTTCATGGGAAGATATAGGAAAAGCTAGTACCGAAGATGTAGCTAGTGAGATAGCCTATATTATAAAAAGATTAATTAATAAAAATTATAAAAGTATTTATTTTTTAGGTAAAAGTATAGGGACTCAAATAGCTGGTTTAACAGCTTCTAAGCTTAATATACATAATATAGAGTTTATATATTTAACTCCCATAGAGCAGACATTAAAATATATAATAGATAGAAAATGTACTGTAGTAGTAGGTACAAAGGATGAGTTTTTTCAAAGTAATTACATAAATACAATTAAAGAACATAAAAGCGTTAGTTTAATGTTATTTGAGGGAGCCAATCATTCTCTAGAAATTAAAAATGATGTAATAAAAAATTTAAGAATTTTAGAAAATGTAGTAAAATTATATGTGGATTTTTTTAAATAAAAATAAATTGGAGGGCTAATTGATGGAACAATACAAACAAGAGTTTATAGAATTTATGGTGGAGAGTAATGTGCTTACTTTTGGAGATTTCATAACTAAAAGTGGTAGAAGAACACCTTTTTTTATAAATACGGGAAATTATAAAACAGGAAATGAATTAAATAAGTTAGCGAAATTTTATGCCAAGGCTATATATGATAACTTTGGAGATGATTTTGATATATTATTTGGACCTGCATATAAAGGAATACCATTAAGTGTTTCAGTAGCAATGGCACTTGATAGTGTGTATGGAATTAATGCTTCTTATTGTTCAAATAGAAAAGAAGTTAAGGATCATGGAGATAAGGGAATTCTTCTTGGATCAAATCTTAAAGATGAAGATAGGGTTATAATAGTGGAAGATGTTACAACAGCTGGAACATCCGTATATGAGACTATGCCTATACTCAAATCTCAAGCTAATGTTGATGTAAAGGGACTTATAATATCAGTAGATAGAATGGAAAAAGGTAAGGGAGAAAAAAGCGCTTTAACTGAACTTAAAGAAAAGTTTGCATTTAAGACTTGTTCTATTGTTACAATGGAGGAAGTAGTAGATTACTTATATAAAAGAAATATTAATGGTAAAGTTATTATAGATGATAAAATGAAAGAAAAGATCAACAATTATTACAAAGAGTATGGAGTAAAATAAAAAAGATGCCTTTAGGCATCTTTTTTATTTTACTCATGTTTTGAAACATTTTTGTCTTTTGTATATTTTACATGTAATAACTTGTGAGCAAGACCCTCACCTGGTTTTCCAAAGTAGCTATCATACATCTTAATAATAGCTGGATTATCGTGTGATTTTCTCTTTGAAAGCACATTTTTATCTTGATTATATAAAACTGAAGCTCTTAATTTTCTATAATCAACATTTTCTCTATCAATAGCACTTACGTGAGGTTGACCTCCACCATTTATACATCCGCCAGGACAGCCCATTACTTCTATAAAGTGATATTGTTTTTCATCTATTTTTCCTGATTTCATGAATTCAAAGAAATTAGCAGCACCATTTATAACAGCAACGTTATATTTATTTCCAGCAATTTCAACTTCAGCTTCTTTGATGCCTTTAAATCCTCTTACTTCAGTATAATCAACATTTTCAAGTTCTTTATTCTCAGCAAAGTCTTTAGCAGATCTTATTGCAGCTTCCATAACTCCACCAGTTGCACCAAATATAGCACCAGCACCACTGTAAGTACCCATAGAAGGATCAGCTTCACCATCTTCAAGGTCTGCAAATTTAATTTTGGCATTTTTAATCATTTGAGCAAGTTCTCTTGTAGTTAGTGATGCATCAATATCTCTTAAGCCATTAACTTCCATGAAAGGAATATCTGCTTCATATTTTTTATCATTACATGGCATAATTGTAACTGTATAAACATCTTCAGGAGCAATTCCTGATATTGAAGGATAATAAGTTTTTGATGCAGTACCAAATATTTGTTGAGGAGATTTTGCAGATGAAAGGTTATCCAATAATTCAGGATAATAGTTTTGTGCTTGTCTCACCCATGCAGGACAGCAAGATGTAAACATAGGGAATGGTCCACCTTTTTCTATTCTTTGTAGAAGTTCAGTAGCTTCTTCCATTATAGTCATATCTGCACCGAAGTTTATATCAAATATTTTATCAAATCCAAGCATTCTAAGTGCTGTATATAATTTTCCTGTTACATCTTTTCCGAAGCCCATCCTAAATAATTCGCCCATAGCAGTTCTTATTGATGGAGCCATTGCAACAATAACATGCTTTTTAGGGTCATTAAGTGCCTCTTGAACTTTTTCTACGTGGGATTTTTCTTTTAAAGCAGCAACTGGACAAGCAACAACACATTGACCGCATAATAAACAGTTTGAATCATCAAAACATAAATCATCCACTGTTCCTACAGCTCTTTGTCCATCCTTTTTTATAAATTGAATTGAGCATGTACCAGTATGCTCTTTACAAGCAGCAACACATCTTCCGCATAGTACACATTTAGATCTATCTATCACAATAGCCTTACTTCTATCGTCAACTAAAGCTGATTTTTCTTCTGCTGTTGGTAAAAATGGTTTTGAAGCTCTTGCTTTTGTTTTTATTACAAGTTTAAGGAACTCACAGTTTTCTTTTCTAGAACATTGACCACATTTAAACTCATGTTTATCAAGAAGTGTGGACACTCTCTTTTTGATTCTTTCCTTTACTTCATCAGTTTCAGTGTTTATTACCATTCCGTCTTCAACTTTAGCGACACAGGCAGCTCTGAAGCCTTTACCCTCTACTTCCACCATACAAACACCGCATTTTCCAAAGTTACCACAATCCTTTAAAAAGCAAAGAGTAGGGATATCTACATTGTTTTCTCTTGCTAATTCAAGGATGGTGATGTCTTTATCTGTATGCACTTCAGTGCCATTTAAGATTATTGTTTTCATTTTAATCCTCCTGAAATTAAGAATATAGTTATTTATTAATAAAATATCGTTAAAAATTTAACGGTATATGAACGTACTTATATACATACCTATTATCATTATATCATATTTGAAGGAACTCTAAAATAATTTAGTTAATTTAATTTGTTAAAATAAAAACAGTGACGTTACATTTAAGTAAAATTATTGAATATATGTACATGAATTGGTACAATTAAATTATATTAAAATTTGTGGAGGTGTATTATGATAAAATTAAAAAAAATAACAACATTTGTAGTTGCAATGTCTATTACTTTTACAATAACTGGCATTAGGTCATATGCTAGTACAAATGTTAACAGTGTTATGACAAATAACCAGAAGAAAGTATTACAACAGTATCAAGGAAATATTGACAAAGTTTATAATTCTTTTGAAGATAAAAATCAAACAAAAGTTGTTAAAGACCCTAAAGCTATAAACAATAATTTAAAAGTACAAGAAGCAACAGACGAAGAGTCAGGAAAAGACACAGAAGGAGTATATCCAACAAGAAGTGGAGTTATTCTTGTTACTAGAGATACCAATATTCTTGGAGTACATTATGGACATGCCGGCATAGTATGGACTCCATCAACTACGGTAGAAGCACAATTAAGTGGAGTTGGAAGATATCCAAATACATGGCAGTCAAGATATAAGACAGTAAAAGGAATTACAGTTAAAGATACAACAGCTGACCAAGACAAAGAGGTATCAGATTGGTGTAATAATCAAGTAGGTAAGCCATATAACTACAACTTTTTTAATATAAACACAAGAAGTAGCTTTTATTGCTCACAATTAGTTTGGGCAGCATATAAAGACTTATACGGAATGGATATAGATCCTAAAAAGACAGTACCATCAATGATAATACCAGTTGATTTACCAAAACAAGCAGATATAGAAACTGTTTTTGCTCAATGGGATGAATAAAAAATAAATATAAGGGGAAGTTAATATGATGAATTTGAAGAAAAATACTGCCATGTTGGCAGCAGCAATAGTACTTGCTACCACCTTAAATGGTGTTAAAACTTTTGCTAGTATAAATAGTAATACAGCACTTACAAGTAATCAAAAGAAAGTATTACAGCAGTATCAAGGTAGAGTAGATAAAGCTTATAATTCTTTTGATGATAAAAAAGACTCGAAGGTTACTAATGATTATAAGTCAGATAAAAAGGTTCTAAAGGTTCAAAGATTTTCAGGCGATACGGAGGATTATGGAGATTATCCAACAAGAAAAGGAGTAATCTTAGTTACTAGAGATAGTAATACGCTTGGAGTACATTACGGACATGCAGGTATCATTTGGTCAGCATCAACTACAGTAGAATCCATGCCAAATGGAGTAGGAAGATATCCAAATGAGTGGAAAACTAGATATAACTCAATAAAGGGACTTACTACAAAGAATACTACAGCAGATCAAGATGCAGCAGCTGCTGATTGGTGTAGTGATCAGATTGGTAAGCCATACAATTATAACTTCTTTAATATAAATACAAGAGATAAGTTTTATTGTTCTCAATTAGTTTGGGCTTCATATAAGGATTTATATGGAATGGATATAGACCCTAAAAGAACAATACCTTCAGTAATAATACCAGTTGATTTACCAAAACAAGATACTTTGGATACAATTTACGCAAGATGGCAAGACTAAGTAAATTTATAATTGTATGTTTGTTCGTTGTATTTATAGTTGGATGTAGTAGTAAAAGTTCTAATAATCAACCGGTAAATAATAATATTGATAAAGGAAAAGCTGAAACAGCAATTATTGAATCTTCTACGTTTAATAATGCTAGTTATATAAGATCATATACATCAAAAGGGCAAGAAGTTAAGGAAACTAAGATTAATTGTGTAGATGTAAACTCGGGTTTTTTGTCTCCAGTAAAGGTAGGGAATAAAATTTATACAAATTCTATAGGCGGATACTCTAATAGAAGTAAGAAAGTAGTAGAGTTTGATATTAGTAGTAATAAATATAATACTTATGATATAGCTGAGGGTATATTCTCTGTTGCAGCAAACAAAAATTATATATATACAACGAACAGCCCACCCAAAGGATCAATAATAACTAAATATGATATGGCAAAAAAATCAAAAGAAAAAACTTTAAATGTGCAAGGATTAGTTCAACACATAATATTAAATGGAAATAAATTATATACTTTTGCAGATTCGGATGAGAGGGATGGTACTTTAATAATAAGTGTAATAAATGCAGATGATTTAAGCACTGAAAAATTAATACGATTAAAATCTGATCAATCTGT
Organism: Clostridium felsineum DSM 794; assembly: GCF_002006355.2. Lineage (NCBI taxonomy): Bacteria > Bacillati > Bacillota > Clostridia > Eubacteriales > Clostridiaceae > Clostridium > Clostridium felsineum. The sequence continues at coordinate 62,015 of NZ_CP096980.1, read as the reverse complement.
ATTTGATAGTGTTATATATAAAGATGACATATACTTCTCACATATGATTTCAAGTGATGGGAATTCACCTTCTTATGTGGTTTCAAAATTTAATATGAAGGATTATACAGTAAGCGATATTAAACTTAAAGAGGGGTGTCCGGATCATTTGAAAGTTTATAATGGAAACTTATATATAAGTCATTACAATCCAATGCAGAACACAGGAAATAAGCTTACGGTATTGAATCTTACCACAGGAGAGCAGAAGCTTCTTTCATTTAAACATAATTTAATGCAGATAGAGGTTCAAGATAATAAGCTTTATACTTGTGATGATAAAAATATGTACGTATATAAGGTGGATAGTAATTTTAAAGAGATAAATAGCTTTAAGATTATGGATGATAGAAAAGATTATAGAATTGATGGTTTTTTCCTTATGAATTAAGAGAATAGGGTACTGCTAAGATTAATTTTGCAGTACCTTATTTTTTTATTTAAAAGTAAGACCTGTAGAGTTTGTGATTTGCCAAGGGTTAGTAATAGATTTATCAAAGGTTACATTTTGGAAAGTACTGTTGCTCATATAATCTATAGATGCCCCTGGAGTATTTTTGAATGAAACATTAGTAAAGTTTATATTTGTATGACAAGCACCAGGCAAGCCAGATACAAATATAGCATAATTTTTAGAACCATCTACACTGCAGTTGCTTACGTTAATGTCTTTAAATTGTGGTAAATCAGGTGCAGGTGTAAAGGAACCAGTTGCAGTAGCATTTGTATATTGGGAAGTAAATATAAATGGTTTACCCTCTCCATCAGTAATATTCTTAAGGGCCGAATCACGATAGGTTATGTCTTTTGCGCCACCACCAGTACCTTTACCAGTTTTGCAACGAAGACCAGAACCTGTTCCATTTAAAACATTATCTTCTGCTAAAACTTCTTCTATCCATGCAGCAGTATTACTTCCAGCAACAACAGAACCATGTCCTCTTCCAAAATAGTTATTGAATATCCATACATTAGTTACAGGAGTACGTGTTTGTTCAGCTTGAAGACCCTTTCCAGCAGTGAAGTTTACATCGTCATCACCAGTATCAAAAACGCTGTTCACAACGGTTAAGCCTTGTGAATCAAAGTCTATACCATCAGCATTATTACAATTAAAGGTTTTAACTAGAGCACCATTTAAGATGGTGTTGTTACAATTACTAACACCTATAGTTTGTTGTGATGGATTTAAGAAAGAAAGACCGTCACCAAAATATAGATTAGTTATATTGCTTATAGAAACTAGATTTGAACGTGTTGCATATGCGTCTACATCTGATAAGCCTTGGCTTTTACCTAAGTTAAATTGATTAGCAGCAAGGATACCGTTTTGCTTAACTGTAGATATACTGCTATCTAAAGAATTAGGGAAACCAGTTGAAGCCTCTGGAGCAGTTTGCTTCCACCCATTACCATCAATTGATCCAGTTCCCACTATTTTAAGGTTTGCACTTTTAGGGTCACCTTTAGTACCTTTTGCATTGATAAGTGCGTTACTTTTTTTACCAGATGCTACAGGATGATTTGCATCAACATAGTCACTTGGATTTTCTGAGCCTAAAATTTTTCCGTTAACTTTAAATATCATATTAGGTTTTAACCAAAGAGAGCCACTTTTGAAGGTTTTCCCAGCAGGAATTAAAACTTCATCTCCAGGCGTACAAGCATCTATGGCAGCTTGTATAGCCTTAGTGTCAATGGTTGTTCCATCACCAACAGCACCGTATTTAGTAATATCATATACTTTAGGTGCTGCAGTAGTACTTGAAGTTAGGGTATTACTTGAATACAAAGTATTTCCATTATTATCTATAGCACTAACACTAAAATTATAAGAAGTGCTAGGAGTAAGGTTAGTAACTACATAGTTATGAGAACTTACCTTTACTGCTGAAGAATTACTTGAATCTTTGTAGAAGTTATCTATGAATGGTTTTGAGGCTGAAGCTGAATTGTTGTTGGTATTACCTATAAGTTTTCCATTCATATATATATTGTAGCTTGCAACATTAGAATAGTCAGTAGGCTTATGCCAAACTAAAGTAACACTGCTGTCATCTGAGGTAAGAGCTGATACTGTTAAACTTTCAGCAGCTTGTGTAGGTTTTGGTGTAGGTTTCTTTTGCTTTTTAGAAGAACTAGCATGTTTAGTTGATTTAGTATTAGCACTTACGTTAGTTTTAGCAAATACACCATATAAACAAGAAACGGTAGTTGTCGCTATTAAAATTGTTGAAAAAAGTTTTTTATTAAAAACCATTAAAAAATCCCCCTTATACTATAAAATATGTCAAAATTATAATATCATACCGTTATGCAACATGTAAGTATTTTGTATGAAATTAACAAAAAAGACATGATTATTAAACAATTTGTTCTTTATAAGGGAAATTTGTTATATTTTTAACAACTAACAACTATTTTATTCCTATTTTTTCACCAATAATTACTTTGCTTTCATAGCCTAGTTTTGTTTGTTCTAGTATATCGCTGTCGATTTTAACGGCATCCTTTTCTAAAAATAATACTACAGTAGAGCCGCCAAATTTGAAATAGCCTTTTTCATCACCTTTAGAAATTTTAGTATTTTCTTTGTAGGTTTGAATTATAGCTCCAACACAGGTAGCGCCAACTTCTACATATAGAACATCTTTAAAATTGTCGGATTTTAATATACTCCATTCTCTTTTATTTGCACAGAACAGTTTTTTTACTTTATTTAAAGCAATAGGGTTCACTGAATAATAGGCGCCTTTGATTTTTGAAGTAGCGCTGCAAACTCCACTGTCTACAAAGTGAAACCTGTGATAATCTGTTGGACAAAGCCTTAGAATTAAACATGTTCCATTTTCATATTTGGAACTTACCTTTTCATCATTTATAAGTTCTTTTAAGCTATAGCTCATACCTTTTATTTCAACTAAATTATCTAAATCTATATTTTCATAAGCAAGAAGTCTTCCATCTCCAGGAGAAATAAAAATATTATTATCTTTATTAATTGGTCTTGCCTTCTCTGTAAGTTTTCTAGTAAAAAAGTCATTGAAGCATTTAAATTCCTCTTGTTTTTCAGTACATTCCTGCATATCTATATCAAAATTTTTTATGAAGGTTCTTACTTTTGATCTACTCATTTTAGAGTCGCAAAATGAGCCATAAATGCTAGAAAATGCTTTCTTTTTAATTATAGCTTCAAGAAAACCCATTCCAATAGGCGAAGAATATGTCCAATTAAGATAATTTTCACCTGCAACCTTTTCTATCTCGTATTGTTTTGTTTTTCTATTATAAAATTTAATCATTATTAAACCTCTTTAAAAGTAAAATTTATTGTTATAATTATAAGCTGTTTACTTAGTTTATGTCAAAAATAATTTCTTAATGATGCTATTTTATGATAATATAATTATTGCAGGGAAATATGAAATAAAGTTAAAATTTGGAGTGATAAAATAAATGAACAAGACAAAGAATTCTATATTCAAGTCTGCCCTTTTGATATTTTCAAAAAACGGTTACAATGGAGCAACAATGGATGAAATCGCCTTAAATGCAAAAGTTGCAAAGGGAACTCTTTATTATCATTTTAAAAGTAAGGAAGAAATTTTTAGATATGTAATTTCTGAAGGCATGAATGTTATAAGAGGGGAAATGGAAGAAGAGGCAGGAAAGGAAAGCAACCCTATTAATAAATTGAAAGCAGTATGTAGAGTTCAAATTGAGCTGATATTTAGAAATAGAGAATTTTTCAAGGTGCTAATGAGTCAACTTTGGGGTCAAGAATCTAGACAATTAGAATTAAGAAATGTTATAAAAGATTATATAGGTATTATTGAGAAGTATCTTAAAGAAGCAATGGAAAACGGTTATATAAAAAATGGTGAGACAGAATTTATGTCATATATCTTTTTTGGTGTGCTTTGTTCTGGTGCGGTATATGATTTGATAAATAATAACGAAGAGAGCATGGAAAAGCTTACGGAGAAAATAACAAGGTACGTTTTTAAAGGAATGAATATAACATAAAGTGTAAGACTTCACTTTACTTGGTGGAGTCTTACACTTTATGAGAACGTATTATAGATATTAAAAGCCAAAAGCCCATAAAAGCCGCAATCATATAACCAGTTATGCCTATTATTGAAATTTTATATATTTTAGGACCAACATTTGAATGTAAAATAACAGAAGAACTTATTATCATTGAAGATATTATTATTCCCAAAATAAGTCTATTAATCATTTTACTTAGTTCATTTATAGGTTCTTCTAGGTTTGTATGATTAAGTTGAAGTTTTGCACGACCTCGCATTATACTATCACTTAAGTCTACAAATTTTTTAGGAACCTTCATTGATGATTTAAGGAACATAGAGGAATTTAATAAAAACTCGTACATGTTAAAGTTTTTAAAAAACTCTTCCTGGTTTTGAGATTTAACAAAAGGAATAGCTACATCTAAAAGTGATATATCAGGTGAAATTTTAGCGATAACTCCTTCTATAATTACAAAACCACGTACAAGAATAATCAAATCTTTAGGTACTCTAACGTTGTTTCGTTTGGAACAGTCAAAAACTTCTTGGATTAGCTGAGATATTTTTATATTTTCAAGAGAAGTTGATAAATAACTTGCAAAAATATAATCTATATCTTCATACAGTTGATTTCTATCTACATATCCTGTTTTTATTCCAATAGACATAATTACAGATATAAGTTTATCTATGTTTTGATAAGCCACAGCAATAATAATATCATTTAAGGCACTTTTTAAGTTTTTATTGATGTGTCCCATGATACCAAAATCTATGTAACATATTTTATTGTTTTGTATCAATATGTTACCAGGATGAGGGTCGCCGTGGAAAAATCCGTCTTCAAAAACCTGCTTAAAGTAGGATAGAGCTAGCTTTTTTCCTATATCATCTAAATCAAAGCCTGAACTTTTAATATTTTTTACATCAGTTACCTTAAAGCCATCTATTTTTTCCATAGTTATTATATGTTCACCAGATAATCTCCTTACTAAATAAGGACTTGATACGAAGGTTACGTCCTTATTTAGTTTTTTAAATAAATCCATGTTATCTGCTTCATTCTTAAAGTCAAGTTCTAATTCTGTTGAGGCAATTAACTCTTCAATTGCTTCCTTTGGATCTATTAGGGTGTCTGAAAATCTAGCTTTTGTCAAACTTACTATTTTGTATAATATGGAAAGATCTAATTTCATTTGTTCTGCGATATCTGGTTTTTGAATTTTTACAATTACACTGCGACCATCCTTTAAAGTTGCCTCGTGAACTTGAGCAATGGAGGCAGTGGCAAGGGGTTTTTGGTTAAAGTAAGAAAAAGAATCTTTAAGGGGTTTTTTAAATTCTTTTATAAAAACTTTTTCCATGTTTTCAAAGGACTCATTTGGAGCGTCATCTTGTAATTTTGAAAGTTCACGTATGTAATCTGGTGGAAGTATATCGGGTCTTGTACTAAGGATTTGACCTATTTTAATAAAGGTTGATCCTAAATCTTCAAAAGCTTTTCTTAAATTTTCAGGAGAGTTTTTGGCGTGATTAAGCTTAGAATCAACTATGTAACCAAAACCATAAAAAGCAAGAACCTTCACTATTTTTCTGAATCGCTGTACTGATTTTTTCATTACAATATCTCCTCAAAACAGTATATAATATAAAAGCTCTAACCCTCTAAGTTAGAGCTTTTTAATATAAAAAATTACTGTGTTTTATCTTCTAGTTTAGAAACTCTGTCTTTTAATTCGATTATTTCAGCTTTTAAATCTGAAGTGTATTTTTCTAAAAGTTCTGAAATATCTTGTTTTGAAACTGGCTTTACTTTATCAGTTACAAGTTCACCTTTTTCTTTTATGTTTCTTTTAAGCTCCTGAGAAAGTTCTTTTCCTTCATCAAGGGTTAATTTACCCTTCTTTACCATCTCATCTATTAATTTAGAACCTTTTTCATAAGTGTAGGCCGCTGAGCCCAATCCTGCAAGAAGAACTTTTTTCAATTCATCAATCATTGTAAGCATCCCCTTTACACATTTATATTATCATAATAGCAAAATACAGTAGCTTTGTAAATGAAAAGCACTTACTTACCAGCATATATAAAATACTATTTAAATGGCATAATATATTATATGTAATTAGTTAAAATATTATATATGTAAAAAATAAAGGTGAATAAAGGCGCTAGATATATTGACAGATTAAGGATTTAGTAATAAAATAATAAATTGTAATGTAAAATTTAATATGTGCTCGTAGCTCAGTAGGATAGAGCAGTGGTTTCCTAAACCGCGTGCCGGGGGTTCGATTCCTCTCGGGCACACCAGAGTAAAGCCTTGTGATATGAATGTATTGCAAGGTTTTTTCGTTGTCTCTAAAATGACTTGAATTTAAGAAATGGGGACAATTTGGGGACACAATTGACAAAAATAAAATCAAAATTACAGTATTAATCTTTATTATTTATAGAATCATTTGAAAATATAATAGTATTTAATTTATCCGCAGCATCCTTATCGGCAGATTTTAAAGCATGACTATAAATATTCAAAGTGGTTGATGTATTACTATGTCCTAAACGTTTTGATATTTCTCTTATGTTTATATTTTCATTTATCAGTAAAGACGCTGAGGTATGCCTTAACTGATGAAAGGTTATTGGTTTTAAATTATTTTTTCTTAAAAATTTTGAAAACCATTTTGATGGAGTACTTACTATTGCTTTTAGAAGATCATATATAAAGGATGGGATAGGAAAGACTAAAACAGATATTAATAATGTTGAGGAATATGATGTTTCTGATATCTGGCTAACCATTTCGTATTGCTCAATAGAAACTGCAATGGCTTTTCAAATTGGATTACCAATATTAATTTTTTTGGAAAAAGGTGTTATTGCTGATGGAATTTTAGAAAAAGGAGTTGTAGGAACATATATGCCTGAGTTTCATTTAGATAGGCTTATAGATAATTATTTTAAAAGTGATGAATGGAAGAAATTAATAGGTAAGTGGGAAGGATTGGTACGTAGAGTGCCTTATAATAAGGGATTGCCTCCAGAACTATATCAGTATGAACTATTAATTAAAGCATTGTTAAAATTAATTCAATACAAAGCAATTGCATGAAATTGAAAGTTTATTAGATAAGAACTAAATCAAGCAGAGCAAGTTTATGCTCTGCTTGATTTAGGTATATGAAATGTATAGATTATTAATAATTATTTCTTATATTTATACATCAATAATTCCATTTGCTCCTGAAGAGCATTTGCAAAATTTAATATTTCCTCATCTGTCATTATTTCAGGTCTAAATCCGTTAGCTCCAAAAATTTCATGCTTTGAAATATATTCACGTGCTGATATAGAATCAGTGAATTTTTGAGGTATTTTAGGCATTGAAGTATCTGTGCTTTTTTCGTAATATAAAGTAAAGTATCTGCCACTTCACAAAGTGCTTTAAATCTAAGATCATATTTAAAAAGTTCAATAAAAAATGTATATAAAGTTTTAGTGAATGTTTATATTGCGTACTAATATTTTCTTTTTTTATTAGAATATAGATATAATTTTATAAATTAATACATTTATATACCTATTTATCTATGCCTTTATCAAATAATTTATTTGTAAATAAAAAAGTCGATATTAATAGAATAATAATTGCAAATAATTTAAGCATTAAGAATCTAGTATAAATATTTAAATAAATATATCTGCCTATATCCGTAAACCAGGAAAGAGGATTTATGTAGCCTATCCATCTAAAAATTAGTGGTAATTTTTCAACTGGGTAATAAATAGAACTAGTAAAAATAATCGGTGTCATAATTAAAAAATACATTGTATTAAATGAATCTTGCGTTTTTAATTTAATTGACAATAAGATTAAACAATAAAACCATGTACTACTTCCAACTATTAAAAGTAAAAATAGGAATATAAACTTTATAATTCCTATATTGTTGTATCCTGTTATTATTTGAACAAAAAACATCATAATAAATGCTTGAATAATTGATAAAATCAAATTGAATATTAGTTTTCCTAATAAAATTTCACTTCTTTTGACTGGGTATGATAACATTTCTTCATACATTCCGAGATACTTATCTAAAAACATTTTTGTAGATGCAACTAATGCATTTGATACTAGACTTATATTTATTGCGCCAATCACAAAGTAATTTAAGTATTTAATGGATTTTCCATTAGAATTATTTATATAACCTACAGTATTACCTAAAGCAAATCCAAATATAAGTAATGTAAATAGTGGATTTGCTATGTTTTCTACAAATACTCTTGAAGAGGATAGTCTTAACTTGAATTCTCTATATAATGAAGCTTTTATACCATTTATCATAATTTCTCCTTAACTATGTCAATAAAAATTTCTTCAAATGTTGGTTCTTTTACTGATATACTTATTGGATTCAATGTATCTAATAATTTATGTATAAGTATCTTATCATTTTTATTTTTCATAGATAAGTCAAATAAAATAGAATCACTTTTTCGTTTTATAAATTTATTTTTGCAAATTGTTAAAGCTTTTTTATATAATTCATCTGTTAAATTTTCAAATTGGAATATTAGTTTTTTCTTAAATTCAAATTTTTCTTTAATATCATCTATATGTCCTTTTGATAGAATTGTACCTTCAGATAATATCATAACTTTGTTACAAAGGGATTCTACCTCACTTAGTATTTGAGTTGTGAAAATTATAGTTTTCCCATCTAATGATTTTTTCTTCAAGGATTCTATAACTTTAAGTTTTACAAATGGATCAAGACCTACCGTGGGTTCATCAAACATCATTATAGGAGTATTTACTAAAAAACTTTTGGCGAGCTGTAACCTTTTTCTGAATCCACCGCTTAATTCTGATGCTTTTTTCTTTCTATATTTGTTAAGATTGAATAAATTAACAACATCATTTATTGCATAAGGCAATTTTTTTTTCGAAATCCCATAAAATTTGCCATATACTTTTAGATTTTCTTCTACGCTCAGCCAAGATTCTATACTAGTATCTTGCATTACAACAGTAAATTTTTTTCTATATTCATTTGAATTATCAATACTACAGTTATCTATTAAAATTTCGCCAGAATCCTTATCAACTACTGTTGACAAAATTTTTATTAATGTAGATTTACCTGCACCATTAGGACCCAATATGCCTAATATGTCTCCATTTTCAAGTTTAAAACTAATATTTTTTAGTGCTTCTATTTTGGAAAATGAAGAATTATACGTTTTTTTTAAATTATGTATTTCAATCATAGAGATATAACCTCATATTTAATAATTTTGTTTTTTAGTAGTTTGCTCAAAAATTCAATTAAATGAAACATTGTTTTTTTATCTTCATCATCTATCTTTATTAAAGAATTTATAAAATTATTAAAAGTTATGCCATTAAAAAAATTCACCATGTCAACGGCAGACTTATTTAAAGAATATTTTAATCCTGTTTTTAAGTTACTTATTTCGTATATATTACAAGATTTAAGATAATTCATTTTTATATTTTTATTTATTTTGAATTTTAAATCTACATTTTTACTTAAAATATCAGTTGATGAAGAATTTGTGTTACTAATTCCAAGTTGGGATTCTAAATACTGTAATTTATCCAATTCTGTATTGCTGATTCTTATGAAGTAGTTTTTAATTTGCATATAATTCTCAATATAATTTAAGTTGTTAACAACTTTATCATATTCAAAAGAATCTAAGCTTTTTTCATATAATAAGCAATTTTCGAAAATTTTAGAAATGTCTTTGTTAACAAAACTCCATTGCTTTTCTTCAGTTGTATTGTTTAAGCTTGTACCTGGAATTAAGCGCAAATAATTATAAAAGTTTTCAATATTATCCTCTATTTTTAATTTCCTAATAATATTTATATTATTTATGAGTTCTTCTCTTGTTGTGGTGGGATGAAAAATTATTAGTGAAATTGAATAGCTTAATTTAACTTTATTTAAAATATTAATAGCATCACATATTTGATTAGTATTTATGCCTTTATTCCAATCGCTTAATGTTTTGTTATTAAAATTTTCAACACCTAATAAAACTTTTATTGCACCTGCTTGCCTTAATTTGACTAAAACTTTTTCGTTATTTAAGATAGAATCTATTCTACATGCAAAATCAAAATATACTTTTTGAGGTATGTTTTCAATTAATTCAGCTATTTTATAAGCTCTATTTATGTCTTCTAGAAAATTAGGTTCTACAAATTGAAAATTAGTTTGTCCATGATCACGTACTATATGTAATATTTCTTTAAATACATTTTCAGCTGATCTACCACGCCAGTTACCCATATACCTAGTAGAACAAAACCTGCATCTACCATTGCAACCTCTTGAACTAATTATTGTTGGAATATATTTTTCATAATAACCGTTTTCTCTAATTGGAAACCCAACCTTATCTAAATTCATAATAAATTTTCTGGATTTATAGTATATTTTATTATTTGAGTAGCTTGCAACTCCCAATATTTTTTTTACTGGTAGATGATACTTTAAACATTGTAATAATTCCAAAAGACTTTCTTCTCCCTCATTAACAATTACAAAGTCAATAGGTGAATTTTTATATAATAAATCCTTATATTTTAGACTTGCCATTGGTCCACCAGCAAAAACTACAATCTTACTGCTAATAGCTTTAATTTTTTGAGCTAATTTATTGGGGAGATATGGATAGTAACACGATATACCAACTATATCAAAATTATTTGCAATACTTATTAACAGATTGGAATTTTCTGTATCGGCAATAACTTCATAATCAAATATTTTTGCATAATATCCTTTATTTTCAACATAACTTTTTAAATAAGCTAATGATATAGGTTCATTCTTTTTTTCGTTTTTTTGGAATTTAAAAGGGTTAATAAGAGCAAGTTTCATTAGTTTCCTTCCTTTCTAGTGAATGTATTAAATATTTAAATAATTTTTATTTCATTTTTTTTTGTAGTATTTTCATACTTTTCAGTAAACTCTATATATTTTATATATAATTCTTCTGCTGAAAGAATAGTGTTATTCGATATGGGCCTTAGCATTTCGTAATCACTCCAATTTTTGCTAAGAATGTTTATTCCAAACTTTTCGCTATGATTCCATAATGGAGTTCCTGGATAAACTGCTAGCAATCCAAATCTAATTTCATCAGGTTTTGTTTCCTTAAAAAAATCCTCAATAAGATTTAATGTTTCGTTACTTTCATATGGTAATCCAAGTATAAACATTTCTTTTACTTTAATTCCACGCCTTTTAACAATTTCAATTGACCTTTTGGCTTGTTCTATATTGATTCTTTTTCCAATAGTTTTTAATACTTTATTACTACAAGATTCTATTCCGAAAAGAATATTTCTGCAACCAGCTTTATACATTATGTCAATTAGTTCTTCATCAATTAGATCTACTCTAGTACTACATGCCCATATAAATTTTAAATTTTCTTTAAGAATTCTCCTACATAATTCAATTACTCGTTCTCTATTATATGTAAAGGCATCATCTGAAAATGAAATGGATAATGTAGTATCTTCATACTGTAAATTAATAATTCCTTTTATACGTTTTATTATTTCAGGAACACTCATAAAAATTACTTTTTTTCCGTTATTAAATGCCGAAGTTGAACAGAATGTACATGCACATGGACATCCTTGAGAGGTTATTAACGACCATCTTAAATCTTTTGGATATTTACTCATTGGAAGTAACATCCACTTTGGTAGCGGCATATTGTTTAAATTTTGAGGAATTTGCCTTCTATCAGTTACCACTATTTTATCATGATTTCTATAGGCAATTCCCTTGCACTCAGTTAACATACTTTTATCTTTATGTTTTAATGTTTCAATCAATTCTAAAACAGTTTCTTCACCTTGAAATCTAATTACATAATCTACATTTTTATCTTCTAATATTTTTTCATATGTGAAAGTAGCATGATTTCCACCTACAAAAATAGTTTTAACTAGTAACGATTTCAAAATTCTAGCTATTTCCATACATATATTAGCGGTGGAAGTGAAATTCATAGATATACCTACAATATCAGGTTTTATTTTTTTTATCCATTTAGATAAATCTTCTGGTCTTATATCTTCAACTAACATATCTAATAAATGAACATCATAGCCTTTTTCAAATAGCAATGCACCTATACTTAAAATTCCTAATGGTGGAGTTATAGTTAGTTCTTTATATACACTATTAGGATACCTATAGCATGGATTAATCAATAAAATTGTAGGCTTTTTCTTACTAAATTTTATATTTAAATATTGTAAATGATATAAACTTATAATTATATTAATTATATCATTTTCGTATAAATAATCTTCTCCCAAACTTTTTTCTATTCTTAACTTTAATTCATTATAAGTACAACAACCATTTATCAAAGAGAGTACTAATGCTGTAAACTTATCTACTTTTAAAATTAAACCACAGACTGAATTATGAACTCTATATCCATCCATAATTTTTAGTACGTCTATATAATCGTATTTCTCTATTATATCGTTTGCATTTAGTTTCATATTATCCTCCAAACTATTCTTCAACAATTTTTATCAAGTCGTTTTTACACATTATCTTACATACACTTGTTATATCATTTAATAATTTACTATAGTCATATAACTTATACATCTCACTTATGTATTTTGAAATATCTTCAAGTGACTTTCCCTCATCAATAATATACCAGATTAATGTTCCTATATGATTTGCGACAAAATCTTTGCCAGTATTAGGATTATAAAAGAATATTCCAATATCTCCATCTAATTTAACTCTAGGAATAGCATATTTTATTGTTTTGTTTCGATACATTTTTAACATATTTAACACCTCTATAACCAACATATTGGATCTTTTGTTTCCACTTTACCAGTATCTAATAATTTACTAGATAAGCAGCCACCACTACATTTATTTTTGATTGCACAACTGGTACAATCGTTACCAAAGTATTTATATGAATTTCTGATTTTTTGTGAATCTTCTGAATTCCAAATATCTATTAAATTATTTTTGAATATATTCCCTAATCTTGGAAGAAATCTTAAGTAAGGACAATTCATTAAATTACCTGTAGAATCTATTGAAAAAGCTTGTTTACAACAATTATGGTTTTTAATTCCAAATGAATGACCAAATAATATATTATTTTCTTTACACCGTGCTTCTAGTTCTTTAGTTATTTGTTTATATTCATTAGCAGTTAAAGCGAATTTATTATAATTTGTTTTTCCATTTCCTAAAGGATATGGTCTCAGAAAATTTATTTTAGGAATATGTAATTCTTTACATAATTTAACATAATCACTAATATAACCAAAGTTTAACCTTGAAATTTGGAAAGTAGTCATAACAGATACATTTTGTCTTATTAATTCTTCTATTCCGTTAACGGTCTTATAAAATGAACCTGTTTTTTGGGTTATAGAATCGTGTATTTTTTCTGAATGACCATGGAGACTTACAAAAATAGTATTAGCTTTTGATTTTTTTATTTCCCTAGCTTCTTCTGATCCAATTAAAGTTCCATTTGTTGATACCCAAGTACAGAATTTGGACGCGGAGATATATAAAATTTCAAAAAAGTCAGATCTTAATAATGGTTCACCGCCTTCTAAAAATAAATAAAGAACTTCATTAGCTTCTAAAATATCCATTAAATTTTTAGCCTCTTTTGTTGAGAGTTCATTTACTATATTTTTTTTTGAGTTACAATCTATTGAATAACACATTTTGCAATTTAAATTACATCTTTCCGTAACTTCCCATGTGATTTTCATGGGAATGTGAGTTTCTCCATACTTATTGACTACCATATGATTGTACTTCCTCCTTTAATTAGTATTATTTAGCAAAACTACACAATTAATATAGAACCTATAATTATAGGTTCTATATTAATTGTGTACTATTCTTCAGTTTCTTCATCATCAATAAATGTTACCGATGTCATAGCATGTTCATCTATAGTACGTATTTCTGGAGTAATAAGACCTATTTGAGGCTTATGATATCCATCTTTTTTTATTTCGGTTATTAATTCATTTATATCCATAGTTATCCTCCTTTTAAAAATATTTACATAATAATTATAGTTACAAAAATATTAATTTTCAAGTGAATATAATTATTTTTCTGTGTATATTTTGTTAATTTAGAAATTATTCTTAATGTATTATTAACAATTTAATTGTAGAAGGAATTTAAGTTTATATGATTATTTGGGTATATATTTATCAAAACATACAACAAAATTACCATTTCAAAGGAAAGTCAATTTTAAAAAACAATAAATCGAGGGCTTAGGTTGATAACTTAATTTAAATAAAAAAAGTACCGCTTATGTATATATAGAAAAATAATAAGCGTCTTATAGAGCAGATATAGATTAATAATTTTTTTTGGATATAGCTTTAATTCTACTATAGGATAGATTTTTGTATGCGTTAACCCAACTTATTTCTTGGGATGTTAATTTATATTGTTCATCGCAATAATTTAGAAATTTATTATAGCTTTTTACCGCTTCATCATATTTTTTTTCGTAATATAAGTTATCGGCCACCTCAAAAAGTGCTTTAAATCTAAGATAATGTTTAGGATGTTCAATAAAAAAATGCATATATAGTTCTCTTGAGCGTTTATATTCTCTTGATTTTTGTAATTCTTGAGCCAATATTAATTCTTGAGAAATATAGTTTTGAGATTTGTAGTCCACCATAATAACCTCCTTTTAATTTTTTTATAAAGGTGTTATATAAAAATCACAGCAGCTATCACCTTTTGCTAAAGTAGTTGGGCGATATAATTTGCAGTTGGAAAAACCAACAGTTATATAATCTGTAGCGCATAGACAAGGAGTAAATTCAGGTATCCCTTCTTTTTTACATAGAATACAAAGGCCACATTTAGTAAAAACTTTATGAGTTAGATTAGGGTTTTCACTATCTTTTAATTCAACCTGCCAATTATCGGGGTATTTAGCTTCGTTTTCTCTACACCATTTAGAGGCTTCTATAATTTTATTTTTATAGCTTTTAGAAAGTTGGTTACTTTTGGAGATTCGCTTTTTTATGAAATCAGAGTTGATAAGAATATTTTTAATAAGTTTATTCCATTCATCAATGCTAATTTTTTTTGTTGTATTTTTGTAAGCAGCAATAAGATACATACTAATTAAATAGCTACCTGAAAAAATATTTTTATTCCCACCAATATCTGACGCTCGTTTTACTATAGCTATATATTCTTTATTAATGTGTTTTATAAGTTTCTTTAAATCATTTTTTGGATAATAGCTAGATAATTGTTCTAATACGATCTTTCTTGATAGTATTGGAAAAAGATAAGCGGATATAGTCATATGCATTTATAATTCTCCTTCACTCTATTTTATTATATTAATAGTTAAATTTGAATTTTAGTTATTAAATTCATAACTATATAATTACTTTTATTATAGTAGTATACATATTTATGATAACATTGTATATATAGAAATAAAAAGATATTTTAATTTTAAAGACTACCTTAAACAATATTGTAAGGGGTTATTTTGCTAGTAATAAGCGATAATGGTAACATATTGCTTGTCAAAGTTTGTTAAAAGTTGTATATTTAAAACAAACTTTGCAAAGGAGGTCTAATATGGGTTATGGTATTCTTATGTTGCTAATCATGATAGGTCTTATAGCGGTACTTAAGTGGAAAGCAATAATAGTTATTGTTATAATTTTTGTTATAGGATATTTCTTACCTGATAATGATAAGGAGAATGTTAAAGAGGAAAAACGAGAAAAAATAATGATTCCCAGAGGGTTAAAGCTAATAAATTATTACGGTGGTTATAATAGAAAACTTAGTGGTAAGTTGTTTTTTGAAAATAGAAGCAATGGAATTTGCCTTTATGACAGAATCAATAATTTGAAGGTACTTATTTTAAAAAGAAATATATTGAATTTTTCCATGAATGGTGAATATCACAGAGATGCAGTAGTTTCAGGAGGAGAAATTCAAGGAGGAGGTTCATCTATTGGGGGAGCAATAGTTGGTGAATTTTTAGATGGTCCTAGTGGAGCAATAATAGGAAGTAGAAAAAAAGTTACGTCTAACCCAATTAAAACAGAAATAAATGTTACAGATACAAGGAAAATAATATTGAAATTTAAAGAAAATGAACAAGAAAGAGGCATGATTTTGGATAAAAGTATATGGGATGATTTATGCTTTTTATGTCCTGAGAAAAAAATTAAATAGATATTAATAAAGAGCTTAATATTACGTTTAACTATATGATAACTTGAGTTTAAAGTATAGTTGATGTAAGTACAGAGCTCTTTTATTATATAATCAAGTTCTAGCGAACCAACAGTGATATAATTGAATAAATATAAAAATAATCATATTGTAAAGGAATAAAAGCCATGAATATATTAGAAATAAAAAACGTGTGCAAAAATTATAAAGCTGAAAAAGGAATTAATACGAAGGTACTAAAAAATATTAATTTAACTGTAAAAGATAATGAGTTTGTTGGTATTATGGGAAGCTCAGGGAGTGGAAAGACAACCTTATTGAATGTAGCAGCGGGAATAGACAGTTTTGATGATGGAAAAATAAATATATGCGGCAATGATATAAGCAAAATGAAAAGAAACGAGTTATCTTTATTTAGAAGAAATAATATTGGTATGGTATTTCAAGATTTTAATCTAATAAGTAGTTTAAGTATAAAGGAAAATATACTGGTGCCTTTAATTTTAGATAAAAAGTATGAAATTATTCAGGGAGATAGCATAGATAAATTAGCTAAATTACTTGATATAGAAGAGATAATGAACAAATATCCCTATGAAATATCAGGTGGACAGCAGCAAAGGGCAGCTATTTGTAGAGCCATAATAAATAGTCCTAAAATAATATTTGCTGATGAACCAACAGGAAATCTTGATTCAAGCTCTTCTGAAAAGGTTTTGGAGTATTTCAAGTTACTTCATAGTGAATATAATACAAGCATAGTTATGGTTACTCATGATATATTTTCCGCAAGTTATTGCGATAGGGTGGTTTTTTTGAAGGATGGAGTAATAATTAAAGAAATTATAAAAAAGAAAGATAGGTTTGAATTCTTCAATTGCATAATGAAAGAAGTGCAGGCTTTTAGCATGATTGATAAGAGGAGAAAAAGTAATGAAGTTTAGTGAAATAGCATTTAAAATGTTAAGAAAAGAGGCTAAACGTTATAAACTATTTATTTTGTGTAATGTAGCTTCAACTGCTATTTTATATAGCTTTATATCAATAATGTTAAATAAGCAGTTTATGGATAATTCAATTGTCGATCCAATGATATCCAGTAATATATATGCGCCAACGCTTTTTATATTTGTGTTCTCTTTAATATTTATTCCATATTCACAAAATGTTTTTATAAGAGCAAGGCAAAAGGACTATGGTATTTTATTAACTATAGGAATGACAGAAAATGAGGTTAGAAAAAGTGTTCTAATGGAAAATTTTATAATGTGGATGGCAGCCTTAATAATTGGACTAATGGCAGGAACAATTTTGTCTTTATTTTTCTTATGGACTATTCATAATATAATAGGAATACAACAAATAAATATAGCTATTCCTAGAATTACATATGGTATAGTGATAGTATATTCAGCAGTGTTATTTGTTATTTCATTAGGTTTAAATGTGTACCGTATGATGAAAAGTACAATATGCGAAAAGATAAAATATGCACAAAAGGCCGAAATAGGTAAGTTTTCCAACGTTATATTCATTATTACAGGAGTTTTATTAACGATTATAGCTATTATTGTAATGTATATAAATAGTGATATATGGATGATAAGTTTCTTTCTCGCATTTATAGGTTCATTAATAATATTTTTCAATGGAGAAATATTAATTGACTATTTCCAAAAGAAAAATTATAAAAAATATCTAAAAAATATTTTTTTACTTTCAGATATAAAATATTACTATAGTAAAAATAAAAATATATTTTTTATCAATACATGGCTTATCTTCGTAATCTTATTTTTTTCTACACTTAGTTTAGTTAATTATCCTAGCATGGTAAAATACTCAACTATATATCATCCTTTTCACATGACATATTGTGAGTTTAAAGGAGATTTTAAACCTTTAAATAGCACTAAAGTTAAATATATTGTAGAAGAAAGTAACAACAGCATAAAAAATGAGGCTAGTGTTAAGTTTTTAAGAAATAATGCTTTTACAATATTTTCTGTAGATGATGTAAATAAAAGTCTAAAAAGAAATTATAAAGTAAAGCAAAATTCTTTTATATATGTTCATCCATATGATATAAATGATGGCTATGAACATACGGATATAAAAACTAATATTACAAGTATTAATATTAAATATAATAAAGGTGAAAGAAATTTTAGTTGCAATAGCACAATTGTTAATCCTTTGTTTGGTCAAATAAATTGTATATCACAAAATATACTTTTAGTTAATGAAAAAGATTATCAGTGGATTGCGTCAAATGGAATGGATTATTTTAGTGGAACTTTGCATTTATATAATTTTAGTAACTGGCGTAATTCTGAGATAATAGTAAATAGAATGACAAATGAATTATTAAAAAATAATGGACTAGCAGCTAAAGATAGTTTCTATAAAATAAGCTCTAGAATAGAGGCGTATAACACAGGGGTAAGAAGTTCTAAGTTTTTAATTTTTAATTTGATTTATGTATGTTTTCTTTTATACTGTGCTGCCTTAATAATGCTTCATTATAAGCTGAAAATGGAGTACAAGGATGAAAAGGCAAAATATTTTAGTCTTTATAGAATTGGAATACAGGAAGAAGAAATAAAAAAAGTGCTATCAAGAAAAATATTAATAATGTATTTTCTGCCACTTATTTATGGTGCAATAATGGATGTTTTTTTTGGTCAGTTCGCTTTTAATTTACATGTATTAACTTTAACTGTCATATTTGTTTTTGCTATAGTTCATTTTATAATATATAAAGTGTATTTTAATATATATTATAAAAGATTTATTTTAGAATTATTTAAAAAGGGGAGAGGGTAAAATGTTAATACGAACTGCAAATGAAAGTGATTTTAAAGTGGTACATGAGCTTATGTATCAAATTTTTGAGAAACACCTACTAGGAAGACCTGATATTTATAAAAAAGGAGATCCATATAGTTTAGAGCAGTTTAAAGCAGCCTTAAATAATGAAAATAATGTATTGTTACTGGCACAGATAGAGGATAATGTGGTTGGAGTTTGTCATATGATTAAAAAAGAGATGAAGAATTATAATGTTGTTAAGGACAGCTGTACAGCGTTTATTGAAGATTTTTGTGTGGACAAACATTATCAAAGAAAAGGCATAGGAAAAGAGCTTTATGAAGCTTCAATAAAAAAAGCAAAAGAGTGGGATGCTAGAAGATTAGAACTTAATGTTTGGAAAATTAATGAAGAGGCACGTAAGTTTTATGATGCAGTCGGATTAAGAGTACAAAGAACAATAATGGAGACAAGTATAAAGTAAGTTGTGATACAATTTAAATAAAAATTCAGAGAGTAAGAGGTAAAAGTATGACATATGATGATTATTTAAAAGATTTAAAGGTATGCTGCGAAAAATGTTTTGGTTTATGCTGCACGGCTTTATATTTTTCTAAATCAGATGGCTTTCCTGAAAATAAGGAGGCTGGTAACCCATGTATAAATTTGCAGAAGGATTTTAAGTGTTCAGTACATAAGAAGCTTAGAGACAAGGGATTAAAAGGATGTATAGCTTATGATTGTCTTGGAGCAGGTCAAAAAGTAGCACAGGTTACTTTTAAGGGCGTTGATTGGAGAAGTGATAAAGAGAATTCTAATAAAATGTTTGATGCATTTATTTTAATGAGGCAGTTTCATGAGATGTTATGGTATCTTACAGAAGCGTTTTTGCTAAATAAGGATATAAAAGATGAAATAGAATTGCTTATTAAAGAAACTGATAAGCTTACACTTTTAGAAGTTGATGATTTTCTAGAACTTGATGTAGATAGTCATAGAGATAAGGTTAATAAAATACTTAAAAATACCAGCGAATTTATACGCACAAAAGCTGGTACTTCAAAGAAAAAGAAGAAAATGGACTATTTTGGTGCAAATCTTAAAAATGCTAAGCTTAGAGGAGTTGACTTCAGGGGGGCATGTCTTATTGCAGCGAACTTAAGAGGTGCAGATTTAAGCTATGCAGATTTTATTGCAGCGGATATGAGAGATGCAGATATCAGTGGAGCTAATTTGGGAAAGAGCATATTTTTAACGCAAGCACAGATAAATACAACTAAAGGGGATTCCAATACAAAGCTTCCAAGTAGAATAACTCGTCCAAGCCATTGGAGGTAGATAATATGATTGAAAAATATTATTGTGTGATGGATAAGCTAGCTGAAACCTATAATTTAGAAGCGAGAAAGTATAAATTAAAAGCTAGAAATAAAGAAGAGCTGAACAAGTGGAAAAAGGAACTTAAGAGTAAACTAAAAGAACTATTAGGAATAACGAATATTGAAAAAAATGACTTAAAGCCTAAGGTCATAGAGATAGAAGAGTTAGAGGGATATAGAAGAGAAAAGGTAATACTTGAGACAGAAACAAATGTATTTATGCCAATGTATGTGCTTATACCAAGTGATTTAAGAAAAGGTGAGAAAAGGCCATGCATAATAGCAGCGCATGGACATGGATGCGCTGCTAAGGATTCTACAGCAGGCAGAATTGAAATATCAGAAGTTAAAAAAAGTATAGATCAGTATAATTGTGACTATGGATTAAAGCTAGTGCAGGAAGGCTACATTGTATTTTGTAATGATGCTAGAGGTTTTGGAGAAAGACGTGAATGGATGAATCAAGGAGATTCTGAGGAAGATCTTATAAAAAATTCATGTAATGCTATAAATAATGCGGCTATTTCACTTGGAAAAACCTTACTTGGAATGATGGTATGGGATTTAATTAGAATAGTAGACTATATAGAAACTCTTGATTATTGTGATGAAAAAAATATAGGTTGTATTGGCTTTTCTGGGGGAGGACTGCAAGCAATATGGCTAGCAGCACTTGAAGGTAGAATAAAAGCAGCCTATGTGAGTGGCTATTTTCACAGTTTTAAAGATGCGCTTATGAAAACAAATTTCTGTGGTTGTAATTTTGTTCCTGGTTTATGGAAGGTTATAGAGATGGGAGACTTGGGAGCATTAGTTTCACCAAAAGCATTACTTATAGAAAGCGGTACAAAAGATCCTCTAAATGGAGAAAGAGGTATGGTAGATGTGCAAGAACAGTTTGGCATAACTAAGACAGCATATTCTATATTAAATAACGAAAATAAATTGTATCATCATATATTTGATGGTGTACATGTATTTAATGGAGGAAAGATGAGGGGATTTTTTAAAGAATATTTGAAGTGAGTGAAAATCCTTATATACTTGAATAATGAAAAAAAATATCGTAATATTAAAAAAGTAGTGTTTATGAAAAATCGCTATGAATCCTTTAAAAGGAAGGGAGCATGAACATGATTGTAATTTGTATGCCTTAATTTAGAAAGTACAATTTTAAAAAAATTAGCCGATTAGAAAGGCTTTTTTGTTGTGCAGATTTTGGAGGTATACAAAATGAAAAAGAATAGGAATTTCATGCTGCTGTCTATTATAGCTGTTTTACAGGGCTTGGTGTTTTATGCACCTATTGCAACACTTTATCGTCAAAATAGAGGTATAGGTCTTTATGATATATTTGTAATTGAAACAATAAACCTAGTGCTTACAATTTTTTTTGAGGTACCCTGGGGATTTTTTGCGGATAAATTTGGTTACAAAAATACATTGGTAATAGCTTTTCTTGTAAACTTCATTTCAAAAATAGTGTTTTTTAAAGCAAATAATTTTAGTTTATTTTTGCTTGAGAGAATTTTACTTGCCATATCAATTTCAGGTGTTTCAGGATGTGATATTGCTTTGATTTATAATTCTGTAGGTGAAAAGAATTCAGAGAGGGCATTTAGCTTATATAATACATTCTCAATAATAGGTTTTTTCATAGGAACTGTACTATCCACATTTATAATTAGTAAATCCATGAATTTAGCTGTTCTAGCTACAATATTTCCTTATGGAGCGGCATTTGTTGTGTCGTTGTTTTTAAAAGATACAGTTTGTGATATGGACAAAAAAGAAAGTATAAAAGATGTGCTAAAAGCCACTATTAAAAGTAAGGATATTCTGATTTTTCTTGTGGCTATAGGTTTAACATCAGAAGTTTGTCATTCAATAACAGTATTTTTAAATCAGCTTCAATATAAGAGGGCTGGCATAGAGGTTAAATATTATGGACTAATCTTAGCCTTGGTGCAAATAATTTCAATAGTATCAGTAAAAACTTATAAGCTTACAGGAAAGTTTGGTAAAGGAAAGGTGATTACTTTTATATTCTGTGCTATTCTACTAAGTTCAATATCCTTGATATGGGTTAATAATCCTATAGTGAGTGTTATTCTTATTGTTATTATAGGACTTGGTCAAGCAGTCATTATTCCCATAGCTTCAGAAATTGAAAGTAAATCAGTCAAGGTTTCAAGTAGGGCTACAGTATTATCTGTATATGCTATTATCATTGATATTATAGCAGCCTTAATCAATTTAATTATTGGGAAGGCTGCAAACTATTCTATTGAAGCTGCATTTTTAACTTGCGGAGTACTTGTGCTTTTTGCTGTTGTTTTAAACATAATATATTTCAAAAGGAGAATTTTCAAAAATGAATAAGAGTATAACTTATTTAAAAATACATCCTTGTGACTATAAAATTTTAACTAAAATAATGACTGTAGCATTTAATGAAGACACATCACTTCATACAGATATAAAAGAGGATGGGCCTACGGGCTATAATGATGGAAGCCTTATAAAAAAGCTTAATGAAAATAGTGAATTTAATAGTTACAAAATAATATACGAAGATGAGATTGTTGGTGCGTATAGTGTTTCTATAGAGGATAAAAATAAGTATATATTAGAGATATTATTTATTGATCCTAAGTACCGAAAGAAACATTTAGGAAGTATAGTGTGGAAGGATATAGAGAAGAAATATAGTAACGCTGAAAAATGGATAGTTGAAACACCGGCTTATTCAAAAAGAAATTACTATTTTTATATTGAGAAATGTGGTTTTAAATTTAAAAGAAAAAATATATGTAAAAATGGAGCAGAGTCTTTTGTTTTTGAGAAAGAAATTAGAATGAAAAGTAATTCGGATAAAATTTATCCAAGGAGTAACGATTATCAGACAGTGTATCTTAAAAATGTAATATCAAAAACGAATATAGAAGTTGGGGATTATACTATATATAATGATTTTTATAATGATCCGAAAGAGTTTGAGAATAGCAACGTGTTGTATCAATATCCTATAAATAAGGATAAACTTGTAATTGGTAAGTTTTGTTCAATAGCTTGTGGAGCAAAATTTCTTATGACAAGTGGTAATCATAGCTTAAAGTCCTTATCAACATATACTTTTCCAATTTTTAACGATGAATGGGATATGAATTTAAAAGTTACAGATGCATGGGATAATAAAGGTGATATAGTAATTGGAAATGATGTATGGATTGGATATGAAGCGGTAATTATGTCAGGAGTAACAATTGGAGATGGAGCCATAATTGGTACTAGGGCATTAGTAACTAAAGATGTTCCACCATATACAATAGTTGGTGGTGTACCAGCAAAGATTATAAAAAAGAGATTTAGTGAAAGTATAATATCAAAATTACTTCAATTAAATTGGTGGAATTGGTCATATGAAAAAATACAATTAAATATAAAGAACATTCAAGAAGGTAATATTGAAAAATTAAAAAAATAGAAGCTGCGCTGCTTAAGCAGCTCAACTTCTATCTTTACGATGTGAAAACTTTAGATGAAGAGAATAAAAAATATAGATATATTAAATGTGTATTAGATAAATTTCACAATTGATAGGCACAATTTGAAGTTTATCTAATATCATGGCTACTATGACCATGCTGAACTAGGTTAATCGGCACAAAATATATTATGCTTAAATCAAATTGTTTTTATACATTTTTAATAATATATTAGATAAAAAAGTATAAAAATACACTTATATTCATAATTATGAGAAGACTGAATAAATGTGATATAATATTAATACAGTGCTAGATTGTACATATTAGAAAGGAAGGTGACATAATGCAATCCAAAACTATTAAATCCAATATAATTTTATTGATTACAGCACTTATATGGGGACTAGCATTCACAGCACAAAGCGTCGGTATGAAGTATGTGGGACCATTTACTTTTAATGGTATAAGATTTATATTAGGTGCAATTTCAATACTTCCAGTGCTGTATTTTTTTAAAGATGAAAATACAGAAAAAGATAATAAATATGCAAAAATGGCTATGATAGGAGGAGTTATTTGCGGAATAGTTAATTTTGCAGGAACAACATTTCAACAAATTGGACTTATTCATACTACAGTTGGAAAAGCTGGTTTTATAACAGGTTTGTATATTGTAATTGTGCCTATACTAGGAGTATTTTTAAAGCAAAAATTAGGAATAAATTCTTGGATAGGAGCTGTATTTGCATTAATAGGTTTATATTTTTTATGTAATACAAATGGTTTTTCTATTGGATACGGAGAGATAATGGAAATACTAGGAGCCTTTTGTTTTGCAGTTCAAATACTAGTGGTAGACTATTTTGGTAAAAGAGCAAGTTCTTATAAGCTAGCCTTTTTCCAGTACATATCGTGCGGTGTAATAAGCATGGTTATAGCACTGTTTACAGAAAATATAACAATACACTCATTATATGGAGCGGCTGTACCTATTTTATATGGTGGTTTAGGTTCAGTAGGTATTGCGTATACTCTTCAAATTATAGGACAAAGAGATGCAAAACCATCACATGCGGCAATTATAATGAGTATGGAATCTGTTTTTGGAGCTATCGGTGGTGCTATAATTTTAGGGGAAAGCATGGGTGTTAAAAATCTTATTGGCTGTATGCTAATGCTTTTAGGAATGTTAGTTGCGCAAATTAAATTTTCAAAACCCATAAAAAAGGAAATCAATGAGAAGAAAGCGGTTTAGAAGATGATTTAATTTCTCGAATACAGAAGAATATAATTAATAAGCATAGTAAGCATAAAAAAATACAAAATACTAAAGTAAATAAAGTTGTGATTTTAAAAACTAAAATTCCCATAAACAGACCCATAAGGTTATACATAAAGTGGCATAAAATAGAGGCGATAACTGACCTAGTATAATAAAAAATATAGCCTAAGATAATGCCACCAACAAGCGCAGTATAAAAAGTAATGGTTTTAAAGCTTAAGCCATGTAAAAATCCAAAAATAATACCCTGAATTAAAATAGATAAGTGTAGGGGTATTTTTTTTATAAGTAAACTTAGTATACCAGCTCTAAATAAAATTTCTTCACATATAGGACTAAAAAGAAGGGTTATAAGTATTTCAATCAATGTAATTTTATTAGAGTCTTTGCTGTAATTAAAATAACCTATATTAAAATAAGAAAATAGGCATAAAATATAGGTTGTTAATAAAGCTGCAAGAAAGCTTAAAGCAAGAATATATAATATTGTTGTACGATTAATATTTCTTAAGTTAGTAGGTAATAGTATATTTTTATGATTTAAAATAAAAATAATAAATAGACCAATAGATAAAAATAGTGTTTCAAGACCAATTTCTTTTAAATATTCAATTTTAAAGCTAAGCAAAAGGCCAGATATAATAAAAAATATAAATATGAAAAGCCAATGAAATTTTTTCATAACAACACCCACACTTTAACGTTTTTACCAAATATAACACAATATCGTTTTAATTACAAATTACAATTTATTACAAACAATCGAGCATTTATTACAAAATAAGTGACGATTGTTACAAAAACAACTAATATTGTATATATAAGGTGTACTATAGATAACATAATACATATAATATAAAACATAGATTAGTTTATATATTATACTGCCAAGGGTGATAAGTATGAAAGAAAAACTTAATTTTGTAGAAAAATTATCTCAAGATGTTGCCATAAAATTGAACAAGCATTTAAAAAAAGAAGGTATAGAGTTAGTAAAATTAAAATTTGGATTAGAAGTAATTTTTATAAATATATTTAAGCTTATAATTTTATTTTTAGTAGCATATTATTGTAAGCTTTTAAAGGAAACAGTTATTATGCTTGTGGTATTTGGCTGTTTAAGATCAAATGCATTTGGCTTGCATGCAAAGAATAGTATAGTTTGTACATTGATGTCTCTTTTAATGTTTGTATTAGGGGGATATTTAAGTAGATATTTAATGTTTAACAATTATATAGTAGTAATTTCATTTTGTATAGTTATCTTATTTTTATTAAAATATGCACCAGGAGATACAGAAGCCCATCCCTTAGTTGGAGAAAAGCTAAGGAATAGGTTAAAGAAAAATGCTGTAATTATTGGAGTGCTTCTAATGGTAGTAGCTTTAATAGTACCTGATAAAGAAATAAAGACATGCATTATTTTATCAGGTTTTTATGAAACTATAAGTATATTACCAATAACATATAAGATACTTAAGAGGAGGTATAAGAATTATTATGAATTTGAAAAAGCAAGTGAATAAAATTGGAGAAAAATTCATTGAGGGAATTGGTAAAGCATCAATGAAGATTGGTGAACAGGCAAGTGATACATGTGTTTTAATAACATTATATGAACCTAAAATGCCAGAAGAGCTGTTAAAAGAAAATCTTAATAAATAAAAAAGAAACAATGGTTATAATTAATTTGTAACCATTGTTTTTTATTTACGCAAATTATAGTATAATCTAATAGATGTAGTATTATACAAAAAGGGGAATATTATAGAATATGAGTCAATATATACAATTACTTGGAGTTATAATAATTTTATACATGTGTATTTTCAATTTATATTCACGTAAAATTAGAAAAAAAGTGTTTATTGCAGTTATGATATTAAACTATATTATATCATTGGCTATTTTGATTTCAGGTTATAAAAGTGTTGCATTTATAGCTTATTTAGCTGTACCATTTGTTTTTATATATTTAAGTACATCAGATATAATTATGAGTATAACAATTTCCACATTAGCATGTTTAATAACAATTATGTGGGATCATTTTTTAGGTGTAGTATATAGTGATGTAGCTTTAATAAGTCAAATGGCAATAAAAAACAATGCTTCCATACAAGTAATGAGTTACTTAATTGAATTCTTTGGTGTAATAATAACAAGTAAAGCTATTAGAAAATTTATATATGGAAAAATTATGAGGTATGATGGCGAATGGAAAAGAAAAATAAGAATTCTTATAGCTACAACACTAGTGCTTATGCTTTATATTTTTTATAATTTTGATTTAGTTATGGATCATAGTATTTATACATCAGGTTCAGAAATATTAAGATTAAAAGGAATAACCTTATTTTTATCCTATGCAATATTATTAGGAATAATAGTATTTGTAATTTTAAGAAGTATTATCAAAGAAATGGAACTAAAAAGTAAAGAAAATGAATTTCAAAGCTTACAGGAGTATACTAGTAAACTTGAGAAATTGCATAATGATATGAGAGGCTTCAGACATGATTATATAAATATACTTTTATCTATGACAGGATATATACAAAATCAAGATATGCAGGGGCTAGAAAAGTTTTTTAATGAAAAAATCATGCCTCTTAGTACATCAATGAAGTCAAATAATTTTAAAATTAGTCTATTGCAAAACATAGAAGTTCCTGAAATAAAGGGAATGTTTTCGGCGAAAATAATAAGGGCTCAAGAGATGGGAATTGATGTTTATATTGATATAGCAGAGAAGATAACGAGTTTTAATATGGAAATTATAGATTTGAGTAGAATTATAGGAATTTTACTAGATAATGCTATTGAAGCTTCAGAAAAATGTGACAAGCCGTCTATAAAAGTGGCACTTATTAAAAAAAGAAGTTCTGTCATGTTAATTATAATAAATAATTATTATGGAGAGATTCCAGCAATATATAAGATATATAAAAGGGGATTTTCTACCAAAGGAGATAATAGAGGAATTGGACTTAGCAACCTTAAGGAGATAATTGGACAATATAAGAATGTTATGTTAGATACAATTATAGAGGATGGACAATTTAAGCAAATTATTGAAATTAAAAATGATATCAAAGAAGGTGCTTAAAAATGCTTGAAGTGTTTATTTGCGAGGATAATTTAGAACAAAGGAAGGAACTTGAAAAAATAGTAGAGGATTTTATATTAATAGAAAATTTAGATATGAATGTGTCACTATCGACAGAAAATCCATATGATATTATTAATTATATTACTAAAAATAGTGTAAGTGGATTATATTTTTTAGATGTAGATTTAAAAGCATCTATAAATGGAATACAATTAGCAGCAGAGATAAGAAAATATGATCCGAGAGGATTTATTGTTTTTGTAACAACACATGCTGAAATGAGTTATTTAACGTTTTTATATAAGGTAGAAGCTATGGATTATATAATAAAGGATAGTAGTAAGACTGTAGCTGATAGGGCATGTCAGTGTATACTTGATGCACAAAGAAAGTATTCAGCAAAAATAACAGAACTCCAAAAAAACTTTACTATAAAGACAGAAGATAGAATTATAAATATAGAATTTAATAAAATATTATTTTTTGAAACATCATTTAAAATACATAAAGTTATATTACACTCTATAAATAGACAAATAGAATTTTATGCAAAAATGAAGGATATAGAGGCTAAATTAGATGATTCATTTTATAGATGTCACAAATCATATATAGTAAATAAAAAGAATATTAAAGAAATAAATATAAATAAAAGGCGTATATATATGATAAATGGTGAAGAATGTCTTATATCCACAAGAATGTTAAAAGGCCTTATCAAGTAAGTAAAGCATTATATTACATAAAAGTTAACGATTATTACAAAGATACAATTATCTTACTTTTTAATGTTATAATTACATCATTACAAATAAAGGGATGTGATGCCATGGAATTAAAAAGTAAAGACATAGTTGGAGAACTTATAAGTAAAAATAAAAATAGGCTCACTTCCATATCAAAAATAAAGAGTTTAATATTGGACAATACTCGAAGTATAAGGAGTAATTTACTAAAAACTGAGAGAAATTTGGAAATTAGAGAAATAAAATATTTTATAAAGGAGGGAAGGGCTATAGTAACTTTTACAAGTAATGAAAAGATTGTGTTTCAATCGTATGAATCGAAAGATGAGAAAATAATAAATAAGCTCATAGAGTGGGCTAATAAAAAAGTTGATAAGGAATATAGTTTATATGTGAAAAAAATAATGTATTCAAAAGGATGCAGCTTCTCGGAATATGTAAAGCCTGTGGATTGCAAAAATAAAAATGAGCTTTTTGATTACTACTTTAAATCAGGAGAATTGTTATTAATACTTTATATATTAGGATGTGAAAAGCTTAAAAGTGATAATATAATTGATATGGAAAATAATCCGATATTAGATAGGATTAGGAATGTGATTTCTTCAACTAATGAAGTACCGAATTTTAATTTTTCAGCAAATGAAATAGCTGAAAAGATAGTGAAGGATTCAGTATATAATATAGAGTTTTTACCAGAAAGTAAAAAGGAAGTGACAGAAGAAGAAATATACAACATAAAATGCGGTTTTGAATATATGTATAATATTGTTATGTGTAATAAATTAGAATTAATCGAATTTTTGAAACCGTTATTATCAAATAATATTCTTCAATTATCAACTATAATTACTAATGTGTATGGACTTAATAAAGAAGACTTAAAAAGGCAATTATATTTTTTAGACATAAGATTTAGTGGAGTAAAGATTTCAAAAACAAAAATAAATTTTTCATTTAGTGATAAAAAAGAAACAATAGATAGAAGTTACTGCATAAGTATGGCTAATGACTTTGGAGAACATATGATTAAAAGAGGAATTATAGGCGTTAAGGATTTTGTTACAAGTAGAACTTGGATAAGTACTATAAGTGATGAAAAAAATCAGTGCTATTCATTATCACCATTAGGATGCAGTTTTATGGATGGAAGTAGTGGAGTGGCATTATTTTTTGCTTATTTAGGTCTTGTAACAGGTAAGGAATATTTTAAAACTGTAGCCATAGAGTCTATTCAAAACTCTGTAAATCATATTAATAATTTAAATAATAATAATAATGTTAATATAGGAGCTTA
This sequence comes from Clostridium felsineum DSM 794, assembly GCF_002006355.2. NCBI lineage: Bacteria > Bacillati > Bacillota > Clostridia > Eubacteriales > Clostridiaceae > Clostridium > Clostridium felsineum. Next base: position 31,507 of record NZ_CP096980.1, on the reverse strand, counting down.
TAGAGGAATAGCAGGAGAAATATATGTTATATGGAATATATACAAAATTACACATAACATGCATTTGGAGGATGCCGTTGAAAATGGTATAAAATCTCTTTACATATTGGTTCAAAAAAGCAAAGAAATAGATATAAGTAATGGTATATGTGGAGCATTAGGTGTTCTTATACGCATATACAAAGATAATTATATTTCAGATAAACTTCATAATATGGTATTAAATTTAATTAATCTATGCAGGGAACTTGTAATTAAAAGAATAAATTCTAAGAAGTTAGAATTAAATAGTGTGTTCTTAAATGACAGTATACTATTTATTTTAGTTAAATTATTAGAAGTAACAGGAGATGAAAAACTAAAAAAGTATATTAAAGAAATACTGAGTATTCAAAAATTAAAGCATAGCGATCATTTTGTTAAATGGGATATAAGGATGCTTATGTCACTTATGGGAAGAGCAATTTTAAAAAATATAAATTTTGAATATACGAATCTAGATGAAGAAATTGAGGAGTTTACTAAGTATATTATAAAGAACGGTTTTGGAAACAGCATTTCGTATTGTAATGAAATATGGTGTATAGATGCATTGAAATATACAGCAGCAATTTTAAAAGATGAGAAGCTTGAAAATAGCTGCATAAAAACGTTTAATGATTTTGTTTGGAAAGAAATAAGACCACTTATAAATAAGGAAATTACATATGCAAATGAAAATATAGCGCTTTTAAATGGTGTTGTTGGATTAGCTTATAGTCTGATTAGAATGAGCAGTGAAGAGTATGTTCCTAATATTTTGTGGCTTAATTGAATAAACAATTATTTTAACAGCACATTAAATTTATTTATTTGGAAAATATAAAAACTTGGATATTTAACAAATAATTTTAGGTTAAGTATTCAGGTTTTTATATTTTTTATAGAATTTCAAAAATAAATTTCATAAATAGTATCTTGCTAATATTTTACATGAGTTATTTATGGTATAATATATACTATATGCATTAAAATAAACTGAAGTTATTTTAATATATGGTATAAAAACTGTTTTTGTAAAGTTAAAGCAATTTAAACTGTATATTCAGAATTTTGTACATAAATTTAAAGAAAATTTTCAAAAATAAAGATATACATAAAAGTAAAAGGGGGAAGGAGGATTATTTTTGAAAAGTACTAGAATTAAAGATATGAAAGATGCTGAAATTCGGACTTATATTAAAGATACTAAAAAGGAAATTGAACAGCAACTAAAGTTATATGTTAAATTAAATAATGATAAGTTATCTAATAATGGTCAAATACAAAATCTCAAGAAGAAAGCATATAATCTTAAAGAGATTTATGAGTACATAAAGTGGGCAAATGACAAAATTGCTATTAATAATAATGTAGAAGCAAGTTATGGAACTATACCAAAGCGTGGAGAGATATGGACTTGTCAACTTGGTGAGAATATTGGTTCGGAAGAAAATAAGATAAGACCAGCAATAATTATACAAAATGATACTGGAAATGAAAAAGGACCAACAACAATAATAGTACCAATTTCTAATAGACCCAAGAAGATATCAACTCATATAGAATTAAGACCAGGTGACTACAAGTTAGTACATGGAGAAGTAAATAAAATAACAGGAACAATTTTATGTGAACAGATTAAAGTTGTATCTAAAGCTAGATTGGGAAGGCATGTTGCTACTTTAAACAGTGATTTTGTTAATAAAATACTGAATTCTAAGTTAAAAATTTCTATAAAGGTGTAATAAATTAATAAAAATGTGCATAATTATAGAATAAAAAATGAAAAATATGTTGATAAAATGAAATTTTAATGGTATCATTAAAGTAATTGAGATACATACCTAGATTTGCCTAGGAGACTCTCTCTCATATATTTTTGCTAACTTACTTGACATAGGTCAAGAGATCTTATAACATATTGTGGATTGGTATAGTGCCAATCTTTTTGTTTTATAAAGAATTTTTATTTTTTAAATACTGTAAGTAAAATTAATGATAATATAGAAAAGTGTGAAAAATATGTGTTTATTTGGTGGTTTTGCAGATAAGCACTATTTTATGTGTATTAGAAAAAGTACTTTATAATGTTCAGGGGGACTAAAAGGGTGAAAAAGCTTAAATACACTATATGTTTTATAAAACGTGGAGAAGAGGTTCTTCTTTTAAATAGGGAAAAGCCTAGTTGGATGGGGAGCTGGAATGGTGTTGGAGGAAAGTTAAAAGAAAGTGAAACACCGGAGGAATGTATAGTTAGGGAAATACATGAAGAGACTGGAATGAAGTTTGAAGATGTAGATTATAAGGGCATGGTTACATGGGATGATGGAGATAAAGGAATTGAAGGAATGTACCTTTTTATGAAGGAGATTCCTGCTCAATATGATTATCCAGTACCGATAAAGACAAGAGAAGGTATTTTAGATTGGAAGAAGATATCTTGGATAATGGATCCTGAAAATACAGGTATTGCATCCAATATACCTAAGTATTTTAATACAATGTTAAGTGAGAAAATTTTTAGATGTCACTGTGTTTTTGAAAATAATATTCTCATTAGGGTAATAATAAATAATATATAAAGTTGTAATATAAAAAAATGTAGTTTAATATAAAAATTGGAGGGGATTAATGTGAAAAAGATAGTATTTGCAGGAGGATGTTTTTGGGGTGTTGAAGCATATTTCAATACAATAGAAGGAGTTTTAAATACTAAAGTAGGGTATGCAAATGGAGATACTGAAAATCCAACGTATGACGAGGTATGTACGGACAAGACAGGATATGCCGAAGCTTGTTTTTTAGAATATGATAGTAATAAGGTGAAGCTTGAAAATTTACTTGAAGCGTACTTTAAAGTAGTAGATCCAACACTAGAGAACAGACAAGGTCATGATGAAGGAACTCAATATCGTACAGGTATTTATTATTTTGATAAGGATGATGAAAAGGTCATAAAGGAATATAAAGCTAAAGAGCAAGAAAAATATGAAGCGCCTATTGTTACAGAGATTTTACCTTTAAAAAACTTTTATGATGCTGAGGAATACCATCAAAAATATTTAGATAAAAATCCAAATGGTTACTGCCATATACCAAAAGAATTATTAAAAAAACATTAATATAGAGGTGTTTGTATGAAAATTTCAGTTATTGAACCTTTAGGACTTAGCGAAAGCGAAATTAGAGAAATAGCAAAACCAATCACAGATAGAGGACATGAGATTGTAGTATACAATGAAAAGACTACGGATAAAAATATTTTAAAAGCAAGAGTGAAGGATTCAGAGGTAATAGTACTTGCAAATATGCCACTTAAAGCAGAGGTAATAAATTCTGATAGTAAATTAAAAATGATGTCTATAGCGTTTACAGGTGTTGATCATGTTGAATTAGAGGGATTAAAAAATAAAGAGATTGCAGTTTCAAACGCATCTGGATACAGTACAGAATCAGTTACAGAATTAACCTTTGGACTTGTTTTTTCTGTATTAAGAAATATAGTGCCTTTAGATAAAAATACAAGAAGTGGAAAAACCAAAGATGGCTTTTCCCAAAATGATTTAAGTGGAAAAACATTTGGAGTAATAGGTACAGGCTTAATAGGAGCTTCAGTTTGTAAAATTGCAAAGGCCTTTGGCTGCAAAGTTATTGCATATAATAGAAGTGAGAAAGAGGAATTAAAAAGTATTGGAGTTGAATATGTTACATTAAACGAATTATTATCCCAAAGTGACGTTGTTTCAATTCATATTCCTCAAACGCCAGAGACAAAAGGTTTAATAGGTAAAGAAGAAATTAAATTAATGAAAAATACGGCAATTTTAATAAATGTAGCAAGAGGTCCTATTGTTGATAGTAAAGCCCTTGCACAGGCTTTAGAAAAAGGAGATATAAAAGGAGCTGGAATTGATGTTTTTGATAAAGAACCGCCACTTGATTTAGATTATGGTCTTTTAAAAGCAAAAAATACAGTATTAGTACCACATATAGGTTTTGCTACAAAAGAAGCAATGGTAAGAAGAGCACATATAACCTTTGAGAATATACTTAGTTGGCTTGATGGAAAGCAACAAAACATTGTAAAATATTAATGTTAAGCGAAGTACTGTCTCATAAATAAGGAGAAGTTTTAATGAGGAGAAGAAAAAAGAAAAAAAGAATCCCCAAGGGTTGGATATTAGGTATAGTTCTTATTGTATTATCCGTAGCATTTATAATAGAGGCAATGGTAATAAAGGGCAAAAGCGTGTCGTATAAAGATTTAGCGTATAGCTCTAAAAATTTTCAGAAGAGATATATGATAGTAACAAGTGCACGTGATTCTATAAAAACACTAGAAAATCGAAGAAGCAATGTGGGAACACCCATTGAAGAAATATATAAAAATGACGAAAAGAAAATAGCATATTTAACCTTTGATGATGGACCATCAACAACAGTTACCCCAAAAATATTAAATACATTAGAACAAAATAATATAAATGCAACATTTTTTTTAATAGGTTCCAATGTACAATTAAATGATGAGTCTAAAGATCTTGTTAGAAGAACATTCTATGATGGTAACTCTATCGGTAATCATACATACAATCATAAACCAGAGGAGTTATTTCCAAACAACAGTACCAATGTACCATTATTCATTTCACAAATTGATGCGACAAATCTAGTACTAAAGACTGTTTTAGGACAAGACTTCAATACTAGGCTTGTAAGAATACCAGGTGGAAGAATGACAAGGGTACATACACACGATGTGAATTTAAATCAACTAGAACAGGCATTTAGGGATAAAGGAATTGTTGATATAGATTGGAATTGTTATGATTTTGATGCTGAGGGAAAACCCAAAAACGCACAGCAATTACTTGAAAATGTTAAGAGGACTTCTTATGGAAAGAAAAAAATAGTTATTCTTATGCATGATACCTATGGTAAGGAAGAAACTGCAAAGGCACTTCCAAATATTATTGAATATTTAAGATCTCAAGGATACGAATTTGGAACTTTAAAATAAATATTATACTTATAATTTTGAAAAAATTTACTTATATTTATAAGATATTGTTATTAAAAAAAGTTATGAGAAATGGTTTTCAAATTAGTAAATTATCATTATTTTATATAATAAACAAATATTATGACAAAAAAATAAAAAAACCATTGACATTAAATCAATTAGGTATTATTATCGTCACATACAGTAAATATTCGTAAGCAATTAAAAAAATAATATTAAAGTGTAAAGACAATGAAGAGGAAGAGTAAATAGTGAGTATTTTCCAGAGAGTGAGCGGTGGTGAGAGCTCATAAATATAGCTATTGAAAATCGCCTTAGAGTCGTAAGTTGAAATTAGTAGACTTTTACCGGTTTAAGCCGTTATTATATTAAGTAAAAAATTTGGGTGGTACCGCGCGACCAATAATTCTCGCCCCAAGCAGAGAATTTTGGCCGTTTTTTTATATATATAATTATAAATACATAAATTAATTTTAGTTCTGTAAGGTTTGTGCAATTCAAACATACGGAATATTCGCAAAATTTCAATTGTCATAATTTTTATGCAATTGAAGGACGATAATATGTACAACATTAACAAATTATTATAAATAATATTTTAGGAGGAATAACAATGGAAGAGTTAAAAGTTTATTATGATGAAGATGCAGATTTAAATTATTTAAAGGATAAAAAAATAGCTATTATTGGTTTTGGAAGCCAAGGACATGCTCATGCATTAAATCTAAAAGAAAGTGGACTTAATGTAATTGTTGGATTATATAAAGGCAGTAAATCATGGAAAGTTGCAGAAGATTATGGATTTAAAGTTTATGAAGTAGCAGATGCTGTTAAACAAGCACAGGTTATAATGATCCTATTGCCAGATGAAAAACAAAAGAAAATATACGAAGAGAGCATTAAGGATAATCTTGATGATTCAGATGCATTATTCTTCGCTCATGGTTTTAATATACACTATAATCAAATAGTACCACCTAAGAATGTAGATGTACTTATGATAGCGCCAAAGGGACCAGGACATATTGTTAGAAGACAATATACAGAAGGTGGAGGAGTTCCTTGTCTTTATGCAGTATATCAAGATTATACTGGTAAGGGTAAGGAAATAGCTTTAGCTTATGGTAAAGGAATTGGCGGAACTAAAGGTGGAGTTATGAATACTACCTTTAAAATTGAAACAGAAACAGATCTATTTGGAGAACAAGCAGTACTTTGTGGTGGAATTTGTGCACTTATCAATGCAGGTTATGAAACATTAAGAGAAGCTGGATATTCAGCTGAAAATGCATATTTTGAGTGTTTCCATGAAATGAAAATGATAGTTGACTTAATGTACGAAGGCGGCATGGCTAGAATGAGATATTCAATTAGTGATACTGCTGAGTACGGAGATTACGTTGTAGGAAATAGATTAATAAATGACAGCGTAAAAGCAGAAATGAAGAAGGTTCTTACTGAAATTCAAGATGGAACTTTTGCTAAGAACTGGTTACTTGAAAACCAAACTGGAAGACCAGCATTCAATGCTAGAAGAAGAATAGAAGCAGATAGAGAAATAGAAAAAGTAGGAAAGAGACTTAGAAGTATGATGAGCTGGATTAAAGAAAATCCTTCAAACGAATAGTAGATAATTATAGGGGGCTTTAATACAATTAGTAAAAGTTAAATAGGGGCAACTTTAAACTAAAATTGTGTTACATAAGGGTGTTTTAAAAATGAATTAATATCATTTTTAAAACACCCTTAAATTACTATATTGTGCAAAAAGTCAAAAAATAAAAAATAGTTATTGACAATACCCTGTGGATAATGTTGATAAAATCCTAAAAAAATTTAAGCCTGTGGATAACTTTGAATATATTATAAAAATTTGCATAATAATTAATGTAAGCTTGTTGAGGAATGATTGGATTGGAAGCTAATATAATTCTAGTAGTAATACTTGGTATATCAATATTAGGAAAGGCTACTTCAGTATCTATTTCAGTAGCATTTTTATTAATTATTAAACTTCTTGGTGTGGATAAGTATATTTATCCTTATTTAAATAGCAAGGGAATGTTTTGGGGATTAGTTATACTTATAGCAGCAATACTTATACCTATTGCAGAGGGAAATATAAAAAGTGTGGATATAAAAAATAATTTAACTTCTTTTGTTGGAATAACTGCACTTATTTTATCCTTCTTAACCACATATTTGAGTGGAGTGGGGCTTAAGTATCTGACAGTTCAAGGGCATAGTGATGTTATGCCATCACTTATTTTAGGTTCTGTAGCAGCAGCGGCTTTTTTAGGGGGAGTTCCAGTAGGTCCACTTATAACATCAGGAATTTTAGCATTGATAGTTAAGGCAGTAAAAAAATCATAGATTATTTAATTTGTTTATAAAAAGTTCAGCTGCTTTTGACAAACTCTTTTCATGACATAAATATGAAAAATATCGATGATATGCTGTTTTTGTGGGAATTATTTTTAAAGCTTTACTTTGTATATCCTCCATTACTACAAGTGAAGAAATAAGAGTAATTCCCAAATTGTTTATTACTGCTTGTTTAATTGCATAATTACTTCCCAAAATTATTATATTTTTAGGGTAGATATTTTGAATATTTAAAAAGGTATTTAAATTTTCACCAGTTCCAGAACCTTCTTCTCTACGTATCCAGGTTTGATTAGATAAGAATTTATTTAATTTAACATTTTTATTATATTTAAAAGAATTTGGACAAACCACTACCATGGTGTCCTTGTAAAAATTTTTTAGGGTGTAGTTCTCTAGAGGAACAGTACCTTCAATTAAAGCTATATCAATATCATAGTTTTTAAATTTATTATACACGTGTTTTGTATTTTCTATAGTAACCTCTACTTTAATATTAGGATATTCTTTTATAAAATCTCCTAGCATTTTGGGAAGTATAAATTCACCTATAGTCATACTAGCACCTACCTTTAATGTACCTGAAGGAGAATCCATGTAACTATTAAGTTCTTCTTTTGTTTCATTTAAAAGTGATAACATTTGTTTTGCACGTGTGTAGAGTATTTTTCCAGTACTCGTAACGAAAATATTACGTTGCTTGTTAGAACGTTCTATTAGCTTTGTGCCAAAGTATTTTTCTAAATGAGATATATGAAGACTTACTCCTGGTTGTGATATGTTTACAGCCTTTGCTGCCTTAGTAAAGCTTTTTTTATCTACCACAGCAATAAAGGTTTTTAATTCTTCTATCAAGAAATTCACCACCTATAACGAATACTAATAGGTATAATAAAAAATGCATATTATACTTATTGATTGAAACAAAGTATACTATATTTATAATAACAGTGCAAATAAATACTGAAAATAAGGTAGGAGATTATAATATGAAAGAATTAAATGAAGTTTTACTAAGTGAGATTGACGATTTTAGAAAGCTTGGACATGATTTCTTAGATGGAAAAGTAGGTAAAATGGATTTTAAAGGAGCTTCAGGTGGTATGGGGGTGTACGCTCATAGAAACGGAAAAGAATTTATGATAAGATTTAGGATACCATCTGGAATAGCCTCAAGAAAAAATCTTGAACTTATTAGGGATTTTGCTAATAGATATGAACTTAATTCAATTCATCTTACAACACGTCAAGCTATTCAACTTCATGGCATTTCTATTGATGCTGTCTGTGATATGATGGAAGAAGGAATAAAAAAAGGACTGTACACAAGAGGAGCAGGAGGAAATTTCCCAAGAAATGTTGCAATTTCACCTTTAAGTGGAGTGGATAAGGAAGAAGCCTTTGATGTATCACCTTACGCATCAGAAGTAGGAAGGCATTTTATGCAGAAAATACATACGTACAAGCTTCCTAGAAAATTAAAGGTAGCCTTCTCAAGCAGCATTGAAGACATGGGACATGCAACTGTTGCGGATCTTGGATTTTTAGCAGTTAAAGAAAATAACCATGAATATTTTAGGGTATATATAGGCGGAGGACTTGGAAGGGATTCTAAAGTTGCGGCACCATATAAAGAGCTTATAGAGCCAAAGGATGTTTTGTACCATGTAGAGGCTATGACAAGACTATTTATAAACGAGGGAGACTACAAAAATAAGTCAAGAGCTCGTATAAGATATATACTAGATAGAATGGGAGAAGAAGCTTTTGTAGATTGTTACAGTAAGTATTTATCAGAAGTAAAGAAAGAAGAAAAACTTGATTTAAACATAGATAAAAAAGCTTATGAAAAAGTAGGTTCAGAGGCTAAGGTAGAAAATAAGAGACTTATAAGCCAAAAGCAAGAAGGGCTATACAGTGTTTACGTTCATCCAGTTGGGGGAATTCTTAAAACTTCTGATTTAGAAAATATTCTAGAAGCTACAAAGAATATTGAAGATGTGGAAATAAGAACATCAATGACAGAAGGCTTCTATGTAAGGAATTTAAATGGAGATGAAGCTGAAAAAATTCTTGCATTAACAGAGCATATAGGAGGCAATACAAAACTCCAATATTCAACTGCGTGTATAGGTGTACCTACTTGCCAAATCGGACTTTTAGATAGTCAAGATACGTTAAAAAGTGTATTGAAATACTTTGAAGATAAGAATTTTGGGTATGATGTACTTCCATCAATTCGTATATCTGGATGTACCAATTCTTGTGGCTGTCATGAAATAGGAACCATAGGCTTTTGCGGCAAAAAGAAGAGAGTAGATGAAGAAGTTAAAGATGCTTTTGAATTACATCTTAATGGAAAGTTAAAGAGTACAGAAACAAGACTTGGAGACTATGTAGGAGATGTTTTAAAGGAAAAGGTACCTGAGTTGTTGTATGAGCTTGCAGTAAGTGTTCATGAAGATAAAGAGGAGTTTTATAGCTGGATTGAAAATAATGATAAGAAAGCTAAAAGTATCATAAATAAATATCTAGTATAATAAAGTTTAGGGAAATCAATATATCGATTTCCCTAAACTTATATTAAAGGGCATTATATGCGGTTGTTTATTAACTTCTCAAAGTATATAATGTAGATAGGTTTAGTACAATATATAAAGGCTAGGAGGGAGACCGCTTTAAATTAATTTATTGCGGAAATTTATGATACAGCTTTTAGGGTTAAAAAAAGATTTAAAGGTTGAAGTGAGAGAAAAATTTTCAATAATAGAAAAGAGAATAGAAGATAAAGATATACTTTTAAAGGAAGTATGTCATGAAGTTGTTATATTAAGTACATGTAATAGGACGGAAATATATTTTAATAGCAATAAGGATAAAGAGCAAATTATAAATGAAATTTTTTATAAATTAGGATGGAATAGTGCATCTCTAGATAATTTCTTTTATTATGAAGGAGATGAAGCTATAAATCACTTAATGGAGGTTTCGTGCGGTTTTGATTCTCTTATTTTAGGAGAGGATCAAATATTAGGACAAGTAAAAAATGCATATAATACAGCACTAAAAGCTAAGACAGTAGAAAGTGAATTAAAAAAGCTTTTTCAGCTTGTGATAACCTGCGGAAAGGAGTTTAGAACAGGAGCTAAGCTTAATAGAATTCCTGTATCTTCGGCATCAATAGCAGTTAATGAGGGTAGAAAAAACAATTTAAAAAGATTTATGGTTTTGGGTTTTGGAGATGTAGGCTCTTTAGTTTGTAAATATATATTATCAGGTGCTTTTGATATTTTATATATTGTTGTCAGAAATAAAGCTGTTGTAAATATAGATGATGATAGGGTAAGGGTTGTATCCTTCCATGAAAAGAATAATTACTATGAAGATGTAGAATGTATGATTTCCTGTACATCAGCACCACATCCCGTAATATGGGAAAATGAGCTTCCGGAAAAAGAGTTCACCATTTTTGACTTAGCAGTTCCAAGAGATGTTGAGGATTCTTTATATAGCAGAAACAATATTGAAATATACGATATAGATCAAATAAGTATAATAGATAACGATAATAAGCACAAGAGAAAAGAAATAATGATAGAAAATAGATATATAATGGATAAGTATTTATTACAATTTTATAATTGGAAAAAGCTTAAAGAAATAGTTCCTGATATTATAGAAATGAAGAAATATGGTGAAAGTATATACAAAAAAAGGTACGAGAGCTTTAAAAATAAAAAGGCCACAAAGGATAATGATCTCTTAGCACACACCATGATAAAAAGTACGTCAGATGCCTATATAAATAGAGCTATAGAAGTACTTAAAGAGGAGCAATTAAAGGGGCGTGGAGAGGATTGCTTAAAGATAATAAGAAAGATATTTCAGAAAGAGAATTAGAAAATTCCTTTATATCACTAATTTCACATAAAATTAAGCTTTTAGTTGTTGGGGGCGGAAATGCAGCATATATAAAAGTGAAAAACTTTATAAAAAGAGGATGCTCAATAACTGTGGTTTCCAAAGCTTTCATAAAAGAACTTAAAAACCTTGAAGATCTCTCTAATATAAAATTAATCCAAGGTGAATATAAAAAGGAATATATAAAAGAGCATCACTTGGTAGTTATAGCTACAAATGACTTAAAACTAAATGAAATTATAAGACAGGATTGTGATGATATAAATAAGCTTTATATGGATTGTAGTGAGCCAGAACAAGGATTATATATTGTTCCTTATCAAAAGGCTTCAAGAGTATTTTCTCTTTCAATTAAAACAAATGAGAAGAGTCCCAAAACTTCAAAATACATTTTAGATAAAGCTATGATGTATCTTAAAAAGTATGAGGATTTTTCAGAATATACAGCAAAGATAAGAAATAAAATTAAAGTAAGTAGCAAAAGAGAAGTTATGAGTTTTATTTGCTCAGATGATTTTTATTTCTTTTATAATAAAGGAAAAGCGGATATAGTACTTCAAATATTTTATAGAGAATTATAAATAGGGAGAAATGTAGAATGAAGCTTATTATAGCAACAAGAAAAAGCAAGCTTGCACAGGTACAAACAGAACTTGTAATGGATTTATTAGAGAATAAATATAAAATTTCAAGTGAGAAGCTGTTAATGGATACTTTAGGAGATAAAATTCTTGATAAATCATTAGCCGATATAGGTGGAAAAGGTCTCTTTATAAAGGACATAGAAAAAATTCTTTTAAAGGGCGATGCTGACGCGGCAGTTCATAGTATGAAGGATGTTCCGTTTGAGGTGCCAGATATGTTTGAAATAGCAGCAGTTACTTTAAAGAATGATGTACGAGATGTGTTTGTAGCTAGAGAAGGGGTTCATTTTAAAGATCTAAAAAATGGTGCAGTTATAGGAACTAGTAGCAATAGAAGAGCAGCCCAGCTCAAAATGCTTAGAGATGATATAAAAGTTGTGCCTATACGAGGTAACGTTCAAACTAGGCTTAGGAAGATGGAAGAAGAAAAACTAGATGGCATAATACTTGCAGCAGCAGGGCTTAAGAGACTTAACATGGAAAATATAATTACAGACTATTTTTCTATAGAAGAAATGATTCCAGCGGTTGGACAGGGTGCGCTTGGAATAGAGATAAAGAAAGATAATAAAAATGCAGACCTATTTAGAAAGCTTAATAATGCTGAAAGTAGAAAATGTGTTGAAGCAGAGAGAAGCTTTATGAAAGCATTAAATGGTGACTGTCATTCTACCCTTGGAGCCTATGCTGAAATAGTAAACGGAAAAATGAAAGTGCTAGGATTTTACGAAGTTAATGGAAAAAGGATAAAGAAAGCTGTAAGTGGAGATATAGATGATTATGTAAAATTGGGAGAAACACTTGCACAAAATATTTTGGAGGAAGGCAATGAAAAATAAAGTTAAGGCTTATATAATAGGAGCAGGTCCTGGAGAAGAAGAACTAATAACTTTAAAGGCAATAAGAAGGATTAAAGAATGTACAGTTGTACTTTATGATAGGCTAGTAGGACAAGGAATATTAAAATACTTAAATGAAACCTGTGAAGTTTACTATTGTGGAAAAGAGCCTGGATGTCACTATAAAACTCAAGATGAAATAAATGAAATGATAGTAAAGTTAGCCAAGGAAGGACACATTGTTGGAAGAATAAAAGGTGGAGATCCCTATATATTTGGAAGGGGAGGCGAAGAGGCATTAAGTCTTCTTAAGGAAAATATAGAGTTTGAGGTTGTTCCCGGAGTTACGTCACCTGTAGCAGTGTTAAACTATGCAGGAATTCCTGTAACACATAGAAAGGTAGCTAGAAGCTTTCATGTATTTACAGCAAAAACTGCAAACGATGACGATATAAACTTTGAAGCAGCGGCTAAAATTGATGGTACACTTATATTTTTAATGGGTTATAGACAGCTAGATAATATAACAAAGAAATTAATGGAGAATGGAATGAACTCTAATACACCATGTGCGGTGGTTATGAGAGGAACTACTAGTCTTCAGAAAAAAGCAGTAGGAACACTTGTTGATATAAAGAGTAAATGTGAAGAAGCTAAAATAACCTCTCCATGTATAATAGTAGTTGGAGATGTTATTAATTTCAATGAAAAGCTTGATTGGTATGAGAAAAAACCTCTCTTTGGAAAAAATATATGTATAACCAGAGCTAAAAATCAAAGTGAAGTTATGAGAAAAAAACTTATTGATTTAGGAGCAGAGGTTACAGAGGTTCACTCAATAGAAATAAAAAGTACTGCTTCAAACTTAGATAAGTATTTGGATAAAGTATCTGAATATGAATATATAATTTTAACTAGCGTTAATGCAGTGAATATTTTGTTTGATTATCTTATATCAAAGGACTATGATGTAAGAAAAATAAAGTCTAAGTTTGCTGTTATAGGAAATGCCACAGCTAAGGCTCTTAAAAATAGGGGAATTGTTCCTGAAATAATATCTAGAAAGCATACTGGAGAAAGTCTTTTTGAGGATATTAAAGGAATTATAAAAAAAGAACATAATATATTTATTCCTAGAAGTAAAAATTCCAGAAAATATATAAAGGAAGAGCTTTTAACTTTGGGTTGCAATGTAGATGAATGTTTTATATATGAAACAATTGAAGGAACGGTTCATGACAAGAAGGCTTTTTCAAATGTAGATACTATAATATTTACAAGCCCTTCAACAGTTAAGAACATGATAGCTATTTTTGGAGAAATGGCTATATGTGAAAAGAAAATAATTGCAATAGGCCCCATAACAGGACAAGAACTAGATAAAATTAATGCGGAATATTCTACATGCAGTGAATGTAGTGAGGATGCAATAATTAGGGAGTGTTTAATTGATGAGAAATAAAGAAATTTTTGAGGAATCTAAAAAGTATATGCCAGGGGGAGTTAATAGCCCGGTAAGAGCATATGGAGATTTAAATATAGATCCACCTATAATAAAATCAGGTGAAGCTTCACATATTTTTGATGAGGATGGAAAAGAGTATATTGACTTTGTAGAGGCTTGGGGACCTATGATTTTAGGCCATAAAAATGAGGATATTTTAAATAGTGTAAGAGAAGTTTTAGAAAAGGGTGTTGGATTTGGAGCACCTACAGAGTTAGAGCTTAGGCTTGCTAAATATATATGCAGTACAGTTGATAATGTAGATATGATTAGAATGGTTAATTCTGGTACAGAAGCTACTATGAGTGCAGTAAAACTTGCAAGAGGTTATACTGGACGTGATAAGATAATAAAATTTGCAGGCTGCTATCATGGCCATTTTGATGGATTCTTAGTAGAAGCAGGCTCAGGTGTTTTGACGCAAAATATACCAGGGTCACCAGGAGTTCCAAAAGGAAGTATAGAGAATACTCTTATAGCGGAATACAACAACATAGAAAGTGTTGAGGCATTATTTAATAAGCACAAGGATGAGATAGCTGCTGTAATAATAGAGCCAGTTGCAGGAAATATGGGAGTTATACCAGCTGCTAAAGAGTTTTTAGTTAAGCTTAGAGAAGTATGTACAAAGAATAAAACTATACTCATATTTGATGAAGTCATGTCAGGTTTTAGAGTTGCATATAAAGGAGCTCAAAGCATATACGGTGTAAAACCAGACCTTACAACCTTTGCAAAGATAATGGGTGGCGGCTTCCCTTCAGGAGCTTATGGTGGAAGAAGAGAGATAATGGAACAATTATCACCACTTGGTCCAGTATATCAAGCAGGAACTATGTCAGGAAATCCAGTGGTAATGGCAGCAGGTTATGCATCACTTAAAAAACTGCATGAAAACCCAAAGTATTATAGCCATATGGATAAACTGGGCAGCCTTCTTGAAGATGGGATACTAGAAATCTCAAAGGAAAAAGGAATTGATTTAGTAGTAAATAGATGTGTAAATATGATGACAGTATTCTTCACAAAATTAGGTGAAGTTAAAAGCTATAGTAATGCAAAAGCTTCAGATACAAAAATGTTTTCAAGGTTTGCAGAACATATGATAAGAAATGGTGTGTATGTACCACCTTCTCAGTTTGAGGCAATGTTTTTAGGTGTAAAGCACACAGAAGATGATATAGAGAAATTTTTAAGTGTTATGAGAAAATTATAATTTAGGAGGCAAGGCAATGTTTAGAAGACATAGAAGACTAAGAAAAAATAGCTATATAAGGGATATGGTGAGAGAGACAACCTTAAGCTCTGATGATTTTATATATCCACTTTTTGTAGTTGAGGGACAAAATATAAAAAAAGAAATTTCATCGCTGCCTAATAATTATCATTATTCTTTAGACAGGCTTCCAGAGGCTATTTCAGAAATTAATGCTGCAAAAGTTAAAGGTATCATTTTATTTGGTATACCAGATCATAAGGACGAAGTAGGTTCTTCTGCCTTTGATGATAATGGCATAATTCAAAAAGCAATAAGAAAGATAAGAGAAATTGATAAGGACTTATTTATAATAACAGATGTTTGTATGTGTGAGTACACAAGTCATGGTCATTGTGGAATAATACACGATGGTTATGTTGATAATGATGAAACTTTAGATTATATAGGTAAAATAGCCCTTTCACATGCAAAGGCAGGAGCAGATATGATCGCACCTTCAGACATGATGGATGGTAGAATTGAAGAAATTAGAACTGTTCTTGATGACAATGGCTATAAGAATGTTTCAATAATGGCATACAGTGCTAAGTATTGTTCTGCTTTTTATGGTCCATTTAGAGATGCCGCTGATTCAGCACCTAAATTTGGAGACAGAAAAAGCTATCAAATGGACCCTGCAAATGAAAGAGAAGCTATTCTTGAAATTGAAGATGATATAAAAGAAGGGGCAGACATAATAATGGTTAAACCGGCATTGTCTTATTTAGATGTGGTTAAAACTGCAAAGACAAGATTTAATGTTCCGGTTGCAGCTTATAGTGTTAGTGGTGAATATGCTATGATAAAAGCAGGAGCTAAAATGGGATGGATAGATGAAAAGGCTATAGCCCTAGAGTCACTTTTGTCAATTAAGAGAGCAGGAGCAGATATGATAATAACTTATTATGCAATAGAAGCTTCAAAGTGGCTTAATAGTAACAAAAATTAAATTATGCTTTGAAATAATAATGAGTTAGTACAAGATTAATATTGTACTGGCTCATTTTCTTTTACTAATTATCTTCGAGGTTTAGCTTTTTGTTTTCAAATGATATCATTTATACATAAACGTACTAAGGAGGCAAAACATGAGAAATACTTGTGATAATCCACCAGTTATCCTTCCTATTAAATTTTAATAGGAAGGAGTAATTTAAGTGAAAAAGGTAACGTGGGAATTGCAGTATATATCCCCACCACCTACAATTAAATATTGTAAAAAGTGTGGTAAGAAAACAGAATATATTTGTTCGGATTTATTTCGTGTAAATGCTCAGCGCAAATATTTAGATGTATGGTTAATCTATAAATGTTCAAATTGTAATTTTACCTGGAATATGACCATCTATTCTAGGATAAACCCCAAAAGTATCGATTCAAAATTGTTGGAGGGATTTTATTGTAATGATGAAAAGCTGGCTGAAAGTTATGCCATGAACTTAGAATTAATACAGAAGAATGGCGGGGAGTTTGGACTTCCAAAGTATAAAATAGTAGGAGAAGATATTAATTTTGAAACTTGTGTAGAGCTTAACATAAAAAGCAAATATGCATCTCAAATTAAATTATCTTCTGTTTTGCGTGAAAAGTTAAATTTATCTCAAAAAGGTTTTGAACAGCTGGTTATAAACGATAAAATTAAAAGCACAGGAGACCTTGATTTAAAAAAGTGTAAGGTAAAAACAGAAAATATGATAATTATTAAGGGAAAAATAGAAAGGTATTGATATAGACAGGTGCAAAACTAATTGATTTAGTTTTACACCTGTTTTACTTTTAGAGAGTTATTACATCATACTTTTGCATTTTCACATGAATAATTTGATTAAATGTAACTAAATAATTAAATTACGTATCATAGTGTTAAAAAATGTTGACATTTCCATAGTAAAGTGATATTTTTATTATAAACAAAAACATAATATTCACATTGATTTAGTAGGAATTAAAACTTAAATTTTATATTAAAATGCCTATTTGAAAGCAATTATGACCAAAACGGTTAAAAGTATTAATTCTTTATTTTAAGGTGAAAGCCTGAACTACCAACTATTAAAGCATATATTATGGTAAAAATAAAATATATAAAGGTATAATATAATACCTAGTAAAAGAATGTGTTTTATAAGTGATTTTATTTGAAATATCAATATAAAGGGGCTTAGAGTTATGAAACTTTCAACAAAATTTATTCATGGAAATTATGATTTGGAAAGTACAGGTGCAACCAATGTGCCTATATATATGTCAAATGCTTATGCGCACAAATCACCTGAAGAACTGGAAAATATATTTAAGGGGAAACTTCCTGGCTATGTATACAGTAGATTATCTAATCCAACTGTACTAGCATTTGAAAGAAGAATGGCAAGTGTTGAAGAAGGACTTGCTACAACATCCGCATCATCAGGTATGGCAGCTATATATATGGCAATAAAAAATGTTGTTAATTCTGGAGATGAAATTATTGCTTCAACAGGCCTTTATGGAGGTACATATAACTTAATTTCAAATCTTAAAGATATTGGAGTTAAAACAATATTCTTAGATGAAATAAACAAAGAAACTTTAGAGCAGAACATAACAGATAAAACAAAGCTTGTTTATGGGGAAACTATAGGAAATCCAAAACTTGATATTTTGGATATTGAAACAATCGGAGGAGTTTGCAAGGAAAAAGGCGTAGTTTTCATGGTGGATTCTACTATATCAACACCGTATTTAATAAATCCCATAAAGTATGGAGCTGATATAATAATTCATTCAACCTCAAAATATATTAATGGAACCTCAAGTGCAATAGGTGGAATTATTGTAGATTGCGGAAGTGAAAAATATAAAAATGATAGATATAAAACTTTTCATCAGTATGTTAGAAAATATGGAAGAATAGCATTTACAGCAAAATTAAGAAGTACAGAAGCTAGAGATATTGGAGCAGCTATGTCACCATTCACTGCATTTTTATCCTTAACAGGAATTGAAACTTTATCTTTAAGAATGGAAAAGCATTGTGAGAATGCAATGAAGGTAGCAGAATACTTAGAAAAAAACAATAAAATCACAGGAGTTAACTACCCTAATTTAAAGATTTCTAAGTATTATGATTTAGCTACAAAATATTATCAAAACGGAGCTTCAGGGATACTTACCTTCAGGCTTGGAAGCAAGGAAATAGCCTATAAGTTTTTAAGAAAGTTAAAGCTTATATTATATCTTACAAACATGGGCGATTGTAAGACAAGTATAATACATCCTTGTTCAACCATTTGCGTAAGAAACACAGAAGAAGAGAAAAAGAAAATGTCTGTCTATGATGATCTTGTTAGATTGTCAGTTGGAATAGAAGATGTGGATGACATATTGGAAGACATAGATAGAGCACTAAAAGCAATTTGAGGTGAGAGTATGAATAATAAAAAAAGCACAAATGTAGTTTGGCAAGAGACCAAAATAAAAAGAGAGCACAGAGAAAAAATGTTAAAGCAAAAGGGAGTTGTTTTATGGTTTACAGGACTTTCTGGCTCTGGTAAATCCACAGTAGCATCACTGTTAGAAAAAAGTCTTTATGAAATGGGTTATTTAACCTATCTTTTGGATGGAGATAATTTAAGGCATGGACTTAATTCTGATCTTGGATTTAGAAGCGAAGATAGAACTGAAAATATAAGGAGAGTATCAGAAGTAGCAAAATTGTTTGCTGATGGAGGAATTATAACAATAACCACCTTCATATCTCCATTTAAAGAGGATAGAAGTAATGCAAGAAAGCTCTTAGGAGAAGATTTTGTAGAAGTTTATATTGATTGTCCTCTTGAAGTTTGTGAAAAAAGAGATCCAAAGGGCATATATAGAAAAGCTAGAGATGGAGAAATAAAAAATTTTACAGGAATCGATTCACCATATGAGGCACCTGAAAATCCTAATATAACAGTAAAAACTTATGAAAATACTGAGAAACAATGTGTTCAAGATATAATTGAATATCTAAGGGAGCATGAAATTTTGTAGGAGGATCATATGAAGATTATACAGAGTATTCTAAAAACAGACCTTCTCATAGTTGGAGGAGGAGCAGCAGGATGTTTTGCAGCTATTAGTGCTTCAGAGAAATCCAAGCTAAAGATATTAATTGCAGAAAAGTCGAACATAAAGAGAAGTGGATGTCTTGCAGCTGGGGTAAATGCTTTAAATGCATATATAGGAAAAGGTGAGACGCCTGAATCCTTTACGGATTATGTAAAAAGAGAATTTAGTGAGGTTGTAAGAGAAGATTTAATATATAATGCGGCAAAAAGGCTTAATCATGTAACAGAAGCAGTAGAGAAAATGGGGCTAACAATACTTAAAGATGAAGATGGAAATTATGTACAAAGAGGAAAAAGAAGTATAAAAATCAATGGGGAAAATATAAAACCAATTTTAGTTAAAGAATTAAAAAGTAAAGACAATGTGGAGATTTTAAACGGAGTTAACATAGTTGATTATATTGTGAAGAATGAAAAGGTCATAGGAGCTATAGGCTTTTCTGTAAAAGAACCTAAAATATATATTATTTACGCAAAAGCAGTTATCTGTACAACAGGAGGAGCTTCAGGGATATACAAACCTAATAATCCTGGTTTTTCAAGACATAAGATGTGGTATTCACCTTTTAACACAGGGGCTGGATATGCCATGGGAATAAGGGCTGGAGCAGAAATGACTACCTTTGAAATGAGATTTATAGCATTAAGATGTAAGGATACTATAGCACCTACTGGAACTATAGCACAAGGAGTTAAAACACCTCAAGTTAATTCACTTGGTGAAGAGTATGTACACAAGTATGGAAAACCTACGACGGTAAATAGGCTTTATAGTACAGTTATGGAGAACTTAAGTGGTAATGGTCCATGTTATTTAAAAACTGAAGGGATAAATGAAAATCAAGTAGAGGATTTAACTAAAGCTTATTTAAATATGGCTCCATCACAGGCTTTAAAGTGGTTTGACAGAAAAATAGATCCGGCCTTAAGCAATATAGAAATAGAAGGTACTGAACCTTATATAGTTGGCGGACATGGAGCAAGTGGGTACTGGGTAGATACTAAAAGAAAGACAACAATAGAAGGACTTTATGCAGCAGGAGATGTATCAGGAGGTAGTCCTAAAAAATATGTTACAGGTTGTTTTGCAGAGGGTGAAATTGCAGCAGAAAATGCAGTTGAATATGCAGAGAAACAGCAGTTAAATACAGTTACAGAAGAGGAAATAGGAGAAATAGTACATACAATAACAGGCTTCTTTAATGGAGAAAGTGATTTTAATTTTGAAGAGTTAGAAGAAGCTATGCAAAAGACTATGGATGAATATGCAGGAGGAATATCACAGCATTATGGATATACGGAGAAAAAGCTTAACATAGCAGAGGAAAGAATAGAGGAGCTTTTAAAGCTTTCATATACCTTAAAAGCTAAAGACATGCATGAACTTCTATTTATATTTGAACTTATAGATAGGCTGTATGTAGCAAAGGTTGTAATTGCTCATTTAAAGGCTAGACGTGAAACTAGGTGGAAATGTTATGAACAAAATGAAAGTTATAAAGCTAAGGATGATGATAACTTTCTTAGATATGTGAATTCCGTGTGTAGAGCTGGAAAAATAAATATAGTATATAGAAAACTTATAGGAAGGGATGAGATTTATGAGCATTAAAGTAGATGAAAATAAATGTGTAGGTTGTGAAAAATGCATAAATGTATGTCCTGGAAGTTTAATATACAAAAATGAAGCTGGAAAAGCTTTTATAAAATATCCTAAGGATTGTTGGGGTTGTACTGCATGTCTTAAAGAATGCAAGGTTAGGGCAATAAAGTACTTTTTAGGAGCAGATATAGGTGGTAATGGTTCTTATATGTATGTAAGTGAAAAGAAAGAAGAACTAGAGTGGCATATGATTGATAGAAAAAATAATGAAAAAATCGTAGTAACTAGTAGAAAGGAAGCAAATAAATACTAGGAAGAGAGGGAAGTGAATTGAAGAAAATAAAAATTGGTGCTTTGTTAATTACAATGGTATTTACCTTGGGGCTTTTATCAGGATGTGCAGCAAAAAATAAAAAAACATCACAGGTTAAAATAGCGTATTTTGCCAATATAACACACTCACAAGCACTGCTTCAAAGGGATGATGGTTCACTTCAAAAAGCACTAGGGACGAATACTAAAATCAAATGGGAGAAATTTAGCGCAGGATCAACAGAGGTTGAATCCTTATTAGCAGGAGAGGTTGATATAGGATATATTGGACCAGGACCAGCTATAAATGCATATACAAAATCAAATGGTGATATAAGAGTTATAGCAGGAGCAGCAGATGCAGGAGCAATACTAGTTTCAAGAAAAAATGTAAATATAAAAAGTGTAAAAGATTTAAAGAATAGAAGAGTTGCTATTCCCCAATATGGAAACACTCAAGATTTAAGCCTTAGAATTCTGTTATCAGAAAATGGCCTTAAGGATAAGACTAAAGGGGGAAATGTTGAAATTGTTGAGGCAGAAAATTCAGACATAAAAACTCTTTTGGCTAAGGGGTCAATAGATGCAGCGCTAGTTCCAGAACCATGGGGGACAAGACTTGTTAAGGAGGTTGGGGCAAAGGTTGTACTGAATTATAAGGATATATGGAGAAATGGAGAGTATCCAACAGCAATTGTTGTAGCAAGAAAACAATTTATAAAAGAGCATCCAGATATAGTTCAAAAGTTTGTTGAAAATCTTATTAAGGAAACGGATAAGACAAATGGCAACGAATCAAAGGCTGAAGATGCTATAAATAGGCAGCTTAAAGAAGTAACAGGAAAAGGCTTATCAAAGAAAATATTAAACTCGTCCTTTAAAAGAATAAAAGTTACAAATGATCCAGAAAAAGAAGCAATTATAGAGATGGCAGATTGGTCCTATAAGGTAGGCTTTATAAAAAGCAAAGCAAATCTTAAAGATATGTTTGATTTAAGCTTTTTAAATAAGGAGATTAAAAAGTAAAACTTAAGGAGGTAAAAGTTTTGGGAATAGAGATAAAAGGTGTAACAAAGGATTTTATATCAAAAGAAAAAAACGTGCATACCTTGGATAACGTGAATCTTTCTATAAAAGATGGAGAATTCATATGTTTACTTGGACCATCTGGCTGTGGAAAATCCACACTTCTTAATATAATTGCAGGACTTGAAAGACCAACTAATGGAATAGTGTATTTAAATGATAAAGAAATAAAAATGCCGGGACCAGATAGAGCATTTATGTTTCAAGAAGCGGCACTTTTCCCCTGGCTTAAGGTAATAGATAATGTGGAATTCGGAATGAAAGTAAAGAATATATCAAAAGAAGAAAGACGTAAAAAAGCGCTTGAATATCTTAAAATGGTGCATCTTACTAAATTTCAAAATTCTTATATACATGAGCTTTCAGGAGGAATGAGACAAAGGGTTGCACTTGCGCGTGCATTAACTCTTGATTCAAAAGTGCTTTTAATGGATGAGCCATTTTCAGCACTTGATAGTCAAACAAAAAGTATACTTCAACTTGAGCTTCAAAACATATGGATAAAAACTAGGAAAACTATAATATTTGTAACACATAATGTGGAAGAAGCTGTAATGCTTGCAGATAGAGTTGTGGTAATGGCAGCGAATCCAGGAAGAATAAAGAATATATTTGAAATAAAATTAGCAAGACCGAGAGAGCCTCAGAGCCTTGATTTAACATATGTTGCAAGTGAGGTAATGAAAGATCTTAAAGAGGAGGTGGAGAAGGTTGCAAAACAAGAGTACGACAGTGATTGGGATTTTGAGAAGAGTTCTGTTTTATATAATTCTGATAGCAATTTGGGAGCTAACGTATAAGGTTTTTGTAGATGTACTAGGTGTTTGGAAGTCATATACTTTTCCATCCCCAGGAGAGGTTATTAATGTATTTGTGTACCTTATTAATGATAATACTCTTTTTATAGCAATTGGAACAAGTATCATAAGGCTTATCATAGGATACTTAATAGCACTATTTATAGGAATAATTTTGGCATTAATATGTATCAAATATAAGTATATAGATGAAAATTTAACTCCACTTATGCTTGGGCTTCAAACACTTCCAAGTGTATGTTGGATACCCTTTGCAATACTTTGGTATGGAATAGATGAGAGATCAATAATATTTGTAACAGTTGTAGGCTCAGTATTTTCTATAGCTATTGCAACAATATCAGGAGTTAAAAACATAAATCCTATATATGCTAAGGCAGCTAGAACTATGGGGGCTAAGGGTAAAATACTTTATTTTAATGTGATAATTCCGTCAGCGCTTCCAGAAATTATATCAGGTATGAGGCAAGGCTGGTCTTTTGCCTGGAGGGCACTTATGGCAGGTGAGATGTTATCAGCAACTAAAGGCCTTGGGCAAGTACTTATGGCAGGAAGAGAACTTGGAGATATAAGTCAGGTTATGGCGGTTATGATAGTTATCATAGTCTTTGGACTTGTATTTGATAAATTATTGTTTGCAAAGCTTGAAAGAAATATTAGATATAGATGTGGGCTTGAAAAGAAAAATTAAGGAGGATTTTAAAAAATGGATCATTTAGACAGATTAGAAGCAGAAAGTATTTATATTTTAAGAGAGGCATATAAGCATTTTGGAAAACTAGGAATGTTGTGGTCTATAGGAAAAGATTCTACAGTAATGCTGTGGCTTGCACAGAAGGCTTTCTTTGGAAATTGTCCTTTTCCACTTATACATGTAGATACTACACATAAAATTCCTGAGATGATTAAGTTTAGAGATGAGGTAGCTAAAAAGTATGATTTGAACTTAATTGTGCATACAAACAGACAAGCCTTGGATGATGGAATGGGACCACATAAGGGTAGATTAGAGTGCTGTAAGGCATTAAAAACTGAGGGACTTCAGCAGGTTATTGATAAATATAAATTTGAAGGACTTATAGTTGGAATAAGAAGAGATGAAGAAGGCTCAAGATCAAAGGAAAGAGTATTTAGTGAAAGAAATTCAGATTCACAGTGGGATTATACAGATCAACCACCAGAATTATGGGATCAATTTAAAACTGATTTTAAGAAAGGAAATCATATAAGGGTACATCCTCTTTTAGGTTGGACTGAACTTGATATATGGGAGTACATAAGAAGAGAAAACATTCCTGTTGTTAGTTTATATTTTTCTAAGAATGGAAAGAGGTATAGAAGTCTTGGCTGTGCACCATGTACAACACCCGTAGACTCAAATGCTTCAAATCTTGATGAAATAATTGAAGAGCTTAAAAGTACAAATGAAACAGAGAGAAGTGGAAGAGCTCAAGATAAGGCGGATCCACATGCACTTGAAAAACTTAGAAAGTACGGATATATGTAGGAGGATAAATTATGAGTTTAAGAGAAAATTTAAATGTAGTATTTGTTGGTCACGTAGATCATGGTAAGTCTACTTTAATAGGAAGACTTCTTTACGATACAAAAGCTCTTCCTGATGGAGCTATAGAAAAGGTAAAAAAGATCTCAGAGGAAGAAGGAAAGAAATTTGAGTATGCTTTTCTCTTGGATGCCTTTGAAGAAGAGCAGAGACAAGGAATAACTATAGATATAACTATGATTCAGTTTTTTACAAAAAGAAGGGATTACGTTATAATAGATGCCCCAGGACATAAGGAATTTCTTAAAAATATGATATCTGGAGCAGCAAGTGCAGAGGCAGCAATACTTGTTGTTGACGCAAAAGAAGGTATACAAGAGCAATCCAAAAGACATGGCTATATTTTATCACTTTTGGGAATAAAGAAAGTTTATGTAGCAGTGAATAAAATGGATTTAGTAGATTATTCTGAAGAAAGATATAACGAAATAGTAACTCAATTTAATGAGTTTTTAGGTAATTTAAATATACATCCAGAAAGTTATATTCCTATATCAGCTTTTCTTGGAGAAAATGTAGCTAAAAAGTCAGAAAAAATGTCTTGGTATAAAGGTAAGAGTATATTAGATACTATGGATGGTATAGAGAAAGATAAGGGAATTGAAAAAAAGCCTTTAAGATTCCCTATTCAAGATATATACAAGTTTGATAACAGGAGAATTATAGCAGGAAGAATAGAATCGGGAAGTCTTAAGGAAGGCGATGAGGTAGTTTTCTATCCTTCCTTAAAAACAACAAAGGTTAAATCTGTAGAGTTTTGGCAGGATAAGGACAAGACTGATGAGGTTTCTGCTAAGATGTCTGTGGGAATAACAGTAGAGGATGAGTTCTATAACAAAAGAGGCGAGATTATATGTCATAAGGATAGCGGCATAACAGTTTCAAATTCTTTTAATGCAAATGTATTTTGGATGGGAAAGGAACCTTTCTTAAAAGGAAAGAAGTATAAGCTTAAAATTGCAACTCAAGAAATAGAAATAGAAATTGAAAAGATAAAAAAGGTTATAGACGCAGCTACGCTTCAGGAAATAACAGGAGCAGATCACATAAATAAAAATGATGTTGCAGAAATAGTTATAAAATCACAGCAGCCTATATGTTTTGATGCTTTTGGAGATAATGAAGCACTTGGAAGATTTGTAATAATAGATAAATTTAATACAAGTGGTGGTGGAATTATTTTAGGAAGTGCAGAGGTTTCAAAGAAGGAGAGGGAAACGAAAAGACTTGTTACCAAGGAAGATAGAAAAAATAAATTCAAAGAATTAGGAAAGCTAATTGCAATTAATGGAGATAATAAAGAGACAAATATAAGTTTTGCAATAAAATTAGAGAAGAAGTTATTTGATTTAGGGCAAAAGGTATATTATTTAGATTCCAAAGAGTATGAAAAAATAGCAGATATCTTAAGAGAAAACGGAATAACAGTTATAGTAGCGAATAGAGAAAAATTAAGTGAGGCTGTAGAAATTATTGTAGATGAAGCTGGTAAAATAAGTGACAATATCTTGAATATAATTTAATCATAAGGGGTTAGTACCAAATTGGTATTAACCCCTTGTTTTGCAGGATTTTAAAATGCTTTATGCAAGCTTTTAGTTGACAATTAATATATTAATTAATATAATATTAATATGTTGATAATTGACGAATAATAGTGTTGCTATTTTTAAAAATCAGCAACAAGCTTGAAATGTGGCTTAAAAATTACAACAAAAACCAATTCAAGAAGTTAATGAATTATTACATTAGCTTTTTTGTTTGAAATAATATATGGTTTCATAACATATTAACATTAAATTAGTGAACACAACTTTGGGGGGGTTAATTTGAAAAAGAAATTTTTATTAGTAGTTTTAGCTATAATAATGTGTTTTGGATTAGTATTAACAGGATGCCAAAATAGTAATAATGATAATAAGGCTTCTGGCAAGAAATATACAATAGCAACAGATGCGACCTATGCACCATTTGAGTTTAAATCTGGAAGTGACTATCAAGGAATAGATATAGATATTTTAAATGCTATAGCTAAAAAAGAAAACTTTACGTATGATTTAAAACCTATGAATTTCAACGGTATAATACCAGCACTTCAATCAAATCAAGTTGACGGAGCAATTTCTGGAATGAGTATAAATGATGAGAGAAAGAAAACCTTAGACTTCTCAGATTCATATTATGATTCAGGTCTATGTATAGTGACAAAATCAAATAATACAAGCATTAAAAGCATAAAAGACATAAAAGGAAAAACAGCAGCGCTAAAAAAAGGAACAGCTGGAGCGGCTTATGCAGAAGCAAATAAAGATAAATATGGATTGACATTAAAATATTTTGACGATAGTCCTTCAATGTTCCAAGCAGTTATGAATGGTAATGCAGATATAACGCTTGAAGATTATCCTGTAATAGCTTATAAGGTATCAATTGATAAAAATTCAGAACTTAGAATAGTTGGGGATAAAAAGATTACAACTTCTCCATATGGATTTGCAGTAAAAAAAGGCAGCAACAAAGAACTTTTAAAGAAGTTTAATGATGGTCTTAAAAAAATAAAAGCAGATGGTGAATATGATAAAGTCATTAGTAAATACATAAAGACAGGTAAAAGTGCAAAAGCTGTTAAACCGGAAGAAACAAATATAGTTAAACAGTATGCACCAGAGCTTTTAAAAGGTCTTGGTATGACTTTATTTATAACAGTTGTAGCAATGGTTATTGCAATTTTCATTGGAGCAATATTTGGCTTCTTTAGTATAAGCAGTAGTAGAGTACTTAAAGCTTTAGCAAGATGGTTTGTAGATATAATAAGAGGAACACCTCTTCTAGTACAAGCATTTTTCATATTCTTTGGAATACCAGGTCTTTCAGGATTAAAAATAAATCCAGTAGTTGCAGGAATTATAGCAGTGAGTCTAAATGCAGGAGCATATATGTCTGAGATCTTTAGAGGGGGTATCCTTTCAATAGATCAAGGACAAATGGAAGCAGCGAGAAGCTTAGGTATACCATATAGAACTGCTATGCTTAAGATAGTATTCCCACAAGCAGTAAAAGTAATGATACCATCAATTGTAAATCAGTTTATAATTTCACTTAAGGATACATCAATCTTATCTGTTATAGGAATACAAGAATTAACAAACACAGGGCAGATAATAATAGGAGCTACCTTTAAGGCGTTCCAGATATGGGTAATAGTTGCGATTATGTATTTTGTAATAATTAAATTGTTATCTATTTTATCAAGGAAGATTGAGAGGTATGTTAAAATATGAGTAAGGATGTAGCAATAGAAGTTAAAGATTTAAAAAAGAGCTATGGCTCTAATGAAGTATTGAAAAAAATAAATGTTACAATAGCTAGAAATGAAGTTGTTTGTATAATAGGACCTTCTGGTTCAGGAAAAAGTACACTTTTAAGATGTATGAATGGTCTTGAAGAGATAACAGCAGGACAACTAATTGTTGATGGAAAAGATATAGCTGATAAAAAGGTTAATATAGATAAGCTAAGAGAAAACGTAGGTATGGTTTTTCAAAACTTCAACTTGTTTCCACATTTAAGTGTTTTAAAAAACATAACCTTTGCACCTGTACAATTAGGTAAATTATCAAAGGAAGAAGCTGAAAAAACGGCATTAAAGCTTCTTGATAAGGTTGGACTTAAAGATAAGGCAGATGCATATCCTAATAAATTATCAGGAGGTCAGAAGCAAAGAGTTGCCATAGCTAGGGCACTTGCTATGAATCCAGATATAATGCTTTTTGACGAACCTACTTCTGCCCTAGATCCTGAAATGGTTGGGGAAGTTCTTAATGTAATGAAGGATCTTGCAAAAGAGGGAATGACAATGGTGGTTGTTACCCATGAAATGGGCTTTGCAAGAGAAGTTTCCGATAGAGTAATATTTATGGCTGATGGATATATAGTAGAGCAGGGAAATCCGGAGGACATATTTAAAAAACCTGTACAAGATAGAACTAAAGAATTTTTAAATAAAGTGTTATAGTAAACGTAGAAACACTCTTAAGATTAGGCATGTATGCTTGTTTTAAGGGTGTTTTGTTATATTACTTGTGGTATAATTTATTTTATCTATAATAATGGAGGTATTCTGCTTTGTTTGCAAGAGAAAGATATGATATAATTCTGGAATTACTAAATAGAGAAGGAAAAGTAATAGTAAAGGATCTAAGTTCAAGATTTAATGTTACAGAGGATTGTATAAGAAAAGACCTTAGATATCTTGAGAATAATAACTTTTTAAAAAGAACCTACGGTGGAGCGATACCAATAAGAAAAACAGCTCACTATAACAAGATAAGTGACAGAAGAAGTGCAAATATAAGGGAAAAGCTTATAATTGCTAAAAAAGCTTTTGATTTAATCGAAGATGATGAAACAATTTTCTTGGACATATCAACTACTAATATAATGTTAGCAGAGCTTCTATCGAAAAGTGATAAAAAGGTAACAGTTATAACAAATATGATCGATATAATTTCTGTATTAAATATGGAGAATAATATAAAGGTTATTTCCACAGGTGGAGTTTTATCTAAGGATTTAAATGGGTATGCATGTTCCATGACCATAGATGTCATATCTAATTACAAATTTAATAAAGCGTTTATTGGAAGCTGTGGAGTGGATTTATATGATAATAGTGTTACTACCTTTGAAGTAGAGGATGGAAATACTAAAAAGGCAATAATGAGAAATAGTAAGGTTGTATATATAGTTATGGATAACAGTAAGTTTTATTTTGGTGGAACATATAAGTTTGCTCATTTTGAGGATATAGATGTTATTGTAACTGATAAGATTCCAAGTGATCAAATAGTAGGTATAATGAAGAAAAATGATGTAAATATTATATAAGAGAAGGAGTAAAACATGATATTCTTTGGACATTTAGGATTAACCACGGGAGTAGTTAAGATATGTGAAAATACCATTCTTAATAAGAAAAAAGATATAGATTATAGATTCTTGCTTGTTGGATCTATACTTCCAGATCTTATCGATAAGCCTATAGGAGCGGTTTTTTTTAGAAATGTATTTCATAATAGTAGAATATTTGGACATACCATTTTGTTTTCAGCAGTATTGCTTTTAATTGGCATTTATAGACAATTAAAATATAAAAAGAACGGAATTTTAATGCTAGGTATAGGAAGTTTAATTCATCTTATACTTGATAGTATGTGGCTATATACAGGAATACTTCTTTGGCCATTTCTGGGATGGACGTTTCCAAGGAGACCAGATGGGAACTGGGCAGGTGAAGGCATTACAAGGCTTTTAACAGATCCAGTCTACTACAGCTCAGAGATAATAGGCTTTGTTATTATAATGTACTATTTTATAAAGCTCATAAAAAACGGAAAATTTAAAAACTTTATAAAAACTGGGCAAATATAGAAAAGTGTATTGACAAAGGAAAAATAAAGTAGTATATTAAAACTGTACCAATAAGGTATACTTTTAAACGGGAGAAAGATATGAGGATAACACAAGAAGCAGATTATAGTATGAGAGTTGTACTATATTTAACTAAACTTGGATATGAACAAAAAGTTGATGCAGCAACCATAGCTGAACACGAGATGCTTCCTTTAAGATTTTTACTTAAGCTTTTAAGAAAACTTATAAAAAGTGGTATTGTAAAATCTTATAGAGGTGTAAAGGGAGGATATGCACTGAATAAACCGCCTAAAGATATTAATTTAAGAGAAGTAATTGAGGCAATTGATGGACCAATATGTATTAATAGGTGTATAACAGATTCTGCTTATTGTAATGCAAAACGTACAGGAATTTGTGAAATACATAATGAACTTTCCCGAATTAGAGAAGATTTAGTTAAAAAACTTGAAGAAGTAAATTTTGAAGATTTAAAAAATAAAAGTAAAAAATAGGGACTTAAAAATAGTCCCTTTCTATAAAATAAAAACTATACCTAAAGAGTATAGTTTCAAGGAGGATTTATAATGAGTGAATGTCAAAATTGTCATGTTTGCGATGACGCAGATCAAACTCTTCGTAATTTTATATGCAGCTTAAACAATGTTGAAACATCAGAACATAGAGTGGAAAGCCAAAAGAATAAATGTAAATTTGGTAAAGAAGGAGTCTGTTGTAAGCTTTGTGCTAATGGCCCATGTAGAATAACTCCAAAATCTCCAAGAGGTGTTTGTGGTGCAGATGCTGATACAATAGTAGCTAGAAATTTCTTAAGAGCAGTTGCAGCAGGAACAGCATGCTATGTCCATGTAGTTGAAACTACAGCTAGAAATTTAAAGGCTTTAGGAGAAAATAAGAAGCCAATAAAGGGAATATATACTCTTAATAAACTTGCAAAGATGTTTAATATAGACGAAAAAGATGACCATAAAAAAGCAGTAAAGATAGCAGATAGAGTAATTGCTGATT